>CBDCBL010000009.1:0-1356750 GCA_965214245.1 Acidobacteriota bacterium
CGTAACCTCCGAGCAGGAAAAACGAGTCGCTGGAAACGGCGACAACAAGGAGATCACACCATGAGCAACGGTAGCACGGGAGAGGTATCGGTCATCGAGTTCCGTAGCGCCATCCAGGAGCTGCTGCACAGCCGCATCCAGGAGGCGATTACGATCACGCTTGAGGAGGAGCTCGCCGAGGCGCTGGGATGCGGGCCGTACGAGCGCAACGGCTCGCGGCGAGGATATCGGCACGGGACGTATCGGCGGCAGATCACGAGGGCGCAGGGGCCGCAGGATCTGGAGGTACCACGGGGACGGCTGCTGCGAGAGGACGGCAGCACCGGGGAGTTCCGCAGCACGATCCTGCCGCGGTATCAACGGCGCACCGAGGAAGTCGACGAGGCGATTCTAGGGGTGTACCTGGCGGGTGCAAATAGCCGACGGATCCGCAAGGCGCTCGCGCCGCTGCTGGGTGAAGCGAACCTCTCGAAGAGCGCGATCTCGAGGGTGGTGGGGCGGCTGAAGAAGCTGTTCGGGACGTGGTGCGAGCGCGATCTGGCCGGTGAGTCGTACCCGATCGTGTACCTGGACGGGTTCCACCTGAAGGTGAGGTTGGCGCGGCAGGTCGTGTCGGTGCCGATCTTCGCCGCGCTGGGAGTGGCGGAAGATGGGCGCAAGGTGTTGGTGGCGTTGCGTCGGGCCGCTTCGGAGGCCGGGTGTCACTGGAAGTGGCTGATCGAGGACCTAGAGCAAAGAGGTCTTCGGCCGCCCCGGCTGATCATCGCCGACGGCCACAAAGGGCTGGCCAAGGCGACGACGGTGTGGCCCGAAGCGAAGGTGCAGCGCTGCCTTCAGCACAAGTGGAAGAATCTGTTGAAGCATTGCCCGTCACACGCCCACGACGAGCTGAAACGAGACTGGGACCGCATCGTGAAGGCGGCAAACGGCAGCGAGGCGAGGGCCGCGTACAGCAACTTCGTGCGCAAGTGGTCGAGGTTGGTGCCGGCGGTGGCGCGCAGCCTCGAGGAAGCGGGGCTGGTGCTGCTGACCTTCTACGAGTTCCCCAAACCGATGTGCAAGACGCTGCGCACGACGAACCCACTGGAGAACCTCAACCGCGAGTTCCGTCGCCGTACCAAGACCCAGGGATCGTTCAGCACCGAGGCGGCCGGGGTGACGCTGCTGTGGGGGCTGATCGCGTTCGGGCAGATCCGCATGCGCCGCATCGACGGGTACCGGCATCTCGCCGCGATCATCGACCAACAGGAGGAGTTGGCCGCGTAGCAGGTAACATCAAACGTCCAAGCTCGGAGCCACGCCAGACGATTTTCTACAAACTTCGGGACACATCCTTGCGCCGCCGCTTCGTCCGCACTTCCAGCCCCTCCTCCCGGTAAATGCGATACACACGCTTTGAGTTCACGACCCATCCTTCGCGCCGCAACAGCACACTCAGCCTTCGGTACCCAAACCGTGGTCGTGCCGCGGCGAGCTCGCGGATCCGTCGTCGAAGCACCGGATCGCCTGTCTTGACGCTCTCGTATCGATGGCTGGTTCGGGAAAACTCCAACAGCCGGCACGCACGCCGCTCGCTGACCCGGAACCCGCCCTGCAGGTACCCCACGATCTGGCGCTTGCGGGCCGGCTTCACACCTTTTTTGACAGCACCTCCTGGAGCATGTGCTTGTCGAGCGACAGATCCGCCACCAGCTTCTTGAGCTTGCCGTTCTCCTGTCGCAGGTGCCGCAGCTCACGCAGCTCGGCGACGCCCATGCCGGCGAACTTCCGCCGCCACGTGTAGAACGTCGTCTCGGTCACCCCGAGCTTGCGGCATACCTCCTTAATCGGTGTGCCCGCCTCGGCTTGCCGCAGCGCGTACGCAATCTGCTCGTCCGTGTACCTCTTCCGCTTCATTCCTGCCTCCTTCGGGAGGCCTACCGTACACCGAATCTCTAAACATCAACCTGGCACCGTTTTAGGGTTTTGGGTCAACTCACCCCTGGACTACGACTCGCCCATGGGGTACGAAAGGAGGCACGCTCAGATCGCTTGAAATGTGAGCGGGAAACCGTCCACCAAAGCGGGGCAACTCCATGGTGAGGTTCGGGGGATTGTGGCGGGACGACGATTTCGTCTCCGCCAGGCTATGCGCGAAAAATGGTGGAACTCTGTCTACTTCGGTCGCTAGGCGGGGCCGCGGTGGCCGTTCTCAAACCAGGCTACGGCCACGTATTCGAGGAGACGAGCACCGCGGCAATGGAGCGCCTGAACGAGATGATCCCGGAGCCAGCGCACCAGGAGTTGCGCGTTGTCGCCGCCGCCGCCGGTGCCTGATCCTGCCACACTTATGCCACGGAATGAGAAAGAACAGCACGAATGAGACGGAATGAGATGGAAAGCGGAGCACCCGTAAGCTTTTGAAAACACGAACGTTATGGAATAAGAAGGAATAAGCTAGAATGAGCTGGAAACGCCCTGGCTAATCTGGGGGACTAGGGGTCGCTGGTTCGAATCCAGTCGCCCCGACCATTCTTTCTTTCTGTAGCGCGACGCAGTCATCGCGGGCCATTGCGATCGCGCAGCCGCGACCCGTTGGGAAGTTCGGGCGAGGCCGACGCGTGCGGGGATCTTCTGCCCGATGGCTTCGATACTCGTTACCAACGACGACGGCATCCACGCCGATGGTCTGGCGCAGCTCGCCGAAACGCTGGCATCGCTGGGCGATATCGTCATCGTGGCGCCCGATCAGGAGCGCAGCGCCGCGTCGCACGCGCTGACGCTGCATAAGCCGCTGCGCATTCATGAGATGGCAGTCTCCCGGTACGCCATCGACGGCACGCCGGCCGATTGCGTCTATCTGGGTGCGTTGCAGGTGATGGACCACAAGCCCGACTTGATCGTCTCCGGCATCAATCACGGCTCCAACATCGGCGACGACGTGACCTACAGCGGCACGATTGCCGCCGCTATCGAGGGCACCATCCTGGGAATTCCTTCCATCGCCGTATCGCAGGAGGCCAAGAGGGACGTGCCGCGCGAACCGGGCAGTGGGCGATTCGATTTCACCGCCGCCGGCGCCATCGCCCGGCGCCTGGCCGAGTGGGTGTTCGAGACGGGGATTCCGTCGGACATCCTGTTGAACGTCAACGTACCCGCCCGCGAGATCAATGGCCTGCGCTTCACACGGCAAGGCAAGCGAACATATGACGAGGTCGTCCACGAGGGCACCGACCCGCGCGGCAACAAGTACTACTGGATCGGCAGCGGCATGGGGGACCATTTCGACCAAGCCACCGATACCGACTACACGGCGGTGCGCGACGGCTACGTTTCCGTGTGCCCCTTGCACCTGGATCTGACGCACCATCCTTCGGTGGAAGCGCTACAGGAACAGCATGCAGCGCTGGAAGCTTCGCTTCTCGGGGCGATCGACACATGAGCAGCAAGTGGCGCAATCCTATCCGCGCGACGTATGACTGGGTGTTGCACTGGGCCGACCGTCCAAGCGGTCCCTGGGCGCTGGCCGGAATCTCGTTTGCCGAATCTTCATTCTTCCCGATTCCGCCCGATATTCTGCTGATTCCAATGTGCTTGTCGGCACCGCACCGGGCTTTCCGGTTCGCGACGCTGTGTACGATCTCGTCGGTGGTCGGTGGCATGTTCGGCTATCTGATCGGTTACGCGTTCTTCGAAAGCGTCGGCAGCCGCCTCGTCGAATTCTACGGATTGACCGAGGGCATCGACCAGGCGGGTACCCTCTACAACCGGTACCAGGGCATCGCGGTTACGTTCGTCGGATTCACACCGATTCCGTACAAGGTGTTCACGATCCTCGCGGGCCTCCTGCAGATTAACTTTCCGGTTTTCGTGGTCGCCTCGTTGGTTGGTCGCGGCGGCCGTTTCTTTCTCGTCGCGGCTCTATTGCGGTACTTCGGCGAGCCGATGAAGAAGTTCATCGACCGCTATTTCAACTGGCTCACGCTGGCCGCTGGAGCGCTGATCGTGGCCGGATTCCTCGTGCTAAACTTCGTTCTCCGTTGAACTTTTCCGGTCGGGGCGTAGCGCAGTCCGGTAGCGCACCTGCTTCGGGAGCAGGGGGTCGCTGGTTCAAATCCAGTCGCCCCGACTGTCTATTATCGTAGAAAACTCGATGGGCTCTGAAGAGACAGTTTCGTCCGACGACGGCACCGCCGTCATGACCGACGAGGAAGTTCGTGAGAGGCTGCGCGCCGCAGTGCGCGACATTCCCGACTTTCCTAAGGAGGGGATTCTCTTCAAAGACATCACCACGCTGCTGCTCGACCCGGAGGCGCATATTTTGGCGGTTCGGGCGCTTGCCGATCCGTTTCGCGCCGACCCCCCGGACCAGATTCTGGGCATCGAGTCGCGCGGCTTCATATTCGGCAGCACGCTGGCGCACGAGCTACAGGTCGGCCTGATCCTGGCGCGCAAGCCGGGCAAGCTGCCGGGCGAGACCGAGTCCATCACCTACCAGCTCGAGTACGGCACCGACTCCCTCGAGGTACACAAGGACGCCATCAAGCCGGGCGCGAAGATCCTCGTGGTGGATGACTTGCTGGCAACCGGCGGCACGGCGCGCGGCGCGGTGGAGCTGGTCGAGCGTCTCGGCGGCCACGTGGCTGCCGTCGTCTTCCTGATCGAGTTGAGCTTCCTGAACGGACGCGACCAGCTCGGTGATAGGCCCGTTCACAGCATTCTTCGTTACTGATGGCTGCCACCGACGGTGACCCACGCGAGCACGCGCGCCTCATCGTCGATGCTGCGCTGGCAGCGGTAGAGCCTTCAGCGGCCGTCCACCGCAGCGTGCGATTCTTGGGCGACGACCTGCATATCGGCGAGGCTCACGTTCCCTCGAACGACGTCGAACGCGTCGTGGTCGTCGGCGCCGGCAAAGCCGGGGTGCCCATGTCGCGGGCGATCGTCGAGGTATTGGGCGATCGTATCGCAGGGGGCCATGTGGTCGTTCCGCATGGCCAGGCGGCCGAAGTGGCTGGTGTCAGCATCTACGAGGCCGGTCATCCGGTGCCCGATGCCGCCGGTGTTGCGGCGGGCGACGCGGTGATCGCAACGCTCGAAGGGCTCGACGAGCGGGCGGTGGTGATCTGTCTCATATCGGGCGGGGGTTCGGCGCTGCTTGTTTCCCCGGCCCCGGGCATCGAGCTCGAGCACCTGCAGGTCACGAACCAAGCGTTGCTCGCCAGCGGCGCCACGATTGTCGAGATCAACACGCTGCGCAAGCACCTTTCCGCGGTCAAGGGCGGGCAGCTGGCGCGGGCTGCGGCACCGGCGCGCGTGTATACGCTGGTCCTGTCGGACGTTGTCGGTGACCCGCTGGACGCCATCGCTTCGGGGCCGACCGTGCCTGATACGACGAGTTTTTCCGATTGCCTGGCCATCGTTGATCGTTACGACCTCGGTGAGGTACTGCCGGCGCCGGTTGTAGCGCGACTGCGAGGTGGCGCGGCGGGTGACATCGAGGAGACGCCCAAGCCGGGGGACGATGCATTCCAGCACGTTGTCAACGTTCTCGTGGCCAACAACGACACCGTCGTCAGCGCCGCTGCCGCTGCCGCCGCCGAGCTCGGTTACGCGACCATCGTGCTTTCGACGTTGATCGAGGGCGAAGCGCGCGAAGTGGCCAAGGTGCATGCGGCGATCGCCCGCGAAGTGCAGCGATCCGGCCGACCGGCGGGCGCCCCGCTGTGCCTGATATCCGGCGGCGAGACGACGGTAACGCTGAAAGGCCAGGGTAAGGGCGGCCGCAACCAGGAGTTTGTGCTGGCCGCCAGCCTCGAGATCGACGGTCTCGACGACATCCTGGTGTGCTCGGTGGGTACGGACGGTATCGATGGAACGACCGATGCGGCGGGAGCTGTCGCCGATGGTCGCAGCGTAGCCCGCGCCCGCGACGCCGGCATCGATCCAAGAGCTTGTTTGGAAGACAACGACTCCCACCGCGTGTTTGCCGCGCTCGACGATCTGGTGGTCACCGGGCCGACCGACACAAACGTCATGGACTTGCGGCTGCTGTTGGTGCGATGATCGGCGCCGACCCGGAGGTCGCGTTTATGCTTCCTATCCGCATCGCCGTCGGAGACGTCAGACTCGACGGTCAGCTCAACGACACCGAAAGCGCGCGCGCTGTGGCCAGGGCGTTGCCCTTGACCGTCGAGTTTTGGGTCTGGGGCGACGAGCTGCACTTCGACGTACCGGTAGAGCTAGACTCCGTGGCGCGGCCGGCTCCGAAGGTCGGTGTGGGCGACGTCGGTCTGTGGGCCGAAGGCAAGACGCTGTGCATCTTCTTCGGGCCCACCCCCATGAGTAAAGCGGAGGAACCGGTGTCGGCCGTGCCGGTGACGGTCGTCGGCCACGTGGAGGGCGCCGAACGCCTGCGCGAGGCGAAGGAAGGCAAGCAGATCACGATGACATCGCCGAGCTGACCGATGAGCAAGCAAGAGACGGCACGATTCGAAGACACACTCGACGCCTTGGAGGCGCAGCGCGAGCAGACCGAAGCTCGCTTCCGTGAGTTGCTCGATGGGCTCGCAGCGAGCGCCGACGCGGTGCGTGCCGCTACGGAACAGATCGAGGCGCACAGCCGGCAGCACGGCGATGTCCGGGCGCAGGCACTGGCGCAGCTCGATGAGCGGGTTGTCGCCGATGCGGCGACTCGATCGGTGGCGTGGCCGACCGGGGGCGGCTTCGTGCGCCGCCGCGTCAATGCGTTCGCCCGGTGGTTGCTGCGCGACTACCTGGAGACCATCGATCGCCGCGCCGATACCGTGAACGCCGGGATCGACGGCCTGGAAGAGGGTATCGTCCAGCTCCGCGCGATCGCCGCTTCACTCGCCGACGCGGAGCGTGAGCAACACTTTGTCGCCCTCCTGAGTGCCTCCCAGGCGGCGCTCGAAGCCGCCGCTGCCGCCCACCGCCAGATGCTCGATCTGGTCAACGCTAAGGATGCCGAAGTATTGCAGCGGGCCGTGGGCGGTCCGCTGCGCCGCATGGAGCTCATCTTCGACGAGTTCGGCCGCCAACAGGAGGCCCTCCTGGCGCAGCTCGTCGGCCGCCGCCGCGAGCTCGACGCAGATTAAAACCCGCATTTCTCAACGGGCCGCGGCGGCACCCGCTCGCTTCGCGACCCGTTGAGAAATACGGGTTTTGGCTGTTGGTCGCCCGATTACTTCTTCGGGAACCAGCGAAACTCGACGCTGGTCAGGAACGAACCGTTGTGCGGATCGTAGCCGACGGTCGAGGCGAGCTTGAGATCTTCCGCGGTGGCGCCGAACTTGGCCTCGACGGCACGAGTCACGCCGTCGGCCATGGCGACCTCGCCACCGAACCAGAAGACCTCGTTGACGTACTTCACCATCTCTACCTTGAGCTCGTTCTTGCGGCCGAGGTCGACGCTGCCGATGCGCGCCCGTAACCCTCGACCAGCCAGGCCAAGGGGTCGTCATCCGGGTACAACGGGCTCTCGATGTTGATGCCATCGTCGCCGAAGACGTTCTCGTCTCGGAAGCCGCGCAGCCTGTCCAAATCGTTGAATTCGTCGTAGCCGTGGCGGACGTTGCGCCCGTACACCAGCTGATGGGCTGAACCGTTGCCGTCGGCGAGTGTACCGGTCTCGAAGCTCAGAACACCGCGGATGATGTTCGCCACGTTGTCGCCGGTGTTCACCGACCAGCGCAGCCCATGCCGTGAATGCTGTACCGCGGCGTTCACGTCGATGTCCTCGAAGTAGTACCAGACCCCGACGTTTGAACCGCTGCTCGAGTGGTCGGTCACCCAGCTCGCCGCCAGACCGAATCCCTTGCCCTTGGACTTGCCGTACTTCACGCCGGTGTGAAACAAGCCGTCGCTGCCTGTCCCGACGTCGAAGGTGAGCCCGGCGATCTTCTGATTGAGCTTCACCTCCCAATCGTTGCTGCCGCCTTCCACTCTGTAATGTACGTAGATCCTGCTGCTCTTCGTAGCATCTACCCGGGCGGAGAATACGTTGCCGAGGCTGTGGCCTTGCCGGAAGTTGTTGGTGAAGCCGAAGGCGTAGCGCTTGCCGGTGACCGAGACGATGTCGGTGAGCCGCACGGAATCGAAAGACAGCTTCGACTTGTTGCGGATTTCTACCTTCTGCGCGGCAGCGGGGGTGGCGACGAAAAGCACGAAGGCGAGAGCACCGACGGCAGCGGTTGCGAGGCATCGAAACCGCAGGGCCCGGATTGAGATGGCGTTACGCCGCCGCATGATGTTCCCATTGTCAACTTGCAGACATACCCACTATCGCTTGTAACCCTCGGATGCGGTCGAGCACGACCCCCAAACCGCATATTTGAAGGGTTTTACATACTTTTTACACTCTCTAGCGCAAACCTGCTCGCTCTTGACAGGCGCTGCACAGGTCATTATTAATCTTTTCTGCTCTGTTTCAAACAGAAAAACACTTCGTCAGCCCCTTAAAAAAGTCAATGACCTGTATAGAGTGGCGCGAGCAAATTGTCGACAGGGGCAAAATCGTCGGTCAAGATCAGCCCGCCGCTGCGCTCGAGCAGAGTCACCATCTCGCCGCCGAGCGTTTCGCCTTCGACCCAAGCGAACATGACGCCTTCGAACTCTGGATCGCCGGCGCGCCCACCGAGGTCGTGGATGTCGAGCGGCCACAGGGAACAGGCGACGACGAACGTGTCGCGTTCGTCGGTGGGTCCGTCGCTCGAGCTCGAGAACACGTAGACGTTGGGAAAGCTACGGTGCGCAGTAGCCACGAAGGCGCCCAGGAAGCGCGCCAGACCTTCCTGATACACATCGATGATGTTGATCATGTAGACGCCGTTCGGCGTCAGCAACTGGCTCAGCTTACCGGTGAACTCCAGCGTCGTGAGGTGGTACGGGACGCTTAGGTCGTTGAAGGCGTCGCCGTAGATGAAGTCGTAGGCCGGCGGGTTGTCGGCGCGGAGCAGGTCGTCGACGTAGTTGCGCGCATCCATGATGTGGGTCATGATTTCCGTTTCGCCGGCTGGCGGCAGGAACAACGCTGCCTTGGCGGCGCGCAGCACTGCCGGATCGATCTCGGCGACGTCGATCGCGGCGCTCCGATACGTGACTTCCATGTAGCGTGGAAACACGAACCCACCTCCACCGATGAACATCGATCGAAGCGGCTTGCCCGGCGGCGCTGCCCGGTCCGTGATCGCCGCGTACACGGTTTCGTAGTCGTAGATCAGGCGGCTGGCGTCGTCGCTGGGGACGTAGCTGTGAACCAGGTTGTCGAGTGCCAGGATCCGCGCGTTCTCGATGTCCTCGGCCTCGTACACCTGGATGGCGAAGTAATTGCTCTCGTCGAAGTAGTGCAAGTGCGAGCGATCGGGGCGCAACATCAGGAACACGCCGAGCTCCTGGGTGAAATCCCAGGGACCGAAGGCCACCAGGTTGAACGGCACCATGAATGCGAGCCACGTGCTCAGGAAGGCGCCGCCGGCCCGATACTGCGTCGCCGCGAGCGCCAGGCCGATCAGGGCGAGCAGCAGGGCCACCCCGCTGACGATGGCGCGGCTGCCGAACGCGTCGATCAGCACGAAGCCGGTCAGAAAAGTGCCGAATATCGAGCCCACCGCGGCCCACGCATAGAGGCTGCCCATCGTCGAGCCGACGCGCCTGCCCTCGCCGAGTGCCATCTTGGCTACCACCGGACCGATGGTGCCGAGCGTCGTCGCCGGCACCAGAAACACGACCATTACGTTGAGCAGCACCCAGCCCGGCCACGACCATGTCTCCGGCTGGTACCAGAGCACGGTGAGTTGGTTGAACCACAGGACACTGAAGCTCAGCACGGAAGCCCCCAAGAAAAGCATGGGCAGCGCCCGGCGGGGCTCGTGGCGATCGGCGACTTTGCCACCCAAGTAGTTGCCAATGCTGATCCCCGCAAGGATCACACCGATAACCGACGTCCACGTGTACAGCGAGGCGCCGAGGTTCGCGGCGATGAGCCGCGCGGCGACAATCTCCAGAACCATGATGCACGTGCTGCTGGCGAACACGAGGAAGTTGGCCAGCAAGAGGGTCGCGGAGAGGTCGGCGAGCTTACGGTCGGGCACAGTCGGTGACCTCAGGAGCTTGCGGGGCTGAGCCCCGCCTCGCCGATACGCTCCAAGATACCCGGCTCGTACGCCGTGATATAGCCGGCAAAAGCCGACGTGGCCACCGTCAGCGGCGACGCGAGGTAGAGCTTGCCCGGCCCCGATCGACCCTTGTAGTTGCGGTTGATGGCGCTCACTGTGACCTGCTCGGTGTCCTCTGAAACGCCGGGACCACAGCCGATGCAGGCGCCGCAGCCGGGTTTGATGAGTGTAATACCGGCCTTCTCGAAAACTGCCACGAAGCCGTGGGAACGGGCGTATTCCTCGACGGCTACCGACCCGTACTGGATGAGAAACTGAACTTGGTCGGGCACGCGCAGACCCGCATCGACCGCTTCTTTGGCGACGCGAAAGTAGAAGTCCATGTCGTCGATCTTGCCGGCGGTGCAGCTGCCGCCATAGGCGATGTCGATGTCGACGCGGCCGATCTCCGCTACCAGAGCGCCGTTCGTCGGATCTGAAGGTACGCCGCGGTCGGGCTCGCCGGGGTGAGCCACCATGGGGGCGATCGACGCCAGGTCGATCTCGTGCACGCCGCCGGCGTACTCGGCGTCCGGATCGGGTTTGATCGACCGTTCCCGCAAGCGTCGCCTGGTGACGCTGGGGCGGTAGTGCTGGATCCACTCGTAGGTGGCGACGTCGGCTTCGACGATAGCACCGCGTGCCGAGCACTCGGTGGCCATGTTGGTGAGCGTGGCGCGCTCGTCCATCGATAGGCCGGCGAGCCCGGGGCCGGTGAACTCCATCACCCGGTTCAACGTCATCTGCGGCCTGGCGTAGTGCAGCAGGATGTGCAGCATGACGTCCTTGGCCGTGACGTTACGAGGCAGCCTGCCGACCAGCTCGAAGCGGATGGCCTCGGGCACCTCGACGAAGGCGAAGCCGTTGTACAACAAGTTGGCGTACTCGGTGGAGCCGACGCCCCACGCCAACGCGTTGTTGCAGCCGCCCATGCACGTGTGGCTGTCGGTCGCCTGGATGAAGTCGCCGGGGCTGACCATGCGCTCGCGCGCCACTTCGTGACAGATTCCCGGCGACTCGCCGTTCTGCGTCAGATAGTCCGTGACGTGCGAGTGGTCCTGGAACTCGCGCTGCAGGTCGCGCATCGATTGGACGTTACCCATCAGCGGCGCGAGCTCGGCGACCTGATCGGCGTACACCAGGTGGTCTTCGAAGGCGGCGAAGCGATCGGCCCGGCGGATGACGTAGTCGTTGCCGTGTTCCTGCTGCAGCAAGTAGTGCACCTGCGCCGAGGTAAAATCGTGGGAATAGCCGCCGTCGACCTCCACGAGGATCGCGTCGCCGGGTTTGACGAACAGCGATGGCAGCCAAATGTCGGGGTCGGTCTTGCCGTCGGCCTCGACCGGTTCCTCCGCGTCCGCACCGGGCTCCCCGTGCACCAGGTGCCGCGCCAGAATCTTCTCGGCCATGTTCATCGGCCGCTTGGCCGTGCGCTGACGTGGCAGGTCGATGTCGCCGGAGGCCAGGGCTTTGGCGAATGGAAAAAGTCCGCCCTTGTTCACGATCAGGCGGGTGAGCGGATCATAGTGCTCACAGAAATCCTCGACGGAGATTTCCTCGCCAGCTTGCAGGCGGCGCAGCATGTCGTGGTCGCCCATCAGTACGCCCCGGTTGATGTTGTTGCGGGCGTGAATCGGAGCGAAGGACGCGGCGATGGCGACGCGGATGCCCGAGTACTCCTCCGCATGGACCGCCGTCTCGCGCGAGCTGCCGACACCCTTGCGCAGACCCGAAACGATGACCTCGAAGTTGCCGTTCTTCAGGGCGTCGCGCTCGAAGATGCGCTCTCCGCCGACGATCAGGCCGGCGTAGGCGTCGCGGGCGATGTCTTGGGGCTTGTGGTTGAAGCACACCCACGCCGGTGTCATCACGTCGGTATTGATGTCGTCGAGCAGATCATCGACCGTCACGTCGTCCATCGTGAGGTCGAGCTCTCCGGCCAGTTGGCGGCGGATCAAGTCAGCGTCCTTGGTGAGGAACAGGACGCGCTTTCCGGGTGTCAGCTTGACGGTTGTAGTGGGGTCCAAGGCCGGTACGGGATGCCGGTGGAGCGCGCCGACGGCGCGAGCGAGCTAATAGCTGAATTCTACCACCGCGGCGCGCTCGGCAATCTCGTTGCGGCGCCGCCCACGGCGGGATGCCGAGTTCCCAGCCGCGTATTACTCTAGCTGCGTACGGGAGGTACCCCGGGGCCTTCAACACTCTGCTCGGAGCGAGAATCCAAGGGAAATAGGGGCAGGTCTGAACGTCCCTTCACCGCGAGGGGAGGCGTCGATGGCGGCAAAATCGAGCGGCAAGGTGCTCAAGCATCGCGACATCGAAGCCACCTTGCAGCCCTTTTCCGCGGCCAGCCCGTTGCCGGGGCCGCCGTATCACGACGCGACGATCTTCTCCGCCGAGCTCGACGAAATCTTCTCGTGCATGTGGCTATGCGTTGGCCACGCGGACGCGGTCGCGCAACCGGGTGATTTCATGTTGCGCGAGATCGGCGACGAGTGTGCCCTGATCGTGCGCGACAACGAAGGTGTGGCGCACGCTTTCTTCAACGTTTGCCGGCATCGCGGCACGCAACTGCTCGAAGAGTCTGCGGGAAGCGGGTTGGAGTGCGTCCGCTGCCCCTACCACGCTTGGTCGTATGGTCTCGACGGCAGCCTGATTGCTGCACCGCTGATGGACGACGCCAAAGGGTTCGACAAGGCCGACTATCCGCTGGTGCCGATTCGGCTCGAAGAGTGGCAGGGGTTCTTGTTCCTCAACTTCGACGCCGAGGCGACCCCCGTCGCTGACGCCCTCGCCGATTTTCCCGACATCTCGCGCTTCAGCTGCGACCGTATGCGGCTCGGCGCGCGTCACGAGTACGAAATCGTCGCCAACTGGAAGTTGATCTGCGAGAACTATGGCGAGTGTTACCACTGCCCCACGAACCACCCGCAGCTCAATCCGATCTCCAACTATCGGAGCGGCGGCGACAGCTTCGAAGGTGCGTTGTTCTGCGGCGGACCGATGCGCCTCAACGAGGGCTGCAAGACGATGACGCTCGACGGCCAGACCAATAGGGATCCTATTGAGGGCATCGACCCCGAAGACCACGAGCTGGTCCACTACTTCAACATCTACCCGGGATTCCTGCTCAGCCTGCATCCCGACTACGTGCTCGCCCACACGCTGTGGCCGATGGGGCCCGACCGCACCCACATCATCTGTGAGTGGCTGTTCGCCCCGGAGGCCGCCGAGCAGGCCGACTTCGATCCGTCCGACGCGGTGGACTTCTGGCACATGACCAACGAGCAGGACTGGCGCATCTGCGACCGCGCCCAGAAGGGCGTGAAGTCGCGCGGTTATCGGCCGGGGCGCTATCAGGCGCTCGAGGAAACGATCCACTTTTTCGATGCCTGGTACCTGCGCACCATGGTTCCCGCACTGCTCGGCGAGGAGTCGACCGGGTGACGCCGCCTCGCCCGTCTCGTCGCGAAGAGCCCGTGGCATGAGCAAGAAGTACGACGCCATCGTAATCGGCGCCGGCCACAACGGCCTGGTGTGCGCCGCGTATCTTGCCAAGGCCGGCAAGTCGGTGCTGGTGCTCGAACGCCGCCATCTGGTGGGCGGCGCCACAGTCACCGAGGAGATCTACCCGGGATTCAAGTTCTCGGTTTGCTCCTATGTCGTCAGCCTCATGCGGCCGCGCATCATCAGCGAGTTGGACTTGCCGCGGCACGGCTTCGAGCTCCTGCCGCTCGACGGCACGTTGACGCCGCTGCTCGATGGCAACTACCTGATGCGCTGGCACGACGCCGACGAGACCTATCGCGAGTTGACCAAGTTCTCGGTGGCCGATGCCGAGGCCTACCGCTCGTTCGGTAAGCTGATGTACCACCTGGCCATGGCGGTACGACCGATGCTCTCGACGCCGCCACCCGACCCGGCATCGCTGTCGCCGCGCGACCTCGTTGACCTTGCAGAGGTCGGCAAGGTGTTCGGTCGCAGCGGCGAGCATCTCTACGACCTGGCCAAGCTCATGACCATGAGCTCGGCAGACTTCGTGGAGGAATGGTTCGAGAGCGAGCCGTTGTGCGGCACGCTGTCGTCGAGCGGCATCATCGGGACCTTCCTCGGGCCGCGTTCGCCCGGCTCAGCCTACGTAATGCTGCACCACTACATGGGGGAGATCGACGGGCAGTTCCGTGCCTGGGGCCTGCCGCGGGGTGGCATGGGGGCTGTTGCCGAGTCGATTGCCGGCGCCGCCCGGGGATTCGGCGCCGAGATCCGCACCGAGGCGCCGATCGAACGGGTGCTGATCGAACGGGGTGTGGCGCGCGGCGTCGTGGTGGACGGTGGCGAGGAAATTCGCGCCGACGCGGTGATCTCGAGCCTCGATCCCAAGCGCACCTTTTTGGGGCTCGTCGGCGCCGACAACCTCGAGGCCGACTTCGTGACGCAGATCGAGCGCTACAAGATCCGCGGCTCTTCGGGAAAGGTGAATCTGGCGCTCGATGCATTGCCCAAGCTCACCTGTCTCGAGGGCATCGAGGACAAGACCGGCTTCCCCGAAGAGTCGTACCTACGGGGCGCGCTGTCGATCAGCCCCAGCATCGAATACCTCGAGCGTGCCTACGAGGACGCCAAGTACGGACGCTTTTCGCGCCGGCCATTCATGGACATCGTCATCCCGACGCTCGCCGATCCGTGGATGGCGCCGCCGGGCAAGCACGTCATGTCGATCTTCGTGCAGTATGCGCCGTACGATCTCGCCGAGAGCACCTGGCCGGAGCAACGCGAGGCGTTTGGCGACGCGGTGATCGACACACTGTCGGAGTACGCACCGAACCTGAAGGACATCATCCTGCATCGGCAGGTGGTAACGCCGTGGGACCTGGAGAACGAGTTCGGCCTGACGCAGGGCAACATTTTCCACGGCGAGCTGACGCTCGATCAGCTCTTCTTTTTGCGACCCGTAGCCGGTTGGGCCGACTACCGCACGCCGGTGAAGGGCCTCTACCAGTGCGGCTCGGGAACCCATCCCGGCGGGGGCGTGATGGGAGCCCCGGGACGCTTGGCGGCCCGCAAGATTCTGGCGGAGCGACCCTGATGGCGGGCCGCTACGACGTCATCGTGATCGGTGCCGGGCACAACGGCCTGGCGGCCGCCGCCTACCTCGCCAAGGCGGGATATTCGGTTCTCGTGGTGGAACGCAACGCCCACCTCGGCGGCACTGCCGTGACTGACGAGTTCGCCCCCGGCTTCCGCGCCTCGGCGTGTTTTCAAAGCGCCGAAACGCTGCATCCCCAGGTCGTGAAAGACCTGCAGCTGCCCGGGCACGGCCTCGAGCTGCTGCCGGCGGGCGACGTGTTCGTACCCGGCGGCGACAACCAGTGGTTGTTGTTCACATCAGGCGGCGAGGTGCACGCCGGCGGCGAGGCGATGGCCGCGGTTGATCGCCTTGCCTACGCAGATTTCGAGAAGTTCCTGAAACGTGTCGTCGGCACGCTTGTCCCGGTGTACACAGCGCCGCTTCCCGACCTCGATGATCTCGGCGCCGGCGACAAGCTCGACCTGCTGCGCATCGGCTGGCGTTTACGCCGTCTCGGCCGCGCCGACATGCAGGAGGCAATGCGCGTGTTGCCGATGCCGGTACGCGACGTGGTGCAGGAACGCTTTGCCAGCCCGCTGTTGTGCGCCGCGATTTCGGGATCGTCGCTGACCGGTTCCTGGTTCGGGCCGTTCTCCGCCGGGTCCATGTTCAACCTGGTGCACCAGCGCATCGCTGATGGGCGCCGCGTCGTCGCCGGTCCGGTGTTCGCGCGCGGCGGTATGGGTGCGTTGGGCGAGGCGCTTGGCGCGGCAGCGCGCGCTGCGGGCGCCGAGCTGCGGACCGGGGCCGAGGTACGTGCCATCGGCGACGACCTGGGCCGGGCGACCGGGGTCGTGTTGGCCGATGGCGAAGTCGTTGAGGCCGGCACCGTGCTGTCGGGAATCGATCCGCGCACGACGTTACTGTCGCTTGCCGAGCCGCAGGCGTTCGACCCGGAGTTCACGCGGACGGCGGCCAATATCAGGGCCCGCGCCGCCGTCGCCGTGGTGATGTTCGCTCTGGGCGAGTTGCCCCGGTTACGTGACGAGCTCGCCGGGCTGCCCGACGCCGCGTCGGTGCTCGGCGGGCGGATTCAGATTGGCCCTTCGATCGAGTATCTCGAGCAGGCCTTCGACGCCGGCCGCCATGGTGGCCTGCCCGAGCGCCCGTTCGTGCAACTCACGATACCGTCTCTCCGTGACCCGGCGCTCGCCCCCGAAGGCAAGCACGTGGCGACCGCCTGGGTGCAGACCGTGCCGCGCCATCTTGATGCCGACGATTGGGAGCAGGGGAGAGAGCGGCTCGCCGACGCCGTGGGCTCGGTAATCGACGGCGTGCTCCCCGGTTTCACCGGCCTGGTCGAATCGCGCTCCGTAACGGCGCCCCCCGACATCGAACAGCGCTTCGGGCTGGCCGGTGGTTGCCTCTATCACGCCGACGTGAGCTTGGATCAATCGCTGTACCTGCGACCCATGGCCGGCTGGTCGCAATATCGAACGCCGCTGCGCGGCTTGTACCTGTGCGGTGCCGGCACTCATGGCGGCGGCGGAATTACCGGTCTCGCGGGCCGCAACGCGGCGCATCAGGTGCTCGGCGACCTCACGGCGGGAAGGAGCGGCTGATGGCCATCGGCACGCCCTTCCACGAGCGCACCGGGCCGCTCAACAAGAGCCTCACGTGGCGCCCCTGGTCCGGGTACTTTTCAGCGGGTTGCTACGACGACTTCATCCAGCCGGAGTACGCCGCCATTCGCAACAAGGCGGCAGTGATCGACGTTTCGCCGCTCTTCAAGTATTGGGTGGAGGGTCCCGACGCTACGGCGCTGATCCAGCGGATTTTCACCCGCAATATCGACAAGTGCGACGTGATGCAGGCCGTGTACACGCCCTGGTGTGACGCCGACGGCAAGGTCATGCAGGAGGGAACGGTCTTCCGCCTGGCGGATGACGTTTACCAGGTCAACGCTGCGGAGCCGGCGCTGCGTTGGCTGCAGATGAACGCGATCGGCCACGACGTCGTGCTGCGCGACCAATCGGCAGAGGTCGGTGTGTTGGCCCTGCAGGGGCCTACGTCGCGCGTCGTGCTGGCGGCCTGCTTCGACGGTGAGATTGCCGACCTGCCTTTCTTCCGCATCACTTCGGGGTCAATCGGCGGGGCTCCGGTGACGATCTCACGCACGGGCTACACGGGCGACCTCGGCTACGAGATCTGGATTGCCGCTGCCGACGCCATCACCGTGTGGGACGCGCTGTTTGCTGCCGGGGCTCCGTTCGGCATCACCCCGTGCGGCATTCTGGCGATGGACGTGGCGCGGGTGGAGGCCGGCTTCATCCTGATTGACGTCGATTACATCAGCTCGGAGCGAGCCCTCATCCCCGAGCACGCGTACTCGCCCTACGAGCTCGGGCTTGGCTGGTCGGTGAAGCTCGACAAGGGGCACTTCGTGGGGCGCGGGGCACTGGTGGCCGAACGCGAGCGCGGCACCGAACGCCGCGTCGTCGGCGTCGAGGTCGATTGGGAGCCACTCGAGCAAATTCACGCAGCCGACAGCTTGATGCCGGACCTGCCGTTGCTGACCTGCCGGGAGTCGGTGCCGCTGTACGCCGACGGCGGCCAGATCGGCCGGGTGACCACGCGCTGTTGGTCGACCTTGCTGAAAAAGTACATCGGCATCGCCACCGTCGATTCCCAATACTCCACCGCCGGGACCAACGTCGATATGGAGATCACGGTGAACTTCCGCCGCCGCCGCGTGCCGACCCGAGTGGTGCAGCTGCCGCACTTCCGTCCCGACCGTCTACGCGCCTAGCGCTGTACCCGGTAGCCGACGCGGGACACGGTCAGGATATGCTCCGGCTCCGACGGATCGTCCTCGAGCTTGCGGCGTAGCTCGGCGATGTGGGTGTGCCGACAGCTCTGGTGGCTATCTCGTCTTGTTGCGCAACCAGTCGGAGGCTGCCGGAGTTCTCCGTGTAGTAGCGCTCACGACTTAAAATGACTAGAGTAGTTATATGATATCGACTAGTAAGACTATCTCTGTCTCCCAGCTCAAGGCGAGGCTTTCCGAACAACTCCGCAGGGTGAAAGCCGGGGAAACTGTACTGATCACCGAACGTGGCCGTCCCATAGGGGTGATGAGTCCTTTGCCGCAAGGGAGCTTACAGGAAGACCTGGTTGAGCTCGCCGAAGCCGGCCTGGTCCGGCTTGCCTCACGGTCGCTCGAGCCCGGTTTCTGGGACGAGAACCGCGCTGCCGACCCGGAGGGCCGGGTGCGCCAAGCGATCCTCGACGAACGCGAGGAAGGACGGTGATCTTCTGGGATTCGTCGGCGGTTATTCCGTTGATCGTTGACGAGCCGGCTTCCGAGGCTGCCCGTGCCGCGTTCGACGCCGACGAGGCGATGCTGGTTTGGTAGGCGACGCCCGTTGAATGCCTGTCGGCGATCGCCTGCCGTGAGAGCGACGGCAGTTTGATGGCGGCGCAAGCAGACGCCTCGCGGCACAATCTCGGAACGTTGGCGGCTACCTGGAACGAGGTGCTCGCCTCGGAGCGCGTTCGCGAGCACGCCGGGCGTCTCCTGAGGAGGCATCTGCTTCGTTCGGCGGACGCCCTGCAACTGGGCGCCGCATTGACCTGGTCTCACGAGCGGCCTCGCGATCACGCCATATGTACGCTCGATGCGCGGCTCGCGGCAGCGGCACGGGGTGAAGGGTTCCGGCTCCTTCTCTGGATTGACTAACCGAACCTGGCACCACGCTCGCCCAAAAAGGGGCCACCGGGCAGTGCCCGCGGCTCCGTTTGGCTACAATTCCCCCGTGAACATTCGCAACTTTTGCATCATCGCCCATATCGACCACGGCAAGTCGACGCTGGCTGACCGTTTGATCCAGCGCTGTGGAGGTGTGTCCGATCGTGAGTTCCAGGACCAGCTCCTGGACACGATGGACCTCGAGCGTGAGCGCGGCATCACCATCAAGAGCAACACGATCACCCTCGAGTACGAGGCCGCCGACGGTCAGAAGTACACGCTCAACCTGATCGACACGCCGGGCCACGTCGACTTTTCGCACGAGGTGCGTCGCTCGCTCATGGCCTGCGAGGGGGCGCTGCTGCTGGTCGACGCAACGCAGGGCGTCGAGGCCCAAACCGTGGCCAACGTTTACCTGGCGCTCGAGCAGGAGCTCGAAATCCTGCCGGTGATCAACAAGATCGACATGCCCGCTGCGGACATCGACCGCATGCACGAGGAGATCGACGAGGACTTGGGCCTCGACCCGTTCGAGGCCATTCCCGTGTCTGCCAAGCTGGGAACGGGGATCGACGAATTGCTCGAGGCAATCGTCGCCAAGCTGCCGGCTCCGGAAATCGATCCCGAGGCAGCGCTCAAGGCGCTGATCTTCGACGCCGAGTACAACGCCTATCGCGGCGTGATTCTCCTGGTGCGCGTGTTCGACGGCACCGTTCGTCCCGGCCAGGTGATCCGCTTGATGCACAACGGTGCCGAGTACGAGGTCGAGGAGGTCGGCTTGATCCAACTCGAGCGGGTGAAACAAGAGGCGCTCGGCGCGGGCTCGGTGGGCTACGTGATCGCCAACATCAAGGCGATCAACGATATCGACATCGGCGACACGGTGACCGATGCGGCGCAACCGGCGACCGAGCCGTTGGCCGGTTACGTCGACGCCAAGCCGGTGGTGTTCTCCTCGATCTTCCCGGTATCCAACGATGACTACGAGGATCTGACAAGGGCGCTCGACAAGCTCAAGCTCAACGACGCCGCGCTGACGTTCCAGAAGGACTCGTCGAACGCCCTCGGTTTCGGTTTTCGCTGCGGTTTCCTCGGCATGCTGCACCTCGACGTGGTGCTCGAGCGGCTGAGCCGTGAGTTCGATCTGGCCCTGCTGCTGACGGCACCGTCGGTACAGTTTCGTGTTACGACCGCAGACGGCGAGACGCGGGTGATCGAGAACCCGTCGGAGTATCCCGACCCGGCAGCCATCGAGCTCGTCGAGGAGCCGTACATCAAGGGCTCGATCCTGATGCCCGATCGCTACGTCGGTACGGTGATGGATCTGTTGCGTGAGAAGCGGGGTGTCGACATCAAATTCAACTACCTGGCCGCCGGCCGCGTCGACATGACCGCCGAGCTGCCGCTGGCGGAGGTTCTGTTCGACTTTTACGACCGGCTCAAGACGATCACCCAGGGCTACGGCTCGTTCGACTACGAGCTGCTCGATTATCGCCGCACGGACCTGGCCAAAGTCGACATACTGGTGAACGGCGAGCGGGTCGACGCCCTCGCCATGCTGGTGCACCGCGACAAGGCTCGGGGCCGCGCCCTACACGCCTGCAAGCAACTCGAGCGGACCATTCCCAAGCAGAACTTCAAGATCGCCATCCAGGGGGCGATCGGGCGCGACATCATTGCGCGGCGCACCATCAGCGCCTATCGCAAAGACGTCACCGCCAAGTGCTACGGCGGCGACATTACGCGCAAGCGCAAGCTGCTGGAGAAGCAGAAAGAGGGTAAGAAGCGGGCACGCGCCTTCGGCAACGTCGAGGTGCCCCAGGAAGCCTTTCTGGCGGTGCTGCGCACCGATTCCGACGAGGCCTGACGGGGAGCCATGAGCGCCGTGCCGGGCGGCCCCGACAAGCGCCCGTCGAATTCTCCGTCGCCGCGGCCCGCCGAGCCCGCAGCGCGCCTTCCACCGCTCGAGCCCGGCGCCGCCCCACCGCCTGGCGCACCCGGGCTCTACATCCACGTCCCGTTCTGTGACCGCGTCTGTCCGTACTGCGATTTCGCCGTGCAGACGGGCGGCCCGCGCAAGCGCGCAGCCTACGTCCGCTCGTTGTTGCGGGAGATTCACGGCTTGGGGGAACGGGCGGGCGCCCCGGCTACATCGGAGGCCCGCAGCGACAACGTCGCAGGCTCGCCGGATCGTACGCCTCATCCTCTTCGGGCCCAGGAGCCACTTTGGAGCGTGGGGCAGCCTTTCGACAGCATCTACTTGGGTGGCGGGACGCCATCGGCGTTGTCCGCCGCAGCGCTCGAGGAGATCCTGGCGACGGTGCGCGAGGTGCTACCAGTTGACAGCGGCGCAGCGATCACGCTGGAGGCGAATCCGGAGGATGTCACCGACGACAGCCTGGACTCTTGGCGACGGCAGGGTGTGTCGTGCCTCAGCCTCGGCGTGCAATCGTTCGATGCCGTAACGCTCGAGCTCTTGGGGCGTGTGCATACGCCGGAGCAGGCGATCGCGGCGAGCGAGCGGTCGATTTCTGCCGGATTCGAGGCAGTGTCGCTCGACTTGATCTTCGCCGTCCCCGGCCAGTCGGCCGAGAGTTGGCGCGCCACGCTGCAGCACGCCATCGATCTGCGGCCGCACCACATCTCCTGCTACGAGCTCACCGTCCACGAACGCACCCGCTTCTATCGGGAGCGGGCGCAGGGCGATTTTGCCGAGGTACCCGACGACGACAAGGCAGAGCAATTCTTCCTAACGCACCGTTTTCTCGCCGGCGCCGGCTACCCGGCCTACGAAGTGTCGAACTTCGCGCGTCGCCCGCAGTTCCGCTCGCGCCACAACGCCAAGTATTGGGACCACACGCCGTACCTTGGCCTCGGGCCGTCGGCGCACTCGTTCGACGGCAACAACAAGCGCTGGTGGAACGAGCGTCGCTTGAGCGACTGGCAGCGGGTGCTCGAGGAGGCGAGTTGTGCGGTCGCCGAACAAGAGCGCCTGACTTCCGAGCAGCTCGTCCTCGAGGCGTTGGCGCTGGGGTTGCGCACGACCAGGGGACTGGATCTCGAGCACATGTCGGGGCGTTACGGCATCGACTTGCGGCCCGCTAACGCCGCGTTGATCGATGAGCTCGTCGGGCGCGGCTTACTGCAGGGCAGGGCCGGATCGCGCTTGACGCCGACACTCGAAGGGCTGGCGATGGCCGACACGCTCGCCGGCGCCTTCACGATTCCGGCCCCGGCTCAGCGCCGCCAGGGTGCGCGCGGGTAGCGCTGCAGCAGCCCCTCCTCAGCGATCACCGCCTCGATGCCGGAAATGTCCATGGGGAGGAACCCCGACATGTTCTCGGCGCCGTCGTCGGTGATCAGGATCATGTCCTCGAGGCGGATGTAGATCTGCTCCTCGGGGATGCGGAACTGGGGCTCGATGGTGAACACCATGCCCGGCACCAGCACGCCGTCGCCGCGCCCCACGTCGTGCACCGCCATGCCGACACCGTGGCCGAGGCTGCCACCGCTGCGTGAAGCGGAGCGCGCGTAGCTGTCGACGAAGCGCTCCGCGGCAGCGCGGTAGTGGGGCTTGGAGAACTCCCAGCGCTCGAGGATGCGCCGCATCTCGGCGAGGGCGTCCTGCTTGATCGCTTGCACGTCGCCGGGGCGGATGTTGTCGAGGATGGCGCGATAATAGGCGAGGTAGAAGCCGTAGAGCTCGCGTTGCCAGCCGTTGAACGTGCCGTTGACCGGCCACTGGCGCGTCACGTCGGCGACGTAGTGACCGACGTCGGGGGCGAAGTCCATCAGCAGTAACTCGCCGTCCTCCATGCGGTCGGCGCCGGCGTGGTAGTGGGCATTCCAGGCGTTGGTGCCCGCGGCGATCAACGAGTAGTAGGCGTCGGCCTGGGCGCCGTTGCGGTAGAAAATGAACTTGGCGAGACCGTCGAGCTCGTACTCCATCAGGCCGGGCTCGGTGGAGCGCATCGCCTCCATGATGGCGAGCCCCGACAGGTCGGTGGCACGCCGGATGAGGGCGATCTCGCGCTCGCTCTTGATGAGGCGCAAGTGGTCGAGGGTGGGGGAGAGGTCCTCCACGTCGAGCGCCGGAAAGCGCTCCTCGAGCAAGCCGATGAAGTGCTCCTCGCGCGCCGGTCGGCCGTCCCACGGATCGGTCTTGATGTCGTTGATCCGGCGACGGCCGAGGTCGCGGCTCACCGAGGCGCCCTCGGCCGGCTGGAACGGGGTGTACAAGCTCGGTGCCGGGCTCCGGCGTGCGTGGCGGCGCAGGTCGTCTT
Source organism: Acidobacteriota bacterium (assembly GCA_965214245.1). Lineage (GTDB taxonomy): Bacteria > Acidobacteriota > UBA890 > UBA890 > UBA890 > CBDCBL01. Next base: position 23,254 of record CBDCBL010000009.1, read on the forward strand.
CGAGGTCGCCGCTGGCACGTACGGCCTCGGCGCCGGTAAGCCACATCACCAGCTCGTTGTCCTCGGCCGAGAGCACCTTGCCCTCGCTGCTCTCGCGGCGCCCGTCGCGCCGCGGCAGATACAGCGTCGAGTTCCGGGTGGCGCCGTCGATGAGCAGGTAGGCGTGGGGGGTCTTGATGCCCGTCAGATAGTAGAACTCGTTGCTTTGCCGGAAGCGCGCGTAGCCGACGGCGGAGGGCGCCCCCTGGACGACGGCGATGGCGCGGCGGCCGATGGCCTCGGCGACGCGCGTACGCCGGGCGGTGAGCTCCTCAGCGGGGAAGTCCTTGGTGAACAGCGGTGTTTGCGTAGGGGCCGGCGCTGGCGCTGCGATCGCCACGATCGACAGCAGTAGCATCGCGGCGGCGGCTAGAAGCCGGCGTTTGCGGGCCCATGATGCGGTCGACATCGACTTTCTCCCCGTTAGTTTTCGTCGGCGGGCTCCAAGCGGACGATCGGGGTGAGGCCGTCGTCGCGATCCTCGATGGCCACATAGATGTAACCGTCCGGGCCCTGGCGCACGTCACGGATGCGCCCGATGCCGCGCAGCAGGGTCTCTTCCTGCACGATGTCGTCGCCGTCCATGATGAGGCGGGCGAGCTGCCGGCCGGATAGGCCGCTAACGAACATGTTGCCGTGCCAGCGGGGGAACTTGTCGCCCGTGTAGATCATCATGCTGGAGGTGGCGATAGACGGCACCCAGACGTGGATGGGTTGTTCCATGCCGTCGCGGTGGGTGCCCTCGTGGATGGCCAGTCCACTGCGGTAGTTGACGCCGAAGCCGATCACCGGCCAGCCGTAGTTGTTCCCCGGCTGGATGAAGTTGACCTCGTCGCCGCCCTGCGGGGCGTGCTCGGCGACGAAGATGCTGCCGGTCTCCGGGTGGATGGCGAGGCCCTGCGGATTGCGATGGCCGTAGCTCCAGATTTCCGGCAGGGCGCCCTCCTGGGCGACGAACGGGTTGTCCTCAGGCACGCTGCCGTCCCGGTGCAAGCGGACGACAACGCCATGGTGGTTCGAGAGATCCTGCGCCGGGTGGGTCTCCAGGTCACCGCGTGACGGAGCCTGTCGCTCGCCCACCGAGATGAACATGTAGCCGTCGGCGTCGAAGATGATGCGCGAGCCGTAATGGCCCCCGCCCCGGGTGTCCGCTTCGAAGATGTCCTCGACGTCAGCGAGCCGGTCGTTCTCGAAGCGCCCGCGCACCACCGCCGTAGTCGAGTTGTCGCCCACGGGCTTCGAGTAGCTCAGGTAGACGAGACGGTTGGAGGCGTAGTCGGGGTGCAGCACGACGTCCATGAGGCCGCCCTGGCCGCGCGCGAACACCTCGGGAACCCCGGGGACGGCGTCGGGCAGCAACACGCCATCACGCACAATGCGCAGGCGGCCGGGCCGCTCGGTAACCAGCATGTCACCGTTCGGCAGCCAGGCCATCGACCATGGGATTTCCAGCCCGTCGACGACGGTGACGATGCGGAAGTGATGCTCGCCGGCGCGGTGGATCGGCGATTGACCGAATCCGGTGGTGGCGACCAACACCAAGAGCGCAGCGGCGATCAAAGCGGAGGGCGTACGAATCATTTCGAGTCTCCTTGTAGTTTATTCCGAGAGCCAACGAATCGAGTCGGGTGGTGTACGGCTGCAGGCGATGCTGTCGGTGACGCCGCCGGAGATACTAGCGCAGGCGTTGGTGGCGGCGTGGCGTAGGGCGTCCTCGCGGTTTGCGGCGGCGGCTTCCCCGCATGAGGTTCGTCCCCGGAACGTGATGCAGATCTCCACGCTGACCTCGTGGATGCCCATCGAGCTGTAGATAATGGTTCCCAGCGCCAGGGCGACGAAGCCGGCCACGGCGACGGTCACTCCGATGCGCGAATTGTCCATGCTCGAGCTCCGCTGCTTCGTTTAGCGCGATGATTCACACCACGCCCGGGCATTCTGGAACATGCGCAGCCAGGGCGAAACCCCGAGCGTACGGCGCCAGTCTTCCGGCATCCAGCCCCAGTTCCAGGTCATCAACGTGCGCTCCGGGTGGGGCATGATCGCCAGGTGGCGGCCGTCGGGGGAGCACAGGGCGGCGATGCCGTTGGCCGAGCCGTTGGGGTTGAACGGATAGGCCTCGGTGACCTGGTTGTCGTCGTCGACGAAGCGAACCGGGGCGAGCTTCTCGACCTCGACGCGCTCGAGGATCGAGCCGTCGGGGAAGAAGGCGCGGCCTTCGCCGTGTTGCAGCCAGACGCCGAGCGTCGAGCCCTCCATACCCTGCAGCATGATGGCCGGGCTCTCCTGGATTTGGACGCTGGCGAAGCGCGACTCGAAGCGACCCGAGGCGTTGTGGATGAAGCGTGGCTGCAGCGCGTCGGCGATGCCCGGCCAGGGCACCCAGCCGAGCAGGGCGCTGAGCTGGCAGCCGTTGCACATGCCGAGCGTGAAGGTGTCGGAACGCTCGTAGAAGGCGTCGAACTGTTCGTACACGCGATCATGAAAGCGAATGACGCCGGCCCAGCCCTTGGCGGAATCCAGCACGTCGGCGTAGCTGAAGCCGCCGACGAAGACGACGCCACGAAAGCGCTCCAGCGTGATCCGATCGGCGAGCAAATCGGACATCATCACGTCCCAAGGCTCGAATCCGGCCATGTGAAAGGCCGAGGCCATCTCGCGGTCGCTGTTGCTGCCTTCTTCGCGGACGATTGCGACCGGGATCTTGTCGGCGGCCTCGAGGATCGCGGCGGCTGTTTCCTCCGGCGTGTAGGTGAGGGAGTAGGGTGGGGCGCTGCGCTTGCGCAGGCCAGCCTGCTCCTCGGCGACATGGGCCGGATCGGCCTGGAGGCGATCGAGTTCGAAGCTCGTCGCTTCCCAGACGTCGCGCAGGTCGCGCATGTCGGCGTTGAGCACCTCGACATCGCCGCAGCGGATGATCACCTCGGGGTCGTCGAGCGTGGCGCCGATGGCAACACAAGGCACATCGGCAGCACCGAACGCCGCAAGTGCCGCCTCCTCATTCGCCGCATCGACCTCGATGACCAGGCCGAGCTCCTCGGAGAACAAGATCTCTATCGGCGTGGCGTCGTCGGACAGCGTGACGTCAATGCCGCAGTTGCCGGCGAACGCCATCTCGAGCAACGTGGTTACGAGCCCGCCGTCGCTGCGATCGTGGCCCGCCGTAATCAGGTCGTCGGCAATGAGCTGCTGGACGGCGCCGAACGCTCGAGCCAATACGCCGGCATCTTGCAGATCCGGCGGTTCCTCGCCCAGTTGCCCGAAGACGTGCGCCAAAGCCGAGCCGCCGAGGCGGTGATTGCCGCCGCCGAGGTCGATGTACAGGAGGCGGCCGGTGCCGGGAAGCTCCAGGTCGGGGGTCACCGTCTTGCTGACGTCCGGGCAGCTGACGTACGCGGAAATCACCAGCGCGCCGGGGCACTTCACAAGCTCGTCCTCGCCGTCCGGCCCGGGAGCAACCGCCGCCATCGACAGGCTGTCCTTGCCGCCGTCCACGGCGATGCCCAGCTCCTGCATGATCTCGCTCATGGCGGTGGCGGCCTCGTAGAGCATGGCGCCCTCCCCGGGCAGCTTGGCGGCCCACATCCAGTTGGCTGAGCACTTCACGTATTCGAGGCCGCTGGTCAGCGCCCACACGAGATTGGTCAGCGCTTCACCCACACACATGCGCGCCATGGCTGCCGGGTCGAGCAGCCCCTGGATCGGCTGCTCGCCGATGGCGGTGGCGGCGCCGGTGACGCCGAAGTGGCTTTGCGCGATCACCGCCACGTCGGCCACCGTCAGCTGCAGCGGTCCGGCGCAGGGCTGCTGTGCCACCAGACCGGTGACGGCGCGATCGACCTTGGTGGTCAGGAAGCGCTTGGAGCCCACCGAAAGCAGGCGCAGCACGCGGTCGAGCGCCGTGGCGACCGTAGCGTCGTCCGGCAGATCCAACGGCGCTGTAGGCGACGCGATCTTCTCCAGCTCGAACGTCTTTTGCGGCATGTCGCCGAGCACGGCGTCGAGATCGAGGTTCACCGGCGTCGAATCGTCGCTCGCGTCCCACAGGACGACGCGGCCATCGCCGGTGACCTTGCCTACGAACGCCACCGGCGCCATCTCGCGGGCGCACAGGTCGCGAAAGAGCTGCTCGTGCTCGGGGCGCAGCAGCAAGGCGTCCTGCTCCTGCGACTCGGCGCCCCAGATTTCCAATACCGACAGGGTGTCGTCGCCGAGCGGAATTTCGCGCCCATTGATCTGCGCCCCCTGAGGCTCGACGATCTCCTTCAGCACGTTGCAATTGCCGCCGGCGCCCTGGTCATGGATAGAAACGATCGGGTTGCGCTCGCCGAGCTCGACGCAGGCGCGCAACACGCGGTTCATTTTTTGCTCCATCTCGGCGTCGCCCCGCTGCACCGCGTTGAAATCCAGCTCGGCGACGTTCTCGCCCTGCACCATGCTCGAGGCGGCGCCGCCGCCCATGCCGATGCGGTAGGCAGGGCCGCCGATCTTGACCACCAGCATCTCCGGCTCCGGACTGTCCTTGCTCGTATGGCGCGCGTCGATCTGGCCGATGCCACCGGAAAACATGATCGGCTTGATCCACTCGCGCCGCTCGCCGTCCGCTAGCCGCAACCCGAAAGACCGCGTGTAGCCCTGGATCACCGGCTCGCCGAACTTGTTGCCGTAGTCGCTGGCGCCGTTGCTGGCCTCGATCTCAATTTGCAGGGGCGGTGCCAGGTTGTCGGGGTAGCAGAAGCCGTCGTCTTCCCAGGGAAGGGGATAACCGGGGATGCGCAGATTGCCGACGCAGTAGGCCGCCGTGCCGGCAACCACCAGAGATCCGCGGCCGGTGGCGTGCACGTCGCGGATGCGGCCGCCGGTGCCGGTTTCGGCGCCGGGAAACGGTGCCACACCCGACGGGAAGTTGTGGGTTTCGGCAGTGAAGATGATGTCGTAGTCGAGCTCTTCCGGTGAGAACGGCGTGGGTCGGCCGGGCTCCTGCGGCACGATCGTGCGGATCTTGAAGCCCCGAATGGCGCTCGAGTTGTCGCGGAAGGCGATGACGCTGTTGTTCGGGTTCACGTCGAGCGGCGCTTTGACGATCGCCATCAGGGGATCGGGCATTTCCTCGCCATGGATGATCAGCCGTCCCTTGAAGAACCAGTGGCGCGAGTGCTCGCTGTTGGATTGGGCGACGTCGAAGCACTCGACGTTGGTGGGGTTCCGCCCGATGCGGTCGCGGAACAACGCGGTGTAGTAGTCGAGATCCCAGTCGTCGAAGGCCAGCCCCATCTCGGCGTTGATGTGCTCGAGGGCGGCGCGTCCTTCCTCCATGACCGGTACTTCCACCACGGGCTCCGGTTCGATGCCGATGGCGAAGCTGTCGAGCGGCTCGGGGTAGGGGCACTCGGTCATCCGATCGTGAACCAGCGCCCGGAACGTCGCGAGCTGGTCGTCGGCCAGCGGCGAGCTCGTGCGCAGCAAGTAGCGGCGCGAACGTTCGATGCGGCTTATCTTGTGGAGCTCGCAGGCGTGGCAGATCGACACGGCGTTGGTCGACCACGCGGTCGAGAAGTTCAGCCGCGGACCCACCTCGAGCAGTGCGTCGCTGTCGTTTGGTTCCAGGAAACTGGCGGCGCGAAACCGGTCGGGCTCGAATGTTTCGCTCAGCAGCCAGGTGAGCACGCCGACCTCCTCCGGCGTGAGCTCACCGCTGGCTTCGACGTTGAAGCAGAGCTCCGTTTCGATCGCGTCGATGGCCGCAGACACGCGCTCGCACGCTTGCTCCACGAGCGCGTCCCGCGCCGCGGAGGAAACACCGGGGACGCGGTAAAAGTGGATCAGACCCATGCGCGCGTTTGCTGAGGTTGAACTCAGAAGGCCGGAGTTGCGGTGGCGTCGAGGGTGAGCAGGCTGACACCCGGAAGATACCCCATTTCGACGCAGCCGGCTGACGGCTGTGCCGCGTGCTTTAGTCCTGCGCTGCCAACGGGTTGCGCCAGCGGAGCCCCGGGAAGCGCCCGAAGTCGGTGTCGTTGGAATGCAGCTCCGCCTGGTTCTCGATAGCGAGCGCGGCAAGATGCAGATCGGTCGTCAACCGCCCCGCAGTGCCCGTGGCCTCTACCAAACCCGTAAACACGTCCAAGTGGCGGGGACCCGGGACGAGAACCTGAACCTGGGGCTGGTCGAGCCATTCCCGGATGTCCGACACGGCCTCCGTGGGCGAAAGCGGTTCGAGCAGAACGGCGCGACTTGTCATTACCCTGACATAGCCCATCATGACGGCCCAGGGTAGGCCGACCGAAGTAGCGCCCGACAGACTCGCCTCCCACCAGCGCCGCGCCGCGCTGTGCTGCGGCGCGTCGGAGTTGTAGGTGTACACCAGAAGGTTGAGATCAGGGACGATCATCGTCGGCCGAGTCGTGCACCACGCGGCCCCCGAACTTTTAGAGCTCGAGGTCGTCCACCAGTTGGTTCAGCTTGCCGATGTCGATTCCGGCTCGAAATCCGCTGGCCCGCGGCCGGACCTTGAACGCGGTGGGTTTCTCCAGTGGTTTGGCGCCCGTCGACAAGCCGCGGCGCAAGGCGTCGTTCACGACGTCCTTGAAACTCCGGCCGCTACGCTGCGCGAGCTCCCGCAGTTTCTCCGCCACGTCGTCTTCGAGAGTTAAGGTAGTTCGCATAGAGACATCATGATGCTCGACATGGATGATGTCAAGATCACGACGACCTGGACAGAATAGGTTGCCGCGCAGAAACGGCGCTACGTTCTCGGTCTACCTCGCCCGCATCGACTCGCGATCGACCTGCGCGCCGCGCAGGTAGACGTCGGCAATCCGCCGCGTGTTCTTGATGTCGTCCAGAGAATTCGCGTTGAGCACGATGAAGTCGGCGCTCTTGCCCGGCGCGATCGTTCCGAGATCTTCGAGCCCCATTAACTCTGCCGACGTGCTTGTCGCGGCGACGATCACCTCGGCCGGCGTCATCCCGGCGGCTACCATATCGGCCATCTCCTCGTGGGCGTTCCAGCCGGCACCCGAGCCGTCGGTCCCCAGCCCGATGGGCACGCCCGCATCTCGGAGTCTCGTGAGGTTCCGTGCCTGAATCATGAAAGACTCGCTCGGCCCACCTTCCGGGCGGTTCTCCATGCGCTCGCGCATCTGGTCGATTGCCTCAGGAGGGAGTGTCTCGGCGAGCCAGGGGAGGTCGTCGACCGACGTCAGCCGGCTGTTGGGGAGATTCGGAATCAGATAGACGTTGGGTCGTTCGGCGAGCATCGCGATGAACTCGTCGTCGACGTCCTGGTCCCGCACCCCGTGGGCGAATCCGTCGAGGCCCACGCCCAAGAGGTCTTTGGCATCCTCGAGCGCGAAAATGTGGGCCGCCACCTCGAGACCTTGTTGGTGGGCTTCATCGATGACCGCGGTGTACAGATCGGGTCGCAGCTTCTCGACCGTTCCGCCCCGGTCGTCGACCCAGATCTTGACGACGTCCACGTTCCGCTCGGCGAGCTCCCGCACGGCTTGCCGGGCTTCCTCTTCCGTGGTGACGCCGTAGGCGCGGTCTTTCAGGTTGGCGGCGCCGGGACCGGCGTTCGGCATGGCGATTCCGCTCCCCGCCGTGAGCAGGCACGTGATGCCCGGAAGGTCATCGGCACGAACCTGAAAAGCGGTCTCGTCGGCGTCCATACCCATGCTCCGGGCCGCCGCCACGCCATGGTACGCCAGCCGCTGCAGGTGATCGATGATGTTCTCCCGGGAGTAGTTGTCCGGTCCGTTGGTCATCCCTGCAACGTCGTTGTAGCCGACGTGGAAATGCATGTCGACGATGGCCGGCATGACGGTCTTCCCGGTCAGATCTACGCGTGTGGCGCCGGGCGGTGCCGTGACCTCGCCCGCCGCTCCGACCGCGACAATGTGTCCATCTTCGACCAAGAAAGCGCCACTCTCGATGGGAGCGCTGCCGTCGCCCACGATTAGCCGGGCGCCCTCGAACAAAATCGCCTCGGATTCGCTCGTCTGCGGGGCGTCCTGCGAGGTGCAGGCGAGAGTCCCAAGAAGAAGGTAGAGCGAGCCCAACAGCATCTTCGACGGTTTCATGTCAGTCCTCCTCGGCTATCCCGGATTCTGAGTCGCGGCCATCGTGACGTAAGCCCAAACCTTCTTCAAGCGCCACGATCACAGCTAATTCCGGAATTCCCTTCGACTCAGCAACTTGCGGCGCATCCGTCCGAACAGGTCCAAAGCCTTCCCGCTCGGCGCTGCAGGCGCGAGATGTCCGCAACCTTCTCGACTCCGTGAAAGACTTGGATCTAGAATATCTGCAACGCTGGGCCGCTGAACTGGAAGTGGCCGAGTCTCTCGAACGGCTTCGCGAGCAATGGACGACACGACTGAAGAAGTACAGGGGGAGTTCCTAAAACGGTTCAGAGCGACCGATGCATCGCAGCGATTGCGCATGATGTCGGGAATGTTCTCAGCGGCGAAGTCGCTTGCCCGGGGCAGCGTCAGGAACGAGGCTGACCCACCGGAGGCTGCTTTCTTCAGGCGAATGTACCGGACTGATTTCAGCGCCAGCGAGCTGGCGGTAATCGCCGAGCATCTGAAAGCGGCCCACTCAGGCTAGGCGGATGCCGCCGCCCGCTAAATCCAACGCCCCTGTAGCTCAGGTGGATAGAGCACGGGATTCCTAAGGCCATCAGAGCCGTTTCTCGCAACTTCTTGACCTGCTTCGATTTCAGCACAAACCCTTGTTCTCAAAGGGATTGGGGACGCCGGGACTGACAGGCCTGACGAGACCAAGAGGACTGAAATCACTGGCAAGTGGCCACGTTTTCGGCCACGCCCACTCAGGCTCTACGGCTGCGTCTTACAATAGGGTTCAGGGCGTGCCACAGCAGCGCCGCCGGGGCCGTTGTCCTCGACGCTGCTGTTTTGGGGGTAGGGGTGCAGCCTAGATCGTGCGTTGCTGGTCCTTAAATCAGCACCGATTCGCTGCCTGTGCGATGCAGCTGTTCCAACAGAACGGCACGTTGGCGGTGAAAACCATGGGGTACGTAGTCGATGACAGCAGATCGCCTGAGGGGACAAGGACTGCAAGACGTTGCCCCCGAGGAAAATTCCCAGCTCGCTGATCAGAACCAAGAGGACTCGTCGCTCGACAAGCGCCGCTCACCCAAAGTAATCCAAAGGGCACTAGACGAGTACGGCACTTGTGACCTGTGCCCTGGAGACTGGACCGCGGATAGTGAGAATTTCTCGATAAGAAAACGAGGAGGGAGATTCTCGTGAAGAAGTCGAGGTTCACAGAGCAACAGATTGTGTACGCGATCAAGCAGGTCGAAGCCGGGGTGCCGATCACAGAGTTGTGTCGGAAGTACGGAATATCCCAGCAGACGTTCTACCGCTGGCGCAGGAAGTATGGAGGGCTGGCGCCGCGCGAGCTGCAGCGGCTCAAGGAGCTTGAGCGAGAGAACACGCAACTGAAGAAGCTGGTGGCAGACCTGAGCCTCGACAAGCAGATCCTGCAGGATGTGCTCGCAAGAAAAGATTGAAGCCCGCGCGCAAGAGAAAGCTCGTTTACCGAGCGCAGGAGCAGTATGGAGCGTCGGAACGGCGAGCGTGTGGGCTCATTCAGATTGGTCGAACAACCCACCGGTACCAGAGCATCAGGGACCCACAGGATGAGCTGCGGTTGCGCTTGAAGGAATTGGCGGCAGCCAGACCGCGGTACGGATCTCGGCGTCTGCACATCTTGCTGCAGCGTGAGGGCTGGAAGATCAACCACAAGCGGGTTTGCCGGCTGTATCGGGAAGAGGGCCTACAGGTACGTAGACGACGTCGTCGGAAGGTTGCGGCGCGCCCTCGGGTTCGGCTGCCGGCCCCAAGCGAGCTGAACCATCGGTGGAGTCTGGACTTCGTCGCCGACGAACTGGTGAGCGGTCGCCGTTTCCGGGTACTGACAGTCATCGACATCCATAGCGGCGAGTGCCTGGCGCTGAAGGCTGGCTTCTCGCTCACCGCACAGATCGTCACCGCACAGCTGGAGGAGATCATCGCCGAGCGCGGAGTGCCGGTCGCCCTGACCCAAGACAACGGGACGGAGTTCACCTCGAGGCACTACGATGCCTGGGCGTTCTCGGCGGGGATCCAGTTAGACTTCATCCGGCCGGGACGTCCGGTCGAGAACTGCTACATCGAGAGCTTCAACGGCAAGCTACGAGACGAGTGCTTGAGCCAGAGCTGGTTCCTGAGCCTCTCCGAGGCTCAGGAACAGCTGGACGCATTCCGGAAGGACTACAACGAAACGAGACCGCATTCTTCTTTAGGCAACCTGCCGCCTGCCGTGTATGTCCAACTGCTGCAGGAGGTTGCAGCTACCTGATGCCCACTAACCCGAGTTTTTCTCGTTTTCGATGGACCCAAGTTGGGGTACACCTCACAGCACCGTGTTACTGAGATAGAAGGTGGTACTAACCGCGGGGTCTGGTCACTTGCCCGTCTGATCCCCGCGTCATGATGTACGCAAAACTCCTCGCCGAAGGAAAACGGCAAAGACAAGCGTACCTACTCTGTTACCCCGAAGCAGCGGAATGGACCCAGAGTTCTCTCGACTCTCAAGCCAGCATCTTGGCTGCTCACCCTAAAGTGGCTGAGTGGAGGGCCTCACACGTCCTGGGTCCCACAAACCTAGCCCGTGCAGCGACCCCTCAGGCGCTGCGGCGAACGATCGAATTAGGTCAGGGCCAGCACGGCGCAAACGCCAAGGTTCAACTCGACGCAGCGTCCTCGATACTGGACAGAGGTGGAGTGCCGAGGTCGAAGGAGTTCGCGATTGTGGCTTAGGCGCTGTCGTTGAATCTCATCGCCGAACTTGAAGCAAGCCCCGACTCCGCACCTCCTGTGTCAGCGCTAGGGGGTGGCCAAGATGCCCTCGAGAAAGCACGCTCAGAATGGGCTGCTTTCTCACCCGGAAAGCAGGGCGATGACAGGACCACGGAGGCCCGTGCTGGTTCGGCTACCGGTCAAGTGGGACCATCCGGCTTGGGCCGCCGGCCTCCTGGGTAGTAGACGGACATCTTCTGCTTGGGCAAGGTTCGGCGGCCCTCTAGATTCAGCACGGCCCCGGCTGCTCCGACAGAGCGACCGGGGCCGGATGCTGTCTAGACTTCTATTTGGAAGCTCGCCTTTCGCACATCCTCCTTCGTAATGCCCAAGTAGGTAAGCAGAGCCCCAGGTGTCCGGTGCCCTAGCTTCTCCTGAACGACCGCCATTGGCACACACGCTTCAAGTGCGGCTCGGCCCCATGTCTTACGCCACGAGTGCGGCGAATACACGCCGTCCGTGAGGCCCTCAGCCGCCGTGTCACGCTTGATCAGTTGCCAAGCCCGTCGCCTATCCAGCGGTTTCAATTCGCCCGTATCGGCGTCTCTGTTCCTGCTGGGGAACAATGGTGCACGGGGGTTCAACGGGTCCTGATGACCGTCGCCGAGGTAGGCCCGAATCGCTGCCGTGATCTTGGGCGTGATGTCACACGTCACCGTCTTCTTGGTCTTCCGCTGCTTGATCCTGAACGACTTGCGGATGCCTTTCGAACCTCGCACGTCACCCACCGTGACGGCGAGCAGATCGGAGACGCGCAGCGCCCAATTGGGGCCGGCGGTCCACAGCAGCGCGTCGCGAAGATTCCCGGAGCCTTTGTGCATGTCCTGAATCACCCGTACCTTCTGGACGGGGATGTAGTCGGATGCGTCAGCCATCGGAATCTCCTACGCCGCGACAGGCTGAGTTTCCTCGGCCTGCCCCAGGATCAGCGCCAACACTTTCTCAACGTCCGAGACAACCTTCAGCGCCAAGCGGTGCGGGTCACCGTTACCGCTGTAGCCTTTCAGGTAGTCGTATCTGTAACCGTCGTTCGGTGCGCCATACAGCCGCGACAGAACAGCTGCTGATAGCTCGGCGACTGCTTCCTGTGTCGGTCGCTGTCCACCCTTGAGTTCGTTGCCACGTTCACCCAGAACGCGACGGTGTGCAGCGTGTGCCAGCTCGTGCCAAAACGTTTGGCTGTTGTGGGTAAACAGGGTGATCTCATCGCGGTCGATTGCGTACGAGCCGTAGGCGCTGACATTGGGCCTGCCGAGGTACTGCAACAGCCACTCCAAGCCGCTCGGCAACGTCTGCCAGCGCTGGAGGCTCTGGTGGCTCATAGTCGAACGTCGGCAGCACGTCTCCGTCGGTATCCTCGAGACGGAACACGGGAACCGCACGGAACCCCGTCAGCACTTGCCGCTTGACCTCCTGGCCGTTGTCCTCCTCGGTGAACGTCTTGAGGTTCAGGGCCAGGATGTAGACGGCCTTGCAGCCTTTCTTGACGTGGCGGCCCATCTGTTTCCACTGCCGATAGCCGCGAGCGTCGGCAGTACCTGACAGCCAACACATGACGCGGTTGGACAGCGACCACGCGTCGCACGGCCTCACGTCGTCAGGGTGACGGGGAATCATGTTCTTGGCGATGGCGGTTTCTACCTCGCCTGTACGGAAAGCCTCAAGCAGCTGATCTAGCTGCACCTGGGCCTTGTCTGGAAGCCTGAACATTGGCTACCTCCTGTGGTTAGTAGTAGACGGACAAGACTATTATGCACAGGTACGTCTAGTTCGTCAACACAAAACCACCATGAAAATGTGCTCGAATCAGCGCAAAGCCTTGTCAGGCTTAGATCAGCGGGGATTCACTCAAGTAGACACAAAGCCCTTCTGTCTACTTCGGCGGTTCAAGCAACGGACGGTCTCCCACGTCGGACAGCGGGCCGTGGTCGCTCGGGAGTCGGAGCCGTTGTCGATGCCGCGGCAGCGCATCGGATCGGGCCTCAGGCAGCGCGACGCTTCGGTAGGACGACCGGGGACGACCACGACCCGGGGGGGTGGCGGGACGGGGCATGCCAGGTCGGAGAGGTATACCTGTGACGGTGGTTACTTCCTGAAACTCGCCGAGTTGAGTCCCACCGGGGGGTTGGCGCTGTGCAAGGGGCACGCTGCGTTGCTGAGTAGACACAAGAGCCTTCTGTCGACTTCGATCTTTGAGCGGGGTCGCTGAGGTCGTTTTCAAGCCAGGCGAGAAGCGTGGGCCAGGTAGGGCAGGTGTCGGTCACCGTCCGGTCGGCACCCGCTGCTTCAATTCCTCGAACCAGTTGAGGACGACGTTGATGCCGGGGGTAGCGGGGGCGCGGTGGTCGATCCAACCGCACGGATCCTGGGCTCGTTCGAGGACGGCAGTCAGCCCGCGCAGGTCGAACTGAACGCGTTGCAGCGAAGCTTCAGCAGAATCCGTCGAAAGGCCAATGCGAACCTCGTCGTGCTGCAGCATCGTTCGAATCACGCTGGTGGCATTGCTTAACTCGAGCCGATTCTGGAGTTGCCCCGCTTTGGTGGACGGTTCCCCGCTCACATTTAAGCGATCTGAGCGTGCCTCCTTTCGTACCCCATGGGCGAGTCGTAGTCCAGGGGTGAGTGTCTGCGACGCGGGTTGTAGAAGCCCTCGATGAACTCGAAGACGGCCATGCGGGCTTCCGCCTGGGACCTGAACCGCCGCCGGCGGTTCAGGAGCTCGCACTCGAGGGTGGCGAAGAAGCTCTCGCACATCGCGTTGTCGTAGCAGTCACCGGCTGATCCGGTCGACGGTCGCACCCCGACCTCCTGGCAGCGCTGACCGAAGGCGATCGACGTGTACTGCGTACCTTGGTCACTGTGATGAATCACCTGTTGGGGCCGTCGTTGCGAGATCGCCATGTTCAGCGCCTCGAGCACGAACTCGGTGCGCAGATGGGTCGCCATTGACCAACCGACAACGCGACGGCTGAAGACGTCCACGACGACCGACAAGTACAAGAACCCTGCCCACGTTGGGATGTAGGTTATGTGGTGCCTCGGCTCTTCCTGTGGATCGCTTCGATCCGTGCCTGCAGCTTTGCGTCCGCCCGCGATCGAGCCGACGGTTCCCGCCGGCGCCACGCGTAGTACCCGCTGGAGGAGACCTCCAGCACACGGCACATCGTGGCAATCGGATACTTCGCCTGGTGACCGCTCACGAACTCGAAGACTTCGGCGGTACTGAGTCGGTCTCCCGAGCGAACCAGGCCGCGGCTTTTGAAAGGATCTCCCGCTCTTGCTTCAGCTGGCGGTTCTCTTTCCGCAGCCGCCCCAGCTCCTCGCGCTCAGCAGTGCTGAGCCCTTCGGCGCTGCGGCCTTCGTCGCGGTCAGCCTGCTTGATCCACTGGCGAATCGTCCAGTACGACGGCTCGAACTCCTTGGCCAGCTCGGCGACGCTCCGCCCAGCTCGTGCCACTTCTATGATCCGCCGCCGAAACTCCGCCGGGTACGGCCCTCTTGTCCTTGGCATCCTGAACACCTCCCGTGTACGTCGTAAGGTGTCCACGAAATCGGGTCAAGTCCAAGATCCCCGGCCTGGCTCCTTTCCGGGTGTTCCACGACTGGCGGCACAGCTTTACTTCGAGGGTGTCAGAGGCAGGGATACCCGAGGCGGTGATTGCCCGGTGGCGGGGCGATGCCGACACGTCGATGCTCGCTCGCTATCGTCACATGCGGCCCGAAGCTATCGACCACTGGCGCGACGCGCTGCACGAGCGCGATGCAGCCTACCGCAACGGCAGGCTGGTAAACTTGGGCTCCCGTAGGCGCGAATTGGGGACGGATTTGGGTACGTCGGCCAAGAAGAAATCCCAAACCCCCGAAAACAGCGCCTAAAGTACCCGCCCCTGTAGCTCAGGTGGATAGAGCACGGGATTCCTAATCCCGGAGCCCAGGTTCGAGTCCTGGCAGGGGCATTCAATATCCACGCGGGTTTGCAGCGATTTTCAGGCATCCGAAGTTCGCTTTTTCGCGATCCCTTGCCGCATTTCTTGCCACTCTTGCCGGGAGATAACGATCAGCTCGCCTTCGGCCAGGTTGTCGGCCTGCTTTTCAAGGGCGTCGGCGGCGCCAGTAAGAGCCGCTGATCGCATGTGCGAGTAGCGGTTCACCATCTGCGTGTCGGAGTGCCCGAGCAACGCGGCGATCCACTGTTCCGGGATGCCCTGTTCGGTGAGCCTCGACGCGTAGCCGTGGCGCAGATCGTGGATCCGGAACGGCGGCATCTTCACGCCTTCGCTTGAGCGCACCGTATGGAACGCCTTGCGGATGTTGGTGTACGGCTGGCCTGTCCGGGGTGACGGAAACAGCCACTCGGTACCGGCCAGGTTGGCGGCCTGGACCTTGCGCGCGAGCTCATCCCGTAACCGATTGGTCATCGGAATCTGGCGCGGCGTGTCGTTCTTCGTTTCGAGTGCGTCAATCGCTTCGCGGGGCGGGCCGTCTTCGCGCGGGTGCAGATCGAACCGGATGTTGCGCACCCGTAACGTCAGCGCCTCGTTCATCCGGAGCCCCGCATCCCAAAAGCACACCACGATCGCGTTTACGAATCTCGAAACTCCTTGGTCGGGCCAGCAGGGTTCAAGGAGACCGCGCGAGAAATCCGATACCCATCTCACCTAGCCTGTTTGAGGTTTCCGTCCACACTGGCAGGGTCGCCTCGCAAAACTTGCACGTGGTAGTGAAAAAGGCGAGAACAGTAACGCCCGACTCCACGACGGTGTCGAGCCTTCCTGTATCTTCCCCAAGGCTAGTCAAAGCGATGGGGGCGAGCACGTTTCCCACCTGCACAATCTCGAGTTCGGCTCCGCCTTGCGACCGCGCAGCTAGGTTACGCTTGAGAGCCCGATTCTGTTCGACCAGAAACAACATTACGCCGCAGACTGAAAAAACCGTCGCTATGGTTGACCGATCGCCTTGGGGCTGAAGCGATTCGCATCCCCTATGTACCGGTCACGGTCCTGGTGGATGAGAATCGGATGGTTCAAGGTATTTGGAAGGGGGCGTTGAGTGACGTCGACATGGACGCCATCATCGGCGCGGCTGCCAGGTTCGCTACCAGCGACGGCGCCGTAACTGGTAATGATGGAACACCGACCAGATAGGCTAGATGGATGACGAAAGCTAGCGTCCTGCTGGGTGCAAGCCTTGCATGGTCAATGACCCTGTTCGCCTGCGCGAGCTCCGGTGATCCGGCCACGGACGAGTGGCGGGTAACGCGCGTAGTCAATGGCACCGTCACCACTATTCGGAACGAAGCGGGATCCAAGTGGGGTAGGCCAGCGCGACTTGTCGAGGAGCTGTCGATTGGGGAGGAAGCCAGCGAGGCGCCTTTCATTTTCGGTGACGTGACCGATATTTGGGCGACGGAGGACCGGATCTATGTGGTCGACATACAGGTTCCTGCGGTCAGGGTGTATGACCACAACGGCAACTACATCAAGGACATCGGAGCGGCTGGTCCCGGCCCAGGAGAGTACGAGAAGCCTCACTATGTCGCGGTTGCTTCCGATGGCAGGATTTTCGTGACCGAGCTGAGTACTGTGGCCACCATCAACGTGTACGGCGAAGACGGAAACTACTTGGAAACATGGACTTGGCCGAGAGGCGGGACCGGGATTGGGTTCTCCTTGAGCGTCGATGACGTCGTGTACGTGGGACTTCGCGACTACTTCGATCTTATTGACCAGACCCCGCGGTTAGTACCACCTTCTATCTCAGTAACACGGTGCTGACAAGATGTTGTTGAGGCCGGCGAAGCGTAGCGTAGCCGGTTTCAACAACACCGCTTCCGGTGCCGGAGGTCGATAGCCCAGCGAGCTGTGCGGTCGTACGCGGTTGTACTGCTGGCGCCATCTCTCGATCAGAACCTTTGCCTCCTTCAGCGTGTAGAAGATCTCCCCGTTCAGCAGCTCGTCTCTGAGCTTGCCGTTGAAGCTCTCCACATAGCCGTTCTCCCATGGGGAGCCCGGCTCGATGAACAGCGTGCCGACGCCGAGCCGGCCCAACCAGTCGCGAACCGCCTCGGCGGTGAATTCCGGTCCGTTATCTGACCTGATGTGCGCTGGAATACCTCGATGAACGAACAGTCGTCCTAGTCGGTGAAGTACGTTCTCGGAGTTGAGCTTCCGCGCCACGTCGATTGCAAGGCTCTCCCGTGTGTACTCGTCGACGATCGTCAGCAGCCTCATAGCCCGACCGTCATGCGTCCGGTGGTGGACGAGGATGTGTCCCGAAGTTTGTAGAAAATCGTCTGGCGTGGCTCCGAGCTTGGACGTTTGACGTTACCTGCTACGCGGCCAACTCCTCCTGTTGGTCGATGATCGCGGCGAGATGCCGGTACCCGTCGATGCGGCGCATGCGGATCTGCCCGAACGCGATCAGCCCCCACAGCAGCGTCACCCCGGCCGCCTCGGTGCTGAACGATCCCTGGGTCTTGGTACGGCGACGGAACTCGCGGTTGAGGTTCTCCAGTGGGTTCGTCGTGCGCAGCGTCTTGCACATCGGTTTGGGGAACTCGTAGAAGGTCAGCAGCACCAGCCCCGCTTCCTCGAGGCTGCGCGCCACCGCCGGCACCAACCTCGACCACTTGCGCACGAAGTTGCTGTACGCGGCCCTCGCCTCGCTGCCGTTTGCCGCCTTCACGATGCGGTCCCAGTCTCGTTTCAGCTCGTCGTGGGCGTGTGACGGGCAATGCTTCAACAGATTCTTCCACTTGTGCTGAAGGCAGCGCTGCACCTTCGCTTCGGGCCACACCGTCGTCGCCTTGGCCAGCCCTTTGTGGCCGTCGGCGATGATCAGCCGGGGCGGCCGAAGACCTCTTTGCTCTAGGTCCTCGATCAGCCACTTCCAGTGACACCCGGCCTCCGAAGCGGCCCGACGCAACGCCACCAACACCTTGCGCCCATCTTCCGCCACTCCCAGCGCGGCGAAGATCGGCACCGACACGACCTGCCGCGCCAACCTCACCTTCAGGTGGAACCCGTCCAGGTACACGATCGGGTACGACTCACCGGTCAGATCGCGCTCGCACCACGTCCCGAACAGCTTCTTCAGCCGCCCCACCACCCTTGAGATCGCGCTCTTCGAGAGGTTCGCTTCACCCAGCAGCGGCGCGAGCGCCTTGCGGATCCGTCGGCTATTTGCACCCGCCAGGTACACCCCTAGAATCGCCTCGTCGACTTCCTCGGTGCGCCGTTGATACCGCGGCAGGATCGTGCTGCGGAACTCCCCGGTGCTGCCGTCCTCTCGCAGCAGCCGTCCCCGTGGTACCTCCAGATCCTGCGGCCCCTGCGCCATCGTGATCTGCCGCCGATACGTCCCGTGCCGATATCCTCGCCGCGAGCCGTTGCGCTCGTACGGCCCGCATCCCAACGCCTCGGCGAGCTCCTCCTCAAGCGTGATCGTAATCGCCTCCTGGATGCGGCTGTGCAGCAGCTCCTGGATGGCGCTACGGAACTCGATGACCGATACCTCTCCCGTGCTACCGTTGCTCATGGTGTGACCTCCTTGTTGTCGCCGTTTCCAGCGACTCGTTTTTCCTACTCGGAGGTTACGCCATTTCTTTTTCTACAGGACTCGGGACGGATCCGTGGACGAAGTCATACGCCCAGACATGATCCTTGTTCTCGGGGCGCAGTCGGATGCAGGAGCCATCGTTGAGCCACAGCCGTGCTCGCTTGGGCTGTTTCTTCGGTACTTTCAGCCCCTCGCGCCGCCAGATCCGTTGCACCCGCTTGTGGTTCACGAGCCAGCCCTCCATGCGCAGTAGCGCCGTCACTCGCCGATACCCGTAGCGGCCATACTCTCGGGCTAGGTTCACGATCCTCTCCTCCGTCAGCACCTGCTCGTCGTCCGGTTGCCGTGGCACGTACCGCTGCGTCGTGCGCGACTGTTTCAGCACCCGGCACGCTCGTCGCTCGGAAACGCCCAGCCTCCGCCGAACATGCTCAACCGCATCTCGGCGACGTGCCGGGCTCAGAAGTTTCCCTCCGCAACTTCCTTCAGGATCGAAAGATCCAGCTCCTTTTCCGCCACAATCTTCTTGAGCCGGACGTTCTCCTTCTCAAGTTGCTTCAGCCGCCTGGCCTCGTCGACCCTCAGCCCCCCGTACTCGCGTCGCCACCGGTAGTAGGTGTGCTCGGTGATTGCTAGCTTGCGGCAGGCATCCTTGACCGTCGCGCCGCGGGCCAGCTCCACCTCAGCCTCCCGTAGCTTCCGTACGATCTGCTCTGCGCTGTGCCTCTTCGCCGGCATTCTAACCTCCCTTTTTCGACCCGGATCGTGAGATTACCTCTGGATCCGTTTTGGGGGGTCAGGTCACCCGTCGATTTTCTTTGCGGGGCTCGGCGCGTCGGCCGCACGGAAGGTAGGCGAAACGTAGGCGCCAGGGGAATTACGCCGAAACCCCCTAAGGCGAAGGAACGCCGTAAGTTGTTGATATCAAGGGGTTTAAAAATGGTAGCCCCGACGGGATTTGAACCCGTGTTACCGGCTTGAAAGGCCGGCGTCCTAAACCTGGCTGGACGACGGGGCCACCATGATGGGGCGTGAGCCAGCGAAAAATGGCTCAGAAAGTGGGCCGTGACGGGCTCGAACCGTCGACACCCGGCTTAAAAGGCCGGTGCTCTGCCTACTGAGCTAACGGCCCACTAAAGGGTAGCTCAGCTGCCCCCGTTCAGCCAGCTATCGACCTTGGTTCCGCGCACGGAAATGATCGCCCGGCGCTCGGCGCCGACCGAGAGCAGGCCCACTTCGCAGCCGACCAACTCGTGAATGCGCGCCACGTAGTCACGGCACTCGGGCGGCAGGTCTTCCCAGCTCTCGGTGCCCAGGGTCGGCGAGCTCCAACCCGGCATCTCCTCGACGATCGGCTCGACATCCTCGAGATCCCACGTCTCCGCTGGCATCTCGTCGTGACGCTCCCCCCGAATCTCGTAGGCGACGCAGATGGGAATCGACTCGACGCCGTCGAGAACGTCCAGCTTGGTGAGCACAAGCGCGTCGCAGCCGTTGACGCGCGTTGCGTACCGCCCGGCGACCGCGTCGAACGAGCCGCAACGTCGCCGGCGCCCGGTCGTGGCGCCGAACTCGTTGCCGGCGGACTGCAGATGCTCGGCGAGCTCGCCCTCGAACTCGCTGGGGAACGGGCCCGACCCGACACGGGTCGTGTAGGCCTTTGCCACTCCCAGGACGGCGTCCACCCGGGTCGGCCCGATGCCCAGGCCGCTGCACACTCCGCCGGCGGTGGCGTTCGACGAAGTCACGAACGGATACGTCCCGTGATCGACGTCCAGGTGCGTTCCCTGGGCGCCTTCGAACAGCACGCTCTTGCCGGCGTCCATCGCCTGGTTGAGCCACAGCGAGGTGTCGGCTGCATAGTTCTTCAGGCGCTCTCCATGGGCCCTGTAGGTCTCGATGATCTCGTCGGCGTCGAACGGCGGCTGGTCGTACAGTGCTTCCAACAGCTGGTTGACCACGGTCACGTTGGCGCGCACCTTGCGGGCCAGCACATCCGGGTCGGTGCAATCGATGACGCGGATCCCCGAGCGCGCCATTTTGTCCTCGTAGCAGGGGCCGATGCCGCGGGCTGTCGTGCCAATGCGGTCTTCGCCGCGGCGGGTCTCGCTGCCGAGCTCGATGCCGCGGTGGTACGGCAGGATGACGTGGGCCCGATCCGACACCAGGAGCCTGCCGTCGACGTCGATGCCGAAATCGTAGAGCCCGTCGATTTCGGCGAACAGGGCTTCGGGGTCGATCACCACACCATTGCCGATCACACACGTGCGCCTGCGACGCAGGATGCCCGACGGTATCAAGTGAAGGACGTGCTTCTCCCCGTCGATGATTACCGTGTGGCCGGCGTTGTTGCCGCCCTGGTAACGGGCCACTACGTCGAAGTGCTCGGTGAGCCAGTCGACGACTTTGCCTTTGCCTTCGTCACCCCATTGGGTGCCGAGGAGCACCACGTTTGCCATGCAGACGAACTCCGCGCACCGGTGTCGGAAAGGTTTCGGCGGGAGGAAACAGACGTCGGGATCGTATCAAGAACGGCGAAGCTCCGACAAGTTGCCGAGGCTGTTGCCGTCGTAAGTAGATCCATGACACTTTCACCACGGCCTGCTAGCATCGACGCACAATGGACTGGCAGCTCATATTGCTGGCCTTGGGGTTGGCGTTGATCATCGAAGGGCTGCCGTACTTTCTGTTTCCCGTGGGGACGCTCCGGACTCTCCGTCAGCTTGAGAGCCTCGGCCCCGAGGCGGCCCGGTTTTTGGGCCTCGCGGCGTTGATTGCCGGTCTCGTGCTGCTCTTTGTGGGAAGGCTGGCGGCGGGGTGAGCAGGCCGTGGTGAAAGTGTGATGGGTCTGGTTGAGGTGAGGCGGCTCCCACTGGTTGCTGGGATGGTAGCGGCGCTCGCCGCCGGTTGTGCGACGGCCGACCCGACACCCGCTGTCGTGAAGCGGATCATCGATGAGCTCAGCACCCAACAGTTCGGACGCGCCACGGCGTTGTACACCGAGCGGGAGGAGATGGTCCTCAGCCCGCCCGCGGCGCCCGGTTGGCGGCGCGGCATGGATCACGAAGACGCGACCGTTCGCGAGTGGTCGATCGACGCCCTCAGCCGCATCGCATTGCCGGAAGACGTGCCTCTCGTCGTCGCGGCGTTGGACGATCCCTTCCGGCGGGTTCAGGAGGCGGCGGCGCAGGGCCTCATCGACATGGACCCGGTGGCGGCGCGCGTCGCTTTCATCGACCGTCTGTCGGAGGGTGACCCGAGGCAACAGACGATTGCGGCGCAGGGCCTCGCCGATCTGGGCGATACGGAGGCGGTGCCGGCGCTCGTCGGGCAACTCAGCGACGAACGGCTCGCCGCCGGGTTGCGTGGCGTGATCGCGCAGTCGCTGTCCCGCCTCGGCGATGTTCGCGCCGTGGAGCCCCTCGCCGCGCTGGCGGGCAACTCGGATGCGGATACGCAGTTGCGACGTACGGCCGTCGAGGCGCTGGCCGGTATCGAGGGCGAGGCGACGGTGCGGGCTCTGGAGAGCTTGCTGGAAGCGGACGACTCCTATGTCCAGGACGTTGCGCGGCGCGTCCTCGACGCGCTCAAACGGTAACCGTAGGCTCCGGCGGCAAGGGGCCGAGCACGGCGTGAATCGCGGCAACCGCCGCCGCGGCGCGTGCATTGAGATTGTCGATCACCATCCACGCCCAGGCGCCGCCTGCGTCGTTGCGGATGGCGGCGGCGTGAACGCCGGATGTGCCGGCGGCGCGCACCGGGCTGTCAATCTCCGATCCGTCCACAGTTTCGGCGCCGATCGGGATTCCGGCGCCCCGGAACGCTTGCTCCAACGCGGCGGCGTCTGCCGCCGGCAGAAACAAGGCGGCGGACGTGCCGTGGAATACCGGGGCGGCGATCACCGTGAGTCGAGGCACCGGCAGGCCGGCATCGCTGAGCTCGTTGCTGACGCGTCGCGCCCCGGATTCGTCACCGGCGGGCCACAGGTCGAAAGCGCGCTGCCGTCCGAATACCTCCTGGTCGATGCCTTCGATGTTCATCACGGCGGTGCTCTGCTGGGAGAGCTCTCGGAGCCCGGGTTCGCCATCGTCAGAGGCGGGCAACAGAACGGTGACGACGGCATCGCGGCTCGCTTCGCCGAGGGCCGCCAGCGTTGTGCTGAGCAACATGGTGGCGGCGCTCGGCAGAGCGATGGCCCGGTGCTCGGTAAGGCTGGGAGGGGGACCCGTTCCCGGCAGCCAGACGGAGGCTTCGGAGCGCTCGACCCATGCGCCGGTGCAGTCGATACCGATGCGGTCGTGTTCGAGTAAATGGGAAAGATGTTCGGCGGCGACGGACCGATCGCCGCAAAAGCAAACCACGTCGTGGCTCAGCAAGTCGTCAGCGGCGGTGTCCACCATGACCCGAGCCTCGTCGCCGTACTCCGTCAAAATGTTGGCGAGTTCCTCGAGGTCGAGCAACGTGACGCACTCGCTCGGCAAGCCGGTAGCTGCAAGCTGCTGCGTGATCTCCCGGCCCAGCAGAGAGCCGGCGCCAACCAGTGCAACGCTGGGGCTCGAAGCGGTCATCAGCGCCTTCCTACTCGTCGGTATCGAGCGCCGGCTGCTTTGTATGCTCGGTGGCATCGGGATCGGTTGCCGCTGTTACGCCGCCGCGACGGCGCAGCTGCAGGAGCTTTTCGACCGGGCCGGAGACAGCGTACGTGGTGGCCAGCAGCAGCAGCATTGCTTGCGGAGCGTTGACGATCAGCGCCAGGACTATGGCCAGCGGGGCGATGGAAGAGTACGGCCGGCGCTGCTTCAAGTCGATGTCCTTGAACGAGCGGTAGCGGATCTTCGAGATCATCAACAACGAGACGATGCTGATCAGCGCCAGCAGCGCGTAGTTGAAGACCTGTGTGCCACCCGGTTCCGGGGCGTAGAAGGCGATCGCCGCCAGTAACGCGCCGGCGGGAGGTGCCGGTAGGCCGGCGAAATAACGGCGGTCGTTGTGCGCCGTCTGCACCGTGAAGCGGGCCAGCCGTGCGGCGCTGCAAGACAGGAAAAAAAACGTCACCGCCCAGCCGAATCTGCCGGTGTCCCGCAGCGACCAGGCGAACATGAGTGCCGCCGGGGCCATGCCGAACGTCAGCACATCGGCCAGCGAGTCGAAGGTCTCGCCGAACGACGTCGTGCTGTTGGTCAGCCGCGCGATGCGTCCGTCGAGTCCATCCAGCACCATGGCGATACCGATGGCCGCCGCCGCCGGGCCAAAGTCCCCCTCCAATGTGGCAATGATGCTGTAGAAGCCGCAAAACAGGGTGCCTACCGTGAAGCTTGACGGCAGCAGGTAGATCCCTTTTTGCAGCTGCTTGCGGGCTTGCGGTCTGCGAATCATGAGCCTTCTTTCATGGGGTGGGCCTCGGCGACGATCGTTTCGCCGGCCCGCACGCGGTCCCCAACGGATACCACGGCAGTGCAACCGTGGGGAAGGTGCAACTCGACTCGCGAGCCGAACTTGATCAGCGCGACACGCTCGCCGCGCTCCAGATCCCGCCCGGGTTGCACCCACTGCACCACACGGCGGGCCACGGCCCCCGCCATCAGCGATAGCTCGAGCGGTCCGACTGTGGTCTCCATCGACAAGACGCAGCGGGCGTTGTGGCTGGCGGATTCGCGAAAGGCGAAGGCATTGCCGCCTTCGACCCGCGCCCATGAGCGGAGCTTGCCGGCGAATGGAGCACGGGTGATGTGCACGCTGAAGATCGACAGGAAGATGGCGATCACGCGCGACTGCTCGTCGACGTCGACTACCCTTCCGTCGGCCGGCGCGAGAATGGCGTTGGCGGCTGCGTCCGAGAAACGCTGCGGGTCGCGAAAGAACGCGCCGAGCAGCAGCGCCACGACGCCGGTGCCGGTGGCGATGGCTACATGCCCCGCAGCGGCCGCAGCCGCGCACACGGCGGCCGGCAGCAAGACGTAGGGCAGGGCTTCCGAGCGAATGCGCATGGTGTCGGCGGCATCGGGAGCGGCACTGACACTTCGAGTGCCGCTGGGCGTGTTCGACGCGGGCCTGACGGGGTCCGGTTTGACGCTCAGTGGGTCACGGCGGCGAGATTCGCGATCTTGTAGTCGCGAATCATGGTTGCCATTCGGTCCTTCAGGAGCAGCTTGCGTTTCTTGATTTCGATTTCTTCGATGCGCTGCGGCTCGCTCGGGAGGTGCTTGCTGCTGAGCTCCTCGAGGCGTGTTTCGAATTCCGCGTGCTGGGTGGCGAGTCCACGGAACTCGTCGCTCTCATCGAGCAAGATGACACGAATTTGCGATTCAGCCAGCTCCATACCGACGCCTCCGGATATCGCGGTGAAAAGTGCACCCACTTTCCCGCGACACTACCACCGGTCGATGGACGCCTCAATCACGACCCTCGCGCAGCGGATTCTTCGGCGGAATTGCATCGGGTGGGCGTATGTAGAAGGGCTCGGGAGTGGGCCATTCGGGAGCCGAATCGTCGCCTGCCCGCCAAGTGCGGGCGGCCAGGCGGCCGGCGGCAGCGGCCAGATGTTCGCCGACTGCGGCGCGGCGGAAATCGCTTTGGGAACCGAGCAATGCCGCCCCGGAACCAATGACGAGCGCGTCGCCGGCGGCGGTCACGACACCGGCGAAGTGCTCCGGATCGCACACCTCGGGACCCCACTCGGGGGCCACGGGAAGCGTCGGCGGTGCGTCGAGTTTGAAGATCGCTCCGTATACCTGGCCGCGACGCGCGTCTACGCAGCAGGCCAGCAACTCCGATTGGGCGTGTCCGAGCTCGGCCAGGGCCTCGAGCGTCTGAACACCGCAGACCGGGAGACCGCGGGGCGCCGACAGTCCGAGACAGGTGGCGATGCCGACGCGAATTCCGGTGAACGTGCCGGGTCCCACCGTGACCACCAAGCCATCGAGCTCATCGAGACCGGCCTTCGAAGTGGCGAAGCACTCGTCGAGCGCCGCCGCGAGCCATGCGTCGGTGCGGGCCGGGTCTTGATGACCTGCTTCGAACGTCGGGTCACCGCCGCGCAACAAGGCAATGCTGGCCGGCACCGAGGCGCAATCGACGGCGAGCAGCGTGGGTTCGTTCACGGGCATTTTCCGAGCTCTAGCAGACCCATCACACTTTCAGCAGGGCCTGCTCAACAGGGTACAGAAAAACTCCAAGGTGTCTTTCAGCATCCTTGTAAGGGGCGATTTTCGTACAGATCATAGTCCCACGCCCCGTGCTAATCTGGCGCCCATGCCAGTGGGAGACGCCAGGACGCCGATGATGCAGCAGTTTCATCGCATCAAATCTGCGCACGACGACGCCATCGTTTTCTTCCGTCTCGGCGACTTCTACGAGATGTTCTTCGAAGATGCCAAGGTGGCCAGCTCGTTGCTGGAGATCACGCTGACCGCGCGTAACAAGGGGAAGCCTTCAGAGGCCCCGATGTGTGGCGTGCCGGTGCACGCGGCCGACAGCTACATCGCCCGATTGCTCGACGCCGGTCACAAGGTCGCCATCGCGGAGCAGGTGAGCGACCCGGCAACCACCAAGGGCATGCTCGATCGTGAAGTCGTGCGCGTGATGACGCCCGGGACCCTGGTCGAAGACAACCTGCTGCGTAGCCACGAGAACAACTACCTGGTTTCCGTGTTCGAAGGCGACGCGGCGATCGGCCTGGCAGCGCTCGATGTTTCGACGGGCGATTTCGTAACCGGGCAGTTTGAGGGCGACGATCGGTACCGCCGGGCGCGCGAAGAGATGGCCCGCCTGGCGCCGCGGGAAATCTGCTATCCGGACGGCGCCGAGCGCGCTGCATGGATAGAGGCCGAGGAGGGCTTGCTTCCCGGCGCCGGCTCCTCGACATGGAGCGCGGTGCCGGCCTGGACGTACGAGCGCGCCGCCCATCGCCTGTGCGAACATTTCGGCGTCGCTTCGTTGGCCGGCTACGACCTCGAAGGAGTCGACCAGGCGGTCGGCGCCGCCGGAGCCCTTTTGGCCTACACGGCCGACACCCAGAAGGCACCGTTGCATCACATACAGTCCTTACGCCGGTACCGCGAACGCGAGTACCTGCAGCTCGACGCCACGACCCGTCGCACGCTGGAGTTGCTCGAATCGTGGCAGCAGCGTACTCGTCGTGGCTCGCTGCTCGACGTGATCGACGCCACCGTGACCCCGATGGGTGGGCCGTCGGGTCCGCACCTGGCTGCTGCGGCCACTGCGCGATGTCGATGAAATAGAGCGTCGACTCGACGTAGTTGCCGCTTTTCACGCGGCGCCGCGCAGCCGCGCCGAACTACGCGATAGCCTCGGCAGGGTTCGCGACGTGGAGCGCCTCACCGCGCGCATCACGATGGGGACGGCGAGTCCGCGCGATATGGCGGCACTGCGCGGATCTCTGCAACAGCTGCCGGGCTTGCGTGAGCGCCTGGTCGAGCTCGGCGGCACCGACCTCGGCGGCGAGCTGCTGGCGGCGGTCGATCCCTGTGAGGATCTGAGCGCCTACATTGCCGATCGCCTCGCCGACGATCCCCCGCTCAACCTGTCCGACGGCGGCGTGATTCGTGACGGATTTGATGCCGGGCTCGACGGCTTGAGAGCCGACCGCGGCGAGGGAAAATCGTTCATCGCCGGATTGCAGGCGCAGGAGCGCGAGCGATCCGGAATCTCCTCGTTGAAGGTCGGATTCAACAGGGTCTTCGGCTATTACATCGAGGTCTCCAAGTCGAAGCTGGCGAAGGTTCCTGAGGCCTACGTCCGCAAACAGACGCTGGCCAACGCCGAGCGCTTCATCACGCCGGAGCTCAAGGAGTTCGAGGAGACGGTCCTGACGGCCGAGGAGAAGATCGGCGAGCTCGAGGCTCGCCTGTTCAACGAGTTGCGTGACCACGTGGCCGGGGAGGCAGGCAGGTTGCATGGCACCGCGGCCGCCGTGGCCAGCGTCGACGCGCTCGCCGGCCTGGCCGAAGTGGCAGCCATTCATGATTTCGTGCGACCCGCGGTTGACGACGGTCCGGTGCTCGAGATCCGACAGGGCCGTCATCCGGTCGTCGAGGTGCTGCAGCCGGAGGAGCGCTTCATCCCTAACGACGCCTACCTCGACGACGAAGGGCATCGCATCCAGATACTGACCGGTCCCAACATGGGCGGCAAATCGACGTACCTGCGACAGGTCGCGCTAATCACCATCCTGGCGCAGATGGGCAGCTTCGTGCCGGTGGAATCGGCGCGCGTCGGCGTCGTCGACAGGATTTTCACCAGGGTTGGGGCGAGCGACAACCTGGCGCGGGGCGCCTCCACGTTCCTCGTCGAGATGCAGGAGACGGCCAATATTCTGCACAACGCCACGCCGCGAAGCCTGGTGATCCTGGACGAGGTCGGCCGCGGCACCAGTACCTACGACGGCTTGGCCCTGGCCTGGGCGGTTATCGAATACCTGCAGCACGACGCGATCGCGCCGCGGACGCTATTTGCCACCCACTATCATGAGCTCACCGCGCTCGAAGGCGTCCTGCCGAGCCTGCGCAATCTGAACGTGACGGCGCACGAATCGGCCGACGGTGTCGTGTTTCTCCACAAGGTCGAGCCGGGTCCGGCAGATCGCTCCTACGGCATCCACGTAGGCCGTCTGGCGGGTCTTCCGGCGGCTGTCGTCCGTCGGGCCGAGGTAATCCTCGCCAACTTGGAGGTCAATGATGAGCCGACGCCGACGGGCCCGCGGTGGGCTCGTCACGAAGGCGAGCCGGCGGCGCAGATGGGGCTCTTCGAAGCTCCCGAGCACCCCGTCGTCGCCGAGCTGCGCGATGTCGAAGTCGATGGGCTGACGCCTTTGGAGGCGTTGAACGTGCTGGCCAAGCTGCGCGCCGCCGCCAAGCAAGACCACGAGTCTTGATCGGGGGGAATCAGGTGGCTGCCGACTTCGACGTCATCGAAGCCTGCCAACGATAGAAAGCGTAGCCGCCGCCGGCGATCGCGATACCCAACGCCAGGCCGAACAGCGGACCATTCGATTGCACCGCCTCGATGATGCTGCGTCCGTAGCGGGCGGCCAGGAATGCCTCAGCGCCGAAGCGGATGAGCCGACCGACGCCCACCCCGATCAGAACGCTGGGAACCGATTGTCGAAGGTAGCCGACCGTGACGATCACGACCTTGAAGGGGAACGGCGCGGGCATGAGTGCCGCGATCATCAGGGCGAGGGTACCCCGCCGTTGCAGGAAGCCCTCCGCCCAGGCCAGCCGCTCACCGCTGCCGCTCGATAGCTTACGGCCGCTGCGGGCGAGGCCGTAGACGAGCATGACGCCGATCGTCGAACCGATGATGGCAGCGACCCCGTAGCCGACGGCGTTCTGCGGCGCCAGTGTCGCCGCACCCATTACGGCAAGGTCGATGAAAGCCGGCATGGGGATGAACGAGGAATCGAGCGCCGACAACACGAGGATCCCGAAGGCTCCGTAGGGGGCCAGAAATTCTTGGAACCAGGCAGCGAGAGATTCCATTCGGCACGTGAGGTCAGGTTAGGGCAAGTGTAAACAGGCCCTAGCAGGCCGTGGTGGAAGTGTGATGGGTCTGGCGCGCCCGCAACCCCCACGCGCGCCCCTGCGGGTTGCGACGACAAAAGGCCATCTGCGGCGTTGCCGCTCCTCGACGATGTATCAACATCGCCGTAGTCGCGGCGCCTTGCATCTGGCCTCTTGTCGTCGCAACCAGACCCATCACACTTTCACCACGGCCTGCTAGGAGGGGGAACCGTTCAGCGCGTCACGCTACCATCGGGCGCATGGACCAAGCAATCGAGCCACAACTCATCATCGGCCTCTCGTCGGGCACGTCGATGGACGGAATCGACGCGGCGCTCGTGCGTCTTGTCGAGGCCAGCGACGACGTTGATCTCGTGGCCTTCCGCACGTATCCGTACGCGGTGGAGCTGGCGGAGGCGCTCCGCGCCGCTACCGATGCGACCTCGGCGTCGAACATCGCGTTGCTCGACGCTGCCGTCGGCGAAGCATTTGCGAGCGCCGCCACCGACTTGCTGGCGGCTGCGGGCGTGAGCTCCGGAGCGGTCCGCGGCATCGGCTCGCACGGCCAAACACTCGTGCACCTGCCCGATCTCCAAACATTCGCCGGGCGGCAGGTTCGCGCGACGTTGCAAATCGGCAACGCCGCCGTCATTGCCGAGCGCACGGGTATCACGACGGTGTCCGACTTTCGCTCCCGTGACGTTGCTGCCGGCGGCCAGGGGGCGCCGCTCGTGCCGCTGCTGGATCACAGGCTGTACCGCGATCCCGACCGTGGTCGCGCGGTGCTGAACATCGGCGGCATCGCCAACCTCACCGCGCTGCCGCCGGCGGCGCGTCTTGAAGAGGTACAGGCGTTCGATACCGGTCCGGGCAACGTGTTGCTCGACAGCGCGGCGCGCTTGCGCGGCCTGTCGGCCGGATACGACGTCGACGGCAGACTGGGGCTTGCGGGAGCCGCCGACGCGGCGGTGCTCGAGCTGGCGTTGGCGCATCCGTTTTTCCAGGCGGCGCCGCCGAAGTCCGCCGACTCCGGTGATTTCCTGGGCCACTTTGCCGCATCGTTGTGGGACGCGTCCGCTTCTCTGAATGACGCCGCGTTGTTCGCCACGTTGGCAGCGCTCACCGCCCGCACGGTGGGCGATGCGATCGATGCGTTCATTCGTCCGTTGCAGCCAGTCGACGAGGTCGTCATATCGGGGGGCGGGGCTCACAACCGGGCCGTGGTCGAGGCTCTCGCGAGCCGCTTGGGCGAAACACCGCTGCGTACTTCGGAGGAGGTCGCGGGCCTTCCCGGCGATGCCAAGGAGGCCGTCGCCTTCGCCCTGCTGGCGTTCGAGACGCTAGGCGGCCGCAGCGGCAACGTTCCCGCAGGCACGGGCGCGGATGGCCCTCGGCTGCTCGGTGCCATCACGCCCGCAGGGTGACAGAACGGTCGTCTTGTCCGCCGTTCCGGTAGGCTTTCGTGCTTCGGCACCGTGATATAATCCGCTCTCCCACCCCATTTCGCGTGCACGGAGAGGCAAAATGGCTGCACTCAAACCGTCTTCGAAGATTTGGCACAACGGCGAGTTCATCGCGTGGGATGACGCCCGGATTCACGTCGGGTCGCACGTCGTTCATTACGCTTCGGCGGTGTTCGAGGGCATTCGTTGCTACGACACCGAGCACGGCTCCGCCGTCTTTCGCCTCGACGATCACGTGAAGCGCCTGTGCAATTCGGCGCGGATCTACAGGATGCCGCTGGCGTTTTCCGCCGCCGACTTGGAGGAAGCGTGCTTGGAGACGATTCGTGCCAACGAGTTGCATTCCTGTTACATCCGTCCGATCGTTTTTCGTGGCTACCATTCGCTCGGTGTCGATCCGCTGCCGTGTCCGGTTGAGGCGTACATCATGGTCTGGGAGTGGGGTGCCTACCTGGGCGAGGAAGCACTCGAGGACGGCGTCGACGCGATGGTTTCTTCCTGGAACCGCGTCGCCGCCAATACGCTGCCAGGAATCGCCAAGGCCGCGGCCAATTACATGAACGCCCAGCTGATCAAGATGGAGGCCGCCGAGCAGGGTTACGCCGAGGGCATCGCGCTCGACGCCCGCGGCTACGTTTCCGAGGGCAGCGGCGAGAACATCTTCATCGTTCGTGACGGCAAGATCACCACGCCGCCGTTGGCCGCCTCCGTGTTGCCCGGCATTACGCGCGAGACCATCATGACGCTGGCAGACGAGCTCGGCTACGACGTCGCGGAGCAAGACGTACCGCGCGAGAGCCTGTATACCGCCGACGAGGTCTTCTTCACGGGCACCGCCGTCGAGGTCACGCCGGTGCGCTCCATCGACAAGCTGCCGGTCGGCGCCGGCACGCGCGGTCCGGTCACGGCGACACTGCAGGAACGGTTCTTCGCGCACGTTAAAGGTCAGACCGAAGACGCGCACGGCTGGCTGACGCCGGTCTACGCCGGGCGTGAAGCCGTGGTGGCCGAAGCGCCCGAGACAGCCGGCTGAGGCTATAACGTTCGGCGCAGTGGGAGGGCCCGGGCGGCGTGGTGGGGAGAAACGGTAGCGCTACTGCTATTTTGAGCTTGTTGGCGTGCCCAGGCTGTACCATGATTGGCGCGTGGTATCCACGCGTGTGCAGGGCTGACAAGAAGGTGCCCACGCTCAACTCTCTCGAACGACCAGGCCGCCATGCCCGTAGATCTCGATACCCTGCTCAGCGATGCTGTTGCCCGTCAGGCATCCGACCTCCACCTGAAAGTCGACGTGCCACCCTATTTGCGTATCGACGGCGTCTTGCGGCCGATGGACATGCCGCCGCTGACCGCCGCCGACACGCGTCACGTGGCCGAGAAGCTCCTCGAGGATCACGAGATCGGCGTCGACGGCTTCAAAGAGTTCGACGCCAGCTACTCGGTCTACGCCCTCGGTCGTTTTCGTTGCAACGTTTTCATCGAGCGCGGTGTACACGGTGTGGTGCTGCGCGTGATTCCGGGCCAGACCAAGACGATCCGCGATCTCAGCCTTCCGCCGGTGATCGAGAAGATCGCTATGGAGGAGCGCGGTCTCGTGTTGTGCACGGGGACTACGGGTAGCGGCAAGTCAACGACGCTGGCGGCGATGGTCGATCACATCAACCGCAATCGGGCGCGGCACATCGTGACGATCGAAGACCCGATCGAGTTCCTGCATGCCGGCGGCAAATCGATCATCACGCAGCGTGAGTTGGGGCAGGACACGAGCAGCTACGATGGGGCCCTGCGCGCCGCCTTGCGTCAGGACCCCGACGTGATCCTGGTTGGTGAGATGCGCGACAAGGAAACCATCGAGACCGCCATGACGGCGGCGGAGACCGGCCACCTCGTGATGTCGACGTTGCACACACTGGACGCCCCGGAGACCATCAACCGAGTCATCTCGGTGTTCCCGCCGTATCAGCAGGAGCAGATCCGGGCGCAGCTCGCCGAGGTGTTACGCGCGGTGATTTCCATGCGCCTGGTGCGTCACGATGACGGCAAGGGCCGCGTGCCGGCCGCCGAAATCATGCTGGCGACGACATTCATCCGCGAGTGCATCCGCGATCGCGATCGGGTGGTAGAGATTCGTGATGCGATCGCCTCCGGCGTCAGCCAGTACGGCATGCAGACGTTCGACCAGTCCTTGCTTTGGCTTCACAAGCAGGGGCTGATCTCGGTCGAGGAGGCGCTTGCTGCGGCCACCAACCCGAACGACATGAAGCTGCAGCTGCGCGGTATCGTTACGTCGACGGAAGCCGCAGAGCACACGATGGAAACCATGCGCGAGACCCCGGAGTAGCAAGCTCCGGTCTGCGAGATCGTGTGACATCGACCGAGGTTGTGACGCGCCGTGTCGCGCGAACGACGAACCGCGTATACCGAGACGCTCGCCATGCTGGCGCGGCGCGACTACAGTCGTGCCCTGCTGGCACAGCGGCTGGCCGCCAAGGGATACCCGGCGGGTGAGGTTGACGACGCGTGCCGTCGTTGCACCGATCTCGGGTATCTCGACGACCGCAAGTTCGGGCACAGCCGTCTCGAGCTTCGTCTCAGCCGCCGCCCAGCCGGGCGTCGCGACGCCGTGCGGGACTTGCAGCGTCAAGGCCTTACCGCGACAATGAGCGAAACCGTCGTCGACGAGGTGTTCGAGGCGCTCGGCGGCGAGGCAGAGGTGCTCGATCGAGCCTTCGATCGGTGGGCGACCCGGCACGGTGACCCGGATGATCTGGCGACTGCCAAGCGCTGCTTCGACCACCTCATGAGACGCTCCTTCCCACGCTACCTGATCCTTCGCAAGCTTTCGCCCTGGCTGGACGATCTCGGAGGCTGAGACCATCCCGCCGACATTGGCGCTACGCCGCTCAATCTCGCCACCAGACACATGGCCGACCTGAACGAAACACAGCATCCGATCGCCGGCGCGCCGAGCTCGGCAGAAGTGCGCGATCGCTTCTTGCGGTACTTCGAGGAGCGCGGCCATACGGTGGTGGCGAGCGGCAGTCTGATCCCGCAGGACGACCCGACGCTGCTGTTTACCAACGCCGGGATGAACCAGTTCAAGGAAGTCTTCCTGGGGCATGAGAAGCGAGGCTACCAACGCGCCGCGACCTCGCAGAAGTGCATGCGGGTGTCGGGCAAGCACAACGACCTCGAGAACGTCGGCCCGTCGAGCTACCACCACACGTTCTTCGAGATGCTCGGCAATTTCTCGTTCGGCGACTACTTCAAGGCCGAAGCCATCGAGATGGGCTGGGAGTTGTTGACCGAAGAGTTCGACCTGCCGCCCGAGAGGCTCTGGGTGAGCGTCTACGAGGAAGACGACGAAGCGTTCGATCTGTGGAAGAGCGTTGTCGGACTTTCCGACCATCGGATCCGGCGCCTCGGCAAGAAAGACAACTACTGGTCGATGGGAGATACCGGCCCTTGCGGGCCGTGCTCCGAGATTCACTTCGATTACGGCGAAGGCGACTTCGAATGGCCGTGTCGTGAGGGGTACGAAGAGCCCGCCGACGTGGATCTCGATGCAGACCGCTTCGTCGAGCTGTGGAACCTGGTGTTCATGGAGTTCAACGCTGGCGAGGGCGGCGATGTGGTGCCGCTGCCGAACCCGAACATCGATACGGGCGCCGGCCTTGAGCGCGTCACCGCCGTGCTCCAGGGCTTCCGCAGCAACTACGACACCGACCTGTTTCGCGCGCTGATCGACGGCGTTGCGGCGCGCGCCGGCAAGGCCTACGGCGAGGACGAGGAGACGGACACGGCGTTGCGCGTCATCGCCGACCACAGCCGCGCCGCCGCGTTCCTGTTGGCCGACGGCGTGAGTCCGGCCAACGAAGGGCGCGGCTATGTCCTGCGCCGCTTGATTCGACGTGCCGTGCGCTTCGGTATGAAGCTCGGCTTCGACGGTCCTTTCCTGAACGAAGCGGCCGGCATCGTGGTGAAGAACATGGGTGGCGTACACCCCGAGCTGCGCCAGGCCCAGGCGCTGATCGAGAAGGTCACGACCGCCGAAGAGAATCGCTTCTTCCGCGCCATCGGCGTTGGCACTCAGGTTTTTGACGAGGTGGTAGGCGAGGTAGAAAAAGAGGGTGGCGACGCGTTGCGGGGAGACGATGTCTTCCGCCTCTACGACACCTACGGGCTCCCCGTCGAGTTGACCCGTGAGCTCGCCGCGGATCACGGCCTGCGTGTCGATGAAGAAGGTTTTGCGGTCGCCATGGAGGTTCAGCGTAAGCGCGCCCGCGAGGCATGGAAGGGTGGTGCCCGTGCCAGTGAGGCGCAGCAGCTCGTTGAGCAGCTGGCCGCCGCGGGCGTCGACCGGACCGAGTTCATCGGTTACACGGGCCTCGAAGCCGAGGGCTCCAAGGTGCTTGGACTGCTGTTCGACGGCGAGCCGGTGGACTCCCTCGAGGTCGGGCAGAGCGGCTCCATGGTTGTTGACGTTACGCCTTTCTACAGCGAGTCGGGTGGCCAGGTCGGGGACCGTGGCATGGTCGTCGGCGATGCGGTGTCGGCGCGCGTCGTCGACACGCAGCGCCTCCCTGGCGGCCTGGTGCTGCACGCCGTTGATGTCGATGAAGGCGTGATACGGCGCGACGCGGCCGTTGCGTTGAAGGTCGACCCCGCGTTGCGAGCCCGTACTGTGGGCAACCACACGGCGACCCACCTGTTGCACGCGGCGCTGCGCGAGCGTCTCGGCGAGCACGTCCGTCAGGCGGGCTCGCTGGTGGCGCCGGACAGGTTGCGCTTCGACTTCAACCACTACGCGGCGGTGGATGCCGAGAAGCTCGCCACGCTGGAGAACGACGTGAACGCGGCGATCCGAGCCGATGTGGCAACCGACATCCGCGAGATGTCGCACGCCGAGGCCCTCGAGCAGGGAGCGCTGGCGTTTTTCGGTGATAAGTACGGCGAACGCGTACGAGTCGTGACGGTTCCGGGTATTTCCAAAGAGTTGTGCGGCGGCACGCACGTCGAGCGCACCGGCCAGATCGGCGCCTTCCTGATCACCAAGGAAGAAAGCGTTGCCGCCGGCACGCGGCGCATCGAAGCTGTGACCGGGCGCGACGCGATCGACGCCGTACAGCGGCAGCGTGACGTGCTGCACCAGGTGATGGCCGATCTGCGGTCGCCCGCGGACGACCTGCCGGCACACGTCGAGGGTTTGGTACGTCGTTTGAAGGCGGCCGAGCGCGACAACGAAGAGCTGCGCGTGCGGTTGGCCACGGGCGGCAGCGCCGGTCAGGTCGACGACGAAGCGGTGGATGTCGCCGGAGTTCGCGTCGTGACCCGGGAGGTCGACGGGCTCGACGCGGGTGGCCTGCGCAACCTGGCAGACCGCCTCCGGCAGCAGGTCGAGTCCGGGGTGGTGGTGGCGGGCACGCGGCAGGCCGGCAAAGCCCAGCTCATTGTCGCGGTAACGACAGACGTTGCGGAGCGCGTCAGCGCTGCGGATATCGCCAAGGGCCTCGCCGAGATCGTCGGCGGCGGCGGCGGTGGGAACGCGCAAATGGCACAGGCAGGTGGCCCACAGGGAGATCGGTTGTCCGAGGCGCTCGAACAGGTTTCGGCGCTGCTCGGTGGGTTATTGGGGTAGTCTACCGGGTGCGTTTCGCGATATTTTAGTGCCTGTCGATAATCAACTTTGAGCATGATGATGCGCTTGCCTGCCCCCTTAACCCGAAGGCTCGCTTCAAAACCCGGTGAAGACTTCGGGCTGGTGCGAGTTTTGGTGCTGGCGGGAACGGTCATTTTCCTGTCGACGGGCTCGGCTCTGGCGCAGATTTACGTCGTCGAAGGCGCCGACGGCAGCCGGCGTTACACCAACGCCTACGAGTCTGGAGCGAAAATCTTCCGGGAGACGAGGCACACGCCCGTGACCGAGGTCATACGCGTGGCGGGCCCGGTTCCGTTCCGCGCCGAGATTGACCAGGCAGCGGTACAAGCCGGCGTCGACGCCCGGTTCGTCGAGGCGATCATCGCCGCCGAGTCGGACTTCGACCCACACGCGGTGTCCAAGAAGGGCGCTCAGGGCCTCATGCAACTGATGCCGGCAACTGCGGATCGATTCGCAGTTCGCAACGTTTGGGACCCGTTGCAGAACATCGTCGGCGGCACCACGTACGTGCGTGAGCTCATGGATCTCTATGACGGAAACCTGCGTATCGTGTTGGCGGCGTACAACGCCGGCGAGGGCGCGGTAGAAAAGCACGGCGGCGTGCCGCCGTTTCAGGAGACCCGGCAATACATCGAGAGAGTCCTTGACTACTACTCAGGACTCGGCGGGCGCTAGCACTCCCGAGGTGCCCGTTTGCAAGCGCGCTGCCCGTGGCCGCAGTGCATTGCGCGTCACGTAGCGGAATCGCTATACTGCTTGTGCTTCAGGGGCGAAGGTTGTCAAGCCAGTGTGGGGGGGCGCGTCGGGAGACGTGCCATGCCGAAATCGACAAGACGTTCGTGTGTTCCGCTGACCTTCGCGATAATGCTCTTGCTCGCCGCGCCT
This sequence comes from Acidobacteriota bacterium, assembly GCA_965214245.1. Lineage (GTDB taxonomy): Bacteria > Acidobacteriota > UBA890 > UBA890 > UBA890 > CBDCBL01. The sequence goes on from CBDCBL010000009.1 coordinate 60,239, forward strand.
TCCGCGGCCGTTTCTTCCTCGCCGCAGGAGCTCTTCGAGCGCGCTGAAACGCTGTATCGGCAGCTCGAGGTCGTGGATCCCTCCGGCGAAGCCGCCTCTTGGGCTCGAGTAACGGATGCTTTCGCCGCTGTCGCGACGCGCTACCCTGACAGCCCGCTAGCCTCTGAAGCTCTGTGGCGGATGTCGTGGATCTACGGCCGCCAGGGTCGGGCTGGCGACCCCGCCTCGTCGGCACGCCAACTCGAGCTGTACCGGGAGCTGGTTCAGCACTATCCAACAAGCCCGCACGCGCCTGAAGCCTTACTCCGGTTGGCGGCGGATGCCGAGGGGGAGGGTGGGGCCCGCGCCGCGGTGCTCTATTCCCGATTGCTCCAACAATATCCTTCGACGCCACAGGCTTCGCTGGCCCGGAACCGGATGGCCGGAGTCATCCGCGCCAATCCCGATGCCGATCCAGCAACGGTGACGACCGGAGAGGCTCCGCGGAGACCGGCGCCGAGCGTGCCGGAGCCTGAACGCCGGCTGGCAGCTCCGGCGCCCGGTTCCGAAGCGGAACAGCCTCGCCCATCGACCGACAGTGACGTCGCGGACAACCTCGCCGTGCTCAGCGGTGTCCGCTACTACAGCGACCGCACATACACGCGGATCGTGCTCGACCTCGATCGGTCGGTGACCTACCAGACCGGCGAGGCCCATTCCCCGGAGAGGTTATTCGTCGATCTCAAGGGCGTCGGCAAACCTAAAGACTTGCCGGGAGCTCGGCCTTCGGGACGCGAGCAGGTTATCGCTGTCGATGGCAACGCGGTGTCGCGTGTGCGCGTCGCCTTGAACCAGCCCGGCATCGTCCGCGTGGTGATCGACCTTGCCCAGACGTCGAAGTACACGATGTTCACGCTCGACAAGGTGGACGAGCCGTTCCGCATCGTCATCGATGTGCCGACGGCGACGGTTGCGTCGCGCCTTCGCGATGAGCGCCGGCCGGCGCAGCCGGAGGGCGGGTCGATAACCGAGCAGCTCGGCCTCGGGGTGCACCGCGTGGTCATCGATCCGGGGCATGGTGGCACCGACCCGGGGGCCATCGGCCGCACCGGAGCTACCGAGAAAGAGCTGGCGCTGGCGCTGTCCCAGACGCTCGCGACGCGTTTACGAGAGAGCGGCTACGAAGTCATCTTGACGCGCGACGAGGACCGCACGGTGTCGCTGCAGGAGCGCACCGAGTTCGCCAATCGTGTCGACGCCGATCTTTTCATCTCGATGCACATAAACTCGGCGCGCAATCGCAAGCTGCGTGGTTTCGAGACGTACTATCTGAATCTTGCCAACGATCCGACCGCGGCCGAGGCCGCAGCGCGCGAGAACGCCGCCGGGCAACGCGGCAGCATGGGTGATCTGCAAGAGACGCTGGAGCTCATCGTCAGTAATGAGTACCAGGGGGCTTCGGGAGAGCTCGCCGCGTCGATTCAGGACAGCCTGGTGATGCACGTCTCGAAGAACTACCAGAACGTGCACGACCTGGGCGTCAAGACCGCGCCCTTCTTTGTGCTGGTGGGCGCCGAGATGCCGGCCATCCTGATCGAGGCCTCGTTCGTGAGCAACGAACAGGAAGAGGCCTGGCTGAAGAGTAGCGACTACAGAGTTCAGGTGGCCGAGGCCATCGAGATCGGCCTGCAGAGCTATGTCGACAAGCGTCGGGTCACGGCTCAGAGGGGTCGCTAGCAGGCCGTGGTGAAAGTGTGATGGGTCTGGCCGCGCGGGTATTGTAGTCGAGGGCAAGGAGCGCCGACACAGGCGATGCCGGAGCCATCGTCGAGGAGGCGCGACGCCGCCATCGGCTGCAAGACGCGCGCGCCCGGAGGGTTGAGGCGAGGAGGGGGCATCTGCGGCGTTGCTGCTCCTCCACGATACGTCAAGAGCATCGCGGTCGTCACAGCGCCTTGCATCTGCCCCCTTCTCGCCTCAACCAGACCCATCACACTTTCACCACGGCCTGCTAGGGCCAGTAGGTCGCACTGAAGCCCGCCGCCTCGCCGATTTCGACGTGCAGGACCTCTGTGCCCGGCAGCTCGCGATCGAGCAGCTCGGCGAGCGTGCGCGCCACCTCCTCGGCGGTTGGGTTCACCGCATCGAAGGGGGGAACGTCGTTGAAGCAAGCACCCTCGTGACGGGTGACCCACGCGTCGAGGACGGCGCGGGCTTGTACGGCTGCTTCTTCCGCCCGCGCCGAGCGCAGTGATGCTTTGATGCGCCAGTTGTGAGCGTGCAACGGCTCGAGCGTGCCGCGCGAATCGATGCGAATGCGATGTGTTGCCGGAAACTCGGCGGCGAGACAGAAGATCATGATGACAATCTTGTTCGCGAAGCGCCGACAGGGTTTCTCCCCACCCCGCTAATCGTATCCTTGACGGGGCACAAGAGCTAAACTGTCGGCGAGATCGGGTACGCAGGATCTGTCGAGACCAAAGCAATGGCTGCCAACACCCCGCAACCGGGACACGCATCGCCGGACCTTGCCGCGCAGGCTACCGGCAACTGGACGTTGCCCAACGCGCTCACGATCCTGCGGATCTTCCTGGTTCCGGTGTTGGTGGTGTTCCTGCTCACCGAATATACGCTCATCGGGCTGTCGGTGTTCATCCTGGCCTCTCTCACCGATTGGTTTGACGGTTATCTGGCGCGCACGCGAGGGCAAGTCACCACGCTCGGACAGCTTCTCGACCCGGTTGCCGACAAGCTGTTGATCTCGGCGGCGTTCATCTCGCTGGTCGAGCTCGGTTTGGCGCCCGCCTGGATGGTGGTGATCATCGTCGGTCGGGAGTTGGCAATAAGCGGTCTGCGATCGATAGCCGCGGATCAGAACGTGGACATCCCGACCTCGTCGATCGGCAAGTACAAGACGACGGCGCAAATGATCACCGTAATCATTCTCATACTGGGTCCCCAGTGGATGGGCGGGTACATGGTGTTGGGACAGATCGGCCTGTGGGTGGTGGTGATCCTGTCGATGATGTCGGCAAGGCACTACTTCGTTTCGTTCTGGGGTCGACTGGGATTGGGGGGCGGCGAAGCCTGATGGGGTTGGTGGGGCACGTTCGCCGGTCATTGCTGGCCGGCCTCCTGATCATTCTGCCGCTGGTTTTCACGCTCTGGCTCTTCGCGCTCGTCCTGGGCCCGGTCCAGCGGTTCGCGACACCCCCGGTGGTGGCGTTGCTGCGCGTCGTGGGTCTCGACACGGTCCTCGACCTGCCGGGCGGCGGCGTCGGCACGGCGCTACTTGGACTGCTCCTGACGTTCGCCTTCATCTACGTCGTCGGTGTCCTGGGGTCGAACATCATCGGCCGTGGTCTCGTCAAGAAGATGGACGAACTGGCGCTCAGCATCCCGCTCGTCAAGAGCGTCTACGGCTCGGCGCGGCAGCTGCTCGAGACGTTCTACTCGACAGCGGACCGGACGTTCGAATCCGTGGTGTTGATCCAGTACCCGCGCAAGGGGATCTACACCGTCGGCTTGGTTACCGCGCCGACGGCGGGAGAGCTGCAGGATCACCTGCCGGGAGACGGGGTCAATGTGTTCGTGCCGACGACGCCGAACCCGACCTCGGGCGTACTGGTGTTGGCGCGTCGCGACGAGCTCGAGTACCTCGATATGAACGTCGAGGAGGCTTTACGCTTCGTGGTCAGCGGCGGGATCGTCAGTCCGGGGCGCAAGTTGGGTGAGGGGAACGATTTGCTGGACCCGGGGACGGAGCCGTCGGAGTAGCCTACAAAGACCCCTAACCGACCACGAGCTTCTCTCCCGGTCTTTTGTCGCCACCCAAACCTTTGAGCAGCCTCGCCCGCAGATTCTCCACCATCTCGTCGTAGTCGGCGTCCCGAAGCGGCACGCGGCCGCCGGCCATCATGCCGTGACCGCCGGCGCGGCCCATGCCCGCGACGATACGGCGGATTACTTCGCCGGCGTGGGACTCGGGGTCGGTCGTGCGCAGTGAGAGGACGATGGCGTCGCCGTCCCGCCCCATTGCCGCAGACCAATCGGCGCCCTCGAGGCGCAGCAGGAAGTCGGCGATCTCGGCCACGATGTCGGGGCTGTCGACGCGCCGTAGATCGGTCAGGACGGTGCGCCCGTGGACGGTGGCGTTCTCGATGGCCAGCTGAAACGCTCGGAAGTAGTCGCGGGGCACCCGGGCACGCTGGATACGGGCAATGGCTTCCTTGTCGGCACGTGGCAGCAGTCCGAGATAGGCGTCGCGATCGGCGTCGCCGGCGTCGCGCCCCAGTTCCTGGGTTTCGGACTTAATGGCGTAGAAGAGCGCCGTAACCAGGTTGTCGTCCAGAGGTGTTTCCGAAGCCTTGACGTACTCGTAGAGGATCGAGGCTGTCGCTCCGTAGCCCTCGCGCACATCGACGAATGCCACGCCGTCAAGATTCCCCCCCGCCCGAGGTGATGATCGATCACGGCCGTCGCGCGGCGCTCCGGCGGTAGAGAGTTGTTACCGAACCCGGGCTGCGTATCGACGAGGGCCACACCGTCGTAATCTGCCCAGTCGAGCTCGTCGAGACGATGCGGTGTGAGTTCGAGCTCGCACTGCATGGCGCGATTCTCGGCGCGGCCGATCATCCCGCCGTAGCCGACCGTACACTTCGTGTCGGTGGGTTGACGAAGCACGGCGCTCAAACCGAAGGCGCTGGCGAGCGCGTCAGGGTCGGGGTTGTCGTGCGCCAGTATCAGCACGTTGCGGAGGTCGCCGAAGACGGTGCGTAGCTCCTCGACGCGCTGCTCGGGCGATGCCGCGGCTGTACTCAGCAGCTCAACCAATGGGTCAACAGGCGGACGCCGAAGCCGGTGCCGCCCTTGGGCTGATACGGCGTTGCTTTCTGGATGAAGGCAGTGCCGGCGATATCGAGGTGTGCCCACAGTGTGTCGCCGACGAACCGCTCGAGGAACTTCCCGGCCGTGATCGCTCCGGCGTCGCGCCCGGCAGAGTTGCGCACATTGGCGACCTCGCTGTCCACCATCTTGTCGTAAACGCTCCACATGGGCAGGCGCCAGATGCGTTCGCCGGTAGCCTCTCCGGCGGCCGTCAACTCGCTGCACAGCACGTCGTCGTTGCCCATGAGCCCGGCAGCGGCGGATCCGAGTGCAACGACACAGGCGCCGGTCAGCGTCGCCAGATCCACAATGTGCGACGGCTCGTAACGCTGGCGGGCATAGGAGAGGGCGTCGGCCAAAACCATGCGTCCTTCCGCGTCGGTGTTGAGCACCTCGATGGTCACGCCGTTGTAGGCGCGGACGATGTCGCTCGGACGATAGGCCTGAGCGCTCGGCATGTTCTCGGCCAGCGGCGTGACGCCGACCACGGCGCGCGGCAGCTTCAGGCGGGCGATGGCCTGCATTGTTCCGTACACGGCCGCCGCACCGGACATGTCTGATTTCATGTTCGCCATGTTGCGCGCCGGTTTGATCGAGATCCCGCCGGTGTCGAAGGTGATGCCCTTGCCCACCAGCACGATCGGCGGGTCCGTGGCACCTTCCGGTCGGTGCTCGAGGATCACCAGGCGAGGGCCGACGGCGGAGCCGCATCCCACGGCGCGCAGGGCGTTGAGACCGATCTCCTCGGCCTGAACCTCGTCGATGACCTCACTGTGCAGGCCGTGCTCGCCGGCCATCGCCACGGCGCGTTGCGCCAACGTATCGGGGCGCTTGGCATTGCTCGGCGTGTTGATCAGGTCGCGGGCGAAGCAGGTTGCTTCGGCGACGATCTGCGCGCGTTCCACGATGTCGGCGGCATTGGCGGCCGTGGCGATCTCCACCTCGTCGATATTGACGCGTTCGGCGGGCGGCTCCTTGTATTCGTAGTATCGGTAACTCGACAGCACGACGGCCTCGGCCGCCGCGGCCGCGAGATCGCCATCGTCGCAACCGTTGATGGCGGGGAGAGGAACCGCAATGCGGCGATTGCCGCGCCGCCGGGCGGCATTGGCGGCTTTGGCGACGGCACGGCGCCAGCCTTCGACGTCGGCGCCGGCGTCTGGTCCGAGGCCAACGAGGACGAGCTCCCGCATGGCGGCGGCGTCGGGCGCCGACAACGTCAATATCTGGCCGCTCTTGCCGTGAAACCCGGGGCCGTTCATCGCCTCTGAAATCATGCCGCCGACGGCGCCGTCCACCGCTTCCCAAGGCGACGGTTTATCGGCATCCTCGGGGATCCCGAGCAGCAACGCATCGGTGTCGATTTCCGCGGCCGGGACGTTTGTAACCGAAATCTTCATGTCGTTTGCCTTCAGCACCCTGTCTAAATACGGGGCGGCGTCACCCCAGTTTGTGCCTGGTACTTGCCGTGGCGATCGCCGTAGGAAACTTCGCACTCGCCGTCACTGCCGAGAAACAGTAATTGGGCGATGCCTTCGTTGGCGTAGATCTTGGCTGGCAGAGGGGTCGTGTTGGAGATTTCCAGCGTCAGATGGCCCTCCCACTCGGGCTCGAGCGGGGTGACGTTGGTGATGATTCCGCAGCGCGCGTACGTTGACTTGCCAACGCAAATCACCAGCACCGAGCGCGGGATCTTGAAGTACTCCAGCGACCGTGCCAGAGCGAAGGAGTTCGGCGGAATGATGCAGACATCACCCTTGAAGTCCACGAAGGAGTCGGGATCGAAATTCTTCGGGTCGACGACGCTCGTATTGATGTTGGTGAACAGCATGAACTCGTCGGCGATCCGCAGGTCGTAGCCGTAGGACGAAACGCCGAATGACACGATGCCTTGTGATACTTGGCCTTCCTCGAACGGGTCGATCATCTGGTGCTCGAGTGCCATCTTTCTGATCCAGTGATCCGGCTTGATGCTCATGTTGCGTCCTTTGCAGACACTGCTGCATTTCGATGCGCCGCCGCCGCTTTGCGAAGCGCCTCCAGCCAATCGAGAGAAACCGCCTTCGCGCCGAGCGCCGTGCGGCCTCTCCCGGGACCGTGAAAATCCGAGCCGCCGGACGGGAGCAGGCCGGTCTTCTCGATCAGCGCCCGTAATCTCCTCTCGGTCTTGGCGGTGTGTTTGGGATGTCGCACTTCAAACCCATCGAGACCGTAGCCGGCGAGTCGTGCAATGGTGGCATCATCGACCCGGCTGCTCGCCGGATGCGCAAGTATGGCAACTCCGCCCGCGGCGTGCACCACATCGATGACGTCCACCGAGGACAGCGTCGGCTTGGGGACGAACGCCGGGCGGCCGACGCCGATGTAGCGACGAAACGCCTCGTCGAGTGTCTTGGCGGCATTGATGTCGACAAGCGCCTGGGCGATGTGCGGACGGCTGAGGCTGCCGCCGGCCGCGGTGGCTTCGACGTGGGTGAAGTCTATGTGCACGCCGAGGCTGGAAAGGCGATCGACAATGGCCTCGGCACGGGTCTTGCGAAAGCCACGCGAGTCATGGGTGGCGGCGATCAGGCGTTCGCTTTCGTCGTCGACGAACAAGCCGAGCACGTGGATCTCATGGCCGTCCACGTCGGCCGAGAACTCGAGTCCCGCAACGATCTCGAGGTCGTGCTCTTCGGCGACTCGTCGTGCCGGCGCGACGCCCGAGATGATGTCGTGGTCGGTGACCGCAAGAGCGGCCAGCCCGGCCGCGATGGCCTCGCCAACCAGTTCCTCCGGCGTCAGACTGCCGTCCGAGAACGTCGTGTGTGCGTGAAGTTCGGCGAGGCGTGCGGTAGAGATCTCGATGCTCCTAGGGCCCTAGTTTTGGTGTGGGCGAGGCCGATCGTCGGGGGAGACGGAACCTGTGCCCTCCAGATGCGATCGCAACTGCCCGCGAGTTTATACCCGGCCGCCTATAATAGCGTGGAGGGGGTGGATCCGTGGACTTCACGAGTACCGACGAACAGCGCCTCGTAGCCGCGACGGTGCGTGATTTTGCCGCCGACGTCATCGGTCCACACGTCCGCGAGTGGGACGAAGCGCAGGCGTTCCCCGGCGAAGTGATGGCGCAGCTTGCTGATCTCGGTTTTCTGGGCGTCATGGTTCCCGAGGAATACGGCGGCGCCGGTTTCGGGACCGTCGAGTACATCACGATGCTAGAGGAGTTGGCGCGGGTCGATCCGGCCATCGCATTGAGTGTCGCGGCGCACAATTCGCTGTGCACGGCGCATGTGCAGATCGCCGGCAACGCCGAGCAGAAGCGGCGCTACCTGCCGCGCCTCGCCAGCGGCGAATGGATCGGCGCTTGGGGCCTTACCGAGCCGCAGGCGGGATCAGACGCTGCCGGCACCCGTGCGACGGCGGAATGGGATGCGCCGCGTGACCGTTGGGTGATCAACGGATCCAAGACGTTCAACACCAACGGGGCGCGGGCGTCACTGGCAGTCGTGCATGCTGTCACCACCCCGGACAAGGGCAACCGCGGCATCACGGCATTTGCCGTAGAGGCGGACACCCCGGGCTTTCGCGTCGGTCACAAGGAGGACAAGCTCGGGATGCGGGCCAGCGACACGGTGGAACTGATTCTCGAAGACGTCGCGGTTCCCGAAGAGAACTTGCTGGGTGAGAAAGACGGTGGGTTCATTGACGCCCTGCGCGTGCTCGACGCCGGACGAATCGGCATTGGCTCCCTCGCGGTGGGTATCGGCCAAGGCGCCTTCGATGCGTGCATGGTGTACGTGCGCGAGCGCCACCAGTTCGATCGCCCCATCGGTGCCTTCCGTGCCGTCCAGTGGAAGCTCGTCGCCATGGCGAGCGAGATCCGGGCGGCTCGTTGCTTGGTATTGCGGGCGGCGACGCTGAAGGAGAAGGGCCGGCCGTTCAAGAGGGCTGCGTCGATGGCTAAGCTGTACGCTAGCGAGATGGCCGTTCGCGTCACCGAGCAGGCGGTTCAGGTGTTCGGCGGCTACGGATATGTCAAGGACTATCCCGTCGAGAAGTTCTTCCGCGACGCGAAGCTGTGCACGATCGGCGAGGGAACCTCGGAGATCCAGCGCTTGGTCATCTCCCGCGAGCTCCTGCGCGGCTGACATGGCGGCTCGAACGTACGTCGAAATGAACGGTGCCGAGCTCGTCGAGAGCCTGGCGGCCGGCGATCGCCGCGCCTTGGCGCGAGCGATATCACGGGTCGAGAACGACAGCCTAGAAGCAGCCGACGTAGTCCGCGCCGCCTACGCCCACTCCAAGAGCGCGCCGATCATCGGCATCACCGGGCCCAGCGGCGCCGGCAAGAGCACGTTGATCGACGGCCTCACGTCGGTCTTCCGCCAGGAGGGCGTGAGCATCGGGGTCCTGGTAATCGATCCGAGCAGTCCGTTTACCGGCGGCGCACTGCTCGGCGATCGGGTTCGCATGCAGGGCCACAGCGAAGACAATGGCGTCTACGTGCGCAGCATGGCGACGCGGGGGGCCATGGGGGGCTTGGCGGCCGCGGTGTACGACACGTTGACCTTGCTGGCCGTTGCCGGGCTCGACCGGCTGCTGCTCGAGACCGTCGGCGTCGGCCAGGATGAGGTCGACGTGGCCGCCGTCGCGGACACTACCTGCGTCGTCCTCACCCCCGGAGGCGGCGACGAGATTCAGGCCATCAAGGCGGGGCTCATGGAGGTTGCCGATATCTTCGTGTTGAACAAGGCCGACATACCGGGCACCGACCGCGCCGAGGCACAGCTGCACACTTGGGTGACCCGTGCCGCCGACGACGGCTGGTCGCCGCCGATTGTGCGTACGGTCGCCGCCGAGGGCAAGGGTATCGACGAGCTGCGCGCCGCAGTGGCGGCGCACGAGGAGTGGTACGCGTCGAGCGGACAAGCCGAGGAGAAGCGCCGCAGCCTCGCGGCGATGCGTCTGCGCACGCTGCTGCGCGAGCGGCTGTTGGCGGCCCTCCGAGATAATGGTTTCGACGCCGAGGCGGAGCAGCAGATTGTCGGGGCGATCGCCCGGGGCGACGTCGATCCTCACAGCGCGGCGCAACAGATTGTCGACGAGGTTTTCGGCCAATGAGCCGCATTCCCGCGGGCGTGATCGATCACGTCGGCATCGCCGTCCACGACCTCGACGCGGCGGCGGCGCGCTATCAGCAGCTGATGGGGGCCGAGCTGATCGGCCGTGAGGCGATTGCCGCCCAAGGGGTCGAGGTCGCGTTCCTGCAGTTGCCGGGCAGCGCTCGGGTCGAGTTGATAGCGCCGCGTGACGAGGGGAGCAGCGTGGCGCGGTTTCTGGAAAGCAGTGGTGAGGGATTGCATCACATCTGCATGCTGGTCGACGACATCGAGGCGGCGCTCGCCGAGCTCCGGGTGGGCGGCGTCCGCCTGGTCGACGAGGAGCCACGCGCCGGCGCCGAGGGCGCACGAATCGCCTTCTTGCATCCGGAGGCGCTGGGCGGCGTGCTGCTGGAGCTGAAGGAAAAGCCGTCCGCCTAGCGCGGCCTTTGCGGCCGCAGAAATACCACGGTATCGGTTCCGTTGACGACCGCGACGCCCGCCGCGCCGCTTGCCGGCGGCAGTGCCAGATCGGCGCCGATCGGCGGCGGCGCTGTATTGACGCGTGTCGGCGGCCCGTTGGGTTGCGCACGGGTCGGGCCGCGCACCGCCATCCACGGCCCGTATTGCGGTCCAAGGACCGTCCATACGTCGAACGTGGCCATGTCCAGGTAGTTACGTGACGGCAGCGCGAGCGGCAGAAACAACACCGTGCCGTTGCCGGGCTTGAGCCCGATCAGCTGGGCGTCGAGCCCGGCGACCCAGAGAACATTGCCCGCTACCGCCGGTGCCCCGAGAATGTCGATGCTTCCCAGGGAGCGCGTCCAACGTTTCTTTCCCGTGGTTGCGTCCAACGACGCGACGTATCCCGATGTGCCGGCCATGTACACGAAGTTTCCGTTGACGAAGGGTTTGGTCAGGCGCACCCCCGGCGCCTCGTACTGCCATCGCTGGTTGCCGTCGCGGAGGTCGAGAGCGACGATTCCCCGGCCTTCCGAGGTCACGTAAACGAGGCCGTGGTCGACCGCCAGAACGATGTGCTGGGCCTGCGCGAGCTCGACGCGCCAGCCGTCGGAGGCGACGCGGGACACGCCACCGGAATCAGCGGTCACCACGACGCCGAGAGCAGCGTCGACCTGGTGGACGGGCTCGTCGACGTCGCGCACCGCCACGATATTCCCCTCAATGGAGACCCAGACAACACGTGGCGGGAACGCATCCGTACCGCGCGTTGCCACCACCACCTGCTGCCCGATGGCGGCGGGGGGCGCGGCGATATCCGAATCGAGCTCGTGGCGCCAGACGAAGGCGCCGTCCTCCACGCGCCACGCCTCCAACACGTTGCCGAGGGCGAGGTACACGTGACGCTCACCGACGGCCGGGCGCAGCGTCAGTGGCGACTCCGATGCACGGCTCCACGCCCTCCTCAGCGGCGGCGGCGATCGATCCTCCTCGGCTATTGCCTCAGCGATGGGCGCCAGCGGATCCGTGTTGGCGCTCGGCCCGCCGCAGGCGACCAGCCCAACGAGCGTCAGAGCCGCCCAGCCCGAGCGCCGTGCGTGGCGCCCACGGAAGGTGTTCAGCACCCTGTCACGCCGGATTGCCGCCCCGGCTGGCGGACTGCTAACCTCGGCTTTACGACCCCGACGGGAGTTTCTCAACACCCTGCGAGGATTACTGAACGGCATGGCTACTCCAGTTCGTCGCCACCAACTCGAAGCGCCGCTGCGCGACAAATACGATCGCCTCGTTCGTCGCGTCGAAGCGGCAAACAGCGCGCTGGTCGCTTACTCGGGCGGCGTTGACAGCGCCTTGGTCGCCTTTCTTGCCCATCAAACGCTAGGCTCCCGAAGCCTCGCGGTGACCGCCGACAGCCCGGCGGTGCCGCGCAGTCAAATGGCGGCGGCCCGCAACTTTGCACGCTCCGTCGGCATGCGTCACGAAGTCATCTGCACGGACGAGCTCGAAGATCCGGGATACCGCAACAACGCCGCGAATCGATGTTTCTTTTGCAAAACAGAACTTTACGGCAAGATAACCACAATGGCACGCCGTCGAGGCATGGAAATCGTCTGGGACGGGACGAACGCGGACGATGGTACCGATTTCCGCCCCGGCATGGCGGCGGCCGAGCAGCACGGCGTGGTCAGTCCCTTGCTCGACGCCGGATTCGCCAAGAGCGACGTTCGCGCAGTGTCGCGCGTGGCGGGTCTGTCGACGTGGGACCGCCCGGCGGCGGCGTGCCTGTCGTCGCGGGTGGCCTACGGATTGGAGGTGACGGCGCGGGTGCTACAGGGGATCGAGGCCGGCGAAGAGGCGCTTCGCGCGCTCGGGTTTCGTCAATTCCGGGTACGACATCACGGCAAGCTGGTGCGGATCGAGATCGATCCTGCGGAGCTTGATAGCGCCCTGGAGCCGCAGATGGCAAGACGATTCGTCGAGATATTCCGCGATCTCGGGTACGAGTTCGTGACGCTGGATCTCGAAGGCTATCGAAGCGGCAGCCTCAACGATGAGCTCTAGTCGGAACTTGTCGACCAGATACGCCGCGCCGTAGCCACCCGTTGAGCGCTCCGGGCCGGGATTGCTGCGGCGGGCCGCCGGTTATCGGTCGCCCCACCGAAGCTTCGTTCGCAGGATTTCGAAGTAGGAGCGTTGGCCGGTCAGCAGGAGCTCGAACCGGTAGGGGCTCCGCTCGATGGAGACTGCCTCGCCAGGATGCACCGGGATGCCCTCTTGCCCGTCGAGCGTCAGCACTATGTCCTGGTCTTCGGACAGCAGGCGGACGCGGATGCGCGCCTCTCCCGGGAGCACGAGAGGTCGATTCGCCAGGGAGTGAGGGCTGATCGGTGACAGCACGATGGCCTCGACCTCGGGGAGCACGATGGGGCCACCGCTCGCCAGGGAATAAGCGGTAGATCCGGTCGGCGTCGCGGCGATGAGGCCGTCTGCCCGGTACCGCGACACGAAGTCGCCGTCGACAGTCACTTCGAGCTGAACGATCCGCGCCAGCGCCGTCTTGTTGACGACGGCGTCGTTCAAGACGTCTCGGATCTCACTCGCCGTGCCCCCGTCGGGCTCGTCCGCCGGCCCGACGCCGGCGCGCAGCATCATGCGGCTGGTGGAGACGTAGTGACCGGCGAGCAGATCGTCGATGGCTGCCTCGCTTTCCGCGCGTACCGTCGACGTGAGGAACCCCAGGCTGCCGTAGTTGATACCGATCACCGGCACCTTCGCCGCGGCGGCGCTGCGCGCCACGGAAAGCAACGTGCCGTCACCTCCCAGGACCACGATCAGATCGACATGCCCGGCCAGCTCGGAGTGGGCAACGGCGGGCGGCGGATCGTGCATCAAGTCGGCAGCGGACTCGTCGCACGAAACGTCTCGGCCGTGCTCCACGAGCTTGGCGGCGATGCGATCGAGCGCGGGGCCCACGTCTTCTTGGTGCGTCTTGGCAACGATGCCGACGCGTTGGAAGTGCCGCTCTGTGTGGTTCGACGACACCGCTCAACCCTCCGGGATGGCGACAGAATCGAGGAGCACATCGAGGCTAGCAGTTTCACCGCCGCGGTGTTGCCGGGACAGGTACAGGAAGCATTCCCAGTTCCCCGCGGCGCCGCGTATCGGGCTCGGGATTGCCGCCCGAACGCGCCAACCGGTTTGTGCCGCGTCCGTCCCTACGGTCGCCAACGCCGTTCGCCGGTCCGCGGCGGCGCCAACGACACCTCCCGGCGCTACGGAGTCCGGGCCGCACTCGAACTGCGGCTTGACGAGCACCAATGCCTCCGCTTCGGGGGCACATACGGCGGTGACCGCGGGCAGCATCTTGCCCAGGCCGATGAACGATACGTCGACGACCAGCAAATCAGGTGACGCCACAACTTCTTCGGGGAGGTCGTCGGTACTCAGGTACCGCGCGTTGACACGTTCCATGACTACGACGCGCTCGTCCTGGCGCAGCTTCCAGTCGAGCTGGCCGTAACCGACGTCGACGGCGATCACCTGCGCGGCGCCGTTTTGCAGGAGGCAGTCGGTGAACCCGCCGGTCGACGCGCCGATGTCGAGGCAGACGCGCGATTGCGGGTCGATATCGGCGATCTCGAGAGCGGCGGCGAGCTTCTCGCCGCCACGGCCGACGAAGCGGGGAGGCTCGAGAATCTCGATGTCGGCCCCGGGATCCACCAGTGTTCCCGCCTTGGCTGCGGTATGTCCGTTGACGCGCACCTGGCCGGCCATGATCAAGGCACGAGCCTGGCTGCGACTGTCGGCGAGAGAAAGCGCCACGAGCGCCTGGTCGAGGCAGGAGCGAGTGGCCGTCACCGGCTCCGTTCGACGACGAAGTCGGCGATGGTGCGCAGCGGAGCGGCGCGCTCGCCGAACGGTTCGAGCGCCGAGATCGCTTGCTGCCGCAGACGCTCGGCTTCAGCGCGCGCGGCGTCGACGCCTAACAGGGCAGGGTAGGTCGATTTGCGGCGCGCGACGTCCGCTCCCGGCGTCTTGCCGAGGTCTTCTACCGATCCCTCGACGTCCAGCAGATCGTCGACCACCTGGAAGGCGAGGCCGACGGCGCGACCGTAGGTTGTGAGGCTGTGCAGCGACGCCTCGTCGGCCGCCGCCAGGATCGCGCCCATGCGAACGCACCCCGTCAGCAACGCCCCGGTCTTGGAGCCGTGCAGCGCCTCCAGATCCGTCAGCGTCAGCGACACACCCTCGGACTCGATGTCTTGGCACTGGCCGCCCGCCATGCCGGCGCTTCCGGCAGCGTTGCCGAGCTCCCATGCGACTTCCGACCAGGCCCGGGGATCTTGTGAGTGACGCGCGGCGTCTGCCAGGTGCGTGAAGGCGAGGGTTTGCAGCGCGTCGCCGGCGAGGATCGCCATTGCCTCGCCGAACACAATGTGGCTCGTGGGCTCGCCACGACGCAGCTCGTCGTCGTCGAAGGCCGGCAGGTCGTCGTGGATCAACGAGTAGGTGTGGACGAGCTCGACGGCGCAGGCGGCCGGCAGGAGGGTGTCACGTTCGGCGCCACACGCTTCGCCTGCCGTCAGCAACAGGATGGGCCGCAGGCGCTTGCCGCCGACGAACATGGAATACCGCATCGCCTTGTGCAGCGGCGGCGTGCCTTCGTCCTCCGGCGGCAGCAGCTTGTCGAGCGCAGCGTCGATGAATTGCTGGTAGTCGGCAAAGAGTCGGCGAGCGTTGGTAGCCGAGCTCTCGCCGACGTCAGCCATCCTCGACATCCTCTTCAGGA
This sequence comes from Acidobacteriota bacterium, assembly GCA_965214245.1. GTDB lineage: Bacteria > Acidobacteriota > UBA890 > UBA890 > UBA890 > CBDCBL01. Next base: position 75,437 of record CBDCBL010000009.1, read on the forward strand.
ACCTCGAGCGGCTCGCTCGTTATTTTTCCATCGAGGGTTTCGGAGAGCCGCTCGATCCGCTGCTCCATGCCGTCCAGGCGCCGGCGGCAGAACGCGAACAGGTGCACGGCGGTCTCGTAGACCTCGAGGGCCTGCTCCAACGGGATGTCGCCCTCCTCGAGATGGGCGGCGAGCTCTTCGAGCTTCAGCAGCGCGTTGTCGAAGGTGAGCGACTCGTCACCGAACGCAAAGGGCTCCTGATCTGCGGTGTCGGAAGAGGCGTCGGTCATGACTGGTGCGGCCAAACGTTGGGTTCAGGATCGCGTGAATCAGCGGCCGGAGGCGATGCTAACACCGCCCATGTAGCCTCACAAACGCCCGTCGCCACCGCCTTCATGAGTCGCCTCGACAGCGCAATCGAGCGTATCCCGCGCCAGGCGCACACTGACCTTGCCGCCGATGGCGACGTCGGCGGCGTGGCGCACGATACGGCCATCGTCGGGCCGCTCGCAAATTGCGTAGCCGCGCCCGAGGACGGAGAGAGGACTCATTGCCTGGATGCGTGCGTGCGCTTCAGCGAGCCGGGATTGACGCCGGTCGAAAGCCCGCCGCAGCCCGGTTTCAGCGCTCTTGACGGCCGCTTCGAGACGTGCGCGCCGCCGCACCGAAGCGGTCGCCAGGCCGCGCGCCGCGAGGAAGCGACCGATCGCATCGACACTGCGGCCGTGATGTGCAAGACGGTCCTCGATCGGGGCCAAGACGCGTTCAAGCGCGGCGTCCAGCCGCTGCCGGTAGGCGCCCAACAAGCGCGTCGGCTGCGCCAAGCTGCGCTGCAGGCCCGGCTCACGCAGTCGGTTCCGCGTTGCCAGCAGGCGTTGCGACAGGGCGCTGCGGCCCCGACGCTCGGCTTCGTTGGTCCGTTGCAGCAGAGATTCGCGGCTGGCGGCCACCAATTCGGCGGCTGCTGTCGGCGTGGCGGCTCGCCGATCGGCAACGAGATCGGCGATCGTCTGGTCGATCTCGTGACCGACTGCCGAGACTACAGGAATAGCGGAGGCGGAGATCGCCCGCACCACGACTTCTTCGTTGAAAGCCCACAGGTCTTCCCGCGAGCCACCGCCGCGGCCGACGATCAGCACGTCGGCGCGCCCCTGCCGGTTCAAGAGCTCGATGGCGGCGCCGATCTCTTCACCGGCGCCGGGTCCTTGAACCGCTGCGGGGGCGAGAACGACATCGACGGGAACCTGGTTCTTGCGCCAGACGCGCCACATGTCACGCCACGCCGCGCCGCTCGCTGAGGTCACGACACCGACGCAGCGAGGCAACAACGGAAGTGGTTGTTTGCGGTCGGCGTCGAACAGGCCCTCCGCGGCGAGGCGCTTCTGCAATTGCTCGAACGCCAGCTGCATGGCGCCCCAGCCGACAGGCTCCAGGAACCGCGCGATCACCTGGAACTGGCTGCTGCCCTTGTAGATCTCCACCTCACCGCCGACGATGAGCTCGAGGCCGGTCTCGACCTCGAAGGGCACGGATTGGTTGTCATTGCGGAACATCGGTACCTTGAGAACGGCGTTCTCGTCCTTGAGATCGATGTACCAGTGGCCGGCGGCGCTGCGCGTGAAGCCACTCACCTCGCCCTGCACCCAGACGAACGGGAAGCGATCCCAGAGCGTTTGCTGCGCCGCATTGACCAGCTGCGAAACCGTCCAGATGCGACGTTCCTCCGGGCCCGGCAGCGTCACGAGAGCTGGACCTCGTCGGCTGCCGTGGGGTCATCGAGCGGCCCGGGAGGATCGAGAAACGTCTCGATGGCGATGGCCCGGCCCGTTGCCGGATCGACCCGAATCAGTGCACCGGCCACCCGGGGGTTCGACTCGGCGACCTGGAAACGGGTGGGGCGGCCGGTAGTGAAACGATGCAGCACGAGATCGGTACGGGTTCCGATGACCGAATCGTAAGGTCCGGTCATGCCGACGTCGGTGCAATAGGCAGTGCCGGACGACAACAGGCGGGCGTCCGCCGTCGGAACGTGGGTGTGGGTGCCGAGCACAGCGCTTACCCGGCCATCGGCATACCAGCCCATCGCCAGCTTTTCGGACGTGGCCTCGGCGTGCATATCGAGGACGATCGTCGGGCAATCGTCGCCGACTTGCGCCAGCGCTTCGTCGAGGCCGAAAAAGGGGCAATCGATTGGCTGCATGAACACACGTCCCTGCAAGTTGATGACAGCCACCGGATGGCCGGTACGCGATCGTCCTTGAAATACGCCGGTGCCGGGGGCGCCGGCGGGAAAGTTGAACGGCCGCAGGATTCGGGGTTCGCTGTCGAGGTAGGCGTCGATGCCCCGTTGTGCCCACACGTGGTTGCCCGTCGTCAGCACGTCGACACCCAGCGCCAGAATCTCGTCGGCGAGGGTGTTGGTGACGCCCCGCCCGGCGGCCGCGTTCTCGACGTTGACGATGGTGAAGTCGACGTCGCGAGACTTCTGGATGGTGGCCAGACGCTCGGCGAGGATGTGGCGCCCGGCCTTGCCGACGACGTCGCCGAGAAAGAGCAGATTCACCGCGCGAATCCGACGGCGCGTGTCTCCCGGATGACCGTCACCTTGATCTCACCGGGATACTGAACTTCCTTCTCGATTCGCTTGGCAATGTCCTTGGACAACCACACGGCCTCGTGATCGCTGACCTGTTCGGATTCGACGATGATGCGCAGCTCACGACCCGCCTGGATCGCATAAGCTTTGCTTACACCGTTGAACGCGTCGGCGATCTCCTCGAGCTTCTGGAGGCGCTTGACGTACGTCTCCAGCATGTCGCGCCGCGCCCCGGGGCGCGCCGCCGAAAGCGCGTCGGCAGCCTGCACGAGAACGGCCTCGACGGTAGCCGGTTCGACGTCGAAGTGATGTGCCTCCATGCCTTGGATGACGGCTTCGGCTTCGCCGTAGCGGCGCAGCAGATCGATGCCGATGGTCAGGTGGGTGCCCTCCACTTCGTGATCGACCGCCTTGCCAATGTCGTGCAACAGGCCGGCGCGCCGGGCCACTCGCTCGTCGGCGTTGACCTCAGCGGCGAGGATCCCAGAGATCGTTGCGACCTCGATCGAGTGTCGCAGCATATTCTGGCCGTAGGAGGTACGAAACTTGAGCGTTCCCAGTAGGCGGACGAGCTCGGGGTGCAGGTCGTGGACGCCGAGGTCATGGGCGGCTTCGCTGCCGTCTTGCTGAATCTGTTCCTCGATGTCGGCGCGCACCCGCGCGACGACTTCTTCGATGCGGGCCGGGTGGATGCGTCCGTCGCCGACAAGTTGCTGGAGGGCCAGCCGAGCGATCTCGCGCCGCAGCGGGTCGAAGGTGGAGATCAGCACGGCTTCGGGCGTATCGTCGACGATCAGATTGACGCCGGTGATCATCTCGAAGGCGCGGATGTTGCGTCCCTCGCGGCCGATGACGCGTCCTTTCATGTCGTCCGACGGCAGCTCGACGACCGACACGGTGTGTTCGGCGACGGGATTGCTGGCGCAACGCTGGATCGCCATAGAGACGATGTGCTGTGCCTTCTTACGGGCGTTGGCCTTGGTTTCGTCTTCGATGCGGCGTAGCGTCTTGGCCGCTTCTTCGCGGGCCTCTTGCTGCATCAGTTGCATGAGCGCCTGCTTGGCCTGATCCGACGTCTGGCCGGCGACTCGCTGCAGGCGGTCGAGGGCCTCCTGGCGCTTGCGATTGGCTTCCTTCTCGAGAAATTCAACCCGCTCGATCTTGCCGCGCAGCTCGCGCTCGAGGCGCGACAGTTCCTTCTCGCGATCGTCGAAGGCGTTGGTACGCCGGTCGAGCTTTTCTTCACGGCGCGCAATCCGTTTTTCGAGACGGCTGAGCTCGCGGCGCCGGTCGCGGCTCTCGTCTTCGAACGTCTGACGTGCCCGCAAGTGTTCTTCGCGGGCGTCGATCTTGGCTTCCTTGAGAACGGACTCTGCGTCGCGTTCTGCCCCTTCGCTGAGCTCCGCTGCTCGCGCTTTGGCCTCTTCGAGGAGTCGGCCGGCGAGGCGGCGTCGCATGGCGAACCATATGGCCATGAGAACGATCCCAGAGAGGACGACCGAGCCGCCGACAACAAGCGCCGTTGACGTAGGGGAGTCAGCGAATCCGGGATTCTGGAGAGGTAGAGCGAGGCCGAGGGTGCTGAAACGCGCGGTGCCATACATGGTCACCCCCTATTCAGCCTCGGGTCACGACAGGGGAAGCACGTTCCGACCTGTACAGGTCGGCGGACGGGACGCCGCTCAGCGACGGAAGCCGGTGCTCTGGAAGACAGGGGAGATCAAGAGCCTATGCGGCTATTGGCCCCCTTGTGGATACAGGTGAAGTCGACACCAATCCTTGCAACACCAGGCGATATTCCTTGACTCTCGTTACCTGTTGATGAAACCGGCCGACGATTTTCGGCGTCTAGCGAAACACCCGGGGTGTCGGCGAACCTCCGGGTGTGGTCCACGTTCTTTCCCTCCCGTTCTTCGAGGGTCTTGATTGCGTTCGGTAAGTTGTCGTTCGCGATGTTCCGCGAATTTCGCATGTTGCGTGAAGCTTCTATGTTATAGAGGCGCTTGCGGATTGCAACGGGAGGTTTAGCGACGTTGCGCGCCGAGCCCCGCGACGAGCGCATCGGCGATCGTCTGGTGCGCCGCGTCGATTTCGTCAGCCGTAAGGGTGCGATCGTCGGCGCGGTAGGAGAAGCGTAGCGTGAGGCCGCGATGGCCTGCGGGAATTTCCTCGCCCTGGTACACCTCGAGCAGCTCGAGGTCGGTGAAAGGCAGGGTGGCGGCGTTGGTGGCGACGGTGTGGTTGACACGGGCGTACTCGACGTCGGAGGCGAGGACGATGGCGAGGTCGCGCACACCGCCGGGGAATTTCGAGATGGCGCAGTATTCCGGGGTGGGGCGTGTAAGGGGCAGCAAGGCGTCGATGTCGAGTTCCACGATCCACACCGGAATATCGATATCGAACAGAGCCGCTGCTGCGTTGGTGAGCTTTCCGGCCCAACCGGTGGCAACGGTGGTGCCGGACTTGTCGCGGGCAACCAGGCGGGCGCTGGCAGCAGGCGCGATGCCGGCGTGCTCGCCGGCCTGCCAGTCCCATGCCGGCCACGACATCGCCGCGGTCACGCTGTCGACGGCCCCTTTGAGATCGTAGAGATCCACGTCCGCCGGTCGTTTGTCCCAGCCGCCGGTGTGCCGATGCCCGGTTTGCAACAGGCTCACACCCCAGCGCTCGGTCACGCCATCTTCGGTAACCGGGCCGAGGAATCGTCGTCCCACCTCGAACAGCCGCAGGTTGCTCTGGCCGCGATTCGTATTGTGCACCGCAGCGGTCACCAACCCGGGTGCCAGGTGGGCGCGTAGCAGGCCGAGGTTCTCGGAGATCGGATTGGCCAGCTCGACGACCTCCTGGCCTGCAGCCATGAAGACCTCCTGCTCGGCCGGCGAGCTCAACGAGCTCGACATCGCCTCGCAGAAGCCGCTCGCCGCGAGACAGGCCTTGAGGCGGCGTTCGCCAAGCACCTCGGCGGTTCCGGACTCTCCGGCGCTGGATATCGAAGGTAGGGTGGCCGGCAGGCGGTCGTAGCCGTAGTGGCGGGCAACTTCTTCGATCAGGTCCTCTTCGCGCGCCACGTCGGGACGCGAGCTCGGTATGGCGACCGTGAACCCCTCATGGGTCGTGTCGACACCGAAACCGAGGCGCTCGAGGATCTCGCCGACGTTGTCGCCGGCGACCTCGGCACCCAGCAAGCCGGCAACACGCTCGAGCCGTAGCGCCGCCGAGCGCGGCTCGGGCAGGGTGCCGACGACGTCGATGATGCCGCTTGCCAGCTCTCCGCCCGCCAGTTCTACGACAAGCCCCGCGGCGCGGTCGAGCGCGGCCATCATGCCGTCGTGGGCCGGTGAGCGCTCGAATCGATGGCTGGCGTCGGTGTGCAGGTTGAGGCGCTGTGCCGTACCGCGCACAGCGGCAGGGTCGAACCAGGCGCCTTCGAGAAAGATGTTTGTGGAGGCATGGCTGATGGCCGTATCGGCGCCGCCCATGACGCCGGCCAGCGCCACGGGTTTCTCGGCGTCGGCGATGACGAGGTCGTCCGGCGTCAGCTCCCTTTCGGCCGCATCAAGCGTCGTCAACTTCTCGCCGGCACCGGCGCGACGTACCACGATGCTGCTCTCCGCCAGTAGATCGAGATCGAAGGCGTGCAACGGATGGCCGAGCTCCCATAAGACGAAGTTCGTGATGTCGGCCACATTGTTGAGCGGCCGCAAGCCGATCGCCTCCAACAACTCCACGATCCAGGCGGGGGAGGGCGCCACCTTGGCACCGCGGATGACCCGGGCAGCATAGCGCGGACAACCCTGAAGATCGTCGATCGTGACGCTGGCAATCGTGTCGGCCGGCTTCGAGGTCTCGTCGAGCGTTGCCTCCGGGGCACGCAGCTCGCGGCGCAGCCCCGCAGCCAGCTCGCGAGCCACGCCGAAATGGTTCATCGCGTCGACGCGATTCGACGGGATGTCCAGATCGAACACCGTGCCGCCACGCGTCGGTCTTTCTCCTTCAACGACGAGGCCGAGCCGGGTGAGCAGCTCCGCCAATTCCTCCGTCGAATCGGGGAGGTCGACGTATCGCTCGAGCCATTTGGTTGAGAAGAGCATTCGATCGTGTCGCTGCGGAGGCTGCGGCCGGCGGCTGACGCCGACTCGCCCCGCCCCGTTTAGCAGGCCGTAAACTGCCGCAAGAACCGGACGTCGTTTTCGTAGAAGACTCTGATGTCGTCGATGCCATGCCGCAACGCGGCGATGCGGTCGATACCCATGCCGAAGGCAAAGCCCTGCCAGACCTGAGGGTCGTAGCCGACTGCCTCGAAGACGGCCGGGTGTACCATGCCGCAACCGAGCATCTCAATCCAACCGGATCCGGAGTTGGCGTCGAGCTCGGCGGAGGGTTCGGTAAACGGGAAATAGCCTGGACGCAGACGCGTGCGCGTTTGCGGGCCGAACAGCGCCTTGGCGAAGTGATCGAGCGTCCCCTTGAGGTCGGCCATCGTGATGTTGCGATCGACCACCAGACCCTCGCATTGCACGAAAGAGGGCGTGTGCGTCGCGTCGGGAGTATCTCGCCGATACACCCGCCCGGGAACGATGATGGCGAGCGGCGGCTCCTGTCGTTCCATCGTGTGGATTTGGACCGGCGACGTGTGTGTGCGTAGCAGCCAGTCGTCGTCCAGATAGAGCGTGTCCTGACTGTCACGTGCCGGATGGTCGCGCGGAATGTTGAGCGCCTCGAAGTTGTACCAATCGTGCTCGACCTCGGGACCCTCGACGATCTGATAGCCCATGCGCGAGAACACGCTCTCGATTTCCTGCAGCGTCTGGGTAATCGGATGCAACGAGCCCCTGTTCAGCGGCCGACCCGGCAGGGTGACGTCTGCGGTCGGCGGCGCCGCGTTTGTTGCAGCGGCGGCGAGGTCGTCGGCCAGCGATGCAAGCCGCGATTCGACGTGTTGGCGGGCGTCGTTGGCGGCGCGGCCCACGGTGCCGCGCCGCTCCGGGGCGACGTCGCGCAGACTGTCGAATACGGCGGTCAAACGGCCGCGCTTACGCCCTACATAGCGCGCCCGAAGCTCCTCGAGTGCGGCGGCGTCGGACACCGCGCCCGCTTCGTCCTCGAAGTCACGCAGCAGGGCTTCGATCTCGGCGACGGGGTTGGCAGCCGGCGCGCCTTGTTCTTGCCCTTGATCGTCGTCCACGTCGTTGCCTTCCGGACGGATCAGGCGGCCAGGGATTCCTTGGCCGCCGCGGTGAGTTGCGCGAAGGTCTGCGGATCTTCGACGGCGATCTCGGCGAGGATCTTGCGATCCAGCCCGACACCGGCGGCCTTGAGCCCGGCCATGAACCTGCTGTAGGACAGGCCCTGCTCCCGCGACGCGGCGTTGATGCGGGTGATCCACAGGCGGCGGAAGTCGCGTTTCTTGCGCTTGCGGCCCTGGTAGGCGAACTGCATGGCGCGATCGACGGCTTCGCGCGCTTCACTGTAGAGCCGGCTCTTGGCTCCGTAGTAGCCCTTGGCTTGTTTGAGGATGCGGCGACGTCGGTTGGTGTGGACGTTGCCGCGCTTGACGCGGGCCATTTCGTACCTCCGTTGTCGTGCGGAATCTCAGACGTCAGGCAGCAGACGGCTAAGGCGCCGTTGGTCGGCGTCCGAAACGATCACCGACTTGCGCAACTTGCGCTTGCGCTTGGGCGACTTGTGTCCAAGTAGATGGCTTGCATAGGCGTGGCCCCGGCGAAACTTGCCGGTTCCCGTGCGTTTGAAGCGCTTGGCGGCGCCGCGATGCGTTTTCATTTTCGGCATTCTTAGTTCCTTTGATTACGTTTCGTATTCTTCGGCCCGGCGCCGTCGAGTCAATCGCGCTTGGGCGTGATGATCATCGACATCAGCCGCCCTTCCATGCGCGCTGCCTTGTCGACGCGAACGTTGTCGCCCAATTCCCCGACGACGCGATCCAGGATTCGGCGGCCGTATTCCGGATGAACGACTTCACGGCCGCGAAACATGATCGTCGCCTTGACCATGTGGCCCTGCTCGAGGAAGCGCCTGATATGTTTCATCTTGAAGTCGTAGTCGTGCTGGTCGATCTTCGGTCGGAACTTCACTTCTTTGAGCTGGGTGTGGTGTGGCCGTTGCTTTTGCTCCTTGGCTACGCGGTACGCGTACTTGCCGTAGTCCATCATTCGACAGACCGGAGGATCAGCGTTCGGCGCCACTTCCACCAGGTCGAGTTCCAATTCTTGGGCCTGCTGGCGGGCGGCGTCCGTTGGAACGACGCCGAGCTGCTCGCCCTCGTGGTCGATCAGGCGAACCTGCGGGACCCTGATTTGGTCGTTGATCCGGTGTTTTCTCTGTTCTGTAATGTTCGGCTCCCTGTCTGAAGTGCCTGTGGCCGCGATCTATCTCGGCTCAGCCGGCACCACTGATTACTGGCGCAAAGGCCATTCTTGCACAGCCCGCTGCTCGATGTCGCGACAGGCCTGCGCGGCGAAATCTTCAATTGTCATGGCGCCGAGGTCCCCGGCGGCGCGGTGTCGCACGGCGACTTCGCCGTTTTCGGCCTCGCGATCGCCGACGACCAGCATGAACGGGATCTTCTGCAGCTGGGCGTCGCGAATCTTGGCGCCCATTTTTTCGCTCCGTCGGTCGACTTCGACGCGGAGCCCGGCCTGCGCTGCCGTCGTGGCGACCTGTTCAGCATATTCTAGATGTCGATCGGCAATTGGTAGAACCATTACCTGTACCGGTGCCAACCACAGCGGGAAGGCGCCGGCGAAGTGCTCGACGATGCCGCCCACGAAGCGCTCGAGCGAGCCGTACAGGGCCCGGTGGATCATTACCGTGCGGTGATGCTGACCATCGTCGCCCACATAGTGTAGATCGAAGCGCTCGGGCAGGTTGAAATCGAGCTGCACCGTGGACCCCTGCCACGAGCGGCCCAGCCCGTCGATCATGTGAAAGTCGATCTTCGGGCCGTAGAAGGCGGCTTCGCCGGGGGCGCGCGTGTATTCCATGCCGATTCTTTCGAGAGCGTCGGCGAGGGCGGCTTCGGCGGTCACCCACTGGGCTTCGTCGCCCGCGTACTTTACGAAGTCATCGGGATCGTGCAGCGACAGCTCGACTTTATAGTCGACGTAGCCGAAGGTTTCCATCACCAGCTTGGCGAGCTCGAGCGTCGCCACCACCTCGTCCTGGATCTGATCGGGGCGGCAGAAGATGTGGGCGTCGTCCTGCGTGAAGCCGCGCACCCGCAGCATGCCGTGCAGCACGCCCGACAATTCGTTGCGGTAAACCGTGCCGAACTCGCTGTAGCGCAGCGGCAGGTCACGGTACGAGCGCGTGCCCTTCTGGTAGATCAGGATGTGCCCGGGGCAGTTCATCGGCTTGAGCACGTATTCCTGCCCGTCCACGTCGAGCGTGAACATGTGGTCCTGGTAGTAGTCGTAGTGTCCGGAGGTCTGCCACAGGTGGGCGCGGGCGATGTGCGGCGTGTACACGAGGTCGTAGCCCCGACGGAGCTGCTCGTCGCGCAGGAAGGTCTCGATCTGGTGACGGACCATGGACCCCTTCGGGTGCCAGTACGCCATGCCCGGGCCGGCGTCTTCATCAAAGTGGAACAAGTCCAGGTCGATGCCGAGGCGGCGATGATCGCGACGGCGGGCTTCTTTGAGATACTCGAGGTGCGCCTGCAGGTCCTCTTCCGAGAAGAAAGCAGTGCCGTAGATGCGCTGCATCATCGGGTGGTCGTCACGGCCGCGCCAGTGAGCCGCCGCGGTGTGCAGCAGCTTCAGCGCCGGAATGCGGCCCGTCGACGGCATGTGCGGACCGGTACAGAAGTCGACGAACTCGTCCTGCTGGTAGCAGGAGACCTGCCTACCGCCCTTGTCGCGGATCAGCTCGACCTTGAGCTCCTCGCCCTTGCCCTCGAACAGGCTTTCGGCCTCTTCCTTTGCCATTTCCAGGCGCTCCAGCGCCTGATCAGCGGCGACCAGCTCGCGCATACGTTCCTCGATGCGCCCGAGATCCTCGGGAGTGAACGGCTCGTCGCGCAGGAAGTCGTAGTAGAAGCCGTCGTCGATCGGCGGCCCGACGCCCACCTGAACGTTGTCGTAGAGCTGCTTGACGGCCTGCGCCAGCACGTGAGAGGTCGTGTGACGGCACATCTCGAGGGCGTGAGGATCGCCGCTCTCGGGGATTACGACCTGGAGCTCGCCACCGCTGGGAAGCTGCATCTGGAAGTCGATCACGCTGCCGTTGACGCGCACGCCGACGCCGCGCTCCAGCCAGTCGGGGGCGTGCTCCTCGAGCAGGGCCCCGGCGCGCACGTCGGCCGGGACGATGAGCTCTTTGCCGCCGATTTTGATGTCGATCATCTCGGACATGCTGATACAGCCGTCTAGCAGTGCTTAGGTATCGAGAGGGTGGAGCGAAGGAGTAGGCGCGGCCGGGCTCGAACCGACGACCTCTTCCGCGTCAGGGAAGCGCTCTCCCAACTGAGCTACGCGCCTTCGTTCGCTCTTCCCGGCTGCCCCGAACAGCGCTCGACGCGGCCGCCGGGAAGCAGGAGCCGCAAAATCATCCAACCGCTAATTATAGCGGGGTTTTCGCGAATTCGTCAACGCGACGAACCGATCGCAAGCGGACCTTCGGCGGCGTGTGTCCGGTCTATGGCGCAGACCAAATAGGCGATCACCACCAGCGAAATCAACTCCGGTGTCAGGTGCGAGATATAGGCGAAGAAAACAGTCTCGCGAACGCCGGTGGGAAGGTCGTAGGCGCGTGCCGCGGCGGGACTCAGCATGCCGAGGAGCCAGATCCAGGCCACGCCTGCGAAGTAGTACGGCAGCAGGCAAAAGGCGTAGCCGATGACCCGCCCTGGTTCGGGGACCATGCGGTAGGCGTAAAAGACGGCAAGTGCCGTACCCAGCAGGAAGATCAGTGCGAAGTATGTTCCGAGATCACCGAGCGTCATCAGCGGCATGATCGTGACCACGAGGCCCGCGGTAACTCCGGCGGCCCCGAAAACCGTCATCCGGACGGATCGGCTCGCGTGGGCACCGTGGCCGTCGGGGGTGGCCACCTTGCCGGCAAGAAACGCCGCCGCGATCAACCCGCCGCGAAATCCCCAGTCGCCGACGTTTGCGGCGCTCGGAAACACCAGCGACACGGGCGCCAGCAGAACCGTGGCCGCTGCCTGCACCGACGCCGCACGCCACGGGCCCAGCCAGGTGCCGCTGAGCAATGCGGCGGCCGTCGCGAAGGAGAAAGAGCCGAGCGTATAGTCCACCTTCAGCAAGGCACCGCCGAGCGACAGCAAAGCCCAAAGCGCCAGGGGCCAGCGTGACGGATGCAGCCGGGTAAATACGTGATCCGCGGGACGAGTCGGGCTAGTGTGCCGCGTCACTATTGTCTTCACTTTTGCGGGCAGGAGTTGCGGGCGAGATCAAGGAGGGACGAGGAAGGCGATGTGGAGACATCGTCGACGAGTTCCGACGCCGAGACCGCCCGCAAATCCTGCCCGCCCTTCGGGTGGCGACGAGACCGCGCCGATTTCTGCGTCGCGGCTCCTCGACGATACCCAAGCATCGCCTGCGTCGCCGATCCTTGAACTCGTCACGGTCTCGTCGCCACAAAAGTAAAGACAATAGTGACGCGGCACACTAGGACCACCGCGACCTGCTTAGTCCTGCGTCAGGGGTGAGGTCGGCGGCAAGTTGTGGTGCCGGCTGGCCGACACTGTCGATCGATGCGCTCCTCGTCGAAGCCCGGAACGGCTCGTTCGCAGTCTTCGGAACGCTGATCGGTGCGGTGACCGACGAGGGCACCAGCATGCGAATGGGCCGGTGCTCACGGGTCATCAGCTCGAAGGCGATGGCGGCGTATTCTGCCGCGGCGCGCGACGTTGGAGCGTAGTCGGTGATCGGCCGCCGCTTGTCGGCTGCCTCCGAGAGCTTGACGTTCTCGTGTACCACCGTGTCGAACACCAGGTCAGAGTATTTGGCGCGCAGCTGGCCGAGCACGATGCGCGAGATCGAGGTTCTGCCGTCGAACAGGCACACGAGAATTGCCGACAGATCGACATCCTTCTGGCTGCGGGCGCCGATGTCCCGGATCAGTCGCCGCAGCCGGGCGACGCCGCCGAGAGCCATGCCCTTGGCCTGAACCGGCACGATGACGTTGTCGGCGGCAGTCAGGGCGTTGGTCTGCACGACGCCGAGCGACGCGGAGCAGTCGAGCAGCGCGTAGTCGTAGTCATCGGACATTCGGGCCCACAATACCCGCTCGCCGGCTAGCGCTCCGCGGTCGATTTCGGCGAGTTTGGGCGAAGCCGGGACGACGGAAATGTCGGCCCAGCGCGTCGGCACCGCGGCAGCGCGCACGGTGGCCTGGCCGCGGAGAATCTCGTAGAGGGTTGGCTCGTTGCCGAGGGGCTCGGCCCGGAGCCAGGAGGTAAGGCTACCCTGAGCGTCGCAATCGATGAGCAACACCCGGCGTCCGTTACGCGCCAGGCTGGCACCTAAGTTGACGGTGGTCGTCGTTTTGCCGACGCCACCTTTCAGATTGCAGACAGCGATCGTACGCAAACCGCAGTCTCCAGGGTGGGCAATGGCAAGAATCGTAGGAGTGCTGCGGAACTGCGTCAACCGGAAAATCCCGTTACTTCAGGCGTTTAGCAGGCTGAAGGGCGTTGAGATACGCGGGCTAAGAGCCCGGCTAGATTCTGCCGCCTCGCCGAAAATGAACTTGTCGCCTGTAAGCTGATCCGTCTCTCCCACTACAATGGTGCCGCGACTCCCCGAGGAGGGGACCTTCGAAATGATTGGCAGATTCCTCGCTCGCCTGGAGCGCGAGGCGAAACTCCCGGCGGCCATCAACTACACCAACATAGCGCCACGACGCTAACTACGAGGAGAGGCGACATATGAACGAGAGCTTGCTCGTTGTGTCGAAGGCAAAGGCCGCGCTCAAGGCCAAGGGAGTCAATGTCGGTGTCGGTGCGCTCGACGCACTGAACGCGCTGGTGCAGCATCATGTCGCCCAAGCGGCGAAACGCGCCGCGGCGAATGGGCGGAAGACTGTTCGCGCCCACGACTTCATCATCGCCGAGGCCGAAGTGGAGGCCAAAGTGGAGCGTCTGCCAGAGCCTTCGGCTCCAGCTTATTCTCAGGAAGATGCGATAGAAACGCCTCCCGTCGGCGGTGACCAGATGCAAGCCGCCGTGGCGGATGTTGATCAAGCGGTTGAAGAAGCCGCGCCAGACGTTGATCAAGGGGTTGAAGAAGCGGCAGAGGAAGACCCTCCCGAAGCGTGGCGGGGGTGAGTTCGTGAACCACGGACTAGGAGCTCACACCTAGCAGGGTACGGTTAAGCTACTTCTTGTGGGTGTGATAACTTTCGAGACGTGATGAAGCTATTCCTGATATATGTCCGCGACGAGGACTTCTACAACCTCCTGCCGCGCGAGCTCGGCGGCGCCGAGCCCGGTGCCGACCGCATCAAGGTGATGGCGTTCCCGCCCATCGGCATCGAGGTGCTCGCCTCGGCCGTGCGCCAGCACGGGCACGAGGTCGTGATGTTCGACACCTGCCATCCGGACATGAAGGAGCCGCGGATCGCACAAAGGGTTGCCGACGAGTCGCCCGCCGCGGTTGCCATCTCGTTCCTGTCGACGACCTCGTATCCGGCGGCCAAGAGCATGGCCGCGGCAATCAAACTGTCCTCCCCCGACACGCCGATCATCGCGGGCGGCGTGTTCGCCACCATGAACTCGGTGAACGTGCTCAACGATTGCCCCTGGTTCGATTGCGTCGGCCCCGGCGAGGGCGAGGAACTGCTGCCCGACTACCTGGACAACGTCGACGACCCGCGATCGGTGATCGGCCTGGTATGGCGGCGCGACGGCGAGATTGTGGTTAACCCGCCGCGGCCGCTGGTCCAGGACCTCGACCAGTTTCCGTTTCCCGACCGTGCGAGCCTGCCGATCGACTACATCGAATCGATGCCGCTCGACGTGCCGGCGGTGCTGTCGCTCGACCGCTTCTGCACCATGCAGACATCACGCGGTTGCCCCTACCCTTGCATCTACTGCGACATCCCGGCGCTGGCCGACGGCAAGTGGCGTTGTCGCTCGCCGGAGCACGTGCTGGCCGAGATGCAGCAGCTCAACGACGCGGGCTACCGGTCGATCTACCTCACCGACGACCATTTCCTGCTCAAGCGCAATCGCATCCAGGCGATCTGCCAGGGCGTCATCGATCGCCAGCTAGACTTCCGCTGGGGCTGTGAAGGCCGGGTCGACTCGGTAGCAGTCGACCAGTTCCCGATCATGGGTAAGGCCAACTGCGCCATGCTGGCCTTCGGCATAGAGTCGGGCAGCCAGAAGGTACTGGACCGGCTCAAAAAGGGGCAGAGCCTCGAGCAGATCGAGCACGCGGTCACCGAGGCCAAGCACCACGGCATCACCACCGCGCACGGCTTCTTCCTGGTCGGCAGTCCGGACGAGACCGAGGAGGAGATCGTGCAGAGCTTCCGTTTCGCGGCACGGCTGCAACTGGACACCTTCGGGTTCAATCGTCTGTGCGCCTACCGCGGCACGCCATTGTGGTCCGAATACGTCAAGCGCGGCATCATCGACGACGCGCGGGACTGGAACAAGTGGTTCAAGTGCTCGGACATCGACCCCACCGTGCTGCCCTCCGCGATAGTCAACAACGCCCGCAAGAAGGGCTACCTGTACCTCTTCCTGTACCGCATCTTCCGGCGGCCGGTATCGACCTTTCGCCTGATACGCACGTTCGCCCGGTACATGAAGAAGTCCGATATCGCCAAGCTGCTGTGGAGCCCGTTCCGCAAGCAGACCTTGTTCCGCAAGCCCGAGCTGCCGGCGCAGATGATCGAGCAGGGTCTCGACGCGCCGATTCGTGACTCAGCTACCGCGAGCTAGGCGATCCACATCGACCTCGAGCCGGAGCAACTCGGATACGCTCGTTCGGGATCACACGATAACGGAAGAAGATGCAATGGAGTTCGTCTTTCAGCGTTCGTACAGGGGCCCGCTCAGGGCCGTTCTCCTCGATTGGGCTGGCACGACAATTGATTACGGCTGTTACGCGCCTGCCGTCGTCTTCATGGAGGTGTACAAGCGCCAGGGCGTGCCGATCACCATCGAGCAGGCCCGCGTGCCGATGGGCGCCCACAAGAAGGTCCATATCCAACAAACAGATCTCGAGGATGGAAGAGGTGCGCGAAGCCTGGGAGACGGTACACGGCAGCAAGCCCACCGAAGACGATGTCGAGACGATGTTCCAGGAGTTCATTCCGCTGCAGCTCGATTGTCTGGCGGACTACGCCGACCTGATCCCTGGCACCCTCGAGGCGCTCGCCGCCTTCCGCAAACGCGGCCTGAAGATCGGCTCGACCACGGGCTACACCGGCGAGATGATGAAACTGCTGCTCGAGGAAGCCAAGGCGAGGGGCTACGAGCCCGATGCAACCGCCTGCGCCACCGATGTTCCGGCCGGCCGGCCGGAGCCGTGGATGTGCCTGAAGAACGCCTTCGACCTGCAGATCTACCCGATGGAGGCGTTTGTCAAGGTGGGAGACACCGTGCCCGACATCTACGAAGGGCTCAACGCCGGGATGTGGACCATCGGCCTGGCCAAGACCGGCAACGAGGTCGGCCTCACCGAAGCGGAGATCGAAGCGCTCGATCCCGAGGTTCGCGAGATGAAGCTGGCCAGGGCCTACCGGCGGATGAGCCAGGCCGGTGCCCACTATGTGGTCGACGGCATCGCCGATGTCGATCCGCTGTTGGATCAGATCAATGAACGGCTGGCACGCGGCGAGCGCCCCTAGCAGGGCGCTGAAGCGCTCCCAGGGGTGGCGGAAGTGATCGGCTCACCGCAGAAGGGATCGCAGCGATGGCCCGGGCGCTGACCGCCGAGCAGCGAAGGTGGCGCTACCGGATCTTCGCTCTCACCTGGCTCGGTTACGCGGGCTTCTATCTGTGCCGCAAGAACTTCAGCGTCCTCATGCCGCTGATGTCGGAGGACCTCGGCTACACCAGGCTGCAGTTCGCTGCCGTGATCTCGTTCTACAGCCTGTTGTACGCGCTGGGACAGTTCGTCAACGGCGTCTCGGCGGATCGTTTTGGTCCACGCCTGGTGGTCGGCATCGGCCTGTTGGTTTCCATCCTCTCGAATCTCGTGATGGGCTTCGCGACCTCCTTGCTGCTGCTCATGGTTCTAGCGGCCTGCAACGGCGCGGCACAGTCGACCGGCTGGCCCGGTTTGGTCAAGAACATGGCCGGTTGGTTTCGGCCCCGCGAGCGCGGCGTCGTGATGGCCTGGTGGGCGACCAACTACGTTCTCGGCGGTAGCTTCGCCACTATATTCGCCACCTACTGGGCCGTGCAGTCCGGTATCTTGGCCGATTGGGGATGGCGCCGCGGCTTTTGGGTTCCGGCCATTTTGCTCTTGCCCATCTGGGGCAGCTATGTGCTCCTGGTGCGCAACAGCCCTGCCGACGCTGGCATCGAGGAAATCCTCGAGCACGACGACGCGCACGAGACCGGTCACGCCGGCCAGGGGAACGCTCAATCCGGAACGGACGAGCCTCGCCACGCGGGTACGCGCGCGATTGTGCGACGAGTGCTTTCCGAGCCTGCCGTTTGGGTCATCGCCGTCATGTACTTCTTTTTGAAGATGACCCGCTACTCGTTTCTGTTTTGGCTGCCCTTGTACATGACCGAACGCTTGGGATACGGGGCAGCCGAGGCCGGATACACGTCGGCGCTCTATGACCTGGTCGGCTTTGCGGGGGTGATCATTGCCGGCTACGCTTCCGACAAGCTCGTACAGTCGAGGCGCTTTCCCGTAGGCGCGGTGATGCTGTTCGGGCTCGCCGTGGTTTGCTTTCTGCAGCCGGTACTCACCTCCTGGGGACCGTTCTACGTGGCGGCGTGGATCGCGCTTGCCGGCATCATGACCTATGGACCGGACACGCTGATGAGCGGCGCCGCAGCCCAAGATTTCGGCAGCCTGGAGGGCTCCGGTACTGCCGCCGGCTTCATCAACGGCGTCGGCTCGTTCGGCCAGCTCTGCTCCCCGTTTCTGGTTGCTCTGGTGGTCGACAACTACGGCTGGGATCGGCTGTTCTACGTATTTGTCTTTTTCGCCCTGATCGGCGGGGTCCTGTTGGCCAGCCGTTGGAACACACAGCCCCCGGATGGAGAGACCAGATGAGTGATGAAGGCCGGCTGCCCGATCGAACGGACAAGACGCTCTTCACACCCGGGCCGCTGACCACCAGCCGCTCCGTCAAGCTGGCCGTGTTGAGGGATCTGGGCTCTCGCGATCAGGAGTTCATCGAGATCGTGCACAGCATTCGGCGTGGCTTGTTGGAGCTGGGCGGCGCCGGCGACGACTACGACGCTGTTCTGATGCAGGGGAGCGGAACCTTTGCGCTCGAAGCGGTCGTCTCCTCCACCATTCCGCCGTCCGGCAAGATGTTGGTGATCGCCAACGGCGCCTACGGAAAGAGGATCGCCGAGATGGCGACCGTGGCGCAGATCGATTGCGAAGCCCTCACAGTCGCCGAAGACAGCCTCCCGGATCTCGATCAGATCCGCTCTCGATTGCGGGCCGAAGAGGCCGTTACCCATGTCGCCGTGGTGCACTGCGAGACCTCCACCGGCATCGTCAATCCGATTCGGGAGATCGGCGAGCTGGTCGACGAGTACGGGCGCATCTATTTTGTCGACGCGATGAGCAGCTTCGGCGCCATCCCCATCGACCTGACCGAGTGCAAGATCGACTACCTGGTCTCCTCCGCAAACAAGTGCATCGAGGGAATCCCCGGGTTCGCCTTCGTGCTTGCCCGGCGTGACGCGTTGCTCGAGACCAAGGGCTACGCTCGCAGCCTGAGCCTCGATCTGTTGGCACAGTGGGAAGGCCTGGAGCACAACGGGCAGTTCCGCTTCACGCCGCCGACCCACTCGCTGCTCGCCTTTCATCAGGCGCTGCAGGAGTTACAGCAGGAGGGCGGGGTTCAAGGGCGCGCGGCGCGCTACAGGCGCAACTACGAGACATTGGTCGCAGGCATGCGGCAGATGGGCTTCCGCGAGTATCTTCCCGGAGAGCTTCAAGGCCACATCATCACCTCGTTTCGATACCCTGCAGATGAGAAGTTCGATTTCGAGGTGTTCTACAGCCATCTGAGCGAAAAAGGGTTCGTGATTTATCCGGGCAAGTTGAGCGACACCGATTGCTTCCGGATCGGCAGCATCGGCCGCATTTTTCCCCTCGATGTGACAAACCTTCTCGCCGGGATCCGCGAGACGCTGATTGGAATGGACATGGGCTCGATGATTCCCGCAGCAGCAGCCGAGGGACGGCAAGCAGGACCGTGAACCAAGACGGCAAGCCGCACGGAGACAAGCCCGATCGATCCGAGGGAGATCTGAATCTCTCGGAGCGGCGTCGCGAGTGGGTTCGCGAGCTCGACGGCGATACGCAGCACTGGCTCGAGGAAGACGCCCGTCACTTCTTTCATCAAGCGCTGTCGACACCGTGTCTCAACGTCCTGACCGGCTGCGAAGGCATATATATCGAGGACCTGCGGGGCAACCGCTACATGGACTTCCACGGCAACAGCGTCCATCAGGTCGGCTTTGCGAACCCGGTGGTGATCGAGGCGATCAACGATCAGATGAAGACGCTGGCATTCTGTCCCCGCCGCTACACCAACCTTCCCGCCATCCGTCTCGCTGAGAAGCTGGCCGACCTGGCGCCGGGAAACTTGAGCAAAGTGCTCTTCGCCCCCGGTGGCACGACGGCGGTCGGCATGGCGCTCAAGCTGGCGCGGGCGGCGACCGGCAGGTTCAAGACAATATCGTTATGGGACTCGTTTCACGGCGCCTCCCTCGACGCCATTTCGGTGGGCGGCGAAGCCATGTTCCGCCGTGGGATCGGCCCACTGCTTCCCGGCACCGAGCACGCCCCGCCACCCGACCCCTCTCGCTGCCTGTGGGAGTGCGGTAACGAATGCAATCTGAAGTGCGCCGAGTACATCGAGTACGTCCTCGAGAAGGAGGGGGATATCGGCGCGGTGATCGCCGAGACGGTGCGCAGCACTCCGGTGATCCCGCCGCCGGGCTATTGGCAGAAGATCCGCGATGCCTGCGACGCGCACGGCACCCTTTTGATCTTCGACGAGATCCCCCACGCCCTCGGTCGCACGGGGCAGATGTTCACGTGCCAGCACTATGGAGTCGTGCCGGACATGCTCGTCATCGGCAAGGGCTTGGGCGGTGGGATCTTCCCGCTCGCGGCGCTCGTTGTGCGCGACGACCTCGACGTCCTGCCGGATCGAGCCCTCGGCCACTACACGCACGAGAAGAGCCCGGTGGCGTGCGCCGCCGGCCTGGCGACCCTCGCGTACATCGACCAGGAAGACTTGATCGGCAACGCCGAGCGCGTCGGAGAGCTCGCTCTCCGGCGGATGAAACAAATGATGACCGAGCACGAGATCATCGGCGAGGTGCGGGGGCTCGGGTTGTTGTTGGGTATCGTTTTGGTGAAGGATCGGTCGACCGGCGAGCCCGCGGTCGATGCAGCCGAAGAAGTCCTCTATCGTGCGTTGGGGAAGGGACTGAGCTTCAAGGTTTCGATGGGTCATATTCTGACGCTGATGCCGCCGCTGACCGTCAGCGCCGCAGAGATGGACGAGGCGCTGACGATCATCTCTGAGTGTCTCGAGAATGTGAGCGGCGGGTAAGGCCCGGTCAGGCAGGGCGGCAGTTGCCGGAAGTTCACGTCATCCACAGGTAGCGTTGAGGAACCCCGGGAGAAGGAAAAATGCCGAAGCATCGTAAGCGAATCGAGCTGCCGATCGTAGTCGGTCTGCCGATTGCCGTTAGTCTGCCACTCGCCGTTGGTCTGTCGATCGCTGCCGCCCTGTTGTCGAACAGCTGTGCTCCGCAGGCCACAGAGCCCCAAGCAGCATCGGGCGTCGCCGGCGTCGAACATGTCGTCGTCATCGGTGTCGACGCCTTGAGCCCCGATGGCATTCAGAACGCCGAAACACCCCATTTGGATGAGCTCCTGACGCGGGGAGCCCATACCTTTCGGGCCCGCGCCGTGATGCCCACCAGCAGCAGCCCCAACTGGGCGTCGATGATCATGGGGGCGGGGCCGGAGCAGCACGGTGTGACCTCGAATGCTTGGCAACCCGATGATTTCGAGACGCCTCCGGTGGCGGTGGGCTCCGGCGGCATGTTTCCGACCATCTTCGGCGTGCTACGCCAGCAGCGGCCAGAGTCGGTACTGGCATGTTTTTACGACTGGGACGGCTTCGGTCGGCTGCTGGAGCAAGGCGCTCCGGACATCCTCGAGGATGGGGATGGGCCCGTCGATACGACAAACAAAGCCGTGGCTTACTTCGCGTCGAACAGGCCGGATCTTACCTTCGTCCACCTCGATCACGTCGATCACTCCGGCCACGCCGAGGGGCACGGAAGCGATGCGTACTACGAGGCTGTCGAGGAAGCCGACCGGCTGATCGGAGAGATTCTCACCGGCCTACAAGAGGCCGGAATGCTCGAGCAGACGGTGGTCATGGTGAGCGCCGACCATGGCGGCCTCGGCAACGGACACGGTGGCAACACGCTGGCAGAAATCGAGATTCCATGGATCATCGCGGGGCCGGGGATCGCCGCGGGGAGGGCGCTCTCCTCTCCCGTCAACACCTACGATACGGCGGTGACCGTCGCCTACCTCTTCGGCGTCGAGCCTCCTGAGGCATGGATCGGCAGGCCGGTGCTGGAAGCGTTTCGTTGATTGTCATGGACTCCGGAGCCAAGGCTTACACCTAGTCGTCTTGAATCCGGTCGGATCGAATGTAGGCGAGCAGGTCCAGAATCTGTTCGCGGGTGAATGTGTTCAGCAGGCCCGTGGGCATCGTCGACAGGTTGGAGGGTTTCATGCTCTCGATCAGGTCCCGACGTATCTCGGTCGCGACGTTGTTCACCTGTGGATTTTCGACGATGCGTATCGTCGCCGCATCCGGGTCCTCGACGCGCCCGTAGATCGTCCGCCCGTCGGCCAACGCGATGGTCCAGATCGCGTACCGTTCCTCGATGCTCTTGCCGGGCTCGATGACTTGCTCCAGCATCTCCGCCGGGCCGAGCCGGGCAGACGATTCGCTCAGGTCCGGTCCGATGCCGCCGCCGGCGCCCGGTGCCTGATGGCACGCCGCGCAAAAGACCGTGAAGAGCTGTTCACCGCGATCGAGCGAGCGGCCGACCGCGAGACGGTCCAGATCGTCCACCACATCGTCGAGCGTCCAGTTGCGCACGAACGTCGTCGCAGCAGGCTGCAGGCCGGACACCTCGCCGGCGTTCTCCTCCATCCAGGCGTCGACATCGACGACGACGAGCATGACGCCGTTCATTCGCACCCAGTGGCCGGGAACGCTACACAGAAATGGGTACGCGCCCGTCACGTCCGGGGCGACGAAAGTGAACGTCGCCGATGCCCGCGGCTCGACCAACGGGGTGGGCTGCAACACGTCGACGGAGTCGGGCACGAACTTGTTGCCGTCTTCGCGCGCCGGCGTGCCGATCAAATGGTCCGCTGCCGCCCCGATTTCCTCCATCTTGCCGGGTGCCACAATAACGAGGTTGTGATTCATGACGCCCGGGTTCTCGAATGTGATCTCGACGGGCTCGCCGGCTTCGACGACGATCTGGGTCTTGTCGTAGAGCAGCAGGTGAGGCATGGCCCGAATCGTCACCGTGCGGACGCCCAGCCCCCCGAGGGTCTCCCTGACCTCGCGACCTCGTGCTGATGGCAGCAGCGAAGCGAGCTCGTTGCCCAGCTGCAGGGCCCGCTTGAACTCGGGAGTGCTGCGCTGCTCGGCGGCCTCGCCTTGCAGATAGTCCAAGACGCTGTCGGTCAGCTCGCCGATCCGTTGCTGCGGCCAACGGGACGCGGAGAGGTCTCGGAGTGCCTCGACAGCGGCGTCGCGCTCGGTGCCCGACTCGACGAGCCCGGCGAGACGAGTGAACGTCTCTTCCTCGTGCCCGGGTATGAAGGCACTGGCGCGAATGGCGGCCCGCCGCACGTCGCGGTTCGTGGCGTCGTGAATCAGCGGCGTCACCCTTGCGTACAGCGCGGCGCGAACGCTCGGGTCCGGAATCATCGGCACGCCGGCCAGCAGATCCAGCAGAGCCGCATCCGACCGGGACGTCAGCTGCCAGACGGCCCCGTCGCCATCCGCGATCGTCAACGCTGCGTATGCAGCCTGCCGAGACAGTTCTACGTGCTCCGTCCCCGTCGCCAGCGCGACCAGGGCATCCCGTTCCCTGGCGAGATCTGCAGGCGGCGCCATCATGAGGATCTGGACCAGGTCGTTCAGCGCGGGGCGGCGCCGGCCCTCGCTCCGCTCGGCCCGAGCGATCCCTTCGAGGAGCTCGGCCAACTGAGTCGTGCCTCGAATGCTCGCGAGCTCGACGATCGCCGTCCTTCGCAGTGACGTGTCGAGGTCGTCGCGCACCAGCATCTCCGCGTAGACAGGTTGGATGGCCTCGATGCTCAAGAGCTGTTCGTTGGTCAGCCGCCCGAGGACGTACGCGACACCTTCCGGGAAAGCCGGCAGCTCGATCTCCCCCGGACCGGCGCTGGGACGCGCCCGGTCGAAGTAGTCCATCGTCTCATCGAGGACGTGCCGCGTCCCCACGTCCATCGGATGCTTCGTGGCTAACAGGGCGACTTCGTTCGCCCGATCAGAATCGCTGAAACCGGCGGCCAGGATGGCTTCGAGTCGGACGCGAGCATCCACGTCTTCGACCAGCTCTTCGAGGAAAGCGATCGCGCCGTCGATCCTGTTCGGTCGAGTGCGTAGAACACGCATAGCCGCGGCGCGCGCGTGCGGATTTTCGGCCCGCAGCAGCCGACGCAGCAGGTTCGGCTCGTCGACGTCGAGACCCTCGTGGATCCAGAGCGCCTCGAGCAGGTAACGCTCGTGATCCGGATCCGATGAATCGAGTCCTCCGAGCCACTCGCGCACTTGGGGGAGGACTTCTTCGGCGCCGCGCTCCTTCAGCTCCCGGCGGGCGAAGCGCCGGGTCGTGCTCTCGCTGGCTCCGAGCAGGCCCAGGAGCGCGGGGACGGGCTCGCCGGCGATCTTTGGTGGCGTCAAGAGGGGACGATCGACGTAGCTGATCCGCCAGATTCGACCGTGCCCGTGATCACGGCCGGGGTCCCGCTTTGCTTCAGAGGTGTTCTCGATCAGCGGTGAGGAAAAGTCGGCGACGTAGAGCGCGCCGTCGGGTCCGAACGCCGTCGCGACGGGCCGGAAGTAGGGGTCGGTAGAGCGCAGCAACTCCGGCGTTTGCTGGTCCACGCGATACGTCGTCCCGTCTTCCGAGATCTCGTACCAGCGAATACCGCGAAAGCCGCCCGACAGCTGGCCGGCGAGGAACCGCCCCTGAGCCTCTTCCGGAAATTGGCGGCTGCTGACCAAGTTGATGCCGGCTGCGGGGCCTTGGCCGCGCGGCGCAAAAGAAAGGCTGCGGTGCTCGTTCTGCTTCTCCTTGGGGTATGCGAAGTTGGCGGACAGAACACTCGTGTTGAAGTAGTCGTGGGAGGAGGCGTCGAGCACGATGTTCTGCCCCCAACTGTCGAACACCTGCCCCCAGGGGTTCCAAAAGGCGTACGAGACGATGGGGTCGAACCTCTCCGTCAATGGTTCGTAGCGGTAGACTCCGCCGTTCATTGCGCGGCGGGGGCCATAAGGGGTCTCTACCTGCGTGCGGAAGAAGATTCCTTCCATGAAGTACATCGCGCCGGCGGGCCCCCATTTGTAATTGCTGATCGAGTGCTCGACGTCTTCGCCTCCGAACCCCTGCAGAACGATCCGGAAGCGGTCGGCTTGCCGGTCCCCGTCGATGTCTGCAGCATGGATGATGTTCGGAGTCTGCGAGATGTAGGCGCCGCCGTCACCGAGCGCGAAGCCGTGGATCATGTTGAGCTTGTCGAGGAAGACAATGTGCTCATCGGCAACGCCGTCCCGATCGCTGTCCTCGAGAATGATGATCGAATCGCGCGGCTGCTGGCCGGGAAGTGGGTGCGGCCAGGTAGGCGTATTGGCGACCCAAAGCCGTCCCTCGGCGTCGAAGTTCATCGCCATCGGGTTGGCGATCGGGAATTCCTCTTCGGAGGCGTACAGGTTGATCGCGTAGCCGTCTGGCAGGTGAAATGACTCCAGTGCGTCCGCGACGCTCAGGATTCCCCTGTCTGGTTCCGCATCGCGCGGCGCTGTGGGCTCTTCTCGCGCCGCAATCGGGGCGGTCACGGCGATCGGGGGTACCTGGACGTCGGTGTACAGGGGCGGGTCGATCCACAGCGGCCTGTCCGGGGGAAGCTCGAGCCACACCTCCTCGGGCCGCGGCTTCGCCATCTCCCATATCTTGGTGTCCAGCTCCTCGATGATTTGAGCGAGTTGTTCCATCTCCTCGGGCAATAGCTCGGCGCCCGGCAGGGTGCGTCGCTGGCCGTGGATGTACTCCATATTCGGTGCCCGCCAACGGAAGAAGAACGTGTAGTTCTTGTCGTAGATGGCTCTGCGAAGGCTCTCGGCAGCGGAGATGCCGGCCGTTGACGAAGATGCCGTCGGGGCCGCAATGGTGCTCACTGGGGCGATCGCCTCAACGAGGCCCAGGGAGCGAGCCATGATCTGGCTGACGTTCCAGTAACCGTATGAGGTCAGGTGGACACCGTTGGAAGTGAGATTTGGAGGGGTCGTGGAGTACAGCTCCTGCGTCGGAGTGAACAGGTCGACGAAGGGCAGGCCGTATTCTTCGGCAGCTTCGGCCATCGCCTCGGTGTACTGGCGCAGGCTCTCGTTGTGCTCGATGCCGTCGGGAAGATGACCGCCGAGATCCTCGTGGGCGATGGGTGAAACGAGCACGATGCGCGGCGCCGACGCGCCGTTGTACTGCTGCGCCTGGAGATCTTCGACCAGCGCATCGAGGTCCGCTTGAAACTGCGGCAAGCCCTCTGCCCCCGCGAAGGACTCGTTCATTCCGAAGCACGCGAAGATCAGGTCGACCTCGTGCGCGGCCAAATATCGGTGCATGTCGCCGAAACGAAACGGCCGCGGCCGCAGGGCGACCTCATCGGCCGACCACCCCATGTTCCGTATCTTCAGACGGTGATCGGGGTACTTGCTGTGCAGCAGTGTTTCGAAGTAGCCGAACAGGTGCAGCCGTTCGGCAAAGGCATTGCCGATGAAAACGATGCTGTCGCCCTGGGCGATCTCCAGAGACGCGCTACCCAAGTCTGAGGAGCAGGCACCGGTGAGCCCACCGAGGCTGGCAATCGTCAGGAGAAACAGGATCTTCTTGGTCCTCGCCGGGATAGCCATGAGATCCGCAGACTATCATCCGAATCCCTGTCTCGGCCAAATGCTGCCCTCCGTCGTTATTCCTGCCTCGGGAGAGAGACAACGCCGAGCTGTTGCCACATGCCCAGCATGTCCAGCTGCTGTTCGGGGCTAAGGATCTTTGAGCTGATCCACTACCAGCCGATACTTTTTCAGCCGCACCGTCCCCGCCTCGTCCATCACCCGTGCCAGCACCGTGTCGCCCTCCACGAACAACGTCGAGCTGACGGTTGGCTCCGGCGCCGCTACCGTACCGAGGAACTCTCCGCGCGCCACTTCGAAGACGTCGAACGCGTAGGTACTTGCCCAGCACTCGCCATCGAAGCCATCTGGGCGCGAGTCCCCGCCGCCGCCGGCGCGCACGTCCATTTCCCCCGTATTGCTGATCGAGAAATTTACGCCGGCGCCGCTGGTAACGTCGATGCACTCGGGATCGCGGCGGCCCGGACCCTCCCGAATCACCCACACACGCCCCGACCGATCGGCCTGGAAGCTCTCGAACGCCGGTTTGCCGGCGGGCACGTCGGCGCTGCGCATCTTGAAGTCGGGCGCCATCTGCCGCACGTCCGCAAAGGCGGCCGCGGCGTGGAACTCGGCCTCTCCCGCGGTCACGGGCACCGGATCCCAGTGCTTCTCGACGATCTTCGTTGTGCCATCCGGAGCGTGGATCTCGAAGCGGTACTCGTTGCCGACGCCGGCGATCATCTCGCCGCCGGGGGCAAGCACCCACTCGTAGCTGGGGGCAAACGGAACGTCCGATAGTTCCATCTCGTTGCCCATGACCTCGATTTTGATGGTCGGCGGCTCGAACTCGATCGGGGGTGGAAAAAAGGGCTCGCCGGTCAATCCCTCGGGGCCGACTGCCTGCATGCCGAAGCGGGGCTCGTAGCCGCTGAAGAGCATGTCAAAGTCCACGGGCATCTCGATGATCCGCGTGTAGACGTCGCCGCCGTAGCCGAGCGTGAGGCCGAGCGTTGACTGGGCCAAGCCGAGCGGCCAATCATCGAGGCTCGTTCCTTCGGCGTCGAAGATGTTCAAGCGGGCACCCAGCACATCGGCCACCAGGACGCGGCCGTCGCCGGTCACTGCCAATTCGATCGGCGTGTTGTATTCGCCGGGTCCCTGGCCGTTGCGGCCGATGTCGAGGAGGTGCCGGCCCTGGTTGTCGAAGGCTCGCACTACCGCGACCTGACCGTCGACGACGTAAATGTGATCCACCGTTGCCCAAGCTGCCGTGATCCACCCGAATAAATACGGCTCCTCGCCGATTTCCTCACCGATCACCAGTTCTTCGACAAGCCGCGCCTGCCCGCCCCAGCGTGAACCGGAGGCGGTGCGGACCGTCTCGATGCCGTCCTCCGTCGAGCGCTCGACGACGTAGCCGGTCGACGAATCGGCGTCGCCCTGTTCGCAAGCAACCAGCGGCAGCGCGAGGAGCACGGCGACTGGTGTGGCGATCGATGGCAATCCCGCTCTTCGCACGCGTCTTTCCTTATCGCTTGGTCTGCCGACTCTTGATCAATGGATGAGAAGAATTCGGTCTATCCCTGGAGACAGCCACCCCACGCCGTTTTCGGTAAGAACGATGTTGTCCTCGATACCGATACGGAGCTTTTCACCGTTCAATTCGGGCAGCGGAGCGTATACGAAGAATTCGAATGAGAGAAGCTGGGTGGGTCGAAGCTCGAGCTCATTGCGAAACGGCTTGTCGCTCCATATGGCGGGGCCGACATCGTGGCCGAAATTCCCGACGGAATGCCAGCCGATGTTCACCTCCGTGTTGACGGTATCCGTGACTAGATCCTCGATTTCCTGCCGTTGGAACCCAGCTTCTTCCACTCGGCGGTAGAGGAGCTCCAGCGTTTCCGCCCCGGAGCGTCCGGGTTGTACGTGCTCTTCGATGATCTGGCGAACCGCCAGCGATTGGTCGAACGCGTCTTGAACGGTGGCGGGCACGGTGACCTCGCCTTCGGGGAGCACATAGGCCAACCGTTTTGCGTCGGTGACGAAGTTCAGCATCTCGATGCCGAAATCGAGGCTCAACAGGTCTCCGGGCTGGATGGCGTAATCCTTCGACGTCGCTCTCTCGGGGTAAATGACCGAGGGCATATTCGCCAGAGACGAGTACCCCAGCGAAAGCATCTGATCTTGTATCCACCAGCGCACATCGTCTCTCGTTGTGAGACCCGGTGTGATCACTTCATTCGAAAGGGCCCGTTCGAGGATTTGTCTCGTCAGCTCCGTCGCTTTCCCGAACGTCGCGATTTCGCTGGCGACCCGGTGCGACCGGAAATCGGCAACGAGCTTCTCCGCCGAAACGAGCCTCGCCGCGTATTCGCTGCCGAGCTCCGCGACCAAGTGCAGGTAGGACGTATGGGAAAGACCATCCGCGACGCCGAGATAGGCCGACATGTTCACACCGATTCGTCCGGGATTGCGCTCGGCGACGAAGCTCTCGAGATCCTGCGCTGAGCCGAACAGGTCGTATGCGCCGCCGTGTTGCAAGGTGTAGCCGTCGATTCCCAACACGGCCCGCTCGATCCTGTCGCTCCCACGATCCGAAAAAATGTAGTAGCCCAAGAATTCCCCGAGACGCCATTTGTCGTTCGGGGTGCCTCCACCGAGATCCTCGTGCAGAGGGTCACGATTGCCGCGCTTTACCATGACGATCCACATGTCGATGTTGTTTTCACGCATGGCCTTCGGCAGGACGATGTCGAACTTCTCCCGCCGGATGAGATTCATGATCTCCCAACGCGTACGTGCTTCCTGGGCCTGAACATTGGAGCCTTGTGAAAAAATCACAATGAAGAAAAAAGCCAGCCAATACTTGACCTTGCTCATGATTGCCTCTCCTGGATTCGCACGGTTCAGCGCCCGCGCAGCGCGTCGAGCGGATTGAGGCGGCTTGCCCGGCGGGCCGGCCACCACGCCGCCACGAGTGCCGCGGTCGCGAGGATCAACATCGCGACAACGAAGGTCGCCGGATCCCAGGCGTCAACGTCGACGAGAAGGCCACTCAGGAGGCGTCCGACCCATAACGACCCGACGAGACCCACGACTGCGCCGATCAGCACCGGCTTCAGCCCGTCTTTGACCAGCAAGCGCACGACCGAACGGGCGTCGGCGCCCAGCGACATGCGGATACCGACCTCCCGTTGCCGCCTTATCTGGTTGAAGCTGACGAGCCCGTAAAGCCCTGTTGTCGCGAGCGCCAGGGTGAGGAGGGCGAGACCGCCCGAGACCATCGCGGCGAAGCGAACCGAAAATCGGATGGCCTCGAAGTGACGTTCCATCGTCTTGCTCTCGAACACGATCGCGTCGGGAACGAGCTCCCGGGTTGTGGCCACCATGTCGCGTGCAGTGTTCTCGGCGTCGGCATCGGTGGCTGCCAGCAGCGTGACGGTCCCCGAATAGTGTTGACTGAGCGGGCGGTAGAGGAACGGCCTTGGCGGCTCGATCAGCGCCTTGACCTTGACGTCGGCGGCGACGCCGACGACGAGCAGCTCCTCGGCGTCCGTCCGCACCGCCTTGCCCAGCGCATCGCCGCCTGGCCAGAACCGTTCGGCCATCGCCTCGCTGATGATCGCGACGGGCACGGTCTCCGACCCATCGGTAAGCGCGAAGTTGCGGCCGCGGCGAATCTCGATGCCGGCCGCCCCGAAGAAGCCGGTGTCCACGGCCGCCCAATCCACGCTGTGCACGTCGTGCCCGGGCGGCGGTGCGACACCGTCTACCGTCACGTCGAGGAGCGGTGTGGGGAATTGCGTGAGGTGGAGGACGGTGGTCGCACCCACCGAACGAACTCCCGGAAGCGCCGAAATCCGCCGTGTCAGCTCGTCGAACACAGAGACTCCGGTCTCCGCGCCGTAGCGGGCGGTCGGCAGGCTCATGCTCGTGATCCCCGTCGGAACCGCGCCGAAACCAGGATCAAGCGCGTACACGGCCTGGAAGCTCCGTAGGAGCAAGCCCGATGCGACCAGCACGATGAGAGACAAACCTACCTGGACCACCAACAGCCCGTCGCGGAGCCCGAAACTCCGACCCTCCTGCCCAAAGGACGACGTGCCGTTGCCGCGCATCGCCGAGCTGGGGTCGCGCCGAGTCGCCCGCAGCGCCGGTGCGACGCCGAACACGACCCCCGTGCCGAGCACAATCGCGAACGTGAACACCAGCACGAGTGGGTCGATCCCGACCCCGAAGCTCATCGGCACCGGCGCCGGAATATTTGCTGTTTCCAAGAATTCCACGAGCCAGACGGCGATCCCGAGCCCGCCGATGCCGGCGACAGCGGTCAACAGTGCGGTCTCGGTCAACAGCTGGCCAATGAGCCGCCTCCGCGTTGCACCGAGGGCCAATCGCACGGCGATCTCTCTCGAGCGTCCGACGTACTTCACGATCAAGAAGCCGGCGAGGTTGGAGCACGCAACCAAAAGGACGAGGCTTACCCCCGCCAGCAGCATCCACGCCGCCCGCGCGATCGCCCGGTCGAACTGCGGGAACATCACGACGTCGGAGGTCGGAACCAAGTTGAAGCGATCCTCGGCGTGCCAAAGGTCCGGGTGGTCGGTTCGAAGAGCACCGGCAACCCCCTCCGCGGCTTGCTGAGCCCCCGCGAGTGTTGCTCCCTCGGCCAACCGCCCGCGAACGTTGAGAAAGTAGTTCTGGCGTCCAGCGAGCGCATCGACCGTCGATACTTGCAGCTCGTTGATCATCAGGATCGGCAGATAGAGATCCGGAGTGACCCCGCGCAACGCACCCCGGTAGGATTCCGGCACCACGCCCACGATCGTGTAAACGGCGTGGTTGAGCCGGATCTCCTCGCCTGCGATGTCGGGGTTTGCTGCATAGGCGCGTTGCCAGTAGCCATAGCCCAGCACTGCGACGGGGTGCGACCCGGGCGCGACGTGATCGTCCTCCGAAAGCAGGCGCCCGACGTGCGGACCGATACCCAACATCGGGAAGCTGTTACCGCTTACCAGCTCGATCAGCAGCGTCTCGACCGTGTCGGTCGAATCCGCCTGAACGAACATGTGCTGCGCCGCCGCGATGTCGCTGAACAAGCCTCGAGTGTTTTCTTCGAGATCCAGGTAATCCGGATAAGACAGAGGATAGAAAGCGAGGCCCGGCCGCGACTCGTAGATGTTGACGAGCTGCTCCGGGTCTTCGGCGACGACGCCTCTGAGCAGCACTGCGTTGACGACGCTGAACGCCGCAGTTGTCGTACCGATCCCCACGGCCAAAGCGAGTCCGGCAAAGACCGTGAACCTGGGGTTGCATCGCCAGTTCCGAAGGGCGAATCGCAGATCTCGTTCGATCGTTGTGATCATCCTCGTCACGATACACCTGCACGGCCACGGAGAACGATGCACCATACCAGCTCACGGGTACTAGATGGCCGATGAGCAAGGCAATATGGCGTTCGGCGCCAACTTCTTCTACGAAGGCAACGCCTGGATGATCGATGGCTACTGAACTCCGGGCGCCCGTTTAGCGGGATGCCGCAGCAAGGAGAAGTCGCATGCGAGACAAGACAAGGCACACTTGGCTGCTGGGCGCGACGTCCCTCCTGGTGGCGACGATCAGCTGCGCGCCAGCCGATACGGGTGACCCGCGCACGTTTATCGTCGATGCACGGGTGATCGATGGCACCGGTGGCCCGTCACGCCTGGTCGACGTGCGGATCGATGGCGACCGCATCGGGGCTATCGGCGATTTGCAGCCGCAAGGCCACGACATCGTCGTCGACGGCGGCGGTCTGGTGCTGGCGCCCGGTTTCATCGACTGACCTGACCCCCCAAAACGGATCCAGAGGTAATCTCACGATCTGGGTCGAAAAAGGGAGGTCAGAATGTCGGCGAAGAGGCACAGCGCAGAGCAGATCGTACGGAAGCTACGGGAGGTTGAGGTGGAGCTGGCCCGAGGCGCGACGGTCAAGGATGCCTGCCGCAAGCTAGCAATCACCGAGCACACCTACTACCGGTGGCGACGCGAGTACGGGGGGCTGAGGGTCGACGAGGCCAGGCGGCTGAAGCAACTTGAGAAGGAGAACGTCCGGCTCAAGAAGATTGTGGCGGAAAAGGAGCTGGATCTTTCGATCCTGAAGGAAGTTGCGGAGGGAAACTTCTAAGCCCGGCACGTCGCCGAGATGCGGTTGAGCATGTTCGGCGGAGGCTGGGCGTTTCCGAGCGACGAGCGTGCCGGGTGCTGAAACAGTCGCGCACGACGCAGCGGTACGTGCCATGGCAACCGGACGACGAGCAGGTGCTGACGGAGAGGATCGTGAACCTAGCCCGAGAGTATGGCCGCTACGGGTATCGGCGAGTGACGGCGCTACTGCGCATGGAGGGCTGGCTCGTGAACCACAAGCGGGTGCAACGGATCTGGCGGCGCGAGGGGCTGAAAGTACCGAAGAAACAGCCCAAGCGAGCACGGCTGTGGCTCAACGATGGCTCCTGCATCCGACTGCGCCCCGAGAACAAGGATCATGTCTGGGCGTATGACTTCGTCCACCACCGGACGCATGACGGTCGGGCTATGAGGCTGCTGACGATCGTCGACGAGTACAAACGGGAGAGCCTTGCAATCGACGTGGCACGGAAGCTCAACTCCGAGGACGTACTTCACCGACTAGGACGACTGTTCGTTCATCGAGGTATTCCAGCGCACATCAGGTCAGATAACGGACCGGAATTCACCGCCGAGGCGGTTCGCGACTGGCTGGGCCGGCTCGGCGTCGGCACGCTGTTGTTCATCGAGCCGGGCTCCCCATGGGAGAACGGCTATGTGGAGAGCTTCAACGGCAAGCTCAGAGACGAGCTGCTGAACGGGGAGATCTTCTACACGCTGAAGGAGGCAAAGGTTCTGATCGAGAGATGGCGCCAGCAGTACAACCGCGTACGACCGCACAGCTCGCTGGGCTATCGACCTCCGGCACCGGAAGCGGTGTTGTTGAAACCGGCTACGCTACGCTTCGCTGGCCTCAACAACCTCTTGTCAGCACCGTGTTACTGAGATAGAAAGTGGTACTAACCGCGGGGTCTGGTCAGCGCATGCGGATCTGCCCGAACGCGATCAGCCCCCACAGCAGCGTCACCCCGGCCGCCTCGGTGCTGAACGATCCCTGGGTCTTGGTACGGCGACGGAACTCGCGGTTGAGGTTCTCCAGTGGGTTCGTCGTGCGCAGCGTCTTGCACATCGGTTTGGGGAACTCGTAGAAGGTCAGCAGCACCAGCCCCGCTTCCTCGAGGCTGCGCGCCACCGCCGGCACCAACCTCGACCACTTGCGCACGAAGTTGCTGTACGCGGCCCTCGCCTCGCTGCCGTTTGCCGCCTTCACGATGCGGTCCCAGTCTCGTTTCAGCTCGTCGTGGGCGTGTGACGGGCAATGCTTCAACAGATTCTTCCACTTGTGCTGAAGGCAGCGCTGCACCTTCGCTTCGGGCCACACCGTCGTCGCCTTGGCCAGCCCTTTGTGGCCGTCGGCGATGATCAGCCGGGGCGGCCGAAGACCTCTTTGCTCTAGGTCCTCGATCAGCCACTTCCAGTGACACCCGGCCTCCGAAGCGGCCCGACGCAACGCCACCAACACCTTGCGCCCATCTTCCGCCACTCCCAGCGCGGCGAAGATCGGCACCGACACGACCTGCCGCGCCAACCTCACCTTCAGGTGGAACCCGTCCAGGTACACGATCGGGTACGACTCACCGGTCAGATCGCGCTCGCACCACGTCCCGAACAGCTTCTTCAGCCGCCCCACCACCCTCGAGATCGCGCTCTTCGAGAGGTTCGCTTCACCCAGCAGCGGCGCGAGCGCCTTGCGGATCCGTCGGCTATTTGCACCCGCCAGGTACACCCCTAGAATCGCCTCGTCGACTTCCTCGGTGCGCCGTTGATACCGCGGCAGGATCGTGCTGCGGAACTCCCCGGTGCTGCCGTCCTCTCGCAGCAGCCGTCCCCGTGGTACCTCCAGATCCTGCGGCCCCTGCGCCATCGTGATCTGCCGCCGATACGTCCCGTGCCGATATCCTCGCCGCGAGCCGTTGCGCTCGTACGGCCCGCATCCCAACGCCTCGGCGAGCTCCTCCTCAAGCGTGATCGTAATCGCCTCCTGGATGCGGCTGTGCAGCAGCTCCTGGATGGCGCTACGGAACTCGATGACCGATACCTCTCCCGTGCTACCGTTGCTCATGGTGTGACCTCCTTGTTGTCGCCGTTTCCAGCGACTCGTTTTTCCTACTCGGAGGTTACGCCATTTCTTTTTCTACAGGACTCGGGACGGATCCCTCGTGGTTGCTGGAATCCAGGAGTGGGCTCGCCGAACTAGAGAGCTGCGTGTTGAGCTCGGTTGGCAGATCATCAGCGGAGTCACTGTGCGGGAGATGGCGACAGAGGAAGACCTGTCCGATTCGGACGCTGATCTGATTTCCATGGGACCAGACGACTACCTGCTCCTCTCCACCGAGCCTGACCGCGACGCGGCCCACCGTTGGAACGTGGCCCATACGATCCGCAACAAGGATGCGTCGGTAAGGGACAAGGAGCTTGAGTACTTTAGGGAGAATGTCGGGCGGCAAATCCTGAACGAAGAACTCCGATACGTGGCAGGGGACGACGCAACCGAATGGGCGCGACGCGTTCGCGAACTCCGCACGGAATACGGGTGGCCGATTCTTACCAAGTCGACTGGGAGACCTGACCTTTCAGTGGGCGTCTACGTCTTGGAGGCTGACCGGCAGAGCCGGGAGCATGATCGGAGAATCCCTGACCCGGTGCGTCGGGCTGTTCTGCGACGCGACGAATACACCTGCCAGCATTATGATTGGACTCACGACCTATGGAATCGCTCGGATCCTCGTCACCTGGAACTTCATCACATGGAGCATCACGTAGATGGTGGCGAAAACGTCGAGGACAATTTGATTGTCGTTTGTACGGTCTGCCACGACGTCATCCACGCTGAGGACTAGAGACGGACCAATTACATCTCAGCGGATCAACATCATCCTGAACTGGTTCGAGGAGTTGAAGGAGCGGGTGCCAACGGGACGATAGCCCTCCTGACCGACCGCCACGCCGCGTAAATCCGCAGGGCCATCAACTGGACCCCCGCTGCGATTCGAGGGGAAGACACCGTATCTTCGTGGACCCCCAACCGGACCCCCAGGCCGCCCTTCTTTTGGGCCGGTACAGCTAACCTATTGAAAACAAAGAGCCGACGCGGGGAGTTGAACCCCGGACCTGCTGATTACGAATCAGCTGCTCTACCACTGAGCTACGTCGGCTGGGAAGTCGGGGCTGCGTCTCGACGAGTGCCGAGGGATGCGCACGACAAGGCGAGTCTACTCGTGGTTCTCCTGCCTGGCAACGCGCCGCGCCACGACCACAAGAGAGAGGCCGAACGGCATGCCGAGTGCCCGTTCGAGGCGCAGCAACGGCACGAGCAGGTTGTTGAGCCTGGCCTGGAAAGCGGGAATATGCCGGCGCCGTAGGATGCGGCCGTTGAGCCACCAGCCGATCGCCCCGACAGCGTTGGCCCAGGATGTCGACTCGACCTCGTAGCCGGCCTGCAGCAGACGCTCCTCGAGCTCGGCGCGACGGTAGCGCCGGTAGTGTCCGAGCTCTTCATCCAGAGCTCCATAAAGCGCCGGACTAGCCGGCACGACGATCAGCAGCCTGCCACCGGGTTGCAGCGTCTCGCCGATGATCTCGAAGGCGCGCACGTCGTCCTCGATGTGTTCGATCACGTTGAACGCGACCGCTGTGTCGGCGACTTCGCGCAGCGTATCGGCCTCCTGGCCGGCCAGCGGCTTGGTGAGGTCGAGCCGCTGCACCTCGGTGTTGGGGCGCCCCTCGGAGCGAGTCCGCAGCCCGCGCAGATATTCATCGTCGACGTCGGTGAGCCAGAGGCGTTCGCGGCCGGTCAGGAACTGTGAAATGTTGCCGATTCCGGCGCCGATCTCGATGACGTGCTGGCCGGCGTGGTCGGCAACGGTGTCCCACAGGAACCGGTGGTAGCGCTGCAACGGCGCGATGCTCGCGAGCGTCCGGTGCCCGTACGACAGGTCGCGGCGGCCGAGCAAACGCTCGCGCAAGATCACGTAGAAGGCGTTGACGCCGTCCTTCCAGTTGATCTTCTTGCCTTCCGCGTAGGTTCGCCCGTGGTACGAGATCGGCACCTCGTAGACCCGCAGGCCGCGGCGGGCGATCTTCGCGGTGATCTCGGGCTCGATGCCGAAGCGTCGCGAACGCAACGGCAGCGACGTGAAGACGTCGGTGCGGAAAGCCTTGTAGCAGGTCTCCATGTCGGTGAGGTTCAGGTTGGTACACGCGTTGGAGAGCACGGTGAGGAACTTGTTGCCGACCGCGTGCCAGAAGAAGAGCACACGGCGCACGTCGCCGAGGAAGCGGGAGCCATACACCACGTCGGCGAGGTCGTTGCGCAGCGGCTCGACGAGACGTCCGTACTCGGCGGGATCGTATTCGAGGTCGGCGTCCTGAATGATGCAGTAGGGGCACTGCAGCAGCGGTCGCGACGTCTTGATCGCCTCGCCCTTGCCCTGGTTGACCTCGTGGAACAGCACGCTGATGCGCGCATCCATCGAGGCGATCTCATCGCGCAGCAGGTCGGCCGTGCCGTCCTGTGAGCAATCGTCGACGATGACAAGCTGCCCCACCCAGGGCGACGCGAGGACGCGCTCGACGATGCTGCGGATCGTCGTGCGCTCGTTGTACACCGGCATGATCACCGACAGCACGGGCTCGGGCGGTGTCCCGCCGGGCGCGGCGCCAACGTCGACCGGGGCTGCCACTGAAGCCGAGACGGGGTCGGAAAGCTGCTTTTCCATGCGGCCTAGAATATCCCAAAATGTGGTGGTTTGGAGTCATTCGGCCACAACAGCTTGTGGTTCGACCGTTTACGATGTACCCATCGAGGTGCTACACTCCGCGGTGCCAGGGGTGGCACGAAGACGGCGCCGCAGCTGCCTTCATCCTTGAACCTGCGCAGAACCCGGGAGGCACGGGGCAATTGGGGGCCCGTGCACGTTGTGGAAGCTCTCTAAACTCGAAATTCGCGGCTTCAAGTCCTTCGCCGATGCAGCGGAGCTCGACTTCCCCGAGGGGATTACTGCGGTCGTCGGGCCCAACGGCTGCGGCAAGAGCAATATC
The DNA here is from genome assembly GCA_965214245.1 of Acidobacteriota bacterium. GTDB lineage: Bacteria > Acidobacteriota > UBA890 > UBA890 > UBA890 > CBDCBL01. The sequence continues at coordinate 112,611 of CBDCBL010000009.1, forward strand.
TCCGACGCCATTCTGTGGGTGCTCGGCGAGCAAAGCACGCGGGCGCTGCGAGCGCAGCGCATGCAGGATGTCATCTTCCAGGGCACGGCGACGCGCAAGGCCATCGGCCTCGCGGAGGTCACCCTGTTCCTGTCGAACGGCCACGCGCCGAGCGACGTCGGACGCGATCCACTGCGTGACCTCGAGGCCAGCGGCATGGCGCCGTTACCCGACGTCGTCGAAGGCAACGGTAACGATGGCGAGAAAGTGGCGGACTCCGGAAAAGGCGCCGAAAACGAGCCGGTGGCCGCTGACGGCATCGCGATCGACGCCTCGGGGGCCATCGAGGTCGACACCCGCACCGAGCTCGTCGACGATAACGAAGAACCCGCTTCATCCGCGGCGGACCACGACCCCGGCCTTCTGAAGATCACCCGCCGGCTGTACCGCTCCGGTGATTCCGAATATCTGCTCAACGGCGACAAGTGCCGCCTGCGCGACATCCGCGATTATTTGGCCGGCACCGGGCTGGGAGCGCGTGCCTGCTTCCTGATCGGCCAGGGGAAGATCGACCAGATCTTGTCGGCCAACTCGATGGACCGGCGCGCGCCGTTGGAGGAAGCGGCGGGTATTACGTTGTACCGGCAGCGGCGCCATCTGACACAACTCAAGTTGGAAGCAACGGCGCAGGACCTGGCGCGTATCGACGACATCTACGACGAGGTCGCCCGTCAGATGCGCAGCCTCAAGCGCCAGGCGGGCAGGGCGCGGCGCTACAAGAAACTGCGCGGCGAGCTGCGCCAGCTCGAGCGCGCCTCGCTGCACGGCGAGCTACTGGCGTCGCGGCAGAAGCTCAAGACGGTGACCGGCGGCGCGACCGGTGCGCGAGACGCCGAAAAGGCGTCGCGCAAGGCGCTGGAGGCCACCGCCAAGAAGCTGACCGAGGCACGCAATCGACTGCGCGCCAACCGCGAGGCCGAGCAAGAGCGGCAGCAGGGGCTATACCGGAGCCAATTGGAGGAGGAGCGGCTCAACGCGGAGGCGCGACGCCAAGAGGATCGCCTGGCGTTCGCCGAAGACCGCATCGGCGAGCTCGAGAGGCGCGCCGCTGACCTCGCGGAACGCCTCGACGAGGCGGCCGGACTGCAGACGCGGCGCGAGGATGTGGCGCAGGAGGCCGTTGCCGCCGCGGAAGCTGCAAAAGAGGTCCTGGAAGGGGCACAAGAAGAGCTGGAGATGGCGCGGCGCCGGTTGCAGGGAGCGATGGCGACCATGGCACCGGGATCCGCGGAAGACGACGGTGAGCCGCGTCCGCTGTCGGCCGACCTGGTCGTCGAAGAGGACGACTTCGCGACGCTGAACCTGGCGCTCGGTGAGCTGCTTGACGTCAAGGTGCTGCCGCGCAAGGGGCTCGATCCATGGCTCGAGGAAACCTTGGACGGCAATCGACGCTCCCGGGCGCTGCGCCAGTCGCCGGGGTTCATCGAAACGCCGCCGCCGGCCGACGATCGGATTGTCGGGGCGCTACACGATCGCGTTTCAGGACGCACGAAGGTTGTCGCGGCAGTGATCCGGGCGCTGCTATGTGACACGTGGATCGTTGCCGACGCCGCCGAAGTCGTGGTGCTGGCGCAGGAGCACGCCGGGCACGCGTTCGTCGACGCCAACGGCAGTTGCTGGGCGTGCGGCGTCGAGGTGCGGGCGCGCGGCCGGCAGGCACGTCTCATGACGCTGGAGGTCGACGAAGAGAATGCTGACGACCAGGCACGGGATTCTGCGGCCCTTCCGGAGCCCGAGGTCACATCGCCCGAAGAGCTCGAGGCGCGCGAGAATCGTGATCGCGCCGCGACCGCAGCTCGCGCCGCGGAGGCCCAGGCAAAGGCGGCGCACCAGGAGCTGGCCGTCTCTGAGGCTGCCGGCCGCCGTCTGGAGGCCGAGCGGGAGCGTGCCACGGCGGAGATCGAAACCTTGAAGACGGCGGCGGAAGAGTCCCGCGTTCAGGTCGACACGTCGCGCCAGCAAGCCAAGGAAGCCGGCGAGAAGGGCGCGGCGCTCGAAGAAGAGCTGAAAAACTGGGTCAGCGACGATCATGCCGGTGAAGCCGAGGCCGCCGAGCTCGAGACCGTGCAGACCCAGGGACGCGCCGAACTCGAGGAAGCGCAGGAGGCACGCTCGCAGCGTGACATCGAGGCCGCCGAGGCACGGGTCGAGGGGCAGCACCTGGATCAGCAGATCCGCGAGCGGCTCATGATGGAGCCCGACGACCTACTGCAACAGGGTCCCGTGCTTCCTGAAGAGGAGCCGACCGAAGCCGATGCCAAGGGCGGTGCCAAGAAGAAGGCCAAGACGAAGAGCAAAAAGAAGGACGACGTCGTCGACATCGCGGCACTCGACGCGGCGGCCCTGCGCCTCATGATTCAAGAGGTCCAGGGCAAGATCGACCGCCTCGGCCCGGTGAACCTGATGGCCTACGAGGACTTCGAGGTGCAGGAGGCGCGCTACGAGGAGCTGTCGACGCAGCGCAAAGACCTCAGAGACGCCGCCGGCAACCTCGACGACGCCATCAAGCGCATCGACGTCGACTGTATCCAGCGTTTCAACGACTGCTTCGAGGCGGTCAACGGCTATCTCAACCGCATCTTTCGCCAGCTCTTCGGCGGCGGTAAGGCGGGCATGCGGCTCGAGGATTCCGACGACCCGCTCAACACGGGCATCGAGATCTTTGCGCAACCGCCCGGGAAACGGCTGCAGAACATCCGGTTGTTGTCGGGTGGCGAGCGCACGCTGGTGGCGCTGTCGTTGCTGTTCGCCATCTTCGAGTACCGCCCGGCGGCCTTCTGCATCCTCGACGAAGCGGACGCGGCGCTCGACGATCCCAACATTGACCGCTTCCTGCGCGCCCTGCATTCCTTCGAGAACCGCACGCAGTTCATCCTGATCACGCACAACAAGCGGACCATGGAGATCGCCGACCTACTCTACGGCGTCACCATGCAGGAGAGCGGCGTCTCGCAGCTCGTCTCCGTACAGCTGCATTGACGACAGCAATCCACCGGCTTTGCTCCCGGCGCTCTTCATCGGATGCTCGGCTTCACAAACGCCGGTGAGCGTTGTCGTTGAGACGATGCCGGTAAACAAGTAGCGTTGTGGCGATCGACGACCTTCCGTAGGCGTCACGACTCAACGAATCCGGAACACGGACAGAGGGAGCACGACCATGACCGATCCATTCCTGTCGCGGCGACGATTCATCGGCAGTACGGGAGCGGCGGCGGCTGCCGGGCTCTGGGCACCGCGGTCGGTGCGAGCGGGCACGACGACCGAAGCAGCGCCCCACCCGGAGGTAGGCACGTCGAAATGGGACCTGGACACGCCTACCCTCTGCGTCGATCTCGCCAAGCTCGAGCAGAATCTGGCCACCATGCAGGAGACGGTGACCCGTAACGGCATCGCGAGCCGCCCGCATGCGAAGACCCATAAGTGCCCGGCAATCGCGCGCCTGCAGATCGCCAGCGGCGCACTCGGCATCTGTACCGCGAAAGTCAGCGAAGCCGAAGTCATGTTCGAGTACGGCATCGACGATATTCTCCTCACGACCAGCAACGTCACGGCGACCAAGATCCGGCGGGCAACGAATCTGCGGAAGCAGTGTCCCGGCTTTATTCAGGCGACCTATAGCGAACGAAATGCCCGTGCTTTGTCGGAGGCGGCCGGGGCCGCGGGGCTCGTCGCCGACGTGGTCGTCGACGTCGACCCCGGCGGGCATCGCACCGGGATTCCACCCGGCGAGCCCGCGCTGGATCTGGCACAGCTCATCGACAGCCTGCCACACCTGCGGCTCCGCGGGATGCTCTGCTACGACGGCGGCATACAGCATGTGGCGGGATTCGGGACGCGACGCACTCGGGCGATCGAGCGGATGTCGGACGCCGCCGAAACATGCGCCATGATGGCCCGCGCCGGGCTCGACACCAGCATCTTCAGCGGCGGAGGAACGGGCACCTACAACATCGACCATGAAACGCCGGGGTTCACGGACGTGCAGTGCGGCAGCTACGTCTTCATGGACGCCCAGTACCTGGGAATCGGTGGACGTGACGACCCCGACACTTATACCGACTTCGCGCCCTCACTCACGATCCTTACGACCGTCCTCACTTCCCGGTACGAGGGCCGCGCGACCACGGACGCCGGCGCGAAGGCGTGCTCGATCAACCGCCCCTGGTCGATCATCGCGGGCGAGACGGGCATGGAATATCGCAGTGGGTCGGATGAATTCGGCACGATCATCTACGATGACCCGAGCCGAACGTATCGCGCCGGCGACATGGCCGAGCTCATCGTCTCGCACTGCGACCCGGTCGTGAACCTGTACGACCAGATGTACGCGATCCGCGACGACCGCGTCGAAGCCGTGTGGCCGATCGCCGCGCGCGGCCGGAGCCAGTGAACCGGCCCACGCCGGTGACCGCCGGACCACCTGGCTAGGGTTGAAGCAAAGGGTCCCGGGGGGCGGTAAAAACACGGTGCGGGCGATCCAGGGTGAGGGGTGACTGAGCAATCGGGCCTCGGGGCGTTTCTCGACAAGACGTTTGCTGTCACTGAGTCTGGCGGGACCCTGGCCGGTGAGTTTCGGGGTGGTGCCACTACGTTCGTGACGATGGCGTACATCGTCGTGGTCAACGCCGGGATCCTGTCGAGCGCCGGCATCCCCTTTCAGTCCGCGGTGTTCGCGACCTGCGCGGCAGCTGCGGTGGGGACCGTGTTGATGGCGTGGTGGGCACGCTACCCGATTGCTCTGGCCCCGGGCATGGGGCTCAACGCCTACTTCGCTTTTTCGGTGGTTCCGGTGGCGGCGACACTGGGGTCGGGAGCGCCCGATGAGCGCGTCTGGCGCATCGGTCTGGGGCTTGTCGGCTGGTCGGGCCTGCTGTTCGTGCTCGCCACGGCCGTGCAGCTACGGCGTCACATCATGCGCGCCATCCCCGTCTCTTTGAAGCTTGCCGTATCAGCGGGGATCGGCTTGTTCATTGCCATGCTCGGGTTGCGCAGCGCCGGCATCATCGTCGCCGATTCCGCGACGCTCGTCGGCCTCGGTGACCTCAGCGCTCCCGGAACGTGAATCGCCTGGGCCGGCTTGCTGGTTACCGGCGGCTTGCTGGTGCGCAACATCCGTGGTGCGCTGCTGCTCGGCATGCTCGCCACCACGGTGCTGGCGCTCCTTGCGGGACAGACCGCGTTACCGTCGAACTGGGTGGCGTTGCCGGCAGCCTCGCAAACGTTCCTGAAGTGGGATCTCTGGGGAGCGCTGGATTGGCGCTTCATCGACCTGGTGGTGGTGCTCCTGTTCGTCGATTTCTTCGACACCATGGGAACGCTCGTCGGCGTTGGCGTGCAGGGTGGTTTTATGGATCAAAACGGCCAGCTTCCCCGCGACAACCGGGCGATGACGGCCGACGCTGCCGCGACTGTCATAGGTGCCGGCCTGGGTACATCGCCGGTGACCGCCTACATCGAAAGCGCCGCCGGGATCGCCGCCGGGGCGCGAACCGGCCTCGCCAACATGGTGGTGGCGGCAGGCTTCATCGGCGCCATGTTCTTCGCCCCGGGGCTCGAAGCCGTTTCCGCATTCGCCACCGCCCCGGCGCTGATCGTCGTCGGCGCGCTGATGGCCCGCGGCCTCGGCAACATAGACTGGGACGAGCGCAGCGAGAGCCTGGCGGCGTTCGTCACGGCGATCGCCATACCGCTCACCTTCAGCATCTTGGACGGCATTGCCCTCGGTATCCTGACCTACCTGGGCACCAAACTCATCGGTGGCCAGGGGCGCGACGTTTCGTGGACGATGTGGGGACTCGGGGTGATTTTCTTGCTCCGCTACCTGCTGATCCCGAATTGAGCATGACCATCGCCCGCTCGGAGATTCGCGGGAGCTGGTGGACTGGCGGCGAACGCTTCGGCGATCGCGTGCAGCGACGCCAGAGCGGCGCCGAAGTCGCAGCCAGCGGCTTTCACCTCCCGATAATGATGCAGCGGTCGCAGCCAAGCCCTCGATGTAATCAGCGCCCACAGCAGCCGGCGGCGATGCACGCTGCCGTCTTCCTTGAGCATCCAGGCGCGCCGGCCGTGCTGCTTGCCGCCGCCGGGAAGGTCGCGGTTGGCGTGATCCGAGACGACGCGCACGGCGGCGAACGGCACGTCGGCAGTGGCGGCGATATCGGCCCAACGGCCTCCCTCCATTTCGACCAAGTGCGCGCCCGTGTCGGCGTGCAGCCGGTCGCGCTGGTCCGCGTCGTGCAACGGCCTCTCCACGGTGACCGCAGTCGCCGAGGACCAGGAAATTCCCGCCGCATCGAGAATCTCGACGAGCTGTCGCGACAATGCCGGGTCGACGCCGGCCGCCCGATTGTGCGGCTCGTCCGGATGCAGCCAGTGCTCCACGAGCCACGTCGACCCGGAGCGCAGATCGGGATGGAGGGCGCCGGCGATGCCTACGTTTATGGCGGCTGCCGGGCGCAGGCGGGACAGCGCGGCGGCGAAGACGGCGTCGGCCGGCGGTCCCATACCGGCAGCGAGCAAGCCGATGCAGCGATCGGCATGTTCCACCTGGACGAGCTCGCCAATCAGCTCTGTTGCGCCGAGGCGAGTGGCAAAGGGCCACAGCTCGACGGGCGCGGCGGCGGCGATCAACAGGTCGAGTCCGTGTTCGCTTCTGTTCGTGACACCGTTCTCCATGACGCCGATTGTAGCGGCTTCCGATGAGCTCTATTCGCCTCGAAGGTTCGGTGCAGCGCATCCCGGGCGTCGGTCCGGCGCGGGCGCGGCGGTTCGCCGAAGCCGGTATCGAGACGGTGGAGGACCTGCTGCTGTACCTGCCGTTTCGCTACGAAGACCGGTCGTCGGTCATTGAGATCGGGGCGGTGCAGCCCGGTGAGACTTGTGTGCTCCGTGTGGAGGTCGTGCGCTGCCGGCTGGCCCGCCGGGGGCGGCGAGGACGGGCCGAGGCGCGGGTTCGCGACGCGTCCGGTGAGCTGGACGTCGTCTGGTTCGGCCAGCCCTACATCGCCAACTCCATCGCTGCCGGCGATCCTCTGTGGATGTTCGGCCGTGTCGGATCCTACGAAGATGCGCCGCACCTCGTAAACCCGGTGATCGAACGGGACGAGGCGGGCGTTGACGGGACAGCCGACGCCGGCCTGCACGTCGGCGGCCTGGTGCCGATCTATCGCCGCGTCGGCAAGCTGACGCCCGGCGTCCTGCGACGCATCGTCACGGCCGCCTTCGTCGGGCTCGAGAGTGCGAAGGAGCACCTGCCGGCGCCGACGGTGGAGCGCCTCGGCTTGATCGATCGAGACACGGCGCTGCAACAGGTGCATCAACCGCCGGCCGATGCCGACCCCGAGATCTGGAACGGGGCACGGTCCGACGCGCACCGTCGCCTCATCTGCGACGAATTCTTGGCCTTTCAGACGGCGCTGCTGATGCAAAGGCGGCGCATCGAAGGCGGCGCACGAGGCATTTCCTTTGGCGTGGATTCCGCCACGCTGCAGGAGGTCTTGGCGCCGCTGCCGTTCACCTTGACAGCGGGCCAGGAGCGGGCGCTGAACGAAATCATCGCCGACATGTCCGGCGCCGCGCCGATGCACCGCCTGCTGCAGGGGGATGTCGGTTGCGGCAAGACGGCAGTTGCCGGCGCGGCGCTGATGCTGGCCGCGCGCAATGGCTACCAAGCCACAATCATGGCGCCGACCGAAATCTTGGCCCGACAGCACGTCGAGAATCTCGGTGCGTGGGCGAGCCAGCTGGGCATCTGCGTGGAATGCCTGGTGGGCGGGCAGGGGAGCCGCGAGCGGGCCCGGGTTATGGATGCAGTGCGATCGGGCTCCGCTACGATCGTTGTCGGTACCCACGCGCTCATCGAGCCGGCCGTCGAATTTCACCGGCTGGGGCTGGTAGTTGTCGATGAGCAGCATCGCTTCGGCGTGCGCCAGCGCGCCGCTCTGGCGCGAAAGGGAGGCCCAGGGCCGGCGCCGCCGGACCTGCTGGTCATGTCCGCGACGCCGATTCCGCGTTCGCTGGCGCTAACGGCATACGGCGACCTGGATCTGTGCACCATCGACGACATGCCCCCGGGACGCCGCCCTGTCGAAACGCGCGTCGTGGCGGCCGAGAAATGGGGCGACGTCCTGCAGGTGGTTCGCCGAACCGTGGACCGCGGCGAACAGGTGTATGTGGTGGCACCACGCATCGAGGACGCCGAGGATGAAACGGGAGCGGCGGTTCTCCTCGAGGCCGACCTGCAGCGTCAGTTGCCCGGAGCTCGTATCGGCTTGCTACACGGGGCCCAGACGACGGGGGACAAGGCCGCCGCGATGGGCGCGTTCGTGGTCGGCGACACCGACGTACTGGCGGCGACAACGGTGGTCGAGGTGGGGGTCGATGTCCCCAACGCGTCGCTGATGGTAGTTGGTCACGCCGAGCGCTTCGGCCTCGCCCAGCTCCACCAGCTACGCGGCCGGGTAGGGCGCGGTACGCGCCGCGGACAATGCATCTTGATCGCGCACCAGCCGTTATCGTCCGTCGCCGGGGCGCGGCTGAGCGCGGTGCGCGACAGCCATGACGGCTTCGTGTTGGCCGAGAAGGACCTTGCGTTGCGTGGTCCGGGAGAGGTGCTGGGTACCCGCCAGGCCGGCGTCGCCGGGCTGCGCGTCGGTGATCCTGTCCGTGACCACGAGTGGCTCGAGGCGGCGCGCCAGGAAAGTGCCCGGCTGGTCGTTGCGGAAGATACGGCCAGCATCGCCTATCGTAAGCATGTGTCGTGGTTTTGGGAGCGACGTTTCGTGAACTTCAGGGCCGGTTGAGCTCATGCGGGTGATTGCCGGAAGCGCCAAGGGCCGCCGCCTCGAGATGCCCCCCGCAGCGGGCGTAAGGCCGACCTCTGATCGAGCCCGCGAGACGCTGTTCAACGTGCTGGGCGCCGATGTCGCAGAAGCGTGGCTCCTGGATGCATTCGCCGGCGCCGGAGCGGTCGGCATCGAGGCGCTCAGCCGTGGTGCGCGCGCCGTTACCTTCGTCGAGCGCAACCGCCGCGTCGCGGCCGTGCTACGCGGCAACGTGGAAACCTGCAGTTTCAGTGCACGCGCAAGCGTCCTCGTTGCCGACTGGCACGCAGCGCTGCGCCGGCTCGGCAAGGATGGCGCCGCGTTCGATCTGGCGTTCTTCGATCCGCCGTATGACTGGAATGAAGCCGGCCGCTGTCTCGAGGCGCTGGACAAATACAGCCTCCTGGCAGGTGGTGGCAGGGTGATCCTCGAGCACCGCGAACAGACGTCGCCCGAGGCGCCGCAAGGCTGGTGCTCGGTCCGCCGCGTTGACGTCGGCGATACCGCCTTCTCCATCTTCACGGCCGATCGACCCTGATATAATCGGCACTTCGTGAGCCTGGCTCGGCCCGTTTACGGTCCGCGTACGGATTCCCCAGCCCCTGCTCGATTCGAGGTCGAGATTGGATCGCGTCGCTGTCTATCCCGGGTCGTTCGACCCCATGACGAACGGGCACGTCGACATCGTCGAGCGGTCGAAGGTGATCTTCGCCAAGGTCTACGTCGGCATTCTGCGCAATCCACAGAAGGAGCCCTGGTTCGCGCTCGAAGAGCGTCTCGAGATGCTCAACGAGTTGTACGCCGATGACGACGCGATCATAGTCGATACGTTCGACGGGTTACTCGTCGACTACGCGGAGAAAGTCGGTGCACAGGCGCTGATCCGCGGCCTTCGAGCGCCGACGGACTTCGAGTATGAGCTGCAGATGGCGTTGATGAACCGGCGCTTGAACGAGCGAATCGAAACGTTGTTCATGGTGCCGCATGAGGAATTCACCTTCGTTTCGTCGAGCCTTGTCAAAGAGGTGTACGTGCTGGGGGGAGCGATCGACGGCCTGGTGCCGGCGAGTGTCGAGCGTAGGCTGGCGGAAAAGATCGCTCGCCGAACGAAGTAATCGTCCGGCGGCAGGTTCTCGCCGCCGCCTCTAGGAAGCAACATGGAAATCGTCAACAGATTGGTACAGATCAGCCCATCGGCGACGCTGGCGGCAGCCGAGAAGGCGGCGCGCCTCAAGGATCAAGGCGTCGACGTTATTGACTTGGGCCAGGGGTTGCCGGACTTCCCGACGCCGCAACACATCTGCGACGCCGGGATCCAGGCGATCGAAGGCGGGAAGACACGCTACACGGCAGCTACCGGGATTCCGGAGCTGAAGGACGCCATCAACGAGCGCTATCTGGAACGCCACGGCATCGAGTACTCGCGCGCCGAAACGAGCGTCACCTGCGGCGGCAAACACGCCTTGTTCGCCGCCTTCCAAGCGTTGGTCGAGCCGGGTGACGAGGTGATCATCCCGACGCCCTACTGGGTGTCGTTTCCGGAGCAAGTGCGGATAGCCGGCGGGACGCCGGTGTTCGTCGAGGCACGGGAAGAAGACGGCCTCGTCGTGCGGCCGCAGGATATCGCCGCCGCCTGTACCGACAACACCAAGGCGATCGTCCTGAACACGCCGAGCAATCCGTCGGGCGCCGTCATTTCGGGAGCCGCTCTAGAAGATGTGGCTCGCCTCGCCATCGACCGCGACCTGGTCATCGTGTTCGACGAGACCTACGACCAGTTCCTGTACGACGGGGCGCGCCACGCCTCGCCCCTCGATCTTGGCGCCGAGGCCAAGAAGGTGACGCTATCCACCGGCTCGTGCTCGAAGACCTGGGCGATGACCGGCTGGCGCGTCGGCTGGGCGACCGGACCTCGCCTGCTGGTCGAAGCCATGTCACGACTACAGAGCCACCTGACCAGCAACCCGACGTCGATCAGCCAGTGGGCCGCGCTGGCAGCGCTGACCGGCGACCAGGCGCCGGTCGACCAGATGCTGACCGCCTTCGCCGAGCGTCGCGAGCTGGTCCTGCAGCGCCTCGACGCCATGCCCGGCGTTGCCGCCGGTCGGCCGATGGGCGCCTTCTACGCCTTCCCCAACGTTACCGAGCTGTTTACCGACACGGTCACCAGCTCCGACGATCTGGCGACGTTCCTGATCGACAACGCCCACGTGGTCACCGTCGCGGGCACGGCGTTCGGTCGCGACGGCTACGTACGGCTGTCCTTCGCCATCGAGATCGACATTCTGCGGGAAGCCATGGACCGACTCGCCGAAGCCTTCGCCGAGCTCTCCGGGTGACACTCTTCACGCTGCAGGCGGCGTTCGAGCCGCAGGGCGACCAGCCGGCGGCGATCGACGCGCTCGTCGAGGGCATCGAGGCAGGTCGGCCGCACCACGTGCTGCTCGGTGTCACCGGCTCGGGCAAGACGTTCACGATGGCCAAGGTCATCGAGAAGGTGCAGCGGCCGGCGCTGGTGATTGCCCACAACAAGACGTTGGCGGCACAGCTCTACCAGGAGTTCAAAGAGTTTTTCCCGCACAACGCCGTCGAGTACTTCGTGTCGTACTACGACTACTACCAGCCGGAGGCGTACATCCCGTCGACCGACACCTATATCGCCAAGGAAACGCTGATCAACGAGGAGATCGACAGGTTGCGCCACTCGGCGACGCGGGCGCTGTTCGAACGCCGCGACGTGCTGATCGTAGCCTCGGTATCGTGCATCTACGGTCTCGGGTCGCCCGAGGCGTACTACGGCATGCTCGTGCCGCTCGAGGTCGGCCAGCGCCTGCCGCGCCAGAAGTTCCTACATCGTTTGGTCGAGGTGCACTATGTGCGCACCTCCGGCGAGCTGGAGCGCGGCAAGTTCCGCGTCCGCGGCAACGACATCGAGATCTTTCCCGCGTACGGGCAGGAAGCATTACGGGTGGTCCTAGAGGATGACGAGGTCGTCGAGCTGGCATCCATCGATCCGCTGTTCGGCGACGTCGAGGAAACCTTCGACAACGTGTCGCTGTACCCGGGGTCGCACTACGTCACCACCAGCGAGGGCCGTCTCGAGGCCATCGAATCGATCAGGCAGGAGCTCGATGTTCATCTCGGCACGCTGCAGGAAGAGGGCAAGCTGCTCGAGGCGCAGCGCCTGCACCAACGCACCAGCTTCGATCTCGAGATGATGCAGACGATCGGCTACTGCCACGGCATCGAGAACTACTCGCGCCATATCACCGGTCGCGCCGCCGGCGAGCCGCCGCCGACTTTGATCGAATACCTGCCGTCCAACCACCTCATGTTCATCGACGAGAGCCACATGACGGTGCCGCAGCTGCGCGGCATGTACGTGGGCGACCGGTCGCGCAAGTTGAACCTGGTGGAGCACGGCTTTCGCCTACCGTCGGCGCTCGACAACCGGCCGCTGACGTTCGAGGAATTCGAGGGCGAGGTCGGGCAGACGATGTATGTGTCGGCGACCCCCGGGCCTTACGAGCTCGAGGCGGCGGGTGGCGTCGTCGTCGAGCAGGTCATCCGGCCGACCGGGCTGACCGATCCCGAGATCGAGGTGCGGCCGGCGCGCGGCCAGGTGGATGACCTGCTCGATGAGGTACGCCAACGCGTCGCGCGACAGGAGCGGACGCTGGTCACGACGCTCACCAAACGCATGGCCGAGGAGCTGACGAGCTACTACCAGGACCTCGGGGTACGGGTGCGCTACCTCCACGCCGACGTCGACACGCTCGATCGCGTCAAGCTGCTGCGCGACTTCCGCGCCGGCGACTTCGACGTGCTGGTGGGCGTCAACCTCCTGCGAGAAGGACTCGACCTGCCCGAGGTCACGCTGGTGGCCGTCCTCGACGCCGACAAAGAGGGCTTCCTGCGATCGACAACCGCATTGGTGCAGACCGCCGGCCGCGCCTCCCGCAACATAGAGGGTATGGTCATTCTCTACGCCGACAAGGTGACCCGCTCGATGGGCGAAGCCATCGACGAGACCGATCGGCGTCGGCAGCGGCAGGAAACCTACAACGCCGCCCACGGCATCACGCCGGAGACCGTGGTGAAACGCATCTCCGATGTGTTCGGCGAGTTCTTCGCGCGGGACTACGTCGACCTTTCCGAGGTGAATCCGGCGCTGCTGCTGAGCGAGGAGGCCCTCGAAAGGAAGCTCGCCGATCTCGAGAAGGAGATGCACGAGGCCGCCGAAGTGCTCGACTTCGAGGGCGCGGCAGCGCTGCGCGACCGCATCCAGGAGCTCAAGCGGCAGCGGGTGATGGGCGTGGCGTAGGCATGTCTGTTGACGTTCTGCGCCAGAAGATCCCGAGCCTGCCGACGTCGGCCGGTGTCTACCTCTTCAAGGACGAGAAGGGGAGGACCATCTACGTCGGCAAGGCAAAGAGCATTCGTGACCGGGTGCGCTCACACCTATCGGGAGCCGCGGCGCTCGGGCCCAAGCAGGAAGCGATGCTGGCCGAGGCCATCGCCATCGAAGTCATCGTCACCGACACCGACCTCGAGGCGTTGGCGCTGGAGAACAGCCTGATCAAGCAGAACCGGCCGCGCTTCAACGTCCTGCTGCGCGACGACAAGAACTATCCGTACCTGCGGATGGTGGTTTCGGAGCGCTTTCCGCGCCTCCAGTATGTGCGCGGCGCCAAGGGCGACGGCGAGAAATACTTCGGCCCCTACGCCCCCGCGAGCACGGCGCACATGACCCAGTTGCTGGCGTACCGGCAGTTCGGCGTGCGGCCTTGCAACATCGATATTGATGGTTCGTGGGAGCGGCCCTGCCTGTACTACGACATCGGCGGCTGCGCCGGGCCCTGCGTGCGGGACCTCTGCGACGAGGACGACTATCGGGAGCGGGTCGAGCAGGCGTTGCTCTTTCTCGACGGGCGCGGTATCGACCTGAGCGCCGACCTCGAGGTCAAGATGAACGAGGCGGCAACGGCTCAGGAGTACGAGCGCGCCGCCCATTACCGCGACCTGCTCAACACCGTGCAGCTGACGGCGCGCGAGCAGAAGGTGGCCTCGACCGGCCTGCAGAACCGCGACACGTTCGCCATCCACCGGGTAGGGGAGCGCGTCGCGCTGCAAGTGTTCCTGATGCGTCGCGGCATCGTCGTCGACCGCAAGGAGTTCTTCTGGGACAGCGTCGGTGGCATCGGCGACGCGGAGCTGCTGTCGACCTTCTTGCAGCAATACTACCACGGCGAGCAGTACTTCCCTCCCGAGGTGTGTGTGCCCTTCGCGGTCGCCGGCCAGAAAACGATCCAGGCCTGGCTGCGCCAGCAGCGCAACGGCGCGGTGAAGATCCTCGTACCGCGGCGGGGCGAGAAGCGACGCCTGCTCGAGCTCGTTGCCAACAACGCCGAGTTGGCATTCGGTACCCGCTATGAACGGAGCTCCGACGAGGCCGGCGCCCGTACGCTGCAAGAACTCATGGACTTGAGCGCACCGCCGGTGTGCATCGAGTGCGTCGACATCTCCAACACGCAGGGCGGCGAGATCGTCGCGGCGCTCGTCCGCCTGCGCGGCGGCGAATTCGACAAGTCAGGCTACAAGCGTTTCAAGCTGCGCGGCCTCGACACACCCGATGACTACAAGTCGATCGCCCAGGTTGTGGAGCGCCATTTCAAACGCGTCGTCGCCGGCGACCGCGAGCCGCCGGATCTTCTGTTGATCGACGGCGGTCGCGGCCAGCTCAACGCCGCCCGTAAGGAGCTGGAGGCCCTGGGCATGGCGGCGCAACCGGTAGCCGGCATCGCCAAGGAAGAAGAGATGCTCTACGTCGCCGAGCGGGCCATGCCGATCCCGCTGGTGCGCTACCCGGAAACCATGCGTCTCTTACAGCGGGTACGCGATGAAGCGCATCGATTCGCCATCACCTACCACCGCAATCTGCGGCAGCGGCGCCTGCGCGAGTCCGTGCTCGACGACATTCCCGGCGTCGGTCCGAAGCGCAAACACACCCTGCTGAGCCGCTTCGGGTCTCTCAAAGGCGTCAAGGCGGCATCGGTGGCGGACCTGGCCGCGGTCGTCGGGCCCAAGACCGCCAGGCGCATCCGCGACTACCTGGACGCCGACAGTGGGTGAGCGGCGAGGCGTTTCATAGGAATCGCCCCGGCGGCCTTTCGACACCCCCTGAATAGGGGCTGCTCGTTCATTCCTGAATGTGATACTCACTCGTTGTTCGATTAATTTTTCGTGTAGTTTTCGTGCAGTTTTGCTATACTATCTCCATGGGCTCAACGAGCGGATATCAAGAGATTGAGGCTGTGCCGACCGGCCGTAGCGCCGTGGCTACGGCACGGGAGATCGACGAAAGAACCGTCGATGCCGCCCGTGACTACAT
Source organism: Acidobacteriota bacterium (assembly GCA_965214245.1). Taxonomy (GTDB): domain Bacteria; phylum Acidobacteriota; class UBA890; order UBA890; family UBA890; genus CBDCBL01. The sequence continues at coordinate 127,863 of CBDCBL010000009.1, forward strand.
GGCCGCACGCCGGCCGGCGGCGCTGGCAGCGGCGAGGCTCGAGGGCGGCTCTCGTTTCATCGGCTCGGCTATCGCACACAGTCCGACTACGCCAACGAAGAGCTCGGAACCAGCGCCCGTTCTCTGCGCCGTATGGCTTGCCTGGGGAAAAGACTCGTCGCTCTGCTCGAGATCCGCGCCGCCTTCTCCAGCGGGGCGCTGGTGCTGACCAAAGCCGAAGCGGTCGCGGGGCGCGTGGCCACGGCCGCGTCGGAACGACGCTGGTTGGCCCTGGCGAACGAGCTGACGGTGCGGGAGCTGTCGCGTGCTGTCCGTGAGCATTCGCGTCGCAAAGGCGATTCGGGCGCCGCCGAACCGGATCAGGACGAGCCCCGCGCCGCGTGGCGCGCTGAAGTCCCCGGCTGGATGATCGGCAAGACCAACAGTGTCTTGCGGTTGGTGAACAAGGTCGCCGGTACTCCGCTTCCTGAGGGCGCCCGCTGGGAGTTCATCGCGGCAGAGTTTCTCTCCGGCGCCCTGGCGCTCGAGGAGGATTCCGATGCGACGCCGGTCGAGAAGGATTCCAGGGAGAGGCGGGTCGAGGAGGATTCCGGTATGACGTCGTCGGAGGAGGATCCCGGTTCGACGTCGGTAGAGGAGAAGCCCGGCGCGACGTCGGTGGACGAGGATCCCGGGCCGGCGTTAGGGGCTGAATCCGTCAATGCGGGGGGGCAACCCTCCCGAAACCTCCACGCCGACACCGATGAATCTCGGCTCCCGGCGTCCGGCGACTCAATTTCCCGATCCGGGGTACACCAGGACCCTCACCCCCCGCTCACCCCGTGGGAGCTACACGACACACTAAAGAATGCGTATCTCTCTGGAGGCACGGCGGCGCTGACATTCGGGGCGCTCCTTCGTCAGGTTCGCGATCGCCGTCTCTGGAGCCAGCTGGGTTTTGCCGACTTTGACGGTTACGTCCGGGAACGACTCGCCATGTCTGCCCGCACTGCCCGGCGATTGATCCGCGCCGAGGCGGCGGGATGGCGTCATCCGTCTTTGAAAACGGCTTGTACGGAGGGGCACCTTACGCCGCTGAAAGCATCGGTCCTGATTCGGGTGCTCGATCTCGGCCTCAAACCAGCGACGACCTATCGCTGGATCGAATACGCCCGGCGCATGACACTGACACGGCTTACCGATGCGGTTGACTGGGCCTGCGCCCGCGCCGCGGCCGATCCGCTCTGGGTTCGGCGCGACGGCGCTCCGCCTCACCCCTCGGTTCGCTTCGACGGGGGAACGATCAACGGCTCGGCTGTGTCCGATGCCGCGGCGACCGCCGACGGCGTGGCGGCGGCGGGAAGTGCGGCGGCGCAGGGGAGTGCGGCGGCGCCAGGAAGTGCGCTCACGGTCGACAACGAAGGTTCAAACGAGCGGCGGCCAATGTTGGCCGGTTCCGCGGTGAGCGCGTCGCAAGCGCCTCCACCATTCGCCGACTTTTCAAGAAACGCGCAACAGACGGGGCCAATGTTGGCCACTTCGCCGCCAGTCCCCTGCGAATATGGCTCACCGAAGACGAAAGACAGGTGCTGGTGCTGGCAATCAACCGGATCCGCGCCATCCGCGGGCCGCATTGGCCGTTATGGGCGTGCCTCAACGACCTGCTCGATCACTTTGCTGCGGCCTATGAGGATCCGGCATATCGGGCGCTCAGTCGGGTCACGCCGGTGCTCGTCCGCGACGACTGGCAATGCGAGGCACCGGGATGCAGGGCCCGGTCCGGCCTCCACGTTCACCACATCCGGTCGCGCGGCGCCGGCGGACCGAACACGTTCGACAACCTCATCGTGGTGTGCGACTTCCACCACCTGGTGATCCATCGGGGCTGGGTGCGCTGCTGGGGCAAGGCTCCCGACCGCCTGCGCTGGAGCTTTGCCGAGCGAGCGTATGACATCTACATCCACCGTTTTCGGTTCCACGAAGTGGATGAGCCGGAACCGCTCCGCACACCAATCGCGCGCTTCGTTGGCCACTACCGGCTCGATGACAACGAGCGCTTTCCACAAGCCGAAGTGGGGCTATTCGGGTCGGTGACTCGGATCCGGCCAAACGCGCCGGCGGCCTAGGACCGGCGTCGTCCGGCGACCGGGACCCGTCGCACGCAACAGCGTCTTGCCTACTTCCAGGTCACCTCCATCGCGAAGAAATGGGCGAAGACCTCGCGGGTGGGGTTGTTGCGCGCGTCCGTCGCCGGGCTGCGGATGAAGAAATCCAGCTGCTGGGCCGCCGGATCGACGGCCCCTGCAGAACTCTGCTTGTTGAGGAGCGGGTAGTTCACTTTCAGGGTGTCCCGATCCCGCATCCCTTGCGTGACCATGAAGTGCAGTTCGTAGTTTTCGTAGATCCGCTCGCCGTTGAGTTCAGCGTGGCCGTAGCCCCATCCGGCGATGTAGATGAACGTCTTCGGCCAGTTCGAATCCCCGCATCCGGAGTCCCCATGTTCGTAGAGGTAGGCAGCCACGCCACCGGATTGGCAGGGATTGAACTCGTGAAAGCGGTCGAGCTCCACAACGAGCTCACCTTCCGGCACCTGGAGCCGGGCGACGAAGCTGCCCGTGTTGCTGACCTCGTCGACATCGATGTCGACAGTTCCCTCCGTCGCGTGCACGTTCGAAGCATCGTTGTCGATGTGATCCCATCCCGGTGGATCGTCGAGCTGCCCGACTCGGAACACCCGACCCGCCGACAAGACGAAGTGGCCATCGTATAGATCGTGCTGCTCTGGGGCGTAGAGAGTAATCTCGGCGCCGGGTTGCCGCCGCGGCGTTGCTTCCTGGGTGGCCGCCGTCGTCGCCCCTTCGGTGGCCCGCTGAGGCGCCTCTTGGCTGGCCTGCGGCGTCACCTCTTCGGTTGCCTGCTGAGTCGGCGGGGCGCTGCAAGCACCAGCCAGCAGGCTCGCGATTGCAAGAGAATAGAGCCTCGTTGAGGCAGCGTCGCGCATTCCCCACTTGGTCTTTCTTGTCATTGACTTGCCTCCGAGTCCCCACTCGGTGATTACCGGCTGTCGTGTGCGTCCTCTACTTGGATCGTCAGGGTCTCCGCTGCCTCGATGCGAATCGTCTTCTCTTGCTGACCTAGCTTCTCGTGCCAGATCTCCAGTCGATAGGTGCCAGGAGGAACATCTGCAATGCGAAAGTGCAGCACGGAGTCATTCTCTGCTCTTCATTCAGCCTCACACCGGCTCGAAGTGGCGAATGTCGGAGAGACCGCCGCTGCGCTCTGCCTCGAACACGGCGCGCACCCGCATACCGATCGTCACGTCGGCCGGATCGCAGCCACTGATCCAGTGCACCAGGCCGCCTTCGGCGCCGTCGATGTGCACCAGGGCTAGAACACGGGGCACATCGTAAGGCTCGCCGCGGCGGGCTTCTTCGAGAACCGTGAACGTGTCGACCGTACCTTCGGGGCCCACCGTCACCCACTCGCTGACCGGCGCGAACGTGTCGGTGTGATAGAGGCGCGGTGGTAACACGGCGGTATCGGAACCCTCGTGCACAGTCGCTGTGAGCTCGCCGTGCTCCTTGAGGTGCTGGAAGAAGCGCTCGCCGGCGACTCCCATCGTGTACCTGTGACCCATCGGGATGCCGCCGTGCCACGAGCCGGCGTCGACGTTGCGGAATTCGCGCGGGAAGCCCCTGCTCATCAGCTGCCTCCTTCCTCGTCGCCGTTCAGTTCGCCATCGGTGTCACCGTTCGGCTTGCCGTCGGTGTCACCGTTCGGTTTGCCGTCGGTCGCAGCCGGCGACGACGGTCGGAAGTACAAGATGTCGGTAATCGCCCCCTGGCGCTCGGCCTCGGGCTTCCAGACCGCCTCAACCGCCATGCCCAGGGACACGTTGTCGGGGTCGACCTCGGCGAGCATGTGCAGAATGCCCATACCTTCGGAAGCGCCGTCGAGCTCGATGACCGCGGGAATCAACGGATCGTCGCGCCGCGAGGCGTCCCAGTTGACGTAGCACAGCGAGAACGTGTTGACGCGACCGGTTCCCGGAAGATCGCGCAGGTCATCAATCTCCTCCCAGGTCAGCTCGTCGAAGGTGCGCGGCGGCACGACCGTGCGATCGCTGCTCGGGCTGTATGACGCCAGCAGCTTGCCGTTCTTCAGCCCTTCGAGGTAGGCGCCGATGGCGACGCCGGAATCCCAGTCGTATTCCACCGCGTACTCGTCGTCCCAGGTGACTACATCGCCGCCGTTGAACTGCTGCGACGACAACGGAGTGCCGGCCGGTTGCGTCGGTGGTGCCTTCTGGTTGCTCATCGTCGCATGATCACTACGGTTCCCACCTGCATCAGGTCGCCCCATGCTTGTGCGAGGCCGGTTTTCGGTTGCCCCGGTACCTGTCGGGCGCCGGCTTCCTCGCGAAGCTGCCAGAAGAGCTCGCAGATTTTCATCAGGCCGGCGGCGGCGATCGGGTTGCCGACGCCGAGCAGCCCGCCCGAGGGGCACGACGGCATGTTGCCGTCGCGGTCGAGAACACCGTCGACAACCAGTTGTGGCGCGCCGCCCTTGTCGGCGAGTAGCAGGCCTTCGAGGTGGTGCAATTCCTTGTAGGTGAACGGGTCGTACGGCTCGACGATGTTGATCTCCCGGCGCGGCTCCGTGATGCCGGCCATGTCGTAGGCGCGCCGCGCCGCGGTTTCTACGTAGCGCGGGTAGGCCAAGTCGCGCGTCGCCCAGTAGGCGGTGTCGAGCGCCCAGCCGACGCCGTCGACCCACACCGGCTTGTCGGTAATGCGCTCGGCGGTGCCCTCGGCGGCAAGAATGACCGCCGCGGCGCCGTCGCTGGTCGGCGACACATCCAGCCGGTTGACAGGCCACGCCATGATCTCGGATTCGAGCACGTCGTCGACGGTGATCTCGGCGCCGAGCTGGGCGGCGGGATGGTCGAGGGCGTTGCGTTTGTTCTTTACCGCGACGCGGGCGATGTCGCGCTTGTCGAGACCGTACGCGCTCATGTAGCGGTTCATCTCGAGCGCGAAGATCCACAGGAGGTTGGGTTGCAGCGGCCGTTCCGTGGTGTGGTCGAAGATCGTGACGAAGGCGCCCTGTGGGTGCGGCTGGCACGCCGACATTTTTTCCTCGCACAGCACCAAGCACGTGTCGAACACCCCCGACGCGACCATGTACCAGCCCTGGATGACCGAGAACACGCCGGTGCCGCCACCGACGTAGCCGCGCAGTGTCGGCAGGCCGATGCCACCGGCGCCATCCGTCAGGTACTCGGCGTTCATGTGGATGCCGTCAAAGGCGTCCGGCGCCGTGCCGATGACCACCGACTCGATGTCCTTGCGGGCTAGTTCGGCCGAGCGCAGTGCCGCTGAGGCTGCTCCGCAGGCTAGCTCTTTAGGCGTCTCGAGCGCCCGGCGCATGAACTTCGTCATGCCGGCGCCGACGGCGGCGACTCTGCGCAGGCCGGTCTTACTCATGATGGTTGCTCGACACGGCCACGCCGCCGGTAGACGTCGGCAACTCTACGCAGGTTGGTTCTACTCATGATGATTGCTCAACACGGCCACCCCGCCGGTAGACGTCGGCACGCCGCGCCAGGACTGCACGAGGCAGCGCTCAGCGTCGTCGATTTGTAGCGCCCCCGCGTCGCCGCGTAGCTGATGCACCGACTCGGCAACCTTGTAGAGGGCGGCGGCATCATACAAATGGCCGGCGCCGAGGCTGCCGCCGCTCGGACTCACGGGCAACGCACCGCCGGCGCTGAAATGTCCACGTCGGGTCATGGGCCCGGCTTCGCCGGCGCCGCACAAGCCCAGCGCTTCGAGATGCTGTAGTTGCTTGAAGGCGTAGCGGTCGTCGACCTCGGCGAAGTCGAACGCCGCGCTCGGATCATCGATGCCCGCCATCGCATAGGCACGCGCCGCGGCTTGCTCACAGTATCCGGCGCGCCCCAGGTCGCGGTCTTCGATCGCCGGATGGTCGGTCGACCAGCTCAAGCCCTCGATCCACACGGGGCGGCGGCTGGCCTCGGTCGCCGCGGCTCGTCCGGCGAGGACCAAAACGATGGCGCCGTCGGCAGCCGGTGCCTTCTCTGCTCGACGCAACGGGGCGAACTCCGGATGACTGTCGAGCACGGCGCCGACCCGGGTCTCGCCGCCGTAGGCGGCGCGCGGATTGGCGAGCGCGTTGGCGCGGTTGTTCACCACCACCTGAGCGCAATGCTCCACCGTGTTGCCGGACTCGTGCAGGAACCGGGTCATTTCCATGCCGGCGATCGCTTCGGCCGGATAGCCGAGCTGGCGGTTCCAGGTCGGATCGAGGGCGTAGGTCTCGAGCTCGCCGATGTCGGAGATGTTCGACGCCTTGGAATGCCCCTCCAAGACGATGACGTCGAAGGCGCCGGTGGCTATTTGCAAGGCCGCGGCGCCCAGCCCCTGGAGGCCGTCACCGGCGATCGTGTGGATCGGCTTGAGCACGGCTCCGAGCTGGTCGGGGGTGTACTCATCGAAGATGCTGACGCCCTCGAAAAGGTCCTCGGCGACGGTGACGGCGCTGTCGATGTCGTCGGGCTCGATCCCGGCGTCGGTGTACGCCTGGACGGCGGCAGCGCGGATCATTTCGCGATAGGACTGCTCCGGACTCAAGGTCGTCAGGCCCTGGATTCCGACGCCGATAATGGCCACCTGTCCGCGCACGGATCGCTCCGGTGAAGCCGTGAAGAATTCGGGACAGGGGATGGCCGATCCCCGGCCCGATGTGCTCCCAGAATGGCCGCGGGCGCCGCGAAACCGCTGCCGACGACCACCTACGGCGACCCTAGAACGGGGCTCTGGGAGAGTCAAGGCCGAGGCCGGCAGGCGGGCCTGCAGGCGAATTTCGCGGCATCCGGATCGGATGACGTACCGGGCTTCCGCGTGTAGCATCGCCGCATGGATTACCAGTTCGTCGGCATCCAGATCGCGGTGTTGCTGTTCGCCTTGTCCTTTCACGAGATGGCGCACGCCTGGGCCGCCTACAGGCTCGGCGATTCGACGGCGAAGGATATGGGTCGTCTGACGATGAATCCGATCGTTCACATCGATCCCGTCATGACGATCCTCTTCCCGGGGATGCTGATCCTGCTCGGCTCTCCGGTGATCTTCGGTGCCGCCAAACCGGTCCCCGTCGATACCAACAACTTGCAACATCCGAAGCGCGACCACATGTGGATCGCCGCCGCCGGTCCGATCAGCAACGTGATTCTGGCGACCGCCACGATCATCGTGCTGAACCTGGTCTGGCAGCCGCTGCAGGTGAGCGCCGCGATGGGCCAGAGCTGGACCGAGCCGGTGTTTCTCTTTCTACAGATGAGCTTATTCATCAACCTCGTGCTAGCGACGTTCAACATGATCCCGCTCTACCCGCTGGACGGTTCGTGGATCTTGTCGCGTTTCCTTTCCGGGAGCGCGGCGACGGCCTATGCGTCGCTGCGCCCGTACGGCTTCATGATCCTGATCGTCCTGATGTACACGGGGGTGCTCTGGCAGTTCATCAACCCGGTAATGCGATTCGCCGGAATGTTCCTGCCCTAGCACCGTGAGCGAAGCTGATACCCCGTGATTGACGACACCTTCAAAGTGCAGGTTGGCGCGTTCGAGGGCCCGCTCGACCTGCTGCTCCACCTGGTGCGCACGCACGAGGTCGAGATCCGCGACCTGCCCCTCGGGGATATCACGGGCGAGTACCTCGAGATGCTGACTTTCTTGGACGAAATCGATCTGGCACCGGCGAGTGAGTTCCTCGAGGTCGCCGCAACCCTGGTGCGTCTGAAGGCGCAAGCGTTGCTGCCGAGCCCGTCGGTAGCGGGTGACGCCGAGGCCCTGGCAGCCGAAGAGGAAGCATTGCTCGAACAGCTCGTCGAGCACCAGGTGACGCGCATGGCGGCGCGGGACCTGGGCGGCCGCGCGAAGAAGGTAGCGGCCGTCTGGTTTCGCGGCGAGCAAAAGCCGGGCGGTGTCGAGTCGCAGGAGACCGAGATCGTCCAGGCTGACCTCTTCTCGCTGGTCAGCGCTTTTCGCGAAGTCCTCGCGGGGCTCGAGTCGACGCCGCTGTTCGCCGTAACCGCCGACCAATACCCCGTTGCCGAGCGAGTCGCCGCGCTGCGCACGCGCCTGCGCGCCGGTGAGCCTTTGCCGTTCGACGAACTTTTCGGAGAGGGCGATCCACGCGGTAAGCTCATCGCCACTTTCCTGGCGCTTCTCGAGCTCATCCGTTCGGGTGATGCCCGGGCGTTCCAGGAAGCACAATTCGGCAAGATCGTCATCTTTCCCGTCGAGATGCTGGAACAGCCCTCGTGAACGAGCACGCAAAAGAGTCCTTCGCCTTGTTGGCTGAGTTGGCACCCGTTGTCGAGGCGTTGCTGTATGCCTCGGATCGTCCGGTCGCCGTCGACCAGATCGCCGATGTATTGACCACAACCGGCGCCGAGCAAAAGGCGGAATGGGCGGAGCGTGTCGATTCGCAGCTGGTAGAGCGCGTCATCATCGTGCTGAAGGACCGCCTTGCGGATTCCGGGAGCGCCCTGTACGTGATGGAGGTTACAGGGGGACTCCGGTTGGCAACGGGCTCGCAATACGACCCCTGGATTCGCGCGATGCGCCAGGTTGAGAGCCCGTCGCGGCTGTCGGTAGCGGCACTGGAGACGCTTGCCGTCGTGGCTTATCGGCAGCCGAGCACCGCCGCGGAGATCGCCGCGGTGCGCGGTGTCGACCCGGCGGCGTCCTTGAAGACCTTGCGGGATCAGGGGTTGGTGCGAATCACCGGCCGGCGGCGTACCGTTGGGCGGCCGTTCACCTATGGCACGACCAAGCACTTTCTCGAAACGTTCGGCCTCCGAGATCTGCAGGAGCTACCCGATCCCGACGAGTTCGAGGAGTTGCTCGAGGGATAGGGTCCCGAGAGTCTGACGGTGGCACAACAGAGACTGCAAAAGATCATCGCCCAGGCCGGCGTGACGTCGCGTCGCAAGGCCGAACAGCTCATCGTGGACGGTCGCGTCGCCGTGAACGGTGTGGTCGTCACGGAGTTGGGCGCTGCCGCCGATCCGGACGCCGATCTCGTTACGCTCGACGGGACGACGCTGCGGCAGGAGCGCGTGCGGCACTTCATCGCCCACAAGCCGCCCAGTGTACTGTGCGCGGTGAGCGACGAGCGTGGACGTCCGGTGATCGTGGATCTGCTCGATCGGTCGGTCGGCGAGCGTCTCTATCCCGCCGGCAGACTCGATCTCGAGAGCGAAGGTCTCGTGTTGTTGACCAACGACGGCGAGCTGATGTATCCGGTGACGCGAGCCGGAGGGGAAGTGGGTAAGACATACTTCGTTACCGTCCGCGGCCGGCCCGAGGAGAGCCGCCTTGCCGAGCTGCGTGCGGGCATCGAGATGGATGGGACGACGACCTTGCCATGCCGCATCGATCTCCTTGAAACGACCGAGCACGCGCCCGGCCGATCGACGACGCTGCGCGTCGTCCTGCACGAAGGCAAGAAAAATCAGATCCGACGCATGTTCAAGGGCATCGGGCACGCCGTCATCAGGCTGGTGCGTACCTCCATCGGTCCGCTGCACCTCGATGGGCTGGCCGCCGGCGCGGTGCGCGAGCTCGCCGCCGAGGAGGTGGACGCGCTGCGGCAGCTGGCGAATCGCGCGCCAACGCGAGGCACGGATGGACTTCACTGAGCCGCGCTCGGACATCGACCGATGAGCCGCGTGCTGCGGATCGCCATCGACGGGCCGAGCGGTTCCGGGAAGTCGACACTCGGCAAGGCCTTGGCTGCCGAGCTCGGCTTGCCCTACGTCGACACCGGTGCCATGTATCGCGCCGTGGCGTGGGCGGCGCAGCAGGCCGATCTCGAAGACGACGACGATATCGTGGCCCTGCTCGAAACCTTGGAGCTCGACGTGGCGGCGGATCCGGCGGAGTTCCGCATCCGGGTGAACGGGACGGAGGTTGCCGGCGAGATCCGCAGCCCGGCGGTGAGCAAAGCCGCCGCACAGGTGGCAACGATCGCGGGGGTGCGGCGCTGGATGGTGCCGCGGCAACGCGAAGCGGCCGCCGCGGGCGGCGTGCTCGAGGGTCGCGATATCGGCACCGTGGTATTGCCGGATGCCGATTGCAGGTTCTACGTGATTTCGGACGAAGGGACGCGGATCGGCCGCCGCGCCGCCCAACTGGGACTCGATCAGGACGGCGCCGCGGTGGTCGCCGACGTTCGCGATCGCGATGAGCTCGATCGGACCCGCCGCCATTCGCCGCTGCGGTCCGCCGCAGACGCGATTGTAATCGACACGACGGGCAAGACAGTTGACGAGAGCCTGGCGGCGATGCTGGAAGAGATCGCCAAGCTCTAGCCCCCGCTTACCGGGTGTGCGCGAGGAGATCGCCAAGCCCTAGCCCCTTTATTTGCGGGGGTTTGCGCGTTGACAGGCAGTAGGGTGACGCTTAGCATTACCCTTCTGCATCCGCTCGAAGTGCGGGCAAATCCGAGTGAATTCACGGAGGACCCAGATTCATCATGCCGGGGAAGACTGTGGTCGAGTCGAGTGACGCCGGGAAGCCGACTGTGGGTGAGATGTTGGCCTCTCTGAGCGACGAGCAACTGCTCGACGAAGAGACCCTCATGCAACTCATCGACCAGAGCCTTCAAGAGCTCGTTGAAGGCGAGGTCGTAAAGGGCCAAATCCTCGAAGTGGGAGAGGACGAGGTCATCGTAGATATCGGTTACAAGTCGGAAGGCATCGTCCGCAAGCTGGAGTTCCGCGACAACGAAGGCAACATCGCGGTCGCCGTGGGCGACGAAGTCGAGGTTTTGCTCGAGCGCTGCGAGGACAAGGAAGGCAACGTCGTCGTCTCGCGCGAAAAGGCCGAGAAGATGAAGGTCTGGGGCAAGATCGAAGATGCCTACCGCAGCGACGAGATCATCACCGGCGCGGTCGTCGATCGCGTCAAGGGCGGTCTGGCGGTCAACATCGGCGTCCGGGCGTTTCTCCCCGGTTCGCAGGTCGACATCCGCCCGGTCCGTAACCTCGAGTCGATGGTCGGCGAGGAGATCCGCGTCAAGGTCATCAAGCTCAACAAACGGCGCGCCAACGTGGTCGTGTCGCGCAAGGTCGTCCTCGAAGAAGAGCGGGCCGAAGAGAAGCAGGACACCCTGACGCGGCTGATCCCCGGCAACGCGCTCAAGGGCGTCGTCAAGAACATCACTGACTACGGAGCCTTCGTCGATCTGGGCGGCATCGATGGCCTGTTGCACATCACCGACATGTCGTGGGGCCGCATCTCGCACCCCACCGAGCTGCTCAACATCAGCGACGAGATCGACGTCGTTATTCTCAGCTTCGACCCGGAGCGCGAGCGCGTCTCGCTCGGCTACAAGCAGCGCATGCCGGATCCGTGGGTCGGCGTGGCCGAGAAGTACCCTGCCGGATCCCGGATGCCGGGCAAGGTGGTCAGCCTCACCGACTACGGTTCCTTCGTCGAGCTGGAGGAGGGCGTCGAAGGGCTGGTGCACATTTCGGAGATGTCCTGGCGCAAGCGCATCAAGCATCCCTCGAAGCTTGTCGACGTCGGCGACGAGGTCGATGTGGCGGTGCTCGACGTCGACGAGGGAAACCGCCGCATCTCGCTCGGCATGAAACAGACCGAGCCCAATCCCTGGCGTTTGATCGCTGACAAGTACGAAGAGGGCGACATCATCACGGGCCGGGTTCGTAATCTCACCGATTTCGGGGCCTTCGTGGAGATCGAAGAGGGAATCGACGGTCTCATCCACATCTCGGACATGTCGTGGACGAAGCGCATCGAGCACCCCTCGGAAGTGCTCCAGAAAGGGCAGGAGATCCAGGTCGCGGTGCTCAGCGTCGAGGCCGAGCGGCAGCGACTCTCTCTCGGCCTCAAGCAGTTGAGTCCGAGCGTCTGGGACGCCTACGCCGATGATCACCACCCGGGCGAGCTCGTCGAGGGCAAGGTCACCAAGCTGACAAACTTCGGGGCCTTCATCGAAATAGGCGAGGGCGTCGAGGGCTTGGTCCACGTTTCGGAAATCGCCGATCGGCACATCAAGGATCCGGCCGACGAGCTGGAGGTGGGCGCCACGGTCAAGGCGAAGATTCTCAAGATCGATCTCGACGGGCACAAGATCAGCCTGTCGCTGAAAGAAGGCGAGAGCCCGTCGCCGGCGGCAGCCGCGCCGGAGCCGCAGGAGCCGCAGGAGACGGAGGAGCGGCAGAGCCAGTACGAGCAAGACGGCAAGATCTCGCTGGGCGACGTGGTCGATCTTTCCGGCCTGGGCGCTGTAGGCCAGGCGGATACCGGGGACGAAGAAGAAGAGTAGGGGACGATGACCAAGGCCGATCTGATCGAGGAAGTCTCGGCCGTCTCGCGGCTGAGCAAGAAAAGCTCGGAATTGGTGGTCAATACATTCTTCGACAGCATCGTCGAGTCTCTCCGCCGCAGCGAGAAGATCGAACTGCGTGGCTTCGGATCGTTCAAGCTCCGCCAGCGTCGCGCCCGGGTCGGACGTAACCCCAAGACCGGAGAGCGCGTCGATGTTCCGGCCAAGGTGGTCCCGTACTTCAGGCCGGGCAAGGATCTTCGCGAGCTCGTCAATCGCTGAACCGGTTGGCCCGTGGGCTGAATCGGTTGGCCGCGGATGGCCGAGGCCAGAATCCGATCGGGGCTCGAGGCAAAATGGACCGTCTGTGGACACCGTGGAGGTATGAGTACGTGAGCGGCGCAACGCAAGTGCCCGAATGCTTGCTATGCGCTGCCGTAGAGGGCGGCCCGCCCGCGGACGAGGACCACCTGGTATTGCATCGCGGCACTTCAAACTTCGTGATCATCAATAAATATCCGTACAGTAGCGGACACCTGATGGTGGCCCCCTTAGCGCACGTAGCGGAGCTGACAGGCTCGAGCGACGAGCAGCTTGCCGAGATGATGACCCTGGCGCGCGCCTGTGAGAGCATCTTGGCTGCCGCCTACGAGCCCGACGGGTTCAACATCGGCATGAACCTCGGGAAGGCGGCCGGCGCCGGTGTCGTGGATCACCAACACCTCCATATCGTGCCGCGCTGGATCGGCGACGCGAGCTTCATGACGACGACGGCCGACACTCGTGTGGTACCCGAATCGCCGGCCGAGACGTTCGTCCGTTTGCGTTCGGCGTTCGACGAGTTGAACACCTAGCAGCTAACCAACTGGAAGGCCTGCCGTGGATCCGAGACTCAACGAGCAGGAAGAACAACTACGGAGTAGGGCCGCTGCGGCCACAAACGAGGCGCTAGCCGATGTAGCCGCGGCGATCGACCACAACGTAGCGGCTTCGCGCGAGGCACTGACGGCACTCGGAGGGGCCGGGTTACTCGGCGTCGCGGTCAGCGAAGAGTTCGGCGGCGGTGGCGCTGGCCCCACCGGGCTCGTGCTGTGCGTCGAGGAGATCGGCCGCATGAGCGCCAGCGTCGGGGCGGTCGCCGTCAACCACATGGCGGTCATGTCGATGATTGCCGCTGCCGGCACCGACGAGCAGAAGGCTGCGTGGCTGCCGCCCCTGGCGTCGGGGCAGCAGCTCGCCGCGTTCGGCGTCGACGAGGCGCGGTCGATCTTGAACGATCCGGCGGCGACGGCGACGTTGCACGCCGATGGTGAAGAAAGCGTCCTGGAAGGGACCGTGTCCGGTGTCTTCGGCGCAACGATCGCCGACGTGTTTCTAGTGGCCACGACCAGCGGTGGCGGGGACTCGGATGCCGCGGATTCTAGTGCCGCAAGCTCCCCTGCGGCGGACTCCCGTGCCGTGGACTCGGGTGCCGCTGACCCTGGCGTCGCGTTGTTCTTGGTGAACAGCGCCAGCGAAGGGGTCAGGATCGGCGTGGAGGAGGCCAAGCTCGGCCTCAACGGAAGCGGGGTCAGCGACCTCTCCCTCACAAAGGTTGGGGTTCAGCCGGGGCAGCGCATCGATGGCGGTGATGCCGTTCTTGCCGGCGGCTTGGACATGGCTCGGCTCGGCTTCGCGGCGCTGTGTGTCGGCATCGCCCAGGCGGCTCTGGATCTTTCGACGCGTCACATCACCGCGTCGAAAGATCTCGCTGACTCACAGTCGGTGCAATGGATGATTGCCGACAGCGCCACGGAGAGCGAAGCGGCCCGCCTGACGACGTGGTATGCCTCCACACGAAGCGGCGACGAGCTTACGGAGGCGGCGGCGATGGCGCGTTTGCTCGCCGCCGACGCCGCGGTCAAGGGCACCCGCCGCACCTTGCAGGTGTACGGCAGCGCTGGTAGTGCTCGCGCGGCCGGCGTCGAGCGCCTGTATCGCGATGCGAAGGCGATGGAGGTCCACCAAGGCTCCAGCGACGCGCAGCGCCTGGCGATCGCTCGCCAGCTGCTTCCCGACCTGGTGGACGGTTAGCAGGGCGTGGTCAACCAGACCCATCACACTTCCACCACGATCTGCTGGCCGGCCGAATGAACTGGAACCTCAGCACCGATCAACGGATGGTGCGCGACATGGTGCGCGAATTCGTCGCCGCCGAGATCACGCCCCACGCCGCCGACTGGGATCGCGAAAAGAAGTTGCCCGGCGAGATGTTCGTCCAGCTCGGTGAGCTGGGACTGTTCGGCATGACGGTCGCGGAGGAAAACGGCGGTGCTGGCCTCGACCTGGCCACGTATTGCATCGCGCTCGAGGAGCTAGCGCGTGGCGACGCCTCGACCTGCGTGGCGATCAGTGTCACCAATTCCTTGTATTGCGCGCCGCTGCAAACCTATGGCAACCCGCAGCAGAAAGAGCGCTGGTTGACGCCGAGCGCCGCGGGCCAGTGGCTGGGTGCGTTCTGCCTGTCGGAGCCGGATGTCGGCTCGGACGCCGCGGCTCTGGGCACACGGGCTGAGCACCATGGTGAGGAGTACGTCGTCAACGGCACGAAGGCCTGGGTAACGAACGGCGCTGTGTGCGGCGCGATGCTGGTATTCGCCGTCACCGACCCCGAGGCGCGCCGTAACCACATCAGTGCCTTCGTGATCCCGGCGGATCATCCGGGAGTGGCGATCGTCCACGAGGAGGAGAAGCTCGGCATTCGCTCATCGCGCACCAATCAGGTCGCCTTCGAGGACTGCGTCGTGCCTGCCGGTTTCAGGCTGGGAGAAGAGGGCCAGGGACTCGAGATCGCGCTGCACAGTCTCGATGGGGGGCGCGCCGGAATCGCCGCGCAGGCGGTCGGCATCGCCCAGGCGGCGTTGACGACGACGCTTGCCTACGTGCAGGAGCGCGAGGCCTTCGGCGGGCCGATCGGGCGCTTCGAGGGCCTCCAGGGGCAGCTTGCGCAGATGGCGGCAGAAGTTCGCGCTGCACGCCTGTTGTACCTACGCGCCGCGGCGCTGCGCGGCGCCGACGAGCCCGACACGATGGTGGCATCCCAGGCCAAGCTCTTCGCCTCCGAGATGGCGAACCGCATCACCTACCAGGCTGTGCAAATGCACGGCGGCTACGGCTACGTCAGCGACTATCCGGTAGAACGGCTGTATCGGGATGCGCGCGTCACGACGATCTACGAGGGCACGTCGGAGATTCAGAGGATGGTCATCGCCCGCCAGCTCTTAACGTAGCTGAACGCCGTTCTGTGTGGGATAATTCTCGCGAATGCGCTTCCTGCGGTGGGACCGGGACGTAGTCTGTCGCAGCCTCTGCGCTTCTATTCTCGTGAATCAAAACCTTTCGGAGAAAGTTTGATGGCGGACGATCCCGTCGTGGTCTCGCCGGCTGCCAGGGAGGGACCGTTCATCACGGCGTCCAGTCGGCCGGTCGAAGCCTTGTACACGGGCGAGGATCTCGCTGACCGCGGCCTGTCCTATGACGCCGACATCGGCTATCCCGGAGAGTACCCGTACACCCGCGGCATCCATGCCACCGGCTATCGCACCAAGTTGTGGACGATGCGCCAGTTTGCCGGCTTCGGTATGGCGCAAGACTCCAACGAGCGATTCCGCAAGCTGCTCGAGTCGGGCCAGACCGGCCTTTCCGTTGCGTTTCACCATCCGACGCTGGTGGGTCGGGATTCGGACGACGCGATCTCGCGAGGCGAGGTCGGCAAGCAGGGTGTGGCGATCGATTCGCTGGAGGACATGGAGGTGTTGTTCGACCAGATCCCGTTGGATCAGGTCACCACTTCGATGACCATCAACCATCCGGCCTGCGTCTTGTTGGCGATGTACGTAGCCGCCGCTGAGAAGAAGGGGATCAATCGCAGCGTCCTGGCCGGCACGATCCAGAACGACGTCCTGAAGGAGTTCATCGCCCAGAAGACGTTCGTTTTTCCGCCGCGCCCGACCATGCGGATCATGGGCGACGTGATCGAGTGGTGCACGGCCGAGCTGCCGCTCTGGAACTGGGTGAGCGTTTCCGGATACCACATCCGCGAAGCCGGCTCGACGGCGGCGCAGGAGCTCGCCTTCACGCTGCGCGACGGCATGGAGTACATCGAGGTCGGCCTGGAACGTGGGCTCGATGTCGACACATTCGCGCCGCGCCTGTCGTTCTTTTTCAATGCGCACAACGATCTGTTCGAGGAAGTCGCGAAATATCGGGCTGCCCGCAAGCTGTGGGCGCGCTACATGCGGGAGCGGTACGGTGCCCAGTCGGAACGCTCGTGGTGGATGCGCTTCCATGCACAGACGGCTGGGTGCACGCTGCTCGAGCAGCAGCCGCGCAACAACGTGATGCGCGTCACGCTGCAGGCACTCGCCGCGGTGCTCGGCGGAACCCAATCGCTGCACACCAACGCCCTCGATGAGACGATCGCGCTACCCACCGAGGAGAACGCGATCATCGCGTTGCGCACGCAGCAGGTCATTGCCCGGGAGAGCGGCGTGGCCAACACCGTCGATCCGCTCGGCGGCTCCTACTATGTGGAATCGCTGACCTCCGACATGGAGCAGGAGGCCGAGGAGATCTTCGCCAAGATTGACGAGCTCGGCGGCATGGTGGCGGCGATCGACAACGGCTACCCGCAGCGCGAGATCCAGGAAGCTGCATTTCAGTATCAAAAGGAGATCGAGGACGAGCGTCTGATCATCGTCGGCCAGAACCGCCATACCGAGGAAGTGGGCGACCCGATCGACTACTTGTACATCGACGATTCCGTTGAAGAGGAACAGGTCGCTCGACTGGAAACATTGCGGGAGCGGCGCGATGCAGGCGCCGTCGAAAGCGCCCTCGACAAGGTGCGCAGCGCTGCCTCCGATGACGACAATTTGATGCCCGTGATTCTCGAAGCCGTGCACGCGTACGCTACCGTCGGCGAAATTTGCGGCGCCCTGCGCGACGTCTTCGGCGAGTACCACGAGACCCCCATCTTCTAGCCGCGCCGAGTCGTAGACGTCGACGGGCGAAACCTGTAGGGCGAAAAAAGCACAGTGTCTGACAAGCGCATCAGAGTATTGGTCGCCAAACCCGGGTTGGACGGGCACGACCGCGGCGCCAAAGTGGTGGCGCGCGCCCTTCGCGACGCCGGCATGGAAGTGATCTACACCGGGCTACGTCAGTCCCCGGAAATGGTGGTGCAGTCGGCGGTGCAAGAAGATGTTGACGTCATCGGCCTGTCGATTCATTCGGGGGCGCACAACTACATTCTCGGGCGGGTCGTCGAGCTATTGAAGGAACAAGATTCCGAAGACATTCTGCTGGTCGTGGGCGGCATCATCCCGCAGCGCGATGTGGAGCGGCTGCAGGAGCTGGGAGTGGACGCTATCTTCCCTCCCGGCACGACCACGAGTGAGATCATCGAATTCATCCGCGAGCGAGTCAGCAATCTCGCCGCCTGAGAGGAGAGAAAGTTGAACGAAGGTATCGTCGAGCTGACGACAGAAAATTTCGAGACCGAGGTGATTCAGAGCGACCGTCCGGTGCTAGTCGACTTCTGGGCGGAGTGGTGCGCGCCTTGCCGCATGCTGGCGCCCACGATCGACGAAATCGCTCAGGATTATGCTGATCAGATCAAGGTCGGCAAGCTGAACGTTGATCACCACGGTGATATCGCAGCCCGCTTTGCCATTCGTGGCATCCCGACCATTCTCGTCTTCCAGAACGGCGAAGTTCACGACCAGATGGTCGGCGCCGGGTCCAAAGAGAACATTTTGAAGATGATCGAGAAGGTGGCGTCCGGGACCGGGGCGACCGCGTGACGCGGTCGACCATCATCGGCTAATACAGAGAACATGGAGTCGTACGCCGTGCGGATTCCGATGGCCGACGTGCCCGAGGATGGCCTGGAACTGGCGGGCACGGCCACCGTGGAGTTGGAAGCCGGTGCCAGCGCCGACGACCTCTGCGTTTGCGGCCAGGTCGCGTACGAGCTGTCGGTTACCTTGGTGGGCGAGCGCCGGCGGGTCAGCGGCTCCCTTTCCACAGCTATCGAGGTATCCTGCAGCCGCTGCGCACAACGCTACGAGCACGACCTGGATCGAGATTTCGAGGTGCTGTATCAGCGGAGCAGCGCAGCGTCGGGGAGGCCGAGGCAGGAGCTTGACGAGGACGACATGTCTCTTGATTATTACGAAGACGACGCAATTGACGGACAGCGTTTCCTGGCCGAGCAGGTGCTGCTGGCGCTGCCGATGAAGCCGCTTTGCAACGGGGACTGCAAGGGGCTCTGTTCGCAGTGTGGAGCCAATCGCAACGTTGACGAATGTGATTGCAAGGAAGACGTCGATCCGCGACTTTCACCCCTGGCGGCGATTCGCGATCAACTCTGATGTCCGCAACATCCAAACCGGTGCGGCGCACTAGCGCCGTGCCCACGAGGTAACGAACCGTGGCACTTCCCAAGAAAAGACACTCCCGTGCGCGCAGCGCCAAGCGGCGCGCGAATGACGCTTTGCAGGCGCCGGCGCGCTCCGAGTGTCCGCAATGCCACCGGCCCAAGCAGCCGCACCGGGTTTGCCCGCACTGCGGCTACTACAAGGGCAGGTCGGTGATTTCCACAGACGAAGAATGAGACGCCGTCGAACGTCAACACGTGCTCTGATTCTGGACGGTAAGTGGTGCAGACCCTTGGCTCGATGCGATGAAGATTGCTGTTGATGCGATGGGGGGGGACCACGCTCCGGAGCACCCCGTTGCCGGAGCGATCCTCGCGGCGCGCGAACTGGGCGCGGACATCGTTCTTGTAGGTCAGCAGGAGCGCATCGAGAAGGTCCTGGCGGGGCATCCGAAAGCGCCCCCGTTGGAGATCGTCCACGCCGAGCAAGTGATCGCGATGGACGAATCCCCGGCCACGGCGTTGCGCCGCAAGCGCGACTCGTCGATCCACGTCGCCGCCACGCTGTTGCGCGAAGGCGACGTGCAGGGATTCGTCTCGGCAGGCAACACCGGTGCCGTCATGGTGATGGTGAAGCTGTACGTCGGCACGATAACCGGCGTTGATAGGCCGGCCCTTGCCGTGATTCTGCCGAGCCGCAAGGGCCGGACCGTGTTGATCGACGTGGGTGCCAATATCGACCCTAAGAGTCAGCACCTCCTGCAGTTCGGCGTGATGGGCAGCTTCTTCGCGCAGACGATCATGGGGCTGGAAAGCCCGCGCGTCGGGTTGTTGTCGATCGGCGAGGAGGCGGGTAAGGGCACCGACGTGATTCGCGCCGCCCACCAGGCGTTGGAAGATTCGCCGCTCAACTTTCTCGGCAACGTGGAGGCCCGCGAGGTGTACAGCGGCGCCGCGGACGTCGTGGTTTGCGACGGGTTTACCGGCAACGTCGTATTGAAGACCAGCGAAGCGGTGGTCGAGACCATGCTGCACCTACTGCGCGAAGAGCTCACCAGCTCGCGCGCCAACATGTTGGGGGCACGCCTTGCTCGCGGAGCGTTTCGGAATTACCGGAAACGCGTGCACTACGCCGCGTTCGGCGGCGCGCCGCTCCTCGGAGCTCGCGGCCTTACCGTGATCTGCCACGGCCGGTCATCGGCTCGGGCCATCATGAACGGCATCCGCGTGACCATGGACTACGGCCAACACCGAGTCGGCGAGCGCATCGAACAGATGCTGGCGGATATGGGGACCGACGACGCCCAGGGCGCGGCGGAAGCCGTTTCAACCAAGAGCTGAACAACCGGAGCGAGGCAGCGCCTCGCCACAAGCCCGAGAGGAACCGTGTCCGCACTATCATCGCTACCGAACACAGCCTTCCTGTACCCCGGACAAGGCTCGCAGTACCCCGGCATGGGCAAAGCCGTCTACGAACGACTCGACGAGGCACGTGAGGTGTTCGAGGCTGCCGACGCCAACGTGCCGATATCGATACCCGAGATCTGCTTCAACAGCGACGAAGCCGTCCTGCGCCGCACCGAAAATACGCAACCGGCGATATTGACCGTCAGTGTCGCGCTGCACCGGGTTCTCGAATCACGCGGCATGTTTCCCGGATGGGTAGCCGGCCACTCGCTCGGCGAGTACTCGGCGTTGGTCGCTGCCGGTGTTCTCGACATCGGCACCGCGGCGCGCTTGGTACACGGCAGGGGGGTCTACATGCAGGAGGCCGTGCCGGAAGGCTCAGGCGCAATGGCGGCGATTCTCGGGCTGGACAGCACCGTGGTCGAAGAACTCTGTGACGCGCGCAGCACCGAGGGAGTCGTGGAGGTCGCCAACTTCAACGCCCCGGGGCAGGTCGTCGTGGCCGGGCACCGCGACAGCGTCGGCGACGTCGTCGAGGCGGCCAAGGAGTCCGGGGCCCGTCGTGCCATCCTGCTGAACGTCAGCGCGCCTTTCCACTGCTCGCTGATGCAGCCGGCTGCCGAGCGGCTGCAGGTCGACCTGCGCGCCGTCGAGTTCGCCGATCCGGCGATGCCGGTGGTGTGCAACGTCGACGCCACCGCGGTCGTCGACGGCGCCACGGCGCGCGATGCGCTCGAGCGCCAGGTCACGCGTCCGGTACGTTGGAGCGAAACGCTCCGGTTTCTCGCCGCGCAGGGCGTCGACACCTTTGTGGAAGTAGGGCCGGGGCGGGTGCTCCGCGGGCTGGTCAAGCGAACTCTCGGGCGCGACGTGGCAATCTACGGCGTCGATGAGTTCGAAGAGATCGACGCCGTCGTGGCGACGCTGGTGTGACCCGTGAATCGGAGGGCGGAATGAGCAGAGCATTTGACGGCCGGGTGGCCTTGATCACCGGGGCATCGCAGGGCATCGGCGAAGCGATCGCCCAGCGGCTCGCCGAGGAGGGCTGCAATCTGGTCGTCGGGTCGCGCCGCCTCGAGGCGTGTGAAGCGGTCGCGGCAGCCGTCGAGGAGCACGGCATCGAGGCGCTGGCGGTGGCCATGGATGTCGGCGAGATGGACTCGGTGACGGCGGCCGTGGACCAGGCTTTGGAGCGGTTCGAGCGCATTGATTTTCTCGTCAACAACGCCGGAATCACGCGGGATAACCTGCTCCTGCGCCTCGATCCAGAGGACTGGAACGCCGTGCTGCAAACAGACCTCACCGGGGTCTATAACTGCTCAAAAGCCGTGCTAAGATCCATGCTGCGCCAGCGTAGCGGCAGGGTGGTAACGATCAGCTCGGTCGTAGGGCTGCTCGGCAATCCGGGTCAAACCGCGTACGCAGCAGCGAAGGCCGGGGTCTTCGGTTTCACCAAGTCTTTGGCCCGTGAAATCGCGTCGCGCAACATCACGGTAAATGCGGTGGCTCCCGGTTATATCTCGACCGAAATGACTGCGGCACTACCCGAAGCGGCAAGGGAACAGCTGCTGGCACAGATCCCGTTGGCACGGCTCGGTACCGGAGCGGACGTTGCCGGAGTCGTACGATTTTTGTTATCTGATGATGCAACTTATGTCACCGGACAGATCTTGAGCGTCGACGGTGGCATCTACATGTGAGTCTGCGTTGGACGGACCCTTCACTTGTTTACCGCGCGACGTCTGTGACGAGCGCCTCAGGAGGTAACCGATGGATACTCTGGAAAAGGTCAAGAAGATCATTGTTGAGCAACTCGGCGTCGATGTGGATGAGGTCACACCCGAGGCCTCATTCGTGGACGACCTGGGAGCCGATTCACTCGATACTGTCGAGCTGGTGATGGCGCTGGAGGAGGAGTTCGACTTCGAGATTCCTGATGAGGATGCCGAGAAGATCGCCAAGGTCCAGGACGCCGTCAGCTATATCGACGCGCACAACAGCTGATCCGGCGTCGAGATTGCCGGCAGCACGATGCTGCAACAAGCAAGCGGGAAGCGGATGCAACGACGAGTCGTCGTAACCGGGATCGGTATCGTCAGTCCCCTCGGGGTTGGTACCGAAGAGTCGTGGAGGGGGTGCGTCGAAGGCGTGGCCGGCGTCTGCCCGATCACGAAATTCGACTGCGACGGCTTCGCCGTGCAAATCGCCGGGGAGGTCAAGGGCTTCGATCCGCTCGACTACGCGGCTAAGAAAGACATCAAGAAGATAGACTATCACATCCAGTACGCTCTGGCCGCGGGTGAGTTCGCCCTGCGGGATGCCGGACTGGATGGAGAGGATCGTCCGTACTCCTCGGAGCGCATGGGCGTGCTCATCGGTTCAGGGATCGGCGGCCTCAACATGATGGAGCTCCATCACCGGACCTTGCTCGACAAGGGGCCGGGCAAGGTCAGCCCGTTTTTCATTCCGGGCCTCATCATCAACGAGGCTGCCGGTTGGGTGTCGATCAAGTTCGACTTGAAGGGCCCGAATTCCGCCACCTGCACGGCCTGTACCACCGGATCTCACGCCATCGGTGACGCCTTCAAGATCGTCGGGCGCGGCGACGCCGACGTTATGGTGTGCGGCGGTACGGAGGGCGTCGTGTGCGCGCTGGCGATCGACGGATTCGCGGCGATGCGCGCCCTTTCGACCCGCAACGACGAACCCGAGCGCGCCAGCCGACCGTTCGATGCGGAGCGTAACGGTTTCATTCTCGGCGAAGGCGCCGGTGTGCTGGTACTGGAAGCCGAGGAAGCGGCGCGCCAACGCGGCGCCCCGATCGTTGCCGAGATCGTCGGCTACGGCATGACGGGTGACGCCTATCACATCAGTTCCCCGCCTCCGGACGGCGGTGGCGCGTCACGCGTCATGGTAGCGACGTTAGACGACGCCGGTGTCAACGCCGAGCAGGTCGACTACGTCAACGCTCACGGAACCTCGACGCCGGCGGGTGATCGCATCGAGACGGCCGCGATCAAGGAGGTCTTCGGCAGCCACGCCGCTGCGCTCCCGGTTTCCTCCACGAAGTCGATGATGGGGCACCTGTTGGGAGCCGCCGGAGGGGTCGAGGCGGGGATCATCGCCCTGGCCCTACGCGACGGTGTGATTCCGCCGACTATCAACTATGAGAATCCGGATCCCGAGTGCGACCTCGATTACGTCCCCAATGAAGCGCGCGAGGTGGCAATAGAGTACGCCATGTCGAACTCTTTCGGATTCGGCGGTACCAACGCGGCGCTGCTCCTCAAGCGCTACTAGTCGCCGCTTAAGCGCGCGGCGGCACTGGTAACCTCTTTTCAGCGCGGTAGCAGATCGCACGCTCCGAGAACGGGGTAGCTCGCCATGTCAGAAAGTGATCTTTTCGAGGTTCGACGGCAGAAGCTCGAATCTCTGGAGGCCGGTGGCGTCGATCCGTTTCCACACGGCTACGACGTTGAGGCGACGATCGGCGACGTGCGGGTGCGGTACGACGACTGGGACGCCGACCGGCTGGAAGCCAGCGACGAGCGGTTTCGTCTCGCGGGACGCATCGTCAGCGCCCGCGGGCACGGCAAGACTCAGTTCTCCGATATCGACGACGGCAGCGCCCGGATCCAGCTTTACGTGCGGCGCGACGACGTCGGCGAGGAATCTTTCGCGCTCTGGGAGGAACTCGACCTCGGTGATTTCGTCGGTGTCGAGGGGGGGCTGATGCGCACTCGGAGCGGCGAGCTGACGTTGCGCGTCGAAGGCTACTCGCTGCTCAGCAAGGCATTGCGGCCGCTGCCCGAGAAGTGGCATGGCCTCAAAGATACGGAGATCCGCTACCGGCAGCGCTATCTCGACCTGGCGGCCAATGCGGAGGTGCGCGAGATCTTCCGCAAGCGCGCCGCGGCGGTGCGCGCGCTGCGGGCCCACCTGGACGCCGACGGCTTTATGGAGGTCGAGACGCCGATCATGCAGCCGCAGTACGGCGGCGCGCTGGCGCGCCCGTTCACCACGCACCACAACACCCTGGACGTCGACCTCTACTTGAGAATCGCTCCCGAGTTGTATTTGAAGCGGCTCCTGGTAGGCGGCCTGCCGCGGGTATACGAGCTGGCGCGCAACTTCCGCAACGAGGGCGTGTCGACGCGCCACAATCCCGAGTTCACGATGCTCGAGTTCTACGCCGCCTATTGGGATTACGAGGTCATGATGACCTTCGCCGAGGAGCTTCTCTCCGTCACCGTGGAGGCGACGCTGGGGGCGGGCGACTTCGAGTACCAGGGTCGAGAGATTTCTGTCGGGCGGCCGTGGAAGCGCATGCGCTTCGCCGACGCCCTTGTCGACATCGGCGGTGTCCCGGCGGACGCCGTGATGGATGCAGATGCGCTGCGCGGCTGGGAAGGACTGCAGGACGAGCCCGGCGGGCCGGCCTTGCAGACCGCCGATCTGCGGCTTGCGGATCTGTGGGAGCTGGCCTTCGAGCGCTACGTGCAGCCGACACTGAACGCGCCGACGTTCGTGACCCATTTCCCGCGTGAAATTTCCCCGTTCTCCAAGGCGTCGCCCGACGACGACGGGCTGGTTGAGCGTTTCGAGCTGTTCTGGGGTGGCCTGGAGATCAGCAACGGCTACTCGGAGCTCAACGATCCCCGCCTGCAGCGCCGCAGTATGGAGGCGATGGGGGAAGCGCCGAGCCCCGAGCTCAACCAGCAACGCGTTGATGAGGACTACATCACAGCCCTCGAGCACGGCATGCCACCGGCTGCCGGTATCGGCATCGGCATCGATCGACTGACGATGTTGCTCACCGACTCGGCATCGATTCGCGACGTGATCCTGTTTCCGCAACTCAAGCCCAAGAGCGCCGAATGAGGGCGAGTGGCGGCGGCGGCGAGGCTGGGCACGCTGCCGCCAAGCTGCCCGTCGACGAAAGCAAGCTGGGTTTCGTGGCCGGCCGCTACGAGCTGTTCCTGGCGCTCCGCTACCTCAAGGCACGACGCAAGCAGGCCTTCACATCGCTCGTTTCCGGCGTTTCGATCCTCGGAATCGCTGTCGGTGTGGCGGCGCTCATCATTGCGTTGGCCCTGCTCACCGGGTTCCAAGAAGACATCCAGTCGAAGATCATCGGAGCCAACGCGCACGTCGTGGTGTGGGGTGCCGGCGGAGCGCCGATCCTCGATTACCGCAGAGTCGTCGAGGAAATGCGCGAGGTGCCGGGCGTCGTGGACGCGTCGCCGGTTGTCCTGCATACGGCAGTTCTCGACAACGGCATCGACCAGCGATTCGCTACCGTGAAGGGGGTCGACCCGGCTGCCGAGACCACCGACCTGCTCGATCGCATGATCGAAGGCAGCGCCGCGCGCTTGGATCCCGATGAGGATCCGCCGGGAATCATCCTGGGGCGCGACTTGGCGACGCAGATGCTGGCGCGCGTCGATGACACGCTGCGCATCATACTGATCGATCGGAACGTGCTGACGCCGCTGGGAACGGGCAGGGTGCGCACGCCGGAGGCTCGCGTCGTCGGCATCTTCGAGGCCGGAATGTTCGTGTATGACCAAACCTGGGTGCTCACTGACCTGCAAACGGCGCAGCGCTTGTTCGGCGTCGGGGACACGGTGTCGTGGATCGAGGTCGCCGTGGAGGACATTTATGAGACCGAAACCGTCATGGAGCGTATTCAGGCGCAGCTCGACGACGAATTCACCCTCACCGATTGGAAGCGCCAAAACCAGCTGTTCTTCTCTGCGCTTGCCCTCGAGAAGCTGGCGATGTTCGTGGTCATCAGCCTGATCGTCTTCGTCGCGGCGCTCAATATCGTCGCCACTCTGGTGCTGCTGGTCATGGAGAAGAACCGTGACATCGGCATCCTGTTGTCGATGGGCGCCAGGCGCCAGGGCGTTCTTTGCACGTTCATCTTTCAGGGTCTTTTCATCGGCCTCATGGGCACAGGAGTGGGGTTGACCCTCGGCATCGGCCTATCGATGCTGGCCGATCGCTATCAGTGGGTATCGCTCCCCGGAGAGGTCTACTACCTGACGCACGTGCCGTTCATCATACGCCCTTTCGATTTCATGCTCATCGCTCTGTTGGCGGTGTCGATCTCGTTTCTCGCCACCCTGTATCCCGCATGGCGGGCCAGCCGGCTCGATCCGGTCGAGGCCCTGCGCCACGAATGAGGCAGGAGAGCGCCGCGTGAGCAGCCCGATCATCGAGGTTCGCAATCTCGCCAAGGCGTATTCGTCGGGCGACGGTACGCTCGAGGTGCTGCGCGCCACCGAACTGACGATCGGGGAAGGGGAGAGGGTCGCGGTGCTCGGGGCGAGCGGCGTCGGCAAGAGCACGCTGCTGCACCTCATCGGCGGCCTCGATCACCCCGATTCAGGCACGATTCACTTCCGCGGTACTGCGTTGGCCGAGATGGATGAGCGCCGCTTGGCCGCGTTTCGCAACAACGAAGTAGGCTTTGTGTTCCAATTTTTCCAGCTCCTGCCGGAGTTCACCGCGCTCGAGAACGTGATGATGCCGCTGCTCATCGGCCGGCAACTCGACGGCGCCCGCGGCCGCGCCCGCGCCCTTCTGGCCCATGTTGGAGTAGGAGAGCGGTCGCACCATTTCCCCTCGCAGCTGTCGGGTGGAGAGCGCCAGCGAGTGGCCATCGCCCGCGCCCTGGCGCGCCGTCCCAGCCTGGTTCTCGCCGATGAGCCCACCGGAAATCTCGATCTCGAGACGGGAATCCGGGTGATGGAGGTCTTTTCCGGGGTGCGGCAGGAATACGGTACGGCGATCCTGATGGCGACCCACAATCCACGTCTCGTGGATGGATTCGACCGCGTTCTGGAGATGCAGCCGGGCGGCGAGTTGGCGCCGAGATCCGTTCCCACAGCTTCTGAGCGAGTGTAAGCTGCCTGTAAGCAGCAAATTCGTCTTGTCTTGTCGGGCCCAGATCCAGCGGGCTATACTCGAATTCCGCGGCGGCTCCCGTCGCGTCGCGAGTGGCTCGCGCAAACGCTAGGGGCGCGCGCCTGAAATGGGGCCGTCGAAACGGCCGTTTCTCGTCCCTGGCCGATGAAGCATGTTCGAGCGCTACACGGAACGGGCACGGCGAGTAATTTTCTTCGCGCGCTATGAGGCCAGCCAACTGGGCTCGCGTACGATCGAGACGGAGCACCTTCTGCTGGGCCTGATCAGAGAGAACAACGGCCTCACGGGGCAGCTCCTGGCCCGTTCGAAGATCGAGCCCGAAGATATCCGCGGCGAGATCGAGGCCCGCACACGGGTGCGCGAGAAGATCTCGACCTCCGTAGAGATCCCGCTGTCGGTGGAGTCCAAGCGCGTCCTCGCCTACGCGGCCGAGGAAGCCGAGAAGATGTTCCACAAGTACATCGGCACGGAGCACATCCTGCTCGGCCTCCTGCGCGAGAAGAAGTCGCTGGCCTCGCGCATCCTGCTCGAGAAGGGTATGCGGCTGACAACCGCCCGCGAAGATCTTCTCTACCTGCTCAAGGAGAAGAATCTCAACGAGAAGAAGAAGGACACGCCGTTCCTGGCGGAGTTCTCCCGGGATCTGACGGCGCTAGCCGCCAAGGATCAGCTCGACCCACTGATCGGCCGTGAGCAGGAGCTCGAGCGAGTCATTCAGATTCTCTGCCGGCGGACCAAGAACAACCCGGTTCTCATCGGTGAGCCGGGCGTCGGCAAGACCGCGATTGTCGAGGGTCTGGCGCGCAAGATCGTTACGGGCGACGTGCCTCGCTTTTTGTACGACAAGCGGATCCTGGCGCTTGATATCTCCTCCGTGGTGGCCGGCACCAAGTATCGCGGCCAGTTCGAAGAGCGTCTCAAGTGCATCATGAAGGAGCTGGTGGAGAACAAGGACGTTCTGATCTTCATCGACGAGCTGCACACGCTCGTCGGCGCGGGCTCCGCCGAGGGCTCGCTCGATGCCGCGGGAATTCTCAAGCCGGCACTGTCGCGCGGCGAGCTGCAGTGTATGGGCGCCACGACGCCGAAAGAGCACCGCAAGCACATCGAGAAGGATCGGGCCCTGGCGCGCCGCTTTCAGGACGTCAAGGTGAGCCCGCCGACGGAGGACGAGACCCTCGACATCATCTACGGGCTGCGCTCACGCTACGAGAAATATCACGGCGTCTGCTACGAAGACGACGCCATTTCGGCGGCCGTATACCAGAGTAACCGGTACATCAGCGACAGGTTCCTGCCGGACAAAGCCATCGACGTGCTCGATGAGGCCGGTGCACGGGTCAAGCTGGCGGCGGCCGCGGCACCGGCACAGCTGCAGGAAATCGAGTCGCGCCTGCAGGTGATCGCCGAGCAGGTCGATGCGGCGATCAGCGACAAAGAGTTCGAGAAGGCGGCCTACTACCGCGATCAGGAGCAGCAGGAGCGCGAGCGGCTGGAGACCGTACGGGCGCGCTTGGCGAACGAAGAGAACGATGCGGAACCGGCGTCCGTGTCGAAGGAGGACATCGAGCGCGTTGTCTCCAACTGGACGGGCATCCCGGTCAACTCGATTCAGGAAGAGGAGATGGACAAGCTCGTGAATATGGAAGACGAGCTACACAAGCGCATCATCGCCCAGGAGCCGGCCGTAGGGGTGGTGTCCCGCGCCATTCGCAGGTCGCGTGCGGGGCTCAAGGACCCACGCCGGCCGATGGGCTCGTTCTTGTTCCTCGGTCCGACGGGCGTCGGCAAGACCGAAGTCGCGCGTTCATTAGCAAACTTCCTGTTTGGGGAGGAGCACGCCCTGCTGCGGTTCGACATGTCGGAGTACATGGAGAAGCATTCCGTCTCCAAGCTCATCGGCTCGCCGCCGGGCTACGTCGGACACGAGGAAGGCGGGCAGCTCACCGACAGGGTCAAACGCAAGCCGTACAGCGTGGTGTTGCTGGACGAGATCGAGAAGGCGCATCCGTCGATTTTCAATATCCTGCTGCAGGTCTATGAAGAGGGCCACCTTACCGACGCCCTTGGCAACACCGTCGACTTCAAGAACTGCATCGTCATCATGACGTCGAACGTGGGAGCGCGGCACATCGAGCGTGGCGGTGGCTTGGGATTTCGCACCGACGGCGAGGGGGCCACGTATCAGGATATGCGCGACCGGGTACTCGAAGAGGTCAAGCGGACCTTCAACCCCGAGTTCCTCAACCGCATCGACGAGATCATCGTCTTTCACGCCCTCACGGACGAGCACCTGGTGAAGATCATCCGGCTGATGGTCGACGACGTGAACACCAACCTCCTGACCAAGGACATCCAGGTGGAGCTCGACGACATGGCGTTCCAGTGGATGATCGACCAGACGTGCGCCGACCGCAGCTACGGCGCCCGCCCGCTGCGTCGGGCGATCCAGAAGTACATCGAAGACAAGCTGGCCGAAGAGCTCATCGGCGGCCGGATCTCGTCGGGCGACAGGGTGCAGGTAACGGTCACCGACGATGCGATCGTCTTTCACGTCGGCAAACCGGAGAAGGAAGGGCACCCGGTTGCCAAGTAGCAGGCCACGCCGGGCATCGGCGCATTGTTTGGGCTAGAATCTCACTGTCCGCCCGCTTCCACAACATCCCCCGACCGGCCTTCATGAATACGCACTCGACTCGCCAATCTACAGTCCCGCGGCGACGCGCCGGCGCGGCGCTCGTTGCCTGTTTCGGGATCGCCGTTTTCGCGCTTCCGGCGCCGCTGGCGGCTGCTCCGGCTGAACCCGAGGTGGAGTCTTCCGCCAGTATCTTCTGGAGCCTCTATCCGGGAACCGGGCGCCTACGCATGCGGGTGCAGGGAGAACAAGCGCCGCAGGGGTTGATCGTCGAAGCGATCCGCATCGAGGGCAACGTGAGCCTCGACATTGACACGGTCAAGTTTTATCTGAGCACACGCGAGGGCGCCCCGTTCGATTGGACGACGGCGCAGCTCGACTTCCGCGCCCTGTTGAACTCGGATTTCTTTGACAACCTGAAGATGCGCTGGGAGCCGGGAACGAGCGGCGGGGTGGTGATCATCCTCGAACTCGAGGAACGGCCGCTCCTCCGCCAGATCCGTATTCAGGGCTCCGATAAGGTTTCCCAGGACAATTTGCTGGAGCGCATGGAGCTTCTCGAGATGCCGGTCGAGATCGACAGGCCGATCGATCGACCGGCGATGCGCCGGGCCGCCGATGTTCTTACCACCATGCTGCAGGGTGACGAAGGCCTGCAGTTTGTCCAGGTCGCGTATTCAGCCCAGACGTCGACCCTGGGCTCCGGCGTGGACGCCGTGTATGACGTAGTCGAGGGCGACACCGTGCGCATCGAGAGCGTCTACTTCGAGGGGGCCACCGAGTTCACGCAGAAGGAGCTGCGCTGGATGGTCAAGAAGACCGGCGAGCACTGGCTCCTCTCGTTCCTGCTGAAGAACGATCGCTTCTCGCCTTCGGGCTTCGAGCTCGACCACTTCCTGATTTCTAACGAGTACCAGCGTCTCGGCTATCTCGATATTCAAATCGGCGACCCGGTGGTCGAGGTGTACCAGGTGGATCAGCCGTGGCCGAGGGGTGAGACGCGGCGGCTGTACGTCACGATTCCGATCGAAGAAGGCCCGCAATACCGCCTGCGCGCCATCCTTTTCGAGGGGAACGAGCGCTTCAGCGACGAGCAGCTGACCACGTTGGTGCCGATCTTCCCGGGGGACCTCGTCGACGTGGAGGGCGTGATCGACGCCAAAGACGCGATGGAGTCAATCTACAGCAACGTCGGCTACTTCCAGATCCTCGTTTCCCCGTTTCCCGACCAGGACGCCGACACCGGGCTGGCCGACATTATCTTCACGGTCAACGAGAACTCGCTCTACAGGATTCGCCGCATCGAGTTCGAAGGCAACACGAACACGCGTGACTACGTGATGCGCCGCAACCTGCTGATACGCGAGAAGGGCCTTTGGAGCCAAGCGGGGGTCAACGCCAGCAAGTTCAAGATCCAGCAACTCGGCTATTTCGACAACATCGAGGAAGACGTCACGATCGTCAAAGACCCGGGTGGCGTTCCGTCCGTGGCTCCCGGACAAATCCTCAGCGTCACGGATGCCACCGCCTCGCCGGTGCAGGAGCCCGGCGAGCTCGATATCAAGCTGAGAGTCAACGAGGTCGGCCGCAACCAGATCAGCTTCGGCGGCGGCGTCTCTGCCTTGGAAGGCGGTTTCGTCCAGTTCGGCTACACGACGCGGAACCTCTTCGGGCGCGGCCAGACGGTGGCGTTCTCCGGTCAATTCGGCGGCCGACGCACCAACGCGCGGGTTTCGTTCACCCAGCCGCACGTGCTCGACACCCGGATGATCTTCAGTCTCGACTTCTTCCACGACAAACTTGATTTCTTCGATTTCCAGCGCGCTGGTTCCGGTATGTCCGTGCGCGTCGGCTTTCCGATCGATCGCGGCGAGTTCACGCGGGTGTTCCTCGAGTATAACTACGAGTTCATCGACATCGGCAATGTGGGCTTCGGCTTCGGCGGCCTGTCGGATCCACTGTTCAACGCCTTGTTCCTGGTGGAGGGACAGCGCACGACGAGCAGCGTGCGACCCTTCCTGTCGTACAACTCCATCGACAGCCCTTTCAATCCGAGTCGGGGCAAGCGCATCACGGCGTCCTCAGAGATCGCCGGTGGCCCGCTCGGCGGCACGCTCGACTACTTCAGACCGATTTTCTCCACCACCTGGTACATTCCGACCGTGCGCGAGGGACGCGGCGTCGGCGCCCAGATCAAGCAGATCTTCGCGTTCAACGTCGACGTGCGCTTCG
The DNA here is from genome assembly GCA_965214245.1 of Acidobacteriota bacterium. Classification (GTDB taxonomy): domain Bacteria; phylum Acidobacteriota; class UBA890; order UBA890; family UBA890; genus CBDCBL01. Next base: position 159,845 of record CBDCBL010000009.1, read on the forward strand.
CCGAGCCGTACGGAGATCTGGTGGTGATACCGATCTTCGAGCGTTTCTTTCTCGGTGGCAGCAACTCGGTGCGCGGTACCCGGTTGCGTTCGATCAGCCCGGTCGATCAATTCGGCAACATCATCGGTGGAAACCGGGCCTTGCAGTACAACATCGAGTACATCTTCCAGCTTGCCGGCCCGGTACGCGTCGCCGTGTTCCATGACGCGGGCGCCGCCTGGGACAACGCTGTCGCTCTGCCGCTCGACGACCTGCGCAAGACCGCCGGCCTCGAGTTTCGTATCTTCATGCCGGTGTTCAACGTGCCGTTCCGCTTCTTCTGGGCCTACAATTTCGATCCGCTCCCCCAGTTCGGCGAGGAACGCTCGACCTTCGAGTTCGCGATTGGAACCACATTCTGACGCTCCTGCGGCGGGGCTTTCTGCGACGCTTGGCGAGCTGGCCCGGCTTCTCGGGGGAGCTGTGGAGGGTGATGCCGAGCGCACGGTTACAGGCGTAGCCGAGCTCGATCAGGCGGGCGCGAGCGACGTCAGTTTTTGCGCGTTGGCGAGCTATCGCACGCAGGTGGCGGAGACGCGCGCCGCGGCGGTCATTGTCGACCGAGACTTCGAGCCGCCGGCGGGGCTGCGTGACGACATTACGTGGATTCGTGTCGACAATCCGTACCTGAGGCTGGCCGACGCCGTGAGTTTCTTTCATCCGGTTACGGCGCCGCTGCCGGGGATCCACCGGACGGCGGTGGTCGCCGAGAGCGCCACCGTTGCGGAAAGCGCCACGGTAGGCGCGCGCGCCGTGATCGAGGACGGCGCCTTTGTCGGATCCGGCACCTCGATCGGCGCCGGTTGCGTGCTCGGACAGGACTGCCGGGTCGGCGATGATTGTGCCCTGTTTCCGGGCGTCCTGGTTTATCCACGTGTCGAGCTGGGCGATCGCGTCATCGTTCATGCGGGCGCCGTTCTAGGTGCTGACGGATTCGGATACGCGCACGACGCAACAGGGCACACGAAGATCCCGCAGGTCGGCACGCTGGTAATCGAGGATGACGTCGAGATCGGCGCCAATAGCTGCATCGATCGCGGCGCCCTCAGCAAGACACATATCGGTAGGGGCACCAAGATCGACAACTTGGTGCAGATCGGCCACAATTGCCACGTCGGTGCCCACAGCATCCTGTGCGGTCAGGTCGGTCTCGGCGGTTCGGCAACGATAGGCGAGGGCGTCATGATCGGCGGCCAAGCCGGTATTGCGGGGCATAAGAGCGTCGGTGACGGCGCTATGCTGGCCGGCGGCTCCGGGGTGACGAATGACGTTGCTGCGGGCCAGCAGGTGGCGGGGTACCCGCATCTGGAGGTGGCGACGTGGCGACGAGCCATGGCGGCGCTGAGTTCTCTTTCCGATCTGGTGCGACGCGTGCGGCGATTGGAAGCCGCGGCCGGTTCAATTGACAAGGAGGACGAGTGAGCCTCGATGTTCGACGCATCCTGGAGATCCTGCCGCACCGCTATCCGATCCTGCTCGTCGACCGGATCATCGAAGTGGAGCCGGGCAAGCGCGTCGTCGGCATCAAGAACGTCACGATCAATGAGCCGTTTTTCCAGGGGCACTTCCCCGGGAATCCGGTGATGCCCGGCGTCTTGGTTCTGGAAGCGATGGCACAGGTGGGGGCGGTCTTGTGGCTTGTTGCGCAACAGGACATGACCGACAAGTACGTCTATTTCGCGGGTGCCGACAAGGTCCGCTTTCGCCGCCCGGTGGTGCCGGGTGACCAGCTACGCTGTGAGGTTGAGGTCGTTCGCGTCCGCACGCGCAGCTGCCAGGTCGTCGGTCGCGCCACAGTGGACGGCGAGCTGGCGGCCTCAGCCACGCTCCTGTCGATCATGACCGAGGTTCCGAAAGTGGAGTCGGAATGAGTGGCGCCGTCGCCTCCGGTGCCCCGAAAGTCCATCCGACTGCGGTGGTCGACGAAGGTGCGGAGCTTGCCGACGGGGTCGTTGTGGATCCATACGCAATGATCGGGCCGAAGGTGTGCCTCGGTCCGGGCACCAAGGTGGGCACCCACGCGGTGGTCGACGGCTACACGACTCTGGGCGCTGATTGCGAGGTCTTTCCCCACGCCTGCATCGGCACGATTCCGCAGGACCTGAAGTTTCACGGCGAGGTGTCGTACCTGGAGGCCGGCGATCGCAACGTCTTCCGCGAGTTCGTCACCGCAAATCGAGGCACAGAAGGCGGCGGCGGAATCACGAAGGTGGGCTCCGACAACCTCTTCATGGCCTACTGCCACCTGGCTCACGACTCCATCATCGGCGACCACGTGATCTTCGGCAACGCGGCGACGCTCGCCGGCCACGTCATCATCGAAGACTGGGTGAACGTGGGTGCGTTTTCCGGTGTCGAGCAGTTCCGCCGAATCGGTCAGCATGCCTTCATCGCCGCCTACGCCGGCGTAACCAAGGACGTCGTGCCGTATTGCACCGTGCAGGGCAACCACTGCCAAGTGTTTGGCCTGAACACGGTCGGGCTCAAACGACGGGGCTTCGATTCCGATGCGCTGGCGCAGCTCAAGCTGGCCTTTCGCTTGTTGTTCCGCAGCAACCTGAACACGACGCAGGCCCTCGAGGCCATCGATGCCGAAGGTTTCGAAGCTCCCGAGGTCACCACGCTCGTCGAATTCGTCCGGAAAAGTGAGCACGGAATCGTCAAGTGACGCCCTGGCGCTGATCGCCGGCAGCACGCAGATGCCGTTCGTCGTCGCTCGCGCAGCGCAGGCGGCCGGGCGTCAGCTCACTGTTGTGGCGATCGAGGGCGTCACTGATCGCCGACTCGAAGAGATCGTCGATGACGTCCGCTGGCTCGATTGGGGCGACGTCGGCGGCTTTCTGAGCCTCCTCGGAGAGCTCAGCGCCCAAGGCGTGCGTCAGGCCGTGATGGCAGGCAAGGTCGAGCAACAGCGGATCTACGACGACGACGATAACGAGGCAATGCGGCGGTTGCTGGCATCGGTGCCGGTACGCCATACGGACGCGCTGATCCAAACCGTCGTCAACCTGCTGGCCGGAGCAGGTATCGAGCTGCTTGATTCGACGGACTTTCTGCAGGGCAACCTGGTCGAGGAGGGCACGCTGACCGAGCGCGCTCCCGACCAGCGCGAGAGCGATGACATCGCCCACGGCTGGGAGGTCGCCAAGTCACTCGGGGCCCACGACATCGGTCAATCGGTGGTCGTCAAGGATCGGGCCGTCGTCGCCGTCGAAGCAATGGAAGGAACCGACGCGTGCATTCGACGAGCGGCGTCGCTGGCCGGACCGGGCATCGTCGTCGTCAAGGTGGCCAAGCCCGAACAGGATCTGAGATTCGACGTTCCCGTCGTCGGTGCCTCGACCGTCGCCACGATGGTTGATGTCGAGGCCTCTGCACTGTGCGTCGAGGCCGGGTGCACGGTGATTGTCGACCTCGATCCTTTTCGGGAGCAGGCCGACGCCGCCGGTCTGGCTATTGTCGCTCGAAAGCAGGCGTCGTGATTCGCGTCGGCGTGGTGGGTGTCGGCGTGATGGGACGCCACCACGCGCGCGTCTACGATCAGCTCGGGGGTTGCGCGCTCGTCGGTGTTCACGATGTCGATGCCGATCGCCGTGACAGTGTTGCCGCCGAGTTCGGCGTGACCGGCTTTGCCGAGCTGGCCGACCTGCTTGCCGAGGTCGACGCAGTGACCATCGCCGTGCCGACGCCGGATCACTACGAAATCGGCCTGGCGTGCCTCGAGGCGGGCCGTGATCTCCTCGTGGAAAAGCCGCTGGCACCGTCGCTGCCCGAGGCTGACGGGCTGATCGAAGCGGCGGGAGCGGGCGGTAGAGTGCTGCAGGTGGGTCACATCGAGCGCTTCAATCCGGCCGTCGAGGCCATGTCGAGGATTGTCGAAGAGCCAGGGTTTATCGAGGTCGACCGCCTCGGATCGCTGGTGCCGCGCAGCTTGGAAACCGACGTGATTCTCGATCTGATGATCCACGACATCGACATCGTCCATTCGCTGGTGGGCGGCGAAGTGGTCGAAATTCGTGCCGTCGGCGTGCCAATCCTCACGGACGCCATCGACTTCGCCAACGCCCGGCTCGAGTTCGACAACGGGTGTATCGTCAATCTGACCGCCAGCCGGGTCAGCGTGAATCGTATCCGTAAGGTGCGGATCTTCCAGCCCGAGGCGTACTTGTCGGTTGACTATACGGCGCAGTCGGTGGAGCACTATCGATTGGTGCGCACCGCCGGAACGCCGAGCGGTATCGAGACGAGCTGCATCGATCCTCCGGACGAGGAGCCGCTCGTGCGCCAACTTGTCGATTTCGTCGCCAACTGCGAGAGCCGCAACACGCCGCGCTCCGACGGTCACGCAGGGCGACAGGCGCTGCAGACGGCGCTCGCCATCCGCGATTACATCGAAGAACGAATGGGCTAGGCTGCTAGGGTAGATCACCATGCCATTCGAATTTGCTGCCAGTCCTGCGCCAACGCTCGGCATCGAAGAGGAATACCAGATCTGCGACCCCCAAACGGGTGATCTGGTGCCGAAGGTGGATGCGTTGCTCGAGCTCGTCGACAGCGAAGAGCTGCGCAGCCGGCTCGCCTACGACCTGCTGCTCACCCTCATCGAGGCCAACACTGCGGTTGCCGAGACGGTCGGGCACGCTGTGGAACTGATTGTCGAGAAACGGCGGCAGGTGCAGGCGCTGGCCGAAGGCGCCGGATGTACCCTGGGCCTGAGCGGCACGCATCCGTACGCAGATCCGAAGGCACAAGGCTTCGTGAACACCCCCGACTACCAGTGGGTGCGCGATCAGCTGGGCTACGTGGCCCAGCGCAACATCACGTTCGGGCTGCACGTCCACGTTGGCGTAGATGACGGCGACCGGGCCATATACATCGCCAACCGCATGCGGCAATGGATCGGCCCGCTTATCGCGCTGGCCGCCAATTCACCGTTCTTGGACGGTGTCGACACCGGTTGGGACGCGGCGCGGGTGTACGCCTTCGGCGCCTTTCCGCGCGCCGGAATCCCGCCGTGCCTCAATGATTTTGCGCAGTTCTCGGCACAGATGGACAAGCTCATCGAGGCCGGCGCCATCACCAAACCGCGGCAGATCTGGTGGAACGTGCGCGTCCACGCACAATACGGCACGGTGGAAGTGAGGATGTGTGATGTTCAGATCTCGATCCCGCGTACCGCCTCCATCGTTGCCGCCGTTCAGGCCCTGGTAGTCGCCTACGCTGAACACCATCGCGCCGGCGAGCCGGAGCCGTATCTACCGGGCACCTACCTGGAAGACCTACGCTGGAAAGGCATGCGCTTCGGTCTCGACGCCGAGGTCATCGATCCGGTGACCGAACGTGTCATGTCGATGCGCGACTACGTGCACACGATGCTCGATGTGGCACGCCCCGCCGCCGAATCCCTCGGAACGACGCATTACCTCGACGTCATCCCGCGGACCCTCGAGGAGGGCAATGCCGCCTCCGCGCAGCGGGCTCTGCGCGCCGAGTACGGCGGCGACCTGCAACAGCTCCAGCTCCACTTGCTCGCCCAGGCGCGCGACGTCGGCATCGCGAGCCCGGAGCCGGTCAACGCCTGAAATTGCCGCTCTTGCGCCATTCCTTGACTCCCAGCGCCGCGTTGGTGGCTACGGCACTGTTGCTGGCCGGCGCCTGTTCCGCGGCGGGGTCGGCACCACCACGCCCGGGCTCGGGCGCTGAAAGCACGCAACAGCTCGCTGCCGTCCACGCCGAACGACGCGCTGCGTTGGTTGGCGAGCTTCAGCGGCAGGGAATTCGCCGGGAGTCCGTCTTGGCGGCGATCGGCAATATCGCGCGGCATCGGTTCGTGCCTGCCGGTCTCGAGGACGTAGCGTACGCCAACCAGCCCCTGCCGATCGGTGAGGGTCAGACCATCTCGCAACCGTACATCGTGGCGCTGATGACAGAGATCCTTGACCTCGAGCCCGGCGACCGGGTCCTGGAGATCGGTACCGGCTCGGGATACCAGGCGGCGGTGCTCGCCGAGCTCGGCTGTCGCGTCTACACGATCGAGATCATCCCGGAGCTTGCCGCCAGCGCAATACGACGCCTGGCCGAGCTCGGCTACGGCGACGTGGCGGTGAGAGTGGGGGACGGGTATCTCGGTTGGCCGGAAGAGGCGCCGTTCGACAAGATCATCGTTACCGCGGCGCCGCCGGAGATGCCGCAAGCCCTGGTCGAACAACTCGGCGCTCCGGGAAAGCTGGTCGCGCCGATCGGTCCTGTCTTCAGCACGCAGCAACTCGTGCTGCTCGAAAAGACCGGCGGCGGCGAGCTGCGCGAGGAGCAACTGCTGCCGGTGCGCTTCGTACCGATGGTGAGAAAGAAGCAATGAGCGGGATCGACGAGGGGATCGGCGAGGGCATCCGCGTTCACGTGCTGGGCTCGGGGAGTGGATTGCCGGGGCGCGACCGCGACACGACCTCGTTGCTGGTGGGCACCGCCGATGGCTGGACGCTCGTTGATTGCCCCGGCTCGGTGGTTAGCAAGCTAGCCCGCCTCGATCTCGCGCCCCGTGACCTGAAGCGCGTGGTGTTGACCCACAATCATGTGGATCACGTGTACGGGTTCCCGCATCTCGTGCACGCCATGGCCATCGCCGGCGATGAGGGACCGCTGACCGTTTACGCGCCGCGCCAAACGTTGGAGACGGTCGAAGCGATGGTATCCGCGCACCATCTGCACGGAGAACGCTATCCGTCGTTGGAACTGCGGGCGATCGAGATCGTCGAGGGGGCGGTGGTCATCGACGGGGCGTTGCGCTTGCTCGCCAGCCCCGGGGCACACGGCAGGGACACGGTGGCGCTGCGCTTCGAGTCGGGCGGAGTCGCGGCATGTCATTCCTCCGATACGCGCCCCAGCGAAGCGGTGGCGCGTCTGGCTCGCGACGCTGGGCTGCTGTTTCACGACTGTGGCGGGCCGCACCGGTTGCGCGGCACCTTCTCGGACAGTCACACGAGCGCCCCCGAGGCGGGAGAAATTGCGTCCTCAGCGGCCGCCGAGCGCCTTGTCTTGATACATTTGGGCGGCGCAGAGGATGTGCTGAATGAAAGCCTGGAGGAGGCGCGTGGCGCCTTCTCCGGCCGCGTAGAGTTGGCCGTTGACGGAGGCAGCTACCGGGTGGCGGAAAGATGAGCGAGATGGATGCCGCCGCCGTGCAGGCGGCGTACTCACGGTGGGCGGCGGTCTACGACTGGACGTTCGGACTGTGGTTTGATCGGGCCCGCGGCCGGGCGATCGAGCTCTTGCACCTCGATGCTGAGGCCCGTGTCCTCGAGGTGGGCGTCGGCACCGGGCTATCACTACCGCTGTTCCCCCGCGATAGTCACGTTGTCGGCGTCGACTTGTCCAGACCGATGCTGCAGAAGGCGATACCCCGCCTCCACAACGGCGGCGGGCGGCGGACGGCTCTCATCGAGGGCGACGCCACCGCGCTGCCGTTCGCCGACGAAACCTTTGATGCGGCGTTGGTGCCGTTCGTGGTGTCGGCGGCGCCGCATCCTGCTCGACTGTTGCACGACACTCTCCGGGTGTGCCGCCCGGGGGGGCGCATCGTATTGCTGAATCACTTTTCACCGAGAAGCAAGCTGATGAGCCTCGCCGAACGCGGGGTGTCGACGTTGACTTCAAGGCTCCTCGGATTCCACGCCGATTTCCCCCTCGAGCCGTTTTTCGATTGTGCCGGCATCGCGATCGAGCATGTGGAGAGGGCGACGACCGTGGGTAGTTGGTACATCGTAGTAACGACGCGGAGGAGCTGATGACGGAAATCGATCTTTCGGGCCGCGTGGCCCTGGTGACCGGAGCCTCGCGCGGCATCGGACGCGCCACGGCGAATGGACTCGCCGCCGCCGGCGCGTCGGTCCTCGTTCACTACCAGCAGCGTGCCGACGCCGCCAACGAGGTCGTCGCGGAGATCGAGGCGGCAGGTGGCCAGGCGTTGGCGTGCGCTGGAGAGGTCACCGACTCGGAGGCCGTCGGGGCGGTGGTGCAGGCGGCGATTGAGCGTTGGGGCAGGCTGGACATTTTGGTGTGCAACGCCGGCATCTGGAAGGGCGCACCGGTCGAATCGATGACCGAGGCTCAGTGGGACGAAATGATCGACGTCAACCTGAAGGGCATGTACCTGTGTACGCACTACGCTGTGGGGCACATGATCGACCGGGCGAGCGGCTGCATCGTGAATATCTCGTCGACGGCAGGGCAGCGAGGAGAGGCCGGACACGCGCACTACGCTGCATCGAAGGGCGGCATGATCTCGTGGACGAAGTCGCTGGCCGGCGAGCTGGCGCCCCACGGCATACGGGTCAATTGCGTCGCTCCCGGGTGGGTCGAGACCGACATGGCGGCCGACGCATTCCAGCGCGACGGCGACAAGATCTTCTCCGAGATCCCGTTGGGTCGCGCCGCTCGTCCCGAGGAGATCGGCTCCGTGGTGTGCTTCCTGGCCAGCGATCTAGCGGCCTACATGACCGGAGAGATCGTCAACGTGAACGGCGGCAGCGTTCTGTGCGGCTAACCCGGACTGTTCAACCTGAGTGCCCCACCCGCTGATGCTCCCTTGGGCCATCATCCCGACGGCAGGCAAGGGCACTCGCTTGCTGCCGGAGACTGCCGAGGTTCCCAAGGTCCTGCTGCCTGTAGGGTCACGGACGATGCTCGAATGGACGCTGCGGGAGGCGGTCGCCGCCGGCGTACCGGCTGTCATCGTGGTGGTCTCCCCGGCGCACCCACAGGTGCGCACCTTCGTCGGGGCGTTGCGCGCCGGCGCGGTAGCGTGTCAAGCGGAAGCCGGATCTCAGGACGCGCCGGGCGCCTGGTTGCAGGGTGTGGAGATTCACTTCGTGGTGCAACCTGAGCCTATGGGCGTCGGCGACGCGCTCATCCGCTGTCGCGCGCTGACGGGCGGCGACGCGTTCGGGGTATTACTGCCCGATAACTGGTTTCATGCCGCCGAGCCGGCTCTGCGGCAGGTCGAGGCGGGCTTTCGCACCACCGGCGTTTCTGCCATCGGGCTCATCGAGGTGACGGTCGAACATGCCGGCATCTTGGGTAACGTGGGCGGCGTGACGCTCGAGCCGCTGGGTGGTCACACGCATCGGATCTTGAGCCTCCAGGAGAAAGCGGCCGGGAGCTTCGAGATCGATGGCAGCGGCGCAACCTTACGAGGCTGTGCCCGGTACGTTGTGGGCCCCGAGTTCTACGAGGCGCTCGCGGCTACGGGTCCCCCGGACGCGGGCGAATGGGATGACGTCCCGGCGTTTCAGCGGCTCATCGCTGCGGGCGGGCTGATAGGCCAGGCGATCGAGGGTCGGTTCTTCGACGTCGGTCAGAAAGCCGGCTACGCGGCGGCAGAAACGTACGTCGCCGAGCTCGCACCGTAAGAGCCGCGACGCGCGCCGCCCCCGGGAGTTCTTCAGCGCCCTGCTAGCGATAGCGGCGCATGACGCCGACGACGACGCCCTGAATGCGGACGTCTTCTTCATCGACGACCAGGGGTTCGACGGCGGCGTTTGCCGGCTGCAGCCGGATCGAGGATCCCTCGCGGTAGTATTTCTTCAGGGTGACGTCTTCGCCGGTGAGCAAGGCGATGACCGTATCGCCGTCGTTCGCCGTAGAGATGTCTTCGACGATCACGTAGTCGCCGTCACGGATGTGCTCGTCGATCATCGAGTTGCCGCGGACGCGAAGCGCGTAGGTTGGGCGTCGGCCGACGAAATCTGGGGGAATGTTGAGCATCTCGGCGTTGGCAACGGCCTCGATGGGCCGTCCGGCGGCTACCTGGCCGAGCAGCGGCACTTCGATCGTACGGATGGGCTCCGGATCGACGAGCTCGATGCCGCGGCCCTGGTGCGCTGCTTTGCGCAGATACCCCTTCTGCACCAGCTGGTCGACGTGCTTGTATACCGTGGCGGGGGAGGAAAGGCCGAAGCGTTCGCCGATCTCCTGGAGTGTGGGCGCGTAGCCGTGCGCGTCGATGTGCTCGCGAACGTAGTCGTGAATTTCTTTCTGGCGCTTGGTCAAGTACATGGGCAGTCAATTCGAACGTACGTAAAAGCAACGGAAACCTGCACCAATAATACCCGAATATAACACGAATGTAAGTAGGTCCATGAGCTACATGGCACTCGACCTCGGGAAGCGGCGCATCGGCGTCGCCGTGACGGACGCAGAGGCGATCATCGTGCAGCCGCTCACGACGCTGGGAACCGAGAAGGGTGGAGGGCTGCCGCTCGACGAGATCAGGGCACTCGTTGAAGAGCGACGGGTTCACCTCATCGTTGTTGGCCAGCCGCTGCGCATGGACGGTTCGATGGGACCCGAAGCCGAGGCCACCGCCCAGGTGGTGCGAGAACTGGAGCGGGAACTGGGAGTCGAAGTCGTGCTGTGGGACGAGCGACTGACGACCTTCGAGGCGGAACGCTTGCTGATCGAGGCGGGAGCTCGACCCAGTCGCCGTAAAGGCGCTGCTGATCGAGTCGCTGCCGCCCTGATCTTGCAGGACTATCTGGAGGAACTTGCCCCGGTCCCTGCCGACAACGCGGACGAGGAGGCCTGACGAATGCGGCGCTGGCTGCTTGCTGTCGTCGTCGTGCTGGCGGTCTTGTATATCGCCGTGCGTATCGCAATCGGCGCCGCCGTGACCATACTCGATACACCGTATGGCCGTGTCGGGAGTCCGCCCCGCGACGTGACGATCGCGCGCGGTGCTTCAGCTGCCGATGTTGCAGATACGCTCCAGGCTGCCGGCGTTGTTCGCAGCGCCACGACGTTGAGCTGGTGGCTCCGCTACTCCGAGACGGCAGGGCAGATCCACGTCGGCGAGTACCGGTTCACGGGTCCGCTCAGCATTCGCCAAGTCGCCGAGATCATCACGGAAGGGAGGGTGTTGCTGTTTCCGGTCACCGTACTGGAGGGCGCTACGCGTTGGCAGGTGGCCGAGGCGTTAGTCGAAGCCGGCTTCGGGTCCTACGGCGAGGCGTGGGATGCCACCGGCGATATTACGTTGATCGCCGATCTGGACGCCGCGGCGACCGACCTGGAGGGCTATCTGTTTCCCGATACCTATCACGCACCGCGCGGCTCGAGTGCCGCCGAAATCGTCGGCATGATGGTGGCCCGCTCGCGGCGTATCTGGAGCGAAGAACGGCAAGCCCGAGCCGCTGATCTCGGATTCGATCTGCGCAAAACGATGACGTTCGCGTCACTCGTCGAGGCGGAAACGGCGCTGGCCGAGGAGCGGCGGATCGTCTCGGGCGTGTACCACAACCGGCTGGAGCGACGGATGCTGCTGGGGTGCGACCCAACGCTGCTGTACGCCCTCCGACGCGACGGTAGGACCGATCGCAACATCCGCCGCGCCGACTTTGCCAATGAATCGCCCTACAACACGTACAAGTTCCCGGGGTTGCCACCCGGGCCGATTGGCAACCCCGGTGAGGCGAGCATCGATGCTGCGCTGAAGCCCGCAGAGGTAGACTATCTGTACTTCGTGGGGCGCAACGACGGCTCCCACGCGTTCTCCCGCACGCTGCGAGAGCACAACGCCAACGTCAATCGATACCAACGCTGAGGAACATCCACGTGTTGCATGAGTGAACTTTATGATACGGGAATGCTGGCCGCCGACGCCGCGCGTCCGTTCCGTTTCGACGTCGTCGTCAGCCGCACCAATGCGGCGATCACCGAGGCGCTGCTGGAAGGTACGCTCGGTGCCCTCGGCGCGCACGGTGCCCGCGACGAAGCGGTGCGGGTGTCCCGTGTTCCCGGAGCCTTCGAGTTGCCGATGGCCGCGGCAAAGCTCGCCAAGTCGAATCCGGACGCTATCATTTGCATCGGCGCGCTGATTCGCGGCGAAACACCGCATTTCGACTACCTGAGTGCCGCCGTGGCACAGGGAATCCAGAATGTCGCGATCGACTCGGGAATCCCCACGGTCTTCGCCGTCCTGACCTGCGATTCGATGGCGCAGGCCAAGGTGCGGGCTGGCGGCAAAAAGGGGAATAAGGGTGCGGAAGCGGCGATCGCGGCGATCGAGATGGCGACGTTGTTCGCCGCTCTGCCCTGATCGTCGCTGGCAGGCGACGGCCTGCTGACCAATCGAATCGAGAAAGCTTACCGATGGGAAAACGACGCCGGGCCCGAGAGTGTGCGGTTCAGTGCCTCTATCAGTGGGAAGTAACCGGGGCCGATCTCGACAGCATCCTGTCAGGTTATTGGGAAACACGGGGGGAGATCGACGAGCCGGCCATCACGGAATTCGCCGAGGAGTTGTTCCGCGGCACGGTTGAGCGCGTCGAGGAGCTTGACGGTATCATCGCCGAGCAAGCTCGTCATTGGCGGATGGATCGGATGGGGCTGGTCGAGAAGAGCATCCTGCGCCTGGGCGGCTACGAGCTGGTGCATGAGCCCGATACCCCGATCGCCGTGGTTATCGACGAAGCTGTAGAGCTGGCCAAGCGATACAGCCGACCGGAGGCCGGCCCCTTCGTCAACGGCATTCTGGACGGCATCAGCGCGCGCGTGCGCGGCGACAGTGCCGACGGGACGGAAGCTAATGGCGCAGCGATCGGCAATGAAGAGGCAGCGACGCAGGACACTTAGCAGGGTACTGAGAACGATGAGCTACGACGCCAAGGACATCGAGGAAAAGTGGCAGGGCAGGTGGGCCGAGGACGATGTCTATCGGGCCGATGAGAAGGCCGAGGGGGAGAAGTACTACTGCCTGGAAATGCTGCCGTACCCGTCGGGACGGTTACACATCGGGCATGTTCGCAACTACTCGATCGGCGACGTCGTGGCGCGCTTCCGGCGAATGCGCGGCTACAACGTGCTGCACCCCATGGGCTGGGACTCGTTCGGCATGCCGGCGGAGAACGCGGCGATCCAACGAAAGATTCACCCCGCTGCGTGGACGCGCGACAACATTGCCACCATGCGCGAGCAGCTCAAGCAGCTCGGCTTCGCCTATGACTGGGATCGCGAGATCGCCAGCCACACGCCCGAGTACTACCGCTGGAACCAATGGCTGTTCCTGAAGTTCCTCGAGGACGACCTGGCGTACCAAAAAGAAGGCTTGGTGAACTGGTGCCCGTCCTGCGAGACGGTATTGGCCCACGAGCAGGTCGAAGATGGGCGTTGCTGGCGTTGCAAGAACGTCGTCGAAGAACGGCGCCTCACCCAGTGGTTCTTTCGCGTCACCCGTTACGTAGATGAGCTGCTGGCCGACATCTCCAACCTTGAAGACTGGCCGGAGCGGGTTCGCACCATGCAGGTGAATTGGATCGGCAAGAGCAACGGTGCGCGCGTTGTTTTCGGTCTCGACGACGATGACCGGGGACTCGAGATCTTCACCACCCGGATCGACACCATCTTCGGCGCGACTTTCATGGTGGTGGCACCCGAGCATCTGCTCACACAGCGACTGCTGGAGATTGGTCCGGGGCCCGATGCCGGCCTCGGTATCGACGAGTTTCGCGGGAGTGTGGATCGCCTGGCCGGCATGAACCGCCGCCAACATCACGATGAGGAGCTCGAGAAGGCGGGCGTGTTTACCGGCCACTATGCGACGAACCCGTTCAACGACGAACGGCTGCCGATCTGGGTAGCGAACTTCGTGCTGATGGATTACGGGACCGGCGCCATCATGGCGGTTCCGGCTCACGATGAACGCGACTTCGAGTTCGCCCGCAAGTACGGGCTGCCGATTCGCCCCGTCGTCGGCCCTCCCGGAGATGACCAGCCGGACTGGGTCGAGGTTCCCGATGCCCTGTCGTCGGCGCAGGCGATCGAGGGGGTATTGCTCGATAGCTCGGGCCGTTTCGCCGGGTTGCCAACCGCCCAGGCGCGCGACGACATGTCGGCAGCGGCGCGCGACGGAGGTTTCGGCGACACGGCGTTCGACTACCGCATCAAAGACTGGGGCATCTCGCGACAGCGTTATTGGGGCACGCCCATTCCGATCATCTATTGCGACGCGTGCGGTGTTGTTCCGGTGCCCGAGGAAGACCTTCCGGTGGAGCTGCCGGAGGAAGTCGAGTTCACCGGTACCGGGGGCTCGCCGCTGCAGCGTATTGAGTCGTTCGTCAACGTCGACTGCCCGACGTGCGGCGGCCCGGGGCGTCGGGAAACCGACACGATGGACACGTTCGTAGACTCGTCGTGGTACTACCTGCGCTACGTGTCACCGCACCACGACGCTGGTCCGTTCGCCCGCGAGGCGGCCGATTACTGGCTGCCGGTCGACATCTACATCGGCGGCATCACCCACGCCGTTCTGCACCTGCTGTACTTCCGCTTCTTCTGCAAGGCGATGGCGGACCTCGGGCTGCTGCGCGAACGTGAGCCGGTTGCCGAGCTGCTGACCCAGGGGATGGTGCTGATGGGCGGCTCGGCGATGTCGAAGTCGAGGGGTAACGTCGTCGATCCAGACCAGATGGTGCGACGTTATGGCGCCGACGCGACGCGGATCTTTGTCCTCTTCGCGGCGCCGCCGGAACGTGACTTCGAGTGGGACGAGGGAGGAATCGAAGGCTGCGCCCGCTTCCTCAACCGCACGTGGACGATCATCAGTCAGGCGCTCGACGCGATCGCCGACGTGGGCCGCGACGCGGCCGCCGACGCCGGCGACCTACCGGAGCCGTTGTTGCACCTACGGCGCAAGGCGCACGACACGACACGGCGAGTAACCCGGGAGATTGGTGAGCGACTCCACTTCAACACCGCGATCGCCGCCTTGATGGAGCTCCTCAACGAGTGCTACGCGGCCACTGCAGAGCTGCCGGTTGCCGCAGCCGGGCCGCACGCCTGGGTGTACCGGGACGTATTCGAGCGGCTTGCCGCCTTGCTGTCGCCGTTCGCGCCGCACCTGGCACAGGAGCTGTGGGAAGGTCTTGGACACGACGACTACATTCTGGATGCGGCGTGGCCGACGTTCGACGAGGCGTTGCTCCAGCTCGACACCATCAGTCTTGCGGTGCAGGTTGACGGCAAGCTACGTGGTCGCGTCGAGGTTTCGGCCGACCTGTCGGATCAACGGGAGTTGGTCGCCATGGCCATGGAAAATGCCAACGTGGCGCGCCATCTGGAGGGGAAGTCGATCACCCGCAGCGTCGTGGTTCCAGGAAAGATCGTCAGCTTGAACACGGAGTGAGTATGAAGCTGCCGTTGCGACGGAGATTCCGGAGGATCTGGGCACGCCGTCCGGGGACGGCAGTAGGGGTTCTGCTCGCGGCACTGTTCGCCGCCTCGCTAACGACGGCGAGCTGTGCCTACACGCTTGTCGGTACGGGGTCGTTCATCCCCGAGTACATCCAGGTCGTCGCCATCCCGACGTTCGTCAACCGGACGCGGCGGTTCGAGGTGGAAATCCTGATCACCGATGCGGTTACGCGCGAGTTCGTCGCGCGCGGCGACTTCGCGGTGGTTGCGGACCAGCAGGCCGCCGACGCCGTGCTGAGCGGCACGATCACGAACTTCACTGTCACGCCGATCGGCTTGAACCCCAATGAGGAAGCAAGCAACTATCTGGTGCAGATCACCGCGCAGGTAACCTTCCGCGATCTCGTACAAAATCGCATCCTGTTCACCAACGACACGTTCCTGTTCCGCTCGCAGTTCGAGCTGGAGCAGAATCCCAACGAGTTCTTCGACGTTACCAACGTCGCGATCGCCGAGATCGCCATCGAGTTCGCTCGCTCCGTGATCTCGCAGATCCTCGAAGGGTTCTGAGGTGGCTCGGCGCAAGACGACGCGGAGCAAAGGCGTTACGCTCGCCCAACTGAATCGCAGCCTCGACGACGGCAAGATCGACCCCGTGTATCTCGTCGTCGGTGCCGAGGACTTTCTGCGCCGCAAGGCGATTGAGGCGATCATCGCCGCGGTAGGGGCCGATGACACCGCGGGCGACATGGGTGTCGAGCGGCTCGACGGTGCAGCGGTGGAATTGGCGGAGGTACTCGATGCGGCGCGCTCGCTGCCTCTGTTTCTTTCCGTCGCCGACGGGCCGGCACGCGTCGTTTTGGTGAACCCGTTCGATCCCGGCGACGCGTCCGCAGCGAAGTTGCTCGAGGAGTACCTGGCGTCGCCCGTCGATGCTACCTGTTTGATCTTCGAGGCGGCGTCGGTCGACAACCGGCGGGTCGGCGTGAAGCTGCTCGATGCACACGCGACGCGTGTGGCCTGCGATCCACCGGGCCGCGAAAGCGACGTGCGGCGTTGGATCGAGAGCGCGGCCGAAGCGCGTGGTTTTCGTTTCGACCCGGAAGCGATCGCCTATCTGCTCGCGATGGTGGGGTTGGACCTCCAGCGGCTCAGCCAGGAGATGGACAAGGTTTCGCTGTACGCGGGGGAGAGCAACACGATGGGTGCCCGGGATCTGGAGGCGCTCCTCGGCCGCAGCCGTGAACACTCGGTGTTCGAGCTTACGGACGCGCTCGCCGATAGTCGGCGCGAGGCGGCGATCACCGTACTGAACCGTTTGCTCGACGACGGGGAGGAACCGGTGCGTATCCTCGCCATGGTCAGCTGGATCATTCGCCAGCTGATCATCGCCCAGGATCTCGCCGCCCGCGGTTGCCCGGAACGCGAGCTGCTACAGCAGCTCGGCGGACGCTGGGATCAGCGCAAGCAGATCCTCGGACGGGCGCGGCGCTGTGACGCCGAGGTGCTGGAGGGCTTGCTTCTAGGCTGTGCCCAGGCCGACGCTGCGGTGAAGACACAGAGGACGAGCGGGGGTAGGGGAGTGTTGGAAGGGCTTTGTCGGCGGGTTTGTGCGGCATAGGTAGAGTGGGTGTGCACTCAGGGATAGCTCCTGCGGACGCGGAACGCTCTGATTCTTCTTGAATACCCGCCACCCTCCCCCTCCGGAAGTCGCGTTCCGCGCCTTCCGTGCCCACTTTTCCTGCAAATGACAACGTGGTGCAGGCGGGGGGGCCCTCTAGCAAGGCCATACCGGTGTCGGATACCGTTGATGCGGGTGGCTGGCGGGGTTTTCGGTGCTAGGAAAGCTGCTGAATCCTGCGTGCCAGGCGTGACTTCGTGCGAGCGGCGGCGTTCGGGTGAATGATTCCCAAACGAGCAGTGCGGTCGATGATTCCCTGCGTCTCGACCCACTGCGCCTGTGCCGCGGGGCTGTCACCGGCCTCGATCGCTTCGCGAAGGCGGCGAATCGAGGTGCGCATGGTGGAGCGGCGCACCCGATTGCGCACGTTGCGCTTGACGTTCTGGCGCATCCGCTTCTTGGCAGACTTGATGATCGGCATTCTCGAATAACTCCTTTGACAAACAAAAGGATAGGACGGCCCCTGTGACGGGTCAATCCACCGAAAACAGCGCGGAAACCGGCCGTGTGCTGTGTTCTGCGGGATCTGTCGCCGCGATCACGATGGCGTCTCGCCTTCTCGGTTACGGGCGCGACATGCTCTTTACCAGCTTTTTCGGAACAGGCTTGTACGCAGACGCGTACGTCGCAGCTTTCCGTCTCCCTAATATTCTACGCCGCCTGGTCGGGGAGGGAAACGTCGCGGCGGCGTTTATTCCGGTCTTCGAGCACGAAGCGGCGGCGCGCTCGGAGAGCGATGTGTGGCGGCTGGCCGAGAGCTTTCATGCCGCCATCGCTCTGGCGGCGGCGCTGCTCACCGTGGTCGGAACCATGCTCGCCCCTCTTCTGGTGCGCCGGGTGCTCATCCCGGGGAACGAAGAGGCCTGGGAGCTGACGCTGCAGCTGGTCTGGATCACTTTTCCCTACCTCATCTTCATCTCGGCGGCAGCAGCGTTGATGGCGATTCTCAATGCCCGGGATCGCTTCGCGGCAGCCGCCTTTACCCCTGTGCTGTTCAACCTGACGCTGATCGGCTCGTGGGTGCTGATGGCCCGCGTCGACAGCCCGATCTACGTATGGGCGGTTGCCGCCGTCGTCGGTGGTTTCCTGCAATGGTTGTCACTGCTGCCGCAGGCGCGTCGCCTCGGGGTGCGCCGTCTCCGCCTCGATCTCGCGGATCCAGCGATGCGACGCATCGGCCGGCTGATGGTCCCCGGCCTCTTCGGTGTCGGCATCGTGCAGATCAACACGCTCGTCGGCCAGTGGTTGGCGAGCTTCCTGGGGCTGGGCAGCATCTCGAGCCTCTTCTATGCGGGGCGCATCACGGAGCTGCCCCTCGGCGTCTTTGCCATCGCCATCGCAACGGTCGTGCTGCCGGTGATGTCACGACACGCAGTTGCCGGAGACCACGATGAAATGATGCGGACGTTGAACTTCGCACTCCGCCAGGTCGGACTCGTCACGCTGCCGGCTACAGTCGGGCTGATCCTGCTGCGTACGGAGATCGTGTCCGTGCTGTTCGAGCGGGGCGAGTTCGGTGCCGGATCGACCGCCAGCACGGCCGCTGCACTGGCCGGCTACAGTGTCGGTCTCATCGGGTTTGCCGGGGTGCGCATCGTGGCCCCGGGCTTCTACGCGCTCAGGAACACGAAAACGCCGGTGAAGGTCGCCGCGGTGGCCATGATCGTAAACCTCGCCGGCTGTCTCGCCTTGATCCCGTTTTTCAATCACGCCGGAATCGCCCTGGCGAGCTCGTTGTCGGCCTACGTGAACGTCGCGCTGTTGCTGTGGTTGCTGCGCGGTCGCGTCGGGAATCTCGGAACACGCCAATTAGTGGCTAGTTTTCTGCGTTTGGCAGCCGCGGCCGCGACCATGGGCTGGGTCGTATGGGGCCTGAGACGTATGTGGCCCATCGACGCCGCGGCGGGCTTCATCGGTCGGGCCGGCATTCTGGCGGCGATCATCGGCATCGGTGTACTCACGTATCTCGCCGCCGCCATGTTGCTGCGAGCGCCGGAAATTGCGGAGCTGCGCGCAATGCGCCAGGAAGCGGGTGCATAACATGCCGGGTGAGCAGGGCAGGGGAACGCCGGAGCAGCATGTTGGCGCCGAGGGTGCGATCGGCGGCTGGTTGCTCGACTACGTCGAACACTTGCGCGCCGAGCGCGGCTTGGCACAGCGCACGGTGGCGGCGTACGTCGGCGATCTGCAGCGCTTTGACGGCTGGGCTCGGGCGAACGAGCGAGCGGCACTGAGCAGCACACCGCAGGATATTCGTGATTTCCTCTCGACTCTGCGTGAGCGCGGTTTGAGCGAGCGCTCGGCGGCGCGCGTGTTGTCGGCGCTGCGCGGCTTTTTTCGCTTTTGCGTGGCCGCTGGCCGCATCGATGAGGATCCCACGGAGCTGATCAAGGCGAAGGAGTTGCCGCGTCGCTTGCCGAAGGCGTTGACACGCGCCGACGTAGAGGCGTTGCTGGCGCAGCCTGACGTTTCGGTGGCGGCGGGGATTCGCGATCGGGCTATGCTCGAGGTTGCATACGGCAGCGGACTGCGGGTTTCGGAACTGATATCACTGCGCACCGAGGATCTGGAGCTCGACGAGGGGTTCATACGTTGCCGTGGCAAGGGCGGCAAGGAACGCCTCGTGCCGCTCGGCGCTGAAGCACGGCGTTGGGTGGAGCGGTATTTGAACGGGCCGCGAGTCGGCTACTGTCGCCGCGCCAGCGAGCCGTACCTGTTTCTGACACAACGAGGCGGGCCGATGACGCGACAATGGTTCGCGAAGATCCTCAAGAGATGCGCCCGTGATGCCGCAATCTCCGCCGACAAGGTGAGCCCGCACGTGTTACGCCATTCCTTTGCCACCCACATGCTCGAAGGTGACGCCGACTTGCGCGCCGTGCAGGCGATGCTGGGCCACGCGCGCATCGCTACCACGGAAATCTACACGCATGTTGATCGACGCCGCCTGCGCCGCGTCTACGACCGCTACCATCCGCGCGCATGAGCCATCGTGGCGCAGCGCTGCTGGAGCAGTTAGATGGGGAATCCCGGGCCCTGGTTCTTCGCTGCGGCGCGCTGGCGGGGGCTCGGAGCGAACGCGCCTTTCTGGTGGGAGGCTCAGTTCGCGATCTCATCCTCGAGCGCGACGCCGCCGATCTCGACGTGGTCGTGGAAGGCGACGGCCTCGCCGTAGCCCAGGCCCTGTCGCGCGATCTCGACGGCTCGTTGACCCGCCACCATTCGTTTCAGACGGCCACGGTCAACGCTCCTGATGGCTCGCGTATCGACGTCGCCACGGCCCGCCGCGAGGAGTATCGGCGACCGGGCCAGCTTCCTCAGGTCGTTCCGGGGTCACTCGCCGACGACCTGCGGCGGCGCGATTTCACCTTCAACACCATGGCGATCGGATTGACCGGAGACGATGTGGGTTGCTTTTTCGATCCCCTCGAGGGCGCTGCCGACCTGGAGAAGGGCATCGTTCGTGTGCTGCACTCACGCTCGTTCGCCGACGACCCGACGCGGGTCTTGCGGGCGCTTCGCTTCGCCTTGCGCTTCGCGTACGACCTCGACGCCGAAACCCACAACTTGCTCTTGGATGCGGTGAACGGTAGCTACCTCGACACCGTATCCGGGGAACGGACCCGACGCGAGCTGGCCTACATGTTCACCGAGTCGCCGCGGCAGGCGCCGGTTCGCCTCCAGACAGATGGTGTGCTGCAGGAGCTGCATGCCGACCTCGTTGCGGACCGGATGCACCTCGGCGAGCTGCACGCGGCGATTGCCTGGTATCGGGAGCTGCCGTCGGGGGATCTGACAGACTCCGACGATTGGGTGCTGGTGCTAGCCTGCTGTGCGGCGCGACTGGGCGGGCAGGAGCGCTGGGAGTTGGCCCGTCGGTTGCGTCTCAGCCGCGATGAACGGGCCGCGCTGGTCGAGGGAGGGGCCCTCTGGACCAAATCGGTCGCCGCCTGGCGGAGCCTATCCAAGGCAGATCGGCAGCGCCACGGCCATATCGAGCGGACATTCCGTGGTATCGGGCCGCAGGCGCTCCTTGTGGCGTTCGCCGTGTCGCAGCATGAGGACGTCGAGCTGGCCGGGGCGATACGAAGGTACCTGGAGACGCTGCGGTTCGTTCGCCCGCTGCTCAGCGGCGACGACCTCCGTGAACTGGGGGTAGAGGAGGGCCCGGCGATGGGCAAAATGCTCGACTTACTGCGCGCGGCGCGGCTCGACGGAGAGGTTGATTCCGCTGCCGACGAGCGTCGATTGGTTACCGCGCGGCTGGCCGAAAAGCCGCTTGAATAGAGGGTTTCAGACTATTTCGTCCGTTGACTGCATACGGTGCCCGTGGTAGCTTCGCGACGTCTTTCGCCGACGCGGCTGAGGTGCGTGCCGCGGGCTTTTTCTCGCTCCAATTTCAACACTCGGCCGGTCGCCGAACCCCCATGTCTCGACGACCTCGCAAGCTGAATCGGCCGGGGGACTCAATCACATGGCACAGCAAGCGACACATCTTCTGACCTCCGAATCAGTGACCGAGGGCCACCCCGACAAGATCGCCGACCAGATCTCCGATGCGGTCCTGGACGCCGTCATGGCGGTGGACCCGTCTGGTCGCGTAGCCTGCGAAACGATGATCACGACGGGCGTGGCCGTGGTAGCGGGCGAGATCACGACGTCGGCGACGTTGGACATCTCGCGCATCGTGCGCCGCACCATCCGGGAGATCGGCTACACGCGGGCCAAGTACGGCTTTGACGCCGCGACCTGCGCCATCATGGTGATGCTCGACGAGCAGTCTCCCGATATCGCCCAGGGCGTCGACCCCGGCGGCGCCGGGGACCAAGGGTTGATGCTCGGCTACGCGAGCACCGAGACCCCCGAGCTTATGCCGCTGCCGATCATGCTGGCGCACAAGCTGTGCAAGCGGCTGGCGGATGTCCGCAAGGACGGCACGCTCCCCTATCTACGGCCGGACGGCAAATCGCAGGTAACGGTGGAGTACGAGGGACACGAGCCGCAGCGCGTTCAGGCCGTCGTCGTCTCCAGCCAGCATGGCCCCGACATCAGCCCTGAGGAGCTCTCGAGCGACATCATCGAGCACGTGATCCACCCGGTGGTTCCCGAAGAGTTGCGCGATGCCGATACTGTGTATCACATCAACCCGACGGGTCGCTTCGTTACCGGCGGTCCGCAGGGGGACTGCGGCCTTACAGGTCGCAAGATCATCGTCGACACGTACGGCGGTGTCGGTGGTCACGGTGGCGGAGCATTCTCCGGCAAGGACTGCACGAAGGTCGATCGCACTGCCTGCTACATGGCGCGCCACGTCGCCAAGAACCTCGTGGCCGCGGGGGCGGCCGAGCGCCTCAAGCTGCAGGTCGCCTACGCCATCGGGGTCGCCGAGCCGGTGTCGATCATGGTCGACACGTTCGGCACCGGTCGCGTCGAGGACGCCAGGATCACCGAGGTGGTGCGTGACGTGTTCGACATGACCCCGAAGGGAATGATCGAATACCTCGACCTGCGCCGTCCGATCTACCGGGCGACCGCCGCGTACGGTCACTTCGGCCGCGAGCACGACGATTTCCCGTGGGAAGAGCTGCGCAAGGTCGAAGAGCTGCGCGCAGCCCTTGACCTGGCCGAGAGCGACATGCCGGCAAGCGTGCGCGAGGAGATGGCGGCAGCGACTAGCTAGGGCCTGTCAACACTTGCCAGGCTCTAGCTATCGCCATCGGTTTCACGTCCGTAGGCCAAGAGTTATGTAGCTGGCCAGGGCGAGGAAGATCAGGTGTGTCGCCCAGGCCGCCAGCGTGGGCGGCAGCAGGCCAGCGGTGCCGACGGCGCGGAAGAACACGAAGGTGAGCCATAAGCACATCGTCAGCGCCAGGGCTACGGCAATTCCCGACAACGTTCCTTGTCGACCCATGCGGAAGCCGAACGGGATGCCGACGACCGCGAGAACAAAGACGATGGCGGGAAACGCGAGCTTCTGCTGCAGATCTACGTTGTAGCGGCTGGCGTCGAAGCCACGACGTTCGAGATCGGCCACGTGCCGGCGCAGCTCGTTGACGCTCATCTGCTCCGGAAGTCTTTCCTCAGTTGCGAAGTAGCTCGGCCTCTCGGAGACCGGAAATGGCATCTCCGGGTAACGTTGCAGAGGCGGCGACGAGTAGGTGCCGTTGGCTTGGTACTCATAGTGGCGCCGCCAGCCGTTGTAGCCGAGCCAACGGTCGTTGCCTTGCCACTCAACGCGATCGGCGTAGTCGACGCGCGCCAGTCGCCACTGTTCCGCATCGATGTAGTACACGTGCAAGCCTTGGAAAATACGTCCCGGGGTGTCGTAGTCGGCATAGTTGAAGGCATGCCGTCCGTCGCCACGCGCCCAATACCCGCCGGCCGGTCGAGAGCTGGTATCGGCGCGATCCGGATGAAGGGTGGCCTTGATCTCGGCGACGCGCACGTTGGTGTGTGGGGCGACGTAGTCGGAGACGCCGTATTCGATGACGGTCAGGGCAGCAGCGGGCAACAGAACCGGCGCCGCGAGGCGAACAGGCTGGTACCGCCGGCGAGAACGGCAACGACCTCGTTCTGCTTGCTCATCAAGCTGAAGACGATGAGAACGCTCAGAACAGTGGCGATCGGAATCGTCATCATGAAGATGAAGGGCAACTGGAACTTGAAATACTCGAACACAACCCAGCGGCTGGCCTGCGCCGCGTAGACATCGTCGGAGATCTCGGAGTATTCGCCGATCATCCAGATCACCAGCAAGCCGCCGAGCGTCATGGCAAAGATGCGACTGAACTGGGTCAGGACGTAGACATCGAGGATGCGCGGGAAGCGGCGCCCGCCGAGATCCGGCGCGACCTCCTCTCGCTCGACGTATCCATCCCGCTCGACGGATGTCGGCTCGCCGCGCAACCGCATCCACAGGTCGACGGTGCGCCGGGTCACCCACTCGCCACCCCGCATCACCGTATCGACGACGCCGAAGTCTCTTTCGGAGGCCTTCGCCCATAGCAGGAAAATCGCCGCGGCTCCGATCACGATGTCGGCGCCCCACATTCCGAGCCAGGGCGGGATGACGCCCTCCTCGGCGAACTTTTCGCCGTTCTCGATCAGCTGGTAGTAGACGGCAATGACGCCGATGGCAACCAGGAAGCCGGTGGCCTTCGTGTGGCGTTGCGTGGAGATCCCCAGGGGCAAGGCGATCAAGCCGAGGACCATGCAGGCCACCGGGATGGAGAACTTCTTGTGCACCTCGACCCGGTATTTGGTGGTGTCGAGGCCGGACGCCTCGAGTTGTTCGATGTGGACGTTCAGCTCTTCGAAGCTCATCGACCGCTCGTCCTTGGTGAGCTCGCCTACGGTACCCCCCCCCTCCGTCATCAGGAGCTCTTCGGTGGTCTCGAAGCTGGTAACGCTCGATCGTTCCGCGGTTTCGCCGCCCTCGTAAATGTAGCCGTCCTCGAGCAGCAGCCAGAGCTCCCGTTTTTCCTCGTCGTAGACGGCCTCGGCGCTGCGCGCCATGACGATCTTTGGCGGGTTCTGGTCGCTCTTTACCAGCAACAGGTTCTCCCAGCGCTCTTCTTCGCCGCCGACGTCCTCTACGAACACGGTGAAGTTCGGGAAGTTGGTTTCGAACACTCGGGGGCGCACTTCGCTGGTGATCGTGCGCGAGTTGATCAAGCGCCACTGCAGTTGCCGCATGGCGTTGTTGCCCCACGGCAGCACCTCGAGAAACAGGTAGATGTTCAGCGCGGTCGCCAGCGACGCCAGCAGCACGACGGGAACGGCGAGCTGATACAGGCTGACGCCGCCGCTGCGCATGGCGATGATTTCGGAATCCGCCGACATGCGGCCAAAGGCGATCAGCCCGCCGACGAGCACTGCCATCGGCACCGTCAACACGATGATGTGCGGGACGTTGTAAAGGAAGAGACGTCCGACGTCCGCGGCGCCGACCTCGAAGCGGATGATCAGCTCGGCAAGCTGCAGCAAGAAGTGCATCAGCAAGAAGAACGTAAACAGTGCGAAGCCGATCAAGCTGGGGACGAGGAGCTCCCGGAACACGTAGAGCACGAGCGTCGGTGGTGCGATGCGTCCGGAGACCGAACGGGTGCCGACGACGGCGGCGGCTGCGTCCGGGGGGTTCATCGAGCCACCTCGTAGTGGCGTGCCAACCGTTCGGGGCTCACGCCGCAGTAGTACAAGGTACGTAACGCCCACATCCGAACGACCGTGCGTGCCACGCCGAATCGCTCCCACCGTCGCGGCGAGGTCACGACCGGCGGTGAGAGACGGGCCACGTGGCCGCTGCGCTTGAGACGGCGCGACAGGTCGACGTCTTCGAACAAGGGCAGGGTGGCGTAGCCGCCAAGTTTCTCGAATACGGAGCGGGTCACGAAAATGGCTTGGTCTCCGGTGGCAACACCGGTAACGCGGCTGCGCCAGGTAATCAGATGGCCGACGACACGCAACAACGGACGATCGGAAGCCAACCGGACGTCGAAGTAACCGCCGGTAGCGCCTCCCGTCACCGCTTCGTCGATGCGCTCCAGCGCGCCGGCTGGAAGGCACGTATCGGCGTGCAGGAATAGAAAAACGTCGCCCCTCGCGGCGTCGGCGCCGGCGTTCATTTGGATGGCGCGTCCCTGCGGCGCCTGTATCCAGGTGCACCCGGATGATGAAAGGAGGTGTCGGGTCTCATCGTTGCTGCCGCCGTCTACGAAAACGAGCTCCGCAGCGAGCGAGTGTGTGGCCTCTAGGAAGTCGGGCAGAGTTCTGGCTTCGTTAAAAACTGGGACGATGATGCTGATATGCACCCGTAAACTCTAGCATTCCGAAGTCGACCGTCGGCTGCCCGGCAGGGGAGGGGGCGGGTCGCCGGGGTCCGCTGCGGCGGAGTACCATCGCCGTGTCATCCATCCTTGAACAGCGAGCTGAAAGACTCCCGGGAGCTTTTCTACCCACTGCTAGGACCTACCCGAGGATTCATGCTCCAACTAACCGTGTTGGGCAGTGGGGCCTCTCTGCCCACGCTTCACCGCCAAACGACTGCCGTTGCCGTGCGACGTGAAGCGGACCTCTTCCTGTTCGATTGCGGCGAGGGCACACAACTGCAGTGGAGGCGGGCCGGGCTGGGTTTCAGCAAGTTGCGGGCGATCTGTATCTCGCATTTGCACGGGGATCACATAAACGGCCTCGTCGGGCTACTGCAGACGCTGGCGCTGTCGGATCGGGACCAACCGCTCACATTGATCGGACCCGTGGGACTGAAGGGTTTGATTGGTGCGGCACGACGCCACTTGGGCTTGCGCCTCGCGTATGAGCTCGAGGTGCACGAGCTCGACGGCGGTACGGCGATCGAGACGAAGGACTACCAGATCATCTGCGCGCCCCTCGATCATGGCATCGAGACACTCGGATTCAGCCTTGTGGAGGCGGAGAAACCGGGCCGTTTCGACGTTGATGCGGCGCGCGATCTCGGGATTCCCGAGGGCCCTCTCTTTGGTCGCCTGCAGCGCGGCGAGCCGGTTGAGCTCGAAGACGGCAGCAGCGTGATGCCGGACCAGGTCCTCGGCGCGCCGCGCCGCGGCCTGAAGGTGTGCTTCTGCGTCGATACACGCCCGTGCGACGCCGCCGTGCAGCTGGCGAGCGGCGCAGATCTGTTCGTCTGCGACTCGACGTTCGCCGACGAGCTCGCGGTCGAGGCCCGCCGTCGCGGTCATAGCACCGCCCGCCAGGCTGCGGAGATGGCGCAGCGGGCTGGCGCCCGGCGTTTGCTATTGATCCACATCTCGGCGCGCTACCATGACGCCCGAACTTTGCTGGACGAAGCCGTCCAGGTTTTCCCTGATTCCGAGGTCGCCGAAGACCTCATGCAGATACAGGTCTGAGCGATGTCCGATCCCGTGACGCGGCGCCCGATGTCGGCTTCCGTCGTCGACATGAGCGAGATCGTCATGCCCAACGACACGAATCCGCACGGCACGCTCAGCGGCGGCCGATTGATGCACTGGATCGACATCGCCGGCGCCATGGCGGCCATGCGTCACGCGCGGCGCACGGTGGTGACCGTCGCCATCGACGACGTCGTCTTCCACGCGCCGGTGCCCATGGGATTCATGGTTTTGCTGCATGCCGTCGTGACGTGCGTGGGCAGGACGTCGATGGAGGTCAAGGTGGACGTAGGTGCCGAAAATCCGGTGACCGGGGAATCGTGTCACACAACAACGGCGCATCTGGTGTTCGTCGCCATCGACGATGGCCGACCGACCACCGTTCCCGGCGTCGAACCCGAGACCGACGAAGAAAGGGCGCTGCATGAACGGGCGCTGGAGCGGCGCATCGAGCGCTTGGCGCTGCGTGAGGCTGACTGAAAAGGCAGCAGACGGAGAATCCCCGTGCGCATAGCGGTGCTCATGAAAGCGGTGGTCGAGCCGGAGTCGCGTATCGAGCTCGATGATGACGGCGGCGAGGTGTGCCGCACCAACTTCCGCTATGAGCTCAACGAGTACGACCTGTACAGCGTCGAGGAGGCGATTCGCATTGCCGCGGCCGGTGGCGCTCAGGTGACTGTCGTCAGTGTCGGACCGGAGGACGCGGTGCAGGGCCTGCGCAAGGGACTGGCGATGGGGGCGGACGACGCCATCTTCATCGAGGCGGAAGATTTTCTTGCCGATGCCGCGGCCAGCGCCGAGATATTGGCGGCCGCGCTGCGCACCATTGAACCTGACCTCGTGCTGGCCGGCGTCGAGACGGACGACCTGGGAGGCGCGCAGGTCGGTGTGCTGGTAGCCGAAAAGCTCGGCTACAGCTGCGTGACGATGACGATAGGAACAGACGTGGGCGACGACGGTACGATCCACGTCCGTCGCGAGCTGGAGGCCGGCAACTACTTGAACGTCGACGTGAGCTTGCCGGCGGTGCTGACGATTCAGACGGGATTGAACGAGCCGCGCTACCCGAGCCTCAAGGGGATCATGGCAGCAAAGCGCAAAGAGCTGGCGCGCCTCGACCTCACCGAGCTGGGCGGCGCCCCGGAACCGCTGGTCGAGACCATTGAGCTCGCCTATCCGCCGCCACGTGAGGGTGCCGAAATTCTGGAGGGGCCGCCCGATGTGGTGGTTGCCGACCTACTGCGTCGGCTACGCGAAAAGGAAAAAGTGCTGTGAGCCGCGAGGTCTGGTGTATCGCCGAGCATCGTAACGGACGGCTCGATCCGGACTCGTTGCAGCTATTGGCGGCGGCGCACAGGTTGGAAGCGGAGGCCGTGGCGGTGGTTTGCGCAGCCGATCCCCGGCCGATTATCGCGCAACTCGCGGGTCACGCAGATCGGATTCTGGCGCTGGCGTGCGACGATCTGGCTGACTTCACGCCAGACGGCTACGGGCAGGCGATTGTGGGGCTGGCGCAAGAGCGCCAGCCGGCGGCGATCCTCACGCTGCACTCTCATTTCCTGGGGCGCGATCTGGCTCCGGTGCTCGCCAGCCGGCTGCATATCGGGTTGATCACGGATTGCATCGACGTCGAGTGGCGCGACGGCCTCGTGGGGCGTCGACTCGTGTATCGCCGCAAACTAGTGGCGACGCAGAAGGCCACTAGCTCGACGCCGTATGTGGCCACCTGCCAGCGCGGCGCCTTCGCTGTCGAAGAGCGTGGCGGTGGCGAGGCGTCCGTCGAGTCGCTCACGACGTCCATCGACACCGACGCGGTCCGCTGGAAGGTGCGCTCTTTCGATGAGGCCGAGGCCGTCGCGGGCGACATCACGGAGGCTGATGTCGTGGTGGCCGCCGGCCGTGGGATCGGCAGCGAGGAAAACCTGTCGATTGTCGCCGAGCTCGCCAAGGTGCTGGGGGGCGCACTCGCCGCCTCGCGGCCCGTTGTGGACCAGGGATGGTTGAGTCGCGGGTTGCAGGTTGGCTCGTCGGGAAAAACGGTGCGGCCACGCCTGTACTTGGCGATCGGTATATCGGGAGCCATCCAGCACGTCGTCGGTATGCGTGACAGCGACGTGATCGTGGCGATCAACAAGGACGGGCGGGCGCCGATCTTCGAGTACGCCGACTACGGCATAGTGGCCGACTTGTTCGACATTGTCGGTCCGCTCACCGAGGCTATTCGCGAGATGCGCAGCTGAGACTAGTGCACCATCCCCAGAATAGCTTCACACTTGGCGCGAGCGCGACGGGGCGAGTCCGGGGAGTGGCGAGGACGGGCCAGGCGCCGCGCGGCGTCAGCCGAGCGTGGTCGCCAGCCATTCCTGCATTTGCTCGATGCCGTCGGCTTCGAAGATGCTGTCCGGGCGCCTGTCGTCCAGAGATGCGCCGGCGAGTTGGCGAGCCCAACCGGCGGCGCCGGTGAGTGCGCAGATCGGTTTGCCGAGCTGCCAAGCGTGGGCGATCTCGCTCAACGTACCGCTCGCCCCGCCCACGGCTACCACGGCGTCGGCGGTCAGGACGACCAAGAGGTTGCGGGCGTATCCGAGGCCTGTGGGAATGACGAGGTCGGCGTATGAATTGGCATCGCGACGATCGGTGCCAGGGAGTATCGCCACGATGCGCCCGCTATCCGCACTCAAAACGCCGTGGGCGCCACGGCACGCTGCTTCCATGACGCCGCCAAGGCCGCCGCACACCAGCCCGTAACCGGCTGCAGCGATTGCCGCGCCGGCGGCTTCAGCGAGAGCTTCTCGTTGTTCGTCGTGATCGCCGCTACCGATGACCGCAACCATGCGTAGCACGAATCAGTTCTCGAGGAGAGCGCCCCGCGTGGCCTGCAGGAGCTCGGAGAGCTGCTCACGTGGCACGTCGTTGACAAACGGCGAGACGAGCCAGCGGACCATGAACGGAATCGTACGGGTCAGCGAGATCGATTCGCACTCGATATACGTGCCACCGTCACGCTCGAGAAAACGCCAGTAGGAATTGATGCGCCACAAGAAACCGCCGCCCTCACCGTCGGGGAGGATCGTTTCGTCGGCCTCTCCCGGATTCTTGACTTCGCGCACCGAGCTGGTGCGGGAGATCGAGTACGTGCGGTCGGGGGCGGGGGTGCCGTACCTCACTTCGTGGACTGTGTCCATGACCACTGTGATCACCTTTTTCTTGCGAAAGCGCATGAAAACGCGAAAATCGTCGCCCCGCCGCTCGATGATCCAGGCGTCTTCGACCGATGGGCCGTAAACCGCAGCGTGGCGATCGTAATCTTGAATAAGCTCGAGCGTCTCTTCGCGCGTGACGCCGGGAATGAATACGGCGCCGAGCCAATGGTGAATGAGTCCGCCATCCACCTCGAGCTCGGCTCCCGTGGTGTCCCGGGTTTCGAGTCGCTCCATGTACATCTCGCCACGCCGAAGGTCGGGCAGGGTCGCATCGCGCTGCGCCGCCGGCAGGGAGTCGAGGTACAGAAATGGACCACTGGAACGCGTTTGACGCAGCACGCGGCGCTCGGTCAGTGCCGCGTACCGCTCGAACGCTTGCAGCGTGTGCTGCTCGAGCTGGGTACCGGTGCCCGAAGCGACACCCACCAGCAAAAGGAGTACGCTCAGCATTGCCGGCGAGTTGCTGCGGTAGGTGACGCGGGACGGGCTCGCCGGTCTTTTCGTGCTCGAGATCATGTCGGGACTGGGATATGGGCGAATGAGCTGCCTCGTGGCGCCACGGCGCCGCTGGTGCGCGGTCGACGGGGTCGTTGCTGCCTACACCGTGTGGATGGGCCTGCTCATCTTTTGGTTCCGGGCCGACGTCGATGGGTGGGCCCGGCTACTGTCGATTCACACGGCGATCATCATCGCCTTGGGGATCATACCGCCCCGCGGATCGAATTGGGAGGCGACGCCGCTGGCCTTCCTTTGGCAACGGGTGTTGCGTGAGTTCGCCCGCTTCTTGCGTTACGCCTACGTCCTGCCGCTGGCGCTCTTCTTCTTTGAAGAGGGCCGGTTCACCGTGAACATGATCTTTCCGGCGACACCGTATTGGTTCGAGTCGCGGCTGTTCGCCGCGGATGCGGCGTTGTTCGGCGACCTGCCCGCCAGACTGATGATTCCGTGGATCAATCCGCTCACTACCGAAGTGATGCATTTCTTCTACTGGTCGTACTACATCATCCTGATCGGCGGCGTGATCATTGGCTACGTCGGCTATCCGGGCCAGCAACGGGTGTTCAAGACGCCGGCTCCCGGCTTCGATACGGTGATCACGAGCCTCGCGGCCGGCTTCATGTCGGCGTTCGTGTTCTATCCGTGGCTGGCGGCCCGCGGCCCCTGGGAAGACCCCTTGTTGATGGCCGGATTGCCACCCCTCGACGGCGGGGTTTTCACGTGGATGATGAACCGCATCATCGAGCACGGCGCCGTGTCCGGGAACTGCTTTCCGAGCGGCCACGTGGCCGGCGCCTGGGCCATCGTGCTCGGTTTGGCGTGGACCCCGGGGCATCGGCGTGTCGCGTGGATCTTCGCCTTCTTGTCAGCCGGCATGACAGTGGCCTGCGTGTACACCCGCTACCACCACGCCGTGGACATGCCCGCCGGGCTGGCGGCCGGTGTGGTGGGTGGATTGCTTGCCGGTTGGCTCACCGGCAGGGTAGGGGACGGCGAGGGTTAGACCCGTCAAGGTGCCGCCAAAACCTGCTCGGCGGCTCACATCTCGTGAGAGCGCGTTGCCTGCTGCCGAAAGATTTCTTCGACGCGCTCCACGGTGTCGATGTCAGCCAGCGACAGATCAGGCCGCTGCCGCAGGATGCGCGGGAAGCGCAACGCGAACCCGCTCGGGTGTCGTGTGCTCCTTTGCACGCCGCCGAAGGCCACCTCGAGAATCACTTGTGGTTCGACACGGTGCTCGTCGCCGCGGCGCGACACCGACGTTTCCTTGAAATGCTCGGTAAGCTCGAGAATTTCCGCGTCTGTCAGCCCGCTGTACGCCTTGCCGACATCGAGCAAGTCGTCGCCGCGGCGTACCGCGAAGGTGAAGTCGGACAGCCGCCCGGCGCGCTTCCCACGCCCGTACTGAGCCGCCGTCACGACGACGTCGAGCGTACCCACCGGGCGCTTGAGCTTGAGCCAGGCACGGCCGCGCGTTCCCGGTCGGTAGGTGCTCTCCGGGTCTTTGTATACGGTGCCCTCGTGTCCGGCGTCGAGAGCGGCTTGGAAGGAGGCGGCGATCTGCCCGGCGTCCGTGAGCATCTCCGACGGCGACAAGCGGATGGTGCCGCGCACCGGCAGGCGTTCGAGCACGCGCTTGCGCTCGCGCAACGGCTCGTCGATCAGATCGCGCCCGGAGGCGCGCAACACGTCGAAAGCAAAAAAAACGACAGGGATGTCGAGTAGCATCGTCAATGGCACCTGTCGGCGTCCGAGGCGCTGCTGCAGCTCGCCGAAACCCAGCGGCCCGTCCTCCCAGGCGATGATCTCGCCGTCGATGATCCAATCATCTGATACGACGTCGAGGTCGTTGCCGAGCTCGGGAAACAAGTGGGTGAAGTCGTCGAGTCCCCGCGAATAGATGTGATGCCGCGGGCCGTTGACGTGCATCTGGGCGCGGACGCCGTCGAACTTGTGCTCGGCAAGCAACGGTAGCTGCAGGTTTTCCAGCACATCTTCGGCACTCGCGGCCGGGTAGGCGAGCATGCTGCGTACCGGGCGGAAAACCTGCAACCGGATCTCGTCCAGGGTTCCCTCTCGGGCCCGTGCGGCGGTGAGCCCGATGTCGCCGAGAAGCATGTGGCCACGACGTACCGCCTCCACCGGCCGACGATAGGCGAGGGCGATGGTGTCCTCCACCCGGGCGGCCTGCATCCCGGTGCGCAGCGAGCCCAGCAACAGTTTGGTCAGGTATTTTGCCTCCATGCCGTCGGTGCGCTCGAAGAGCTTGCGCAGCCTGCGCAAACGCCCTTGCGCGGCGTGCTCGCCGATCTGCGCCAGCGTGGCCGCCACCTCCAAAAGTGCGAGCGGTGGCGCATCCGGAGCACCGAGCGGATCGAGCGCGGCGGCGACGGCGGTGCCGAAATCCCCCTTGCTGACCGCGCGGCGACGCACAGATTCCGGACGCACACCGGCGCGCTCGGCAATCAGGTTGGCAATTGTCGCGCTGCCGACTCGCGGTGCCGTGCTGCCGGGGGGTAGGGGAGAACCGGACAGAAATCGTGCGGCAATTTCGACTTCTTCCGGGGCGCGACTGCTCAGATACGCCGCGGCGCATTGGACCTTGCCCTCGATACTCTCGAGGTGGGCGAGCGCTTCACAGGTCAGCGCGAAGGCACGCATGGCGACCGCGCTATACCACCGCGGGGGTCACTCGTAAGACCCACACGCCAGCCTGCTAGCTTCCGGCCGGCACCGCGGCCTCTGCTGTTGGCCTTGGCGAATCAGATTGAGCCATTGATCGCGCTGGGTGCTGAAATTCGCCATCTGCACGGCCAGCAGGGGGGCTCCGGCCGGCGCCTCGAGCCGCAGAGGGTCGATGAATTGTCCGTTGCGCTCCAGCCGGTAGTCGAGGTGGGTACTGGTGACCAAGCCGGTGCTGCCCACGTGGCCGATGGTCTGTCCCTGCGAGACTCGCTGTCCTACCCGGAGACCGTCGGCCGGGCGAGACAAGTGCAGGTACCACGAGGTGTAGGAGCCGCCGTGGCTGATCTTGATGTGGATGCCGGCATCACGATTGCGGTCGATGAGGACCACCTCACCGTCGGCGGTGGCATGCACCGGGGTACCGGCCGGCGCGACGTAATCCACCCCATAATGCGGTCTCACGACGTTGAGCACCGGATGGCGGCGGCGGTACGAGAACCCGGAGGAGATTCGCGAGTAGTCCACCGGCGAGCGCAGGAACGCACGCTCGAGCGATTCTCCGGTGGGCGTGAAATAGGTGGACGTCCTGCCGTTGCGCTGGTAGCGCACGGCCTTGTAGATCCGTCCCGCGACACGCAGCTCGGCCGCCAGGACATCGCCGAAGCCGGCGAATTCGCCCTCCAGGAAGCGTTGCTCCACCACCAGGTCGACGGTATCCCGAATGCGCAGGTCGGCAGCGAAATCGATGTCCCAGGCGAAGATATTGGCGAGCCGGTGGGACACGTCGATGGCGCCACGGCGGCCCGCCCATGTCATGGCGAGGGCGCCTTCGAGGCTGCCGTTGATCTCGGCGTGGACGTAGCGCGGGCGAATCTCGTAGGGCACGAGGACCTCTGAGGCGCGCCATCCTTGTGCGCCGCGGGCGATGAGCACTGCGGTTTCCCGGTCCGGCTGGTAACGGAACATCATGAGGTCGTCGTTGGCGTCAAAATAGACCTTGTAGGGGCGACCCGCACGAATGCGCGTGACGTCGAAGTCGGCGCGCGTTGCCCGGACCACCTCGTCGACCAGCTGCGCTGAAACCGCGGCACGGCGCAGGATCGCGGCGAACGTGCTGCCACGCGAGAACTCGCCCTCCACAGTGCGGGCCGCCTTATCGACGAGGGAGAGCGGCCACGGAGCGGGAAGGGGGGGTACGGGATGCGCCACCGTCATGTTGCGGGCGGCAGGCGCCGCCGGCGGCGTGCCGGCCGGGGAAACGGTTGCGGCCGCGGCCCACAGCAGGACGGCGACGATCAGCGCGCACGCCGCGCCCAGTAGTTGGAGCGATCGTCGGTCGATCGGGATCGGTAACGTCAGACGCATGGAAAAGCGCGTACGCCCGGGCTCGAGATGAGGTGAGTCTATGGGGGAGCTTGAGGACGGGCGCAGCTTATATTGCGCCCCGACGCGGTGCAAGCGCGTTCTGACCCGCCTACATGTCTTGCTGGGCGCCCCGGCGGATTGCTATAACCCCTTTTGTTGGCATCACTTGTGGGGGTGACTGGACACATGTTCGGGGGCGAGAAACACAAGCTTCGGCGTACGGGGATGCAAGCCCGAGCCTCGCGACCGGTTGCGAAGTTCGGGCTCGGGCTCTCCCTCGTCGTCGTCCTGTCGGCCAACGCTCCGGCAGGCGGCCAGCAGCAGAGCGGCGTGCTGCCCTCCGGCGGCGTGCTCGATCCGGCGAAGCTCGAGCTGGCGGAC
Source organism: Acidobacteriota bacterium (assembly GCA_965214245.1). Lineage (GTDB taxonomy): Bacteria > Acidobacteriota > UBA890 > UBA890 > UBA890 > CBDCBL01. Next base: position 194,767 of record CBDCBL010000009.1, read on the forward strand.
CTGTCTCCCGGGTTTCTCGGTCTGTACCGAAAGGTCATGCAGATCGAACACCTGATCCGTGAGCAAACTGACCGCTATGATCTCGATTACGACCGGGCGCGCGCCGTGTGTCTCTACGAATCGGGCGGCAACGCCGGGTTGACGTCGTGGGCCGGCGCCGAAGGGTACTACTAGGTGATGCCCTCCACCCGGCGGCTGCTCGGCGTGGACAGCAACATCGAGGCCGGCGTGAAGTACCTGAGCCAGCTCGTCGAGCGCTTCGGGCGCGAAGACTACGCGCTCGCCGGGTACAACGGCGGTCCGGCGACGGTCGGCCGTAATCGGCCGATGCGCCTCGAATCGCTCCAATACGTCCTCGGGGTGGGGCACTACCGGATGGTGTTGAAGCTGTACGAGGAGCCGATCCGGCGCCACGCCAGCCGCCTGCAGTTGGCGGTGGCGGAAGAGGGCGAGGATTGGTGGGCTGTATCCCGACGCCTCGGGATCCTGCTACTTCAGCTGCGCCTGTTCAACCCGTATATCGGCATTCGAACGCTTCAGCCCGGTCACTTGATCGCCCATCCGGAGGCGCCGCGCGACGACCTGTACGAGGTCACCGACGATGCCATCTATTACCGCAGTCGTGTCGGCGACAACTACTTCGGCGTCGCGTTTGCCTTCGACGTCGAGCTCGATGCGCTGCGCGACGCCAACAGCCTGTGGCACCTGCAAACACTGCCGCCCGGGATGGAACTGCGGCTACCGCTCCATTGGGTCGCGCCGGACGAGGACGACGCTGATGAAGAAAAGCTCGAGATCGTCACGCACGAGCTCGAGGCCGGCCAGACGCTCGAGGCAGTCGCCGACATGTTCGACACGTCGGAATGGCGGGTCATCCCCGACAACTTTCTCTAGGACGAGCAGCTCCCGGCGCCCGGTACGACGTTGGAGATCCGCATCGACCCGCCGCAACCGCAATTCACCGAGCACACTGTGCGGCGTGGGGAGAATCTCACCACTATCGCCAATCGGTACGGAACATCGGTCGGCGCCATCCAGGACGCCAACAGCATGGGGACCCGGACGTTGATTAGGGTCGGGCAGCAGCTTCTGGTGCCGAACAGCGGTCGCTGAGGGCTACACGACGGCGGTGGGCGCGGCGGTGTAACGTGGCGACCGGCGCGATGCCGTGGAGCGCGATAACCTGGCGACCCAACCTGGCGACCGGGCCGCTTCTAGTCGCCAGTTTTCGGATAATGATTCTTATGGAAACTTTCCTCTCGTCTCCAAATCCGCCCGCCTGATGCCCAGCAGGCCGTTTTCGTCCACCAGACCCGCGCGACGTTGTCCGCGGGCGCTGACACGCCGCACAGGCGCCGCCATGCCGATCCTCCTGCTCGCCCTGTCTGCCGCGTGTGGGCCGTGGAGCGATGCGCTCCTCGTGCCGCCGCTATCGGGCGGCATCCACGTCAACGAAGCGGATCATCAGCGCTGGTTGACGGCGCTGCAGCTGCACGGTCTGGATTCGGTGCAAGTGACGGTGTACGCGCGCCAGCAGGCCTGGAATTCCCCGGAGCTGATCATCCCGGACGCGGTGCCGTCGGTGATCGATGAAATTCGCGCCGCCAAGCAGATCGGCGTCCGCGTCGTCCTCGTCCTGCGTGTGGCCCTCGAGCAAGGCCTCGTCGACAATCGCCACTACTGGCACGGCATGATCTGGCCGGACGCTGCCGACAGCGCCGCGTGGTTCGCCAACTATCGCCGCTTCGCCTTATGGGGTGCCGAGATTGCCCGCAACGAAGAGGTCGATTTGCTGGCCATCGGCAGCGAGCTCAATTCGATGGCCTCGACCACGCCGATCGACCGCATTCCCGATTTATACGCCTATTTTCTCGATCCCCAACGCACGGCGGCGGTACGCCAACGCCTGGTTGCTTGTGGCGAGCGGATTCCGGAAGACGAACTGGCGCCCGATTTACAGTTTCCCGACGGTGGAAGCTATGACAGCCTCGATGCATATCTGCGCGCTCAGGAGGCCGCCGATCGTGCCTGGACGCAGCACGTCACGGGTGCGTCGGTCGTCGACGCGGCGGATCTCGAAGCGTTGAATGCGCGCCGCCGAACGCACGATGCGGAATGGCGGGCGCTCATCGCCCAGATCCGCGGCATCTACGGCGGCCCGCTGAGCTACGCTGCGAATTTCGACCAGGTGCAAGACGTCGGCTTCTGGAATGCGCTCGACGCCATCGGCGTCAACGCCTACTACCCGTTGAGTCTTTGGGGCGAGCGCGGCGAGGCTCTGGAGCGTTCCCTGGCGACGAGTTGGGTGGATATCGCCGGCAACCTCAACCGTTTGGCCGATCGCTCCGGCGGCCCGGGAAGAGTCTTGCCCGTCCTGTTGTTCGAGCTCGGCTGGACCGCCAAAGCCGGCAGCACGGTGCGACCTTTCTCGTATCATCGCGTCGAGGTGTTGGAGAGTACCGGAGGCGAGGCCGACGGGTCGCAGCGGCTGACCTGCGTGCACTGGGCGACGCAGCCCGACGACCCTGACGAGCGCGTTGCGGCGCTGGCGGCGCTGCACCGCGTCGTGATGCAGGGCGACTTCCCTACCCTGCGTGGTTTCATGCTCTGGAAGCTGTCGACGGAGGCATCGCATCGCGCCATCGAACCCTTCGTCGTGGTTTTGGGTGACGACGAGGCCGACCGTCGCTATATGGACGTCGCCGCGCGGCTAGCCGCCCAGCTGCGGCAGTCCGTGGCTTTAGCAGGACACTGAAGAACTGCCTGCGACGTCGCTGAGCGTATAAACTCTCACGCGCAGCGACAATCGACGAGAAGAGCTTCAAACGACAGGGAGGTATCCGAGCATGGCCCATTCACGACACACGACACTCTTTCGCGAACTGACGGTTACGGCGGCCGTGTTGGCCGTTTTCGCGGTATTTGCGCTGGCCGGTGCGGCCCAAGGCGGACCCCCGCAGCAGGCTGTATCCGACGAAGTCCTGGAGCTGGGTAGTGTCGTGTACTCGGAGCAATGCGAGTCGTGCCACGGCTCGCAAGGTAAGGGAAACGGACCCGCGGCACGCTTTCTCGACCCGCGACCTCGTGATTTCACGAGCGGCACCTGGATGTATACCAACGGCGACGTCGAGTCCCTCGTCGCGCTCATCAAGACAGGCGTGGATGACACCGGAATGACGCCGTTCGACGAGCTGCTGACCGAAGAGGAGATCACGGCAGTGGCCAACTACGTGCTCAGCCGGCTGGTGCAGGACGAAAGCGACCGCGTCAGGCGCCCCTAGTCTTCGCGGCCGTAGTCTTCACGACGCGTTGCGAAGTTCGGGCTACCACACTTGGGGTCTTGACAGGCCGCCGGGTAACTGCACATAATAGCCCCCATTTGGCGCGCTGTCTCAATTCCTCGCGCGCGCCGCATCCCTCTTAATCGAGCGTGGATCGCGGCAATTTGCCTTCTATCTGTCCACCTCTCCTTACACAGGTCTGTGTCCCATGAACGAGCGCAGGCGTCATCCTCGTCGCCGTCGCGGCCGTCGCGGCAACAGCAAGTCCTCCCAACAACAATCCCACCGAGCCCCTGAGATCGTCATCGACGAAGCCACACAGTTGGCTCTCGCCGAGCTCCATACTGTTTCCGAGCTCATGGATCTGCGGCCGGCCGACCTCCTGGAGGCGGCAAAGGAAGTCGGCTTGGCCGAACAAGCTCCCGATCTCTCGCAGCAGAACCTCATCTTCGAGATCCTCAAGGTCCAAGCCAAGGACAGCGGCCTCTTGTACACCGAGGGCGTGATCGAGGTGCTGCCCGACGGCTACGGATTTCTGCGGGCACCGGAGTTCTCGTATCTTCCGGGCCCGGAGGACGTCTACATATCGCCATCACAGGTTCGGAAGTTCGCCTTGCGCACCGGGGACACGTTGTCTGGCACGATTCGCGCACCGAAGAGCGGCGAGAAGTACTTCGCTCTCGTCCGCGTCGACGCGATCAACTTCGATCCGCCCGACAATTCCCAGCAAAGGACGCGGTTCAAGAGCCTGACGCCGCTGCATCCTTCCGATCGGATCCGCCTCGAGCGCACGAAGGACGACGTCAGCTCGCGCGTGCTCGATCTGCTGTCGCCGCCCGGATTCGGCCAGCGAGCCATCATCGTTTCGCCACCGCGTGCCGGCAAGACGCTCTTGTTGCAGACCATTGCCCGCTCGCTCGAAGCCAATCACCCCGAGGCCTACGTCATCGTTCTGCTGATCGACGAGCGCCCCGAAGAAGTTACCGACATGCAACGGACCGTGGCCGGCGAGGTGGTCGCGTCGACTTTCGACGAGCCGGCGACCCGTCACGTCGCCGTTGGTGAGATCGTCATCGAAAAGGCGCGCCGGCTGGTGGAACATGGCCACGACGTCGTGATCTTGTTGGACTCGCTTACCCGTCTGGCGCGCGCCCACAACACCGTGACACCGTCCTCCGGCCGCGTGCTGACCGGCGGTGTCGATGCCAACGCGCTGGAGCGCCCCAAGAAGTTCTTTGGCTCGGCGCGCAACATCGAAGAGGGCGGCAGCCTGACGATTATCGCCACGGCGCTCGTCGAAACCGGTAGCCGCATGGACGAGGTCATCTTCGAGGAGTTCAAGGGGACCGGCAACTCGGAAGTCGTCCTCGACCGCAGGCTGGCCGACAAGCGCATCTTCCCGGCGATCGACATCAATCGCTCGGGCACCCGCAAGGAAGAGCTGCTGCTCGGCGAGACGGAGCTGCAGCGCGTCTGGATGTTGCGCAAGGCGCTCGCCGCGGTGCCGTCCGACGAAGCCATGGAGCTGCTCATCAAGCGGCTTGGGCAGACGAAGGACAATGAGGAATTCCTGACCACGTTGAGTGAGACGGGGGTTTCTTAGGAAGACGCGCGGCGCGTCCCGCCCTTTCTCGCCTACTTTTCGCACGTACCCAGTCAGCTCCCCGACCCGGCGCTCATGTGTTCCTGTGGGAAAAGTGGGCAAGGAAGACGCGGAACGCGACTTCCGGAGGGGGCGGGTGGCGGGTATTCGAAAAAATCGGAGCGTTCCCCTCCGAGAACCACGCCTCCTACAAACCGCCCGCACCGCTCAATAACCGGGTGGTGCTACTCTCCACCTTCGCACCTAGCGGGCCAGAGCTGGGGTGGACGGGTTGAAACAAACAGCGACCGGTGGGTGGCGGGAAATCAAAGAAAATAGAATGGCCTGGATAACGGAAATCCTTCCCGAAGACGCGGACGGCGATCTTGGCGACTCGTACGCCCGCGTCGCCGAACCCGACGGCAGCGTCGACCATATCCTCCGGATTCACGGGATCAACCCGCGTAGCCTGGGGGATCACTTCGACCTCTACGTTACCGCGATGCGGCGGTCCTCTCCCCTGTCGCGCGCCCAGCGCGAGATGATCGCCGTGGTGGTCTCGGCCATCAACGAGTGTCACTACTGACTCGTGCATCACGGGGAGGGTCTCCGTAAGCTCACCGGCGACGACGATTTGGTGGGCGCGCTCGCGGACGACTATCGCACCGCAACGTTGCCCGACGCAGACCGGGCGATGCTCGACTTCGCCGACAAGTTGACCCGCACTCCGGCGGCCATGCAGGCGGAAGATGTCGCCGCGTTGCGCGGCGCCGGCTTCGACGATCGCGCCATCCACGATGTCGTCCTGGTGGTCGGCTACTTCGCCTTCGTCAACCGTGTCGCCAACGGGTTGGGCGTCGCGTTGGAGCCCAAGTGGGACGAGGGAGCCGACGCATGACGTGGGTCGCCGCCGCGGTCGCCGTGGGCGCCTGGGTGGCATGGACATACAACACCTCCATTCGGCTGCAACAACGAGCTCACCAGGCCTGGGCCGATATCGACACGCAGCTCAAGCGTCGCTACGACCTCGTTCCGGCGCTCGTCGAAACCGTCAAGGGCTATGCCGCGCACGAGAAGACGACGCTCGACGAGGTCGTCAGGACACGCAGCGCCGCCCAGGTGCTCGATGGTAGTGAATGGGAGCTCGGCAGCAGGGCGCGGCGAGAAAGCCAACTGGTGCGGGCGCTGGGCGGCATGTTCGCACTGGCGGTGGCCTACCCCGACCTCAAGGCGAGCCAGAGATTCGCCATGCTGCAACAGGACCTTGCCGAGATCGAAGACGGCATCCAGTACGCGCGTCGCTACTACAACGCTGTAGTCCGCGATCTGAACACCGTGCTCGCCAAGTTCCCCAACGTGCTCGTGGCGCGCTTCTTCGCCTTTCGGCGGCGCCCATTCTTCGAGCTCGACGATCCTTCGGAGCGGCGGGCGGCGACAGTGCAACTCGACGACGATAATTAGCGGCGCAGCAATTCCGCGGTACCGGCATATCGTAAAGTAGGCAGTCGTCACCTTGTAAACATCAGACCTTGGAGGTGTCGGTGGCAGACGCAAGCACCTGCCGGCACAACGTTCTGTGTCTGGCGGCCGCGATCGGCCTGGCGCTCTTTGCGGTGAGCGACACGGCGGCGGCCCAACAACGCTCATACTGGATTGAAGACTTCGCCGCGACACTCGAAATTGGGGAAGACGGTGTCCTGAGTGTCAACGAGGCGGTCCGTTTCTATTTCGACGGCAGCTACAACGGGATCTACCGCGACATTCCGGTGAGCTATGTCGACGAGGTCGGCTTCGACTACGAGCTCCGCCTGACGGTGGTGTCGGTGACCGGGGACAACGGCGCGCCACTGCGGTTCGAGGTCGACAGGCTGCGGCGCGGCCGCCGCAGGATTACCGTGTGGGTGCCGGACGCCCGTGACGCCTCCCGAACCGTCAACATTCGATATCGAGTCAGCCGTGCGTTGCGCTTTTTCCCCGAGCACGACGAGCTCTACTGGAATGTGACCGGCACGGAGTGGGGGGTTCCGATCCAGAAGGCTTCGGCCCACGTGGTCTTGCCGCGGTCCCTCGACGGCGGTGTGCGCTACACGGCGTACGTCGGCATCTACGGCAGCCGCGCAGATGTATGGCGGGGGACGCAACCGACGCCTCGAGAAGTGCGCATCGAAACGACGGCGGAGCTCGCCTACGGCGAAGGATTGACGGTGGTAGTCGGCTGGCCAAAGGGAATCGTTCCGGAGCCGACCCTCGGTGAGCGTGCCGAATGGCTGATCGCCGACAACTGGCCGTTGGCGCTCCCGCCCCTCGTGTTCCTGCTCATGCTGGCGCTGTGGCGCAGCTACGGAAAGGATCCGACGATCGATCGCTCGATCATGCCGCTGTATGAACCGCCGGGCGACCTGACCCCGGCGGAGATCGGCACTCTGGTGGACGAGCGTGTCGATCAACGAGACATCGTCGCCACAGTGATCGATCTCGCTGTGCGTGGTTACATCAGGATCGAGGAGAAGAGCGAAGAGTCCTGGATCGGTGACAAGACCACCTTCACGTTTTTCCGGCTCCGGCCCGCCGGTGAAGGGCTGAAGGATCACGAACGCGAGATCATGAAGGGCTTCTTCGAAAAGGGAGAAGAAGTCACCCTCGACGACCTGAAGAACAAGTTTTATGAACGACTGTCGACGATTCGCACCGGCCTGTACAAGGAGCTCGTCGACAAGGGCTACTTCCGTTCCTCTCCCGAGACCGTGCGGCGGTTGTGGGTGGTGCTCGGCGTGCTCGTGTTGTCGCTCGGCATCCCGTTCGGGGTGGTACGGCAGAGCCTGGCAGCCCTGGTGGCGGGAGTCCTATCCGGTGTGATCATCATGGTGTTCGCCTGGTTCATGCCACCGCGGACGCGCTCCGGGCGCGCCCGATGGACGGAGATCAAGGGGTTCGAAGAGTTCCTCGGCCGTACCGAGGGCGACAGGCTCCGTGCCATGGAGGTGGACGTAACGAAGTTCGAGTGCTTCCTGCCACACGCCATGGCTCTGGGTGTCGCCGAGCAGTGGGGCCGGGCGTTCGAGGGATTGCTGCAGCAGTCGCCGAGCTGGTACGTGGGCCCACCCGGCACTCATTTCTCCCCTGCCCTGTTCAGCAACCGAATGGACGTGGTGTCCTCGTCCGTAGGCACGGCAATCGCCATCGCGCCCCGCAGCTCCAGCGGCAGCAGCGGCTTCTCGGGTGGCGGCGGCTTCTCGGGCGGCGGGTTCGGGGGCGGTGGCGGCGGCGTATTCTAGCGGCAGGACGTTCCTCTCACAATCGTCGCTTCCCCCGCATCGTGGCGCCGGCCAAGTTTCAGGCCGTTTCCGTTAGCGGACCGCTGCCGCGCAAACGGAGAGCCAAGAGTAGGCCGACGAGCGGCAACATGCCGATCCAGAAGAGAGCGACGCCGAGGCCGACGCTGTCGGCGAGCCGCCCGACCAGGGGCGCCACCAAGCCGCCGACGCCCCACGCAAACCCCATCATCAGCGAAGACACGGTGTTGCGATGTTCGGGAAACCACGACTGCGCCAGAACGATGGTAATCGGATTGGACAGCAGGACGAAAAAGGAGGCGACGCACAGTACCGCCAACTGCAGCGTCGTCGTCGGCATGACGAAGGCACCGGCAAACAGCGGCAAGGACACGCCCATCGACAAACGGATGGTTCGCCGCAGCCCGAGTTTGTCGCCCAGCACACCGCCCACCAAGCTGCCGACGGAACCGATGGCCAGAAAGACGCTGAGACCGGCGCTGGCGCCACCGATTGTGAAGCCGGAGTCGATCAGGAAGAGCAACAGGAACGAGACGTAGTTGAGCTGTATGATCCCGCGTATCACGACAAAGAGATACAAAAGAAGCACCGGCCGCCATGCCCTCGTCAGGGCCTTCTTCACCCCATGCTGGGCGCGCCGGCCTGGCATTTTGGGCGTCGGCACCAGGGGCAGCACGAACAGTGTCACCAGCAGGCCCGGAATGGCGATACGCCACAGACCCTCCCAACCCCACAAGCCAAGCGTCACCGAAATGAGCACCGGCCCCGCCGCGAAGCCGAGGTTGCCGGTGCCGACGAACAGAGCCATCGCCAGGCTCGGCCGCTGCGGTAGCGCGTCGCTGGCTTGCGTCGCGCCTTGCGGGTGAAACGCAGCAATCCCGATACCGGCGATGAACAACCATGCCAGGATCGCCGGATAGCTCTGCACCTGGGTGACCATGGCCAAGCCGACGGCGCTGACCGCCGGTGCCAGCGACAGCATCAACGAGGTACGCACACGGTCCGAGATCAGCCCGTAAACGGGTTGCATGATCGACGCGGAGACGGAGAACACTGCAGCACCGCCGCCCACTGCGGCCAGGCTCAGGCCCATTTGGTCGCGCAGGGCGGCCAGCATGGGGGCGTACGAGCTCGAGTACGAGTCGATCACGAAGTGCGCCAAGCCGAGCACCGCGAGCGCACCGGCGCCACGGCGAACGCCATTGGTGCGTCGAAATCGACGGGCGAGCGTGACCTCCAGTTGACTCATGGCGATGGACTTGCGGTGTGGTGGGGCCTATCTATGCTCCGGGCCAGGATACACGCCCGCCGGCGTCCGCTCCCTCAGAAGCCTGACGGCCTTATCCAGAAGCTCGCTTCCCAGCTGCCGCCAGGAGGAATGCTCTGCAGCTCCTCGTACGACCCGCGCGCGGCGAGGTTCAGCGCGTTGATGATGCCGGCCAGCGGCTCGAAGCAGATGAAATTGCGATCCCGTCGGGGCTGTCCGGCGGCAGTCGGCGGCGAGCCCAGGCTCTGGCTCCCGCGGCCAGTGTTCGCCGGATGGGGCGCCCAGATCGTGGCGGCACGAAAGTTCGGACCGAGCAGAACGTCGATCCGCTGCGACCTTCCCATCAACGAGAACGTGGCGCGTCCCTCCGCGTCCCGTTCGAGGTCGCTGAACACATCGTCCAGGTTGTAGTCGTCGAGCACTGCGCGTCGCGGATTCGGGAAGAGGCGCTCGATCGGCTCGGTCTCTCCCGAAGGTACCTTGGCGGCCGTCATGAGCCAGTGGGTGCGGGCTCCGACAGCGATCGTCCACTCGTCGCGCGTCGAATCAGTCAATCGGAAGTACGGATGGAAGCCGACGGCAACCGGCATCGGCTCGCCGCTCATGTTCCGGATGCGGGTTGTCACCTGCAGCACGCCATCCTCCAGCCGATAGGTCATGTCGATCGTGTGCGCGAACGGAAACTGCTTCATCCACATCGGCTGCCTGAAGAACTCGAGCCGGCTGGTGACCCAGGCCGACGCATCGTCGGCGCCGGCTTCGAGCACCTGCCACTGATCGGTCGTGGTCAAGAAGCCATGGCTGGGCATCGCACCGCGCACGTTGCCGAGCGACATATCGAAGGAATACCTCTTGCCGTTTGCGTAGAAGGCCGCCTCGTCGAGCCGATCGGCCCACGGCCCGAGAAACGGAATGCCGCTCAGCCGCGGCTGCAACTTGAAGTCCGCGACCGACGCGTACGGCCAATGGAGGATGTTGTGGCCTTTGACCCGCATCTCGAACGCAATGTTGCCGACCGCCGGCGCGATCGAGACGACGGTATCGTGCCCGACGTCTTCGAGTTGGATCACCTCCGCCGTGCGCCGGACGGAATACGGGGCCCGAATGCCAGTGCGCTTGTCTTCCTGCTCGACGGTCGACCTGATCGCGACCAGCGATATCTGTTCGAGACCAGGATAGCGACCCTCCTCATCCGGTATGCGCTCCCCTGATTCCACCTGTTGAACCGTAGTTCCGACGGGAGGCGGGCCGCTGAAGTACTTGGCGTAGACATTGTTTATGGCCGGAAGATCGGCAAGATCATCGAGGTAGATGTTAGCCGCCACCACGTGGCTGAAATCCATGTTCGCTTCCTCGAGGTTATCGAGGAGGTTGCGCATTGTTTGGCGAAGTTGATGATTTACAGTCGAAGCGAAGATGCCTCCATTCGGACCGGGAATGAAGCCGCTTTTCGCCGAGCAATAAAGTGTGTCCCCGGCAAACACACAAGGGCTCGCGGTAGGACTGGGCCGCATGTTTTTGGGTCGAACCGCGCGGCGCTGACCGAGATCCCGGACCGCAACTCCCGTGTACTCGATTTGGGCTCCCTCCGGTAGGCTGGGAACCTGGATGGTCGCCCGGGCCGGGGTGTTGCCGAACTCGAATCGCTGCGCGTAGAGCGTGTTCATGATCCGGCTCGGAATCTGCGTCGTGAGGTAGGGATTGACAAAAACCATGTGACTCATCCCAAGACCTGCAGCCTCCAGTACCGCCTTCAGCCCATCCAGTGCCAGGTCAACTTGCGCTGCGGGATCTTCAGGGATCTCTCCACTGGAAAGGTCCCGACCCCGCATTGCCGAGACGAACAACCGATCGTGAGTCAATACACCCGGGGATACAGGTTCCCCAGGATCGTAGCCAGGCACGGAAATCGCCATTTTGTCGGCGAGATTTCGAACGGCCACCCCATTGATTTGCACTGGCGTACCGGGGAGCTTCGCGACACCGAGTGTGGCGCGGGCGGGTGGCGCCGTCGGAAAGTACTCGGCGTAGACCTTGTTCATCTCACCGAACTTCTCGATGTCCTCCAGGTAGACGTGGGTGTAGACGATGTGCTCCATCGTCAAACCAGCGGCTTCCGCAATCGCTTTCACATTCTCAAGCGCCTGCCTCACCTGAGCATCGAATGTGGTGGGCACGGTTCCTTCTGGTGTACCGGCCCCCTGCCCCGAGAGATACAGGTAGTCTCCCGTTTGAATGCCCGGGACATGAGGCTCGGCTGGTGCCGGTGCCGGTGCCGACGAAGGGGTGATCGCCCGGGTTTGAGCCCCGACAGTCAATTTGAGGAGGAGCAGTATGAGAATCCCCGCGAATCTCACCTTGTGATCTCTCGCTTCTCTCATTGACAGCAACCTGCTCGCTGTGGAGCAAAAGGGCCTGTGTCGGGGGAAGAGCTGGCAAGATTGTAGTCGCAAGGCGGGAGCCGCTTACAGGGCGAGGAGAATGCTGGCGGTGCTGGTGCCCTGCCTCGTAACCATTCTCACCTGTTTCTTCAAAGACTCTGGAAGGCTTGTCTGTGGGATCGGCGGCTCCGAGCCGCGCAACATCGGAATAACGAGGGACGACGATGGCAATCGCTGAAGAGCTAAACAGTTTCGTAAAGGACGCCCTGGCGCGCGGTCTTTCCCGGGCGGAGATCGAGCGTGTCCTCCGGGAGGCCAGCTGGCCACGAGACCACGTTCGTAGCGCACTGCGGGGGTTTGCGGAGATCGAATTCGCGATTCCCGTCCCGATCCCGAAACCGTATCTGTCCGCCCGCGAGGCGTTCCTGTACCTGGTGCTCTTCAGCACCCTGTACGTTAGTGCGTTCAATCTGGGTGGGCTCTTGTTTCAGCTCATCAACTTGGCCTTTCCCGATCCCGCGGCACCCGCGGCGGCCGTGGAGGCGATCCGGGAAGCCATCCGGTGGTCCATCTCCTTCCTCGTCGTGGCGTTTCCCGTCTTCCTGTATGTTGCCCGGTTGACCGGACGGGAAACTCGGCTGCATTCGAGCAAGCGCGCCTCGAAAGTCCGCCGGTGGTTGACCTATCTCACCCTGTTCGTTGCAGCCAGCGTGCTAGTCGGCGACGTCACCGGTCTCGTGTACAGCCTGCTCGGCGGAGAGCTCACTGTTCGTTTCGTGCTCAAAGTGTCCACGATCGCCGTCATCGCCGGCGCGGTCTTCGGGTACTACTTGCGAGACCTCCGGTTTGAAGAAGAAGAGGACCAGGCATGAAGGCGCCCGCCGGCACGACTGTCTTCATCGGTCTTGCCATCGGGGCCGTCGTCGTCGCTGTGGTGGGCGGCCTCACAGTGCTCCCTGCGCCGAGCGAGGAGCGTGCCCGACGTCTGGACGAGCGACGGGTGGAAGACCTGCGCGGCATCACCCGCGCGATGGATCTGTACTGGACGCGCCACGACCGCCTCCCCGCTTCGTTGCAGGACCTCTCGCGCGAGTCAGACGTGAGGATCAGCGCTCGTGATCCCGGCACTGCGCAGGACTACGAGCTCCGCGTGCTGAACGCGGCGACGTACGAGCTGTGCGCGAGCTTTGAACGCACCTCTGCTGATCCTGGTGATCCAGCCGGCCTGGCCGAAGACGTGAGCGAGGACTTCTGGTCTCATGGCGTCGGCAGGCGGTGCTTTCGGCTGGACGCTCAGGAGGTGCCTTCGAGAGAAAGGCGCCAGCCACGCTGACGGGAAGCTAGCACTCAGACTCCCCCGTTGGGGAAAACCTACCCTAGCTATAGCTAGCTGGTCGTGTCCACCGAGAACGGCAGGCGGGCCGCGACCTCGGCGCGGGCCCGCGGGCGGGACGCGGCAGGATAGTGGAACAGGTCGAGGTAGAGCTGTAGATCCGATACCAGCCGCAGACCTTGGGCGCGGCGCATGCCGAAGAATGCCGCGTGGGTGTATGTTGGCCCGATCAGAAAACAGTTGGCCCCGTGGCCGGCGGGACGCAGGCTCAGCGCCGTGGCCCACGCATCCAGCGCCTCTTCGCCGGCGTGGGCGAGGTCGGGCAGGTAAAGATGGAGCTGCTCGGTTTCCGTCGTCGTGGAGAGCGTCGCGACGGCCGCATCTAAAGTGAGGGCGTAGCGGTCGAACAGGGGCGGCTGCAGCCCACGCAGACGCTCGAGCGTCTCGGCGACACCGGGCTCGCGCATCTGGAACGGGTACACCTTGTTTTGCTCGAACGTGTATTGCCGCAACCAGTCTTCGAGCAGCCGGTTGGGGTGCAACAGCCGCGTGCCACCGCCGCGCTTGCGCTCCACATACCCCTCGGCGTGCAGCTGTTGCAGAATCTGCGATACCCATCCGAGGCTCATGCCGCCACGATCGGCGATTTCACGCGTCGTTACCGAGGCCTCAGGATTTTCCAGCAAGATGCGCAGCGGGATGGTGGCCTTGTCGTTGAAGAGCGTCCGCGGGCGTTTCGGAACGTTGAATCGATTGCGATTTCCGGCGATCTGCACGACGACCTGATTGAAGTGCAAGTAGGCGTTGGCGCAACAGTCGACGTAGCCAATTCCGGCCTCGCGACACACTCGTAGTCCCGCGGCGCCCATGTGCGGCACGACCAGGCCGCCCCACACGTTGGTCCTCGACAGCTCGCGGATCCGCGGCAGCAAGCCGCGCAGCAGGCGCGGCTCCCCCGACGCCAGGGGGACCAGCAGCAGGTGCCGTATGGAGCCGACCTCGTCGCGCAGCTCGACGTGCACCATCGTGTCGTCTTGCGGCGCCGGGGCGACGCGCGCCTGGGTCGCCAACAGATCAGGCAGCAGCTCGCGCCAATTCTTCAGGAAGTACGACCGCACATCCGCGGCTGTTCGCAGGGAGCTCACGAAGGAAGGCGCCTCAATTCCGTCGAGCGGATGGCGGCGTGCGCCATGGTGACGACGCCCTCCCGCATCAGTCGTTGTTCTCGATGATCTCGAAACGCGAGCGGAACTGAACGATCTCGGCGGCCTGATCGTAATCGAGCGCGCCCTGCTGCCTGACCTCGAGGGATTGATTGGGCTCGACCGTGATGATGACGGCGTCGTTGGGGTTGCCACGCTCGTCCCGATTGATCGGCCGATCGTCGTCGTCGAGCAGGTCGAGGATCACGCGCAAGCGTTGCGCGGCGCCCGAGTTGTTCACCACGTTCACGCTCCACTCGAAGGAGGCCATGTCCTCGAACGCGTCGATCCAGTCGAAGGACGTGTCGTCGAGCTGGATTTGTGGATCCTGCGGCGTGGCTCGGGCGGTAACCGAGTAGGCGACGAACGCCACGAATATCGCCGCAAGAGCGGCGCTCACGGCTCGACTGCCTAGTTTCGGGAAATGCACGGACATCCTCCTGGGGGCGCTATTCGGAAACTGCTGCAGATCTCGACCGGAAACCCAATGCTAGCAACTCGGCGAGAGAGGGGTCAAAGGCCCGGCGGGGTCAATGAACCTGGCTCTCGTCATCGGCCCAGGGTTCTGGGATCGGCTCATCGTCGTCCCAAATCGGATCGACGTTGGGATCGAATTCCTTCGCGGCGTTTGCTTCGATCTCCTTCTCCTCCTCTTCCTCGAGCTGCCACGTTTCGTACAGACCGTCGGGCAATTCCTGCAGGAACCGTGACGGCTGCTGGATCACGGAGGCCCCATAGGCTCCCGGCTTCACGATCGGATAGCTGAGGTAGAGCTCGTCGCGGGCGCGCGTCATGGCGACGTAGAAGATGCGGCGCTCCTCCTCTTCCCCACCCTCTTCATCGAGGGCGCGCGGACTCGGGAAAAACCCCTCGAGCAGGTGGACCACGAACACCGTGTGCCACTCGAGGCCCTTTGCCTGATGAATGGTGGACAAAACGATCGCCGCGTCGTCGTCTCCGGAGGCGCCACCGGCAACATCCTGGCCGTAGAGCTCGCCGAGCAACAGGAGCTCCTCGAGCAAAGAGCGCAGCGAGTCGTATTGGGCGGCGAAGATCGCCAACTGCAGCAGGTCTTCGATACGCGATTCGAAGTTGTCGAACTTGGTCGCGACGTAGTCCTCATAGCTGGACTCGAGAACGCAACGGATCGCTGTCTCAGGATCAGCCGCAGCGGCCTGCACCCCACGCAACGTGGCGATGAAGCTCTTCCACCCGGGTCGCGCACGAGCGGTAAGGAGCGTGTTCACGTTACCCGTGTCGAGCTCGTCGACCAGCGCCCCGGAATCCCCGGCCGGCCCGCCGACGATCCGCCAGATGCGTTCGGCGGTAACGTTGCCGATACCGGCCTGCAACAACATCACGCGTCGAAAGGCGACTTCGTCCTGTGGGTTCTCCATGAGCCGCAAATGCGCCACGACGTCCTTGATGTGCGCCTGCTCGAAGAAGCGCAGCCCGCCACGGACCTCGTACGGAATGTCGTAGCGCAGCAACGTGGTCTCGACGCTCAACCGATGGGCATGAGCGCGGTAGAGCACCGCGATGTCATCGAGGTCGACTCCCTCGTCGCGCAACTGAAGAATGCGCTCGGCGATGAAGGCGGCTTCCTGTTCGGGGTAGCTACACGGCAGCAGCGCCGGCAGCATGCCGTCGGAACGGCGGGCATGCAGCGTCTTGCGGTGCTGTTCGACGTTGTGGTGGATGCTGGCGTTGGTCAACGTGAGGATCTGCGGCGTGCTCCGGTAGTTGGCCTCGAGCTTGAACACTTCGGTTTCGCTGTTGCGTTCCGGGAACCGCAGGATATTGTCGTAGTTGGCGCCGCGGAACGCGTAGATACTCTGCGAATCGTCGCCGACGACCATCAAGTTGCCGCCCGCCTCCCCGGCGGCCAGCGCCTCGACGATCTCCGCTTGTACGATGTTGGTGTCCTGGTACTCATCGACGAGAACGTGCCGGAACTGCTCACCGTAGCGCTGGCGGACGTCGTCGTGCTCGTGGAGGAGCTGCAGCCAGCGCTCCAAAAGGTCGTCGTAGTCCATCGCGTTCGCCGCCTTCTTGCGGGCGACGTAGCGTTCGGCGACCTGGTGGATCGTGTCGCTCCAGTCGAGAAAGCGACTGTAGCGATCGGCGAGGAGCCCATCGAGCGGCACACGAGTATTGGTGTGCAGCGACAACAGGCCGGCAAGCACGCGGGGCGACGGGAATCGCTTCTGCTCCACCGGAACATCGAGATCGGTCGTGCACAAGCGCAGGAGGTCGCGCTGATCGCCTTCGTCGAGGATGGAGAAGCTGTCGCTATAGCCGAGCCTGTCGGCGTGGCGGCGCAGAATTCGCGCCCCAACCGAATGGAAGGTGCCGCCCCACAACCTGTGCGGCTCCAGCTGGGTGAGCTGGCTCACCCTCCCGAGCATCTCGCGCGCTGCCTTGTTGGTAAATGTGACCAGGAGGATTCCGGCCGGTGGTATGCCTTGGTCGAGAAGATGAGCCACGCGGTAGGTCAGCGTGCGGGTCTTGCCGGAGCCGGCGCCGGCGATGACCAGCTTAGGGCCTTCGCCGCAGGTGACCACGGCGTACTGCTGGTCGTTGAGCTCCTTGCGAAAGTCCACGTCGACGCTTGCATGGGCCCGCTGCGGAAGTACGAAACGGCGGACCATGATCAGCGGCCTGTCCGCACTAGCGGGCAGCTGCCGGAAGCGCCGCGTCCATCAGCGTCCAAATCGGTCCGGAGGCCTGCAGCAGTCGCATGTGGCGCCAGGTTTCCACCGGGTCCACCGGCAGCCAGGACGTGAAGGTCGGCAGGCGGACCCCCACTGTCCGCGCCGAGAAGATGCGTTGAAATTCCTCGAACAACGTCCGGCTGGGCGGATATATCCGAATTGCTACGCGATGCCCCGGCGCGATACCTGCTTCGGCGCGCGCCGCGATCAGCGCCTCGTGCAGGCCGCCCAATTCGTCGACCAGGCCGCTGTCGGCAGCTTGCTGCCCGGTCCACACGCGGCCGCCGCCCAAGGCATCGACCGCGTCCGCCTCCATGTCGCGGCCGGCGGCAACAAGGTTGATGAAGTCGTCGTACGTGGCGTGCACGCTGGCGTCGAGAATGTCGGCCTGTTCGGGGCGCAACGGCGCCGCGTCGGTGAGCAGATCGGCGTTCTCGCCGCGCTTCAACATCTCGTGGTTAATGCCGAGGAGCTTGTACGTTCCTTCCAGGTTGATGCGACCCATGACGACGCCGATCGATCCGGTGTAGGTGCCGGGATTGGCGAGCACCCGGGTCGCGTGTGCGGCGATCCAGTAGCCCCCCGACGCCGCCACGTCGGACATGCTCACGACGACGGGCTTGCGCTGCGCCGCCAGCTCGATCTCGCGTCCCATCACGTCGGCGGCGGTAACCGCGCCACCGCCGCTGTCGATGCGCAGCACGATGGCCCGTACTGTGCTGTCCTCCCGGGCTTCACGGACATAGCGCGCGATCGTCGTTCCTGCCGCCACGTCGGCGCCAAACAGCGAATTCTCGAACTCGCCGGGAACCATGATGCCGCTGATGTTGATCAAGGCGATGGTGTCCGCCTGCCCGAAGATGTCGCGCAGTCCCGAGCTCTCCGTGGCCCCGAGGTAATCGCGCACGCTGACCCGCCGCGGCGAGCGGCCGGCAATTTGCACCAGCCGATCGCTGATCTGGTCCCGATATCCGAGCTCGTCGACGAGGCCGTCGGCGAGCGCCTGGCGCGCCGACACCAGTCCGCGATCAAAAGTCGCTTGGAGCGCCCCGCGCTCGAGGCCGCGATCCGCCGCGACGCCGTCGAGCCACTGGCCATAAAGGCTGTCGAGCAGGCTGTTGTCCATCTCGCGCTGCGCGTCGGTGAGCTCGCGGTTGGTAAACGAGTGCATGAGTGTCTTGAAAGGACCGCTGGTGAACACCTCGAACTCGACACCGATCTTGTCGAACAGGTCGCGATAAAACGGCTCCTGCACCAGAAAGCCGAGAATCAGCTGGCCGGTCGGTATCTGGTAAATCGTGTCGGCGGCGGCTGCCAGGTACATGTCCAGATTGGTGCCGTTCTCCAGCAGGGCAACCACCGGCTTGCCGGTGTTCCGGAAGTGGTGTACCGCGGCGCGAATTTCTTGTGCCTTGCCGTAGCCGCTGAGAACCGGCCCGATATCGAGAAAGATGGCCGCGACGCGATCGTCCTCCGCCGCCCGACGAATGGCTGCGTCGATCTCGCGTACGGTCAAGGGGCCGAGGAAGGGCCCGCGTTGGGCCATCTCACCGATGGCGCCACGCAGCGGGATCTCCAGGACGGTGCCGGAGCCGAGCGTGGCGCTGCCGCCCACCAGCATGCGGTTCAGACCCCACACGAAGACCGTGAAGACGAGCAGGAAGAAGAGAAACGTCGTCAGGAGCCAGAGGCCGGTGCGTTGGGATGCCATACCCAGATGCTAGCAGGCTGTGCAGCCGGGGTCAGCGGTGCTCCCGTGCGGGATTGAATCGTCAGTACCGCACCGCGAAGCCATCGATTTCACCGCGCGGCGTCTCCCAGCGGACTTCGACGTCATCAACGCGCGCCCCCGATGGGGGGGGTGTCCGTGCCCACAGTAGTCGAGAAGCGCCTCACAAGCCGATCTCGGGCCCTCTGCGACCGCCTCCACCCTGCCGTCCGGCAAATTGCGCACCCAACCCGAGAGTGCCAGGTCGGCGGCGCGACGCACGGTGCTGGCGCGAAAGAACACGCCTTGAACGCGACCCCTGACCCGCAGCTCGAGGCGCACGGTGACGGGCGGAAGGCCTATTGCAGGTCGGTGCGGAACGTCTCCATCCTGATCTCGCGAGCCGGTCCCCAAATCGAGCTCTGCGTGCCGACTACCAGCGTCAGACTCTTGCGCGCCGCGTTGTCGTCGACAATTTGCCAGCGAATGTATCGATCCGGGTCGCCGTTCCACGGATCAATCGAGTAGTTGGCATTCGATCCGACGATCGAGCCGCCGGCAGCGAGGTCGGCATGCGTGAAAGGCAAGGCGCGCATGATTTCCATTTGCTCGACGCCGGCTGCGGTCAGTTCTGTCATTTCCTGAGCCACCGCCGACGTCTGCACGGCCATCAGCATCATTGGCGCCACCGCCAACGAGATCAGGCCGACGAGGAACGTGGCCACCAGCACCTCGACGAGGGTGAAACCCGAAGCGTCTGTCTTTCGGATCATGCGGGTGTTCCTTACTGTGAACGATCCCAACCTAGCACACGAATGGTGTACACGTTCGGCGTGCCGGGGGGAAGGTTGGCCGGGGGTCGAGGAAGTCGGTGTCGAAGCCCCAGTTGCGGATCGGCGCCGTGTAGATGGGGTTGCCGTAGCCCCACGCTCCGGTGGCGATCACCGAGTTCCACAGGTCGACGATGCTGCCCCGGTACAGCAGCGTGTCGCCACTCCAGCGCTCGATGAAGCGCAGCACGTTCTCGACGCCGCCGTTGTAGGCAACGCCGGGCACCGTGTCGGTGTTGCCCAGCATCAGCGCGGCGTTCACCGTCGTGCTCCAGGCGTTGCGGTTGTTCATCGATAGCTGGCTGTACTCGAGGTCACCGTCGCCCGCGTCCGTAGTGTCACCGTCGCCGTTCACGTCGCCCCAGCGGTTCGAGAGGATCGTGATGGCGGCGGCAATGACCGCGGCGCCGACCTTGTTGACGTCGTTGTAGTCGCCTTGGACGTAGGTCGGGTTGTCGCTCACGACCGTCACCGCGGCGTTCAGCTCGCTGCCATTATGCAGCATGACGCCGAAATGGCTCTCCAGCCCGCCGTTGGCCCAGGGTGGCGTGTAAGCGCCTCCCGCCCACGGCGGCGCGGGTTGTCCCACGCCGGGAAACCGCCAGCGGGATTGAAGCCACCAGCGTAGACGATGCCGTTGGCCGGCCAGCCCGGGCTGCGACCGAGTTTCGCCATGTCGATCTTCGTCACCAGGATGAATTTCTGCTCGCGCGGGTCCCAGAAATCCTCCTGCACGATGGCACTGGTCGCCGTGACCGGATCGATCAGCGATACGAGGTTGCCGTTGTTCTCGTACCCCTTCCCGTTGATGATCCTCAAGTCGGCCTCGTACCACATCTTGCCGTCGATCTGGCCAGGCGTGTCGCCCACCAGGCCGGGTTCGATGATCATTCGCGGATTCGTCGGATCGTCGATGGTCATGTTCAACGGCTCGATGCCGTGCTCGGAGCTGCGCACGTTGCCGTCCCAGCGGTTCAGCGCGTCGTCGTGCCAGTTCGGGCTGGTGGAGAGTCCAGGCCCGACATTCCCTGGAAGTTGCCGTCGGCATCGCGGATCTCCACGTCGCCGGCGCTCGTCCCGCCGTTGTTCTTGCGGAAGTTGAAGATGTCACCGGCTGCCGTCATCACCGCGTCGACGGTCAGTGTGTTGCCGCCGTCGATGTAGATGCTCTGGTTGCTGTGCACGCGACCCGCTAGCCACATGTCCGGTCCCGGCAGAAGCTCTAGGTCTTCCTCGTAGAAGATGGCGAACTGGAAGATCGGGATGATGTCGAAGTTCGACGTCATCGTGACCGTGGAGGTGCCGACTGGCTCGACGATGGTCGCCGCGGTGGCCGTGACTGTGTAGGGCACGGTGAGGGCAGTCAGGCCCTGATAGAGTAGCCGCTGGTCAAGGGCGCCTGCGTGAGCGGGCCGCTGGCCGCTACGGTGAATGTTGTGAAGGTGCTGCCTGGCAGTGGCGGCACGGTGATGGCCGCGAGCTCGGCAGCGGTGAGATGGCGGGACTTGCTCCTGCCCAGCTGGAGGAGCTCGTTGAGGCCGTATTCGGCGCCGCCGTCGGCGGCGAAGAACGCCTGGTTGGAGCCGCAGTAATGGCCGGTGAGCTCTACCTCGGTGCCGGCGATACGCGCCAGAGTTATGCCCGTCAAGGCGACGATGAAGAGCGTTAACATGGTGATCAACAGCGTCATCCCGTCTTCGTTGCACCACGACTGGACGCTGTTCAACCTGCGTTTTCTGTTGTTTCCGCTCATGTCAAGCCTTCCTCGGTTCGTCCGTTGTCTTGCCACCTTATGAGAGCACCATCGCGCGTGGCGTCATGCGCGTGGTGAGTGTCGTCGAACGTGTTTGATTCGTGTTCAGCTTGTTGTCTTCGGTCTCGATCTCGAGTGTTATTTCGACCGTCCGGATGCGGAGCTGCATCACCAGGGTGTTCGGGTTGAATTGCACCGCCGGCAACGAGTCATCCCAATAGATGATGTTGGTTCCGCCGGCCACGACGTTGGTGGCGATCGGCGCAACGGCATTGTTGTCTTCCTGGCGCACCAGCGTGAACACGCCGCCGTTGTTCTGCAGGAAGTAGCTGATCGTCATAACTCGAGCCACTGCGGTTCCGTTGGCAACCGTGTACGCCTTTGACGCACCGGTGTGACTGATCCGGTCGTTGGCTGCATCGATCGCCGTGATCGTGACGAAGTCGATGGAACCGCCGGAGTCGTACACGGCGAGTTGCATCCCCACCATAAAGCCGGTGACGTCGTCGACGGAGAAAGCGTCGTTGTTATTTGCCATATCGGCGACGAAGGCGGCCATGATGCCGCCCTGGTTCTGCCGGATGTCGATCCCGCCGTCGGCGCGCGGGATGATCACGGGGGTCGGCGGCAGTAACCACAACAGGCCGACGCCGGCGATCTGGATATCGCGCTGCATCTGGTCCATGGCGATACGCACCGCCTGCTGCGTGTCGATGAGCTGCTGGGAATCGCGGTGTATGTCGTTGAGCTCGACCGAGCATGGTCATGGCACCACCGACGACCATCAACGAGACCAACCCGGCGACCATGAGCTCCAGCAAGTTGGTACCGCTCTCCTCGGCCATCAACCGCGGCAGGCGCGAATTTTCTATCGACTCGCTGATCTTCAAAATGTTTGCCTTCATGCCGGAAGCCATCTCTTTGATTGCGTGTGGCACGCCTCTTTGGAGCGCCCGTACGTGTTAATCATTAATAGACTCGAAAACATACTATAAGACATAAAACTATTTATATCAGCGTGTATAAGTCCTTATAAGTTATAAAAACACAAAGTTGATCAGGCTTTCCTGCTTGCGCACTGTGAAGGGCGTTTGACAAACGACCTTCAGCGCCCCTATCCACTAGACCACAAATTACCTGCCCCGCGAAACGCCGAAAGCACGTCTTTTCACGCAGCCCGGCCTTCTACCCAGGAGACTTCCGGTCGCCTTGGCCTGCCCCCACACAACGGCTATCGTTGCCCTGACCGGGAGGCTGTTTCCGTTGCCATGAGTGCGTCCGTGCCGCGTTCCGTTACCGAGCAGTTGCTGTGGATTTCCGGCGGCATGGCGCTCATATGGACGCTCTCCATGCCGCTGTCGGTGGCCGTCGCCGAGGCGGCGCTGTGGCTATCGGCGGCGCTGTGGGCCGTCGCCTGGTTGCGGCGCGAGCTCGGGCCGAATGGCGCCGAACCGCCCGCCGCGCCGGGGCCGGCGGGTGACGCTCTGGGCCTGGTGGGCGCCCCCATCATCGTCTTCTTCGCCGTTTCCTTGCTCTCCGCGGCCCTGTCGCGCGACAGCGTGGCCAGTGTCCTGGAGCTGCGCGAGCTATTTTTGTTCGCGGCGCCGCTGGTGACCTGGGCGACGTTCCGCGACGCGGCGGCGCGAGACCGCGGGCGCCTCATGTTCGGCATCGGCATCTTCGCGTGCACCGCCATGGGCTTGGCGCAAACGTTCGTGCATTTCGGCGACGCGATGTTCCGGCCCACAGGATTCCTCGGCCACTGGATGACCTTCTCGGGAATGCTGTTGATCGGCGTACCCCTGCTCCTCACGATCCGCTGTGGCGCGCGGCGCTACGCCGCACAAGCCGCGGCGGTATTGGCTGTCGGGATGATCGCCCTCACCATGACCCGCAGCGCTTGGATCGGCTGTGCCGTTGCCCTGGTCGTCTTCTTTGCGAGCGGGCGAGTGCGCGGCCTGGAGCCCTCCGAAACGGCGCAACCGCCTCGTCTCCGCCCCGCCCTCTACGGCATGACGTTGCTCATCGGCATCATCATCGTGGCGTTGCTGGTGGGTGCGATTGCCGGGCCTGATGCTCTCTTCAATCGCGCTGCCAGCATCTTCTCGATGAACGCGCCAAGCAACGTCGATCGCCTGGCAATGGCGGCAACCGGTCTGCGGATCATCAGGGCCTACCCGTACTTCGGCATCGGACCGGGCCTGGTTGGCGAGGTGTACTCCGCGTGGGTCGTCGATTGGGGGGTACGTGACGACAATCCGCATCTGCACAACAACATCATCCAGATCGCCGCCGAGCGGGGGCTGGTGGGTCTGGCCGCCTGGCTGTGGATGATGGCGGCACTTCTGGTGGTCGCCTGGAGGGTGTTACGCGCCGTGGGTCCGGACGGCGAAGGAGGACCGGAAGCGCGAGCCGCTCTCGCAGCCCTGCTCGGCTTCCTGTCCATGGGGATGTTCGAGTACAACTTCAGCGATTCTGAAGTCCTGATGGCCCTCCTGTACGTCGCCTCGCTACCGTTGGCGGCTAGTGCGGGGATGGGGAGGAAGACGTAGGGGAGATTCGCGGCGGGGTGGAATGCTCCGATTTGTTTGAATACCCGCCGCCCTCCCCCTCCGGAAGTCGCGTTCCGCGTCTTCCCGGCCCGCTTTTCCACAGGTGTGAGTCAGGCGCCGGCCAACCCTAGCTCGCCAGCAATCCCCTGCAACGCAGTCAGCACATGCTCGACGTGCTCGTCCATCGGCATGTCGATCTCGGCGGCGGCGGCGCGCAGGTGGTCGCGGTCGACGGCGCGGCAGAATGCCTTGTCCTTGAACTTCTTGGTGATCGACTTGACGGGTAGGTCGAGCAGGCTCTTGGTCGGGCGGATTAAGGCGCAGGCAACGATGAAGCCCGACAGCTCATCGACGGAGTAGAGGGCCTTGGCCATCGGTGTCTGACGCGCGACGCCGGTGTGGTCGGCGTGGCCGAGAATCGCATCGACGATCTCGTCCGGGTAGTCGAGCAAGCGCAGAATCTCAGCGCCGGCAAACGGGTGCTCCTCGAGTGACGGGTGCTCCTCGTAATCGAAGTCGTGGAGCAAACCGGTCACACCCCACAGAGCCGCATCACCGTCGAACCGCTCGGCGTAGTATCGCATCGCGGCCTCGACGCACAGCGCGTGCTTGACGAGATTCGGGTTCTTGGTGTGCTCCGTGAGCAACGTGTAGCACTGCTCGCGGGTGGGTGTCATCGGCCTGCTAGGCGCCGGGTACGATGCCGCCGAGTGGGTTCTCCAGATTGATCACCACGGAGCCGTTCAACGACATGATGCCGAAGCCCTCGACGATTGCCTGAATATTGCCGTCTTCGGCGAGCTGACGCAGCTCGGCCGGCGTCCTGTTGCGCAGGGAACCGCGCACGATGACACACTCGCCTTCGAGCCGGTCGAGGCCCCAGCGCCACTCCGAGAGCAGCCGCTGGTTGTAATAAACCTGGGCACGACGACCTTCCTCGTCCTCGACGATAAAGTACGGAGCCAGCTGTAGTGTCTGCCAACCGACGAGGCGGACGCCGTGCAAATCGATGAGCCCGCCCTGCAGGCGGTTGACGGTTTGAATGTAAAATGTATCGTCAGACAGGTCGGCCAGCAATGCCGGCGTACCGGCGGGGTGCACGCCGGAAGCCAAACGCAGTTCACCCGTCTCGACGTACGGAACCGTGATCTCGGCACCGTTGGCGATGATCTTCAGCTGGTCGAGCTCGTCGAGCTCATCCTTGCTGAAACGTTCTTCCTGTTCGGAGGTGAGAGTCGGCTCGAGCGGTATCCAGCCGAGACCGGATTCGAAAAGGCCGAAAACCCGGAGGGCAACCTGCTGCCCCTCGCTGAGCTCCAACAGGTCCATGTTGTCGCCGGCGATGAGAATGTCGGTGAGTGGGGTGTCGGCTTCGTCACCGATCATCCCTGGGGCCGGGCAGGCGCCAACGTTGGATCCGCTGCCTGCGGAGCCTGATTCGGAGGTCAACGTGATCGAGTCGGTGTCGATGTGCTTGACGGTCAAGCCTTCGAGGACGACCTCGATGCTCGAGGGCGGAGCGCCCAGCGAACGAAGCATCGGTTCACGCGGATGGCTCGGGTTGTCCATGTACGCTGGCAGCGTCATGACCTGCGGGTCTTCCTTCAGGTAGTAGTTCTGCCAGTAAGGAATGGCCATCACGTAGTACGCGAAGGCCGATGCCAGAATCAGGAGCGCCCAGTTGAGGGGATCCCTGAGAGTGTTCTTAAGAGCCATCTGATGATCCTCAGTTCAGTAAACGCGCAAGATTTCCCCCGCAAAACGGGCCGATTATAGCTGCACAAGATCCAACCTGTCGAGCACATGCGAAACCGATTCTGCCAGGCGCACCTAGTCGGTGGCGGTTTCTGCCGCAAAGCGGTCGAGATCTTCACGCCGCCCCAACACCAGCAACGTCGAACCAGCTTCAATAGTTTCGTTCGGCGACGGGTTGAACGCAAGCGTGTCGTCGGGTTGCACGCGCCCCACGACCAGCAATCCGAAACGGCGCCGGATGTCGGTTGCGCCGAGTGTTCGACCGGCGAGTGATGAATCTTCGGCAACCCGCAGCTCCTGCAACTCGAGTTCTTCCATGGTGGCGTGCCCCGACACGATGTCGATGAACTCGACCACGGTCGGGTTCAACACGGAGTGCGCCATGCGGTGGCCACCGATGATGTTCGGCGAAACGACGCGATCGGCACCCGCCGCGTTAAGCCGCCGTTCCCCGTTGTCGCTGATCGAACGCGCCAGAACGAAAAGGTCCGAGCACAGGTCTTTGCTCAGCAGTGTCACGTAGACGCTGTCGGCTTCGCTGGGCAGCGCCAAGATGAGCCCCTTGGCGCGTTCCAGCCCGACGGCAAGCAGTGTTTTCTCTTCGGTAGCATCGCCGCAA
The DNA here is from genome assembly GCA_965214245.1 of Acidobacteriota bacterium. Taxonomy (GTDB): domain Bacteria; phylum Acidobacteriota; class UBA890; order UBA890; family UBA890; genus CBDCBL01. The sequence goes on from CBDCBL010000009.1 coordinate 221,037, forward strand.
AAGTACAGGTAGCCGTCACCCTCGATCCGTTCGGTCATTCTTTCGTTCGAATCGACGACGACAAACGGCGCGTGCGCTTTGGCGAGATCCTGGCACACGACCCTACCGACGCGGCCGTAGCCGCAAACGATGTAGTGTTCGCTCAACCGCATGATGTCGCGTTCCATTCCCCGTTTTCCTACGATGTCGCGGAGCTCGCCTTCGAAAATGGCCCGGGTAACCCCGGCTACCAGCAGGGAGATCGCAGTCAAACCGAAGCCGATCAAGGCCACCGTGATCACCTTGCCCGTGTCGGACAGCGGCTGCACCTCACGGAAACCGACGGTGCTCAACGTGATGACGACCATGTAGAAGCTGTCGATCAACCTCCAGCCTTCTACATAGTAGTAGGCGAGCGTCCCCCCGATTACCGTAAGGGCCAACATCGGTAGGGCCCAACGCAACAGTTTCGAGGTTCCCATGCTCAGTCCGAGTCGGGCGCCTCGTGAATCGTCGAGAAGCTGAGGATCTCGTAGCTTTTCAGCCCGCGTGGGGTCTCGACCTCGACCTCGTCGCCCCCATGTTTGCCGATCAACGAACGACCGATGGGCGACGAAACGGAGATCTTGCCGTTCGGTGGGTCGGATTCGTCCGGACTCACGAGCCGGTACGTCAGCTCGTTGTCGGTATCCAGATCGAGGAGTTCGACGAGGGACCAGAAGCCGATCGAGTCGCGCGGAATCATGCGCTCCTCGATGTTGGCGAGCGACTGTTTCTTTTCGTACAAGCGCGCCAGCTGCGCCTGTACGAGATCCTTGCGCGCTTTGGCGGCGTCGTACTCGGCGTTCTCGCTCAAGTCGCCATGCGCCGCCGCTTCGGCGAGCTGACGCGGCAGCTCGACCTTGAGCTCGCGTTCCAGCGGCCCGATCTTGTCGTCCATCTTCTTCAAGAGCTTTTCGCGAATGCCCATCAGCGGAGTGTAACGGTCGAGAATCGGGCTGCCAAACTTGCTAACGGCGCCGCACGCGGCCGAGGGCAGCTTGGGCGGCGAACATCCCGGGCTCGATGCGCAACGCCCGCTGGTAGGCGCGTTCTGCTTCACGCGGCCGGTCTTGATACTCCAGCGCCAGTCCCAGGTTGTACCAAGCTGCCGCGTCGTTGCCCCGCGCTTCGAGCACCCGACGAAACGCAGCTTCGGCGGCTGCGTAGCTCTGTTGCAACAACGCAATATTGCCGCGGGTGGCCCGCGCGTCGACGTCGTCGGGGTTGTTCTCCAGCAAGCCATCGAGAAGAGTCGTTGCTTCCTCGTAGCCGCCTTGATAGAGCAGCGTGCGGGCGAGGTTGTAGCGCGCGTAGTCGTACGCGGGGGCAAGCTCCAGGGCGTGGCGAAAGTGCGTCGCCGCCGTTTCGAGCTCGCCTTGGTTGAAAGCACGGATGCCGAGTGACGTCCAATACTGCTGGTCGTCTGGTCCCGGCGGGCCGATGCTGATGATCTCGGGACCGATCTCGACGCGTGGGTCTTCCCGCGACTCGTAGCTACCGGGCGCGGCGTTGAAGTAGTACGCAACCGGCTCCTCGAGCTCATCGCCCGGGGCAACGCCGGCGAACACCTCCGTCATGTAAAGGACGTATGCGCCGGCGCGCGACAAGCCGATGCCGGCGTGGGTGAACTCCGGATTCATTCGATTGCGGCGGTGACCGTCGCTGCGCATGAGCGCGGCGTGCAGGTGCTCGACGCTACGGTTGCGGGCCACGTTCTCGCCCAACAACGGCACGGTGGGGAACGAGATCCGCAAGCGGCGTTCGGACGACAGGTTGAATTCATAAGAATGGTGCGAGACACGCCCGATCTCGGACTGCTCCTGACTCTGCCGACGCGCCAGTCTGCTCAGCGACTCACTCGGGCGGAGCACGGCAAGTCCGGCGGCGAGCCGCTCGCTGTTGAGCAGCTCGAGTGCCCGCATCTCGAGGTTCTCCAGTTCCGGGTCCGGAGCCTGCTGGGCGCCGGCCCCGCCGAACGAGGTGCTGGCAAGCACGAACGCCACGCCGATCAGCGGCCACCAGGGCACCGGCAGGCGTCTGACGCTCATGAGAACAGGATCGCCACCGTTCCGCAGGCCAGGTTGAACTGCATCGACAGCAGCGCGGTTTGGTGCAGGCGGTCGAACTCGGTCTGCTGCTCTCCCGCCTCTGCTCCCGCCGTTTCATCGCGCAGCGCTCGGATACGTGGCGACAGGACGAAGATGGAATAGATCGCCGACAGGCTCATCAACGCGATGCAGACGTACTCGATGGCGTACCAGGGAGACCAGCGCCCGTACCAACGCACCATCAAGACACTCGAAAGAATCAGCGCCGTGATACACACCAGAACCACGCCGTCGAAGCGCTGCAACGCGCCGCCGACGATTCTCCCCGCCAGGCTACGGTCGGGGGCTTCCTTGAAAGCGATGGGCGCAACGATGATGCCGATGGCCACGATGCCGCCGACCCACAGGGCGAGCGCCATCGTGTGCAGGAAATGCAAGACAAGAAACGTCCAGTTCGGCATGGCACACCTGGTCGAGTGGCTGTAAGGCGCGGCGCCGCTCAGCGGCGCTCGCCGGGGCGGACGCCATAATACCCGGGCCGCGCCTGGATGCGCCCTCCCCTACCCTTCAGCGTCACTTCGAGTTGTCGCCACTCCCCGTCCCATTGCTGGTTGGCCGGGTAGTACGAAACGGAATACTGGCTCTCGAGCTCAGCCGCGATCTCCGCATAGACGTTCTCGAGCTCGTCGAGCCGCAGCGGGAAATACGCGGAGCCGCCGGTGATCTCCGCCAGGGCACGCAGGTTTTCGACGCTCTCGCGCACCGCGTCGCTGGCGTCGCCGAGCTCCGTGGCGTCATGCATCAGTTGCAGGCCGACCGTGTACACCAGCACGTCGGACTGTCGCGTGTACTCCAGAACATCCGGAAAGTCGAACCTGCTGTGGACATCAAGGCCGTCCGACAGCACGATGAGGGCCCGTCTTCCGGTACGGCGGTTTACCTTGCGCAGCGACTCGACCATGGCGTCGAACAGCGATGTAGCACCGTCGGAATGCATCGATGCGATGGCGGCGCGCAGCGCCTCGACTTCGTTGGTGAAGTCGGAATACAGATACAGCCTGTCGTTGAAGCCGAGCACCATGGCACGGTCGTTGCCACGCAACAGCGTGTCGACGAGCTTGTTGGCACCGGCCTTGGCGCTGGCAATGCCGCCGCCAATCATGCTGCTACTGGTATCGATGAGCATCGCCGCGGAAATCGCCGTGTCCTCGCCCTTGGCGAAGCTCACTACCTCCTGCATCACGCCGTCCTCGACAATCTGAAAATCCTCGGCTGTGAGATCTTCGATAAAACCGCCGCCGGGCTGTCGGACGGTGACGTTCAGAGTGACCAGGTCGACGCTGGCGCCGAAACCGAGGACGTCACTCCGCAGCAGCACGCGCGAATCGGTCGCGATCCGCCCGCCGGTGCCGACGGCGACGACCCGCAGGGCGAAGATGTGCTCGTCTTCGCTGGCCGCAAATGTCACCTGAGCGTTGGAGCCGGCGCCGCGGCCGACGATCTGATCGTTGACGTACAGCTCGGTCATCAGTGCCGGCGGTCCATCGACGGCAACCGAGAAGTTCATCTCGCCCAGCGGAATCGCGTTGACCGCAGGACTGATGATGCGCACCCCGAAGTCCTCTTCGTACGCCGACCCGGCAGCCGGATCTCCGGCGTTCGCGGGTGGACCGTTGTCGTCGAGCGCCGCTTCGGTTCGCACACCGCCACCGGGGATCGTCAGCTCTGCTACGGGTTCGATGGTTTCGTTGGCGGCCAGGCGTTCGAGCGGCGAACCGTCAGGTCCGGTGGCCGCCGCCGGCATGCGGATGATCAGATAGGAGTTCAGCAGATCCGCCGGATCGCGCAGGAGACGCTCGGTGAGCGCCTCGGGATCATCGGCGCGCCAGTACCGCGCCTCGATTCGCGCGCCCCCCTGGCCGCGGCGCGGGAACTCGACGAAGTCGCGCGCCATGCGGCTCTCGCCGGGTGGCAAAACCACAAAGACGCGCCGCTGCGTGCGGGCCGCAGGCCGGGCAATCCACTGGGCGCTCACCAGCAAACCGAGCCCCACGGGTTCTTTGCTCAGGTTGGTGAACGTGACGGTGAACTCCTCGACCCGCTTGCGACCGACCTGTTTGATCTCGCCGCTGAAATGCAACTCGCCGATCTCGATCTGCTCGTCGAGGGGGAAAAAGCTGCGAATCCTGTCCGCACTCCCGAATCCGAAACGGTTATTGCTGCGTTTGACGTCGGGCAAACGGCCTTCGGGATCGAGGCGGACCTCGACGGGGGCGGCGGAGATCTCGATCTCCCACGGTTCCGTTTGTGTGCTCGCGGGGATGTCGGCATAGAGCCGCTCGCCGGTAGCGAGCCGCACTTCGACCTGCGCCCAGGTGGGGATCTCGCTGGCGCGGGTTACTTCACCGGAGATCCGTGTGCCTGCGTCGGTTACTTTGACGCGCGCCAAGCCGAGGTCCACTGCGGCGGTCGGTTCGAGCCAGGCGTCCAAGAGGACTTCAGGACGGGGCATGAGGTCGGCAGGCAGATTGCCGACCGCGGTCTCTCGAATGCCTCGCGCCGCCGGGGCGTTGGCACCCAATAGCAACAGGTTGTTGACCGCGGCCTCGCCGTACAACCCCTCGAGCAAGCGAAACGTTCCGTAGGCCTTGCCGCGCGCCGCATTGCCGGTGGCCGCGGCGCCGGCGCCCTCGAGCGGCACCGGCTGACGCTGGCGTATGGCGATGGAGTAGGCGCTGTCGAGGTTGTACAGGATCGGCGTTGTCGCCCGAGCCCGGCGCGCCAGCACCTCGGTCAGGTACAGCGCCGCTCCGTCTGTCCACCAGGCCTCGGGATCTTCGGCGTCGGCGAAGTAGAGGCGGCCGAGTGCATACGCCATCAGCCAGGTGGCATAGCCCGTCGCGAACGCCACACCTTGATCCTCGGCGAGAATCGCGAAGGGATCGTTGAAATGAATCACCGGCCCGTTCGGCGTTTGCTCCAAGCGGACGCTGGCCGAGGTCTGCATGGCAACCATCGGGTCGGGCGTCCAGCGCAACTCGCCGGCGGGCACCTGGAGGCCGATGATTTCCTCCAGTGCCGTCGCCGCGTCGTTGGCGTAGCCCGCCAGGCGGAGGGCCCATTGCCCGCGATCGGCGGGGGCCACCAGCCGCACGGGCGCGGCGGACAGCTGTAACGTCTGCGGGGCCTGGGTCGCGGCCGGACCGGAGTACGCGGGTGCCGGCGCCGACGAAGCCGTGGCCGCGCAAGATATCGCAACTGCCACGACTGTGGCCATCGCGAACGAGCGGTGACGGGTTGCAACAGGAGGGAGAAACAAGGGCATGATCTGAGTATAGCATCGGGCCTCTGGCCGCACGTAGTTGAGCGGTGCCTGTTCCCGTGCTACGATCGGGCGTCCTGAAAGCCGCCTAACCTCTTTGTTTTCAGTTAGTTGCAGATTTCCTATGGCGAGCGAACGCTTCCAGGTTGTCGTCGTCGGCGCCGGACTCGCCGGCACGGCCGCAGCCTTGACTCTGGCGCGCGAAGGCGTGGAAGTCCTGGTTATCGAGCGCGGCGATTTCCCGGGCGCCAAGAACCTCTTCGGCGGCATTCTCTACACCGGTGTTCTCGCGGAGTTGATACCCGAATTCTGGAACAGCGCCCCGATCGAACGGCACGTGGTGAACCGTCGCTGGGTGGCCCTCGATGAAGAGACGCAAGTTGCTCTGGATCTGAAGAGCGCGCGCTTCGACCAGCCGCCCTTCAACAACACGTTCACGGCGCTGCGCTCGAAGTTCGACCGCTGGTTCGCGGAGCAAGCCGAGGAGGCCGGCGCTTTCATCATCAGTGAGACCCCCGTCGAGGAGCTTCTCTTCGAGGGCGGCAAAGTAGTGGGCGTGCGCACGGGGCGCGACGACGGGGACGTACTCGCTGACTGCGTGATCCTGGCGGAGGGCGCCAACGCCTTACTGGCCGAGGCCGCCGGGCTGCGCCAGCAGATGGGACCCACCAACCGGGTCAACGCTGTGAAGGAAGTCCTGGCCTTGCCCCCCGAGATCATCGAGGACCGGTTTCACCTCGAGGGCAACCAGGGCGCTGCCTTCGAGTACTTCGGCGGCGCCGTGAAAGGCATGATCGGCTCGTGCTTCATCTACACCAACAAGGACAGCATCTCGGTGGGCGTCGGTTGCTTGATCGAGGATTTTCTGCGCACCAAGACGGCTCCCTACGAGCTGCTGGACTACTTCAAGGCGCACCCGTCGGTCGCCCCGTTACTACGCGGCGCGGAGACCGTCGAGTACGCCACGAAGATGATCCCGGAGGATTCGTACAACGACCTGAGCGACCTCTACGGCGATGGCGTCATGCTGGTTGGTGACTGCGCCGGTCTTGTGAATCCCTCGATACACCACGAGGGCACCAACCTGGCGATGGCGTCGGGCGTGTTCGCCGCCGAGACGGTGCTGGAAGGCCGCCAGAAAAACGACTGGTCGCGCGCCACACTCGCCGGTTATCGGCGGCGGCTCGACGAATCATGGGTCATGAAGGACCTGGCGCACTACCGCGACACGGTTCACTTCCTGCGCACCAACCGCGAGTTCGTCGACGACTATCCGAAGCTCACCGTCGAGCTGTTGCGCAACTACTTCACCATCGACGACACGCCGAAGCCGGAAGTGCGCAAGCGCCTCATCCGCAAGGTTCGCGACGAAGTCGCGTTCCTGAAGGTAGCGCGGCAGCTGTGGAAGGCCCGCAAGACGTTGGTCTAGCCCTAGTGTGCTGAAGAACTCCCAAGGGCGCCTGCTACAGTGGGGTCATCATGGCAATCGAAGTCAAAGAGTACTTGAAGCCGCATGTGAGCCTGTCGATGGCCGAGCGCCTCGACTTGGTGCGGCGCCGGTTCGCTGAGGATAGTCACATCGAAGTCGACCAGGAGGCCTTCAAAGCCGACGTGGATAAGGCGGTGCTGTTCATCTGCCCCGCCCAGGTTTTCAAGCTCAACGAGAGCGCCGACACCTGCATCGTCAACTACGAAGATTGCTTGGAATGCGGTACCTGTCAGGTGGCCCGCCGCTACACGACGTGGCGCAATCCTAAGGGGGGCTACGGCGTTACCTATCGTTACGGATAGTTTTCCAACCCGCCCCGTTCCGCTTAACCGACTCCCTTCCTTACAAACACCCGGTACCGCGCCTCCTCCTTCAGCAGCCCCAAGTATTCGTTACCTGTACTCATGCACCAGGCCGGGATATCGATTTCTACTCCCGCATCATCGGCAAGCAGCAGCAGCACTCCGCCGGCGGGGATATCGCCAATACGGTCCTGTGTACGAATCACCGGCTCGGGACAAAACGTTCTGAGCGCGTCGACGGTGATCACGGGCTCGAGCCCAGCCAGCTCGCCGCCGGTAAGTGTGCCGTGAACGTGCCGGTAGATGTCGGGATTGCGCTGCAGTCGGCGGCCCCCGGCAGGGCGCTGCCTCAAATGCGCATCTCCTCGAGCGCATCGTCGTCGGTCAGCGGCACGACGGTTAGCTGGCCCTCGTCGTCGCCGATCCGCCAGCGGACCGGTACGGTGGGTTCGCTGCGACCGTCGCTGTAGCGAGCGGTGATCTGGCAGGCGGTTTCGAGATCGCGGGCCGACGGGCTGCCTTCGACGAGCGTCAGCGGCGACGGAAAATCGTCCACCCAGACTTCAGCCCGGCCGTCGACGAACCGATTCAGGTAGGCGTTTTCTCCCTCATCGCGGCCGACCACCATCTTGACCGCGTCGCTAAGCCGAAAGTGGCGTCCGACTTTCAGCAACATCATGTCGTCTGCCGACACATCGGTGCCGTTGTGGGCCAGAAAGTCCCGCAGCTTGCGGGCGTAGTTCTGGTCGGGAAGGAAGCAGCAGCCCCCGGCCGGCTGTGGATAGTCGATGATGCCGAGCTCCTCGGCGAGCGCCATCTGGCACTTCCGCGAGCGGCCGGATATGTCGTAGAGGCGCTCGCGGTCGACCCAGCCGCGTTCCTCCGGGATGCTCGGCGGCAACAGTTTGGCGCACAGCGGCCGCAACAGCAGGCGCCCGAGCCCCGATTCCTCGGCGACGTTATCGAGCGGCGTACGGCGCTGGCTCATCGGCCGCTGGCCGAGAACTTCGCCGGTGAACACGAAATGAAAGCCGCGCTCGTCCATGATTTGCTTGGCCTTCTCGAGCATGAAGATGCGGCAATCGATGCAAGGATTCATCCCCGAGCCGTAGCCATACTTCGGGTTGAGAACCACCTTGGGGAGGTATTCGTCCTTGATGTCGATGATCTCGATCGGCACGCTGAGATCGGCGCCGGCCCGCAACGCCTCGTTGCGGTAGGGCTTGTCGGGATTGCTGCGATTCCCCAGGATCCGGTGACGGTCGGCGAGACAGAAACCGGTGGAAAAGTGCAGGCCGAGCACCTCGACGCCCTGCTCTTGCATCACCCGTGCGGCGAGGGTCGAATCGAGACCGCCCGACAGCAGCCCCAAAGCGCGGATCTGTTCGCTCATCGGATATCAGTCCGGTTCAAAAAGGGTCACTTGAAGCGTAGCAGACGCCAGCCGGCCATGGTGGAAGTGTGATGGGTCTGGTTGAGGACGCTACCCTTGCATCAGCGCCCGGCGCGCCTGGTCGCGCTCCTGCCGAGAGGCATCGCATAGGTCGCCCAGGGTTGTCGAATCGAAGGCGTCTTCGATTTGTCGATGGACCTTCATCCACAGCAACCGCGACACGCAGAAGGCTCCCCTGCCGCAGTCATCGAAGTCGGGGTCGGGATCCGCGCAGGCCGCCACGAACACGGGACCTTCGAGCGCCCGGATGATCTGCCCCACCGAGATGTCCGCCGGGTGGCGGGCGAGCTGGTAGCCGCCCTTGCGTCCCCGGACGCTCTCCACCAGTCCGCTGCGCCGCATGACAGCGACGAGCTGCTCCAGATACGCCAGCGACAGATCCTGCTCTTCGGCAACCGTGCGCAGCACAACCGGGCCCTCGCCCCAATGGCAGGCGAGCTGGAACATGGCACGCACGCCGTAGCGGGCGCGGCTGGAAAGGATCATTGCCATGGTCGGCTATCCCTGCGATCGAGGCCACGAGGCAGCCTCGAGGAACGGTTGCCACTGCGGGTGTTCATTGCCGTTGGTCGACGCGCTGAGTCCGGGATGCCAGCGCGGCCGCCTCGGGTGATTATGGGGACGCATTCCGGCCTCTTCCGGCAACCTGTTTCCCTTACGCCGGTTGCACGGAATACACGCCACCACGACGTTGTCCCACGTAGATTCGCCGCCGCGGGAGCGCGGTACCAGGTGGTCGATATTGAGCTCGGACTTGCTTCCCTTGTGGCCACAGTACTGGCACCGATAGTGGTCGCGCAAATAGATATTGGCGCGGGTAAACTTGACCCGCGAACGCGGCACCCTGTCGAAGTGGCGCAGTTGAATCACCCGCGGAACCAGCAGGCGCGTACTAACGCCGTGAATGAAGTCGGCGTCGGCGCCGTGGTCACCGTTCGACAGCGTTCGCCAGCCGTCCCAGTCGTGCGCGCCGAAGTCTTCATCGAGCGCCTTCGCACGACCGCCGTAGAGCAAAACGAAGGCCCGGCGAACTGTGGTGATATGTACTGCTTGCCACAGCCGGTTCAGAAGGAGGACGTTTTGTCCGAGCATGGCACCCTTGGATCGCTGCACACCAATCCAGGTATCAGAATAGCTGCCGAGCTCGGACGGGTCTAGCAGGCTTTCATCGCCAGCTAGCGTTTGCCGAGGGCTCCGTGTCGCTCGAGGATTTCCAGCACTGCCTCGACCGGCAGAGCTTCGACGCGACGGCCCTCGAATCCCTGTACGGTTCGCCCCATGAACAGGCTGTTGTAGATCGCCTCCTCGGTAGCTTCGGCGGCGGCCTGGAACAACGGTGAAAGACGCCCAGCCTCCAGCGTCCGCGTTGCCGGCACCTGCGGCGCGTCGGGCCCCGTCTGCAACGCCGGGTGCGTCGAGAACGCGATGACGTAGTCACCGCTGCCGTTGCTGAAGCTTGCTCCCGTCCGCGCCATGCCGGCGAGTGCGCGAAACGCCAGCCGTTCGAGACTGTGTCGATCAAGCGGCGCATCCGTGGCGACCACCATCATGCACGAGCCGTCGTCTTCCCCGAGGTCGGCAGGCTGATTCCGGCGGCTTCGCAGTTGGTCACCCACCAGCACGCCGACGATCGTGAGACGGCCGCCGTAGTTGGTCTGCACCAGGACACCCACCGTCCATTCCTCACCGCGGGCGCTGACGATGCGCGATGAGGTGCCGATCCCGCCCTTGAATCCGAACGCGCTGGTTCCGGTACCGGCGCCCACCGGACCTTCCTCCACCGGCCCGTCAGCGGCGCTTTCGATGGCGCCGAACACATGCTCGGGCCCGATGGGGCGTCGCCGGATATCGCTGAGGCCTCCATCATTGGTTTCACCGACCACCGGGTTCACCGAGCGAACGTTCTCGTTGCCGGGAAGGCGGAGCATGTAGCTGATCAGTGCGTCGGCGACGCGCGGCACGCTCAACGTTCCGGTCAGCAAGATAGGCGTCTCGAGCGTACCGAGCTCCTGCACCTGGCTGAGCCCGGCGAGCTTGCCGAAGCCGTTACCCACCACGATGGCGGCAGGCACCTTGCGGCGGAACATGTTGCCGTCGTGCGGCAGGATGGCGGTCACGCCGGTACGCAGATCATCGCCCTCCCAAATCGTCGTGTGCCCGACCCGCACGCCGGCGACGTCCGTGATGGCATTCCGCGCCCCCGGATCCATGACGCCGGGAATGACGTTGAGGTCTCGCGCTCGACCTCGGGTTTGAGGCGGTGTGGGCGCTGCCGACGAAGCGAGACCGGGGCGCGGCAGCAAGGTGACGCTGCCGAGGCAGAACAGGATGAAAAGGATGGAAACGACGTGATGGGTCTTAGGCTTCATGGAATTCCTCGCGGTTGGTTGGCGCCTGAATTATACAGACCGCCCGGGCGTGGTCCGTATTAACGGTGTATCGTTTGCGTATGAGTATTTACACAGCCCTGTGAACAACGGTGAGCAGCGATGTCTGAGGTCCGACAGGGTCCGGTCTCCCCCGTCTCGCCAACCGAGCGTGACGAAATCAACCGGCTCATCTCGTATGTCGAGGCCGAAGTGCCCGACGTCTATCGCACGGTAGTGCTCGACTACCTGCTTCGCCTCCGGTCGCCGTTCACAGCGACTTCGGCTCCTGCTTGGCAGCCTGATGGTAACGCCGTCGAGGCGACAGTAGATGATTCCGCGGCCCGCCACTCCGTTGACGTGTCGATCTACGACTCCCTGTTGGCGCGCCGTGGCGAACCACTGCTGAAGTCGTTGGCGGCGCTGCACGCAAGCGAGACGCAGCTGGAGGTTCGGTGGATGACACCGGCGGAGATTACGTTCTTCCTGCGCGACATTGCCGGCGTGACCTCGGCATACCGCTCGAACATCAGCAATGCCCTGCGACGGGAGCCGGCGTTGGTTGTGCGCCGCCCGCGGGGGCGTGGGTACGAGTACGGTCTGACGCGCCGCGGCCACTCCTACCTGAAGCGTCGCTTGCGACTCGTGGATGCCGACGGAGGTTGATGCCCGACCGACCCGATGTCGGCGCGCCGACATTGTGCGGTGGCCTCGACCATGCTGCCGATGTCGGCGTGCCGACATCAGGAGATCACGACGAGGGCTCAAGCTCGTCGATCGCCTCGCGTAGGGTCTGCTGGATCTCGGACACGGTGACCTCGGGGCGGCTGAGATACAGGGTCACGGTGATTCCGGTGCCGGACCGATAGGTGATCCGCCGACCACCCTTGGGTGCTCCATCCCCCTTGCCGCGCGGAGCGGGCTCCGCGGCGGCGTCGCCGCGGCGCAGGGCACGCAGTTGGTCGCGCGTCAGACCTTCGCTGACGATGCGTTCGACCAGAGCGGCCTGTTCTTTCCCGTCGGCGGTGCGAGCCACTTCCAATAGTATGGACTTGGTTTGCACCTCGGCCGCCTCCAGGCGATCGCGCAGCGCCGCCGGAATGTCCTTGAGAGAAAGCGTCTCGGTGACACTGGTGCGCGCCTTGCCGATCTTCTGAGCGACTTGATCATGCGTGTAGTCGAAGCGCTCGACCAAGGCCTGAAGACCCTCGGCCTCCTCGAACGGCGACAGGTCTTGCCGCTGCAGGTTCTCAATCAGTGCGATGACCAGCACGTGGGCCTCGTCGACATCGAGGACAACGCAGGGCAGCTTGTCGAGTCCGGCTTCCGCCGCAGCGCGGTAGCGCCGCTCGCCGGAGATGATCTGGAATCCGTCCGGGCAATGCCGCACCAGCAAGGGTTCGAGAACGCCGACCTCGCGGATCGATGCCACGAGCTCGTCAATCGCCTCGAATCTCTGGCGAGGCTGATGCGGATTCGGAACCAGTACGCTGATCGCGATGTTCTCGCCGATGGCTTCCGTGTCACGTGCCACCAACTGTTCGACAAAGTGGTGATCGTGACGCATTCTGACTGTTGTGGGCAGACCGCGCTGCTTAGGCACGCTGCATCACCTCCTCCCCCAGTTTTGCGTACTGCCGGGCCCCGCTGGAATCGGGAGCGTGGCTGAAGATGGACTCCTTGTAGGCTGGGCTCTCCTCCAGCCGAACACTCTTCGAAATCATCGTGTCGAAGACCTTCGCGCCGAACACCGAGCGGATCTGCGTCACCACGTCGCGTCCGAGAATCGTGCGACCGTCGTGCAGCGTGATGAGGACGCCGAGGAGCTCGAGTCCCGGATTCACGTAGGCGCGGATGCGCTCTATCGTTTCGAGCAGATCGTCGGTTCCCTCGAGGGCCAGATACGATGACTGGATGGGTACGAGCAAATGGGTGGCGAGCACCAAGGCGCTGACGGTGAGTAGCCCCAGCGTCGGCGGCGTATCGATCACGATGAACTCGTAGTCGTCGACTACCGGTTGAACGCTGTCGCGCAGCCGGTAGTGTCCGTCGAACTCGCCCAGCAACTTCCCCTCTAACTTGGCCAGCGAGATCTGCGCCGGTACAAGGTCGAGGTTCTTGTCGGCGGTGCCACGGATAACGTCCTTGACCTCCAGGGAATCCTCCGTCAGCACGTCGTAGATCGACCGCTCGACGGTTTCCACGTCGAGGTACGAGAGCGTGCTGTGTCCCTGAGGGTCGATGTCGATGAGGAGGGTGCGGTGCTTCTTCCGCGCCAGCGCCGCGGCGAGGTTGATCGACGTGGTGGTCTTGCCGACGCCGCCTTTTTGGTTCGTGACCGCCAGGATCATGCCGCCGCCAATGAAGAACTCGGGGTCACCGAAAGGGTTCGAAACTGTCCACCAGACGTGCCCCCGGGGGTGCTACCGGCCAGCAGCGGCATGCTAGACGTGGCGGTCAGGGGTGTCAAGCGTCCCTACCGGCCTCACATCTCGTACTTCGAGAAGTCCTCGGGGTCCAGACTTTCGAACCACCTCCGCAGGCGCTCGGAGTCCGACATCTCGCCGTCGTCGTCGAGGGTGCGCGACTGTTCGAGCACCGATTGCTCGACAAAAATGGGGGCGTCGGTGCGCAGGGCCAGGGCAATGGCGTCGCTGGGTCGCGAGTCAATCTGCTCGTTGCCACCGTTGACCAGCAGGTGGATGCGCGCGAAGTACGTATTGTCCTTGAGGTCCGAGACGACAATCCGCTCCACTTTGACATCGAGTGTATCGAGCAGATTGCTGAGCAAGTCGTGGGTCATCGGCCGCGGCGTGTCGATCTTCTCGATCCGCAGAGCGATGGCATTGGCTTCGAAGATTCCGACCCAAATCGGCAGGACGCGATCCTCCCCCTCGTCTTTGAGGATCACGATGGGCATATTGGTCACCGGATCGACGATCAAGCCCTTGATCTTCATCTCGATTTCCATCGCACTCTCCGCGCAAAGGACACTGATTCGACTATAGGGGCGGGCTATCGAGCGGTCAAGGAATCTGCAGTCGACTATATGGGTCTGGGGCGGGCTATCGAGCGGTCAAGGAATCTGCAGTCACCACGGCCTGCTAGTGCGGCGTTCCGGCCAGCGCACCGTGCAGGCTATGCGCCGCGGGGCGCGTAATCTCGACGTCGACGAGGTGCCCGATCAGCCCCGCGTCGCCGCGAAAGTTGACGATGTGATTGGTCGGCGTGCGACCGCTTACCTCGTCGTTCGACTGCTTGCTGAAGCTATCGACCAGCACCTCCACCGTTTTGCCGGTCCACGCCGCGTTCTTGTCGGCCTGGATGTCGCGCTGCAGATTCTGCAGCTCCACGAGACGGCGCCGCTTGTCCGCCGGCGCCACCGAGTCTTCGTACGTGAGCGCGCCCGTACCGGGCCGCGGTGAGTACTCGAAAGAGTAAAAGAAGTCGTAGCGGGCACGGCGCACCAGCTCCATCGTCGCCGCGAAATCCTCTTCGGATTCGCCCGGAAACCCGACGATCAAATCGGTCGACAGACCGACCCCCGGCACCGCCTCACGCAGCCGCTCGACCAGCTGCAAGTACTCGGAGCGGGTGTAATGCCGGTTCATCCGGCTCAACACCCGATCTGATCCCGACTGCACCGGCAGGTGCAAATGCTCGGCGATCGTCGGGCACTCGGCCATGGCCTCGATGAGGCGGGGCGACAGGTCCTTGGGGTGCGACGTCAAGAACCGTATGCGCTCGATACCGGAACCGTCGCCGGCGGTGAACCGCGCATCGAGAAGCTGCAACAGGCCGGGGAAGTCGAGATCGCCGTCGGGATCGACCCACGAGTTCACGTTCTGACCGAGCAGCGTAACCTCGCGGTAACCCCGCAGGCCGAGGCCGGTAATTTCATCGACGATATCGGGGGCGCTACGGTAGATCTCCATGCCGCGGGTCGATGGAACGATACAAAAGGAGCAATAGTTGTTGCAGCCCTCCATGATCGTGACGAATGCCTTGACCCGATCCGAGCGTTCCGCATCGGTGGCGTCGAAGTCGATGTAGTCTTCGGTGACAACCTGCGGCGCGTCGCCCGAATCGAGTGCTTCGAGCACCTGCGGCAGGGAACGGATGGCGCGCGTGCCGAGAACGAAATCGACGCTGGCCTCGCGCTCGAGAATCCCTTCGCCACGCTGCTGGGCGATACACCCGGTGACCCCGATCTTGACCGGCGCCCGCGAGCCGTCACGCCGTGGCAATTTCAGTCGGCGCAACCGGCCGAGCTCGGAAAACAGCTTTTCCTCGGCCTTCTCGCGCACGCTGCACGTGTTGACGAGGATGACGTCGGCATCGTCAGGTGAGTCCGCCGGCACATACCCGAGCCTGCGCAACTGGCCGGCGTAGATCTCGGAGTCGTGCACGTTCATCTGACAGCCGTATGTGCGAATCCAGTACCGCGGGGCCGCCGCCTGGGGTATACACGCGCTCAGGGCCAGATCTGTCTCGTTCATGATCGGTACAAAGGTCCGCGAATTGCCCCGTCGCCGGCATCGAGGGGATGGCGCCACCAGCTGTTTCTTCTGAGGATCTCGCCACCGGTTTGTTTCCTCAGTAGAAAGGAGAACTATAGCAGCCCCAGCAGCGCTTCGATTTCATCCGCCGCAACGGCTCCGGCGCGCCGTATGAGCGGCTCATCGGTGGTCAGGTCGAGCAGCGTCGAGGGCTCTCCACCGGGCGTCGTGCCGGCGTCGAGGATGTGCATCGCCGTTTCGCCGAAGCCGCGCCTCACGCCGGCGGCATCGACCGCGGGAGGGCCGCTCGTAGGATTGGCGGACGTCCCGGTGAGCGCCCCACCGCACCGGCCGATCAGCGCGCGCGCCACCGGATGAGAGGTCAGGCGCAACGCCACTGTATTTCCCCCACCCGTGATCGGTGCGGGCACGTCTGCCGCGGCGCGCAGGATGACGGTCAACGGACCCGGCCAGAATCGCTCGGCCAACTCGGCAAACCGTACCGGGGCCTCGACAACCCAATCGTCAACCCGCTCGAGGCGATCGATCAACAGCAACAGGGGCTTGGTGGCGGAGTCCCTGCCCTTCAGACGAAGTACTTGCTGCAAGGCGGGTCCACTGCCGGGATGGGCGCCGAGCGCGTAAAAGGTCTCGGTCGGATAGGCCACGACCTCCCCATCGCGGAGTGCCGCCGCGGCAGCCTCCAGGTCGGACTGTTCGGCTTTGCCATGCGTCGTACTGCTGGTGTAGATTTCGCCCATCGCTGTCTCCTGCCCCCAACTTTCGCATGGTACCCGACGAGACCGACCGCCTGTTCGAAGAGCTCGACTTGTCGACGCCGTCGCCGCTTGCCGAGCGTATGCGACCCCGCACCGTGGACGAGTTCATCGGCCAGGCACACGTCGCCGCCCCCGGAAAGCTGGTGCGCCAAATCATCGACGGTGCCGAGCTTGCGTCGATTGTCTTGTGGGGCCCGCCGGGGAGCGGCAAGACGACGCTGGCGCGGATCATCGCCAACGCCACGCAAGCTGATTTCGTGGCCCTCTCGGCGGTTCTGTCAGGCGTCCGCGAAGTACGCTCAGTGGCCCAAGACGCCGCCCGCCACCGGCGGCTCGGCCGCCGTACGATTCTCTTCATCGACGAGATCCATCGCTTCAACAAGGCGCAGCAAGACGCCTTTCTCCCCTTTCTCGAGACCGGTGACCTGGTCCTGATCGGGGCGACGACCGAGAACCCGGCATTGGAGCTCGTCTCTCCCCTGCTGTCGCGGTGCCGTGTCATCCAGCTACAGGCGTTGAGCGCCGACGACCTGAAACAGATTCTGCGCCGGGCGCTCGACAGCGAGTCACCGCGCGGACTCGGAGGTGTGGGCGTCGCGTCCGCCGACGAGCTGCTCGAGGACATCGCCGTATTTGCCGACGGCGACGCCCGGGTGGCCCTTACAACGTTGGAGATTGCCGCCAACATCGCGCTGCGTGGCGACGGCGTGATCGGCGCGGAAGCGGCAAAGGAGGCCATGCAGAGCCGAATGGTGCGCTTCGACAAAGGCGGCGAGGAACACTTCAATCTGATTTCCGCGGTACACAAGAGCATCCGCAACAGCGACGCGGACGCGGCGCTGTACTGGTTGGTGCGCATGCTCGAAGGCGGTGTCGAGCCCCGTTACGTGGCGCGCCGGCTCATTCGCATCGCCTCCGAAGACATCGGCCTGGCGGCGCCACAAGCGTTACCGGTGGCCCTGGCGGCGTTCGATGCCGTCGAGCGGATCGGCCTGCCGGAGTGCAATCTGGCGCTGGTTCAGGCCACCGTCTATCTTGCCCTTGCGCCGAAAAGCAACGCGTTGTACCGCGCCTACGCTGCGGCCCGTGCCGACGTCACGGAGGGTGAAAACCCGCCCGTTCCGATGCATCTACGCAATGCGGTTACCCCTTTGCCCGGCGAGTGGGGGTACGGCGATGGCTACCGGTATGCCCACGACGAGGAGGACGGCGTCAGCGACATGAGCTGCCTGCCGGAACGATTGGCGGAGCGTGCCTACTACGAGCCTACCGACCGTGGTTTCGAGGCGGAGCTGGCCGAACGCTTGCGCCGCTTGGTGGAGCAGCGCCGAGCGGCGCGCGACGCGCGCCCTTCCCCATCCCCGCGGAACAAGACCCGCTAAAAAATACGGGCTAACCCCTCCAGCGCAGCAACATCAGCGTCACGTCGTCGCCGCGCGGGCTGGCTCCACGAAAGGCTCGCGCATCGTGTCGCACGGCGGCGATAATCTCGCTGACGGGGCGCTCACGCTCGTCCTTGATCAGCCGGGACAAGCGCTCGAGCCCGAAATCCTCACCCTCCTGATTGTACATCTCCGTGAGTCCATCGGTGTAAAAGACAATCAGGTCCCCGGCATCGAGGTCGATGGATCGTTCCTCGTACGCGGCGCCGGCGAACGCTCCGATGATCAGACCCGTGCTGTCGAGCTGCTCCGCGACGTTCGCCCCGATACGTAGCGGCGGCGCGTGGCCGCCATTGCTGTACACCAAGTGCCCGGAGCCCGTATCGAGATGCGCCAATACCGCGGCGACGTACTGATTGGCAGGTGTCGACTCGTACAGCAACCTGTTGAGCCGCGTTGCCAGAGCCGCCGGCTGGGCGTCGGCGCCGCTGAATCGAACGGCGCTACGTACCGCCGACATCAGCAAAGACGCCGACAAGCCATGTCCCGAAACGTCGGCGAGCGCCAGGCGAAGGCACCCTTGCTCCGTCCAAAAATAGTCGAAGTAGTCGCCACCTACTACGTTCGAGGCCACGTTCACGCCCATCACGTCGACGCGATCGTCGGACAGGTGCTCGGCGGGTAGCGCCGCCGCCTGAATCTCGCGGGCCAGCTCGAGCTCGTGGTCCAGTCGTGACCTTTCAACGTCGCGCTGATACAGGCGGGCGTTGGTGATCGCCGAAGCCACATGACCGCCGAAGATCTCCATCAAACCAACCTGCCGATCGCTGTATGCTGCGCCGGCGTCGGACTCGACGGTGATCACGCCGATAACCTCGTTAGCGCGCAGAATGGGTACCGCTACCTCCGATCGGGTGCTGGGGCGGACCTCGATGTAACGCGGGTCCTCTTTGACGCGGCCGGCATTGACGCTGGTCTTGTGGCGCGCCACCCACCCGGTGATCCCGGTGCCCGGCTCCTCGTTCAGCCGTAACACCACGTCGGGTGGATAGCCGCGATGCTGCACGTCGGTGAACTTGCCGGTTTCGCTGTCGAGCAGGTATACGCCCACGGCGTCGTAGGGCACCAGCTCGGCCAGCGTTGTCAGCAGCGCCGCAAGCACCTGGTCGAGATCGAGCGTTCCGCCGACGGCGCGTGCCGCATCGAGAAGCAGCTCGCGCTCGCGGACGTCCTTCTGCAACTGTTCGATCAGTCGAGCGTTCTCCACAGCCACGGCGAGCTCATCGCCAACCGCCATGAGGAATTGCAAGTCGTCTTCGGCGAAAGGCTCCGGACGCTCACGAATGCCCTCGATCAGGCCGTTCAACACCTCTCGCCGCCGCATCGGCACCGCGATGAGCGCCCGGGCCCGGGTACCGAACTCAGAATCCAGCTTGCCCTCGTAACGCGGCTCATCCGCAACGTCGTCGACCATGACCGGCTCGCCGGTGTCGAGCACGTAGCCACTGATGCCGAGGTCAACACTTACCGCCCCACGTTCCATCGCGCCGCCGCGCCGGGCGAAGGACACCTGCAGGTCCTGGGCTTCCTGACGCTCAGCGGCGGTGATGAAAATGGACACCGCGTCGGCGCCGATCGCCTCACCGATCAGCTCCAAGACCCGCCCGACGGCCGTTTCGAGCGTCAACGACGCGTTCAAGGCCCGGGCTATCGAAAGCATCACCGCTTCGCGCTCGATCACGCTCATCAATTCAACCGTTTTCCACTAGTGGACTAAATGCCCGGTCTGCCTTTGATGGCAAGGGTTTACGAGGAACGCACAGTCTACGCGAGGTCTCCGCGAATGGGTAGTTTTGGGCTATTTTTGGTATCAGTCTAGTTGGGCTTTCGTCCCCGAGCACCGACACCCCGCCGCGCTGACGCCCCCGGCCCGGAAGCTCAAGGCGTCACCGAACGTCCGTGTACGCATGTCGGTTTGCCAAACATCGGGGGCCGCCCGGCGAGGTGCTCCCCGGCCAGGTGGGCAGGCGTGAGCGAGCGCGAGCTGACGTCAGCCATGCACCCCGGGTGGGGGGTTTTAACTTCAAGGGGTGCGGGCGGGCGAGTACCCGTCCAGGCTTCAGAGCGCGACAAAAACGAAACGGGGTTAAGGCCCCCGTCGCCCGTGGACAAGATGGTCCCTGGCGACTAGGGCGTGGCGTCGCTTGTCGCTCAGGACTCCGACGCGGTGGTCTCGGGATCACTGCCCGTGTTCAGGACTTCCAGCGGGCTGTCGAACTCGACGACGTATTGTCCAAACACCTCCATCCGCAGCACCTTCCCGTGCATGGTCTTCGTGCCGCCGACACGGTCTTGCGGGTCCTCGGCGAAGTGAACAAGGCAACCGTCGCCGAGCAATGGCTCGGGTATCCCATGCTCAAGGACCACTTTCATCCCGCCACGGCTGATGTCCCGCACCACTCCGTTGGTTGGTTCGATACCAAGGCACCCGATGGTGACCTGGAGCCTGTCCAGGTCAACCTCGACCCGCAGATACCCCTGACGCTCATCGTGTGATCTTCAGGCAATGTCATGGTCCTCGAACAGCAGCAGAGAGCAGCGGCAGCACGGCGACGAGTGTAGGTTCATACGCACGATCTCTCCTGTAACGGGACGAAAGGCGTTTCGGCCTGGCTTGTCGAGCACGCTCATCAATCAGCGGGTCCTCTGGGCTGCGCCTGTAGCAGTGGGTCGGTGTGCTCGTCGAGATGCCCGGTTGCATTGAGAGCGCGCAGACACGTTCGCCTCTCGCCGATGTCGAGCACCGTCAACGCCGTGTTGTCCACCGTGATGGAACGATACAACTGTAACGACATGTCCAGGGCATCGAGCACGGCGATGCGAATCACCCCGTCGTGAGTCGTCGCCGCGACGCTCTGGCCTTGGTGGTTGCGGCGCATCCGTTGCAGCGCTTGGCGAATACGCCCGCGCAGATCGGCGAACGGCTCGATTCCCTCCACCAACAAGGCGGACGGGTCGGCGCACCAGGTCCGCCACGCCTGCGGGTCGCGGGCTTCGATCTCCGCCGCCGACAGGCCTGCCCAACGGTCGAGGCCGAGCTCGTTGAGCCCCGGCTCGACCCGGACCTGGAGGGCGTGCGGCTGGTTGACGATCTCGGCGGTCTCTTTGGCGCGCCGCAACGGGCTGGTGTAGAAGGCGTCAATGCGGGCGCTGGCGAGCCGCTGCGCCAGGCGTCGCGCCTGCCATCTGCCGGCGCTCGCCAGCGGCTCCTCGGACCGACCCATGTAGCGCCGCTCCTTGTTCGACTCGGTAACACCGTGGCGGATCAGAAGAAGACGCGTCATGAGGGCCGCCGCGGCGTCGCACCGGCGCTGCGCGAGCGTTTGGCAGCCAGCGAAGCCTTTGCCCGCTTGCGGCGTCGCGACCGCTTGGGATCGGTGCCCAGCGCCACGTGAAGCACTTCACCGATGTTCTTGACGAACACGAACTCGAGCCCCTCGCGCGCCTGCTCGGGCACTTCCTCGAGGTCCTTCTCGTTCTTCGCCGGCAAAACGATGCGCTTCAAGCCGGCACGGCGCGCTGCCAGCACCTTGTTCTTGATCCCGCCCACCGGCAGCATCAGGCCGCGCAGCGTGATCTCACCGGTCAGGCCCAGATCCGGCGCCACCGGCTTGCCGCTGAACAGGGAGGCCAACGCCACCAGCATGGCGATCCCCGCCGAGGGGCCGTCCTTGGGTACGGCGCCGGCTGGAACGTGAACGTGCAGATCGTACGACTCGAAATCTCGAGCCGAGATGTCAAACTCCGCGGCGCGGCTGCGCAGGTATGAGAGCGCCGCCTGGGCGGATTCCTTCATGACCTCGCCGAGCTGGCCCGTCAAGGTCAGCTCCCCCTTGCCGGGCATTCGAGTTGCCTCGACGAAGAGTATGTCGCCGCCGTACGGGGTCCATGCCAGGCCGGTGGCAATTCCCGGCAAGGCGGTGCGCTCGGCAACCTCGGCGAAGTACTGGATCGGGCCGAGGAATCCATGCAAAGAGTCGGCGGACACCGTCTGCGTCGCCGCCGCAGCATCGCTGTCGCCCCGATCTAGACTCTCGGCAACGGTGCGCGCCACCGCCCGGCAGATCGCCGCGATTTGACGCTCCAGGCCGCGCACGCCGGCTTCTTCCGTGTAGCTCTGAACGATCTCTGTGATGGCCGCGGCATCGAACTCGAGGCGCGCGGCGTCCAATCCGTGTTCCTCGATCTGTCGCGGCACCAGGAAGCGCTGCGCGATCAGTGTCTTTTCTTCGGCCGTGTACCCGGGCAGTTCGAGAATCTCCATACGGTCGAACAGGGCGTCCGGAATCTGTTCCGGAACGTTGCCGGTGGCAATGAACAGCACCTTCGACAGGTCGACGGCCACCTCCAGGTAGTGGTCCGAGAACATGTGGTTCTGCTCCGGATCCAGCACCTCCAGCAACGCCGACGACGGATCGCCACGGAAGTCGTTGCCGAGCTTGTCGATCTCGTCGAGCATGAACACCGGGTTCATCGAGCCGGCGCGCTTGAGCCCTAACAAAATCCGCCCCGGCAAGGCACCGACATAGGTTCGCCGGTGCCCGCGTATCTCGGCCTCGTCGTGCACACCGCCGAGCGAGATACGCACGAACTCGCGCCCTAGAGCTCGCGCGATCGACCGTCCGAGCGAGGTCTTGCCGACGCCCGGAGGTCCCACGAAGCAGAGGATCGGCCCCTTGGTGTCCGGCTTGAGCTTGCGGACGGCCAGATACTCCAGAATTCGCTTCTTGACCTTGTCGAGGTCGTAGTGGTCCTCGTGAAGGATGGCCTCCGCCGCCACGATGTCGAGGTTGTCCTCTGTTGATGTGGCCCAAGGGATGTCCAAGATCCAATCGAGGTAGGTGCGTACGACGTTGTGCTCGGCTGCAACCGGTGACATTCGCGACAATCTGTCGAGCTCCTGCCGGGCGACCTTCTCTACCTCGTCGGGCATCTCGGCCTTGGCGATTCGCTGCCCCAGGTCCTCGACCTCCGCCAGATCGTCGTCGGCTTCACCTAGCTCGCGACGGATCGCCTGCAGGCGCTCGCGCAGATAGAACTCACGTTGACTCTTGTCGATCTCGTCCTGTACTTCAGATTCGATCTTCTGCGACAGTTCGAAGATCTGGACCTGGCGCGCCAAGCGGCGGACCAGCAGCTCGAGACGAGCTTCGGGCTCATCGCTCTCCAGAAGCTCCTGCCTGTCGGCCACCGAGATGCTCAGGTGAGCCGCCACGAGGTCGGCGAGCCCACCCGGATCGGGGGTGGCTCCAGCGAGGCCCTGGATTTCCGGCGGCAGGTTGCTCGGCAGCTTGACGATCTGCTCGAGGAGGCGATGCACGCTCAGCATCAGGGCCTCGATCTCGATGCTCTCCGCCGCTGTTGCCGGCTCGATCGGTTCGGCCGCGGCCGTGAAGTACCCGTCGGTGATCCGGATCTCGTCGAGATCGACACGCACCAGACCTTGGACGATGACGTTGAGCTTGTCGTTGGGCAGCTGCAACGTCTTCAAGATACGGGCGGCCGTCGCGCGCCGATAGATATGTTCGGCCTGAGGATCCTCAGGGCTGCCGTCCTTAGTGGCTGCCGCGGCGAACACACGCTCACCGCCACGCGCCGCTTCGACGAGCTCGAGCGCCGCCGGGCGGGTGACCAGCAACGGCATAACAACGCCCGGGAAGAGCACAGTGCCGCGCAACGGCAGCACCGGAAGAGCGTCGGGAAGCTCGGCTACCGAGCCGTCGGACTGTAACGCGTCCTCCAACAATTCGGTGAGGTTGGGATCGGTCGGGTCGTTCACGAAATCATCCTTCAAGACTTGAATCGGTCGCGCGGGTCATAAGGATGATCGCGCTGGAATTTCTCGAGGAGATTCTTGGTCTCCTTATCGAGCTTTTCCGGCAGCTCGATGCGAACTTTCACGTACAGATCGCCGCGATCGTCTTTCCCTGCCTTTGGAACCGGTGCCCCCTTGCCGGCGATGCGAATCACCTGGCCGTTCCGCGTCCCAGCGGGCAACTTGATGCTGGTCGAGCCGTTCAGCGTCCGCACTTGAATGGTACCGCCCAAGCCAGCCTCGTACAGCGTCACCGGTAGATCGAGATGCAGGTCGGTGCCGCGCCGTTCGAAGAGCCGATGCTTTGCCACATCGAGTCGCAGATAAAGGTCGCCTGGAGGACCGCCGCCGATCCCGGGTTCGCCCCGCCCAGCGACCCGAATTCGTTTGCCGGCGGCCACTCCGGCCGGGATCCGCACCTTGGTGGAACTGGTTTCGCTGCCACCCTGTTCGGTGGGGCGCATGTAGCGAACCGTTCGTTCGACGCCATGCACCGCTTCTTCGAAGGATAAGGAAAGGGGCATCTCGATGTCGCGGCCGGCGGACATCATCCCCATGCCGGGCCGGCCGGGCCGTCCGCCGCCCTGCCCCGCGAACACCCCGAAAATGTCTTCCAAGCCGCCAACGCCGAACGAGAAGCCGCCACCCATTCCTCCGAAGCCGCCTTGGAATTGTTGGAAGAAGTCGCTCAGATCGACGTCCTGGGCGAACTGCTCGGGGCCGCGGTCATACGCGGCGCGACGCTCCGCGTCGCCGACGACGTGGTACGCCTCCGCGATCTCCTTGAAACGCTCCTCGGCTGCGGGATCCCCCGGGTTCACATCGGGGTGATGCTTGCGGGCGAGCTTCCGGTAGGAACGCTTGATCTCGTCCGCGTCGGCGTCCTTGGAGACCCCGAGGATCCCGTAGTAGTCCTTCTCCGCCATGTGCGACGCCCTGTCTAATTTCCGGCGTCGGCTGCCATCGGCTCTTCTTCGGGCCGCGGCGCCGCGCTCTTTTTGAACACCAGGATGGAGTCCGACACGTCGACATCGGCCCAGATGAGGTCGCCCTCCTGGAACTCATCGCTCAGGATTCCCTGGGCGAGGGGGTTCTCGAGCAGTTTCTGGATGACGCGCTTCAAGGGCCGGGCACCGTAGACCGGATCGAACCCGCGATCGGCAACGAAACGTTGCGCCTCATCGGTCAGCTCCAGTCGCAAGTGGCGATCGGCCAGCCGCTGATTCAAGTCGGCGAGCTGGATGTCAACGATCTCGATGATCTGCGCGGCGCTGAGCGGATGAAACAGGATCGTCTCGTCGATTCGATTGAGGAACTCCGGGCGAAACGTTGCGCGCAACTCCTCGAAAACACGCTCGCGCGTCTCGTCGAGGCCCAGATCGGCGAGCTCCTGTAGGTACTGGCTGCCGACGTTCGACGTCATGATGACCACCGTGTTGGAAAAGTCCACGGTGCGGCCCTTGCCGTCGGTCAAACGGCCGTCGTCGAGGATCTGCAAGAGAATGTTGAAGACATCAGGATGGGCTTTCTCGGTTTCGTCGAAGAGAATCACCGCATACGGCCGACGGCGGACGGCCTCCGTCAGGTAACCGCCCTCATCGTGTCCGACGTAGCCGGGTGGAGCCCCGATCAAGCGCGCCACCGCGTGGCGTTCCATGTACTCGGTCATGTCGATGCGAATCAGCGCGTCGATGCTGTCGAAGAGGAACTCGGCCAACGCCTTGGCAAGCTCGGTCTTGCCGACTCCGGTCGGCCCCAAGAAAAAAAACGAGCCGTAGGGTTGGTTCGGCGCCTGCAGACCGGCACGGGCCCTGCGGATAGCGTTCGAGACCGCCTCGATCGCTTCATCCTGGCCGATGACCCGCGCGTGCAGCTGCTCCTCCATGCGCAGGAGCTTTTCGGTCTCGCGCTCCAGCAGGCGGGTTACGGGGATTGCGGTCCAGCCCGACACGACCGCGGCGATGTCGTCGGCATCCACCTCTTCCTTGAGCATGCCGTGCTCGTCGCCCTGCAGCTCCTCGAGCTGTTTTTTTGCGGTCTCCAACGCCTGCTGACGATCGAGAATCGTACCGTAGCGCAGCTCGGCGGCGCGCTCGAGATCACCTTCGCGCTCGGCCTTCTCGGCCTGGTTCTTGGCGTCCTCGATGTCACGTTTCAAGCCCCGGAGCGCCGCCACCTGATCCTTCTCGGCCTGCCAGCGAGTGTGTAGCTCGTCGTACGAGGCGTTCAGGGTGGCGAGATCCTCCTCGATCTTGGCGAGACGGTCTTTGGAGTTCCGATCACGCTCCTTGGCCAACGCCTGGCGCTCGATCTCCAGCTGGCGGCGCCGGCGGCCGAGCTCGTCCAACTCGACCGGCAGGCTGTCGATCTCCATGCGCAGGTGCGCGGCGGCCTCGTCCACCAGGTCGATGGCCTTGTCGGGCATGAAGCGATCGGCGATGTACCGCTCCGCCAGATTGGCGGCGGCGACCAGCGCGCTGTCCTTGATGCGGACACCATGGTGTACCTCGTAGCGCTCCTTGAGCCCCCGTAGAATCGAGATGGTCTCCTCGACAGACGGCTCGCCTACCATCACGGGCTGGAAACGGCGCTCGAGGGCGGGGTCCTTCTCGATGTACTTGCGAAACTCGTTCAGCGTCGTGGCGCCCACCGCATGCAGCTCGCCGCGGGCGAGCGGCGGCTTGAGCATGTTCGCCGCATCGACGGCGCCTTCGGCAGCGCCGGCGCCGACCACCGTGTGCAATTCATCGATGAACAGAATGACGTCGGTGTCCTCCTGGATCTCGCGTAGAAAAGCCTTCAATCGATCCTCGAACTCGCCGCGATACTTGGCGCCGGCGAGCATCGAGCCGATGTCCATACGCACGACACGTCGGTTCGCCAGGCTCGAGGGCACGTCGCCGTTGATGATGCGCTGCGCCAAGCCTTCTACAATGGCCGTCTTGCCGACGCCCGGCTCGCCGAGAAGCACCGGATTGTTCTTCGTACGCCGCGACAGCACTTGCACCACGCGACGGATCTCCTCGTCGCGTCCGATCACTGGATCCAGTTTGCCCCGGCGCGCCATCTCAGTCAGATCGACGCCGTACTGCTCGGTGGCGTTGTACTTGTCTTCCGGGTTGGGATCGGTCACACGCATGGTGCCGCGCACCTGTTTGAGGGCGGCGAACAGCGCGTCGCGCTCGATGCCGGCCTGCTGCAGAACGGTCGCCGCCGCGCCGTCAGCGGCCAGGAGACCGAGGAGGATGTGCTCGGTTGAGACGTATTTGTCATCGAGCTGATCAGCCTCGGCCTGTGCCGCGTCCAGCGCCACCTTGGCCTCGGCCTCCAGATAGAGCTCGAGCGCAGCGTCTCCCTCGACGGACGGCTTACGATCGATCTCGGCGCGCGCCGCGTTGGCGATCGCGTCGGGGTCACCTCCCAATCGTTCGATGATGTTGCGCACCACGCCTTCGCGCTGCTCGAGTAGGGCCAGCAACAGATGCGGCCCGTCCAGCCCCTGGTGTTGCTGCGACTGCGCCAGTTGCTGGGCCCGCTGAACAGCCTCTTGTGCCTTCACAGTGAAACGGTCGAAACGAATCATGTCTTGTAGGTCCTTGTCCCATCATCCATCGAGCGCAACACCGCTACGACTCGCCCCAACAGCTCGAACTCGTCGCGGTACACAGTAGCGTCGTCGACGCGGCGAACACCACGCCGCCCTGGGAGCATCTCGACCAGCGTGGTGCCGCGACCGATCTGGCCCACGGCGAGCTCACCGGCTGCCGGCTTGGTGCCGGACACCACGATCACGTAGTCGCCGCGCAGGATGCCGTGACGTTCCAGACCACTGAGATTGACGCGCACGGCAATGGCGCCGTGTCCGGCTAGCCGGCTGTCGAAGAGCAAGTGCCGGCGCTTGCGACCTTCCGCAGACAGCCGCTTGCGGGCCGGCAAAGTGCCGATCACCGGAACCCGCACAGCCGTATCTGAGGGGTTGTGCCGCTGGCTCAGATCCGTCAGCTCGATGCCTCGCGCCATTCCCGGCCGACGGCGTATGTAGCCCTTCCGCTCGATCGCCCGTAGGTGATCGGCTACCCCGGAGGCCGAGGCCAGCTCGAAGGCCTGGGCTATCTCGGTAAGGCTGGGGGGGATGCCGCGGCCGCGAACCCGCTCCACGATGAAGTCGTAGATCGCGCGCTGCCTCGATGTGAGAGAGGTCGTCACCGTAGTTTCGGATTGGAGTATTGCGTTGTCGTTCGGAGGTTGTTCAGAAGTGCCGGCGCTTCCGGAGGCAACGACCAGTATACTATAAATATTTACAGGCAGCAACGAAACGAGAGCCGACCTGTTAGCCGACGTTCTCTCGGTACCACAGGCAAAGGTCGGGCAGCGCGCAGCTATCACATAGGGGCCGCCGCGACTTGCAGGTGTAGCGGCCGTGCCAGATGAACAGGCGTGTGATGTCGGCCCAATGCCTCTCATCGTAGAGCTCGCGCAGCTCGGCCTCGACCTTGTCGGGCTTGTCCTCGACGGTGAGCCCCAACCGTTGGCTCACGCGGCGGCAATGAGTGTCAACCGCGATCGCCGGCTTGCCATAGGCCTGAGCCAACACGACGCTCGCCGTCTTGCGCCCGACGCCGGCAAGCGACGTGAGGTCTTCCATCGTGTCGGGAACTTCGCCGGCGAAGCGCTCGACGACATCCGTACAGCACGACTGTATGTTATTGGCCTTCTGTCGAAAGAACCCGGTGGAGTGAATCGCGTCTTCGAGCCCGCCGCGATCGGCGTTGGCGTAGGCGCGAGCGTCCGGGTAGTCGACAAACAGGGTCTTGGTAACCCGGTTGACGCGGTTGTCGGTGCACTGCGCCGACAAGATGGTCGCCACCAACAGCTCCAGCGGGTTGCTGAAGTTCAGCTCGACACGGGCGTCCGGATACGATTCGTCAATGCGGGCGAGGATCTCGTTGGCCTGCTCCACCTGGTTCACGTTCGGCCGGCGCGGACGTTCACTCTTCCTCGCCCTCATCGCCCTGTCCATCCTCGGCGCCCGGTTCCTCCCAGGGGATCTCGTCGCCAACGCGCAGCGCCGTAGTCAGCAATTGGGTGTGCCCCACCATCCGGTGGCCCGGACGGGTACGGCCCGGACGAGCGAGGATCTCGCGAACCAGAATCTCGATGGTTTTCACCATGGCAAAGCCCTCACCGACAAGGCACGCGGCAAGCTTTTCCACCTGGTTGAAGGTCGGCGTCGCGGAAGCGAAGCGACCACTGCCGATAAGGCACTCGCGTGCCGCCGTCACCTCGTCCCATGGCTCTGGAATGTCGCACATCACGGCGTTGACTTCCGGTTCCAGGGGCTCAGCGTTGTTGCGCAGCCGAAATTCGACAAGCGACGGATCGACGCCGGCGCGGGCAACGTTGTCGGCGGCGCGCTGCTTGAACTCGGCGCGGCGGTCGTACGTGAACACCTTGCCGCCGGGCGCCACGGCATGCGCCAACGCGATGGTCATCGCCCCCGACCCCGTGCCGAGCTCGACCACCCGATCCCCAGGCGACAAGCCGAGCTCGGATATCAAGTAGCCAACGTCCTTCGGATACATGATGTTGGTGCGTCGCTGGACCTTCATCATCCGATCGACCCAGGTTGGAAACATGGCGTGAATGGGCGACCCGGAGCTCGTGCGCAGCAGCGAGCCGTATGGCTGGTCGATCAAGCGGTCATGGTGCACGACGCCCTTGTGCGTCGAAAAGGTGCGCCCCGGATGCAAATGAATCAGGAATCGGCGCTCGTCCTCCAGAACAAGGAGCACCACGTCACCTTCGGCCATGCGGCCGTGGCCGGTGGTAGGCATCACGGACCTCGAAGTGGAGGTAGGAAGGCGGAATCGCCGCGGGAGGGCTGACTGTACCACGCAGAAAGGACCCCAAGCAGGCCGTGGTGAAAGTGCGATGGGTCTGGTTGCGACGACAAGAGGCCAGATGCAAGGCGCCGCGACCTGATGCTATTCTCGATTCGTGCATCATGCGCCGCCGTCGCGGCTCATTCCCGCCACCGAATACCGAGGTAACTCTCATGCCCGACCCGGTGCCGGCGATCGCCGGCCTGGTGCTCCTGCTCGCGTTGTCTGGTTTCTTCTCCGGCTCCGAGACCGCCCTCATCGCGGTCAATCGCTACCGACTCAGCTACCTGGCGCACCGCGGTGACCGGCGCGCCGCGGCCGTACGTTCTCTGGTATCCAATCCGGAGCGCATGCTGTCGACAATCCTCGTCGGCAACAACTTCGCGAACATCGCGGCGTCGGCTCTGGCGACGATGATCGCCATTCGCCTGGTCGGCGAGGAAGGCGCGATCTACGCCACTGTGGTGATGACCACGCTGATCCTGGTGTTCTCAGAGATCGCTCCGAAGACGCTTGCCGCCCGGTCTCCCGAGAGAGTCTCGTTCTGGGTGGCGCCGCCCATCGGGCTGCTCGTAAAGCTGCTGCATCCCATCGCCAGCACCGCGGTCGTCGTCGCCAACGCGGCGCTCTGGTTCTTCGGCAGACCATCGCCGGATTCGCACGTTGTCTCCGAGGAGGAGATCAAGGGCATGATCTTCCTCGGCGAGGAAGAACTGGCGATCGCCCGCGAGAAGCGTCTGATGCTGCACGGCATCTTTCGCCTCGGCGACCTGACGATCGAGGACGTCATGATTCCGCGCACCAAGGTCGTGGCGGTCGATATCGACGCGTCGCCACGTGAGATCATCGACGTGATCCGGCGCTCCGGCTACACACGCTTCCCCGTGTGCCGGGGCACCCTGGACGACGTCGTCGGCGTGATGAACTCGAAGGACATGTTCAAGTACTCGGAACGGCTCGAAGATCTGCAGCTCGGACAACTCACGAGACAGCCGTTGTTCATTCCGGAGTCGGCCACGTTACAGTCCGCGTTGCAGGCGTTTCGCGAGCAGCGACAGCATCTCGCGATCGTGATCGATGAGTACGGCGGCGTAGAAGGCATCGTGTCGCTCGAGGACCTTCTCGAGGAAATCGTCGGCGAGATCGACGATGAGTTCGACTTGCCGCAAATGCCGCAGGTCATGGAGCTCGACGGCGGCGCCCTGCGAGCCGTCGGCAGCTGCCCCTTGGCAGTCCTGAACCAGCGCTACGGGCTCGAGCTCGAAGCGGCGGAGAGCCATACCCTGGCCGGCCTGATCCTCGAGATCAGCGGGCATGTTCCGGTCACCGGCGAGCGGATTGCGTACAAGAACCTCGAGTTGATCGTCGAGCGCGCCGTGCCCAACCGCATCGACCAAGTACGCATCGAGCAGGCCGTCGCAAAACCCTGATGCGTCTGGCGCGTGGGTGTTGCGACGTCGAGCGACATGCGTAGCGCAACACGCTAGCCCGGCTAGTGCCGGTACGAAGCTCCCGACAAGCGGCGTTCCAAGGCGGCCGTTGCGCCGTTGAAGCGCCGCTCAAACTGCAACCGCCAACCATCACCTTCGGTCTCGAGCGCCAGCCGCTCGATGGTGACGTCCTCGCTGCGCTCGTCGAGTTGCGCCAGCAACTCCTTCGCCGCCGCTTCGTCGTGCAGCCAAACGCTGTACTGCTCGGCGAGGAGACCGCCGCTCTCGACTTCTTTTGCCGCGGCGGCAAGCGGCGCCAGCAGCACTTTACCGACGTTTTCCCAGTCCCAGTTGTCGGCGGCGCGATCCATCCCCGTGGCTACGCACGCGGCCTGCACCAGACGCTCGAAGAACGGATGCTCGTCGTCGGAGCTTTCGAATCCAGCCCACGCCGGCATCTCGGCGAGCAGTGCCGTCGGAAACGAGAACTTGAGGGGCCGATGGTGGCGTTCGGAGGGTTTCAAGATCACCCCCGGGGCGCCGCGATCTTCGATGTTGCGCATCCAGGCCTCGAGCTCTTCGAGGTGGTCGGCCTCGAACGAACCGACTCGATCGGGTTCCTTCAAGCCGTGCTTACCGAAGAGCTCATAACGTTCCGCCGACTCCACGGGCTCGCGAACGTCGAGCTCCAGCAGATCGGTTGCGTAGCCGCTGACCTCATCGACGCCGTTCATGGAACCCGCCTTGGTATACGGAATGCCGCGACCGGCGACGGTCAAGCAGACCACCAAATGCGGGTTGTCTCGAAAGAGCTCATCGGGAATGAAGTCGGGCGCCCGATCCGTCGTGAAGGCGCAATACCGGCCGTCGCGGGTAAACGCGATCTGTCGACCGCCGATCCACGCCACACGGGCGTGGTAGCCGGGGACTTTCTCCTCGACGTAGAACGGGCTGTAGTAATACTTGACGATCGCGTTCGCCAGATGAAAAACCCGGCGGACACGGCCGTAATCGGGAATCACACCCTCTTCCGTCACGACCAACCCGCGCCCGAGCGCCGGCAGACTGCGCGCCATCCGGTAGCTCGTCGTATCGGCCATGACCTGCTTCACCAGGCCGTCCCGGACCCGCGGGGCGAGCTTCTCGCGGTCCATGCGGCCGACGAAGTCCTGCAGGCGCCCGATTACCCAATCATCCACGACAAATCTCCAGGAAAACTTCGGAAAATCTTAGCAGGCTCCTGATGCGTCAGAACAACGTCACCTCGAAGCGTGCGCCCGCCGCGGCGCGGGTTGTGCCCTCCGGGATCTCGACCCAGCCGTCCGCCGCCGAGACGCTGGTCAGCGCGCTCGACGCGCGGTATGCCGGTACCGCCTTTCCGTTGACGAGCTTGACAGTGAGGAACTGCCTCTTTCGCGGCGGCGAATGGACCTCTTCGGCGAGCTCGGCGCTGACCCGGGAGCGGAAATCGGGCGCCAACCCGGCCATGACGCGCACCATCGGTTCCACGAAGATGTATCCCGTCATCAGGCACGACGTCGGGAATCCCGGCAGGCCGACGACGGCGGTGTCTCCGACGCGCGCCAGGAGCAGCGGCTTGCCCGGCTTCAGGGCGACGCCGTGGACCAGAACCTCGCCGAGGCTGCGCACCACGTCCAACACCAGATCGTGGCGGCCCACCGATGTGGCGCCCAAGGTAACCACCAGATCCCACTGCGGGTCCTCGAAGGCGGCTGCCAACGCCGCAGCGTCGTCGCCCACAACGGGCGAGCGCTCGACCACTGCGGTAGTGGCGGAAAGAAGTGCGCGGAGGGCAACGGAGTTCGAGTCGTATGACTGGCCCGGCCGCAGCTCTTCGCCCAACGGCACGAGCTCGTCACCGGTCGGAATCAACAAAACGCGAGGTGCCTTCACTACGTCGATCTCCGAGACTCCGATCGATGCCAGCACGCCCGAGGTCGCGGGGCTCACCAGCTGCCCCGCGGCAATAACGGGGTCGCCGCGGTGCAGATCCTCGCCGCGGCGCGATACGTGCTCCCCGACGTTACTGGGGACATCGACAACCACGCCGTCGCCGTCTTCGCGGGTGTGCTCTACGGGAACCACCGCGTCGCTGCCGCGCGGCAGCTGCGCCCCCGTCGCTACCTCGATGCAGTTCCCTGCTTGGAGGGCTGCATCGCCCAAGTCACCCGCCAGTATCCGCCCGGCGGCCCGTAGGCGTACGGGAGCGCCGCCGGTGGCGCCTACCAGGTCGGCAGCGATCACCGCGTACCCGTCCATCGCCGCCCGGTCGGTAGACGGTACGTCGACGGGAGAGCGGATCGAGTCGACAGTGACGCGGCCGACGGCCTCCGTTACGTGCACGCGATCGGTGACCGCCGGGCGCTCTGCCAGCGACAGTGCGGTGCGCCGCGCGTCGTCGAACGACACGAGCTCTCCGAACGGCTTCATGGCCTGTCGAATCGATGCTGGCTCCATCATAAGCACGGACATTGTAGTCGCTGCCGCATGCGGAGGCTCAACAGGCAGAACGTCGAGCACGTTGATCTGCGGGCCAGCCCGGACCTCTTAACGAGTATCTTTACCCTTTGAAGGTCCAGGCTGAGGTTGCCATCGATCACGGACCGTTTTAGCGTGCCTGTCGTGTGGCGCCGGGCGCCGCCAGCCCACTTGAACTCAATCGTTCGGAGGTTGCATGGCACGCATCAACGTGACCGTCAACGGGGTCGAACACAGCCACGAGGTCGAGCCGCGCACGCTCCTGGTGCACTACCTTCGGGAGACGTTGGGGCTCACCGGAACACACGTCGGCTGTGAGACCAGTATTTGTGGAGCCTGCACCGTCATGATTGATGGGCGAGCCACCAAGTCCTGCACCAAGCTCGCCGTGCAGGTCGACAGCGTAGCTATCATGACCGTCGAAGGCCTTGCCGCCAACGGTGAGCTGCATCCTCTGCAGCAGAGCTTCTGGGACGACCATGGGCTGCAATGCGGCTTCTGCACGCCGGGAATGCTCCTTTCCGCGGCCCAACTCCTCGAGCACAACACCGACCCCGATGAAGCCGAGGTCCGGCACGCTCTCGAGGGCAACCTGTGCCGCTGCACGGGTTACCAGAACATCGTGAAAGCGGTGCAGTCGGCGGCCCGCGTCCTGCGCGAAGGAGGTTCGGCATGAGCGAGCCCCAAGCCCCCCAGGTCCCAAAATTCATCGGCGCGAGAATTCGACGCAAGGAGGATCCGCGGCTGATCACCGGGGCGGCGACCTATACCGACGACATCACGCTCCCCGGAATGCTGTACATGGCGCTGACACGCAGCCCCGAGGCCCACGCACGTGTGGTCGGCGTCGATACTTCGACGGCCGTCGCGATGCCCGGCGTGACCGCCGTATACACCGGTGCGGACCTCGCCGACGCCATCGCATCCTTGCCCTGCGTGCACAGTATCGAGGACCTGAAAGAGCCGCCCCACCCCGCGGTCGCAACCGATCATGTGTGCTACGCCGGAGACGCCGTCGCCGTGGTCATCGCCGCGACGCCGGCGCAGGCAGAGGACGCGGTGGGCGCCGTCGAGGTCGAGTACGAATCCCTGCCGGTAGTCACCGACATGGTTACCGCCACGGAAGAGGGCAGCGACCTGGTGCACGAGGCCCTCGGCACCAACATTGCCTGCACCTCGGTGACCGAGGCGGGAGACGTCGCGGCGGCATTCGACAACGCCGAGGTCGTGGTCTCACAACGTATCGTCAATCAACGCCAGGTGCCGCTGGCCATGGAACCGCGGGCCGTGGTGGCCGAATACGACGCCGGCCACGACAAGCTCACGGTGTGGACGACGACGCAGGTGCCGCACTTCGTGCGCCTGCTTGTAGCCGCGGTTTGCGGACATCCCGAGCACCGGGTGCGGGTTGTTGCCCCGGAAGTCGGCGGCGGCTTCGGCAGCAAGCTCAACTTCTACGCCGAAGAGGCGCTGGCACCGTACTTCGCCAAGACCCTCGGGCGCCCGATCAAATGGACCGCCCGGCGTACCGAGGACATGTTGGTCACGACGCACGGACGCGATCAGGTATGCGACCTCGAGGCCGCGGCCGACAGCGAGGGCAAGTTGCTCGGCCTGAGAATCACGCTCTACCAGGATCACGGCGCGTATCACCAGCTGCTGACGCCGGTGATCGCCGGTCTGACGGTGCTCATGATCGGCGGTTGCTACACGGTGGAGAACATTCATGTCACACAGCACGGTGTGTTTACCAACAAGACGCCGATCGACGCCTACCGCGGCGCCGGCCGGCCGGAGGCGACGTTCATCATCGAGCGGGCGATGGATCTGATCGCCGGCGCCGTGAGGAAGGACCCCATCGAGGTGCGGCGGCTCAACTTTCCCGCCGCCGACGCGTTTCCGTTCGCCACGGCGACGGAACTCGAATACGACTCGGGTAACTACCAGGCAACGCTCGACAAGCTCGTCGACAGCGTTGATTACGACGCGCTGCGGGCGGAGCAGGAGCAACGCCGCGGCGACGGTGAGCTGGTCGGCATCGGCCTGTCGACGTATGTCGAGATCTGCGGCATCGGTCCTTCGGCCGCAATGACCGCCGGTGGCTGGGAGGCTTGCGAGCTCGAGGTGCGGCGCACCGGAGCCGTCGTCGTCAAGACGGGCATCTCGGTGCACGGCCAGGGACAGGAAACGACCTTCGCCCAGATCGTCGCCGATGGCCTCGGCGTGGCGCTGGACAATGTCGAGGTGATACACGGTGACACCGATACCGTGGAGCAAGGCATCGGCACCTTCGGGTCGCGCGGTCAGGCGGTGGGCGGGGCGGCGCTGTCGCTTTGCCTCGACACGATCCAAACGAAGGCTCGCCGCATCGCGGCCCACCTGCTGGAAGCAGCGGAAGACGACATCGTGTTCGAGGACGGCAAACTGTTCCCCAAGGGCGTGCCGGCCAAGGCGCTGGAGTTTCAGCAGATCGTCGACGCCGCCTACGTCGCGCAAGACCTTCCCGAAGCCATGGAGCCCGGCCTTTCAGCGACGCATTTCTTCGAACCGCCGAACTTCACCTTTCCCTTCGGTGCCCACCTGGCGCTGGTCTCGATCGACGCGCAGACCGGTGTTGTCGACCTCGAGCGCTACGTCGCGGTCGACGACTGCGGGCGCATCATCAATCCGACGATCGTCGAAGGGCAGCTGCACGGCGGCATTGCCCAAGGCATATCGGAGGCCCTGCTCGAGAACGGGGTGTATGACACCAACGGCCAACTCGTCAGCGGCTCGTTGATGGACTACGCCATCGCCAAGGCCGATTCCCTGCCCCACCTCGAGCTCCACCAGACCGAAACCTTGACGCCGGTAAATCCCCTCGGTGCCAAGGGAGTCGGCGAGGCCGGAACGATCGGCAGCCCGGTGGCCGTGATGAACGCGGTCGTCGATGCGTTGTCGGCGTTCGGCGTAACGCACATGGACATGCCGGCGTCGCCGCAAAAGGTGTGGCGCGCAATGCAGAGAGGCGCAGAATGATCCCCGGAGCCTTCGAATATCACCGCGCGGGGTCCATATCAGAAGCCGTCGAGCTGCTCGCCGCCAACCAAGACGCCAGGCTGCTGGCCGGGGGGCATAGCCTCCTGCCGATGATGAAGCTCCGCCTGGCCGCACCCGCCGTGCTCATCGATATCGGCGGCATCAGCGAGCTGTCGTTCATCAACGCCGAAGACGGCGGGCTTGCGATCGGTGCCATGACGACGCACGCCGAGGTCGCTGCCAGCGACGATGTGCGGCAGGCACACGCGGCGCTCGCCGAGGCAGCTGCTTCGATCGGCGACGTACAGGTGCGCAACTGCGGCACCCTTGGCGGCAGCGTAGCCCACGCCGATCCTGCGGCTGACTACGCCGCGGCACTCATGGCGCTCGATGCAGAGATCGATGTCGTCGGCCCCGCCGGCGAGCGCTCGGTCAACGCGGCCGACCTGTTCACCGGCTTGCTGCAAACCAGTCTCGAGCCCGGGGAACTGCTCGTCAGCGTTTGTTTTCCGGCATCCGCCGGTCGCAGCGCCTACGAAAAGTTCGCCCAGCCGGCGTCCGGCTTCGCCATCGTTGGCGTCGCCGCGGATGTCGCGACCGATGACACGGGTGCCTGCAGCGCGGCCCGTGTCGCGGCCACCGGCATATCCGACCGGCCGCTGCGCTTGAGCGCCGTCGAAAACGCCTTGTCGGGCGCGACCCTCGACGCCGACAGCATCGCGAGCGCGGCACAGTCCGCCGATGAGGGCATCGCCTACGTCCGCGACGACATGCACGCTGCAGAGGACTATCGGCGGCACCTGTTACGCGTCGTGGTCGAGCGCGCCGTCGGAAGGGCGGCATCCTGTCGGGTGTGAGCGACAGCGCGCCCGAGCCGATTGAGCTGACACGACGCGTGGTTCATCTCGCCGAGGAACTCGGTTTCGACCGCTGCGCCGTCGCTCCGGTCGAGGAGCTGCCGGCCGGCCTGCGCCTCGAGGAATGGATGGCCCGCGACATGCATGGCAGCATGGCGTGGATGGCCCGCGATCCGGCGCGTCGCAGCGACCCGCGTCGCGTCGTTCCCGAGGCAAAGTCAGTGGTCGTCGTGGCGATGAACTATCACACCGACGACGACGCCAGCCACGATCCGCGAACCGGTTGCATCTCGCGGTACGCCTGGGGAGACGAGTACCACCGCGTTCTCGGGGAGCGTCTCCAGACCTTGGTCGAAGCCCTCGAGAACCTGGTCCCTGACCTGCAAGGCCGCTGGTACGTCGACACGGGGCCGGTCATGGAGAAAGCGTGGGCCGAGCGTGCCGGCCTCGGCTGGATCGGCAAGCACACGAACCTGATTCATCGTGACCTCGGGTCGTGGATTTTTTTGGGCGCCGTGATCACCAACGCGCCCCTGCACGCCAGCAGCGCACACCGCGACTATTGCGGCACCTGCACCGCGTGCATCGACGTGTGCCCCACCGACGCCATCGTGGCGCCCTACGTTCTGGATGCAAGACGGTGCATCTCGTACCTGACCATCGAGAACCGCGGCCCCATCCCCGTCGAGTTCCGTACCGCGATGGGCAACCGTGTCTTCGGCTGCGACGATTGTCAGGACGTCTGTCCGTGGAACCGCTTCGCTCAGGTGTCCGTCCAGGCCCGGAGCTTCGCGCCGCGCGATCACGCCCGCGCCCCGGCGCTCGTCGAGTTGCTGAAGCTCGACAACGATGAATTTCGCTCGCGTTTTCGCGACAGCCCTGTGCTGCGCGCCCGCCGCAACGGGTTTGTCCGCAACGTCGCAGTGGCTCTCGGCAACAGCGGCGACATCACCGCGGTCGGTCCGCTGATCGAATCTCTCGGTGACGAGGATCCTCTGGTCCGCGGCCACGTTGCGTGGGCCCTGGGGCAGCTGGGCGGACATACGGCCGTCGACGGCTTGCGCTCACGCCTGGCGGTGGAGGAGGACGAGAGTGTCCGCCACGAGATCGAGCGGGCGCTCTCCGTGATAGGTTCCGTACCGTGATGCAGATATTTTGCCTGAGCCGTTTCCGCTTTGCGGCCTCGACCCTCGGCGTCGTGTGCCTATCGGCGATCGTGATGCTACCGCTCACCGCGCCGGCTAAGACGAGAGCCCCGCAGGAGTCGACGGCACTCGCCTACCCTGTCGACGTCATCGCCGACGGCGACGATCTCATCGTCGCCGACTTCAAGCGCTACGGATTGCTGCGCCTCGGACCGCAGGGCGTCGTACAGACGATACGTACCGGCGACGGTCTGCCGCGCACGCCCCTGTACGGCACACGCTCGGTGGTCGCGGCCCCAGACGGCAACGGCTGGCTGGTGGCCGATCCGGCGACCTTCGGCCTGTACCGGGTCGCTGCCGACACGACGCTGTCGACGATCACCACGGAGCTCGATATTCCTCAGGGTCTGGTGGCCTTCGATGAAGATTCCGTTCTGGTGTCCGACCTGCGCAGCGGCATCGGCGCCGTGATGCGCGTCACGCTCGACGGCATCGTCACGGTCTTTGCCGAGGTCGACAGCCCCAAGGGCATCGTCGCCGACGGTGAAGGCGGCTTTGTTGTCGTATCGCACGGCGCCCGTGCCCTCTTTCGACTTTCGCGCGACGGTACGGTGGACACCCTGATCAGCGGAGCGCCGTTCGATTTCCCGCACGATCTCGTACGACTGGACGATGGCAACTTCGTGGTCACCGACGGCTACGCTGCGGCGCTGTTTCGGGTCTCTGCCGCCGGAGAGGTCAGCGTTCTGGCGCAGGGACCCCCACTAGTCAATCCGCAGGGCATCACCCGCGCCGCAGATGGCAACCTCGTCGTCACAGATCCGCAGGCCGGGTCCGTGTTCAGCGTCACGCTCGAAGGCACCGTGTCGACGCTGGCGCGAGCTAGCCGCTAGTCTCCGGAAATTACGGCCCACAGCTCAGGGCGCTTCTCGCGCAACTCCTCGTCGGTCAGGCTCGCGAGCTCGTGCGGGAAGACGATCCAACGATTGTCGGCGATCGCGTAGTAATCGGGTTCGATATCCGTCTCGTTCTTGTCGGGCTTGTAGTAGACGGTGGCGACCTTGCACGTGGGAGTGTTGCGCCGCGCGCGACGACGAATGTCCTCGAGAATTGCCACCATCGTGTGCCCGGTATCGAACACGTCGTCGACGAACAACAAGCTGTCCTCGGCGTTCACCACGTCGATCACGTGACCGAGACCTTTCACCTCGACCGCCGCGCCGAGACGCTGCGCGCCGCGGTACGACTGTGTCTTGATTGTCGTGTGATAAGGCTCGAGGCCGCACAGCCGAAAGAACTCGTGCATCGCCACGCCCGGAGGCGTGCCACCGCGCCATATGCCGACTATGCAGTCGGGGCGAAAACCGTCATCCCAGATCTTGCGGGCCAGCACGACGGAATTCAGCAGTAGCGTTCGCGCATCGACGTAGAGCTTGCCGTCTGGCGAGGACATGGCGCCCGATTCTATCTCGGGCGCCATGCCGTAACGACAATACAGGTCACCGCCCCCGCCGCCGTACCGAACAAGAAGGGCCAGAAACTCGCCGTCACGGCGCCGCCGTGCCACACGATGGTACCGATCGCCATCAGCAGCGCCACGATCATCGACGCCAGCGTCGGCGTGCTCCCGACGCGCGGGGCGAACATGCCGGCGAACAGCGGCACCACCATGGCGATCACCAGGAGCCCGTAGAACACCCGCAAGTTGGCGATCACCGAAGGCACGCCGAGCGCCACGAACAGTCCCAGCGCTAATCCCACTACGGCGGCAACTCGGCCGGACAGGAGCAGCCCGCGATCGTCGACATCCGGACGCAGGTGCCCCTGATACAGGTCTCGGGAGAACGACGTCGACAACATGAAAAGCACCGCATCCGCGGAAGAGAGCTCCGCCGAGAGCAAGGCGGCCAGGGCCAGCAGGCCGATCCACGCCGGTGTCGCTTCCACGAGCAACAGGGGCAACGCCGTCTGGCTGCTGGCAGCTGACAGGTCCGGCCACTGGACCCGGGCCAACATGCCGAGCCCGGTCGGAACCACGGCGAACAAGAGCATCACGATCCCTGCGATCGCCACTCCGCACCGCACGGTGCTCGCATCACGGGCTCCGAAAGACTTCTGCAGGAGCCCCGGTGAGACGACAAAGGACGGCACGAGCACCAGGAACATGCCGAGCACTCCGGCGCCGCCGATGCCCACCGGCGACAGGTACGCATCCCCCATACCGCTGCTCGTGGCGGCGGCGCGGAGCGCCGTGCCGATGCCTCCGTCGCCGGCTATCGTGCGCGCCGCGAAAAGCAGGGCTAGCGGGAACGCCACCAACTTCACCGCCAGCTCGGCGACATTGACGACGGAAGACGACCACAAGCCCCCGGCGCCGTAATACACGAGCACGATCAGCCCACCGATCACCGTCCCGTACGAGAGCGGGATTCCGGCAGCCACATTGAAGACGATCCCCATGGCAACGAGCTGGGCCGCAAGGATGGCCAACGTTCCGACCCACAGGATAGTCATCGAAAGCCCGCGCACACCACGGCCGAAGCGCGACTCGAGATAGTCGCCCACCGTGAAGCAATCGCGGGAGCGGGCCTCCTCCCAAAACAGTGGGCCGAACCAGAACGCGAGGATCAGCGTGCCGATGGCGGCAGAGCCAACCCACCACCATGCCGACGCGCCACTCGTGTACGCGAGCCAGGCAACACCGACGGTTGTGCCGGCGCCAATGTTGGCGGCGGTGACCGACGCCGCCAACATGCCCGGGCCGAGCCGGCGGCCGGCGACGTAGAAGTCGGCCGCCGTGCGCACCCGGCGTCCGGCCCAGACTCCGGCAAGCGCCAGAAAAACGCCGTACAGCAACAAGATTAGCAGCGCTGGTGTTCCTCTCATCGCTTCGGACGATACTCCAAGTCAGCCGACCGTGACGGTGGAGTTGACAACTCCTCATGTTCGGCCGTAGGCTGCCCACGAGCCCACCGGGTACGTCGTCGAAGCCGGAACTTTCGAGTACAGTGCACCGGCCCGACCGAGCAGGGGGCGCCGCGAGGGCCCGTTCGGCAGGGAACGTCACCACGCCGTCTCGTATACCTGCCCGCCGTGTATCTCGTCGACCACCGCAGCGGGTCTTCACCGGGGAGTGGAAGCACATGCATTCCGCAGGCAACGATTTTGTTCAACGAGTTCGGAATTTCTCAGAGGAGATGGTGGCGTATACGAGCGCCCACGTGCCCCTCGAGTACGGCGTTCCGCAGGGGCTCCACCTCACGACGAAAGAAGAAGTTCTCGCCTACATCAAGGAACACGAGATCACTTCGATTCGCTTGTGGTTCACCGACATCCTCGGATTTCTCAAGAAGTTCGAGGTGACGCCGGCCGGAATCGAGGGCGCCTTCGACGAGGGCATGGGCTTCGACGGCTCCTCGGTGGAAGGCTACCAGCGCATCCAGGAAAGCGACATGGTTGCTTTCCCGATCCCCGAAACGGCGCAGTTCATCCCGTTCCCGGTGGGGCCCGCTCGTTGCATCCGGATGTTTGCGGAGATCCGCAGCCCGGAAGGCGTGCCCTACGCCGGCGACCCGCGCGTGATTCTCACGAAGGAGCTCGCGCGCCTCGTGGACCACGGCTTCTCGCACATGAATATCGGTCCCGAGGCCGAATTTTTCTACTTCGCGTCCGCCGAATCTCCCGAGGTTCTCGACCACGCCGGCTACTTCGACATGGTGCCGGTCGACGTCGGCGACGACTTTCGCGAGGCCACTCGCTTCGCGCTGCAGGCCATGGGAATCAAAGTGGAGTACATGCACCACGAGGTGGCCCATAGCCAGCACGAGATCGACCTGAAGTATGCCGAAGCGCTGCGCATGGCGGACAATTTGCAAACCTACAAGTGGCTCGTGAAGGAAATTGCGCGCCGCAACGGCATCCACGCCACGTTCATGCCCAAGCCGCTGTCGGGACAGAACGGCAGTGGCATGCACGTGCACCTGTCGATCTTCCGCGACGAAAAGCGCAACGCCTTCTACGACAGCGACGACCCGCACTATTTGTCGGCGACGGCGCGCCACTTTCTCGCCGGCTGCCTGGCGCACGCCCGTGAGATGTGCCTGATCACCAACCAGTGGTACAACTCGTACAAGCGCCTGGTTCCCGGATACGAAGCACCGGTGTACATCGCCTGGGCGGAGCGTAACCGTTCGGCGCTGGTGCGCATCCCGATGTACAAGCCCGGTAACGAGGTCGCGACGCGCATCGAGCTGCGCTTTCCGGACGCGGCATGCAATCCGTATCTGGCATTCGCGGTCATGCTCGCTGCCGGGCTCAAGGGGCTCGACGACAAGCTGCCCTTGGCCGAACCCGTGGTCGACGACCTCTACGACTACACGGCGTTGCAACGCGAGCAGCAGGGCATCGAATCGCTGCCGCATGACCTGTACGACGCCGTGCAGGCTACCGCCGGGTCAGCGGTCATCCGCGCGACGTTGGGCGACGAGGTGGTCGACAAGCTGCTGGAGAAGAAGCTCGAGGAGTACGACGGCTACCGCTTGCACGTCTCGAACCGCGAGCTCGAAGAGAGCATCAACCTGTAATCGAGGCGCGCCGCGTCTCGTACCCATCGACAGGGCTACCGAGATGGGAGCGACCGACGACCAGATCGACGATCTCATCGAGTGGGAGCCCGGTTCGCCACAAGCCGCCCGCACCAGCCCGCTTGGCGCCCTGGCGTGGGGCGCGCGGCGCGCCTGGCGCTCGAAGGCGCTGATCTTCTGGCTGTGGTTGTTGCAGTTCGTGCTGGTCAGCCAGGCGCTGCGTAGCCTGCTGCCGCCGACGCGTTTCTGGTCGGTCGGAGCCAGCGAGCCATTGGCGTGGGCCGCCGTTCTCGACGCCTCGTCGCGATTGTGGAACCTGGGCAACTCCCTTCAAGGAACCATGGCGGGCTCGCTCGAGCGTCCGCTGTGGAGCCCGAACGTCTATTTCGTCCTCTTCTACGGCATTCTTGCCGGTGGCGCGATCGCCT
The DNA here is from genome assembly GCA_965214245.1 of Acidobacteriota bacterium. Classification (GTDB taxonomy): domain Bacteria; phylum Acidobacteriota; class UBA890; order UBA890; family UBA890; genus CBDCBL01. The sequence goes on from CBDCBL010000009.1 coordinate 264,415, forward strand.
ATCTGCACGCCCCCCGTAAGGCTCCCTTTCTGGCGCAGTTCGGCGCCGCCAGTGGCCTGTATGTCGGGCGCTTCCTGCGGCTGATGATCGTCGGTGCGCTCGGCCTGTGGCTTCTGCTCGGCCTCGTCGGGCTCCTGACGCCGGGCGCTCAGGTGCGCGGCGGCTGGCTCGGCATCGTGGCCCGCGAGGTGTGCGTATCGCTGCTGGCACTGATCATCGACTACGCCCGCGTCCGCACGGTGGCGCGCGACAGCCGCTCCATGTTGATCGAGATGCTGCGCTCGCTACGCTTCGTGTTCCGCCACTTTCCGCGGATCTTGTTGCTGCAACTCTCGCTCTTCGTCGTCGGCCTGTTGGTAGCGGTGAGCATCTTGATGCTGGCACGGGGCCTCGCCGCAGTGGGAGCCGGCTCCATTGGCACATTCGCGGCCGGGCAGATCTATGTCGTCGGGCGCATCTGGCTGCGCCTCGCCATGTGGGGATCGATGCTGTCGCTGTACCAGGGGTTGATCACCAGCGAGAAGTCGGCAGAATGAGGCGGTGGGAGCGGCAGTGACGGGGGTCGGGGGCGCGGGGGGCGCCTGATTGACGGTGCACGTCGTGTTCTCATCCACTCGTTCCGCCTGGTTGCCCAGCACGTCAACGGCGACATGCGAGCCCCCGATGCCCGTCACCCGCCGACCGCTCTTTGTGACTCAGGACACTAGGTCATCGCTTGACTGCGACCCCCGTCGACGGCGATCGTCGCCCCGTGGACGTACGATGCGGCGTCCGAAGCCAGGAAGACCACAACGTTGGCGAACTCTTCCGGCGTCGCGAGCCGGCGTAGAGGCGTGAGCGCAGCCCAGTTCTCGAACACCTGATCCGCGTCGATGCCCTGACGCTCGGCAACCGCGCCGGCGAGTTGTGCCAGGCGCTCGGTGGTCGTGTAGCCCGGGCAGACGTTGTTCACCAGAACCTGCTCCGGGCCGATCTCGTTGGCCAGTGTTTTAGCCCAGCCGACGACCGCGGAGCGAATGCTGTTCGACAAGATCAGACCATCGACCGGCTGTTTCACGGACGTCGACGTGACGTTGATCACCCTGCCCCATTGCTGGGCACGCATCGCCGGGAGCAACCTGCGGGTGAGCTCCACGGCCGACATCAAGGTCAGGTCCACGGCGTGGCGCCAGGCGGCTTCGTCGAGATCGTCGAAGGTCCCCGGGGGCGGCCCGCCGGCGTTGTTGACCAGAATGTCCACGGTGCCGAAGCGTTCGAGCGCTTGATTCGCCAGCCCGTCGATTTGATCAACCTGCGTCAGGTCGGTGGGGACCGTCAGCACGTCCGCGGCGCCGGCTCCGTCGACTTGTTCCGCAGCGCGCGCCAGGTTCTCCTCGGATCGGGCGCACAGCACCACGTTGGCACCGACCGTGGCGAGACCGCGCGCGATCGCCAAACCGATCCCTTCCGACGAGCCGCCGACGAGCGCCGTTCGTCCGGAGAGGTCAATCTTCATCGCCACCTCGCAGGTACGCGTCGTCACCCGACAACCAGTCCTCGCGGGGCGGACTGAAAGCGTCCAGATCGATCGTGTCTTCCAATGCGAGGGCCTCGTGGCCGACGTTCGACGGTATGGTGAGCGTGTCGCCGCCACGCACGTCGATCACGCTGCCGTCCTCCATCGTGAAGCGAAGATGCCCCTCGATCACGAAGGTGATCTGCTCGTTGTGGTGCTTGTGCATCGGCACCAACGCGCCCTCCTTGAGGTCGACGATGGCCAGCATTACCTGGTCGCCGGTAACCATGCGCCGCAGGATCTTCGGATTGAGCTCTTCTCGCGGGATGTCATCCCATGCCTTGTGACGAACCAAGTCTGCCTCCTGCCCAACGGGTGTGCGGCGAACATCGTCGCGACCCTGTGTTTTAGCCGTAGTCTCGCCGCAGTGTCGCGCTACAATGGAAGAATCGGCAACGTAGCACGGGACTCTGGGACCATCAACGAAACACGCACAGTCGGGCGCCGGACACTCCTCGTCATCGGGACCGCTGTGCTGTTGAGCACTGCCGCAGTGGTAGCCGACGAGGTCATCACGTCACCGTCGGCCAGCTTGCCGAGCGTGCCCTGGATGCTCGTCGTTTTCTCTGCAGCCTTTACGATTACCAGCACCTTCGCCGTGTGGACGGCACGCAGCCTCGGGCTGCCCAGCTTTCTGCTGTTGTCTCGCTTGTCGAGTCGACGCCGCTGGCTGCGCTTCGCCGTATACGGCGTCGGTGTGGGTGTGTTCATCTCGTTGACCGGCGGCGCTCTGCATCTGACGACGAGGGCGACGCCGTTCGGCCCGTCGACCGTCTACGCGATCGACGGCCACCTGAAGGTCTTGACGCTGTCGGCGCGGGCGGCGCTGGCGGAGGAGACGATCTACCGCCTCTTCGCCATTCCGTTCTTCGTTTCTCTGGCGATGCGCTGTTACGGGTGGCGGCCCCGTTTCGGCTTCGAGGAGGAGCCGCTCGCTCCATCCGACCCGGTGCGGCCGACGCACCGCTTGGTGCTCGCCGCGCTGCTGATATCGGCGCTTTTCTTCGGCATGGCGCACCAAACCAGCCCTGTGGCGGCGACCGGCTTCGGTTTGGCACTCGGTTTCGCCTACCTGCGTGGTGGCTGGGAATCGGCGGTCACGGCGCACTTTCTCGGCAACTACCTGCTGTTTGTCGGGCTGTTCTTGTAGCCGACTCGAACAGACGGTTCCGGTGTCGCGAGGTGAAATGAAACCCACGGCTGCGGCACACGTCAGGAACAGGAAGGGACCGATACGCCCACCGGCCGTCGCCGGTACGGCGATCGATGGAGGGAAACGCTGATGTTCGAGTTCTTGGGACTGATCGGTATCGTCTTCCTGTTCGGCGTCGTGGCGCTCGTCGGGTGGATCTTGCTGGTGCCCTTTTACCTATTGTTCCGCCTGTTCGGCTTCGCGCTGAAAGTCGGCTTCGCCGGCATCTTCATGGTGGTCGCCGGGCTGCTGCTGTTGCCAATCATGCTGCTATTCGGCGCCCTTCTGCTGCTCAAGCTTCTGATCATCGGCATCCCGCTGCTGATCGCGTTCGCGCTCTTCGGCTGGCTCATCGGCTTCTTCTACAGTACCCCGGCATCGCACGCCACAATATCCGCCCAACCGATACCGCCAGTCTAGCCCGAACTTCTCGACGCTCGCCGACCCAGATCGTGTAGCGCCCGCCGGACCTCGATGCGCACCATTTTCTTACGCCAGTGGTACATCAGGTCGACATTGTCGAGCGGCGTCGCCGCCTTGAACGCGGCAGCCGCGGCCGCCTCGATCGCGTCGTCGGTGAGCTCGCGACCCTGCAGCAACTCCGCCGCCGCATCGACTTCGACGGGATGCGTGTGCACTGCCCCCAACACGAGGCGGGCGTGCTCGACCGTCGCTCCTGAGAACCGGAGGCTCGCCGCAACGCCGAGGATCGGGAAATCGATGCTTCCCCGACGCCGGACCTTCCGGTACGTGCTGACGGCCCCGGCGGATCTGGGAATCAAGACCTTGGTGAGAATCTCGTCGGGCTGACGGGTCAGGTAATCGATGCCGTCGTCCCGGTACATCGCCCGCAGTGGAATATCGCGCTCGCCCGACGGGCCGGTCAAGACGACGCGCGCCCCCAGCGCCATCAAAGCCGGCGCCGCGTCCGTCGAGGACACCGCCCAGCATTTGGCGCTTCCCGGGGCAACCAGACAAATGTCGCCTTCCCGCTTCATGCAGAAACCGATGGACTCGCGCCACTCATGCGTCTGGTTGTAGTAGTTGCAGCGTGTATCGACGCACAGATTCCCGCCGAGCGTTCCCTGGCGCTGGATCTGCGGATTCGCGATCTGCCGGACGGCCTCGACCAATCCCGGCAGCTCGGCGGCGAGCGCCGCGTTGTCGGAGATTTCCTGCAGGCGCATGCCGCCACCTAGAACCACCTCCCCATTCATCGATGTGCCGCGTAGGTCCGCAAGGCTGCCGACGGATACCAATACCTTGGCGTCGAACTGACGGCGCTTGAGGTTGGGAATCAGGTCGGTCCCGCCGGCGAGAACCATGGATTCGCCGAGGTGATCGGCGAGCACCCGCGCGGCTTCCTGCACTGAGGTCGGACGAACGTAACGGAACGGAGGGAGTCGCAGCATCAGCTCGCCTCCACGCGGCTCGCCGGTCGTCGTCGCGTCTCGACCCACTGTTCGGGAGGTTTGTCGTACCAGACAGGGTCGACGACCACCGGCTCAGGCCAGTTGATGAGAGGGACGGAAGTGGGGCCGAAACGCGGCGTCTCTCCCTTTTCCTTGCGCTCCAGGGCGGCGCGGACCTTCTCCGGGGTGATCGGCAGCTCGTCGATACGCACCCCGACGGCGTCGAACACCGCGTTGGCGACCGCCGGGGGCACGGGCAGCAACGGGCCCTGCCCTGCCTCCTTCGCCCCGAACGGGCCCTCCGCATCATCGGTCTCGACGAGAAACGTCTCTACCGGCGGCATCTCGAGGAACGTCGGGCTCTTGTAGTCGAGCATCGATGGACATTGGTGTTGGCCACTACGGAAGGCCTGCTCCTCCATGAAGATCTCGCCGAGCGCCATGTAGACGCTGCCTTCCACCTGTCCCTGAGCCAATGTTGGATTTATGGCACGGCCGATGTCGTGGGCGATCCAGATCTTCTCGGGGGTCACCACGCCGGTGTCCACGTCGACATCGACAAGAGCCACGGCGGCGGAATACGAGTACGCCGGCGTCGGCCCGACTCCCGAGCCCTTGAAAGGTCCACCGAGCTTCGCCGGTGTGTAGGAGCCCGTCGACGAGAGCTGGCCGAACTTGGCTTCGGCGAGCGGCGCAGCGTCGAGGAAGCTGATGCTGCGGCCTGATGGTGCGTGGCTGATCCGGCCGTGCGCCGCGCTGAGGCCTTCGACATCGACCTCCAGCTCTTCGGCCGCCGCCGCGAAGATCTTGTCACGAATCTTCTCGGCCGCTTCGATCGCCGCGTTGCCCATCATGAAGGTCACGCGGCTCGCGTAGGAACCCAGGTCGATCGGCGTCGTGTCGGTGTCGGCGCAGGTCAGCTGCACATCGCTCGGCTCGATGCCGAGCACCTCGGCGACGGTCATCGCCAGGACCGAATTGGACCCCTGGCCGATGTCGATCTGCATGCATTTCACCGCCACACCGCCTCCACGATCCACCTTCAGGTCAACCGATGTGTGCGGCATCTTGTTCCAGTAGATCGGCAAGCCGGCACCGGAGAGATACGAGCCGACGCCGATGCCGATGCCCTTGCCCTCGGGCAGATTGCCGCGCAGCTCGCTGAAACGCGATGCCTCAGCCACCTTGTCGATGCATTCCTTGAGCCCGCACGAGGTCACCCGCATGTGGTTGGCGGTCATCGAGTACTCGTCGACGCAGATACGCTTGCGGTAGTCAGCAGGGTCGAGCCCCAGCGCCTCAGCGACACGATCGAGGTGGATCTCCAGGGCATACCGTGGCTGTGGCGTGCCGTGACCCCGTTTCGGTCCGCACGGCGGCTTGTTGGTAAACACCCGGATGCCGCGAAATCGATAGGCAGGGATCTTGTAGGTCACCGTTTGCAGGGCGCCTGTGTAGTAGGTGCTGGCGACGCCGTAGCTGCCATAGCCGCCGCCGTCGAGAAACGACTGGAAATCGAGCGCCGTGATCGAACCGTCGCCCCTGACGCCCATTTTCACGTGCATGAGCACGGGATGGCGGCCGCGATGCGTGTAGAACACCTCTTCTCGGGTCAACGTGATCTTCACCGGGCGCCCGGTGATCATTGCCAGTTTGGCAGCGCAAAACTCGTGGGGAAACGGATCCGACTTGCCACCGAAGCCGCCGCCAACCGGCGTGGCGATTACCCGAATCCGGCTGGCCGGCATCTCGAGCACCCGCGCCATCGCCTTGTGGACGTAGTGCGGGGTTTGCGTCGATGACCACAATGTCAACTTGCCGCCGGCATCGTACGAGGCCACCGCCGCATGCTGCTCCATCGCCAGGTGGTTGTTGCCGGAGTAGAAGTACGTCTCCTCGAAAACGTGGTCCGCGACGGCGAAACCGCTGTCGAGGTCGCCGAACTCCAGATTGACCTCCTTGTGCACGTTGCCGTGGGCGCCGTAGTCGTGGATTCGTTCGTCCTCGGCAACCGGTTGTAGGCCCTCCTCGATGTCGAACGCGGTAGACAGGTCCTCGTACTCGACGTCGATGAGGCGAACGGCCGCCTCGGCGGTGAACTCGTCGACGGCGGCGAGGGCGACGATGGGGTCCCCGACGAAACGCACGCGGTCGATCTCCAGGGGGTACTCGTCTTCGCTGATCGGCAGTATTCCGTACTTCCCCGGCAGATCCCCGCCCGTGATAATCGCTTTCACTCCAGGCAGGGTCGCGGCCCTCGACGTATCGATGCTGACAATGCGGGCGTGCGGCCGCCGGCTGCCGAGCAGTTTGCCGTACAGCATACGGGGCAGGTACATGTCGTCGGCGTAGACCGTCTGGCCGCTCGCGTGGCGCAGCCCGTCGACCTTGGGGATGGGCTTGCCGACGACGCTGTAGTCGCTCATTCGGCACCGACCAGGGTGGGTTCGGACGTCCTGTCGCCTGATTCGGCTGTCGGCATGCGGTCCGTTTCGCGCGTGGTCATTACGCCGTCGTCCCCGGCCAACCGGCCGGCGGCGGTCTCGATGGCGTCAAGAATCTGCAAGTACCCGGTGCAGCGACACAGGTTGCCGGCCAGCTGTTCTTTGATTTGATTGCGGCTCGGCCGCGGTATTTCCTCGAGGAGCGCCTTCACCGACATCATGATCCCGGAAGTGCAGTAACCGCACTGCGAGGCACCGAGCTCGGCAAAGGCGATCTGCAGCTCGTGCGGCTTGCCGCCGGTCGCCAGCCCCTCGACGGTATCGATCTCCTGCCCGTCGGCTTCGACGGGAAGCACCAGACATGAAAGCTGCGGCGCGCCGCCGATCAGCACGGTACAGGTACCGCACTCGCCGAGCTCGCACCCGTGTTTCGTACCGGTCAGCGCCAGGTCTTCGCGCAACACCTCGAGGAGGGTCTTGTTGACCGGCACGATCAGATCGTGCTCTTCGCCGTTGACGCGTAGCCGCACCCGCTCCGTGATCGTGGTGCTTGGCGGCGCCGACACGCTCACGGTTCGCTCCTCGGCGTCCCGTTCATGCGAGGCTTCCCGGCCGCGGCGCCACAACGGTCTGCCCGGCCGGCCGGGTGCTCTCGAAACCGAGGTCGTACGAAAGCGACTCCGCGGCGCCCCGCACCGCTTCAGCGATGCGCCCAAGCTCGGGACGTTTGTAGGACGCCGCCAGCCCGATGAGACAGATACCACCGGCAACCTCTCCGTCGCGGCCGCGCACGGCAGCCCCAACGGCGACGATGCCGTCGATGTATTCCTCCTGGTCGAGCGCGTAGCCACGCTCGCGCACGCGGTGCAGGTCTTCTCGATAGTCGTCGGCGGAACGCATGCTCTTGTCGGTAAACGTCGGCAGCGGGTGTTGCAGCAGCTCGTCCAGCTCGGCGGGGCTCAAGGCGGCGGCGAGAAGCTTGCCGAAAACGCCGGCACGCAGATCGAGCCGATGGCCGATCGGCGCGCTGACATCGATAGGATCGGGGCTGTCAATCTTGGCCGCCAGGACCACGCCGTCGGGGCGGCGCAGACCCAAAAGCGCCGTCATGCGCGCCGCAGCAGACAGTTCCTCGAGGTACGGACCGGCAAGTTCCGGAAGATCCACGTAGCTGCGGCGGCGCGCGACGATTCGCGTCAGCCCCGGCCCCAGACGGTATCCCTGGGTGTCGGCGTCGCGCTCCAGCACGCCGTGGTGCACGAGGGTCGTGGCAATTTGATGGGCACTCGACTTGGGGATCTCGAGGTCTCGAGCCAGGTCCGAGATCCGTCGGCCGGCCTCGGAATCCTGCAGCGTCGCGAGCATACGCAGGGCGCGATCGACGGCGGGAACAAGCTGTGGTGCGGATCGGGGCATGTTCAGTATCCAGAACAGTGTTCAGTATACCGAACGATAATGGAATGACAACCCCTTTTCCCCTACAGAAGGCGAGCCATTTTCTGCGTGGGCGGCAGGAGATGACGGGCGCATCGGTCGGTTGACGCGCTAGCGACCGTCGAACTCGGGCCTGCGCTTGTCGAGGAACGCCCGGAGGCCCTCACGGAAATCGTCGCTCGCGAAGCATTCTTCCTGGGTCTCCGACTCGCGGGCGATGGCGGACTCGAGGGAGTCCTCGGCGCCGAGCCGGACGAGACGTTTGGCATGCGCGACGGCGTAGGAGGCGGCACCGAGTCGCGCAGTCTTTTCCTGTACGGCGCCGATGAAGTCGTCTGCGTCGACAATCTCGGTGATCAGTCCGGTGCGCAACGCTTCCTCTGCGTCGACGAGCTGACCGGTGAGCACCATCTCCATGGCCCGCCCGGCGCCGATCAAGCGGGGCAGCCAGAAGGTCGCACCTCAGTCGGGCACCAGGCCGAGCTTGATCCACGGGGCGGCGAAACGCACCCCCGGCGCCACAAAGCGAAGGTCGCAGGATAGTGCCAATGAGAGACCCGCACCGGACGCCACACCGTTGACTGCCGCCACGGTCAGCCCGGGAAACGCTTGCAGCGCCAGCATCACCTCGGCACCGGCGTGCAGCAGCTTACGAAAACCGGCGTCATCACTCTCGCTGCGCAACGTGACCATGTTGTCGATGTCGCCGCCGGCACAAAAGGCCTTGCCTTCGCCGGTAACCACCACGGCGCGCACGCTGTCGTCTCCGGCCGCCGCAACGACATGCTGCAGGAGCTGCTCGCGCATGGTACCGGCCAATGCGTTGTACTTGTCGGGACGGTTGAGCGTGATCCACGCCACGGTGTCGCGAACGTCGTAGTCGACTCTGGGCTCACCCATAGCAGGCCGTGGTAAAAATGTGATGGGTTTGGCGCGCCGGCATCATGGATCCCGCTCGACGAGTAACGAAGTACCCATTCCCCCGGATACGCACAGAGTTGCAACCCCGCGGGCGGCACTCCTGCGTTCCATCTCGTGCAGCAGCGTAACCACGATCCGGGTCCCGGTGCAGCCGATCGGATGCCCCAAGGCGATGGCGCCGCCGTTGACGTTGAGCTTGTCGCGATCGAGGTGAAGGTCGCGATCGACGGCAATCACCTGGGCCGCGAAGGCCTCGTTGAGCTCGATCAGGTCGATGTCGGCAAGGTCGATATCGAGCCCTGACATCAACTGCCGCATCGCCGGCACGGGTCCGATTCCCATGATCGCGGGATCGACACCGGCCTGAGTAGCGGCAACGACTCGCGCCATCGGCGTAACGTCGAGCCGCTCGGCTGCCTCCTCGGACAACACAATGAGCGCCGCCCCACCATCGGTGACGCCGCTGCTGTTGCCCGGGTGCACCGTGCCCCCATCCTTGAAGACGGCGCGAAGCCTGGCGAGCTGTTCCATGGTCACATCGTCACGCGGGTGCTCGTCGGTGGCGATGACCTGCGAATCGCCTTTGCGCTGCGGCACGTCAACAGGGACGATCTCGGCTTCAAACACCCTGCCGGCGCGGGCCGCTTGGGCTCGTTGCTGCGTCTCCACGGCGTAGGCGTCCTGTTCCTCGCGGCTGATGTCGTATCGCTCCGCCAGCCGCTCCGCCGTACGGCCCATCAAGTCGCCGCATAGAGGGCACAGAAAGCCGTCGCGATACTGGCCATCGACCAGCTGATCGTGGCCTAACCGGTATCCCCAGCGCGCCCCGGTGAGCAGGTAGGGCGTGTTGCTCATGCTCTCCATACCGCCAACGAGCATGATGTCGGCGCCGCCCAGAGCAACCGTCTGCGCCGCCAGAATGATCGCCTTGAGCCCAGAGGCACAGGCCTGGTTCACCGTGAAGGCGGGCGAGGAATCGGGTACGCCGGCACCGATCGACACCTGACGCGCCGGATTCGGGCCGGTGCCGGCCTGCCGCGCGTGGCCGAAAACCGACTCGTCGATCTGCTCGGCGTCGATCCCGGCTCGCTCCAGGGCGGCCGTGGCCGCCGCCACGCCGAGATCGACGGCACGGAGCGACTGCAAGCTCCCCCCGAAGCTGCCGATGGGCGTGCGCACCGCCCCGGCTAGCACCACCGGCCTTGTTTGTCGGAAATCGACCATGGCCATTGCGCGGCCGGCTCTCCCTTCGGTTGGGCCAGCCCGCGATGTAGCGGTTAGTGTGCTGTCCCCGACATAGCTTGACACTTGCAGAGGGAATTGCGGGCGAGATCAAGGAAGGGAGAGGAAGGCGGTGCTTTCGCATCGTCGACGAGCCCTGACGCCGAGATCGGCCGCAATTCCCTCTGCCCGCAGGGTAGCGGCGGGACGGGGCGATTCCTTTGTCGCGGCTCCTCGACGATGTACCAACATCGCCGTCGTCGCCGCTCCGCGGACTCGCCCCGTCCCGCCGCTACAAGTGCCAAGCTATGTCGGGGACAGCACACTAGCTCAGATCCACCCAGACGTTCTTGACCTGTGTGTAGTGTTGCAGCGCGTGCATGCCGAGCTCGCGGCCGTAGCCGCTTTCCTTGTAGCCGCCGAACGGCGCCGCGGCGTCGTAGCGGTTGTAGGTATTGACCCACACCGTGCCGGCCTTGAGCTTGCTCGCCACCCGATGCGCACGGCCTATGTCGCAGCTCCACACCGCCGCGGCCAACCCGTACGGCGAATCGTTGGCCTGGGCGATCGCGTCTTCTTCATCCTCGAAGGTGATCGCCGCCAGCACCGGGCCGAAGATCTCCTCCCGGGCGATCTTCATCCAATTGTCGACCTGGTCGAACAGCGCGGGGCGCACGAAATAGCCCTTCCCGTCGATCGGCGCCCGATCGCCGCCGGTGCGCAATCGGGCACCCTCGCTCTTGCCAGCCTCGACATAGCCCAACACGGTTTCCATCTGGTTCTTCGAGACGATGGCACCCATGCGGGTCTTGGGATCCATCGGGTCTCCTGGAACCATCTTCTCGGTACGCTCGACGACGCGATCGATGAACTCGTCGGCAACCGACTTCTCGGACGAAGAGACGCGAGCCCGCGGCACACACCTCGCCCTTGCCGTAGAAGATGCCTATCGTTGCTCCGGCTGCAGCCGCCTTCAGGTTGGCGTCGGCGAACACAACGTTGGGCGATTTGCCGCCGAGCTCCAGCGTGATCTTCTTGAGCGTGTCAGCGGAGCTGCGCAGGATTCCCTGTCCCGTCGACGTCTCGCCGGTGAACGCGATCTTGTCGATGCCGGGGTGCTCGACGAGCGCGTTGCCAACTACGGTGCCACGGCCCGGGACGACGTTTGAGTACGCCGGCCGGCAACCCAGCCTCAACGCCCAGTTCGGCGAGCTTCAGCGCCGTTAGCGGCGTGTTGGTGGCGGGCTTGACGATCACGGTGTTGCCCATGGCGAGCGCCGGGGCGATCTTCCACGAGGCCAGCAGCAGCGGGAAGTTCCACGGCACGATGGCACCGACCACGCCGAGCGGCTCGCGCAGCGTGTAATCAAGCGCGTTACCGCTTACCGGAATCACCTCGCCATGCACCTTGTCGGCCCAGCCGGCGTAGTATTGAAACACGTCGGCGACCATCGGCACGTCGACGTAGCGCGACTCGAAGATCGGTTTGCCATTGTCGAGCGTCTCGAGAATCGCCACTTCCTCGACGTTGTCGCGCAGCAGTTCGCCGATCTTCCAGATTATGCGGCCGCGCTCACGCGCCGGCATCTCGGCCCAGGGGCCATTCTCGAAGGCCTCGCGGGCCGCGGCGACGGCGTCGTCGACATCTTCTACCGATGCCGAAGCGACGTCGGTAATGGCCTCTTCGGTGGCCGGGTTGATGGTCGGGAACGTCGAGCTCCCCTTGGCGTCGCGGAACTCACCGTCGATGAAGAGCCGATTCGGCGCCGCGGATACGGCGTCGGCAACCTCGACGGACATCGCTAGTTACCCTTGAACTCGGGCTTGCGCTTCTCGATGAAGGCGAGCAGGCCCTCCTGGGCGTCCTCGGTAGCGAACAGCCGATTCTGCAGCTCGCGCTCGAGCGCCAGGCCGCTGTTCAGCCCCATCTCGGTGCCTTCCTGCACGGCGACCTTGATGAGGCCGATCGCCTGTGTGGCGCCGGCGTTGAGGCTCGCCGCGTAGTCTTTGGCGAACTCGACGGCGTCACCCTCGCAGACGTTGTTGATCAGGCCTATGTCCCTGGCCTCCTCCGGGGAGATGGTCCGACCGGTGATCATCAAGTCGAGGGCGCGGGCCTTGCCGATGAGGCGCGGCATGCGCTGCGTTCCACCCGTGCCGGGCAACACGCCGAGTGTGACTTCCGGAAGGCCGATTTGCCCACCGGCGCGCATGAAACGCAGATCGCAGGCCATGGCGATCTCCAGTCCGCCGCCGACACAGTGCCCGTTGATCGCCGCGATAACGATCTTGGGAATACGCTCGAGCTCCATGAGCGTTTCCTGGCAGTGGAGGCAGAACATCGCCTTGTAGCGCGGATCGCTCTGCTTGAGCATGTTGATGTCGGCGCCGGCCGAAAAGATCTTCTCGCTGCCGGTCAGGATGATGACGTTGATATCCGTGTCGAGGCGAACGTCTTCAATGATGGCGTCGAGCTCCTTCATGAGCTCGAAGTTGTACGTGTTCGCCGGCGGCATGTCGATGGCAACGACGGCCGTGCCGTCGGCCTTCTCGATAGTAAACCCCTCGTAAGACATGCAGAAAACTCCGGGTAGAAAGGCTGCTGGTTCTCGTCAACGGATGGGGGCACCGAGGAATGGATGCGCGACCCGGAACCGCGGTGAGGGTACCACCGGCCGTACAGGCCTTCAACGAAGCAGCGCCGCCGTGGGCGGAGTTCGTGCACTAACCTACCTTCGGTGCTAGTGTTTCGGGCGTGCGCGTAAAGGTTGTTCGGACACCGGGGGAGCTGCGTGACAGCATCGGCCACAAGGTGCTCGTGCAGAAAGACTGGGAAGGCACCGTCGAGCAGGAGCTGACGGGCGAAGCCATCTCGGTGGCAGGGTTCCACCCGAAACAGCAGGAACAATTCTTCCTGGTCAAGTTCGATGCCTGGGGGCAGCCGATCGCGCTGCCGGCCAACAACCTCATCATCCTCGACGAAGGCGGCGAACCCGCCGACTCCGACTAGCCCGAACTTCCGCGGCGGCGGCGCGCCATGGCCGATCAGGCCGTGAGGCGCTTGTGCGAAGCCATCGCGAAGCGATCGGTCATGCCGGCGACGTAGTCGGCGATTACCGCCGCCTCTCCGGTGCTGTCGATGCGCGCGCGGTGGCGTTCCGGCAGCAAGCTCGGATCGGACCGGTAGGCCGCGACCAGCTCGATGACAACCTGCTTGGCCTGCGTCATCTGCTTTTCGACCCGCGGGCTGCGATACAGGTTCTCCATCAGAAACGCCGCAGTTTGTTGCAGCTGCTCGATGGTCTCTTGGCTGTGGTGCACGAGGCGCTGCGGGTGGCTACGCACGGCCTCGACGCTGTCGATGCCGGCCGCGTCGATGCTTCGGCGCGAGGTATCGATCAAGTCGGTGACCAGATGGTCCAGTAAAGCGCGAATCGATTCGTTGAAGCGCTGACGGTCATCCGCTTGTGGATAGCGTTTCTCTTGTTCGGCGTACAACTCGCCGAACGCCGGCAGCCCGGCGGCCAACTTGGTCGCCGACAGAATGTGGGCTTCCACGCCGTCGTCGATGTCGTGCACGTTGTAGGCAATCTCGTCGACCCAATCGATGATCTGGGCCTCCAGCAGCGGCTGCGTCTCGGGTTCGTAGTGGGTGCGTTCATCGTGGCGAAAACGGTCGTAGCGGGTGGTGTGCTTGACGATTCCCTCGCGCACCTCGTACGTCAGATTGAGCCCCTTGAAGCTCGCGTAACGCTCTTCGAGCTCTTCGACGATGCGCAACGCGTGACGGTTGTGCTCGAAGCCGCCCTCGTCGGCGAGCAAGGTGTCCAGCACTTCCTCGCCGGCATGTCCGAACGGCGGGTGGCCCAGGTCGTGGGCCAGCGCGATCGCCTCGGCAAGGGTCTGGTTGAGTCCCAGGGCGGCGGCTACCGTGCGAGCGATCTGCGCCACCTCGAAGGTATGCGTCAACCGGGTGCGGAAGTGGTCCCCTTCGTAGTTGGGGAAGACCTGCGTCTTATATTCGAGGCGGCGGAAGGCACGGGCGTGAATGATGCGATCGCGATCGCGATCGTAGCAGCTACGATACGGGTGGTCAGGTTCGTCGAAACGGCGACCGCGCGACATCGCGGCCCGCGCCGCATACGACGCCAGATGTAGCGAATCACGCACGGCTAGACAATAGTGTCCGTCGGGCGGAAAGCAAACGTCGACGCGGTGCCGGTGCTCGCACGTCGCCGTTGAAACCCGCCCTCCGGTGTTTTATTCTGGAGGTGTGGGTCCCTGCCAACCGTTCGTACCCCCTTCTATCCAGCTTGCAGCGAGGATTTCTCACCTGTTGGGGGTGAAGAAAATGCTGCAACGTGATCACCGAAGCTGGTCCGGAACCGTCGTTTTTCTGGCTGTGCTCCTCATTCCTATCAGCTCGTTGGCGCAAACTATTGCCGCGGACGAGATACCGGCACGTCTGCGCCACTTCGAGGGCACCGTGACGGTGCAGCGCGCCGCTGTCAGCGACACCGAGGACGCCTTCGTCAACCTGCCACTCGGCCGCGGCGATCGAGTCGTCACCGCGGCAGACGGCCGTGCCGAGATCACCCTGGACGATGGCAGTACGGTTTGGCTCGACGCCCGCTCGTCCCTCGATTTCCTGAGTCTGCGGTCGGCCGACCCCAACGGCGAGATGATCGTCCGTCTGTGGGCCGGAAGCCTCTACGTCGACAGACCACGGCCGACTACCGGTCGCCTCGGTCCGCTTCGCATCGACGCCCCCAACGGCAGCGTCATGCTCGACCGTGACGGCTTGTTCCGGATCGACCTCGATGAGAACCAGGGCGTCTGGCTCTCGGTGTACGATGGCGCGGCATCGCTAACGGCCGGCGGGCTCACCGAGGTCGTCGGCGCCGGACAACGCTCGCTCGCCGAAGCGGGAACCGCTCCGGCGCATGCGGTTGCGTTCAACACCGTCGAGACCGACGATTTCGACGGTTGGCGAGCCGACCGCGTCGCCTTCTACGCCGAATCGCATCGGTACGTGCGGGACCGTGACTACATCCCACACACGATCGTGCATCACGCTGCCGACCTCGAGCCCTACGGCGCGTGGGCATACGACACGGGCCTCAGCAGCTGGTACTGGAAACCCCACGCCGCTATCGCCTGGACCCCCTATCGCCATGGACGCTGGGTGTACACGTACGGCGGCTGGGCCTGGGTACCCAGCGCCCCATGGGGCTATGTGACGACGCACTATGGGCGCTGGCACCACACGGGTTACAAGGGCTGGGCCTGGTACCCCGGCAGCGTCTGGATCCTCGCCTCCGTGCACTGGTACGTCGGCCCGCGCTACGTCGGCTGGGTGCCGCTGAACTACTACGGCCGCCCCACCGTGAGCTTCAGCGTACACTTCGGCGGCCGCTCTCCCACCTACGACTACGGTCGGCGCGGCGTCTCTGTGGGTAAGACCGGCTCGGCATTCGGCGGCCGGGCGGTCAATCGCCTCGGCTATCGTGCCGGGTCGAACGCCTGGACGGTGGTCCCGCAGGAGAGCTTCGGCTCTGCAAATACGGCGCGGCGCGCGGTCGCCCGCAACGCGTTACCGGCCGATCTGGACAGCTCCTCCCGGGTGCTGTTGTCCGGACCGCTGCGTGCCCGGAAGCCCGGCCGCCTCACGCCCACTGCGCGCACCGCCGTTTCCCGGAACGGGTATCGTGCAACGGGTATCGGAACCGTCAGAAGCGCCACGAGCCCGACGGGCGGGTCACCGGTTCGGGCCCGGCCTCGCGCCACTCCCCGGCCGACGGTGAATCGGATCATGGCGCCCCGCCGCGCGGCGACGCCGACGCGCACTGCCAGACCGTCATCGTCATATTCCCACTCCCCGAGTTACGGTAGGCGCTCGACCGGTACCGTTCGGGCACCGGCGCGCAGCACGACCCGTTCGGCGGTTCCCCGGACTGTCAGCCCGGCACAACGTCCGAGCTCGATAAGACCGTCATCGCGTGGTGTGCCTGCAGCTCGCGTGCGAACGAGTGCACCACGGCCGTCCTCGCGTCCGGCGGCAACGGCGCGACCCAGAGTTTCCAGTCCGCGACCTTCCGGCAGCCGTCCTTCCGTAAGCCGTCCATCGACCCGCCGGCCCTCGGGTTCGGCGCCGTCGCGGGCCCTCGGACGGGCACGCGTCCGCACCGCGCGCCCACGTCCGGGAGGGTAACCGCCGGGCGGATCTGAGGAGGGATCCGGCACGTCCTGATGGGCTTTTGGAGGACTTGCCCGACAACTGGTCCTACACTACTATCGGGCGTATCTGAGGGCGTCAGCACGCTCGCACCTTCCACCCAGGGCTCGACGAGATATGAGGGTCGAAAACCACAGGTTCGAGGTCGAAAGTAGCGAACGTTTGGACCTTATCGATCTGACGCAGAGGGTCCGCGATCTGTTCAATGGCTCGGTCGTCAAGGAAGGCATGCTCTACCTGCATTCCATGCATACGACGACGTCGATCATGATCAACGAGTGGCAGGGGGCTCTCATCGACGACATGAAGGCGTTCCTCCTCGATCTGGTCGACGAGAAGGACTACTTCTGCCACAACGACCCCGAGCACAGCGACTGCGTGCGCAGCAATGCCACGTCGCACCTACGGTCGGCCATCCTCTCGAAGAACGTGATGGTGCCGATCGCGGACGGGAAGCTGGCGTTGGGCCAGTGGCAGAGCATCATCTTTGCCGATCTGGATGGTCCGCAGAAGCGCACCATAGTAGCCCAAGTCATCGGAGAATAAGGCAGGGACGCGCCTGGGCGCCTGCCGAAATCCGTGGCGGTCGTTAGTCGGGCGAGTTCCAGTTCTTGTGGAAGGCGATTCCGAGGATATTTCCCCAAAGCAGGTGCCAGGCGATGATCGCGACTACGGTGCGGCCGTCCCAATCGCTGCCGAAGGGGCCGCCGCCGTACAGCAGCGGCACGACGGTGAGGCCCACCAGGACGGCGAGGACCGCACCCCAGATCATGCCGCGCACCCAGCCCGGGCCCGGCAGGTACATCTGGACGTAAAACCCATAGAGGATCGCCATCACGACCCCGCCGCCGAAAAGCTGCAGCGCACCCACCGACCACGCGAACGTGATCGAGGCATCGCTCGGCACCAGCAAAGCGCCGTTCCAGGTGGCGAAGTCGAGCTGCGGCAGGCCGATCGACTCGAACCAATATCCGGCGACGGTGGCGACGAACGTCGCCAAGACGCCGCTCCAGATTGCTGCTCTCAAGCTACCGGAATGCATGCGCTCCTCGCTGCCCTCTGATCGGATGGCGCGCTAGGGCCTAGTTGGAGCTCGGCCAGCCGCGCTTCTCGATGCTTATCGGCACCCGATCCTTGAATGACTCCCAGGTGAAGTGGCGATGCGTGATCTCCGGCTCGTCGATCGTCCAGCACCAGAGGACGTTGGGGTCCGGAGAGCGGAAATCCACCGTAAAGATTCCCTTCGGTTCGGCGCCGATCTTATAGATCTCCTGTTCCCAGCCCGTCAATGCCTCGCGGGTCTCGTCCTCGAGATCCTCCGCCGCGTCGGAATCGGCCCCCTCGAACGCCGAGCGGATCTCCTCGAGCTTGTCCCGGACCGTGCGGGTCACGGCGTTGACCTCGCGTACGGCGCGATTCGCTTCGCTGAGCGTAAATACCCGATAGGGACGCATAAATTGACGAATACAGCTCGTTCGAGGGAGATTGGTGCCATCCGTTCGGGCCCACGATCGGCCCCGGATGCCGACGATAGCACGCCTCCCTTGCGGCCTCACCCGAAGAATCCTATGATCTTGCCGTCTGCAGTCGCCTACGGGCGGGCGGGGTCAGCCCCCCACACCCGACCCCCCGCCCGAGGGATTCCGGGAGCCACCCACCGCCCACCCCACCGGAATCCCTTCGTCTGTTTTTTTGGGCGGATTCGGCAACAGCGCTCGCCGCTGGCGACGCGTGTCAGAGAGATTGGAGCAACAATGAGCTTTACGCCGTTCGCGATGGAGCGCTATCAGTCGACCTATGAGCACGACGTTCGCTACAACCTCTCGGAGAGCGGCGTCGAACCTCTGACGCTGGGTGAGCTGCTCGACATCATCGGGACTACCGCGGACGAGCTTTGCGACACCCTGATCGAGTACAACCCGAGCAACGGTTCCGCAGCCCTCCGTGAACGCATCGCCGCGATGTACCCAGGTGCATCGGCGAGCAATGTTCTGGTGACCAACGGCGGCGCCGAAGCCAACTTCGTGATCTCCTGGCGCCTCTTCCCGGAAATGCACGAAATCCTCTACGGTTCCCCCGGCTACATGCAGGTCCCCGGCATGGCCGCCAACTTCGGCTGCTCTGCCAAGCCTTGGATGTCGCGTGAGGATGACGGTTGGCAGCCCGACCCCGCAGAGCTCGACGAGCTTGTAACGGAGGACACCGGGCTCATCCTGATCACGAACCCGAACAATCCGACCGGCGCGATCATGTCCGAGGATGTCATGGACGCCGTGATTGCCGCTGCCGAGCGCGTCGGCGCTTGGCTCGTCGTCGACGAGATCTATCGAGGCGCCGAGCTCGGCGACACGCCGGCTCCGTCGTTCTGGGGCCGCTACGACCGCGTCGCGATAACGTCGGGTCTGTCCAAGGCATACGGCCTCCCCGGGCTGCGCCTCGGTTGGACGGTCGTGCCGCAAGAGCTCGTCGAGAGCTTGTGGGCTCGCAAGGACTACACGTCGATCTCGATGACCAGCCTGAGCGATCGCCTGGCCACGGCGGTCCTGGAACCGTCCAACCGGGAAATGATCCAGCAACGCACGCGGCGAATCTTGAAGGAGAACTGGCCGCTGATGGAGTCGTGGCTGCAGGACCGGTCCGACGTATTCCGCTACATCGCACCGCAGGCCGGCGCCATCGTCTACGCCCACTACAACCTGCCTATCGACAGCTTCGAGCTGACCGAGCGCTTGCGCCGCGAGGCCGATTGTCTGATCGTCCCCGGGGAGCACTTCGACATGCCGGACTACTTACGCCTCGGCTTCGGCAACGACGCGGACCAGCTGTCTCAGGCGCTCGGCCTTTGCGCATCCGTCGTCGACCCGTTGCGCGCCGCGGCGTGAGCGCCGCCACAAAGCGCAGAGCTGTGAACTGATGTCCAAGACACGTGTCTTCTCCGGCATTCAACCCAGCGGCGAGCTCCATCTCGGCAACTACTTCGGAGCCGTACAGAACTGGGTACAGATGCAAGACGAGTACGATGCGATCTACTGCGTGGTCGACTACCACGCGGTAACCAGTCGGACCGGTCGTGAGTCCGACAAATTCCAGGACCCCGGAACCGAATCGCTGGCCGAGATGTCCGTGAACATGGCCGGCGACTTGATCGCCACCGGCATCGACCCCGAGCGCGCCATCCTGTTCGTGCAATCACACGTGCCCGAGCACACCGAGCTCGCGTGGATCTTCAGTTGCATCGCCTCGTACGGCGATCTGACGCGCATGACCCAGTTCAAAGACAAGGCGGACCGCTCCGACTACGTCAGCGTCGGTCTGTTCAGCTATCCGGTGTTGCAGGCGGCCGACATCCTGCTCTACCGGGCGTCGAAGGTCCCTGTGGGCGAAGACCAGGTGCAGCATCTGGAGTTGGCCCGTCGCATCGGCCGTCGATTCAACATGCTGGTGGGGAACGACTACTTCCCCGAGGTGGACGCCGTGCTCACCGAGGCGAAGCGTGTGATGTCGCTCGCCGAGCCGACCCAGAAAATGAGCAAAAGCCTGGGAGCGAAGCACTACATCGGACTGATGGAAGACACTGAGTCGGTTCACAAGAAGATTCGCGCGGCGGTTACCGACACTGGCTTGCAGGCAGGCCAGGAAATGAGCCCGGGCATCGTCAACCTGTTCGAGCTACTACGCCTCTGCGCGGCGCCCGCCGAGGTCATCGAGGGGTTCTCGGAGCAACACACGGCGGGCAACTTGCGCTACGGCGACCTCAAGGAAGCCGTCTACGAGTACGTTGAGGCTGTCTTGGCGCCGATCCGCGAGCGTCGCGCCAAGCTGTCGGAAGGCGAGATCAAGCAAATCCTCGAGGTCGGTGCCGACAAGGCATCGACTATCGCCCGCCGAACCATGGAAAACGTGCGCCGAGAGGTCGGCGTACGCTTCGCTTGATCAGCGCCCCGAACCCGTTTCGATGATCGGATTTCGCCACAGGTTCGGCAACATCTCCGCCGTGATTACCCGGGTGATCTCTTCCGCCATTCCCTCGCCGGAAATGATGCGGAACTGCAGCTGCAGCTCGCCCTCCGCTGTGAACAGCTGGTCCGGCGAATAGGCGACGAGGTAAGAGCTCACCGGATCGGGACACGGCTTGGAGCAAAGGAACAAACCGGCGCTGGAGCTACTACCGAAGGTAGCGCGCTGCAGCACGTAGCGGTTGATCTCGACGCTGCCCGTGCCCAGCTCGTTCACGCCGTTGGCATCGATCTCGGCAACCGACGAGTCGGCGTCGGTTCCCCGCACCCGAATCGTCACCTCGCGCGACTGCATATCCGTTACGTTGAGCCGCAACGAAGCGCCGAAGCCGGCGATGGCGCAGCCGGTCGAGACCACCAGCGCGATGCACAACACCGGCACGGCCCGCCACCGCCACCGCCACGCGACCTGCCTGAGCCTCTGCAGAAACATCCGAGGTCCCCTCTGACCGCTAGCAGGCCGTGGTGAAAGTGTGATGGGTTTGGCGCTGCCTGCTAAAGGATCCTCACGTCACTGTACACTGGCTAACGGTTAGGGCAAAAGCACCCGAAGAACCGGTTAACCGCCCGCCGGATCCTGTGCCGCGTGGGCGACATCGACCAGCGAGATCACGCGCTGTCGCAGCCGCTCGATCTCGGCCTCGTCTCCACCCTCCGCCTGCGCGTCGGCCTGCAGCACCGCCCCGAATGCGATCGACACCGGATGCCGCTTCAGCGAACCCTCGCGCGGCCACGCCTGATCCGCACCCCAGATCCCGGCGGGCACGATCGGTGCGTCGAGATGCCGCGACAGGATCGCCGCGCCGCGGCGGAATGGACGCACATCGCCGTCCAATGAGCGGGCGCCTTCGGGAAAGATCACCAGCACCAGCCCCTTTCGCAGGCCGGCCGCCGCAGCTTGCATGGCGCGCTCCAGGTTGCGATTCGGGTCGATCGGAATGTTGCGTACCAGCCGCCCGAGATTGCGCGACACGAATCCCTCGAAGTATTCGCTGTAGCCGACGAAGAAGACGCGACTGAACGCTCGCCGCGGCAGCGCCATGCAGAGGAACATCGGGTCTGCATAGCTGGCGTGATTGGCGCACAGCATAAAGGGGCCTTCCTCCGGGATATTGCCCAATCCGGCGGCCTTGAAGCCGGCGCCGCCGCGCCAGAAAAGGCGCCCGGCACGCAACACCAGCCACATGATCAACTCAAACACCGGCCGCCGGCGGAGATAGCGCTCGACGTCGGCGGGCCGGGTATCGAGCAAATCGGACCATCGGTCTCCCTGACCCACCGGCTCTGCTCCGACTGCCCCTTCTCTCCCCGTCTCGCCGATGGCATCGAGCAGCTCGGCAACCGTGTGAATCTCCCCCGCTTTCTCGTCGCCGAGTTGTACGCCGAAACGCTGCTGCAGCTCCGTGAGTAGCTCGATACGGCCAAGCGACTCGAGGCCAAGATCGAGATCCAGGTGGGCATCGATGCGCACCCGCGCGCCGCGCGCGTAGCGCTCGATCACCGTAACGACTTCGGGTGCCCATGCCGGCCACTCATCGATCGACCGCGCCTCTGCCGCGGTTCCCGGATCGGCGTCGGCACTGCGGTCTTCGCCGCTGCCCGCTTCCTGAACTTGCTCCAACACGAGGAACCTCTTGATCTTGCGCGTCGGCGTGCGCGGCAGGGGCTCGTTGCGTACTTCGAGGCTCGTCAGGCGTTGCGGTCCCGGCAGTTTCGCACCGGCGCTCTCGAGGTCCCACTTGACCATCTCGCGAACGTTTACGTAGCCGCGTCGCCGCGCCGCCGCCAGGTCGGGCACGACAACAGCGTGCAGCGTCTCGCCGCGGCCTTCGGCGTCGGGAACGCCGACGATGCACATCTCCTCGACCAGTTCGCTCTGCTCGTAGTGCGCCTCCAACTCGTCGGGATAGATGTTCTTTCCCGACGCAAGGACGATCACGTCCTTGGCACGGCCGGTGATCTGCAAATGCCCATCGGGCAAGAGGCGGCCGAGGTCGCCGGTCTTGAGCCAGCCATCGGCCATGACCTCCGCCGTGGCCTCCGGGTTCTTGTAGTACCCCGTCATCAAGCTCGGCCCGCGCGCCCACACTTCACCGATGCCTTCCTCGTCCGGATCGTGGACCTGCAACTCGACGCCCTCGATGGCGCGCCCCACGGTGTCACCGCGTAGCTCGTCGAGGGGCGTTGCCGTGAGCACCGCCGTCGCTTCCGTCAAACCGTAACCCTGCGCCAACGTGAATCCGAAATCGAGGAAGTCGTCGAGGACTCCGGCGCTCATCTTGGCGCCGCCGGTGATGAACAACCGCATCTGCTTGCCGAAAGGAGCGTGGGCCTGGGGCAGGAGCCGGCGGCCGAGGTTCCACCCGAGATGTCGGCGCGCTTGTCGCGACACGCCGAGCAACACCGTGGCCACCTTCCGCCGCAACGGGGGCGCCGACTGGAAGCCACTCTGCAGCCGATCGTGGAAGCGATAGAAGAACGCCGGCACGCAGACGAACACCGTGATCTGATGCCGCCGGAAGGCGGCCATGATTTCTTCCGCTGTCAATTCGTACAAGAAAACGACACGGGCACCGAGGTAGAGCGGCCCAAGGCAATTGGTGATCAACGGCAAGACGTGGAACAGGGGCAACACGCCCAGAATTCGGTCGGCCAGCGAGAAGTGAACCCGCTTCAGTGCCGCTTCGACATTCTCGAGCACGGCGGTACGACGAATCATGACCCCCTTCGGATCACCTGTGGTGCCGGAGGTGTACATGATGCTGCCCAAGTCCTCGTTGCCGACCGGCGCCGGGTCCCAGCCCGCGTCATCGTCGGGCCCGTGCTCGAGGACGTACGCGTCCCATGTCGTCAGGTTCGCCATGCCGCCGTCGGGGTGCACCGGCACCGATGCGCTCGGCACGCCATCCCAACCCTCGTCTTCTCCCCACCCGGCCGGCGCCGGGGCGCCGGAGGCCGGGTCGACGACCAACACGAGGGGTGGCCGGGGAAGCGTGGCGCAGGCCGTGACGAGCTTTTTGTACAGCTCGAGCGAGGTGAGACACAGCCGTGCCTCGCTGTGCTCCAGCAGCCTTTCGAGCACGGTTTCGTCCTGGGCGGGATCCAACGGCACGGTTACGCCGCCCGCATACCACGTCGCCAAATATCCCACCGGCCACGCCGGCCGATTCTCCATGCAGATCACGACGCGCGTCCCGGCGCCGTGACCGGCGCGCCGCATCGCCGCCCCGAGGCAGGCAACGCGGGCGACCAGGTCGCTGTAGGAAAGCACGGTGCTGCCCGTGTCGCGGCTCAACTCGAAGGCCACGGCGTCGGGCGCCTCGTGCGCCTTCAAGTGGACGGCTGCAAGATACCCGGCGAAACCCATGACGATGCGAGTATAGCTTGATACGATCGGCTGAACCGCGTCGCAAGCCGCCCGGAGAAACCTCTCATGCCGACGTCACGGATCTCGGAACGACGCTTTCGCGAGCTGGTCGGCGAAGCCCTCGACGGCCTGCCGGACTTGTGGGCCGAGGCGCTCGACAACATCGCGGTGATGGTCGAAGAGGAACCCGCGCTGGTGGATCTCGAGGCACTGGGCATGGACCCCGCCGCGGGCGATGAGTTGCTCGGCCTCTATCACGGGACGCCGCTGCACGACAGACCGGTCGGCTTCGACGGGATGCCCGATCGCGTGGTGATCTACCGCGGCCCGATCCTCCGGACCTGCACATCGAGGCTCGAGATCGTTGAAGCCGTGCGCGAGACCGTGCTGCACGAGCTCGGCCATCACTTCGGCCTGCTCGACGACGACATGCCGTTTTAGCCCCTGGCAGCCTACGCCCGATTGCCTTTCAGAAGGGTCTGCAGGACGTAGCGGGCGATGCGCGGGTTTTTCCGCAAGCGGCGCACGGAGTACGGGTACCAGCTCGACCCAAAGGGCACGGCGACGCGTAATCGATGCCCCGCGTCGCGAATGGTGCGACGCAACTGCGGGTCGACGCCATGCAACATCTGGAACTCGTACCGGGACGGCTCAAGACCCAGCCGCTGGACCGTTCGGAACGCGTCCTGCACCAGCCATTCGTCGTGGGTCGCGATACCGACGTAGCAACCGCCGCCGAGCAGCTCCTCGAGCAACATGCTGTAGTTGCGGCGAATCAGCTCGCGGTCGATGTAGGCGATGCGGCGCGGCTCGATGTAGATCCCTTTGCACAGGCGAACGTTCGCTCGGGTCTCGACGAGGTTGCGGACATCCGCGAGGCTGCGTCTCATGCACGCCTGGATCACTACGCCGACGTTGTCGAACTCCTGCTGCAGCCGACCGTGCAGCTCGAGGGTGTCGTCGGTGGTCGGTGAGTCCTCCATGTCGATGCGGACGAAGTTGCCGCTGTCGCCGGCCACGGCGAGCAGGTGGCGGACGTTGTCGTGGCAAAATTGCTTGTCGAGCTGGAGGCCGAGGTGCGTCAATTTGACGTGGATGTTGCTGTCGAGCTGTTGCTCAGCGATGGCGGCCAGCGCTTCTTCGTACTGCGCCACGGCTTCCTCTGATTCTTCCTTTCGGGTAACGAACTCGCCGAGAATCGACGTCCCCACCATGAATCCCCGCTCGTTCAACTCGCGGATCGTGGCGAGCTGGTCGTCGAGCGATTCGCCAGCGATGTACGGCGCGGCAATCCGCCGCACGATGGGCTTCGGCACGAGCGGAATGGAAACCCCGATCAACCAGTCGAACAGACTCATACGGGTGGTTTTCCCCTCACCTTCACGGCAGCGGTGTTGCCCCGTCGGCGCCACCGGCCGGGTATGATACATCCGCTTCGGAGCAAGCATGGACCGACACGATCAAGACCACATCATCGACCAGCGCCTGCAAGTGCTACGCGTCATCGCCATCCTGCTTTCCAGCGGCATCGTGGTGTACATGTTCCTCGCATGGCTTCTGCTGCGCTCCATCATCCTCGAGCCGATCGCGGCGCTGCCGCCGGCTGTCAACCTGGGCCTGGGGTTTGCCGGTTTGCTGGTTATCCTTGCCGGCTACCTCCTCGGCCGCCGCATGCGCGACGCTTCGGCCTCTCCAAGCAGCACCGAGACCACCGGGCAAACCGACAGCAAGCGACTCGACGGGCTATTACAACGCTACACGCGCGCCTTTGTCGTCACCGCCGCCGCGCGTGAGGCTGCCGCCGTCATCGGCCTCGTGTTGACGCTGCTGAATGGCGATGTCCGTCCGGCCTTACTTCTCGGCGGCATCGCCTTGGGCTCCATGCTCATCCACTGGCCGCGCCGCAGCGCCGTGGAGGACTGGCTCCTCGAGCAGCGGCGACTCGGATAGCGATCGACACCGATGAGCCCGAAACGCCGCCGCGCCAAGGACAAGAAACGCCCTGGGAAGAAAGCTGGGTTTCTGTACGGCAAGTATGAGCTGTACCAGCGTGCCGTGCAGGAGCCGGAAGCCGACATCGAGTTCGTCAACGATCTGTTCGCGGCGCGCTTCGGACGCCGGCCCGAAACGTTACGCGAGGATTTCTGCGGCGCCGCTTTTCTGGCGTGTGAGTGGGTAGCCTTCGACGCGGCCAATCGCGCCTGGGGTGTCGACCTCGATCCCGAGCCATTGGCCTGGGGCATGGCGCACAATGCGGCGAAGTTCGACGCCGAGCAACGCGAGCGCCTCACCCTGATCGAGGGCGACGTCCTCACCACGCGTCACCAACCGGTGGACGTGATTGCCGCGTTCAACTTTTCCTACTACTGCTTCAAGACGCGCGCCGGGCTCCTCGAGTACTTCGCAGCCGCCTTCGAGAATCTGGGAACGGAGGGACTCTTCGCCCTCGACATCTACGGTGGTCCAGAGGCCCAGGCGCTCGTCGAAGAAACGACGGAGCACGACGACTTCAGCTACGTTTGGGACCAGGACGAGTTCGACCCGATCCAGAGCCGCATGGTGTGCTACATCCACTTCGAGAACGCGTCGGGGAAGCGGATGAAACGGGCGTTCTCGTACGATTGGCGGCTATGGACGATCCTGGAGCTGCGTGAGGTGCTGCTGGAGGTCGGGTTCGCGTCGACCGAGGTGCACTGGGAGGGAGTGGACGAAGACACCGCCGAGGGCGACGGCGTGTTCGAAATGTTGGGAACCGCCGAGAACACCGAGTCGTGGATCGCCTACGTCGTCGGCGTCAAACGCTAACCTCCACTACCAGGGCACGCGTGCCCCGGTGAAATCGAAGAACTCGCCGCTATCCCCTGCTTCGAGCCCGTCGATCACATCGAGCATGCCCTTGATGCTGCTGGCTACCGGCTCCGGAGCATTCGCTCCACCCATGTCCGTTGCCACCCAGCCGGGATGCAGAACGACGCAGACGAAGCCCTCGTCGCGAAGATCGAGCGCCAGGCTGCGGGTCTCCATGTTCAGCGCCGCCTTGCTGGCACGATAAGCGTACGCGGCGCCGCTGCCGTTGTCGGCGATGCTGCCCATACGGCTCGTCAGGTTGACGACCTTCTTGGCCTTTCCGGCACGCAGCTGCGGCAGGAGAGCTTGCACCAGGCGCAAGGGTGCGACGGAATTTACCGCGAAGAAGTCCATCATCTCGTTGAAATCGACGCTCTCGAGCGGGCGCGAGCGCACGCCGACCCCCGCGTTGTTGATCAGCACATCGATCGGCGCGCCCGACAGCTCCGCAGCGAACCGTTCCACGGCGGCTGCGTCACTGACCTCCAACTCGTGAACGTCGACAGCCAGCTCGCGAAGCTCGGGCGCCGCGGCGGGATTTCTGCACGTCGCGATGACGTGGTTGCCGCGGGCGCTGAGCTGGCGCGCGAACTCGAGGCCGAGTCCCCGATTGCAAGCGGTGACTACGTAGGTATCCGACATGTCGATCTCCTCAATCGGGGCGCCGCATTCGGGCGCCCACTCCGACATTCAGTCCGACTCGTTCGGTAGCAAGACCGCGCGCCATTCGCGGTGTGTTGAATACCGCGGCGGCGCGACCCATCCGGTCGACCAGGATCAAACCACCCGGGCCTTCGACACGCTCGAGTCGGTCCAGTGCCAGGCGACCGGCGCGACCAGGCGGCAGCTTGCCGCCGAGTTTATCGACTGCCGTCTTGGCCAGCGCGACACGCATGATGCCCTCGCCCCAGCCGGTTGCCGAGGCCGCGCCGCGCCGATCGTCGGCGTACGTACCGGCCCCGATGATCGCCGAGTCGCCCACCCGCCCGGGCGCCTTGTCCTGCGTCCCCCCGGTCGAAGTGGCCGCTGCAACGTGGCCCTGCGCATCGCAGGCCACCGCGCCCACCGTGCTCATCTCCGCCGGCAGCGACTGGTCGCGGAACTCCTTGGCGACGAGCTCCTGCTCCCCGGCGCGCACGCGAAGAAAACGATCGAGCTCTTTCCCGGCCAGGAGGTCACGATTACGACACAATGCGATCCCGTGATCTCGGGCAAACGCCTGCGCCCCCCGGCCCACCAGCAGCACGTGCGGCGAATCCTCGAGCACGCGACGCGCCAGGCTGATGGGGTTACGCACCCGCGACACCGCGGCCGCCGCGCCGGCGCGCAACAGCTCACCCTCCATGATCGAGGCGTCGAGCTCGACCCCGCGGGCTTGATTCAGGTGCGCGCCGTAGCCGGCGTTGAACGTGGGATCGTCTTCCAAAATTCGCACCGTGGCCTCGACCACGTCGAGGGCAGACTCGCCGGCCTGAAACCTCTCCCAACCGTCCTTCAACGCCACGGAAACGCCGACTCGATGCGCCTCGACGTCACCGTCCGGGACGTTCCAGGCACCACCATGTACGGCAAGAGCGCGCGGCACATCGACCTCCGTGGCCGTCTAAGAAATGCAGGGCAGAGAGCTGAAACCCAGCCGTCTCCATTCGCAAACTACAAGTGTAGAGCAGCCTACCGGCTGGCGCGGCATTCTCCACCAAACACGACTACGAACCTGATGCGATCAAGCACGATCATTCTCGGCGCGGCGAGCACCAGCGTCCTGTTGACCTTCGCCATTGGCTGGGTGCGCGGCACCGACCCGGTGTCCGGTCGGTGGGAGGCGGTCGACGGTGAGCTGCGGCAAGCTCCAGCGTTCGTGCTCCACGACCCCTCCAAGGAAGTGCCGTCACTTCGCACGATTTGCGCGGCACGATCATCGTCCTGGATTTCTGGGCCACCTGGTGCGGCCCCTGTCTCGATGAGATCGATGATTACAACGTCTTCTTGAAGGACTTCGAGCGATTCGGAGTAAACATTCTCGGCGTCACGATGCAATTAGGTTCGGCGGCGGAGATCGAGAAGTTCGCGCACCTGTGGAGCATCGAATACCAGTTGTTCCTCGGGAACGACGTCCTGCAGCGCCGCGTCGGCCAGATGTGGGGATACCCCACGACGTTCCTCATCGATCGCGACGGCAACGTGCGTGGCGCGTGGGTCGGTGCCGGCACGGAAAAGTTGCAGCAACTACGTGGCCTCGTCGAGGAGATCTTGGCCGCCGAAGCTGTCGGGCACGCGCTCCCCTCCAAATAGCCCGCACCGGGGCACCGATCGAGCTTCAGAAGCCCCCGCGATCCGGATGAGTGTCGATCAGCAGGCGTTCGCTGTGCAGGCGCGCAGCAGAACGCTGGTCGCGAACGCGCCAGCCGGGCGCAGCCCGTCCCAGATCTCGCGATCGATGCGCCACATTCCCGCCCGGTCCTTGCGGTACACGCGCGTGCCGCGCGTAGCCGTTTGGACGGCATCACCCGGCACCGCGAGCTCTGCGTCGGCAAAAGGCGCCAGCGTGAGCCGGATCGTGAAGGTCTCGAACGCCCAGGGTCCCTCGCCGCGCAGCGACTCCGGGCTGTACTCGTACAGCGCGTCGATCCTGGCGAAGTGCGTTGTGTACCAGGCAGAAATCGCGTCGAGACCGAGTTGCGGCGCCACGTACTGGGGCATCAGTACGGCGCCCTCCACATACAGCCCAACCAGCTCATCGAGCTGCCGGCCGTTGACGGCCTGACTCCACTGCTCGCGGACCGCGGCGATCAATGCCGCATCGTTGGCGGGCACGGCGGTGACCGACGTAATAGAAACTGATGAAATCAGCACCGCGAGCAAGCCCGCGGTGTGTCGGTGAGCTTTCCGCATTGCATCCACTCCTCGGGGAGCACCGAGTCGTCGGGAAACATTCCAACAAGGGGAGGCGCTGCGGGGAGCGCAGCACGGGGGCGGCTTGTTGATTCGATTCATGGGCCACCGTTATGCGCGCCCTGTCCTCGGTAAGACATCAGACACGGCCAAAAGGTTTCGCTGCGGCGCGCCGGCGTTGTTTTTCGCCGTACCGCCCACACCGATCCCGACTCGTTCCGGCGATCCACCTCACGGGAGCACCCCGATCACGCTGTCCGGCAGCTCGAAGGCAACGACGCTGCTGTCGAAGCCGACGTGGAAGTAGATGCGTGAGCGGTCGATATCCACGGCCAAGTGCGATGCCGCGGGCACCTGCGCAAAGTTGATGCGCTGCCGGAGTCGCCCGTCCGGGCCGTGGATCGTCACGACCGTCTCGGTCCCGACGGCCCAAAGAAGCCACACGTCCTCGCCTATGGCCTGCGCGTGGTTGACGAACTGTAGCGGGAGCACGAGCTCGTTCTTGAACCTCTCCGCGGCCTTTCGGAAGTTGGCCACGATCGAGTTGTTCTCGGGAAGCCCGATCGTCCTCTCCATGACCTTCGCGCCTGAGGCGTCGTAGCGTTCCAAAACGCGTTCGGTTTGGACGAACGCCCAAAGTCCGCCGTCCGAGCGAACGACGGGCAGAACGTTGTTGCGCATCTCGTCGGGCACGTCGCCCCGCAGAATCACCTGGCGCATCGCCGTGTGGTCCGACCTTGTCGGCGAGGGCGCCAGCGGCTCCACGACACTGTGGAGAACTACACCTGCCGCGTCCGTAACCGTCAGGAGCTGCTCCCCCGGCCTCGGCGCGGCCCGACTGTACGCGGCGCGTTCGCCGCCCAGGTCGGCCTTGTAGATGGTGGATGCCAAATCGAAGCCCCCGACCAGCTTTCCCTCGTAGTCGATCACGTGAACACGGCCGCTGACCTAGTCGAGCACCTTGATGCTCCCCGGACTGACTCCTACATTGCTGGGATACAGGAACTCTCCGGGCCCTTGCCCCTTCCGCCCGAGGATCTTCGGCTCTCCGCCATCGGCCGGCACAACCACAACCGCCGCTCGGGTCCAGTCGGGAAGCAGCAAGTTGCCCTCAGAATCGAGGGTCATATCTACGACCAGCTCCAATAGAATGCTCTCCGAGCTGATCACGACAGTTGGTTTCGGGACGTCGATC
Source organism: Acidobacteriota bacterium (assembly GCA_965214245.1). GTDB lineage: Bacteria > Acidobacteriota > UBA890 > UBA890 > UBA890 > CBDCBL01. The sequence goes on from CBDCBL010000009.1 coordinate 295,146, forward strand.
CCGCGAACGTCGCGATCCTCCGCGGGCCCAATCGCGTACCCCGTGAGAACGACCATCACGAGCGCGAGGCAGCGATACGGGTGCGAAGTCACCTGTCCTCCTCCTTCCCGCGGCAGCACCAGCCGGTAGCGCTTCACCATGATCGTGCCGGCTTCGTCTTCGACCACGCCGATGACAAGGTCGTCGCGAATGAAAGGCACGAGGCGTAGATCCAGATTCTCCGGCAATTCGACGCTGCCCAGGTAACGGCCATCGCTACCGAAAACGTCGATGATCGCTTCTTCGATCCAACATTCCGTACCGCGCGGGGGCTCCGGATCGTCACACAGAGGGTTGTAACTGCCGCGCCCCGATCGAATGACCCAGACTCTTCCGCTTTGGTCGGGCAACAGGTTGCTATAGGCAGGCTTTGTCGGCGGAATCTCCGGCCCGTTCCAAACCCAGTCGGGGTAATAGCCTCGGAACATCTCGAAGACGTCTTGCCGGTACCATTCCGCTTCCTCAGTGCCGACCTCGACCGGGGTCTAAGTCTTGTGAACCTCGATCACACCGCCGCCGGCTTGCCGGATCTCGAAGCTGTAGTCCTCGGATACACCGGCGATCACTGCTCCCGACGGCGCAAGCGCCCACACGACGCGCGGAGCGAACGGAACCTGTCGCCCCAGAGTCGGCCCATCGCCCCGCGCCACCAACCGGTAGTCCTCGACGTCGAATACGGGCTCCTCGATCACTTCTCCTTCTGCACCGTCAGGCCCCCAGGGGATCATCGCGCTCCGCCGGCTGGTAACGTCCTCGGTGCGGTTCACGAAGCCGGGCATGAACACGCTTCCAGTCCGTGTGATCACGGTTGGCCGGTCGGTCGTCCTGCCGCCGGCAAGCGGCCATGTGTCGCGCACTTGGCCGTCCGGCTCGAAGATCGTGAGTCGCCCCTGCCTCCCCGAGCGCACGTAGAGTGCCTCATCGGGGCCGATGGCCAGATAGTCGGAATTGCGGAACTCGCCCGGTCCGTCTCCCGGGCCACCGATGTCCATGACATGGCCACCGGCGAGGTCGTACACGTGCACGGTCGGGATCTGGCTGTCGAGAACGTAGATTCTGTCGCTGCTCGCAACGACGCCTCTGACCTCGCCGAGCATGTACGGCGGCGCCCCCGATTCCACGCCGATCGAAGCCTCCTCAACCAGCCTCGCCGTCCCACCCCACACCGATCCCGACGCGTTGGCGACCGTGGTGACGTCGCCCTCGGTGATGATGGTGCCCACCCAGGTGCCGTCGATGGCGTCGCTCGCGGGCCCCGTGGGCTGCACGCGACTGCCGCTGCCACAGCGATAAAGCGGAGCGATTGTCAGAAAATCGCCCTGATCTCGGTGTTTCGGTCTTCGTCTCGCCTAATGACCATCGATCTCGACCCGGTACCGCACCATGACCATCTCACCGAGCTCATCAGGCCGGATCCCGTACACGTAATTTCCCCGAGCGTACGACCATGTGCTGGGGACGATTCCGGCCGCCAGGAACTCTCCGTCCGGGGAGAATACGTCGACCATAACCTCATCTGGAGGTTCTTCACTCGCACCCTGAAACTCGGTGAGCAGGAACACGAAGAGGTGGCCGGCGTCGTCGGTCGCGAGCGATTGCACCGCCCACAGCCTAGGGGGCCAGTCGAAACCATCAATCGAGAGAGTTTCATCACCGAGCATCTCGGCCCAAGAAGACAACGTCGTCTCCTTGCCGATCTCCGGGAACGAGGCACGCTCCCAGGCCACCCGCATTGCCCACAAGCTCTCGCCCGCCGCGGAGATGGCCATGACTTGGTATTCCACGACCGGCGAGACATACCCAATCTCACCGGAGGCGACCGTCACTGTGAGCTGTGGGTTGTTGTACTCATCGAGGGAATCCTGGAGCGCCCCTCGGATGTCGGCGAGGTCGAAGCGGGGCGGCGGTGGGAGAGCGACCTCGAGCAGAGAAGAGATCTCCTCGCCTTCGCGTGTGCGCTGCACGAGGGCCCAGGAGCCGCCGTCCGCATCTCTGTCGATGGACACATGAGAGAGGAAAGAGCCGTCCGCCAGTCCCTGCATGGACAGGGCCGTCACACGAGACGTCGGGGCGTGATTCGCAATGAACTCGCCGTCGAGAGTCCACTGGCTGAACCGGCGGTTGCCGGTATCGTTCACCAACAGAACATCGCCGGCAATCGTGATCCCCGACAGACGAGCGAACTCGCCCGGACCTTGCCCCTCTTGCCCGAGAGTCTTTAGGTATTTTCCCTCCGAGCTGAACATTTTGATGTGCATGACGCCGGGGTCGCCGACGAAGATGTTGCCGTTCGATGCGGCGACCACCCCGTACGGCTCGTAGAGAAACGTGTCCAGGTTGTTCAGGTCGTTGCCGATCACCAAGTCCTCGACGAGCCGTACCGCATCATCGCTCCGCTCGTCGAGGGGCACGTGCTCATACTCGATGATCCGTGCCCCCTCCGGAACGGGGATCATCCAGTCGGCGAACTCGAGGTCGTGAGCGCAAGCGGTGACGGCAAGCAGGGCGGCGAAGCAGATCGCGGGTCTCAACGCTCGACCTCCCCCGGCAGCACCAACCGGTAGCGCTTCACCCAGGTGCCGTCGAAGGCAGTGTCTGGAGCTTCAGAAAGAGCGCACGCCGGGCCGCTGGTGACGGCTACGAGACCAAGGAGTAGTCGCAGCGATCGCTGCATCGGGTATCTCCTCGGGAGCGGTAACGTAAGTCTACCCGAGTTTCCTGGAGGGTTCCAAGGCAGCCTGAGCCGGGAAGGCCTCGAGATGGTGGGCTGCTACCTCCCCCCCTCCATTCTCTCCTTATAGCGGGCGCCGCTCAGCACGCCGGAGAGCGAGTAGTTGCCTTCGTGACAGGCATACTCGTAGAGCAGGTGGTCGAACCGTTTGAATGGAACCTGGCCTCCCCAGACGCTCGTGTAGGTCGTCGGGTCGTCGATCGTGAACTCGTAGAGGATGGTCTCCTCGTCGACGCGGGTGAAGCGCTCGATCACCTTTTGATCTTCCGAGGGAGGGACGCCGCGGAACGGATGATCGGGATTGAGGTTGGTGGTCTCGACCACGAGGGTGTTGCCTTCCCACCGACCCCATGAGTCACCGAACCACGGACGGAGATCCTTGGGCAGCGATGTGGGCTCACCAAGCCGAATGATCCGCACGTCGTGCACCATCTCCGCCACGATCATCACGTGATCGGCATTCTGCACGATCGAGTAGTTGTTGTTGTACCAGTAGTTGGGAAGCATCGGCGGACCGGCGCTGGAGCCGAAGGAGACCATGCAACGCGTGCCGAGGGGCAGGTTTTCCGGGTTGTCGTAATCACCGAACTGCCGCCTGAATTCCCTGCGCTCTTCGACCCGCCGCCGTCCCTCGGCCGTCAGCTCCGGCACGCGGCCGTCCGGCGGATTCGTGACGAGCGAGCTCCTGGGCTCACCATTCACCACCGCCACTCGTTCACCGGGCTCCCTGTAGAACTCGTTGTAGCAGGAGGTCGGCGAATCGATGCAGACCGGGTGGTCACCACCCTCCGGAGGCGGCAGGCGGTTCGGATCGCTCGGCGCGGCGCGATCGGCGACGATTTCCGCCTGGCCCGATTCGATCTCGGCAACCTCTTCCCATGTAAGAACGAGCGCCCGGCCTGCAGCACGCGTGAAGGGGGTAAGCGTCGCGTTGGTCCAGTTCCCCTACAGGTCCGGATGACCGTAGGGCGTCCTGAGCACTTCCCATTCTTCGGCCTCGGAGGCGGGAGTCTGCGCAGCCACGGGGAAGAACACCACCGCCGCGGACGACAAGAGCGCCACAGCGACGATCACCCCGTACCTGAGCGAAAGCGAGGTAGAGAGATTCACGTTCATCTTTGCTCCTCCGTCTACTGTTTCACAACTTCGTCAGCGGCGACCCGGCGGGCCCTTTCCCCATTCCTGTACGCTCGAGATGTCCGGCATGCCCCAGTCGGCACCGTTCCAGCCGCTGAAGCCTTCCATCCGAAATGCCCAAAATCCCGTGGTCATATCGCTGAGGACGATCAAACCGTCGGCGTTGCGCACGTCCACCCCGAAGGCGCCGTTGCACATCGCGCAGCGGACTTTGCTCGGTGGGCCCAAATAGCTGTCGTAGTAGGCCACGGTGACGGGGTTCTTCGGGTCCATCAGGCTGAACACCTGCAATCCGTCGAGGTAGCCGGAAACGAATACGTACGGCCATCGCACCTCATGGTTGTGCACCAACTGTCGCCAGTCCGCGGTCCACGCCGAGATCGGGCTGCTGATGTTTTGCACCTCGCCGTCGAGCGCCGGCTGCAGATCGAAGATACGCAGCGGCGCGTACTGGTACTCGGTTTCGGCGATGACGTAACGGCCGTCGGGCGACGGGGTGAAGGTGTGGCCGCGCGTCACCCCGTTGATGCCGGTGAGGCTCACCACCAGCGACGGGTTTTCGAGATCGGTGATGTCGTACACGTAGTAACCGCCGGTGCCGCCGCCGTAGAAACGGTCAGTCTCCGTATCGGGGTGATAGCCGCCGTACAGGTCGTGGTAGCCACGGATGTTGCCGGCATACTCGCCCGGCACGGGAATGGTGGCCACCAGGGCCTCGTCGGCACGCCCCTCCGCCACGTAGCCCAGGTCGTAGACGTGGGCGTAGGGACCGGAGACCGTGGCGAACAGCAGCACCCGGCCGTTGCTGTGCTTGTAAATGAAGATGTTGTGGAAACCCCCTGGCAGCTCCGGCTCCCTCAGGCGGCCCACCTCTTCGACCGTCGTGGGGTCAGGGAGCCCGGTAACGTCGAGGACCACGGCGCCCATATCACTGTCAGGACCGCCCTGACCGAACTGCACCGACTGCACGACGTAGTAGCGATCGTTCCACTTGTAGTGCTTGACGTCCATGCCCCCGTTTCCCAGGTGGAGGTCCTGATTTTCGATCCGCCAACGATAGATCACGCTGGGATTGGCCGGGTCGTGCAGGTCGATGATGTCCATGCCCTTGTCGCCTTCGTCGCCGTAGACCATGCGGGCGACATAAGCGTACGGCCGCGACATCTCCTGCTCGAGATCGATGTCGGAGATACTCAGCCGAGGCCCCAGCGGCAAGTGGGAAACGACCGTGATGTTGTCGCTCCCGGGCTTATCGGCGGTCCACTGCTGGGCGGCGTCGCTCGCCTTCGTCGGCAGGACGGCGACGGTCAGGGCACAAACGGCAATCCAAGTCAGCGCGCTCAGAAGCTTCATCGAGATCCCTTCTTGGTGTCAAAGTGCTGGCATTCAAACAGAGGTCGGCGGCTTTCTCCAGGAATCCTCATTGCTGCACGTCATAAAGAACCGCGCCCTCGCCACGTTCGTCGATCAACGTCTGGATATGCTCCACGAGCGCGTCGCGGCGCTCAAACATCGAGTCGATCTCGAAGTTCGTGAGGTATTCGCCTAGTTGACCGGCCACTTCTTCCTTGTCGAGGGCTTGGAGCTTGTCCCAAACGTCTCGCCTGACGAACAAAAGCTTGGCCGCGTTGCGCAGCTTGGAATCTCTCTGGAACGCTTGTGAGTGGTCGATCATCCACAGCTTCCACGAGTCGCGGTCGATCAACATGTCGCCGGCGTTGCGGTCCACGTTGCCGCTCAGGTCGTCGAAGAGATACATGGTGTGGAGCTGCCGGATCCACGGAAAGGCGTTGGGAGGCCGCAGCTTCTCGTTGGCGGGGTCGAGCTCGGTCATGGAGTTCTCGATCCACGTCTGCAACGAGGCCCGGTTGCCGTCGACCCTCCGGATTACGGTCGGGGGGACGTTGTCCAAGCCGAGCATTTGCGCCAGCTCATAGGCGGCGCGCTCGAACATGAAGTAGTCCCGCAGGTTCATGAAGAAACTCCCATCGGTCATCCGAGCTCTCTGGTACGTCTCGTCGATGTCTTTGTACGCCGCCCGCGCTCGGATCCCATCCTTCTCGAGCACGACCTCGTCCGGGCGGGTGACGCCCACGGGGATGCGTTCCCGGGAAACGATCTCGGCGGTGCTGAGGAAGTCGAGAACGGCGTCGTCCGTGTCGAACAGAAGGTAATCGCCGTCGAGTCCCAGGAAGCGGCGTTGCTCGGCCTGCGCCCACGGGTGGGTAACGGTGCCCGTCAGCTCGGCGACGAAGAACCCCGAGCTCAAGAGCGACGCGGTTGTGAACGCAACCAGGCGAAGTCTCATCGCAACAACCTCCTTTCGGCGGCCTCCCCTATTCGCCTCGCGGCAACGCCGAGACCGTTTCGTCCCCCAGCAGGATCTCTCACCCTCGACCGGGCTCCTCCTTGTCGATAGGCAAACCTTAGCCGGAATCGCTTTGTTGGATCAATGGGCTACGCAGCCCCCGACGGTGCAAGCTTCTTCAGGCGTGCCGAAAGCCGATGCCGCATCTGCTCTCGCCGTACGACCCAACGGCTGGTAACCCAGTTGAGCTGCACGGCGCGGCGCTCGCCGACGTACGAGGCGTGAGCGTGATAGGCGTTCTCGGCGCAGGGAAACGCCACCAAGTTGCCATTTTCCGGGGCCACCTCGACGTCGAAATCGTTGATGTCGGTCTCGAGCGCAACATGCGTAGGCGCCCACCCTCTGCTGTCCAGGTCGGTTGAGGTAGATCAGTACGGTGACGATCTTGGTCTTGGAATCGGTGTGAACCTGACCGTCACGGGCGCGGCACAAGCCGCGGACCGTGATCATGGTCGGGAATGCAACCAAATCGAGCTCCAGCTTTGCGCCCAGAGCTGCTGCGAACTCGGGTCCTAGGATCTCGGCCAGGAAAGTCTCGAAGGCGGGCCCGTACTTGACGGAGCGGACCGGTATGCTGCCCGGCCGGTCGATCTTGGGGAAGTCTGCATCGATCGCGGCGCAGGCTTCCTCTTTGACGAAGCTGGGGACCACGACGAAGGGAAAGGGCGATCGATGAAGCTCCGCCGCGTTGAGGGCAGCAAGATCAAGCATCGAGATAGCGTCAGACTCCATCCCTCATCCTCCCATGAAGCTCGGTGACGCCGAGGCGGTCTGATCCTGCAGGACCTGGGTGAGCGCGGCGTGCACTTCGCTGACGTCGATTGATTCGAGACAGACGTTGTCGAAGCCCGGACAACGTCGCTTGTGGCAAGGGCCGCAGGGCACGGACTTGCTGATCACCGGATCGTCGGTGCCAAAAGGTCCGTTTCGGGCTGGAATCGTAGGTCCATAGATCCCGATCACTCGGACCCCGAGAGCCGCGGCGATATGAAGTGGTCCTGTATCTCCGCTGACCAGGAGGCGCGCGCGACGCAGGTAGGGAAGCATCTCCCGGACGCTGGTTTGAGGAGCCAGGATCGCGGCCTCCTTGCTGTGGCGGACGACCCGATCGGCAATCTCACGCTCTTCGGGTCCCCACATCACGAGGCTCGCCAGCCCCTGCTCAGCGCGGATCCGCGCGGCCAACTCTCCGAATTTTTCGGGGCTCCATCGCTTGGTCGACCAGCTAGCTCCAGGGTTGAGGGCCACATAGCTGGAGATCCCCAGGCGCGCCAAGGCACGATCGGCCTCCTCCTCCAAGGGCTCGGGAATGGCGATGGGGAACTCGGCCTCTTCGCTTTCGATGCCCAGTGCCGCAAGCAGTGCCAGGTTGCGGTAAACGACGTGGGGCTTTGTCGCACGGGGTACAAAGCGCTCGGCGGGGAACAAACGGGCCAGCGGCTCGCGCAGTTCTCGCTTCGCGAAGCCGATACGACGTTCGCCGCGCGCCATGAAGGCGAAGGCGCTCGACTTGAGCGTGCCCTGGATGTCGAGGACGACGTCGTAACGGCGCGCGCGTAGAGTGCGGAGCATACCCAGCATGCCTGCCCAGGCGGCCCTTGACGTCGGTCGGTCCCTCCAACCCAGAGTGTCGATCTCGAGCAACTCGTCGAGCTGCGGGTTGTCCAGCAGGATGTCGCGGAACCTCGACTCCACCAGCCAGTCGATGCGAGCGTCGGGGAAATGACGCCGCAGCGCCACCAACGCGGGAAGCGTGTGCACGATGTCGCCGATAGAGCTCAGTCTGACGATTAGAATCTTCATCGGCACTCTTCCTCGATTCTATCCAGGCCGATGTCGAAGAGGTTCAAGCAGTTGATGCAGCCCCACTCATCGACAAAGCGCTCGCCGAACTCGTCCGTCTGCGTGTTGTTTCTGTGCAGCTCTGCGCCACAATCCGGACAGTTCGGGTTCTCCGTGTACCACTTCGTGTGGCAGTCGTGGCCCTGGCAATCGAACGCCCAGCCCCATCGAAAGAGTTTCTTTTCCTCCTCGGCGTCCACCAGGACATAGTGGAACCCGAGCCGACCTTCCGTTTCTGTCTCGCAACTCGCGCAGCGCTCTGTGTACGTCAACAATCTACGTCCTTGTCGATTGGCCAGACCCTAGCCGGAATCACTCGTTTCGATCAACGGGCTGTACACACCACGGCAAAACGCTACACCCACTTGGTTGACGCTGACCGGTGCCTGTCAACGCGGATGAGACGGTGGTCACGCGTAATTAGTGAGCATTCTCGAGGGTGGCAGGCTTGTTGATCCAGACGGCGGTGGGGATCGCCGGCGGGCTGGGTGGGTGGTTGACGAAGCGCTCAGGCCGGGCCCGGTAGGCGGCCAGCAGGACTTCGGCACGCCGGTCGCGGGTCTGCTGGGCGAGTCCGTCCTGCACCGTCGCCGGAGTCATCAGGCCGATGCCCGAGTGGCGATGCTGGTAGTTGTACCAGTGGAAGAATGCCCGGCAGAAGAGACGGGCGTGTTCGATCGACTCGAAGCGAGCAGGGAACTCGGGTCGGTACTTGAGCGTCCTGAAGTGGGCCTCGGAGTAGGGATTGTCCGACGAGGTGTAGGGCCTCGAGTGTGTCTTGGTGACCCCGAGATCGGCGAGCAGGAAGGCGACCGGCTTGGAGGTCATCGAGCTGCCGCGGTCAGCGTGGATGGTGAGCTGATCAGGTCCGATGCGTTGCTGGAGCAGCGCCTGGTCGATGAGCTGCTCGGCCAAGGGACCGCTCTCGCGGTGCTGGAGAGTCCAGCCCACCACGTAGCGGCTGAACACGTCGAGGATGACGTACAGGTAGAAGTAGGTCCACTTGGCAGGGCCTCGCAGTTTGGATATGTCCCACGACCACACCTCGTTGACTCGCTTGGCGAGCAGCTCGGGCTTGTTGTAGGGCGGGTGCACGAGCTGGTTGCGCCGCTCGCCGCCCTCGCCCTGGGCGGCGAGGATCCGGTACATCGTGCGCTCCGATGCCAGGTAGCGGCCTTCGTCCAGCAGCGTCGCCCATACCTGGGCAGGAGCGCAGTCGACGAACCGCTCGCTGTGCAACTCGGCGAGAACCTTCTGACGTTCGGGCTCCGACAGCGCCCTCGCCGGCTTGGGCCGCGGTCTGCTCGGTCGGGGCGCAGGCGGCCGGCGGCGGCGGTAGATCGTCGCGTGCGAGGCGCCCAGCGTCCGGCACGCCGGGCGAGTCCCGATGATGGGAGTGAGTTGTTCGACGGTTTGCTCGATCATCGCTTGGTAGTCGCGTTGGCGCCCCTGGGCTCGAGCAGCTCTCCCAGAAGCGCGGAGACGTTTCCCTGCACCTCGATTACTCGCCGTGCTTTCTCGAGCTCCGCCTCGGCCCGCTCGGCTCGGCGACGCAGGTTGGCAAGCTGCGCGTCTCGGGGATCGGGCGCCGGCCGGCCGCGTGGCTTAGCCAGCGCCACCAATGCCCCGGCGTCACGCTGCTTGCGCCACACCGACAGATGCGACGAGTACAGCCCCTCGCGCCGCAGCAGCGCGCCGACCTCGCCGGGCTTCGAGCACCCGTCCGCCTCGCGTACCACCCGGACCTTGTACTCGGCGGTGAACTTGCGGCGCCGTGGTCGCTCGACCAACTGGGGGTCGGGGGCCGGGACCGCGGGCTCGCGCGACGTCCGCTTTCGGTCGCCTCCGGCTCCCTGCACCGGACGTCCGGTGGCCTCGTGGTCTCCTGCACCGTTGTTGCTCAACTCCGACATTCTTGTGTCTCCGACCTCGCCCTCTTGCTCAGTAATTATCCAACCTCCATCGTCTCACCCCACGTTGGCAGAGAGGGGACACCGTAGACGCCGTGGGGCTGCTCGACGGCGAGAGTGTCACCGAATCTGTCACCGCCAGGGTGACGAAGCTCTCGCCGAAGAAATCGTAATCGCCGCAAACCCCCGCCATTACTGAGTGCCCAGGCCGAGACTTGAACTCGGACGACCTTTCGGTCAGAGGATTTTAAGTCCCCCGCGTCTGCCAATTCCGCCACCTGGGCAGGGTGAATAACCAACCGTATATCAACAACTTACAGGAAGGTCAGCTGGGTCGTCCGCTTGGCGCTCGCCCTCAGCCCAGGACTTCTCGCCAGGTATTGCGCCCGCCGTGCGTTCATCCTGGCGCGCCTCTGGATCGTCTTCGTTTCCGGCCATCGCTGCCCTTTCGGGCTGTCCGTCGGTCAATCACCTGAGACTCGGCCCGGATCGAGGTCACTGCCCGTGTTCAGGGTCTCCAGGGGGCTGTCGAACTCGATGGCGTATTGTCCAACCATCTCCATCCGCAGCAGCTTCCCGTGCTTGGATTTCGCGCTGACGCGGCCTTGCGGGTCGTCGACGAAGCGAACAGAGCAACCGTATCCGAGCAATGGCTTGGGTATCTCGTGCTCGAGGCTCACTTTCATTCCGCCACGGCTGATGTTCAGCACCACTCCGTTGGTGGGCTCGATACCGTGGACCCCGACGGTGACCTGGAGCTTGTCCAGGTAGACTTCGATGCGCAGATACCCACGGCGGTCATCGTGGTCGTCAGCCATATCATGGTCCTCGAACAAAGAGCGTCGGCTGCCGACGCTCTTGTGGACACTGGTTGTGCGATCTCCGCCCCTCGGTTCCGATTCTCACAATTGACATTATCAGAATCAAATCACGGTGTGCTGAACCAGCAAAGAACGACCATGAGTCCGTTGCGCCTGCGCCAATTCCGCCATCTGGACAAGGGACAAATCGCCTGCTTCGATCGTTTATCATACCTGTATGAACAACGAGCAAGCCCCTAACCGGCGATCAGATCTGGAGAATCTCCTCGAGGAGCGCGTCCTGGTGCTCGACGGCGCCATGGGCACGATGATCCAGGGATTCAAGCTCACGGAAGAGGACTTCCGGGGGGAGAGGTACGCCGACCATCCACACGATCTGCAGGGGTGCAACGACCTGTTGTCGATCACGCAGCCGCAGGTGATCGAGAGCATTCATCGAGACTATCTGGAGGCCGGGGCCGACATCATCGAGACCAACACGTTTAACTCGACGTCGGTATCGATGGCCGATTATCACCTCGAAGACGCGGTGCATGACATCAACGTCGCCGCCTCACGGGTGGCGCGCGCCGCCGCCGACGCGGCGACCGCCGAGAGTTCCGACAAGCCACGCTTCGTCGCCGGCTCGCTGGGGCCGACCAGCAAAACATTGTCACTGTCACCCGACGTCGACGACCCGGCGTTCCGGGCGATCACCTTCGCCGAGATGGCCGACGCCTACCGCGTACAGGCGCTCGGCTTGCTCGAGGGCGGCGTCGACATGCTGCTGCCCGAGACCGCCTTCGACACGCTCAATATCAAAGCGGCGCTGTTCGGCATCGAAGAAGCCTTCATCGAGTGCGCCCGGCGTGTACCGGTAATCGCCTCGTTCACGGCCATCGACACCAGCGGCCGTAACTTGTCGGGGCAAACGGTCGAGGCGTTCTGGAACTCGGTGTCGCACGCTGATTTGTTCGGCATCGGCATCAACTGTTCGCTGGGTCCCGATCTCATGCGCCCGTATCTCGAGGAACTGGTGCGCGTGTCGGACGTGTATATCGCCTGCTGGCCCAACGCCGGTCTGCCCAACGAGTTCGGTGAGTACGAGATGACGGCCAACGCGATGGCTGGCCAGGTTCTCGAGTTCGCCGAGGCCGGCTGGCTCAACATACTGGGCTCGTGCTGCGGCTCGTCGCCCCAGTACACGGCGGCGATCGCCGAAGCGGTGGCCGGTGCCCCACCGCACGTAGTCTCTTCCCCGGAACCGTTGTCCCGCTACAGCGGCTTGGAACCGCTGACGGTGTACTCCGGTTCCAACCTGATCATGATCGGCGAGCGCACCAACGTCGCCGGATCGCGCAAGTTCGCCCGCTTGATCAAGGACGGCGCTGCCGAGGAAGCCGTTAGCGTGGCACAGCACCAGGTCGAAGGCGGCGCCAACATCCTCGACGTCAACATGGACGAGGGCCTCCTCGATTCCGAGAAAGAGATGGCGACGTTCCTCAAACTCATCGCCGGAGAGCCAGACATCGCGCGCCTGCCGGTCATGGTCGATTCGTCGAAGTTCTCGGTGATCGAAGCCGGCCTGCAGTGTCTACAGGGCAAGTCGATCGCCAACTCGATCAGCCTCAAGGAAGGCGAGGAGGCGTTCCGCGAGCAAGCCGCGCAACTGCGGCGCTACGGCGCCGCCGTCGTGGTGATGGCATTCGATGAAGAGGGGCAGGCCACCAGCGTCGAACGCAAGCTCGAGATCGTCGAGCGCGCCTATCGGATCCTCACCGAAAAGGTCGGCTTCCCGCCGCAGGATCTGATCTTCGATCCGAACGTCCTGACCATCGCCACGGGCATCGAGGAGCACGACGACTACGCCGTGGCGTTCATCGAGGCGACCCGCCGGATCAAGGAGAAGTTCCCGCTCGTCAAGGTATCCGGCGGCGTGAGCAACCTGTCGTTCGCCTTTCGTGGCAACGAGCGGGTGCGCCGGGCGATGAACTCGGTGTTTCTGTACCACGCGATCCAGGCCGGGCTCGACATGGCCATCGTCAACGCCGGCCAGCTCGACGTCTACGACGACATCCCGCGCGATCTTCGCGACCTCCTCGAGGACGTCATCCTCAACCGTGGAAACGGCGCACAGGAACGTCTCATTGAGGTCGCCCAGGAGGATGTCGAGGAGGAGGAAGACGCGGCGGTTGTGCTCGAATGGCGGAGCGCCAGTGTCGGTGAGCGTCTGACCCACGCCCTGGTGCGAGGTGTGGCGGACTTCATCGAGGAAGACGTAGAGGAAGCGCGCCACCAGGCAGATCGGCCCCTCGATGTCATCGAGGGGCCACTCATGGACGGGATGAACGTAGTCGGCGACCTGTTCGGCGCCGGCAAAATGTTCCTCCCGCAAGTCGTCAAGAGCGCCCGTGTCATGAAAAAGGCGGTCGCCTATTTGCTTCCCTACCTCGAGGCCGAGAAGCAGGATGCGGCTCTGCAGAAGGCGCAACCAAAGGTGCTGCTCGCAACCGTGAAAGGAGATGTCCATGACATCGGCAAGAACATCGTTGGCGTCGTGCTCGGATGCAATGGCTACGAGATTCTCGACCTCGGCGTCATGGTGCGGGCCGACAAGATCCTCGAAACGGCGCGGCAGGAGAACGTCGACATCGTCGGCCTGAGCGGGTTGATCACCCCGTCGCTCGACGAGATGGTGCACGTCGCCGAGGAGATGGCGCGCCTCGATTTCTCCGTGCCCCTGCTGATCGGCGGCGCCACGACAACGAGCAAGCACACTGCCGTCAAGATCGCTCCCGGGTACGGCGAAGGCACACTGCACGTAAAGGATGCGTCCCGCGCGGTGGGTGTGGTCAGAGAGCTCACGAGTCACGAGCACCGCGATGGCTTACTGCGACGGAACCGTGAAGAACAGGAGCGCCAGCGCTTGGCCTTCGCGGAAGCCGCCGGACCACAACTCGTCAGCCTGGCTGCGGCGCGCCTGCAGGGGCCGCAGCTCGCGTGGAGCGCCGATGACATCCCCGAGCCCGGGTTCCTGGGAGTGAAGATCCTCGATCCCGTGGATATCGACGAGGTCATTCCGTATATCGACTGGACTCCTTTCTTCAGCGTCTGGGAGCTGCGGGGCGCGTATCCCGGCATCTTGGAGAGTGCCGAGTACGGCGAGGTCGCCCGCGAGCTCTATGACGACGGCCGTGCCCTCCTCGAGCAGATCGCTAGCGATCGGTTGCTGACTCTCAAGGCCTCGTACGGTTTCTTCCCGGCCAATAGTGACGACGACGACATCATCGTGTACGAGGACGAGATCCGCAGCTTGGAAGCCGTACGATTCCATACGCTGCGCCAGCAGACGGCGCGTCGCAACGGTCGTCCGTGCCTCGCCCTCGCTGACTTCGTGGCGCCGAGGGAATCCGGCTTGGCGGACTTTCTAGGCGCTTTCGTGGTCACCGCCGGACATGGTGCCGACGAGTTGGCCTCCGATTTCGAGCAGGACCACGATGATTACAACTCGATCATGGTCAAGGCACTGGCAGACCGCCTCGCCGAAGCGCTGGCGGAGAAGACCCACGAACAAGCGCGGCGCGATTGCGGCTTCGGCTCGACCGAGGAGTTGAGCCAGCAAGACCTGATCAAGGCACGTTATCGTGGCATCCGGCCGGCGCCGGGGTATCCGGCCCAACCCGACCACACGGAGAAGCAAACCCTGTTTGCCCTGCTCGCCGCCGGCAAGACGATCGGCGTCGACCTCACCGAGACGTGCGCCATGACGCCCGCCGCCTCGGTGAGCGGTCTGTACCTGAACCACGCGGAGGCTCGCTACTTCAGTCTCGGCAAGATCGCCGCCGACCAGGTCGCTGATTACGCCCGCCGCAAGGGTATGGATGTGGCCGATATCGAGCGCTGGCTGGCGCCGAATCTGGGCTACCGTCCCTGAGATCGACGTGATCGCTCGAAACATGAGGCGGCAGGCGCAACAGCGCGTCTGCGGGTAGAATCCGCGTATGCCCGACGATCTGGTACAACGCCGCCAGCGCTACATCGAACGCATGAAGCAACTCCACGTCGACAGCGTCGACGTGGAGTTCGCCGGCCGCCAGCCCATGGGAGAGGGCCCGGACAACCGGCACGGCAGGCCCAAGCTGCCCTACGGCCAGCACGCGGTCCCCAACTGGCCCGTCCTCGACCTGGGAGACGTGCCCTATATCTCGTTCGCTGATTGGCGGCTCGAGGTCGCCGGCATGGTAGAGAACCCGATCACCTTCACCTGGGAAGAATTCCGAGACCTGCCGCAGACCATCGACGTCAGCGATTTTCATTGTGTGACGACGTGGAGCCGCATGGACAACAACTGGGAAGGCGTTCGCTTTCGCGACCTGATGGAGCTCGTGGTGCCCACGGACGAAGCGCGCTTCGTGATCTGCACGGCGTACGACAAGATGCCCGCCACCGAGATTCCCTACACCACCAATCTGCCGCTGGACAAAGCGCTGTCCCCCGACGTGATGTTGGTTCACTCGTGGGAGGGGGCACCGCTGCCGCGCGAGCATGGTGGGCCGTGCCGCATGATCACGCCACGCTTGTATGCCTGGAAAGGGTCCAAATGGATCCGCAAGATCGAGCTCACTGCCGACGACGAGCCCGGGTTCTGGGAGGTCCGCGGCTACTCCAACTCCGCCGAGCCCTGGTTCAACGACCGCTACAGCAGCCGTTTCTGACCCGGAGACAGGGTATGCGGAGCGGCTGACACTCCCCGCCCGAACTCGTTGACGGATTTCGTGCACTCGTGGCCATCCCATATCGAGTGAAGGGGCTCAACGCCCCGATCTCGATGAAAGGAAGGACCACGAACGTGACGATCAACACCACGAAGACCCGTTGCGCCCTCATGGCGATCGCGGTATCTGCATTGACGGTCGGCCTCGCAGCCCCCGCCGACGCGGGATGCCTCACCGAGTGGGGCCGCTGCGGCGACTGCGCCGAGCGGAGGCTCTATCGCGCCCTCAGGAATCGCGACTTCGGTGAGGCAGTCGACGCGTACGTCGATGCCGCCGACTGCGACATCGATTTGTTTCACTGCTTGCTGTACGCCCACCACCACAGCTACCGCAGGTGCCGGGCGTGACGCAATCAACGTCTTGGCTCGGCATTCGATGTTCCCGTCGTCCCGAGACGGCACGACGCCTGGGGGCCCTGGCGCCCCCGGGCGTCGTGCCCGTGTTGCTCACAACCATGCTCTCGTGCGCCTGCCAGTCCCCGGAGGGGCTCGAAGAGTGGACGATGGAGCTCGTCGAAGAGCTGACCATCGGAGCCGACCCCGTGACGCTGGAGACGGCACTGTATCGTCCGTCGGGGCTGGGTCATGATCACCTCGGCAACGTGTTCGTACTCGACGCGGGCAACAACAGGGTCCAGGTCTTCACTCCCGGTGGCGAATATCTGCGTTCCATGGGATCGCGCCCGGCTCAGCTCCGGGGCAGCTGGCCGATCCGATGGGCATGTTCGTGCACCCCGATGGCAGCGTATGGGTAGCGGATACTCGGAATCGGCGCATCCAGCCGTTCGGCGCCGCCGGCGACAAGCTCGACCCCATCGGCCTCGACTTCTTTCCCGTCGACATCGTCGTCGCACCGGACCGTATGTTCGTCCAGCGCTTGCCGCAGACATCCATGACCTACGGCCCCGACCCGTCTCCGGTAATTCGCGTACTCGACCGCCAGGGCGCGGTGACCGGTGGATTCGTCGAAGCCGTCCCTGCTGTGGCGGGAATCATGTACATGCTCGAAAACATGATCTGCATGGCACCGGCCCGGAGTGGCGGTGTCGCCGTCAGCAACACCCACTTCGCCAGCCGTGTGCGCGTCTACGGTCCGGGTGGTGGGCTGCGCATTGATATTCCGGTCTTGTACAAGGCGGGCGCCTGGGCGCCGTTGGGACGGCGGCCGGGAGATATCAACGAAGCCAGCCTCGATCGGGTGGCGCGTACTTCTTCGGACCTGGCCTGGGACGAAGTCCGGCAGCTCTTCTGGGTCCTCGCAGGCTACGTCGATCGTACCGCCGACGAGGAGTGGGTCGTCGGACGGGAGGTCTATCGTTACGACGTCGACGGCACCTACCGCGGTAGCCTGATGCTTCCCTAACGCACCGCCGTCATGCAGCCCGGGCCCGACACGGCCGAATCTGGACCATAGACACCGAGGGCGTCGTGCACGCGTTTCTCTTGCGGGATCCGGACGTTCAGCCGGGCTAGAAGGCCAACCGCGTGCCAATTCGCACAACCAAGGGCGGTACGACCTCGGCCGGCGTGCCGAACAACGGGAACGCATCGAAGGTCTTCGTTACGGTACCGGCGTTGGTTACGTTGAAGACGTCGAAATACAGCCCGACGCTGCGGCCGCGCGCCAAGCCGAAGGTCTTGGAGACCCGCAGATCGGCGGTGGTGAGAATGTCGTTGCGCAGCGCCCCGCGCGGCTCGGCGTAGACGTTGATGATCCCCTGGTTCAGCGCTACCGGGAGGATGCGAGGCAACGGCTCTCCCGACCACGAGCGCAGCACGCCGGCAATGTGAAAACCGCCATCGAACATGTAGGAGCCATAGGCTTTCAGCACCATCGTCCGATCCCAGAACATCCGCGCATCAGCGTTGCTGAGGGAGTTGGGATCGTTGAACAGATCCGTGATGCCGCCGGAGTCTCCGGGAACCAACCCGCCCTTCGGGTTGAGGCCTTCGGCGAGCCCGAACGTGACGACCGCGCCGAGCTCCCAGCTGTCAGCAAGCCTGCGGTGCAGCCGGATGTCAATGCCGCGATAGGTGACGGTCTTGTCATCGACGGTCGCCAGCAGCAGCTCGTTGCCCCCGAAGTTCTCCACCTGGTTAAAGACCTCGATGCCGCGATCGTCTTCGGTGCCGGGGATGTTGTCGCGGCCCGGATCGGGCGCCACGGCGCGGACGAAATCCTCGGCCGCCAAGCCCACCTCTACATCGTCGAACAGGCTCGAGTCCTTTCGATACCAGAGGTCGATGCCGGCCGACCAGTTGCCACTCACCTCATAATTCGCGCCGATACGGAACTCGCGCGTCAGCGGGGCGCTGAGGCTGTCCCCCTCGACCCGCCCGATCGGCCCGCCGGCAACCGACATCGTCGGGCCGCCCTCGCCCGGCTGGAATTGGCCGTCGCCGTTGGCGTCCGTCCACGAAACAACCGTCGCTCCCAGTGAGTTCGGGTTGGCGAACGAGAGCGTCGAGGTCCCCATTTGGTGGACATATTGGGCGAAAGCCACCACTGCCGTCAGGCGGCCGTCGCTGAGCAGATCACCAGCCTGCGCGAGGCGCGGGTCGAGGCCGCGCCAGCCGAGCACGTCGTTCTGCGCCGAAAAATCCCGCGCCGGCGCGTACGTGCCTGCCGGACTGGCCTGCGCCGGCAGGCTGCCGTTCCAATCGTCGTAGCGGACGCCGAACGAGAGTGTCCAACCGCTACGAATCGCCCAGTCGTCGTGCATATAGAGGCCGAGGGCGCGAGCGTTCTGTTTGTTGGTGACCGGCGTATTCAGTAGCTGTGCGACCAGCGGCATGCCGCCGCTGGTCACGATGTTCACGTCACCGATGGCGGAGAAACTGTTCTCCGTCGGCACGTACTGGAACTGTACGCCAGCGCCGATGCCGTGCGCGTCGGCCGGGCCGGTAGCCATCCGGGTGTCGACATCCACCGCGTAACGACGGCGGCTCGAAAGGAAACCCAATGATGCGGCACCACTACGTAATTGCGTGACGATGTCGAACTGCGACTGGCGCGCGGTGCCCGCCTGAATCAGCAGTGGAAAATCGATGTCGAGCAGCGAGCCGCGCAGGGCAACGTGCCGCAGCGTGCCCTCTGTTCCGAAATCGTGGCCCCACGTTCCGGCGAAGATCATGGAGGTTGCGTCTTCGACCGACGTCGCTTCGGGCAAGACCCCGGCGCCGGCGTTGCGCGCCGGGTTCAGGTACCCCTGCCGGCTCCAGAACACCGAGAGGTCGTCGCGAGCCCCCGGATCTGCCGTTAGCTTGAGGGTGATGACGGGCAGATCGGTGCGAACCGGCTCGCTGAAGTTGGGCACGAACTGTGAGATGCGCCAGCCGCGATACGACCCGAAGAACCAGGCCCTGTCGCGCGACAACGGCCCACCGGCCTGCACAGAAACGTCCGACAGATAGTCGATGCGTGAGCTCGGTTCGACGCCTTCCGCTTCTAGGTCGCCGCTCACGTTGCTTGCCTGCAAGGCGTTCAGGGTGAAATAGCCTTGCGCCCCGCCGTGAAACTCGTTCGATCCCGCGCGCAACACCAAGTCGACCGCCACTCCGGGCGTTGCGACCTCGGCGGGCTGGGTCCCCCACGACACGTTCACTGTCCTGAACGTGTCGTAGTCGAAGTAGAAACCGGAGGTACCGCGCACCGCCGGATCTGTTGTCTCGACGCCGTCGAGGCGGAAGGCGTTCTCCTGCCAGGAGGTCGAGCGGGCGGAGAACAGCGCCTGACGCCCCACGTCGGAGCCACCGACGTCGAGACGATCAGTAACGACTCCCGGAACCCGGTGCTCCAACAGCGCCCACACGTCGCGGGCTGTGGGAATGTCGCGAAGCTGCTGTTCGTCGAGCTCGACGCCCTGGGTTGGATTCTGCGCGCCGGAACCGGCAGCAGGCTGTTGTCCCGATTGCGGCGATCCCGCCGCCGCCCGATCAGGCGGCAATGCCGACACGAGGGCGACGGCCAGCAGCACCGCGCCGCCGGTGCCGCTCATCGCACCGCTGGTGGCTCGCGTTCCTTCACGAAACGCCACACCGTTCGTCCCGATTCGCTCTCCTGCACAAACGTCAGGACGTCGCCACGCGGCTCGTAGGTAAACCGATAGTGCTCGATCGCCTCGGGCTCGCCCGGATTCCAGTGCCGTCCGACGACCTCCAGAAGGCGTCCAGCCAGCGTCCAGCGGGCCGCCTCCTGCACCTGTCGGGCGCCGCGCTGGAACTCTTTGATCACGCCGTCCCAGCGGTAGGTCTGTGCATTGGCCTGCTCGCTTCCGGCGCGAAACTCCAACACGATGGAAGCGGACCGGTGGTCGCTCACAAAGTGCACTTCCCGCTCCGCCCATTCGCCCAGCATCGGATCGCTGCGCTCCGCATCGAACAGCCACGAACCAGAGAGGTCCACGGCCGGCAGGTCGGTAAACCAATCCGGCGGCCAACTCTCCTGTTGCTGCTGCAGGCCCGACGCGTTCCCGGAGATCGGCAGAAGGAGTGCGGCGAGGAGGGCCACGCAACGGACGGCTCGAGAAAATGAAGGAGGCGGCGCCGAGACTCGAACTCGGGATGGAGGTTTTGCAGACCTCTGCCTTACCACTTGGCCACGCCGCCCCGCTCGAAAGGCAAGATGAAAGCGAAAAAATATGGAGCGGGAAACGGGATTCGAACCCGCGACCTCAACGTTGGCAACGTTGCGCTCTACCAGCTGAGCTATTCCCGCCCCAATGTCGGACATGGTATCGGCGTCGGTCCTGCGCAGGCAAGCCAACGTCAGCAGGGTGCTGAAGCCGGCGGGCACCCGTTTCAGGGCCGTTCCGGTGGCACCCGCCGCCCCTTATATACTGCCATAGTGCCCTCATACATCTACTCACCGAGCTACCGTGTGGACATCGGTCCGCACGTGTTTCCGACCGCCAAGTACGGCATGCTGCGCCAGCGGCTGATCGACGAGCACGGCGCCCACGGCGCTGATTTCATCGAGCCCGATCCGGCCGACGACGACGAGATCCGCCGGGTGCACGACCGTCATTATTTCGAGGCCTGCCGCGACAGCACACTGACCCCGGCCGAGCAGGCGCAGATGGAGCTACCCTGGTCGGAAGAGCTGTTCGATGCCGCCAGCCGCTGCGTTCGCGGCTCGATCATGGCGGCGAGGCTGGCGCTCGAGCATGGCGTCGGGCTGCATATCGGCGGCGGCTTCCACCATGCGTTTGCCGATCACGGCGAGGGCTTCTGCGTGTTCAACGATCCGGCGTGCGCAATCCGACAATTGCAGGCGGAAGAGCTCATCGAACGTGCTCTGGTGGCCGATTGCGACCTCCATCAAGGCAACGGAACGGCGGCCATTTTTGCCGGCGACGACACCGTGGCGACGTTCTCGATCCACCAGGAGCTCTTGTATCCCTGGCCCAAGCCCCCGAGTACGATCGACATCGGCCTCGACGCAGGAACCGACGACGAGACCTATGCCGAGCTCCTCGAGCAGCACTTGCTGCCGCTCATCGACGACCACCGGCCGGAGCTCCTCGTGTACGTGGCCGGGGCCGATCCATACGCGGAAGACCAGCTCGGCCAACTGGGATTGACCCGGGACGGCCTGCGACAGCGGGATGCTCTGGTCACACAGGCCTGCGGCGAGCGTGATTTACCCATGGCTGTGGTTCTCGCCGGCGGCTACGCCCGCCAGGTCGATGACACCGTGGACATTCACCTCTCGACGTTGCTCGAAGCCGCTTCCCTGTGGCGCTAGCAGGCCGCGGTGAAAGTGTGGTGGGTCTGCGGGTTGCTGAGCTCCGACTTCTCAACAGGGGGCTATCGGGCGAGCGCTGGAGGGCGAGGAGACGGCGTCGCGCGAGCTGCAGACGTGGTGTCTCCGCGACTCAGCTGCGAAAGGCGTCTTTCAGCCAGCGAACTTCCACCCTTTCGTTTCCGGCCACAACGCAAACGACGTCGAAACGGCACGGATAGGCGCGATCGCACCGCGTACGCAGGAAGTTTCGCGCCGCGCCGGCGATGCGACGTTGCTTGCGGGGTCCCACCGCCGCCGCCGCGCTTCCGTAGCGCAGAGTTGCACGCGCCTTGACCTCCACGAAGACCAGCGTATCGCCCTCCCGGGCGACGATATCGACCTCGCCGCCGGCGCACCGAAAGCGCCGCTCCACGACGATACAGCCGTGCGCCTCCAAATGCCGCACTGCGAGCTGCTCGGCTGCGGCGCCGAAGGCGTGTCGCCACTGGGAACTGAGGCCGCGCGAGCCACTACCCTGCTCCATGCCGGGATGGGACGGACACGGACACGCGCTTTCCGCGGGCACCGCAAAATGCCACGAACTTCTGTTTCAGGACACTAGGCTAGGTGCCAACGCGCGCCCTGTGGGGTGTCCTCGACCACTACGTCATGCTCTCGGAGGCGGTTGCGCAGCTCGTCGGCAGCGGCGAAATCACGTTCGGCGCGCGCCTTCACCCGCGCGACAATGAGCTCGAGGACCTCATCAGCCACCGGTGGGCCGACCGCCAGCAGCGTTGCATCGCCCACCTTGATCCGACGCTCTACGAGGGCATCGGCGGCCGGAAGGACGGCCCAGATCGTATCCACCTCGCGCAACCAGGAGACGATGGCTTCGGCCTCCGCGGCCGTCATAGCGCCGTCGTCGAGCGCTACGTTGGCTGCCTTGACCAGGGAGAACATGTGGCCGAGCGCGCCGCTCGTGTTGAGGTCGTCCAGCAATGCCGCCGCGAAGCCGTTGCGTGCCATCTCCAGGGCTGCAGACGCCGCACCGGGCTCCCCGGCACCCAGGCTCTCGCCTTGCTGCTCGAGGCGAAGAACCAGTTCGGTGAGCCGCGCGATCGCCGCCTTGGCCTGCTGCAGCGCATCGACCGTGAAGTTGAGTTGTTTGCGGTAGTGCACCGAGGTCAGCAAGTAACGGATGGCCACGGGATCGTGGCCGTCGGCGCACAGGCTACGCAGGGTGTACTGGTTGCCGAGTGACTTGCTCATCTTGGAGCCGTCGACCACGAGGTGGGCGCAGTGCAGCCAGCAACGCGCAAAGTCATCTCCAGTGGCACCGACACTCTGCGCAATCTCGTTCTCGTGGTGCGGAAACATCAGATCGACGCCCCCCATGTGCACGTCGAACGAGCTGCCTAGATACTTCATGCTCATCGCCGAGCATTCCAGGTGCCAACCAGGACGCCCGGCGCCCAACGACGTTTCCCACGCCGGCTCGCCCTCCTTGGCCGCCTTCCACAGGGCGAAGTCGCGCGCATCTTCTTTGTCGTACGAATCGCCCTCCACCCTACCGGTGGACTGCAGTTGGTCGGGATCGAGCCGGGAGAGCTTGCCGTACTCGGGGAACGCCCCAACACGGAAATACACGGAATCGTCTTGCCGGTAGGCCAGCCCCCGTTCGAGCAACCGTTCGACCAGATCCACCATCTCCTCGATGTGCTCTGTTGCCCTCGGATACCGAGTTGCCGGCAGGATCCGCAGGGCGTTCAGGTCGTCGAAGAACGCCTTCGTGTAGCGCTCCGTATAGTCGGCGAGCGTCTCACCTGTGCGCTGTGCCCCGGCAATCGTCTTGTCGTCGACGTCGGTGATGTTCATCACCAGGGTCACGTCGTAACCCTGCCACTCGAGCACACGCCGAAACACGTCGACGAAAATGTTGAAGCGAAGATTGCCGATGTGTGCGTAGTCGTAAACCGTGGGGCCGCAGGCGTAGACGCAGGCCGATCCCGGCTCCCGCGGCTCGAACTCCTCGAGCTCGCGGCTCCAAGAATTGTAGAGTCGCAGCTTGGCCGTCATGTTCCGCAAGCGGTCGGCGTGGTTAGCCTGCTATGCCTCCCGGGCCATCACGACATGGGCGTCGTCAACGGCAGAGGATCCGGTCTCCTTGCAGGCCAGATGAACCTCCACGTGATCGTCTCTGATCGTCATCGTAGCAACGAGATGGCACGACCGATCGGCAAAGTCGGCTGCGGCTTCGCCGCAAACCGCTGAGACAGCGGCCTTCAGCTCGCCCTGGAACGCGTCCGGCTCGTGCGTCTCGCTACCGCTAACCTCCATCAGCTCCTCGATGAAGCCGAGGAGCAATGCAGTGACATCGATGTCGCACGGCAGCCTCAACGAGGCTTCTTGGCCGACAAGCTCCCTGTGCATGCTCTCTACTTGCGTTATCGGCGGGTTTCAGAGCCGCCCGCACTCGTCCAGAAACGCCGGCAGTATAACGCAAAGGCGGCCGGCTCAGCTTGCGAAGCGAGCCAGCGCTTCTTGTACGTCTTGTTGGATCTGCGCCGCGAGAGCTTCGGCGCTTTCGAACTGTCGCTCGCCGCGCAGTCTCTCGAGGAAGGCCAGCTCCATACGTTCTCCGTACAGCTCTCCATAATGGTCGAGGAGGTGTGCCTCGACCGTGAGGTCACCGCCGGCGCCGAATGTCGGTCGCACGCCGACGTTGGCGACAGCGGGGTGCGCGCTCTCGGCGATGCGCGCCTCGGTGACATACACCCCGGCGGCGGGCACGCAACCGTTCTCGAAATCCAGATTGGCAGTGGGCGCGTCGAGGTCGCGGCCCCGGCCGGCTCCGTGCACGACACGACCGACAAGGGCGAACGGCCGGCCCAGCAACTCGTTCGCCTCGGCGAGCCGGCCCTCGACGAGGGCATCGCGGATGCGCGTCGAAGAGACGGGTCGCCCGTTGGCCATGACCGCCGGTACGACGTCGACGGCGAACCCCTCCCCCCGCCCGGTGATGCGCAGAAAATCGACACTGCCACGGCCGTGGGCCCCGAACCTGAAACCGTCGCTGACGTGCACGCTTACCGCGCCCAGGGTGCCGACGAGAAAGGAAGCGACGAACTCTTCGTGGGTCACGCGCGTCACTTCTTGCGTGAAAGGAATAACGACCACCACGTCGACCCCGAGCCCCTCGATGATTTCCAAGCGTTGGTCGAGCGTCTCGAGCAAGCGCGGCGGCGCCTCGGGATCGAGCAATATCCTCGTGTGCGGATCGAACGTGCATACCACCGCTGCAACGTCGCGCTCAGCCGCGGCGCGCACCGCGTTGCCGATCACCGCCTGGTGGCCGCGATGCACGCCGTCGAAGTTGCCGATCGACACGGCGGCGGCGCGCGGTTCGAACTCGATTCCGTGGAGCCCACGCAGCACTTGCATCACGCGACCTCCAGAGAAAGGCCGTCGAACGCCACGTCCACGTGGTCGGGCAGCGCGGCGGCGAGCGTGGCGTGGTCGAACTCGTGTGACAAATGCGTCAGCAGGGCCTGGCGCGGCTGCAGGCGTTCGATCTCCTCCAGCGCCTGGTCGAGCGTGAAATGCGCCGGATGCGGCTCGCGTCGTAACGCGTCGATCACCAGAATGTCGAGGTCCCGCAGCAATTCCGCCGATTCCTCCGGGATCTCGCTGCAATCGGTGACGTAGGCGAAACCGCCTATCCGATAAGCGAAGATCGGCAGATGATCGTGCATCACAGGGACGGGAACCACTTCTCGGCCGTACAACTCGAACGCCCCGTCGACCGGGCACAAGTCGAGTCGCGGTGCGCCGCGCGTCGCCCCGTCGAAAGCGTAGTTGAACATGGCACGAATCCTGTCGATCGTCAGCTGGCTCCCATACAGCGGAATCTTGATCCGGTGTACGAAGTTGTAGATGCGTAGCTCGTCGAGGCCGAGAACGTGGTCCGCATGGTGGTGTGTGTAGATCACCGCGTCGACGCGATCGATGCGTGCCCGCAGCGCCTGCTGGCGCAGGTCGGTTGTCGTGTCGACGAGTATTCGCACCAGCCCGGCGTCCCCGTCGACGGACCACTCGAGAAGCAGGCCGGCGCGCAGCCTGTCGTTGCGTGCATCGCGCGACGTGCAGACTGCGCAATCGCAGGTCATGACGGGAACACCGACCGATGTGCCGGTGCCCAAGAAAGTCACACGCATCGCGGACCAGAGGTGGCAGGTGAACAACGAGATCGTCTCGGCGGTGGACGCCGAGCGACGATCTTAGCAGGCTGTGCCGGACCACCCGGACCGCAGCGGCGCATCCGGCTCGACTCCGACCCTACCGTCCGCTCGGTAGGACAATTTTCACCTCCTGCCTTGACTCCATCAGCCTTTTGCGTTTACCTACCGATCGGTCGGTAGCTACCAAAGCAGGGTGACCGGCCATGCCCGTTGGCGGGTACCGGCGGACGACAAGCGGTGCCCGTTGCGGTACTCACGCCTTCAGCCACCGGACGGAGTCACACCTGTGAGCCCTCTGTTAGATGAGCCGGCCGTCCCCGACCGTGAGCGCCTCGACCATACGACGCGGACCGGGCAGATATACGAGGCTGCCGCTCGCCTCTTCTGCGAACAGGGTTTCGGCCAGTCTTCCATGAGTGACGTCGCCGCCGCCGTCGACATGACCAAGGCCGGCGTCTACCACCACATCACCAGCAAGGACGAGCTCCTCTTCGGCATCATGGCGTACGGAATGGACCTCTTCGAGGAGCGGGTCTTCGACCGTGTGCGCGAGATCCGTGATCCGTTGGAGCGTCTGCGCGCCGCCATCCGCGGTCACGTCCTGCTGGTAACGCGCGACCGCCCCAAACAGGTCACCGTCGTATTGAACGAAGCTACATCGGTGCACGGCGACTTCAAGAGCGAGATCAATCGGCGCAAACGGCGCTACATCCGCTTCCTGAGCGAGACATTTCGCGAGCTGATCAAGAAGGACATGTGCCGCCCGATCGATCCGCGCGTCGCGACCTTCGCCCTCCTCGGAATGATCAACTGGATCTATCAGTGGTACACCCCGGAGGGACGCATTTCCGATACCGAGCTCGCCGAGGCTTACATCGACATCTTTCTCGGCGGCTTATTGAAACCCGAATATCTCCCGGAGCACGAGGACAGAGCATGAAGACCTTGCGCAGCGTCGGTATCGTCGGCTACGGGGCCTATGTGCCCCGCCCTCGACTCGCCACCGAGACAATCGCCGCGGCCTGGGGGACGGCCGGCAACGGCTCCCTCCCCATACCCGAGAAATCAGCCCCGGCTATCGATGAAGACACCGTGACGATGTCCATCGAGGCAGCGCGCAATGCACTCCGTCGCGCGGGCGTCGGCGCGGACCAGATCCGTGCCGTTTGGGTGGGCACGGAGTCCAAGCCCTATGCCGTCAAACCCACCAGCACGATTGTCGCCGAGGCCATTGGCGCCACCCCGGCCGTCAGCGCCGCCGACATGGAGTTCGCTTGCAAGGCCGGCTCCGAAGCGATGCAAGCGGCCGTTGCGTTTGTCGGCTCGGGAATGGCCGACTACACGCTGGCAATCGGCATGGACGCCGCCCAAAGCAAGCCCGGCGACGCTCTCGAGTACACCGCCGCCGCCGGCGGTGCCGCTTACATCTTCGGGCCTGCCGAGGAGTCACTGGCCGTCGTCGAAGCATCACACTCGCACGTTACCGACACGCCGGATTTCTTCCGCCGCCAGCACATGCACTATCCGGAACACGGCCACCGGTTCACCGGCATGCCGGCATACCTGGCCCACACCCAGGGCGCGGTCGAGGCCCTGCTCAGCTTCCTCGACGCCACTCCCGAAGACTACGACTGGGCCGTCTTCCACCAGCCCAACCCGAAGTTCCCACGGCGGGTGGCGGCGGAGCTCGGATTCCGTGAAGAACAGATCGCCCCGGGGCTCGTGGTGGAGTCGATCGGCAACACCTATGCAGGCTCTTCCCTTCTCGGTCTGGCCGCCGTTCTCGACGTCGCCGAGACGGGCGATCGCATTTTCTTTTGCTCGTACGGCTCCGGTGCAGGGAGCGACGCATTCTCCCTCGTTGTCAACGGCAGCCTGGACAGCGCGCGGACGATGGCGCCGCTCGTCAACCAGTATCTGGATCGCTCTTATCCCGTCGACGACTACGGCCAGTACCTGCGTTTATCGCACAAGATCAGGATGCTTTGAGATGCGTGAAGTCGGTATCGTAGGAATAGGACAAACTGTTGTTGCGGAGCACTGGGACCGCTCTTTGCGGGACCTGGCGAGCGAAGCCGTGCTCGACGCCATGCGTGACGCCGGCACGGAAACGGCGCAGGCGCTGTACGCCGGTAACATGCTGTCTGGGCAACTTACCGGGCAGGAGAATCTCGCCACGGCCATCGCCGACGCCGCCGGTCTTCTGCCCATCGAGGCCGTCAAGATCGAGGCGGCTTGCGCCGCCGGCGGAGCAGCATTGCGCGCCGCGTACCTGGCCGTCGGCTCCGGTATGTGCGATTGCGTGATCGCCGTCGGCATCGAAAAAATGACGGACCATTTCAACGACGCCGTGTCGGCGGCGTTGGCAACGGCCGCCGACGCCGACTACGAGGCGGCGCACGGTGTCTCGTTCGTGGCCCTCAACGCCCTTCTGATGCGCCGTTACATGCACGAGCACGGCATCGAGCGCGAACAGTTCGCACGCTTTTCGATCAACAGCCATCAGAACGCGTGCGCCAACCCGCACGCCATGTATCGAGCGCCGATCGACGTCGGCGACTACATGGACTCGCCTTTGGTGGCCGATCCGATCTCGATTCTGGACTCGGCGGCCATTTGCGACGGCGCCGCCGCGGTGATCGTGTCGGCGATGTCGGAGTCGCACCGCTTCGCACGTTCCCCGATTCGCATCGCCGCCTCGGCCTGCGCCACCGATACCGTCGGACTGGCGGAACGCCGCGACCCTCTGCATTGGCAGGCGGTCGCCGACTCCGCACGGATCGCCTACGACGAGGCGGGAGTGGGTCCCGAGGACATCGATCTTTTCGAAGCCCACGATGCGTTCACGATCGTTTCGGCGCTGAGCCTCGAAGCTTGCGGCTTCGCGGCGCCGGGCCACGGCGTCGATCTCGCGGCAGACGGCAGCATTCGGGCATCGGGCGACATCCCCATCTCGACGATGGGCGGCCTCAAGGGGCGCGGACATCCGATCGGCGCGAGCGGCGTGTATCAAGTTGTCGAGGCGGTTCAACAGCTTCGCGGTGAAGCCGGCGAGGCACAGATCAACGGTGCCTCCACCGCGATGGCACAAAGCGTCGGCGGGTCCGGATCCGTCGCCGTTACGCACATACTGCAGAACTGAGACCCCGAGCCGCGGCGACGCCGCGTACCAAAAGGAAAAGAACGTGCAGCTGCCCAGATTCCACCGCTTGCGAGACGCGTACTACCGGCTCGACGGCACGCGGTGTTCGAATTGTGACGAGAGCTACTTCCCGCCCCGGCCGGTTTGCCCGCGGTGCAAGGCTTCGGACCTCGAACCGCGTGCGTTCCGCGGCACGGGAACGCTCTACTCCTATTCCCGGATGATGAACACACCGCGCGGCTTCAGCAGCGTCGGACCCTACACCGTGGGCATGGTACGCCTCGACGAAGGGCCGCTGGTGATGGCGCAGCTCACCGACGTCGAAGGTGTCGAGTTGTCGATCGGCATGGCGTTCGAGATGGTTACGCGCAAGATCAGCGAGAACGCCGAACACGGTTACATCGTGTACGGCTATAAATTCCGGCCGCAGGTCCTCGGCGAACCGGCAACGATTTCTTCGGAGCCCGAGATACGACGAGCCACTCAATGACGTCGAAGCGCCGGTCGCGGCTCATCGACGTCGAAGCAGCGGCTGCCTTGGTGCACGACGGGATGTCTGTCGGCCTCTCGGGCTTCTCGTATCAGAATCCGCCGATGGCGATCGTTCGAACGCTGATTCGCAACGGCGTTCGCGACCTCACACTGGTTTCCGGACCCACCGCCGGGATCGAAACTGATCTGTTGATCGGCGCCGGCTGCGTGCGCAGGGTGGTGGCTGCCGGCGTGGTGATGGAGCGCGTCGCCGGGATCGCCCCGGCATTTCGTCACCGCGCCGAGCGCGGCGAGATCGAGGTCTGGGAGTGCGACGAGTGCATCTGGTACGTCGCTCTCAAGGCAGCTGCGTGGGGGGTTCCCTATCTGCTGTGGCCGGGCGGTGTCGGCAGCTCCCTGCCGGAGCTCAATAACGATCTGCGCGAGGTCGAGGAGCAGGGCCGCCGCTTCATTCGGGTGGCGGCAGTGCAGCCCGACATCGTCTTCGTGCACGCCAGCGAGGCCGATCGTTACGGCAACGTGCGGGAGTGTCCCACGGCCTACTTGGGCCGCAGCTTCGCTGAGAGAGCCTTGGTGGAGGCTTGCGCCGGACCGGTCATAGCCACTGTCGAGACCCTGGTTCCCCACCAAACCGTGGTCGAGCATCCCGAGTGGACGATGCTCCGCGGCGCGCGCGTCGCGGTCACACCTTGGGGCGCCCATCCCGGGGGCACCAGCGGCCGTTACGTCCCCGACCTGGAACACCTACAGGACTACGCACTAGCCGGCAAGGCGCTGTTCCGTGGGGATCCAGAGCCCTACGACGCCTACCTGGCCAAGTTCGTCCACGGCGCGCCGGACCACCAAGGCTACGTCGACAACCTGAACGCGGCGCAACGCAAGGCGCTGCGCATGCAGGCCAATTGAGGATGGCCGTGCGCGAGGAGCGGGTTGCGACCAGCGAGCCCAGGGGCGTTTCCGCTGACATCGGCGCTGTGGTGGTATGCGTCGTCGCGCGGGAGCTCGCCGACGACGACGTCGTCGCCTTCGGACTTCACGCCGAGACGATGCTCGCCGCGGCCCTTACCGCGCAACAACTGCACGCCCCGAACCTCCGCGTTCGCCATGGCTTGCGCGCCGAGCGCGGCGTGCCTACCGCCGCCGCCGCCTGGACAGCCGATACCAGCGACGACAGCTTTCGCAACATCGAGTATCGGGAAGCCCACGACGCCATTCTGCAGGTGGCCAACCCGGCGTCGCCCACCCGTTTCTGCGATGTCTTCTTCGTCGGCGGCATGCAGATCGACCGCGAGGGCAGCACGAACCTGATCGGCTTGAAGGGCACCGACGGGCGCATGCGAGTTCGCGGGCCGGGATCGATCGGCACCACGTCGATCGCCACACTCGCACCACGCGTAATGCTGTTCAGCTGGGAGCATTCACCGCGTCGCTTCGTGCCTACCGTCGACTACGTCTCCGTGCCCGGCTGGCACCGACGCGACGCGGTGGGACTCGACGGCGGTCCCACCCTCTGCGTGACATCCATGGGGGTCATGGACTTCCAAGACGGGTCTATGGCATTGCGTTCGGTGCATCCCGGGGTCGGCGTCGACGAGCTCCGAGACGCCACGAGTTTCGAGCTCATCGTGCCCGACCGCGTGCCGACCACGCCGGTACCCACGCCAGC
This sequence comes from Acidobacteriota bacterium, assembly GCA_965214245.1. GTDB lineage: Bacteria > Acidobacteriota > UBA890 > UBA890 > UBA890 > CBDCBL01. The sequence continues at coordinate 326,010 of CBDCBL010000009.1, forward strand.
CGAGCTGCAGGCGCTGCGGGCGATCCGCTTCGCGACGCCTTCGTTAGTGTGAGCCCCATGCCCTCCTTCACCTCCATCTCCGATTTGGCATCGAGCATCGGCCGCGGCGACTACCTGGCGCTGGGGGGATTCCAGCTCAACCGCGTGCCGATCGCTCTCCTGCAGAAGATCGCCGCTGACGCCCGACCCGGCAACCTGCGGCTGGTTTCGGTGCCCAACCCACTGGCGCTCGACGTCTTGTGCGCCGCAGGCCAGGTGGCCGCGGCGCAATGCGGCTTCTTCGGCTTTCAGTACGAGGGTGGATTCGCGATGCCGCCCGCGCTGCACCGCGCCCTCGGCGACGGCTCGTTGGAGCTGCAAGAAAGAGACGTCTACGACACCATCCTCGAGCTTCGCGCGGCGCTCGACGACCCGGCGTTGCGGCCCGATTTCACCTTGATCCATGCGCAACAGGCGGACCACAGCGGCAACCTGCGTATCGAAGATCCCTATGCCGACGTGCTCCTTGCGGGGGCCGGCAAACGCGTCGTCGCAACGGTAGAAGAAGTTGTCGAGCACATCGGCGACCCGACAATCCCCGCCGCTGAGGTCAGCGCGATCGCCGTGTGTCCCGGTGGCGCCGCGCCCACGAGCTGTCTCGGCTACTACCACCGTGACGCGACGGCGCTGCGGCGCTACCTTCGGGTGCCCGAGAACGAGTCCACGGCGCCACCCGCGGCTCCGTCCGAGGCGCAAAACGGCGCCGCGCGGGACGGCGATCGCATGGTGGTCTTCACCGCCCGCAAAATCCGCAACGGCGATACCGTCGTGACCGGCTTGGCGTCCGCCATGCCCATGCTCGCCATCGAGCTGGCCCGCCGCACACACGCACCGGATCTGCGTTATATCAACTGCGTCGGCGCGGTGAACCCGCGCCTCGATAGGGCTCTCGCGACGTCTGTGGATCCGTCGCTGTTGCACGCCTGCGAGTCGACGATGAGCCTGCCGGAGATCTTCGATCTTGCCTCCACCGACGGTATCGACGTGATGTTCTTCGGCGCCGGCCAGATCGACGTGGGCGCGCGCGCCAACCTCACGCGCATTGGCCCGCAGGAGAATCCGCGCCTAAAGCTGCCCGGTCCAGCAGGGTCACCTTCGATGCGGGCTGCGGCGCAGCGCATCGTGATTACGGTGCCCCGCCAGTCGACGCGGAATCTCGTTGCTGAGGTCGACGTGGCTACTTCCGTACCGTCACCGGCCAACGCCGAGACCACGTTGATCACTGATCTTGCCGTGTGGCAACTGCATGCAAATCACGGGCTCGAGCCGGTATCGGTGCACCTCGACGTTTCGGCGACCATGCTCCGTGAATCAACCGGATTTTCATACCGCGACACCTCCCCGCCGACGACGGCCGAGCCGACCGCCGAGGAGCTCGGTGTGCTCCGCACACTGGACCCGAACGGCCTGCGACACGGCTGGTCGGGCAAGAAGCCTTCATCCCGAGCAATCGACAAGCAACAGGAGAAGCTGGTTCATGACCGCTGACGCAGAAACCGCGTCTACGACGCTGTCGCCACGCCGCGTCGCCGACATCCCGACGACGATGCGGGCGATGGTGCTGCCGGAATTCGGCGACCCGGAGCTCATGCGCATGGAAGAGTTCCCCGCACCCGATCCCGATACTCTGGCGCCCAACGGCGTGATGATGCGGGTGCGGGCGGTGGGCGTTTGCTACCACGACCTGATCAACCGACGCGGCGATTTGCCGCGCACCCACCTGCCGGCCATTCTCGGTCATGAAATCGCCGGCGAGGTGGTCGCCTTCGGCGCCGCCGTGACGAAGTTCAAGATCGGCGATCACGTTGCCACAGTACAGCGGGTGCACTGCAATGATTGCCACCTCTGCGCCGCGGACCGCCCGACGCTATGCCGCGACGGTGTCTTCTTCGGCGAGGAGATTCCCGGCGGCTACGCCGAGTACACCGTGTCGCCGGAGCAGGGCTTGGCGCACGTCCCGACCAGCATTCCGTTCGTCGAGGCGTCGATCTGTGCCTGCACAATCGGCACGGCAATCCACGTCGTCAACCGGCGTGGCCGCGTGCGGGCCGGTGAAAAGGTACTGATTACCGGCGCCTCCGGTGGCGTCGGACTGCACACCATTCAGGTTTGCCGCCTCGTCGACGCCGAGGTCATCGCCGTCACCTCGTCACCGCAGAAGGAAGCAGGGCTCCGAGCCGCCGGCGCCGACGAGGTGATCGTCGCCCCCGAGCTCGACTTCTCACGCGTGGCCAAGGGGCTGAGCGATGGGCGCGGCGTCGAAGTGGTGCTCGAGATCACCGGCGCCCTGACGTTCGCAGAGTCGGTACGCAGCCTGGCCCCCGGCGGGCGACTCGTGATGGTCGGCAACCTCGAGACCAAGTCGGTCGATTTCATGCCCGGTCTGATGATCCTCAAGGAGCTCGAGTTCATCGGCTCGTTCGCTACCACCACCGACGAGCTGGCGGAGGCGTTTCGACTCGTGGAAAGCGGCGTTATCAAGCCTGTTTTGGCCGCCACGATGCCGCTGGCGAAGGCCGCCGACGCGCATCACATGCTGTTCGACCGCAAGGTCACGGGAAGGCTGGCCCTGGAGGTGTAATCCGCGTTTGTGGGCCGCTCTGCCCAGCTAGAAGCAAGTTCAGGTGCGTGCTACGATTCTCTTCAGTTGACCGCTGACTGACTATTCGGGAGGGCACCGTGGGAATTCGGAGCCGCCAAGTCACAATCGCCGTCGGGGTGATCCTCGTTGCCGTGGCGTTCGTCATGTACACCGGCATCCAGGAATTCAGCGTCTACTACTACACCGTCAGCGAGGTCGTCGCGCAGCAGTCGCAGCTCACTGGAGAGCCGCTGCGAATCGCCGGTGAAGTGGTCCCCGGTTCGATCGCCCAGGACAGTACCGGACTCGTCCACGAGTTCGTTATCGAAGAGGGTGGCAAGACGATACCCGTTGTGTACCGCGACATCGCCCCCGACACATTTCAGGACCGTGCCGAAGCAGTGGTCGAAGGCGCTCTCGACGAGCACGGTACCTTTCAAGCGACCTTCCTGATGGCCAAGTGCCCCTCGAAGTACGAAGCAGCGACCGAGTACGAGGAGCACCGAGCACAGGGCGTATCGGCTCCCGCGCAGGGACGATAGCGCTTTCCGTGCGAGTTCTAGCAGGCCGTGGTGAAAGTGTGATGGGTCTGGTTGAGTCGAGGAGGGGGCAGATAGGCCGCTGATGATCGAGCTCGGGCGCATCTGCCTCATCTTGTCGCTCGCCACCGCCGGCTACTGCATCGCCGCGGCCCTTCTCGGCACCCGCCGCCAGCTTCCCGGCCTCGTTCAAAGCGCCCGAAACGCCGTGCTGGCGACCTCGGTTCTCGTGCTGACCGCAGGCGCCTCGCTGATGTACCTCTTGGCGACCGATCGCTTCGAGGTGCGCTACGTGGCGGAAAACTCGCGCATCGGCATGCCGCTGATCTACAAGTTCTCTGCCCTCTGGGGTGGGATGGCCGGGTCACTCCTCTTGTGGACCATGATTCTGTGCGCTTACTCGACGGTGGTCACGATCCAGAATCGCAACCGCCACCCGGTGTTGATGCCCTACGTGTACACCGTGTGCATGGCAACAGCCGCTTTTTTCATCGCCCTGCAGATTTTTTCCGCCAATCCGTTCGAGGTTCTGCCCTCCTTTGCAACACCGGCCGACGGCCGCGGCATGAACCCTCTGTTGCAAAATCCGGCGATGGCCGTGCACCCCCCGATGCTCTACCTCGGATACGTGGGTTTCACGATTCCGTTTGCCTTTGCCATCGCCGCCCTGACGACCGGCAAGCTCGATACGACATGGCTGCACACGACCCGCCGCTGGACGATCCTGGCATGGTTCTTCCAGTCGATCGGCGTCACTCTCGGTGCCCAGTGGGCATACGTCGAGCTTGGCTGGGGTGGTTACTGGGGCTGGGACCCTGTCGAGAACGCCTCGTTCATGCCCTGGCTCGTGGCAACAGCGTACTTGCATTCCGTGATGATCGAGGAGAAGAAGCAGATGTTGCGCGTCTGGAACGTCCTCCTGGTCATTGCGACCTTCGCGCTGTGCATCTTCGGCACGTTCCTGACTCGCTCCGGCATCGTTTCCTCGGTGCACGCTTTCACCCAGGGCAATATGGGACCCATGTTCGCCGGCTTCCTGGCGCTGATCCTCGCCGTCAGCCTGGGATTGGTGGCCTGGCGACTGCCGGAGCTCAAGAGCGAGAGTCGCCTGGAAGCCGTATTGTCGCGCGAGTCATCGTTTCTCTTCAACAACCTGGTACTCGTGGTCGCCTGCTTCGCGATCCTTTGGGGAACCATGTTCCCGGTAATCACCGAGGCCTGGGGCGGTACGCAAAAGACGGTCGGGCCGCCATTCTTCAACCGCGTCAACGTCCCCATCATGCTCTTCTTGCTTCTGCTCACCGGCGTCGGACCGCTCATCGCCTGGCGACGAGCTTCTTGGCCGAGCCTGCAGCGTGCCTTCGCCATGCCGGTGGCCAGCGGCGTGATTACGGCTGTAGTTCTCGCCGTCTGGGAAGTTCACAACCCGACACTGCTGATTGCCTTCGGCCTGTCCGCTTTCGTCACCGCGACGATCGTTCAGGAATTCTGGCGCGGCACCCAAGCCCGGCGATCGTCCACCCAGGAAAGCTGGTACGCCGCTCTCGGCGCGCTGACGTGGCGCAACAAACGACGCTACGGCGGCTACGTGATCCACCTGGGGATCGTCGCCATGGCGGTAGGGATCGCCGGATCCAGCGGCTTCCAGCAAGAGGTGGAAGCCACGCTACTACCGGGGCAAACCGTAGACATCGGCGGCTATCGCCTGCAGTTGGGTGAGGTCGAGCTTTACAACTCCTCCGGCGTGCAGGTGGTCTCGGCGCCTCTCGTCGCCTTCCGACACGGCGAAGCGCAATTCCGCATGCTGCCGCAGCGCCACTTCCATCCGGGCCCGGACGTGCAGCCGACCACCGAAGTCGCCATCTGGAGCAACCTGCGCCACGACCTGTACCTGGTGCTCGCCGGCTGGGATTTCGACTACGGCAGCGCCACCTTCAAGGCCTATCTCAACCCGCTCGTGAAATGGATCTGGATCGGCGGTCTCGTGCTCATGCTCGGCACGGTGATCTGCATGTGGCCCGACCGCTCGGGCAACGAGCTCGGGGCTCGCAACTACTAACGGCCGAGACGCGGAGGAACACCATGACGGATCGGCAGCAAACACAGCGCGGCCGCGCCACCGTGTTCGTGGTGGCCGGTGTATGTGCGGCGCTGCTCGCCGTGCCGTTCTCGATGTGGCTGTCGCGCGCCCCGGCGAGCTTGTCCCAGTTCGACCGTCTCGGCACCGAGATCGGTTGCCAATGCGGCACCTGTCCGATGCGCCCCATCGGCACTTGCGGCTGCGGCTTTGCCGACGGCATGTTGGCGCGGCTGAGCGCGGAAACCGCAGCCGGCAAGAGCGACGCAGAGATCATGGCAATCTTCGCGGCCGACTACGGCCCGGGGATTCAGATCAAGCCGGAGAGCCGCGGCTTCGGCCTGCTCGCCTGGCTGGCGCCGACAATGCTTCTCATGGTCGGCAGCGTCGTGATGGCTGCCGTAATCGCGCGCTGGCGCGAGCAGGCATCCGTGGACGTCCACGCGGCCGCGGCCGTCGTCGAACCTACGGTTTCCGCGGAGGACGATGAATACCGGCGGCTCATCGAGCGGGAGCTCGAATCGCTGGGCGACTGAATGGCGATCCTGCTGAGCATCTTCGTGGTTGCCGGCGTCGTGGCTGTACTCGGCTATCCGCTGCTCCGGCCCGAGGTGCAACCCATGGGCGACCCCTTCGGACCGGCGGCGCAGATTCGCGACCTCGAGGAGCGCAAGCTGCAGATTTACGCGGCGATCCGTGAGCTCGGCTTCGATTACCGCTCGGACAAGCTTCTCGACGCCGACTACGAGGAAGAGGTCGAGCTCCTCAAGCGCCAGGCCATCGAGGTGGTCCGACAACTCGATGAGCTGAGCCAGGATACGCCGCGCGGTCCGGAAGAGCTCGAGGCCGAGATCGCCGCGGTGCGGGCCGGCTTCGAAGCATCTGGCAAGCCGTTGCCGGCCGGTGACGGTAAGAACGTTGCGGTGTTTTGCACCCAGTGCGGTGTGCCGGCCGCCGACGAGGACCACTTCTGCGCCGCCTGCGGGACGCCGTTGCGAAGATCGCCGTGAAGGCCCTCTTGGCAGCGTCTGCGGCCCCCCTGGTCTTCTTGGCCTTGCTGCCCACGGGGCTCGCGGCGCAGGCGTCGGCCGCGTCGGCATCGGTTCTCGTCCAGGTAAGCAACGAATCCGGCGACCCGGTGGCCGGCGAAATGGTCGTGCTGCAGATCAACGACGGTCAGGAAATCATCGATGAGATCGTCGCCACGTCCGAGGATGACGGTGCGGTGCTCTTTGAAGAAGTCCCCACCGCCGATGGCTACCTCGCCGTGCCGTTCGTCGTTTACAACGGCTATACCTATCGAGGTGAGGAAATGACCCTGGTGCCGGAAGGCAACGCGGCGATTTCGATCACCGTGTACACCGCCACCGAAGGCGGCGCCGATCTGCACATCGAGATCCTCCACGTCGTCCTGACCGCTGTTGAGCCTGGTGTGTACCAGGCGGTGCAGGTCATGCAGGTGCTGAACGTCAACGAGCAGGCGTTTTTCGGCGGCCCCGAGTTCGAGGGACAGCGATCGGGCCTGACCATTCCCTTCCCGCCGGGCGCCGTGAGCGTCGCACCGTTGCCGGACATCAGCGGGCTCGATCCTTCGCGGCTTGCCGTCGATGGCAATCGGCTGCTCGACCTGCGCGCCTTGCCGCCAGGCTCCCACCAGGTGGCGATTTCCTATGACCTGGCGACCGGCCCGGACGGCAAAGACATCGAGCTGATGTTGCCCTACCCCACTGCCGAGGTGAGTATTCTGCTCGGCCCCGACATCGACGCGGCCAAGATCGATTCCGACGACCTCCTCGAGCAGACAGCGCAGGAGATCCCCGGCCAGGGGGTGTACGCCAACTGGACCAGCGGAGTGGTAGACGCCGGCAAGGCAGTGACGTTCCACCTCGGTCCGCGCTCCGTGCCGATCTCGGCCGAAGCCTGGTCGCTGTTGGGCCTTGCCGTAGCTCTCCTCGTCACGACGGCGGCGTCGATCTTCGGGGCCCGCTTGCCGCAGCCCGACCTCGGCTCGCGTGACGAGCTGATCGCCGCGGTCGCGAGCCTCGATGACGCGCACGATCGCGCCGCCGTGTCGGAAAGTGGGTACTACACACGGCGCCGCGAGACTCTCGAGCGAATTCTCGAACTGGATCAGCGCGCATCCGCTCCCCAGGCGCACCGTGTGCAGTGACGCAGCGAGCGCTGTCGAAGTAGAGAAACTGGCCAAGCATTTCGGCTCCAGCAGCGCCTTGACAAACCTCGACCTGAGCGTGCCGCGCGGCCAGTTCCTCGCCATCTTCGGGCCTAACGGCGCCGGCAAGACCACCCTCGTCCGGATTCTCGCGGCGCTGGCGCGGCCGAGCAGCGGGACCATCCGTATCCATGGCCAGGACATCGCCACTGCCCCTCCCCGACTACGCCGGCATGTCGGCCTCGTGTCGCACCGTAGCTTTCTGTACCCCGTGCTGTCGGCGCATCAGAACGTTGCCTTCTTTGCCCGCATGTTCGGCGTCGAAGACGCCGACGACAGGGCCCGTTCGGCGCTCGTCGAAATCGGACTCGAGCACCGTATGCACGATCCCGTGGCCAGCTTTTCGCGCGGCATGGAACAGCGCTGCGCCATCGCCCGGGCCTTGGTCCACGATCCGGACATCCTGCTGTTCGACGAACCGTTCAGCGGCCTCGACCCCGACGCCAGCCAACGCCTCGACGATCGCCTCAGGACGCTGCATGGATCCGGGCGCACCGTGATCCTCACCAGTCATGATCTGGCCCGCGGCTCCGAGAGCGCCGACCGGGTCGCCATCCTGGCCCGCGGCCGGTTGGTATTCGACGCGCTGAGCAGGGAAATGCCCGAGGGCGGCATCGGCGCGGCCTATCGAGCCGTCGTATCGGGGCGAGCCTCATGAGCGGGGCGCGACATTTCCGGCTGTTGGTAGCCAAGGACCTTGTCGCCGAGTGGCGCAGCAAGGAAGTCTTGAGCTCGACCATGCTGTTTGCCGTGATCGCGCTGACGGTCATCAACTTCGGCTTCGAGCCCGGGCGGTTCAATCCGGTCGATGTAGGCCCGGGCATTCTCTGGACCGCTTTCTTGTTCGCCGCCCTGCTCGGCATGAACCGCCTGTTTCACGTCGAGCACGAGAGCGGTGGGCTCGAGGGCTTGATGCTGTGTCCCGTGGATCGCACGACGCTCTACGTCGCCAAATGCGCCAGCCTCTTCGTGATGCTGGCGATCACCGCGATCGCCACGCTCTTCCTGTTCGTCGTCTTCTTCAACGTACGGCTGGGCAGCGGCCTGCCGGAGCTCGCCCTGGTGGCGCTTCTCGGTAATTTGGGGCTCGCCGCCATTGGCACCACCTTCGCGGCTATGGCTTCGAAAACCCGGACCCGCGAAGTGCTGCTACCCGTGCTGCTCGTGCCGATCGCGATCCCGTTGCTGATCGCATCGGTCAAGTGCACTACCACAATCCTCGCCGGCGATGGACTCAGCGCGGCGGGGACTTGGGTACAATTGCTCGTGGCCTTCGACGCTGTCTTCCTGGCAGCGGGATTCCTGACGTTTCCCGCCATTCTCGAAGAGTGATTCACATGTCCGATGCCCAATCGGTTTCCGCATCCAAGGACGTAGGCCGAGCTTCGATGACGCCGTCGCCGTTTTTGATCGGCGTCGCCGCCACCGGCATGATGGCTTCACTGTACGCGGCGCTCATCTACGCGCCCACCGAAGCCACGGAAGGCGAGGTCCAACGCCTGATGTACGTCCACCTCCCGGTAGCGTTGACGATGTACGTGGCGATCACGGTGCTGTTTATCACGAGCCTGTTGTACCTGCAGTCCCGTGACTCACGGTGGGACGAAGTGGCGGCGGTGGCCGGCGAGCTCGGCCTTTTCTTCGGTAGCCTCGTGATGCTCACGGGTCCGATATGGGCGAAACCGATCTGGGGAACGTGGTGGACCTGGGACGCGCGCCTGACGTCGTTCTTCGTCCTCTTTCTGATCTTCATCGGCTACGCGATGCTGCGCGCCTACGGCGGAGCTCCCGAACAGGTGGCACGCTTTTGCGCCGTCCTGGCGGTGCTCGGGTTCATCGGCATGCCGATTACCCACTACTCCGTGGTGTGGTGGCGGACACTGCACCCGGGGCCCAAATTGATGACGGAGGGCGGTCTCGGCAGCGGCATGGAGCAGAGCATGCTAATCACCGTGGCGATCTGCCTGCTCGGCACGCTACTGCTGTTCATCACGTTGTTCGCCATCCGGCTCCGGCTCGAACGTCAAAGCCGGCGGGCGCTCGATATGCGGCGACGACTCGATCTCGTGGAGAACCTGCAATGAACAACCTCGGCTACCTGTTTGCCGGCTTCGCCGTCGCCTGGGCGGTCGCCTTCGTCTACCTATGGCTGATCTCGCGCCGGTCTGCAGCTGTTCAAAGCCAGCTCGAGGCGTTGGAGCGCCGCGTCCAACAAACCGCGCCCGACGAATAGGCTCAGCAGGGTGTTGAAAAACTCCCGGGGCACCGTGAATGGGAGTTCTTTTAGGACACCAGCGGCAGAAACGATTGGCCGCTGGTGGCGGCGTCGATACCGAAATTATCGAGAATCGTTTGCCCCAGGTCCGTGAAGCTCTCCCGCGTACCGAGGTCGGCCGGCGTGGTGCGCGTCGACGAAACGAGCAGCGGCACGCATTCACGGGTGTGGTCCGTACCCCGAAAGCTGGGATCGTTGCCGTGATCGGCCGTCAGAACGAGACAATCGCGTGGTCCCAGCGCTTCCAGCAGGTCGGGCAGAGCGGCATCGAACTCTTCGAGGCAGCGCGCGTACCCGCGCACGTCGCGCCGATGTCCGTATTGCGAGTCGAAGTCGACCAGGTTGGTGAACACCAGCTCCGCCAGGTCATCGCGCAGCGCCGCGCAGGTCTTGGCAACGCCGTCGCGGTTGTTCTCCGTCTTGGCGTACGACGTCAACCCGCGACCGGCAAAGATGTTGTGGATCTTCCCGATACCATGGGTGCGGAATCCAGCGTCCTGGCGACGATCGAGGGCGGTCGGCCCGGGCGGCGGCAGCGCGAAGTCACGACGTCGAAACGTACGCCGGAAGCCCTCCGGCTCGCTGCCGACGAACGGGCGGGCAATCACACGGGCAACGGGATGCTGCCCCTGTAGCTGTCGGCTCGCCATCAGACACATGTTGTACAACGATTCCACGCCGATCACCTCTTCGTGGGCGGCGATCTGAAAGACGCTGTCGCCCGACGTGTACACGATCGGTGCCTCGGTCTCCATGTGCTCGGCGCCGAGCAGGCGGATGATCTCGGTTCCCGATGCCGCGTAGTTGCCCAGCACGGGGCGGCCGATCGCCGACTCGAACGCGGCGATCACAGCAGGCGGAAGACCATCCAGATACACCGGGGAAGCCACCGACGACACGATCCCCATGAGCTCCCAATGGCCGGTCATGGTGTCCTTGGCCGCCGATTGTTCCACCATGCGCCCCCAGGCACCGGTCGCGACATCGCCGTCGCCGCCCGGCACACCGGGCACCCGGAACAGCCCCAGGGCTCGCAAGCTATCGAGCTTCGGTTGGGCGGCCTCGATGACGGCTGCCAGGGTGTTGGCGCCCTCGTCGTTGAAATCGGCGGCGTCCGGAGCCCCTCCGCAGCCGACGCTGTCGCATACGACGACCACCATGCGGTCAAACCGACCGCGATCCCGGTATTCCGGGCCTCAAAACCCTTCGACGTTGGGATTCAGCCCGAGCTGGGCCGAGAGCTCCTCGACGTGGGTGCGCGCTTCGGCCGCCGAGTAGGAGCCCACGAACTCGTCCAGGACTCTCTGATAGGTCGCCAGCGCGGCGCGCAGATCGCCGGATTCCTGCTGGGCTCGCGCCTTGGCCATCATCGCTTCATCGCGTGGAAACAGCCCCCCACTGCGGGTCAGGAGCGCGTCGAAATAGGTGACGGCCACGTCAGCGTTGCCCCGTTGGAGCTCGAGTTGGCCCAGGCGGTTCAATGCCATCGAAGCAATCACCGGCTCGGCAGCATCGGCAGCCTGTTCGAGAGCCACAGCGGCGGCTTCGGTTTCGCCGAGCTCCGCCTCGCAGATTCCCAGGTAAAAAGCGGCAAGGCGGCCCGATGGGCGTCGACCATAACGTTCGACGATTGGTGTGAACCGGTCACGTGCCGCCGTGTACTTTTCGGCCTCGGAACCGAACTGCAGTGCGCCGGCGGGCGCCCGCGGCTCGGCGCCGGGCTCGGCTGCTGCTGTGACCGGCTCGGCTGCCCCCGCGGTGGGATCGGCTGCTGCCACGGTGGGATCGGTCACGGCTTCGTCGATGGGGCCCTCGGCGCTCGGCGTCGTCTCCGGACCGTTGCCTTCCGTCGTCGGATCGGTGGCCGTAGCGGGGTCTTCCAGGCTCACCGGAATAACCGGCGGCGGCGGTACGACGGGGGCTCGATATACGTCCATCGCGGCCGCCAGCAACACCGCGGCGCGCTGTTCTTCGCGCTGCTGGTAAAACCGGACACTGAGCACCACCGACAGTACCGCGGCGATGGCCAGCAGCCCCCAGCCAATGCGGCGGCGACGTTCCATCAGCCAACGACCGACGCGGCCGGCAAAGTTGATGAACTCGTCGTGCTTCAGATCCTTGCGACGAAAAGGCTTCGCACTCATGGCTTGAATTCTACCATTAGCAGGCACCCTCGGGAGGTCTTCAGCACCCTGCTGGGATCACACTGTCGAGTCCCAATACCGACACACCAGACCATGACCCGTTCACCGCGGCCTGCGATCACGGCCCTCCACCCAGAACGACCCATCCGGACCGAACTCCTTCTTCCAAATCGGTGCGTCGTCCTTCAGACGGTCGATGGCGAAGCGACAGGCCTCGAATGCGGCCGCCCGGTGCGGCGCGGCCACCGCGATGGCCACCGAGACCTCACCGATTTCCAAGCGCCCGACCCGATGATGGATCGCGATACCCGAAAGATCCCAGCGCTCGGCAGCAGCGCGGCCGATGTCCGCGAATACCTTCTCGGCCATCTCGGCGTATGCCTCGTATTCGAGGTGGGTGGTCTGCGTATCGCCCGTGTGGTTGCGTACGGTGCCTTCGAACGTACACACCCCGCCGCTGCCGGCGACCGCCACCATCGTGCTCAGGTGGGCGGCGGAAATGGGCGCCTCGAGCACAGCGAATCGCTTGTCGCTCATTGCCTCAGCCCCCACTGACGGGCGGAATGAAGGCGACGCGGTCACCCTCGTGCAACTCCGCATCCCAGGCTGCATATTCCTCGTTGACCGCCACCACCATTCCGGTCCTCTGATCGCGCGCGGCATCGTGTGCTGTACAGATTTCCTCGAAGCAGGCGGCGGCGTCGGCGCCCTCCGGGATGCGTACCTCGACTTCAGATCGGTCGTCGCAGAGCTCGCGCAGGCGGGCGAACAGTTGCACCTTAACGCTGATCATTCGCATCTGCCGCGTCCTCGCGTCAACCAGACCCATCACACTTTCGCCACGGCCTGCCGGTGCTCCTGCTCATACGCACGATGACGTTTGTGGCGAGCGCTAACCGATCCCCCGACGCAACGTGAGCCCGCCGTCGACCACCAACGTCTGGCCCGTCACGTAGTTGTCGGGTGCCATCAGGAAAGACACGGAGCGCGCCACGTCCTCCGGGTAGCCAAATCGCGGAATCACGCCGCTGTCGATATAGGGATCGTACTTGCCGGTGGCAATCGAACCCAGGGCCATGCCCGACTCCGTAACGCCGGGCGCCACGACGTTGACCCGGATGTTCGCTTTGCCGCCGTATTCTTGCGCCAGGATCTTGGCGGCGTGGACGAGCGCCGACTTGGGGCCCGAGTAAGCCAAGCTACCCGAAAATACCGCCACTCCCTGCATCGAGGACAGCAGGACGATGGCGCCGGGTGTCGAACGACGCGCTAGGATCTCGGCACAAACCCGTCCCATCAGAATCGGGCCGGTGTAGTTGCGGCGCAGCGCCCTCTCCAGCGGCGCAGTCGCCATCTCGTCGGGGGCCACGCGAGACGGATCACCGACGCAAACAACGGCACCGTAAAACCCGTCTGTATCGAGACGTTCAACCGCCGCCCGGCGCCCCTCATCGCTGTTGATGTCCGCTTTCAGCAGCGTCACAAGGCCGTCGTAGCCGGCCTCGAGGGCTGCCTTGACGGCCTCCGCTGCGTCATCGTCATCGCGATAGCCCAGGACCACGTCGGCGCCGTCGTGTCGCAACCGAGCGCTCACCGCGGCGCCCAATCCGCCGCTGCCCCCGGCTACAAACACCAGGCGCCCGGCGAGGTCGTCGTCGAATTCGTACTCGTGCCTTTGCAGGCGAGACTGCCGCCCGTCGTCCAGGTATTTGCTCGACATCTAGCAGGCCGTGGTGAAAGTGTGATGGGTGGAGTCCGTGAAACTATAATGGACTCCGTTGCTGCTGGCAGGCGCGCCGCCGGCGCAGCACCAGCATCTGCCCCCACGGTGCTCGTAACGGCACCCCCGGGAGTTCTTCAGCACCCTGTTAATGTAACCTGGAGGTACTTGTGACCCGACTTCGACAGTACGGCTGGCTGGCTCTCGGAGTGGCGGCGGCTGTCGCCGTCTCGACCTCGAACGTCAACCGCGGCGTCATGGCTCGATTGTCCGACATCGTTCCGCTGCCGTGGGAGAACATCGGCCTCGCCGCTCTCGTGTTCGCGGCGTTTGCGGGGATGCATTTTCGCCAGCTGCTGCTCGCCACGCTTGCAACTCGCGACCTCGACACCGAACGCGCGGGGGCCGCCTCCCGATTGATTCAAGCCGCCGTAGCGGACGGACTCCGCTGGCTGCAGGTCATCCAGGAGAATCTCGATCTGGTGGCAGACGGGAAGCAACGAGAACAAGATGCGCAGCTCTACCTGGGAGGCGCTCGCGCCCATGCAGACAAGCTCGAGCAAGCGTTCGAGCGCATCGAGGGCAACCGTCGTCGGCTCGACACCCCGACCTGAATCCCCTGCCCCGCAGCCCCTCCGCTACGCACCATGACGGAAACAAACTCTTTCATCGAAGTTGTCGCCGCGGTGGCCGTGTCGGACGAGCGCGTCTTGCTCTGCCAGAGAACCGACGGCCCACACCTGCCGCTGATGTGGGAGTTTCCCGGCGGCAAGATCGATCCCGGCGAATTTCCTCCCGAGGCGCTGCGGCGCGAGCTGCGTGAGGAGATCGGCGTGGACTCGACGATCGCGACCCTGCTCGCCGACGTCCGCCACCACTACCCGGAGAAGAGTGTCCGCATTCGTTTCTACGAGGTCTCGATCGAAGGCGTGCCGCGCGCCATCGTCCATCGAGCCGTCGCCTGGATCCCGTTGCGTGAGCTGCCTTCGTACGACGTCCCGGCCGCGAACCAACGAGTCATCGACATGCTCGTCGGCTCACTCGGTGAACCCAAGCTCCACTGAACTTGTGGAAAAGCTTGTGCAAAACTCGCCGCCGGGAAAGCCGGCGGCCCGTCCTTGGCGCTCTTTAGCAGACTGCACCGAATCTTGTGCAATCGATGTTGTGATAAAGATATGCAACCGATCCATCGCTTCTGACAGCGTACGGAAAATCGCATGCCTCGATATCGTGTCCGCCGCCTCCCGGCAATCGCCCTCTCCACCGTGGTTCTCATGGCTGTTGCCGCGCCCGGCGACCCGGGTGTTTCTCGGCCCGGCGGCCCGGCCCAAACGGCCGCCGGCGGCCTCGAGAAGGTATACGATGCCGGCTTCGTCCTCGACGATAGCAACGGTGACGGCCACCTCGACAGCGTCACGGCCCGACTGGCCTTGCCTTCCGTACCTACCGACGCCGAGGTTGCCGCAGCGGCCAACGTAGCAGCGCGACTCGGCTACGAGACCACGGCGCTTGATCTGCCGCTGCGTCGCTACGCCGGAGCGGCCAGCGAGGTGGGGCCGGTTATCGCCATCGGTGCCGGCAACTTGTCGCGACTCGGCGCTCGAATCTCCGCCGCCGAGCTGGGTGGCGAGTTGGAACCCGGGCGCGGCACCGTGGCACTGGTCGGCGGCGCGCCACGGACCGTGGTCCTGGCGGGTGGCGACGATGCCGGCACGCGGGCCGCGGCCCTGGTGTTCGCTGCGCGCCTGCCCCACATCTGGGATCCCGAAGGCTCGACGCT
Organism: Acidobacteriota bacterium; assembly: GCA_965214245.1. GTDB lineage: Bacteria > Acidobacteriota > UBA890 > UBA890 > UBA890 > CBDCBL01. Next base: position 341,395 of record CBDCBL010000009.1, read on the forward strand.
GGGCGACGTGGTGAACGACGTGCGCGTGGTTCTAGGTGCCGCGGGCATCGAACCCGACGGTCTCGCGGTGCAACGCTTGCTCGTTGAAGCGACACAGAATGGCATCGACCGCCTCGACGTCAGCGTTTCTGTGCCGGCTGGATCCGCGTCCGGAGCGGCCGCGGCACTGACGACCGCCCGTGACGACCCCGCGCCTCCAGTGGAGGTCCCGACGGATCCCGTCGACGAGCCCGAAACAGAAGGCGCGCAGGAGACCGTGCCGACCCTTCCGAGCCTGCGGCACGTGGGCCTGCGTCTGCTGCGCGTCGAGGTCACCGAACCGGGCAGCGATTCCCGCCTCGTGTGGATCTCCAACGATACAGAGCCCGCGGACGCGCCCGGGGGACGCACCGGCGGCGGCACCCAAGACGACCTCGACCTGTCGAACCTCTTCACCAACCAGGGACTCTTCGGCGATTCTGACGACAACCTGATCCCGGATCGCGTCGACGTGCTGTCGAGCGCCGCCTCCGACGTCTCGGTGGCCAGCGCGGATCTCGCCGCGCGCCTCGGTCTCGAGGCAGCGGGGGTGACGATCCCGATGGCCAAGGAGCCAGACGTGATCGACAGCCCGGCGGACGAGCCGCCGCTGGTGCTCATCGGCAGCACTCATCCGCTCATCGCCGAGCTGGTCGACGCCGAAGACAGCGATGTGGAGCTGCCCGAGCTGGCTCCCGGCCAGGGATGGATCAAGGTGGTCCCGGAGGCTTTCGGTGACAAGACTGCCGTCCTCGTGCTCGGTGGCGACGCCAACGGCCTGGACCGCGCGCTGCGGCAGATGGCCGAGCGTCTCCCTCACCTCTGGGAGCGGGGCAAAGACCGCTCTACGGTCGAGGACGTCGAAGAAGCGCTGTGGCGGGCCGTGTCGAGCCGCTCGCCGGCCAGCCAGGCTGCCACGGCCCTCTACAAGCTCGAAACAATCGCCGCCCGGCTCGACGGCCTCGATCTCGAGACTGCGATAGTGAATGTCTTTGTCGTGAAGACCGACCTGGAATTCGAGGCGTTCTTGTCGTCACGAGCCGCCGAGCTCATCACCGCCGACAACCTCGAGGTCAGCGTCGGCAACATCGACGTCCAGGACGGCGACTTGCTGATCGACGAAGAAATCGTCATCGATTCCGAGGTCGACGAGTTCTGGAGTCGTTTTCGGACCGCGGTGCTGCCGGCCGTCGGCCGCGGCGCGGTTGTCTCCCTCGACGTCGACCTGAGTGAGCCGCCGGAAATTCGCAGCGCGATCGCCGACCAGGCGCGCGCCGCGCTCCTCGAGGCGGGCGCCGATCCCGCGGCGACGTCGGTTCGCGTGCTGTCGGCCTACAAGCAGGGCTACAGCTGGCTCTATGACGCCGTGCGGCCGGCGCTCGCCGGTCAGGAAGTGCAGGGAATCCGGATCCGCTTTGCCGAGGTCGGCGCCCCCGAAGAGTGGCCGCAACAGGCCATGTACACGCCGATACGCTGGCTGCTGGAGATCTTCCCGATCGACGAGGTCCTGGCGCGCGACATGGGCCTCGACCTCGAACAAATCGTCTTCGAGAAGATGCCGAAGGACGCCCCCGCCTACGAGGTCATCGCCACGGCGGCTGATGGCAGCGAGATCCTGCGCGAGACGTTCGAGCCACGTTGGGTATTGCGGCCGTACTTCGACCGTTTTCCCGACTACGAGAAGGCGCGCGTCACCACGGGCTGGATTCACGCCGACGTCGGCCAGCGCACCGTCATCGATGAACGCATCGCGACCGATCGCGAGCGCTTCTGGGATCATTTCCAGGGCGACACGCTGATGCGCATCTACGACTACGTGATGCGCAACGGCGAGGGCAAACCGCGGGCCCAGGACGCACCGCATTTCGGCGAGTTACGCGTCGACGTGACGCTCAGCGAGCCCGATTACCAGATCGGGGTCGACAAGGAGCAGGTGGCTTCCATGGAGGCGCTGCACGAGGAGATCTACTTCGCGACGCTGCATTTCTTCGACGTCCTCGGTCGCCTGGCCCGCGGCCAAGCGCTCAACTACCCCGGGCGGGTGATTCCGGTGGTCCGACCCAAGGCCGACGGCCAGGCCGGCCGCGCCAAGATCACCTTCACCGGCTTCGGCGCCGCCCGTCCGATGGTCGTCGTCGAGTACACCGAGCGCGACAAGGCGCCGCAGAAGCTGACCCGCGACATCCCCAAGATAGCAATCGATCGTCCCAAGCCACTCGACGCGTCGGCGATCTCCGGTCAACCGAGACTCGACCACCTGGGCTTCTACGTGAAGGTCGATTTCGAAGACGACCGCCGCGACGAGTTCGCCCGCCGCACCTCGACGCGAAACATCGATGCCCGGATCACCAACGCCGTGCAGACCACCGCCATACTGGCCAACATCGGGGCGTTGCGCGACGCCGGCTTGTATCGCCCCTCGCTCGCGTTCGCCGGCCTCGGACGCATCGACCTGACTGTCGGCTGGGAGCGCCAACGCACTGCCGAGACGGAAGTCACGGTTACGCTGCCGGCCAACGGGTCTCCGGCCCCCTACCCCGACATCACCGCCTGGCTGTCGGAGACCGACGATTGGCGCGCCCGCCCGCTCGTGCAATGGGACACGCCGATGCCGCCGAACGAGGCCTACGGCGTGCTGGCAACGATGCAGACATGGCCGGAAGCGACCGCCTACCAGGTCGGCGAGAGCTACCTGGGCAAACCGATCTGGGCCCTCGACATGATGGCACCATTGGCGGCGACCCACTGGTCGCAAGCGAAGGCCACTACGCTCAAACCAACGGTGGTGTACTCGGCTCGGCAGCACGCCAACGAGGTTTCTTCGACGAGCCACGTCCTGAAGCTCGCCGAGCTCGTGCTTACCGATCCGGAGTACGCCGATGTTCTCGACAAGGTCAACATCGTCATCCACCCGATCACCAACCCCGACGGCGCGCAGCTCGCCTACGATCTCCACCAGATCACCCCGGATCACATGCTGCACGCCGGCTACCTCGGCTCCTTGGGCGTCGATGTGACCTCCGGGCAGGGCAGCCCCGATCCGATCTACCCGGAGACCAGCGTGCGCCCCAAGCTATGGAACACCTGGCTGCCCGACATTTTCCTGAACCCGCACGGCTACCCATCACACGAGTGGGTGCAGATATTCTCCGAATACGCCGGCTGGGTACGCACGCGGGCTACGGAGTCGCGCAGCTGGTGGGGCATGCGCGGCTGGTTCATGCCCGGATTCAGCTACCTCGACGACCCCCGCTATCCCGACCACAAGGACGCCGCTTTCGAGATTCGCGACCGGATCACCGCGAAAATCAACGAGGCCGACGACATTCGGGCCCTCAACGAGCGCGCGTATGACCGCTATCGTCGCTACGGCTACGCCTGGGACTCAGACGCCTTCAAGCTCGACTTCACCAATGACGTGCTCATCTACACACCCATCAAGGGGAGCACGGGCCGCGCCGGCACGATGTCGAACCCCAAGGTCACCGTATGGTCGGGAAGCACGGAGGCGCCCGACGAAACCGCCTACGGCGAATGGCTGCAGCTCGTCGCCACAGGCGGGCTGCAGTGGGACAAAGCCTTGCTGGAATACCTTCTCGAAGGCAATCACGTCATCGATCGCGACAAGCGCAGCGTCGGCGACGCGATGACGTTTCAAGTAACGCGGCCGCGACCCGCGAAACCTCGCGAGCCGGAAGGCGCGGCAGCGCCGCAGGGCCGGCGCTGATGCCCGTCGAGCGGAGCCACTACCGGCCGCGCAGCCGTGACGGCTGGATCGCGGTGATTGCTTTCCTCGGCCTGCTGGCGCTGGCCCAGCCGCCGTTCGTTCACAAGCTGGCTAACCGGATCGAACCGTGGATCCTGGGCGTGCCCTTCTTGTACGCCTACCTGCTCGCCATCTATGTGGCCATGATCGGCGTCTTGTTGTGGGTTCAACGGCGCGGCCTGTGATGCCCGGATCCGCCGGCGCGGAGCACTAAATGGAGTCCTGGGTCGTCGCCACCTCGTTGATCTTCGCGTACCTGGCGTTCACGCTCGTGCTGGGCGTCGTCGCCAACCGGCGCATGAGCGGCGATCTTGAGGATTTCCTTCTTTACGGCCGCAAGGCAGGCTTCGTGGTCTTGTACTTGACCGTCGTCGCCACCTACCACTCCGCCTTCGCTTTCCTGGGCTCGGGAGGGTTCTTTTACACGCACGGGATCGGGTTCTGGGACGCCGGGACCTGGACGATTCTCGTCGGCGCGATCACCTACGTCCTCGGCAGCCGTATCTGGGCGCTCGGCAAGCGCTTCGGCTACGTGACTCCGGCCGATCTGCTGGCCGACTTCTATGAGAGCGACGCCGTACGGGTCGTCGTCTCGGTTGTTTCCGTGCTGTTCACCATCCTCTACATCCAAGTCCAGGCGCAGGGCCTCGGCTACATCCTCTCGGCGGCGTCCGGCGATCGAATTTCGTTCGAGGTCGGCACCTTGATCCTCCTCATCGTGGCCGCCTCGTACCTAGCGCTGGGCGGCCTACGCGCCGTCTACTGGACCGACGTCGTGCAGGGAATCTGGATGTATGCCGCGGTCTGGATCGGTGCTCTCGTGCTCACCTACAAGCTGTTCGGCGGGCCTCTCGCGCTGTGGCGTCGGGTCGCGGCGGAACGTCCCGACCTGCTCACCCTCCCCGGACCCGCGGGCTACTTCGGCCCGGGTATGTGGTTCGGCATGACGATCGCCCTGTCGTTCGGCATCGTTTTGCAGCCGCACATCATGATCCGCTACTACACCGCAACTTCGGGACGCGTCATCAAGTGGCTCGGCGCGACGACGCCCATATACCTGATGACGCTGTACATTCCGGCAGCGCTCGTCGGACTCGGCGGGGCGCTCGTGATGCCGGGTCTCGAACGCCCCGACAGGATCTTTCCCCTCATGCTCATCGAACACGCGCCGCCGCTGCTGACCGGTCTGGTCCTTGCCGGCGCCACCGCAGCGGCAATGTCGACGCTCGACTCCATCCTGCACTCGAACATGACGGTGCTCACCCGCGACGTGTACCAGCGCTACATCAGGACCGAGGCCACCGATGGACACTACGTCTGGGTCGGCCGCGCGTTGATCGTGCTTCTGCTCGTCGTCGGCTATGTTCTGTCCGTGCGCACCTACGCCTTCCTCGTCACCTTGGTCACGCTGTCCGGCTCCGGCGCCCTGCAGCTCCTGCCCGGCATCCTCGGCGTCTGCATGCCCGGCAAGCGGCTGACGACGCGCGCCGGCGTCCTTGCCGGTATCGGCGTCGGTCTGGCGACCCTGTACGTCATGTTGTTCGTGACGCCGAACTGGCTCGGCGTCCACCACGGCGTTTGGGCACTGGCGGCCAACTTTCTGACAACATACGTGGTGTCGCGCTTCACCGCTCCGCCTTCCGCCACCACCGTGGAGCGTATCCACGGCGAGATCGAACGCTTCGTTTATGCTGATCGGAGTTGATACCGGCGGCACGTTCACCGACTTCGTCATCGTCACCGAAGACGGCCTGGCGATCCACAAGCAACCGTCGACACCCGAAGACCCGGCGCTGGCGGTGGCCGCCGGCCTCGCCCACCTCGAGGCGACCACCGGCGTTGCGCTCGTCCACGGTTCGACGGTGGCCACCAACGCCCTCCTGGAGCGCCGCGGCGCCCGTGCCGCCCTCATCACGACCCGCGGCTTCGAGGACGTGCTCGAGATCGGCCGCCAGACGCGACCCGAGATCTACGATCTCGACGTCGATCGACCGCCGCCGCTCGTGCCGGGCGCTCTCCGCCTCGGCGTCGCCGAGCGCATTGGCCCCGACGGCCGCGTTCTCCTGCCTTTGACGCCCGAAGCAATCGAGGAGTCGCTGGCGGCCCTCGCCTCACTTGACGCCGATTCCGTCGCCGTGTGCCTGCTGCATTCATACGCCAACGAGGAGCATGAAGCGGCAATCCTGGCGGCGCTCGCCGGGCGCTTTCCGGGTTTTTGCACCGCATCCCACGAGGTCCTGCCCGAGTTCCGCGAATTTGAACGTTGCAGCACGACCGCGGTGAATGCGTACGTGGGCCCGGTGATGGCCGGCTACCTGGGCCGCCTCTCGGAGCAGCTCGCCACCGAGGAAGTGCGCATCATGCAGTCCAATGGCGGCACGATCTCTCTCGCCACCGCCATCCGGCACGCCGTGCAGACCGTCCTGTCAGGCCCCGCGGGGGGCGTCGTCGGGGGTTTCGAGATCGGCTCGCGCGCCGGATTCGAGAACGTGATCACCTTCGACATGGGTGGCACGAGCACCGACGTCTGCCTCTGTCCGGGACGCGTGAGCCGGACGGCAGAGGCCGCCGTCGGCGACATCCCCATCCGCCTACCGGTCATCGATATTCACACGGTCGGTGCCGGCGGTGGCTCGATCGCCGCACCCGATCAAGGCGGTTCGTTGCGCGTCGGCCCACGCAGCGCCGGTGCCCAACCGGGTCCCCTGGCCTACGGCCGCGGCGGCACCGAGGTCACGGTGACCGACGCGAACCTCGTGCTCGGTCGGTTGTCCGCGGCTCACTTCCTGGGCGGAGCCGCGACGCTCGAGCTCGAGCCGGCGCGAGACGGCGTCGCGCGCCTGGCAGCCGATGTCGGCCTCACGGAGGTCGAAGCGGCCTTCGGCGTGCTGCGTGTCGCCAATGCCACCATGGAGCGTGCGATCCGGGTAATTTCGCTCGAGCGTGGCCACGATCCGGCCGACTTCACGCTGGTCTGCTTCGGCGGCGCCGGCAGCATGCACGCCGTTAACCTGGCCCACAATTTGGGCATTCCCCGCGTCCTGGTGCCCCGATCTGCCGGGATCCTCTCGGCGCTCGGCATGTTGCTCGCCGACTACGCCCGTGACTACTCGCGCACGCTGCTCATACCCACTGACGAGATGCGCGTCGATACCCTCGAATCGGCGCTGCGGAACCTCGAGAACAGCGCCGCGGCCGACTTCGCTACCGAGGGCGGCGATGCGGCCGACCTCAGGTTGGAGCGCACCCTCGATGTGCGCTACCGCGGCCAGGGCTTCGAGATCGCGGTGCCGTTTGGCGCCGCGTTCGTCGACGCCTTTCACGCGGCGCACGCGCAGCGGTACGGATATTCCGACAGCTCCCGCGACACCGAGGTGGTGAACGTTCGAGTTCGGGCGGTAGCGCAGCGCTCCCGTGTCGATCTGCCGCGCGCCGCTCTGGAAGGCCCCGACGCCGCCGCCGCCGTCATTGCCGATCACGTCATGCTCGGTCCCGACGGTGAGACAGCAGCGAAGCTTCTCGACCGCGAGGCGTTGCGTCCGGGCAACCAGTTCAGCGGACCGGCGCTGGTCACGGAGTACAGCACGACGACCGTGGTGCCGGCGGGTTTCACCTGCCGCGTCGACGAGTGGTTCAACCTGCTCATAGAGCCCGGAGAGCGGCGATGAGCGCCTGGGATCCCGTCCGCCTCGAGGTATTCCGCAACCTGTTCTACTCGGTCGCCGAGGAAATGGGAGTGACCCTCTGTCGAACCTCGTTCTCGCCCAACATCAAGGAGCGCCGCGACTACTCGTGCGCCGTGTTCGACGGCAAGGGCCGGATGGTTGCCCAAGGCGAGCACATGCCGGTGCACCTGGGATCCATGCCCCTGTCGGTCGAAGCCGCCATCGAGCACACGGAAATGCGCCGCGGCGACATGGTGGTGCTCAACGACCCGTTCCGCGGCGGCACGCACCTCCCCGACATCACGCTCGTCGCGCCCGTTTTCATCGACGGAGCCGAGGAGCCGAGCTACTACGTCGCCAACCGTGCCCACCACTCGGACGTCGGCGGCATGACGCCGGGATCCATGCCGCTGGCCCGCTCGATCTATCAGGAGGGCGTCCGTATTCCACCTATCCACCTGCTGCGCGGCGGCGAGGTCGTCGACGACGTGCTGGCGTTGATCTTGGCCAACGTCCGCACACCTGTAGAGCGTGAGGGCGACCTGACCGCTCAGATCGCCTCGAACCGTACGGGGAGCCGCCGGCTGCTGGACCTCTCGAACAAATACGGCGCCGCTGTGGTGGCCGATTACATGGCCCACCTGCAGGACTACGCCGAGCGCATGACGCGGCAAGCCATCAGCCAGATTCCCGACGGCTCGTACCGCTTCGAGGACCGCATGGACGACGACGGATTGAGCCCGGAACCGGTGCCCATCGTCGCCCAACTCGACATTGACGGCACGCAGGCACGTATCGACTTCACCGGCACTGCGCCCCAGGTCAACGGCAGCATCAATGCCATCTATGCGATCACGCTGTCGGCAGTGATGTACTGCTTTCGGGTTATCGTCCCATTCGCCGTACCGTCCAACCACGGCACGATACGGCCGCTCGAGCTCGTCATCCCGGACGGCAGCCTGCTGAACGCTCACCTGCCCGCGGCAGTGGCCGGCGGCAACGTGGAGACCTCACAACGCATCGTCGATGTCGTGCTGGGAGCGCTCGCTCAGGCGATTCCCGACCGGATACCGGCGGCCAGCTACGGCACCATGAGCAACCTGACGATCGGCGGCACCGATCCGCGCAATGGCGAGCCCTTCGCCTACTACGAAACCACCGCCGGCGGCATGGGCGCCCGACCGACCGCCGACGGCCTCGATGCCACGCACTGCCACATGACGAACAGCCTCAACACGCCGGTCGAGGCCCTCGAGCACGCCTATCCCTACCACGTCCGCCGGTACGAGATTCGTCGCGGCACCGGCGGCGGCGGCCGCTTTCGGGGCGGCGACGGGATCCGCCGCGAGATCGAAGTTCTGGGGCCAGCCGAGATCACGGTGCTCAGCGATCGCCGGCGCTATTCACCATACGGCCTGCAGGGCGGGTCCCCCGGAGAGATCGGTCGCAACATACTCATGGTGCCCGGGCCCGACGGCGAATACGTCGAAGAAAACCTCCCGGGAAAGGTCAGCATGCACGTCGAGGCTGGCACCGTGATCAGCATTCGTACGCCGGGCGGCGGGGGTTACGGCGAACCGGAAGACGACTAGCTAGTGTCCTGAGTCACAGGTTCGTTACATATTGTGGGCGTGAGACGGGGGTAGGCTCGAGGCCCGGTGAGGATGGCGATGCTGCGTCTACCATGGGGCGGTGGGAGTGGCAGTGACGGGGGTCGGGGGCGCGGGGGGCGCCTGATTGGCGGTGCACGTCGTGTTCTCATCCACTCGTTTCGTTGGTTGCCCTCGCCACGAACGGCGACATGCGAGCCCCCGCTTACCCGACCCCCGTCACTGCCACTCCCACCGATCCGGTAGGGATCGCACGGTCGTTTCCACGGGCTCGGCCATGTCATCGGGTACACCGTCGTTCGGTTTTCCGAAGTGGGCAGTCGTACACCTGGGCAACGTGACCCGTGTCCCCGTGCACCGTCAATCACACGCCCCCCCCAGCGACCCCGATGCCCGTCACCCGCCGACCGCTCTCCCCCACAAACTCCGCCACTGGCGATCAGTTCCGCGGCGGCACGGAGACACCTGCCAGCCCGTGGGCCCGCAGGATGGCGTTGAACTCCTCCATCTGTTTGGATACCAACGTTCCATAGGCCTCACGATGCTGTTCGAGCCGCGCCGACAGCTCGTCGAAAACCTCGTACTTCGATGGCGTCGGCCGCGCGTCCCCGGTCATGACGTAGCGGCCGAGCATCTTGAAGTGCGAGAAAAGGCCGGCCGGGAAGCGCAACAGGTTCTCCGACGCGCCGGTGGTTCGCAGAATGTAGAGCTCGCGCTCCAATTCGATGAGCTTTTGATCGAACGCGGCGGCCGCTTCCTCGACCTCCACCATGTCGGCGTGGTCACGCACGAGATCCTCGAGATCGTCAATTTGCTTGCGGATCCACTCGATGGAATTACCCATTTCGGTCAGCACGTTCACCTGGTTGCGAATGCGCAACGCCAGGTCGATCTGCGCCCGAATGTCCGCTTTGCTGGCTGCCGAGGTGGGATCCTTGATCACTTCGAGGCCCGTGCTGAGCTGGTGCCCACCGACCTCAAGCTCGACCGTGTAAGCGCCCGGCACGGCGAGCGGACCATTGCCGCCGCTGCCCTCGACGTCGAGCTCCCGCCATCCTTCTTCGTTGTAGCGAATGCTCTCGGGGCCGAAGGCGACGCCGGGGTGACCGAGGGGCGGCGTGCGCAACTCGACCGGCGGCGATTCCTCGTGCCGCAAGTCCCAGTAGACACGATTGATGCCGGCGTGCGCGGTTCCGGGGAAGCTGCGTATTGCAGTGCCTGCTGCATCCCGAATGGTGATCGTCGCATCGCCGTCGGCGGCCCCGGCCAGGTAATAGTTGATCGGTGCGCCATAGGGCGGATCTTCCGCGTAACCGGCCGGTCCGCCGCGAACCCGCTCGCCCGGCAAGCTGCGCCGCAGAAGCCGGTAGGCTGGGCGCGGCTCGAACAGGTGCACGTCGCTCGACAGCACGTCGCCGGTGAGCTGCCGCAGCGGCGACAGGTCGTCGAGAATCCAGAACCCCCGCCCGTAGGTACCGAGGACCAGGTCACCGAAGCCTTCTTGAATGGTCAACCAGTGAATCGGAACAGGCGGCAGGTTGTTGCGCAGCGGCAGCCAGCTGTCGCCATCGTCGAGGCTCAGATACACGGCGTTCTCGGTGCCCAGGTAGAGCATACGCGGGCGCTCCGGATCTTCGCGCACGACGTGCGCATAGCTCAGCATGCCGCGCGGAATGCCGTTTGTGATGCGCGTCCACGAGTCCCCGAAATCGTCGGTTCGGTACGCGTAGGGGTCGCGATCGTCGACCTGGTGAAAGTCGACGGTGATATAGGCGCTGCCCACCCCGAAACGCGAGGCTTCGATGCTGCTCACCGTGCCCCACGGCGGCAGGCCCTCGATGTTCGCGGTTACATTGGCCCAGTTTTCGCCGCCGTCGCGCGTCACGTGGATGAGTCCATCGTTGCTGCCCGCCCAGAGAACGTCCGGATCGAGCGGCGATTCGTCGATGGCGAACAACGTCGTGCCGTAGTCGACGCCGACATTGTCGAAGGTGAGCCCGCCCGAGTCGACCTGTTTGGTCTCGTCGTCGGTGGTCAGATCGGGGCTGATCTCCTGCCAGGTGGTGCCACCGTCGGTGGTCTTGTGGACGTATTGGCTGCCGACATACAGGGTGCCTACTGCGTGCCGCGACACGGCCACGGGGTAGCTCCAAACCCAGCGGTACTTGATGCCGCGGGGCGACTTGCCGACCGGCGTCTCGGGCCACACCTGCACGTTGATGGAATGGCCGGTGCGCAGGTCGTAGCGGGTCAGCACCCCCTGTTCGTTGGAGGCCCACACAATATTGTTGTCGAACGGATCGGGTATCGCCCAGCCGGCTTCGCCGCCGCCGACGGAATGCCAGTTGCCGCCCGCCAGGCTGTTGCTCGGCCCGCGACGCGTCGGCCCGTCCTGTCGGTTGCCGTACACGAAGTAGGGAATCTGGTCGTCGACGGCAACGTGATACATCTGCGCTACCGGAAGGTCCGGGTGGTACCAAGAGCCGCCGCGATTGAGGCTGATGTGCACGCCGCCGTCGTTGGCCAGGAGGATACGGTCGGGGATCGTCGGGTCGATCCACATGTCGTGATGATCGCCGCCGGCGTTGCGCAAGATCGTGCCGGTATCGCCGCCGTCGACGGTGTGCGCCAGGCGGGTGGCCAGGAAGTAGACCTCGTCGTCGTTATCGGGCGCCACTACCAGGCGTGTGTAATAGTGCGGACGCGTGTGGTACTCTGCTGGTCGCGGCTGATCAACCGCCACGACTCACCACCGTCGTCGGAGCGCCAGAGCACACCCTTGAACTCGTACTGGTCGGTCTCGATGAGCGCGTAGATGCGGTCGGGGTTGCTCGGCGCGTACGCCAGCGCGATCTTCCCGGTCGGGGGCTCGGGCAAACCGCTGGTCGCCCGCTCCCAGGTATCGCCGCCGTCGCGGGTAACGAAGATGCCGCCGTTCGGGCCGCCGCTGCTGCGCTGCCAGGTCTTGATGTCGATCGGCCACATGCCGGCGACCAGGTTGCGCGGATTGGCCGGATCCATGGCGATGTTCGAAGCGCCGGTGTCCTCGCCCACGAACAGGACGCGCTCCCAGGTCTCGCCGCCGTCGACGGTCCGGAACACGCCGCGCTCCTGCTGCGGACCGTAGGCCGTCCCGACCGCGGCCGCGAAGACGATATCGGGATTGTCCGGGTGGATGACCAAACGCCCGATTCTGCCGGTTTCGCGCAGCCCCATCTGCTGCCAGGTTTTGCCGGCATCCGTCGACTTGTAGATCCCGTTGCCGATCGAGATCATGCTACGGATGTTGGTCTCCCCGGTGCCTGCCCAGACCACGTTGGGGTCGGAAATCGACACCGCCAGCGCGCCGATAGAGGCTACGTCTGTGTCATCGAACACCGGGGCCCAGGTCAGGCCCCCATCGGTGGTTTTCCATATGCCACCCGAGGCAGCGCCGGCGTAAATGAGATCGCGGTCGCCGGGGTGGCTGGCGATGGCGATGACGCGGTTGCCTTCCGGGCCGATGTGACGGTAACGCAGCTCTCCGTACACGCCGGCGTCGAGCTCTTGGGCGAAGAGGGTCGGCGCGGCGAGGACCATGACCATGGCCACCACGGCGGCGATACGATAGAGATGGGGCCGAGGTTTTTCGAGGGGCATGCTCTTCTCCTTGTAGCTCGCTCGACGGCAGCCAGGTTGCACTGACCTCCGTTCCATTAGCTCGGCTGTAGCTCGCGCAGGAACTCGCTGACGCGTCCGAGCCCTTCGATCAATACCTCGCGCTCGCCACCGATGCCGAAGCGCAGGTGCCCATCCATGCCGAAGCAATCACCGGCAATGACCAAGATTCCCTGTTCCTCGCGCAACCGGGTGACCAGCTCGGTGGAGTTGATCTCCATGGGGTAGCTGACGAAGGCCATGCCCGCGGCTTGGGGCGGAACGAACCCCCAGCCGTCACCCTCCTCGGCCAGCCAATCCTGCATCACGTCGAGGTTGCCGCGCAGTTGTGAGCGCGAGCGCTCGAGGATCTGTGGACGGAGCTCGGCGCTCAGCGCCCGGGCGCCGACACGATTGCTCAGTGGCGAGGCGGCGATTGAAGTGTAGTCGTGGTAGCTCCACGAATCGGCGATCATCTGTTCCGGGCCTGCCAGCCAGCCCACCCGCAGCCCTGGGAGGGCGTACGCCTTCGACAATCCGCCGGTGACTACGGCCTTGTCGTACATGCCGTAGAAGCTCGGCGCCTCGTTCCCGTCGAGCTCGGTCCCTTTGTAAACCTCATCGCAGTACAGCCAAGCGTCGACTTCGGCCGCCACCCTCACGATCTCCTGCATGGCAGCACTGTCGAGGACGGCGCCGGTGGGGTTATTCGGGTTGCACACCGCGATCATCTTGGTATTCGGCGATACGGCGGCGCGCAGCTCGTCGAGATCCGGCACCCAACGGTGCTCCAGCCGTAGGTGGAACGGTCGGACATCGACACCGAACGAGGCTGCGATACCCCAGAGCTGCATGTAGTTCGGCAGCATCATAACCATCTCGTCCCCCGCCTCCAGCAAGCTCCAGGAGGCCACGAAATTAGCCTCCGCGGAGCCGTTGGTCACCAGGATATTGTCGATATCAGCGCCGTCATAGAGCGCGCTGATCGCCCCACGAAACTCTATGGAACCATTGGTCTGACCGTAGCCGAGGCGCACGCGGCTCAGCTCGGCGATCTCGCCCGGGTCGAGCAGCTCCTCGAGGGTGTACGGGTGGATGCCGCTCTCGGTGAGGTTGATCTCGACGAGGTTTTCCCACAGCGACTGAACGCGCTCGAGCTCGAACGTCTCGATCTTCACTTCGTCACCTCCCACGGCTCCCAGTCAACGCCCTCGATGTACTTCTTGAACCACCGGATCTCCTCGATGAGATGCACGCGCTCGAGCCGCGGCTCATCGATTCCATGCCCTTGCCGGGGAAACTTGATGTAACGCACCGGCGCCTTGCCGGTGTCACGCAGCGCGGTGAAGAACATCAAGCTCTGGCCGACGCTCGAGGTCTCGTCGCGGCCGCCATGAAAGATGATCGTTGGCGTGGTCACGTTCTTCACATGCGTGATCGACGAGCGTTCGGCCCATTCTTCCGGGTTCTCCCAGGGCATGCCGCCGATATACCAAAGTGACACGTCGAAGTTGAAGCCGGGGCCGGTTTCCGCCGCCCAGTTACCTACCATCGCGCCGACCGACGCTACCTTGAACCGATCGGTCTGGGTAATCGTGAAGCTCGTCGCCACCCCTCCCCAGCTCCAGCCGCGAACGCCGAGGCGCTGCGGGTCGACGTCGCGGTTTTCGATCGCGTAGTCGAGACCGGCCATCATGTCGACGAACTCTCCATCGCCGACTTCTCCCATGAGTCCTCGCAGTACCTCGTCGCCGTAGCCGCTACTGCCGCGTACGTTAGGCGCCAGAATGGCGTAGCCGAGGCCGGCGAGCACCTGGAACTCCGGACTGAAGCGGTTGGTCACGGCACCGGCCGGGCCGCCGTGGAGGTGCACGATGAGCGGCTGGCGCTCGCCGGCCTGGTGCACCAACGAGTTCATGAACACGCCCTCGATCCCCATGCCGCCCTTGCCGCTCCAGTTGAGCAGCTCGCCGTCGGTAACGGCAAGCGTCGCGCCGATCGTCGGGTTGACGTCGGTCAGACGGATCGGGTCGCCGGCCCCGATGTGGACCGCCCACAGATCGGCCGGGGTGGTGAAGTTTTCGTACGAAAAGATGACGCGCTGGCGGTCGGCGGAGTAGGCGCGCGATCGCATGCTGCCGTCGCGGTTGGTGAGTGCGGTGACCATGCGGGAGCCGACATCCAACCGGTACAGGTTGGTGTCGGTGCCGCGGGTTTCGTTGAACAGGATGCCGCGGCCGTCGGCGCTCCAGGCGACGTTGTCGACCTCGCCCTGATTCTGACCGTCGAAACGTCGCGTCTGGCGCGATGTCGCGTCCATGATCCAGAAGTAGCCGCTGCGCAGGCCGAAATCGGCGTCGGAGGGGGCTCGGTACAGAAACGAATTGCCGTCGGGAGCCCATAGCGGGCCACGCTCGGGCGTCTGGTTGTCGGTCAGGCGAATGAGCTGCCCGGTTGCCCGTTCGTAAAGATACAGCTCCGACAGAAAGGGATAGTTGGTGCGATCGTCAGGTCTCGCCGCGAAGACCACCCGTTGTGTGTCGGGCGAGATATCGAAGGCGCCGACAATGAATTCTTCGTCCGTCAACCGGGTTTCTGCATCTGACACGATGTCGTGCACCCACAGGTTGCTGAAACGCGCCTCGTGTTTGCCGTTGGGAGCCTCGTCGACGAACACCGGATCCAGGCCGAGATCGTGCTCGCGTTGCTCCTCGTCGCTGCGCGCCTCGTCGGCGGAGAAGAAGATCGCGCTGCTGTCGGGTGCCCACCGATAGCCTCCTACGCCGCCCTTGTGGCGGGTAAGCTGGCGCGCTTCACCGACGTCGGTCGGCACGCCGAACACTTGCGCCTCATCGTCGACGTTGCGGAGGAAGGTCAAGTGGCTGCCATCCGGCGAGAAGCGGAACGAGCGGCCACCGGCATCGCCGATGTACGGGCGCGCCTCGCCCCCGGCGAAGGGAACCATGAAGTAGCGAGTGCGGCGGCGGTTCTCGTCCCAGTCGAGCTCGGAAACCGAGTAGAAGACCTGGCTGCCGACGGGCGAGATCAGCACGTCGCCGAGCCGTACCACCCGCAACACATCGTCGACGGTCATCGGCCGCGCGTTGCTCTGCCTTGCCTCGGCCATCACCGACACCGACGCGGCGATCGCCACGGCGATGCCGAGCAGAGCTAACGACGACGTGCGCCCCCGACGAAAGAATCGAGGAAGTAGAAGTCGCATCCCACAACCTCCCTTAACAGGGTGCTGAAGAACTCCCGGGGGCGGCACCAAAGCGAGGGGGTGCGACGAAGTGCGCGACGAAAAGCCACATCTCTCCAGTGCCTTGTCGGGCGGTGGCAACGGAATGGCCCCGCGGCTCCGACGCTGTCACCATATCATCTGTCGGCGTCGATCAGCTCCCGCAAGGCCCAGGTGTGCGCCGGACCGGTGCCGCAGCAGCTTCCCACCAGGCACGCCCCCAGGCGCAGCCAATCGGCCGCGTACTTGGCGTAGACCTCCGGTTCGACGCTGTCCGTATTCACCCAGCCCTGCTCGTCGTCGGCGTAGCCTACGTTTCCATACGCTCCAAGAGGTAGCGCCACGGCCGTGGAAAGCTCCGTCAGGGCAATGAGCAAATCGGGAGCAGAGGAGCAATTCACGGCCAGCACGGCTGCTTTCAGCGCGGCGATCTCGGTGGCAGCGTCACGCACGCTCTCCCCGGACAGCAGGCGACCATCGCGTCCGCATACGAAGCTGACGATTGTGGGCTTGCCGGTGCCCACAGCGGCACGCGCCGCGGCGGCCGCCTCGCGAACGGTGTTCATCGTCTCGACGAGGAGGACGTCGACGCCGGCCGCGCACAGTGCCTCGACCATGGCGGCGTGCTCCGTCTCCAGCGCCGCGTCTTCGGGCACCAGCCCGGGTGAATAGCAGTCTTCGAGAGGCGCCACCGAGCCGGCGACCAGGCAATCGGTACCGGCGACTGCCTGACGAGCGATCTCCACCGCCTGGCAGGTCAGCTCTGCCGCCCGGTCGGCCATCCCGGCGGCGGCCAACGAGTGTCCATGCGTGCGAAACGTGTTCGTCGTGATGATGTCGGCACCGGCGGCAACGTAATCGCGATGCACGGCCAGCAGCTCGTCGGGCGCCTCGAGGAGAGCTCTTGCCGACCAAAGGGGCAATGCCGTATCAACGCCTCGTCTGTTGAGCTCCGTGCCCGTTGCCCCGTCGAGCAGCAGCGGCGGCCCGGCCGCCAGGCGGGCGCGAAAACTAGCCTGCATTTCTCAACGGGGTGCTACTACGGGGGCGGGAAGGGGCGCGTCTACAGCGTTGCGCTCGGTCGGGCTCCAGCATCCGGCGTCAGGCCAGCCTCGCGACCTGCACACGCGTGTCGTTGAAACAGGCGCCGCCGCCCAGATCCGTCAACGTATCGGGAACGAGTACGTTCCCCGTGTTACCGCTGAGCGTGTTGTGATCCCAGAGGCCCTTGGGAAAACAAACGACGCCGGGTCGCAGGTCGGCGTTGATGCCCGCCCGGCAACGCACCTCGCCGAACTCGTTGAACATGCGCACCTCGTCACCGTTGCTGATCGCTCGGGCAGCGGCATCATCCGGGTGCAGCTCGACCGGTACTTGGCCGCGACGTAGTTGGCCGAACGTCGAGCTGATGGTTCGCTTCGACGCCGGCGAGATCAAGGCAAGGGGATGCTCTGCACTGCCGGGATCGGCCTGGAATGCATACAGGCCTCCGGTTGCCGCGGCCTCGGCATCGAGCTCCGCGGGCAACAGGTGGACGCGTTGATCGTCGGTGCGCGGAAACACGTCGACGAACTGCACCGGCGAATCGCCGAACTCCGGAAACGCGATGTTGTCGGCAGCCAGCGCCTCACCGAGTTGGGCGCCCCGCTCGTCGGCGGCAAGCATGGCAGCGACCAGATCGTCGGCACGGCGGGGGTCACCCGGCTTGGCCAAGCCGGTGCGCTCACACAGATCGGCAAACACTACGTGGTTCGAACGCGACTCGCCCACCGGGTCGGCGACCTTCCGACTCCGTTGCAGAGCGTACACTCCGTAGCTGCGCGCCAGCTCGCCGCGTTCAAGGAACGTGGTGGCCGGCAACAGGATGTCGGCATAGCGCGCCGTATCGGTCATGACCTGCTCGAACACGACGGTGAAGAGATCCTCACGCTCGAAGCCACGCCGCACCTTTGCTTGTGCCGGGAGGACAGCCAGAGGATTGCAGTTGTACACGAACAGCGCTTTGACGGGCGGATCCGATGCGTTCAGCAGTGCTTCGCCGGTCTCGTTCATGTTGATCACCCGGGCGCCGTTTTCCGGCTCACAGGCTGCGGCCGCGGCGTCGAGGCTCCACGCCGCCGAGTTGCTCATCGTGTAACCGCCGCCTCGCACACCGAACTTGCCCGCCACCGCGGGAAGTGCCATGACGGCCGCTGCCGCCGAGCCACCGTTACGATTGCGTTCCAGCCCCCAACCGCAGCGGACAACGGCCGGCGAGGCTCCCACGTATCGTCGGCCCATTTCGGCAATCGCCGACGCCTCGACACCCGCGAGCTCGGCGGCGCGATCGAACGTCCACTCCCCGGCACGCCGACGCAGCTCCTCGGCACCCGTACAGCACCGTTCGAGAAATTGTTCGTCCGCGTGGCCCGCCTCGAGGAGCCAGCGTAGCAGGCTGAGCACCACGGGAAGGTCGGTACCGGGACGCACGGCAAGGTGAATGTCGGCGATGCGGGCCACCGGCGTGCGCCGCGGATCGACGACCGCCAGGAAAGCACCACGCCGCTTGGCCTCCTGTAACACCTTCATCAAGTGGATGCCCGAGGTCGCCGGATTCGCACCCCAAACGATGATCGCCCGGGCGTGAGCGTAATCGGTGAGCGCGACGCCGGGCATCTTGCCGTACAAGCCGCCGGCAGCGCTCGACGTCGGGGCCGCGCACACGGTTGTCGCCAGACCGGAAGCCCCGAGGCGACGAAACAAGCGGGCGTCGGTGTTGTCCTGCGACAGTAAACCGTTGGAGCCCCCGTAAAACAGCGGCAGGATTGACTCGCCGCCGAATTGATCGCGCACAGACAACAGCTGCTGGGCGATCGTGTCGAGCGCTTCGTCCCAGGAAATGCGCTCGAATTCCCCTGCTCCCTTCGCTCCGACCCGGCGCGCCGGATACTGCAGGCGGTGTTCTCCGTACATGTGATCCACCATCTGCGAGCGCACCTTGCCGCAGATGTAGCCCTCGGTCACGGGATTTCGATGTCCGCCGGCGATGCTCACCACGCGCCCGTCCGCCACCTCGACCTCAAGCGTGCAGGCGTCGGGGCAGTCGAGCACGCAGATACTTTCGAGCGTCTGCGTCACCTCACGCAATGCCGACGTTTCCGCCGCGGAACCTCGTCGTTTGGAGAGAGACGAGACTTCAGGATCCATGACGTACCGCGCTTTCCTGGAATTAGGCAGCTATGGTGATCGGGGCAACCTTCGGGCGCCCACGCCGAGGGGTATTTTCTACCGCAGTGCGGACAGAGCGCCAGTCGGCGAACAAAATCATGAGATTGGCCCTAGTGTGCCGTCCTTAGAATAGCTTGTCACTTGCAGGGTGCGAACCGCGGCGCGTGACTCGATCTCGCAGCGCGTCATGCCCGGGCGCCAGGGAGTGGCTAGTGGCCCGGGACTCCCGGCTCGGTCATCCGCAACGGATCGAGCAATTCGTCGAGCTCGTCCTCGGGCAGGACTTCTTGGGCACGCGCTACTTCTCGGACGGTCTTGCCCGTCGTGTGCGCTTCCTTGGCAATCGCCGCCGCCTGGTCGTAGCCGATCACCGGCGCCAGGGAAGTCACCATGGCCATGGACTTCTCGATCATCGAAGCGGTGCGCTCTTCGTCGACTTGCAGCTCTTCGATGCAACGCTCGGAAAAATTGGCCGATGCGCGTGCCAATATGTCGATGGACTCCAACAGATTGGACGCCATGACGGGAAGCATGGTGTTGAGCTCGAAGCTGCCCCATTGGCCCCCGAGCGTGACCGTCAAGTCGTTGCCGATGACCTGTGCTCCCACTTGGATCGCGGACTCGGCGATAACGGGGTTCACCTTTCCGGGCATGATCGAGGAGCCGGGCTGAACCTCCGGCAGCAGGATCTCGCCGATCCCGCAGCGCGGTCCCGAGCCGAGCCAGCGAACGTCGTTAGCGATCTTCATGAGGCTCACGGCGATGGTTTTCAGCGCGCCGCTGGCCTCCACCAAGGCATCTTGGGCCCCTTGCGCCTCGAAATGATTCGTGGCTTCCCGATACTCGAGCCCCGTCGCTTCGTTGAGCTTCTCGATGACGGGCCCGGAAAACTCCGGGTGAGTGTTGAGCCCGGTGCCAACCGCTGTTCCTCCGAGCGCCAGCTCGGCCAGCGACTCCTGTGTGCCGGCGAGCCGCCGAATCGACAGCTCGATTTGCCGCGCGTAACCGGAGAACTCCTGCCCCAAGCGAATCGGCGTCGCATCCTGCAGGTGGGTTCGGCCAATCTTGACGATGCCGTCAAACTCCGCCGCCTTGGCCTGGAGCGCGCTCTGCAAACGACGTAGTGCGGGCATTAGCTGCTCTTCGATGCCCTGCAAGGCCGCCACATGGATCGCCGTCGGAATGACATCGTTCGACGATTGCCCCATGTTGACGTGATCGTTCGGGTGCACCAGCTTGCTGCCGATCTCGCCGCCGAGAATTTCGGTAGCCCGGTTGGCAATGACCTCGTTGCCGTTCATGTTGCTCGACGTCCCCGAGCCTGTTTGGTAGATATCGAGCACGAAATGCCTGTCGAGGTCTCCGGCGATTACTTCATCGGCAGCCTCGCGAATCACGTTAGCCACCGTGGCATCCAGCAATCCCAGCTCCTCGTTCACCGTGGCGGCAGCGCGCTTGATCATGCCCAGCGCGGCGATGAAGCCGCGCGGAAATCGGCGCCCGCTGATCGGGAAATTCTCGACGGCGCGCTGTGTCTGGGCACCGTAGTAGGCGTCCTGGGGGACCTGGACCTCCCCCATCGAGTCGCGTTCGGTGCGGAAGGATTCGTCGCTCATGACCGATACTCCTGGGAAACGGGCCGATGCGGTGAGAATACACCCGGGTTCGCCTGCCCGTGGCCAGCGCCCGCGACGCAGAACGCGGCGGGTTTGTTTGAATACCCGCCACGCTCCCCCAGGCCGAGCGCCGTGTTCCGCGTCGCTCTTGCCCTCTTTTCCCGCAGGAACAGGTGGGTGCTGGTTTGGTTCGGGCCCTTACGCCTCCGCCTCCTCCGACGCCGCCTCCTCGGCAGGAGCCTCTTCCGCGGCGCTATCTTCCACCGCAACGTGGTGCACGAGCTGTTGGTCGGCGAGCACGTCGTCCTCGACCACGCGGCCGTCAAACAGGTTGATCGTGCGGTCGGCGTAGCCGGCCCAGCGCGGATCTCGTGCGTCACCATGCAGATCGTCGCGCCCTCGTTGTGCAGCTCCCCCATCAAGCCCATCACCGCCTCGGCATTGCCTGAGTCCAGGTTACCCGTCGGCTCGTCGGCAAGCAGGATCGACGGCGTTCCCACCACGGCGCGCGCCACCGCCACCCGCTGCTGCTGACCACCCGACAGCTGGCTCGGGTAGTGCTTCATCCAGTGCGCCATCCCGACCCGCTCCAGCGCCGCCTCGACCCGCTCGCGGCGCTCCGCTTTCGCCATCCCCCGATAGGTCAGCGGCAGCTCGACGTTCTCATATACCGTCAGGTCACCGATCAGGTTGAAGCTCTGGAAGATGAAACCGATCTCGCGGTTGCGTACCCGGGCACGCTCCGACGCCGTCAGCGTCTCGACCGGGTGCTCGTTCAGCACGTAGTTGCCGCTCGACGGCGTGTCCAGAAGGCCCAGCAGCGACAGCAACGTCGTTTTCCCCGAGCCCGACGGGCCCGCGATGGAAACAAACTCACCGCTCTCGACATCCATGTTGATGTCCGAAAGGGCGTGGGTCTCCACCTCTTCCGTGTAAAAGATCTTCGTCACGCCGTCGAGGCTGATCAGCGACGTTCCGTTCGAGCTCATGGCTATACTCCCTGGCTGGTGGGACTAATGGGGTCAGCGTAGCCGTACGCGCTCAACGGAATCCCAGCGCGACATATCCGAGAGAATCACCTCGTCACCTTCGTTGAGTCCCTGGATGATCTCGATCAAGTTGACCGAGCCGAGGCCGAGCTGCACGGTGGTGCGTACCGCGTAGCCGCCATCGTCCACTACCTTGAACAACCCCACCTGTTGGTTGGACTGCCCGTACGCCGGCTTGCCCGTGTACAGCACGTCCGCCAAACGGGTGATCTCTATGGTGCCGTCGATCGACAGCTGCGGCCGCGCCCCAGGCGGCAGCTTGCCGTCCGGCAGCTGATCGAGCAACAGCTTGACGTCGACCGTCACCGTGCCCTGCGTCGCCGCCGGGTCGATGCGCGTTACCACTCCCGGGATCTTCGCCGTGCGGATGTCGACAACCGCCGGCTGGCCGATCACGATGTCCTTCGCCTGCGTCTCCGGAATGCGCAGCTCGGCCTTCAACTTGTCGGGCTGCACGACGCGGGCCAGCACAGCGCCCGGACCGACAGACTGACCGACCTCGACCAGGAGCTCCTGCAGGACACCGTGTATTCCCGATTTGACGTCGAGATCGACGAGATCAGCCGCCGCCAGTGCCTGACGCGCCTCGCGTTGCCGAACGGTCGTGGCAGCCACCTGTAGCTGTGCCGTGATCTGCTCGTCGAAGATCTCCAGGCTTCTTTGCTCGAGACCGTGCCGGTACTCGAGATTCTCGGCGCGCAACTTGGAGATCCGCATGTCGCGCTCTGATACAAGACGCTCCTCGAACAGCTCCAGGTCGCGCTGGTACTGGATCCGAGCGGTCTGATAATCTGCCTGCACCGCGGCCGCCTGCGAGCGACGCTGGAGTCGCTGCGTACGCAACCCGACCTCGAGGTCGCGGTGGTTGGCCCGCTCGACCGCGAGGTCCGAGGCGGCGTTCGCCGCGGCGAGCTCGAGGTCCGGATTGCTCAGTCGCAACACGACCGTGTCGGGTTCGACAGCGGCGCCGGGCAACAGGACGATCTGCTCGACACGTCCGGCTGAGCGGGCGGCTATGGCGCGTACTTCTTCAGGCACCAAGGTGCCGGCTCCGCGGCGCTCGAGGAGAAGCTCACCGCGCTTCACGGTATCCATCCAGAGCGTAGCCCGGTCCACCGTCGGAGCGGCACGCTCCAGATTGGACAGGCCATAGGTCGCCGCGGCAACCGCTGCCAAGCCGATTCCCCAGTACACGAGCTGCTTGCGTTTTTTTCCGGAGGTGTCGCGCTTGATGTCCATCGGAGGACTCCTCGGCACAGTTTCCGCGACGTTGCCCCGAGGTCGCAAGTCCCGGCCCCGTTTCGTGTATTTCTTTCGTGTGTTTCTGAAGTAGGCTGTGAGTACGTCGTCGGATTCTCGTCCGTCGACGGCAAGCGTCGGGCGCGCTGTGCGTCGCGGCCTGATATTTTTTCAGGACAGATATATCCGACTAAACCATCGAGGAGCCATCATGGCGGCAACCGTCGTATCAGACCTGATGACGCAAGACGTCAAGACCATCACCCCCGGCGCCAACCTCCTCGTGCTGGCCGACCTGTTCGACAGTAACGATATGCGCCATGTTCCAGTGGTCGACGACGAAGGAGAGGTCGTCGGGTTGGTTTCGGATCGTGACCTCCTGCGTAACGTACTGACCGACCAGGCCGACGTTCCGCTGAGCGTCCGACAAACCGCCATGCGAGACGCGCTCGGCGAGTCGATCATGACCGCAGATGTCATCACGGTGGAGCCCAACGCGTCGCTACGCACCGCGGCCCGCTTGCTGCTGGACAACAAGTTCGGTTGTCTGCCGGTAACCGAGGACGCTATCCTCTTGGGGATCGTCACCCAGGCGGACTTTCTCGGCGTCTTCGCCGAAGGCGACGCCTGAGCCAAGTGTGCCGTCCCCAGAATAGCAGGGAGCTCCTTGTTTCAACTGGGTAGCACGATCCGTATACTGCTCTTCCGACATGAACTTCTATCAGGTCGATTCGTTTACCAACGAGCGGTTTCGCGGCAACCCCGCCGCCGTATTCCTGCTTCCTGAAGCGCGCGACGACGAGTGGATGCAGTCGCTGGCTCGCGAGATGAACCTGTCGGAGACCGCGTTCCTTCTCGCCGAAAGCAGCTCCTACAACTTGCGTTGGTTCACGCCCACCGTCGAGGTAGACCTGTGCGGCCACGCTACCCTGGCGAGCGCTCACGTTTTGTGGGAAACAGCGATCGAACCTGCTGACGCCGAGATCGCGTTCAAGACCCGCAGCGGCACGTTGACCGCGGTGCGCCGCGGCGACTGGATCGAGATGGATTTCCCCGCCACGCGCGAGGAAGCCGGTGAGCCCAACATCGATTTCGAGCGCGCCCTCGGCGCACCGCCGACGTACATCGGCAAGAGCAAGTGCGACTACCTCGTCGAGGTGGCCTCAGAGCAGGTCGTGCGCGATCTGCAGCCCGATATCGCCCTCCTGGCACATGCTGCCGCCCGCGGCGTCATCGTCACGGCGCAGTCGACTTCAGAGGGCTTCGACTTCGTTTCTCGCTTCTTCGCGCCGCAGTCGGGCGTCGCTGAAGATCCGGTAACCGGATCCGCGCACTGTTGCCTGGCACCGTACTGGAGCCGGCGCCTGGGCAAGACGGAACTAGTCGGGTTCCAGGCCAGTGATCGCGGCGGAACGGTGCGCGTTCGCCTCGAAGGCCCCCGTGTCGTGCTGGGAGGACAGGCGGTGACGGTGTTCCACGCCGAGCTCAGTTAGCCGGAAGAGGTGCGCTCGAGAATTCGGACGCCGCGCTGTCCCGCCACCACTACGCGATCCGCCATGCCGAGGAACAAACCGTGGGCGACTACTCCGGCTATCGCGTCGATCCGCTGACCGACCTCCTGCGGGGCGCCGATACTCCCGGCAAAACCGCAATCCACGATGAAATTGCCTTGATCGGTCACGAACGGATCGTCGCCGGTGCGACGCAGCCTCGGTTGGCAACCGAGATCGGCGAGTTGCAGAGCCACGGCGTTCCAACCGAAGGGCACGACTTCCACAGCTAGTGGCGCCGTTTCCCCCAATTCTCCGACCAGTTTCGAGTCATCGACGATGATGATGAGCTCGCGGCTCACCGAGGCAACGATTTTCTCGCGCGTTAGCGCTCCACCGAGCCCTTTCACCAGGTCGAGGTCGGGGCTCACCTCGTCGGCCCCGTCCACCGTCACATCGATTCGCGGGTGGGACTCGAGATCGCCCAGCGGAATCCCGCGCTGGCGCGCCAGAGTTTCGGTTTCAACCGATGTCGGCACGGCGACGATGTCTCCGAGCGCGTCAGCATCGCGCATCTCTGCGACCACCTCCACAAATTTGGCCGCAGTGGAGCCCGTGCCCAGCCCCAGCACATGAACTCCGTCCAGAAAAGCGGCCGCTCTCTCGGCCGCCAACCGCTTGAGATCGTCGCTGGAGTGCCCCATGGCCCCGGACACTAAGCTCCGTCCGACCCCCGAGCAAGCCACGTGTCCGGTTTCGACACACCGGCTTCCCCAAGCGAACAGTTCCGCGCCGAAAACCGTGCCGGAAGGTCCCATGAAGGGCGATTTTCGGCATTTCCAGGGCGCGCCGAGTTGGCACGGCGCTTGCTCCTAGTCAGAAGCATGAGGCGAGCAGCGGCGCGCCAGTCCTGTCCCTATGGTGGACTAAACTGGGGGGCGGCCTGGGGCTGAGGCTGGCGCACCACTGATCGCCTCGTTTTTTGTGCCAAGCTCGGACTTATGCACGCGTCAAGCTCGCGCAGCAGCCACCCGTTGAGAAATCCGGGCGAGCCAGGCCGATGTGGTGGCGCTGACAAGCGACACTTGCGGGGGCGAAAACGGGGGCGGTGCTATGATTCGGTCACGTCAGCCACGGAGATCTGCGAAACTACACCATGATCAAAGTCAGAAACCTCGACAAGTTCTACGAGACCGGATACGGACGAACCTACGTGCTGCGCCGCGTCAACGTTGACGTCGCACAAGGCGAGTTCGTCACCGTCATGGGCCCTTCGGGTGCCGGCAAGACGACGTTGCTCAGCATACTGGGGATGTTGGACGGCGTCTGGAGCGGCGAGTACTACTTGTTCGACCATCCCGTCCACGAGATGAAGCCCAAGCACCGCAACGAGCTGAACAAGCAGTACATCGGCTTCGTCTTCCAGAGCTTCCACTTGCTGGACAGTCTGACGGTCTACGAGAACCTCGAGATTCCTCTGTCGTACCGCAACGTGAAGCGGAAGGAGCGCCAGAGCCTCGTCGCCGACATCCTGGATCGCTTCCAAATCGTCGGCAAGAAAGACCTGTACCCGAGCCAGCTTTCCGGCGGACAGCAGCAGCTCGTCGCGGTGGCTCGCGCGGTCATCGGCGATCCGAAGCTGATTCTCGCTGACGAGCCTACCGGCAACCTGCACTCCAGCCAGGGCACCGAGGTGATGAACCTTCTCAAGAATCTCAACTTGAGCGGTACGACCATCATCCAGGTCACTCACAACGAGAAGTACGCGGGTTACAGCGATCGCATCATCAATCTCCTCGACGGTTGGGTCGTCGAAGCCGACGAGCTCCCGGCGCCAACCTTGGCCGAGGCCGAGGTCTAGCACTCTAATCAAGCGCAACGCCGTCATCTCGCGCCATCGCGCTCGCGCTGTGGCCAGCCGTTGAGAAATCCGGGCGCTAGCCCCAAAACGCGGCCACACGCTCCACGAAGGCTTCCCGCTGGTCGAAATGCGGTGAGTACCCGGCGCCGTCGACGAGCCAACCTTCTGCGCCGGCAACACCGGACTCGATGCTGCGGAGCTGCTCGAGACTGCCGAACTCGTCGGCGCTCCCCTGCAGCGCCAGCACGGGGCACCTCACGCCGGCGAGCTTGATGGTGATGTTCCAGCTGCCGTGCTCGTCACCGAGCCACACGTCGGCCCAGGCCCGCAGCAAGGTTTCTGCACGAGCACCGTGCTGGCGAGTCAACCACGGCGGCAAATTGCCGCTGTTCGCCCCAGCGAGCAACGCCCGGATGCTCCGCGTCGTGGCAGTTTCAACGAACGTATGAGCGGCGATGCTGACCACGGAGCCGACGAGATCGGGACACGCAGCAGCGAACAACAGCGTGATGCTGGCGCCATCGGAGTGGCCGATGAGGTGCACCGGGCGTATCGCCAGCGACTCGACGATCTCCTCCAGCACAGGCACCTCCGCCTCCATGAAACCGGGAGCAAACCGCTCTCGAGCCGCGGAGCCTCCGTAGCCCCAGCGCTCGTAGACCAATACCCGACCGCCAGGGGCGACACCGCCGAGGACACCAGGGAGATCCTGCCACGCGTCGATCGCACCGAGGCCGTGGTGCAGGAAGATAGCCGCGCTCCCCGAGCCCACCGCCTCCTGCAGGTGGAGGCGCAGCCGATGCCCACCGAACTCCTGAAAGAAGAAATTGGGGCCTGTTGACACTTGCCAGGCCCTAGTCAGCGAGTACTCGAGAAGAAGACATCCGATTGCAACCGCAATGGCGGGAGCGGAAAGCCTCTGTCGCCACCGAGCGGCGGATCCGAGCCGATGCCGGGATCCGTGGGCGGCGCAAAGTTCGTCGGCGAGGGAAGGAGTGGGAATGTCCACAACATGTGAAATTTGCTCGCGCCTGCGGCGATGCCCGTGTAGTCACCCAGGAAGAACTCGCGCGACCACGCCGCCCAGCGAATGTCGCTGGTCACGGGGCTGAGGCGGCTACGTGGCTCGAAGCTGACGCCGCGATCCCGCGAAATGCTGACGTACTAATCGATCAAGAAGGCCCGCGGCGGGTCGTTTTCGAGGCTCGTATAGCTGACCGCGACTTCTCCCTGCCGATTGACGGCGACAGCGGCGGTGAAGGTAGCTGCATCCCCAGGTCCGTCACTCACTCGGATGGGCTCGGACCAGGTCACCCCACCGTCACGAGAATACGACAACGTCGTCTGATCGACGCCGCTCCAGCGGGAGTCGGCCCACACGAGATAGATATCGCCGTTGGTCCTGTCGATCGCCATCGACGGCAAGATCGAACCATCGGGGATGAACGGTACGCTCTGCTGGTTCAAGGCCTGGATGACAGCCGGTGTCGAAAACGTGGCACCGCCGTTGGTGCTCCGTGACAGGAAGATCGACCAGTTGGTCAATCCCGGGAATGTCCCGGCCCACATGACGTACACCGTGCCGTCGGGTGCCACCCGCGGAATCGCGCCAATGTTGTTTCCCGACGTGCGCAGCACCACGGGCGGTAGGTAACTCACACCGCCGTTGGTCGAACGCGCCACGACGAGGTGCTGTGCGGCAACGTTGTTGCCCTGGTCGATGTTGATGTCCCAGGCCACGTAGACGTTGCCGAATCGCGGGCTGCCGGGATACGTATCGACCTCGATGGCCTCCTTGTCGTTGAAGTCGAGCTCACTGCTGAATACCGACACCGGCGGCCCCCAGGTCAGGCCGCCGTCGGTCGAAACGCTGACCCCGATCTGGTTCGGCGGTGTCGTTTCGTTGAAATCGAGGCTCACGCAGTAGACGCGATTGTTCGGCCCGAACGCCACCCATGGATCGGAGGCGCGCTCCCAGGGGCCGCCGAATTCCTGGGTGATCAGCGGCAAGCTGCCCTCTGTCCACGTCAATCCGCCGTCCATCGATGTGGTGAAATTCAGCGTCCGCGCGCCACCGTCACGAAACCGGCTCTCTTGGTACACACCGACAATGTTGAGCTCGCTGAACGGATTGACGTCCAGATCCGGCTCCGCCTGCGACCAGGGGTTGGCACCGGCGCCGGGGGCCAGAAGGTCATTGTTGGCGCGCACCGGCGGCGTTATTCCCGGATCGACGAACGCCGCACTGCCGCTCAACAAAAAGAAATCGGGAGGAACGACTCCCGGGAGTGGAGGAATGTCCGTCGCCGGGCGGCTCTCTCCCGGATACGGCAGCCGGTATTGTTCAATCCATTCCGAGCGCGAAAACACGGGCGGTTGTTGCTCTGGCGCGGTCACCCCCAGGAATCCCGTCGATCCCGCCAGGAGCAACAACATCCCTGCCGTGGTCCACCGGGTCTGTATCACGCGCACCTCGAATATCTCCTGCTATTCCCACTCATAGAAGCCGCTGCCGCTCTTCTTGCCGAGCCTGCCTTCGTCCACCATGCGCCGCAGAATCTCCGGCGGCCGGAACGCATCGCTTTCCCATTTTTCGTACAGGTAGGCGGCGATCGCCAGGCGTATGTCGAGGCCAACGAGATCGGTGAGCTTGAGCGGCCCCATGGGGTGCCGGTACCCGAGCTCCATGGCCGTGTCGATGTCTTCGACGCTGGCGACCCCCTGCTCCAGCATCCGCATCGCCTCCAGGCCCAATACGACACCAAGCCGACTGGTCGCAAATCCCGGAAAATCCTTGACGACGATGCACGTCTTGCCCATCGCCTCGCCGACGGTCCTCACGGCGTCGAGCGTCGCGCTGCCGGTCCCGGCATGTACGACGATCTCCAGCAGCTGCATGAGATGAACGGGGTTGAAGAAGTGCATGCCGATGAGGTTCTCGGGGTGCTCGAGATCAGCGGCCATCGCGGCGATGCTCAACGAGCTGGTGTTGGTCGCCAACAAGGTACCGGCGGCGGCTCGCACCTCGACCTCACCGAGGACCTTCTTCTTCAACTCCAACTTCTCGGGAATCGCTTCGACGATCAGGTTCGAATTCTCTGCCAGCTCGCCGAGGTCGGTGGTCGTAGCGACACGCTGCAGGACAGCGTCCGCCTCTTCGGCCGCCAGCTTGCCGAGCTCGACGCCCTTGTCGAGGTTGTCACGAATCTTGGCGAGGCCAGCTTCGGCGAGCCCCTCGTCGAGATCGCACAGAGTCACTGCAAATCCGGCTTGCGCCGCCACGTGCACGATCCCGTGTCCCATCGCGCCCGCCCCGACGACGCCGATTCGTTCGATGTTCATGGCGCGATTTTCAGCACCCCGCTAGCTTTCGTCAAGCGGTCGCGCTGTATGTAGAGGCCGCGCGCGGGTCCCCGCAATCGGCCCGTCCGCAACGCGAGGCGCGACTTGATGGCTTCGCCTGTTAGGCCTAGGCGTCAGGAGCTGCTCTTGTTGCCCCACGGGTCGGCGACATGGACATTCCACGCCAAGCCGGTCTTCTGCATCAGCCAGATCGTCCACCACGTCAGGTCGACTTCATACCAGCGCAGCCCGTGACGTGCCGAGCGAGAGAACGCATGGTGGTTGTTGTGCCACCCCTCACCGAAGGCGAGGAGCGACACCCACCAGTTGTTCGTCGAGAACTCGCGCGTTTCGAAGGTCCGGTAGCCCCAGGTGTGGCCCGCCGAATTCACGAACCATGTGGCGTGATACGAGAACACGGTGCGCACCGCCACGCCCCAGATCAGCCAGGGCATGCCGCCGATGGCGTAAAGCGCGATACCGAGGACGACGGTCGGGCTCCAGTAGTAGCGGTCGAGCCACCGATGCACCGGGTCGCGCTGCATGTCCATTGCCAAGTCACGCGGGTTGCGTCCCAGCGGATCGGACGTCACGCACCACAGCATGTGGGCCCAATCGAACCCGTGCTTCGGTGAGTGCGGATCCGCATTGGTATCGGAATCGCGGTGGTGCATCCGATGCGTGCCGACCCAGTAGATCGGGCTGCCCTGGAAGCTCAACGCACCGAGCGTCGTAATCACGTACTCGACAGGCTTCCAAGTTTGGAAGCTGCGGTGGGTCAGGAGCCGGTGAAAGCCCAGGCAGATACCGATTCCGCCCGCCAGCCACCACAGAAAAACGGCGAGTCCCAGCGCGCTCCAGGTGAAATAGAAAGGCGCCGCGAGGCACGCGACGTGGAGAGCCGCGATGCCCAGGAAGCTCGGCCAGTTGATGTTGTCCCAGCGAATCTTGTGGAGGTCATCCCGAGCTACAGTCTGACGCATGGGCTTGGCCATCGATGTTGGTCGCTTGCTTGACGGCAGTTCGCGATTCTCGCGAACCGATCCGGGTTGACGTCGGCGACAAGGCTGCGGGTGCCTGACCGAACGCAGTTGCCGATCTGTATGGAACCCTCGGCCTGCCGGTCGCCAATCTCGACGCACAGCGACCGTAGGGTCCACGTTGCATTCTACCGGCCGGAACCGGTGAGTCCAAGTCTTAGCGCCGCCTTCGGTCGTCTGCATACAACCCGATCAGGCGATAAACTCGGGTGCATGAGCACCCGATCCGCAGCCGACGGCCCGACGGCCTCGGTCATCTCGACGCCGCTGGGCGATCGCACGATCTATCGCCTCGACGCCGTTTCCGACATGGGAAACGTCCAATCGCTGCCCTATTCCGTCAAGATCTTGCTCGAGTCCTGCTTGCGCAACCATGACGGCACGGTCGTGACCGACGACCACATCGGCGCGCTGGCCTCGTACGACGCCAAGAACGTGGCCGCAACAGAGATTCCTTTCGTACCCGGCCGTGTCGTGCTGCAGGACTTTACGGGAGTCCCGGCCGTCGTCGATCTGGCCGCGATGCGCTCGGCGATGCTGCGCCTGGGAGGCGACCCGAACAAGGTCAACCCGCTGGTGCCGAGCGACCTGGTCATCGACCACTCCGTGCAGGTTGACGCCTTCAACAGCGGCATGGCGCTGCAGATCAACAGCGAGCGGGAATTCGAGCGGAACCGCGAGCGCTACGAGTTCCTCAAGTGGGGCCAGAGCGCCTTCGACAACTTTCGCGTCGTGCCGCCGGCAACCGGAATCGTCCACCAGGTCAATCTCGAGTACCTCGGCAAGGTGATCTGGGACGAGGGTGGCATTCTGTACCCCGACTCGTTGGTAGGAACCGACTCGCATACCACGATGATAAACGGCCTCGGCATCCTCGGGTGGGGTGTGGGTGGCATCGAGGCGGAAGCCGTGATGCTCGGCCAGCCGGTCTACATGCTGTTGCCGGAGGTCGTCGGCTTTCGTTTGACCGGCGATCTGGCCGACGGCGCCACGGCGACGGACCTCGTGTTGCGCGTCACTCAGATGCTGCGCAAGCACGGCGTCGTCGGCAAATTCGTCGAATTCTTCGGTCCCAGCCTCGCCGATATGCCGGTCGCCACTCGCGCCACCATCGCCAATATGGCTCCGGAGTACGGCGCCACGTGCGGATTCTTTCCGGTCGACGAGATGACCCTCGACTACCTGCGCAACACGGCCAGATCCGCAGACCTGATCGCCACCGTGGAGCAATACTGCAAGGAGCAGGGGATGTGGCGAGACGACGATCGCAACGTCGAGTACGCCACGACACTCGAGCTCGACATGTCGACCGTCGCACCAGCGCTTGCCGGTCCGAAGCGACCGCAGGACCGCATCGACCTGTCGAACATGAAGTCGCAATGGCACGACGATCTGAAGAACACGTTCGGGGCGAACGGTGCCGCCGCGACGGTGCTCTACGAGGGCCGCGAATTCAAGCTGAAGAACGGCTCCGTGGTCATCGCCGCGATCACCAGCTGCACTAATACCTCGAACCCCAGCGTCATGATCGGCGCCGGCTTGTTGGCCCGCAATGCCCGCAAGCTGGGCCTGCAGCGCCAACCCTGGGTAAAGACCTCGCTGGCCCCCGGCTCGAAGGTCGTCACCGACTATCTTGACCGAGCCGGTCTCACCGCCGATCTCGAGGCCATGGGCTTCTACCTGGTCGGCTACGGCTGCACTACGTGTATCGGCAACTCCGGCCCCCTGCCGGACGAGATTCGCTCCGCCATCCAGGACAACGATCTGGTGGTCGCTGCGGTGCTGTCCGGCAATCGAAACTTCGAGGGTCGGATTCACGCTCACATCCAGGCGAACTATCTGGCATCGCCGCCGCTGGTGGTGGCCTACGCACTGGCGGGAACCGTCGACATTGACCTGACCACCGAGCCCATAGGGCAAGACGAAAAGGGTCGCGACGTCTACCTCCGCGACCTCTGGCCGAGCCAGCGCGAGATCCAGGAAACCATCGCCGCATCCGTGGACAGCGACCAGTTCGCCACCGAGTACGCTGAGGTCTTCACCGGCGGCTCCGATGCCTGGAAGGCCATCGAGACGAGCGGCGGCGATATCTACGGCTGGTCGGCGGAAAGCACCTACATCCAGGAACCCGGGTTCTTCCGTGACATGTCGCCGACGCTCGCACCGATCGAATCGGTTCGCGGCGCCCGTTGCTTGGTAAAGGTCGGAGATTCGGTGACGACGGACCACATCAGCCCTGCCGGCGCCATCGGTATCAGCACGCCGGCCGGGCAATACCTGATCTCGCGCGGCGTCGACAAGGCCGACTTCAACAGCTATGGCTCGCGGCGCGGCAACCATGACGTCATGACGCGTGGCACGTTTGCCAATGTCCGCATCCGCAACCAGCTCGCTCCGGAAACCGAGGGTGGCTGGACAACGGACTTCACCGATGGGGAAGTAAAGTCCATCTACGCGGCGAGCCTCTCGTATGGGAAGGTCGGAACCCCGTTGATCGTTCTTGCCGGCACCGACTACGGCATGGGCTCATCGCGTGACTGGGCCGCCAAGGGGACGCTCTTGCTCGGCATCCGCGTGGTCATCGCCAAATCCTTCGAACGCATCCACCGCAGCAACTTGATCGGAATGGGAGTTCTGCCGCTCACTTTCCGGCCCGACGAGGACGCCGCCACGTACGATCTCGACGGCACAGAGACGTTCGATATACGGATACCGGAGGAGCTGGAGCCGCGGCAGGAGATCACGGTAACCGCAACGAAGAGTGATGACTCCGACGTCCAGATCCCGACAATCTGCAGAGCCGACAGCCCCGTCGAGATCGACTACTACCGCAACGGCGGAATTCTCCACACCGTTCTCCGCCGCATGGCGCAGAGCTGAGCCGGAGGAGCCGCCGTGACGGCGCCCGACTCATCCCGCGAGCAGACAGCCGACCTCGAAGCCCTGGCGAACGAGTGCACCATCTCGTTTACGCGTGCCGGCGGGCCGGGGGGCCAGCACCGGAACAAGGTCGAATCCGCTGTCCGCGTGACCCACAAGCTGACGGGTGTCGTAGTTGTCGCAGCCGAGCGTCGCTCGCAGTCGCGCAACCGCCAGGCGGCGCTGGAACGGCTCGCCGGCAAATTGGCGCAACGAGAGGCGGAGCGGCGCGCCGCCGACAAGCGTGCCCGGCGCAAGAAAACGAAGCCGTCACGGGCCGCGAACCGGCGCCGCCTCGACTCCAAGCAGCGGCATGGGGACAAGAAGCGTTCCCGTCGTCGAGTCGAACCGACGGTCGACTGACCGTGCCCCCGTCACACACTGCGGCAGCGGCACCGCTCATCAGAATGGCGGGGGTCACCAAGAGCTTCATCGAGGGCGAGGTGACGCACGCCGTTCTCGATGAAGTCGATCTCGAGGTCGCAGCCGGCGAGTTCATTACCGTGCTCGGGCGCAGCGGCACCGGCAAATCGACTCTGCTCAACCTGATCAGCGGTATCGACCTGCCCGACGCGGGCG
Organism: Acidobacteriota bacterium; assembly: GCA_965214245.1. Taxonomy (GTDB): domain Bacteria; phylum Acidobacteriota; class UBA890; order UBA890; family UBA890; genus CBDCBL01. Next base: position 375,673 of record CBDCBL010000009.1, read on the forward strand.
ACATCACCGTGCGCGACCAGGTCATCAACCGCTTGAATGAGCAGCATAGAACACTGTTCCGTCGGCGCCACGTAGGCTTCGTGTTCCAGTTCTTCAACCTGCTCCCGACGCTCACCGTTGAGGAAAACATCTTGTTGCCGCTGCAGCTCAACGGCATCGAGCGGGCGGACGAGCGGGCGCGCGATCTTCTCGAACGAGTCGATTTGGCAGACCGGGGCACATCATTTCCGGATCGGCTGTCCGGAGGCGAACAACAGCGAGTCGCGATCGCCAGGGCGTTGGCTCACAACCCCGAAATCCTGCTCGCCGATGAGCCCACCGGCAACCTCGACGCGGACATCGGGGGAGACGTCATGCGGCTGCTCGGCGAACTGGCCCACGATCAGAACAAGATCCTCATCGCCGCGACCCACAGCCACGAGGTTGCCGGGTGTGCCGACCGGGTGTTCCGGATCGTCGATCATGGCCTCCGGGCCATCTCCAAGGACGAGTTGTGAGCCTCCTTTGGCGCTCGAGTCGCCGGCACCTGGCGGCACACCGCTGGCAATTCGGACTGTCGATACTCGGCGTGGCACTCGGCGTGGCGGTCGTGGTGTCCGTCGACCTGGCCAACGAGAGCGCGCACCGCGGCTTCGAGCTGTCGACGGAAACGGTTACCGGCAGTACCACCCATCAGGTACTCGGCGGGCCCCTCGGCTTGCCCGAAGATCTCTATCGCATGATCCGTATCGACCTGATGATCCGCCGCGTCGCGCCCGTCGTGGAGGGTTTCGTCACCGTCGGCGGTGATCTCGGAAATCCGTCGGATCCTCCGCGTGTGTTGCGCGTGCTCGGCGTCGATCCGTTGAGCGAAGCACCCTTTCGCGCCCAGCTCGAGACCGGCCCGGCGCAGCTCGATCTCAGCCTCTTTCTGACCACCCCGGGGGCCGGCCTACTCTCCCCCCGAACGGCCGCGGAGCTCGGCGTTCAACCGGGGACGGGGCTCGAGGTCGGGGTCGGAGCCGACCGCGCGCGGCTCGTCGTCGCCGGGCTGCTGGCGATGGACGACGAGGATTCGGAGGCGGCGATCGCCGATCTGTTCGTCACCGATATCTCCAGTGCTCAGGAGTTGTTCGGCATGGAGGGCCGGTTGAGCCGCCTCGACCTCGTCTTTGCCGCCGACGAAGGCGGACGCCGCGCCTTGGCAAGGCTGCGGGACGCCCTTCCGGCCGGCGCAACGCTGACAGAGGCGGCGGCGCGCACCGAAACGACGCTGCAGATGACGCGAGCCTTCCGGGTGAATCTGGCGGCTCTCAGCCTGTTGGCTTTGATGTGCGGTGCGTTCCTCGTCTACAACACGATGTCGTTTTCCGTCGTCCAGCGCCGCCCGATCATCGGCATGCTGCGCGCCGTCGGGGTTACGCGCACCGAAATCTTCCAGCTGGTCCTCGCGGAAGCCACGGTGATCGGCGTTATCGGTACGCTGCTCGGTGTGCTGGGTGGCATATTCATCGGCTCATTCCTGGTCCACTTGGTGACCCGCACAATCAACGATCTGTATTTCGTGGTGAGCGTCCGCGAGCTTTCGGTGGCGCCGCTGTCGCTCCTCAAGGGAGTGTTTCTCGGTGTCGGCGGGACGCTGATCGCAGCGCTGGCGCCGGCGGTCGAGGCAACCTCGGCACCACCGCGCGCCGTGCTCATGCGCTCTCACATCGAGGCTCAGGCGCGCCGCAACGTCGGCCGGCAGGCCGGCTTTGGTGTTGTCCTGCTGATCGCAGGGGCCCTGCTGCTTGCCGTTGTGCAACGGGACCTCGTCCTCAGCTTCGCAGCGCTATTTCTGACGGTCCTCGGCTTTGCTTTGCTGACCCCGGGCGCCGTCGTCGTGACGATGCGCGTCGCCGCGCCGCCGATGACCCTGGCTTTCGGACCGCTCGGCCGCATCGCGGCGCGTGGCGTCGTGGCCTCATTGAGCCGCACCGCCGTTGCCGTCGCCGCGCTGATGATCGCCGTATCCGTAATCATCGGCGTCGGCGTGATGATCGACAGTTTTCGCGACACCGTGGTTCTCTGGCTGGACAACGTGCTCGCCGCCGATCTGTACGTTGCTTCGCCCGGCACCGGATCCCTGCCCGGCAACCTGACGCTCGACGCCGAAAGCGTCGCGGCACTCGGCGACATCCCCGGAATCGATCGCATCAGTACCCTCCGCGGTGTCGACCTCCCCGAGCCGGGCGGAGGGCGTACCCGACTCTTCGTGTTCGACATCGACGATCGCTCCCGTGGCAACTTCGACTTCAAGGAAGGTGATCCCGAAGGAGCGTGGGCGAGCTTCGCTTCTGACGACGCGGTGCTGCTCACCGAGCCGTACGCCTACCGTCGCAGTCTCCAGGTGGGCGATACCGTCACGCTTCCCACCGACTCGGGCGCCCGCCCGTTCGCCGTGGCCGGCGTCTACTACAACTTTGCCTCGGAAGAGGGCCTGGTGTCCATCAGCCGGGCAACCTACGCGCGCCACTGGCGCGATCCGACAATATCCGGGTTCTCCGTGTACACAGCTGCCGACGCCGACCTGACCACCACCAGCAGAGCGATTCGTACGGCGTTGGGCGATCGGCAGGTGATCATCCGGTCCAACCGGGCGCTGCGGCAAGCCTCGCTCGAAGTTTTCGACCGAACCTTCCTGATTACCAGCGTGCTGCGACTCCTGGTGACCCTCGTCGCATTTCTCGGCGTCCTGAGCGCGCTCATGTCGCTGCAGCTCGAGCGCGCGAAGGAAATCGGCGTGCTGCGCGCCCTCGGCTTGACGCCGCGCGAGGTGTGGCGCCTCGTCGTCTCCCAATCGGGTCTCATGGGAGTTGCTGCGGGCTGTTTTGCAGTGCCCGTCGGCCTGTCCTTGGCGGCGCTCATGGTCTTCGTCATCAATCGACGGTCGTTCGGCTGGACGCTGCACATGAACATCGCCCCAGCCATTCTCTTGCAAGCGTTCGCGCTGGCCCTGATCGCGGCGCTGCTCGCCGGCCTGTACCCGGCGCTGCGGATGTCACGTACCAAGCCGGCGGCGGCGTTGAGAGAAGAATGAACGGCGTACACGCATCTAGCCCGCATGGCTCAACGCCCCTCCTCGCGAGGGCGCGGAGAAGGGCTTTGAGATATGCGGGCTAGGTGCCGTCTGCTGGCGGCCTTTGCCGCGGTCGCCGGCGTCGCCTGCGCGCCCCCGACCTCTGCTCCACCGACGCCCCGGCTGCAGGTCGCAGACGTGCTGGGGGGTGAGACCCAACTTGGCTTCGAGCGCGCCATAGGGGTGCGCGATTTCACGTTCCCCGACGATCACGGGCCGCACGGCGGTTTTCGAACCGAATGGTGGTATCTCACCGGCAACCTGCAAACGGGTGGCGGGCGCCGTTTCGGCTACCAACTCACCATCTTCCGTACGGCACTCGCCCCGCCGACGCTGCACATCGAGCGTTCCTCCGCGTGGGCTGCACGAGATCTTTTTATGGCGCACTTCGCGCTGGCCGATATTGCCGGCGAGCGGTTCCATGCTTTCGACCGCTTCAACCGCGGCGCTCTCGGCCTGGCGGGCGCTCAGGCCCTCCCGTGGCGGGTCTGGCTGGACGACTGGAGCCTCGAGCAGGTGGGGGAGGAGTCCTTTCCCCTGCGCCTGCGAGCGCACCGCCGCACCGGCGCCGGCGGCGACTCGGGCGACGACGTCGGCATCGACCTGCTCGTCGAACCGACGAAGCCCCTGGTCTTGCAGGGCGACAGAGGCCTGAGCCAGAAAGGATCTCGCCCCGGCAACGCCTCGTACTACTACTCCTTCACGCGCCTGAGCACGGCGGGCTCGGTACGCGTCGGCGAGGGCACCTATCAAGTAGACGGCCACAGTTGGCTCGACCACGAGTGGAGTAGCAGCGCGCTCGAGGCAAACCAGGTCGGCTGGGATTGGTTCGCCCTACAACTCGAAGACGACACCGAGCTGACCTTCTATCAAATCAGGCAATCTGACGGCACGCCGTCGCCGCAGAGCGCCGGCGTTCTGGTCGATCCGAGCGGAACGACTGTCAATCTCACGATGCGCGAGGTCGAGCTGACCGTCGATCGAACCTGGAGAAGTCCGATTGACGGCGTTGAATATCCGGCCGCCTGGACGATCTTGGTTCCGGCCCACGGTCTATCGCTGCACGTCGAGCCATACCTGCAGCAGCAGGAGCTCGATCTGACGTTTCGTTACTGGGAAGGCGCCGTCCGGGTACGCGCTACGATCGACCCCGCGGCCGGCCAGAGGAGCGCGACGGGCAGCAACGCACCACGCGAGCTGACGGGGAGTGGCTATGTGGAGCTGACCGGGTATGCTGTCCGTTGATAACATGCCCCTGAGTGAATCGCCATGCACCGTTGCGTGAGTAGATCCACCGCGTCGAACAGTTCCCCATGTCGCCGGCGCTGAGCTGACGAACGGAGAGGCCATGAATCCGGAAGCCGTTGTCGAGAAAATGTGGGAAGAGCGCGCCGCGGCGATCCTGCGGACCAACGACCAGCAGGTCGCCCACGACGCTATGGACGCCGCTGTGCGCGGCGGGTTCCGAGTGATCGAGTTCACGCTCGGATGCTCCGGCCCCTTCGAGCTCATCGAGGAATTCGCCAAACGCGACGACCTCGTAGTCGGCGCGGGCACTGTGCTGACCGTCGACGACGCTCGGCGCGCTGTCGAAGCGGGGGCCCGTTTCATCGTCTCTCCGGTTGTCGACAGCGCGGTAATTCGGGAGGCCGCCAACATGGGGGCCGCCGCGATGCCCGGGACGCACACCCCCACCGAGATGTTGCAGGCCCATTGTGCCGGCGCGCAGTTGCAGAAGCTGTTCCCGTGCCCGGCCGGCGGACCGAGCTATGTCAAGGCAACGCTTGGTCCCCTGCCCTTCTTGCGCATCGTGCCGACCAACGGCGTTGATGCCAGCAACGTCGGCGACTGGATCAGTGCCGGCGTGTGGGGCGTCGGCTTCGTGGCCACCCTGTTCACGCCGGAGGCCATCGCCGATCGGGACTACGACGCGATCGAACGAAACGCGCGTGAGTCACTCGAAGCCGCGCACGCCGTTGAGCGACCGGAACGACTCATGGGGCCGGACCCGTTCGCGCACGTGACGGCCTCGGCGTCGGTCACGGCCTAGCAGGCCGTCACAGCGCCTTGCGTCTGCCCCCTCCTCGCCTCAACCAGACCCATCACACTTTCACCACGGACTGCTAGGGTGTTTCCGGCGGTCACAGCGCTGGTCCTGTGTTTCGCGATCCCGCTGGCCGGCTCCGCTGTAACGGTGGCGCGGCAGGCAGCCGACGGGGATTGGCCTCAGATCCTCGGCCCGGGTCGCGACGGTGTCATTCGCGACCAACAGATCGCCGGCCAGTGGCCGACTGACGGCCCACCGATCTTATGGCACAAGACCGTCGGTGAGGGTTTTGCCGGCCCTGCGGTGGTCGGCGGCCGGCTCATTCTCTTTCATCGCGTCGGCGATGAGGAGGCCGTCGAGGCCCTTGACAGCGGATCCGGGGAGTCACTGTGGCGGAAGGCGTATTCCACTTCCTATAGAGACGACTTCGGCTTCGATGAGGGCCCGCGCGCTGTTCCGACGGTGGCCGACGGGCGAGTTTTTACCTGCGGCGCCCAAGGCGTTTTGCAGGCCGTCGACCTGCAATCCGGCGAGCGCTTATGGTCGGTCGCCACCCACGATCGTTTCCGCGTGCGCAAGGGCTTCTTCGGCGCGGCCTGCTCGCCGCTGGTCCATGACGGCAAGGTGATCGTCAACGTCGGGGGCCGCGATGGCGCCGGTATCGTTGCCTTCGACACCGCCACGGGCGACATCCTGTGGACCGCCACCGATCACGAAGCAAGTTACTCCGCTCCCACCATCGCGCAGATCGGCGGCGCACCGCGCGCTCTCGTTTTTACGCGCACCGGACTTGTGGTGCTCGACCCGCAGTCCGGCCATGTATGGGCCGAGTTTCCGTGGCGCTCGCGCCTCGGGGCCTCGGTGAACGCCGCCACGCCGTTGGTTATCGACAACCGCGTGTTCCTATCGGCGAGTTACGGGGTCGGCGCGGTTCTTCTCGACGCCACAACGCCGACGTTGCAGCCGCTCTGGAGCTCGGACGACGCGCTTACCAATCACTACGCCACCAGCGTCAGGCATCAGGGTTTTCTCTACGGCTATCACGGTCGACAAGAATATCGCCCGAGTCTCAGAGCCATCGAGCTGGCCACCGGAAAGGTGGCCTGGAGTGTTGATGGCTTCGGTGGCGGGTCGATTCTCCGGGCAGGCGACAAGCTGCTCGTCTTGAACGAAAATGGAGAGCTGTTCCTGGCCCCGGCGAGCACCGAAGGCTTCACGCCCACGGCACGGGCGCGCATCCTCGGCGCCACCGTACGCGCCTACCCCGCGGTAGCCGGCGGTGTGCTCTATGCCCGCAACCAGCGGGAACTGGTCGCCGTTGACTTGCGGTAGGTGCCAACGCCGCCATCGCGCCGTTGCCGTTCGAGACGCTGGTCTCGCTCAGCGCGCCTGGAGGATCTCGATGTCGTAACCGTCGGGGTCCTTGATGAAGATGTAGTTGGATCCGGTCTCCGGACGGCTGCGCCGATAGTCCCAGCCGATGGCCTCTACCTGCTCGACGACGACCTCGAGATCATCCGTAAAGAATGCCAGGTGCCCAAACTGGCTGCCGAGCTCGTAGTCGCGACCATCCTTGTTGTGCGTCAGCTCGATGTAATGATGCTCATCGGCATCAGCCAGAAAGACCAGCTCGGCGTCGCCGAGGTCCTTGCGACGAACCTCCCGCAGACCCATGAAGTTGGTGTAGAACTCGATCGAGCGATCGAGGTCGCGGACGCGGATCATCGTGTGGGCTAGTTTCATGGGCAACCTCAGTGGAATGGCGGCTCGTCCAGCTCAGTAATTCATTCCGGCACGCGCCGTTCCAGAATCCAGATCTCGCCGCTGATGACCTCTGCAGAATAGATCAACATATCGTCGCTGACCGCGAACTTGGTGAAGATATCGACATTCGGGATGCCGCCACGCAGATTCCCTAGGTTCGTCACCTGCTCATACTCCCCGGTTTCCATGGACTTGAACCAGATCTCGTAGGAGCCGGACTCGTCGGAAACAAAGTACAGGCGCGAGCCGTCGGGCGAGAACTGCGTCCAGGTCTGATTTCCGTCGCGACCAACGATGCGCTGGGGGTTCGATCCGTCCAGGGCGACTTGCCAGATGTCGGCGTCGGCCCCCTGGATCGAGCGAAACAACACGTTGCGCCCGTCCGACGTCCACGCCGGAAACTGTTCCGCTCCCTCCAACTGGATGAGGCGTTGTGGCTCACCGTTGGGTAGGGACATCACCCAAATGTCGTCGCTGCCGCCGCGATTGGAGCAAAACGCAACCATTGTGCCGTCTGGCGACACCGACGGATAGTAGTCCCCGGTTGGGCTCTGCGGCCGAGTTAGGTGTATATGAGGACACCCCCTGGGCAGTCTTGTTGGAACAAACGGTATGCCCCCTCGATCGTCGAGCTGTAGATCATCGCCTGGCCGTTCGGCACGAAGGAGCCGGTAATCTCGCGCACGTCGCGACCCCAGGAGCTCGTCAGCTTTCGCCTTTCGCCTATGTCGAGGTTCATCTGGTAGAGCAGACCGGTTACAGAATGGGCCGTCCAGACGAGCTGGTTACCGTCGGGATCAAGGGCCGGATAGTAATTCAGCGGTGCCGACCGGGTCAGTCTCCGTGGCTCACCCGTCAGCAAACCGGTGGTTCCGTCGAGCGACCAGGCGTACAGATGTCGCTCGAGCTTGCGGGCCAGAAAAACGATTCTCGAGCCGTCGGGCGATACAGCAACCTCACGGTCGTCGGTGATCTCCCAGGTGAGGGGCTGCGGAGGCCCGGCGATGGCATCGGTCGTCGGGTCGAGGGGGATACGCCAGAGGTTCATGTGACCCCCGAACTGCCCCCTCGAAACGATCAGCGCGCCCTCGGAAACGGCGAGGTTCACGACCTGCTCACCAGGCGACAGCAGGTTCAACGGCTCGGGCTCGGATCCGTCGAGCGGAAACCGTGTCACATCGGATTCGATCTCGCTGTAGACGAACAACGCGTCTCCCGTCGGGCTCCAGACCGGCTCAAGCTCGCTACCCAGGTATCCGGTGACCCGCCGCCTGTCGGAATAGTTGGCGCCCGAGGCGATCCATATCTCCCCTCGAAGGACATAGGCAATGGCTTCGCCTTCCCGCGACCATGACGGGCGCGTTCCTTGCTCGACGATCAGCCTGCCGTTTCCGCCCGTGGCCGGCATCAGATAGATCCCCGGTTCGGCGCCTGCCGTGACCGTGTACGCGATAAGACTACCGTCCGTCGAATACGCGGGGTGCGCCTCTGCCTCGGGCGTATCCGTCAGCTTCGTGGCGGCTCCGCCGTCGGCCGGCGCGACCCACAGGTCCCATTGCCCGTTCTGATTGGCCGCGTACACGACCTGCGAACCGTCACGAGAGAAAGCCGGGGCTCCCGGCATAATGTCCTGGGACGCCAGCAGCGGCACGAGGTCCCACGCGGCGCCCGCTTCACCACCGGTGGGTAGGGCGACGGATGATGGTCGGCGCAGCGCTGCGACCCCAGCACCCCCGACTACCATGCCGATAATTACCAGCGCCGCGGCGGGCAGCATTGTCGCGACCTTGCGTGGTGCTCCGGTTGCGCGCCGCGATGGGACGGACTCCGCGCCGGGCAAATCGCGCAGGCTCAATTCGTCGGAACGCAGCTCGTCGCGCAACACATCAAGCGCGTTGCGCAGGTCGAGAACGGTCTGGAAACGGCGCGACGGGTCTTTCGCCAGACAACGGTCGATGATTCGTTGGAACTGTCGATGCAGGCCGCCGCGATACTTCGACAGGGGTTTCGGCTCGAGCTGCAGGATTGCGGAGAGCACCGACACCGGCGAATCGCCACCGAACGGCGGTTCACCGGTGACCATTTCATACAAGACAACGCCCAGCGAGAAGATATCGGAACGCGCATCGACCGGCTTTCCTTCTGTCTGCTCGGGCGACATGTAGGCCACGGTGCCGACGATCTGTCCGACGCCGGTGATGACGTTGGTTTCGAGGTTGGAGTCGGAGCCTTGGAGCAACGGTCCCTTGCTCTGCGCCAGCTTGGCGAGGCCGAAATCGAGCACCTTCACGTGCGATTCGCGATCCACCATGATGTTGGTCGGCTTGATATCACGGTGCGTGATACCGCGTGCATGGGCCGCAGCGATCGCCTCTACGAGCGGCAAGGTGAGCCGGAAGAACTGCTTTACCGGCAGACCGTTCGTGCCGACGACCTCGGACAGCGGCACGCCGTCTACCAGCTCCATCGTCAAGAAGCGCGTCTCGTCACAGCTTTCGACGCTGTAGAGCGTCACGACGTTCGGATGATTCAGCGCTGCGACAGTTCGGGCTTCGCGTTCGAAGCGAATCAGGCGGTCGGGATCGCCGGCAAGGTCTGCGGGGAGGACCTTGAGAGCCACCTGGCGGCCGAGTTGCGTGTCCTCGGCAGAGTACACGGCGCCCATGCCGCCTTCACCGATCCTTCCGGTGATCTCGTATTGATTGAGGGTCGTGCGCCGACGTCAAAAGGCATGAGCGTTCACCTGACGTCAAAAGGCATGAGCGTTCACCTATGGATACACGGCGACGCAAGGCTAACGGCTGGCTACTGACGTCACAAAAGGGGCAACCACTTGCGCGCACCTCCGGATACCGGAGTCATTATCGGCTGCCACTCGGTCGGCAATCTGGGCCACGGCAGCGGCCCGTCGATCGCCTGGTTCAACCCGTTCGTTCGCTGACCCCGTCTACTGCGTTCCCCAGCTTGCGAGCTTCGTGCGGCATTCCGGGCAATGGTAGTCGATCACCACCAGCAGCTCGCCGTCGTCGGTGTCGAAGTCGTGCTCGGCACGCTCGGCTTCGGCGGCGGGGATCACGCTCTCACAGTTGGCGCACAACAGGAATCGGACCTTGATCTCGTCGTCCATTCGGTCCTTTTCGGTGTCATAAGGAGAAACCGAGGATAGCATCGCCTCGACTGTAGGATGCGCGACGGTAGCAGGCAGCGCGGGCTCCAGCCGACCCAAGCTGTAGTTTCAGGCCGTCTGACGGCAAGATAAGATAGAAACGGCGCCTCGAGGGCGGCTCCTCGAGGCACGGGTGGCAGGTGACATCCCCAACGGTGGTAATGGAACAGTGCGGCTTTGGCGACCCAACTGGATCCTGGCGAGCGTTGCGGCCGGATCTGTGCTCGCCGCCGGGCTCGCCCATGCGCTTCTGACCGGCGCTCCGATTTCCCGGGCCGCCGCACCCCTGGCCCTGGCTACCGCACCGCCTCCGTTCTCGGGACCCGCTGCCGGACCGCTCGCCCAGCAGAGTTACACCGACTTCCGCAACCTCCGCGGACCGCGCAACGTCATGCACGAGTTCTACTTTACCCGTGCCATTTATACGAGCTGGGGAGGTCGCGGCCGTCGCGGCCGTGGCGGAAGCTGGTCAACGGATTATCCGAAGGCCGACATCCAGTTTCTCTGGGGCCTGAAGCGGCTGACCAATATCGACGCGTACGATTCGGAAAACGCCGTCATGCTGACCGACCCGGACATCCGCCGCTATCCGTTCTTGTACGCCCTCGAGGTCGGCTACATGCAGCTGACCCCGCCCGAGGTCGAGGCGCTGCGCAGCTATTTGTTCGCCGGCGGCTTCCTGTTCATCGACGATTTCTGGGGCACCTGGGAGTGGGACAACTTCCAGTTCGAGATCCACAAGGTGCTTCCCGAGTACGAGATCGTCGAGTTACCCCTTGATCACCCCTTGTTTCGCACGTTTTACGTTATCGACGAGATCAAGCAGGTACCGCAGGTGGGCTACGCCTGGTACGGGGGCAACACGTGGGAAAAGGACGGATACACGCCCTACGTACGCGCCATCTTCGACGACGACGGACGCCTCCTCGTCTTGATCAACTGGAACACGGACCTCGGTGATGCCTGGGAATGGGCCGAGGATCCGTATTATCCGCTGGACCTATCGACCTTCGCCTATCAACTCGCGACCAACGCGATCATCTACGCAATGAGCCATTAGCCGATGTTCGAGTTCTTCTTCAAGTACAGCTCCTACGTGTTCGAGCAGGGCGAGTTCGTCCTGGCTGCCGCCTGGCCTTCGTTCGTCGCCGCTGCCGCTCTCACCGTCGCGGCTGTGCCCGTCCTGCTGCGCTACTCCGGTGTTCGCGCCAAGAGCACGGGTTTGGACCGCGGGATCCTCACCGGGCTGCGCATTACGATCTTTGCGGTACTGCTGTTCTGCCTGCTGCAGCCCTCCCTTGTGGTCTCCACAGCGGTACCGCAGGAGAACTTCGTGGGCATCGTGATCGACGACTCGCGCAGCATGCGCATCAGCGATTACGGTGGCGAAGGAGCGCAAGCGCGCAGCGAATTCGTCCAGGAAGTCTTCGGCAATCCCGACAGTGACCTGATAGCGGCCTTGTTGGAGCGCTTCAAACTGCGCTATTTCCGCTTCTCCGACAACGCCGACCGGCTCGCGGGGATCGAGGAGCTCACCTTCAGCGGCGGGCAAACCCACCTCGGCGGCGCCCTCGAGTTCGCCCAGCAGGAGCTCGCCGCGGTCCCGCTGTCCGGCATTGTCGTGGTGACCGACGGCGCCGACAACTCGATCGAGGGGCTGTCCGGACCGTTGCAGTCGCTGCGTGCCAGCTCGGTGCCCGTGTTCCCCGTGGGCATCGGTGTGGAGCGTTTCGATCGCGATATCGAGGTCGCCAGCGTCGAGGCGCCGCGCAACGTGTTGGCCGGCTCGCAGATCGCCGCCGATGTCGTGATCGAGCACAAAGGGTTCGGCGGCGCTCAGGTTCTGCTCCTCATCGAGGGCCCGGAGGGTGTCGTCGGCACGGAAGAAATCGAGCTGCCGCGCCAGGGTGATTCGACGGTCGTCAAGGCCCAGTTCACCGTAAGCGAAGAGGGACCGCACCTGTACCGCTTCCGTATCGCCGCGGAGGAAGGCGAGATGGTGCGCGAGAACAACGAACGCGAGGTGCTCATCGTCGTGCAAGATCGCAGCGACAAGGTCCTCTATATCGAGGGCGAACCCTCCGATCGCATCGGCTTCTTGCGTGATTTCGCCATCGACGACGACGAAAACATCACACTCGGCGTGTTTATGCGCATGGCGGAGAACAAGTTCCACCGCATGGGGTTCGAGAGCGAAGAAGAAATCGCCGGCGGCTTCCCCACGACCCGCGAAGAGTTGTTCCGGTACAAGGCGCTGATCATGGGGAGCTGGGAGTCGGGCTTCTTCACCGCCGACCAACGGCAGATGATTCACGATTTCGTCAGCCAGCGCGGTGGTGGCCTGCTGATGCTGGGCGGCCGCAACTCGTTCGGCGAAGGTGGTTGGGCAAACACCCCGGTCGCGGACGTGCTGCCGGTGATCCTCGAGCCGCCATTCGCGAGCAGTGACAACCCCTTCTACACCGAGGTGGCGATCATGCCGACGTTGTTCGGCCGTACCCACCCCGTTACCCAAATGGCGGACAGCGTCGACGACAGCCTGCGGCACTGGGACACGCTGCCGACGCTCGGCGTCGTCAATCGGATCGCCGGGGCCAAGCCCGGCGCCGTGACTATTCTGCAGGGCGTTTCCGGCGATCTCGAAGACCCGCAGGTCGTGCTGGCTTTTCATCGGTTCGGTCGCGGTAAAGCGCTCGTCTTCACGCCGGTAAACCCTTGGTACTGGCAGATGGCCTTCGACATCGCGCTCGAAGACATGACGCACGAGACACTGTGGCAGCAGATCATGCGGTGGCTGGTCAACGACGTACCGGAATCGGTCGACGTCGGCACGGTGGTCGATCGATTCGCCCCGGGCGCCCCGGTCACGGTGACGGCCACCGTTCTCGATGAGACCTTCATCGAGGTCAACAATGCTGGCGTCGTCGCCGCGATCACCTCCCCCACCGGACTGTCGCGCCAATTACCGCTCGACTGGACGATCGACGCCGATGGCGAGTACCGGGCTTCCTTTACTCCCGAAGAAGAGGGTTTCCATGAGATCCGTGTGCGGGCCGCCCGCGGTGACGTCGAGCTCGGCTTGGGCAGCGCCTACATCGACGTTGCGGAGCTATCGACCGAAGCGTTCGCGGCGGAGCGCCGTACGTCGTTGCTCGAGAGGGTTGCCGAAGAAACCGGCGGTCGCTGGTACACGTCACAGAACGTCGATGAGCTCCCCGATGACCTGCGCTACTCCGAAGGCGGCACCACGGTTCTCGAGGTCAAGGACCTTTGGGACATGCCGCTGGTGTTCTTCCTCCTCGTCGGCCTGGTCGGCACGGAGTGGAGCTATCGGAAATGGAGAGGACTAGCGTGATGACCTCGACCCTGCGCCGCGCGACGCGACCGCGGTCGTGCGTCCTTCGCGCCCTCGTGTTGCTCGTCGTTGCCACGAGCCCGGCCGGTGCCGCCTCCGTGGCCCCCGGCCACCCCTCACCCACACCCCCCGCCGGTCGTAGCCACCTGTTGGTCATCGTCGGCGCCGCCGGCGACGAAACCTATCGCGAGGTTTTCCACCGCTGGGCCTTACAGTTGGTCGACGCGGCGCGCGACGACCTCGGGCTCGCCGACGAGCAGATCACCTATCTGGGCGAGAAGCCCGACATGGCCCCCGACCGGATCACCGCGCGATCGACCCGCGAGAACGTCGAGCTGATTTTCCAGAGGCTGGCCGACAACACGGCGCCGGACGACGAGATTTTTATCGTCCTGATCGGCCATGGCAGCGGCAACGGCGAGCAATCAAAGTTCAATATTCCGGGGCGTGATTTGAACGCCGTCGAGTACGACGCGTTGTTGGATCGTTTCGTTACCCAGCGTATCGCCTTCATCAACACCGCCAGCGCCAGCGGCGATTTCATCGACGCCTTGTCGGGTCCCAACCGGGCCGTCGTTACCGCCACGCGCGACGCCGCCCAGAACAATCAAACCGTGTTTCCACGCTTCTTCATCGAAGCGTTCTCGGCCGAGGTCGCCGATCTCGACAAGAATGAGCGCGTCTCTCTCCTCGAGGCGTACAGCTACGCCAGCATCGAAGTGAAACGATTCTACGAAGACGACGGGCGCATGCTAACCGAAACCTCGCAGATCGATGACAACGGCGACGGCGAGGGCAGCCATGAGCCCGACATGGTGGTGGCCGACGGCGGTTTCGCCCGCGGTTTGTTTCTCGACAACGTCGGCGCCGTAACGGTGACCGCTACCGACGACCCCGAGATGAACGCCCTGCTCGAAGCGAAGACCCGGCTTTCGCGGCAAATCGAAGAGCTCAAGCTCATGAAGGACTCCATGAACCCTGAGCTCTACGCCACCGAGCTCGAGAAGCTGCTCGTCGACCTGGCGCTGAAGGATCGCGAGATCCGCGCGAAGGGCCGCCAATGAGGTCTTCCGGGAAATCAGCGCGTCGTATCTTCCGCGTCGCCGCCGTTCTGCTGCTCGGCATATTGAACGCCGCCACTGCCACCGCACAGGCCCCACTCCAGGGCGTCGTCGACGAAGCGCTCGACGCCTTCCGTACCGGACGCTACGACGAGGCGATTGATGTTTATCAAGAACGTGTCCGACAACCGCAGGCCGGCCCCGACGACTTTCTCTACTTCGTACGTGCGCTCGCCGAGATGGGCCGTTACGTTGCCGCCGAGGACGTCGCCGAGGAGTACATCCGCACGCGCCCTGATTCCGCCGAGCTCCACAACAGCCTCGGCGAAGTCTTGTGGAAGACCGGCCGGCTCGACGCCGCGGAGGAGGCCTTCGCCGAGGCTGTCAACGGCAACGCCACCGACTCGCTGACGGCGGAGTTGAACCTGGCGATCGCAGCCTTCGATCGCGGCCGTCGGGACGAGGCAATGCAGCGCTTCGACCGGTTCATCGACGTGTACAACAACGGTGAAGCCGAGACTGCCGAAGAGCTCATGGCCGTGGGTATTGCCTGCCGTTATCTCGGCATCAACGACTTCAACCTTTTTCACGACTCGTTGCTCGCGCTTGACGCCGCGACCAAGGCAAATCCGGCTGATGTGCGCCCGCAGCTGCGCATCGGCGAGCTGTACCTCGAGAAGTTCGACAGCGCGAATGCTCAACCGGAGCTCGCCAACGTGTTGCGCGTCAATCCGCAGCACCCCGAGGCTCTGCTGGCGATGGCCCGCCGGCTGGAATTCGACGGCGAGACGGAAGCCACGCAGGTCGTCGCGCAAGCGCTCGACACCAACCCCAATTTTGTCGCCGCCCATGTTTTTCGCGCTCACCAGCTGTTGGCGCTGGAGCGCTTCGACGAGGCCATCAGCCGGGCGCAGCTCGCCCTCGAGATCAACCCCGCATCGTTGGAGGCTCTCGCGACGCTCGCTACCGGGCACTACCTGAACGGCGATGAGACCGCGTTCGAACAGGCCCGCGAGCGGACGCTGGCGCTGAATCCCCGCTACGCCGATCTCTACAACACGCTTGCCGACTTCTCCGTCCAGAACCGTCTCTACGCACAGGCGGTCGAGTTTGCCGGCATGGCCATCGAGCTCGATCCGCAGTCGTGGCGTGCCTACAGCGTGCGCGGCTTGAATGAGCTGCGCATCGGCGACATCGAAGGCGGCCGCCAGAGCCTCGAGATCTCGTTCGCCGGCGATCCGTTCAATGTTTGGGTGAAGAACACACTGGACCTCCTCGACACGTTTCCCGATTACGTCGAGACGCGCACCGACAGGTTCATCCTCATGACCGAAGGCCCGGAAGCCGAGCTCTTGTCGCTGTACCTCGGGCTGCTCGCCGAAGACGCCTACGACTACTTCGCGGAGCGTTATCGGTACGCTGCCCCGACGCCGATTCGCATCGAGGTGTACCCGAGCCACGCCGACTTCTCGGTGCGCACCGTCGGGCTCGCCGGCCTCGGCGCCTTGGGAGTGTCGTTCGGACCGGTTATCGCCATCGATTCGCCGTCGGCACGGCCGCTGGGTGAATTCAACTGGGGCACGACACTGTGGCACGAGATCGGCCACACGTTCACGCTCGGCACAACCGATTTCAAGATTCCGCGCTGGTTCTCCGAGGGGCTTTCGGTGTACGAGGAGCGCCGCGGTCGAGCCGGCTGGGGCGACGACGTCACTCCGGATTTCCTGATCGCCCACCTCAACGATCGCCTGTTACCCGTCGCGTCGATCACCGACGGATTCATGCGGCCCAGCTACCCGACTCAGGTAATCAACTCGTACTACCAGGCCGCGCTGATCTGTGAGCTGATCGAGCGTGACTGGGGATTCGACGCGATCCTCGGTTTGCTCGACGCCTACAAGGCAGGCCAGGCGACCGAGGACGCGTTCCGCAGTGTTCTCGACGTCGATCTCGAGAGCTTCGACGACAGGTTTTTCTCCTACGTCAGCGAGCTCTACGCCGAACCGCTTGATGCGTTGCGGCCGATGGTCGAGCACACCGAAGAAGGACCGCCCGGTATGCCGCGCGCCCGACCGTCGACGAGCCAGCTCGGGGAGGACGCCGACGCCAGCCCCGGCGACTTCATGGCACAGCTCTCCTACGGGGCGGCGTTGTTCGACGAGGAGCGCTACGACGTGGCCGTCCCCTACCTCGAAGCCGCCAAGGAGCTGTTCCCCGACTACGCCGAGGCCAACAGCCCCTACTGGTACTTGTCGCGCATCGCCGAGCAACAGGGTGACAAGCGCCGCGCCGCCGACGAGCTGAGCGCTCTGGTGAACATCAACGAAAAGCACTACCGGGCGCACGCGGAGCTCGCCAGCCTGCGCGAGGAGCTCGGCGAGCTCGACGCCGCGGCGGAAGCCCTGGAACGCATCGTCTACATCTATCCGATGGAGATCGCCATGCACCAGAAGCTCGCCGAGCTATACGGCGCGACCGAGACGCACGATCTGGCCGCTCGCGAACGCGCCGCCGTGGTTGCCCTGGCGCCCGTCGACATGGCCGAGGCACTGTTCCAATTGGCTCGCGCCCAGTTCAATGCCGGCGACCTGGCGGCGGCCAAGAAGAGCGTCCTGGGTTCCCTCGAAATCGCTCCCGAATACCCGGCGGCACAAGACCTGCTTCTCGACATCGTGGGTCGCGAAATCGGTAGGGAGAGACGATGAAAGCCAAGCTCACCGCCGGAATCATGGTCGGCACGGCTGCTTTGGTCGGGCTGGCGATCGCCGCGGATTCGCTGGCGCCGATATTCGAGACCACGGCGTCGCAACGCGGCCGGCGACGGCGTGGCGGCGGTTTCGGCGGCATGACCCGCGCCAGCTCGCCGGGTGAGCTGCCGATTCAAAACCAGCCGCAAGAGGGAAAGTTCACATTCCTGCGCCTGCGGTTCGACGAAGGCCAGTGGGGGTATGCCGGACGGTACATGTTCGGTCTCGACATGGGCTGGAACCACGACTACCCACGCGCCGAGTACAACCTCACCATGATGCTCGACACCCTCACCGCAATGCCGGTCACCGTGGATCCGCGGGGCGGTAACATCTATTCCTTCTCCGAGCCCGAGATCTTCCAGTACCCGTTCGTCTATATCAGTGAGCCGGGATGGTGGTACATCACTCCCGAAGAGTCGGTGAACCTGCGCGCCTATCTCAAGAAGGGCGGCTTCCTGATGGTCGACGACATGGAGTCGGACGACACGTATCAGTTCATGGAGAACCTGCGTCAGGCCATTCCGGAAGCCGAGTACGTGATCCTTGATACGACGCACCCCATCTTCAACTGCTTCTTCCAGATCGTCCCCGAGGACGTGTTGCGCCAACGCTACCAATACGGCTCGCCGGTGATCTTTGGAATCTATGAGGACAACGACCCCAGCAAGCGTTTGCTGGCGGTGGTCAACCACAACCAGGACATCGGCGAATCCTGGGAATACTCCAACCTCGGCTACGTGCCGATCGAAGAGTCGAACAACTCCTACAAGCTCGGAATGAACTACATCATTTGCTCGATGCTGCATTGACCAAACAGGGTGCTGAAGAACTCCCGGGAGTTCTTCAGCACCCTGTTAAGGCCCCGCAACCTACGAAGGAACGCACATGGACAACGAAAACCAGCCCCTCGATACCCCCGCGGACGCCGCGATAGCCGCCGCGAGCCCGGCCGCACAGGCTACGGGTCAATCCGTTGCGCTCGAGTCCGCCGACGACATCGCCCTGGCCGAGAAGCTCAAGAAAGGCTACGAGCAGGTGACCACCGAGATCCGCAAGGTCATCATCGGCCAGAGCGAAGTCGTCGAGCAGGTTCTCCTCACGTTGTTCGTCGGCGGCAACAGCATCATCACGGGCGTCCCGGGCCTGGCCAAGACGCTGCTGGTACAAACGCTCGCCGAGGTTCTCGACCTGAAGTTCGCCCGCATTCAGTTCACGCCGGACCTGATGCCCTCCGATATCACCGGCACCGAGGTCATCCAGTCGAACCCCGAAACCGGCAAACGTAATCTCGAGTTTGTTCCGGGACCGGTGTTTACCAACGTCCTGTTGGCCGACGAGATCAACCGCACGCCGCCCAAGACCCAATCGGCGTTGCTGGAAGCCATGCAGGAGCATCAGGTCACGGTACAGGGCGAGACCTTCACACTCGAAGAGCCGTTTCTGGTGCTGGCGACGCAGAACCCGATCGAGCTCGAGGGCACCTATCCCCTTCCCGAAGCGCAGCTCGACCGCTTCATGTTCAATATCATCATCGAACACCCGCCGATCGATGAAGAGATGGAAGTCGTGCGCGAAACCACCAAGATCCAGCAATTCGATTTCGATCGCACCATCACCGGACCGGACATCATCCGCTTCCAGAAGCTCGTGCGCCGCGTGCCGGTGGCCGAGGCAGTCATGGCCTATGCCGTCGATCTGGTGCGCAAGACGCGCCCCGAGAATCCCGAGGCGCCGGATTTCATCAAGAAGTGGATCGAGTACGGCGCCAGCGTGCGAGCCGCCCAATACCTGGTCCTCGGCGGCAAGGCCCGTGCCTTACTGTCGGGCCGCTATTACGTGGATTTCGATGACGTCCGGTCGCTCGCGGCGCCCATAATGCGGCACCGCATCTTGACGAATTTTCACGCCGAGTCGGAACGCATCACGACGGACAAAATCGTTTCGCAACTTCTCGATGTTGTCGGCGTGCCCCAGTCACACATGTAGTCGCTGTGCAAGACGGCGCGGCAAGCGCGTCTCTGTTGGCAGGAGCGTCGTAGCGGAGAGGGAACGAGGGACACAGGATGGCGGCGGAACGAATCTTGAGGGCGGGCCGGTTTCTGGACCCGGAGGTGTTGGGCCGCATCGATCGCCTCGACCTGTTGGCGCGTACGGTGGTCGAGGGCTTCATCAACGGCCTGCATCGATCTCCGTACCTCGGCTTTTCGGTCGACTTCGCGGAGCACCGCGAATACATGCCCGGCGACGATATCCGGCGCATCGACTGGAAGGTGTTCGCCCGCTCCGACCGGTTCTACGTCAAAGAGTTCGAGGCCGACTCGAACTCCAACTTCATGTGCATCCTCGACGTCTCCCGTTCGATGAACTTCACCAGCAAGCGACTCACCAAGCTCGACTACGGCCGCTACCTGGCCGCGTGTTTGACGTACTTTGCCAGCAAGCAGCGCGACCGCGTGGCGTTCGCGTCTTTCGACGACGACGTCGTTGACTTCGTGCCGCCCTCGGCGAAACACCTCGATACAATTCTCCACATCATCGACCGCATCGAGCCGGGAGGTGGCAGTGATCTCGAGGGCCCGATGTTGAAGATCACCGAGGCGGCGAAGCGCAGCGGCATCGTGGTGGTCATTTCGGACTTCTACGAGCAACCTCGACAGGTGGTCGACGCCATCCTTCACCTTCGGCATCGCGGCCACGATGTCATCGCCTATCAGGTGCTCGACCCGGCGGAGATTTCGTTCACGTTCGATGAAGCGGCAACCTACGAAGACATGGAAACGGGCGCCCAAATGCCGGTTGTGCCGAGCCAGCTGCGCGAGCAATACAAGCAGATGATGGACGAGCACCTCGAGTCGATCAGCAAGCTCATGCTGCAGAATCAGATCGATTACGGCTTGATGCCCACCGATCAGCCGCTCGACGAGGCGCTCTTCAAGTACCTGACACGGCGCGAGAGCCTGGGGAGGATCCGCTGATGGGTCTTTCCTTCCTCGCACCGTTGTTCTTCGCCGGACTGGCGGCGCTGGCGATCCCGATCATCGTGCACCTGACCTATCGCCAGAAAGCAACGGTGGTGCCGTTCCCGTCGCTGATGTTCCTGCAAAAGGTGCCGTTCCGCTCGATGCGCCGGCAGCAGATTCGCCACTGGCTGCTGTTCTTGACCCGCTGCCTGGCAATTTTCTTGTTGGTTGCCGCCTTCACGCGCCCGTTTCTCGATCGGGCAGACATCACGTCGACGCTGTCGGCGGCGTCCCGCGAGGTCGTGATACTCATCGACAACAGCTACAGCATGACCTACGGCGACCGTTGGGAGCGGGCCCTCGACGAGGCGCGCCGCACCATCAATGGTCTGAGCGCCTCCGACCGGGCATCGTTGGTGGTTTTTTCCGACGCGGCACAGCTCGCCGTGCGTTCGACGCCCGAAAAATCGGTGCTGAGCGGAGCGCTCGAGGCAGTACGCATCAGCCGGCGACCGACGCGGTACGCCTCGGCCTTCGGCATTGCCCAGCAGCTTCTCGCCGAGTCCGATTTGCCGGCCCGTGAGGTGGTACTCATCACCGACTACCAGAAGAGCGGGTGGAATACCGAGCAGGCCGTCCGCCTCCCGGAAGGGACCAATCTGGTGGGGATCGACGTAGCGGTGGAGGAGAGCAGCAATCTGTCGGTGGCGACCCTTCTCCTGCAGCGCGAGGTGACTGGCGACGGAGAGCGGTTCCTGGTCACGGCCCGGCTCACCAATCAGGGTGAAGCCGCCTTCAATAACGTCGAGATAGCGCTGGAGATCGAGGGCGAGCGCATCGACGTGCGCAGCGTCAGCTTGGAAGGAAACTCGGCGGCCAACGTTCAGTTTCGCCCCCAAGCGGTGAGCGAGTCGGCGATCCGCGGCACCGTTGTCGTCGACGATGACGCGCTGCCCGACGACAACTCGTTTCACTTCATGATCAACCCCGGCGAGACTCTGGGCGTGCTGCTGCTGGAAAACCCCGGAGCTCACGATACCGACAGCTTCTTCTTCGAGCACGCGCTATCGGTAAGCACACGCCCCGCTTTCGACCTGCGCCGCAAGCCCTCGACCCAGCTCACTGCGGCGGATCTCGACGGCATTTCCCTCGTCGTTCTCAACGACACGGCCTTCCCTTCCGGACCTGCGGGTTCGGACCTGCGGGCATACGTCGAGAACGGCGGCGGACTACTCGTCGCGCTCGGCGAATTGGTGCGCCCGGGCGGCTGGCAAGGCGCCGACGCCATCGCTCTGGTACCTGCCTTTGGCAGCAATGCAGGTAACGCGATCGATCGCAGCGCCGATTCCGGCGGTGCGATGGCTAGCTACGATCGCACCCATCCCGTGTTTGAGGTCTTCCGTGTACCACGGAGCGGCGATTTCATGGCCGCCAGCTACTACCGTTACTGGCCCTTGGAAGCCGGCCTGGATGACCTCGTTCTCGCCGGCTTCGACGACGGATCACCGGCCGTGGTGGTCCGCACCGTCGGCGCCGGCCGCGTACTCGTTTGGCCCACCAGCCTCGACACGTTTTGGAACGATCTGGTGACCCAGCCGGTATTCGTGCCGTTCATCCACAGCGCCGCACAGTTCGCAGCGGGATATCGCGAGGCCGCATCCTGGCAGACGGTCGGCGGCACCATACGACTCGCGACCGTGAACGACGCGGCGATTCCCACGGGCACGAGGGTCACCGTGACCTCGCCTTCCGGATCTCGCCGTGAGCTCGTGTCGGGTGCCGAGGACAACGTTTCGGTGGATGACGCCGTGGCGACCGGTCGCATCGACGTCGACCAACCGGGCTTCTACCAGCTGGAATGGAGCGACGACACAACAGACCGCAGCAGCACTCTCGCCGCCAACCTCGACCGCAGCGAATCGGATCTGTCGAAGACCGACGCCGAGGAGCTGTCGGCGGCGGTGAGCTGGCGCGGCGCGGAAGGCGGCGACCTGCAGCTCGCCGGCCTGGTTACGGCGGAAGATCGCGAGGCTCGTCAATCCTTTTGGTGGTACCTCCTCAGCTTGCTTTTTGTCGCCCTGGCACTTGAAACAACACTCTCGAACCGTCTGTCCCCCGCGTTGGCAACCCATGAGGCGTAATATGATTGCTGTGTCATCCTTCGCGTCCCCGAGGGAGTTGAAATCGTGAATACATTTGAACGTATGGACCACCAGCGGCTGAGCAAGGTCGTCCGCAAGGTTCGTAATCGCTGGAAAATGGGCGTGGCGTTGCGCGGTACAGCCATTGTCCTGTGTGCCGGATTTCTCGCGCTGCTTGCCTCGTCCTGGGGCATCGACTTCTTCCGCTACCGGCCGTGGGCTTTGTTCGTCTTCAGCGCCGTGACCTATGGCGGCCTCCTGTGGCTCGTTCTGCGCTTCCTCGTGTTCCCGCTGGCGCATCGCGTGCCCGACGATCGCATCGCCCTCTACATCGGCGAACATCAGCAGGAACTACAAGCGGAACTGGTGAGCGCCGTCGAAATGTCAGACGTGGACAACTTCGTTGACGACGGCACGATATCGAAGGATTTCGCCCGCGAGGTCGTGACGTCGGCCGTTCACAACCTACACAAGGTTGATTTCGGTCGCGGCGTGGAACGCCGCAAGCTGCGCCGTTTTTTGACGCTGCTGGCAGCGGCAGGAACCTTTGTGCTGGTGGCGGCCATATTGAGCCCCGCCTTTTTGCGCACCGGCGCTCCGTTGCTCTTCATGCCCTGGGCGCGCTCGGCGTTCGCCAATCCATACGCCATCGACATCGGCCCCGGTGATGTGCAGATCGCCCGGGGCGCTGATCAATTGATCCAGGCTTCACTCATCGGTTTCGATTCCGACCGTGTCGAAGTCGCGCTCAAGTCCGACGGTGGTGACTGGGAGCGCTGGCCGATGAGCATCGAAGAGGAATCCGCCCAGTACGTTTTTCTGGCGTTTGACCTCAACAGCGACACCGAATACTTCGTCGAAGCAGCTGGCGTCCGCTCGTCGATCTACACCATGGAGGTCGTTGACCTTCCGTATGTCGATACGTTGGCGCTCGAATATCACTTCCCCGCATACAGCGGCCTTGAGCCCATGACGATCGCCGACGGCGGTGACATCGCGGTGTTGTACGGCACCCGGGTCGACGTCGTCGTCACCCCGACGGTCGAGGTGCCCGCCGGACGGTTGGTGCTCGACCTCGATCCCGAAGATCCTGACGTAGACTCCGAGCCGCTCATCGTCGATCTTACGGACGCATCCGACGGCACCTTCACCGGCACTTTCGACATCCAACGTGACGGCTATTACCGAGTGGAGTTGCAAGGCTTCACCGGCGAGATGGGCGGAGCTTCTCCCGACTACTTCATCGAAGCACTTACCGATCAGCCGCCGGCCGTGTCGTTCGACACTCCCGGCCGCGACACGCAGGCAAGCCCACTCGACGAGGCCTATGTCGAGATCCTTGCCGACGACGACTACGGCGTCACGCGCCTCGAGCTGCTCTACACGGTCAATGGCGGCGAGGAACAATCGGTTTCCTTGTTCGCCGCACCGAGCGCCGCCGAGGCTAGCCAAGACCTGAGCGCCGGTTACACGTTTTATCTCGAAGAGAAGGAGCTCGTACCCGGCGACTTCGTGGCCTACTACGCACGTGCGTACGACAACCACGATGCCGACGAACCGCAGGCTACGACCACCGATATCTATTTCATGGAGATACGGCCCTTCGACCGGACGTTCCGCCAAGCTCAACAGGGCGGCGGCGGCGGCGGTGGCGGCGGCCAACAGCAGGACACGGCGTTCGCCCAACGGCAGCGCCAAATCGTTGCCGCTACGTTTCGCCTCATTCGCGACAAGGACGACTTCACCCAAACGCAGATCGAAAGCGACCTGGGCACGTTGGCCGTCAATCAGAACCGGCTGCGCGAGCAGGTAGAGCTGGTTCTGGGCCGCACGGCACAACGCGGCGCCATGATGCCCGGATCCGATTTCCAGAAGATGTCCGAGCACCTACGCAACGCTGTTTCCGAGATGATTCCGGCAGAGGAGGAGCTCGGCCGGTTCGATCCGGAAGCCGCGCTTTCCCCCGAGCAGAAGGCGCTACAGCACCTGCAACGGGCCGAAGCGCTGATGCGCGACGTGCAGGTCAGCTTCGGTGGCGGCGGCGGCGGTGGCGGCGGCGGCCAGCAAGACGGCTTGAACGAAGACCTCGCCGACCTGCTCGACCTCGAGATGGAGAAGCTGCGCAACCAGTACGAGCAGGTGCAGCGCGGCGAGCAGCAGCAGATGGACAACTCGGTCGACGAGGCCCTGCAGCGGCTCGAAGAGCTGGCCCGCCGGCAGCAGCAGGAAAACGAGCGCCAGCGACGGCTCGCCGGCCGGCCCCGCAACCAGTCCGGCGGCGGCGGCGGCGGTACCCAGCGCCAGCTCGCCGAAGAAGCCGAGGAGCTGGCTCGCCGCCTCGAGCGCCTATCGCGCGAACAAGCCGAGCCACAGCTGCAGGAGCTGTCGCGGCAACTGCAACAAGCCGCTGACTCGATGCGCCGGGCGGCGGCGTCGAACGACGACCGCTCGCTGGCTGAGGGCCTCAGCGCCCTGAACAGATTGCAGGATGCCCGTGACGATCTTCAGGGCGAGCAATCTCGCCGCCTGCAGCGCGACCTGGAAGACGTGCAGAACCGCGTCGAGCAGCTGCAGCAGCAGCAGGAAAAGATTGCCGAGGACGTGCAACAAATCGGCGCCGACGCGATGAGCGGCAGCGCCGACCGTGAGCGCCTGGGTGAGCAGATGCGGCGGGTGCTGGAGCGCAAGGACGAGCTTTCCGCCGAGGTAGCCGACCTCGAGGATCAGATCGATTCGGTGGCGCGTGAGAATCGCCGCGAGCAACGTGAGGCGGCGCGCAAGCTGCAGGAAACGGCCAACTGGATGCGCGACTCCAAGTTGTCCGACAAGATCCGCTACTCGAAGGGAGTAGCGCAGCAGCGGTTGGGGGCCTATGCCGAGCAGTTCGAAAACCAGATCACCAACGACCTCGATCGCCTCGGCGATCTCGTCGATGAAGCCGCGAGCCTGATCGAGGACGACACCCGGAATCGCCTGAGCAGCTCATTGGACGATACGCGCGATCTGATCCGCGGCCTCGAGTCGCTCGCCGAGCGCGCCGAGCAAGGCCTGGATCGCCAGGGAGAGCAGGACCAACAGGAGGGCCAGCAAGGGCAACAGGGCCAGGGCGACCAGCAAGGCCAGGAGGGCCAGGGCGAGCAGCAAGGTCAGCAGGGCCAACAGGGTCAGCAAGGTCAACAGGGCCAGCAAGGCCAGGGTGGCGGCCAGCAGGGCCAGGGCGACCAGCAAGGTCAGCAGGGCCAACGGGGCCGCCTGGACCAACCGGGACAGCGTGGGGGCGGTGGTGATCGCCGCTCGGGCGGCTCGAATTGGGGTGGCGGCGCCTGGAACTTCGGCGACCGGGAAGACGAGCTGCGCCAGTACGGTGCCGAGTACGATCGCCGTCTCCAAGACGCCCAGGACCTGCGTGACCAGCTCGCTCAAGAGGGCGCTCAGGTCACCGACCTCGACGAAATCCTCGGCGAGATGCGCGATTGGCAGTTCGACGGAACACCGCGCGGCATCGACGAGCTGCGTGATCAGGTCATCGAGGACCTGAAGCTCTTCGAGTACGCCCTGCGGCGATTCGCCGACGGCGCGTCGGGCAAGATGCCGTCGTTGGCAGATTCCGACGAGGTGCCCGAGGGCTACCGCAAGCTGGTCGAGGAGTACTTCCGCGCCCTGAGCCGAAGCTCCGGCGGCCAGCAGTAACGCTAGCAGGCCGCTACGCTGCCGACAGCGGTGAACCCCGCCGTCCCGTACGGCCTCGAGGCGTGCACTCTATCAAAGGCTTGAAGCTCGAGCCCGAGTCCCTTACGAACCGCTTTCGATGGAGGAAACAGTGAGAGCTCATCGGATCGCCGCGGCGCTGTGGCTCGCGGCAGTCGTCTCCTTAGGTGCCGGGGCTCCTCCTGCGGCGTCGAGCGCATCGTCCTGGCCGGCCCCTGCACTGCCGTTTGTGGGCCCGGCGCAGGGCTCGGACCCGTCACTGCTCACGCTCGAGCGTATTTACAGCTCCGGAGAGTTCGGCACCGAGAGGTTCGGGCCCGCTCGCTGGCTCGCCGACGGCTCCGGGTACACGACCGTGGAGCGGTCGGCGGCGGCGAGGGGCGGCGACGACATCGTGCGCTACGACGCCGAAACCGGCGCCCGCGAGGTCCTCGTGCCGGCGATGCGGTTCGTGTCTGAGGAAAGCTCCTCGCCCCTCAGCATCGATGACTACACCTGGTCTGACGACGGCAGCAAGTTGCTGCTGTACACCAACTCGCAGCGTGTCTGGCGGCAGAACACGCGCGGCGATTACTGGGTGATCAACCTGCAGAACGGCGGGCTGCAGCAGCTCGGAGGGGAGGCTGCGCCGGCGACGCTGATGTTCGCCAAGTTCTCGCCCGACGCGACGCGCGTCGCCTATGTGCGCGAGAACAACATCTACTTCGAAGACCTCGAGAGCCTGCAGATCACAGCGCTGACGACCGACGGCGCCACGAACATCATCAACGGTACCTTCGACTGGGTCTACGAGGAGGAGTTTGGTCTTCGGGACGGCTTTCGCTGGAGTCCCGACGGCCGAAAGATTGCTTACTGGCAGCTCGATTCCGAAGGGGCGCAGGATTTCTACCTGATCAACAACACCGACACCTTGTATCCGGAGATTATTCCGATTCCCTATCCCAAGGTCGGCACGACGAACTCGGCGAGTCGCCTCGGTGTGGTGAGCCTCGACGGGAGCCCGACGCGTTGGATCGAGCTGCCCGGTGACCCGCGCCAAAACTACCTCGCGCGCATGGATTGGGCCGCCTCGTCCGAGGAGATCCTCTTCCAGCGGCTCAACCGCCTGCAAAACACGAACAACGTCATGCTGGGCGACGTTTCCTCCGGGTCGGCGCGGACAATCCTCGTCGATCGAGACGAGGCCTGGGTCAACGTCGTCAACGACCTCGTCTGGCTCGAGGGGGGCGAGCAGTTCACCTGGGTGAGCGAGCGCGACGGTTGGCGGCACGCCTACCTAGTTTCGCGCGCCGGCGGCGAGGTCACGCCGATCACGCCCGAGCCCTTCGACGTCATCAGCATCCAGAGCATCGACGGCGACGGCGGCTGGCTCTACTACATCGCCTCGCCCGACAACGCCGGGGAACGCTACTTGTACCGGCGACCCCTCGACGGCAGCGGCGCGGCCGAGCGGCTGACCCCGTCGGATCAGCGGGGCACGCACAGCTATCAGATCTCGGCTGACTCGGCGTGGGCGTTCCATACGTATTCAGGCTTCGGCGTGCCTCCGGTCATCGAGCTGATCCGTCTGCCGGAACATTCGGTGGCCCGGGTCATGGTCGAGAACGCCGAGCTACATGGGCGGGTCGAGGCGCTGAAGCGCGGCGAGGTCGAGTTCTTCCGGGTGGAGATCGACGCCGTTGGTGGCGGCGCAGTGGGCGGGGTGGCCGGAGAAACCGTTGAGCTCGACGCCTGGATGATGAAGCCGCCGGACTTCGACCCGTCCCGGGAGTATCCCCTGCTGTTTTACGTCTACGGCGAACCGGCCGGCCAGACGGTCAACGACAGCTGGGGCGGCAGCCGCTATTTGTGGCATCTGATGCTCACCCAGCAGGGTTATCTGGTGGCCAGCGTCGACAACCGTGGCACGCCGGCGCCGCGTGGCCGCGAGTGGCGCAAAATGGTGTACGGGCAGATCGGCATCTTGGCCTCTCACGACCAGGCCGCAGCGGCCCGCGTCATCCGCGATTGGCCGTTTGTCGACCCCGGCAGGATCGGCATCTGGGGCTGGAGCGGCGGCGGCTCGATGACGCTCAACATGATGTTCCGGGAGCCGGAGATCTATCACACCGGCCTGTCGGTGGCACCCGTACCGGACCAGCGCCTCTACGACACGATCTACCAGGAACGTTACATGGGCCTGCCGGAGGGCAACCCCGAGGGCTTCCGCGAGGGCTCACCTATCACTCACGCGCCCAATCTGCAGGGCAACCTCCTGATCGTGCACGGTACCGGCGACGACAACGTCCACTACCAGGGCACCGAGCGCCTCATCAACGTGCTTATCGAAAACAACAAGCCGTTCACGATGATGGCCTACCCGAACCGCTCGCACAGCATCCGCGAGGGCCGCAACACGACGCGGCATCTGTTCGAGTTGCTGACCCGTTACCTGAACGAGAAGCTGCCGCCGGGGCCGAGTTAACGTTCGCGGTGGCTTCGGCCAGCAGCAACGCTAACCCGAACTTCGGCCTAGCTGGTCTCGAGGCTGTACTCGGTGGTGATGTCGATCGCCGCCTGAATCGAGCGGTACACCGGACAGTTGTCATGGTGTATTGCGTGAACGCGATCGATGGTGGCTTGCTGATCCTCGAGGTCGCCATCCAGGAAGATCCGATACACGACGTGGATCCGCTTGATCACGAGTACGTTGCCCTCGGTCTCGACCTCCCCGTGGACCTCTCCCACCAGCTTGCCCTCGCTCGTATCGATCTGACGCGCCTCCAGCGCGCCTCCGAAGGTGCCGAGCAGTCAACCGCCAGCCGCCCCGCGATCACGTAGTCGATGGTCGTAGCATGCGGCTCCGAGATGTCGGGGGAGACGCCGTAATGTTCGGCGATCGCCCCATGCACCCCGGAGGGCACGGGATCTGCCTCGACCGGCATGTACGCCAATCGCAAGGGCCCACGAACACGCTCGATCTTGATATCGGCGCTGTACACGACGTCGCTCATCTGATTTCCCCCATTTGCCGGTTGCGGTATCCTCGCACCTTCCCATGAGCAGCCGAGCCGAAGCCGTTGAAGCGAAACTGCACGCGCTCCTCGAGGGTGAGCACGTCGAGGCAACGGGTGACCTCTCGGCACCCTCGGGGCCCGGCTCCGGCCTGACCGGACGGCACTTTCTCGACCTCCTCGAGACACTTTATACGGCGCGCCACCTCGACCTCGAAGCCCGCGCACTCAAAGAACGTGAAGAAGGCTACTACACGATCGCCAGCTCGGGTCACGAGTGCAACGCCGCGATCGCGGCGGCTCTGCGCCCAACCGACCCCGCGTTCCTGCACTACCGCTCCTGCGGTTTCTTCATCGAGCGGGCTCGCCAGGTGCCCGGCCACACGCCGATCTTCGACATCCTGCTGTCGTTGACGGCATCGTCCGACGACCCCATTAGCGGCGGGCGCCACAAGGCGTCCGGCAGCATTCCGCTGTGGATCTATCCGCAGACCAGTACGATCGCGTCGCATTTCCCTAAGGCGGTCGGGCACGCGATTTCTCTGGAGCGCGCCAAGCGCATCGGGCTGCCCCTTCCTTTCCCGGAAGATTCCGTGGTCGTCTGCAGCTGCGGTGACGCGTCGCTGAACCACTCGACGGCGCTCGGCGCTCTCAATGCCGCGCTGTGGGCGAGCTACCAGCGTCTGCCGGTGCCGATTCTCTTCGTTTGCGAGGACAACGGACTGGGAATCTCGGTGCCGACACCGAAGGGCTGGGTCGAGAGCACCTGGGGGCACCGCGACGGCCTCGAGTACTTTCACGCCGACGGACTTGATCTCGGCGCGACCTATGATGCGGCGCAGCACGCCGTCGAGCATTGCCGATCGCGCCGGGCGCCGACGTTCCTGCATGTAGACGTCGTGCGTCTGTTCGGCCACGCCGGCACCGACGTCGAGCTGGCCTACCGGGAAATCGAGGATATCAAGCAGCAAGAAGACAAGGACCCGTTGCTGGTGAACAGTCGTCTCGCCCTACAACGACGCCTGTGCACGGGAGGCCAGCTCGCGGCGCTGTACGAGGAATGTGGCGCCCGCGTTCGCCGCGCCTCTACCGAGGCGGCGACTCGGCCGCACCTCGAGAGTGCCGAGAACATCATGGAGCCCCTGGCTCCCTACTCCCCGGAAGCGGTCGCTGCCGAAGCCGACCACGCCGACTACGAGGATGCGCGGGCCCAACAGTTCGGCGGCGCCGACCGGCTGCCCGAGAACGGCAAGCCGCGCCATCTCGCCCAGCTGTTGAACTGGAGCCTTCACGACATGCTTGCCAAGTACCCGGAGATGCTCGTGTTCGGCGAGGACGTCGCAAAACGCGGCGGCGTGTATGGCGTGACGGCACAACTCGCGAGAAACGCCGGGGGCGGGCGCGTGTTCAACACGCTGCTCGACGAGCAGAGCATTTTCGGCATGGCAATCGGCGCGGCGCAGTTGGGCTTTCTTCCGGTGCCGGAAATTCAGTACCTCGCCTACTACCACAACGCCGAGGACCAGGTTCGCGGCGAAGCCGCGACGCTGCAGTTCTTTTCGCGCGGGCAACTTCGCAACCCGATGGTCATCCGCGTCGCCGGTTGGGGCTACCAGCGCGGTTTCGGTGGCCATTTTCATAACGAAAACAGCATCGCGGCGTTGCGCGACGTACCCGGTGTGGTGATCGCCGCACCCGGGCGCGGCGACGACGCCGTCGGCATGATGCGAACCGCGATGGCGTTGGCCAAGGTTGACGGACGCATCGTCTTCTATGTCGAGCCGATCGCCTTGTACCGTGTCCGCGATCTGTACGAACCCGGCGACGACGGCTGGCTCGACGCCTTCCCGGCGCCGGGAACGTCGGTCGAGCTCGGAACCGCCCGTACCTACGAATACGGCACCGGCACCCCCGACATCACCATCGTCAGCTGGGCCAACGGGTTGTGGCGCTCGCTGCGCGCGGCGCGGGAGCTCGAACAGAGGCACGATATCAAGACCCGTGTCATTGACCTCCGCTGGCTGTTGCCGCTCGATGTCGCCACTCTGCGCAGCGGCGCCCAAGCCAGCGGCCGGGTCTTGATCGTCGACGAGGGACGACGCACCGGGGGCACCAGCGAGGCGATCGTCACCGCGCTCGTCGAGGAAATGTCAGGCCGCTCCGGGACGGGGCTGCCGCAGATCGAGCGGCTGTGCGGCGAGGACACGTTCATCCCGCTCGGCCCCGCCTGGGACCACGTCCTGCCCAATGAAGAGCGCATCGTCGAGCGCGCCATGCACATGGTTGCAGAAAGCACTACCGCACCCATGGAGAGCGGCGCGTGAAACGTCAGGCGGTCATTCTGTGCCCCGGCAGGGGGAGCTACACGGCGGCCAGCCTGGGTTACCTCTCCCGCGATGCACCGGCGGCGGCCCGCGCCACCCTCGACGCCGCAGTCGATCGCTCGGACGGCCTGCGCACGGCACGCGGCGATCTGACCATCCGGTCGATGGATGGGGCGCGCAAGTTCCAACCTTCCTTCTTGCAGGGGGAAAACGTCACCGGGCTGACGTTCGCCTGCACGGCCTTCGATGCCCTGCGGCTCGATCGCTCGGAGCTTCAGCCCGTGGCGGTGTCCGGCAACAGCATGGGCTGGTATTCGGCTCTGTTCGCCGCCGGTGTCTTCGGTCTCGACGATGCGTTTGACTTGATCGAGAGTATGGGCGGCATGACGAGAGACGGGGCGATCGGCGGCCAGCTCATCTACCCGATCGTCGACGACGACTGGCGCCACGATGCCGAGCGCGAATCCGCGGTCGAAGAAGCGTTACACACCACGCGAAGCGCTGGATCCGAGGCCGGATACTCCATCCATTACGGCGGGTTTGCCGTCTTGTGGGCCGACGAACCGGGCCTCGAGCGACTCGACGGCGAGCTGCCGGCAATCAAGCTCGGTGCGAACGAGTATCCCCTGACGCTGCTGGGGCACTCAGCCTTTCATTCCCCTTTGATGGTTTCGATCTCGCAACGAGCCGTCGATCAGCTTTCGAGCCTGCCGTGGAGAGCACCGGAGGTTCCGCTCATCGACGGGCGCGGGGCACGCTGGCACCCGTTGACTGCCGATCCCGACGCGCTGCGCTCGTACACTCTCGGCGCCCAGGTTACGGAACCGTTCGATTTCAGCGCTGCTGTGCGGGTGGCGCTGCGCGAGTATGCCCCCGACTGCTTGGTACTGCTGGGCCCGGGCGACGCGCTGGGATCGGGCGTCGCCCAGTTATTGATCGCTGAGCGCTGGCAGGGTATCGACAGTCGTGAGGCATTTCTCGAGCGGCAAGCATCGGATCCGTTCGTGCTGTCCATGGCGCGGGACGAACAGGCCAGTTTGGTTACCGCTCCGGCCGAGTGAAGGGTTCCGGGGCATGCGTCGCGCCAGTTGCGATAAACAGGGTATTTGGGCCGCGCTTAGGGTATATTCACGGCATCGAAACGTAGGATCAGGAGGGCAGCGACATGGTGAACCGACGACAGTTCCTGGGCGCAGTTGGGCTACCGGCCGCTACGGCGATGGCGCCTCTTCTCAATCCGGCCAAGCTCGGCCGGGCATTGGATGCCCTCGACGAGCTGGCGTCGAGCTCGGAAACCCCCGCGCAGATTGCCGGGAACGAGACCATCTGGCGCGAAGTCCAGGCCGCTTACAGCGTCGACCGCTCGCTCGTAAACCTGAACTACGGCGGCGTCGGCGCCTCGCCCATCGTCGTGCAGGATGCGATGAAGCGCTACCTCGACTATTCCAATACGGCCCCGGTGTACAGCATGTGGCGGGTCCTCGAGCCACAAGCTGAGGGCGTCCGCCAACGGCTGGCGCGGCACTTCGGCGCCGACACCGAAGAGATCGCGATTACCCGCAATACATCCGAGAGCATGCAGATCTGTCAGCTCGGCATTGATCTGCAGGCCGGCGACGAGATCCTGACGACCACCCAGGATTACGGCCGGATGATCAACACTTTCAAGCAACGTGAACGCCGTGAAGGCGTCGTGCTCAAGCAGTTCTCGATCCCGGTGCCCGCCGAAGACGAGCACGAGATCGTGTCGCTTTTCGAGCAGAACATCACCCCGCGCACCCGTATCATCCTGATGTGCCACCAGATCAACCTCACCGGGCAGATTCTGCCGGTGAAGGGCGTGGTACAGATGGCCCGGCGCCACGGCATCCCGGTGATCGTCGACGGCGCCCACGCCTATGGCCAGTTCGCCTTCAAGCACGAGGATCTCGACTGCGACTACTACGGCACCAGCCTGCACAAGTGGCTCAACGCGCCGCACGGCACCGGGTTGCTCTATGTCCGCCGCGACAAGATTGCCGACCTTTGGCCGCTGATGGCGGCGCCGGAGAGGCAGGAGGACGACATTCGCAAGTTCGAGCAAATCGGCACGCACCCCGAGGCCAATTTCCTGGCAATCGGTGACGCGCTGACGTTCCACGAGGGGCTGGGTGACGACCGCAAGGAAGCTCGCTTGCGCTACCTACGCAACTATTGGGCCGAGCGCCTATTACAAGACGATCGGATCCACTTGAACACCAGCCTCGACCCGCGATTCTCGTGCTGCTTGAGCAACGTCTACATCGACGGCATCAATACCAGCGGCCTGGGCACCTACATGTGGGACCGGCACCGCATCATCGTCACGCCGATCAACCATGCCGAGTTCCACGGATTGCGCATCACGCCCAACGTGTGCACGACCCTCGGGGAGCTCGACCGCTTTTGCGATGCGATGGAGCATGTCGTCAAACACGGGCTCCCCGCCTAGCGCCGGGCGGGCCTGAACCAGATCTTCCCCGCGAACCCGCGTTCCCGCCACACTGCCCCCCCCCCCCCCGGGCATCCCGGGTGGGCGGGGATAAATGAAACCGACGCGGATCAATGAAACGGGCGGGGACCGGAATGGAAATGGAGACACCCCCGATGTTTCTCTCGATTCGCCGCGTTACGATTCTTATCCCCGCCGTTTTTCTCGTTCTTGGCATCGTCGTCGCGCCTGCCGCGCTGCCGGCCTCGGCAACTGCGCAAGGCCGCGTAACCACGCCGCTCGGGGCGTTCGGCAACAACCTCGGCGACGACTACTTCCTGGCAAACTACGAGCAGCTCGTCGCCTACTGGCAGACGCTCGAGCAGGAATCCGACCGGATGGTGCTCGAGCAGATCGGCGAAACCGAGCAGGGACGGCCGATGTGGATGGCGATCATCACGTCGCCGGAAAACCAACGAAACATCGATCGCTACAAGGAAATCGCCGCGCGGCTGGCGCTGGCCGAGGGCGTAAGTGAGGACGAAGCCCGTGCGCTGGCCGCCGAGGGCAAGTCGGTCGTATGGATCGACGGCGGCTTGCACGCCACCGAGGTGCTCGGCGCCCAGCAGCTCATGGAGCTCGTCTACCAGATCAACGCCCGCACCGACGCCGAGACGATGCGCTTTCTCGACGACGTGATCCTGCTGGCCGTCTGTGTCAATCCGGACGGGCTAGCCCTGGTCGCCAATCAGTACATGAGCAACCCGGTGCTCGAGCAACGAAGCACGCGGGGCCTCCCGGTGCTGTACCAGGAATACGTCGGCCACGACAACAACCGCGACTTCTACATGTCGACGCAGAAGGAGACCATCGCCATCAACAACCAGCTGTATCGCGAGTGGTTTCCGCAGATCGTCTACAACCACCACCAGAGCGGCCCCTCCGGCACTGTCTTGTTCGCTCCGCCGTTTCGCGGCCCGTTCAATTACACCCTCGATCCGCTGCTGATCCTCAGCATCGACACCGTCGGCACCGCAATGCACACCCGCTTCGTGCGCGAGAACAAGCCCGGCGCGACGATGCGCTCCGGTGCCAGCTATTCGACGTGGTGGAACGGCGGGCTGCGGACGACACCCTACTGGCACAATCAAGTCGGCTTGTTGACGGAAAGCATCGGCAACCCCACTCCCACGTCGATCCCTTTTATCTTGCGTCGACAGCTCCCGAGCAACGACCTGCCCTATCCGATCGCACCACAGGAGTGGCACTTCCGTCAGTCGATCGAATATTCGATCACCGCCAATCGCGCGGTGCTCGACATCGCCAGCAAGCTGCGTGAGGACTTCCTGTTCAATATCTGGCGCATGGGGATGAACTCGATCGAGCGCGGCAACCGCGATCACTGGACCCTTTCGCCGGCGCGGATCGCAGCGGTGGAGGAAGCCGTTGCCGCTACACAGCCTACCGGTGGTCGGCGCGGCGGTGGCGGCGGGCAGAGAGGCGGGGGCCGCGGCGGCAACGACGGCGTGTCGCTCGAGTACTATGAAAACGACTTCCGCGACGCGGACGCGCGTGACCCGCGCGGCTACATCCTTCCAGCAGACCAGCCCGATTTCCTCACCGCCGCCAAGTTCGTCAACACACTGCTCAAGAACGGCGTAACGGTGCACCGCGCCACCGCCGACTTCGCCGTCGGCGACACCGGCTATCCGTCCGGGTCTTACGTCGTCATGTCGTCGCAGGCCTTCCGGCCCTTCGTCCTCGACATGTTCGAGCCGCAGGTGCATCCCGACGATTTCGCCTATCCGGGAGCGCCACCCACCCGGCCGTACGATGTAGCTGGATGGACGTTGGCCTATCAGATGGGCGTCGAGTTCGATCGCATCCTCGAGGGATTCGATGGTCCGTTCGAGCGGCTGCCTGATCTCGTCGCCCCGCCTGCCGGTACGGTCGTCGACACCTCGGGCGCCGCAGGCTATCTGTTCAGTCCACGGGTCAATGATTCTTTCAGCGCCGTCAACAAGCTGCTGGCGGAAGGCGATTCCGTATTCCGCTACACGAACCAACTGCGTTCCGGCAGTCGCACGCTCCCACGCGGCACGTTCTACGTAGCGGCCGGCTCCGGCACGGCCGACCGCGTCGCGACGATCGCAGCGCAGCTCGGTGTGTCATTCGCCGGCACCACCTCCCGGCCCGGCGCCGAGATGCAGGTGCTCAAGCCGATGCGTGTCGGTCTTTGGGACGAATTCGGCGGTGACATGCCGTCCGGATGGACGCGCTGGCTGTTCGAGCAGTTCGACTTTGATTTCGAGTTGGTGTTCGCGCCCGAGCTCGACGCCGGCAACCTCAACGACAAATTCGACGTTCTCGTGTTCATGAGCTCCGCCATTCCGTCCGCCGCCGGCGGCGGCGGCGGTCGGCGCGGCGGCGGCCCAGTGCCCCCCGAGTATGCCGACCGGGTAGGCTCCGTGACCGCCGATCAAACGATTCCGCAGCTCCGTGAGTTCGTCGAGAACGGCGGCACCCTCATCGCTATCGGCAACAGCGCGATGAATCTCACCGACCACTTCGATCTGCCGATCGAGAACCACCTGGTCGAACGCACGCCGCAGGGAGCGGTAACGAGTCTGGGTAACGAGAAGTTCTACGTCCCCGGATCGGTGCTCGAGGTGCAGGTCGACAACACCGACCCGCTGGCGTGGGGAATGGGCGACACCGCGGATGTCTTTTTCCGCAGCAGCCCCGTGTTCCGGCTGCGGCCCGGGGCGGAGGCCGCCGGGGTGTCGGCGGTCGCCTGGTTCGGCGCCCAACCGCTACGCAGCGGCTGGGCCTGGGGCGAGACGTTCCTCGAGGACGGGATCGTTGCGATTTCGGCGAACGTCGGCAGCGGCACCGTGATCCTCTTCGGTCCGGAGATCAACTTCCGCGCCCAGCCGCACGGCACGTTCAAGCTGCTGTTCAACGCGATATACACCGACGCGGAAACAGCAGGACGCTAACGATATAGGCCCGCAGCGTTTGAGCTGCTCTCGATCAGTCGCGAAGCAAAGCTTGAATCTCGACCGGCAATGCGAAGATCTCCGGATCGACGTTGCCGAACTCGACGCGCTCGATCGTTACCAAGACAGTCTGGCCCGGACCGAACTCCTGCGTCATCCGCGTCGACACCATGACGCTGCCGAACTGCTGGTAATCTTCGACGATCGTCACCACGTTGAGGCTACCCATCAGCGTTTCCTGGATCCCTTCCGCGCCGGCGCGCAACCCGGTATCGACATCGTAGTACTCGAACGTCTCGCGCCCGGAGGCGTACGCGATTTGCAGCTTGTAGGTCGACTTGCCGGCGAACTCGACCTGCTCCAACACCTCCATCGATGCAATGACCTCCGACTCGTGCAGATCCGAATAGAAGTCGGCCTCCTCAGCGAGCTGTAGCAACTCGCCGGCCTGCAGCAACCGTGGTCCGGTCATCGCGTCGGTCGACCATCCGACCTCGCCGTTGTAGCCGGTGCGGCTCTCGATGCCGAGCGCTGCGAAGTCGACGACAACCATCGTGTTGTTGGGCGCGGCCCCATAGATCGTCATGCTGCCACTCAGACCTTGACCGACGATCTCCAGGTTGCCGGTAGCCATCGAGGAGCTGTATTCCAGGATGGCGTCACGCCCACCGATGGCGTCGACATAGCGATCGACGACCTCGCGGGGGCCCGGCAGCTGGGCTGCCGGTGCGCCGACGGCGGAGCCGACCAGTAGGGCGAGCGATAATGCCGCCGGCAACCGGCGAGGAACCTGCGTATCGCGAACGTGAACTCTCATGAAGTCTCCTTTGACCGTTTCCAACGCGCCGCCGCGAACTCGCCGCGACGCTCAGCGCTGGCGCACGATCCACTCGATCGCCGCTTCCGTGACCGGGTCGCGACCGGCGATCAGATCCACCCGTGTAACCGAAATTCTCTCGTCGGGAATGACACCGCGCCCTTCGAGGCGCTCGCCGGTCGCCGTTACGACGAAGTCGGCGAACGCGTGCTGCAGGACATCGCCGTTCGGCAGCTCGTCCATCATCGACGGCAGCGCCGCGCCCAGGGAGGTCTCGCCGAACACCCTCGCCCTGCCAATCGCCTGCAACCCGCCGGCGAACACCTCGCTCGTGCTGCCCGACGTGCCGTCCATCAGGATCGCGAGCGGTCCGGCGAACGGGTCCACGCGCTCCCCCGCCGGGTTCACCAGACGCGGGTTGGCCATGAACCTCAACTCGCTCTGGCGCGTGCGCATGGTTCCCAGCGCCACGAGCTCCTTGACGAAATGGCCGCCGATACCCATCACCATGCCGCCGACACCCCCGGGGTTGCCGCGCAGATCGAGAACGATACCGTCCACGTCGCGCAATGCGTCCAACGCCTGATCGAACTGCGGCATGATCAGCGGCAACCAGATGTTGAAGGCGATCAGCCCGACCGCCACATCGACGTCCGGCTCCAGGCGCTTGCTCTCGAGGAAGGCGCGCAGTGGCGGCAGGTTGCCGAATTTCGTGAGTGCCCCCTTCGGGGCGGCGCGCTCCAAGGTGAGCAGCAGCTCGTTGTCGTCGGCATCCCAAAAACCGATCGCGACCTCGCTCCCGGGGTCGCCGCCGAGAAAACGATCCGCGGCACGCTGCGCCAGCGATCGGGCTTTGCGCCGGTCGACCTGTTCCAGGATAACGGCAAGCCAGTCATCGAGATCCACGTCGCCGACCGTACGGACCACCCAGCCGGGATGTACCCCTGCCGCCGCCGCCGGGCCGTCCGATGCAACGCTCGAAACCACGAACATGTTGTCGATCAAGACCGTGTCGAAACCGGGTTCGCCGCTGCCGCCGCTGTCGTCGGCTAGCGGCCCGAGCGCGTGGACCGCCTCGCGCGGCAGCAGCGCGAAATGCGACTGTTCCAAACGCCCCAGCATGTCGCGGATGACAGCGCGCAGCTCGGCAACGGTTCGCACTGCCGCGGCTCGCGGTCGCAGCTCGTCACGCACCCCTTGCCAATCGACACCGTTGAAGAGCGGGTCGAAATGCGTCTCGTCGATGATTCGCCACACCTCGTCGAACGTCTGGAGGCCTCTTTCGACGCCCTCCGACTGCTGCGCGGGAACGGCG
Source organism: Acidobacteriota bacterium (assembly GCA_965214245.1). GTDB lineage: Bacteria > Acidobacteriota > UBA890 > UBA890 > UBA890 > CBDCBL01. The sequence continues at coordinate 414,619 of CBDCBL010000009.1, forward strand.
ATCGCGACCTGCACCAGCACGACGGCGATCAGCGCGGCGACACCGAAGCGCAGCAGAATTGACGGGACACGCTGTTCGACTGACTTCATCGGCTCTTCCTCTGAATCTAGCAGCGTCGGGGAAACTCCCGGGAGCTCTTCAGCACCCTGCCAGTGTCTCTACGATACCCGGGATCGACGACGGATTCGCAGGCGACCTACCGCAGGCCTGAGAGAACCCAGATGCCTCCGGCGCGCCGCTCTATGGGCACGACGAGGAACCCGTTGCCCACCGCGAACTTCGTCCGGATCGCCGATTCCGGCAAACCCGTGGTGGAATCGGCGAACGTCGTCACCGCGAACGGCTCCCCGACGACGCCACCGTCGCCCCATTGCTGCCCCCAAACGTTGAAGCTGCCGCTCCGCGTCGACGTGAAGTAGAACCAACTCATGTCGGGCGACCACACCCCCCAACCTTCTTCGGCGGGATCCACGATCAGCGCTTGTTGATTGGCACCGCCGGCGTCCATGATCCAAATATCGCCACCGCCACCGTCGCGGTTTGTCCAGTACGAAACGATGTCGCCATCCGGCGAAATGCTCGGATACATCTCGAAGCTCACCGATTCCGTGAGGCGGTTGAGATCGGCACCGTTATCCAAGCCCCACTCCCAGATATCGTAGCTGCCGGAGCGACTGGAATGAAAAACTACGCGATCACCCTCGGGCGCCCACGACGGGGTAATGTCGCGCGCCGGATGCTTGGTCTCCGTCAGCTTTACCGAGACGCAATCCGCCAGGCACGAGGCCCGCCAAAGCTCGTAGTTGCCCTCTTTGGTGGACGTATAGATCAACTCGCCGTTGTCCGGCGAAAAGGTGCCACCGATCTCACGGGCGCTACGATCCCAATCGAGGGTCGCCTTGCGTTCCTGGCGCAGATCATCGAGCCGCATGAAATACAGAAGGCCCTGGCTCGACGTATGGTGCGCCGTCCACACGAGCATCTCACCGTCGGCCGACAGGGCGGGGTAATAGTTGCTGTCGGCCGCCCGTGTCAGCTGCCGCATCTGCCCGGTGGGCCGCCCGGTGTCGGCGTCGAGCCCAACCGACTCGAGTTGGCGGATCACATGCCGCACCGCGTAGGCTAGCCGGTCGCCGTCGGGGTGCAGCGCGGGGCTGACGTCGTCCGTCGTCGGTGCGGTGAGGCGAACACGCTCCACCGTCGTCCGGCCTTCGGCATCCAGCGTGACCTTCCACAAATCCTTGTTGCCACCATAGGGCCCCATGCTGACGATCACGAAGCTGCCGTCCCCCGATACCGAAATGCCGGCGATTTCCTGTCCCGTCGGCACGATCGGTAGAACCTCGTTGCCGCTGCCGTCGACACGAACGCGGTTCAGGTCGGCTACCGACCGGTTCCAGTAGTAGATGTACTCTCCGTCGATCGACCACACGGCGTGCGGGATGCCGGCGGTCTCCGACACCACGAGCTCTGGTTCGGCGCCGGGCAGCGCGTCGACCATCCAGATGTCGCCGCGCCAGTCGTAGACCAGCCGCGCGCCGTCGGGTGACCAGCGTGGCCGCGCCCCCACCGACGTGATCTGCGTCGGCTGCCCACCCCGCGGCGAGATGATCGAGATGCCGTCGTTGCCGAGGTTGTTGGTAAACGCCACCTTGGCTTCGCCGGGGGCCCAGTCGGGATCGGTCTCGCTCCCCGGCAATGATGTGATCTGCGATGCGCGCCCATCCTCCTCTTGGTGCCACAAGTCCATCGTTCCGGCCTCGTTGGACGCATACACCATCTCGACACCGTCTGGTGACCATGTCGGCGCGCCGGCAAGCCCCGCCTGGCTGGTGAGCCGGAGCAACTCCGGCTCGGCAAACGGCCCGTTGCCGTTGGCTCTCCCGACTTCCAGCGCGCGTCCGAACCACGTGCCGGCACCCAAAAGGAGCACCGCTGCGACGATCGCCGCACCGGGGGCGAGGCGCGGCGCCGCCACCTTGCGGCGTCGGGGCGGCGTGTCGTCTAGGCTCGACGCCACGGGCGCCGGGCGAATCGCATCGCTGGACTGCAGCTCTTCCTTGAGGTCGTCGAGTGCGTTCCGCAGATCGATGGCGCTCTGATAGCGGCGCACCGGGTCTTTGGCGAGGCACGTCTTGATGATGCGTGCGAGATGCGGCGGCGCACCGGACCGGATGTCCGTCACCAGGCTCGGCGTGTCCTTGATGATCGACGACATCACCGAAATCGGCGTGTCGCCGTCGAAGGGCGCCGCTCCCGTGGCCATCTCGTACATCAGCACACCGAGCGAGAAGATGTCCGACCGATGGTCGGCAGAGCGGCCTTCGGCCTGCTCCGGCGACATGTAGGCCACGGTTCCGATAATCTGCCCTTCGAGCGTCAGATCCATCGTGAACTCGATGGATCCACCAACGTCGCCGCTAACGTCGCGCAGCTTGGCGAGGCCGAAGTCGAGAACTTTCAGTCGCCCGTCCTTGTCCACCATGACGTTGGTGGCCTTCAGGTCGCGATGCACGATCCCCTTTTGATGCGCCGCTGAAACCGCCTCTACTAAGCGCACCGCGATGTCGAGAAACTCGGCGATCGGCAGCCCGGCGGCAGGCACGATCTCGTCGAGCGTCTGGCCCTCCACGAGCTGCATCGTGAGGAAATGCCGGCCGTCGTCCTCCTCCACCGTGTAGATGGTGACGATGTTGGGGTGATCGAGGGCTGCGATGGCCTTCGCCTCGCGCTCGAAGCGCTGGCGGCGCTCGAAGTCCTCGGCGAATTGGGCCCGCAGCACTTTGAGGGCCACTTCGCGATCCAAGGACTCGTCGTACGCCGCGTACACCCGCCCCATGGCGCCGGATCCAAGCACACGGGTAACCTCGTAGCGACCGATCCGGTCGCCCACCACGGGAACCCCCCTCGTTTCCGTCACTGTGTCCTGCGGCCTCCAAGCGCCTGTTTCAGCGCGTGCGTCACCTTGGGAAAGCCTGCCGATTTTACGCCCATGGACGACAAAATTCACGGCCTGGAGTGAGCCCTGATGAAAGTGTAATGGGTCTGGTTACGCCCCCCACCACACTTTTACAACGTTCGCTATGGAATCTTGGCGGTGTTTCCCCCACATATCACTGCAGCAAGCTGTTCTCCGCGTCGCGGCACGTAGGCGCCCGACACGAGGGCCGCGAGTGACGCCGCGCCGCCGGGCTCCGCCAATACCCGCAATCGGTCCCAGAGGAGTCGCTGTGCCTCGACGATCGCTTCGTCGTCGACCAGCACCGATTCCGCTACATGCTCACGTGCTACCTCGAAGGGCACATCGCCCACGCGGCGGGCCCCCAGTGAGTCCGCGGCCATGCCGCCGACTTCTACCTCTACCGGTTCGCCTGCTTGCCGAGCCGCCGCCAACGTGGGGCAGCCTTGCGGCTCCACCGACACCACCCGTACGCTGCCGCGATACCAGGCTGCTACTCCGGCGACCAGGCCGCCTCCTCCGGCAGCGACGAGCACAGCGTCGAGCTCCGGAAGCTGCTCCGCCAGCTCCCTTCCCAGAGTCCCCTGGCCGGCTACCACTTCCGGATGATCGTAGGGATGTACCAGCAGGGCCCCGGTTTCTGTGGCTCGCTGCAGACACGCTTCCATCGCGTCGTCGTAGTACTGGCCGGTGACAAAAACCTTAGCACCGTGGTCACGAATCCTCTCAGCCTTCAATGGCGGCGAGCCCTCGGGGACGAAGATCTCCGCCGGCAAATCCAGCTGCTTGGCCGCATAGGCAACCGCCTGGCCGTGGTTGCCGCCGGAAGCCGTGATCACACCCGCCGCCGGGACCTCGGCGCTGAGAATCCGGTTGAACGCCCCGCGCGGTTTGAACGAGCCGGTGTGCTGCAACAGCTCCAGCTTCAACGACAGATCTACTTCGAGGTCGAACGGCCAGGCCTCAAGCGTAATGACGGGCGTGCGCCGAACGTGGCCCGCAATGCGCCCGGCAGCCACCTCGATGTCGTCGCACGACGTCACGGTGAACCGGCCGGGCGGGTCAGCGCTGACCTGACCGTGTCGAGCAGCTCGACGATCGTAAAGGGCCTCTCCAGCAGGACTCGATTGCCCACTATGAGTTGCCTCTCCACGATTTCCTCGGAGTAGCCGCTCATGAACAACACCCTCAGGTCTGGTGCCGACGATTCCAGCTGATCTGCCAACTCCGCGCCTCCCATCCTCGGCATCACTACGTCGGTGAGCAACAGATCGATCTGGTTGTCGTGCTGCGCTGCCAGCTCCAGCGCCTCTTTGCCGTTGGCAGCCATGAGCACACGATAGCCGCTGTCGCCGAGCACGGCGTCGAGCAGTCCGCGTATCCGCTCTTCGTCCTCCACGACCAGAACGGTTTCGCCGCCGCTGTCCGGGCCGGCGGAGAAGGGCATCGGCTCCGGCGCTCTGGCATCGGCATCCAATTCCTCAGCGGCGCCAGGCTGCGGCAGGCAGATCCGTATCGTCGTGCCCTCGCCCACCGCGCTCTCGACGGTGATCGTGCCGCCGCTCTGTGTGATGATGCCGTATGCGGTGGCCAGCCCCAGACCGCTTCCCTTGCCGAACCCCTTCCTCGTGTAGAAAGGCTCGAAGACGTGCTTGCGGGTTTCCTCGTCCATCCCCGCACCGGTGTCCGTCACCGTCAGTAGGACCTGATTCCCGGACCCTTCTCCGACGATGGAATCCGCCTCTTCTAAGGGAATTTCGACGTTCGCCGTCTCGATTGTCACGGTGCCGCCCTCCGGCATGGCATCGCGGGCGTTGAGAACCAGGTTGACGAGCACCTGTTCGAGCTGTGCTGGATCGACGCGCGTCCGACCAAGTGCCGCGTCCAACCGGCACTCGATCAACACCTGCTCGCCGATCGAGCGCTGCAGCATCATCCGTACGTTTCGTACGACGTCGTTGATGTTGACGCTTTGCGGCTCGAGCACTTGCTGGCGGGAGAACGCCAGGAGCTGGTGCACCAAGACGGCGCCGCGCTGCGCCGCTTCGTCGATTTGTCGAACCTCGGTCCGATCCACATCGTTCGCCCCGAGGCGTCGCAGCAAGAGCTGACTGCGCCCGAGGATCACCGTTAACAAGTTGTTGAAGTCGTGCGCAATACCGCCCGCCAGTTGGCCCACAGCTTCGAGCCACTGCGATTGCCGCAGCCTTTGCTCGCTGCGCTGCAGAGCCGTGGAGGTGCGCGCCAACTCGTCACGCTCGGTCTCCAGCAGCCAAATCACCATGCCGAGCCCCATGCCGACCTGGATGAAGAAATCGAAGAAGCCGAGCAACGCCAGCTCCGGAACGAAGCTGTAGAGGTCAAGCAGCTCGATCAGGTTGGTCGTGAAGTAGTTGAACTGCTCTACCCCGTAGATAACGAACGTGCCGATCACGATGCTGCGCCCGGCGCCCTGCTGCCAGCCGCGATCGCGCGCCAACCAAGCCGCTGCTGTGAAATAGGCGACACCCGCCACCAAAGAACGAAGTCCGACGCGCAGGAAGTAGCGCTCCGTGCCCGCGTCCGGGTCCCAGGTAAACAGCAACGCTACGACAACGGCGCCGACAAAGATGGAGCCCAGTATGCGCGTCGTGGTGCGCGCCGACAGCGGCTGCCGCTTGGCGACCGCGTACGTTCCGAAGATAAGCCAGGCAATCTGCCATTATCCAGCGGTCAGCCCGTGGTCGAGATCAGGCGAACGGGATGCTGCACCGGGAGATTGCGCGTCCCGGCCACCGCCAAAAACGCCCCCAGCACGTAGACGCAAAGCGCCGCGTAGCTGCGTGCCCATTCGCGCAGATAGAGCCGCCCGTAGGTACGATAGAAGCGCCCCATCAACACCGCGAGGCAGGCGGCGCCGGCCACCTGTAACAGGTAGACGGCGTAGAGCGTAGTCAGGTCCGGTTGCATCGTGCGTGTCCGAGCGCCGGTCGGAGCCTACCTCTCGGTCTTGCCCTTGTCCCAGGCGTTGATGCCCTGCACCATCCAGAGGGGCGGCGTTTCGTCCTTCAGGTAGTGGTCGAAGAACTCCTGCATGCGGACCGTATAGTCCTTTTGATTCACCCGCTGCCGCAGGCCGTGCGCCTCGCCGTTGTAGTTGAACATCCAGGCCCGTTTCTCGAGCCGGCGCAGGGCCATGATGAACTCGATGCCCTGATACCAAGGCACGGCGCCGTCCTCGTCGTTGTGGATAATGAGCAGCGGCGTTTCGATGTTGTCGGCCCAGAAGATGGGCGAGTTCTCGACGTAACGCAGAGGCACCTCCCACAGGCTCGCCCCGAGCCGGCTCTGCGTCTGCTCGTACTGGAACTGGCGCACCATGCCGGACTGCCAGCGGATGCCGCCATAGGCGCTCGTCATGTTGGAAACCGGTGCGCCGGCTTCCGCAGCGGCGAAGATGTTGGTCTGCGTGACCATGTAGGAGATCTGGTACCCGCCCCACGAGTGCCCCTGGATGCCGATCCTGTCGGCGTCGATGAAGCCTTCCTCGATCAACATGTTGATGCCGGGCAGCACGCACTTGAGGGCGTCCTTTCCCGGATACCCTGTGCCATATTCGATGTCCGGCATCCACATCACGTACTCGTTGCTCACGTAGTACGGCGGGCTCACCGAAGTTCCGGGCGCCGGGTGACGAAACCTGTGTAGCCCCTGGTGGAGAGTCTCGTAGATGTAAACCAACAGCGGGTACTCGCGATTTGGGTCGAAGTTTTCCGGCTTAATCAGGATGCCCTTGAGCGGCAAACCGTCGGAGCTACGAAAATCGCGCAGCTCCGCCTTACCCCAGGTGAATTGCTCCATCTGAGCGCCGAGGTGCGATACGCGCTTCGCCGTGAAGTCGAGACCGCTCACCCACAGATCGGGATACTCGTCGAACGCCGACTGCGTGAACAAGAGGACCTCGGCGTCCGTCGCCTTGATCGGCAATCCGATAGCATTGTCGACCATCATGACTTCGCGCGGGTATTCGATGCCTTTCACCGAATCCCAGTAGAAACCGGTCGCCATCGTTTCTTCGTCGGTCGTGCGCAACAGCATCTCGGCATCCGGATCGATCGCGTCCTCGTCCGGATCGAGGCGAAGGTAGCGGAATGACAGGTCATTGGCGCGGCCGTACCCCTCGGTAATCATCCGCGCTTCGGAGCCGTCGGGACGCAGCAACCAGATGTCGTAACGGTCGTAAATCAGCACGCCTTCGTCACCACGGAGCCAACCGGCGATGCCGTATGAACCGGCCGCCTGCGGCGTGTCCCAGTCCTCTCGGTCGAACCTCATGTCGAGGGTCTCCGTGAGATTGCGCGTCGCGCCGCTGACGCTGTCGTAGAGGTACCAGTCGTAGTCGTCCATCCCGAACCAGGTGACGTAGCGGCCACCCGGCGACAAGGTGGCGCCGCGAAAGATTTCCTCAACCGCCAGGGTGCGATTCCCGGTCATGGGATCGATCAGGTAGACGTCGTTGAACCTGCCGTAGTACGAGATCTTCTTCGTATAGGGAACACTGGTGGTGGCAAACCCGACGCGACCGTCGTCGCTGAGGGCCACGTCGGGCACGTCTTCATCGGCGAGTTGCACGAACCTGCCGCTGTCCACGTGGTATACTGATTCCCACGTGTTGTTCTCCACCCGCTGGCGCATCACCAGCTGCTGCGGCTGCGGATAGGGATCGTCCCAGCTCCACAGATCGAACTCGGCCCGTTCCTCGGCGTCCGCGTCTTCCTCTGGCTCCGGCTCGGGGATCTCTTTGATTCCGAACATCACGATGCTGCCGTCATCGTTGAACGACACCGGCGAGAGGTTCGATACCGCCATGCCGGCGGGAAAGCCCTGGGTGGCGGCGTGAGACACCCACAGCTCGGCGGCCGCCGAACCCACGTTCCAACCGTAGAGATTGAAGGTCGGCTCGTCGGCGGCGTAGTCGTCGCGGTCAGCAACAAAGGCCATGCGATCCTGGTCTTCGTCAAGAGCCCAGCCCTCGTAGTTACCCTCGCCCGCAATCACCGTTGATCCGGTACGCGGCGCCGGGCTGTACGTGTAGATGCCGTCGGCCTGTGGCTCGTCCTCGCTCGAGACCACGTACAGCACCATCGAACCGTCGTCGGTGAACATATAGTTCATCACCGACGCAGCATTCCACTCGCTGCCGTCGGCCAGCGAGCGCACGGTCATCGTGGTGCCGTATTCCTTCCTTTCATCGTCGGCTTGGTCCCTTCCCGCTCCTCTACGGCCTCCCCGGCCGCCGCGACCGCCGCGACCGCCGCGGCCTGCACCGGAGCCCGCCGCTCCTCGAGAGTCGGTCCTCGCCTCGAGGTAGGCAACCCAGCCGCCGGCGTCCTCGGGCAGATTGAAGCTCTCGACACCAGCGACTTCGACAACGGCGCCATTCGCCAGATCCATGATGCCGAGCGCGTTCTTCGGCATGTCTACCGGCTCAACCTCCTCGCTCGCAGCCGCCTCTTTCTCGGCCGCCTTTACTTCGTCCTCCGTGGGCTCGATAAGGAACACCACGTGCGTGCTGTCGGCGGTAAACTGCGCTTCCGCGCCGCGTGGATGGCGATATTCCCGGCCCTGGTCGACGTGGCGGACAATCAGCTCGCCGTCACCTTCCTGCGGATTGGCCACGTACAGCACCCATTCGCCATCGGCGGAAATGCGCTGCTCCTGTATCCGTTTCCAGGCGTCATAGTCGTCGTGGGTCAGGGGTCGCTTATCCATGTCCTGCTGCGCCATCACCGGCAACGCCGACAACGACGCAACGGCTACCAGGACGACGATCAGGGCGAGAAAAGTGCGCTTGAACATACTTCCTCCTGAAGACCTGCGGAACTCGCAATCGAATGCAACAAAGCTACTACCTGGGCCTCTATTGCTCCAGCTTGCGGGGGGTCGCTGACTCGGTGCCGGGGGGAGCGCAGAGGGTTCCTTTTGAGACCAACCAGGCTTCTCTAGCCGCGTGCCCTTAATCCGAAGTGTTTTCCCGTGAGCCGACCGCGGGTGGTATAGGCCCTCTCGGGTCCTCCCGTGCCCCTTCAACCGAGCGGGTAAATTGCGGTACCTTCGGTTTTTTTTGAAATCCGCTCGGCTGATGGGATCCCCCACAGGTCCCCCCCGAACCGGGCCTATACCACCCACGGTCGGCACCCGACTTCGGCTTCGGATCAAGGGCGCACTTACTACCTTTGGGTGGCGAACCCTGCCCTCGCATATCTGCTGTTTACCCAGGTCAGCTCCCGAACCGGCGCCAACTCCTATCTGTGGGAAACGTGGGCAAGGAAGACGCGGAACGCGACTTCCGGAGAGGGTGGGAGGGGAGGCTGGGTATTCAAACAAATCGGAGCGTTCCCCGCACTCCTCCCAAACCGACAGGACAGCACCTCCATAAAGGGCACCCGTCTGTTCCTGTGGGAAAAGTGGGCAAGGAAGACGCGGAACGCGACTTCCGGAGGGGGTGGGTGGTGGGTATTCAAACTAAACGGAGCGTTCCCCGCCAACAACCACCCTTCCTACAAAGCACCCGCCCCGCTCAACCACCGCCTCACCTACAAAGCACGCAGCGCCCGAACCCCCCTACATCCCCGCCAGAGCCGCGAGCAGTTCCTCGATCGAGGGGCGCACCTGATAGTCCTCATCGACGCGCACGTAGCGGACGATGCCTTCCCGGTCCACGATCACGGCGGTCGGGTGCGAAATCACACGTTCGGAGGCCTCGTTGTAGACGCCGTAGGCCTTGATCGTCGTGGCGTCCGGATCGTAGATCATCGGGGTTTCGATGCCCTCAGAAGCGACGAAATCGCGTAGCCGGTCGGTGTCGTCGTTACTGATCGCCCAAACAACAGTGTCCGGGGCACCCAGCGCATCGAGATTGGCTTGCAGCTCCACGAGCTGCTGGCGGCACCATGGTCACCAGGCGCCGCGAAAGAAGATCAGAATGACCTGCTTTTCGCCCTCGACGTCGCTGAGCCGGTATGTTTCGCCCTTCGTTGACTCGAGCGCGAAATCCAGCGCCTCATCGCCGACTTTGACGCGCTCCGCCCGCTGTGCGGGCTCGGCGTCATCGAAGGGGTCTGCGGCGCCGGCAGGTGACGGGGCGGAGGCCAGCAGAAACAAGAAGAAGACAGCGAGAGGGGCCGACATGAAGCGGCCCGGATATACAGGTCGTGGAGCGAAGGGGCGCTGCGGCAAGGGAGCGTTCTCCGGGGTTCTGGGGAGTTTTCAGGCGGCCCTGCTATTGCGGATGCTGGGGACCCAAGCATAGTCGCCGAGCGCCTGCGAATCGAGTACCCAGATTCGTTTGCCCTCCGAGTCGACAAGCCCGCTGCGACGAAACTCGTTGAACACCGTGCTCGTCGTCTCGCGTGTCGATCCCACGAGTTGCGCCAAATCGGTTTGCGTCAGTCGCAGGTCAATGAGCGTCTTCGTCTTGTCCGGGCGACCGAACTCCTCGGCCAGCTCCGCCAACGTGTGAGCCAACCGCGTACGCACGTCCTTGGTCACCAGATCGAGCATCCGCCCTTCGGTACGTTCCTTGCGTCGCCCGATGATTCTGGCGATTTCCAACGAAACTGCTGGATGCTGCAACATGAACCGCTCGAATTCTTGCCCTTCGACGGTACAAATGAACGCGTCGTCAATCACTGTGGCCGAGCCGCGGTGCCGACCTTGGCCCGTGATCGCCAGCTCGCCGAACACCTCGCCGGGGCGGATGAAGTACAGAATGAACTCCTTGCCATCGTCGGACGCGCGCGTGATCTTGATCATCCCGGACTTCAAAACGTACACACGGTCGGCAATGTCCCCGAACTCGTACACGTGTCGTCCAGTCTCGATGAGCTCCGTGTCGAAATACTCTCCGAACTCCCGAACGTCATTGCTGGCGAGACCCGCGAACAACACCACCTGTTTCAGATGCCAGTATTTGGCCTGGGCTACGGCAAGCGCGCTTTCCATCCACAATCCTCCGGTTGCTGCAAAAGACGACCTTCAAACGGTTCCTTTGCAACAGTGATGCGGATGGTTTCAGGTGGAAATGCAGGTATTCGTGCGGCGCGGAGGCGATCGGGCCTATGCAGCGCCCAACCGATCGCGCGAGCGTTCGAAAACCGCGCCCGCCAGGTAGCCGAAAGCGCCGAGAAACACGATCGCACCGAGGTGGGCGGTCAGGAAATGCATCGGTACAGACACCGGGCAAACCAGGCGCCAAGAGGCGTCGGCAATCACCCCGCCTCCTATGCCGCTCAAGAGGCCGATCACCCGCGGCCTGACCGGAAGAGCGCGGGCCGCGAGGTAGGTAACGACCACCAGAAATGGTACGCCCAGAATGAATTCGTAGTGAAAGCACGCCCACCACGTCGACAGGAAGTCGTCATAACCCATCGGGTAGCGCAGCCAGATCAGAATATTGACCGCTATGTGCAGCACCAGGGCCGCCATCCCGGTGGCAAATACAACGGTGCGAGGAATGCACAATCCCGGCACCGCCTCGCGCAGAGCCATCAGCAGCAGCGCCAACCCCAGAACGAGCTGCAAGCCGAGAGGCACCCAGGCGAGATACGGCCCCATCGGTTCGAGATCGCGGATTCCGAAGTACAAGAGCGTCCACACCGTCAAGATCAAGGCCAACGGCAGCGCCCACAGCACGCGTCTCCCGGGCAGCGGCAGCGGCTTGACCGGCCGCATGTCGGCAGCCACCGCTTGACGCAGCCTTTTGGGCAAATTAGGAGCCTGCTCGCTCATGACCCTGATTCTCCGGCGTTGAGAATAACCCTCAGCTTCTGGATGCCGCGAAAAGAACGCAACTTGGCCGCCCGACCGCTGATCCCTAGCATGCCGCCGATCTCCTTGAAGCTGAACCCCTGAAGGTGGTGGAGGACGACCGCCTCGCGGCGATCCTCCGGCAGCTGGGAGAGAGCTCGCATCAGCTCGGCGGTTACCGGCAGATCCTCGGCAAGGGAACCTACCGGTAGCTCCGGCAAATCTTCGCGCGCCAGCGTCTCATGTTTCGCCTTGCGGCCACGTGATCGTCGATCCATCAGGTACACGTGGCGGGCAATGCCATACACCCACGGCCGCACGGGACGCAGCGGCGAATACGTGTGTCTTGACCGGTGCACCTGGAAGAACGTCTCCTGCAGCAGGTCGTCAGCCAAATCGATGCTCCGACTGAGCGAGGCAAGATAGTTCCGAATCGGCACCGAGAGTAGCTGAAACAGCTCCTCGAACGCCTCCAGCTCACCCTGCTGGTAAGCGCTCATCAGCTCGACCAGCCGTTCGTCTGCACTCGGGTCCACAGTCTTCACCGTTGCTTTGCCCGCCGCGGCGATCGGGTTTCAGCGCCGCTCCACCCTACCTCGGCTTGCGTAAGGACGCCTACACTAGCACCGTCGCGTCACAGCGATTCCCTGCTCTCAACTATCCCTGTGGTTAGCCCGTCACATTTTCACCCTGGCCTGCTAGCAGCTACTTTCGCAGTGGGCTGCTAGCGTTCCAAAACCAATACCGCGAAACGCTGTTCCGCATCGGCGAAAGCGCGCACCAGCGTCATGCCGAAGCCCGTCGCCATCGCGGCGACGTCGTCGACCCGGAACTTGCGGCTGATCTCTATCATGACGCGCTCGCCGGCAGCCACGTCAACGCTACCCGCGACCGGCCCCAGGCCGATCTTCACGTCACGGTCGAACTCGCCGAAGATCTCGATGCGCTCGCGTCCCTCGTCGTATATGGCCACGTGTTCAACGGCGCCCATCGGAATGCCGCTGCCAAGCTCTCGGTTCATTCGGACAAACAAGTTCTTGGTGAATTTTTCGGTCCAGCCGGCGACGTCGTTGTACGCGGCTTCCAGCGTCGTCTTGTCCTTGATCAGGTCGATACCCAGCAGAAGATGATCGCCCGGTGCCAGGGCTCGCGACACGTCCCCGAAGAACGCGTCGACCTCGGCGTCGTTCAAGTTGCCGATCGTCGAGCCCAGAAACATCAGCAGCAAAGGCGACAACGACCCGATGCGTGACAGTCCCTGGTGAAACGACGACGCGATGCCTTCGACGCACAAATTCGGGTACTCCACGGCGAGGTCGCGGCACGCCGCCTCGAGGGCGTCGAGACTGATATCGATCGGCACGTAGCACGCATCGCCCTGGGCCAGCCACGCATCCAGAAGGCGACGCGTCTTCGACGAACTGCCGGAGCCGAACTCCACCAAGGTGCTGTCGCCGACGGTGGCCCGTATCTGCTGCGCGTACTCTGCGAGGATGCCGTCCTCGTCGCGCGTCAGGTAGTACTCCGGCTGCTCGGTGATCTTCTCGTACAACTCGGAGCCGCGCGCGTCGTAGAGCCAGCGGCAGTGGAGCCACTTCGGCTCGTCGGTGAGCCCCAACGCCACCGACTCCGTGAACGACTGCCCGTCGGCGTCTTCGGCGACGTGCAGCACGTAGCCGTTGCCCTCGATCTGCCGCCAAGCATCGCCGGCTATCGACGGGGGCGCTTCAATCCGGTGTGCCGGCTCAGCCATTGCGCAATCCTGCCAGGCGTTTGCGGATCGCATCATGCACGTGCCCATTGCTGGCCACGAGGTTGCGGCCGTGCAGGATCGCCTCGACTCCCTCCGTACCCCCGAAGTCGGTAACCCTGCCGCCCGCCTCCCGTACCAGCAAGACTCCGGCGGCCACGTCCCACGGTGCGAGGTGCAGCTCCCAAAAACCATCGAATCGACCGCACGCAGTATACGCCAGGTCCAGCGCGGCCGAGCCCATGCGCCGCAGGCCGGCGGCAGCCAACGCCATGGTGGACCAGTTGTCGAGGTTGTTGTCGGGTATTTCGTCTCGGTTGTAAGCAAAGCCGGTAGCCAGGATGGACTCGCCGATATCTCCCGTGCTCGATACGGACACCGGAACATCATTGAGCCGACAACCCCCGCCTTGGGAGGCGGTGAATGTCTCGCCCAATACGGGGGCGTGGACAACGGCCGCCGAAACCGTGCCCGCCGACAAGATGCCGATAGACACCGCCCAAAGCGGAATACCATGGAGGAAGTTCACCGTTCCATCCAGCGGATCGATTACCCAGCAGCGATCGGCTCCGTTGTCGCGCACGCTGCCTTCTTCGGCAAGTATGTCGTCCGGCGGCGGAACGCGAGCGCACAACAGCGCCTCCGCTTCGCGGTCCGCGGCGCTGACGAGATCGCGGCGCTGACCGCCCTTGCGATCCGCATCGACACGATGCAGGTTCCCGTAGTATTCCGACAACAGCTCGCCGGCCTCGCGGGCCATTGCAACGGCGATGTCGAGTGTTTCGTCGCTTTGGTCGGACATGAAGGGCCTACGAGGCCGTGGTCGAAGTGTGATGGGTCTGGTTGCGCCGCCACGGGCGCAGCTGCAAGACAGCGAGCAGGATACAGCTGGATGGTAACCTGTCGTGTTCCCGCCTCGCTGCAGCTCGTGGGCTCGAAGCGCAGGCCTATCTCGTGGCGATCCCGCTACCGGAAACGGCGCGCTAACCTCAATCTGTTCGTTTTTGCGTCGGAAGATCCCACAAGCGAACGCGAACCAACGCAAACTAGCCGCAGGCAGAGTCTAGCCATGGCTGGAACCGGCACGTTGTTTGCTGCAATCTGTTACGGAAGTGCCGTCTCTCCAGTCTTCGCGCGTGTCACCATGGCCGCCGCCAAGGAACCCTAGGAGGCAATGATGGCCTGTGAAGACCTCGTCCGAGAAACAATGGCGACGCCGCCCTCGGCGGACTACGTCCGCGAAAAGGCGGCGAAAGGGTGGCGCCTTGTGGCGGTTGAGTGGGCACGCATCAAGGACGCCGACGGCGCCGATGCCGGCGGCCGGGATGCCGGTCAGATCAGAGAAGAGATCCCCTACGGTTTGCGCGTCGCCGATGATTGCCGCCATCTCGAGGAAAACCCCGTCGAGAAGCAAGCAATGCTGGCCATGATCGTCGATGACAAGCCTTTGTCGCAGACGGCTGATAGTCTCAACCGCGAAGGGTTCCGCACGCGGGACGGGCGCGAATGGACGCAAACGGCTATCTTCTACATGATGCCGCGAATCATCCAGATCGCACAGCAGCTGTTCTCCAGCGAGGAATGGCGCCAGCGGCGCGCCGAGGTGACTGCGCGGCTGGCGCGATTCGCGGGCTGAACTCGACGGCGGGCATGTTCTACAAACCGAGGTTCTTGCACAGATCGTGGGCCTTCCTCAGGGGTTACTAGTGGATTCCCTGCCCGATCTGCAAGAAGCGCTTCGGCGGCCATGAGTGGAAGACGGGCAACGAGTTGTGGATCACCGAACGCGACTCGGTCGCCGTTTGCCCCGTCTGCGTCGCCGAGGCTGAAGAGAGCAACTCGGCCAACAACTATCCTGTCGTGACGCCGCCAACGTCGTCCGGCAACGCGCCGACAATCGAACAGTAGATCTCCGGATCGGTCGCCCCTTCGCTACCGAACAGCAGGACGCGCGAATCTTCATTCAGCCCGACCTCTCGCCGTCCCGCCTCGTCCGCCGCCAGCGCCAGCAAACCGCCAACGCCCGCTGCGCCCGACTCTCCCGCCACCAACGGGGGATCGGCGCCCACACCGGCGCTCAACACGCGCATGGCGTCGCGGGCCCGCTCGTCGCCGATCGTAAGGTAGCCGCGCGCCCCATGCTCGAGAATTTGCCAGGCCAACACCGACGCTTCGCCGCACGACAGACAACCCATGACGGTATCGAGATCGCCAGGGACCTTCGTCAGCCTTCCGGCTTCCGCGGTACGCAGCACGCAATCCGCAGTTTCCGGCTCAACGCAGATCAGATCCGGCCGCGCGGGGCCCAGGCTCTCCCACAGATGTCCGCAAACTGCCGCAGCGAACCCGCCCACCCCCGCCTGCACGAACACGTGGGTCGGCGGCAAGTCGGGCGGCAACTCCGCCAGCACCTCTGAGACACTCAGCGCGTATCCCTGCATGATGTCGGCAGGAACGGACTCGTATCCGGCATACGATTGATCCGCAACGACAATTCGCCCACATTCAGCCGCTTCGAGATCCGCCCGGCGCAGCGCGTCGTCGTAGGTCCCGTCGACCCGTACGATCGTTGCTCCGTGTCCCTCGATCGCGGCCTCTCGACCCCTGCTCACGTGCTTCGCCAGGTACACCACGGCGTGACACCCGAACAGCTCGGCCGCCCACGCCACGGCACGGCCGTGGTTCCCATCCGTGGCACATGTGACCGTGATCTCCGACACCTGATCTGCGTGCCTTCCGGCGAACAGATCGGATCCGGTCACCCGCACACCATAACGGGCTTCGACCTCGGTCTGGAGAACGCGGAAAACGCCGTATGCGCCGCCGATCGCCTTGAAGCTGCCGAGACCGAAGCGATGCGCTTCGTCCTTGTAGTGAATGGATCCAAGGCCGAGATCGTCAGCCATCCCGGCGAGCTCGACCAGCGGCGTGACGCCGTATCCGGGCCACGAAGTGATCTCACGCTCGACGTCGACAAGCCGAACTCGCGAGAGCACCCGTTGCTCTGCCGCCGCATAGGGCCGGTCGCGCTGGTAGGTATCGTTGAGAAAAAGTCTGTAACCGTCTCGCATGGCTAGCAGGCCGTGGTGAAAGTGTGATGGGTCTGGCGCGTGGGTCTTGCGGCCGAGGGCAAGGCGGGCCGACGACGGCGATGCTTGCCGCATCGTCGAGGAGGCCCAACGCGGGCATCGCCCGCAACCCCCACGCGCCCTGCGGGTTGCGACGACAAGAGGCCATCTGCGGCGTTGCCGCTCCTCGATAATGTATTCAACATCGCCCTCGTCCCGTCGCCTTGCATCTGGCCTCTTGTCGTCGCAACCAGACCCATCACACTTTCACCACGACCTGCTAGATCTGGCCTCCGCTTTGCGTCGGATGCTACCTTCTCTGAGGCCGACCTGTGACGCAAGCTGGAGGAGCTCGATGCGAACTCAAGCCGTACCTGTTGCCGTTCCGATACTGATACTCGCGCTGTTTCTTGTCGGCGCCGCGCCGTCGCAACGCACCACACAGGAAAGCCGTATCGCCGCCCTGGAAACGACGCTCACTGACATCGAGGCAGCACAGGACGGAGTCCGGCGGCGACTCGACCAAATGCGCCTCGACCTGGACAACACGCTCGAGCCGCTGCGCGTCCGTTTGGCCGACTACGGCGAAGACCTGCGGGGCGTCGAATCGCGCCTGGTTGCGCTGGAGGAGCAGCTCGTGCTGATGAACGAGCGCCTCGTCGACATCGCCGACAGCTTGTCGCGCGGTACACGGTCGACGTCGTCGGGGCGCGGCGCCGGTAGCCCGATGCCGCCACCGCAACGACCCACAGGCGCCCCCGGCCCGTCTGTGGCACGATCCGCATCGACCCCGTCGCGCCCGGAGCCGGAGCGCTCCGAAGCCGATGCGTTGTATTCCTCTGCGTATACCGACTACTTGGCGGCAAACTACCCACTGGCAGTTTCCGGCTTCGAGCAGTACGTGCGCTTGTTCCCGGATTCCGACCAGGCCGACAACGCCCAGTACTGGATCGGCGAGAGCTACTACTCGCAGCAGCAATTCCAGTTAGCACGCACCGCGTTCCAACAGGTCTCGCGGCGACATCCCGACGGTGACACGGTCCCGGATGCGCTGTTCAAGGCTGCTCGATGCCTTGTCGAGATGGGCGATGCGACGCGCGCCATCGCCGAGCTGGAGCAGCTGGTGCGCCGGCATCCCCGCTCTGATACGGTGCCGATTGCCTGCCTGCAGATCGAGCGCCTCGGCGCAGAAAAGCCCCGCGGCTGTCCGGAGAACTGAACGTCTGCCGACCGGCACTCCGGGGAGGACCCAATGCACGTTCTGTCGAACTCGAACCGGCATCAGAATTCGCTGACACGCCGGCGCACGGCGGTGTCCCAGAAGCTCCTGGTCTACGAGCAAGGAATGTCGGTTTTCGAGGGGGACACGTAGTTGCGAGGCCGGGTACACGTGCCCCTACGTTGCTTTCTCCTGACGCTCGCCATGTCGGCCTTGGCGTGCACGCAGCAGGTTGAACGCGTGCCGCCACCCTTTCAGCCGTCCACCGCCCACGAAGCCTACGCCCAGAGCCTCATCGACTCCCAGCTGGCCCACACCGCGCTGGGTCGGGACTGGATCCACGCCGCCGGCGAATCTCTCGTCGATCCGATCAAGGTCGAGTCCCCGTTCCGGGAAACCGGCTACTTCGACGCGTCGCAGCCCACGGCGATCGCCTACATGTTTTCCGTCCGCGGCGGTCAGCGCATCGCTGCTGAAGTAAAGCTCGAAGCGAGCCAGCCGCTGCGCGTATTCATGGATCTGTACCGTTTGGTCGCCGGCGACCCGGCCGCGCCCGTTCACGTTGCCAGCGGCGCCACGGCGTCGAACGCGGTGCCCGACGGGACGCTGCAGGGGACGGGCGACGGGAGGCCGCCGAACCCGTCTCGCCTCCTCGGCTTCGAGCCATTGCGCGACGCAGTGTACGTGTTGCGGGTTCAACCCGAGCTGCTGCGCGGGGCCCGCTACACGCTGGTGATCCGAGCCGATGCGTCACTCGACTTTCCGGTCGCCGGCCGCGACACGGGCGCGATCCAGAGCAACTTCGGAGCCGAGCGGGATGCCGGCCGCCGCAGCCATCGTGGCGTTGACATCTTCGCGCCGCGCGGCACGCCGGTGCTTGCTGCCAGCGATGGTGTTGTAACACGCGCCAGCACTACGCAGGTTGGCGGCAACGTGGTGTGGATGAGCACCGAGAACCGCCGTCTGCGGCTGTACTACGCGCATCTCGATTCTCATAGTGTAGTTCCCGGGCAGCGCGTGCGAGCCGGTGACCAGCTCGGAACGGTCGGCAACACGGGCAACGCGCGAACCACGCCCACGCACCTGCACTTCGGCGTATACGCGCGGGGCGCCGCCGATCCCGATCCATTCTTGCGTCGCGTCCGCGTGACGCCGGTGGATCTCACCGTTGACGTCGATCGGCTCGGCGCCTGGTCGCGGGCGACGAGACCGAGCGTGAACGTGCTGGCCGACCCGGATAGACGCTCGGAGATCGTCACTGTTATCGACGAGCACACGCCCTTTCGCGTGTGGGGCGCCAGCGCCCGTTGGTATCGCGTCGATCTCCCGGATGGAACGCGCGGCTACGTCGCCGGACAAGACACCGAGCGCGCCACACCGTTGCGCAGCGCAGCCATTGCCGACGGCAGCCATGTGTTCGACCGTCCCACGTTGCCGGCCGCGGTGATCGACCAGCTGTCGCCCGGTGTCGAAGTTCCGGTGCTGGGGCTTTATGGTGAGTTCCTCTACGTTGAAACGCCCAGCGGGTTGACCGGGTGGTTGCCCTTCGAGTAGCAGGATGAATAATCTCAGGCCGTTCTTTGCGCAGCTGATTCGCTTGACGCTGATCATCGGCGCGATCCTCGCGGGCCAGCAGCTCCTTATCCGACTGCCGATGGTCGCGGCGCTACAAAGGCTGCCGCAAATCGGCATCTCGGCGCGCGATCTGATCACCGCCGGCGCCTACATCGCCATCCTGGTGCTTCTCGTCGGCTTTGCCAGGAACATAGAAGCGGTCGTGGTCAGCCAGTCCGACGGCTTTCCATGGCAGTCGCTGGTCGCCCAGGGGATGGTCCTCGCCGGTGTCGTGTTTGCCTACGGCGCGCTGGACGGCTTCGCCACCGCCCTGCTAGGCAGGCACACCTGGACGTACTCCATGACACTGCTGATCCTCGCCACGGTCCCCGTCGTCGGCATCGGCCGGCTGTTGTACGGATATTTCTCGCAGCGACTCGAGCAATGGGAGGGCTGACCGCGAGCGGCCGCGTCTCTGTGGTCATTCCGACGTTCGACCGGCGGTTGATGCTCCCGCAAGCCCTGGACTCGGTCATCGCCCAGTCTCGTGCGCCGTGCGAGATCATCGTCGTCGACGATGGATCCACCGACGGCACGGCAGAGATGATGGCCGCCGACTATGCTGATGTGTGTTGCCTGCGGCAGCCGCGGCGCGGCGTCAGCACGGCGCGCAACGCTGGTATTCAGAGGGCCCAGGGGGAATGGGTCGCGTTCCTCGATTCCGACGACGCGTGGAAGCCGAACAAGCTGGAGCGCCAGCTCGCGGCGCTCGCTGCGCATCCCGACCAGCGCCTCTGTCACACAGATGAAATCTGGGTACGCGGTGGCGTACGCGTCAACCCGAAGCGGAAGCACGCCAAGCGCGGCGGCATGATATTCGAGGCTTGTTTACCCCTCTGCTGTATCTCTCCATCAAGCGTGATGATTCACCGGACGGTTTTCGACGCCGTGGGCGCGTTCGACGAGAACCTGCCGGCGTGCGAGGACTACGACCTGTGGCTGCGAATCTGCTCCCGCTTTCCCGTTCTTTTCCTTGACGAGCCGCTGGTGATCAAGCACGGAGGCCACGATGACCAGCTGTCACGGGCCCATTTCGGCATGGACCGCTTTCGCATCGCCGCTCTCGAAAAGATCCTCCGATTCGGCTGCCTTGACCCGCCGCAGACGGCCTCGGCGCGCGCCATGCTCGCCGAGAAGATCCGCGTTTACGCCAACGGCGCCCGCAAGCGAGGCAAGCTCGACGAAGCCGACCGCTACGAGCGCAAGCTCGGCGTCCGGGCCCGTGGGCGCGTGAATATCGTTGTCGCCCTCACCTGCGAGGCGAAGCCGCTGATTCACCACTACGAGCTCGTACCGAGCGCGGCGCGCACAGCCTTCCGGGAGCTCGGCAACGCCGACGACACGATTCGGTTGGTCATCAGTGGCGTCGGCCGCCGGAACGCGGCCGCGGCGACCGCTCAACTTGTTGACCGCCAAGGCGACGGCGCGTGGCTGAACGTCGGGACCGCCGGCCATTTGGAGCACGCCCTCGGCACGCCCTGGCTGGCACATCGGATCATCGACAGCGCCGGCGGGCGCGTCTGGTACCCGCCGATCGTTTTCGAGCCTCCCTGCGCCAGCGCCACCGTCCGTACGATCGACGCAGCGTGCCTCGACTACCTGACGGACGACCTGTACGAGATGGAAGCGGCGGCGTTTTTCGAAACCGCGCGACGGGCCGCCACCCACGAGCTCGTGCAATCGTTGAAGATCATCTCCGACAACCGCTCGACGGGGCCAATGTCGATCACCGCCAGCGGCGTCGAGAAGCTCATCGAGTTGAACCTCGACACGATCGCGGCGTTGGTAGAACTGCTCGCGGATCTCGACGGCCGACAACAATCGCCAGATTCGGTTCCCGCCGGTCTTGCGGAGATCGTCGATCGTGTTCACTTCACGACGACGCAACGCCGCCAGCTCGAACGCCTGTTGCGCCGCTGGCACTTGTTGCTCCCCGGGAAAGACCCGGCCGCGGCAGGCCTGGAGAACGTCGGGCCAGCCCGAGATCGGCACGCTGCGCGCCATGTTCTCGATATGCTGACGGCCACTGTCGCTGGAGCCGCCAGAGTTAGTACGCCGTGGTGAAAGTGTTCTGGCAGACCATGGTGAAAGTGTGATCGATACCATCTACGTCGAGGAGGAGATCCGCGCCCACTCGCGTTGCGCCGCCGTCTTGGAGCGTTTCGCCGGCGCCACCGTGGTTCCGTGCGAGCGTTACGGTGAAGTTTTCAATCCCGCGGCCCAGAATTTTCGTCTGCAGAAAGCGAGGCCGGCGCTGATCATCGCCCGCAAGTACGACAATCACCTTCTCGAAGCGCCCGCGGAACTGGGTATCGGCGGGGCTCGCAACTATTACTTCTCCCACATGCTCAACTGCCTGTACGACTGTCGTTACTGCTTCCTACAGGGCATGTTTCGATCCGCTCACTACGTGCTGTTCGCCAACTACGAAGACTTCGAGAGCGCCATCGACACCCGGCTGGAAGACGACGATCGGCCCACGTACTTTTTTTCCGGATACGACTGCGATTCCTTGGCGCTGGAGAACATCAGCGGCTTTGCCGATCACTTCCTGCCGTTCTTCGAACGCCGGCCGGCGGCGATTCTCGAGTTGCGCACCAAAGTGTCTCGATCGGGCCTCTCTTGCGGACAGCCCCACTGCCGAACGTGGTCGTGGCCTTCAGCTTCACGCCGCACCCGACGGCGGAATCGTTGGAGCACGGCACTCCGGGGGTCGATAGCCGGGTTGCCGCACTGCGCTCGCTCGCCGCACACGGCTGGCCGGTGGGTGTTCGTCTCGACCCGTTGCTGTGGTACGACGACTTCCGCCGCGGCTACACGCGCCTCGTCCGCGAGATCTTCGACGGACTGCCGCCGGATTCGGTGCATTCGATAAGCATCGGACCGCTGCGTTTTCCGAGCGCCGTGTTCGGCCGCATCGAAACGTTGTACCCCGACGCAGCCCTGTTTGCCGGGCCTCTCGCCGGCCACGCCGGAATGGTTTCCTACGAAGGCGCGATCGAACGGGAACTCGGCGACTTCGTGCGCGCTCAGCTCGATGAATTCGTTCCTCAATCACGGCTGTTCTCCTTTGTGCCGCCGCGACATGAGTGATCTCGAGATGAACGACCACCACCCCGGCAAGGCGCGAACTGTCGTGGTCACGGGGTCGAGCAGCGGCATCGGGCGGGCAATCAGCGAGCTCTTGCTGCGCCGCGGCGACGCCGTGTTGGGGCTGGCCCGCGACCACGCGAAGTTCGCGCCCGCTGCGCCCGGGTATGAAGCGCGCGAGATCGATCTCGCCGATCTCGACGAGACAACAGCGTCGCTCGACGCTCTGGCGCGCGATTATCCGGGAGTCGACGCCGTGGTGGCAAGCGCCGGCTACGGCCACTTCGGCGAGCTCGAACAGTTCTCGGCAGCGCAGATCCGTCGGGCGATCGACGTCAACCTGACCTCGTGTTTGCTGCTGGCGCGCAGTTTCTTGCCGGTGCTCAAGAAACACACCCACAGCGATCTGATCATCGTCGGCTCACAATCCGGGCAGCGTGGGTCGCGCAAGGGCAGTCTGTACTGCGCCGCCAAGTTCGGCCTGCGCGGCATGGGCCAGGCCCTGCGAGACGAATGCGCCCGCAGCGGCGTGCGCGTAACGCTCATCAGTCCCGGACCGGTGAGCACGCCGTTCTTCGATGATCTCGACTTCGAACCGGATCCCTCCAACGACAGCGCCATGCAGCCGGCCGACGTGGCGCGCGTCGTCGGGCAAGTCCTCGACACGCCGACGCACCTCGTAGTCGACGAGATCTCATTGAGCCCACCCCATCGCTCGTTCCGCAGCAAGTCGAGCTAGCAGGGCAGCCGGGATTTCTCAACGGATTGCTACAGTTCGACCGCACGGGACACGAGCCCGCGGGCAGTCATACGCACGACATGGTCGGCCTCGACCGTTGTCCACCCCGGGTCATCGTCCAGCGGCTCGGAGGCGAGCAAGCGCCCACCAGGCCAGCGATCAGCATCTTCGAGGTGGTACAAGCTGTTCGGCTCGACGCCGCGAGCGGCACGCAAAGCCACGACCTCGGCCGAGCTGGCAATCACCAGGTTCAACGAAACAGCCCGATCCTCACACACCGTCATCACCTGCCGCGCCACCGCAACCAGCGCAGCCGCGACATCGGCGCCGCCGTCTCTTCTTAGCTCGCTCATTACCATCAGAAACAACAACAACGAGTCGGAGACCACCTCAAACCGGTCCCGCACCGTTTCATCGAGGCTGTCGGCAAGACGCCACTTGACTCGGTCGAACCCTTCTATGTAACCGTTGTGCGCCCCGGCCCACCGCTCGTAGGCGAACGGGTGGGCACTTCTGACACCGGCCGGGATCCCTGCGGTTTGCGAGCGCACCACCGCCAGTTGCAAAGACCCCGTAAGCCGTGGGGCCAGTCGCGGCAAGTTCGGTTCCGACCACGGCGGGCGCTCGCTGACGTAGACCAGAGGTTCATCTTCATGCGCCGACCACCAAGCGACCCCCGTGCCGTCGACGTTGACGTTGCCGGAAACGAGCTCGCGTGGCGCGTAGGCCTGGTGCTCGAGCGAGTGCGGCGGGTCGTAGAGCAACGCCGACAGAGGCGCCGGGGGCCCGGCATACGCCGCCAATCGGCACATCAAGCCACCTCGTAGGCAACGCGCAGCCCTGCAAAGATCTGCCGGCGCTGTGGTAGATCCCAGTTGCGGTAGGTGTTGCGCCACAGCATCGGGTGCGTGGCCCACGACGAGCCTCTGAGAACGCGATAGGGCCCGCCGAAGAATACCTCGCTGTACTCCGGGTAGGGAAACGCGGCAAATCCCGGGTAGGCCGTGAAGGCAGACGACGTCCACTCGTAGACATTGCCCAGCAAATCCTCGACACCGTACGGCGAAGCAAGCTCCGGGCACTCCCCGATGCGACCCGGCCCTCGCGCGGCGTGCACGTCGGGGACACCGTGCGAATCCGTCTCCACCAGCCCAACCCGCCCCGGCGCTTCGTCACCCCACGGATACATGGACGGACGGTGTGCATCGGCGCCCCACGCGGCAGCCTTTTCCCATTCGGCTTCGCTCGGCAGCCGACCGCCTGCCCATGTCGCGAACGCCTCCGCCTCCCGATAGCTGACGTGCTGCACCGGCTCCAGCGGGTCGACAGGCACGTGCGCGCCCAAACGCGAGATCTTCCACTCGTGCGCCTCACGGCTCCATCCCTGTGGCGCCCGCACGCCGGTGTCGGCCAGCCAGGCGCGGCCCTCCACGGACCAAAGCTCCGGCCGCCGGTAACCATCGTCGGCGATGAACTCCACCCATCGACGGTTCGAAACCGGGTAGCGGTCGATCGCGAAGGCGCAAACGGCCACCTCGTGCTCGGCACGTTCGTTGTCGTATGCGCGCCTCCGATCGTCAGTGCCCATCACGAACGCACCCCCGGAAATGCTCACGCGATCGGTGTCGTCCACCTCGGTAGGGCTCGCTGCCGCACCGCGCGAACCATCGGCGGGCGCAACCGGATAGACCCAGTCGTCGGCGGGCAGATCGAGGGCCTGCAGCATGGTCTCCTGATGCTGCCCTTCGTGCTGGATCACCATCCGGTACACGTAGCCGTCACGCAGCAGTGGGTCATCGTCGAGCGAATCAGCGTGCGCGAGTAGGCGCAGCGTGCGCTTGCGCACCGATTTCAACCACGCGACGGTTTCCTCGGGCGAGGGCAGATCGAGATTACCGCGGCTCGCGCGGGGTCTCTTGGCAGCTTCGTATAGATCGTGGGGGCGTACCAGCGCCCGATCTTCGGTGATGGCGCGCACCAGCCACGCGTCCTCGTGGCTGGCGATATGCCCGAGGTCCCAGATCAACGGGCTGAGAAGGCCGCTCACTTGCCGTCGCAGCGACGCTTCGTTGAGCGGCGCGACAAGATCCAACGTGCGCCGGCGCGTCGATTGCAACGTCTGCACCAGATCCGCGCGCCAGCTCTCTTCGCTCACCGATTCACCGTTTGATGATCACGGTCACAGACCCACCACACTTCCACCAGGGGCCCACTAGAGTCGAGAGTGGAGTATTCGCCGTGCAACCGGCAACGTCAATCCGAGGCGATCGCTCGGTTGCTGTGGGTCAGAACTTGACGCCTAACCCGAACGAGAGCTCGACGTTGTGCAGGTCCTGGTTGTTGAGCCCGATGATGTTCGCAAGAGCCTCGTCGACCCCCAGGTCCTGCGCGCTGATGTCCGGCCTCAGGTGGTCGCGAATGTCGACACGTAAGGAGACGCGAGAGATGTTGAACTTCAACCCGGCGCCAAAATTCCATCCGAACTTGTTGAGCTTGAGACCCGCCAGGTCGGCGAACGAATACGAATGGTAGCCGCCGCCAGCCGTGAGGAACGGCTGAACAGGGCCTGGGATCAGCAGCAGCATACCGTTGGCCTCGAAGCACATCACGCGGGCACTCAACGTGAGGTCGATGTTGGCCGATGTTGGCGTTGGCCTGCAGTCCGGCATTGCTGTGCGTGAAGCTGCCCTCGACGCCAAATGGCCAACGATAGTAGCCGATGCGTCCGCCGTAGGCACGGCCCTTGTCGAGTGTCCCTGAGAGCGAGAAGTCGCCGCTGAGAATCGACGCCAGATCGCCGCCGGCGAGCCCGCCGACAAAGAAAGAAACTTCGGCGTTGTGGCTCCGACTGGCGACCGCCATGGCCTGCGCCGGCGGGTTGACCGGGTTCTGGTTCTGCTGCGGGGCTTCTTCCGACTGTGCTTCCTGCTGGGCTGCTGCCTGTGCGAACGCCGGTTGCGCTATCAACACCAGCGCGCAAACCACGAAAAGCGGCAGCCCGACCTTGGGGTAGCTGCGCATCCTCATCCTCCTTGTGCCTCCTGTTCACTAACAGGGGGACCCGGACAGCAACGCCCCTCGCTGCTCCGTCGGCACTCGGCCGGCGGTCAGGTCTGCCCGACTCGCTCGATGGCTTCATGGAAACCGAGTCGAGGGCGCGATTCTACCCCTTTTTGATCGCTCGAAGATATAGGACGGCGCCATCAGCTCTACAGAAGTAAGTCTTGCGCTCTCGTGCCTAATGGTTGCCATTTGCCCTCTTCTTGCCCTTATGCGTCATCACCGAATGGCGTACATTCATGACCCAGTGTGTCCCCCGAAGCAGGGTGCTGGAAAACTCCCGGGGATACCCTCACTGCAGGCGCGGGAGTTTTCCAGCACCCTGCTAATCCGCGAGGTGATTATGCGATCCTTTCGACCCCTGCCGACGATCATCACACTCACCACGATCCTGGGCATCGCCGTGACAGCCCTTGCCGTCTACCCGCTCTCGTTAACGGCTGAAGCAGCGGCGGCACAGTCTGACGAGCGCGCCATCGAAATTGCCGAGCGCACCATGGAGACCATGGGCGGAGAGGAAGCCTGGAACAACACCCGCTACATCAGCTGGAAGTTCTTCGGCCGCAACCTGCATGTCTGGGACAAGTGGACGGGCCGGCACCGCATCGAGCGGCAGAGCCGCGACGGCGACGCGATGGTGATGCTGATCAACACCAACGACTGGAACGGGCGCGTGTGGCGCAACGGTGAAGAGGTCACCGATCCGGACGATCTCGCAGCGCAGTTGAATGGCGCCATGAGATCCTGGATCAACGATGGCTACTGGATCTTCATGCCCTACAAGCTGCGTGACCCGGGGGTCACCCTGCGCTACGTCGGCGAGAAGGCCATGGAAGACGGCCGCATGGCCAACGTTGTCGAGCTCACGTTCGAAGAGGTCGGGGTAACGCCGAACAACAAGTACGAAGTGTTCGTCGCCAACGACACCGGCCTTGTAGAGCAGTGGAGCCATTGGACGAACCGCGACGACCCGGAGCCGCGCTTTACCAACGAGTGGTCCGGCTGGCAACAGTTCGGCAACATCATGCTGTCGACCAACCGTGGTCGCGACGCCGACTGGGAAATCCAGGTATTTGACGACTTGCCGGATAGCGTTTTCACCGATCCGGCGCCGCTGTCGAGGTAAAACGGTCCCTGGCAGGGCCGGCAGGCCTCAGCGAGCCACCAGTTGGAGCTGCATGCTCCATTCCAGGTACTTGAGATCGAGCGGATTATTGATGAAATCGGCGGCTCCCAGGCGCAACGCCTCGGGTGCCTCGGTATCGATGGCGTAGCCGGAAATGGCCCAGATTTTCCCCACTTCGAGGTTCTCTTCGCGGATCTGTTGGAGTACTTGCAGACCATCCATGCCCGGCATCTTGAGGTCGAGAATCACCATTTCCTGACGGGCCTCGCGAAGCGTTTCGAGCGCCCCCTCGCCGCTGCTCGCGGTGCTGACGTCGCAGCCACGCCGGCTCAAGAAACGATACAGGAGGTCAACGATGCTGGGCTCGTCGTCGACCACAAGGATCTTGACGGCCTCGAGGCCGGACGCCTCGATGGGCTCGTCCTGGTAGGGCTCGCGCACCGCTTCCATCGGGGTCTCGAACTCGATGCCGATGAGGGCGCCGTCAGGACCGGTGCGTGAGCGACGCACGAAACCGCGGGCTTCGAAGTCTCCCGACCGGCTCGCCGGGTCAATGAACCGCACCATGCACAGCGTCCCCACGGCAAGCTCCCTATCGACCTTCGCCAGCAGACCTAGCTGGCTGACGTCGAGCGTCTCGCCGGTCGTCCTGGCTGCCTCTGAACGCTCGCCGCCCTCGGCAACGGTTGCCTCGATTTCGACGCTCTGAGCAATGAGGCCGACGCGGCGATGAACGCGGCGCTCCTCTCCCCGGTTGTCTTTGTCCGACATGCGCTCTGCCCTCTGTTTGCAGCCCGGCTTGCCTGACCGGGCCGGCGTGTCGACTGCCGGTCGCGCCAGTCCCTCCGCGTAATAGTACGCGGGCGGCGGGATACCGGCAAAACCTCTTTTTCCGACCGCCAATGCGGCTCCCCAGGCCTCGCTACGCACTGAAACCGACGCTTGGCAATACCCGGGTCAAGGACCACGCAGCCACGGCGAAGACGGCGAGCCCGACCATGCCGGCCGCATATGAGCCGTACAGCAGGTATCCCGTACCGAACAAGGCCGCATACACCACCAGACAACCGAGGAACCAGGCCAGGAATGCCGCGCTCAGGCTCTCACCCGCGGCCGGCGCGCTGGTTGCCTCGGACGCGATCGACTTCCAACCCGGCCCCAGCGGCCGTATCTCTTCGCAGAAGCGGCGCAAAGTCGCAGCTTCGGTGGGCGGGGTCAGCATGGTGACGGTGAACCACCCGACGGTCGTGATGGCGACACCGACGATCAGCTGTGTCGACGCCGCCCATGCCGGAAATCCGAAGGGCTCGTGCAGAAAACCGAAGTAGAGCGCGACGCCGAACGAAACCACCATGGCAGCCACTTCGCCCCACGCGTTGATGCGCCACCAGTACCAACGCAGCAAGAAGATCAGGCCGGTGCCGGCGCCGATCTGCAGCAGAATCTGGAAGGCCTGCAACGCGTTCTCGAGCCACAGGCCGACCACGGAAGCCAGTACGATCAGGATCACCGTAGAGAT
This sequence comes from Acidobacteriota bacterium, assembly GCA_965214245.1. GTDB lineage: Bacteria > Acidobacteriota > UBA890 > UBA890 > UBA890 > CBDCBL01. The sequence goes on from CBDCBL010000009.1 coordinate 443,550, forward strand.
GCGGGCGACCACGACGTAGTGGGCTTCGCTCTCGTCCGACACCATGAAGCGCCTGTAGAAGTCGTCGACGATGTACGACGCCCCCCAGTTCAAGTGGGTGCTGATCGTCGACATATAGGCGGCCGCCAGAGAGGCCACGACCAAGCCGAGCAACCCCGGAGGAAGAAAGATGAGCATCGCCGGATAGGCCAGGTCGTGACGCACCAACTCCGGATCCATCTGCGGAAACTGCTGCTGCAGCGACGCGAGGGTCGGATACACGAGCAACGAGGCGAGGGCCACGATGATCCACGGCCACGGGCGCAACGCGTAGTGTGCAATGTTGAACCACAAGGTCGAATAGACGGCCTCCTTCTCGTTGCGCGCTGCCAGCATCCGCTGCGCCACGTAACCACCACCACCGGGTTCGGCCCCCGGATACCAGGTGCTCCACCACTGCACCGCGAGCGGCACGATCAAGACCGTGCTGAGCGCCGTCCAGTCGGAAAAATCGGGAAGCAACGACAGCTTGCCCTGCAACTCCGGGTTGCTCATAAGCCCCGACAGGCCACCGACCTCGGGCTGCTGCAACGCGTAGTAAGCCGCCGCAAGCGATCCGACCATCGAGATGGTGAACAACAGCATGTCCGTCATCACGACGCCCCATAGACCGGAGGTCGCCGAATAGATCGCCGTCACTGTGGCCGCTACAAGCACGGTTTCGTACTTGCCGGCGCCGAGCAGGACGCCGGAGATCTTGATGGCGGCGAGCGTCACCGTCGCCATGATCATCACGTTGAAGAACACGCCCAGGTACAGGGCGCGGAATCCACGCAAGAAGGCGGCCGGCCGGCCCGAGTAGCGCAGCTCGTAGAACCCCATGTCGGTCAGCACACCGGAGCGCCGCCACAGCTTGGCGTAGAAGAAAACCGTGCACATGCCGGTGATCAGATAGGCCCACCAGAGCCAGTTCTGGCTCACCCCGCCGGTCCGCACCAGATCGGTCACGAGGTTGGGAGTGTCGGTGGAAAATGTCGTCGCCACCATCGAAGTACCAAGCAACCACCACGGCAGCTTGCGCCCCGACAGGAAGAACTCCTGAACGCCGCTGCCGGCCCGCCGGGCGAAGTAGAGACCCGTAGCCAGCGCGACGACCCCGTACGCGGCGAAAACCAGCCAATCGAGTGTAGTCAGCCGCACGAGCGGCCCCCCGTTCGCTTGCCGATCGAACCCGTGCATCGGCGCCTCACTGACCAGCGCGACGCAGGTGAACCAGCGTCGCGCCCCATCCCGAGCCGTCGGCGGCGAGCTTGAAAGACTTCACATCGCTCCGCTTGTCGAGAACCGAGTGCACGATGCGTCGTAACGTTCCCTTGCCCTTGCCGTGCACGATTCGCACATCCAGCACCCCTTTTTCACGGCACGCGTCGAGGTAGTCACCCACCAGCCCCTTCGCGTCGCCGGGGGAGAACTGATGCAGATCGAGCACGCCGTCGATCGGGTATTCAACGACCTCCTCGGCCATCGCCTCCGCGATTTCGCCTGTCGAGCCTCCCGACCGCGTGCCGCCGCCCGCCGAAATTACGAACCCTCCGCGGCCTGAATGCGCTGCGCCACGTCTTTGACCTCCTGCCACACGCGCAGCGTGTTGCCGCTCCACACTTTGGCGATGTCCGCCTCGCTGTAGCCGCGCTTTACCATCTCCAACGTGACGTTGAACGTCTCGGCAGCGTTGTCCCAGCCCTCGATTCCACCGCCGCCGTCGAAGTCGGAGCTGATCGCGATGTGGTCGATGCCGATCAGATCGACCCCGTAGTCGATGTGATCGACGAAATCCTGCACATTGACGTCGGGAAACTGGGCGTCGATCTCGGGCATGCGGGCATCGAAAGCAGCCTGGGCCGCTTCGCGGGCGGCGCGCTCCTCGTCGGTCAATTCGGGCTGCTGGAAGCCACCCCGACCACCGCCGCCACGGCCTCCGCGGCCGCCGCCCGGGAGTCCGACCTCCTCACGCAGCGCCGCGATGGCGGCACGACGCTCCGGCGTGTCCCTGACGTAGTTGCCGAGCGCTACCATCTGCACGACGCCACCGTTTTCCTTCAACGCCAGGAGCTGTTCGTCGTCGAGATTGCGGCTGTGATCGCGCAGGGCGTAGACGCTGGAATGCGAGGCGATCACCGGCGCTTGCGAGACCTCGAGGACCTCCATCGTCGTCTGTTTCCCGGCGTGTGAGACGTCGATCATGATCCCCCAGCGGTTCATCTCGGCGACCGCTTGGCGGCCGAGCTCGCTGAGCCCGCCGTGCAGCGCCCGCTGGGGCTCCTCCTCTGTTCCGTACCAACCGGCGGTGTTCGAATCCCCGAGCTGGTTGTGGCCATTGTGCGTGATGCTCATGTACCCGGCGCCGAGATCGGCGAACTGTTCGATCAGCGACAGGTCTTCGCCCATCGGATAGCCGTTTTCTATGCCGATCGCCGCCACCAGCTTGCCTTCGGCGACAAGTCGCTCGACGTCCTCGGGGCCTTTTGCCAGTCCGATTTGTTCCGGGTACACGTCGTTGGTCATCCGATGGATGCCCTCGAACTTCCGCATTGCGGCGGCGAGGGCGCTCGCATAACCCTCGCTGTCGAGTCCCCCGCCCCCCGACCTGGGCTGTCCCACGTAGACGATAAAAAACACCACATCGAGGCCGCCTTCGCGCATCTTGGGAAGATCGACCTTGCGGTCGCCGCGCACACCGGGGTCCTCGCCTTCGCTTCCATCCGTCGGCGCGAGGTTACTCGATATGTCTTTGTGCGTATCGAGCGTGACAACGCGCTCGTGGATCGCCCGGGCGCGTGCTTCGAGATCCGCCGCGCTCTCGGCGGGGGCCAGGCTCTCGGATGCGCCGCCGGCACAGGCGACCAGCACGATCGCCAAAACGCCGCACACGACGCCACGCAGGCGCCGGATGAAAAAGGGTCGATGGACAGTCATGGGTTTGTCTCCTTGGGGAACGAGAACGTCGAGTCCGAGCGGCCCTATGAAAGAACGGACGGCTCGGGAACACAAGGCCGTGCCCGGCTAGGGAATCAAGCCACCGCCGTCAACGACGAGCGAAATACCCGTGACGTACGACGATGCATCGCTCGCCAGATAGAGCGCGGCACGGGCAATTTCTTCGGGCGTGCCGACGCGTCCGCTGGGCCGGTCGGTGGCATCCAGCAGGAAGTCGGCTTCGGGCTCGCCGAGTTCGGCGGCCTCTTGGCGCAGCATCGGCGTGTCGACGTCACCGGGGCAGATGCAGTTGACACGGATACGATCAGGCGCGTGATCGATGGCCATCGCCTTGGTGAGCTGCACCACGGCTCCCTTGGAAGCGCAGTAGGCCGCCGCTTGCGGGCCGGCGGCGACCCCCCACCCCGAAGCAGTATTGATGATTGATCCACCGCCGGTCTTGCGCAACTGCGGGATCGCCTGCCGCGACAACAGGTAGATCGCCTTCACGTTCGCATCCATGGTGCGATCCCAGTCTTCCTCGCTGGTGTCGACAACAGTGGCGCGAGAGATGACGCCGGCGTTATTGAACAGGATATCGATCGTATCGAACTCGGTGACCGTTCGTTTGACCACGCTGCCGCAGTCGGCTGCCTTCGTAACGTCGGCAATGACGAAGATCGCCCGCCCGCCGGCGTCACGAATTGCCTGGGCCACGGATTTGCCCCCTGGATCCAAGTCCACGCCACAGACCGCGGCACCCTCCCGCGCAAACAGGATCGCGGCGGCGCGGCCGATTCCCGAGGCCGCTCCGGTGACGATCGCCACCTTGTCGGCCAGACCGCCGTCGCTCATGGACGGCTAGCCGCTGAGCGCCTGCTCGACAGCATCGATTGTAAATGCAACGTCGTCGTCGGTATGCGCCAGGCAAGCCACGGAGTGAAGTGCCGCCGAGGGACTCATGTAGACGCCGTGATCAAACAGCCGCCAGACGAACTGCTGGTACGCCGATCGGTCGACATGCTCGCAAAACTCGCGGAAATCACGGACCTCCGATCGATCGGTGAACATGATCTGCAGCATCGGCCCGACGTGCTGCACGATCACCGGGGCCGCCGCGTGCACGAATACCTCTCGCAGGCCGGAGCACAGAGAATCGCCGATGTGCCATAGGTGGGCGATGGCGGCGCCGTCGTCTCTCCTCAGCTCGCGCAGGTTGGCCGCCGCGGCGTGCATGCCGAGGCGTGAGGCGTTCTGCGTGCCGTAATGCAGCACGCCACCCCAGGCGAGACCTCCATCAACTCGGCGCGACCGCAAAACCCGGCCACGGGCATGCCGGCGCCTACACCCTTGCCGAACGTGACTATGTCCGCGTCGACGTCGAAATGCTCCTGACAGCCGCCCGGGGCAATGCGAAAGCCCGTTACGGTCTCGTCGAGAATCAGCAATACGCCGTTGTCGCGCGTCAGCTCGCGCAATGCTTTCAGGTAGCCCGCCGCGGGCCCGATGACGCCGATGTTGGCCATCACGCCCTCGGTGATCACCGCCGCCACTTGGCCGCGGTTGTCACGCACGGCGCGCTCAATGGCATCGAGGTCGTTCCACGGCACGACAATCGTGTCGTCGAGTGCCTTGCGGTTGAGACCCGAGCTGTCGGCGATCTTCACCGGATCGTTGCGGTGCCCGAGTGACGCCACAGGATGCGGATGCGCACTCACCAGGAAATCGTCGTACCAGCCGTGGTAGTGGCCCTCGAATTTGATGAACTTGGGGCGCCCGGTCATGCCGCGCGCCAGGCGAATGGCCGCCATCGTCGCTTCGGTCCCGGTGTTGGCGAAACGTACTTTTTCGGCCCCGGGGATCATCGATGCAACGAGCTCGGCAACTTCTACTTCGATTTCGGCGGCGGCGGCCAATAGGTTGCCGCCCTCGGCAGCTTTCTGTATCGCCTCGACCACCGCGGGATGTGCATGGCCCAGCGGCAACGCCCCGTAGGCCAGCATCCAGTCAAGATAACGGTTACCGTCGACGTCCCAGATGTAGGCTCCCTCGCCACGCTCGATGAAGAGGGGGGTTCCGCCGTAGTTCGCCGGCCCGCGTGACGGCGAGCTACCGCCCTCGACCATGACCTCGACGGCGCGCTCGAACAGCTCTTTCGATTTATCGGTGCGGCGACTCATCTTGATTCACGCTACCGGCTGGCGAGCCCCCCTGCGGTTTCGCCACCGTCGATCGTGAACACGTGCCCACTGATGAACGCGGCTTCGTCCGATGCCAAAAATGCGAACATGGCGGCAATCTCTGTCGGGTCCGCCTGCCGCTTGAGGGGAATTTTTTCGTTGAGCTCGTCCGTCATTTGCGTGCTGTACTCGCGGGACTGCATGGGCGTCAGGACGTAACCGGGAGACACTGCGTTGACGCGGATAGTGGGGGCGAGCTCGAGCGCCATCGACCGGGTCAACCCGATGAGGCCCGCCTTGCTGGCGTTGTAATCGGCGTAGAAAGGATAGCCCGTCGTGCCGTTTGTCGACGCCGTGTTGAGTATCACGCCGCCGTCTCCCGCCAGCATTTGTTTGGCGGCACCTTGAGCCACGTGGAAGGCCCCGGTCAGGTTGGCGCCGACGACCCAATCCCATTCTTCCGGCGTGATGTCGACGAACTTGTGGCGGATGCTGACGCCGGCGTTGTTGATCAGGATGTCGACGCCTCCCAGGCGCGCCTTGATCCTGGCGAAGGCATCCTTGACCTCTTCATGGTCGCGGACGTCGGCGATCACGAAACCTTCGAGCAGGCTGTTTTCCTCCCGCATCCTTTCGCACCGTTTCGAATCGATGTCAAGAACCAGAACGCGCGATCCCTCCTGGATGAAGCGCTCGACGGTTGCCGCACCGATACCGCTCGCTCCCCCAGTGACAACGACTCGTTTACCGCGCAAGCCTTCCATCGATCGATGATCCCCTTCCTAGCAACCCTCGCCCGTAGGTCCCACTTGCCAAACGCACAACACTTCCACCACGGCCTGCTAGCGAAGCCCGGTTAGTCGCTCCACGTTTACGCCGTAGCTACGCGCGTATTCCTCGAATTTCGCAGCCAGCTCGGCCGCCCGAGCGGCGGCATCGGCGGGCCGCAGCGTGCCGCCATCGACCCCCAGCTCCTCCCGCAGGATCCCGCGGGACACTTCCACCAACGTGACGCTGCCATCTTCCTCTATCTGCTCGATGCCGTCGAACCAGTGTGACGCTTCGTTGATCGCCACCGCTTCTTCGCGGGCGAGCCCCACGATGTTTGCGACTCGCACAGTGCCGTTGCTCACCAGCACCGGATAACCGCCGGGAAGACCCTCGGGACCAGGAGCATGAAGCCGCTCGCTCGTCGACCCGAGCAGGGCATGGACCAGGCGTGCGGCCGACGCTGCGGCCAACGACCCCCAGGCCGGGCCGGTCGGTAGTGGAAACGCCCGCAGCACCAACGCCGCCGCGTCGACGACGTCGGTCACGTCTTCGCCTCGATGCTCCAACCGCACAAAGAATGGCGGCAGGTCGGTTTTCTCGCCGGCAGCACCTTCGGCAGTGAACGCCACGGCCTCCAGCGCGTGGTGGGCGACAAGCGTGACGTCGATCTCCGCCGCCCGCACTCCGAGATGCTCGCCCGTGAGGATCTGAAGCTTCGGAACGATCTCGTCCAGATTTCCGATACCACAGGTCGGCGCCCGCCCACAGCGGCCCAGGACACAGTTGACGACATCGGGAAATGATCCGGTCAACACCGAACCCGTGAAAGCAGCGGCCTCGATCTCGCGCATGAAGTCGAGGGTCAACGCCAGGTGCAGCGGCAACCAGGCGCCGAATCGCGCCGCCTTGAGACGGGCTGCGGGCGCCTCCGGCAACACGTCCAGCAGCCACCAGGTTTGCAGCGAGGCCGTGTTGATCACGACGTCGGGGCGCGTGGTGACTAGCACGTCGCGCAACGCACCTTGGCGTCGTAGATCGACGCGGTGGAACGCAACGTCCGCCTGACGCCCCTCGACGAGGGCGCCGAGTCGCGCCAGGTTGACACGCTCCGCGCCGCGGCGTGCTGAGCGGCCACATGCGATCAACCGGTCGACCGCCGGCTCGGCGGCGAGGCGATCGAGCAAAGGCCCGCCCAGATTGCCCAGGCCGATAAGGAGGACGGTGCCGCTCACGGGAAGTTTCCTGCTGCCTGATGGCTCATGCTATCGCCGTGTCCTTGCGGTGCACCGCTACTCCGCAGGCACGAGTCGCACCGCCTCAGCTCTCGTTGATCGCGGCGAGCACCTTGCCGAAAAACTCGCCGGCGCCGCCCTGAATCCAGCGCACGACGATCACCAGATCGTTTGCCTTGTCGACATAGATCAGGTTGCTGCCGGCGCCGTTGAAGGTGACGACGGTCTGGGACGCCGCTGGAATGGAACGCCGCACCTGGCCGTTGCGGTCGACGTCGCGGTTGAGGAACCAGTTCATGAAGCCGTACGTCGGGTTCGCGGGTCCGGGCGTACGCGCCATCTCGATCCACTCCTCGGAAATGATCCGCTCTCCGTTCCACACGCCGTCGTTGAGGAACAGGTACCCGAAGCGCGCCATGTCGCGGGCGCTGATGTGCATTCCGCCACCCCAATGGCCACCGCCGCTGACCGATTGCATCATCTGACCGTCGATGTCGACCCAGGAATTGCGGTAACCGTGCCAGCGCCAGGTGTTGGAAGCGCCGATCGGATCCATGACGTACTCGCGCAGCACTTGCGGCAGCGGCTCGCGCCAGACATTGAGGGCGACGAGCGCCAGCAAGTTCACGCGCACGTCGTTGTACTCGTACGCGGTGCCGGGCTCCGACAGTGGAACGTTCTGGATGTCTATCCACGACGCCGTCCCGCCTTCGGCGTTGCGCCGAGCCGGGCGATCGGCCCAAGCGGGCATGTCGAACAGCGTGCCGCGCCAGTCGCTGGTCTGCCGCAGCAGATCGTCCCAGGTGATCTTGCGGTTGTGTTCGGCGGCAAAAAGCTCGTCGGTCGGCATGTAATCAACGGCGCGGTCGTCGAGGCTTCGAATCATGCCCCGGTCCCAGGCCAGCCCGACCGTGGTTGAAAGAAACGTCTTGCTGACACTGAACGTCATGTCGACTTTCTTGCTTTCGCCCCATTCGGCCACGATATAGCCGTCCTTCACCACCAAACCGTTCATGTCGGCACGCACGGTGGTCGGGCCGAAGAGCTCGAAGAACGGCTCGCTGCCGAAGCTTTGCCCCGTGAGCCAGGCGCCGAGGTCGCGATCGCCGGGGTTCTGGCTGGCTAGCGCGAAGTCGATGGCTTCCTGGAGCATGGCCGCGTCCATCCCCAGCTGCTCGGGCGTGCGAGTCTCCCACTCGCCGCGCGGCGGAAAATACGTACTCTGCCCAGCTTCCGGCGCCGGCGTCGAGCCTGCCGAGACCACGAACATGGCGGACGACGTGGCCGCCAACATCAACGCCAACAGGCAAGGCAGCGAGCGGTGTTCTTTGAGCGACCTCATCGGGCATGCCTCCGGTCAACGGGGAAATGTGGGCGCAGGATAGTACAGGCGGCGCGCTGGCTGCCAGGAGGCTCCGGCAACGGCGAAAATCGCGATACCCGTGCAGGAAAACCTGCCTGTACCGCAAGAGGGCCGGCTGCTACTTTTTTTGGCGCCGTGATGCTCGCCGTCAACGACCTACACGCAAACGCCGAGAGTTCAGAAATGGGGGCCGAGAACAGCCGAGAAGCGCTACAGGTCGTTGCAACCGTCAAGAAGGCTGGACGAATCTACGAGGACTCTCAGAACCACGTCTGGCTCGTGCCCACCGGCCATCCGATATTCAGCGCCGTCACGATGGTCGCAGGAGCGGTAAGCCGGCAGGTCGAGGCCGGCCTCCTGGTGACCGGCGTCGACGGCACCCGTCGGTTTGCCGAGGTTTCTCCGGAAAGCGAGCGGTTCCTCAGAGAGCACCGCAACGCCGAGGCCGTTACCTCTATCGATCGGTGGCTCGCGGACGTGCTCCCCGACGAAGACGAGCTGCCGACCTGACCGCTCGCCCGACGATCAGTCGTCGGGCTGATCGACCTCCTCGATACGGTAGAGGAAGCGGCGGCCACGCAGATAGAGCTCGTTGCCGACGATCGCCGGTGAGGCTTCGAAGCCGTCGTCGAGCGTATTGGTCGCCAGCACGTTGAACGCCCCGCCTTCTTCGATCACCAACGTGGCTCCGTCGCGATCGGCGATGTACACGCGGCCTGCGGCGCCGACCGGCGATGCATAGACCTCTTGCAATCCGTCGAGCCGTTGCGGCCCGTAGCGCAATTCGCCATGGGCCGCGTCGAATACCGTGAGGATGGGCGAGTTGCTCTTCAGGAAGTACAGGTTGTCGCCGTACAGCAGCGGCGACGGGACATACGGCGTGTCCCGGTTGTATTCCCACAGAATCGCCGAAGAGCCACCTATGTTGCCGTGGGCGTCGGCCAGGTTCACGGCGCGGAGCGCGTTGCCACGGTAGCCACTCATCAAGAACACGACACCGTCCGACATTACCGGGGACGGAATCGGGTTCGTCGTCAACCCAGGCCCCTCCCAGATCATCTGGCCGGTGTCTAGGTCGTAGCCGTTCGTCCGCCGCTCAGCGGCAGTGATCACCTGGGCGCCACCTGGCGTCTCGACGACCAGAGGCGTGGCCCACGATTCGGGCTCGTTGCGCGACACGCGCCAGATCTCGTCGCCGCTGTTCTTGTCAAGCGCCACGATAAAGGAATCGCCCTGGTGGTCCCATAGAATCACGATCTTGTCGTCGTGCAGCACGGGAGTCGCGCCCTCGCCAAAGCCATTGCGGACGCGCATCTCGCCGAAATCGACGTCCCACACCCACTCACCGTCCATCGTGTAGGCGTACAAGCCGCGCGAGCCGAAGAACGCGTACACGTGCTCGCCGTCGGTGATCGCCGAGGCGGAAGCCCAGCTGTTGTTCTGCTGCTTGCCCTCGTGCGGGGTTTCGATGATCGCGACCTGCTCCCACGCCACGGACCCGTCGGCGCGGTCGAGGGCCATCACCGTAAATGCCATCTCGGGCGGCGCTCCGCCTCCACCACCGCGACGCCGCTGACCGCGCCGGCCGCGCTGATAGGGCGCGGCGTCCTCGACGAACGGCCCACCGGGCAGCCGATCGGGCGCCGCCGAAGCAGCCGGCTGCTCCGGACTCGAGGTGATGGGCACAGCGGTCAGCACGAAGATCCGATCTTCCCAGATGATCGGCGAAGCATAGCCGTTGCCGGGGATCTCGGCCTTCCAAACGATGTTGCTGCTCTCCGACCATTCGGTGGGCGGATTGCCGAGCGGCGCGACGCCGCTGGCCAGCGGCCCGCGCCACTGGCCCCAGAATCGCTCGTCGTCGACTTCGGTAGCCCCGACGCGGGTGTCAATTAACGCCAGCGCGGTAAACGCGAATACCGCACATCCCAGCACTGCAAAGAGCCTACGCATCGGTGTTTCCTCGGTTCGGGAGCGCGTCGTAGTCCGACTGTCGAAGTATATTGGGTCGAGCTTCTCAACGGGTAGCCGCAGTTGGCTTGCCGTTTCCTGGCAAGCCTGCACGGCTACCGAATTTGCCAACGGCCAAAATGTTTGAAGGAATCTTGGTGATCGCGCTTCTGCTGCCCCTTGCCGGCCCTGCAGGTGCGACTTCTCCCGCCCTTGAAGTACGCGCCGTCGCAACTGCCGTCTCCAGCGCCCAGGCCCCGACCGTGAACGAACGACGGCGCGTCGGACTGGGCATTGCCGGCTTCGCGTACATGGAAAGCTCCGAGCTCGGGCTCGAAGGCGCCACAATGGCCGGCGCCGTCTCGTTCACCCTCCAGGTAACGGAGCGTTTCAGCACCGTAATCGAAGGTGGGCGCGCGCGCTTCGACGGCGACGACCAGGCCGGTCATCGCGACTTCTTCCTCAGCGGCCTCGTCGTCGTACATGCGACTCCGGGGGCGGCCGGGCTCGTGGTACTGGCGGGCCCGACGTTCCTTCACTCGCAGCTGCACTCCCACTTCGCCGATCTCGGCACGAATCGCCTGGCCCTGAGCCTCGGGCTCGATTACGTGTGGCTGGTCGGCACCCGGGTCAGCATCGCCGCGAGTTGGCGCTCTGATCTAGGCTCCGGAATCAGCGTGCACCGGCCCGGTGTCGCCGTGCGCATACGCTTCTGAGCTAGTGTGCCGTCCCCAGAATAGCTCGACACCTGTAGCGGCGGGACGGGGCGCACTTCTATGGGCGACGGGCTGGCGCGCTCTTTATTCGGTGCCTGGTCCCGCGTACACGACACGCCAGATCCGGCCGCCCACGTCATCCGAGATGTAGAGGCTGCCATCGGGACCCACGGCGAGCCCGGTGGGCCGGTGGGCGACATCGCCGAAGCCGACGATGGGTCTCCCGCCGGCGAAGCCGTCGGCGAACTGCTCGTAGTCTCCAGCGGCAAACCATTGCTGCCCATCGGCACGAAGGAGATCTGGAAACCGTCCTGCGGCAAGGGCGCCCAGTTCCAGGAGCCATGCCAGGCGATGAACGCGCCGCCGCGATAGCGCGGCGGAAACTGCGCTGCGGAATAGAACACCAGGTCGTTCGGCGCCCAATGTCCGGGGAAGGCGACGATCGGCTCGCCGAAGTCAGCGCAGCGACCGACCTGTTGGCCGTCGCCGCCGTATTCTGGCGCCAGGATGCGCTGGTCTTGGAAGCGATCCCAGTAGCAATACGGCCAGCCGAAGTTGCTGGCCTCCTCGACGAGTAGGAACTCTTCCGCGGGCAACTCGGCACTCTGCTCGTCGTCGAAGTATTCGGGCCACAGCGTCGCCAATGAATCGCGACCGTGTTGCAAGGCGTAGAGTTGCCCGGCGTCGTGATTCCAGTCGAGGGCCACCGAGTTGCGGATGCCGGTGCCGTACTTGTAGGCGTCGGCGACGGTCTGCCCCGGGGTGGCGGCAGCAAAGCGCAGGATGCCGGCCTGCCATTCGAGCTGTTTGCATGGGTCGTTGCCCGGCGACCCGGGCGTACGTGATTCCTGCTGACAGGCGTTGGAAGGTCCCCCGACGCCGACGTAGATGCTGCCTTGATCGTCGAACGTGAACGCCTTGTTGGCGTGCTGCCCCTGGCGGTCGAAGGTGATCATCTCCTCGATTTCCGCCGTCGGCACGAGCTCGCCGGCAGTCAACGCGACGCGATGGATGGCGACGTCCGTGCCGATGTACAGGTAGCCGTCGTGAATACCCATACCGGTACCGGCACCGATGGGCGCGAAGCTCTCGACGATCTCGGCCGTGCCGTCGCCGTCGGCGTCGCGCAGCGCCCAGACGGAGTCCGGGGGTTCGGCCGCCGCTTCACTGCGCCGGCGGCGCTGCTGCCGCATGACGTAAACGTCACCGCTCTCCGTAGCGACAAGGTGTCGGGCGCGCCCAAGCCCGTCGGCGAAGATGACGCCGCAGAACCCGTCCGGCAACGTCAGCCCGATGTCGGGGTCACAATCGAACGCCGGCGGCGTGAAATCATCGGTGGCCGCCTCGTCGCCACCCGGAGAGCTGCAGGCGCCGACAACGATGAGGATCAACGAAGCCAAAGGAAGTGATGTACGCAGCGTTCGTTCAGAGTTCATGCCGTTTTCTCACCATTGGGGATTGCGCTCCGCTGGACGATGTTATCCCGACTCGGCGGTCGACTCCGAACCGGTCACCTCGATCTTCTCAACATCTCGATCTCTTGCCGCAATTGGGTCGCGCCTTGATCGAGCGGATCGAGATCGAGCAGCCGGCGCGCGTAACCGAGCGCCGCGTCCAGGTCTCCGGCATCGCGGGCGAACGTCGCCGCACCGAACAACAGCTCGCGATCGGTGGGATGCCGCTGCAACGCCTCGCCCAGCGCATCGCGCGCTGCGGCGATGTTGCCGGCGTCCCTCAAGGCGACGGCGTAGACATAGACGTAGCGCGGCGGTGCCGTCTCACTTTCCGCCGCGGCGCCCAGCTCGGCGATCGCCTCATCCTTTCGGTCGAGGCGCACCAGCACGAGGCCGAGCGCGTGGCGCACGTCGGCGCTCTCGGGTTCGAGATCGAGTGCCTGTCGTAGGACCCGCTCCCCCTCGGTCTCCCTCCCGGTGGATCGATACAGATCGGCAAGGTTGATGTACGCCGGCAGAAAGTACGGTTCGAGCTCCGTGGCGCGGCGATACGCTTGCTCGGCGGCCGGCGCGTCGTCCTGCGCCATATCGACCGCCCCGAGATTCACCCAGGCGCTCGCCCGGTCGGCGTTGACCTGTTGGGCGGCGCGATACTCGTCGATCGCCCGACGCGCCGTCGATCGGGCTGCGGGCGGCAGGATCTGCGGCGGTACGAAGGCCAGCAGACGGCCGGCTTCGAGGCGCACTGCGCGGTTGCGATCGCGCACCATGCGTAGCGCCAAGGGCGTCGCTGCACGTGGATCCATACCCTCGAGAGCACCGACGGCGCCCAGCCGGATCAACGGGTCGCCGTTGCCCAGCGTCCTCTCGATCACCCCCGGGGCGCGCGGGTCGGTAGAGCCGGCCAGGTGCATGAGCGCAGTGGCCCGCACGATCCCGGGCAGTGCAAAGTCCTCCGCGAGATCCAGCAAGGCAGGGCCTGCACGGCCGCTACGCGCCGCTGCCAAGGACTCTCCGTAGTGTGGCGCACGCTGCGCTCCGAACCACTCGTTGACGGCGGTTGCCGCCCACTGCGGCCCCTCGTCGACGTGGCAGCCGCTGCAGGCGTCCGGGGTGCCCAAGCTCTCGCTCAGGTCGGCCCGCGGGACACGGAAGCTGTGATCGCGCCGCGGATCGACAACCATGTAGGTAGTCGTCGGCATGTGGCACGCCACACACGCTGCGGCCGGGCTTCCGGATTCATGTCGCGCGTGCTCTAGGGTGTCGAACTTCGTCGCCAGGTGACAGCGGCTGCACAGCGCGTTTCCCTGGTTGTTGAGCCTCAGGCTGTGGGGTTCGTGGCAGTCGCTGCACGTCACGCCCTGGGCATACATCTTGCTCTGCAAGAAAGAACCGTAGACATAAACCTCGTCGAGAATCTGACCATCGGCATAGTAGAGGCCGGCTTCGAGCAACGCCGGCCGGTAGAAGTCCGTAAGCGGCCGGCCGAATTCGTAGGCGTCGGTCAGCCGGCCGCGGCGAGCGTGACAACGGCCACAGGTTTCGATTCCTGCACGTGACGCCAATGGCGGATCGCGGCGTGCCAGTCCGGTGTCCGGATCGATGATCCAGTCCACGTCGGCAACCGTTGGAAAGCCCACGACGAGGCCCATCTCGGCCGCCGTCGCGTTTGCGCTGCCCGCCGCCGCGGCGCTCGCTGCACCGTTTCGCGCGTCGACCCACTCGGCATGCAGCGATCCGGGGCCATGGCAGGCTTCGCAGGCCACGTTGATTTCCTCGAAAGTACTGGCGTAGCCATTGTCGGTAACGTCGTAGTTCTTGCGGAAATCCGTCGAGTGGCAGTCCGCGCACATGGTGTTCCAGTTGAACGCCACGCCGGTCCAATGCAGCGGATCGCCCGGACCCACCTGCTCAGTGGGCTGCAGATGGAACCATCGCTGCCCACCCTCGTCCGGTGGCCGGCTGTCCCAGGCCACATCAAGCGCCTGGTAGCGACCGTCCGGGAACGCCACCAGATACTGTTGCAGCGGCTCGACGCCGAACGTGTAGGCTATTCGGAAGTCCTCCTGCCGGCCGCTCTGGGGCCCTCCGCCTGCACCCAGTACTCGTTGCCGCGGCGCGTGAAACGGGTCGTCTGCCCGCGGCGATCAAACCTCGTGTCGTTGAAATCACCCAGCACGCTGGTCGAATTCGCTTCTTGCATGGCCCGTTCATGGTGCGAGCCGCGCCACAGCTCGCCTTGCTGTGCGTGGCACGCAACGCACACCGTGCTGCCCACGAATAGCGCTTGCTGTGCAGGAGCCGACTCCCCTGCCCCCCCATCAGACGTAGTGCCGCCGCACGCTGCCGCCAGCGCCGCCGCCGGCAGCACGATTCCCGCCAGCAACGCCCTGCAGGTACCTGTTCGCATGTCATCCACCCCTCGCGTGTTCATGCGCCCATCATCGCGTCTTTAACCCGGAAACGGCAAGTTTGGCTCCCCGCCGGACGATTGATCTTCGGGAAAGGACCGCGCCGTGCCTATCATTCTCCGAAGGTCAGAAACGGGATGCGGAAGTTCGTTATCCCGGTGGGGGTAGTGGCAAGGCAAGGAAGGGAGCTGGCAGGGAATGGAACGGCGTAGCTTTCCGCGTACGGGTCTGTCTCTGCCGGTCAACCTGACCGTGGTATCGACCGACGATCCGTCGCTCGATACCAAGGTCAGCGTCAACGGCGTCACCCGCGACGTCAGCCGCGGCGGCTGCGCTATTTTGATAAATCGAGGTCTCAGCGAGCGCACCCGCTGTATCGCCCGCTTCAGCTCGACCACCGGCCGTCTCGATCCGGAGACCGTGTGGGCCGAAGTCCGGCGTTCGACAAGCCAGGCCGGGCGGCTACGTGATCGGCCTCGAGTTCGAAACGCCCCTGGACGGCCTGCGCATTGCCCCCATGAGCGGCGAGGAGGACACCGGGCCCGCCGACCGTGAGCATCGCATCCTGGTTGTTGATGACCAGGACGGCATCCGCTCGCTGCTGGCTCGCTACCTCGGGGAGTGCGGTTTCGATGTGCAAACGGCCACCAATGGCGAGGAAGCGTTCCAGGTCATCCTGCACGATCCTCCCGACGTGCTGCTGCTGGATCTGTACCTGCCGCGCCTCAACGGCCACGACCTGCTACGCCGCCTGAAAGACATGGAGATGTCGGTGGACCTCATCTACACGATGTCGGGCTACGCCGACACCGTCGACGCTCAAGAGTGCCTGCGCCTCGGTGCCGTCGACCACCTCTCAAGCCCATCGACCTTGATCGCCTGCTGCGCAGCCTGCGGCTTCGCCTCGGCGCGCGCACGAAGCGGCTCAAGGGTAGGCGTTGACGTCGAGCAGTACCTCGATCACCTTGCCGCCGGACAACCGGGCGCTTCCGATCAACCCTCGTCGACGTGGAACGACAGCATCATGCCGGCGTGCAGATGTTCGGCGATGTGGCAGTGCATCATCCAGTCGCCCGGATTGGTGATCTCAACGAGAAAGTCGACCGTCGACGCCACCGGGACGATGGCGGTGTCTTTCCAGACGAGATTGCGGTTCTTCACCCCGTCCATCTCGGTCACCAGGAAACGCTGGCCGTGCATGTGGACCGGATGATTCATCGCGTGGATGGTGTCGGGATCGTTGAAAATGCGGATCTTCACCACGTCGCCAACTTTGAAGCTCCACCGGATGTCCATATTCTCGCGCCCGGTGCTCTTCTCGCGCAGGATCCAGCGGACCTGTTTGCCGGTAGACAGCCAGTTCATCATCGGCATCGTGTCGTTCCACTCCAACGGCGGCACGTACAGGCCCTTCTCGAACTCCATCGACAGGACGATCGGCAACGGTAGCCCCTGAACTTCCAACGTGGCTTCGAGCTCGATGTCGGGGGCCCGGTCGAAGTACTCACGGTACGCGCCGATGTCGGCGACCACGTCATCGTTCTCGCGCAAGGTCTCGAACGCCGTCCGGAAATCCTCGGCAACCGGGTTATCCGACACCGTCACCGTGCCGAGCAGGTCGACGTGGGGAAAAAACTCGCCGCGGAAGTGGTCGATCGCTTGGATCGTGTTCTCGATCTTGACCTCGCCGGGCTCGGCGAAGCGAACCTCGACGACGTAGCGTTCGGCCGGCGCGATGACAACGCTCGGCACCCACTGCTCGCGCTCGAACTTGCTGACGTCGGAGGCGACGATCTTCACCGGCGCGCCACCAAAGGTCACGTTGAACGTGCGCGAGTTGGCGACGTTGGTGAGGTAAAAGCGCACCACCGCGCCGCGCTCCACCTCGATCGCGTAGTCCGTCGCCCCGTTCACCAGCATGACGTTGCCGAAGCGCCCCATGAGCGCGTGTGTCGGGCTATCGGCGCCGAAGGGCATGAGACCGTTCTCGTCGATGAGGATGTCGTCGAGGATGACGACCTCTTCGCGGTTCACCGGGCTGTAGTAGTCGGGCTCCGGCGGCGCCACCATGATGTTGCCGTACAACCCAAGGTCCTGCTGCAGGTCCTCGCGCACGTGCGGGTGATACCAATAGATGCCCGAGTCGCGGAAGTGAACCTCGTAACGGAAGACCTCACCCGGTTTGACCGGCGCCTGGGTCACGTCGGGAACGCCGTCAAAACGATTGTCGAGGCGCAGGCCGTGCCAATGCACGGTTGTCGGCTGCTCGATCTCGTTGCGGAAATTCACCACGATCGTGGCGGCGCGCGGCGCCCGGATCAACGGCCCCGGGTACTGCCCATTGTAGCCGTACATCACGTACGTGCGGCCGTTGATGTGGCGGCGCACCAGCGTAGCTTCCAGATCGATCTCGTCGCCGTCGTTCAGATCCAGAACCTCGTTGGGACGGGCCATGGGGAACATCTCCGGGTCCATACCCAGCCCGGGCAGAAACGGATCGACAGGCGGCAGCGCTGTCTCCAGCCCCGGCATCATGGGCATGTTGCCCATCGGTGGCATGCGCCAGGCGCCCTCGTCGACGGGCCTCATCATGTGTTGCATGCCCTGCTGCCGGGACTGCTGTGGCTCCGACGAACCTCTCTGCGGCGCAGCCGCCGATGCCGAAACGACCTGCCAGGCGAGCAGCGACGCGGCGAGAGCCGCGGACACCAGTACGCTGCGCTTACACGCCAATCGATTCATGTCGATCCGTTAGTAGCCGTACTTGGCGCACGGCTCGAGCTGGAACGGCCCGTGTCCCGCCATGGTGTGCATGCGACCGCTACGCGACATGCCGCGCAGAATCACCGGACCCGTCCACGTGTCGTCGATCGCGCCGGCGGGCTCGAGCGTGATGAATACCAGGAACTTGTTCCACTCGACCTGCCCCGCGGCGCGGAAGTCTTCGTCGAGCGTCCCCAACGACACCATTCGATCGAGCTCCGGTGTTGCCGCCCACACAGCGTAGACGCTGGCGTCGCGCATCCTCAAGCCGGTAACGGAGATGTCCAGGTGGTGGGCATACTCGCCGGACGGCGCCAACGACACACCGAAGGGCGAGCTCACAAAAGTCTGCAGGGCGACACCTCGCGACAACCGGGTTCCGGGAACACGACCGGCGGCAATGAGCTCGATGGCATAATAATCGGGCGCCGTGGTCTCGAGCGCCGCTCCGCCGCGGGGCACCGGCGAAGACCAATCCCCCGGCAATCCTCCCGAGCCGCACAGCGTCAGCGGGATCGGCAGGATTCCGGGTAGCGCCACCGGCACCACGGTCAATGCCTCGGCAACGGGCGGCGCCGGCGCCAGCGTCAGCACGACCGCCACGGCGGCTACCGCCGCTGAGCGTCTGCGTGCCGCGCTCGTCATCGCTGCTGCCTGCCTCGCAGCGGCACGTCCCACTTCTGTGCGCTCGAGATGTCGGGCATGCCCCAGGACGCACCGTCCCAGCCCAGGAAGCCGTCCATACGGAACGCCCAGAAGCCGGTATTCATGTCGGAGACAACGATCAGGCCATCGGCGTTGCGAACGTCGACGCCGAAGGCACCGTTGAACATGGCCGAGCGGTCGTCGAACGCGGGACCGCCGATATACGTGTCGTAGTAGGCGACGGTGACCGGGTTGGTGGCGTCCAGCATGTTGAAGATCTGCAAGCCGTCGTGATAGCCGGAAACGAAGACGAACGGGAAGCGTACCTCGTGGTTATGCACCAGGTTCTGCCAGTCGGCGTTCCACGTTGAGATCGGCCGGCGGATGTTTTGCGTCTGGCCGTCGAGCGCCGGCTGCAGGTCGAAGATGCGCAGCGGCGCGTGCTGGTACTCGGTTTCGGCGATGACGTAGCGGCCGTCGGACGTCGGTGTGAACGTGTGGCCGTAGTTCACGCCGGTGATACCCGTCAGCGACACGATCAGCGACGGGTTTTCGAGGTCGGTGATGTCGAACACGTAGTAGCCGCCGGTACCGCCACCGTAGAAGCGGTCGGTCTCGGTATCGACGTGGTAGCCGGCGTACATGTCGTGGTAGCCGCAACGACCAGTGGCGCAGCCGGTGCCAACCGGGATGCTAGCCACCCAGGCGTCGTCGGCGCGCCCCTCCACCACGTAACCGAGGTCGTGAACCTTGGCGTACGGGCCACCGGTCGAGATCAAGAGAACGCGACCGTTGCTGTGCTTGTAGACGAAAATATTGTGGAAGCCGCCGGGGTGCTCCGGAACGCGGATGCGGGCGACTTCCTCGACGCGGTCCGGAAGATCGGTGATGTCGAGGACGACGGCGCCCATGTCCGCATCAGGGCCACCCTGGCGAAACTGCAGCGATTGAACGACGTAGTAGCGGTCGTTCCACTTGAAGTACTTCACGTCCATACCGCCGGTGCCCAGGTGCAGATCCTGGTTCTCGATGCGCCAGCTGTAGACTAGCTCGGGCTGCGAAGTATCGTGTAGGTCGACGATGTCGATGCCCTTCTCGCCTTCATGCCCGTACACCATGCGGCCGACGAAAGCGTAGGGACGGTCCATCTCCTGCGAGATCTCGATGTCGGAGACGCTCAGCTTCGGACCGAGGGGCAGGTGCGACACCACGGTAATGTTGTCGCTGCCGCGCTTCATCGGCGTCCATTGCTGCGCCGTGACGTCGACGGAAGCGCTAAGGCCGACGGCGAGCACCAGGATGGGGACAAACGAAAGGGCACGACGAAAACTCATGAGCTACCTCGCTGGCTTCGGCGGGCGGGGGAACCACCGGCGAACCTGTCTGATTGTGAATAACCACAACGGCCACAGCATGGAAACCCCCATGGTACCCGTTGGCAACGCAAGTGTGAACCGCGTCACCGAGCCCGGACGTCTCAACGGGTGGCTGCTGCTCGAGCGCGCGAGGACTACTGCGCGAGCGCGATGGCGCCCGAGGACTGCGTTCGCTCAAAAGCCGTCGTTCACCACGGCTCGCTTGGCCCGTCGAGCCAGTGATCGGCGATAATTCGCCGTATCTCCGGCTCCGCCATAGCGAAGTCGCTCGGCATCCGATCGCCGGGGAACCACTTCCACAGGAAGGCCCCCAGGACGCTCGGCTCGTTCTCGATGGCGCGGAGGGCGGCAATCAGACAGCGTTGCTGCAGCAGCGCATCGTCGCCGCGCACCCGCCAGTCCCAGGGCTCGTAGGGCGCCCGCGGCGAGTTGTTGTAGCCGGCCTCGGTGAACACCACCGGCTTGCCGACGTGCTCGCTGTAGGCTCGCAGCCCCGCCATGATGTCGCTCCAACCACGGTCGAAGGCTTCCTGCGTGGGGACATCACCGGCTCGGACGCGAGACTCGTCGAGGACCGGGAAGTACGCCTGGATGCCGACGGAGTCGAGCGCATCCCAGAAGCCCACCCATTCGTAACGATCCCAGTTGGCGGCGTACGTGACGGGTCCGTCGTACACGTCGCGCACCGCCGCAATGATGTCGCGCCAGCGTTGCTCATGATGCACAGTGCCGCCGAGCTCCGTGCCCACCACGAACCCGTCGGCGCCCCTGCTGAATGCGGCGATCTGTACGATCCAGCGCTCGTAGGAGCTGAAGAACCGCTCCCACTCCCGTTCCGTGTCGTAGCTGATGTCTCCGCGCCAGTCATAGACCCGCCAGTGGGCGATATGCGGCTTGATGAGGATCTTGACGCCCTGCCGGTGCGCCTCTTCGATGGGCCGGCGCAGCCACTCGGGCGCTTCCCCGGGCTCGGATTCAGCGGCCGGCGCCGTTCCGCCGCGTCGCCCGCGGCTACGCCTCCAGCCCACCGTGCCGTCGGTGCTGATCGACAGATACGGATGGATGGCGATCCAGTTCACGCCGAGCGCCTTGAGCTCGGCGATGGTGGACACCATGTCGTCGCTGGCCCACACCGAGCTGCCGCGCGGCGTCGACACGGTCATGCCGTGAATCACGCTGTCCTGGGTCGGGCCGCTCGACAGGTGGGCCGTGCCGGAACTCGCCGAGAGGGCGACCACGCTCGCCGCAACGCCCACGAGCCCGACCAGCGCCACCGTCGTGCGCATCCGGCGTACGGTAATCATCGGATCGGGCAGCCGCATCCTGTTTCGTCGGGAATTCTCGGGGAACGTACCGGAAGTCACTCGGGTCGGCGGAATTTCAGCAGCATCCGGTCGGAGATGTAACGCGGCCCGTAGGCAGCGTAGACGGTGTAGTCGTCATCGTCGCGCCGCAGGATGTCCGAGCTGTCGACGAGCTCGAAACCCACCGTGCCCATCTGCTCGGTCACCAGGCCCTCCCCCACTCGGTGGATATCCCAATCGTGGCCGGTCTCCCGATTGTTGCGCACCTCCACGACACCGGCGATGCCGCCGGGCTTGAGCACGCGGCTCATGTCGGCCACCAACCCCTGCCAGTCTTCGACGAGGTGGTACTCGCGAACCAAGACGATGAAATCGGCGGAACTGTCGGGAATCTCGGCAATCGAACCCACGATCTCGACATCGCCGGCTTCATGAAGATCGCCGATATCGATGCGTGCCTGCAGGCCTTCGTTGCCGCGCTCCGCGATGACGCGGCCGGAGGAGCCCACCACTCCTGACAGCAAGTAGGTGTTGTAGCCGCTGCCGGCGCCAACGTCGATGACCGTTGCGCCTTCAGCGATGCCGAGGAAGGCGTAGACCTCCATTGGCTTGGAGTATTCGTCGCGGTCGACCTCGTCAGCGCGGGTCGGAACATCGTCTCCGGCGGGGTGGACCTGCTCGCCACCACCCTCGGCCGCAGCTTGCTCCTCGCCACTGCCCTCGCGCCCCGCGGCATCGGCTATCTCTCCGCCGTCTGCACCGCTGTCGCCCGCACCGGCACAGCCGATGGCCGGCGCCAGAGCAAGGGTCAGGACGAACATCCAGCCCAGCAAGGTCCATCCACTAGAACTCTCGATACTGGTTCTCTGCACGCGTCTTGTCTCCGCCAAGCGGTGAAAGGGTCGTCTTCGTAGCGCCGGCCTAGCGCCCCAACGCCGCCTGGATCTCACGCAGCTGCGACTGCACCATCCGGGCGTTTGCCGGACCCATGCGTAGCAGGTGCTTCTGTCCCGGGCTGAGCGCTTCCAGGCTCGCGTCGCGAAACTGCCAGAAAACCGCGCCGCGCTGAACTTCGATGTAGCCATCCGGAACGGGGGTCGAAGCCAGGCGATTCATCGCCGTATCGAGCGCCACTCGAAACTTGCCGTCCGGATAGCCGAGATTGCGGTAAGCCTCGTCGAACAACGGCTCCAGCTGACGATAGACCTCGGCGGTGCGGTTTGGGTCGAGCGACGCGAACACCCCGGTGCTCCAGGTGTAGCGCTCGAAGCTTGCCGGATCGATGACGACGCGTCCTTCCCTTTCGGCGATCGCGAACCCTTCCTCGGGCTCCAGGTAGTCGACCACGCCGCGCGGGATCTCACCGTTGGCAATGGCAACGACCGCGGTTACGAAGGTGTCGATGACTCCCTGCGTGGCAAGCGCGTCGGCCAGCCGCGGATGCGCCGACAGCGTCTCGATCATGCCACGCACCATGTCATCGCTATCGACCAGCGGCGGCAGGACGATCGGCTCCCGCTCCGGCTCGGTAACAACGGGCTCGACCTCGACCGGAGGCGGTGGCGCCGGTGGGGCCGGCTCAGGTTCGGGCTCACCACCGCTGAAACTCCAGATGACCGTCACGACGACGATGATGGCGACGACCGTTCCAATCGCGATATAGACAAGCCTTTGCACGCACACACTCCCGACACGTGAAGAAAGCTACAACGCCTCCATCGTAATGGGTTCCGACCTAGGTTTGCCAATCAGCCGGCGAAAAAGCTTCCTAGCAGCCCGTGGTGAACCGCGTGCTAGAGGCTCCGCGGCTCCGGCAGACACGTTCGGCAGGGTCTCTTCCCCTCCCGACGGGCTTCGCCTTCGGTCTGGTAGAAGACCTTGTGCGCCGCGGAGGTCACACGAATCCAATTGCAGTCGACATTGTGGAACACGTCGCGCGACACCGAGGCAGCAAAGTTCGGCTCCGTTGCAGCTTCCACGGGCAAAGGCATGCCCTCCATGGCGATCGTCTTGTTGATGTCGAAAGCGGCGCTGGCGATAGGTTCATCGCGCGCCACCTGTTCCAGCATCAAGGAAAATTTGCCGATCTTGATCTCATCGCCGGGATTGACCTCCGCAGAAGTAACGCGGCGGCCGTTCACGAACACACCGTTGGTCGACTTCAGATCTTCGACGATGAACTCCCCTTCAACCTCGCGGAGCTGCGCGTGGCGCCGGGAAACACCCAAGTTGTCGAGCATCAGCTCGCATCCCGGATCACGGCCAATGTTGGCCTCGGTATGACCGCGGAATTTTTGCACAAGCCGGTCACCCAGCTTGACGGTCAACTCGAACATCGAAACCTCCACCCGATGGCGGGCCGGCAGGCGCCGGCTCCTGGTCAGCACGTCTCAGTTTATTCCCCCAGAGGAATCCGACGCATCCCCATTTCGACAACTATACTTCGCCGATCGCACACCGTCGCCAGACAACCGTCGGCCCGCGGCCGGCCGGGAATGGAGTCGAGACGTGGCATACGTGCTGGCACTCGATCAGGGAACGACGTCGTCACGGGCGATCATCTTCGATCGCGGCGGTTGCCTGGTCGCCGCGGCGCAGCAGGAATTCGAGCAGCTTTTTCCGCGGCCCGGTTGGGTGGAACATGACCCGGAGGAAATCTGGGCGTCGCAGTTACAGGTTGCCGACGAGGCGGTGCGCCGCGCCGGCATCGATCGTGCCGACATCGCCGCCATCGGCATCACCAACCAACGCGAGACCACGATCGTCTGGGATCGAGCAACCGGCGTGCCGGTGTGCAACGCCATCGTGTGGCAGGACCGCCGCACCGCCGACGCCATCGAAAAGCTCAAGAAAGACGGCCACGAACCCCTGATCCGCTCGCGTACCGGGCTTGTTCCCGACGCCTACTTTTCAGCCACCAAGCTGGCCTGGATTCTCGACAACATTGATGAAGCGCGGCAGCGCGCCGAAGACGGAGGGCTAGCGTTCGGCACGGTCGACTGCTGGCTTGTGCACCAGCTTACTGACGGAGAGCTGCACGTCACCGATGCGTCGAACGCGTCGCGGACGATGCTTTACGACATCCACTCCGGGCGCTGGGATGAGGAGCTTCTCGAGTTGTTTCGCATCCCCGCCGCCGTCCTGCCGAAGGTGTGTGCCTCCTCCGAGGTCGTCGGTGACGCCGTGGTCGATTCGACATTCCGCGGCACGCCGATCGCCGGAATTGCCGGGGACCAGCAAGCCGCCCTCGCCGGACAGCTGTGTACCGAAGCCGGCAGCGCCAAGTGCACCTACGGCACGGGGTGCTTTCTGCTGCAAAACACCGGTGCTGACGCGGTTCTTTCAACGCAAAACATGCTGACTACGGTGGCGTGGCAGAACGCTGACGGGCTTACGTACGCCCTGGAAGGCAGCGTCTTCATCGGTGGGGCCGTGGTTCAGTGGCTGCGTGACGGTCTCGGCTTCATCGAGTCCGCCCCCGAGATCAAAGGACTGGCGGCGTTGGTGCCCGACAGTGGCGGTGTCTACCTGGTTCCGGCGTTTACCGGCCTCGGCGCCCCCCACTGGGACGGCTTTGCGCGCGGCACGATGTGCGGCATAACCCGGGGCACCACCAAGGCACACATCGCACGAGCCGCGCTCGATGCCATTGCCTATCAGGTCGCAGATGTCGCCGACGCCATGGCCGCCGCCACCGGACTCAACGTACCGGAGCTGCGGGTTGACGGGGGCGCCGCAGACAATGACCTGCTCATGCAGCTTCAAGCCGACGCTTTGCAGACACCGGTGGTTCGGCCATCGGTGATCGAGACGACGGCGCTGGGAGCCGCCTACCTAGCCGGCCTCGCCGTCGGCTATTGGAAAGACACCCACGATCTGGCTGGCAACTGGCGTGCCGACCGCCGCTTCGAGCCACAAACCGATCCCGAGAGCGTCGCCGAGAAACGCGAACGCTGGACCGAGGCGGTTCGCCGTTCCCTCCGTTGGGAACCGTCTGTCGAGTAGTGCATCGCCCCCAAAATACCGGCACATTCGAGCACCGCTGCATCCCGCTGGCCGGCGTTGGGTGCTGAAGTCCGCGCTATCCCTCAGTCGCCGAACTTGATGCCCTGCGCCAGCGGCAATTCCGTGCTCCAGTTGACCGTATTGGTCTGCCGCCGCATGTACACCTTCCACGAGTCGGAGCCCGACTCGCGGCCGCCACCCGTTTCTTTTTCGCCGCCGAACGCGCCGCCGATCTCGGCGCCGCTGGTGCCGATATTGACGTTGGCGATGCCGCAGTCGCTGCCGCGATGCGACAGGAAGTACTCGGCTTCCCGCACGTGCTCGGTGAAAATCGCCGACGAAAGCCCCTGCGGCACGCCGTTGTGGAGCGCCATGGCTTCCTCAATCTCGGCCACCGCCTCGCGCGGCGCGGAACCGGCGTCGCCATATCCGATGATGTACAGGATGGGCGCGAACGTCTCCTCCTGAACTACGTCGAAGTCGTTGTGCGCGGCGGCGGCAATACACGGCTTCACGTAGTGGCCTCCCAGGTAGTCGGGGCCGTCGAGCTTCTCGCCGCCGTACAGGATCTCGCCGCCCTCCTGCTGGAGGCGATCGATCGCAGCCTGGAGATCGTCGACGGCGCCGTGGTTGAGCAGCGGCCCCATCAGCGTCTGCGGGTCGCGCGGGTCGCCGATGTTGATGTCCTCGTACGCCCGGGCGTGACGATGATGGCGTTGTTGCCGCCAAGCTCGAGGATCGTACGACCGAGGCGCTTACCGACAACCTCGCCGACGTGGTAGCCGACCCGGCAACTCCCGGTGCACGACACCAACGGAATCGTGCGGTCGTGCAGCATGCGCTCGCCGACCGTGGATCCTTTGCCTACTGTCAGCGAGAAAATCGCCGGGTCGACGCCGCTCTCTTCGCACACCTGCTGGGCGATCTTGGTCACCGCGATGGCGGTCAGCGGCGTGCCGCTGGCCGGCTTCCACACCGTCGTGTCGCCGCATACCGCGGCGAGCGCAGCGTTCCAGCTCCATACCGCCACCGGGAAGTTAAAGGCGCTGATCACGGCGACAACGCCGAGCGGATGCCATTGCTCGAACATTCGAT
Source organism: Acidobacteriota bacterium (assembly GCA_965214245.1). GTDB lineage: Bacteria > Acidobacteriota > UBA890 > UBA890 > UBA890 > CBDCBL01. Next base: position 469,770 of record CBDCBL010000009.1, read on the forward strand.
GATCGGGACGCTCCGACGGCATCGTCAGGCCGTAGAGCTGGCGCGACAGGCCGTTGGCGAAGTCGCAGATGTCGATCATTTCCTGCACCTCGCCCTGCCCCTCCGCCATAATCTTGCCCATTTCCAGGGTTACGAGCGCGCCGAGCTCGTCCTTTTTCTCACGCAGCGCGTTGCCGAGCCGGCGAACCAGGTCACCACGACGTGGTCCCGGCACCTTGCGCCACTCGAGAAATGCCCCTTGCGCGCGAGCAACGACCTGGTCGTACTCGTCCTCGGTCACCTGCACGACGGTGCCGATCTTGGAACCGTCGGTCGGCGTGAAAACCTCGAGCTCGGGTCCCGAACCGATCCACTCGCCGGCGAACCCGCCGAGGTTGGTATCGTCGAGCCCGAGAGCTCCGAGAATGTCTATAGCTTCAGCAACCTGACTCATCGTCCAACCTCATGAAATTCGTAGGTAGGGGTGCGCCCACAGAGAGTAACGCAATTCCGGAGGCCCGGAGCGTGGCACAATTCGCGACCATGAGCTCGATTCCGGCTTACGAACGAGAGCCCGAGCGGCGCGAGCTGGAGGTGCACGTGGCTTCTACCGGCAGCGACGAACAGGGCGCCTTCGTCACCCTCGACGACACGATCCTCTACGCCGAAGGCGGCGGGCAGCCCGCCGATCACGGTTGGTTGGACGAGATTTTCGTGACCGACGTGCAACACCGCAACGGCCAGATTCGTCACTATGTCGAGGCGCCCGTTAGCGAAGGCCTAACGCCCTGCGGCTGGATTGGCAACGGCGCTTTGACCACATGCAGCAGCACACGGCGCAGCATCTCATCACCGCGATCGCCAGCGACGAGTTCGGCTGGCCGACGACCTCGTTTCATCTCGGCGCCGAGACCTCCGACGTCGAGCTCGACGTGGAGACACTCGCGTCGACCGACCTCGAGGCTCTGGAAGATCGAGTCATGGAGGCGGTCCGCGCCGCGCTACCGGTAACGTCTCGCCACGTGTCCCCCGGGGAGCTCGACTCGCTTGACGTTCGCACCCGCGGCCTGCCCGAGGGCCACGTCGGCGACGTTCGCCTTGTCGAAATCAAGGGCATCGATCGCAACACATGCGGCGGCACACATCTGTCCTCGACGGGAGAAATCGAAGCGGTGAAGCTCCTCGACACCGAATCGATGCGCGGCGGAACGCGTCTCATCTGGGTGGCCGGCGGTCGCCTACGACGGCGCCTCGACGCCCACGAAGAGCGCAACCGTGAGCTACGTCGGGTTCTGAAGACCGGCGACGACCAACTCGTCGAGCTCGCCGAAGCGCGGACCGCGGCGCTCAAGGACGCTGGGCGACACGTGCGGTCGCTGCAGGAACAATTGACCGCCGAGCTCGGAGCGAAGCTCGACGATGCCGACGGGTCGGTCCTGCAGCTCGTCGGCCGCCGCTTCGCCGCCAATTCAGCGACCGGTGTTGCCTTGCTGACCGCCCGCCGCACCCCCGAGCTGTTTTTCGTTGTTGCCGCCGGCCCGGACTGTTTGATCGATCTCGCCGCAATCGGCGCCGCGATTGCCGAGATGCTCGACGGTCGTGGCGGCGGGCCTCCAGGCCTCTATCAAGGCAAGGCCAAATCGCTGGAGAACCGCCCGGACGCACTGCGTTTGCTGACCGCCGCCGCGGAGGGCGCCCGTTGACGGTCGCTTGGTCCCATGCTAGAAGCGCCTGGCAAACGCTTTTTTTCGCTCTTAGTTCACGACGTTCGGCTCCCCCATCTTTTGGCCGCAGTCGTGCCCCAGCAGGCCATGGCCTGCTCTATCTGTGTACGGATCCTCACGGAGGAGAGAACTGATGCGTCATTCGCTGACACCCCGTTGGCTGTTGCAGGGGCTATTTGCCGCGTTCGTCATGCTCGCGCTGGTGAGCGGTGTTGCGGCCACGCCGGGCATGGGCCGCGGCCCGGCACCCGCTCCGGCAAGCGGCCAGGAAGCCGCAGACGGCCTTACCAAACACCTCAAGTGGCGCAACATCGGCAACGCCAACTTGAAGGGCCGCATTTCTTCCGTTGACGCTCTCGAGGACAACTTCGCCGTCGCGGTCGTCGGCACGGGCTCGGGCGGTGTGTGGAAGACCACCAACGCCGGTAACACCTGGACGCCGATCTTCGACGGCTACGGCGCCGCCTCGATCGGCGAAGTGCGTATCGACCAAAGCAATCCCGACATCATCTGGGTCGGCTCCGGGGAGGAAGACGGGCGCAACTCGGCGACCTGGGGCGATCACGTCTACAAGTCCACCGACGGTGGTGAAACGTTCGAGGCGGTGCTCGAAGACGCATGGACGACCGGTGACATCGTGATCCACCCGAACGATTCCGACACCGTGTGGGTGGCCGTACTCGGCAACATCTGGGGCGACGTCGGCAAGCGCGGCCTGTTCAGGACCACCGACGGCGGCGCGACCTGGGAGCAGCTCCTCAGCGGTTTGCCGCAGCCCAACGGACGAACCGGCGCGTTGCGCCTGCGCATGCATCCGGAGGATCCCGATACGCTCTGGGTAACGTTCTGGGAACGCCGTCGCTGGGGATGGCTTCTCGAATCAGGCGGCGACAGCGGCGGTATCTTCAAGACCACCGACGGCGGCGACAGCTGGCGCAAGCTCACCGACGGCTTACCGGAAGGCCCGTCGGGCAAGATCGGCCTCGACGTGTCGCGCAGCAACCCCGACGTTCTAATGGCGCACTACGAGCACGGCAATCAGGTGCCGCAAAACATCGGTGAGGGTGACGAGCAGCAGCCGAATCCCGAGTACGCAGATATGAGCATCCTGGGGTCGGGGATCTACCGCTCGGAGGACGGCGGCGACAGCTGGACCTACGTCAACCGCTTCTACAACCGCCCCTTCTACTACAACCACGTGTGGATCAGCCCCGACAACGAACAGGAGGTCTACAGCCTCACGTCGAGAACGCGTAAGTCAACGGACGGAGGCCGGACGCTCGAGCAGATGCCGAGCGGCGGCGGCGGCGGCCATTGCTACCACGCCATGTGGATCGACCCGCACGACGCCAATCGTTTTTGGGTCGGCAGCGACGGCGGTTTGAATCTGACCTTCGACCGCGGCGAGAACTACCTGGAGTTCAAGAACATCAACGTGACCCAGTACTACGCGGTCGGCGTTGACATGTCCGATCCGTACAACGTCTGCGGCGGCCTGCAGGACGCCGGCTCGTCGTGCGGTCCTTCGCTGACCCGTAGCGACGACATCTACACCAACGACTGGGTCAGCGTCGGCGGCGGCGACGGATTTCACGTGCAGATCGACCCGACGGATTTGGACACCCTGTATGCCGAATCGCAGGGTGGCAACATCCGCCGCGTCGACCTGCGCACCGGCGAACGCGTATCCATACGCCCGCGACGCGACAATGTCACCAACTTCGACCTTTACATCACGCCGGAGATCGAGGAGTCGATGCGCGAGCGCGGCTGGGGCAACAACCCGTTCCGCTTCAACTGGAGCAGCCCCATCGTGATGTCGCAGCACAACCCGCGCACCATCTACTTCGGCGGCAATCACGTGTTCAAGTCGATCGACCGGGGCGATTCTTGGATGATCTTCAGCCCCGACGTCAGCAAGAACGACCCGGAAAAGACCACGCGCGTCACCGGCGGCCTGACCCAGGATGTTACCGGCGCCGAGAACTACGGCACCGTGATCACGATCGCTGAATCGCCGCATGATGCCGACGTCGTGTGGGCCGGTACCGACGACGGTAACGTGCAGTTGACGCGCGACGGTGGGCGCACGTGGACAGACCTCACCGACGCCATCGGCTACCCCCGCGACCTGTGGGTGAGCCGTGTGGAAACCTCCAAGCATGATGCCGCCACGGCGTACGTATCAGTTGACGGGCACCGCAGCGCCGATTTCGAGCCGTACATCTACAAGACGGCCGACTTCGGCGCCACCTGGACCCGCATCACCTACGGCATTCCGAACAACCAGCCGGTGTATGTGGTCAAGGAAGATCCGCAGAACCCCGACTTGCTGTACGCCGGTACCGAGTTCGGTATCTTCTATACGCTCGACGGCGGCCGGTCGTGGAGCTCGCTGCAGCGCGACCTCCCGGTCGTCGCGGTGCACGACATCGTCGTGCACCCGCGTGACAACGACCTGGTCATCGGCACACACGGCCGGGGCATCTGGATTATGGACGACATCTGGATGCTGCAGCAGACGACCCCGGAGAGTCTGAGCGCCGACGCTCATGTCTTCGACGGCGACATCGCAACGCGGTGGTTGACCAGGAACCCGATGGGCACCGGCGGCAGCCTGGCGTTCCGTGGCGAGAATCCCACCAAGCACGCGGTGGTCGCCTTCCACCTCGGCGCCGGGGCGAGCGGCCAGACGACCATCGAGATCAGCAACGTCACCGGCGATCGCCGCCGCTCCTTCACGTTCGACGCCGAGCCGGGCATCAACGTGCTCGAGTGGAACATGCGCTTCGAACCGACCGAAGAGCAACGCGAGCGCTTCCGCGAGCAACAAACGGCGGGTGGCGGGACGTTCGGTGGCGGTGGTGGCGGCGGTGGCGGTGGCGAGCCTGAGCCCCAGTGGCGCCTCGGCGACGCCGGCCGCGGTGGCGGCGGCGGAGGGTTCGGCGGTGGACGTCGCGGCGCCGTTCTGCGGGGCGACATGGCGACGCCGGGCGACTACCGGGTCACCCTCACTGTCAACGGCCAGGAATACGTCGGCAAGGTGTCGGTCCGCGCCGACCCGAGCCTGAATCAATAGCGAGCGTAGTCCTGCATGGGCCGGCGCCAACCGGGCGTCGGCCCCTTTTTTTTGAATTCCCGCCACCCGCTCCCGGCCTCTCGGCGCCTACGGCGCCTCGCTGCCCGCTTTGCGCGCAGGTGTGGGATCGTGCCCGCCCAACCAGGCGCCCGTTGGGAACAGTCGTGCCCTCTTCCCGTGGGGAAAGCAGGCAAGGAAGACGTCGCTACCTTCTTTGGGCGTCGGCCGGGTAGCTCATCCGTAGCTGGTCTTCGATCCACTGTGGCGCCATGAACAGGTTGCTCGGGTAGATCCGGTAGCGCGCCATGGCGTTGTAGATCTCTTCGCCCTTGTACGTGTCGATCGCCAGGCCTGCCAGGTACTGCAAGCGTAGACTGCGGTCGCGATTGATCTGCGCGCCGGCCGTCCACGGGATCAGATCAGATCCTTGGCTGATATAGGTGCCGAGAACGTCCTCGACCGTCCAGAAATCGATCTCGCTCAGAGACCGGCGAACGTCGGGGTTTGCGTCGAGACGCGCCGCCAGGGCAAGCACGTCGATTGGGGATTCCTCTACCTGCCCCAGCATCACGATGTCGTAACCGCTGCCGAAGATGTCGCTGTTCCACAGCGTGCCGAGCGGAAACGCTTGCATGAACGTGGCGACCTCGCTCTTCACCGCCTCTTCGCTGCTCTCGTACAGCGGTACCCATTGGGTCACGATGCCCCCCGGATTCAAGTGCTGCTTGACGAGCTCGTAGTACTCTGAGGAATATAACGCCGCCGAGCCGCTGACCCACGGGTGAATAGGGTCCGACGTGATGATGTCGAACTTCTCGTCGGTTGTCGCGATGAAGTGGCGCGCATCGTCGAAAATCACCTCGGTGCGCGGGTCGTTGAGGACGTCGTAGTTCTGCGGCGCGAAATAGCGCCCTGCTGCCTGCGGCACCAGCGGCTCGATCTCGACAACCACAATGCGCTCGACCTCCGGATAGAGAACGAACGACCCGGTCGTCACGCCGGCGCCGAAACCGACCACGAGAACGGACTTGGGGTCAGGGTGCATCACGCCCGGCAAGTGCCCGAGCATGCGCTGCAGCCGCATATCGACCTGCCGCGTCGACGCCACCACTTTGCCGCCGACGTGGAAGCTGCGGATGTTGTCCTCAGGCCAGTCGGAAACGGCTACGGACGTATTCATCCCCTCACCTACGTAGTGATACGTCTCGACCACGTCCCACTCGCTGACCATGCGTCCGTAGGCCACGAGACCCGGCGGCACGGCCGACACCGACCCCGCCATGAGGAGCGTCAGAGCAATCATGGCGGCTGTCCCGACGAGAGGCGCGGGAGCCAGCTTGCGCGACTCGTTCGACCACCAATGCGAAGCGAACAAGGCCAGTGCCGCGCCGCCGGCCAGCAACGTCAGCCGTTGCTGCGACGCCTGCGTGCCGACGGAGGGGATCATCAGCATGGTGAAAATCAACGGTCCGGCAATGGCGCCGATCGTGTTGGCGGCGTACACCGTGCCGACTAGGTGCCCCGGCTCCCGCCCCTTGCGGCTCACCGCGGCCAGGGCCAACGGAAAGCTGGCGCCCCACAGAATCGTCGCCGGCAACATGGCGACGGTGGCGCGCAGCAGATCGTGGACGTAGCGCGACAGGCTTTCGGCGTGCGCCGGGTTGCCGTACCAAAAGGGTAGCTCCTGGGCAATCATGAATGCAGCGAACGGAATCGTCAAAACCAGCAAGAGCTGGCACCACGCGAGGGCGAGCGTCGACGAGCGCACCCAGCGCGCCAGCAGCGAGCCGGCACTGCTGCCAATCGCCAGGCCCAAGAGAAACACCGCCAGGATGATGGAAAAGGTGTAGACGGTGGCGCCGAACAACAGGCTCAGCAGGCGAGTCCAGACCACCTGGGCGCCGAGGGACGTGAGTCCCGAAACCGCGATCACCGCGTAGACCCAACGATTGGCGGGATCCGGTCGAACCATTGCCTCCTCTGCCGGCAGCGCGACGTATTCGGTGCGCGTCGCCAACGAATAGGCGACCAACGCCACCGTTGCGTTGAGCGCCGCGGCGAAGAGAGTCGCGACGAGCATGTCGTACACGCGCAGCAGCCAAAAACCTGCCCCCAGAGTGCCCACCATGGCACCGATGATGTTGGCGGTGTACAGAAAGCCGAGGTTGGAGATCCCCACCCTGGTGGTCTTCATCCAACGCGCGATGGCGGGCAAGGTGGCGCCCATCAAAACGGTGGGCGGCAACAAGAAGAAACCGCACACCAGGGCGCGCAGGAAGATCCCCCAAAACCCGTAGCCGACGACCGCCACGTACAGAGAACGCGCCAGCGGCAGGAACAGCAGGATGGCGATCCCTAGAACGCCGATGCCCACCTCCAGGACCGCATAGACGCGCAGCGGGTGGTGGCGGGTGGAAACCCAGGCCGGCAACGCCAGGCTGCCGAGGAACATCCCGCCCATGTAGGCCGCCAGCAGAATGCCGAGCGAGATCGCCGACGCGCCGACCACTTGACGCAGCAGCTGGAACCATACGACCTCGTAGATCAGCGCTGCACAGCCGCTGCCGACGAACAGCACGAGCAATGTACCGAGGTGACGGCCGTCCCGCTCTTCGACATGGGTGAAGGTGTCAACCAAAACGAGGGACCCTTCGCGGGAGTCTGAGGACGGGAAGTGGCGTGCCGACGTTGCAGACCGAGCGTCCCAGGAGTGTAGATACTGCGGTGGCGCGCGTCGAGTAAAGCAGGCCGTGGCAACCCCTGAATGGGTCTGGTCACGGCCTGCTAAGGGACTCTACGGAGAACGAAAAACGGCTAGAAATGGCCCCTGGGCTTGCGAGAACGGGGTCTGATGGTCTAAACCGACAGTCATGACGCGTGTGAAACTCTGTAATTCGGGGTGAATTGCCGCTTTCGGGACGTTTCGCCGGGGTGGGTGGCGCGAACGAACCGGAGGGGGCCCTAGACACCGACGGCCACGTCGTCGGCAAGGAGGAGACTCAATGAACGGTAGCCTGGAAATGCTGCTCGTGGGAAGCAAGACCAAAGCGGCTCTCAAGGCTCACGGCTGCAACGTCGGCGGCGACGCTCTCGGCGCCCTGAACATGGTCGTACACTGGTACGTCGAGCAGGCCGCCAAGCGGGCTGCCGCGAACCACCGCAAGACCGTTCGCGCGCACGACTTCATGGTCGGCTAAGCAGCCGCCAAGCGCGATACGAAACGGGCGGATCCCGGAAGCGGGATTCGCCCGTTCTTGTTGCTAGCAGGCTCTCTCAACGCCGCGACCACGACCCGTCAGGGATTCACCACAGCCTGCTAGAATACGCCGTGATTCCACCCGAACCCCGAGAGAAGCGAATCCTTGCAAGCTGCTGCCGCAGCGCCCGAAACACCGGTCCGGCCCGAGCACGAGCTCAAGTTCGTCCTGCCCGCTGCCGCCGCCGGCGTGGTTTTCGACTGGCTTCGCGCCCGCTGTCTGCCGGACCCTGCCTACCCCGACGGAATCGTCACGAGCATCTACTACGATGGTCGCAACCTGCGTTTCCTCGACGCCAAAATCAACAGCGATTTCGAGAAGACCAAGGTGCGCTTGCGCTGGTACAGCGATCCGCAGACCGGTGAACCGGAAGGCACCGCCTACTTGGAAGTGAAGCGCAAAATCGGCGCGCGTCGCTTCAAGGAGCGCCTGCCGCTCGAAGCGCCGATCACCGATCTGGCCAATGCCCCGCTCTCGAGTAGTGTGTTTCGCGACATCCTCTCGATGGCTCGCGACCAGGGCACCGGATTGCCGGGCGACCTGCTGGCTGTCATGGAGATCAGGTTCCGGCGCCGCCGGTTCATCGAGCCGTTGAGCGGCACACGTGTCTCCATCGACAGCGATATCCGCGCAGCGCGCACCAACGCGGTCGTGATCCCCGGCGTCAATCCGTTCCCCCTGGCACACGCGGTCCTCGAGTCCAAAGGCGAGCTACGCAAGATCCCTGCCGCGTTGCGGCCGTTGACCACGATGGGCTGCCGCAAGGAATCCTTCTCCAAGTACGCGCGCTGCTACCACAAAGTCATGCGAAGGACCTCAGTCTGACGGACCGTCCCACCGTCTCGGAAAGGTAAACGGATTGATGCAAGGATTACTCGAAGCACTGCGGGGGTTGGCCTCCTCTGACATGGCCGCGCTCGGTATCGGTCCGTTGCTGGCGGTGCTGCTCATTTCGCTGGCCAGCTCGCTGTTCATCGCTTATCTGTATCAGGTCTTCTACCGCGGCCACGTTCAACTTGGTGTTCCTCGGAATCATCCTCACCGTGGCGGTGCTCGCCCTCTTGCTGCTGCGCACCCGCTTACCGATGGTAACGGCTCGGCTGTCCGACGGGATGCTGATGGTTACCCTTCCCGCCGCGGACGCGGCCCGCCTCAGCGACGTGATGTCGTTCTTGAAAGAGAAGCTCCCCAGAGGCAGCGTCTCGGAGGGCGACGCCGAGGTCACGGTGGCGTACCGCTTCCGCCAGCTCGACCAGGACGACATTCCCGACGTCCATGCCGGCGTGAAGGGAGTGGTCAACAGCGCCCGGGCTAGTGTTTTCTTCCACCATGCCGGAGATGTCTGAAGAAGGGCGCGGCAGCCCCCGGCGGGCAGTCGTGCTGATCCCGCTGGCGTTGCTCCTGTTCGTCGCGGCCGGTTTGATCATCGAGGGTCTTCCGTACTTCGGTGAAGCCCGCGAATCGTTGCGTGGGCAAGCCGGTCCCGCCGGCCTCCCTAACGACGGCGCTGTCGGCCGCGCGATCGCCGACGCCGCCGCGCGGCTCGGCACCGACGTGTCGTTCGGCCCAGCCGAGACTATGCCGAGCACGCTGGTCATGGAAGACGGGTAAGTCGACGGCGAGCTACCGGTGCTCTCCATCGCCGCCGACGAAGACGCGCTGCACGATCCGGGCAGCGGCATCCTCGCCAACATGCGCGCCAGAGGGTCCGACTGGGAGCGTCTGAGCTGGGTATCGCTCTGGGAGCAGGGTGAGCTGGTGCTCGGCAGCCGCAGCGGTCTGCGTATTCACGGCGACATCTCACGGTTTCTAGGAATCCCCAGTTTTCGCTTGTATTTTCGCCCCAGCTACGGTGCGTCCCCCGAGGTCGGAGCGCGCCTGCTCGGCCCCGACGCTGAACCGGCTAGCTCGGTGGTCGTGCATGTAGTCCGCCGGCGGGGCTTCTACCCAACGTCTTCGTGTTCGAGATCGCCGCCCGTCTCGGGCTCCCAGTCAGCGAATTCCGCCCGGTCCGGGTGTTTCTCAACGGTGAAGACCGCGGCATCTACGTGCTGACGGAGCGCGTCATGCCCGACGGCTGGGGCCGCACGCACTTCGGCGATGGCGACTCTCATATGTACGTCTACCGGGGTGAAACGAAACCGGCCTCCATCGAGGCGCACGAATCGCTGCGTCGATGGGTACGGGAGACGCGACCGCTGACGATGGAGCGTGCCGCCGAACGCATCAACGTCGAGAACCTGACCGCCCACTTGTTCACACTCATGTTCAGCTTCAGCACCGATTGGGCCCAAGGCGCCGCGCTCTTCGACAGATCGGACCCGGAAGCTCGCTGGTTCTGGCTCCACTGGGACATGGATCAGAGTTTTTACCTTCGTCGCCGCGGCGACCTGCAGGACTGGCAACAGCCGGTTATGGAGCTGATCACACTCAAAGCCGATCTCGACGCACTCCAGGCGCGGGGAATCGTCGGCGACTGGCGTAACCAGAGGCGCCACATGACCGATTTGCGGCGGCGCGTTCTCAGAAAGCTGCTCCGCGGCCCCGCCTACCGGGAGTACTTCGTCGGCTATGTCACCGAAACCCTCAACCATCGGCTGACCAGGGCGTTCTTCGCCGAGGTTCTCGATCGCTACGCCCACCTCGAGAGGCGGCCCGGCGTCTTCGGCAGGGTCGACATGCAGCGCTATTTCCGGCGCCGTCCCGAATTCGTGTTGCAGGCGGTTGCCGATCACTTCACGCTCGATCCGGCGGTCGCCGTGTCGATCGACAGCGAATCGGCGGCGGTGTACGCGGTCGACGGGTACGAGAAGCACGGGGCCTACGCCGGTGTCTATTTTCCCGGACAGACTGTTCGTGTCGAGATCGACGCCATAGCGAACCCCACGTTCCGGCATTGGCGGGTTAACGGCGAAGTCGTCGGGGGCACGACGCTCGAGCTCACGGTCATCGAGCCTACCACCGTACGCCCGGTGTTCCGAAACCCTTGAGCGGTCGCGCCCGATTCATCGTCCCCTCCGCCATCGGTATCCTGGTATTCTTGACACCGATCGCTGCCGAGGGCGAAGTCAACATCGGTGTCGGCGTCGCCGCCGACTTCGTTGCAGGGCTGCTCGGGGCCCAGCTTCCCGCCCTCGTGACGCTAGCCGTCGTCCTTTCCGCACTCGGCAGTTTGGCGGCAGCACTAACCGACACTAGAGGGCGCGCTCTCCGGAAAGGCCCCGCGCGTCGCCTCTTCCTGGTTGGCTGGCCCACCGTTGCGGTGCGCTTTGCCGGCGCTGGCCTCGCCGTCATGGTGCTGCTGCAGCGCGGTCCCGAGTGGGTGATCTCGGCGGCCACCGGGCAAGTCATTCTCAACGACCTGATGACGGTAATCTTCGTCCTGTTCTTCTTCTCGGCGCTGGCTCTACCTCTGCTTACCGACTTCGGGCTCATGGAGTTCGCCGGCACGCTGCTGCGCCCGGTCTTTCGCCGCCTGTTCACCCTACCCGGCCGTGCCAGCATCGACGCTCTGGCCTCGTGGATCGGATCTGCAGTCGTCGGCACGCTGATCACCATCGACCAGTACGAGCGCGGCTATTACTCGGCCCGCGAGGCCTCGGTCATCGCGACGAGCTTCTCGATCGTGTCGATCGCCTTCTTGGTCGTGATCATCGGCTTCGTCGGTCTCGGCGAGCTCTTCGTTCCCTACTACGCCACCGTCTGTATGGCCAGCTTGATCGCGGCGCTCATATTGCCCCGCGTACCGCCGCTGTCGCGCAAGCCGGACGACTTCTGTGGTGATCGCTACGTCGAGAGCCCGCGGCGCCCGCGGGACAGGGACTGCTCACCCAGGCCACCGAGTTGGCCGTCAAGCGAGCAGCCGAGGCTCCGCCGGCGGGGGATCTCACGAAAACCGGCCTCTTCGACGTGTTCGACATCTGGTTCGGCCTCGAGCCTCTGGTAATGGTGATCGGAACCACGGCGCTGGCGGTGACTGAATTCACCCACGTATTCGATTGGCTGGCCATGCCGATCGTGCCGCTACTCGAGCTCTTGCAGCTGCCGGAGGCGGCAGCTGCGGCTCCGGCTTTTCTGGTCGGGTTCGCCGACCAATTCCTCCCCGCGATCCTCGGACAAGGCATCGAGAGCGAGCTCACCTGCTTCGTCGTCGCGTGCATGACGATCACGCAGCTCATCTACATGTCCGAGGTCGGCGCCTTACTGTTGCGTTCTTCGCTGCCGCTGAATCTCCTCGACCTCTTCGCGATCTTCGTGTTGCGCACGATCATCACATTGCCGGTGTGCGTCGCGGCAGCGTACCTGATCTTCTAGTCGCAAGCCTCGACAAGCTCGCGAAAACGATCAAAGATGGCTGGCAATGGCTTCTGATTCGACATCACGCCCCCTAGCGGGCGCAGCAAGAGTCTGATGGGCTCTCCTATCACGACGCAGAATTTGCGCGAGGCGATCGAGCGTGGCGATGCCCCCTTGGTCGTAGATACCAGATCCCGGTGGGAGTACGCCCGTGATCGCGTGCCGGGCGCGGTCCACTTGCCGTTCTGGCGGGTCGCGGCGCGCCATCGCGAGCTCAACGCCGAGCCGGACACGCCCATGGTGGTGTACTGCGGCTACGGGCCGCGTGCCATGTGGGCGCGGCGGACGCTCGAACGTCTCGGTTACGAGCGAACGTCGCTGCTGCGCGGCCATTGGTTCCGCTGGCGAAGAACCGTATGATGCCGCCGATCGCCGCACCGATCTCGATAGGTGGTGGGACCGCTACCATGACCCTTGGAGGCCTTGCTCTGGGCGCCATCGGTCTGGCTGTCTGGGGACAATCAGACCCGCCGGCGCCGCAAACCAACTACAAGGTGCGCCGCGCCGGCGCTCAGGTCGAAGAGCTGCTGGCGGCCGACAACGCGCTGTGGAGTGGTGCCCAGAAAATTACCTGGGGCGCCGACGCCTACGCTACGAGCTTTCGCGCCCTGTGGCGCGACGAAGGACTGATCGTCAGGTTCGACGCGATCGACTCGTCTCCCTGGCACACGCTCACCGACCACGATGATCACTTATGGAACGAGGAGGTCGTCGAGATCTTCATCGATCCCGACGGCGACGGCCGCAACTACGCCGAGCTCGAGATCAACCCCGCCAACGTGGTTTGCGACCTGCAAATCTTCGAGGGTTCACCGAACCTGCGCTCCGACATCAAATGGGATCTCGCGGGCTTGCGGAGCACCGTCGACCGCAGTTTCGACGCGGCAGGCAGGACGGTCGGCTGGACCGCCATCGCGCTGCTGCCCTGGTCGAACCTGGCAACCTTGGACGAAACCGACGTGTCGTTTCCGCCGCAACCCGGTGACCGCTGGAAGTTCAACGTGTTTCGCATCAAGCGCCCGGGCGGGCCGGAAGATCCCGAGCGGGGTGCGGTCTACGCCGCCTGGTCGCAGCCTCCCGGCGACAGCTTCCATGCGCCCGAGGTCTTTCGTGACATGGAGTTCGTCCGATGAGACGCGCTGCTCCCGGCAACGCGTCGCGCCGGGCCTGTTGCCCGGTAGCCCGAACTTCTCGACCCGTTGAAAAGCTCGGGCTAGCGCTCTCGGTCCTGGCCGCCGGACTCGCGGTTGCTGCCGGCTGCCAGCCGACGGTCGAGCCCGTGCGCACCTGGGTCGAGGAGGTGGTCATCCCCACCTACCCACTGCAACCCGACGACGTACATCCCCATTTCCTCGAGTCGGGCGGCTCGCTTATCTACCCCTACACGATGCAGGACGGCTTCTCGAGCACGAGGATCGACCGGGCGTACAAGGCGGTGTTTGTCGAGAACGAGTATTTGCGTGTAATGGCGCTACCGGAAATCGGCGGCCGCATTCAGTCCGTCTACGACAAGATCCACGGCGAGGAGATGTTTTATCGCAACCACGTCATCCCGCCGGGGCACATCGCGCTTCGCGGTGCATGGGTCTCCGGCGGTATCGAGTGGAACCGCGGGCCACAAAGTCACACCGTCACCAGCTTCTCCCCCGTCGACGTCGTTCCCGTGGAGAATCCCGACGGCTCCGCGACACTAGTGATCGGCAACACGGAGATGAACTTTCGTACGGGATGGGAAGTTCGACTGACGTTGCATCCCGGACGCGCCTACCTCGACGAGCGGATCCAGCTATTCAACCCCACGGATGGCGTGCACGCCTATTACTTCTGGAACAACACGGCATTCCCCAACCGTCCCGGCACGCGCTTTATCTACCCGATGACACTCGGCACCGATCACAACGGCGAGAACTTCTTCGCGTGGCCGATCCATCAGGGCCGCGACCTGAGCTGGCTGAAAAACTACCCGCGGCCAACGTCGGTTTTCGGCTACCAGGTGGACTTCGACTTCTTCGGCGCCTACGACGTCGATCGCGACTACGGAATCGTCCAGGTGGCAGACCACACGATCCTGCCCGGCAAGAAGGCGTGGACCTGGGGCGAATCGGACGCCGGGCAAGCGGCACAATCGGTGCTGACCGACGACGACGGCCCCTACATCGAGGTGCAAAGCGGTCCACTCCCCACCCAGGCCGACTTCGAGATGCTGCAACCCGGCCAGGTCGTCGGCTGGCGCGAGCTCTGGTATCCGGTAGCCGGTTTGGGAGAAGGCTTCGAGTACGCCAACGAGCACGCCGTCGTGCAGCGCGACGGCAATTCATTTCGGATCATGACGACCGCGACAATCCACAACGCTGCGCTGACGATCAGCCAAGCCGACGGCATCGTTCATTCGTCGGTTTCCGACCAGCAGGCCGGCATCGCCGCGGCCAACGTCATCTCCATCGACGCCGATGCGCCGGTAACCATCGAACTCGCCGACGCCGGTGGGAACACGCTGCTGCGCTACCGTTCGCCGCTCGAGGTTCCGCAACGCCGGCCGCCGGCCGTGGTCGCCGCCACCGACTTCGACGCCGACTCGCTCTACGCCCGGGCCTTCGACCTCGACAAGGAGGGCCGGCGTGTGCAGGCCCGCGCCGGTTACGCGCGGGCCCTGGTAGACAACGCCGAACATGTCCCGTCGCACCTGGCGCTCGGCGTGCTCGACGCCGAGGCCGGCCTCTACGCGGCGGCGTCAGCGCATTTCGAGCGTGTGGTGCGGATCGATCCGGACAACGGCATGGCGTGGTATCTCCTCGGGGTCGCCCGGCTGGATCTGGGCGACCTGGTCGACGCTGCCGATGCCGCCGGCGAAGCACGCCGCCAGGCCACGACCCGGGCCCTGGGGAACGATCTGGCGGGTCGCGTTCTCATGCGTCAGGGCGCGCTTGGCCGCGCGGTGACGTCGTTCGACGTGGCGGCGAGCGACGGCGGAGCGCCGACGCGATCATTCGAGCATTCCCTGCTCGCCAATCTGGCGGTGGGCGACGCGCTCGAAGCGGCGCAGCGCGCCAACGAGGCGGTTGCGGCGGGCACCGTGCGGCTCGTACCTCATGCCGTCGCGGCGCTGTCACAGGCCAACCGGTCGTTGGAGGAGCGCGACCGCGACTTCGCCCGCGCGACGTTCGGCTGGGTCGGCGAGCCCGAGTTTTCCTACCTCGAGCTCACGCTGATGCTGGCGGACCTGGGGCTGTTCGCTGAAGCCTCAGCAATATTGCGCTCTACACCTTGGCCTACCTCGCCAACCTGCAGGACGACGTTGACGGCGCCGCGAGCTTGCGCCGGCGCGCCGCGGCAACCGATGCCGACTACGTCTTCCCATCGCGCCCGGAAATGATTCCGATCCTGCAGGCGACCATCGCGGAGAACCGCGAGGACGGCCGCGCCCATTTGTACCTCGGTAACCTGTACGCCGGACTTGGCCGCGTCGAGGAAGCGGTGCAGCATTGGCGAGATGCGGTGTTGTACAACGACTCACTGACCGTCGGCTTTCGCAATCTCGGCATCACGGCGTGACACCATGAGGGCGACCTGGCGGCCGCGGCAGGCTGTTTCCGGCGGGCCATCGACGTGGATCCCGACGACCCGACCTTGCACCGCGACCTTGCCGCCATCCTCATGGCCCAGGGACGCCCCGACCAGGCCATCCTCAGACTCGAATGAGCCAACAGCGGCACCCGCCGGCGCGCCGACGTGATCGTTTTGCTGGCGCGCACATACGCCGATCGGCGGCGCTACGACGAGGCGATCGCGCTGCTCGAGTCGACGACGTTCAGCAACCGCGAAGGCGATACCGGCACTTGGCAGGTCTTCTCCGGCACCCACATCGAGCGTGGCATTCTGCGCTTCGGCGCCGGTGACCTCGACGGCGCCCTGGCGGACTTCGACGCCGCCCTGACCTACCCCACCAACCTCAATGCCGGCCGCTCGCACGAGCCGCTGGAGGCACGGGCACAGTACTGCCGTGGTCAGCTGCTGGCGGCAATGGGTCGGCAGCAGGAGGCCCGGGGTGCGTGGCAGGCATGCGCCGACGGCGTCGCCACGAGCACCGAGCAGGAAGAACACATTGCCCTGTGCCGGACGCGCCTGCGGGGAATCAGGTAGCGTTCAGCCCAGCTAGTTGGGCTCACGAACCCGGACGATGAACAGGCCCTCGCGTCCGCTGGTAACCACCACCACGCCGCTGTCGAAATACGGGTAGTTGCTCCACGAGCCGATGGCGCCGCTGACGATGTCGCCCATGCCGTCATTCGCGCCCCACGGCACGGTGTCGAAGAAGCCGTACTCGAAGAGGGCTTCCGGGTCGCTGATGTCGACCACCCGCAGGCCGCTGCGGTAGTTCGACTGGTACATCAGGTCGCCCTTCACGTAGAGGTTGTGATCGGTCGCCGGGCTGTCGGTAACGTACTCGCCCACCAGGATCGGGTCGTCGAGCTCCTGGATGTCGAAGATCAGCGTACGGGTGCCGGGGGTCAGCCCGCCCACCTCGTCAGCCTCGTCGTTGGCGTAGAAATACCGGTGATCGTCGGCGATCCAGCCCTGGTGCGTGTACGCGGTGTTGGGATATTCGCCGACGCCGACCGCCAACGGGTTTCGCTTGTCGGTAACGTCGGCAATGCTCAGCGTCGTCTCGTTGGAGCCGATACAAATCTCGTGCCCCTGATAGCGTTCATCGGGGCCGCGGTACGTCACGCACATGGCGTCGTGCGAGTAACCCGTGCCCACTCGTCCCGTGCCGGTGGCGGAGAAGCAGCCGACGAACACCGGATTGTTGGGATCCTCGATGTTGATGATGTGCAGCCCGCCGCCGCAGGTCTCGCCGCCGCCGCTGGCGCCGACAACGTAGGCGAACGGCTCGTCCTCGTTGATCACAATGTTGTGGGCGCTGCTGATGCCGCTGTAGTTGGCCTTCTCGGTGAACATGATCGGCTCGCCGTCGAACTCGCGCAGGCGGGTGAGATCGAACACCTGTACACCGTGGGGGCCGGCGTTGTCGGACACGATGTAGGCATGATCGTTCTGCACCTTGATGTCACGCCACAGGCTGGGCGGCGCGCCGTCGCTCTTCAGCAGGCTGCCGACCCACACCGGGTTGTTCACGTCGGTGACGTCGACGAAAGACGTTCGCTCACGCATGCCGACCAGCGCGTAGTCGTGGCCGCTTTCGGGGTCGGTCCAACCCCACACATCGTTCGTGCCCACACCGCGTCCGCCGCCCATCAAGTGGACCGGCAGGAAAGCCACGAGGTCGATGTTATTGCACTCGAAGATGCCAGCGTAGCCGTTGACGCACTCCACCGGGTCGCCGACGATCGGATCGAGCCCGGAGGTGGCGCTGATCACCCGCGTCCGATCCCAGCCGTCGTGATCGCGGGTCATGATTGTCGCGCTGCCGGCACCGAAGTCATCCCCGGGGATACCCGCGACCAGCGTGTTGCCCGAGGCGGCCACGCTGCTGGCAAAGCCGGCGAACTGGCCCAGGCCGACGGTGCCCATGGTGGTAGCGCCGGTCCAGAAGCTGTCGGGCTCCCTGCGGAAGCGGTAGATGCGCCCCTGGGAGCCGACCGCACCGGGAGCGCCGACGAAAACCTCGGTCTCGTTGAACGAGATGGCAACCCCGAAGAACGTACCGGGGGTCGGATCGAACGGTGCCAGAGGAACGGCCGGGTTCCACTGGTCGGCGTCGGGTGAATAGCGGAAGCGAATGACCCGCCCGACGAGGCCATTGGCACCCGGCGCGCCGATCATCAGCTCGTTGTTCTGCAGCACCACGGCGGTGCCGAGAGCCGCCGCCTGTCCGATGGTTTCGTCGGACAGCTTGGCGCCGCGCTCCCAGGTGCCGCCGCGCTGCTGGAAGACGTAGACGTTGCCCACCGGCCCGCTGGCGCCGAGCGCCGCCGCCAGGAAGAGATCACCGTCGCCACCGGGGGCGCCGACCGCGACCGTGTCGTCGTCGATCGTCACGGCAACGCCGAAACGCTCCGGTCCCGGCGGCGGTCCTTCCGCCGGCGACGGCTCACTGCCGTCGCCGACCAGCTTGGCTACCTGGCTCCAGGAGTCGCCACTACGCCGGAACAGGTACGCGGCACCCTCGCCGCCGTTGTGCCGCGGGGCCCCGATGATCGCCAGGTCACCGTTCAATGCCACCGAGTTGCCGAACCCATCGCCGTCGGCGCCGTCGCTCGCGGTCAGCTGCGCCGCTTCTATCCACTCTCCACCCTCCCGGCGGAACACATAGGCGGCGCCGACATCCGTAGCACCGATGAGCAACATGCCATCGGAATAGGCAATCGCGTTGCCGAAGCCATCGGCATCGCGGGCGTCGGAGCGCGTCAGGCGTGCCGCCTCGACCCACCCTCCGGATCCCGGGCGGTACACGTACACGTAGCCCGGAGTCACCAAATTGCCGCCTTCGCCGACGAACACTTCTCCTCCGCCTACGGCGCTGGCTGAGCCGAAGGTGACCTGCGCCTCGAGCGGCAAGGCAACAGCCACGAAAAGAACGAAGAATACCGAACCGAGGACGCGTTTCTTCACCAGAGAGCTCCGTGGCTGGCGCCAGCGCATCGGGCGCCGGCGCGATTCGTCAACAATCGTTGGGTCATATAACTTCTCCGCATGAACGATATCAAGACGGTTGTGTTGACGCAGTCGGAGGTGCGCGCCCTCGTCGACATGAGCGCTGCGGTTGCCGCCATAGAAGACGCCTTTGCGGCCCACGGCCGCGACGAGACCCAGATGCCGGTCAAGGTGTACCTCGACCTGCCGCAGTATTTTGGTGATTTTCGCGCCATGCCGTCGTATTTCGATGGTTCGGCCGGCGTCAAGTGGGTCAACGCCCATCCGCGCAATCCGGAGCTCCACGGCCTGCCGTCGGTGCTCGGCATGTACATTCTCTCGGATCCGAAAACCGCGTTGCCGCTGGCGGTGATGGACGCCACCGCCCTTACGGCCATTCGCACCGGAGCCGCCGCCGGCGTCGCCTCCAAGTACCTGGCGCGCCCCGACGCACGAACCGCGGGCTTTGTGGGTTCCGGCGTGCAAGCGCGCACGCTGCTCGCCGCACTCCAGGTGGTTTTCGACGACCTCGAAGTTGTCGCCGCCGATGTTTCGGACGCGGCGGCCGAAACATTCGCCGCCGAGTCCGATGGCCGCGTCGGGACCGTCGAAGAGGCTGCCGGCTGCGACATCGTGTGCACCGCGACACCGTCGCGCGACCCCGTTGTTCGGCGTGAGTGGATCAAACCCGGTACCCACATCAACGCCATGGGCGCCGACGCGCATGGCAAACAGGAGCTCGAATCGCAGATCCTCGTCGACGCCAAGGTCGTGCTCGACGACTGGGAGCAGGCAACGGGAAGCGGCGAGATGAACGTGCCGCTGCAAGAGGGCATCCTGAGCCGCGACGCCATCCACGCAGCACTCGGTGAGATCGTGGCCGGCCTCGAGCCGGGCCGCGAGTCCGACGACGAGATCACGGTTTTCGACTCGACCGGGCTCGCGGTGCAGGACGTCGCCCTGGCGCGCCTCGTCCACGCCCAAGCCAAGGCCCGCGGCGTCGGCATCGAGGTCGATTTCGCCGGCTGAGCTTCCTGTCGCCACCGGGGCGCACGGAGTAGGGTTCTCCTGCCCCTAGCAAGCTGTGGTAAACGGCCTGCCTAACGACGGAGATTCAGCTATGCGCCACCGACTGAACGCGTTTCTCACTCTTTGGATTGTCGTCACCATCGTCGCCTGCGCTCCAGCGGAGACGCCACAACCGACGACCACCGGCGGCGAAGACGATCGCCCGTACCTGCTCGAACGCGTCGACGACGCCGCCGTCGTGCAGCTCTATGCCGACGGCTTCGAGGCGTTGCCGCTGCAAGAGAAAACGCTGATCTATCACCTCTACGAGGCGGCGCTGGCGGGCCGCGACATCTTCATCGACCAACGCTACGCGCACAGCCTGGAGATGCGCGACGTGATTGAAGAGATTGGACTTGACCCGATTTCGTGGACACCTTACGACGTACACGGGAGGTGTTCAGGATGCCAAGGACAAGAGGGCCGTACCCGGCGGAGTTTCGGCGGCGGATCATAGAAGTGGCACGAGCTGGGCGGAGCGTCGCCGAGCTGGCCAAGGAGTTCGAGCCGTCGTACTGGACGATTCGCCAGTGGATCAAGCAGGCTGACCGCGACGAAGGCCGCAGCGCCGAAGGGCTCAGCACTGCTGAGCGCGAGGAGCTGGGGCGGCTGCGGAAAGAGAACCGCCAGCTGAAGCAAGAGCGGGAGATCCTTTCAAAAGCCGCGGCCTGGTTCGCTCGGGAGACCGACTCAGTACCGCCGAAGTCTTCGAGTTCGTGAGCGGTCACCAGGCGAAGTATCCGATTGCCACGATGTGCCGTGTGCTGGAGGTCTCCTCCAGCGGGTACTACGCGTGGCGCCGGCGGGAACCGTCGGCTTGATCGCGGGCGGACGCAAAGCTGCAGGCACGGATCGAAGCGATCCACAGGGAGAGCCGAGGCACCTACGGTCGCCCTCGGATCCACGCCGATCTGCGAGCCGACGGTGTGGGTGTTGGCGGCAAGCGTGTGGGGCGCTTGATGCGACGTGCAGGCCTGCAGGGCGTCAGCCGTGTAGGCGACGCGTTCGGACAACGCGGCGAAATCGGGAAGCCCGCCCAGTTCCGGACCTGGTCGAGCGCAAGTTCAGAGCCGACCGCCCCGACAGGCTTTGGGTGGCGGACATAACCTACATCCCAACGTGGGCAGGGTTCTTGTACTTGTCGGTCGTCGTGGACGTCTTCAGCCGTCGCGTTGTCGGTTGGTCAATGGCGACCCATCTGCGCACCGAGCTCGTGCTCAAGGCGCTGAACATGGCGATCTCGCAACGACGGCCCCAACAGGTGATTCATCACAGTGACCAAGGTACGCAGTACACGTCGATCGCCTTCGGTCAGCGCTGCCAGGAGGTCGGGGTGCGACCGTCGACCGGATCAGCCGGTGACTGCTACGACAACGCGATGTGCGAGAGCTTCTTCGCCACCCTCGAGTGCGAGCTCCTGAACCGCCGGCGGTTCAGGTCCCAGGCGGAAGCCCGCATGGCCGTCTTCGAGTTCATCGAGGGCTTCTACAACCCGCGTCGCAGACACTCACCCCTGGACTACGACTCGCCCATGGGGTACGAAAGGAGGCACGCTCAGATCGCTTGAAATGTGAGCGGGAAACCGTCCACCAAAGCGCGGCAACTCCAAGATCATTACCCACGCCGACGGGATCGACGCGGCGACGCGGGCAGAGATCGAACGCTACACCAAGCTCTTCTGGCTCAACAACGGGCCGTCCAACAACCTCACGGCGCGCAAGTTCGTCTTGCAGCTCGACCCGGAGGCCCTCGCGGTCGCTGCCGCCACGGCCGCCGCTGCGTTGCCGCTGCACGACGGCGAGTCCGTCGAAGACATGGTCGCCCGCATGCAGCCGCTATTCTTCGACGCCGACTACGAGAAAATCGTCACCAACAAGGCGCCCGGACCCGGCGGCGACATTCTGCGAGACAGCGCCAACAACCTGTACAAGGGCGTGGCGACGGCCGACTTGGAGGGCTTCGCCGAGCAGTACGGCCTGAACTCGAGATTGACGAACGACAACGACCGGCTCGTCGAGGAAGTCTACAGCCTCGACGGTATGTACGGCGAGCAGATCGCCGAGGTCATCGCCCACCTCGAGGCGGCGATTCCGTTTGCTTCCGAGCCTATGGCGGACGCGCTACGCGCCCTGATCCAGTGGTACACCACGGGTGAAAATGCCGACCGGCACGCCTACGACATCGCCTGGGTGCAGGACACGAATTCATCGGTCGACACGATCAACGGCTTCATCGAAGTCTACATGGACGCCCGCGGCATCAAGGGCGCCTGGGAAGCCCTCGTGTTCTACGTCAACGAGGAAAAGACCCTGGCCATCGAGCGGTTGGCCGTCGAAGCCCAGTATTTCGAAGACCGCATGCCATGGGATGACGCCTACAAGAAAGAAGGCGTTACGGGCATTACGGCCAACGCCATTGACGTCGTTGTAGAAGTCGGCGATTCGGGTCCCGTGTCACCGATCAGCATCAATCTGCCAAACGATCTGCAGATCCGCGAAGAGTACGGCAGCAAGTCGGTGTCGCTGTCGAACGTGATCGAGGCCTACGACTTGTCGGCCGCCGGCGGCTTCAGTACCGAATTCGCTTGGAGCGAGGAGGCGGCGGCCAGAGCGCAGCGCTTCGGCTCGCTGGCCGGCGATCTGACCACCAACATGCACGAGGTCATCGGCCACGCCTCCGGCAAGACCGCCGAGGGCCTCGAGGCCAACCCGCAGGAGCTGCTCAAGGAGCAGTACTCGGCGCTTGAGGAGGGCCGCGCCGATCTGATCGCGCTCTACTGGATCGCCGATCCCAAGCTCGTCGAGTTCAGCTTGATCGACGGGGCAGGGCACGAGGACCTGATACTCGCCGAGTACGAGGGCTATACACGCAACGCTTTGATCCAGTTGCGCCGGGTTCGCGAGGGCGAGCAAATCGAAGAGGACCACATGCGCAATCGGCAGATGATCATCCACTGGCTGGTCAACAACTCCGATGCCATCGAGGTCCGCGAGCGTGACGGCAAGACCTACTACGTGATGGTCGACCGCGACGCTTTCCGCGAGGGCGTCGGCCGGCTCCTTGCCGAGGTCCAGCG
Organism: Acidobacteriota bacterium; assembly: GCA_965214245.1. Classification (GTDB taxonomy): domain Bacteria; phylum Acidobacteriota; class UBA890; order UBA890; family UBA890; genus CBDCBL01. Next base: position 492,903 of record CBDCBL010000009.1, read on the forward strand.
GATCAAGTCCACGGGCGACTACGAATCGGCACGCGAGATATTCGAGAGCTACGGGATTCACTTCGACCCGGATCTCCGCGATGAAGTCGTGGCCAGCGTCGACGCACTCGAGTTGCCGTCGTACTCCGGGTTCGTGCAACCCAAGCTCACCGCGGTGCGCGACGCTGACGGCGCGATCACCGACGTGACGATTTCCTATCCGCTGGACCTGACGACCCAAATGCTGGAGTATTCCGGCCGCCGCTAACTCCCCGAGACGTGGAGGCCACGTGGCCCCATACGGGTCGCGGCGGCGCGAGCCCACTGGCGCGCGATGAGAAGTTCGGGCTACTCGACGCCGTCCAGCAGCGCCTGGATGAACGGGCCGAGCACGCCGGGCGTGCCACCGTAGATGTTCCAGCTGTTGATCACGGCGACGATGTCGTGCTCCGGCATGACCAGCAGGTACTGGCCACCGTAGCCCAACCCGGCCCAGATCGCCGTGCCGCGCTCGTCGACACGCCACCACTGGTAACCATAGCCGCGGTCGTTGCGCGGGCTGTTCGGACTGACGTCATCGACAATTCGATCCGTCGATTGCCGCACCTAACCCTCGGGAAGAATGCGGGCGTCGTCCCACACGCCGTCGCGCAGGAACAGGTATCCGAACTTGGCCAGATCCGCAGTACGTAGGTAGAGGCCGCCCTCGGTATCGGCGAATCCCTTGGGCGTCAGCTTCCAGTGATACTCGCGAATGCCCAGCGGCCCGAATAGATGCTCCTCGGCGTACTCGTGTGCATGTTTGCCCGTGGCCATCTTGATGATGCCCGACAAGAGGTGGCTTGTGCCGCTGTTGTACGTCCACTTCTGTCCCACTTCTGAGTCCATCGGCTGCTCGAGCGTGAACTGAATCCAATCATCGCTCGCTTCGAGCTGGATCGTGGTGTTGGTTGCGTCCATCGGGCGATCCGATTCGTGCCACTCGATACCGGACCGCATGGTGAGCACGTGGCGCAGCAAGATCTCCTGCTTGCGGCCGTCGGCATCGGAAACGTCGTAACCGGCGAAGAAAGGCATGATGGGCGCTTCGGTGCCGTCGATCTCACCGTGCCCGATGGCGATACCGATCAGCGACGAAGCTACCGACTTGGTCACCGACTGCAGCGTGTGCACCTCGCCGCCCTGGTAGAACGGATGCCAGTCGGGGTGGTTGTAGTTGTACTGGTGGGGCTCCAGGTCGTGGCCGCGCGAAATCTCGACGTAGTCATTGTCGACACGGCGATCGAAGACGAGCCAGCCGTTGCGGACCACGAGCATCCGATCGACATTGCCGTAACGACCGTCACCCACGGCGCTCGCCAGTTGCTCGAGTGCGCCGTCGTTGAGGTCCTGGAGCGCCGGGTCGCTGGTCGGCCAACCGTGCGTCGGCCACGGCGCTCGTCGCGCACTCTGGCCGGCGCCGTTGGAGCTACCGGTCATCGCGGCACCGGCCGCGAGCGAGGCGACGGCCAACGCCACCCCGACTGCTGAGAAAACCCGCAGATGTCCGGAATTCAGGTGCTGCAACCTCTTCATGGCTTCGATCCTTTGCGCGGGGGAACCAACTCAGAATACACTCCGCTCGCCGCGGCTACGCAGGCATGACCCAGCTACCCGCAGAGGAACCGGAACATGGCGTCTCGACAAGCACCGGACCGCGCCTGGTTCGACGAGATCCTCCTCGCGGCCCGACGCTAGCGAGCCGTGGCAACAACCTGATGGGTCTTGCGCGGCGGTCTTGCGGTCGTGGCGAGTCCGTTCCCTCGCGGCGGAGACTCGCCCTTGTTTCCGGAAGCCATTCCGCGCTATTCCTCTGGTGCTCGTTCACCGGTTGCACCAGCAGCCGCACCAAGGAGAACCCGTCATGACGACGTCCCGCAACTGTCTCCGTTCTCGCGTCGGGCTCGTTGCCCTCGCCCTGCTCGTGGTATTGCCGGCAGCCAGCGGCGCGCAGCAGGCGGCCGACAACCTGCAGCAGCTCCGCTTTCGGCATATCGGACCCGTCGGCAACCGTGTTGCCGCGGTGGCCGGAGTCATCGGCGATCCACACACCTACTACGCGGGTGCGGCGTCGGGCGGCATCTGGAAAACCGAGGACGGCGGCGAGTATTGGGAGCCGTTGTTCGACGACTACACCGATCACTCGATCGGCGCCCTGGCAGTCGCCCCCTCCGACCCGCAGGTCGTCTGGGCGGGTACCGGCGAGCCCCACATCCGCTCGAACGTTTCGGTGGGCACCGGCTGGTACAAGTCCACCGACGGCGGCAAGAACTGGCGCCACATGGGCACCGGTGTGCCGACGCGCACCGCGGCGATCGTCATTCATCCGACCGACCCCGACGTCGTCTACATCGCCTCCCTCGGCCACGCCCACGGTCCGCAGGAGGAGCGCGGCATTTTTCGCACGGAGGACGGCGGCGAAACCTGGGAGCACGTGCTCTTCGTCGATCGCGACACCGGCGCCTCGAGCCTGGTCATGGACCCCAACAACCCGCGCATCTTATTCGCCGGGATGTGGCAGGTCGTCGTCAACACCTGGGGCCGCGAGAGTGGCGGCCCCGGCAGCGGCTTGCACATGTCGCGCGATGGCGGCGACAGCTGGACTCGACTCGAAGGCAACGGCTTGCCGACGCTACCGATGGGCAAGATCGACTTCTGCATGACGCCGGCCGATTCGAATCGCATCTACGCGCTCATCGAAACCGGCGACGGCGTCCCCTGGCATGGGCGGGAAACCGAGAGCGGCGAGCTGTGGCGCTCCGACGACGGCGGCGAAAACTGGCAGCTCCAAACCCACAACCGCAATCTCGGCGGCCGCACCGGCTACTACAACAACTGCGTCGTATCGCCCGACGACCCCGACGAGGCATGGTTCCTCACCGCCGCGTTCGTCAAGACGATTGACGGCGGCGTGACCGGCATCTCGCAGGACGGCCGGCAACGCCCGGGCGGCGACTACCACGACATGTGGATCGACCCGGCCGATGGCGACCGCATGATCATCGGCAACGACGGCGGCGTGGCGATTTCCGAGAATCGGGGCCAGAGCTGGCATCGCGTCCAGCTGCCGATCGCGCAGATGTACCACGTCACCGCAGACAACAGCATCCCGTACAACGTCATGGGCAACCGGCAGGACGGCCCCAGCACCAGGGGGCCGAGCAACAGCCTGACCGGCGGCTTCGGCGGCGGCTCGATTCCGCGCGGCATGTGGCACTCGGTGGGCGGCGGCGAGAGCGGCTTCGCGACGCCCGACCCGACCGACCCCGACATCATCTGGTCGAGCGCCTCGGGCTCCGGGGCGCGCGGCGGCATCGTAGTGCGCTACGACGAAAGCACCGGGCAATTCCGCCACCTCGAGGTGTGGCCGGAGAGCACCGGGGGCTGGCCCGCCGGCGGCGTCAAATACCGCTTTCAGTGGACCTTTCCGCTGCTCGTCTCGCCCCACGACAACGAGACCATCTACGTCACCAGCCAGCACGTGCATCGCACTACCAACCGCGGCCAGAGCTGGGAGGTCATCAGCCCCGATCTGACCACCGACGACGAAAGTAAGCAGGGAATTTCCGGCGGCCTCACCTCGGACAACATCGGGGTCGAGTACTGCTGTGTTATTTACGCGTTCGACGAGTCGCCGGCGCAGCAGGGCGTGTTCTACGCCGGCTCCAACGACGGCCTGGTGCACGTGAGCCGCGACAACGGCAATACCTGGACCGACGTCGCGGCGAACATGCCGGATCTGCCGCCCGACGGTGTGGTGCGTGGCATCGACGCCTCGAAGTGGGACGCCGGCAAAGCGTACGTGGCCGTCGAGCACCACCAGCAGGGCAACTTCGAGCCGCACGTCTACAAAACCGACGACTACGGCGCCACCTGGACCAAGATCGTCAACGGCATCGCCGACAGCCCGATGAGCTATGCACGCGACATCCGGGAAGATCCCGTGCGCCCCGGCCTGCTGTACCTGGGCACCGAGAACGCGCTGTACGTGTCGTTCGACGACGGTGCCAACTGGCAGTCGCTCAACACCAACCTGCCGGCCAGTCCGGTGTACGGGCTGGTGATTCAGGAGCATTTCAACGATCTGGTGGTCGGCACCTACGGCCGCGGCTTCTGGATTCTCGACGACCTGTCGCCGGTGCAGCAACTCACCGACGACGTACGGCGCTCCGCGGCCCACCTTTTCGAGCCGCGCGACGCCTATCGGTTCCACAACCGAACCTCGCCGATGAGCATGCCCAATGACCCGTCTGTAGGACAAAACCCCGAGCCCGAGTACGGGGCCGTCATCAACTACTGGCTGGGCTCGGAGCCCGCCGGGGCGACGTGACCGTCCGCATCGAAAACGCCGACGGTGAGACCGTGCGCGCCCTCGACGGCACACGCAATATCGGCCTCAACCGCATCCATTGGAACCTGCGCTCGGAGCCCAGCACGCAGGTGCGGCTGCGCAACACGCCGCTGTACGCCGACTGGGTCGATCTGGGTGAAGAGGGTTGGCGCTCCGGCGGCGGCCAGATCACCATCCTCGAGCCTCCCGGCGACTACACGGTAGTGCTCGAAACCGGCACGATCACCGACTCGCAACAGCTCACCGTGCTCAAGGATCCGCACTCTGAGGGATCGGCGAGCGACATCGCGGCGCAGCTCGCCCTGGTGCGCGAAATGCAGGCCGATGCCGACGCCGCGGCAACAGTCGTTAACGACATCGAATGGATCCGCCTCCAGTTCGACGACCTCGACGATGTGCTCGAAGATCGCGGCGAGTCGGAACTCGTGGACGCCTCCGGTGAGCTCAACGGTACGCTGATCGCCGTTGAAGAACGGCTCATGCAGCTGTGGAGTACGGGCACGGGGCAGGACGGCGTGCGCTGGCCGGCCAAGGCGCTCAGCCGCCTGACCTATCTGGCGGGCACGGTGGCAACGGCCGACTTCCCGCCGACCGATCAGCAGCGCGAGGTGTATGCGGTTCTCAAGGAGCGCCTCGAGCTCGCCCACCAGGAGCTCCAGGCCCTGCTGTCGAACGACCTCCCCGCCTTCAACCGCATGTTGCAAGAGCGTGGCATGGGGACCGTCATCTCGCGCCAGTAGGCCGCCTCCGCCTCAACAAAAGAAAGGGAGCGCCGAGAATCAGCGGCAGCTGGACGCCGCGCCTCTACTCCATGCCGAAGCAGTACAGCGTGTGGTCCGTGCGCACGTAAATGCGCCCGCCGGCGATCGCCGGCGTTGCGTACGTCAGCTCGTCGAGGTCATTGACTCTGATGACCTCGATCTGTCGCCCCGGCCGTAGCACCGCCACCTTGCCGAGCTCGCTGGCCATGTAGATTTTGCCGTCCGCGGCAACCGGCGAGGCGTAATACTTATCGACTGCCCCTTCGAGTCGCCCTTGATCGAGGCGCTCCCCGGTATCGGGGTCGAGAATCGTCACGATGCCACCGTCGTTGATCATGTACAGAACGCCATCGAGCAGCAGCGGCGAGGGAAGCTGCGGAACCGAGCGACTGTAGAGCCAGAGGAAGTTCTCTTCCGTCATGTCCCCGGCGCCACCTAGACGAATCGCGAACATGCCGTTGGTCATCTGCATGGAGTTGCGGAAGTAGTCCCAATCCCGCTCGCTCAACTTTCCGTCGCGGTCAAGGTCGCTCATCCCCAGCCTCTGCTTCGCTCTCCCCTCGGGCAACTCGTCGGCGCCCAACATACCGTCGCCGTCGGTATCGTAGGCTTGCCTCGCGTCCTCGAAAGGCCCGAAATCAGCAGTATTGCCGGGGTTGTTCAGTGGCGAGCCGTAGCCGTTCACGTACACCACGCCACCACCGATCACCGGCACCGACTTCATCTCATGAATCATTCCTCGCACCCACCAGAGCCTCTCCCCCGTGGCCATGTCGTAGCCGCTCAGAAGAAACGAGCCAACGACAATGAGCTGTGGGACCCCGCCCTCGGGGGACCAGACGGTCGGCGTGGCGTGCGAGCTGGCTGCTTCCGGACGATCGACGCGCCACACTACTGACCCGTCGGCGACATCGACTGCAAGCAGAAACGATCCGGTGCGCTGGTCGCATACCAGGAACACACGGCCGTCGTGGATGACCGGCGATGCGCCCATGCCGTAAAGGTTGTCGAACGGGCCGAGCGGCAGGCGCCATAGCTCATCGCCGTCGACGTCGTAGGCAAGCAGTCCGTATTCGGCGAAAAAGACGACCACGTGCGCACCATCTGTGACGGCGCTCGGCGCCGCCGGATTGTTCCGCGCATCGAGCCGCTCGCGGCGCGGCCGTGGCGCCTCGCGTCGCCATACCTCACTGCCGTCGCCTCGATCGACCGCGATGGTCAGGAGCTTGTCGTCCTCCACGGCCGTCAGGAAGATCCGCTCGGCGGACAGAACCGGTGATGAATAGCCCTGCGGAACATCTGTCTTCCAGACGACGTTGACGTCCAGACCCAGCGCCGCCGGCAGGTTCATGTCAGGCGCCAAGCCCGATCCGTTCGGCCCACGGAAACGCGCCCAAGGCAGCTCCTCGCTCGACTCCTGTGATATCACAGGATGCGCCACCGGGATCGCGGCAGCCACACCCGCGAGAGCTGCTACGGCCGCGACCACGGCGGCGAAACGTAACGTCGTTGTTGTCATTCACTCCCCCAGCGCGTCAGTGTGGGCCCAATCAGCCAATTCCCGCTGCTGTCCGAATCACGATTAGGACACAATCCGAGTTCCACCATATTCTATATTCTCGCCAGCGGTCGGCTCGCTTGCCGCCGCGCGCATCATGTTTCGTGTTGCAGACGTAGCTCGCTGCGTCGGACAATCATGAGTGAGCGAAATCCCGTAACATACGAATCTGCACCATGACCGGAACCGGCCGAACAATCCTGATCGCGGCGCTGGTGTTGTGCACCACGGCGCTCGCCTTTCCTGCCGCAGCCGACAGCATCTACTTGAAGAACGGCCGGGTGATCCACTCGATCGAGGTCCGCGTCGAGGGCGACCGTGTGCTGTTTCTCCAATACGGCTCGTTGCAAACCATTCCGTTGACGCTGGTGGACCGGGTCGAGCAAAACGATCGCGGTGCGCCGAACGCACGAAGCGCGACCGCATCCACCGCTGCCAGAGGCTCGTCGGACGCCGCCGCGATCCCCGGAGCGACGGCGCCCCCTGACGGCGGGGCCGCGGGCACGCCGGCGGAGCGCATGCAGGCGCTCACCGACTTCCTCGGCCAGAACAGCGGCGGCTCCAGCGACGCCACCAAGGCGCTCGGGCTGCTGCAGTCGCTCGGGGGCTCCGGAGGGCGGTGCCGGCCTCGGTGACATCGCCGGCCAGCTCGGCGCCCTCGGATCGCTCGGCGGCGAGCTCGGCGCCCTCGGCCAGGATATGGACAAGGCACAGACGTTGCTACCGTTGCTCGCCCAACTGGGTGCCGCGCTGTTCGCGTCTGAGTACTCGCAAGATGCGACGACGAGTGCCGCGCAGAACCTGCTGTCAGGCCTGGGCCGCATGGGCGTCTCGCACCAACAGATCGAGGCCGAGGCGCGACGCCTGGGCGTGCCCCCGGACCTGCTCGAACAACTGCTGCGCCGCTGATTGATCCCCGCGCCGGCGGCCGGTTATCGTGATTCGACCACTATTTCCCACGATCGCCCGAATACTCCTGCCGAAATGCTAGCCGGCGTCACCATCGCCGCCATTCTCAGCTTTGCCGCCGCCGCGGCGCCTGCCGGGCAGCCCCGGCCTCGCGAACAACAACCCGAAGACCAGGCGGCCACCCCCTCCGCATCGACCGCCCGGATCGAGGAAACCCAAGTCACAACCGCCGACGTCAAGAGGTTCCTCGACCCCACATGGTGATGATCAACACCGTCGATTATGGGTTCACGGCCAACTTCCTGCCGGGTGAAGCGCAGATCTACGCCCACACGATACGTGGATTCTGGGCCGTCAATCGGTGGACTGGCTTCTGGACAGATCTCGAGGTGGTCGACTTGAACTTGCCGAACGATGCGGGCAAGGCGGGCGTCGGCGACGTGTTGTTGGGTTGGGGAGCCATTTTCCGCGAAGACCTCTCACGCCGGTTCACGACCGCCGCGTTTATCTTCGAAGCCCTCGCACCGACGGGAGACCCCGCGGAGCTTACCGGTTTCGGCACGTGGATCTTGGCGCCGAGCGTGGTGTTTGCCTTCAACCCGACCGACGAGTTTCCGGTATACGTTGGCGCCCGATATCTGCACTCGCTCGAGGGCATCGGCGGCGACGAACGGGGCAATATCGTGGACGACGACCCCAGCCGCAAGGTCCGCTCGCTCGAGCTCGATATTCAGACGGTGCACATTCTGCCCAAAGGGTTCTTCGTGTCGGCCATTCCCACGCTCGTGCTCAACTTCAATCAAGACTTCAATTTCTTCTCTCTCGGCCTGGGCGGGGGGCGTGCCATCAGCAAGAGCTTTGCGCTCAGCGGCGCTTACGTTCACCACCTCGCCGGCCGACTGACGTTCAACCAGGCGTTCACGATTCAGCTGACATACCTGTTCGGCCAGTGCCAGGATCAATAGGAGCCGTGCGATGAGCTCGTTGTACGCCAACCTCGCAGACCTGCCTTGGAGATCTCGGAATATCAGGTCGAGACTGTCGAGCAAGCGGTTCCCGGCGGCTGGTCGCGCAAGACAAGCTTGATTCGCCTGCAAGGCGGCGGTTACGAGGGGCTCGGCGAGGACGTGATCTGGAACGACGAAGATCACCGGGTGCTCGCTGAGGAAGGCACGAATTTCCCACTCGCCGGGACCCACACGCTCGACGGCTTCTCACGCCGCCTCGATCGCATCGAGCTTTTTCCGCGGCCGCAGTCGCGCAGCGACTGCAGCCTCTACCGGCGCTGGGGCTTCGAGAGTGCGGCGCTGGATCTGGCACTGCAGCAAGCGGGCACCTCGCTGGCGGCGGCGCTGGGCATGGAGCCACGGCCGCTCACCTTCGTGAACTCGACGGGGCTCGGCGATCCGCCGAGCACCGACTCGCTGCAGCGTCGCCTGGAGCTGTACCCGGACATGCGCTTCAAGCTCGATCTGTCATCGAGCTGGAATCAGGAGCTCATTGCCGAGCTCGCCGCAATGGGAACCATCGACACCGTCGATCTCAAGGGCCTCTATCACGGAGACTTCACCGGGCCGCCGCCCGATGCGGAGCTCTACAAGCTGGTCGCCGACACGCTCACCGGCGCCTGGATCGAGGATCCCGCTCTGAATCCGGACACCGATGCCGCCCTCGCCCCGCACCGCGATCGCATCACCTGGGATGCCAACATTCACTCGATCGCCGACATCGCCACACTCCCCTTCAAACCGAAGTGCATCAACATCAAGCCATCGCGCTTCGGGTTCCTGTCGGAGTTGCTGCGCACGTACGAGTACTGCGACGGCCAGGGCATCGCCATGTACGCTGGCGGCCAGTTCGAGGTCGGCGAGGGACGCGGCCAGGCGCAGTACCTGGCGAGCCTGTTCCATCCCGACGGCCCTAACGACATCGCGCCTCTCGGCTACAACCAGGCCGAGCTGGCCGCCGGCTTGCCCACCAGCCCGTTGTCGCCGGCTGCCGCGGACACCGGATTCCGCTGGAGCTAGTGGCCTGTAACTAGTTAGCCGCGACTCATTCGCCGGCCGGCGCTGCAGCCACCGGCGGCTGCGGCTCGAGAGGTCGCAGGTCGCGGCCGGTAAACGCCGGGTGATTCGCAAGGTAGCGCGAGCCGCGGAACACGGCGCGCGTAAACTCGCCGACCGGATGCGGCGGGGAGCCGTCGGGCATCTTCACCTCTCCCTGACGTGGATCCCAGAACTCCCACACGATCTCGCCCTCCGGATTGACCTCGAAGAGGCGGCCCTGCGCGCCCGAGCAGATCAGTGTGTTGCCGTTCGGTTGCCGCTCGGCCCCCGAAATGAAAGGGCTGAAGAAAAAGGCCTCGGCCGTTCCCCGGTACGACCACACCGGCTCTGCCGGTGCAAAAGGCCCCTCCTCGGGAATCAGATAGCTGCCGTCGGCGCCGGTCGGCGGATCGATCTCGTAGACGGTCGAGTAGGGCCCGGAATCGTCGGCCATGTCGTTGCTGAAGACCGTGAGGTTGCCCGCCCCCGGGAGTCCCGCTGGAATCCAGCGGACGTCGTGCTGGGCGAACAGCATCTGTGAGCTCTCATCGCCGCGGCCGTAGTTTGCGGGGTTGCCCCAGCGATACAGCAAGTCGCCTCCCCTACCCCAGCGCCCGCCGCTGCTGCGCGCCGCTTCTGCGGTGGTCGTGCTGTGATCGATGATCCAGATCTCGTTGTAGCGCGGTGTGCTCAAGGCGATCTGATCGAGCTCGGCGTTGTAGTTGATCGCGTTGGTATGAAAGAAGTCCGATGTGATGTCCTCCTCCGTGGTATCGGACGGCACGTAGCCCAGCGCCTTGAGCTGCTCGAGCTGCGCCGCGTCGACCTCCGGCGGAGCGCCGGCGTTGATATCGATGCGGCCCAGGTTTTCCGACGCGACGCCGTAGTCCGGCAGGTTGTCGTCGAATCCCTGCACCAGATGGTCCCAGGCGTGCCACTCCCATACGATGCGGCCGCCGTCGGGACGAATCGGCTCGATCTCGACCACCATGTCGGGCCACAGTCCATTCTCCGGCACTTGGCTGGGCTGGCGCCCGGCGGCCGCGCACCTCATCGGCGCTCTTGTACTCTCAGGCAATCGCCAGAATGTTGCCGTTGGGCATGACGGCAATGTCGTGATGCGTCAAGTGCTGGTCGCTGGCGAACTCGAAGTCCCATACCAGCTCGCCGTCCCAGGTGAACTCCTGGATGCGGCCGCCCTGGCCACCGCCGGAGAAGCGCTCGACCCCGGGCTCACGCACCGGGCGGATCAAGTTGCCGTTATCAAGCAGATACACGCCGCCGGAGGGCGCCGAGTCGACCTTCCACGTATGTACCACCAGACCGTCGTTGTCGATCAGGTACGTGGTGTCCGACAGGATCGGGCCGAACAGTGTGTAACCGGGCTGGGCATCGGGCTCGCTGCGGCGCAGGCCGCGCGGCTCGTTGATCCCGGCGATGTCGATATCGGGAGCCCCGGCGGCGTCCTCGGCGCCGGCCTCAGCCGTGTCGGAGGTCGACTCGGTGCCACCGCAGGCAATCGGGCCGAGCAGCACGGCGACGGCAAGTAGCGCGAATAACGGCTTGCAACGTTGGAGTTTCCGCGGATTTCTCACGCTTGTCCCCCTTTTTCCCCTCAGTATCCGGGCGACAGGTTGCCGACCCTGGCCGGCATGATATTCCAGGTGAAGCGGCCGAGGTCGTCGTCATGCTTCACCAGTATCTGGCGCTCCCAACCGTTGTCGGTCAGGTCGTAGCGGCGTACTTCTCCCTGGTCGTCGCTGGCGACATACAGCTCGTCACGCCCGTCGCCGTCGAGATCGAGCAGGATCGCGGCGTGCTCGAAGCCGGACGAATCGCCGGCAATCAGCTCGACGCTCCACTCTCCGGCGCCAGGACGCAACAAGAACAACCCCGCCTTGCTGGCGGCGGCCACCATTTCCTTGGATCCGTCACCGTCGACGTCGCCGACGGTCAGGAAACGGCACAGCTGATCGTCGATGGTCGCTATCGACTCGCCCGCGGTCGGATCGGTGTCCGCCTCGTAGCGGCGGATCTCCACCCGGCCGCCCGAAACCGCCTCCACCGAAACGTAGAGCTCGTCGCGCCCGTCGCCGTCGACATCTGCGACGAGAATCTCCTTGGCGTGGCGGTTGCCCAGATCAGCAACTTCGACACGGCCTTCGCCGGTGGCCGGAACGTAGCGCACCACCGCGCCCGGCTGCGGCGTTCCGTCGAGCAGGTTGGGCGCCGTCGGCGTGGCGTAGATCTCCACCGTACCGTCGCCGTTCAGGTCGCCGAGCTCAATCTCGTGGACAATGATGTCGGGCTCGCGGTCGAGCTCCTCGACCGAGAACCCGCCCGAGCCGTCGGGGCGAAGCACAGCGACGACACCCTGATCGTGCGTCGCCACGGCGATGGCCGCCGATCCATCGCCGTAGATGTCACCGACCTCGGCATCCCGCATGCGACTGAAAACGCCGCCGAAGTCCGCGTCCCATAGGCTGTTGCTGCTGCCCGACGAATCCCACAGTTTGACGATTGCCGCCGTGCCGGCGAACGTCAGCACGCCGTCGCCGTAGGCCATGGCCTTGTGAAAGACGTTGCTGTCGGCGTCCTCGATATACCGATAGCTCCACTCGCCGCCGCTCGAGGTGAGAATACCCAGGCGCGCCGGCAACGGCTTCGGCATACCGTTTTCTTCGCCCAGCGCGGCAAGGGCCAGGAGCAGCACCGGATCGTCCGGCGAGGCCGTCCCGCCACCCCCACCACCGCCGCCACACCCGGCGCATAGCACCAGCAGGCCCGCAAGCAATGCTCTGACTCTCGATGTGTGTCTCATGGCGCCGCACGATAACAGAACGGCCCGCCGGGTTCGACACCGATGGATCCATCCCGCGTGGCGTCGGCGAAATAGCGAACGGGCCGCGGGCGCTCGAGATGCGCCACACGCGGCCCGCTCGTTGCTCGCGAACTTCTGACTCAGGACATCAGTTGGCCGGCCTGCCGTTGCTGACTGCCCAGTGCAGCTTGTAGCTTCCGTCGTCGCCCTGGCGCGCCAGGACCATGTAGTTACCTGCCGAGTTGCCGTCGCCGGACGTCAGCTCGTACCAACCGCCGCTGAGCATGTAGCCGTCGCCGATGTCGACTTCACCGACGGGGTGAATCGCGAGCTCCGGCGATGATGCATCGATGCGCTCCTGCAGCATTTCACCGATTGCCGCACGCCCTTCCGCCAGCGGCAGGTTGGCAATCATCGACACCGCATCCTCGGTGTACGTGTTGTCGGCGACCATCGAGCCGTGGCCCATATTGAAGTGGGTCTCATAGTAGTCGTTCAGATCAGCCATCACGCTCGTGAACTCCTCAGGAGCGTCCTCAGCGGCCGGCGAAGCAAACGTCGTTCCCTCAGGCGGATCGGTGTTGTAGTTAACGATCACGTAGGCGACTTTCCACTCGCCGTCGACGCGCTGAAACGCCGTCATGAAATTGCCGGTAGCGCTGACGGCATCCGCACCTTCGGGTGCGAGCTCGATGCCGTAGTCACCGCGCTGCACGGCCCAATCGCCGGCGACGATGGTGTCGGCCGAGTTCACCGCAAGCGTCGGCGAGTTGGCCATCTCCGCCTCGAGGGCCGCGGTGACCGCTTCGACACCCTGGTTTACAGAGGTATCGGCCATCAGCGTAATGGTTTCCTCGATGTGATAGCCGGCCACGACCGAGGCGTGGTGCATGTTGTAGTGGGCGACCCACTCGTCGGCTACGGCTTGAACCGCGGCCGCGTCGTCCATGGCCGGTTCGGCGACGGCCTCCGCTGCCGGCGCTTCGTCTGCCGTGTCGCCGGCGCAAGCCGCGATCAGGACGACTGCGAACAGGGCAAGAATGAGGCGAAGCTTCATGGTGATTACCTCCGGTAGTGACGGGGGATCCCTGGTCCCGCTTATCGTGGCAACCCTAAGCAGAACGCCGTGAAACGTCAACGGAGATCCATCACGGCGCGGTGGCCGAGCCTTCCCGAATGCCACCTGTGCGCCCAATATCGCGCTCCTGGCACATTTTAACGAATCACGCCGCCCCACCCCTACGCCGTCGCACCTCACCAAATCGACCACACGAGGAATCGTCGCCAGGCTAGGCGCCGGCCCTGCGCACGGCGTACCAGTAGTCGGCCCATGTGGGGCCACCGCAGTTGGCGTTGGCCACCACGACGACGCACCCACCGGCATCGAGCACGGTTGCCTCGACTTCTTGGCGCCGGATGGGATACATACCGCACGAGGGCAGATGCTCGTTGGGTCCCGGTGACGTTTTCTTGCCGCCCTTAACCGTGACCGGGATCTGCAGTGTCGGCGAGCCATGCTCGGCAAACCAGGCAATTCCTTCCTGGACGAGGTCGAACTCGAGAACATAGTCACCCGGTTCCTCGGGCAGATTGACCAAGATTCCGATGTGCGCCTCTCCCCGAGGCGTCACCGAGTGCATCAACTGGCAGCGCGCCTGGTCGTGCAGCAAGAGGCCTCCCGCGGGGTCGAGCCAGTGGTTGCCGAGTCGAACAAAGACGTCACCGTCGGAATCGATCAGGTTCGGCCAGGTGTGCGAAGACTCGTTGCGGATGATGAGGCGCAGCGCCACCGGCTCCCCGGGCACACCCCTCAGGTAGCCGAGATCCGAGTAGATCCACGCCTGGAACGCTTCGTCCGGCAGGGCGTGGGCGCTGTCGGGAAGCGGTTGCTCATGCGACGGAATCTGAAAGAGCGCAACACCGCTTGGCCGTAACACGCGAACGAACTCCCGTATGTAGCGCTTTGCCTCCTCTTGCGGGATGTGCTGCAGGACGATGCCGGAGTAGATGAAGTCGAAGCTGGCATCGTCGAGCAGCGAAAGGTCGCCGTGGTCGTTGCAGTGGTAGTGCATCCGCTCGCCGAACCGATTGAAGTCGCGCGCCATGTCGATCATCGGCTGCGATACATCGATGCCTACGCCGGTCGCGAAGCTCTCGCAAAGATGCTGAGACACGCGGCCGACGCCGCACCCGAAATCGAGAAAGGCACCGTGCTCGACCTGGAGATCGAATGCCTCCAGCAAGTGCATCGCCACCCGGGCGTCGAGACGACCACGCTCGAAGAACGTGTTGACGTTCCATGTGTTGTTCTGTTGCTGATCCTCCGAGAGGATTGCCCAGAGAGGATCTTCGCCGCCCAGCGTGTTCCAAACTTCGCGTTCACGCTCGAAATCGCTCAACTCACAGGTCCTTCGACGCGATGCTCGGCGCTAGCAGGCCGCAAAGAGAGCTAGCATTCCGTGGTGAAAGTGTGGTGGGTCTGCTACGTCAAGAGCGCCAGCTCTTCTTCGGCCTTTTCCCACTTCGCGGTCAGTTCCTCAACCTCGTTACGCAATGCCGTTTGTTCCCCCTCCAGGGCCCGCACCTCATCCGGCCCGGTGCGATCGTAGAAACCAGGATCGCAAAAAAGCTCGTTGATCTCACCGATTCGCGCCTCCGCTTCTTCGATACGGGCAATGACCTCGTCGCGTTGCGACTTCATCCGATGGATGCGGTTCTTCGAGGACCGCGTCGACGGTTGCCGCTTCCGTTGAGCCGACTCTTCCGGCAGCTCACGGGCCACCTTCTTGGCCTGGCGCTTGGCGCGTCGCGCCTTGAGCACCACCGTGTCGGCATCCAGGTGGTCGTCGCCGCAGTAGTGCACGTACTCCTCGTAGGTCCCCTGGTAGTCGAGAATCTCACCGGGCTTGATCTCGACGACACGGGTAGCCAGCTGCGATACGAACCAGCGGTCGTGCGAAACGAAGATCAACGTGCCTTCGTAACTCTTGAGGGCGCCGACGAGAGCTTCGATCGACTCGAGGTCGAGGTGGTTCGTCGGTTCGTCGAGCACCAGCACGTTGGGCTTTTGAATCGCTAACCTGCAAAACACCAGGCGCGCCGCCTCGCCCCCCGACAGCGCCTTGAGCTTTTTCTTGGCCTCGTCGCCGGAGAACAGCACGCGGCCGAGCTGGTTGCGCACGAAGCCGATGTTCTCTCCGGGACAGGCCTCGTGGATCCAAGCCTCGGCGGTTTGGTGATCGGGTTTCAGTTGATCACGATGATCCTGAGCGAAGTAGCCGGGATGGGTTTCGTAGCCCCATTCAACCTCGCCGGCATCCGGCTCGAGCTCACCCATCACGATCTTCAGCAGCGTGGATTTGCCGATGCCGTTGGGCCCCATGATGGCCAGGCGATCGCCCCGCCGCACCGAGAGGTCCACCCCGTGCAATACCTCGTTGTCGCCGAACGCCATCATGATGCCCTCGATCCCGATGGCTTCGCGGCCGCTCGGGCGTACCTGCTCGAAACGCAGCGTCGGGTAGCGGCGTGAGCTCGGCGGCAACCGCTCGAGCCCCGCAGCCTTCTTTTCTATAAGCCGCAGCTTGCTTTGCGCCTGCCGGGCCTTCGAAGCCTTGGCGCGGAAGCGGTCGACGAACTGCTTGTGATGCGCGATCTCCTTTTCCCGCTTTTGGAGTTGGCGCTGGCGCCGATCGCGCTCGGCGTGCTTGGCTGCCACGAAATCGCCGTAGTTGCCGGTGTATTGCAGAACCGTCTCGTAGTCGACGTCGAGAATATGTGTGCAGACGTTGTCGAGGAACCGGTGATCGTGAGAGATCACGACTGCCGCGCCGGCGAACTCCAACAGGAACTTCTCGAGCCAGCGAATCGACAGGATGTCCAGATGGTTGGTGGGCTCGTCGAGCAGCAAGGCGTCCGGCACACCGGCGAGCACCTGGGCGAGCAACACCCGTAGCTTGAAGCCGCCCGACAGGGTCGACAGCGGCTGCCGGTGCAACGCCGTCGGGATGCCGAGCCCTTCGAGAACCTCGGCGGCCCGCGCCTCGGCAGCGTACCCGTCGTGGCGCAGCACAATGTCCTCGAGCTCGGCGTAGCGATCGGCGTCGAACTCTTTGCCGGTGTCGGCGAGAAGCTCCTCCTTGGCAACGATGGCGTCCCACAGCTCGCGATTGCCCATCATCGCCACGCCCAAAATTTCTTGCTCGCCGTACACAAACTGGTCCTGACGCAAGACCCCGAGCTTGAGGCGCTTCGGCACCGAAACGCTGCCCTCGCTCGGTTCCTCGTCACCACTGAGAATGTTCAGCAACGTCGTTTTGCCGGAGCCGTTAGCGCCCACCAGGCCATAGCGCTCGCCGGCGTTGAGCCGCAACGCCACGTCGGTAAAGAGCGTCTGGGTGCCGAACGACTTGCCGAGACCTGATACGGAGATCATGGGAATCGACTGTGCCACGAGCCAGCCGTGCTGGCGACTCCGTTGGCGCGGCCAACCAGACCCAGCAGGGCTTTGCCGCGGACGGGCCCGGCGACGCACCTCACGAGAAGGCGAAGGCCCCACGTGGCTGCTTATCGATTGCCGTAGACGTGCCGATCGAAGAGCAACTGGAGTGAGCCGCCGTAGCACGCCTCGAGGCGTTCCTGGATGCCGGCGGTGGTGAGCTTCTCCGGCGCCAGATCCTGCGCCATGTGGCGCAGGCACACCAATAGGCTCGACCCATCGTGTTTCTGTTGCAGGAGGTAGTCGAGATGCGCCATGACCTCGGAACCCTGGTCGTAGCTCGATTGATGGGTGGCGCGAAAATACGGCGAGGTTGCGCCGATGGCGGCGCCGCCGCGCGGTAGTCGCGACGCGGTCGGAGCGCCTCGATCGATCATCCAGCTCACCGCCGCCTCATCGAACCAGGAAGCATCGCCGCCCGCCGGCGCAACCCAGCGACCGATGTAGCTGTGCGCCAGCTCATGCTGCAACGCTGCCATCGTCGTCCACGTGGCGCCGGCATACTCCATGCTGCGCCCGGGCCGCCCGAGATGAACGAGCAGGTTGTCGTGCGGCCAGGGACCGAGTGCTTCCTCGAGCATCCGTAAGGTCGCCGCCACGGCGTCGACCGCTCGGTCGGACACGGACTCGCCATAGACGGTCACGTCGAAGGGGCGATATTCGGAGGCGAACTCGAAGCTCCGATGTTCGAGCTCACCCTCGGGAAGGAGGTGCAGGTACACGTGCGAGGCGTTGTAGAAGTCGGGAAACTCGATCTCCCAGAGGTTCTCGGCCGGCTCGACTCGGATCGTCGCGGCGTTGGCGAACACTTCGTGGCGCCGACTCGCACCTTCGAGACGGATCCGGAACGTCATTCCATAGCTGTCGTACTCCAGATTCGACGGCACGTACAGCTCCAGGAAGCTGCGGTCGTCCCAGTCGTTGACGAACAAACCCGCGCTGATGCCGCCGTTGCGCGCCCGCACGTTGCGCACGAAGCTCGAGGTCAGGACCAGCCGGTGCGGTCCCGCCTCAGTTTCCGCCATGACGACGCGGAAGCGCGAGGTGCCGTCGGGATCGCCCACCGTGTCGATCTCGACCGGGCGGTCATCGAGCGTCGCCGCGGCGATGGTGTCGGGAACGAGGTCGAACAGGGGGAAGCCTACGCTCGGCTGCAGGAAGTCGACGGTCGTGACGACCCGGGCACGCTCCTCGGCGTAGCCGAAGACGAGCTCGTAGGTCGCCGTCTGGAAATCGACAAACACCGCGTGCCGGTCAGCGCCGAAATCGAAAGACGGTGGTGCCTTGAGGTGGTCGTTGACGCTCGCACCGGATCCGCTAAGCAACAGAGTAAGTATCAGCAGCCGTGTCACGTCGTGCCCCGCGTCACGATTTTCCTCACCTGCGTTGCACCGGCTCACATCCGCCCCCGCGGTGCCCGCGACGGCAGCCACGGAAGATCTTCAGCACCCTGCTAGCGCCTGACGTGCTTCCTGAGCATCCGGGGGCCGACCTCGGCGCCATAGATGTTGCCGGCAGCGTCCACGGCCACGCCCTCGGCAGCGCTGGTGCCGGCGTTGTCCTGGTCGGGCTCGGGATCGGGAATGAACGCTGTTATGAACCCGTCGCTGACGCTGCCGATGCGGATGCCGCGCTTCCAGCCCGGGTTGCTGCGCGCGTTGGACTCGGAGTCAGCCGAATACAGGATGTCGCCGGAGTCGATGAACAAGCCGCTCGGACGACCGAACTGCGTCCAGGTGGCGATGTGCTCACCCTCCTGGTCGAAGACCTGGGTGCGGCTGTTGGACCGGTCGCCGACGTACAAGCGGCCCTGCGAGTCCAGCGCCAGGGCGTGCGGGTCGCGAAACTCTCCCGCCTCGGCACCCGTCTGGCCCCACTCCTTGATGAAGCTGCCGTTGGCCGACAACTTGACGACGCGATTGTTGCCGCCGGCACCGTGGCCGTCGACCACGAAGATATCGCCGTTCGGCGCCACTAGGACGTCCGACGGCTGGCGGAAGGTGTCGTGACCATCGCCGGCGACGCCGGGCGTTCCCAGCGTCATCAGGAGCTCGCCATCGGGGCTGAACTTCAGGACGGTGTGTCCCTTGTCGGTGGGCGCGCCCCGGGCGCTGATCCCGACCGCGTCGGTCACCCAGACGTTGTTGTCGGCATCAACGAACATTCCGTGCGGCCAAAGAATCATGCCGACGCCAAAGCTCGTGACGAGCTCGCCGTCGGCAGTAAAGCGCAAGATCGGATCGACGTCGGGCTTGTCGGCACAGGAGTTGGCGCCACACCGCTCGCCAACCCAAACGTCGCCGCTGCCGTCGCGCGCCGGGTACACCGCGCTTGTTGCGCCCCACGTGCGGCCAGCGGGGAGCGGGCCCCACACACCGTCGACCGTGCGATAGGGATTGGGGGCGCTATTCTGGGTGCCCGCCACAGCGAAGGTGGCGGCCAATGCTACGGCCACGAACATCGTGATTCCGACTCGACGTGCTAGCGACATTTCAGACCTCCTGGAAGGAACTTCTCTCGAAACTGATTCCGGATACGGAATCCTAGCGGTAGCGCCGCCCCGGGTCCACGGAAAGCTGCCTAATCGTCGGCCGCCGCCGCTACTTCGGGCTCCGGCGGCGGTTCGCCGAACCGCGCGTACAACCCGAACAGCAGCCAAATCGCGCCGGCGAGAATGAGCATCAGGATGGCCCAGCGCATTACCGCCACCCAGAACACCACGTCGAGCGCCGGCCAGCGAAACTGGTATTGGCGGAGCTGCGACCACCGCTCGCTCATCCAGTGCCAGGCGCTGTGGGCCACCAAGGCCGACACGAGGATCGTGCCCATGCGCTCGGCCACAACGCCGCGGAACAGCCACTGAAGAGCGGGAACCATCAGCATCAGGACGAACAGCTGGCCCAGCTCGACACCGACGTTGAACGACAGCAGTGAGGTGAGCAGGTGCGAGCCGGCGAACTGCAGTGTCTCGCCGAGCGCGAACGAGAACCCGAAGCCATGCACCAGCCCGAAGGCGAAGGCAATCAGCCAGCGGCGTTGCAGGTTGGCACCGACGATGTTCTCGAACGCCATGTACACGATCGACAGGGCGATCAGCGTCTCGATGAGCGGCGGAAACCACAGCGCTCGCGGCGCCAACCCGAACGCCGAGGCGATCAAGGTGATCGAGTGCGCCACCGTGAACGACGTAACGATCGGCACCAGCTGCCGGAAGCGTCGCACCGGGACCACCAGGCAGAGGAGAAACAGCAGGTGATCGACGCCGTCGAGAATATGAAAGTATCCGAGCGATACGAAGCGCAGCGCCGCCTGGTGCCAGCGAGGATCGAGCCGCACGAGCCCGGGATCGCCCGAGTATTGATAGGCCCGTTCGGCGCCGCCGGGCGGGAGGAAGCGCAGCACGGTGGTCGTTCGCAAGCCGAGGCGCGCCAGCGCCGGGTCGATCGAAAAATCCGCCGTGTCGGAAACGATGGGGTATTCGAAGAGCACGTCGAGCATCGCCTGCTGCCAGGGAAGCCGGGTCCCGGCCGGGAGTGGCGCCGCGCTCATGTGTGCGAGGGCCTCCTCGTAGCTGCGAAACGACCGATCGGATGGCAGCGATATGCGGACGTCGGTGACTTGCTCGTTGTCGAGTGCGGTGCCCCCCTCGTACAGCTCGATACCGTTGGAGATCCACCAGATCGCCGCGTCCCGCAGCATGTCGTCGGCAGCCTCGATGTCCAGGTACCCGATGCCGAACTGGGGAAAGTTGAAATCCTGCATGGCCTCGAGCGGCACGCGGACGAGCAGCAGGAGACGGCGGCCCTCGGGTTTGACGAATGCCTGCACCGTCACGTCGCTGGGAATCTCGTGAGCCGCGGGAGTCCCCGGGAACGCCAAGAGACAAGAGGCGGCCAGTGTGACCACGACACTGAGCTTGACCGTGCTCGCCTTGTTTGTTTTCACGATGTTTGAACCCTGGACGAATCGCCGCGATGCGCGTAGCCTAGGCGGTGTTCGAGAAGCGAGAATGAGTATACTGCCCCTCTTCTCAGAGGAAACAGGGGCCTCGTAACGGTGAACGGAGGACAGCATGAAGCGCAACATTCTTTGGGGATCGGTACTGGTCGCCGCGATCGCGGCGCTCGCCATCGTCCAAGCCTGCATGAGCGCAACAGAGGGATCGGGGGCCGGACCGCCGCTTGATGGAGCCGCTGCGGTGGCTGCCGCGGGCGCCGACGAGGTGCCGCTGTTCGAAGTTGATCCTTTTTGGCCGCAGCCGCTGCCCAACCACTGGCTTCAGGGCGCCAGCA
Organism: Acidobacteriota bacterium; assembly: GCA_965214245.1. Classification (GTDB taxonomy): domain Bacteria; phylum Acidobacteriota; class UBA890; order UBA890; family UBA890; genus CBDCBL01. The sequence goes on from CBDCBL010000009.1 coordinate 514,156, forward strand.
TCGGGGTTGCCGTCGATTCTCGAGACCATGTGTGGATCGTCCATCGCAATACTCCTGACCAGTTCGCCGCCCGCACGGAGATCGGCGCCGCGCAGGATCCGCCCCTGAGTGAATGCTGCTTGCCGGCCCCACCGGTGCTCGAGTTCGATTCGGAGGGCAACCTGGTCGGGTCCTGGGGCGGCCCGGTCGACACTGGCGAGTACGAATGGCCGGTGTCGAACCACGGCATCGAGGTCGACCACATGGACAACGTTTGGATCGGCGGCAACGGTGGACCCGACGCGCACATCCTCAAGTTCGCGCGGTCCGGTGACTTCCTGATGCAGGTTGGAAGCTCCGGTGCCCGGCAAACTGCCGAGGGAGGTGGAGGCCGAGGAGGCTTCGCGCGCAACAGCCTCGATACCGAGAACTTCGGCCGTGTCGCCAAGGTGTTCGTTGACCCGGTGGAGAACGAGGTGTACCTGGCCGATGGCTACCTCAACCGTCGGGTCGTCGTAATCGACGCCGACACCGGCGAGTTCAAGCGCTACTGGGGCGCCTACGGCAACGAGCCCGACGACGAAGCCGCCGCCAACCTCGGCAGCTACGCTCCCGGCGATCCGCCCGCGCAGCAATTCCGCGGCCCGGTACACTGCGCCGACATGTCCAATGACAGGCTCCTGTACGTCTGCGACCGCGCGGCCGATCGAATCCAGGTGTTCCAACCCGACGGGACGTACCTCAAGGAAGTGTTCATCGCCCCCGAGACCCTCTCGCAGGGCTCGACGTGGGACATCGCCTTCTCGCCGGACGAGGCACAGAGGTTTCTCTACCTCGCCGACGGCCAGAACATGAAGGTCTACGTCATCGAGCGTGAGTCGATGGAGATCCTGTACAGCTTCGGCGACGGCGGCCGCCAGCCGGGCCAGTTCTTCGCCGTGCACAGCATCGACACCGATTCGCAGGGCAACATCTATACGACCGAGACCTACGAAGGAAAGCGCCTGCAGAAGTTCGTCTTCGTGGGCATGGGCACGGTGACCTCCGAGAACATCGGCGTTCCCTGGCCGCGCCGCGGTCAGTAGGCCTAGTTGACCAAGCCCTCTTCGCGCAGTTGCTTGGAAACCGCCTGGGCGATCTCACGGGCCATCATGGCCGTATCAGAGGGATTGAAGGTTTCGGTGATTCCGGCCCACACCAGACCGTCATCTACGTTCAGGTCGTAGACGTTGGTCTCGACGCTGACGATCGTGTCGGTGCGCAGATAGCCGGGGCTGTAGGCCATCCCCCAGCCATACCCGGAGTAGCCGTAGAAACCGCCGTAGTGAGCCGGATAGCTCATCCCGGGCGTGTAGCTGAGCTTCTGCGTCTCGCTGACCGAGCGCATCACGATGGCGCCGTCGAAGCCCTCCTCGGCATCGACCTTGCGCCGAATGGCGGCCTCGTTGGCCTCGGCATTGGCCACCTCATTGCTGGTGAACAACGTGTACGACACCGCGGCGTCGGCGCCCTGGATCAAACTGACGAGCTGGTCCTCGGCGGCGCGCCGCGTGCCTTCATTGGAATCCATGAAAACAACGAGGATTTTCTCGAACTCGATGGGACCTGCGTTGGGCGCCGTCCACGACTCACGAATACTCGTGGAGCCGCAACCGGCGACCAGCGCAGCCAAAACGAGCGCACCGATAACGCGTGCAGATCAAAGCATCGCTACAACTCCTCGGTCCGTTCAGAAAGCAGATAGGGAACAAAATTTCGCATGTTACCCCGAAATTGTAGTAACAGCCGCGGCGAATGTCGCCCCTGCGCACCCGCACTATCAGCGCGACACGACGATTCCGTCGTCAAGAAGCGGCCAGCGCCGACAACCAAGCGAGCCAATGCGCTCGCGTCGCCGCAAAACGTTGGAAAGCTCGTTTAGTTGCCGGCGAAGCAGTAGAAGAAACCGTTGCCGCCGGTGCCTTGCAGGTTCTCCTGGCTGCAACCACGCGACCCGTGCGCCGAGTTCCAGGATGTCGGGTTGGCGCCGCCGCCCTGGCGATCGTGGTGCCCGGCCATGGCGCTGCCCTCGCCGCTGCTCGTCCAGTTGGAGCATGTCGTGTCGCCGTCACCCACGGCCACGGTACCGTCGAGGTTCGAGCCCGTGAGGATATCGTGCATGTTCGGATCGTCGCCGCGACCGTTCACCATGTCGCCCTTTTCTGTGACGATCGTTTCCTTGGTCAGATTGTTGTCGCCGTGCAGCTGGTCGAGGTTCTCGGCGACCATCACCCCGTTGAAGTTGTACCAGGGGCCGCTGCCGATGCGATCGCGGGCGTTCACCGCCTCCTGTCCACCGGAAGCCGCGGCGCTGAGATACGCGTGCCAGGTGCGGTCGCCCGCACCGGCGGCCGCCGCCAGCGACTGGCAATGCCGGTCGGCGCCCAACAGACCGCCGAGATCGGCGCCATTGCCCGGTCCGGCGCTGGTAATGAAGAAGTTCATCTGGGCGCTCTGCGCCAAGCCCGCGCTGGTACCCAGCGTGACGATCATGACAGTCGTAAGCAGCAGGTGTGATGTACGCATGGCAGGTACTCTCCCCGGCGGATCCGCCGATCGGATGGATGAAACTCAGGACGACAATCTACCCGTTGCCGCGCAACACCTCAACGGCGGCCACGAGCAGTGTGAATCCGGTTCCCCGCATCCGGGACCAAAAGCCTCGACCGACACGAAAGCGTCAGCAGGAAACGCAATTGTGGTTGTTCTTGGCGCCCAATAGCTCGAGCAGCTTCACGGCTTTCGGGAACGGCTGGATGCGCTGCACCGGCCCGTTGGCCATGTCGGCTGTGGTCTGCCCCTTACGGCTGAGCGCGGTCGGGTCGGCTCCCGCGAGCACCAAGTAGAGCACCATTTCGAAGTCGCCCCGCGCCGCCGCATGATGCACCGAGTTGTAGGCATTGTGATCGCGCAGGTTCACGTCGGCGCCGAGCGCCTCGACCAGGTACTTGACGGCCGGCAGCCAGCCGTCCGGAACGTGCTGATGCGCGTACCCCGCAAATCCCTCGCCGTAGCCGGCGCCGGAGGCGGCATGTAGCGGGTAAACGGCTGGGCCGCCGCCGGGAACCGGCGCTTGTCCCGAAGGATCTTCCTCTTCCACTTCCTTGCCGTCCTCGCCCTGTGGGCGTGGCCGGCCGCGCCGCGGCAGCTTACGCGTCGGCACGTCGGGATCGACACCGTACGCCACCAAGAGACGCATCGCATCGACATCCAAGGCGTAGGCAGCACACCAAAACGGCGTCGCCCCGGCGGTTTTCAACAAATGGTCGAAGTTGAACGAGGTGTACCAAAGGTGCTTGCTGAGCCGTATGTTCGGATCGGCCCCCGCCTCCACGAGCGCCGTCATCAGCTCCAGATAGCTGGTCTCCTGCTGCTTGTAGGCATTCTGCTGTGGATACGCCGAACGCGGCGCCCAACGGACGTTCAGGGCGCCGTACAACGGCGTCGCGCTCGCCTCGCTGGCCAGGTTCGGGTCGGCGCCACGCTCCAGCAGAGCCATTGCCAGATCGAAGTGACCGTTGAGTGTCGCAATAAGCAACGGGCTCGTGTGGTCGCCGCCGCTCACCTTGTCGATGTCGGCGCCGGCGTCGAGCAGCGCGAGGGCGGTCTCCGCGTGACCCTCGCGGGCGGCGTAGAGCAAGGCGGTCAATCCACCGTGACCGCCGACGCGCTCGCCGTACGTGGCCGGACGCTCGGGCTCCTTCTTGTCGTCTTCCGCGGCCGTTTCTTCCTCTGCCTTCTCCGTTTCCGCCGTCTCGAGCGGCTCTTCCTCCTCTACCGCCTTCTCTTCGACGATCTCTTCTTCTGCCGCGGCCGCTTGCTCTTCTTCGGCTTCCTCTTCAGCCTCGTCGCCCGCCTCGGCTTCGGCCTTTTCCTCGCCCTCGGCGTCCGCCTCGGCTTCGACCTTCTTCTCGCCCTCGGCGTCCGCCCCGGCTTCGACCTTCTCCTCGCCCTCGGGCTCTTCGCCACCGCCGAGCTCCTCGCCCGCAGCGCCTCCGCCTTCGGCCCGCCGTTGTTGCTCTTCTTGCCGTTGATCGAGGGCGCGGATCGCCGCCTGCTCCTGCCGCCGGCGGCGCATGTAGTCGTTGTCGGCCTTTTCCTTGGCCACCACGTCGACCACCAGCGCCGCGCTCGAAGCATCGGCGCCGCGCTGCAACAGCAAGTTGACCGCGTCGATGCGGTCAGCGGCGGCAGCGAACATGAGTGGCGTCTGCCCCCAAGCTGAATCCGTGGCGTTGACGTCTGCTCCGTGGTCGAGCAGCAGGCCGACGACCTTGGCGTTGCCGTTGCCCGCGGCGAAATGGAGAGGGCTGACCGTTCCTGTAGTGGTCGCCACGTTGGCGTCGCTGCCGGCCTCCAGAAGAGTCGCCACGACGGCCGCGTTGCCGTTCTGGCTGCCCAGGTGCAGTGGCGTGTAATTACCGATCCGCGTGCCGGCTTCCAGGTGGGCACCGGCGTAGATCAGCATTTCGGCCATCTCCGGCGCGTCGTTGACCGCCGCCCAGTGCAGCGCCGTCATGCCGTCGCCCTGCGGCGCGTTGACGTCGGCGCCGACGTCACCGCGCATGGCGGCGTCGGCGACGCGGGACTCGGCCAGCGCACCGGTCAGCAGCGCCGGCGTCCACAGCGCAACGATCAGCGCCACGGAGAGAACCCGCGCTCTGGCTGGCTTGTGGAAGCACTTGCGCATATCTGTTACCTCCGCCGCGACTTTCCGAGTCAGGCCGACAAGGAAAACACGCCGGTACCGTCGCCGAAGCTCTCCATATCGTCGAGACCGAGTTGGTGCATCAGGCTCAGCATGACGTTGGCCATCGGCGTTCCGTCTTGCGCCCGCAGATGAAGGTTGCCGTCGAGGCCGGTTTGCTCACCTCCGATGACGAACAACGGACAGCGCTTGTGGTTGTGGAGGTTGGGATCTCCCATCGGCGACCCGTAGAGCACCATGGTCTTGTCCAACAGGCTGGCGTCACCTTCCATGCTCGCCTGCAGGCTGTCGAGCAAATAAGGAACCATGCCGACGTGATAGCGGTTGAGAACGCTGAATTCCTCGACACGTTCCTCGTTGCCACCGTGGTGCGACAACGGGTGAAAGCCGCGCGTCACGCCGCTCTCCGGATAGACGCGCGCCGAAGCGTCGCGCCCGAGCTTCAACGAGAAGACCCGCGTGACGTCGGCGGCGAACGCCAGTACCTGGAGATCGAACATCAGCTTGACGTGCTCTTCGAACGAATCCGGCACACCGGCCGGAGCTTCGGGAAGCTCGCGTGACTCACCGCTGGTGTTGCGCTCTTCGATGCGCTCGATACGGCGCTCGATCTCGCGAATGTTGTCGAGGTAGCGCTCCATGCGCTCGGCATCGGCGGGGCCGAACTGGCTCTTCATCAGCGCGATTTCTTGCGTGATCCAATCGAGAATGCTGCGCTTGCTTTGGCGACGGGCAGCGCGCTCCTCGGGAGTGCCGCCGACGCCGAAGAGCTGGTTGAAAACGGCGCGCGGATCGCGAATCATCGGCAGCGGATCGGAGGGCGAGGCCCAGCTGATCGTGTCGGAATATACGCAGGCGTAGCCGTAGTCGCAGCCGCCGGCTTGATCGACGTTCTCGATGCACAACTGCATCGAGGATAGGGGCGTGTCCTGACCGAAGCGCCGGGCGTAGAGCTGGTCCATGGACGGGCCGGCGAGGACGTCGGCGCCCTCGGTTTGCTTGGGATGCGACTGGGTCAGGAACACCGCGCTCGAACGGTAGTGATCGCCGCCGATCTCCTTGGCCTCGAACGCCTCGGCCTGCACGCAGTCCGTGTTGCTGATGATGGTGAGCTTGTCACGGAAGGGCTCGAGCGGACTCAGGGCGCTGGGCGTAAGGTCGAAGTCGCGGCCGACATCGGCTGGGGACCAGAGATTCTTGCTGGCGCCGTACTCGTTGCTGCCGGCGGCGCCGTGGACCATCTCGATACATACCAGGCGCGTCGGGCCGGTCTGGGGCGCGCCGAAACCGCCGAAAGCCGGGACCATGGCGTCGAGGAACGGCAGCGCGATGGTCGCCCCCATGCCGCGCAGTACCGTGCGCCGGGGAATGCTCGTCTTGCTGATGTACATCGGCTTTCCTCAATCCACTCGGAATCTTATCGCCTCACGTTGCTCGGGACCGCCGCTTCCGTACGCTGCAGCTGATCGTTGTTCTGAAACGCCGGGCTCTTGACCACCCCCAGAATGAACGACCTGATCCTGTAGTCGTAGGCCGCGGCTTCACGGACGATGGCACGTACCGCCGGCATGTCGGTGTACTCGATGCGGCGGCCCAACGCGTACGACATGAGGTTCTCGGCGAACGTCGTGAGGAAGGCGTCGGAGTAGTCGAGCAACACGTCGCGCAAATCCGCAGAGCTGGTCAGCGGGCGACCATCGTAAAACTCGCTGTCGGAATCGATCGGCGCGCCGTTGTCCTTGATACGCCAGGCGCCGGTGACGTCAAAGTTCTCCAGCGCCAGACCGATAGGATCGATCATCCGATGGCACGCGTTGCACGCCGGGCTCGCGCGGTGCATCTCGAGCCGTTCGCGCACCGTGAGCAGCCGCCCTTCATGGGCCTCGTCGGTGGCATCGAGCTCCGGCACGTCGGGCGGCGGTGGCGGCGGGCTGCCAAGGAGCACCTGCATCACCCATTTGCTGCGCAACACCGGCGACGTCCGGCTGGCGTGGGACGTCATCGTCAAAATGCTGCCGTAGCCCAGCAAGCCGCGGCGCCGCTCGCCCGGCAGCTCGGTGCGGCGGAACTCCTCCCCGGCAACGCCGGAGATACCGTAGTGGCCGGCGAGGCGCTCATTCAAGAACGTGTAATCGGCGCTCAGCAGGTCCAGCACGCTACCGTTCTGCTGCACGAGGTCGTAGAAGAACAGCTCCGTCTCGCGCCGCATCGCGTCGGAAAGCTGCTGGTCGAAGTCAGGGAACGCCAAGGCGTCCGGATGGGCCTTCTCGAGATCCTGTAACCGCAACCATTGGGCCGCGAAACGCGTACCCAACGCTTCGGCGCGCGGCTCGGCTAACATCCGCTCGACCTGGCGCTCGAGCGTGCCCTCGACCGAGAGTCGACCCAGCTCGGCCAGCTCGACGAGCTCGGCATCGGGGGGCGCGCCCCAAAGGAAAAACGACAACCGTGAGGCCAGCGCCACGTCGCAATCCGACGCTGCCCCGGCGCGGTCGCCGCCTCGAAACGAAACACGAAGTGCGGGCTGCTCAGAATGGTCTCGAGCGCGGTGCGAATTCCCCCTTCGAAACCGCCGCTCATCGCGCCTGCTTCGTAGAAAGACATGAGTCCCTCTAGGTCGCGTTCGGCCAGTGGGCGGCGATAGGCCTCGGCGCCGATCCGCGAGATGATGTCGGCGGCACAGGTGTGCTCCTCGGCAGCCGAGGTCGGGCGGCAGCTGAATATCTTGTCCCGCGTCGGCGTCGGCGAGACCCCGCGGGCGTTGTACGGTCCGGCGATCGTCAGGTCGCGCAGGTGCGGCAGGGTGGTGACGCCGTAGGCCGCGCCGATGTCCTTGTCGGCCAGGCTCCAATCGTGCGGTGACAGCAGGTAGGGAACCGGACCTTCGGCCTTACGAATGAACGCCGCCGAAACCCGCTGTGGACCCGACCCGACCGAAATCGGCCCGGCCCGGAGGTATTCGTTGTCGGCGTCCATATAGCGGTCGATGTCGAGCAGGGCGACGCGCTCACCGTTTATCGACACCTCGATCTGCTCGTCGTGATACGTAGTCTTGCCGTACAGGAACGCGATCGGCGAGTCGTAAAACGCCATGGTGAAGACGTAATCGCCGTTGGCCGGAAACGCGTGGACGACAGAAATGCCGCCGCGTGTGCCGTACGGCGCACCCTCGACATGCTCGCGCTGCGAAACGTAACGCGGGATCTCCTAGGAAGCTTCCGCAGTGCCGGCCCCCGGATCGCCAACTGCCAATCGACTGATCTCGCTGGCAGCCCTCAGGTAACCCTCCATGACGGTCGTCGACAAACGTTGAACGTCCGCGATGTTGTCGAAGCCGGCGCTCAACGTATCGGGCGACAGAAACTTGCCGGCATCAATATCGAGCCCGAGAAGGTCCCGAACGGAACGCTCGTACTCGGCACGATTGAGGCGCTGGAACGTGCGTCCCCCGGGACTCGGCGCCGTCGCAGCCGCAGCATCAATATTGGCTGTGAGTCCGGCAATGAGGGCCGCGTAGGTTTCGGCGTCGGGGCGCTGCGCCTCGGCCGGCGGCATCATGCCGGTTTGCAGCTTGCGGATCATCTTCTCGACGATCTCGGCTTGCTCGTAGGCACGCGTCGCGTCGAACGTTTCGAACGTCAGCCCCCCCTTGAGGTCCACGTTGTTGTGACAGCGGAAGCAATACCGGCCGATGAGCATGTTCTGGTCTTGGGAGGACAGCATTTCCGGCATCCAACGGACAGCCGGCTGCAGCTCCCCGGTGGTCGTCGGTGCGCCCCTCGCGGCGGTCTCCTGCTGGGCAAAACCGGCGGCGGCGGCCATTCCCAGGCAGGCGACTGCGGTGCCCAGCAGCGGGGTGAATCGCTTCATCGTCGGCGTCTCGTGGGCGGGAGGCGAAATCTTGACAGGTAGAAGTGAGTATACGGCTGATCCCGCTGTCTTGCCCATACCCCCAAGCAACGCCCTGCTCGCCGACGTGGCCACGCAGCCAGGCAAAGGCCGCTGCAATCGTGATGACGGGGCGACCCCCCGCGGCGCGAACCTGCCGGCGCCTCCACGGGAAAGGCCAAAGGGAACAACGCACGGTTGATTTCAGCCGCTGTCCGCCACACGATGCCCGGATGAATCGCCGGGAAGCACTGCTGGCCGTCGCTGTTGGATCGGTGGGGCTGCTGCGTGCCAAGCTCGGCGCACCGGCAGCAGCTCGCGCCGAACGCCGCCGCCCGCAGGCCACCGAGATCCTTATCCGCAACGGGCGCGTGGTGAACGCCGATGGAATCCGGGATGCCGACGTGCGCCTCATCGGCGACACGATCGTCGAGATCGGGCCGGACCTCAATTCCAGCGATGGCGCCCGAATCATCGACGCTACGGGGCGTTTCCTGATGCCCGGGGGCATCGATCCTCACACGCATTTGAGCGGCTCGTTCGTCGACGACTTCACTACCGGATCCGCTGCGGCCCTCGCCGGTGGCGTCACCACACTCGGTACGTTCGCCTACCCCAACCGCCAGGAGAACGCCGTCGAGGCAATCGATCGGTACGAGGGAATGGTGCAAGCCGGGGCTATCGCCGACATCATCCTGCACGCCTCCACCTGGCCGCCGACGCCCGAGTTTGCTGCCCTGATGCCCGACCTCGTCGAACGCGGTCAGCCGAGTCTGAAGATATTCATGGTGCGCGCCGACTTTCAGCAGCATCTAGCGGAAGTCATTCAAGTGCTCGAAGCAGCGCGCGATGCCGGTGTCGTGACGATGATCCACTGCGAAGATGGGGCCGTCTTGCGTGCCGTGGCGCAGCGGCTCGAAGCCGAGGGCAAGACCTCGCTCGAGCACTACGCCGACAGCCGCCCGGTGGCGGCGGAGGTCGCGGCAACCGAGCAGGCCGCGTCGCTGTGCAGGGTAACCGGCGCGCCCATGTACGTGGTGCATCTGTCCGCCGCCCGGGCCTTGGAGGCGTGCCGCAACCCGAGCACCGCAGGCCTGCCCCTGTTCGTGGAGACCCGCCCGCTGTACATCCATCTCACGGAGGAGCGCCTGCAGGGGCCGGAGGGACCGCTCTACGTCGGCCAGCCGCCCTTGCGCGCGGCCGAGGACGCCAGCGCCCTGTGGCAGGGGCTCGCCGATGGATCCATCGACGTACTGGCCACCGATCACGCTCCCTGGACGCGCCAGCAGAAGCTCGATCCCGAGCTCTCCATCACCCGGCTCCGCCCGGGGGTGAACAACCTGCAGTTCATGCTACCGATGTATTTCTCCGAGGGCGTCGGGACGGGGAGGATCTCATTGGAGCGGTTCGTCGAAACCACGTCGACCAACGCGGCGCGCATATTCGGGTTGTGGCCGCGTAAGGGCGTGATTCAGGAGGGCGCGCTCGCCGACGTGGTGGTGTGGGATCCGCAGCGAACGCGGACGATTCAAGACGCTGATGTGCTGTCGCGGGCGGCGCACAGCGTCTACCAAGGCTGGGAGGTCACCGGCTGGCCCGATATCACCATCCGTCGCGGCGAAGTCGTGTGCGAGAACGGCGAGGTTGTAGGTCAACCGGGGAGCGGAAGCCTGCTGGCAAGGGACCGGTGGAGAGCCTGATGCGACCGCAACTCCTCGCCGGGGTGGCGCTCGTCGCCGGCTTGGCGGTTACCGGCTGCGGGGATGCCGGCGAGACCGGCGGCGGCGAGACTGCGCGGTCGACAGACGCGTACGTCGTCGAACGCAGCTCCGAAAACGGCGTCGAAACGGTGAAAACTGTTTCGGGGTCACATTGGGGCGGCAATGCGATCCTGCTGGAGGAGCTTTCAATCGGCCAGGAAATCGGCCAGGAAGCCTACTTGTTCGGCTCGGTCACCGCAGCGTGGGCAACCGACGACCGCATCTACGTCATCGATGCCCAGGTACCCGCCGTGCGCGCCTTCGACCTTCACGGCCAACACCTGTTCGACGTCGGCGGTCCCGGACAAGGCCCTGGCGAATACGGGCAGCCCGCGCGACTCGTCGTCACCGACGACGGCCGCATCGTGGTCGCCGACGTGATCGGGGCGCGCGTCAATATCTACGACGCCGCGGGCGAGCTCGTCGAAGACTGGCCGCTCGGATCGCAGAAGTCGGGGCTCGGCCTGGCGCTGAGCTACGACGGAGAGATCTACACACAGTCGTGGAGCAACGACAAAGGACGAATGGGAATGCGAGCCGTCGGCCTCGACGGCCCGACCGGCGAGCTCCTGTTCCCACCACTGATCACGTTCGAGCCACCTACGGTGAATGTAGGCAAGGGGCTCGAGATGATCGTGCCGTTTGCCCCCGTCTATACGTGGGCCTTCGCGCCGCGTGGCGATATGGTTGCGGGCGTCGGCAACGAGTACCGCTTCGAGATTCACCGCCCTGACGGAAAGATCACCGTCGTCGAAAGGAGCTGGCAACCGGTCGCGATAGAGGCGAAAGAAGCCGAGTTCCGGGCCGACCTGGCCTCGAGCTCAATTCGTCAGATGTCCCCGGGCCTCAGCATGAGCAGCGCCGACGTTGCGGGGCACAAGCCAGCTTTCAGCAGCTTCTACCCCGATCGCACGGGGCGCGTTTGGGTGGTACGGCAGGGGCCGGGCCGGCCGGATCCCGCGTGCAGCGATGCCGCCAGCGGCGCCAGTTCGACGTTGCTGATGGCCACGCCGGCCGGCACCAAACTAGGGATTGCCGGCAAGCCGGGCGCCTGGAATGCCGACGCCTTCCAAGGCAGATGCTGGGCGAACACTTTCATGTTCGACGTCTTCGATATCGCTACGGGCGACTTCCTGGGAACGATCGACGCCCCGGAGCACGGGTTTCAGACTCCGCTGTTTGCCGACGGCGACACGGTTCTCGCCGCGGTTGCCGACGCGATGGGCACCGCGCGATTGAAGAAGTACCGACTGCAGATCGACCCCTAACGACCATGCATGAGCTGACGATCGACTACGCGGGCCTTGCCGGCGCTTCCTGCCGCGGGATCACCAGCTACAAGCGGGGCAAAGCCTGAGATGCCGTCGATCCTGATCGTCGGCTCAGGTGTCGCCGGGGCCTTGGCGGCGCGCCGGTTGCTCGCGGCGGGCGGCGATCACGAGATCACCATGTTCGAGGCCGGGCCCGACTTCGCGGCCAGCAGCTACCGCAGGTGGCTCGACTACCTGATGGCCGGTGCGAACCCCTACGAGCTTTTCATGGACGAGCCGCCAGCCGAGAATCCACCCTTCAAGCTGCGCGGCTCGCGCCTGTTCATGAAGGGTGGGACCACCAATCACTGGGGCGGCTGGAGCCTGCGCTTCAAGCCCGAGGACTTCAAGCTCGAGACCCGTACCGGCAGGGGCGCCGACTGGCCCATCAGCTACGAAGAACTGGCCCCGTATTATGCGCAAGCGGAGCTGCTGCTGGGTATCGAGGGCGATTCGGAAAATGATGACCCGCCGCGGTACGGGGCGCGATTTCCCTTCGAGGCCGCCCCCTACACACTCAACGACATGCCGGTCATCGAGGCGCTCGAGAGCCTGAGCATGTCCTACTCGCACATGCCGTTGGCGCGCAACGCCGACCGCTGTGTCACCACCGGCACCTGCAGGGTCTGCCCGGTGAACGCCCGCTATTCGGCCGCGTTCGATCTGTTCGAGCTCAAGAACGAATACCCCGACAAGCTCGACGTACGGACGGATTCGCCGGTCTCGAGGATCTTGATGGACGGCAAGCGGCGCGCCCGCGGCGTCAGCTTCGTCGACCGCGAAACGGGCCGCACAGATTCGATGGAAGGCGACGCGGTCGTCGTGTGCAGCGGCACGTTCGAGTCCACCAAGCTGTTGCTGGCCTCCGCCAATGCGGATTGGCCTGATGGCATCGGCGATGACTCCGGACACCTCGGCCGACACCTCATCGGACATCCCCTGATCGCCGCAGAAGGCTTCATCCCCGGGAATCCGGAGAGGGCCGAGCAGGAGCTCGGTTTCATCACACTGGCGTGCCGGCATTTCGATACGCCGGAGTTTCAGAGGGAAGGCAAGATGCTGTTTGCCCGGGAGGGCGATAAAAGCAAGACCTTCTTGGAACGGGAGATCCTCGCCGATGTCTCGAGGTCTGACATCGAGAAGAAGATGGACTCCGTCGCGTATCTGGCGTTCTACGCCTCGATCGAACAGTTCGAGAGCCCCGAGAACCGAGTCAGCCTCGGTGCCGGCACCGACAAGTTCGGCTTGCGCGCCACGGAAATCGAGTTCGGTATCAACGAAACGGCCGAGCGGGCGCTCGAGACTCACGCGCAGAACCTGATCGACGTGCTGAAAGCGGCGGGTTGCGACGAATCCAGCATCAGGGCCGAGGGCGGCGGGCCCACGGGCGCCCACATGGCCGCTACGTGTCGGATGAGCGCCTCCGACGCCGACGGCGTGGTGGATGAGAACCTGCGGGTTCACGGGACCGAGAATCTCTACGTCTGCTCGAACGCGGTCTTTCCGAGCGTCACCTCGGTGAATCCGACATTGAGCCTGGGGGCGCTCGCGGTCCGGCTAGCGGATCACGTCGATACCGCATGATGTCACGAATTCGGAAGGAGGATTGGATGCGGCATGTCTATCGGATGGGCGCGGTGGTTGCGGCCGTCGCGAGTTTGTTGGCAGTGACCTCGGGCGGGTGGCGGTACGCCCAAACCTCAACGACCAATCCGTATCGAGTCACGCTCGGTTGGGAGAAACTCCCCGAAGGAAGAACGCTGGGGATCATCAGCGGAGCCTTCCCCGACCCCGATGGCCAGCACCTGTGGATGCTGGACCGGTGTGGCGGGAATCAGTGCGCCGGGACCGACTTGGACCCGATCCTCAAGCTCGACCTCGACGGTAACCTGGTGGAGAGCTTCGGCGTGGGGATCTTCGCCTTTCCTCACGGCTTCTACCTGGATCACGAGGGCTTTCTCTGGGTGACCGAGGGCGGATCACACGGGGACGCCCGGGCGACGCTGGGTGAGAGCCTGGGACTGGGTCATCAGGTCCTGAAGCTCAACCAGCGGGGAGAGGTGGTAATGCGGCTCGGCGAGGCCGGGGTCTGGGGAGACGGCCCGGACCACTTCAACGGGTCTTCCGGCGTCGCGGTCGCCAGCAACGGGGACATCTGGGTCGCCGATGGGCACCGGGGCGGGAACAACCGCCTCGTCAAGTTCTCGAGTGACGGCACCTTCCTTCTCGAAGTCGGCGGTGGCGTCGGTTCAGAGAGCAGGGAGCCGGGTCGGTTCAGCGACCCGCACGACGTCAAGCTCGACTCCCGGGGCCGCGTCTACGTCGCCGACCGCGGCAACAGCCGGATCCAGGTCTTCGACCCGGACGGCGACCTCCTCTACATCTGGACGCAATACGGCAAACCCAGCGGGCTCTTCATCGACCGCGACGATATCCTCTACGCGGCCGACGGCCTTTCGGCCACGCCACGAACCGGCCCCCCCGACCCCTGGCGGAGCAACTTCGGGTGGGAGAAGGGGATCCGGATCGGCGACCTGAAAGAGGAACAGGCCTGGGTCGTGCACTTTGTTCCCCAACACGACGCGGACATCGGGCCGGGGCTCGAGTTCCTCGGCGTCGACTTCGCCGGCAACATCTATGCGGGAGAAATCAACCGCGAGCGTCTGGTCAGATACGTGCCTTTCCGGCCGCTCAACGTGGGGAGAGGTAGATCCCGCAGGTGAGAACCTGGCACGGATCCGTATCCTCGCGGTAACCACCGCAGGCACTGGCTTGGCCAACAACCGCTTGAGGTCCGGGTGTGATATACTTACCCCCTAGGCATTCAATTCGTTGACGAGGGCTTGGTGGCCATCGAGCGCTCCCTCGAGGCTCCCCACGATGGAAGCAACCTTTCAGCAGGCGGTAGAACATTGAGGCTTCCCGACGAAATTCGTGAATCGTTCCGCAGCTACGGACGCGCCGGCGGTCGGGCACGGGCGGCGAGTATGACGCCCGAAAGACGCAAGGAAGTGGCGCGCCGCGCGGCGACCGTCCGCTGGATTCGAGAACGTTTCGGTGCGGCGAGCTTCTCAGCTCTCGGCCTGCCCGGCGGCGACATCGTCGACGCCGGTCTCGACGACCTCGCCGCGGGCCAGGCAACGGAAGAGAGCCTTGCCGTCTCACTGGCGGCGCCGCGGCTGCGCCGAGAGGGAGTCCCCGTGGGCGCGACGCTGGGGGATCCGGAGAGTGCGCTGTACGCCTTATTGACGGCGACCAACGCTGATCTGGTACACCCGCGCTACGGCGCCTACCTGCGCCGCATGGTTTCGTTCGCGGATGCGTGCCGCTCCGCCCGGATCGATCGGCCCTGACGTGCGCCGTGAACTCACGCGCGAGGCGTTGCAAGGTCTCATGCAGGAGATCGCGCGTGTTGCCCCGAGCGGGAGCTCATACCGGGTGTTTCTGGTCGGCGGGGGCACGGCAGTCTTCGCCGGCTGGAGAAGCTCGACGATCGACGCCAATCTGCACGCCGACCATGAAGCGGTCTTTCGCGACATTCAAGGCATCAAGGAACGCCTGCAAGTCAACGTCGAGTTCGTCCGGCCCGAGGATTTCGTCCCGCCGCTATCCGGCACCGAAGATCGCCACATCCTGCTCGAAACCATCGGACGCGTGAGCTTCTATCACTACGATCCATATGCTCAGCTTCTGTCGAAGGTCGTGCGCGGCTTCCGCAAAGACATGCAGGATGCCGAGAGCTTCATCACCAGCGGGATGGTCGACGCGGGCCAATTTCGATCGCTGGTACTCGACATCCCCGGGGTGGCATACGCGCGCTATCCCGCTATCTCACAACAAGCGATCCTCGATGCCGTCGACGGATTCTTGGACCAGATCGACCGTGACAGCGCAGGCGGGGCTTAGACGACCGAGGTCTGGGCCCGTTGGCCGCGCTGAGAGAAGCAACGGGAGCATTGGATTGAAGGCTAGGATGCTTGGGCACAACCACCCGATCAGCACCCCGTCGGCAGCCGCCGGCGATCTCTGAAAGGATCGGGCGCAGCGGTCCCGTGGAGAAAGCAGCAAATCTGTGCTTGGATGGCCTCGTGCCACTGAGCAAAGCCAAAAACGGGCCTCGACACCGGCTATCCGGAAATCCGACATGAATCGATCAACAAGCCGCCTTACCACGGTGGCTACAGCGGCGCTGCTGCTGGTCTCGCTCGTCGCCCGAGGTGCCGCCTCGCAGGGCATGCCCTCGCCTCTCGAGATACAGGAACAGGTGCTGGAGAACGGCTTTCGATTGCTCCTCGTCGAGGATCACAGCACACCCCGCGTTGCGGCCAACCTCTGGTACCGCGTCGGGGCGATGCAGGAGGTCAATGGCGAACACGGCATTACCCACTTCCTCGAGCACATGATTCACCAGGGGACAGCCACCGTCGGAACCACCGATTTCGAGTCCGAGCTGCCGATTCTGCGGGAGATCACCGAGACCGAGCAGGAGCTTCTGGCTGTACGGAACCGGGAGAGGAACCAGCTGCGGGAGCGGGGCGTGTTCTTCGACGAGCTGGACTGGCCGACGACGCCGGAAATGGAGCAGCTCCGCCAGCGCCTCTACGAGCTGGAGGATAGAGACTCGCAGTTCCGGAAGTTCTGGGCCGAATACACCTTGTACCGGGGCCATGGCGGCTTCAGTCGCCATACCGACCCCGTGCCGGCGAGCACGGAGCAAGAATACATGGAGATCAGCCTGGCCTTGCCCAGCCAGTACATCGAGCTGTTCTTCCGCCTTGAGGCGGACCGTATGGTCAACGCCGTGCTGCGGGGTTGGGAGGCGCAGCGCTTCACGGTGCTCGAGCAGATTCTCAACTCACACAGCGACCCACAAACGCGCTTCAATCAGGCGATCGACGGTGCTACGGCGATGTCACACCCCGTGTACCAGCCGGACGGAGGCCACCTGAGGGACTTCGGGAACTTCAGTCGCCAGAGCATGCTGCGCATCTACGACGCCTACTTCGTGCCCAACAATGCCACGCTCGTACTCGTCGGAGACATCACGATCGATCGGGCCCGCTCGCTTGCCGAAAGGTACTTCGGCGCCGTCCCGCGGGGGCCCGAGCCACCCGCCAGTATGGACCTCGAGGCGGAACCGATCCCTGGTGGAACGATCCGGCTCGAGTGGTCGGCACCCCTCCAACCCCAGGTGGTCCTGCGCTACCGGATCCCCGGCGTCGGACACCCGGATCGGCCGATATTCGACACCATCGCCGCGCTGCTTGGCGACCGCCACGGCATGCTGGGCAGCAAGCTCATGGGCGAACGCCAGCTGGCGACATCCGTGAGCGTCGACTTTCGACTCATTCATATCTACCGGTTCGGCTCGCCCGCCGCGATCAACCTCGTTGCCATGGGCAGACGCGACGAAGATCTTCCCGCCATTGAGCTGGAAATGCTCGAAGTTGTAAGCCAGCTCCGCCGGGGACAGCTCGATCGTGCGGCGCTAGAACGCGCGCACCGGGCCCTGAGGCTGGAGTGGGCCCAGATTCGCTCGGATCCCGGCCAGCTCGCCTTCCAGATCGGGCACTTCGACACGATGGACAACTTCGAGACGCTGCAGACGCACATGGAGGGGCGAGAGCAGGTGACCGTCGAAGAGATCCAACGCGTCGCCCGGCAGTACTTCGTTCCGTCGAACCGAGTAATCGCCACGGCGCGGCGCGAACCGCCCCCCGAGGGCGGGCCCGCTCAGCGCGACCTCGTCTCGCGTAACAACGATGAACGCTAGGCCCACCATCGCCCTCGCATCCCTTACGGCGCTGCTGGCCGTCTTGCTCGCTCTCGGATGTGACGGATCGCGCAGCGAACCCCTTCCGGGCCATTCTCGACCGCAGCTCGAGCATGACTGGCCCCAGCCGGCAGACTATGAGTTCGATTCGAGCAACTTCGTTCCGCCCGCACCCGGCGAGTCGTTATTCAGCACGGCGAGCGATGTTCGCGCCTACGTGATCGCGGCGCCCTCTGATCTTCTTGTGCGCATCAGCGCTGCGCTTCCACTCGGGCGTCTCTACGAGCGGCAGGGTGAGGCCGGAGCCGCTGCACGCCTGACACAGCTCATCGTCCACGGTGGCCCAGACGACACCCAGAGCCAGCTATCCCGACGCTTCGCATCCCTCGGCACTCACCTGGTGCTCGAGGAGGGACTCGACGTGACTCGCCTTTCTCTCGAAGTGCTCGCCGAAGATTGGCGTGACGGTCTCTCGCTGATGATCGATTTGCTCCGGCGGCCCGAGCTCAACGAAACCGTCGGCGGCTACACAACGGGCCCCGGCTATGCGATGCCCACGAGCGGCGTTGCGGGGAACGGTTTCCGTCCGAAGGTAGAGATGGAAAAGCTGTTCGGCAGCTATCCGCTTTCACCGCCGGACCCGGGCACCTCCGTGTCCAGCGGCGCCGTACGAGCTCTGGCTGACCGAACGCTGCGAGCCGACCTGGTGGTTCTGGGAATTGGAGGAAACGTGTCCCCCAGGGATGTTGAGACAGCCCTCGAGGAGCTGACCGTCGGCTGGCAGAAGGCGACTGAGCTACCGAGGCCCGCCACACCCCAACAGCGTGCAGAGCCGAGAGCGTCGCTTCACACGATCGATATGCCTACCCTCGAGGGCTGGATCGCGATCGGTCGTGTCATCGGCCCTCTTTCCGACTCCGAGCAGGCCGTCATGGCGGTGACGTCCGAGATCCTCGGTGTGCGCCTCAACATTGCGGTCCGCGAAATACGCGGCCTGGCGAACCGGGCGATCGTCGTCAAGCCCGAGACTGCCAGCGGGGCCGGGCTGCTCCACGTTCGCACCGGCGGCCGTCCGGAAGCCGTGGCACCCCTCATCAGGTTCAGCGTCGAGGAGATGGAGCGTCTCCGGAGCTCCGAGGATCAAATTACCCCCGAAGAGCTAGAACGTGCCAAGGGTTGGCTGGTGTTCGGTGAATGGCAATCGGCACTCGAAAGCGCCCGGGAGGCCAGCGCGACCTATGCGGTCGAGACAGTGAGACACGGTGGCACCGATCGGCTGTTGAACTGGCCCGAGGCCGTGCGCGCCGTTACGGCCGACCAGGTGAAGGATATCGCTGGAGAGATCTTCGACACGGAACAAATGGCCACCGTGGTGGTCGGACCTCTCGGGAAGATCCGCGCCGCACGCCATCCTCGCTGGCCGATCGGCTTCTAGTCCCGATCTCAGTCAGCGCGCAAGACTTCGACCGGATCGAGACGCGCAGCGCGTCGCGCCGGCAGGTATGTCGCCGCTAGCACGGTGGCGACCCCACAGCTCACTGGCCGACCGAACTCCTTCGGAGTTCGCTCGGCAGTAGCAAACGGAGGCCGAAGGACACCAAATCCTCAACCTCTGACTGGTACTAAATCGGGGCTTCGGTCACAGTCGTTGGTTACCGGGGAGCGCGTGGAGCTGATCCAGGGAGGCACCGAGGGCCGCTGGGTGCCGACGGGGCACCTTGTCTACGTGCTGGACGGGACGCTCTTTGCAGTGGCCTTCGATCCGGGGTCCATCGAACTGCCCTCTGGACCCGCCTCCATGGTCGAGGGAATCAGGATGGCGGCAGGCGGCACCGGGGCCGCCAACTACGGATTCACTTCGCGCGGCGGGCTCGTGTACGTGCCGGGGACCAGCGGAGCCGGCTTCGATTGGTTGCTCGTGTGGGTGGATCGCAGTGGCAGGGCGGAGCCGATATCCGAGCGCCGCGGGGTGTTCGAAGCAGCTCGCCTGTCACCCGACGGCCGCCGCATTGCGGTCGAGGTGACCATTCAGGGGGCGGCGGGCGTCTGGATCCTTGGCATCGAAGATGACTCCTTCGCTCCATTGAATAACGAAGGCAGGGCCCGCGGACCGCTGTGGACACCGGACTCACAGACGGTGCTGTTCTACTGGGACGACCTACAGGCCGGGCCCATGTCCGGTCTGGGCGGCATTTATGAGCGCGACGCCAGCTTCGGCTCCGAGCGTGAGGAGATCCTGCAAACCGACGGCGGCACCTTCCCGATTTCCTGGTCCGGCGACGGCGAGGACCTGGTGCTGCACGAGATGATCGAGGGTCAACAGCGGCGGCGGATTCTGGTGGTGCCGTTCGTCGGAGAGGACAGGACGCCGTTCTCTCCACTCGATCCGAGCGGGCAGTTCAACCAGCGCTCGCCGATGGTCTCGCCCGACGGTCGTTGGGTCGCCTACGTGTCGACGCAGTCGGGGCGCGACGAGGTTTACATGAGGCCGTTCCCCGATGGCGGGACGCGCGTGTCGATCTCCAACAACGGTGGCGTCGAACCGATGTGGGGCGCCGACAGCAGCGAGCTGTTCTATCGGGAAATGGCGGGCGGCACGATTTCCCGCATGATCGCAGCACAGCTGTCGCCCGACCCGGTGCCGCACGTCACCGACCGGACCGAGCTGTTTACCGGCACCTATTACTACATGGTTAATTGGGCACGTACCGTGTAGGACTACGACCGCGCCAACGATCGTTTCCTGATGGTCGATTGGTCTGGCCAGGCCGGTGACGAAACCAATTCTCCGACCATCATCGTCAACCTCAATTGGTTCGAGGAGTTGAAGCAGCGGGTACCGACGGGCGGTAGGTGATGATCGGCACCTCCCTCGGTCCCTACAAGATCATCGAGCAGCTCGGCGCTGGCGGTATGGGCGAGGTGTACCTCGGTGAGGACACGCGCCTGGGCCGCAAGGTGGCGATCAAGGTGCTGCCGGAAGAGTACGCCTCTGACCCGGAACGGCTGGCGCGCTTTGAGCAGGAAGCACGGGCTGCCGCTGCGCTGAACCACCCCCACATCGCTGTCGCTTCTTTGTCTACCTGATCGCTGCAGACGGTTGGCTGTCCTGCGCGCCAGGGACCGTCCGCCGGGCCAGTAGCTCACTGCGAATCGCATCCGGCTGCACGTTCAACATCGCGCAGATGTCCTCAAACCAAACACCGGCGAAGAAGTCGGCTGGATGCCAGTCTTCCGTCAGTTGTTGCAACTTCTTGTGTTCGTAAGCAGTGAGACTGGGCCTATCCTCCAGGCACTTGATGTGCTCGGAGTCCTTGACGGCAAGTCCCACAATCGCGCAGAACAACTCCCGGCAAGATTCAGGGTCTATTTCAGGTTCCTCGGGACGGCGGAGACGTGTGTCGGGGACTTCGTTACTGATCGGCGGAATCGGCATGAGCATTCCGACATGATACCTGAATGAGCGGCTACCCCCGTTGATCGAATCGGGCCATTCCGAATAGGCTGACGCAGCATTCCCCCGATAGGAAGCCGTCTATGGTCGGTAAAACACTCGCGCATTACGAGATCCTCGAACCGCTCGGTGCGGGCGGCATGGGAGAGGTGTATCGGGCGCGGGATACGAAGCTCGACCGTGATGTTGCCATCAAGGTGCTGCCCGAGGACTTCGCCACCGATCCCGAGCGACTTGCTCGCTTCGAGCGTGAGGCCAAGCTCCTTGCCTCCTTGAACCACGCCAACATCGCAGCCATCTACGGGCTAGAGGATGAGGGCGACCAGCGGTTCATTGTCATGGAGGTGGTTGAAGGGGAAACGCTCGCTGAGCGCATCACTCGCTCGGGGCGCATTGAAGTTGATGAAGCCCTCGACATCGCCCGGCAGATCGCCGAGGCGCTGGAAGCCGCGCACGACAACGGTGTCATTCACCGGGACTTGAAGCCTGCCAACGTCATCGTTACCCCCGACGGCAAGGCCAAGGTACTCGACTTCGGACTAGCCAAGGCTTACGAGGCCGACGGTTCATCATCCGATGTCTCGCCCGACCTCAGCCACTCACCGACGATGATGGAGGCCACGCGCACAGGCGTGATCATGGGCACGGCGGCGTACATGAGCCCCGAGCAGGCCAAGGGCAAGGCACTGGACAAGCGCACCGACATCTGGGCCTTCGGTGTATTGCTCTATGAGATGTTGGCGGGGCGCTCGGCTTTCGGTGCGGAGGACGTGTCCGAGACGCTCGCCGCGATTCTCAAGGACCAACCCGACTGGACTGCACTGCCTCTCACGGTCCCGCCGACGGCCCAGGCTCTGCTGCGCCGATGTCTTCGGAAGAACCCCAATCGACGGGTCCATGACATTGCCGATGCTCGCATCGAGATCGACGAGAGTCTCGAGGAGAGCGGAGGCGATCCAGCGATGGCCGCCGTTCTTCCCGAGCCTCGAAGGCCAGGTCTGCGGGTTATTCCCTGGGTTATCGCGGCGGTAGCAGTAATGACGGCGATCGCAACTGTCGCGATCTACACGCCCGAACCAAGCGTCTCGGCACCAACGCTGCATGTCGCCGCGCTGCATCCCCTCGTAGAGCCGCGCCTGAGAGCCAACCAGAGTCCGCCGTTTGCGGTCTCACCCGATGGGACCACACTCTATGTACTGGGAAGCCGGGCCGGACGCCTCTCAACTCCACGTGAAGCGGCCCGATGAAATCTACGGCACCCCGCTGGCCGAACCCGGATCGGTTGGTCTGCAATCGAGTTTGGTCTTTTCCCCGGGCGGCGATCAGATCGTCTTCGAGGAGGGCGGCAAATTGTACAGGATGCCGACAAGTGGGGGGTCCCGCGTCGAGATTTGCGACCTGCCCGGTGGGATCGGGAGTGGGCTTCGAGGCTCCAGCTGGGGAGCGGACGACAACATTGTTCTTGGCTTGATGCGCGACGAAGGCTTGGCAAGAGTCTCCGTTCGTGGTGGCATGGTGGAACCTCTCACAGAGAGCGGAGTCGGCCAGTCGCACCAGTGGCCGCAGGTCCTGCCGGGTGGTGACGCCGTCGTCTTCGCGGTCGGAGGGGGCAATTGGGACGAAGCGGCGATCGCGGTGTTGGATCTCGAGACGCTAGTCGTTGACGTGTTTCCGGAAATAAAAGGGACGTATCCGCGCTACGTCTCAACGGGCCATTTGCTTTTCGCTCGCGCCGGCTCGCTGTTCGCGATGCCGTTCGACCTCGAGCGCCGAGAGGTAACCGGTTCAGCGATGCCGGTGGTCGACGATGTGATTGTGAATAGCACGGGCAACGGCTCCGCTCATTACGCCGTTTCTGACAACGGGCTGCTCGTGTACGCCACCCCCGGGACCGTTCAGCGAGAGTTCGTCCTTGTGAACCGTGAGGGCGGTATCGAACCTCTCGGCTTTGATGCCGGCAGGTACGTGAACCTAGATCTCTCGCCCGACGGGAAGCTCCTAGCGATCATGGATGAGGGCTCGCGCGACTTGCATGTTCTTGACCTGGAGACCACGAGCACAAGGCGACTAGCCACACCGGCGCTAGCGAACTTCCCCGTTTGGTGGCCGGATGGTCGGAGGCTGAGCTTCTCATCGTCGGAGGCTGGTGCACCAAGGGTCTTCTCAATTCCACTAGACGCCAGCACCGCACCGATACCGACGACCGATGGCCTCCAGTATCAGTACCCTGACGCGGTATGGCCCGGCGGCAACGTCCTTGTCTATCAGCAACAGAACCCCGGAGGCTCTAGTTGGGATCTGTATGCTGTTGCACTCGACGGGGAAACCGAACCCGAGTTTCTCGTCCAGTCGGTCGGTAGCGACGGCGGGGCTGCGTTCTCGCCCGACGGCAGGTTCTTGGCCTATTCGTCTACCGCGTCCGATCGACACGAGGTGTATGTCCTGCCATACCCCGACCACGCATCATGGGGGGAGCTGGGTCGGCCAATCTCGAACAACGGCGGCTCCCAGCCGATTTGGGGTCCACTCGGGCAGGAACTGTTCTTCATCGAAGGTGATCGTCTGATGGTGGCTGCGGTCACCACGGAGCCGGAGTTCGACTCGGACCTGCCTGTCGAGGTGCTGCGGCTGGGTGAGGATCTCGAGTCACGGAGGACAATCTTTCGCGCCTCCTACGACATCATGCCCGATGGTGAGCATTTCGTTCTCCTTAGGCGGGTCAGCGAACGCCCGCCGTCGTTGCTTTTGGTGGTGAACTGGTTCGAAGAGCTGGAACAACTGGTCGCGGCAGGTCAATGATCGGCACATCCCTCGGCCCCTACAAGATCATCGAGCAGCTCGGCGCTGGCGGTTTGGGCGAGGTGTACCTCGCTGAGGACACCCGCCTGGGCCGCAAGGTGGCGATCAAGGTGCTGAGCGAGACTCGCGAGTCCTCGTCGGGGTAAAGAAGGAGGCAGACGGAATCGTGGCGCAGCTCGTCGCAACCCTCTGCTCACGGCTATCTCGCTCCCGGCGGCGCTTTCTCCACAGCCGCTACGCTGTGTTGCTGACGCACGGAAGCTTGACCGTTTTGACGGGAGCTCTCTTCGCGCTGCTGTGGTTCGGACGGTTCTGGGTGGTGTTCTTCCCTTGCGTCATCCTGGGACACCGCATCGGCATACTGCTGCACGAGTACATGCACGGCATACCGTTTCAAAGGCTACCGTACCAATCTCCGGGTCGTGAGCTGCTGGGACGGCTTGTTGCTGATGTTCGGGCTCTTGGAGCTCTTCCGGGGGACGCACCTCGCGCACCACAAGTGGATGAACACCGAGCAGGATCCGGCGTTCGAGACCGAGAGGTCGTGGCGCTCTCGGGGTCGCGTCCTGGCCCAGCTCTGGAGCCTCGACGTCGTCCAGTATTTTCGCTACCTGTTCCAGTCGTTCCGTGGGCGACATCCGTACGTACGCCCGCGCCGAATCGCCCTTGGAGCCGCTCTCTCGTTGGCCTGGATCGCTTTTGGGACACTGATCGGGCGTCCCGACATCGTGCTGAAGGTGCTGGCGATCTCCATCTACACGACCATGATCCCCGTGGCGCGGTGGAGCATCACAGCTACCGAGGAGATCAGGCATTTTCCAACGAGTATAGGGTTCTTATCCCGCTCTTTAACTTGAACAAGCACCACCATCATCACGAGGAACCACGCCGACCCTGGTACCTGCTCGATTTTCGGACGCCACAGCCGTTGACGACGTGACACTACTTCACCCATTGGTTTCACGTGTACGTCAAGCGCGACCTCGTGCTCATGCAACCGATGGAGGTCGGCCCGTTCGGAGACGAGACGGACGGATGGAATGACGGATAACAGCATCTCCGGGCGAGTGCGATGGCACGGCGCGTTTTCGGAGGACCGCTTCGAATCGTTTCGCCTACGCGGCTTCGTCTTCAAGCGAGCAGATACGGTCGAGGAGTTCGATCAGATCCACCTTCTCAACCACGAAACATTCGTGGAAGAGGTAGGGCAGTACGAGGACGACGGCAACGGCTACCGCGTCGACAAGTTCGACCACAAGAACGTTTACCTCGTCTGCAAGTTGAACGGAGATACGGTCGGCATGCTCGCAGTCCACGACCAGCCGCCGTTCTCCGTCGCCTCACGCCTCGAGAGCCCTGAGGTCCTCAAGCGACTCTGCCGGCGACCGCTGGAGGTGCGATTGGCGGCCGTGAAGCCGGACTACCGGAACAGCGTCGCGTTTACCGGTCTTATCTACATCGTTTATCGAGTCGGAAGGAGTAACGGCTATACGCATCTCATCATCTCAGGGATCACCCACGAGGTCGCGCTCTACGAGAAGATGGGCTTTCGGGCGATCGGCCCGTTACGCGTCTCGGGACGCGCGGCGTTCATCCCGATGGCGCTCGCTTTGGATAACGTCCCGGTCGCAAGACTTAGGATGGCCGCGCACATCGATCGCGAGCTGGGCTATCCGCATGCGGCGGCGACCCCGACCACCCGACTGCTCCCGGGTCCTCCGCTGATGAGCCCGGGCGTGCGAACCGCATTCAGGCGCCCGACTCTCTATCACCGCAGCCCTGAGTTCATCGCTCTCTTCGAACAGGTGCGCGAGCTTTTGGGTGCGCTCGCGGGTGGCGACAGGCAGGTCGCGCTGCTGAACGGCAGCGGCACCCTGGCGAATGACTCCCTGGCGGCGTGTCTGCGCGCGGACCCGCACACGACACGAGGGTTGGTGCTGGTCAACGGGGAATTCGGAGAGAGGATCGTCAAACAGGCAAGGCACGCCGGCCTCCGATTCCTCGTGCTCTCCTGGAAGTGGGGCGAGACATGGGACCTCGAGCACATCGAGAGAACGCTTGCCGCGGAGCCGGGAGTCGGCTGGATCTGGGCCGTGCACCAGGAGTCGAGCACCGGCGTTCTCAACGACGGTGAAGGTCTAGTGGCCGTCGCCCACCGACACGAACGACGAGTTTATCTTGACGCGGTGAGCAGTTTCGGTGCGGTCGCGATTCCCGCGGGCGTGACTGTCGCCACGGGTGTGAGCGGCAAGAGCCTGGGTTCCTATCCCGGTGTTGCGTTTGTCTGCGCTCGCCCTGGCGCGCTCGCGGGAGCGCGCTCCGAGGAGATGGCTACCTATCTCGATCTACCTCGTGCTCTTGCCACCGTCGGGCCCCTGTTCACCTTTCCTTCCGCTCCTGTCTGTGCTCTGCACCGGGCCCTTGACGGGTATCGGGACGATACAGCGCGGCGCCGCCGCTACGAGGGATACGCCCGCCTGGGCCGCTACGTTCGCAGTCGCCTTCGCGCGTCGGGGCTTGAGCCGCTTGCGCCGGAGGAAACAGCGGCGCCGGTGATCACTACGTTCACACCCCCGCCCGGGATGAGCAGCGACGAGTTCCTGGGCGTTTGTCGGTCGTGGGGGTTCTGGCTGGCGGGGGACAGCGCCTATCTCCTAGCGCGCAACTATGTCCAGATCGGTACGATGGGCGACGTCGATGAAGCGACGCTCGCACGTTTCTTTGACAACCTCCATAGGAAAATTGACCCCACCTCGGAATCGGCACCAGTCAGAGGTTTAGGATTTGATGTTCCGAAGCCTCCGTTTGCCAGCCCCTAGCGAACCGACCTGGTCGGCAAATGGCACGGAGATCTACTCTCGGAACAAGGACCGAATCGGCGATTCTCAATTCCTTCGAGGGGTTGAAGCAGCGGGTGCCGACGGGACGCTAGGCGTGCTCACACTGTTTTCTTGAACTTGGCTACCGGCCTGGCGTGGGCGCTTCCCCCGTACGTCTGCTGCGACGCTCGCTCCAAGGAGCCACAGACCCACGGGAGCTTCGAGCCGGTAACCTTTCCGCAATCCATCCTCATATCTAGGGAAGAGCGAAGAACGGTTGGCAGCGGCGGGAACCACGGAGATGCACATTGTTGGCACGGAGGATCATTGTTGGGTTCGGATTGGCGCTGGTGGTTCCCGCACTCATTCACAACGCCGTCGACATTCTCGCGGGCGATCAGCCGCGTTTCATCCAAACGGAAGAGCAGCGACGGGCCCGGGACCTTCCACCGGGAGATGAGAGGCGCGAGCTTCAGGCGCAGATCGACGAAGCGCAGAGAGCTTCTTCGCCACCCTCGAGTGCGAGCTCCTGAACCGCCGGCGGTTCAGGAGCCAGGTGGAAGTTCGGATGGCTGTCTTCGAGTTCATCGAGGGCTGGTACAACCCCCACCGACGGCACTCATCCCTCGACTATGAGTCGCCGATCAGTTACGAAAGGAGCCACAGCCCCGCTGCTTGAATCACCAATGTTGAACTGTCCACTGAACCGGGGTAGCTCCACAGCCGGTTCTTGGCAGGACCCTCTCTGCCAACGTGGGGTGAGACGATGGAGGTTGGATAATTACTGAGCAAGAGGGCGAGGTCGGAGACACAAGAATGTCGGAGTTGAGCAACAACGGTGCA
This sequence comes from Acidobacteriota bacterium, assembly GCA_965214245.1. Classification (GTDB taxonomy): domain Bacteria; phylum Acidobacteriota; class UBA890; order UBA890; family UBA890; genus CBDCBL01. Next base: position 541,528 of record CBDCBL010000009.1, read on the forward strand.
GGAGACCACGAGGCCACCGGACGTCCGGTGCAGGGAGCCGGAGGCGACCGAAAGCGGACGTCGCGCGAGCCCGCGGTCCCGGCCCCCGACCCCCAGTTGGTCGAGCGACCACGGCGCCGCAAGTTCACCGCCGAGTACAAGGTCCGGGTGGTACGCGAGGCGGACGGGTGCTCGAAGCCCGGCGAGGTCGGCGCGCTGCTGCGGCGCGAGGGGCTGTACTCGTCGCATCTGTCGGTGTGGCGCAAGCAGCGTGACGCCGGGGCATTGGTGGCGCTGGCTAAGCCACGCGGCCGGCCGGCGCTCGATCCCCGAGACGCGCAGCTTGCCAACCTGCGTCGCCGAGCCGAGCGGGCCGAGGCGGAGCTCGAGAAAGCACGGCGAGTAATCGAGGTGCAGGGAAACGTCTCCGCGCTTCTGGGAGAGCTGCTCGAGCCCAGGGGCGCCAACGCGACTACCAAGCGATGATCGAGCAAACCGTCGAACAACTCACTCCCATCATCGGGACTCGCCCGGCGTGCCGGACGCTGGGCGCCTCGCACGCGACGATCTACCGCCGCCGCCGGCCGCCTGCGCCCCGACCGAGCAGACCGCGGCCCAAGCCGGCGAGGGCGCTGTCGGAGCCCGAACGTCAGAAGGTTCTCGCCGAGTTGCACAGCGAGCGGTTCGTCGACTGCGCTCCTGCCCAGGTATGGGCGACGCTGCTGGACGAAGGCCGCTACCTGGCATCGGAGCGCACGATGTACCGGATCCTCGCCGCCCAGGGCGAGGGCGGCGAGCGGCGCAACCAGCTCGTGCACCCGCCCTACAACAAGCCCGAGCTGCTCGCCAAGCGAGTCAACGAGGTGTGGTCGTGGGACATATCCAAACTGCGAGGCCCTGCCAAGTGGACCTACTTCTACCTGTACGTCATCCTCGACGTGTTCAGCCGCTACGTGGTGGGCTGGACTCTCCAGCACCGCGAGAGCGGTCCCTTGGCCGAGCAGCTCATCGACCAGGCGCTGCTCCAGCAACGCATCGGACCTGATCAGCTCACCATCCACGCTGACCGCGGCAGCTCGATGACCTCCAAGCCGGTCGCCTTCCTGCTCGCCGATCTCGGGGTCACCAAGACACACTCGAGGCCCTACACCTCGTCGGACAATCCCTACTCCGAGGCCCACTTCAGGACGCTCAAGTACCGACCCGAGTTCCCTGCTCGCTTCGAGTCGATCGAACACGCCCGTCTCTTCTGCCGGGCATTCTTCCACTGGTACAACTACCAGCATCGCCACTCGGGCATCGGCCTGATGACTCCGGCGACGGTGCAGGACGGACTCGCCCAGCAGACCCGCGACCGGCGTGCCGAAGTCCTGCTGGCCGCCTACCGGGCCCGGCCTGAGCGCTTCGTCAACCACCCACCCAGCCCGCCGGCGATCCCCACCGCCGTCTGGATCAACAAGCCTGCCACCCTCGAGAATGCTCACTAATTACGCGTGACCACCGTCTCATCCGCGTTGACAGGCACCGGGAGTTGGTGTGCGTTGGCGGGAGTTGGTTCCTCGCGGGCACAGTTTTGGGCACAGTGGCTCCTCGTCACTCGCGTCGACCTCCAATTCTGAAGCCCCACGTGACACCCCGAAGAAGCTGACTCCAACACCCAGGTTCTATTTGAGAGCCTACCGGACCGGCCCGAGGTGCTGATCGAACCACTCGCGCATATCTCGTATTACCTGGTCGACCGGAAACCCGGCTCCGTGGCCACCCTCGTGGACGATCAAATCCTTGTCCTCGCTGCCTATCGCGTTGAACAGCGGCCTGCTACTGCGCTCCAAAGGAAAGATGAAGTCTTGTGTGCCGTTGATCATCAAGACGGGCATCCTGACCCGCGGGGCGAAGTTCACCGGACTAGCTTCCGCCCGCGCCTCCGTAGGCGGAAACCCGCCGATGTACAACACCGCAGCACGTATGCGCGGCTCCAGAGCCAGAATGACGGGAGCGACGTTCGACCCCCAGCTCGTCCCCAGATAGCCGACGTTGGATTCGTCGATTTCTTCGCGGGTTTCGAGGTAGTCGAGAGTGCGCGAGAAGTCCTGCACCCATTGCCGCATGTGCCGAGCGTAGGCAACCGTCGCCTCGGGTCGCCACTGTGACAAGTCAGTGCCACGCTGCCGTGTTCCGCTGTACTCGGGCCAGACGAAGGCCCGGCCGCCCTGAACCAGCTCAGGGAACCTCGGGCTTTGCACGGGCTCACGATTGAAGATGGAGCCGGCGCCCGGAAAATGCATGATCGCCTGATAAGGCGGGTCGATGCCCCTGGGCAAGAAGAGGTGGACGATCAATCGTTCGTCACCGTACGCCGCGTCGATGCTCACGGTCTCGTGGGTCCAGTACGGCGACGTATCGTCGGTCGCGTCGATGCTCCCGGCCAGCGGTCCATGATCATACGCATAGGAAGCCTTATATCCTTCAAACACATCGTCACTGACCGGCTCGATGCCGCGGTAATCGAAGACCGCCGTCTCCACCGGCTCCATGAGCGCGGAGAGGGCTTCAGGATCTTCAGCGTAGCTAGCGAGGCGCAAACCGTTCGTCGCGCTGCGGTCCATCGGTGGTCGCGTGTCGGCCTCGAAGAACATGTAAGCAGGTGAGTCCCACGCACCACCGAGAATGTACCGGGCTGTCCCGGAGGCGTTCCAGGTCCACTCCCTTACGTTCCCAGCCATGTCGTGGATCCCGCGCCCTCCCCAAGGGGTTGAACCCGCTGCCACCGGACCGGACCCGCCGAAATTGCTACGTGGAATGACGAGGCGTGCACGGCCGAGTTGCGCGGCATGTCGCCAGTGGGCAACGGTCGGTAGGCTCTTGCCGACGAACCTCGTGGAGTTGCCCCGCTCTGGTGGACGGTTTCCCGCTCACATTTCAAGCGATCTGAGCGTGCCTCCTTTCGTACCCCATGGGCGAGTCGTAGTCCAGGGCTGAGTGTCTGCGACGCGGGTTGTAGAAGCCCTCGATGAACTCGAAGACGGCCATGCGGGCTTCCGCCTGGGACCTGAACCGCCGGCGGTTCAGGAGCTCGCACTCGAGGGTGGCGAAGAAGCTCTCGCACATCGCGTTGTCGTAGCAGTCACCGGCTGATCCGGTCGACGGTCGCACCCCGACCTCCTGGCAGCGCTGACCGAAGGCGATCGACGTGTACTGCGTACCTTGGTCACTGTGATGAATCACCTGTTGGGGCCGTCGTTGCGAGATCGCCATGTTCAGCGCCTTGAGCACGAGCTCGGTGCGCAGATGGGTCGCCATTGACCAACCGACAACGCGACGGCTGAAGACGTCCACGACGACCGACAAGTACAAGAACCCTGCCCACGTTGGGATGTAGGTTATGTCCGCCACCCAAAGCCTGTCGGGGCGGTCGGCTCTGAACTTGCGCTCGACCAGGTCCGGAACTAGGCGGGCTTCCCGATTTCGCCGCGTTGTCCGAACGCGTCGCCTACGGCTGACACCCTGCAGGCCTGCACGTCGCATCAAGCGCCCCACACGCTTGCCGCCAACACCCACACCGTCGGCTCGCAGATCGGCGTGGATCCGAGGGCGACCGTAGGTGCCTCGGCTCTCCCTGTGGATCGCTTCGATCCGTGCCTGCAGCTTTGCGTCCGCCCGCGATCGAGCCGACGGTTCCCGCCGGCGCCACGCGTAGTACCCGCTGGTGGAGACCTCCAGCACACGGCACATCGTGGCAATCGGATACTTCGCCTGGTGACCGCTCACGAACTCGAAGACTTCGGCGGTACCGAGTCGGTCTCCCGAGCGAACCAGGCCGCGGCTTTTGAAAGGATCTCCCGCTCTTGCTTCAGCTGGCGGTTCTCTTTCCGCAGCCGCCCCAGCTCCTCGCGCTCAGCAGTGCTGAGCCCTTCGGCGCTGCGGCCTTCGTCGCGGTCAGCCTGCTTGATCCACTGGCGAATCGTCCAGTACGACGGCTCGAACTCCTTGGCCAGCTCGGCGACGCTCCGCCCAGCTCGTGCCACTTCTATGATCCGCCGCCGAAACTCCGCCGGGTACGGCCCTCTTGTCCTTGGCATCCTGAACACCTCCCGTGTACGTCGTAAGGTGTCCACGAAATCGGGTCAAGTCCACCGGGATCTACGGCATCCTCGCCGGCGTCCCAAAAGCCAGAAACCGGACCAACGCCCAGGCCAACATGAACATCTCTACCCCATCCGTAGGGAGAGTGCGTTTGTGGGCTGGGGAATCTCGGTACTTGACGTCGCCGCGGCATCTGACACCCTCCTCCCAACCGTCTGTACAGAAAAGAGGAGAGAGAGGGCCATGAAGAGGAGAGAATTCCTCACCATATCCGCGTTGGGCTCGATCGGCCTGGGGACGGGAAGCCTGCCCTTGTCCGGCCTAGCCGCTAACTTGGCACCACAGAACCGCAACCGTAAGATCCTGGTCGCCGGTGGCGGCTTCGGTACGACTTTCATCAAGTACCTGGCAGCCCTCACGGGCAAGGAGAGACCGAGGCTGTGTTACCTGCCGACAGCCTCCGCCGACCGTGAGTCCGGCTCGCTGCGCTGGTATGAGAATTGCGCGCCGCTGAATGTCGAGCCGCACGTACAGCCGAGCTTTATCAGCAGCTACCGCATGGATCAGACGTTCGAAGAGGTCTTACTGTCCATGGACGGCATCGTGGTGTCGGGCGGCAACACCCTGAATCAGCAAGCGATATGGAAGGCGCAAGGAATCGACGCGGTTCTCAGGGAGGCCTGGGACCGGGGCGTCGTGCTCGGAGGAGCCAGCGCCGGCTCCCTCTGTTGGTTCGAGGAAGGAACCACCGACTCGCGGCCTCAGCGACTCACCAAGATGGAATGCCTGGGATTCCTCAGGGGCAGCCACTCCCCCCACTATGATGGCGAGGAACAGCGGCGACCCACCTACCAGAACATGATCCTCTCCGGTGAGATGAAGCCGGGATACGCCTGCGACAACGACGCCGGCATCTACTTTGTCGACAACGAGGTCGAGAGGGTCGTGCGCACCCGCGAGGAAGCCAAGGTCTACTACGTCAGCGCTAACGCGGGCAGCATCGTGGAGCGCGAGCTCGCGTCGGAGATGATCGAGTAGCGTTCCGGTCCGGATTTCCTACTCGATATCCTTGGCACATCGGAAACCGGTATCTGCGTAGCTGTTCGACTGGAGGTCGCTGGTGCGCCTCGAGGCGCGCATCAATCCTGGCCTGCCGTCCCAGGAGTTGCCGCGCATCGCCCGTCGCTCATTGGGATCATCGTTTCGGGGATTCCTATTCGAGCTCCGGCTGTAGTACTCCGCATCAAAGTAGTCGGCACACCATTCCCAGGCGTTGCCGGACATGTCGTATAGGCCGAAAGAGTTGGGCGCGAAGGAGCCCACTGGAGCGCCGAAGGTGTACCCGTCGTCATAGCCTTCGGTATACGGCCAAGTTGTTACGACCTTTACGAAATTCTCATCAGAGACATTGGCCACGACTTCTGTTCCCAAGGGCTCGTTGCCCCAGGCGAACTTGTAGCCCTCCTCCCCTCCCCTGGCGGCATATTCCCATTCGGCCTCGGTGGGCAAGCGTTTTCCCGCCCATTCGCAGTAGCCATTGGCATCATTCCAGCTCAGGTGCGTCACGGGTTGATTGCTTTCTTCCGCCGTGTGCGCATTGCCCGCCGCGTCGAACCTCCAGTGCATACCTTCTGTCTTTTCCCAGCCTTCCCCGTTCCAAATAATCGAACCGTCATTTGTCTCGGCATCGGTCACATAGTTCGTCACGTCTACAAATGTCCCAAATTCCTCTAACGTGACCTCATGGGTATCCATGTAGAACGCGTCCAATTCCACTTCATGAACCGGTTTCTCCATGTCCTGGCCGTCGGCGTCACCCATCATGAACGACCCGCCCGGAATCAAGGCCATGCCGAAGGGGGTTCTTGATATCTGGGCACCGAGCTCGAGCGCCGTTACCGTGACGCCCAACATCGCTACTAAAAACAATTTCTTCATGTTTGTATCTCCGAACGAGAAATTCGTGGCCGTCGGCAAAGAACATTGAACCGTCAAGATTCTCAGAAGTCTATATGGTGATCGACTCCCATCTGCACGTGCTGAGGGCGGAGAACTTCGACGAGGTCACGGAGGCGCGGATCGGGCATCGTCACCCGCAAGACACTCCGATCGAGGATCTCGTAGGCTGGCTCGTTGGCGCGGGAATCGACAAGGCGGTCGTCATGGGTCAGGACACGACGCGAATGTGGAACTCCTCCTGCGGCGAGGACCACGTCCTGGAATGCGTCAAGCGCTACCCGGACCTGTTCATCGCGCTGGCAGCCGTGGAGGCGGTCGATCGCTCCGGGCGCTTCAACCGCACCGCCCTCGAGTACGTCGAGCGCGCCGTACGGGAACACGGGTTCAAGGGCATGCTCCTGACCCCGCCATACGGCTACTACGCGTCTGACGATCCACAAGCCTACCCATTCTATGAGAAGGCCCTGGAGCTGGACATCGTCGTGCAATACCACCACTGCGCCAGCTCCGCCGGCGTTGCGCTGGCGCCGTACCGATACTGCCGGCCGGAATCGCTGCAGAATGTGCTCATCGATTTTCCGGGGATGAAAGTCGTCATCGAGCACCTCAACTATCCCTGGTACGAGGAGCTCTTCTTCCTCATGGCGAACCCGAACCTCCGTGTCTATGCGGATCTCGCCCTGACCTACGACCGGCCACTGACGCTGACTTGGAACCTCGTGAAGGCGAAGGAGCTCGGCGTTCTCGACAAGCTCATGTACGCCTCCGACTATTGGTCCGCGGCATCCGGCGCGTTTTCGGAAGACCCGGGGGCCGACATGCGGCGCTGGATCGAGCTGATTCGTCACGGAATCAACGAAGTCGCGGAGCGCAGTGGCTGGCCGACGTTCACGGATGACGAGATAGAGGGAATCTTGTGGCGAAACGCGGCGCAGCTGTACGACCTGGGCTGAGGTCCCAGAAGGTGGCCCTCGGGAAGCCACTCAGCTATTGGTCCGGCCGCTCCGGGGGCCGCGGTGGCGCCGGCGGCTTGTCGTCGTCGGCACCGGCGGGCGAGACGACCTCGGTCGGAGCCGCGTCCGAAGCCCTGCCCCAATTCTGCAAACGGCGGCCGAGATCCTCGAGGCGCTGGTCGACGAGGAAGTTGATCGTGCCCTCGGGCCAGGTGCCGTCGTCATTCTGCTCGCCGGCCGCCACGTCGGTGAGAACTTCGATTCCCTGATCGACGTGGTCGACCGCCCACACCCGGAACTTCCCGGCCTCGACTGCTTCCACCACGTCGCGTCGCAGCATCAGGTGTTGCACGTTGGCCGCGGGGATCATGACCCCTTGCTCGCCGGTAAGCCCGCGTCGCTGACACGTATCGAAGAAACCCTCGATCTTGTGATTGGCGCCGCCGATTGCCTGCACTTCCCCCTTTTGGTTCACCGAACCCGTGACCGCGATCCCCTGCTTGATCGGTGCTTTGGAAAGCGCCGACAACATGCAGTACAACTCGGTCGACGAGGCCGAGTCGCCGGCGATCTCGCCGTACGACTGCTCGAATGTCAGCGTTGCCGACAAAGACAAGGGACGTTCCTGGGCATACCGCTCGCCCAGGAATCCGGAAAGGATCATCACGCCCTTGTCGTGGGTGCTGTGCGACAAGCGGGCTCGCCGCTCGATATTGATGACCCCGGCGCGGCCTAGGTGGACCGCAGCGGTAATGCGAGAAGGCCTGCCGAAGGCATACTGACCCAATATGTGGACGGCAAGTCCGTTGACCTGCCCCACGGCTTCACCTTCCGTGTCGACCAGGAGGACCTCGCGCTCGATCAGCTCCTGCACCCGGTCTTTCACCAGGCTGGCGCGGTACTCCTGCTCCTCGATGGCCTTCTCGACGTGATTCGCGGAAGTCACCTCAGCCTCACCCTGCCGGGCCCAGTACGCCGACTCGCGCATCAAGTCCGTAAGGTCGGAGAAGCGCAACGATAGCTTCTCTTGATCCTCGACGAGGCGAGACGCCTGCTCGACGATCGCCGCCACCGCCGTTCGATCCATTTGCGGCAAGCTCTCTTCTGCGACGAAACGGGCAATGAACCCGGCGAGTTGCATGTTGCGCGACTCCTCGCGATCGGTCTGGTGGTCGAAATCAGCTTTGACCTTGAAGATCTTGGCGAAGTCCTCGTCGTACGCAAACAGAAGCTGATACCACATCGGGTTGCCGAGCAGGATTACCTTGGTCTTGAGGGGAATCGGCTCGGGCTTCAACGTCTGGGTGGCGAAGAGTCCGTAGCGCTCGGAGAGGTCTTCGATGCGCATCTCGCGGTCGCGAATCGCGCGCTTCAGCGCCTCGTAGACGAACGGATTGCGCAGCACGTCGTCGACGTTGAGCACCAGGTAGCCGCCGTTCGCCTTGGCGAGCGAGCCGGCGCGGATCATCGTGAAGTCCGTCAGCAAGGCGCCGAATTGCGCCCGGCGCTCGATGCGGCCGACCAAATTGGCGAACGTCGGGTTGCGTTCGAAAACCACCGGCGCGCCCTCTGTGTGCGAGTTGTCGACCACGACGTTCACTTCGTAGCGTGAGAGATCCGGCTCCTGGCGCGGCAGGCGAAGCCCGGGGATGGGCATCGCCGGCTCCTCGGTTTCGCGGAAGTGCTCGATATTGTCGACGATGTCCTTCTGGACCGCCTCCAGGTACTCACTCACCTTGGAGAACTCGAGGTACCGCTTCCTCAGGTCGAGCATCAGGTTGCCGAGCACGTTCATGGCGACCTGCTGATTCAGGTCGCGAAGCTGTTCCTTCATCGCCTGATCGACGACCTTGACCTCTGCCATGACCGCGCGCACCTCTTTTTCGAGCTTCTCCATCCGCTCGTCGAGGTCGGCACGCTGCTTCTCCTCCATGCCCTCGTACTCCTCCTGCGTGAGCGGCTTGCCGTCACGAATCGGAACCGTACGAAAGCCCATCGGCGTGCTCTTGAGCTCGAAGCTGCGCTCCCGCGCCACGCCTTCGAGCTTGTCGAGGAGCTCCTGCTTGCGATCTTGGTGGCGCTCGGCGGTGCGGCGCCGCTGTTCCTCGTACTCCTTGCCCTCGAAGGCCTTCGGAACCTGCTCTTGGAGGTCCTCGATGAGCTCGACCATGTCGGCGCGCAGCTCGTGGCCGCGACCGGCGGGCAGGAAGAGAATCCGTGGCGAGTCCGGGTCCTCGAAATCGTGGACGTAGAACGCGTCGTCAGGAATCGGCTCGTCGGCGGACAGCTGGGTCAAGAACCGACGAACGATGCTGCCCTTGCCGGTGCCGGAAAGACCGGCCACGAAAACGTTGTAGCCGGGGCTGTCGATGTCGAGGCCGAAGCGGATGGCGCGAACGGCGCGCTCCTGGCCGATGACTCCCTCGAGGGGCTCGACTTCGGCCGTAGTCTCGAACGGAAACTGCGCCGGATCACTGCGCCGGCGGAGCTGTTCGGTGCTCAGCTCGTGCTGATTGCTAGCCAACGAATTGATTGATGAGCGCGAAAACGACGATCAAGGCGACAATCGCAACAATCGCTTTGAGGGCCCACGAGCCGGAGCGCTCGACCATGCGATCGTAGCGGCCGGCAAACCCATCCGACTCCGGGGTCATGCTCACCGAAGGCTTGTCACTCATCTCGAACCTCTCCGTATATCAATTGCAGGAAGCTGGCCTGCAGCGCCGTATCGTCTGCAAACTCCCCGCGGTAAGCCACCGTTTGTACCTGGGCGTCCCGGTGCTCGAGCTTACGAGCCCCAACGCAATCATGTGAAGCCTCCAACACGCAGGCGGAACCACGCGCCCCGAGACCCTCAATCAGCGCCTCGCAAAGCTCCTCGGTCAGCCGCTCCTGGACCTGCAAACGGCACCCCAAACAATCGACCAGGGCGGTAAGCCGCGACAATCCCGCCAGCCGGCCGTCCGGCAAGTACGCCAGGTGAGCACGGCCGTAGAAGGGTAGCAGATGGTGGGCGCACACGGAGACGAACGGAACCGAGCGCACGGCAACCATTTCGCCGGTCTGATCGGGCCACGTCTTGCCGAGGATCTCGGTCGGATCGGCGGCATATCCCGACAACAGTTCCTCCGCCCAGGCCGCCGCCGCCTTGGCCGGCGCCTCGCCCGCCGCGGCGTCGTCGAGGCCTGCTGCCCTGAGAAACTCCGCCAGCGCCGCGGCCATCGCCTCCGGATCCCCCTGGAACCGCTGCCCGAGCAGCGCTTGTTCGTCGGAATCAGTCATCCTTGGAAGTGCTCCCCATGTCCGTTCTTGACAGGCGTAACGCGGGCGGCAGGGTGTGTCAAACCTGCTTGCAGAGCCGCTGTCACTTTAGCCCGCAGCTTTTCGCGAGAATCCTCGTCGCCAGCGTCGAGATCGGCGGTGCTGATGGGCTCCAGAACGCGAATGGAAACGTCGCCGCCGCGTATCAACCATCCGCCGCGCGGCATGATCTGTGGCGTCCCGCTGATCGCCACCGGGACAATCGGCACCTCGCCGCCGACCGCCATGAAGAACGGCCCTTTCTTCAGTTCCAAGAGATTGCTGTCGCGGCTCCGGGTGCCCTCCGGAAAGACGACGAAGTCGATTCCGGAACGCAGCCTCTCGGCGGCCACGTTGACCGCCTCGATGGCCCGCCGGCGATTTTCGCGAACCACCGGAACGAAGTCGCCAGCGCGCAATGCCTGTCCAAGCAGCGGAATGCGGAACAGCGATGCCTTGCCCATAAAACGGACATTGCGGCGCAGCGCCACCAACAGCAGCGGCGGATCGACATTGCTCTGATGGTTGGGCATGAACAGATACGTCGTAGCGGGATCGAGACGATCGAGACCGACCACCTCAAAGTGCACGCCGGCCACCCAGAGCGTGAAGCGAGTCCACGGAACGACGACGCCGAACAGCAATCGGGCAGAACCGGTCAGCCAGCACAGCAGGAACGTCGGGGGCCCGGCAACAACGAATCCGGTAGCTGCGACAAGGGCGACCAGCGAGGTTCGAAGCCAGGGGAGCAGGTAAAGCTCCTAGTTAATGGATGCGGAACGTGACGGTGAACAGCGCGATGACCGGCACCGGCCTACCGTCCTTGATGCCCGGCTTGAAGGACCATTGGACGATTGCATCGAGAGCTCGGGCGTTGAGCTCCTCGTCGGGCAGACCGCGAATGAGCTTCGGATCGACGACGGTTCCGTCGATCGTAACGACGGCCTCGATGTATACGTCACCCTGCACGCCGGCACGCGTTGCCGACGGCGTATACTCCGGCAAGACTCGTTGCACCAGGATCGGCGCCATCAGACCTCCCGAGCCCATCTGCACGGCGCCGGCACGAGCGCCGCCCGGTCCCGGCGGGGCGTTGGGCAGACCGACCAGGAACTCGGCATCGGGATCGCCGAAATCGACCTCGGAATCTTCTTCGAAGATCGGCTCCGGCTCCTCCGGAGTCGGGTCAGGAATGGGAATCGGGTTGGTTTTCTTCTTGATGTTCTTCTTGGGCCGCGATGGTGGAGCCGGCGGCTTGTAGCGCTTGACGATCGTCGTCGCCATCGTGTCGCCAATCGCGATGGGCTCGACTCGAGCCGTTGGAATGACGACGAAGAACAAGATGAAGTGGGCCACGAGCGCCCACACCCCAGCGACTTTGAGATTACGCGGGTTGACCTCTTTGGTCATGTATTCCCGCAGCAGCTCCGGCGCCTCTATCTGGTATTCGCCGGACCGCGGGGCGTTGGGATCGGGCAAGGGCTTCGTCGGCCGCTTGCGCCTTCTGATACTTACCTTTTGCATCGCACCGTATGGGAGGGGATCTTGGGCAGCCACACCTAGTATCTAGTATACGCAGCCGGGGTGTCTCAGGTCTAATGCGGCCGCGCTTCTGGAGTTCCCAATTGATTAGGACAACTACCTATCTCGCGGCTCGATGAATCGACTCGGCGTCGGCGAGCTGATACCTTCGAGAGCATGGCTACCGCAAAGCGTCCCAAGAAGAGATCCAGCCATATCGCGATCGTCCGGCGTGACGATTGTACCGGGTGCGAGGCCTGTATCGTTTTTTGCCCGGTTGACTGCATCGATCTGGTACAGGCAGACGAGAATCCCGCCGAGAAATACGTGCTGATCGACAAGGAAACGTGCATCGGCTGCGTGCTCTGCGCACGCTACTGCCCGTGGGACTCGATCGACATGGTCGAGCGCGCCGCCTTTGAGGAGCGCGCCGAGCTCGTCTTCATGTAGACCGGGCGCCGCCCTGCCTAGCAGGCCGAGGTGAAGGTGTGATGGGGGGCACACCAGCCAGCGAGCAGCCTTCCACAGCCTGTTGCAGATGCTCCTGTGCCTCGGCGTCCATTTCCTTCCGCGCGTACGCCTGTGCCAGACTGCAGTGCGCGTCGGGGAGCAAGTAGGTCGAAATCCCGGCGAGCTCGAGCACCAGACTCAACGTGGGAATTGCCCGATCGACGTCGCCACGGGTCAGGTAGGCGCGCCCCAAACGGAGATACAGGTCGGGGATTTGCGGGCGTTTGGCGGCAGCCGATCGATACTGCGATAAGGCCGCATCGGCGTTGCCCCGCTCCTCGTGTAGCAATCCGAGGTGGTACTGCGCCGCGCCGCTCTCTGGATTCACCGCAATGGCCTGCCGATACGCGGCTTCCGCCTCCTCGAAGCGCAGCGATTCCGCCGCCGCCTGACCGTCGCGCACCAGCATCGCCGAGAGCAACCCCTGGATCTGCTGGTCGGACGGCCGCATCGCGTAGAGCTTCTGGAGGTTCTGAACGATCGGCGTCCGATCGCCGCCGTCGTACGCCCAGCGTTCGCCGAGCGTCAACGTGTATTCCTTCAGGACCTCGTAGTCGTCGGGGTGCACGGCCAAGTATTCCTGGAAGAACCCAACGGCGCGCACCGAATCGCCGTCTCGCACCGCGCGCCGGGCATTCTCGAGCGGATCGTTGGACGAGCCGCCGCACGCCGCCGTCGCCGCAACGACGGCGACCATGCACGAGGCGATCTTTCTGGGCGAAGTCCGAGTCATGGCCGGATCAGGTTCGACGCCTGTTCGGCGCTCGTTTGCTCACGCCGGCGATCCTGATACGCCAGCCAGACGCCACGGTGCACGAGAGCTCGAGCCATGGCGTGCCCGTGGAAAAGATCGTTGACCTCGGTCAGGCCGATGGCGGCCGCCAACGCCTGACGAGCAGCTTCCTCGTCCCCCCTGCTCCACAGCACATCCGCCATGGTCTCGAGGCGCTCGCGGTAGCGCTGCCGGGTGACATCGTCGAAGGAAACGTGCACGGCGTCTTTGATGGCATCCTGCACGCGCTCACGCCGCTGCTCGTCGGAAACGAGAAGCGTGCTGGTTTCCGCCTGCAGGACCGCCTCCGCCGCCTCGTCGATCGCCTGGCCCGCCATCGCCCACGACTGGAAGTGCGGCTCCCGCAGCAACTTCATGGCCTCGTCGATCAGGCCCGTTTCGCTGCGCAGCTGGTCGGCGTCGAGAGCATTGTAGATCCGCGCCCGCGTCGTGCCGGCTTCGCTCCCCCGCGCCGCCCCAGCCCCGTCGCCGAGCAGTTGAAGCCAATCCTCGTAGGCTTCCGGGATCTCTGCCCCGACCTCGTGGTTCAGTCGCGCCGCTGCGCCAAGCAACTCGAGCACGCGGGGCACCTCGACCTGATCGAGAAGAACCGTCGGATTCGACTGCATCTGCTCGATGTACTCGCGGAAGCCGCTCCGCGTTACCGCGGCTACCTCCGCCTCCCGGATGCCTGTGGTGTCGTCGAGTACGGCCTGGAGTACGCGGCTGCCGCCGCTCGGCGAGCGCCACACGATCCAGACCAACCGGGCGCCGCTCCCATCGATGCTGGTCACATAGGCGCGCGGGTCGTCCAGCGTCATCGCCTCGATGTTCATTGAAAACCCACCGCCCTGCCCCGCTTTCCCCGGTGTGGCGTCGTCCACGCTCACGCCTTGCGAGCGCATGCGGTGTAAGGCCCGCTTGGCCGCTTTCACTTGCCGCCGGTTGCTGGCCGCTACGATATACGCCTGCGTTGCCTTGGCGGCCTCCGGCGTCGCCACTGTTCCGAGCCAGTCCAAGAGCACGGGGTCGAGCTCCGGGTCGCGACCGAGCAAGTCGCAAACCTGGGGCAGTTCCGGCACTCCGGCGCCTTCGAGGAACGCCTGCAAGGCCTCTTTGCTGCGCAGCAGCGTCACCGCGTCGGCGTCGCCGTTTCCCGTTGAAGTCATGAATGCCTCGAAGTGAAATGCGTTGCGGGCAGGCTCGCCTCAACCAGACCCATGACACTTACAGCGCGGCCTGCTGGTTCCATGATCGCCGGGCCCGGGAATCGCCGCAAGTCCACGGATCCAGCGGGTCCCCGACTGTTTGTTGCTTGACGGCACAGGAGGCCGTTGCTATAAAGGCGCGCGGTGGGGGACAACAAATAGCTTCTTTCATTTCACACGTCAGGAGGGCATCCCGGCCGATGAACAAGGCTGACTTAATTGACCAAATGGCGCGCGACGCCGATCTCACGAAGACGGCGGCCGCCACGGCGCTCGATTCTCTACTGGGCGGCATCACCGCGACGCTCAGGCAGGGTGGCAAGGTAACGCTGGTCGGTTTCGGTACCTTCGGCGTATCGCACCGCGAGGCACGCATGGGTCGCAACCCACAGACCGGGGCCACGATCCAGATCGCCGCCAAGAACGTACCGAAGTTCACCGCGGGCAAGGCCCTGAAAGACTCGGTGAACTGAACGCTCACCGGCACTCGAGCTCAAGCAAACGGCGCGGCTTAGGCCGCGCCGTTTTTTTTTGGGTGAGGGCTAGCTCCCGTACCGTTGCGCGATGATCTTGAGCCCCTTCAGTGTCAGGAGAGAATCCACATGCTGGATGGCCGGGCAGTCCTCGGCGAACCGGGCCGCCCACCCGCCGGTGGCAATCACCTGCGGTGACCCGCCGAGCGATTCGCGGAGCCGCTGGACGAGCCCGTTGACCAGATCAGCGTAGCCGAAGTAGATTCCGGACTGCATGCTCTCCACGGTGTTGCCTCCGATTACCCTCGCCGGACGGGCGATGTCGACGCGCGGCAACCGGGCGGCACGCTCATAGAGCGCGTCCGCAGCAATGGCGACGCCGGGTGCGATCGATCCACCGGCGTACGCACCGTCGGCATCGATGACGTCGAACGTGGTCGCCGTGCCGAAATCGACCACGATCACCGGAGCGCCGTACATCTCCCGAGCCGCCACCGCGTTCACGATGCGATCAGAACCCACATCGGTGGCCGGCTCGTAGAGAACTGGCATGTCGTGCACCAGGCCCGGCGTCACGAAGAGCGGCACCACGTCGAAGTAGTCGTGCCCGAGTTGCTCCAGTGCCCCGTCGAGCGGCGGCACGACCGAGGAAACAACGATCTGCTGCACCTCCGTTGCGGCCAGACCGTCGAGGTTGAACAGGTTGCGCGCCAGGATGCCGAACTCGTCGACCGTACGGGCGCGATCCGTCGACAAGCGCCAGTGCACCCTCAGCTCGTCGCCGGCGTACACGCCCATCAAGATCTGTGTATTGCCGACATCGATGGCAAAGAGCATGGTCACCCCGGCGTGCTAAAGATCGCCAAAATCCGTGAGCAGCTGGAAGGCCCGATATCGATGGGCGATCTGCGCATCATCGAGACCAACGAGCCCGCCAAGACTGAATTGTTCGACGCAGAAGGACGCCATGACGCTGCCCGCTACGATCGCCCGACGCAACCTCGCCGGCCCTTCCTCGTCATGTTTGGCCAGGTAACCGAAGAATCCGCCCGCAAAGGTGTCGCCGGCGCCGGTGGGATCGGCGACCTTCTCCAGCGGGTATCCCGGCACCGAGAACACGTCGTCCCCGAAGAACGCCAGCACGCCATGCTCGCCGCGCTTGATGATCAACGCCGAGGGGCCCATCTCGCGGATCGTACTCGCCGCGGCGACCAGGTTGTAGGCACCGGACAGCTCGCGCGCCTCGTCGTCGTTGATCACCAAGACGTCCACGTCCTGGAGCAGCTCATGCAGCGCTTCGGGCTTGCCTTCGATCCAGTAGTTCATCGTGTCGCAGGCGACCAGCTCGGGGTTGTCGACTTGATCGAGAACGGACATCTGCAGCTGCGGATCGATGTTCGCAAGGAACACGAACGGCAATTGCCGATGGCTCGGCGACAACTTGGGATCGAAGTTCTCGAAAACGTTCAACTCCGTAAACGTCGTCGTCCGCTCGTTCAGGTTCCACGAGTACTCTCCGCCCCAGCGAAAGCTGCGACCCTCCGCTTTCTCGATACCGCTCGAGTCGATGCCGTGTCGATCGAATATCTCCAGGTGCTCGTCGCCGAAGTCTTCGCCGACCACAGCGACTACGGTCACCGGGCAAAAATACGAAGCAGCGACAGAAAAGTAGGTGGCGGCCCCGCCCAGCGCGTTCTCTACCTCGCCGTACGGCGTCTTGACGGTATCGAAAGCCACAGAGCCGACGACGACGATGCTCATTCCGCCTCACCCAGGATCGGATCGAGTAACAGCGCCAGACGCTCCCGCGCCTCTTTCGGAATGGCATCGGGCTTCGTGAGGATGGCGTTGGCCAGCGCGCTTTTGCAGCCACAGGTGAAGTCGTCGTTAAACGCCGCCACAGCACCGCGGACGATGTTCTGCGCGTCGGCCACGTTGTGCATCAGGTTGGCGATGATCATCTCCGTCGTGACGGTGTCGTGCTCCGGGTGCCAGCAATCGTAGTCGGTCACCATCGCCAGCGTGGCGTAGCAAATTCCCGCCTCACGAGCCAGCTTGGCCTCCGTCAAGTTGGTCATGCCGATGATGTCCATGCCCCACGATCGGTAGAGCTCACTTTCCGCCTTGGTCGAGAACTGTGGGCCTTCCATGCAAACATACGTACCGCCCTTGTGATTCGTGCACTCGGCGGCATCTGCCGCCTCCCCGAGTATGCGTCGCAGCCCCGGGCACACCGGGTCGGCGAACGCCACGTGGGCCACCACGCCGTCGCCGAAAAAGGTGGCGCGGCGACCCCGCGTGCGATCGAAGAACTGGTCCGGAATGACCACGTGCAGGGGCTCGATGTGCTCGCGCAAGCTGCCCGTGGCGCTGGCCGAGAAAATCGCCTCGACGCCGAGACTCTTCATACCGTAAATGTTGGCGCGATACGGGACTTCCGAGGGACTGTACCGGTGGCCGCGGCCGTGACGCGACAGAAAGGCCACCGGCTTGCCTTCCAACGCACCCAGAATGAACCCGTCCGACGGGTCGCCGAAGGGCGTTGACACCTCGACCTCCTGGCGTTCCGTCAGCTCCGCCATCTCGTACAAGCCGCTACCACCAATTACGCCGATTCGGACGTCCGGCATGAATCGTCCTCGTGGTTATGGATATCGAATCGCCGTGATCAGCGCCCCCGGGAGTTGCTAGCGTCTGGTCGCCAACATCTCGCGCGCGTGTTGTCGCGTCGCTTCGGTCACTTTCAGGCCCCCAAGCATACGCGCTAGCTCGTCAACTTGCTCGTCGTCCGAGAGCCCTTGCGCCGCCACAGCGACGCGGCCGCCGTCGGTCTCATTCTTGCGAATGCCGACGTGGCAATTCGCGTAAGCCGCGACCTGCGGCAGGTGCGTGACGACCAGCACCTGGTGGCTCTCGCCGAGAGCGGCAAGGCGCTGCGCCAGATGCTCGGCGATGCGGCCACCGCCGATTCCGGAGTCGACCTCGTCGAACACCATGGTCTCCAGCGGATCGCCGTCGGTAGCCGTGAGCTTGAGCGCTAGCATGACGCGCGACAGCTCACCGCCCGACGCCACTCTCGTCAAAGCCCCGGGTGGCTCCCCCGGGTTGGCAGTCAGCTTGAACTCGACGTGGTCGGTGCCCCTGCGTGTGGCCCCCTCGGGCAAACCGTGCACCGCCTCGTGTCGCACCGGCGAGATCGCCACATCGAACTGAGCCGACTCCATTCCCAGTTGAGTCAGCTCCTCCAGTACCTGGTTCTCGAGCTCTCCAGCGGCACGCCTGCGGCCCTCGGACAGCTCGTCGGCGGCATCCGTGTAGGCGGCCAGCGCGCTGGCAAGTTGAGCCTGCAGCTCCTCGAGGCGTTGGTCGTGCTGTTCCAAGTCTTCAAGCTCACGTCGCGCCTTCTCGCCGTGCTCGATGATCGCGTCGATGCTGTCGGCGTACTTGCGCTCGAGCCGATGCAACGTCGTGAGCCGCGTGTCGACTTGCCCGAGTCGGTCGGGATCGACGTTCAAACCCTCGACGTAAGTTTGCAACGTGCGGGCGGTCTCCTCGGCGGCGTATCGGGCACTGCGCACCGCTTCGATCTCCGCGGGCGATTCCGGATCCAGTTGTTTCAGGCGCTCCAGGTTCTGCTCGGCGCGCGAGAGCAAAGCGGCCGCCGAAGCCTGTTCCTCGTACAACAGCGCCATGCTCTCGCTACCCAGAGACACCAGCTCCTCGGCGTGTGCCAGTCGCCGGCGCTCGGCCTCCAGCTCTTCGTCCTCGCCGGTCCGCAGATCGGCCTCGTCGATTTCCTCCACCTGGAAGCGCATCAGGTCAATGCGCTGGGCACGGTC
The DNA here is from genome assembly GCA_965214245.1 of Acidobacteriota bacterium. Classification (GTDB taxonomy): domain Bacteria; phylum Acidobacteriota; class UBA890; order UBA890; family UBA890; genus CBDCBL01. Next base: position 560,125 of record CBDCBL010000009.1, read on the forward strand.
GCGTTCGTCCATCGCCCGCGCTGCGAGCTTTTCCGCGACGGATACGGCGTCGTCAAACGACCCCGCTACCTCGCTGCGCTGCTCCTCGAGACCCGCGAAACGATCCAGAAGCTCGCGGTGCGCCCCCACCGCGAGCAGCGACTGATGCTCGTGCTGGCCGTGCAGATCGACGAGGCGCTCGCCGATCGCCTTGAGCTTCTGCAGGCTGACCAACTGGTCGTTGACGTAGGCACGGCTCGCCGACTTCGTCAGGACGCGACGGATCACGATGCCGCCATTCTCGGCGGCCAACCCGGAAGACTCGAGCATGTCGACGAGCGCCATGTCCCGCGGCGCGATGAAAGCCGCTTCCACCAGCGCCCGGTCCGCGCCGGAGCGCACCTGATCGAGAGAGGCGCGCTCGCCGAGGGCGAGGGCGAGTCCATCCAAGATGATCGACTTGCCGGCGCCGGTCTCTCCGGTAAACACGGTCAGGCCGGGGCCAAGCTCCAGGACGAGCTCCTCGATAACCGCGAGATTCTTGATGCGTAGGTATGCGAGCATGGTCGGCGCCCAACTCGGCCGTTTGCGAGGTCGTGTTCTAATTTGGACGGACACTACCGTTTGCGAGACCACATTTACAGCGAACGGCGAGCATGCTAGTTTAGCGCTGGGTGGTGATACGTGTGCAACCACGTGCAGGATTGCTCGGTCGCGCATGGTGTAGGTGACTCGGCAGCGAATTTCTCGCGATCCCCATTCCCCGGTCTAATCAACAGTGGAATTCATTTTCGTACTGCAGGCTCAACCTCCGGGAATGATCGACCTCATCCGGGGATCTGGCGTCGTGGCTTGGCTGTTGCTGCTGACGCTGGCGGTATTCTCCGTCGTTTCCTGGGCGATCATCCTCGACCGGGTGATGCTGTTTCGGAAAGCTAGCCGTCAAACGAACGCCTTCCTCGAGACGTTTCGCCGCTCCGGGAAGTTCTCAGAGGCCAAAGAGGCGGCGCAAGATCTCGACAACAGCCCATGCGCCGCCATGTTCCTGGCTGGCTACGCCGAACTGGCGGCCCAGATGGAGGCGGGCAAGGAAGACAACCCCGGCGGCGAGCAACCCACCATTCAGCTATCGCCACTGCAGCGGGCGCTGCAGCGCGCCGCTCGCACCGAACGTGACCGCTTGCGGCGCATGATGGTGTTTCTCGCAACCACTGCCGCCGTCACCCCCTTTATCGGGCTGTTCGGCACGGTCTGGGGAATCATGGACGCCTTCAACGCCATCGGCGCCTACGCCTCAGCCGACATCTCTGTCGTCGCCCCCGGCATCGGCGCGGCATTGACGACCACGGCGGCCGGACTTGCCGCGGCAATCCCTGCTGTGGTTGCCTACAACTATCTACAAACCAAGATTCGAGGTCTCGCCGCCCGGATGGAAGACTTCGGGCTCGAGTTCCTGGCTCTCATCGAGCGCAACTTCCCCACCAAGGCGTAGCGAATCATGGAACTCGGCTCGTTCCACGATGACGACGACTCGCTGGCCGAGCTCAACATCACGCCCCTCGTCGACGTCGCGCTAGTTTTGTTGATCATCTTCATGATCACCGCGCCGATGCTCATGCAGGGCGCTAACGTCACGCTGCCGCAGACGCAGCCGATGAGCAAGCTGCCGAGCGGCACGGTGCACATCGCCGTAACCGCGGAAGGCGAGATCTTCCTGAACGACGACGTCGAAGCGTTAGATCCCGACGTCCTGCAGCAACGCCTGGTGCCCTTCGCCGACCTCGACCAGGCCGTGTATATCCAGGGCGACACCGACGCGCTCTATGGACGCGTTGTGGAGGTGCTCGCCGCCGTGCACGGCGCCGGCATCACCAACGTCAACATCGTTACCACCCCCGACCCCAACCGATGAGCGCGACACCGCGCCAAAACGCTTTGCACACCGACCATGTGTGGGAGGTGCTCGAACAGCGTCAGGCCGAAGAACTGCGTTTCCGCTCTGCAGTGATCTCGTCGACCGCCCTGCACACCGTCGTCATGTTAATGCTGCTGCTTGCCCCGATGTTCGTCCCGACGCCGCTGATCTTGGCCTCAACGCCCGTGAACCTCGTGGCCCTGGCACCGCCGGAGCCGACGCCACCGGCACCGGTCGAAGAAGAGGCGGCCGCCACCGAGCGCGAGCCCCCGCCGGAGCCCGAACCGCAAGAACCGCAGGACGTCCCGGAAGACCTCGAAGCGCAACGTCAACGGGAAGCCGAGGAGGAGGCCCGCAAACGGGCTGAGGAGGAGGAGAGCCGCCGCGAGGCCGAAGAACGGCGCGAGGCGGCGGAAGCCGCGCGTCGCCGGCGCGAGGCCGAAGAGCGTCGCCAGCGCGAGGAAGAAGAAGCACGTCGCCGCGCCCCGCAAGAGGCAACGCGGCGTGAGGCCGAGCCGCAACCAGAACAGCAAGTCACCCAGCGGGCCGAACGCGGCAGCGTGTTCGGGTTCGGTGAGGAAACGCAACTCACTGAGGAAGACTTCGGTTTCAACTATTGGCTCGAGCGCGTGCTCGCCAATATCGCCAACAAATGGCAGCCACCACCACGGCCGATGGGCTCGCAGGAAATTCTCGCCGTCATCAACTTCAGGGTCGACCGCAACGGTCGCATCATCACCGGTCCCGATATTCGCAACGGCAGCGGTCAGAATGCGTATGATCTTGCGGCCCTGCGCGCCATCGGCGCGGGGCAGCCCTTTCCTCCTTTACCCCAGGCGTACCGGGGACGATCACTAGGAATCAACCTTGGCTTCCGACAGTAGTCGAATCGAAGTGACTCGCCACCGGGCCCGCCGACTCGGCGGGCTCGCACTGGCGAGCCTCACAATCGTCACCGCCGCCTCGCTGACGCCGAGCGCAGCGGTCATACAGCAGCAAGACCAGGAACTGTACGTGGAGCTCCGGGCCCGCGCCGCGCGTGCCATCACCATCGCCGTGCCGGCGATGTCTGTTGTCTCGGGGGCCGAGGAAGAAGCAACCATCCTGCGCGACATCCTGTGGAACGATCTGCACAACTCGATGGTGTTCGAGCTTGTCGATCCGGAGTTCTACCCCAGCATCGGCGGCGGCGATCGGACACCCGACTGGCCGACCTGGCGACAGACTGGGGCGGAAGCGTTGATCCGTGGCTTCGTGCGCCGCAGCGGTGACGGCGTGGTCGCCGAGTTTCGCCTGTTCGACGTGCAGAGCGGCCAGCAGGTGACCGGCAAGTCGTATCCCTCAGACGTGCCACGCACCGGCGCTCTGCGCGCCAATCCGAACCTGCGCAACATCGCCCACGCGTTCGCTGACGAGGCCGTTCTCTACTACACCGGCATCCCCGGCGTCGCGTCCACAAGCATCGCCTTCGTATCCGACCGGCGCGGCCCCAAGGAAATCTACGTCGTCGACTACGACGGTTTCGGATTGCAGCGCATCACCAACGACGGCGGCCTGTCGCTCTCCCCGGCATTCTCGCCGAAGGGCAACCAGATCGCCTACGTCTCGTACCGTCTGCACGACGGCATTCCCAACGTCGACATTGCGATGCTGAACCAACGCGGCGGTGTGCCACCGGTCATCATGCGCAGCAAAGGGCTCGATGGCGCGCCGGCGTGGTCCCCCGACGCGCAGCGCATCACGTTTTCCTCGGACATGGACGGCATTCAGCACGGCAACACCGAGATCTACACCATGCGACCGGACGGCAGCGATCTGCAGCGGATCAGCAGCAACTCCGCGATCGACACGTCGCCGACCTTCTCGCCGAACGGCCGCGAGATCGCCTTCATCTCGGCCCGCGCCGGTGGCCAGCATCTGTACAAGATGAGCGTCGATGGGACGAACTTGCAAAGGCTGCGCGTCGAAGGCTCGCAAATCGACTCGCCGGCGTGGAACCCGAATCCGCAAATTTCCGACCTGATTGCATATACGGCATCAACAGGGGGCAACAATTTCCAGATTTTCGTGTACAGTCTTACAACCCGTCGGAGCGTCGTGGTAACGCGCGGCTACGGCCGGACCGACTCACCGAGTTGGTCGCCGGACGGTAGGCAGATAGTCTTTGAGGCGACGCAGGGTGACGAAACTCACATTTTTGCGATAGGTTTGGACGGATCGCGTCTGCGACAATTGACGCGCGAAAGTAACAACCAGAGCCCATCCTGGGGTGGCAGATAGCCCCGGTTGCTCACCAACGGAGGACATCACATGAAAGCTCTCGCTCAGCGCCTCGGCATCGTGGCGCTATTGCTCGCGATCAGTATGTTGCCGGCCTGCTCCGGACAAGAGCCCCCGGCACCCGAGCCGGAGCCGCCCGCCCAGGCAGAGCCGCCCGCTCCCGCACCGCAGCCCGACCCCGAGCCGCCGCCAGCAACGGATTTCAGGGAAAACGAGCCGCCCAGCGACGTGCTCACCATCGACATGATCAACCGGGAGGGCATGCTGCAGGCGGTTTTTTTCGACTACGATCAGGCCGAGATCCGTGCCGATCAGCGTGCCAAGCTGCAAGCCAATGCCCAGTTCCTGCGCGAGAACAACACCGTCCGCGTGTTGGTCGCCGGCCACTGTGACGAGCGCGGCACGCGCGAGTACAACATGGCTCTCGGAGAGCGCCGCGCCAGCGCCACGATGCAGTACCTGGTGTCGCTCGGCGTCTCGCGCAACCGCATCGAGATCATCTCGTACGGCGAGGAACAGCCGGCGGTTCGCGGCAGCAACGAGTCGGCATGGCAGCAGAACCGCCGCGCCGCCTTCCAGGCCATCGAAACAGACCGCTGACGCCGACGAGGCGATCCGGAACACCGGACAACCCCGAGCCCGATCGCCCATGACCCTTAGCAGGGTACTGAAAGAAGGCCGAGTACGAACCAGCAGCCCCTGGCAGGCAGTGGTGAAAGAGTGACGGGTCTGGTTACGCCGCCAAGGGCGCAGATGCAACGTGCCGTGCCGTCGGCGATGCGTGTGCTGATCGTCGCGTGCGGGCTGCTGGCGCTGCTCGGCTGTGCCTCGATGCAGCAACGCGTCGCGGACTCCGAAAACCGCGCGGTCACGCTCGAGGCGCAGGTCGCCGATCTGCAGGCGAACCAGCAGAACATCATCGCCCGCCTCACACAGATCCGTGAGGACCTCGAAGTCGCCCTCGACCCTCTGCGCACCTTGCAAGCCGATAGCGGCGCGACGCTGACCGCACTCGAAAGCAACGTTACGGCGCTGCAGCAGCAAGTCGAGCTACTCACCGGGCGCATCGACACCCTGAGCCCCGGCGGCGCAACGCCGTCTAGTCCCGAAACCACACCCGGCGCAACGCCCTCCACGCCCGAAACCACGCCCGGCGGCAACGCCTCCGCGCCGTCGACACGGACCACAGTCTCCGAGCAGAATGTCCTTTTCAACGCCGCCTACATGGACTACACGGTGGCGCAGTACGTGCTCGCAGTCAGCGGCTTCGAGGAGTACTTGAGCCGCTATCCCCAATCGGCGCGGGTGGCCGACGCCATGTACTGGATCGGCGAGTCGCTCGCCGCCCAGGACCTGCACGCCGACGCGCGCCGTCGCTTCCTGGAGGTCACGCAGCGTTTTCCCACGGCTGCGAAGGTTCCCGACGCTTTGCTGCGGGCCGCCCTCGAGGCCGTGGCTTTGGGGCAAGTGAACGACGCCGTCCGCGAATTGCGCCAGCTCGTCGCCGCCCACGCCGACACCGACGCCGGCCAGGTGGGGTGCCTGCAGCTCGATCGAATGGGTGAGTCGCTGCCGACGGGCTGTCAGTAAGGAACGCGGCGGGTTTGTTTGAAGACCCGGCGCCAACCCACCTTCAAAGCGCCCGCCCCGGAAATCGTCGGCGTGTGGCCGTCTAATTCTTGTGGTACAAAGTCTGGCATTCTGACCTGACCCGTTGGGCGCGGTTCGGCCGACAACCCGATCAACGATGAAAAGAGGCGAGGTATGGCAAGGGGTGTAAACAAGGCGATTCTGATCGGCAACCTGGGCCGCGATCCGGAAATGCGCTACACGCAGAATGGCACGGCCGTAGCGAACTTCACGTTGGCCACAACCGACAGCTGGACGGGCAAAGACGGCAACAAAGAGGAGCGCACTGAATGGCACAACATCGTCGCCTGGGCGCGCCTCGCCGAGATCTGCAGCCAATACCTCACGAAAGGCCGTCACGTCTACATCGAAGGCCGTATTCAGACCCGTAAGTGGGAAGATCGCGACGGCAACACCCGCTACACCACCGAGGTCGTGGCGCAGAACATGCAGATGCTCGGCGGCCGCGGTGAAGGCGGCGGCGGCGACTACGGTGAAGGCGCCGGTGGTGGCCCGGCTCCCGGACCCGACGACGCCGGCGTCACCGACGACGACATCCCATTCTGAGCCGGCGTTTCGCCGCGCCCAAAAAGAAAACCGGCCCACGAGACGAGTAAGCGGGATCCTGTTACCCCGGCACGCCGGGGCGGGAACCATGAATCTGGGACGACGGTTGCCCGCCGCCTCATGCGGCCTACCCGGGAACGTTGAGGCGGGCCTCCCCGTGCTCCCCTATTTGGCCTTGCTCCACGCGGGGTTTACCGAGCTACCGGCGTCACCGCCGGCACTGGTGGGCTCTTACCCCACCGTTCCACCCTTACCGCCCAGCGGCCGCAAGCGGCTGCTTTGATGGACGGCGGTATTGTTTCTGTGGCACTAGCCTGGGGTTTCCCCCACTGGGAGTTACCCAGCGCGCGGCCCGTGGAGTCCCGACTTTCCTCCACCGCGAACCGGACGAGCCGGCCGCGGCAGCGATTCCCCTGTCTCGTGGGTCGGAAGTCTCTTACTGCTGTGAACCCTGCGATCCGGGAACGCCGGCGTTCACAAGCTCGATGTAATGAGCCGTTACGTCGACGCGGTTGGCAAAGTACAGGATTCCCTGAGTTCGCGTGTCCAGGATCAGATCGTAGCCGTCTTCCTGCGCCAGCCTCTCGACGGCCGGGATCAAGACCTGGTTGATACGTAGCTGAGCCTGCTCGGCGAGGCGCAACAAGATCCGCTCTCGGTCCTGCACGAGACGTTGCAATTCGAGTTGGAGTACGTCGATTTGCCCCTGTAGACGATCCAGCGCCTGCTGGTTGAGTGTCAAGCGCTGCTCCTGGCCCTGCTGGACAAGCGCATCGATCTCGGCCTGCTTCGCCGTCAATCGCGATTGCCAATCGGTGTCCGCGGCTTGCGCTTCCGCCTGTACCTGCCGGCCGATGTTGGACTCCGCCAGGACTTGGTCGCCGTTAATCACGGCGACCTTGAGCGGCCCCTGATCGGCCGCCAGTAGCTGCCCGGGTGTAGCGCCCGTTGCCTGTGCGCCCGCCTGTTGGGCGCTGATGGGCGAGACAGCAACTAAGACAAACGTGGCGAGTAGCGCCCAACTGAACGCAATCCGATTCTTACCCTTCATTTTCCTCTGTTCTCCTTGCTGAGGGGGTCTAAAGCTCGGTCCGGCCGAAACTCGGCCGTCAAAAAGGGAGGTTAAGGAAATCGTAGCAGCCGCTGCTCTACCGATAAAGTAGCGCGACGGCAAGAACAAACCCCGGAGCGCGATGCGCCCCGGGGTCCGTCGTTTCCCGGCGCGGCGAACGAACCGCCGCCGCGACACTCGCCGGACGCAGCAGGCCTGTTAGAAGTCGCCCATCCCACCACCCATACCGCCATGGCCCTGCTCAGCCTCATCTTCCGGGATCTCCGAGACGACTGCCTCCGTCGTCAGCAGGAGACCGCAAACCGACGCGGCGTTTTGCAGCGCGTGGCGAACCACTTTGGTGGGATCGATCACGCCGGCCTTGACCAGGTCTGCGTGCTCCATCGTCTGCGCGTCATAGCCGGTGGAGCCCTTGGCCCGGCGTACCTCCTCGATGATCAAGTCCGGGCTCGCGGCGCCGGCGTTGACCAGGATCTGGCGGACAGGCTCCTCCAGCGCGCGTCGCACGATGTCGACGCCGACCTGCTCCTCGCCGCCCACCTTCATCTTGGCCAGGACGGCTTGCGCCCGCAGCAAGGCGACACCGCCGCCCGGCACGATGCCCTCCTCGACGGCTGCCTTGGTGGCGTGCATGGCATCCTCGACGCGCGCCTTCTTCTCCTTCATCTCGGTTTCGGTCGCCGCGCCCACGTTGATCACCGCGACACCGCCGACCAACTTGGCGAGGCGCTCCTGGAGCTTTTCGCGGTCGTAGTCGGAGCTCGTGTCTTCGATCTGCGTGCGGATCTGCCCCACCCGCCCCTGCATCGCCGAGGACTGACCGCCGCCCTCGATGATCGTTGTGTCATCCTTGGTGATCACGACCTTCTTCGCCTGCCCCAGGTCCTCGACCTTGACGTTCTCGAGCTTGACGCCGAGATCTTCACTGACGGCCTGACCGCCGGTGAGAATCGCGATGTCCTCCAGCATCGCCTTGCGGCGATCACCGAAACCCGGCGCCTTGACCGCGGCGGCGGCGAGCGTGCCGCGGATCTTGTTGACGACCAGCGTGGCCAGCGCCTCACCCTCGATGTCTTCCGCGACGATCAGCAACGGCTTCCCGAGGCGGGAGATCTGTTCGAGAACGGGCAGCAGGTCCTTCATCGACGAGATCTTCTTCTCGTGAATCAGGATCACCGGATCCTCGAGTACCACCTCCATGCGCTCCGGGTCGGTGACGAAGTAGGGCGACAGATAGCCGCGGTCGAACTGCATACCCTCGACGACTTCGAGGCTGGTTTCGAGACCCTGGGCCTCTTCGACCGTGATGACGCCATCCTTGCCGACCTTGTCCATCGCCTCGGCGATAATTTCGCCGATGGTGCTGTCGTTGTTCGCCGAGATGGTGCCGACTTGAGCGATCGCGTCGCCCTTGACCGGCTTCGACAGGTCACGAACGGACCCGACCGCTGCAGCCGCAGCCGCGTCGATGCCGCGCTTGATGGCCATCGGATTATGTCCGGCGGTCACCTGCTTGACACCCTGGTTGTAGATCGCCTGCGCCAACACCGTCGCCGTCGTGGTGCCGTCACCGGCCACGTCGGAGGTCTTGCTGGCAACTTCCTTGACCAGCTGGGCACCGAGGTTCTCGGTGGGCGACTCGAGCTCGATCTCCTTGGCAACGGTGACGCCATCCTTGGTGATCTGCGGCGACCCGAACTTCTTCTCGAGTACCACGTTGCGCCCCTTGGGACCCAACGTGATCTTCACGGCATCCGCGAGCTTGTTGACGCCACGCTGGATCTCGCGCCGCGACTCCGAGCCATAGGTAATTGCTTTAGACATTGATTCCTCCGTTGTCAGTCGCCGGCGCGTGCCGGCGCGGCGACCGCTCTATCTTCTTCAGCCGATGATGCCGAGAATTTCGTCTTCCTTGACGATCTGGTAGTCCTGTCTCCCGATCTTGATCTCGGTGCCGGCGTACTTGCCGATCAGCACCGTGTCGCCTTTCGATACCTCGAACGGCGCCCGGGAACCGTCGTCGAGACGTCGACCTTGCCCGATGGCCACGACCTCGGCTTCCATGGGCTTTTCCTTGGCGGTGTCGGGAATGATGATGCCGCCGCGCACTTCCTCCGCGGTTTCAATGCGCCGCACCAGGACGCGGTCGCCGAGGGGGCGAACCTTTACTCCAGCCTTCTTCTTCGCTGCCATTTACGTGCTCCTTGAAGCTTGAACACGAGTTCCGCGTTGAGAGATGAAACTCGTTGGAATCCAGATAACTGCGCAAACGATCGGGCTGCGAGCAGCTACTGCGAATTCGGGCCGGAGCCGGCCCGCTGGAATCGCTTTAGCACTCCCCCGATACGACTGCTAAGTGTACCAACCGGCGCCATGATGTCAACTTGCCAACAGTGCCCGATTCGCCTCCAGCAGCTGCTAGCAGGCCGTGTTAACAGGGTGTTGAAAAACTCCTGGGAGTTCTCAGCACCCTATTGAAGAAGCCCGCAGCGACGCATCTTGTTGCGCAAGGTGTTGCGGTGCATGCCCAGGAAGGTCGCCGCCTTTGACTGGTTGCCGTTATGCTCGGCAAGCACCTGCCGGAGAAACTGCGCCTCGAGCTCCCTGACCGCCTCATCGAGGCGAATGCCTCCGCTCACCATCTCGCCGACGAGAGACTCGAGACGCTCCTGGAGATTGGTCTGGCTAGGCATCGAACAACGAACGGCGAGTCAGTTGCTCGTAGGCCTCCAGGTATTTAGCACTCGTTGCGCCGACGACCTCTGCCGGCAGTGGCGGGCCCGGCGGGGTTTTGTCCCAATCAATTTCATTGAGATAGTCGCGTACGAACTGCTTGTCGAATGATGGCGGGCTCACGCCGCTGTGGTACTGATCGGCAGGCCAGAATCGGGAGGAATCGGGCGTTAACACTTCGTCGATCAGCGCCAACTCGCCGTCGATGAAGCCGAATTCGAACTTGGTGTCGGCGATGATGATGCCGCGCTCCTCGCCGTACTGGCGGGCCTCCGAGTAAATGGCCAGCGACAACTCGCGCAAACGCTCGGCGGTGTCGGCGTCCACCATTTCCGCCATCTCGTCGAAGGAGATGTTCTCGTCGTGGCCGTCGTCTGATTTGCTTGCCGGCGTGAAAATCGGTTCCTCGAGTCGCGCCGCCAACTCCATGTCGGCGGGAAGCTCGATTCCGCACACGGCACCAGTCGCCCGGTAGTCCTTCCACCCCGATCCGATCAGATATCCGCGCACGACGCATTCGACGTCGACGCGATCGGCCCGATGCACCAACATGCTGCGTCCGGACAACACGTCGGCGTGCTCACGCAGAGGCTCCGGGAACTGCTCGACGTCGGTGCTGATCAGATGGTTACCGCACACCGTCAAGCGGTCGAACCAGAACCGCGAGATTTGTGTCAAAACACGTCCCTTGTGCGGAATGCCATTGGGAAGAACGACGTCGAATGCCGAGATCCTGTCGGTGGCGACGATCAGTAACCGGTCGCCCAGGTCGTAGACGTCGCGAACCTTGCCGCGGCGCGCCAGAGAAACACCATCGACCTCGGTGGAGGTAACTACAGAGGCCGCGTCAGTCATCGCCCGCTTGCATGCCGCGCACAACTGCCTCAGCGTGCTCCGGATCGGACACTTTAAACACGCCAAGTGCGCGCTCGACACCCGGCGCAACCGACGCGTAGAAGTACTCGATGTTGATGCGCTCGGCGGAAAGGTGCCCCGCCAATTCGCTCAGGGTGCCTGTCTTGTTGGACATTTCGATCACCAGGACGTCGATCGTCGTGTGTGCTACACCCGCCTCGTGGAACACTTTACGCGCTGCATCGACGTCGTCAACAAGCATTCGGACGGCGCCGTACTCGCTGGCTTCGGCGGTGGCCAGCGCCTCAACGTTGATGCTTGCTTCGGCGAGGACACGGCAGACGTTGGCCAGCTCACCCGGCCGGTTCTGCCATGCGACAGTGAGCTGCTTGCGGACAGGCATTGCGGAAACTCCTTGATGAACGAGCAGGCCACGGCCTGCTAGGAAATACCGAGCTCGACGAGATCTTCAGGCGAAAGCGGCTTGAACACGTAGAGGTGCGGCATCGTCATGAGGTCGACCCGGCACGTCTTGTCCAGCTTACGGCTCTGCGTGTCGAATACTACCTCGACTTCCGGACGCATCGGGTTGGCGGCCCTGCCCTTCAACACGAGGGCCACCTCACCGCTGTTCAGCTTGACGTGCGTGCCGACCGGAAAGAGACCGACACTGCGCACCAAGGCCTTCAACACGCCGTCGCCGAACTGCCCGGACATCCGCATCAAATTGTCGACGCCATACATGGCAGCAGCGGGAACCGTCTTCTTGTAGGGCCGCGGGTGAATGAAGGCTTCGAAAATATCTGCGGCGCCGAGGATCGAGGCCTCGAGTGCAATCTCGTCAACTTTCAAACCACGCGGGTAGCCCTTGCCGTCGAGTCGCTCATGCGCTTGATAGGCAATCTCGGCCACCGCGCGGTACTCGGGGTCGATTGCGAGAACGATCTCGCGGCTGTGACGCGGTCAGGCCTTGATCTGCTCCCACTCTTCGTCGGAGAGACTGTCGGCCTTGTAGAAGACTTCCTTCGGGATACGGACTGTGCCGACATCGTGCACCAGGGCGCCTACGGCCAGCGGCAGAAGCTCCCCCTCCTCCGAGCTCCATGTGACGCCCGACACGCTGCGCCAGAATCGCCACGTTGACGCTGTGCGGCACGATGAAGCGCTCGCTGTCGGGATACGGTCCCACCGCCAGGGCGACCAGCTTGTCCCCATCGATCATCGCCTCGACCAACTGGAAAGCGACGGCTTCCACGTCGGCGATCGGCAGCTCCTCAGCCTCGTCGCTGTCGAGCTTGGCGGCGGCCTTGAAGAACGCGACGACGACCTTCAGGCACTCGGCGTACAGTGCCTCCGGCGCCGTGGGCTTGCAACGCTTGGAGGTCACCTCTTTTTTTTCTTCGGGTGGATCGACTACGGCGGCGGCGTCAGTCAGGTCGCTCGGCTCCGCCGTCACGGCCGCCGCATCGGCCGCCGGCTCTGGAGACAAGACCGCATCCGACGCCTCAGCGACCGGTGTTTCCGTCGCGGCGGCGTCGGGGTCTTGTTTCTTCTTGGCGCTTCTCAGGAAGTCGAGCGGGTTGACCATCCCAATCCGTCTCTCACACCGGACAATGAACGCAAGAAAGCTTTAGCAGGGTGCTGGGGCAAGCCGCCGCCCAGAGAAAGGCCGCCGGGCACACCCCAACGAGCTCTGGCACCCGGGAAACTGCCGAAGCTCAGACATACTTTCCCCAAAAAATGCCATTCTCGCAGGTTGATGCATGCTATTTCCAGACGAATTGGCCAACACGGCGCTCAGTTGGCCGGAACAGTCCGGCCGTGTGCCCACCTGCGGATTTGCGCTACGCGCTCGGCCATCGTGGCGGCCAACGGCCTCGTGCCGCCAATTTCCCGTTGTAGCAACTCCTGCGTCAATTCACCGTCGGAAGCGAACGCCGCGTACAGCCCGGCGATCACGACCTGCTCGATCTCGGCACCGCTGAATCCCTCGGCAAGTTCAGCAAGTAGGTTCAGTTCGTAGCCATCGGCGGACTGCCGGCGAGCCTCCAGATGAATTCGGAAGATCTGCTGGCGCGTCGCTTGGTCCGGAAGGTCGACGAAGAAAATCTCGTCGAAGCGCCCTTTGCGCAGGAACTCGGCGGGCAGTCTCCCGATGTCGTTGGCGGTCGCCACGACGAATACCTCTCCGGTACGCTCCTGCATCCACGACAGGAAGTTGCCGAGGATGCGCTGCGACACGCCTCCGTCCTCGTCTCCTCCCGAGGCAAAAGCTTTTTCGATCTCGTCAATCCACAAGACAACGGGCGCCATTCGTTCCGCCGTGACCATGGCGCATTTGAAGTTCTTCTCGCTCTCGCCGATGAACTTGTTGTACAGCGTCGAGGTATCGAGCTTGAGCAGCGGCAGCTTCCATTCCATGGCCACCGCCTTGGCGCTCAAGCTCTTGCCGCATCCTGGAACACCGAGCAGCAGAACACCCCGCGGAAACGGCAACCCCGAACTCCTCGGCGCGCAACGGCTCCGCCACCACTGCCTTGCGCTTGCCCAACCACTCGCGTAAGCGGTGCAGGTCGGCGACACCGATCACGCTCTCCTCGGTCGGATAGTACTCCAACAGACCCTCTTGCTCGACGATCTGACGTTTGGCGTCGATCACGTGCCGCAGGTCTTCCAGTCCGAGGCGACCGTCTTCGACCATTGCCTTGGTCAAGATCTTCTCGGCCTCGAGCAACGTTAATCCGGCTAGCTGGCCGACGAGCGCCGCACGTTCCTCGCCGCTGAGGTCGACCTCGAGGTCCTGGCGCTGTGACACGTCGCGGATGATGTGCGAAAGGAGATCACCGAACTCGAGTGCGCTCGGTCCCGGAAGCGACAGGCGGGCGGCCACCGGTCGCATGGAATCCGGTAGGTCGAGAGCGTCCCCGGTGACGACGATAGCACCGCGCAGGCGTTCGAGGCTGGCTACGGCTTCGTGCAACTGCTCGGCGAGAGCCGCATCCGATCCCAGTCCCGTTCCGATGCCGTGAAAGTGGTAGAGCGCCGGCTGGCCCAAGGCCGCGACGTGTCCGAGTGCCGCCGGAAGACTCTGCGTCCCGTAAACGGCGCCGTCGGTGCCATCGCGCAACAACCCTGCCAGCCGCGACCAGCGGAAAAGAGGGATGTTGAGACGGTCGGCGAGATGCCGCAGCAGTGTCGCGGAGCGGCTTTCCTTGTCGGTGGCAAGATGCACCAAGCCGTAGCGGGACTTCAGCAGAATTTCGAGATCGTGCAGCACGTCGCCGGCGGGACCTGCCGATGGATTCGTCATACGCACTCTGGTGGACTATGGGCGATGGAAGTCGAACACCGCTCTCGGTGCTGTGGTGACGGTCGGCATGGCACGCTCATTGTAACCTCACAACTTGCAGCGTCTGGAAGGCGGTATACCCTAACCTGGCCGAAACACGACACAAACAGGGATTTCCGTGGCCGACGAAACCTCCTCCGACGTGCTCTCGACCGACCAATTGATGAAGGAGCTGCGCCGCGAGATACGCGCCCAGCAACTGCTCGGCGACGACGACAAGGTCGACCCCCAAACCCTGGCCGACATCTTGCTGAATGAGGCGGTCGAGCGGCATGAGCTCGGCGACGACCAGCTCGTCGACCCGCGCGACATGGAACTGTGCACCTCTTTCCGTGTTGAGAGCCATCGCCCGGTCATCGGCAAGCCGCTGGTCTTCGTGAAACGTACCTTGATCATGCCGCTGTTCCGCTGGCTCCTCGAATACAGCATCGACAACTTTCGGCGGCAGCACGCGATCAACCACTTCCAGTCGGTGTGTTTACGGGCGCTGGCGCTCGAGAACGCGCGACTGCGACGTGACCTCGAGAGGCTCAAGGCCGGCGACGACCGACCGCGATGAAGCTAGCGCTCGTTGTGCAGCGATACGGCCCCGATTTCTCCGGCGGCTCGGAGGCGCATTGCCGCCACCTCGCGCAGCGGCTCGCCGCGCGACACGAGGTCACCGTGCTGACCAGTCGCGCCCGCGATTACCTGACCTGGCGTTCCGAGTATCCGGCCGGCGAGCAGGCCGATGACGGTGTGCGCGTGCTTCGCTTCGAGGCCGCCCCGCGGTGCCCGGCGCGGCTTCGCGAGCTCTCGGAGATCGTTTTCTCGGGGGCCGGAACGCCGCAAGAGGAAGCCGCCTGGTTCGAAGAGAACGGCCCGCGTATGCCTCGCTTACTGCATCATCTCGAGACTCGGGGATCCGGCTACGATCGCGTCCTGTTTTGGACGTATCGCTACCACCAGTCGTTCTTCGGCCTTCCGTTGGTTGCCGATCGAAGCATCCTGTTGCCGACCGCCGAGGAAGACCCGGCGATCCGGATGGGCGTGCTGGAGAGCTTCTTCGCCTTGCCGCGCGGCTACCTGTTCCTGACGCCCGAAGAGGCCGACCTGGTGGGCAACCGCGTTGCCGGAGAGCTGCCACCCTCGGAGATCATCGGCACCGGGTTGGAGCCCGACGTCGCCACGGACTCCCCCGCCGCGCTGCGCGAGATCGGTGTGGTGTCGCCCTACGTGCTCTACCTCGGTCGCGTCGACCCGAACAAGGGCTGCGGTACCCTGTTCCGCTACTTCACGGCCTATGCCGACGCCAAGGAAAGTCCGCCGCAACTGGTGATCGCCGGGCAGGCGGCAATGCCCATTCCAGAGCACCCCTCGATCAAAACGCTCGGGTTCGTCGACGCCGACACGCGCAAGGCACTGCTGTCGGGGGCTCGGGCGCTGGTAGCCTCCTCGCCCTACGAGAGCCTTTGCATCGTCGTGCTCGAGGCCTGGAACCTCGGTCGCCCGGTGCTGGTCAACGGCCGCTGCGCGGTGCTCCGCGGGCAAACCCGACGCGCCGACGGCGGTCTCTACTACGCCAGCTTCGATGAATTCCGCGCCGCACTCGACTTCCTGCTCGACAATCCCAGCGTCGCCGATCAGCTCGGTGCCCAAGGCAAGGCATACGTTGAGTCGCAGTACCGCTGGCCGAGTGTGATGCGCAAGGTCGAAAGCTTCCTCGCTCGTGTCTAAAGCGTCTCCATCGGCCGGCCGACAGTGCGCCTGTGGCACCGCTGGACCGCTCGGTCACGCCCTCCTAGACTGCAGCATACGAGGGTCTGCGGCGACCTTTGATAGCGTTCCGTCAAGAAATACGAGTAGGTTGGGACAGAGATGCGACTGACACGTTCGCTTCGGCACTTCTACGAAGATAACCGCCGCGAGATTTTCATCGTTGTCGGTGGCGCGACGCTGGCGTTCGTTCCTGATTGCGGCCGGCATCCCCGCCGGTTGCTCCATACCCCTGCCCGGCGTTGACGGGGAAGTTCTCGATCAACTCGAGGAGCTGGCGCGAGAAGTGCAATAGCACTGAACCGCTGTACCGTCGGAGGGGAATCGGAGGTGGGCTCGGGCGGAATCGAACCACCGACGCCCAGATTTTCAGTCTGGCGCTCTACCGACTGAGCTACGAGCCCACCTACGAGTCAGCACCCTGCTAGAGATCGTGGCAACGATCGCACGGATGTCGACCGCCGAGAACGCCGGGTACCGAGGGTCGCCAGCGCGCCTTGCAGAATACCAGCTTGTCACCGCCGCTGCTCACCACGGCCTGCCAGCAGCTGGCACATTGTCGCTGTGATAGCATCCCGCGGCTCGGCGTCAGTTGGCCGCAGCGAGCTCCAGGGTCCGCGGATTGTCGTGGAGGTTCGATGAGCGAAAGCGAAAAATGGGCAACCAGGGTCGGGCTCGTCCTGGCCATGGCCGGCAACGCCGTCGGCTTGGGCAACTTCTTGCGCTTTCCAGTCCAGGCCGCGCAGAACGGCGGCGGCGCTTTCATGATCCCGTACTTCATTTCGTTTCTGCTGCTCGGGATTCCGTTGATGTGGATGGAATGGGCAATCGGCCGCTACGGTGGCAGTCACGGTCACTCGTCTTGCCCTGGAATGTTCGAAAAGTTGTGGGACAACCCGATGGCGAAGTATCTGGGGGCCCTCGGGCTGTTCATGCCGCTGACCGTGATGGTTTACTACACCTACGTCGAATCGTGGTCGCTGGGCTACTCGCTGTTCACCGCGACCGGCGCCTACTGGGGTGAGGGACAGGATGGCATGCGGGCTTTCCTGGCCGGCTACCAGGGCATCGAGAGCAATCAGTTCTTCGGTAGCCTGGCGTGGGCCTACGGGCTTTTCGTCGTCACGCTGGTCATCAACATCTACGTGCTGTCGCGCGGCGTTTCCGGCGGCATCGAGCTGGTCGCGAAGTACGCCCTGCCTGCATTGTTCCTGTTCGCCATCATCCTGGTGGTCCGCGTCCTGATGCTAGGCACTCCGGATCCGGCGCAACCCGATTTCAGCGTCAACGCCGGCCTCGGTTTCATTTGGAACCCGGATTTCAGCCAAATAACGAACTCCAAGACCTGGTTGGCCGCGGCGGGACAAATCTTCTTCACGCTCAGTCTCGGCATGGGCACGATCCAGTGCTATTCGTCGTATCTGTCAGAAAACGACGACATCGCGCTCACGGGCCTCGCCACCGCCTCGACCAACGAGTTCGCCGAGGTCGTGCTGGGTGGCACGCTGGCGATTCCGGCAGCCGTGGCGTTCTACGGCCTCGAAGAAACCCGGGCGCTCGCTGCCGACGCCTTCGACATGGCGTTCGCGGTGATGCCGGCATTGTTCCAAGAGCTGCCGGGCGGTCAGATCTTCGGGACGTTGTGGTTCGCCCTGCTGTTCATCGCCGGGATTACCTCCTCTCTTGCAATCGGCCAGCCGCTGATGGCCTTCCTGCAGGACGAGCTGAAGATGACGCGCCAGAAGGCCGCGATCACGTTGGGGCTCACGGTGTTCGCACTCGTGCAGCCGATCATCATCTTCATGCCGCACTTCATGAACGAGTTTGATTTCTGGGCGGGGACATTCGGTCTCGTGGTGCTGGCAACCATCGAGATCGTCCTGTTCTGCTGGGTGTTCGGCATCCACCGCGCCTGGGACGAGATCAACAAGGCCGCGGACATCAAGGTGCCCCGCTTCTTCAAGTACGTGCTGCAGTTCGTCGCCCCGGCAATGCTGCTCGTTATTCTTGGCGACTACTTCTACAACACGTTGCCCGGCGTCCTCCACCTCGACGGAGTTGCCGAAGAGGCCCGCCCGATGATCCAAGCTTCGCGGCTGATGCTCGTCGGGATGCTCGTCACGCTGTGCGCTTTGGTGGCGTGGGCATGGAAGAAACACGGCGGCAGCGGCCGCCACACCGGCGAGCACGCACAACAGGAGGAGGCAGGCGGATGACCTCTTACGGCTACCTGTTCATGGCGTTAGCCTGGACCGCGATCATCGGCCTCACGGCCTTCTGCTACAAGAAGATCCTGTTTGACGGCGATTAGCAGGCCCTGGTGAAAGTGTGATGGGTCTGGTTTAACCCGCCTTCGCGGCCGCTTTCGGCTTGCTGGCGCGCGGTCTCGGCTTGACCAGCGCCTCCGGCTCCGGCTCGGCGACGGCGACCTCGATTTCATCTGCCTCGCCAGACACGGGTTTGTCGAGCTGTTCTGGCTCGTCGGGTATCAACCCCAGGGCCGTGCGCACCTTGACGTCGATATCGGCGGCGAAGTCGGCATTGTCGCGCAGGAAGCGGCGCGCGTTCTCGCGGCCTTGTCCGAGCCTCTCGCCGCCGGCGGAGAACCAGGCGCCTGACTTCTCGACGATGCCATGTTCGAGGCCGAGATCGATGAGCTCGCCTTCGCGCGAGATCCCCTCGCCGTAGATGATGTCGAACTCGGCCATGCGGAAGGGCGCCGCGACCTTGTTCTTGACGACCTTCACTCGCGTGCGGTTGCCGACGAACTGGTCGCCTTCCTTGAGCGATCCGATGCGGCGGATATCGAGGCGCACCGAACAATAGAACTTCAGGGCGCGGCCGCCGGGTGTGGTCTCCGGGTTGCCGAACATTACGCCGATCTTCTCGCGTACCTGGTTGATGAAGATCACGCAGGTGCCCGACTTCGCGACCACAGCGGTGAGCTTGCGCAGCGCCTTGGACATCAGCCGGGCCTGGAGGCCGGGCTGCTGGTCGCCCATCTCACCCTCGATCTCGGCGCGCGGTACAAGAGCTGCCACGGAGTCGATCACCAAGACGTCGAGCGCGCCGCTGCGCACCAGGGTCTCGGTGATTTCCAGCGCCTGCTCGCCGGAATCGGGCTGTGATACCAGGAGCTCGTCCAAGTTCACCCCCAGCGCCTTCGCATATTCGGGATCAACGGCGTGCTCTGCGTCCACGAAGCCGCAAATGCCACCGGCTTTTTGCGCCTCCGCGACGACGTGGAACGCCAGGGTGGTCTTGCCCGAAGATTCCGGGCCGAAGATCTCGACGACACGGCCGCGTGGCACCCCGCCGACTCCGATCGCCGCATCGAGATTGATCGACCCGGTGGAAATGACGCCCACGTCGATGGCGCTGTCTCGCCCCAACCGCATGATGGCACCCTTGCCGTACTGGCGCTCGATCTGGGAAACGGCAGCCTCGACCGCGTCCAACCTCTGGTCCACTTCCTTCGCCATCGTGTGCTCCTCAAGCGCGCCGCGGTTCGTAATCCCTGCCCAATTATAGATGGCCACGGGACACCCATCATCCTGCGCACCCGTCGGTGACTTCCGCCGGGCGCCGCGTTCAGCGCCCCGTCCTACCAGCACCCCGGCCTGCTAGTTGCTGGGCGCGAGATAAAGCCAGAACACCTGCAGGCCGAGGATCCGCTCGTCGCCCAAGCTCTCGTCGACCTCCATCGGCACGAAGGTGTTGTCGACCTCGATCGTCAGCTCGATCCACTCTTCGTCGCCCATCACCTCCGCCGTGATCTCGATGCGCTCGAGAAACGGCACCGAGTCCGCCTTCTCGATCTGCATCACTTCCTGGCCTTGCACCCGCAGGGTAATTGTTTGCGCCATGTCGAGAAAATCGATCGGGCTCCGAGCGCGGAAATGCAGCGTCGCGGGGCCGCGTGGGTTTCCGAAAGCAACCTCTCCCGTTTTCCGCATCCACTGCCACTGCTGATGGTACTTACCGGCCGACAGCGACGACTCGCGCGCGTACCAGCCATCGAAATACACCGGCAACCCCCGCTGGTCATCAAGGCGAATGATCGACGTATGAAGGAGTGGCCTGTTCTCGAGATCCCCGTCGTGCAGCGTCGCCACTTGGCCGTCCTCGCTGTCGTACAGCCCGACGTAAAAGTCCAGGTATTCCGGCTGCAGGTCCGGATGGGGGTACAGCAGCCGTCGATACGAAACCGGTTCTCCGGCACGCCATTGGCTCGTCGGCACGCTGGGAAAGTGATCGTCCTGCTCGACGATCGCGCCATCCGGATCGACGAGGTGCACAAAAACTCGGTAGTCGTCGGCGGGCGGTACGAAGTCGTCCACTGGAGTCCACGTGTAGCCGATATCGACGGGACTGCCCACGGGAAGGCTCTCCGGCAAGTCCAAGCTGACGCCGACATTGAGCGAACGCTCGAGGTCGTCGCCGCTGCAACCGGCGAGCGGCAGCACGGCGGCCAGCACGATGCTCGTGATGAGTCGGAGTCGCGTCGTGGAGTCGTCGACCTTCGGTAACATCAGTGTTCTCCGCGAATCGGGTATCGGGTGGGCGCCCCGGCGGAGTCTACTCCGGCACCCGACACCCTTCAAGCTTCCGGAGGCCCGGCGCAGCGTCGGCTCCCGCCCGCGAAACCCTCTATTGGCAGGCGCTCGGGCGAATTCGACGTTGCGCCCAACGGCCCCCTTGTGCTAACGTGCGCGCCGTTCACGAACCACCGGCACAAGGAGAACCGATGTCGTACGAAGCCCTTGGCATGGTCGAGACCCGCGGGTTGGTCGGGGCTATCGAGGCCGCCGACGCGATGGTCAAGGCGGCCAAAGTGGTGCTCGTCGGCAGAGAGCAGGTGGGCGGCGGTCTCGTGACCATGATCGTTCGCGGTGATGTAGGAGCCGTCAAGGCAGCGACCGATGCGGGCGCCGCCGCAGCCCGCCGGGTCGGCGAGCTCATTTCCGTGCACGTGATCCCGAGGCCCCACGAGGAGGTCGAGAGGATCCTCCCCCCGACGCCCAAGGAGAAACCGACTCCCGCTAGTCGCAAGCGCAGCTAGTGTCCCGAGTGGGCACTGGTTTTAGTTGGCAGACCGCCAGCCGTCGTCGCCCCCCTCCACCCCATCACAGCCGCCAATGTCCGACGCGGACCCAGACCGCGACCTCGAGTCGATTCGCCAAGCCCGCCAGCTCGCCCGATCCGTGGCCGCTGCACAGCGCAAAGTCGAGGGATTCACCCAGGCTCAGATCGACGTCATTGTCGAACAAATGGCGGCCGCCGGCCTCGCCGAATCGGAACGCCTCGCCCAGCTGGCAGTCGAGGAGACCGGCTTCGGCAACGTTCCCGACAAGATCCGCAAGAACAACTTCGTCCTCGAGGACGTCGTGGCTGCGATGCGCGGCATGCGCACCGTCGGCGTGCTGCGCGAAGATCGCGAGCACAAGGTGTTCGAAATCGCCGAGCCCGTGGGCGTGGTTGCCGGTGTCATTCCGTCGACAAACCCGACCTCGACGGCACTGTTCAAGTGCCTGATCTCGGTAAAGGCGCGCTGCGGGATCGTGTTGTCGCCCCACCCCAGCGCTCGTGAGTGCATTCGCGAGAGCGCCGCGATCACACACGCTGCGGCGCTCGAAGCCGGCGCCCCGAAGGGCCTCATCGGCTGCATGACCGAGGTCACGATGGAGGGAACCAGCGAGCTACTCAACGGTAGGGACACGCATCTCATTCTGGCGACAGGTGGCGTCGGGCTGGTGAAGGCAGCGTATTCGGCCGGCAAGCCGGCGTATGGTGTCGGGCCCGGCAACGTGCCGGCCTACATCGAACGCAGCGCCGACGTCGCCAAAGCCGTGCGCGACGTGTTCTCGGGAACGACGTTCGACAACGGCACCCTGTGCTCGTCGGAGCAGGCCATCATCTGCGATCGCGAGATCGAAAACGAAGTGGTTGCCGAAGCACACGCCAACGGCGGGTACTTTCTTTCCCCTGAGGAGGCCGAGCGACTCGCGGCGGTGTTGATCACCGACAAATTTCTCGTGAACACCGACTTCGTGGGCCGACCGGCAACCACGATCGCTGCGGCGGCGGGCATCGAGGTTTCGGAATCGACGCGCGTCCTGGTATGTCCCGTTGACGGCGTCGGCCGTGATTATCCGCTGTCGCACGAGAAGCTGTCGCCGGTACTCGCTTTCTACGTGGTTGACGATTGGCAGGAAGGCTGCGAGCGGTGCACCGAATTGCTGCGCTTCGGCGGGATGGGACATACCCTGGCCATCCACTCCCGAGATGATGACATCATCATGCAGTTCGCCCTCCGCAAGCCGGCACACCGTGTCCTGGTAAACACGGTGGCGGCGCTCGGAGCGGTCGGTCTCACGACCCACCTGTTTCCGTCGATGACGCTCGGCTGCGGCTCGTGGGGCAACAACATCACCTCCGACAACATCGGCCCCCAACATCTCATCAACGTCAAGCGTTTGGCCTACGAGACATGTGAGTACGTCCCGGATCTTAGCGCCGGGGCGACTAACTCGGCGGCGGCATCCGACACTCGTGTGGCTGTTTCTCCGGGCATCGTTCGCGGCAACAGTCCGGCAGTCCCCGGCAACCTGGAGTCCGAGGTCGCCGCGTTTCTTACCCGACGCGGGCTGCTGCGTCAGGGAACGGACAATCCGCCGGTGGCCGGAAGGCATACGGTGATTTCCGTGAAGGCCGGCGAACACGGTGGCGAGACATCTACAGGACCAGCAGCTACGCCGCCGCGCGGTCGTCCGCACACAGGTTCCGCGAACCAGACTGAGCGCCCGGCGGCGCCCGGCAGCGTCGAACCCGGGGGTTCAGCGGTCGCGGCGGGACCCCCGGTGGATTTCGTCGCCGAGGACGATGTTCGCGCCGCTGTCGAAAAGGGAGAGAAAATCAGCATCGGACCCGATACAATCATCACGCCTCTCGCTCGAGAGCAGGGTGAGGAGCATGAGGTGTTCCGGCGAAGCTGACGGGCTCCTTGATCGCGGCAGGGATAGCCGCAACGGCGACCAAGAAAATGAGTTCAACGGGGCCTTCGGGATGACCGACCGGTGGGCAAGGTGGGGTGGACAGCGCGCGGCACGCGCGCTGCTTTTCGTGTTCTTCGGCCTGCTGGCCACCGGCTGTTCCCGTTTCAGCTCGCCGCCGCCCGAAACGACGCCAACGGCGCCGGCTGTGGGTTCCATCTCAGAGTCGTTCGCCGCCATCCAAGAAGATGCCGAACGGCACTTTGCCGCCGGCGAGCAGGCCTATCGCTCGGGACGCTACTCGGCCGCCGATCAGCAATTCCAGCGCGCTCTCGACGTGTACATGGAAGCGGAGGTCGGACCCCAAGACCGCGAAGCCCACCAGGCCGCGTTCAATGACCTTTTCAATCGAATTCACGCGCTCGGCCTCGCCGAGCTGATTTCAATCAATGACGACCTCGTATCGCTCGACGACGAGCCGCTCTCCTCGCCGTCGGAGGCGGCGTTGGCCGACCTGCGCGAGCGCCTCGCGGTCAACCCTTCGGAAATGCCGAAGTTCGACATGCCGGTGCCTTCGCCGCTGGAAAACGAGCGCGTCGAATGGGCGCTCGCCTATCTGAGCGGCGAACGCAAAGAGGTCATCGAAGAAGGCTTGTCGCGCGCCACCGCCTACATGCCGATGATCTTCGCCATCTTGGACGAGGTTGGCGTACCCCGTGAGCTTGGCTGGTCGCCGTTGATCGAAAGCTTGTACAAGACCAACGCTTTCTCCCGGGCCGCCGCCGTTGGCATGTGGCAGTTCGTTTCGGGTACCGCGCGGCTCTACGGCATGAAGGTCGACTACAACCTCGATGAGCGCCGTGACCCGGTTATCGCCACCCGTACCGCGGCCATCTACATGCGTGACCTGTACGAGGAATACGGCGACTGGTCCCTGGTCCTGGCCGCCTACAACGCCGGCAAAGGGCGAATAAGCCGGGCGATGCAGCGCACGGGGACGACCGATTTCTGGCGCCTCGCCGAAACGCGGCAGATTCCGCGCGAGACCCGCGATCACGTACCGAAGATTTATGCCGCCATCCTGATGGGCACCGACCCCGAACTCTACGGACTCAACGTGGTGCAGCGGCCACCATATGTGTACGAAGAGTCCGTCATGGACGAAAACACGGACCTCCGCGTCATTGCTGACGCCGCCGGCGTAAGCGACACGGTGATTCGCGACCTGAACCCACATATCCGCGGTTGGGTGCCGAAAGACTACGCCGTTCGCATACCGCCGGGCAGCAAGAGCGCGTTCGAAGAAGCTATCGCCGCCATCCCACCGGCCGAGCGCATCGAGTTCATCACCCATCGCGTGGCGCGCGGCGAAACGCTGTCGGAGATTGCCGCCCGCTACGGCACCCGCATCAACGCCATCGTCGAGGTCAACCAGTTGCGCAGCGCCAACCGGTTGAGCATCAACCAGCGGCTCATCATTCCCGTGGGCCCGCAGACCCGCCCGTATCGCTCCCAGCCGGTCGCGGGCTTCGATACCGGCGAGCGGACGACGTATCGCGTGGAGCGCGGCGACAGCCTCTATGAGATCGCTCAGAACTTCAAAACCAGCGTTCCGAACCTGATGCGGTGGAACGATCTCAATACCAACCGCATCTACCCCGGCGATACTCTCATCGTGTACTTCGGCGTGCGCGGCGCCATCGCCACGCCGCCGGCGGTCACCCGTACCGCCGCCACCGAGAGCTTTTCTGCCGGCAACGACGCCGCTTCTCCGAATTCGAACCGCGCCGACCGAACCATCTACACGGTGCGCCGCGGCGACAGCTTCTACCTGATCGCCCAACGATTCGACGTTTCTATCGATGCGCTCAAGAGTTGGAACAACCGCACGGGCAACACGATTCACCCCGGCGACAAGCTCGTCCTGTACTCGGCCGGCCTGAACTTCGATGACGCCCAGACGCCCGGCAGCGCCAATACCACGACGCGCAGCTACCTCGTCGTGCGCGGCGACTCGCCGTATGAGATAGCACAGCGCTTCGGTGTCAGCCTCGACGCCTTGCTCGCCGCCAATGGGCTGTCGCGCCGCAGCAATATCTATCCGGGCGACGAGTTGCTGCTTCCCGGTGGCGGTTCGTCAACGTCGAGAGCGACATACACGGTGCGGCGCGGCGACACGCTCGGACGCATCGCCGAGAGGCACGGGATTTCGCTGCGCAGCTTGTTGCAAGCCAACGACCTGTCGTCGCGCAGCATCATCCATCCGGGCGACCGCCTCACGGTCCCGCTGCGCTGACGCCGCGCCGAACCTGCCGCCCAGCTCACGCCGCGCTGCTTCCCTCTCGGCCAGCCGCGACCCGTTGAGAAGCTCCGGGTAGCGGGCAACTTCACCGGCCGTGGCCGTCTCCTATGGGCTGAGTCTGCGTCTACCCGTCACGACGGAACAGTTGCCGAGGCCCATGTCGTCACCCAAGTCGTTTGCCACGGTCCGGTCGGCCGTCATCAGCGGTGTTCGCGCAACCGTTGTAACCGTAGAAGTCAGTCGCTACGACGGCATTCCGGGTGAGATCATCGTCGGTCTCGCCGGCACCGCCGTGCGTGAGAGCCTCGAAAGGGTCCGGGCCGCCTGCCGGGTCGAGGGACACGGGCTCGCGCCGCGGCGGACGACGGTTAACCTGGCTCCTGCGGACCACCCGAAGGGCGGCTCCGGCCCTGGACCTCCCCATCGCTCTCGGCCTCCTGTGCGCCGACGGCAAGCTGCCACGCGGACGGCATCGCCCGGGCCGCTTGCGTCGGCGAGCTCGGCTTGGACGGCACAGTACGCCCGGTACCTGGCACACTTCCCGTGGCTATTGCAGCCTCCGAGCACGGCTTGTGCCACTTGATCGTCCCGGCCGCCAACGTACACGAAGCCGCCGCGGCGCCGGGAATCGACGTCGTCGGGGTGGCGACGCTCGGGGAAGCTATCGCCTGGGCGCACGGTGAGCTGCCGCCGAGGCTGGTGCCGCCACGCACGCCATCGGCCGCCGCCCATGACGTCGACCTCGAGGAAATCGTCGGCCATACACTACCCCGCAGAGCGATCGAAATTGCCGCCGCCGGGGGCCACCATCTGCTGCTGGTCGGCGTACCAGGAGCCGGTAAAACGTTGCTGGCGCGCGCCCTCGCCAGCGTGCTTACGGAACTCACTCCGGAGGAAGCGTTGCAGGCGAGCGCCGTGTACTCGGCCATCGGACGGCTGACCGGACGAGCGCTTCTCGAACGCTGGCCGTTTCGCGCCCCGCATCACAGCATCACCGCCGCAGGCCTGCTGGGCGGCGGCGTACCGCCGCGGCCGGGCGAGATCAGCCTGGCTCATCATGGCGTGTTGTTTCTCGACGAATTGTCCGAATTTCGTCGATCCGTACTGGAGTGCTTGCGCCAACCGCTCGAGGAGTCGAGATTGAGCATCGTGCGTAGCGGTCACGCCGTCGCGTTACCATGTCAATTCCAGCTTGTTGCCGCGATGAATCCCTGCCTCTGCGGGTACGGCCCGGCATCCGGCGAGTGCCGTTGTAGCGAAGCCAGGATCGCTCACTACTGGCGCGGGCTCTCGGGACCGCTGCTCGATCGAATCGACCTCGTGGTGGCGGTTGAACGAGCCCCTCTCGATGAGCTCATAGCCGGGGAACCCGGTGCGGAAAGCTCCGCTGAGGTTCAACGACGCGTTACCGCCGCCCGGGAACTGCAAGCGACACGCCGGCGTCTCCTACGCGAGGCCGGCGACCTACCGGGTGACCTTTCCGCGTTCACCAACGCGACACTACCGGCACGGCTTCTGAACGAGGTTTGCGGGTTGACGAGAGAGCAGCAGCGCAAGGCCCGTCTTGAGGCCGAGAGGCTGAGTCTCTCGGGACGCGGGTGGCACCGCGTATTGCGCGCCGCGCGCTCGCTGGCCGACCTGGAGGGGCGGGAGGCTTTGTGTGACGCCGACCTCGATGAGGCGTTTCAATACCGGCAAAACAGCTTCGACCTGGCGGCACCGGCGGCGCGGGTTACCCTCAACTGAACGGGCTGCTACGATGTGCGCAGAAGTCCTCGCAGGATCCCCCAGAGCGTCCCATTTGGCGGGATTCGCAGCACGCCTTCCTCCGGCGCTCCGAATGAACACGGCATGATCAATTCCGTTCTCACCAAGGTCTTCGGCACCCATAACGAGCGCGAGATCAAGCGCATCACCGAGGCCCACGTCGGGCCGATCAATGCTCTCGAGGCGGAGATCGAGAAGCTCTCCGACGCCGATCTGCGCGCCAAGATCGACGAGTTTCGGGCCCGCTTGGCTGGCGGCGAGACGCTCGATGACCTGCTCGTCGAGGCTTTCGCGGTGGCACGCGAGGCAGGCAAGCGCTTTCTCGACATGCGCCACTACGACGTCCAGCTCGCCGGCGGGGTCGTGCTACATCAAGGAAAGATCGCGGAGATGGCAACCGGCGAGGGCAAGACGCTGGTCGCCACATTGCCGGCCTACCTGAACGCGCTCGACGGCAAAGGTGTGCACGTCGTCACCGTCAACGACTACCTCGCCCGCCGCGATGCGTCGTGGATGGGCCCACTGTACGAGGGCTTGGGGCTGACAGTCGGCAGCATCCAACACGACATGCCCGACGAGGACCGACGTGCCGCCTATGCCGCAGACATCACCTTCGGCACCAACAACGAGTTCGGCTTCGACTATCTGCGCGACAACATGAAGTTCCGCCTGGAAGACATGCTGCAGACGGTGCACAACTACGCGATCGTCGACGAGGTCGACTCCATCCTGATCGACGAGGCACGCACGCCGCTGATCATCTCGGGCCCCGCCGAGCAGTCGACGGAGCTGTACTACAAGATCGACCGGGTGATCCCGGCGCTCAAGAAGGACATCGACTACGAGATCGAAGAAAAGCATCGGAGTGCGGCCCTGACCGAAGAGGGCGTCCAGCACCTCGAGAAGCTCCTCGGCGTCGACAACCTCTACGACGCCTCCCACATGGACCTCGTGCACCACGTCCAGCAGGCACTGAAGGCCCATACACTCTTCACGCGCGACAAGGACTATCTGGTGAAAGACGGCCAGGTGGTGATCGTCGACGAGTTCACCGGCCGCATGATGCCGGGAAGGCGCTGGAGCGATGGGCTACACCAGGCCGTAGAGGCGAAGGAAGGCGTCAAGATCGAGCGCGAGAACCAAACGCTAGCGACAATCACCTTCCAGAATTTCTTCCGCATGTACGACAAGCTCGCCGGCATGACCGGCACGGCGATGACCGAAGCGGCCGAGTTCGACAAGATCTACGAGCTCGAAGTCATGGCGATTCCGACCAATCGGCCGCTCCGGCGCGACGAGCTTCCGGACGTCATCTTCCGCACCGAACCGGAAAAATGGAACGCGGTCGTCGACGAGATCGAGGCGCTGAACGAGACGGGCCGCCCCGTGCTGGTGGGCACAACGTCGATCGAAAAATCCGAGAAACTCGCCCGTCTGCTCAGCAAGAGCGGCATCA
The DNA here is from genome assembly GCA_965214245.1 of Acidobacteriota bacterium. Taxonomy (GTDB): domain Bacteria; phylum Acidobacteriota; class UBA890; order UBA890; family UBA890; genus CBDCBL01. The sequence goes on from CBDCBL010000009.1 coordinate 588,776, forward strand.
AGCACGTCGTGCTCAACGCCAAACATCACGAGAAAGAGGCCGAGATCGTCTCCCTGGCCGGAGCCGGAGGGACGGTGACGATCGCAACGAACATGGCCGGGCGTGGCACCGACATCGTCCTCGGCGGCGGTGTCGCCGCGCTCGGTGGCCTCCATGTGCTCGCCACCGAGCGCCACGAGGCCCGGCGAATCGACAACCAGCTGCGCGGCCGCACCGGGCGCCAGGGCGACCAGGGATCCTCTCAGTTTTTCCTCTCCCTTGAAGACGACCTGCTGCGCATCTTCGGCATGGACAAGCTGCAAGGGCTGATGCAGCGGCTCGGCATGGAAGAAGGCGTACCGATCGAGGACCGCATGGTGACCCGCGCCATCGAGCGCGCCCAAAAACAGGTCGAAGGCCGCAACTTCGAGACCCGCAAGCATCTGCTCGAATACGACGACGTGATGGAGAAGCAACGCCAAGTCGTCTACACGATGCGCAACGAGATGATGGAGGACGAGGAGGCGGCGCGCCGGTTCATCCTCGAAACCGCCGACGAAGTCGTCGACTGGCTGCTCGAGACCCATTGCGATCGCGATCGCGATCCTGAAGATTGGGACGTCGACGAGCTTGAGCGCCAGATGACCTACTTCTTCGCCATTCCGGCGAAAGAACTGCCCGTCAACCTCCAAGAAGACGGCCTCGACGAGATTCACGAAGGCCTGCGGGCGGCGGTGCACGAGCGCTACGGGCAGAAGGTCGAGCGCATCGGCGACGTCATGCCGCAGTTCGAGACCTGGATCTGCCTGCAGGTCGTCGATTCCCGCTGGAAGGAGCACCTTTACGCCCTGGACCGGCTGAAGGAGGGCATCGGGATGCGCGCCTACGCGCAGCGCAATCCTCTGGTCGAGTACAAAAACGAGTCGTTCGAGATGTACCAGGAGATGCACGAGCACATCCGCGGCGAGATCGTGCGTTACGCTTTTCAACTCGAGCCCATGACGCCCGAGGAACGGCAGCAACAGCTGGCACGCCAGCAGGCAGAAGCGCAGCGCGTGCAGCAGGTGGCGGCCGCCGGCGGCGGCGACACCTCGATCTCGCGAACGGTCGTGCGCGACACGAAGAAGGTGGGGCGCAACGATCCGTGCCCGTGCGGCAGCGGCAAGAAGTACAAGAAGTGCTGCGGGCGCTGAGCCTGCTAGCTGAATTCCCCACTTTGGTGTACCTTGCCGCAATCAAAGGCGACCCAGACGATGGCTCAGGCATCGCCTGCGGCGGCGCTCACTTGCCCTCGGCTACAATACCCACGCGCCAGACGACCCATCACACTTTCACCACGGCCTGCTAGATGCTCGGGGAGAACACACCGGTAGCCCTCACTTTCGACGACGTCCAGCTGGTTCCCGCCCGCTCTGCAATTCTGCCGTCGCAGGCTGATACCACGTCACGCCTGACCCCCGAGATCAAGCTCCACTTGCCGTTGCTGTCGGCGGCGATGGACACCGTAACCGAGTCGCGCATGGCTATCGCGCTCGCCCAACAGGGCGGCCTCGGCATCATCCATCGGAACTTGACGATCGAAGAGCAGGCCGACGAGGTCGACAAGGTCAAGCGTTCAGAGAGCGGCATGATCGTCGACCCGATCACGATCGGCCCGAAACAGCCGATCAGTGAAGCGCTAGAGATGATGGCGAAGTACAAGATCTCTGGTGTGCCGGTGACCGAGCCGGACAACCTCGTCGCCGGTATCTTGACCAACCGCGATCTGCGCTTCGAGAAGGACCACAATCGCCTGGTCGAGGAGCTCATGACCCGCGACAAGCTGGTCACGGTACCGCCTGGAACAACACTCAATCAGGCCGTCGAGCTGTTGCACCGCAACAAGATCGAGAAGCTGCTGGTCGTCGATGAACGGGGCCAGCTCAAGGGCCTGATCACCGTCAAAGACATTCAGAAGGCGATCGACTACCCAAACGCCTCGAAGGACGCGCTCGGCCGGCTGCGCATCGGCGCGGCGATCGGTGTCAGCGAGGAGTCATTGGAAAGGGCGGCGGCGCTGGTAGACGCCGGCGTCGACGTGATCGTCGTCGACACGGCGCATGGCCATTCCGAGGGTGTGCTGACCACCGCCGGCAACGTCAAGAAGAAATTCGGGGGCATCGCCGTGATTGCTGGAAACGTCGCCACGGCCAGCGCGACCCGGGACCTGATCGACGTCGGCGTTGACGCCGTGAAGGTCGGCATGGGCCCTTCGGCAATCTGCACGACGCGTGTCGTGGCCGGCGCGGGAATTCCCCAAGTCACCGCCATCGCCGACTGCGCCCGCGTCGGCAAGCACCACAACACGCCGATCATCGCCGACGGCGGCATCAAGTACTCTGGAGATATCGCCAAGGCAATCGCCGCCGGGGCCGACGTCGTTATGGTCGGCTCGCTACTCGCCGGCACTGACGAAAGCCCCGGCGAGATCGAACTCTACCAAGGCCGGGCCTTCAAAGCGTACCGCGGCATGGGCTCGGTCGGCGCGATGCGAAGCGGCAGCAAGGACCGTTATTTCCAACCGGACGTCGAGGAGGCCACGCTGGTGCCCGAGGGCATCGAGGGCCGCGTTCCCTACAAGGGCCCGGTATCCGAGACGATTCACCAACTCATCGGCGGATTGCGCGCCGGCATGGGCTACTGCGGTTGCGCTGATATCGAAGCGATGCAGAGCCAGGCGCAGTTCGTGAGGGTAACCGCTGCCGGACTCCGTGAAGCGCACGTCCACGACGTTCAGATCACCAAGGAAGCACCCAATTATCGCGTCGAATAGGCTGTTCTCCAGACGCCGCTTCGTCGGTGGAGCGTTGGCGCTCCCCGCTGCCACGGCCTTGGCACGCCTCTCCCCGCAAGGCGCAGCGCCGTATGTCCTCGTACTGGGCACGGCACAAGACGCCGGCGTCCCTCAGGTCAACTGTTTCAGCCCCAATTGTGAGGCCGTGCGCCAGGGTTTACGACAGCGACCCCGCGTCGCGTCGCTGGGCGTCGTCGACCCGCAGGATGGGCGGCGCTTTCTCATCGACGCGACGCCCGACTTCGTGGATCAGGTGGGCGCCCTGCTGCTGCACCCTGAAGGCAACGAAACTCCGACCGGTTCTGTGCGCCTCGAAGAGCATCTGCACGGCGTGTTCCTGACGCATAGCCATATGGGTCATTACACGGGGCTGATCCACACCGGGCGCGAGGGCGCGGCAAGCCGCGATTTGCCGCTTTATGCGTCGACCCGGATGCTCGCCTACCTGCGCGCCAACGAACCGTGGGCGTTTCTGTTCGACAACGAACACCTCGAAGCCTTCGCCCTCGAGCCGGGGCGCACCGTCGAGTTGACACCCCGGCTCCGTGTCACTCCCGTGGACGTCGTGCATCGCCAGGAGTTCGCCGACACGTTCGGCTATCTGATCGAGGGGCCCGCGCGCAGCTTGTTGTACGTGCCGGACGCTGACGTCTGGGAGGGCTGGACAGTCCCGTTCGAAACCTTAGTGGATCGCACCGACATCGCGCTGCTCGACGGCAGCTTCTTCAGCCACGACGAGCTTGGACACCGGCCGCAGGGAGACGTGCCCCATCCCCCCGTGATCACGACGATCGAGCTGTTCGAGCAAAGGGCCGGGGACGGCAAGGACAATCCCGAAACCTGGTTCATCCACCTCAACAACACCAATCCTCTGTGGGATCCCGACAGCAGCGAAAGCACCGTTGTCCGTGACGCCGGTTTCGGGGTGGCGCGTGGCGGACAGACGTTCCACCTGTAGCGAGGAATCGGGCCATTGCGCGTGCGCGGCCCGTTGAGTACTTCGGGCTATTCTGGGACGGCACACTTATGGGGACGGCACACTAGAGATCCAGCGCGTCGAGCACGACCATACGCGTCTCGTCGTCGTCGGAGTGGTAGTCGATCTCGACGATGATCGCGTCACCGAGGTCCCAGCCGGCCTCCTCGAGCCGCTCGGCCCACTCCACGGCAACAACTTGCCGCTCGCCGTAAAGTTCCTCGAGGCCCAGATCGGGCAACGCCCCGGGGCTCAGGCGATAGAGGTCGGCGTGGTAAAGACGAACCTTGCCCTCGTGTTCGTTGATCAGCGTATACGAGGGACTGCGAACGTCATCGACGGTGAGCCCCATGCCGTCAGCCAAGCCGCGCACAAAAACGGTCTTGCCGGCGCCGAGCGGGCCGAAGAGCAGCACTACCTCGCCGCCCCGTAGGCGGGCGCCCAGACGGCAGCCCAGGTCGTGGGTTTCGTCGGCGCTCCGGGTGACATAGTCGCGGGTACGGCGCACGATGGACGTCCTGTCAGCCCTTCCGCTCGAGGCTCCCGATCGCCTCCGGCAGCGCCTCGACGATGTCCGACGCCGCCAGTGCCGTCTCGCCGACCTCGACGGCGGCCAGATCGCCCGCTTCTCCGTGCAAAAACGCGCCGCAACGGGCCGCCGCCGCCGCCGTAACGCCCTGCCCCACCAGCGCCGCGATCAATCCCGTAAGGACATCCCCAGCCCCACCGGTGGCCATGCCAGCGTTACCGGTCGGGTTGACGGCGAGCTCCCCCGCCGGCGTGGACACCAGCGAGCGGTAGCCTTTGAGCACCACCGTGGCGTTGCTGCGCCGGCTCAGCTCGCGCGCCGCGGCGGCACGATCCGCCTGCACATCAGCCGTGGAGCTTTCCAGAAGCCTCGCCATCTCGCCTGGGTGCGGCGTCAGGATGCGCGGCGGTCCATCGGCGGCGAGCTCGTCCACGGCCCCACCTGCGAAGGCGTTGAGGCCGTCGGCATCGATTATGGTCGGCGCGCCGATGTCCGCCACGGCGCGGCGGACGAGCTCGACGGTCTCCGGCGCGGTGCCGATTCCGGGACCGATGGCAACGACATCGGCCTCACCGGCGAGCTCCACGATCGCGGCGTGGCAACTCGCCGCGATACCCCCGGAGTCGCTGCTGGCAAGGGACAGGACGAGCGGTTCGGTGAGCTGGCTGGCGACGATGCCGTACACCGAGTCGGGGACGGCTACCTTGATGAGGCCCGCACCACCGCGCAGGGCTCCCACGGCGGTCAACACAGCGGCGCCGGCCGTTCCGGGACCACCCGCCAGAATCAGCACTGTTCCATATGTTCCCTTGTGGCTGTCGGGCTCCCGCCACGGCAGCGCGGCGGCACATTCCTCCGGCGTGACCAGCTCGACGGCACCTTCGACGGCGTCGATGGACGTCTGCGGAATGCCGATGTCGACGATGCCCAGCTCACCGCACAGCTCCGACGCCGGCGGAAAGACGTGGCACCACTTGGGCGCGGCGAAGGTCACCGTGAGATCGGCAGCAATCGACGGACCGACGATATCGCCGTTGTCGGCCGACAATCCACTGGGCAGGTCGACGGCGACAACAGCAACGCCGGAATCGTTCACGCTCTCGACCACGTCGGCAAGGGGGCTTCGCAAGGCGCCCTGGATCCCGGTGCCGAACAGGGCGTCGACGATGCAATCGAAACCGACAAGCTGCGCGGCGATCTCCGGCCACTCCTCGTCGTTCGTCACCTCGACGATGTCGACACCGAGCGCCGACGCCATGCGGTAGTTGTCGGCCACCGATCCGTTCAAGTCGGCGGCCGCGGCGAACAGATAAACCTGCACGACACGGCCCAGATTATGGAGGTGGCGCGCCACCACGAAGCCATCGCCCCCGTTGTTGCCCTTGCCGCACAGCACGGCGATCAACTCGGGTTGATCGGATTCGAAGAATTCCTCCATCGACTCGACAACCTGGGTACCGGAATTCTCCATGAGGACAATCTCGGGGATGCCGAAATCATCGATGGCGGCCCGGTCGCAACCCTGCATCTGCTCGCCGTTGAGAACCTTCATGACAACGATTATATCTCCGGCGGCCTCGCGGGCCTTGGTGGAAGTGCGACGGGTCTGGTAGCGCCGCCAAGGATGCAGATGCAAGGCGCTGCAACGTCGGCGATGTAATGCATCGTCAAGGAGCGGCAACGCCGCAGATGCGCCCTTGGCGGCGCTACCAGACAGCGACTGGCCGGAGCCACTTCCTGTACCCTTACGCCATGTCCCTGCGCACGCTCAGATTGGTGACCGCCGGCGAGTCCCACGGACCGATGCTGGTGAGTATTCTCGAAGGCCTGCCGGCCGGGCTGCGTGTCGACCTCGACGCCGTCGACGCCGATTTGAAGCGGCGGATGGGCGGCTACGGGCGCGGCAAGCGGATGAAGATCGAGAGCGATCGGGCACGCGTCGTCAGCGGCGTTCGCCACGGCGAGACGCTGGGCAGCCCGATCGCTTACTTGATCGAGAACAAGGACGCGCCGAACTGGGAACATGTCATGGCGGTCGAGGCACCCGAGGCGCCAGAGCTGATGGCCGGCGACGGGGCCACTGCCGAAAGCGGCAATCAGGCTTCGTCGAGCGCCGATCCGCGCCGCGTCACCCGACCTCGGCCCGGCCACGCTGATCTCGCCGGCGGCCTCAAGTACGATCGCGGTGATCTGCGGGACATCCTCGAGCGCGCCAGCGCCCGCGAAACCGCCAGCCGTGTTGCCGCTGGCGGCTTTTGCAAGCAGTTCATCGGTGAGCTCGGCATCGAAGTGGCCAGCCACGTCATGCAAATCGGCGCGGCGCGAGTCGACGACAGCGCCGAAACCTCCTTCGCAGCGATGCTGGCCGGCGACGCCTCTCCGGTCCGATGCGCCGACGCGGAAGCTGAGAAGGCGATGATGGCGGCAATCGATGCGGCGACCGACGATCTCGACACGCTCGGCGGAGTATTCGAGGTGGCCGCGCGAAACGTCCCCCCCGGACTCGGCAGCCACGTGCAGTGGGACCGCAAGCTCGACGCACGCCTGGCCCACGCGCTGATGTCGATTCCGGCGCAAAAGGCCGTCGAGATCGGCGCCGGAATTTGGGCCGCCGGACAGCCCGGCTCGAATGTCCACGACGCGATTACCTATGACACCGAAACCCGAGAATTCGAACGGCCGACGAATCGGGCGGGCGGCACCGAGGGCGGCATTACATACGGCGGCGAGCTGCGCGTACGCGTGTTCATGAAGCCGCTCTCGACACTGCGTAAGCCGCTTCCGTCGGTGGATGTAGCCACCGGTGAGGCCGTAGATGCCGTAGTTCAGCGAACCGACACCTGCGCCGTGCCGGCTGCGGCGGTGGTCGGCGAGGCCATGATGGCCTTGGTGCTGGCCGATGCCTGCCTGGAAAAGTTCGGTGGCGACTCGATAGAAGAGACCCGCCGCAACGGGGAAGCCTATCTTTCCCAAGTCCGGGACTTCCCCCCCACGCCCTGAACCAGCTACCCCCCAGCAACTACTTCACGTGCCGCCTCCACCGCCCGCTCCACCCCTTTATCCGTCACGTCACGATGCGTCAGCATCCGAACTTGGGTCGGAGTCGTAAAACCGCACAGCACACCGCGCTGACCAATGCGCTCGCAGAACTGCGCCGCGGTCATGCCGGCGCCCCCGACGTCGATGACGACGATGTTCGTATCGCAGTGCCCGAAGGCCAGCTCGAGTGCGCCGGTGTCTACCAGGCCGTCGGCTAGTCTGCGCGCCTTGGCGTGGTCCTCTGGCAACCGGTCGATCATGGTCGACAGGGCGATCTCGCCGGCGGCCGCCAGCACACCGACCTGCCGCATAGCACCGCCGAGAAGTTTGCGCACCCGCACCGCCTCTTCGATGAAGCTCTCGTCCCCCACCAACAGCGATCCGGCCGGAGCGCACAGTCCTTTCGACAGAGACACCATGACGGAGTCGAAGCCGGCGGCGAGGTCGGCAACCGGCACCTCGGCGGCGACGGCGGCGTTGAACAGTCGTGCCCCGTCGAGATGGATCGGCAGTCGTTGCTCGGCACAGAGAGCCTGCAGCACGCGCGTCGCCGCCAGCGGCCACACACGGCCGCCGGCCATGTTGTGGGTGTTCTCGGCAATCACCAGGCCCACCGCCGCGCGGTCGGCGGGCCGCCCGATGATCTCCGGCTCGACCGCATCGACGGTGAGCACGCCGCGATCACCGACCACCGGCCGCGCTTGAACGCCCGAGATGACCGACATCCCCGAGAGCTCCCAGTCGTAGCTGTGTCCGGTGGCCTCAACGAGAGCCTCATCGCCCGGGCGGGTGTGCAGATGAACCGCGACCTGATTCGCCATGCTACCGCTCGGCATGAAAAGGGCTGCCGAGTGACCGAGCATGTCGGCGCAGCCTTCCTCCAGCCGCAGGGCCGTCGGATCCTCGCGATAGTAGTCGTCACCGACCTCGGCCTCGGCCATCGCCCGGCGCATCTCGGCGGTTGGCTGCGTCACGGTGTCGGAGCGCAGGTCGATGGCTCGCGGCTTCAATCGAGCACTCCTTTCAGATACCGACCGGTGTGGGACAACTCGACCGCAGCGATCTCTTCCGGCGTGCCTTCGGCCACCACCCAACCGCCGTCGTCACCGCCTTCGGGACCGAGGTCGATGATCCAGTCGGCGGTCCTCAGGAAATCCAGGTTGTGTTCGATGACAATCACCGAGGAACCGGAGTCGATCAAACGGTTGAGCGCAAAGAGCAGCTTGGCGATGTCGTCGAAGTGCAACCCGGTGGTGGGCTCGTCGAACAAGAAGAGCGTCTTCTTGCCGGCGCCTTCCATCAGGTGAGCCGCCAGCTTCACCCGCTGCGCCTCACCTCCGGAGAGCGTCGTGGATCGCTGCCCCAGCCTCAGGTAGCCCAAGCCGACGTCTTCCAGTACCTGCAGCTTGCGCGCCGTCTTCGGAATAGCGGACAGGAAACGGCGAGCCTCGCTCACGGTAAGCTCGAGCACCTCATGGATGTTCTTGCCGTTGTAGGTCACGTCCAGGACGTCGGCGCGATAACGGCGCCCCTCGCACTCCTCGCACGGAAGGCTGACGTCGGGCAGGAATTGCATCTCGACGATCACCTCGCCCGTACCCTCGCATGAGTCGCACCGGCCGCCGGCGACGTTGAAGGAAAAGTGTCCCGCCTTATAGCCGCGCGCCGCCGCCTCACGGGTTCTGGCGAAGGCCTCGCGTATGCCGTCGAAAGCCTTCACGTAGGTCACAGGATTGGACCGCGAGGAGCGGCCGATCGGCGCCTGGTCGACGAGCACCGCACGGCCGATCTGATCGGCTCCTTCGATGCGGTCGTGGCCTCCGACGCGCTCCTTCCAGGCCCCCATGCGCTGCCGGAGGCCGCCATACAGGACATCGTGCATGAGCGTGCTCTTGCCCGACCCCGAGACCCCGGTCACGCAGCACAGGACCTCGAGCGGCAGGTCCACGCTGATGTCTTTGAGATTGTGGGCGCGCGCCCCCACGATGCGCAGGTGGCCGGCGGCGGGACGGAGTTGCGGCGACTGCGGAACACGCCGGTCCCCTCTGAGGTATTCGGCGGTGAGACTGTTATCGTCGTGCTCCAGATCGGCTGCCGGGCCGGCGAACATCACCTCCCCGCCGAGCGCCCCCGCTCCCGGACCCAGATCGATCACGTGGTCGGCGACCCTGATCATCTCGCGGTCGTGCTCGACGACAACCACGCTGTTTCCGAGATCGCGCAAGCGGTGCAAGATGCCGATCAAGCGATCGTTGTCGCGGGCGTGCAACCCGATGCTGGGCTCATCGAGCACGTACATCGCCCCGACTAACGCCGAGCCCAGACACGTCGCCAGGTTGATACGTTGCGCCTCACCGCCCGAGAGGGTTCCGGTGAGCCGGTTCAGTGTCAGATACCCGACGCCCACCTCCACCAGGTATGCGAGGCGGAAGCGGATCTCCTCGAGCAAGCGCTCGGCGACTACCTGCTCAGACTTCGAGAACGGCACGTCGCGGAAGAAAACTTCCGCCTGTTCGATCGACATGATCACGACATCGGCCAACGTCTTGCCGCCGACAAACACATTGCTCGCCTCCGGTCTCAGTCGTGTTCCGCTGCACTCTGGGCACGGGACGTAACCGCGATACCGTGCCAACAGCACCCTCACGTGGAGTCGATAGTTCTTCTTCTTCAGACGCTCGAAGAATCCCAAAACCCCCGGAAACCCGTCGCCGCCACCGTAGACCAAGCGGCGGCTCTCGGGATCGAGGTCCTGGTAGGGCACGTCCTGCGCAATACCCTGCTCGGCACAAAAGGTGCGCAGTCGTTGGCGCCAGCGGCCGCGACTTGCCTTGTCCCAAGGCTCGATGGCGCCGTCAGCCAGCGACAAAGTCTTGTCGGGGACGACCTTGTCGAAGTCGATCTCGATGATGTTGCCGAAACCCTTACACTCGGGACAGGCTCCGTAGGGGTTGTTGAACGAAAACAATCGCGGTTCCGGCCGCAGAAAATCGATATCGCAAGCGGCGCAACGGAAACGCTGGTCGAACGGCACCTCGCGGAACGCACTCACCTCCGCCGCCGAGTCGCCGTCGTCCTCGATGACGAACGCGCGGGCCCGCCCGTTTCCCTCCTTGAGGGCGATTTCCATGGAGTCCACCAGGCGTTCGCGTGAACCCTTACCGAGCCTGGCGCGATCGACGACGACCGCGGCGGCACCCGGGGCGAGATCGCTGGCGATCTCACGCAGCCGCTTTGCCGACAGCTCGAACGGCGCGGCGTTATTCCACAGGCGCCGGAAGCCTTGCTGCAGCAAGCCGAGCAACTGCTCGGCGCGCTGATCGGCGCTGCGCCCCAAGGTCAACGGAAAGGTCAGCAGCACGCGGCTGCCGTCGTCGCTATCGAGCAGCTGATCAATCGCTCCGCCTGGCGTGTCCGAGCGCACGGGATCGCCACACGACGGGCAGATGGTCACACCGGCACGGGCGAACAGGAGGCGGAGATAGTCGTGTAGCTCCGTGGTCGTCGCCACCGTCGAACGCGAGCTGCGCAGCGGTACCCTTTGTTGAATCGCCACCGCCGGACAGACGCCCGAGATGTCGTCGACCGCCGATCTCTCCATGCGCTCGAGGAATTGGCGCGCGTATGCCGACAGCGACTCGACATAGCGACGTTGCCCTTCCGCGTACAGCGTATCGAACGCCAAGCTGGATTTCCCGGAACCAGAAACGCCGGTGACGACGACGAGGCGCTGGCTCGGAATATCGACGTCTATGCCCTTGAGATTGTGCACCCGAGCACCGCGGACGATGATGGGCTCGAGCGCCGCGATCGAACCTCGGGAGGTGGTTGGAAGAGACATTGTGTGCCGAAGCCGATGGAGGGGATGCATTGTACAGCGCAGGCGAACGATGGCGCCTGCGGGCCAAACGACCATGGTAGAGTCTGGCTCCCCGCTCGACAATCATGTCCACTGCCCACTCTCCCGACCGCCGCTCCGTACTCCTCGTTTGCTTCGGCAACCTGTGCCGCAGCCCCATAGCCGAGGGGCTGATGCGGAAGCAGCTGCCCGAAGCCGGTTGGACGGTGCACTCGGCCGGAACGCACGCCATCGGCGGCGACCCGCCGACAATGCAGGCACACCGCGCCGTCGCCGATATCGCCGGCGTCGACATCGCGGAGCAACGGTCGACGCCGCTCACCGTCAACCTGTTGCTCGCCAGCGACTTCATACTCACCATGTCCCGCCAGCAAGCGCTCGAGGTAGCCGCACTCGCCCCCGAGGCGGCACCGCGCACGCGCCTTCTCGGCTCGTTTGCGCCGGCGCCGAGCGACTTCGACGGTCCCGCTGATCCGTTCGGGCCGCCGGCTGACGCGATGGAGATCGCCGATCCCATGGGCGGCAGCAGCGAAACCTATGAGGCCTGCTGCATGCGTCTGATCGATGCAACGGACCTTGCTGCACGGTGGCTCCTCGACGGTGCGGCGGAGAGTGCGGCTCCACCGCCGGTCGCCGACTGGAACCACGGCTGAGACCCGGAAAACAACGGCCCACGACCGTCTCACATTAGCAGGGTGCTGAAAGACTCCCGCTTAGATGACACAGCAATCGGAAGAGCATTACTTCGAGCGTGTCGAGCAACACTTCGGCCGCCGCCGTGGCGGCCCCATGGTTCTGTCCCCCAAAGACTGGCAGCTGATTCAGAAGTGGCAGGAACAGGGAATCCCCCTGCCCGTGGTTCTGCGCGGCATCAATCAGGCCTTCGATCGATTCGCAGCGTCCTCGCCGCGGCCGGATCGAATCAACTCGTTGCGCTACTGTGCCCAGGAGGTAGAAGGGGCCTGGGAAGAGCATCGCACGGCTCGGGCTCGCAGCGCGGGTCCGGACGACGGCCATCCGGGACTACCGGGCGCCGGGCGGCATTTGCGCGCGGTGGCCGCGCGATGCCTCCACGCCGCAGATGCAGAGGTCGCCGCGGCGCGGCGCAACAGGCTCCGCGATACCGCGCAGCAGCTCGACGAACTCGCCGCCGATGCCGACGGCGGCGGCCTCGACGCCCGCACGCTGGACCGCCGCGCCGTGGCGCTGCAAGAGGAACTAGAGGCAGAGCTGAGCCCCGCGTCGGTCGAAGTGGGCGGCCTGGCGGGCCTGGGTATCCCCGGTTTCAGCCCCTACGACGTGTAGCCCGAACTGGGTTGCTGGCCCCCGGCCCGCTACCGCTAGCTGCGGTTTCCTGGTTTGTCGGCTGTCGGCTCGGGATCAGCGGATTCGATTACTCGATAGCCCTCATCGCTTGCCTGGCATGCCTCACGGCAGGGGCGTGCAGCGCGAGAAGCGCGACGCTCCTCGTAACTGCCGCCATCGGCGCAGCGGGCATCGCCAACGCGGCGCGCGCTGCACGTCCGCCGGCTGCTGCCAGGCTGGTGGACCACGCCCGCGGCCTCGAGGGGCCGTGGAGAGTGCGCGGTTATCTCCGCACGACGCCGCGCAGCAGCGGCTCCGGATCGGTGGTCGACGCCGTCATCGAAGAACTGTACGTCGATTCCCAGTGGCGTGGCTGGCCGCTGCGGGTTCGACTGTCAGTGGACGAACCGGCCGGCGATCGATGCGCCGACCGGAACTCGGTTCGAAACGTTCCTCGCCCTGCGCGCCGACCGGCCACCCGTCAATCCTCACGTGAGATCACGGCAGCCACTGAGGGCAACCGGCAACGACCTGCGAGCCAGCCTGAAGAGCTACCGGCAACTGCGGCGCGGCACCCAGGCACGGCGGTGGTCGTGGAGCGGCGTGGGGCACCGTGTTCGCCTCCGCTTGCGCGTCGCTATCGATGATCTGTTTCGGGCGCCTTTCGTGAGCGCCTTGTTGCTCGGCGAGCGCGGCGACCTGGATGCCGCGCTGCGAAACCGCTACACGCGCGCCGGGCTCGCTCATGTACTGGCAATCTCGGGCCTGCACCTGGGTTTGCTGTTGGCCGCCGTATTCTCGGGATGTCGCCTTCCCTAGCGGCGGCGGCGTGCTTGGCTGCATTGCCTTTGTTCCTCGGTGTCACGGTGGTACGCGCGGCGCTGGCGCGCGCCGCACTGATGGCCGCGTACTTCTTCGCCGCCACGACCGCCGGCCGCCGTGCTTCGCCGCTCAACGCGCTGGCACTGGCGACACTCTTGCTCGCGGCGCGTGATCCCTGGATCACGCTCGGTCTGGGCTTTCAGCTCAGCACCGCCGCCACGGCCGCGATCATAGCCGCGGTGCACCCAGCCCCGGGAGCTAGCCCCTGACCTGCCGTACCCCGTGCGACTAAACTGTTTAGTGACGTTCCGGTGCAACCTCTAGTTACGGCCGGTGGACGGTTAGTCAAACCGCATCGTCAGGATCGGAGCGCGACTCGGGCACGCTTCTTGATCTTGGAGAAGAGATGAAAATATGGCTCAGGAGTTCCATTCTCGTTCTGCTCCTCGGGGGTGCACTCTTTGCCGCCCGTGAGCTCTGGATAACGACAGCGCCAAGTGAGCTCTGGACAAAGCTAGAGGAGGGCGAAATCATCGTACCCGGCGAAATAAGACGTCATCCTGATGCCGAGTATCTAGTGCGACCAGAAGGCGTACTGTTCCACGACCTCGCGGCAGAAACCTCAGTGTTGTCAAAGCCCCTTCAACGGCATCTCGACCGGCTTCTCACCGCTACTGAGGTAGGGTCGATCGGAGTATTTGATGGGCCGGAGGCGTTCATCTTCGGAGAGGTTGGCGACGTAGACCTGTCAGGAGACCGGGTTTACGTGCTCGACGTGCAGGCGGAGGAAGTCCGGGTATTTTCCACAACGGGTGCGCATCTCGCATCTTTCGGCGGGCCGGGGCAAGGTCCAGGGGAATTCGTGACGCCGAGAACTCTGGCCATCGAACCTGATACGAAGCAGGTCTCGGTCGGCGACGTGACCCAAAACCCTAAAACGGTGCCAGGTTGATGTTTAGAGATTCGGTGTACGGTAGGCCTCCCGAAGGAGGCAGGAATGAAGCGGAAGAGGTACACGGACGAGCAGATTGCGTACGCGCTGCGGCAAGCCGAGGCGGGCACACCGATTAAGGAGGTATGCCGCAAGCTCGGGGTGACCGAGACGACGTTCTACACGTGGCGGCGGAAGTTCGCCGGCATGGGCGTCGCCGAGCTGCGTGAGCTGCGGCACCTGCGACAGGAGAACGGCAAGCTCAAGAAGCTGGTGGCGGATCTGTCGCTCGACAAGCACATGCTCCAGGAGGTGCTGTCAAAAAAGGTGTGAAGCCGGCCCGCAAGCGCCAGATCGTGGGGTACCTGCAGGGCGGGTTCCGGGTCAGCGAGCGGCGTGCGTGCCGGCTGTTGGAGTTTTCCCGAACCAGCCATCGATACGAGAGCGTCAAGACAGACGATCCGGTGCTTCGACGACGGATCCGCGAGCTCGCCGCGGCACGACCACGGTTTGGGTACCGAAGGCTGAGTGTGCTGTTGCGGCGCGAAGGATGGGTCGTGAACTCAAAGCGTGTGTATCGCATTTACCGGGAGGAGGGGCTGGAAGTGCGGACGAAGCGGCGGCGCAAGGATGTGTCCCGAAGTTTGTAGAAAATCGTCTGGCGTGGCTCCGAGCTTGGACGTTTGATGTTACCTGCTACGCGGCCAACTCCTCCTGTTGGTCGATGATCGCGGCGAGATGCCGGTACCCGTCGATGCGGCGCATGCGGATCTGCCCGAACGCGATCAGCCCCCACAGCAGCGTCACCCCGGCCGCCTCGGTGCTGAACGATCCCTGGGTCTTGGTACGGCGACGGAACTCGCGGTTGAGGTTCTCCAGTGGGTTCGTCGTGCGCAGCGTCTTGCACATCGGTTTGGGGAACTCGTAGAAGGTCAGCAGCACCAGCCCCGCTTCCTCGAGGCTGCGCGCCACCGCCGGCACCAACCTCGACCACTTGCGCACGAAGTTGCTGTACGCGGCCCTCGCCTCGCTGCCGTTTGCCGCCTTCACGATGCGGTCCCAGTCTCGTTTCAGCTCGTCGTGGGCGTGTGACGGGCAATGCTTCAACAGATTCTTCCACTTGTGCTGAAGGCAGCGCTGCACCTTCGCTTCGGGCCACACCGTCGTCGCCTTGGCCAGCCCTTTGTGGCCGTCGGCGATGATCAGCCGGGGCGGCCGAAGACCTCTTTGCTCTAGGTCCTCGATCAGCCACTTCCAGTGACACCCGGCCTCCGAAGCGGCCCGACGCAACGCCACCAACACCTTGCGCCCATCTTCCGCCACTCCCAGCGCGGCGAAGATCGGCACCGACACGACCTGCCGCGCCAACCTCACCTTCAGGTGGAACCCGTCCAGGTACACGATCGGGTACGACTCACCGGTCAGATCGCGCTCGCACCACGTCCCGAACAGCTTCTTCAGCCGCCCCACCACCCTCGAGATCGCGCTCTTCGAGAGGTTCGCTTCACCCAGCAGCGGCGCGAGCGCCTTGCGGATCCGTCGGCTATTTGCACCCGCCAGGTACACCCCTAGAATCGCCTCGTCGACTTCCTCGGTGCGCCGTTGATACCGCGGCAGGATCGTGCTGCGGAACTCCCCGGTGCTGCCGTCCTCTCGCAGCAGCCGTCCCCGTGGTACCTCCAGATCCTGCGGCCCCTGCGCCATCGTGATCTGCCGCCGATACGTCCCGTGCCGATATCCTCGCCGCGAGCCGTTGCGCTCGTACGGCCCGCATCCCAACGCCTCGGCGAGCTCCTCCTCAAGCGTGATCGTAATCGCCTCCTGGATGCGGCTGTGCAGCAGCTCCTGGATGGCGCTACGGAACTCGATGACCGATACCTCTCCCGTGCTACCGTTGCTCATGGTGTGACCTCCTTGTTGTCGCCGTTTCCAGCGACTCGTTTTTCCTGCTCGGAGGTTACGCCATTTCTTTTTCTACAGGACTCGGGACGGATCCACTTTCGTTCTGCCGTCATACTTGATGATCGCCTCGGCCAAAGCAACGGGGAGATGTGCCGCAAGCTGCTTCGATCTGATTTCCAAAATTCCCACCATAGTTGCTGCCGTCGAGGGCACAGCCGGGTAGAGCCGCGCCAGAGAAGTGAACTATCGGCCACCCACGCGGACCCGATTCGGGCGTCAGCGATCCGTGCACGGATCGCTCAGTCAGGGAGCCACGGCACTCGGAAGATTTCAAGCCACGGCCCGGCGAGTACAGGATCCATTAGCTGCACCGCCTCCAGCTCGAGCCTGTATTTCTTGACCAATCCGTCGAGCGAATCCAATGCACCGTCGAGCTGCTCGAAGGTCGCGGGACGAGAGTCTTTCACGTCCTTATCCAGGTGTGCTACGTGGGAGTTCACGTGATTGATCACATCGGCTGAGAGATCGATCAAGAGCTGTTCGTCATTCTTTGCCTGCTCAGGATCGAAGTGTTTCGCCCCTGCTCCGTGCCGCTCGTCGAACTGACGATTCGCGAGCTTGCGCTTTCGATCGAGTCCTTGCAGCTCGGCAGTTTTCGAATCGTCGAACAGCGCGACGTAGCGTTGGCGGCTCAGGTAATCCAGCTTCTTTGCGATCTCTTGCAGAAGCCTACGAAGCGAGTGCGTGCGTTTGTCGTCGTCGAGCTGGCGACGCGAGATGGTCAGCGTAGGTTCGAGCGAGGAAGTCGTAGAAGTGGCTGGGTCTCTGTAGAACCGGGTTGGCCCTAACCATCTCGGCGAGTTCCCGATAGACGATCCGAGACAAGAGCAGCCCCCTGATATCGAGCTCGGCGTGGTGTAACCACTCGATCCACTCGTCGACCTTGCCCATGACGCTCTCCTATCCCTCCAGCGTCACGCTCTCGCCGTCCTCGTCGACGAGAAGGGAACAGCAGCCCTCATAACCGTCGGGCTACCACTCTGCCCCGCAGTCGGGGCAGGTAAAGTGCCATCTCCTGGGCGGGGGTGTCTGGAAACGATCCTTGCCGATCGCCACAGCGCTTGGCGGGGCTGCTTGGCTGCTCGGTTGCGCCTCGACCTCGACGCCGCATTTCGGACAAGCTTTTTTCGGTGGTTGCTTGGCCATTTCGTGTGCTCCGGGGGGGGGGGGGCCTGATTTCATGACGCGAGTATGTCACGAAATAGGGGCCAGGAAAGAGCTTGCTAGAGCGTCGGCCGAGGGTGTTCGACAGGATTTCCTCAACGAGATCTACGCTCTGGTGTGCCGCCACGCCGATGAGCACAACCCCGGCGTGAAGCAGGTGGCGGACATTCTCGACTCTGCCGATTGGGCCTACCGCGCCGGGGGCAGGACCTAACGGCTCCGACGGGAGCCTCACCACGGCCCGGCGCTCGGGGTGGGGCGCCGGGCCTTTTTCTGTGGCACGGAAAGTTCCCGCTGAGCCGTTAGCGCCGCGAATGGTGGCATAAACGTGGCATAGAAGGGCTGGAAACGACGAAAGGGGACTCGGCGGTTACGCCACCGAGTCCCCTGTATGGACTTGACCCGATTTCGTGGACACCTTACGACGTACACGGGAGGTGTTCAGGATGCCAAGGACAAGAGGGCCGTACCCGGCGGAGTTTCGGCGGCGGATCATAGAAGTGGCACGAGCTGGGCGGAGCGTCGCCGAGCTGGCCAAGGAGTTCGAGCCGTCGTACTGGACGATTCGCCAGTGGATCAAGCAGGCTGACCGCGACGAAGGCCGCAGCGCCGAAGGGCTCAGCACTGCTGAGCGCGAGGAGCTGGGGCGGCTGCGGAAAGAGAACCGCCAGCTGAAGCAAGAGCGGGAGATCCTTTCAAAAGCCGCGGCCTGGTTCGCTCGGGAGACCGACTCGGTACCGCCGAAGTCTTCGAGTTCGTGAGCGGTCACCAGGCGAAGTATCCGATTGCCACGATGTGCCGTGTGCTGGAGGTCTCCTCCAGCGGGTACTACGCGTGGCGCCGGCGGGAACCGTCGGCTCGATCGCGGGCGGACGCAAAGCTGCAGGCACGGATCGAAGCGATCCACAGGGAGAGCCGAGGCACCTACGGTCGCCCTCGGATCCACGCCGATCTGCGAGCCGACGGTGTGGGTGTTGGCGGCAAGCGTGTGGGGCGCTTGATGCGACGTGCAGGCCTGCAGGGCGTCAGCCGTAGGCGACGCGTTCGGACAACGCGGCGAAATCGGGAAGCCCGCCCAGTTCCGGACCTGGTCGAGCGCAAGTTCAGAGCCGACCGCCCCGACAGGCTTTGGGTGGCGGACATAACCTACATCCCAACGTGGGCAGGGTTCTTGTACTTGTCGGTCGTCGTGGACGTCTTCAGCCGTCGCGTTGTCGGTTGGTCAATGGCGACCCATCTGCGCACCGAGCTCGTGCTCAAGGCGCTGAACATGGCGATCTCGCAACGACGGCCCCAACAGGTGATTCATCACAGTGACCAAGGTACGCAGTACACGTCGATCGCCTTCGGTCAGCGCTGCCAGGAGGTCGGGGGGCGACCGTCGACCGGATCAGCCGGTGACTGCTACGACAACGCGATGTGCGAGAGCTTCTTCGCCACCCTCGAGTGCGAGCTCCTGAACCGCCGGCGGTTCAGGTCCCAGGCGGAAGCCCGCATGACCGTCTTCGAGTTCATCGAGGGCTTCTACAACCCGCGTCGCAGACACTCACCCCTGGACTACGACTCGCCCATGGGGTACGAAAGGAGGCACGCTCAGATCGCTTGAAATGTGAGCGGGAAACCGTCCACCAAAGCGGGGCAACTCCAGTATCCCTTTGTTAGTACGGCTTTACAAGAAAGAAAGAATGGTCGGGACGACTGGATTCGAACCAGCGACCCCTAGTCCCCCAGACTAGTGCGCTACCGGACTGCGCCACGTCCCGACCAAGAACATGAAAAAAAAGGGTGCTCGGCGCCCTGATCAGAGAGTCCCACCGGCCTCGCGCGGGGTCAAGATATCGTCGCCGGGCGGATCCGGCGTGTCGCCGTCCGCGCCGTTGATCGAGCCCTCGAGCGCCGGCGCCGGGCGAAAAGACACTGCTCGGTGCCCGGCGATGACCAGGCCGCCACCGGTGGCCGGGTTGATGCCCTGGCGGGGAGCGCGATCGACCACCTGAAAGGTGCCGAAATTGGTGATCATCACTTTCTCGCGGCGCGCCAGCCGATCCTTCATGGCCTCGAACATCGAATCGACCAGGCCGACGGCTTCCGCGATCGAGATGCCCGGGGCCGCCTCGTGGATGGCGCGTGCGATGTTTCTCTTCGTCAGGTTCGACATGGTCGAGAAAAGACTACCTGTTATCCTGCTCCAGAGCGAATTCGCGAGCGTTCATTATAGTTTGCGAAGGCACACCAGGAACAGGTGCGGGTCAGTGACGGGCTTTCCCGCGGCGCCCGCGGCGTGACAGCCGGAGGTTGATGACGATGGGTGTGCCGGCGAAGTCGAACGACTCGCGCAGCCGGTTTTCGAGGTATCGCCGATAATCAGGGCGGTTGCCGCCGCGACTG
The DNA here is from genome assembly GCA_965214245.1 of Acidobacteriota bacterium. Classification (GTDB taxonomy): domain Bacteria; phylum Acidobacteriota; class UBA890; order UBA890; family UBA890; genus CBDCBL01. The sequence goes on from CBDCBL010000009.1 coordinate 608,563, forward strand.
CCGGCGAAAGCCACGAAGCGCGGCGGCTTGACACCGACCTGCGTGAGGTATTTCGGCTGCGTAGCGCTGGTGCCACCTTCGGGCGCATGTCTGCCGACCATGATCTCGAAGGCCTGGTTGAGATCGGCCGTCGGTACCCGCCGGGCACGCGCTTCAGCAACCTCGTCGATCATCGGTAGCAACGCGTCGAGGCCGGTGCCTGCAAGCGCCGATATGAGGGCCACCCGGGCGTATCGCATGCGGGCGAGCCGGCTGACTACGTGCTCCATCATGCGCGTAGGAAAGTCGTCTTCGGGCTCGACCAAGTCCCACTTGTTGACCACCACGATCAGGCCGCTGCCGACCCTGTTGGCCTCGGCAGCGAGGTTGAGGTCCTGGCGCGTCAGCCCGTCTTGCGGGTCGACTACCAGCAACGCAACGTCAGCGCGGCGCAGGCGCCGGCGCGCCATCGCCACGCTGGCAATCTCGGCGTGCGTATCGACCTTCGCACGTTTGCGGATCCCGGCGGTATCGACCAGGAGGTAGCGCTTCCCGTCGCGCTCCATCAACGTATCGATCGCGTCGCGGGTCGTGCCGGGAATGTCGCTGACAATGACGCGCTCCGAACCGAGCAACGCATTGACCAGCGACGACTTGCCGACGTTGGGCCGCCCGACGACGGCTACACGGGTGAGCTGCTCGTCTTCCTCGGCAGACTCGACGTACTCTGGGAGCAATTCCGTAATGGTGTCCAACAGATCATTTACCCCGACACCGTGCTCCGCCGAAACGCCGTGCAAAGGCTCAACACCCAGCGCGTGAAACTCCGCCGTCACCTCTTCGGCGAGCTGGGGTGTGTCGCACTTGTTGACGACCAGGACAACCGGAACGCCCTGGCGCCGTAGCTGCAGGGCGATGTCGCGCTCCACCGGCAACGGTCCTTGCCGGCCGTCGACGACCAACAGGGCCACGTCGGCAACCGCCACGGCAACCATGACCTGCTCTTCGACTTGCTGCAACAGCTCCTCCTCGGAGCCGTACTCGATGCCACCGGTGTCTGTGAGCACAAAGGAAACGCCTGCCCAATCAGCCTCCGCTGTGTGGCGGTCACGGGTCATCCCGTAGGCGCTGCCGACGATGGCTTCGCGGCGGCCGACGATGCGGTTGAACAGTGTCGACTTGCCGACGTTCGGGCGGCCGACGATGGCTACGTGCGGCACAGAAGCCGCCTGGGAAGGTTCGCTCACCACGGCCTGCTAGGGGTCGGTGTTCGGGGCCGAACAGGTAGGCTGAAACGGCATGTTTGTCCGTAGGCTTATCCCCGTAACGTTATGATAACATAGAAGTTATGGTTGACAGTCCGGGTTGGACGTCTCATAATCGCGCACTTCGAGGGATCTTCGAACCCCCGTGCAAAGCTATGATCAAAGCGGACCTGGTGGAAATCGTCGCGCGCGACAACGACATTACCAAGGTGCAGGCCGAAACGGCGGTCAATGCGATTATCGAGGCACTGAAAGGGGCGTTGGCGCGCGGCGAGCGCATCGAATTGCGCGGCTTCGGTGTATTCGAAGTACGGGACCGCAAACGCGGCGTCGGCCGTAACCCGCGCACCGGCGAAGAGGTGCAGATCGCGCCCGGCAAAACGACACGGTTCCGCCCCGGTAAAGGGCTCAGCGAAATTCGCTAGCGCCCGTACGCTGCGCGAGTCACACACCACGCAGCGTCTTCGCAGAAACGCGCCCGTTCCCACGCCTCGTAGTAGCATCCCGTTGATAGACTTCTCTTGCAGCGTTCCCCCACGCGGCATTCTCGGCAGGATCCGTGTCTGACGATCACGACAATCCATTCGAACCGCCCGCGCGGCCGGCGGAACGACCCGATCCCCCCGACCATCCGGCGGATCAACCCGAGCCCCCCGACCATCCGGCGGGTCGACCAACCGCATATCCTTACGGGCCGACGCAGCCGTTCCCGCCGACCGAGCACATCGACTTGCCGCGCCGCCGTGAGCCGCGCATTTCCAGCAACGTGCTGTTGTTCATCATCACGCTGGCGAGCAGCTCGTACTGGGGCTTCCTGCAATATCAGCAGTTCTACGCCGACGCGCTGCGCGGCTTCATGTCGCTCAATCCGTTGCGCAACCTCGAGGCGCTGCTCGGGGGGATGCCGTTCGGCTTCGCGATGATCGCTATTCTTCTGGCTCACGAGATGGGCCACTACCTGGCCTGCCGGCGCTACGGGATCGCGGCGTCCTTGCCGTACTTCTTGCCGATTCCGCCGCCCATCATCTACTTCATGATCCTCCCCGGAACGATGGGGGCCGTGATTCGCATCCGCAGCCCGATTACCAGTCGGCGGTCGCTCTTCGACATCGCAGTCGCCGGCCCCATCGCCGGCTGGCTGGTGGCGCTTCCGGTGCTCGCCCTCGGCCTGTCGCTATCGCGACCGGTTCCCACGGCCGAGATCGAGAGCGCCGGTACGTACCTCACGCTCGGCGAGCCGCTGATATGGGACCTCATGACCCGCGCGTTCGGTCCGGAAATGGGACCCAGCGAGGAGCTCGTCATGCACCCGCTCGCCTTCGTCGGTTGGTTCGCCATGCTGATTACGGCAATGAACTTGCTGCCGATCGGCCAGCTCGACGGCGGCCACCTGGTCTATTCGCTGAGCTCTCGGCTGCACCGGCCGACATCGATCGCCACGCTGGCGTTCATACTCTACGCTGGGCTGACACACTTCCTCGGCTGGATCGTGTTCGCAATGATCGTCTCGGTGCTCTTCGCGCTAGGCGGCTTCAAGCATCCCAAGCCGCTCGAGTTCGATCAGCCGTTGGGGGCTGCGCGGATCCTGCTCGCCCTGCTCTGCCTGGCGATCTTCGTGACGTCGTTCATGCTAACGCCCATCAACATGCCGGGCGTGAGCCTCAGGTAACAAGTCCGATGGTCTCTAGACCCATCACCGGAGCTCGAAGAAGCCCCGCACTCGGGGCAGGCGCGACTCGTTGCCTGAGGCCTGCTAGGTAATGTCGATAACGGCGCGAATCTCGTCGTCACTCAGCACGTGATCGGAAGCCTTGGCCGCGGCGATTATCACCGCTACGCGCTCGGGCTCGGGCTCGATGCCGCGCTCGCGCAACCAGTACTCGACATTTGACGTGCCGCTCATCGGGCCGACTTCGATTTCCTGGTGTTTGCCGACCATTGCGGCGGGTACTCCGGAATAGATGCGGTCGGCCAACCAATCGTCGCCCTTGGCACGCGCCTTGATTACGGCGGCGGCGTGAACCCCGGTGGCGGTGCGAAAGGCGTCGTCGCCGATCACGGGGTAGTTGGTCGGGATCGGCAGACCAATCGCTTCCGAGGCAAGCTCGCAATACTCGCGTAGCTTCGACAGGTCGTTGTCGATCCAGCCGAGCAAGCGGCAGTTCACCAGTAGTTGATCCATGGCCGCGTTGCCCGATCGCTCGCCGATGCCGAGCGCCGTGCCGTGCACCCGGGTGGCGCCGGCTTCGAGCGCAGACAATGCGTTCGAGACACCGAGGCCACGGTCGCGATGGCCATGCCAGTCGATCCCGACGTCCTCGCCGGTATCCGCAACGACCTGCTTGACGAAGCCGAGCAGCGCGTGCACCCCGTCGGGAGTGACGTGACCGACGGTGTCGCACACACAGATACGATACGCCCCGGCTTCGATCGCCGTCGTGTAGAGGCGCCGAACCGTCTCGGGCGTGGCGCGCGTCGTGTCTTCCGTCACATACATGACCGGCATGCCGCGCCCCACCGCAAATGTGACCGCCCTCTCGCTACGCCGCAGCATGGTGTCTAGGTCCCAGTTCTCGGCGTACTGGCGAATCGGACTGGAGCCGATGAAGCACGACGCCTCGATGGGAATCCCGACCTCGTCGGCAACGTCGCAGATGGGCTCGATGTCCGCAATGACGGTGCGGGCCGCACAGCTGGCGAACAATCCGAGGTTCTGGTCGCGGATCTCCTCCGCCATCCGCTTGACGTCGCGGCGCTGCCGCTCGGAAGCACCGGGCAGGCCCAGATTGACGGCATCGATCCCGAGATCAGCCATCAGGTGCAGAAGGCGGAGCTTGGCATCGATGTTGGGATCGCGCACGGACGGCGATTGAAGGCCGTCGCGAAGGGTCTCGTCGTCGAGTTGGACGGTGGCGGGGGGCGGGCGCCCCTCGACCGTGTTCCAGTCGTAGACCAGCTCCGATTCCTCCGGTACTGCCCCGGCCTGCTTCTGAGCGCTCATCCGTGTATCAGCGACCCTTTTCGCGCCCATGGGCGCCCCTATCCGCCGTTCGAGTCGACCTCGACGCACATCGCGATGCCCTGGCCGCCGCCGATGCACGCGCTGGCGAGGCCCCGGCCGCCGCCGCGGCGATTCAGCTCCTTGAGAAGTGTGTACACGAGTCGCGTCCCGGTGGCTCCGAGCGGATGGCCCAGAGCAATGGCGCCACCGTTGACGTTGGTGCGCTCACGATCGAGACCGAGCTCCTGCTCGACGGCCAGGTACTGCCCGGCGAACGCTTCGTTGATCTCGACGACGTCAACATCCTCCAGGCTCCATCCGGCGCGCTCCAACGCCAATTTGGAGGCCGGTATCGGTCCGATGCCCATGTAGGCGGGCTCGACGCCGATGATGCCCCACGACACCACCTTGCCGAGCGCCTTCTTGTTGTGCTCTTCGGCCCACTCCGCGCCGGCGACGACGACCGCTGCCGCGCCGTCAACGACACCGCTGGCGTTGCCGGCGGTGACATGCGACTCGGGTCCGAACGCCGGCTTGAGCTTGGCGAGCGCTTCCAATGTGGTTTCCGGCCGCATGTGGTCGTCGGCATCCACGACCACCGGGCCCTTGCGAGTCGGTACCTCTACGGGAACGATCTCCTCGGCGAAAACGCCCTTCTCGAGCGCCGCGGTGGCCCGCTGCTGGCTCGACAGCGCGTATTCGTCCTGGGCCTCCCGGCTGATGCCGAATCGGTTCGACAGGTTGTCTGCGGTCTGCGACATCGTGCAACCGCAATACGGGTCGAGAAGCGCCACGGTAAGCGAATCCTGCATCTTGCCGCCACCCAGCGGGAAGCCCTTGCGCGCGCCGTAGATGACGTGCGGCGCCTGGGTCATGTTCTCCATTCCACCGGCCAGCACGACATCGGCCTCACCGAGCTGCAGCAGGTGCGCCGCCTCGATGATCGACTGGATTCCCGAACCGCACAGCCGGTTTACCGTCAACGCCGGAGTTTCCTCACGCACGCCGGCCTTCAAACCGACGTGACGGGCACCGTAGATGGCATCGCCCGAGGTCTGCTGGGCATTGCCCATCACCACGTGGTCGATGTGCGACGGGTCGACGCCGGCACGTTCCATCGCGTCCTTGGTCGCCACGGCACCGAGCTCGATCGCCGAAACGTCGGAGAATTGCCCCACGTAACGGCACATCGCGGTCCGCGCGCCGTCCAGAATCAGTACTTCCTCGCTCATTCCCCTCTCCTGTTCAGCACGCTGTCAAGAGCGCACCTGCGCGCTGATCCGTTCCACCACGGCCTCCCCTACCTCGGAGGTCGTCAGATTGCCACCCAAGTCTCGGGTCACCTGGTCGTCGACGATGGCGCCACGGACCGCCTCCTCAATTGCCGTGCCGGCGTCTTCGTGGTCGAGAAGTTCGAACATTAGCTGCGCGGTCAGCATGGCGGCCATGGGATTGGCGATTCCCCGGCCGGCGTACTTCGGCGCCGATCCGTGGACCGGCTCGAAGAGCCCGGCGCCGGTATGCGGATTGATATTCGCCGACGCGGCCACGCCCAAACCGCCCTGTAGCTGCGCCCCCAGGTCGGTAACGATGTCGCCGAACATGTTGCACGTCACGATGACGTCGAATTGTGCCGGATTCTTCACCAGTTGCATGGTCAACACATCGACGTACAGATGCCACGACTCGATCTCCGCATACTCTTCGCGGACTTCGTCGAAGACGCGCTGCCAGAGGTCGTGGCCATAGCGCAGGACGTTGCTCTTGTCGCTCATGACGACACTCTTGCGGCCGGTGCTGGCGGGCGTACTCGAAGGCGTGGCGAATGATCCGCTCGACGCCCTTGCGGGTGTTGATGTCCTCTTGGACGGCGAGCTCCTCGGCAGTGCCCTTTTTGAAGATTCCACCGACGCCGACGTAGAGGCCTTCGGTATTCTCCCGGAAAACGATGAAGTCGACGTCATCGACGCGACGATCCTTCAACGGGCAGAGCCGTTCATCCAGCAGCTTCACTGGACGATGGTTGACGAAAAGATCGAGGTCGAAGCGCATCGCCAACAGAATCTCCTTGGCGTGCGCCATGTCAGGCACCCGCGGATCACCCAACGCGCCCAGATAAACGGCGTCGAAGTTGTCGCGCAGGATTTCGAGGGCGTCGTCCGGAAGACTGATGCCGGTTTCAAGATACTTGTCGGCACCGTAGTCGAACCACTCGAGCTCCAGCGGGATCTGGAAAGCAGCCGCGGTGGCCTGTGCAACGTTCATGGCGGCCTCCGTCACTTCGAAACCGATTCCATCTCCTGGGATCACCGCAATGCGTGCCACCGCCCCCTCCTTGGAAGAAAATTGTCACACAGGATCCCTGGCCCCTCAAGGTAGCTAGAGCGGCTCTACGAGCTACTTTTCGGACTTTCCGCCCAGCGCCACCACAACAACAAGACGACCGTCATCAGCACCGCACCGACGGTGTCGGCAAGCCAATCCTGAACCGTCGCGTTGCGCCCCACGAAGCTCTGGTGCAACTCATCGCTGATGCCGTACAGCGTAGCAACAGCGAACGCCGCCGACAGCCGCGCCGGCGTGCGCAACGCGCCATAGAACCCACGCGTAGTGCCGTAGGCGCAGGTCGGAGCAAAGAATCCGTACTCCAGGAAGTGCATGAGCCAATCGGGCGGACCGCCCGACACCTCCGGGAGCTGTGGTTGGTGCGAGATGAAAAAGATCACGATCGCGGTAAGCAGCGCGGGAATCCAGTAGCGCACCAGGGCTAGCTAGGACGCGATGAAGTACAAGAGCCACGCCAGCACCATCGCCGTGCCAACCAAGCCTCCCGAGACCCACAGCGCCAGCTTCGCTGCCTGGCGAGGATCACCGCGCAGCATGGCGCCGAGCACGATGCCCACGGCAGCGGCGAAAACAACCAGGTAGAAAAAGTGGCTGTGCATCAACGCTTGCCCGACGCCACGTCGTAGGCATCGAGTACGATCAGTAGGTTCAAGAGACCAGCCACGAGGGTGAACGTGTTGCCGTACTCGAAGCTCCCGGAGTGGAGATCACCGAGATGAAAGCCGGCGGCGTGTGCAATGACGTAGGGAAGCCCGACCCCGGCCGCGCCCACCGCCGCCAGGTAACTCAGCGGCTGGCCGTCTTCAGGCCGGTAGACCTTGCCGTCGAGGCTGATTCCGCCGAGGAACAACGACAGCACGACCAGGGCGAAGATGGTCCCGCGACCGATGCGTCCGGCGGCAATGTGGCCGAGCCCTGGAACGGCCCAGGCCAATACGCAAGTCACCAAGACGCGAATCGAATCGGCGGCCGTGACCTCTTCCGCCGGCCTGCCGCCGGCGACCGCCGACGGGTCCCTTCCCGAGGTGCCGGGCGATGCATCGGGACCGCTCATTTACACACCTGCCCCGCGTTGGTCTTGGTTGATGAATCAGGAAGGCCACCCCACCGTAGTGGATGCTAACGCGGTGCCTCGGGCAGATCAATCGCCGCCACTCCGGGCGATCCTCACGAGTTTCTGAATCGCCGCAACCGCCTCTGCACCCGATAGCGGATCGAGAATTCCGAACCGATTGCGCGGCCCGAGCTGCAGAATGCCTTGGCCCACGACGACGCCTATTTCGTCGTACAGATAGTGCTCCGACGCGACGTCACCGAGACGCGCGCGCGGCGTTCCGTCGACGGCGTCGAGCAGCTCCAGCACGCGGTAGGCGATCTCAGCAAACATCTGCCGCTTCACCACCAGGTCGGGGCTGAAGCCGTGATTCTGGAACACCTGCATGACGCCCCACTCGACCAGCTCGCGGATATAAACCTCGGCCCACGAGTCGTCGATGTCCGTAATGATCACCCCCTTGCGAGCCTCGACGACACGCTCTCCAAGGTTCGGAAGTCGAATAGCGATCAACGCCGCCACATCTTCACGAACGATCTGCGGCTTGTCCTCGAGTCCGCGATACTCCTCCGGCAACGAGATCGTAAAGTACAATTCGCGCGCCGCCGCCACCATTTCCCGGACCTCGGGGTCGTCCGGCGCGACGTCCTCAAGGGCCTGGTAGACATCGTAGGCCTCGGCATACGCCCCACTCGCCTGCAGCGCCCGGGCCAGCGGCTCGAGGATCAGGCGGAGCTCGCCAATTCGATCGCGCGCCGAACGCAGCACGCGCACGGCGTCGACGACGTCACCGTCAAGGCGGCGAATCTCGGCAATTCTCAAGTAGGGTTTCAATACGTCGGGACCGAGCTCGAGCGCGGCCTCGTAGGCGACGAGCGCTGCTCCGGTGTCGCCGGCGGCTTCGGCGAGGTCTCCATCGACAATGAACGCCTGAGCCTGTTCGAGCTCGAGCACCTGAAGCCGTACCGCAGCCTCGGAGAGCCCGGGGGCAGCCCGAACTGCGCGAGCGTACCAGTCGAGGCCGGCGGCCCGGTTACCGACGGCTTCGGCCAGAAAACCGAGACCGTACAGCGCGCTGGAGTATTCGGGCACCACAGCCAACGCCTGCTGAAAGTGGGTTCGCGATTCCGCCGTGACGCCGCGTCCCAAAGCCAGGAAGCCGCTCGCCGTGTGGGCCCCGGCAGTTTGCCGGTCGCCCGGAGTGAGCATCGCAAGCGCCTGGTCGGCGGCCATCGCGTCGCCGCGACGCAGTGCGGTCCAGGCATCGGAAACACCGGAAGGGAGCCCGGCGGGCGGCGGCGGTACGTGCGCGTAGTCGAGAACGAAGCGCCGCGCGAGCGTCTCGTCGGGGGTTGTTGGCGCGCCCCCCCCGACGGTCGCGCAGGCGGAGCCCAAAACAACCACCAGGATCAGGATCGCGGTGCCGGCTAGGCAGACAGGGAAAACGCGAACGTCGTCAGTGCGCATGCTCAGAGGCCATGGAACCCGGAGTGTAGCACGCCAGTTTTTCGGCCAGATGCGTTCGGATCTGCAGGTATAGGGCCTCGCTGGCCGTTTCCGCAAGGAACCAGGTGACCGGTGTTTGCTTGCGGAACCAGGTGAGTTGGCGCTTCGCATAACGACGGGTGGCGAGGACGATCTCGTCGCGCGCCACTTCCAAATCGATCTCGCCGTAGACGTGGCGCGCCAGCTCGCGATAGCCGATTGCCCGCAACCCGGGTGCCCGAGGCGAAAGACCGCGGCTAATCAATCGATCTACCTCCGCGGGCCAGCCCGCTTGCAGCATGGCGTCAACCCGCGCTTCGATGCGCTCGTACAGGCGCTCCCGAGGCCACGTCAATCCGATCCAGATCGTGTCGTAGTGGGGGGCGGCCGTCGATCCGTCTCGTTGCAGCGCCCTGCTGAGCGGCTCGCCGAGCCTCAAGGTGACCTCGAGTGCACGCAGTATCCGTTGCCTGTCGGCCGAGCCGACCCTCTCCGCCCATTCGGGATCGAGCGCCTCGAGCATCGCGAACAGATGCGGCAGGCCGCGCCGGGCCTCGATAGCTTGCAAAGCCCTGCGCCACGCGGAATCGTGAGTCGGTAGCGGCGCCAAGCCGTCGATCAGCGCCCGCAGGTAAAAACCGCTGCCGCCGGCGACCACGGGTTGGTGCGAGCGTTCCACGATTTCGTCGATGGCGGTCGCCGCTGCACGCGCGTATCTGACCGCGGAGAACGACTCCGTTGGATCGGCGATGTCGATGCAGTGGTGGACGATTCCCGCGGTCTCGTCGGGGCTGACCTTCCCCGTACCGATGTCGAGCCCGCGATAGATCTGGAACGCGTCGGCCGACACCACTTCGCCGTCGAACCAACGGGCGATCTCGATCGCCAGCGAGGTCTTGCCGGCGCCGGTCGGCCCGACAACGACGATCAGCGGTGTGCTTATCCCAGCCATATTCGTGACAACGTCCAGGCAAGCAGCAGGGTGGCCAACCATCGATAACCCGAGAGCTGCTCGGGGCTCGACGGCAACAAGCTCAGCGCGGCTCGGGATTTTGGCCGTCCCAGCGCCCGGCGGCATCTCCTTCCACCGCGTCCATCGGCAACGACACTCCGTTGACCCCGGCGTTGCGCAGGGCGTCGATGATCTGGATGATCACTCCGTAGTCGACGCGGGAGTCGGCACGCACCGTAACCCGCTGCCGCTCTTCGTCGGTCAACGCGGCGATGGCCGCTTGCAACTCTGCCACCGAGACGCTGTCGCCGTCGAATTGGATTCCACCGTTCTCGCCGACCGATACCACCGTCGGCGCCATTTCCGAGGCCGCCGCCGTGGTCGACTCGGGTAGTTCCAGTTCCATCCCCGCGTCCGGCAGGAACGTAGTGGTTACCAGAAAAAAGATGAGGAGCAGGAAGACGACGTCGAGCAGCGGCGAAATGTCGAGACTCACCCGACGCTTGCTCGTCTCCCGATCGAACATCGCCCTACTCTCCTTGGACGGCCACCGGCACCGGAGTGTCTGCCGACTCCGCCGCCTGCTGCTGGAGGATGCGCTTGATGAACGACAGCGCCAGGCGCTCGATCTCGAGCACCAGGCCGTTGGCCGTGTCGGAGAACGCGTTGTAGGCAACGAGCGCCGGGATGGCGATCGTCAAACCGGTCGCCGTCGTGATCATGGCCTCAGAAATACCACCGGCGAGCGAGTCGGCCTGTCCGATGCCTTGCGCCGACACGACGCGGAAGACATTGATCATGCCGAGCACGGTGCCAAGAAGGCCGAGCAGCGGTGAAACGCTGGCCACCGTTCCCAGCACGCCGAGGTACTTCTGGAGGCGTGGGATTTCCTGGCGGCCTTGGTCGACCACTACCTGGCGAATGCCCTCGGGCGGCTCGTCTCGAGCTTCGAGGGCCGCGGCAATGATGTTGGTGAGCGGTCCCGGCCGGCGGTTGCAATAGTCCTCGGCCTGCTCCAGCAAGCCGCCGTCGATCAGCGAGCCGAGATGCTCGACCTCATCCGTCGGCAATACCTTGGTCGGGCGCAGGTTGATGAGCCGCTCGACGGTGATCGCCACCGCCAGAACCGAGCACAACATGAGCGGCCACATGACGGGGCCACCTGTACGTATGAATTCGAGCATATCATGGAAATCCAGCGGGGGGTTTATGGCCGAGCCGCAGGCTGCGGCCTACCTTTGAACGGGAAAAGTAACCTGATCAGGGTCCAAGTTATAGAGAAAGCCCAGCCTTCCCTGTAGCTTGTCGTGGGGGAAGAAATCCGGGATTGGCGGCAGCGGGCTCGAAATCTCGAGCGCCAGCAACGCGGACTGGTCGAACGCCGGCTTCCCCGAGCTCCAGGCCTGATGGACGACGATGATGGCCTTCTCGTCGTCGGGATTGTCACGGTTGCGGTCGATCGAAAGGCTCACGAAAACCGCGCCCTCGATGCCCTGAACGCGCGCCGCCGGCGGGATGTTCATCTTCCAATTTCGCTCGATGACGCGCAGCACGCGTGCGATGTACTCGCCGAGGTCGTAGCCCTTGGTATCGAACTGGACCATGCCCTGGCCCTGAACACCTCCATCCTGATTCCCGAAAACTTCGGGTTCGACGTACTGCCGCAGACCCCGGGTCAGCGAGTTGCGAAACGAGTCGCGCCGCGGCGGCGGCAGCGGAGGAGCTTCCGTGGCCAGCGGTTGCGCGGCTGCAGTAGTGGTTTCGGGTGGCGCGGCAGTCTCCTCGGCCGTCACTTCCTCGGCAGTGGTCGTTTCCTCCGTGGATGTAGTCGTGGCTTCGGCGTTCGCGGCCTCCGGCGACGGCGGCTGCGGCTCCGGTTGCGGTTCAGCGGGCGCCGGATCGCTGCGCAGTACTTCCTGGGACGTGTTGCCCTCGTTGAACGGATCCTCGGCATCGGTGCGCTCCGATTCGTCGGCGGCGATCCGATCGAGGTCGGACATGACGTCCGTATCCGGCGTCTCGGCGGGCGGTTCCGTTTCGGGAACGTCGACGAAGCGGAACTCGAGCGGCTGGTGCGCCGGCTCGACCGCCACAGGCTCGGAGAACAGCAGGTCGGGCTGCCACTGCAAGACGCCGCCGAGCATCAGGTGCAGAACGACCGCAATCACCAGCGTTTGGCGCAGAGTGATTCGTTCATCGCCGTATTGGTTACGACGACTATGCGGCATGTGCGTGCCTGCCTCGGGGATTTGCCTCCCCTCACGGGGCGGCTGACGGGAGCGCCTGGGGCGTTACTGCTCATGTTTCGGGGGATTCTCGCCAGAATCAAGAATAGCACGCAGATACCCGTGGGAGAGGGGACTATCAGCGTCGCTTCGTCCAGGCGGGATCTTCGTAACGTCGCTGCAGGCGGCGGGCGAGTCGGAGCTCGGCTCTGCTCAGGGCGCCGTGGCGTACGGGAAGGTCCAGCACCTCGGCGACGCCGTCGGCGATCGAGGCCATGAGGCGGCGTTTGGCGGGGCGCTCGCCGAGTAGCTCGACCAACCCCACGGATCCTGCGGCGGCTTCTTCATAACCGGCGCCGAGGGATCGCCACAGCCTCGCCTGCGGTCGGCCGAGCAAGAGCGAGCCGTGCTGCAGCACGGTGCCGTCGCGGCGTCGCTGGGCGCTGCCCATCAGCTTGCGGCCGCCGGCCGTCAGTTCGTAACGAGCCCGGGCACTGAAGCAGCTCCCGGTGGCGCTGGCGATCCGCGGCGGCGGCAGGGAGCTCTTGTGCAGCGCAACCACGACACCGAGGCGCTCGAGACCTCGGGCGAACCCCTCGGCAATGTTTCGGTAGGCGGCCGTGATGCCTCCCTGCAGCGGGCCGCGATCGGCCGGACCGACAAGCGCGTAGGTCAGCTCGTCGGCGTGCAAGACGGCCCTGCCGCCAGTAGGTCGACGGACGAACGCGATACCCTCGCGCCGGGCGACCTGCGCCTCGAACGCCTGCCCGTGTCGTTGGCCAAAGCCTAACGAGACCGTGGGTCGCGCCCAGGCGTAGAAGCGCAACGTCCACGTGTCGCCGGGCGGCGGCGCGTCGAGAATGGCCTCGTCGACCGCCATGTTCCAGGCGCCGGCGGCGGGCGGATGAACGAGCACGCGGAGATGCACTTGGAGTTCCGAGTCAGGAGTTCGTCGCATTTTGTGGTGGCGTGACCGAGGCGAATTCAAGGAGCAGCGACGATCGCGCTGCCTTGCCCATCGCCTGGCTACAGAAAATCTTCGAGCGGCGTGTAGTCGACGCCCTGGGACTCGGCGACCGGCGCGCAGGTAACGTGGCCGGCGTGCGTGTTGACGCCCATCGCCAGCGCGTCGTTCTCGCGGCTGGCAGTCTCGAATCCCTTGGTGGCCAGTTCCACGAGGTAATGCAATGTCACATTGGTCAACGCGAAGGTCGACGTGCGCGGCACCGCTCCCGGCATGTTGGCGACGCCGTAGTGCACGACACCGTCGACCACGAACGTGGGGTCGGTGTGGGTCGTGGCTTTGGTGGTTTCAACACAACCGCCTTGATCAACCGCCACGTCGACGATCACGCTGCCGTCCTTCATGTCGGACACCAACTCACGGCTGATCACTTTCGGCGCCGCGGCCCCGGGAACCAGCACCGCACCGATGAGCAAATCGGCGCGGCGAGTCCAGGCGTCGACGGTAACCGGCTGCGACATGATGGTCGTCACGTGCCCCATGAACGAATCGTCGATTGCCTGCATCTGTCGCGGACTACGCTCCAGGATCGTCACGTGAGCCCCCATGCCGAGGGCCACGCGCGCGGCGCTGCGTCCGACGATGCCGCCACCGATGATCACCACATCCGCCGGGTTGACTCCGGGTACGCCACCGATCAGTACGCCACGGCCGCCGTTGGCGCGCTCCAGGAAATGCGCCCCGACTTGGATGCTCATCTTGCCGGCGATCTCGCTCATTGGCTCGAGCAGCGGCAACGAACCGTCCGCCTCTTCGATCGTCTCGTAGGCGATTCCTGTGACCTTCCGGTCGACGAGCGTCTGGGTCAACTCCGGCAACGGCGCCAGATGCAGGTACGTGTACAACAGCAGACCCGGCCGCAGATAGCCATATTCCGGCTCGAGCGGCTCCTTGACCTTGACGATCAAGTCGCTGCGCCCCCACACGTCGTCAGCGCCGTCAACGATCTCGGCGGCGGCAGCGTTGTAGTCGGTGTCGGGGATGCCGCTGCCAACGCCCGCACCAGCTTCGACGATTACACCGGCGCCCGCGGCGCGTAGCACTCGAACACCCGCGGGCGTGAGACCAACGCGATTCTCCTGCTGTTTGATCTCTTTGACGACGCCAACCAGCATGGATCTACGGTCCCCTCAATCTGCCCGGGCCCGGAGGCAACCACCCGGCTCCGTCGGCGTCCTTGTCATCCGCCGTTCCCGCCGCCTCGGACGGCGCGCCTTTGCTGTCTGCCTTAACCTTCGACTGTGCCTTCTTTTCGGGCTCGGGTTCCTTCGTCTTGGCACGCCGCATCTCGACGTCGCCCTCGAAGAAAGCGCCCTCCGCGAACTGCACGGCCGGCGCCCGTACGTCGCCCTCGACGTGACCCGTTGCGCTGACCTCAACTTTCTCGCCGCCGGTGGCGTTGCCCTCCAGGTGGCCTTCGATGGTGATGCGATGTGCCTTGATCTGGGCCGTGGCGACGCCGCCCTGCCCGATCACTAGGTGTTGTTCGATATCAATGGTCCCGTTGAACTTACCGCCGCACTCGAAGGAGCCTTCACCACGCACGTCGCCATTGAACTCGCAGCCGTCGCCGAGAAACGACCGCTTGCCGGCCGAACCAGGTGGCGGGGGCGGAGCCGGACCGCGCGGCCGCTGCGCCGGCGGCGGCTTGGCGGCAGGAGTGGAGGGGGCGGTTGGTCCGTCTTTTCTTCCGAAGATCGACATGCTCAGGCGTGGTGGCGGTTGAATGGATGGAAGGAGCGGGCAACGGGATTCGAACCCGCGACCTCAAGCTTGGGAAGCTCGCGCTCTGCCAACTGAGCTATGCCCGCTCTGGACTGCGGGGTTCGATGACGTGACCGCCCTCGGCCCCGCTCGATGCTAGCAACGCCTCCTTGGAAGGGTCAATATTCACCGAAGGCGGCGTGACCGGTGATGTCGGCGCCAACGATCAATGTGTGGATCTGGTGGGTACCTTCGTAGGTGTACACCGACTCCAGGTTCACCATGTGACGAAACGCCTGGTAGTCGTCGAGGATCCCGTTACCGCCGAGGATCTCGCGGCCGGTGCGCGCCACATTGAGCGCCATGCGCACGTTGTTGCGCTTGGCCATCGACACCTGCTGCGGCGTGATCTTGCCCCCGTCTTTGAGCTGCCCCAGACGCAGGCACATGAGCTGCGCCTTGGTAATCTCGCTGACGTTCTCGACAAGCAATTGCTGCACGAGCTGCGTGGCGGCGATGGGCTTGCCGAACGCAATGCGGTTCTGGGCGTAACGCAGGGCCTCGTCGTAGCAGGCCATCGCCGCGCCGACCACACCCCAAGCAATACCGTAGCGCGCTTGATTCAGGCAACTCAGTGGGCCGCGCAGCCCGACGGGCTCGGGCAGCACGTTGGCGGCTGGAATGCGGCAACCCGACATGACGAGCTCGGCGGTGTCGGAAGCACGCAATGAGTACTTGCCCGTGACCTTGTTGGCAGTGAATCCGGGGCTGTCCGTGGGCACGAGAAAGCCGCGAATGCCCTCGTCTGTCTTGGCCCAGACGATTGCGAGATGTGCCATCGTGCCGTTGGTGATCCAGTACTTGACGCCGTTGAGTACCCATTCATCGCCGTTGAGCTCGCCGCGCGTCCGCATGGCGCCCGGATCCGAGCCGGCGTCCGGCTCGGTCAAGCCGAAGCAGGCAACGACTTCGGCGCTCGCCATCTTGGGCAGCCAGTATTCCTTTTGCTCTTCGGAGCCGTAGCGCCAGACGGGGTACATGCACAGCGCACCTTGCACCGAGACGAACGAGCGAATGCCGGAGTCGCCGCGCTCGAGCTCCTGCATGATCAATCCATACGAAACGTTGTCGAGCCCCGGCAACCCGTAGCCCTCGAGGTTGGCGCCCAGCAAGCCCATTTCGGCCATCGTCGAGAGAAGCTCCTTCGGGAAGGTTCCCTCCCGCTGGTGCTCGTCGATGATGTCGATCACTTTGTCGGAGACGAACTCGCGCACCGTGTCTCGGACGAGCTTTTGCTCGTCGTTCAGGAGGTCGTCGAGCTTATAGTAGTCAACGCCTTCGAAAGCAGCCATCATTCCCCTCGCTGATTCATCGAAGCGGCGCCCCCGGAACGAACCGCCTCGTAGTAGCCTGCTACCGACGGTTTCCGTGCGCTTGACACCGCAGAGACACGGGCCGAAGCACGCAGTAGGAGGAGGCGTGAGCCCGAAAAAACAGGCATCGCGATCGTATCAATGGCCCCCCCGACGGTCAACGCACCAAAGCCACGCGACACCGCGCCGGCGATCGATTTGATGGGCCGCGGCTACCGTTCGATCGTATCGTACTCGGTCATCGTCGGCGCTGTGCTGACGCTGTTGGCTTTCGGGTACGCGATGCCTTCCGGTGCCGGGGGACCGGCGGCGCAACAGGAGCCGGACCCTGGACACCCACGTGGTCTGCCGCCGCGCGACGAGCGCTTTGCCGTGATCGGCAGCGCCGAATGTCGTTCGTGCCACCGGGGCATGTACCAGCAATGGCTGACGCGCCCCCACGCCGCCGCGACCGACCGCCTGACGGATGACGAGCGGTTCGATGCAAGCTGCCAGCCGTGCCACGAGCCGGCGTTCGATGACTTCCAGCGCGGCGTCGGCTGCGAGTCCTGTCACGGTCCCGGCTCGGCGTATGCCGACCTGGATGTGATGATCGATCCGCTCAAGAGCGCCGCCGCCGGCCTCTGGAAGCCGGCAGACACGTGCGTCTACTGCCACAACCCGGGCCATCCGTTCCACGTCGAACGCGATCTGAAGGCCGAAGCCAAGCGAATCCACGGGTAGTCTGTGGCATCCTGTCACGATGAGTATCTACCTCGACTACAACGCCAGCGCGCCCTTGTGCGCCGAGGCTTCGGACGCCATGAGACCGTGGCTCGCGGGAACCGTCTGCAATCCGTCGGCGGCGCATCGCAACGGCCAGCGTGCGCGGGCGGCCGTCGAGGAGGCGAGAAATCAGGTTGCCGCGCTGCTGGGCTGCGATGCGCCCTCCGTGGTGTTCACCAGCGGCGGCACGGAGGCCGACAATACGGCCCTGTTCGGTGGCCTCGGCTGGCCGCCCAGCGGTCATCTGGTGATCTCCGCCATCGAGCACCCGGCGATTCTCGAACCTGCGGCGGCGCTTCAAGATCTCGGCGTCGAGGTAACCAGCGTGGCGGTCGACAGCGACGCCTGCGTCGACCCTGAGGCGGTGCGCGCGGCAATGCGACCCGGCACCAAGCTTGTCTCGGTCATGGCCGCCAACAACGAGGTCGGCAGCCTGCAGCCGGTCGAGGCCATTGCCGACATCGCTCGCCAGGCCGGGGCGCTGTTTCACACCGACGCGGTGCAAGCGGCGGCATGGATCGACCTGCAGCCGATGGTTGCGGCCGTCGATCTGCTGTCGATCTCATCGCACAAGCTCGCCGGACCGATGGGCGTCGGCGCCTTGTACGTGGCCCCCGGCGTCGATCTCGCGCCGCTCATGCGCGGCGGTGGACAGCAAGGCGGCCGGCGTGGCGGAACCGAGGCTACCGCCTCGATGGTGGGGCTCGGCGCCGCGTGCACCCGGACCGCCGCTCTGCGAGATGATGTGGTGCCGCGCGTCGCCGCCCGGCGTGACAATTTGGAATCGGCGTTGCTCGAGCGCATCGAAGACGTGCGTCGCAACGGTGCCGAGAACAACCGCCTGCCCAATACGTGCCATCTGTGCTTCGCCGATTGCGACGGCAATGCGCTGGTCGCACGCCTCGACCTGGAAGGCATCGCCACCTCGGCGGGCTCTGCCTGCACCAGCGGGATCGCCCACGCCTCCGCCGTGATGGCGGCGCTGGGTGTCGAGCGCCGCTACGAAGCCGGCGCCCTGCGCTTGTCGCTCGGCTACGAGACCACCGACGAAGACATCGATCGGGCCATCGAGGTGATCCCGGAAGCTGTTGCTGCATTGCGCAACGTCGGCCTCGAGGCGGTGCGCTGATGGCGCGCGTCGCCGTGGCGATGAGCGGCGGCGTCGATTCGTCGACCGCCGCAGCGCTCCTGTCAAAGGCCGGCCACGAAGTTGTCGGACTGACGCTCCGCTTGTGGGATTACTCCGCCGCGAACCTGGCGTCCGGCCGCGGGCGCTGCTGCTCGCCAGCCGACATCGCCGATGCGCGCGTCGTGTCCGATCGGCTCGACATGCCGCACTACGTCTTCGATCACGGCGAGGGGTTTCGCGACCGCGTCGTCGACCCGTTCATCGACGAGTACGTTGCCGGGCAAACGCCGAGCCCCTGCATTCGCTGCAACCGGCTGGTGAAGTTCGACCTGCTGTGGAAGCTGGCGCGCGGACTTGACGCCGAGTATCTGGCTACCGGGCACTACGCCCGTCTCGACGCCGCGGTCGGCAACGGCGGCCGCCCGCAGCTACGCAAGGGCCACGACCACGACAAAGACCAGTCGTATTTCCTGTTCGACGTACCGGCGGAGCGTTTTGCGGGAGTCTTGTTTCCGCTCGGCGGGATGGCCAAGGACGAGGTACGCGACGCGGCGGGACGCCTCGGCGTCCCCGTCGCCGACAAGCCGGAAAGCTACGAGCTCTGTTTCATTCCGGACGGCGACAAGAACAAGTTCATTGAAGGGGAGCTGCCCGCGGTTTCCAGCGCCGTTGGCCCGATCCGCCATATCGACGGCACCGTGCTCGGTTCGCATCGTGGCCTACACCGCTACACCATTGGCCAGCGGCGCGGCCTCGGTCTCCACCATCCGGAAGCGTTGTTCGTGATCGACCTGCAGCCCGACGGTAATGCGCTCGTCGTCGGCCCCGAAGAGGCGCTCGAGTCCGACCGCCTGCTCGCGTGCCGCTGCAACTGGGTGTCGATCGAACAACCCACCGAGCCGTTTGAAGCCGCGGCCCGCATCCGGCACCGGCACCGCGAAGTTGCAGCGTTGATCACGCCGCAGGATGACGGCCGCATGCTCGTCGAGTTCGAAGTGCCACAGCGCGCCATCACCCCAGGCCAAGGCGTCGCTTTCTACGGCGACGACCTGCTACTCGGCGGCGGTTGGATCGAACGAGACTAGCTCAGATGTTCCAGGGCCAACGCCGCCGCCACTTGCTCGGCCGCCTTCTTGGTGCGCCCCTCGCCTTCCGCGAGCCGTGTCCCACTGACGAGCACATCGATACGGAAGACCTTGTCGTGGTCGGGGCCGCGTTCCTCGACGACCTGATACACCGGCAATGGTCGGCCACCGGCCTGCAGGCGCTCCTGCAGCAACGACTTGAAGTCGCTGAAAGCCACGTTTTCGTCGATGGCATCCGCCAGATGTGACCAGACCGCCTCGTCGACGAAACGCGTGGCAGCTTCCAACCCGCCGTCCAAATACACGGCAGCGATCACGGCTTCGAACGAATTCGCCAGCAGCGAATCCTTCAGGCGACCATCCGTCTTTTCCTCGCCACGCCCGAGTACAAGGTACTTGCCGAGGTCGATCTCCTCGGCGCGGCGCGCCAGGGATTCCGACGACACCAGGAAAGCTTTCAGCTTGGACATCTCGCCTTCCGCCAATTCCGGGTGGCGCCGGTACAACAGCTCACTGACTACGAGCCCGAGGACGGCATCGCCGAGGAACTCCAGTACTTCGTTGTCGGCGATGTCCTCCTCGCTCTCGTTGGCGAAGGAGCGGTGAATTGTTGCCCGGTGCAGCGCCTCTCGATCGTTGAAGCGGTACCCGATGAGCTGTTCGAGCGTTTCCAGCCGCTCGTGCTCCTCAACGTCGCGGGCCGCGGGGCCCGCCTCCACGTTCTCAGCCATATGCTTGCTCCATTTCGGCACGGATTTCATCGGCTGCCACCACCGGATCCGCGGCCTTCATGATGGGTCTGCCGACTACCAGTATGTCGGCGCCGTCGGCAACCGCGTCGGCAACCGTCGCCACTCGAGCCTGATCATCAGTGGCCGCGCCCGACGGGCGGATGCCCGGAGTAACGACCAGGAAGTCCTTGCCGTGTGCTGCCTTCAGCTCCGAGATCTCGTGGGGCGACGACACCACGCCGTCGCAACCGGACTCCAATGCCAGGCGCGCCAGGCGGCCCACAGAGTCTTCGACGGTTCCCTGCAACCCCACTTCGCCCATCTGCGCTGCATCGAGGCTCGTCAGCACCGTAACGCCGAGTAGGCGTGGCACCGCGGCGCCGTCACGCGCTGCCGCGGCGGCCTCGATCATGCGGCGCCCGCCGGCGGTGTGCAACGTCAACAGCTCGGCACCCAATCCGCGGGCCGAACGGACCGCCCCGGCCACCGTCGCCGGGATGTCGTGCAGCTTGAGGTCGAGAAACACGGACCAATCGTCCTCCACCAGCTCGATGACGAGCGAGGAGCCGGCGGCCACGAAGAGCTCCAGGCCGACTTTCGCAATGTCGACGTGGCCGCGCAACGTCGCCGCCGCGTCGAGCGCCTCAGCCTTGCTGCCCACATCGAGAGCTACCGCGAGTCTAGCCCGCATATCTCAACGCCCTCCTGCTGCGGGCGCGGAGAAGGGCGTTTGAGGGGCGATGCTCACGGAATCGGCTCCAGACGCACCGGCACGACGCCGTCCTTCAGCATGTCGAGCTCCTGCGCCGCGGCGAAGGAAAGGTCGATGATTCGACCCTCGACGAAAGGCCCCCGATCAGTGATCTTCACCTTCACCCTACGTGCATTTCGGAGGTTCGTCACCAACAACCTGGTGCCGAACGGCAACGTCTTGTGTGCCGCGGTCAGCTCGTACATGTTGTAACGGCTGCCGTCGGCGGCCAGCCGGCCGTGGAACTGAATTCCGTACCACGAGGCATTGCCCTCCCACGGACCGCCTTTGGTCACCACGAGAGGCCGGCGGGTCGCGCACCCGGCGGTAAGGACCACCAGCACCAGTACGGCGCCGACCCTAGCCCGCATATCTCAACGCTCTCCTGCTGCGGGCGCGGAGAAGCGCGCGTCTACGGCGTTGCGCTTGGTCGGGCTCCTCGACCCAAAGACTCCCGGGGACGCCGGTACGGCCACCCTGCTAACGATCTTCGAACTGCAACGTCCCCACCACTTCATCGATCGACGCCATCCCGTGTTGGCCGCACCACTCGGCGAGCTCGTCAACCAGACGGATCGAAACCATCGGGTCGTAGAAGTTCGCGGTGCCCACCTGCACCGCGTTGGCTCCAACGATCAAGAACTGTAACGCTTGATCGACGCCTTCGATGCCCCCTATGCCCAAAATCGGCAGATTTGTTGCCCGGCGCGTTTCGTAGACCAGATACAGCGCGATCGGCAGCAGCGCGGGACCCGAAAGGCCTCCGAAACCGGTGGCCAGCGTCGGCCGCCGGCTCTCCGTGTCGATCGTCATGCCGCGGATCGTATTGATCACCGACAGGGCATCGGCGCCGCCGGCCTCGGCGGCTCGAGCCAGTTCGCCGATATCGGTAACGCCCGGCGACAACTTGACCCACAGGGGTAAGCTCGAAGCCTCGCGCACCGCCCTTGTGACTTCCTCGGTCAGCCGCGGATCGGTGCCGAAGTTGATGCCGCCCTCCTTGATGTTGGGGCACGAGATGTTCAGCTCGAGGACATCGAGCCCTTCGGCGCCGTCGAGGCGCTCGGCGATGCCGATGTACTCCTCTACCGTGCGGCCCCAGATGTTGGCGATCACCGCCGCGTCGTACTGCCGCAGGAACGGTAGCTTTTCGTCGAGAAAGGCCTCCGCACCCACGTTCTGCAGGCCGATGGAGTTGAGCATTCCGCCCGGCGTCTCGACAATGCGCGGCGTCGGGTTGCCGCCCTCGACGTGCAGCGACAACCCCTTCACCGCGATACCACCGAGGCGATTCAGATCGACAATTTCGGAGAACTCGCCGCCGTACCCGAACGTACCGGACGCCACGATAACCGGGTTCTGCAGCGTTATGTCGCCGATCTTGACGCTGAGGTCGGGCGCGCTCATTCTAACGATCCTAGCAGGCCGTTGCGTGATGGCTCATTCCCACACGAGCCTGCGGCTGTCGAACACCGGACCCTCCCGACAGCAACGCCCGTAGTACCAATCGTCGCCCCCAGCGAACTCACGTTCGAGGTCGGCGGTTGCCGCCGAGTCAGTGCGCCGCACCTTCAACACGCAGGACAGGCAGACGCCGATACCGCAGGCCATCGGCGCCTCGAAGCTGACCTGGAGCGGCAGATCGCGCCCCACAGCGATGTCGTGCACGGCACGCATCATGGGGATCGGCCCGCAGGCGTAGAGCCGGGTGTCGGGTGCTCCGTAGGCATCGAGATAGGCCTGCAGCGGCCCGATCACGAATCCGTGATAGCCACTGGACCCGTCGTCGGTGGAGACTTCCACCGGCACGCCCATGTCAACGAAATCCTCGACGCACAGCAGCGCTTCCTCGGTGCGCGCACCGACGAAGGCGCGGCTCGAGAAACCATCGGACTGCAATTGCTCGGCGACCAGAGGAAAGGGAGCCGAGCCGACGCCACCCATGACCAGCACATGCTCGCCGGTTTCGTCGCCGCGCTGCGGCAGATCGAACGGCACGCCGAGCGGTCCGAGCACGTTGACCTCATCGCCGGCCTGTTTTTGCTCCAGTAGGGCCGTGCCACGCCCGATGACCTCGATGACCATGTTGAAGCCGCGCGGCTCGCCCTCCGCGTCGCGCAACACACGGTACACAGCCATGGGACGGCGCAGCAGGAGATCTATGGAGTCACCCACCGAGATCATGACGAAGTGGCCGGGGCGAGTGGCCGCGGCGATCTCGGGACTCTCGAAGGCGAGAACAAATTGCCCGGGGGCCAGACGGGTAACGGATTCTATGGCCAGGCGCCGGTCGTACATGGACTCGCCGAGGGACAGCAACGCCGCTGCGTGGTTCGGGGCGAAAGTAGCATGGGCATTGCAGCCCGGCAAATCGGTCGAAAATTTGACAGTTTGGCGACCTGTCGCTACATTATCCCGGACGTTCGACCCTTTAAGGATTGGCCCTGTGAGGCCAGAAAGGGAGGCAACAATGGAGTTTCCATCGACCCGAACCGCAAGACTGTGGCGGTCCGGGCTTTTTTTGTATACCCACCTCTCGTCCCCGCCTTTCCTCTCGTCGCCAGGCGACGAGCGTGAGTCGTTTCCCGCCGTTTCGCATCGCTGCGTTACACCACGCGTAGGAGCTCCGGATGCGTGAAAAGGCAACCGTCATGGACGCCCGGCAGATCGACCGTGCGTTGTCTCGCATCGCGCACGAGATCGTCGAGCGTAACCAGGGTACCGACAAACTGGTGCTGGTCGGCATCCGCAGCCGCGGCGTGCCCCTGGCCGAAACGTTGAGCGACAAGATCGAGGCGTTCGAAGGTGTTCGCGTACCGACGGGGAGTCTCGACATCACGCTGTACCGCGACGACCTTTCGCAGATCGCACCCAACCCCGTCGTGCAAGCCACCGAGTTGCCGTTCGAGTTGGAGAACAACCTGGTGGTGCTGGTGGACGATGTGCTGTTTACCGGACGCACGATCCGCGCCGCGCTCGACGCATTGATCGACTACGGCAGACCGCGCGCCATTCAGCTCGCCGTGCTGATTGACCGCGGCCACCGGGAGTTCCCGATCCGCGCCGACTTCGTTGGTAAGAACGTTCCCACCTCCCTCCGCGAAGTGATCAAGGTGCGTTGCACGGACATCGACGGCGACGACAGCGTGACCATGTTCGAGGTCGACGATCAGGTGCGACCGCCCAGCGAAACGACGCCCACCGGCGGCGAGAACGGAGAAGGCTGATGGCACGGACCGAGACCCATCCCGGCGAGGACCTCGCGCTTCCCGAAGAACAGCAAGCGGCATCGCTGTTGGGCAAAGATCTACTCGGCATCGAGTACCTCGAGCCCGAGGAGATCGAGCTCATTCTCGATACCGCCGAGCACTTCAAGGAAATCGGCCGGCGGGCCATCAAGAAGGTACCCACGCTGCGCGGCAAAACGGTAATCAATCTCTTCTTCGAGCCCTCGACGCGAACCCGAACGTCGTTCGAGATCGCTGCCAAGCGGCTGTCGGCCGACACGCAGAGCATTTCGGCGTCGACGTCGGCAGCGGTCAAGGGCGAAACCCTCATCGACACCGCGAAGAACATCGAGGCTATGTTTCCCGACCTGCTGGTGATACGTCACGCCTTTCCCGGCGCCGCCCACGTACTGGCACGAACGTGCCGAGCCGGGGTGATCAATGCGGGCGACGGCGCTCACGAGCACCCCACCCAGGCGTTGCTCGATGCGCTGACGATCCGTGACGCCAAGGGCACCATCGCAGGTTTACGCATATTGATCTTTGGCGACATCGCGCATAGCCGTGTCGCGCGCTCCAACATCCACTGCCTCCGCAAGCTCGGCGCTGACGTGGTCGTCGCGGCGCCGCCCACGTTCTTGCCACGCGAGGTGGAATCGCTCGGCGTCGAGGCACACACGCGCCTCGAGCCGGCGCTCGAGGGCGTCGACGTGGTGATGGCCCTCCGCATCCAGCTCGAGCGCGGCGGCGCGCTGTCGTTTCCGAGCGCCCGCGAGTACTTCAACCTGTTCGGTCTCACCAAAGAACGGCTGGCCCTCGCCAAGGAGGACGCCGTCGTCATGCACCCGGGACCGATGAATCGTGGCGTCGAGATTGCCTCCGACGTTGCCGACGGACCATCGTCGGTAATCCTCGACCAGGTGAGCAACGGACTCGCCGTCCGCATGGCCGTGCTCTACCTGCTCGCCGGAGTCGGCGGAGAGAGCAAAGATGTCGAAGCTGCTGCTTAAGGCAGGACGGGTGGTCGACCCGGCCCGCGATTTCGACCGGACCGCCGACGTCCTGATCGACGACGACGGTCTCATCGCCACAGTCGACGCCGACGTGGCGGTTGACGACGCCGAGATTGTCGATGTCGCCGGCTGCGTCGTGGCGCCTGGATTCATCGACATGCACGTGCATCTGCGTGAGCCGGGACAGGAGCACAAGGAGACGATCGAGAGCGGCACGGCGGCGGCGGCGGCCGGCGGATTCACCGGCGTCGCGTGCATGCCGAACACCGACCCCGTAAACGACCAGCGCGCGGTCACCGAGCTCATCATCGAACGCGCCGACGAGGTCGGATCCGTGCCCGTATACCCGATCGGCTGCGTCAGCGTGGGGCAGCAGGGCGAGGCGATGGCCGAGATCGGGGAGCTCGTCGAAGGCGGCTGCGTAGCGGTCTCCGACGACGGCTACCCGGTGGCTACTGCGGAGCTCATGCGTCGGGCCCTGGAGTACACGCGGATGTTCGACATCCCGGTGATCGAACACTGCGAGGACATGACGCTAACGAAGAAGGCGGCGATGCACGAAGGCTCGGTTTCGACCGCGCTCGGCTTCAAGGGTTACCCGTCGGCGGCCGAGGAGATCATCGTGGCCCGCGACATTATTCTCGCCGAGCTCACCGGCGGCCGTCTGCACTGTGCCCACATCTCGGCTGCCGGGTCACTGCGCCTCATCCGTGATGCCAAGGCGCGTGGCGTCAACGTAACCTGCGAAGTGACGCCGCACCACTTCGTGCTCACCGACGAGGCAGTTCGCAATTTCGACGCGAATACCAAGATGAGCCCGCCGCTGCGCTCCGAGTCCGACAGACAAGCCGTGATCGAGGCGCTGGCCGACGGCACGGTAGACGCCATCGCCACGGACCACGCTCCTCATCACCCCGACGAGAAGGCGCTTGAGTTCGACCTGGCGCCGTTCGGCATCGTCGGCCTGGAAACCGCGGTGCCCCTCGCCTGCGATCGGCTGCTGCACGCCGGGCACATTGATGTCCGACGGCTCGTCGAGTTGATGTCGTGCAACCCCGCTGCCATCCTTCGGCTTGACGCCGGTGACTTGAGCGAGGGGGCCATCGGCAACGTCACCGTGATCGACCTCGAGCGCACCAGAACTGTCGACACCACCGGTTTTGCCGGCAAGAACCACAACATGCCGTTCGACGGTTGGGAGTTGAAGGGCTGGCCCGTGATAACCGTCGTGGCCGGCAACGTCGTTTGGAAAGGCGAGGGATGAACGAACACGAGATCGTCGAGGCACTGACCGAATCCGGCGCGTTGCTCAACGGACATTTCCGCCTCTCTTCCGGGTTGCACTCGCCGCAGTACCTGCAGTGCGCCGTCGCCTTGCAACACCCGCATCTCGCTGAAAAATTGGGCCGCGAACTGGGAAGCCGCTGGCGCAATAGCTTGAACGGCCAGGTAGCCGCCGTTGTCTCCCCCACCCTCGGCGGCGTGATTATCGGCCACGAGGTCGGACGTGCCCTCGGCACCCGCGCCTGCTTCACCGAACGCGTCGACGGCGACATGACGCTGCGGCGAGGTTTCATGCTCGGCCCGAGCCAGAGCGTGCTGGTCGTGGAAGACGTCGTCACCACCGGGGAGAGCACGCTGGAAACGGTGAAAGCAATCGAGTGCCTCGGGGGTGAAACCGTCGGCGTCGTCTGCATCGTCAACCGCAGCGGCAACGACACCATCGGCGACCTGCCCCTGCTGTCGCTGATCACACTCGACATCCCGACCTACGGGGCCGACGACTGCCCACTCTGTAAGGCCAATGAGCCCATCCAGAAGCCGGGGAGCCGGCCGGCGGTTTAGCGTTCGGGCCGTTGGGCGGGTCAGTGGCGTCCGATGCGCCGCTCGAGCTCGTCGTGGTCCAGGCGTACCAGTATCGGCCTACCATGGGGGCAACGGGTAGGAGATTCGCAGCGCTCGAGATCTGCAATCAACCTGACCATTTCCTCGAAGGTCAATGGGTGGTTGGCGCGCACGGCGGCGTGGCAGGCGATCGACGCCGCCACCGCTTGCCGGGCTTCATCGACAGCCTCGGTACCCTGACCCTGGCTCATCGACTCCAACATGCTGCGTAGAGCATCGGAAAGGTTGCGGGCGCCGAGAACGGCCGGCGCCGTTTGCACGGCCCAACTGTTGCCGCCGAATGGCTCGACGACGAAACCGACGGATTCGAGCAGATCCTTGTGGGCTTCTACGGCAGCCGCCTCGGCCGCCGACAGGTCCACCGGCTCGGGTACCAGCAAATGCTGGGCCTCCACGCCACGGGCTTCCATCTGCGCCATTACCTGCTCGTAGAGGACGCGCTCGTGGGCCACGTGTTGATCGATGATCAACAAGCCGCGTTCGTCTGTGGCGAGGATGTAGGTGTTGGCGTATTGGGCGAGAGGCCGGATGGAGCCGGATGTCCCTTGGATCTGGGGGTCGATCGATGCTGCTCCGTGCGTCGTTGCCGCCCGGCTGGCGTACGTCGAACCGGATCTCGTCGGTACAGCCGCCGGCGTACCCTCAGCAACAATCCAGTCCTCGACCGGCAGCGACCGCGGCCCCTCTCCAGAGGTTGCGGGTCCCACCCCCGGTTCCGGCATCGTCTGGGGACGGATGCTTACCGGCGGCATGTGGTGCGCCAGCGATTCGCGCACCGCGCGGCGCACGACACGGTACACCGCACCGGGGTTGGCGAAGCGTACCTCCGCCTTGCGTGGATGCACGTTGACGTCGACGTCCGCGACCGGTAGCTCGAGGAAAATCACCGCCACCGGGTAGCGCCGCGCGTCGAGGAGAGACTCATAGGCGCCGACCATGGCATGCACCAGTCGGTAGTCGGTTACAGGGCGGCCGTTGACGAACCAACGGATGTCGTTGCGGTTGGGGCGCTGATGCTCCGGCGAGGTGACCCCACCCCACACCCTGACCGCTCCGCTTGCGTACTCGACCGGCAGCCAGCTGGCTGAAACATCGGCGCCAAGTACCTGGTGGACCCGCTCGCCGATGGTCGCCACCGGCGGCGCGGTGAGCAAGGCGCGCTTGCCGTGGGTCAGGCTGACGTGCACATCCGGTCGCCCGAGCGCGTAGTCAATGATCGTTTGGCTCACGTGGCGCAGCTCCGTGGCCGGCTTCTTGAGGTTCTTGCGCCGCGCCGGCGTGTTGTAAAACAGATCGGCCACCCTGATGGTCGTGCCGCGCGGCCAGGCGACTTCATCGATCGATCCCAACTCCCCGGACTCCACCCGCACGCGAACACCCGGCCCCTCCCCGGTGCTGCACACAAGCTCGACACGAGAAACGGAGGCGATGCTGGCCAGCGCCTCGCCGCGGAACCCCATGGTCGCGATCGCATCGAGGTCGGTGACCCTCCTCACCTTGCTCGTGGCGTGCTGCGCGAAGGCCAGCTCGGCATCCTCGGCGGCCATACCGTGGCCGTTGTCGGCGACCTCGAGCAGGACCATGCCCGACTCTTCGAGGCGCACGTCAATGCGCGTAGCGCCGGCATCGAGCGAATTCTCGACGAGCTCTTTCGCCACCGACGCCGGCCGCTCGACGACCTCACCCGCGGCAATCCGATCGATGACCAGAGAATCGAGAATCCGGATCTTGCTCATCTCAAGCCAACTCGGCAGGAGGGGTCTTCGATGGCTCCGCGGCGGCTGCCGCCGCCCGAAAGCGCAGCCGGCGCGTGCCGCGACGCAGGCGGTCAAGGTAGCGCACCGAGCATAGCTCTTTGTCGAGGTGGCCGCGAATGAGCACACGGTTCACCGGCGCCAGACTGAGCACCGCTTGCGGGTTGCTTCCTGTCGAGCCAGCCACGTCTTCCGGCTTCTTCTTGAGAATCTCCGCCAACAAATTCGTGCCGGCGGGCGACAGCCAGCGGCTGCCGCCGAACTGCCCGCGGCACTGCCGGCACACAAACTCCAGTGGATGCGGCACCACCCAGCGACCGCTGCCGAGCTGCTTACCGCAATTGCCGCAGGTGGCCAGCAGCGGCAGGAGTCCCGACAGCTGCAGCACCCAGACCTCGAAGTAGCGAGCCGCCACCGGCAGCGGTATACCGGCTTCGACGGCGCCGAGCACGGCGCCGATCAGACGAAACAGCGCCGGGTTCGGGTCGCGATCGACGGTGAACTCGATCACCAACTCGGCGAAGTAGGCGGCGATTGCCGAAGCCTCCGGTGTCAACAGTGATTCGTAGTACGAGCGCTCCACTTCGCACAACGAGACACGCGTCAGGTCCTGGACCTCTTTCTCGAAAAACACCAGCTGGCTGCGCGTGAACGGCTGAAAGACACTGCCGAAGCGACTGCGGACGCGCCGCGCGCCATTCGCCACCGAGCGCACCTTGCCGTAGTTGAGCGTATAGAAGACGACGATGAGATCCGCCTCGCCCAGCGCGTAGTGACGCAGTGCATAGGCCGGAGTGTGGCGCGTCGGCATTTAAGTTTCCTCGACCTCGCCCGCAATTTCCTCTGCAGGCGTACCACCATTTGTGGGGCGCAGCACTAGCTCGGCAGCACGTAGATGGCGATCATGAAGTACGCTAGCACGCCGACGACGTCGATCGCCGTCGTCACGACGGGCCCGGTAGCAATGGCCGGATCGAACCCGAGACGCCGGATCAGCGTCGGCACCGCGGCGCCGACCAGCGCCGCCATGGTCATGCTGGCAGCGACGGCCATGCCGACGACCGCAGCCAAATTCATGCTCACGCTCTCGGAATCGATAAGCCGCGCCACCACCGCCAGCAGCACGCCGAAGGTCACGCCCATCAGTATGGCCACGCCCACCTCGCGGAAAACGACGCGCCAATCCTGTCCTTCGTGAATGCGGCCGGTCGCCAGACCACGAACGACGATGGTGGCGGACTGGGTGCCGGCGTTACCGCCCATGCCGGCGATGATGGGAATGAAACCCGCCAGGATCACGATGTTCTCCACCTGGCTGCCGAAGCGGTCGTAGATCTGCCATGCCACGATGCCGCCGGTGAAGGCCGCGAGGAGCCAGGGAAAGCGCTGCATGGCGTTCTTCCACACCGGCGCACGAAGGACCTCTTCCGCGTCGCGTTCGCCGACGCCGGCCATCAGCAACATGTCCTCGGTTTCTTCATCCCGGATGATGTCGATGATGTCGTCAACCGTGATGATGCCGACGAGCTTGTTCTCGTCGTCGACAACCGGAAGCGCCAGCAGGTCATAACGGGCCACGAGGCGAGCGACTTCCTCCTGGTCGGTTTGGGTGTTCACCGAAGTCACTTGCGAGCCCATGACCTCTTGCAACTTGGTGGACGGCTCGGCGAGCAGCAGCTCACGCAGCGAGCACACGCCGACCAGATGTCGGCGGTCGTCGACCACGTACAGGTAAAAGACCATCTCGAGCTCTTCGGAGCGCGACGTGCGCAGGGCAGCGATCGCGTCGCTCACCGGCACATGCTCCTCGAGCGCGAACACCTCGGGGCTCATGATGCGGCCGGCAGTCTCTCCTTCGTACGCCAGCAGGCCCTCGATCGGTTCCGAAGCGCTATCCTGCATGATCTCCAGAATGCGCTCGGCCTGCTCCTCGGGCATCGCCGGGATCAGCTCGGCGGCGTCGTCGGAATCGAGCTCGGCAATGATGCGAGCGACCTCTTGGTCGAGCAACTCGGAGAGAAGCCCGACGGCCTCCTCACGATCGACCTCGCAGACCAAATCGGCGGCGCGTTTGGGAGCCTCGCGCAGCATCATGTCGAAGACCGTCGTCTTCTGCTCGTCGCTGAGGTAATCAATCAGCCGCGCGACGTCGGCGGCGTGCAGCTTGCTCAGCATATTGGCGGCATGGCCGACCGCACCGCGCCGCAGCAGCTTGCGCAGCGGGTCCACCATCACACTGACTTGCTGTCGTCCCATCAGCTATCGATCTCCAACCGATCCAATATCGGTGCCTCTTCACGCCACCCTGTCCTGACCCTCACACGCAGATCGAGGTATATCTTGCGGCCCAGCATCTCTTCGATCTGCTCGCGGGCGGCCGTTCCTACTTTTTTCAACATCTTGCCACCACGGCCGATGACGATCCCTTTTTGCGAATCGGCATCCACAAAAACCGTGGCGAAGATGCGCACCGTGCCGCTGTCGTTGTCGGGCTCCTCCCAGGCATCGATTGCGACCGCCGTGGTGTACGGCAGCTCCTCGCGGGTGCGGCGCAACAGCTGCTCCCGCACAAGCTCCGCTGCCAAGAAGCGCTCGGACCTATCGGTCAGCGCGTCTTCCGGAAAGAGCGGGCCCGATTCGGGCAGATAACTGAGGGCGGTCTGCAAAAAGCGACTGCAATTATCCCCTGCCAGCGCCGAGATGGGAATGACCTCGGCCCACGCGGCGCGCTCGCTGTACTGCAGGATCATCGGCAGCAGCATGTCCTTCGCCACCAGATCTACCTTGTTGAGCAGCAGAAACAGCGGCACGGAGGCGCTGCTGACCATGTCGATCGCGTAGTCGGTGCCCTTGCCCGCCGACTCACTGACATCGATCAGCAACGCCACGAGGTCGACGTCGTCGAGAACCGCGCGCGTCGCATTCATCATGCGCTGGTTCATCTTGTAATGCGGGCGGTGCACGCCGGGTGTATCGACGAAGGCGATCTGGCCCTTCTCGACGGTCACGACGCCGAGAATTCGATGGCGGGTCGTTTGCGGGTTCTTCGACGTGATCGCCACCTTGGCGCCGATCAAGCGGTTCAGCAATGTCGATTTGCCGGCGTTGGGGCGCCCGACGAGCGCCACCGTGCCGCTCCGGAAACCCGGCTGGCTCATTCGGCCGCAGCCTCGATCGTCGTGACCCGTACCCGGTGGACGTGTCGATCATCGGCGTCGAGCACCTCGACGCGTAGCCCGTCGCGGTCGAATTTTTCTCCCGGCTTCGGCACGTAACCAAAGTGCTGAAAGATCATCCCGCCAATGGTCTCGAACTCATCGGCGGCGATGTCGACGTCGAGGAGTTGCTCGATTTGCTGAATCTCTGCCTTCCCGGAGGCCACCAGCACGCCGTCGCGCAGCTGCATGATCGTCTGCTCGTCATCATCGGTCTCGTCCTGGATCTCGCCGACGATCTCTTCGAGCAAATCCTCGATGGTTGCGAGGCCCGCCGTGCCTCCGTACTCGTCGACAACGATAGCCAGATGCTCCCGCTTGCTCTGGAACTCGCGCAGCAATTCGCTGACCTTCTTGCTCTCCGGCACGAAGAGCGCCGGCCGCACAATCGACTGCATCGGCGCATCGAGCTCCTCGTTTTCGAGAGCCGCGACCAGCTCGCGCACGTTCACGATTCCGACCACCCGGTCGATGTCGTCGCGCACCACCGGGATGCGCGACAGCTTGTGTTCGGCAACCAGGCTGCGTAGCTCGCGCATGGTGGCCGTTTGCGGGATCGAGACGATATTGACCCGCGGTGTCATGACGTGATCGACGAGCACCTCACCGAACTCCGCGACGCCGCGCAACAGCGCCTCGTCGTCTTCGGACATCAGCCCCTCTTCCCCGGCCATGTCCAGAAAGGCATCGAGGTCGCGATCGTCCTTCGCGTCTTCCTCGGGTTCGTCGCGGGCTCGGCTGTCGCGCTGAAACCGATTGATCAGCCGCGCTGGGCCTCCTAGAACGAGTCGGAACACGGCAATCAACGGCCGTCCGAAGGTCAATACGCGGATCGGCCCCAGTGCCACGACGAGGGTGAAAGCGAGGACCTTGTCGACCAACAAGTAAGCGGCGAAGCCGAGACCCGACAAGGCGATGAGCTGCTGAGCGCCCCAAGAAGCATCGACCCACAGCCCGTTGCCGACCACTGTGACCACTACGATCAAGGCCACCAACGACATCTGGCGCGCCAACCGGATCGAAGTGAACGTGATGTCCAGGTACTCCTTGCTCGGCCCCTCGCCGTTGTTAGCACCGCGCTGCGCCCAGCGGTGGATGTCGAAGCGCGACGCCGCCCGATAGGCGACCTCGAGGGCGGCGCTGAGCAGCAGAATCAATCCAGGGATGACGAGGGCCAGAATATGCGTTGTCGTCATCACCTTCCTCCCCCTTCCTTGACCTCGCCCGCAATTCCCTCTGCAGGCGTACCACTATTTGTGGGACGC
This sequence comes from Acidobacteriota bacterium, assembly GCA_965214245.1. Lineage (GTDB taxonomy): Bacteria > Acidobacteriota > UBA890 > UBA890 > UBA890 > CBDCBL01. The sequence continues at coordinate 641,811 of CBDCBL010000009.1, forward strand.
AGCACTAGCGGCCGTAGCCTCGCCTCCAGCGCCAACATCTCCCCATCGTCGCGCGCGTGGTCGTAGCCGAGCAGATGCAGAATCCCATGAAGCGCCAGCACTTGGAGCTCGAGTCCGTAGGCGTGTTCGGCGTCGCGGGCCTGGCGCACCGCAACGTCGGTGCAGATCACGATGTCGCCCAAGTCGACCTCGCCGCTCGGATCTTCCTCGTCGGCAGGAAACGACAGCACGTCGGTAGCTTCGGGAACATCGACGTAGCGGCCGCGGTAGTCGCTCATCTTGGCCTCGTCGACGAATACGAACGAAACCGAGTCGGCTCGCTGATCGGTTGCCTGCAGCGCCCGCTCGACGATGCGCCGCAGTCCGGCGGCATCAGTGATAGGTCTGATCTGAAAATTGCGGACCGCTATCCTCATCCGTCAATTTGACCGAGAGATCGGGCTCGGCTGCCTCGCTGGCCTCCGGGTACTCGATCCGCTGGTGGTGCATCCCGGCGAGCACGTCGACAAACGCGTTGGAAATCAACGCCAGATCTTGGAGCGTCAGCGCGCATTCATCGAGCTGTTCGTCGTCGATCACCTCTTGGACCGTACGTTTGATCATGGTCTTCAGGCGAGCGTGCGTCGGGTCCTCGATGGTGCGCGAAATGGCCTCGACGCTGTCCGCCAGCATGAGTATGGCAGCTTCCTTGCTCTGCGGCTTCGGTCCCGGATAGCGGAACTCGGCCTCGTCGACTTCGCGGCCCTCTTCCCCCTCAGCCTGCCGTGCCTTTTCGTAGAAGTAGCGGATCAAGCGCGTGCCGTGATGCTGCGGCACCATGTCGATCAAGGGCTGCGGAAGGCCGTGCTCCTGCGCATAGGCGACGCCGTCCTTCACGTGGCTCACCAGGATCAACGCGCTCATGCTCGGCGAGAGCTTGTCGTGCGGGTTGCGACCGTCCTTCTGGTTTTCCACGAAGTACTGCGGCTGTCGCAGCTTGCCAACGTCGTGGTAGTAGGCCGAGACGCGAACGAACAACGGATTCACCCCGATCGCCTCGGCTCCCTTCTCAGCCAACGTGCCAACCACGACGCTGTGGTGGTAGGTGCCCGGCGCCGACACCGCGAGCTCCTTGAGCAACGGCAGGTTCATGTTCGACAGCTCGAGCAGTTTGATGTCGGTCAACGACTGGAAACAGTGCTCGAGCGGCGGCAGCGCCACGGTGGCGGCGATCGACACCAGCAACCCGCCCCCCATCGCGCACGCCGCCTCGAAGGAGATGATCGGCCACGACGCCAGCGGCGTCGCCAACAACGCCAGGGCGACGACCGTGGCAACGTTGATACCGCCGACAATCAGGCCGGCGCGGGTCAAAGCCGTGCGCTGCCGGTACTCGCTCATGCCAAAGAGAGCAGCAAACGAGCCCAGCATCGCGAATACGGTGAGACCCAGGTCTTGCGTCATGGCGGCCACCATGACGGCGAACACGGCCGAGAACGCCCAGGCCACCTGCACATCGACAAGCAACAACAGGAGCACGCCGCCGGTGGCGAACGGGACGGCGTACTTGTAGCTCTCGACGGAGTTGAACGGCTCCTGCGCCACCGCCGCAACCGCGCTGCCGAGGAAGAGAGAGGCGCGCGTCAGCAGCACCATGCCGGCAAGGGTGATCAACACCAACGGGTACAGCCAACCAACGCGCTGGTAGCGAACCCGACGCTGGTAGTGCAGCACGTAGCGCCACAGCGAGAGAACGGCCAGCGTGACCAGCAGCGCCGTACCGGCGAGAGAAAACAGCGACCGATCGCTGCGCGATTGTTGTTGCAGCGCCTCGAGCTCGAGGATCTTCTGCGCGGTGACCTCGTCACCTTGCCGCAACAGAATCCGGCCCCGCTTGACCTGATAGAACGCCGGATCGACGGTGGCCACGGCGCGGCGGCGGCGCAACTGGGTCTCGTTGCTGCTGTAGTCCAGGTTCGGCTGGATGAGCCGCGCCACGAGGTCGCCGAGCACCGTTTCGACTTCCTCGGGAAGATCCAGGCGCTCCGCAACACTGGTCTGAACTCGGATACGCGCCATGTCCAGGTCGATGACCTCTGCGCTCGCCGGCAACCAGCTTTCACCCTGCGTCGTGATGTCGCGCAGCAGGATCCCCGAGCCGGCCAGCTGCGAGGCCTCGACGTTGCCGACGAGCTCCTCGTTCGCCAGGGTGATGACGCCGCTGTTGACACCCAGCTCGTTGCCCATTGAAAAGCCGTCGTCGCTGTCCCACAGCGCTCCGATCAGGCCGACGGGCAGCGGCACACCGATCGAGGCCATCGCCTGCTGCTCGAGGTCGGCGCGGGTCGTATCGTCGAGCTCGTCCCAGCTTTCTTCATGGTCGTCGCGCACACCGCGGCCCCAGGAGAAAAGCGACTGCACGACGCGCTTGGGATAGTCGAAAGCGCTCGGGTTGTAGTCGTAGACATCCGGAACACTCGCCTCTTCCTCGTTCTGACGCCGTTGTGTGGCGACGGGGTCGGCGACGGTCAGATCAACCGGGGCCGTCACGTCGCTCGTCGCGATATCGCCCGGCTGGTAGTCGTATTCGGGCACGCGCACCTGCGGCGCCATGATCAGCATGATGATGAGGATCGCCAGTACCGTCCACAGCACGTCGTAACCGAGTAGCCCGCGGAGACGCTCGCTCAGGCTCGGCTTCGTCCGACGACCGCGACTGCGACTGCCGTTAGCCATCACCGGAGTCCTTCGGCGGCAGGCTGTCGCGCTCGTAGGCCTGGATGATCTTGCGAACCAGCGGATGGCGGACCACGTCCCGCTTGTCAAACTCCACGAAGCCGATGCCCTTGATGCTCTTGAGCAGGCGACGGGCCTCGACAAGGCCGGAGGGGCGGTCGCTCGGCAAGTCGATCTGCGTGACGTCGCCGGTGATCACGGCGCGCGAGTGCATGCCGATGCGCGTGAGGAACATCTTCATTTGCTCCGCCGTGGTGTTCTGCGCCTCATCCAGGATGACGAACGAATCCGACAGCGTCCTGCCGCGCATGAAGGCCAGGGGGGCGATCTCGATGTGGCCGCGCTCGACGAGCTTGTTGGCTCGCTCGACGTCCACGAGGTCGTAGAGCGCGTCGTAGAGCGGCCGCAGATACGGATTGACCTTCTCGTACATGTCGCCGGGCAGGAAGCCGAGCTTCTCGCCCGCCTCCAACGCCGGCCGCGCCAAGACGACGCGCCGGACGGCGCGCCGGGTAAGCGCCTCGATGCCCATCGCCATCGCCAGATAGGTCTTGCCGGTGCCCGCCGGGCCGACGCCGAAGACGATGTCATGGCTGCGAATGGCCTCGACGTAGAGCTTCTGGTTGGCGCCCTGCGGACGCACCAATCGATCGCGGGCGGTCTGGATGCCGCCGTCGGTGAAAAAGCGTTCGAGGGAAACGTCCGGCGCATCCTTGGCGATGCGCAGCGCCGTGCGCACGTCTTGATCCTTGAGCTCGTAGCCGCGTGACATCAGCTTGCCGAGCTCGGTCAGCACCTTTTCGGCGATGTCGACACGCTCGTCGGCCCCTTCCAGGAAAATCTCGCGGTCGCGGGCCGAGACGGTGATGTCGAGATCGGTCTCGAGATGCCGAAGGTTCTCGTCGTGTACCCCGAACAGGGCCTGTACCTCGCCTTCGGCGAGTTCGATTTTTCTCATAAAGCAAACGACCGCGTCACCTCTCTCTGGAGGAAAACGCGGTCTCCGGATCTCAGGGTTGTACACCCACGGGTAAATGCTAGCCGTCCGGCTCGGGGCGTGTCCAGCCCTCGCTGCCTACCTGCCGGTCGGGCTCAAACGTCGGAGCTCCTCGAACCAGTTGGCCACGTAGCGCACGGATCGCGGTCTGCCCGCCGGCTCATCGATGAGAATGAACCGGCGGCCGTCCGGCGAGATGTCGTATCGGTTGCGTTGTCCTTAGAGTACGATTACATCTATACACATACAAAAGCATACACAGCCGGCAGGAGAAACCTCCTGATGTCCAGAATCGTCACGCTTCACCTCGATGACCACGACTACGTCGAGCTGAAGGAGGCCGCAGAGGCCGAAAACCGGCCGCTGTCGAACCTGATTCAAACGGCTGCTTTGGCGCGCATCCGTGAGCAACAGTGCGTCGACGACGCGGAGATGGCCGAGCTCATGGTCAACGATGATCTATTGAAGCGGATGCGTGCTGGCTCGCGCGATGCCCGAAGGCGCCGCGGCAGGTTCGTCGATTGACGCAGGCATTCCTGTACCGCGTGTTCGAGACCGCACAATTCGACAAGGATCTTCGCCACACCACGCACGCCGGCCACGCCGACGTTGTGGAGAAGCTGAGGCGGACGGTGTACGCCCAACTGCGCCGCCACCCGCACTTCGGAACGCACATCCGCAAGCTGAAGAGCTTCACCCCCGAGACCTGGCGCTACCGCATCGGCGCCTGGCGCTTCTTCTACGAGATCGACGAGGAAGAGCAAATCGTGTTGATGATCGCCGCGGCGCACCGCGGTTCCCCCTACTAGCCCGGACTTCTCAACGGCTGGTGTCGCGCAGTGCCGAAGGTTGAGAAATCCGAGCTGGCTCGGGCAATGACTCAGGCTGGCGCCGTGGTCAATCCGGTGTCTCTTCCGGCGGATTCAGGCTGATCCCGAGCTCGTCGAGCTGTTCCTGGTCAACGGCGGCCGGGGCCTCGGTCATCAGGTCGGTGGCACTGGCCGTCTTGGGAAACGCCGTGACCCGGCGCAGGCTGTTTTCGCCGGCGAACATCATGACGATGCGGTCGTAACCCATGGCGATACCGCCGTGCGGCGGGGCCCCGTACGACAGCGCGTCGAGCAGGAAGCCGAACTGTGATTGGGCCTCCTCCAGCCCAATGCCGAGCGCCGCGAAGACCCGACGCTGCACGTCGGCACGCGAGTTACGGATGCTGCCACCGCCGAGCTCGACGCCGTTCAGAACCAAATCGTAGGAGCGCGCCCGGACTCTGTACGGATCAGATTCGAGCTTGTCGAGGTCGTCGGGATGCGGTGCGGTGAACGGGTGGTGGCGGGCAACGGCCCTACCCTCCTCTTCGGCGTGCTCGAGGAGCGGGAATTCCAGCACCCAAACGAAGTGATTGGCGACGTCCTCGGGGACCCAGCCCTCGGAAGTAGCAAGCTCTTTGCGCACGGCGCCCATCGTTGTCGCGGCGATCTCCCACTCGTCGCCGGCAATGAGCAACGCATCGCCGGGCTCGGTGCCGGTTGCCTCGCACAGCGCCAGCATGGTTTCGTCACCGAGGAATTTGGCAACCGGTGACTTGAGCTCGTTGCCCTGCCACAGAATCCACACCAGGCCCTTGGCGCCCTGGCTCTTGGCGAGGTCGCTGAGCTTGTCGAGGCGGGCGCGGGCGGCCGCGCCGCCGCCGGGCCAGCGCAGCGCCTTCACCGCGCCGCCGGATTGGGCCACCGAGCTGAAGGCCTTGAACTCGCTGTCACGTACCTGCTCGGTGACGTCCTGCAGCTCGTGCCCGTAGCGCATGTCGGGGGCGTCCGCTCCGAAGCGATCCAGTGCCTCGCGGAACGTCAGGCGCGGAAACTCCGGGTCAGCCGGCAGGCCGGCAACCTCGAGCAGGCGTCGCATCATGCCCTCGGTGACTTCGATGACATCGTCGGGCTCGACGAAGCTCATCTCGATGTCGATTTGGGTGAACTCCGGCTGCCGATTGGCCCGCAAATCCTCGTCACGAAAACAGCGGGCGAGCTGAAAGTAGCGATCGAACCCCGAGATCATCAGCAGCTGCTTGAACAGCTGCGGGCTCTGCGGCAGAGCGTAGAAGGATCCCGGGTTGACACGGCTCGGCACCAGGTAGTCGCGCGCCCCCTCCGGGGTGGCGCGGGTCAGGATCGGGGTTTCGATCTCGTAGAAGCCCTGCTCGTCGAGATAGTGGCGCACCGCCAGCGACATCTTGTGGCGCAACGCCAAGGACCGCTGCAGCGGTGGACGCCGCAGGTCGAGATAGCGATAGCGCAAGCGCAGCTCCTCGAGCGCCCCGGAGTCCTCTTCGATCAAGAACGGCGGCGTCTGCGACCGCGCCAGAGTCTTGGCGCTGGTCACGCGCACCTCGATATCCCCGGTCGACAAGGTCTTGTTGATTGTGTCGTCGGGGCGCGCGGCAACGACGCCCTTGATCTCGACGACCCATTCCGGGCGCCACTCTTCGGCAATGGCGTGCGCCTCGACGACTTCCGCCGGGTTGAAGACGAGCTGCACGACGCCACTGCCGTCGCGCAAGTCGACGAAGATCAACCCACCGAGATCGCGACGGTGCCACACCCAGCCCTGCAGGCAGACCTCGGCCTCGGCATCATTGCCGCGAAGCTCGCCGCACGTATGGGTTCGACGCATGTCCGTTCTCTCGTACCTACTCGCCGGCCTTCAACTCGTCGCCCAACACGGCGGGCAGGATGTCCAGTTCCACCTCACGCTGCTCGCCGCTTTCCATGTTCTTCAGCGTACAAACGCCTTTGGCGAGCTCGTCGGGCCCGAGGATCACTACTGCCGGGGCCGCCGAGCGATTCGCCGCCTTCATCTGCGCCTTCATGCTGCGCGACTGGAAGTAGTCCATCGTGCACCGCAAGCCCGCGGCGCGCAGACTGCGCATCAACTCGAGCGCCTCGCCCATGAGCTCGTCGCTCACGGTCACCACGTAGCAATCCAGGGCTCTGCCGTCCGGACCCTCCGGGAGCCCCAGCACGATGCGTTCGAGGCCGGCGGCGAATCCCACGCCCGGCACATCGTCGCCGCCCATCTGCGCCACCAGACCGTCGTAGCGACCACCGCCGAGTAGCGCATCCTGGGCACCGAGCGCCGTCGACGTGATCTCGAAGACCGTGCGCCGGTAGTAGTCGAGGCCGCGAACCAAGCGTGGCTCCACGGTGTACTCGATGCCCCAGGCCTCGAGGTAGCCGCAGACCTCGTCGAAGTGGCGACGGTTGGCGGCGCTGAGATGGTCGATCATCGTCGGCAGCTTGTCGATAACCGCTTGGTCCTCCGGATCCTTGCTGTCGAACACGCGCAGCGGGTTCACCTCATGGCGCCGCTGTGAATCCTCGGACATCTGGTCGAACAACTCACGCTGTGCCGCAACGAGGTGCTCCATATACGACGGCCGATCCTCACGGTCGCCGACGCTGTTGACCTGCAGGCTCAGCGGCTCGATCCCCAGGCCGCCCAACCAGGCCATCGCCATCTCGATGATCTCGGCGTCGACGCCGGCCGACTCGGAGCCCAGGGCCTCCACGCCGATCTGGTAGAACTGCCGGTAGCGTCCTTTCTGCGGCCGCTCGTAGCGGAACATCGGGCCGATGTAATAGAAGCGATCGACGTCCTTGCCCTGCCCCAGCTTGTGCTCTACGTAGGCGCGAATAACAGGCGGCGTGCCCTCCGGCCGCAGCGTCAGGTCGTGGCCGCCCAGGTCGGTGAAGCGATACATCTCCTTGGTAACGATATCGGAGGTCTCGCCGGTTCCCTTCTCGAACACCGCGCTGTCCTCGAAGATCGGCGTACGCATCTCGCCGAAGGCGTAGCGGGCAAAGATCTGGCGGGCGGCAGCCTCGACCTGATGCCAGCGCTCGATCTCCGGCCACATGACGTCGCGGGTGCCGCGCGGCGCCTTCAGTCGCTCACGACCGCTGTCTCGTTTGTCCGAATCGCTCATCAATCGTCCTGCAGGGCTTCCGGCGGCACCATTTGACCCGCGCCTTCCTTCAAATATTGCGCGTTGAGCTCCACATAAGTGCGCCCGTGATCCAGGATCCACTCGACATCGTCGTCGGTGAGCCGCCGCGAGAAGCGCGCCGGACTCCCCGTCACCAGGGAGCGTGGCGGCACGACGGCTCCGGGTGGCACCAGCGCGTTGGCCGCGATGATGCTTTCCTCGCCGACGATGGCTCCATCGAGCACCGTGGCGCTCATTCCCACCAACGAGCGCTCGCGGATGTGGCAACCGTGTAACACGGCGCCGTGTCCCACGGTGATCCACGAATCGAGCACCGTCGGCGGCTTCCCGGGAGCGCAATGGAGGATTGTACCTTCCTGGATGTTCGTCGACGGACCAATCCGGATGGGTCCGACGTCGCCGCGCAACACACAGCCGTACCAGATGCTGGCGTCGGCGCCGATTTCAACGTCGCCGATGACCACCACGTCCTCGGCGAGAAACGCCGAGCGGGCGATCCGCGGGGTGGCGCCCTCGAAGGATCGGATCATGCCGGCCTCAAACGGACGACCTCGCCGGCGGCGACTTCCTCTACACCGGCCGCGGTCCGCACCCTGAGATGCCCTTCGGCGGTGAGCCCATCGGCGGTGCCGTCGAGTCGACCGGCCTCGGTCTCCACAACTACCTCGCCACCCCGACTCTCGGGCGACAGCTCGAGCCAACGCTCGCGAATAGGCTCGAGCCCGTGGGTGCGCCAGGCAACTTCCCACTCGTCGAAGGCACGCAACAAACCGGTCAACACCGAAAGCCGCGAGATCTCGTGACCCAGCTGCAAGCGTAGACTGGTAGCCGTGTCGCGCAGCTCCTCCGGGAAATCGTCGGCGCCATGATTGACGTTGATACCGATTCCGCAGACCAGGAAATCGATGCTGCGGCCGCTGCTCTCCGCCTCCACCAAAACGCCGGCGATCTTTCGGTCACCGATGTAACAGTCGTTCGGCCAGCGCAGCGTCGGCGGTTGCGCCAATTTTTCGGCAATCGATTCGGCCACCGCGATGCCCGCCGCGAGCTGCACGGCCGGGCCGGATTCGGCGGCGGGAAATTCGGTTCGCAGCAGCACCGACGTATACAAACCGGCGCCCGGCGGCGAAACCCAGCGCCGTTGCCGCCGGCCACGCCCGGCGCTTTGCGCGTCGGCAACGAAGACGGCTCCGTCGGGCTCACCCTTCTGACCTTGCTCGCGGGCCCATCGGTTGGTGGAGTCGACTGTCGGTGCGTAGTGGATGTGGCGACCGAAACGACACTCCGGCAGTGCTCTGTGCACACTCGCCAGGCCGGACACGTCAACCACCCAGGGCTTCGAGATGTTGTCGAAGGCTCTCGGCCTCGGAGGCGAGCTCTGCGGCGCGACACTGCACCTTCTCGACCACGTCGGCCGGCGCGTTGCCGACAAACCCTTCGTTGGCGAGCTTGCCCTGTGCGCCCTCCAGATCCGCATCGACGCCGGCCAGGCGCTTCTGAATGCGCTTCCGCTCCGCATCGACATCGATGACGTCGGCGACGCGCAGCACGGCCTCGATGTCGCCGATGGGCGCATGGATTCCCTGCTGATCGGGATCGTCTTCCGCCACCACGCGCAGCGGCTCGGCCTTGGTGAGCACCGCCAAGTAGTCGGTGACCTCCTCCAACTCGGCGCGCCGCGATTCGCTGGCGCTGACCAGGTCGACGGGCACCTGCTGCCCCGGGCCGATGCCGAAGTCGTGGCGCAAGCGGCGCAGCTCGGTGGCCACCGTCTGCAGGTCGGCAACGCGGGCCTCGGCGGCTTCGTCTTTCCAGACAGGGTAGACCTGCGGCCAGGGCGAGAGGCAAATCAAATCGCGATCACCCGGCAGGCGGCTCCAGATTTCTTCGGTGATGAACGGCATGATCGGGTGCAACGCCTTGAGGGACCCCTCCAGGGTGGCCAGCAGCGTGGCGCGGGTGTGGCTCAGCGCTTCCTTGTCGTCGCTCCACAGGGTCAGCTTGGCCATCTCGAGGTACCAATCGCAGTACTCGTGCCAGATGAAGTGATATAGGGCCAGGCTGGCTTCGTCGAAGCGATACTTCTCTAGATTTACCTCGAACTCGGGCAGCACGCCGGCGAAGCGCGACAGAATCCAACGATCGGCAAGCGTGCGGGCCACGGGGTGGCCGGCGTGACCCACCACCTCCTGCTGCTCGCGTTCGTCCCCGAGGTTCATCAGCACGAAACGTGCCGCGTTCCACAGCTTGTTGCAAAACGTCCGGTAGCCCGCGAGACGGTCGCGCGACAGCGCCATGTCGCCGCCCGGCGATGCCATCGAAGCGAGCGTGAAACGCAGGGAATCGGCGCCGAATTCGTCGATCACATCGAGCGGGTCCACCACATTGCCGCGCGACTTGCTCATCTTGACGCCCTGCTCGTCGCGCACCAGCCCGTGGAAAAACACGTCATGAAATGGAATTTCGTCGCGGAACCGCAGCCCGAGGAAGATCATGCGCGCCACCCAGAAAAACAGGATGTCATAGCCCGTGACCAGCAGCGCGCCCGGGTAGTAGCGTTCTAGGTCGTCGGCTTCCTCGGGCCAACCCAACGTCGAGAAGGGCCACAGGCCGGACGAAAACCAGGTGTCGAGAACGTCGGTTTCCTGGCGCAGCTCGCCGCCACAAGGGCACTTCTCCGGCACCTCGAGAGCAACGAGAATCTGGTCGCAGGCGTCGCAGTACCAGGCCGGGATGCGGTGCCCCCACCACAGCTGCCGCGAGATGCACCAGTCGCGGATGTTGGTCATCCACTCGCGGTACACCTTGATGGTGTGGTCGGGGATGAAGCGGATGCGACCCGACTCGACCACCTCGAGCGCCGGCTCGGCCAGCGGTTGCATGCGCACGAACCACTGCAGCGACACCAGCGGCTCGATGATGGTGTCGCAACGATCGCAATGGCCGACGGCGTTGTCGTGATCTTTCTCGCCCACCAGATCGCCGTCGCCACGCAGTTGCTCGAGCAACGCTTGGCGCGCCGCGAAACGATCCTGCCCGACGTATGGACCCGCCTTGGCGGTCATCGTGCCGTCCTTGCCGATGACCTCGACACGCTCGAGGTCGTGGCGCAGCCCGGCCTCGTAGTCGTTCGGATCGTGAGCCGGGGTGACCTTGACCACGCCGGTACCAAACTCGCTATCGACGAAGTCGTCGGCGATGATCGGCAACTCGCGGCCGATCACCGGCAGCACCGCCGTGCGCCCGATCAGCCGCGCGTGTCGAGGATCCTCCGGATTCACCGCCAGCGCGGTGTCCCCGAGCATGGTCTCGGGACGCGTAGTCTCGACTTCGACGTACTCCGTATCCCCGGACTCCGAGCCCTCGGCGGCCTGCAGCGGATAGCGGATGCGCCACAGCTTGCCGTGGGTTTCGCGGTGCTTGACCTCGAGATCGGAGATCGCCGTGCCGCAACGCGGGCACCAGTTGACCAGGTACTCGTCGCGATAGATGAGCCCCTGCTCGTAGAGATCGACGAAGACCTTGCGAACCGCCTGTGACAGTCCGGGGTCGAGGGTGAAGCGCTCGCGGCTCCAATCGACGGTCAGGCCTTCCTTGCGCATCTGCTGCAGGATGCGGCCGCCGTACTCCTCTTTCCACGCCCAAACACGTTTCTCGAATTTCTCGCGTCCCAGGTCGGCGCGTGTCGTCCCCTCGGAGGCGAGTTGCTTTTCCACCACGTTTTGCGTTGCGATGCCGGCGTGATCGGTGCCGGGAACCCATAGCACGTCGAATCCCTGCATCCGCTTACTGCGCGCCATGATGTCCTGGATCGTATGATCCAGGGCATGGCCGATGTGTAGCGAACCCGTAACGTTGGGCGGCGGGATGACCATCGCATACGTCTCGCCGGTGGCGTCGGGATCGGGTGTCCCCACGGCGCGCTCTTCCCACACCTTGGTCCAGCGCGGCTCGACGGCCTCGGGCTCGTAGCCCTTGGACATCTCGCCGGCTTCGGATGGTGCAGCTTTCCTCGGTTCGGACATGGTGAGAAACGGAGAAGGCAGTCGAAGGAAGACCAGTATAATCGCACGGTAATGCCTTTCCCGCTGCGCAAATACAGCCAAAACTGGCTTGCCAACGACGAGCTGGCGATCGCCCTCGTCAACGAGATCAACCCGCGCCCCGGCGACCGCGTGCTCGAGATCGGCCCCGGCGAAGGACGCTTGACCCGGGCGCTTCTGCGACATCCGGTCAGTGTCACCGCGGTAGAGGTCGACCCCCGCTGCGCCACGGCGCTGCGCAAGCTTCGTGACGACGTCAGCGTCGCGGATGCCTCGCTCACGGTGATCGAGCAAGACGTGCTCGAGTTCGACCCCGGCAGCATCGCGGGATCCGATACGCTACGGTTCGTCGGCAACCTGCCTTATGCGAACATCAGCCCGATCCTGCGCTGGACCGTCAAACACCATCGCCTGGTGGAGGACGCGCATTACATGATTCCCACCGACATCGCGCAACGGCTGCAAGCACCGCCCGGCGCCTCTGAGCGGGGGCTGATCACCGTCATGGTCGGCTGGTTCTACGAAACCGAGGCCGTGCGCCGTCTGGGGCCCGGCGCGTTCCGGCCGCAGCCCAAGATCGAATCGTCGTTCATCCGCTTGCAGCATCGTGAGCCTCCAGCGTGCCGCGCTCCCGGAAAGCACGGCCGAGCCGTTGTAGCCGCGGCTTTTTCACACAAACGCAAGAAGCTGCGCAACTCGCTGCAGCACGCCGGCTGGTCGCGCGACGACGTAGCAAAGGCAACCGACCAGGCGGGCATTGCGGCCGACGCTCGCGCCGAAGCGGTAAGTATCGAGGAGTTCGCGCGGCTCATCGACGCGTTGCCGGAACGGGAAGGGCGAGCAACGTGACCGTCGTTCCCTCCTGGGGCGCCGCCGCCATCCTGGCGATCGTGCAGGGGCTCACCGAGTTCCTGCCGGTGTCGAGCAGCGGTCACCTGGCCGCTGCGCAACAGATCTGGCCGTCGCTGCAGTTTCCCGGCGTGACGCTGGAGGTCGCCGTGCACGTCGGCACCTCAATAGCGGTCCTCGTGTATTACCGGTGCCTGTTTCATGAGTTGGTGTTCACGGGCACAAAGGAGGTCGAAGGTTTGACGTCGGCGCAGTGGGCGGGCTACATCGCCCTCGGCTCGATTCCGATCGCGATCATCGGGCTGACGTTGGAGGACACCATTCGCGCCGCGTTCGACAGCCTCCACGCGGTCGCCGCCGCCCTCGTAATCACCGGCGTCGTGCTGATGAGCACCAAGCTGAGGGCGCTGCGGCAGGCACAGCTCACCGCCGGCATCGCCTTCGCCATCGGCGTGATCCAGGCCGGGGCGATCTTTCCCGGCGTGTCGCGCTCGGGAGTGACGATTTCACTGGCGCTGCTGCTGGGCGTCGCCCACCGGCAGGCGGTGATCTTCTCCTTCCTGCTGTCGATTCCCGCGATCATGGGGGCAGCGCTTCTCGACGCTCTAGACCTGCTTGAAGGACCGTTTCCGCCGGGTATCTTGTTCGCCAAGATCGGCTTTGCTACGCTCTGCGCTGGGGCGATTGGATACGTTTGCATCGGGCTTGTGCACCGAGCAACGGAACGTCAGTGGTGGCACCATTTCGCGTGGTACTGCTGGTTCCTTGCCGCAGTGCTCGCGATGCTCGCGCGGGGCGCCTGAGGAGGCGCCCGGGAGGCGCGGATACAGCCGCGCCCTGAGGGGGCGCGGTACACCGATCGCGGCGAGTACGCTGTAGGGCCCCAGCCAGAGGGTTGGTACGTGCCGCGTAAACGCAAGGCCCCCGCGACCTCGGGTCGCTTCCGGGATGAAGCTGTCGGATTCGTCTGCCTGGCATCTGCCGTGTTTCTGGCGATTGCCCTGATCTCCTACAACGCCGCGGACCCCAATCCGTTCGACTTCGCGGCCGACGGCACGACGGCGAACTGGGGTGGGCCCGTAGGCGCCACGTTGGCCGCTGCCAGCCTGCAGATCGTCGGCCTCGGCGCCTGGCTGTGCTTCGTGCTGCTGGCCGTGGGCGGCTGGAATCGGATTCGACATCGGAGGATCGAGTCGCCGCTGACCAAGACTCTCGGCATCACCGCGTTGACCGCCGCGTCGTGCGCCCTCGCCTCGATGGGCCTCGGCGAGGTAAGCCAGGGTGGCGGCACGTACGCCGCCGGCGGCATGGTCGGCACCCTCACCGCCCTCGCGTTGAATTCTGCCTTCGGACCTGTGGGCGGCCCGCTGGTAACCGTCACCGGAGCGCTGCTGGCAATCGTGACCGCGACGCGTCTATCTATCGAGCGCCTGCTGATCAGCGCCTGGCGGACCATCGCCGGCGCTTTGCGCCGGACGCGTACGAGCCTCGCCCATTTCAGAGAGCAGCGGCGCAAGGAAAGCGCCCGGCGCAAGGTCGTCAACAAGCACGCTGCCGCGCGCAAGATAGGCAAAAGAGAGCCCGTCGTGGTCGCCGAAAAAAAGCCGGGCGACGCAGCTGCGACACTGTTGAAGGTAAAGGTGCCGGTGACGGTTACCCGTCCGGACGCCGAGCTGCCGCCGATCATGAAGACGGCCACCACGGAAGCGGCACCACCGATCGAGCGCCGACCGCCGGAGCCACCGCAGCCGGCCGAGCCGCTGCCCTTCGAGCAGCCCGCCGGCCCGAACGGCTCGTATGCGCTGCCCGACGTCGAGCTGCTGGAGCAGCCTGCGCCACATCTGGAGATCGAGGAATCCGAGTTTGTCGAGAAGGCCAAGGCGATCGCCAGCAAGGGCGCCGAATTCAAGGTCACCGGAGAGGTCGTGGCAATTCACCCGGGGCCCGTGGTGACGACCTACGAATTCCAGCCTTCCGCGGGGGTCAAGTACAGTCGCATTCTGAACCTCCAAGAAGACCTCAGCCTGGCACTCAAAGCCGAGAGCATTCGGATCGCCCGCTTGCCCGGTAAATCGACCGTCGGCATCGAAGCCGCCAACAGCATCCGCAAGGTGATTCGTGTCCGTGAGATTTTCGAATCGAAGCAGTTCCGTAAATCGCGTTCGAAGCTCAGCTTGGCGATCGGCAAGGAGATTCACGGCGAGGACGTAGTCACCGACCTGGCCCGCGCCCCGCACTTGCTGATTGCCGGCACGACCGGCTCGGGCAAGAGTGTGGCGCTCAACTCCATGCTGCTGAGCTTGCTGTACAAGGCCACGCCGGACGAGGTGAAGCTCGTTCTCGTCGACCCGAAGCGTCTCGAGTTCGGACTCTACGAGGACATTCCGCACCTGCTCACACCGGTTGTCGTCGACGCCGATCGCGCCGCCAACGCGCTCGGCTGGGCGGTGCGCGAAATGGAAAAGCGCTACCGCACGCTGGCCGACTTCGGGGTGCGCAACATCGAGCAGTTCAATCTGATGTTGCAACGGGGGGAAGAGGAAATGACCGCCCGTGCCAAGAAGGTGAGCGGCGAAAAGACCATGGACGTGGTCGGCGACGACGCCCCGATCATTCCCGAGCTCAAGCCTCTTCCCTACCTCGTCGTCATCATCGACGAGTTGGCCGACCTGATGATGTGCGCATCGGCCTCGGTCGAGACCTGCATCATGCGCCTGGCGCAGATGGCGCGCGCCGTGGGCATCCACCTGATCCTGGCAACGCAGCGACCGTCGGTCGACGTCATCACCGGCACCATAAAGAACAACCTGCCGGCGCGTATCTCGTTCCGCGTTGCATCGAAGGTAGACTCCCGCGTAATCCTCGACACGCACGGAGCCGAGAATCTGCTCGGCAAGGGCGACATGCTGTTTCTGGCGCCCGGCACCTCGCGCCTGCAGCGGGTCCACGGCGCCTACGTCGACGAGCAGGAGGTGCAAGCCGTTGTCGAGTTCTGGCGCGACCAGGCGCGGCCGCGGTACCAGGAAGAAGTCACCGCACCACCTCCGGAAAAACCCGAAACTGCCGGAGACAGCGAAGGTCGCAGCAATCGCGACGAGTACTACGATGAAGCGCTCAAGTTGGTGATGGGTGCCGGTGAGGCATCGATCTCCAACATCCAGCGCAAGCTGCGCCTCGGTTACGCCCGCGCCGGGCGCATCGTCGACATGATGGAGGCAGAAGGAATCGTCGGACCGCCGCAGGGCTCCAAGCCGCGCCGCCTACTGGTGGACGCCGCGTACCTCGCGCACAAGCAAATGGATTCAGCGCCGCCGCCCCAATAAGGAGCCGCAAGCCGCCATTCTAGTCGGCGCCGTTCGTTCCTTCCGGCCGCAATCTCTTCATCATCGTCAAGGTAGTCCCACCGTCGTCGGAGAACGTGTACGTCACCTCATCCATTAGCTGCTCCATCAGGAACACGCCGCGCCCAGAGGCGTCCATCAAGTGTTCCGTGGAAACCGGGTCGGGAAGCTGATCCGGATCGAATCCGGCACCCTGATCGGTGACGGTAATGCGAATGCGGTCGGCTTGCAGCTCGAAGGAAATCTCGACGTGCTTGCCGGGCTGCTCCTCGTTGCCGTGGATGACGGCATTGGTAACCGCTTCGCGCACCGCGGTAACGAGCCAGTATGTATCGTCGGAGGAGAACCCGACTTCCTCGATGAGGTGCTCGGAAAGCGAGTGGATAGAGTCGAGGAACTCCCGCCGGCTCGTGATCTTCACTCGAACCGTGCGCCTGCCGCCCTCGGGCTCGACTTGTTGGATGCTCTGCTCGCTCATCGGTGCGTAACTCTTACCACGATCGGCTGCGATTCGCCCGCTGCCGGGCGCGGGCCGCGATTCTACATTTTCTGCGGCTCGGGTATGCCCAAAAGGCTCATCACGACCTCGAACCGCGCCAGGAATGCGCTGGTCAGCAAGATGCGCAGTGCGCGCTGCGCCTCATCCGATTCCTGAAGTATGGGGTAGCGGTGATATACGTGGTTGTAGGCCTGGGCAACGCCGAAGGCGTACTTGGCCAGCGTTGATATCTCCAGCGTGTCGACCGTGTGCCTGCAGACGCGCTCCAAGCGAATCAACTGCACGACGAGGCCCCACAGCTCGTTCGAATCATCGACATCGAGCAATTCCCGCAACTGGTCCGTCGACAGCGCCGCTTTGCTCTCCGCGACCACTTCAGCAGCGCTTTTCTCCCAGCGTTCCTCGATCTTTTGGAAGATGCTGCGGGCCCGCACGCCCGCGTACTGAAGATACGGGCCGGTTTCGCCTTCGAAGCTCAACGCGTCGTCCATATCGAAGGCGATCACCGTGTTGCGGTTGAAGCGCACCAGAAAGTAGCGCAGGGCACCGACGGCGATGCACCGCCCCAGCTCGTTCGTCGCTGCCTCGTCGAGCTCCGGATTGCGGTCGGCCACCTCCGTGGCGGCGCGTTCCTGCAGCAGGTCGAGCAGATCGTCGGCCTTCACCCCGTAGCCACGCCGCCCCGACATCTCGACGTAGGCACGGTCGCTGTCGTCGGCGGCAACCGGAATGCCAAGGGCCTCGGCGGTGCGTGGCGTGAGCGCCACCATCTCATACGCAAAGTGGGTGTGCTCGACCTCGCGCTCCGAACCCTCGCTGAGCAGCGCCAACGCCACGCCGACGATCTGCTGGAGGTACGACTGTCTCACGTCGATGACGTTGTACCCGGAGTCGGCGCCGCCGAACGACAGAGAATCGGTGTTCCCCAGACCGGCGAGGGCACTGCGATAGGTCACCTGCTCGCCGTCAACGGCGAAACGCTCGTAGTCGAAAACGTCCGGAAGCAGCCCGTACTTCCACATGTGATACGCGATGTCTTTGGCAACGTAGGTGGCGGCTCCGTTGGAACGAACGAGGATCTTGTCGGCGTCTTCGAGATCCTCGAAGCCCTCTGCGCCCTCGAGCCGCAGGACCCAACACCCGGCGTTCTTGCCATCCTCGGCGAAATAGACCCGGTCGCTCTGCTGCAGGCGCTCTAGGGCTACCGACCACAGGTCCATTCCGACCACGTCGCCCTCGCGCACGAGGAGGTCGTACTCGATGCCGAGCCGACGCATCGTGGCCAGATGACGGTGACTGATCCGGTCGGCCACAACGTGTCCCACCTCGGCCTCCACGCTGCCTTTTTGCTCTAAGGCGAGCAGCACCTCGTGGCGGCGTTCCTGCAGTTCCTCGTTGTCCTCGAGCTTGCCGGTCACCTCGGTGTACAGATCCCAGCAGATGTAATCGAAGGGTTCCGGAAGCGCAGCGACGGCGTCGGCATCGAGGTTCCGGACATCGGTGAAGCCGAGTACGACGTCGGCCACCTGCACGCCGGTATCGTCGATGTAGTTCTGCACTTCCACGGGCACGCCCTGAAAACGCAGCACCCGGGCGAGCGTGTCGCCGAGGCAGGCGTTGCGCAGGTGTCCGATGTGGGCGGCTTTGTTGGGGTTGATACTGGTGTGTTCGATTATTTGAAGGGGTTTTTTTTGATGGGAAGCGGAAGTGGGGTCGAAACATGCCGGGTCTTCGCCCGATGCATCTTGCTGTAAACAAAGATCCAGGACGTAGCCGCGGTCGAAAAAGGCGTTGAGGTAGCCGGGGCCGGCTATCTGCCAGCGGCTGATGCCCTCGGCGGGGTTGCTCTCCAGCCACGCCAGCAGCTCCTCGGCGAGCTGGCGGGGCTGACGCTCGAGTCGACGTCCGAGCTCCAGCGCCGCCGGCACGGCCAGATCGCCGAACTCGGGGCGCGGCGGGTTCTCAACCGACGGCAGCTCGATGTGCTCGCCGGTGACTGCCTGTACCGCCTGCTGCACGGCGCTCGCAACGCGCCGGCGAAGGTCTTCGATCATACGTCGTCGGGCGTGAAGGGCAGCTTTCCCTGGACGTGGAAGCTGAGCCGGTGAAACTCGCTCGGGCCGCGATGCGCCAATGCCCGCCGATGCTCGCTGGTGCCATATCCCATATTGCGGCCCAGGCCGTAGCCGCGAACCTGGCGCGCATAGCAACCCAGCAAGGTGTCGCGCGACACTTTGGCGATCACCGACGCCGCGGCGATCGACAAACAGCGGGCATCGCCCTTGACCAGTGAAGTTTGCGGGATACGCACGTCGATCTCCATACGCCCGTCTATGAGCAGGTATTCCGGGCGACTCCGGAGGCCGCGCACGGCCCGGCTCATCGCCAGCCGCGTCGCCTGCAGGATGTTGATGCGGTCGATCTCGGCTGCCGAAGCGATGCCGACGGACCAGTCTTCGAGATCCTGCGCCAAGCCGAGAAAGCACTCGCGCCGCATGCGGGGCGTCAGCCTCTTGGAATCATCGACGCCTCTAAGTCGGCGCTTCGGATCGACAACCGCCGCCGCGGCGACTACGGGGCCGAACAGCGAGCCGCGACCCGCCTCATCGAGCCCGGCGATGCAACGCAGACCGGAGCTTCTCAGATCCTGCTCGAAAGGCTCTATTGGGTCCGCTTCTCCTTGATGCGCGCCGCCTTACCGCGCTTGCTGCGCAGATAGTACAGCTTGGCGCGGCGCACCTTGCCGGCTCGCGTCACTTCGATCTTTTCGATGTTCGGCGAATGCAACGGAAAAATGCGCTCTACGCCGATACCGTACGAAACTTTGCGGACCGTGAAACTGGCGTTCGTGCGGCTGCCGCGACGCGAGATCACGACGCCTTCGAAAACCTGAATCCTCTGCTTGTCGCCTTCGACGACCCGCTGATGCACCTTGATGGTGTCGCCGGGCCCAAAGACGGGGAGATCCTGGCGTTCTCCCTTGCTTTCGATCATCTTCATGACATCCACGCCAATTACTCCCTCTCTTTAAGAACTGCTTCGTCCAAGTACGATTTTTCTTCTTCGGAAAGCGCCCGCTCGGTGAGCAGATCGGGCCGCTTGCGTGCCGTCGCCAGCACCGCCTGCCGATGCCGCCAGCGAGCTATGGCGTCGTGGTTACCCGACCGCAGGACATCCGGCGCCGTATGCCCCCGAAATTCCGCCGGACGCGTGTACTGAGGATAATCCAAAAGGCCCCCAGAAAACGAGTCGCGCCGCGCCGCATCGACGTCACCCAGCGCATTCGGCTGCAACCGGGTAACGGTTTCAATCAGCACCATTGCCGGCAGCTCGCCGCCGGTAAGCACATAGTCGCCTATCGACAGCTCCAGGTCGACCAGGTTGTCGCACACCCGCTCGTCGATTCCCTCGTAGCGGCCACACAACAGCGTCATCTGCGCCAACTCCGCCAAACTCTCGGCCCGCGGCTGCCGCAAAGGCTCGCCTTGCGGCGACAACAGCACCACAAGACCGCGTTCGATGCCGGCGGCATCAAGCTCGGCGTGCACGACCTCGACCGCGGCGAAAATCGGCTCCGGCTTCAGCACCATGCCGCCGCCGCCGCCGAACGGCTCGTCGTCGACCTGCCGGTGCGGCTCCGGGGCGAAATCTCGCAGATCGTGGACGTGCAGATCGAGCAAGCCGCGCGCCGCGGCCCGGCCGATGATGCCGTCGCCGAGCGGCCCCGGGAACAAGCCCGGGAAGATCGTAATGACGTCTACTCGCATGTTCAGCTTCGTGTCGCTTCTTCGAGGCCCTGCGGCGCGTCGATGACGATGCGCCGGGCGTCGATGTCGATGTCCTGCAACCAGTCCCGTGCCATGGGCAGCAGGCTGCGTTCGCCGGCACGTTCGACCTCGAGCCAGTCCTGCGGTCCCGGCACCACGGCGACGACCATACCAAGGTCAGCACCGGCCGGATCCTCCACCCGGCAGCCGATCAGGTCGTGAACGTAGTACCTGTCGTCGTCGAGCTCCGGCAGCGACCCGCCGTCGACAAACAACTCGACATTGCGAATCGCCTCGGCGGCGTCGCGGTCGGCGATTCCTTCCAGCAGCACGACCCAACGATCGCCTCGCGGCCGTGATCGCTGCACGGTGACCCAGCGAGCCTCCATCCACAGCACCGCGCCCGGCTCGAAGTGCGCCGAGGACGACGCCATCGGCTCGACCACCACCTCCCCTGCCAGGGCGTGTGGACGCACAACACGGCCCACAACCGCCGGATCGGTCGGTCCTGCCTTCGCGACTGTCCCGGGCACGGGCCTACTCCAAAATCTCCAACAGCACCCGCTTGTTGTTCTTGGTGCCGGCAGCACCGAGCAGCGTCCGCATGGCGCGGGCGGTTCGTCCCTGCTTGCCGATGACTTTGCCGAGGTCCTCAGGATCGACGCGCAATTCGACGACCGTCGTTTGCTCGCCCTCCACCGCGCTCACCTGGACTTCGTCGGGATTGTCGACGAGCGCCCGGGCGATATTACCGACCAGCTCTTCTATCAGCATGAACACCTTCCCCTGTTTTGCAGTTTCTTCGAGTGGAGTGAGGGGCTGAAGGGCCTCAGCCGACCCTTCAGATCGATCGTCCGCAGCGGCGCCACCGACTATTCCTTTTCTCCCTCTTCGTCTGCCGCTTCGGCCGCCTCTTCGACTTCGCCCGCGTCGTCAGATGCTTCATCTTCGGCAGCCGCCTCGGGCTCGTCGCTCGTAGCTTCCTCTTCGGGAGCCGCGTCAGCTTCGGGAGCAGCCTCCGACTCGTCGCTTGGCGCTTCTTCGTCGGGAGCTGCGTCAGTTTCGGGAGCAGCCTCCGACTCGTCGCTGGCCGCTTCCGGGGCCTCTTCGACCTTCGGAGCCTCTTCCGCAGCGTCGTCGGCCGCCGCTTCGGCGGGCGCTTCATCGGCATCGTCGGCCTTGGGGACCGAAGCGTTGGCGCGGATCTCAGCGTGCTTGACGACGTCGCGCTGGCGCGATGGGGAAACGGGTGCCTCGACGGCGACGCTGCCCGACTCGACCTTCTTCAGCAGGCTGCGAACCGTGTCCGACGGCTGCGCGCCCTTCTCGATCCAGGCGCGCGTCTTCTGCACGTCGAGAACGACCTTGGCCGGCTCGTAGCGCGGGTGATAGTGCCCGAGCACTTCGATGAAGGCGCCGTCACGAGCCACACGGCTGTCGGTCACGACGACGCGGTAGTGCGGATCCTTCTTGGCTCCGGTCCTACGCAAATGAATGGAAATCACGCTTGCCTTCCTCCTCCTAGGGGCCGAATCCCGATGCGCGCATCAGGTCGAGCGGATTCCCGCGCTGTCGGCCGAGTTTCTTCATCAGTTTTCGCGCTGCCGTGAACTGCTTGAGCAGCTGATTGACGTCTTGGACGCGCGTTCCGCTGCCCGTGGCAATGCGGCGGCGGCGGCTTCCGTCAATGGTGTTGGGATGACGTCGTTCTTCGACGGTCATCGAGTCAATAATAGCGCTGAAACGGCGGATGTCGTCCTCAGCGGGAGCCAGCGCCTTGGCGTCGA
This sequence comes from Acidobacteriota bacterium, assembly GCA_965214245.1. Lineage (GTDB taxonomy): Bacteria > Acidobacteriota > UBA890 > UBA890 > UBA890 > CBDCBL01. The sequence goes on from CBDCBL010000009.1 coordinate 663,815, forward strand.
CGCCCTTTCCCATCGGCAACATCTCGAGCAACTTCGAGAACGACCCGAGCTTGCTCATCTGCCGCATCTGCTCGCGAAAGTCCTCGAGTGTGAAGCTGGCGTCAAGCAGACGCTTCTCCATGTCGGCCGCCTGCTCCACGTCGACGGCCTCCTGCGCCTTCTCGACGAGCGTCAGGACGTCGCCCATCCCCAGAATCCGCGATGCGATGCGGTCCGGGTGAAACGGCTCGAAATCTTCGAAACGCTCGCCGACGCCGACGTACAGGATCGGTAATCCGGTTACCGAAGCGATCGACAGTGCGACGCCGCCGCGCGCATCTCCATCCAGCTTAGTGAGGATCGTGCCGGTCAGCGGCAATTGCTCGGCGAACACACGGACCGTGTTGACCGCATCCTGGCCGGCCAGAGAGTCGGCCACGTAGACCACGTCGCCGGGGTTCAGAGCAGTCACGAGATCGGCGGCCTCGCCCATCATCGTGTCGTCGATGTGCAGGCGCCCCGCGGTGTCGAGCACGATGACGTCGTGCCCACCGGTACGTGCCGCCTCGACCGCCTCGCGAGCCAGGTCGACGGCGCCGGCGCCGCCGCCGTCGAAGGCGGCGAGCGATGCCGTGGCCGCCATTTGTTGCAGCTGTTGGCGCGCCGCCGGGCGGTGCACGTCGACGGATACGAGCAGCGGCGAATGGCCCTTGCGGCGCAGTTGGTGCCCGAGCTTCGCAGCGCTGGTGGTTTTGCCGGCACCCTGCAAGCCGACGAGCATGACGACATGAGGGGTCGAGCCGGCGAGCTGCAAGGGGACCTGCGCACCGCCCAGCAGGCGGGTCATCTCCTCGTAGACGATCTTGACGACCTGTTGTCCCGGTGTCAGCGATTCCAGCACGTCCCGTCCCAGGGCCCGTTCGCGGACGCTGGCCAGGAACTGCTTGACGACGCCGTAGTTGACGTCGGCCTCGAGCAACGCCAGCCGCAGATCGCGCAGTGCCGCGTCGAGGCTCGCCTCGTCGACCTGCACCACACTGCGCAGCAAGCGCAGCGTTTTTTGCAACCTCTGGTTGATCTGCTCGAACATATCCGTGCCTCGGGACCCCGGCAGGGTAATGAGAAACGCTGCTAGACCGACCTCAAATCGTGGCCCATCTTGTGTTTCTTGGTTTCCAGGTATCGCTTGGTGGTGCCGGTGGCCGGAATTTCGATCGGCACACGCTCGACGATCTCGAGGCCGTAGCCCGACAGGCCGACGAACTTGCGCGGGTTGTTGGTCATGATGCGCAGCTTCTCGACACGGAGGTCGTTGAGGATCTGCGCGCCGATGCCGTAGTCACGTTGGTCGGCCTGAAACCCGAGCGACTCGTTGGCCTCGACGGTGTCGGCACCGCAATCCTGGAGCTCGTAGGCCTTGAGCTTGTTGACCAGGCCGATGCCGCGACCTTCCTGGCGCAGATAAACGATGATGCCGCGGCCTTCTTCGGCGATCCGCTGCATCGCGGTCTGCAGCTGAGGCCCGCAATCGCAGCGTGCCGAAAAAAACGCATCGCCGGTGAGACACTCCGAGTGCACGCGGACCAGGACCGGCTCGTCGCCGGCGACTTCGCCCATCACCAGGGCCAGATGGATCTTGCTGTCGAGCTCGTTTTGGTAGGCGTACAACGTGAACTCGCCGTACACCGTGGGCAACTGCGGCGAAGCCGCAAGCTTCACGAAGCGCTCGGTGCCGAGCCGATAGCGGATCAGATCGGCGATGTTGATCATCTTGATGTCGTGTTCAGCGGCAAATCCGGCAAGCTCGGGCACACGCGCCATGCTGCCGTCCTCGTTCATGATTTCGCAGATCACACCGGCGGGATACAAGCCGGCGATGCGCGCCAAATCGACCGCGGCCTCCGTCTGCCCGGCGCGCCGCAGCACGCCGCCATCCTCGGCGCGCAACGGGAACATGTGTCCGGGCCGCACCAGGTCGGCGGGCCTCGTCGCAGGATCGATCGCGGCGCGCACGGTAGCCGCCCGATCGGCGGCGGAGATCCCCGTAGAAACGCCTTCCCGGGCCTCGATCGAGACACAAAAAGCGGTGTTGAACTTCGACGAGTTGTCGTCGACCATCAGCGGAATCTGGAGCTCGGCGAGTCGCCCGCCGGTCATCGGCAGGCAGATCAATCCGCGCCCGTGTTTGGCCATGAAATTGATGATCTCAGGCGTGATTTTCTCCGCCGCAATCGTCAGGTCGCCTTCGTTTTCGCGGTCTTCGTCGTCGACGACGATCACCATGCGGCCCTTGTGGATGTCGTCGATGGCTTCTTCGATGCCCGCGAAACTCATGTTCCTTCTCCCGCCGGCTCGATGAGCCGCGCTTTCACGATCAGATCCTCTTCCGAATCACACCCGTCGCGCGTAGCGGCCGCGCCGTTGCCCGCGATGTGCCCCTCGAGCATGCGCGCGACGTACTTTCCGAGTATGTCCACCTCGACGTTCATGGCCTCGGCTCGTTTCTCCGCCGTCAAGTTAGTCCGCTCGAGCGTGTGCGGCACAAGCTGCACATCGAAACCGTCCTCCTGCAGCGCCGCCACCGTCAAAGAAACGCCGTTGATGGCGATCGAACCCTTGGCCACCAAATAGCACTCGAGCCCTGCCGGCATCGAAAACCCGACCCGCAGGAAGTCACCTTCTTCGCGGCTGAACCTTTGTTTCGTGGTGGCGTCGACGTGTCCCTGGACGAAATGGCCACCGAGCCGCGCGCCGGCCGTCAAGGGCCGTTCCAGGTTCACCAGCGTGCCGATCTGGTAGAAAACCAGGTTCGTGCTCGCGATGGTTTCCGGAGACACCTCGGCGGCGAACTCGTTGCCCGCGATCTCCACAGCGGTCAGGCAAACGCCGTCCACAGCTACACTGTCGCCAATCGACAGTCCGATCGCCACCGAATGGGTGGCGATCGTCAGCCGCGAGCCGTGCGGCACGCTATCGATACGCGTAACAGTCCCTACTTCTTCGATAAGACCGGTGAACATGATGGGATGGTGTTGCCTCTTAGGTTACCCACCGCCAGCGGTCGGCAAGCGGTGCACTCTGAGTCGGCCCCGCTAGCGCGGCGGCTCCGGGGTATGCAGATAGCCTTCGACTACCCAGTCATCCCCGAGGTCGAACCGTTTCACCTCACGGAGGCGCGGTGCCGCCCTCAGTTCGCCGATGCCATCGCCTCCCCAGAGCGGCAAGGCGGCAGCGCCGCCGATCAAGAGAGGCGCATAGATAAGGAACAGCTTATCGATTATATCAGCCTCGAATGCGCTCGTAAGCAAACCGCTGCCGCCCTCCAGCAGCAGGGACATGACCTCTCGATCGGCCAGCGTTTGCAGCACATCGGGCCACGCCACGCCCCCATCGGGCCAGTCCCCTACGCGAACCACCTCAGCGCCCACCGACTCGAGCTGGGCCTGTGCTACGTCGGGAGCGGCTGAGCGGGTCAAGATCAGGACCCGTCCATCGTCCTGGGTCAGCAATTTGGCATCCGGCGGTGTCCTCAACTTCGAGTCGAGAACGACGCGAAAGCGGGGTCCGTCGCCGCCTCCATGACGCGCCGTGAGTCGTGGATCGTCGGCCAGCACGGTACCGATACCCACCATGACCGCGTCGCTCGTTGCGCGCAGCTGGTGCGCTCGCTCACGGGCGGCCTCGCCGGTGATCCACTGTGAGCTCCGATGTTTGGTGGCCAAACGGCCGTCGAGCGACAGCGCCGCCTTGCCGACGACAAACGGTCGGCCGTGGGTCTTATAGGTCAGATAAGCCTCGTTGAGGCGTGCCGATTCCGCTGCCAGTTCTCCGACTTCAACGGTGACACCAGCGGCGCACAGAGCTTCGAAGCCCCCTCCGGAGACCCGTGGGTCGGGATCGGCAGTGGACACCACAACGCGCACGATACCGGCTTCAAGCACGGCGTCGACACAGGGCGGCGTACGTCCCTGGTGGCTACACGGTTCGATGTTGACGTAGAGCGTGGCACCCCGAGCAACGTCGCCGGCGTCCTGCAGGGCCAAGCGTTCCGCGTGCAGGTCACCCGGGCATCGGTGGTAGCCGCGCCCGACCACTTCTCCGTCGCGCACGACGACAGCGCCCACCATCGGGTTGGGGCTAGTCGAGCCTCGCGCCGTACGGGCAAGCTCGAGACACTCTTTCAAGTAGCTCCGGTCTGCGAACCTGTCCTCCACCGTGATCAATCGTCCTCGCCGAGCAAGCCGTCCACATAGGCTTCGGCATCGAAGGCTGTCAGGTCGTCGATGCCCTCGCCGGTGCCGACGTAGCGAATCGGCAGGCGGTGCTCGGCGGCGATCGCCAGCGCCACTCCACCGCGTGCGCTGCCGTCCAACTTCGCCAAGACCAAGCCGGTGACGCCCGCGTGCTCCAGAAAATCCTCGGCCTGCCGCAGCCCGTTCTGCCCAGTTGTCCCATCGAGCACGAGCAGAACTTCGTGCGGCGCGTCGTTGACCGCCTTGCCGGCAGCGCGATGGATTTTGGAAAGCTCGGCCATCAAGTTGTCCTGGGTGTGCAGCCGACCCGCAGTGTCGATGATCGCGACGTCGATGTCACGGGCATGGGCCGCTTCGCAGGTATCGTAAACGACCGCGGCCGGATCACCGCCGGCCTGATGGGCGATTACTGCGACGCCGAGCCGCTTTCCCCATACCTCGAGCTGCTCCACGGCCGCGGCGCGAAATGTATCGGCAGCACCGAAGATTACGCTCTGCGATTGGCCGTGATAGAGTGCTCCGAGCTTCGCGGTGCTCGTGGTCTTGCCCGAACCGTTCACACCGACCATGAGGATGACCCTCGGCTTCGACGCCAGCAAGCCGGTCTCGCCGACATTGTGCCGGGCGGCGGCCAGCAAATCGAGCATTGCCGTACGCAGTCGCGTGCGGGGATCAGCATCGTTCTCGCCCGGCGCACGCAGCTCCTCGACAAGACGGAGGGCCGTCGACGGTCCGACGTCGGCCTCAATCAGCGCCTCTTCGAGCGCGCCAAGCGAGGCTTCGTCGGGCTGGCGTCCGATGACGCGCTGCAACGCGCCGGAAAGGCGCTCGCGCGTGCGGCCTAGAGAGCGGCCGATAACACCCACTGCAGAGGTTCAGCCCTGCATCCGAGCCAGAGCCGCCTGGGCCCGCTCGCTGAGCTCCGTACCCGGCGCCAACTGGATGACCCGCTCGAAGTGCTCGCGGGCAACACGCTGTTGACCGAGTTCGCGGTGCGCGTAGCCTAACTGCAGGTACGCCTCGATGTTCTCCTCGTTGACCTCGATCACCTTGGCCAAGGCCGCGATCGCTTCCTGCGTGCGGTCCAGCCCGATCAGCGACTTGGCGAGCTGCAGGTGCAGCGGCTGATACACCTGGTCGGTGCTAGACGAAACCGCCGCTACGGCCTCGGCAAGCTGCTCGCGCGCCAGCTCCGGCTGGTTGGTCTCGAGATACAGGTTGCCGAGGTTGAGTCGCACGCGCGCCTTGGACTCCGGCGGGTAAACCGGATCGCGCAACGCCAGCAGGAACTCGCGAATCGCGGCGTTGATGTCGCCCTGCTTGTAGCGCATGAGACCCAGGTAGTTGCGCACCTCCGTCAACGACGGGTTGCGCGCCAGCGCCTTCATGAAGGATTCCTCGGCCTTCGAAAACTGCTCGGTGAGAAACTCGGCGACGCCCAGCCACATGTACGTCTCACCGTTCTCCGGGTATAGGTCGACGGAGCGCCCGAGGAGTGGAATGGCCTCATACGCCTGGTTTTGCTCGATGTAGAGAATCGCCAGGATCTGGAGATCCCGCGGGTCCATTTGTTCCGGATTCTGCAGCCCACCGGAAGACCCGCCGGCGGCCCCCGAAGCCTCGGCTGAATGGCTGCTCGTGATCGCCAGCGCACAGAGAAACACTGCCCAACACAGGCCCCGCTTTGAGGAAGTCATGGGCAAAATCGTAGCATGCGGAACCCCGATTGCGGAGAGCCTTGGTCACAAACAGGATGCTCGCCCCTCGGCGCCGCTATTCTTCGACCAGTGCCCGCGCCATCAGCGATTCGATCGCCTCACGCGGATCTTTGCCCTCGTGCAAGATGGCGTAGACCTCGTCGGTGATGGGCACCTGCACGCCCATCTCGCAGCCCAGGTGGCGCGCCGCGGACGTCGTCTCGACGCCTTCGGCCACCATCTGCATGCCGGCGATGATCTCTTCCAGGGGCTTGCCGCGGCCCAGCTCCACGCCGACGTGGCGATTGCGGCTGAGGGGTCCGGTACAAGTGAGCACCAAATCGCCCAGCCCGGCCAGCCCCATCAGCGTGGTCGGCGCCGCGCCGCGCGCCATCGCTAACCCCGTGATTTCCTTGAGGCCGCGGGTCACGAGGGCAGCGCGGCTGTTGGTGCCGAAACCCAGGCCGTCGGCGATTCCGGTGGCCAGCGCCATCACGTTCTTCAAGGCGCCGCCGAGCTCGACCCCGACGATGTCGGCGTTGCGATACACGCGCAACGAGCCGTGGCTGAGACGTGTTTGCACCCGTTCGGCCGCCTCCAGGTTCTCGCCGCCCAGCGTCACGGCCGTGGGGTGCCCCTGCGCCAGCTCGGCGGCAAACGAAGGGCCCGACAACGCTCCCAGCGATGCTTCTTCGCCGGCGCTGTATTCGGCCAGTACCTCACTCATGCGCAGCCCCGTCTCGTCCTCGATCCCCTTGGTCGCGGATACGAGATGGGCACCACCCGGAAAGTCGGGCGCCAACCCCTCCCACACCGACCGCACGTACCGCGACGGCACGACGCTGATCACGAGGTCGGCATCGGCCATCGCCGCCGCCGCAGCGGTGACGATGTCGAGCGATGCGGGCAACGGACAACCCGGCAGGTAGGCGCGGTTCTCGCCCTCCCGTCGCAGGCGCTCGGCGAACTCGGGGCGACGCACCCAGAGCGCCACGCGGTGGCCGGCCTGCACTGCGTGCAGGGCGAGCGCCGTTCCCCACGACCCACCACCGACGACCGCGATTTTCCAGTTCAACCCGGATCCGGGCATCAGCTTGCCTTTCCGAGGCGCGATTCCTCGCCGCTGAGGATCCGCTGGATATTAGACTTGTGTCGCCAGACGATGAGGATCGTCGCGGCAGCGGACGCGGCGACCGTGGCCAGCGGTTCCTGTAGCCACCAGGCCGCAACCGTCAAGGTAACAGCGCCGGACAAAGAAGCCAGGGACGTCATTCGCGACCCCACGGCGACACCACCGAGGACTACGGCAGCAACCACTGTGGGGACCGCCGCCACGACGCTGAAGCCGCCGAGCAGCGTGGCAACGCCCTTGCCGCCGCGAAACCCCAACCACGGCGTGTAGCAATGCCCCAAAACGCCGCCGAGAGCCGCCTCGGCGCCCCCGACGCCGAGATATCCGGCGACCAATACACCGACGCCCCCCTTGGCGGCGTCCAGCACCAGCGTCGCGACACCGCCGGCCGGCCCGAGAGAGCGTCCGACGTTGGTGGCGCCGATGTTGCCGCTGCCGGATTCGCGCACGTCTTGCCGCGCTGCGACACGTACCAGCAGATAGCCGAACGGAATGCTTCCGAAAACGAAACCAATCGCGATTCCGGCGGCAATTTGGCCGAGGTTGCCCATTAGCATCTAGTGTCCTGAGCCAGGAGCTCGTTGCATTTTCGGGTGGCGTGAGGGCCCTTCTTCGTCCGTTTCCCTTAGCACGTCGCGCAACCATTCGAGGGCCGCCTTGGCGGCGGCAACACGAATCTCCTGGCGGCCACCCTCGAATCGATAGCGCCGGGATTCCAGAATCTCCGGGTCTTTCGAATAGGCGACGTACACGGTACCGAGCTCCTCCGGCGACTCGGCGTCAGGTCCGGCCCAGCCGGTGACGGCGAGTCCGTACGTAGCGCCGGACCGGTCGCGCATGCCGAATGCGAGAGCCTGCGTCGTCGTTTCCGACACCGTCCCGTTGTCGCGCAGAAACGGGGTATCCAGGCCCACCAGCTTCACCTTCGACGCAAACGAATAGACGACCGCCCCGCCCCACACATAGTCTGAAGAACCGGGGATCGTGGTGAGCGCGGCGGCGATCAGCCCGCCGGTGCAGCTTTCGGCCAGCGCCACGGTTTCGCCGCGCCGCCACAGCAACTCGCCGACTTCGCGGGCGAGGCGGGAAAGATCCTCTTCGTCCACACGCCCTGGTCCGCTCACCAGCCCGTTCCCCACAGGATGAGCCGTACGCATACTTGCGTGTAGCCGGCCGCAACGAGGTCGTCGGCCATGATGCCGATGCCGCCGTGCAGGCTCTCGAAACGGCGCCCCGGAAACGGTTTGGTGATGTCGAAGATGCGAAACAGGAAAAACGCCAGCACCCACCCCGTCGTTCCCTGAATGGCGACCATCGACAGCCACATCGCCGCCCATTCGTCGACGACCACGGCCGAGGGATCATCGCCACCAAGACCGGGAGCCGCAATGTGCGCCGCCGCCGTACCGACTACCGTGAGCACGGCGCCGGCCACCAGCTGGATGCGCCAGTCGAGCGGCGCCAAGAAGGGTATGAACAATGCGACGCCGAGCAACGACCCCCAGGTGCCCGGCGCCGGCCACAGGAAGCCGGCGCCGAACCCCGTGGCAAGGAGGCGCGAGGCGATCTGGAGCGGACTACGCTTCACGGGTTCAGACGACCCAGTAGGCGCGGGTATGGAATCGTCTCCCGCAAATGGGGAACGCCGGTAATCCAGGCAATGACGCGCTCGAGACCCATGCCGAAGCCCGAATGCGGCACCGATCCGTAGCGGCGGATGTCGAGATACCACTGGTAGTTGTCTTCGTTGAGCCCGTGCTCGCGAATACGCTCCAACAGCAGGTCGTGGTCGTGGATCCGTTGGCTGCCGCCGACGATCTCACCGACTCCTTCGGGGGCGATCATGTCGACGGCCAGGGCGCACTCCGGGCGCTCGGGGTCAGGCTCCATATAGAAAGCCTTGATCGCGGTCGGGTATCGGTGAATCAACACGGGTCGATCAAACACCTCAGAGATCACCGTTTCGTGGCCGCCGCCGAAATCGGCGCCCCACTCGAAGTCTTCGCCGGCCTTTTCAAGGATCTCCACCGCTGCGTCGTAGTGGATGCGTGGAAACGGCTTCTGCACGCGCGTCAGATTCGTCGTGTCGCGCTCCAGGACATCCAACTCGGCAGCACACTGTTGCAGCGCGTTTTGAATGACGTGCTCGATGAAGTCCTCGGCCAGATCCATGATGTCGTCGAGCGTCGCGTAGGCCACCTCGGGCTCGAGCATCCAGAACTCCGTGAGATGACGGCGGGTCTTCGATTTCTCCGCCCGGAACGTGGGACCGAAGCAGTACACCCGGCCGTGTGCCATACAGGCGGGCTCGAGGTACAGCTGACCACTCTGGCTCAAGAACGCCGTATCGCCGAAATAGTCTGTCGAAAACAGCGTGGTCGTGCCTTCCACGGAAGTCGGCGTGAGAATCGGGCTGTCGATCAACACGAAGCCGCGGTCTTGATAGTAGCTGCGGCAGATCTGGGTGACCTTGCTGCGCACCCGCAGTGCGGCATGCTGGCGCGACGACCGCAACCACAGGTGGCGGTGATCCATCAAAAATTCGGTGCCGTGCTCTTTCGGGCTGATCGGGTATTCGTCGGCCTGCTGGATGAGCTCGACGTCCTCGACTCCGAGCTCGAAGTGGCTCGGCGCCCGCGCGTCGGCCCGCACGCTGCCCGTGACCTTGACCGACGACTCCTGCGTCAGCTCACCGATGAGCCCCCACGCGTCGTCCCCCACGTCGGCCGGCGTGGCGACGCCCTGCACCACTCCGGTGCCGTCACGCAGCTGCAGAAAGGCGATTTTGCCGCTCGATCGCTTGTTGTACAGCCAGCCGCGCACGACAACAGTTTCGCCTTCGTGGACGCTGAGATCTTCGATATAAACGGACTCAGGCATGACGAGCGCATGCTACCACCGGCGATGCCGGGCCCACTACGAGGCGGCGGGAGTGGCAGTGACGGGGGTCGGGCGCGCGCGCGGGGGGGGGGGGGGGGGGGCGATGCCCGTCACCCGCCGACCGCTCTCCCCCACAAACCTCCCGAGCCTGCGCAACGACTCTACAGGCGATCGAAGGCCGCCAGCTCCTCGACGAGGTCGTGCCAGCCAAGCTCTTCCAACGCGGCGCGCGCATGCCCCCATGTGCTGGGCCCGAATGCCGCATAGTCATGGTTGCCGGCCACGGTGACCTGGTAGCCGAAGGTGCCCAGGGCCTTGATCGCTCGCTGTGCCGCCGTGAGGCAAAAGCTCTGGCGGGCCGCCGGCGGCAGCACCTCCGGGATCGAGGGGACGTCGGCGTCACTGGCAAGCGGTATCTCCACGGCACAGGCATCCCAATAGGCCGCCAGCGCCGCATTCGCTCCCTCCTGGGACACCGTTCTGTAGTCGTCGCGCAGCAACGACGCGAGGTCGTAGAGGTGCGGTCCCGGCATCAGATCCTGGAAGTCCAGGACTATGAGCTGGTCGTCGCCGATCAACAAGTTGCGCGAATGGAAGTCACGATGGCACACCGCTCTTGGCAGAGCGGCGGCCGCCGTGGCAAGGCGATCGAAGCTGGTCGCGCGGGCAGCGCTGGGCGCGGTGCCCAGCCAGCTGCAAAGGGCGTGTTGCTCGGCGAACTCGAGCTCGTTGCGCAGCCGCTCCGCGTCAAGCTCCCATCCCGGGTTGGGAGCCACGGCGCTGCAACCGTGTGCTTGGATCGCAATGACGATGGCAGCCGCCTGTTCATACAGACCCACGGCGTCGAGCCCCGCGTCTTCGGCAAAGAACGTGTCGCCACCGTCCTCGACCAAGAGGGCCTTGGCGGACACGGCGAAAATCTCCGGCACCCGAACTCCGGCGTCACCGAGCCACGCCGCCGTGCGCTCGTAGCGCTCTACCTCGTCAGCGTCTGCCTCGTCGTACAGCACCAGCACCGCCGACACCAGGTCGCCCGCCGTGGCCTGTGGCGACAGGCGGTAGAAGCGTCGTCGCGACGCGTGGAGCCCGAGGCGAATCGCCGAGCCTACGGCCCACGGCAGGGCGATGTCGGCAAGCGCCCCCGAGCTCTCCAGCTCGGCCCGGCAATCGCCGCTCGGAACGCTCGCGGCGGTCACCCGGCGCGATCCGCGGCTTCGGGCTCGACGACTTCATCGCTGATCTCGGCGCCTGGCGGCACGATGGCCCCCTCCATCACGATGCAGCGTTTCACCCGCGCCCCGGTACTGATCCACGCATCGGCCAGGAGCACCGAGTCACGCACCGTGGCGCCAGGACCGACGTGCGCTCGCTCCCCGGCGATGACGGCCTCGACCAATGCTCCTTCTTCGATGCGCACGCCTTCGTCGAGTAGATAGGGGGGGCGCAGGCCGGCGCGCTCGACACCTACCGAACGACGCACGAAGCCGCCGGCCGCTTGCCGGCTGTAACCGTCGAACGCCAGGGGGAAGTCCTCGCGGCGCAGGGCTTCGAGCTGACCCGAGAGATAGCGTGTCACCGTGCCGATCTCGTACCAACTACCGGGAACGACGAGTGCGTGCAACGGTAGTTCTTCTGCCATCAGCTCGCCGTAGATGGGGTCGACCATGCCGCAGAAACGCCGTTCGGGAGTGAGCTCGATCACGCCCCGCTCTACAATGTGGATTCCGGTAAAACAACCGGCGGCGACGCTACCAGGTGACTCCTCGAGCGCCGCGGCCTCGACCCCGGGGATGCGCGTAACGCGGCCTTCGTCGTCGATCTCGATAGCCGGGTGGTCAGCCGCATCGGCGCCACAGTGCAGCGCCATGGTAGCCAGCGCGCCGGCGGCCGCATGATGCTCCCAGAGCGGACCCGGTGCCAAGGTCGTGGCCACGTCGCCGTTGACGATCAACACCCGGTCGCCGAGTCGATCGAGAGCGGCCCGCGGCCCTCCCGCCGTGCCCAGGAGCGTTTCCTCATGGCTGTAGGTCAACCGAATTCCGAAAGCCTCATCGCCATACAGCCCCTCGATCGTGCGGGGCTGATGATGCAGGTTGATCACGGCGCGGCCGAAGCCGCAGCGACGCAACCAGTCGAGCGTGTAATCGAGCAGCGGGCGGTTCAAGAACGGCACTACGCCCTTCGCCCGGTTGGCAGTCAGCGGCTCCAGGCGGGTCCCGTAACCGGCAGCCAGAATCATTGCCGAGCAGTGAGTGGCCAGTAGAGAGTGACTCATACGGCGACGTCCCCGTCCGTGCCATCCAGCCACGACGTCGACTCGGTTTCGGGAAAAACCATGTCTCCGCTGCCGCCCCGATCTCGATGGATCTCCAGATACGACCGTGTGTCGTAGGCGGCGTCGTCGAAACCGAGCGCCACAGCACAACGGTCGATGTCTCCGGGATCGCCCTCGATCTCGAGAAAGGTACCGATCGGCGTCTCATCCAGCGACACCACGACGCGCTCGCAACCGTCGCTCGGACAGCGAAAAATCGTGCGGTACTTCTGGTAGCGCAACGCCACCACGAATCCGAGCCGTTGTAACAAGGCCAGCATAGCGGGACCGTCATCGACCGGCGTCTGGAGCTCGCGCCGGGCCTTGACGGGGTGCTGAACAACCCCCGGGGGTGCGGTTGCGTTGGGCGCCGCTTGGGGCTGTTGGCGACCCTTGAACGTCAGCAGGTATCGGCCACCACGACGTCGCAGGCGTAGGAACTCACCGGCGTGCAGAAGCCGGCTTTCCGGCGTGTCGAGAACGAGGTCGTCCTCGAGCGTACGGGGGCCGTCCAACACCGCGCCCACGTTCTCCAGGGCAGCAAGCAGCGCGTCGCGCTCGCCGGCCAGCTTCACCTCGTACTCGATGGGCATGGGCGTCGATGTTATCAGGGCCGCCGCGCGTCGTTTCGCACCTCCGACAGGCGCCAGAAGACACCCAGAAAGCGCTCGTCGGCACTGCCCCGCAGAGCGGCGGGCGCCACGCCTCGGCTGCTCCACAGCCGGCACTGATAGGCAAAGCGATCGCCGTCGCGGCGCCCCCGGCCGATTTGCAAACGGGCGACGCGGCCGGCGCGCGGCGCCGCGCCGCCGGACAAGCCGGTGCCCTGCACCCAGACGGCGACCTCTGCATCGACCAGCACCGAAAGGGTGACATCGAGAGTGTCGAGCGGCGCCCCCGTCGTCATGACGAAATCGACGGGCCGCCCGCGTGTCGCCCACACGCCCGCTGCCTCTCCCCAGGCGCGCTTCGGTAGTTCCTCGACAATCCATACCACCGGGCCGGCGTCGAGCACGGTTGGCCGGTGCAGGTCGGTGCGCACGACGGTTGCATGATGTACAAGAACCAGGAGGCCGAGGGTCGCCAACGTTGCCCGGGCAATACCCCAGTCCGTCGCGTCGGGGTCCGTGATTCTTGAAGAGTCCTCTTCTGTCGCCGGCACCGCGGACGCCCCAACCTTCCAAAGCCCAACTGCGACGGCCGCGATCACTGCCGTCCACGCCAACGTCACTGGCCAGTTGGGCGTCGCGACGTTCACCCATTGCGGGAACCACCGCCACGCCGCCGAGCCGTACGGCGTGTAATGCTGCACCAGGCGCGACATCTTGACGGGATAGTCGTGGGGCAAGAGGTGCGGCTGCGCGGCATAGGTGGTGGTCAACGCCGCCGCGAGCGCGAGCAAGCCGCCACGCCCCACCGCGTACCAGCGCGGCGGCGCCCGAAACGCCAGCGCTACGCCAAGCGCCGGCGCCAATGTCCAGAGAATCGGCATGAGCGGTCGCACCGGTGGTCCATGGCCACCGAGCTGCTGCGAGAGCGCATACGGACCCACGAACGACGCCGCAACCACGGTCAAGGCGACGACGTCGGCGCGCCGCGTTCGCCACATCCAGGCAAGCCCGGCGGATGCCAGTAGAAAATGCGGTCCGTAGGCCAGCAGCCCTTCCTTCTGATCCAGCACATAGCCGATCGCCGTCGCCACAGCGCCAGGCCACGCGGCCAGGTAGGCGACCCAATCGGCCCCGAGCGCCGGCTCACCGGCGGCAGCGTTGCTACCGAGATACACGGCCGCGGGCGACAGCGAACCGTACAGCACCCAGGTATACAGCGCGTGCGGGACGAGGCCGGCCATGAGCCCGGCGCCGACGAGCGCCGCCCGGCGCGGTCTTGCCGCTGGTTCGCTCCCGGCGACAGCGACGAGCGCCACGCTGGCCGCGAGCGGGATGTACTTCACGCCGATCCACGGCAGTACGGCGAGCGCGGCAGCGGCGAAGACCCTGGCGCGCGTCGACGCCTCGCGGCGCAGCGCCAGGAAAGCAAACAGGGCCAGCGTCATCGCCGGCACCTCGGAAAACACATGCAGCGGCGCGAACATTAATGGTGCCAGCAACACGACGGCCGCCGTGCCGCGGCGCGCCGCGCTTCTGCCGCCGCAACCATCGATCAAACCGTACAGCAACCAAGCGAAGATGCCATAGAACAGCATGAGGAACACACGAGGCAGCAGGATCATCGCCCATCCGCCGAGCAACCGGCCTGCGGCATACGCGGGCAGCAACAGAACCGGCAACCCCACGCCATGCATCGAGTAGCGCGCCCCCGGCTCCAGTCCGACCTTGTAGTGCGGCAACAACGTGGTTGGGTGGTACGGTGCATACACCCGGTCGCGATAGTCGTCGGCGACGTCCAGGTCTCCGTCTTCCAGGATGGAGTGCGCCACGATCAGGTAATGGGGCTCGTCCCCGGCCGCGGTGCTCCAAGAACCCACGAGGGCCAGCGGCACGCCGACGGCAGCAATGGCGAGCCACAGCCGCCACGGGTCGTCTTCCGATCCCGCCCCCAGGCGCGCGCCAACCAGACGCCGACCAGCGGTCAACGCCCCGAGACCGAGGCCCAGAGCAGCCAGTGGTGCGGCGCTGCACCAGAAGCTGAACGCGTCGACGAGCAAGGCCGCGGCGGGAAGAGCGGCGCCCCACATAAGTGGCTGGATGACCCGGGCGAAGCCCTGCGGGTGTTGTTCTGTTTGGCCCGCGAACAGCTTCCCGGCCGCCCGTCGGAGGCTCTCGAACAACACGAAGAGAATACCCGCGCTGGCCCAGAAACCGGGGCTGGCGAACGTCGTCGACGCGACCCGGAAGACAGATCCGAACCCGTGCCCGGGGGGCAGCTGCGCGTGGGCAACCCATACGGCGAACCCGAATCCGCCGCCGGCCGGCGCCAACAGATTTCTCAGCACCCTGCTAGCAGGCCGTGGTGAAAGTGTGATGGGTCTAAAAATCGAGGATTTCGTGGTTCTTGCGCTCCGCGAGCTCGTCGATGCGCTTGCAATACTCGTCCGTCAGGTCCTGGATCTCCTTGTAGGCGCGGTGCTCGTCGTCCTCGGCGATTTCCTTGTCGGTCTCCAGCTTCTTGATGTGATCGTTGCCGTCACGCCGAATGTTTCGTACCGCGGTCTTGCCGTGCTCCGCCGCCTGACCGACCACTTTGGTGAGCTCGACGCGGCGTTCCTCGGTGAGCTGGGGTATCGGCAAGCGAATCACGCTGCCGTCGTTGTTGGGATTCAGCCCCAGCTCGGACTGCAAAATCGCCCTCTCGATATCGCCGATCGTCGATCTGTCGTAGGGCTGCACAACGATTAAACTGGCCTCGGGGGCCGACAGGCCGGCAAGCTGATTGAGAGGCGTCTGGGTGCCGTAGTAGTCGACGTTGACGCTGTCGAGAATCGAGATGCTCGCTCGCCCGGTGCGCAGGGTGTTGAATTCGTGCGTCACCGAGTCGATGGTCGCCTCCATGTGTTGCTTCGTATCGCGCAGGACATCATCAACCATCGTGACCAACCTCTCCCGTTGCCGGACAGCCCCTGCGACAAGGTTAGCAGGCCGTGGCTATCCCGTAATCAGAGACCCGATCGGCTCACCACGAATCGCTTTGATGATATTGCCTGGCTTGCGCAGGTTGAAGATCAGGATCGGCAGGTTGTTGTCCATACAGGTGGTGATCGCCGTGGCGTCCATTACGCGCAGCCGGCGCTCGAGCACCTTGAGATACGTAATCTTGTCGATCCGCTCGGCTTCCGGATCCGTCTCCGGGTCGGCGGTGTAGATGCCCCCGACCTTGGTCCCCTTCATGAGAACCTCGGCGTGGATCTCCATGGCGCGCAGGGCCGCCGCCGTATCCGTCGAGAAGTACGGATTGCCGGTTCCCGCCGCGAATATCACAACACGGCCCTTCTCGATATGGCGCAGGGCGCGGCGGCGAATCAGCGGCTCGGCGACCTGGTGGATTTCGATGGCCGACAGCACGCGGGTCGCCAGGCCGCGCTTCTCGAGCGCGTCCTGCAGCGCCAGGCTGTTGATCACCGTCGCCAGCATGCCCATGTGATCGGCGGTCACCCGATCCATGTCGAGGGCCTCGGCGCGGATACCTCGGAAGATGTTGCCGCCGCCGATGACGATACCGAGCTCCGTGCCAAGAGCGTGAATCTCGGCCACTTCGTCGGCTACGGCAAGCGCCACATCCGGATCGATACCGAAGCCCATCTCGCCCATGAGAGCTTCGCCCGAGAGCTTCAGGAGAACTCGTTTGTAGCGCGGTTCGTCGGTCAACTCGGCTGTCCCGGTCGTCAGTACCCTGCTAACTAGCCGCTTGTGGCGAGCGTTGCGTCCTGTTCTCCCAGGGCGAAACGTATGAAACGACCCACAACGATGTTCTCACCGAGGCGGTGGACTGCCTCAGCGATGACTTCACCGATGCTCTGATCGGGATCCTTGACGAACGCCTGCTCGTACAGAACGACCTCGGACAGGTAGCGCTCGACCTTGCCGTCGACGATCTTGTCGATGATCTCGGCCGGCTTGCCCGTGGCCTCGGCCTGCGAGCGATAGATCTCTCGTTCCTCGTCCAACGCCACCTCGTCCACGTCTTCACGACGAAGGAAGCGCGGGCTCGCGGCGGCAATGTGCATCGCGATGTCGCGCGCCAGCTGGATGAACTCTTCGGACTTGGCCACGAAGTCGGTTTCGGAATTGAGCTCAATCATGACCGCTATCTTGCCGCCGAGGTGCACGTACGTCTCGATGCGACCTTCACTTGCTTCCCGTCCCGCCTTCTTGGCGGCCTTCGCCTTGCCCATCTTGCGCAGAACCTTCACCGCCTCGTCGACGTTGCCGTCGGACTCCTGAAGAGCCTGCTTGCAGTCCATGATGCCAACGCCGGTGCGCTGGCGCAGTTCCTTGACCTGTTCCGCACTGATGCTCATTCGATTGCTTCCTACAGAGGGCAACGATCCCCGCTCGGGAGTGCCCGTTTGCTCGATCGCAGGCGCCCGGGCCGGCGCGTGCCACTAGTTAGTCCTCTTTTTCTTCAGCTGGCTCGTCGGAATCCGCGGCTTCCTCGGCGGCCTCGGTGTCGTCGCCCTTCTCCGCGGCGGCCTCGGCCTCCGCAGCGGCCCGGGCAACCTCGAGCGCCGCGTCTTCGACCCGCTTGTCGTGGATCTGGCTGCCCTCGAGAACCGCATCCGCGGCGGCGCCTACGAACAACCGTATGGCGCGCAACGCGTCGTCGTTGCCGGGCACGACGAAGTCGATGCCCTCGGGATCGCAGTTGGTGTCGACCACCGCTACGATCGGAATGTTCAAGTTCATGGCCTCGAGAATGGCGATACGCTCGCGCCGAACGTCGACCACGAAGAGCACGTCGGGCAACTTGGCCATGTCCTTGATGCCCTCGAGGTTGCGGAAGAGCTTGAACTTCGCGCGCTGCAGCTTGATGCCCTCCTTCTTGGGCAATAACGCCATGCGGCCGTCTTCCTCCATGGCCTCGAGGTCCTTGAGGCGGGCAACGCTACGCTGGATGGTGGCGAAGTTGGTCAGCAAACCGCCCAGCCAACGCTGGTTCACGAAGAACATGCCGGTTCGTTGCGCCGCCTCGCGTACGGCTTCCTGAGCCTGACGCTTGGTGCCGACGAACATGACCGTGCCGCCATTGGCAGCCGTCTCACCCAGGAAATCCAGCGCCTCGCGGAAGGCGGTGACAGTTTGGCGAAGATCCACGATGTAGATCCCGTTTCGCGAGGTGAAAATGTAGGGCTTCATCTTCGGGTTCCAGCGTCGTGTCTGGTGCCCGAAGTGCACGCCCGCTTCCAACAGATCCTTCACACCTACGCTGACCAAGCCGTAATCCTCCTCAACGCTTGCTGAACTGGAACCGCGCGCGAGCGCCGCGCTGCCCGAACTTCTTGCGCTCTTTCTTGCGGGCGTCGCGGGTCAGGAACCCTTGTTCCTTCAACACGCCACGCAGCTCCGGGTCGTAGTCAACCAGGGCCTTGGCGATGCCGTGTCGCACGGCGCCCGCCTGCCCCGACAAGCCCCCGCCCTTGACGGTGATGTACATGTCGAAGCTATCGACGCCCTCGATCGCCAGGAACGGCTCCCGCACGAGGTTTCGCTGGTTGACGGTGGTGAAATATTCGTCGATCAATCGACCGTTGACGGTCACGTCGCCCTTGCCGGGGCGCAGAAACACGCGCGCCACCGAGGTCTTCCGCTTGCCGGTTCCGTAATGCCGAGCTTGTGCCATCTGTCGTGTCTCAGTCTGCCAGGCTGTAGGGCTGTGGCCGCTGCGCCTCGTGCGGATGCTCGGGGCCCGCGTAAACGCGTAGTTTGGTGAGCATCTGACGGCCGAGCTTGGTCTTGGGGACCATGCCCTTGATGGCGGTCTCGACGATCATCGTCGGTTTCTCGCGCATCACGCGGCGGGCGCGGGCTTCCTTGATGCCGCCGGGGTAACCGCTGTGCCGGTAGTACATCTTGTCGTCCATCTTGGAGCCCGTTAGCACGATCTTCTCCGCATTGACGATGACGACGTGGTCGCCGCAGTCAAGAAACGGTGTGTATCCGGGCTTGTGCTTGCCCATCAACAGCGTCGCGACCCGCGTCGCCAACCGACCGAGGACTTGACCCTCGGCGTCGATGACGTGCCAGTTGCGCTCGATGCTCTTCTTGGATGGAAACGGTGTGCTCATCGTTGTGCCCGCTACGAGCCGACCTTCTGCCCGGTCTTTTCTCTTTCCTCTTCGGTGAGCGCTTTGATCGACAACCGAATGCGATCGCGCTCGTCTACGTTCACGACTTTCACCATGACCTCGTCGCCTTCGTTGACGTGGTCACGCACGTCGTCGACGTGGTGGTCGGCAACCTCGGAAATGTGCAACAGACCGTCGGTGCCGGGCAGGATCTCGACGAACGCGCCGAAGTCCTTGATCGACCGGACTTTGCCGGCGTAGACCTTGCCGACCTCGGCCTCCTGGGTGAGCCCTTCGATGATCGACAGCGCCTTCTGGCCCGCCTCGACGTCGGTCGCGGCAATCTGTACGGTGCCGTCGTCCTCGACGTTGATGCGGCAGCCGGTGTCTTCCTGGATGCCGCGAATAATGCGACCACCCGGGCCGATGATGTCACGGATGCGGTCAACGGAGATCTTGATCGACAGGATGCGCGGTGCGTAGCGGCTGGTCTCGGGGCGGGGCTCGGAGATAGCCTCGCGCATCTCGCCAAGGATCTGCATGCGAGCCTCTCTGGCCTGCTCCAAGGCCTCGGCAAAGATTTCGCGCGACAACTCGGTCGCCTTGATGTCCATCTGCATCGCCGTGATTCCGCGCGGCGTGCCGGCGACCTTGAAGTCCATGTCGCCGTGATGATCTTCTTCGCCGGCGATGTCGGACAGTACTGCATAGGTGTCGCCCTCCTTCATCAACCCCATGGCGATACCGGCGATCGGTGCGGAAATCGGCACGCCGGCGTCCATCATGGAAAGCGTCGCGCCGCACACCGAGGCCATCGACGACGAGCCGTTGGACTCGAAGATGTCGGAAACCACGCGCAGCACGTACGGAAAGTCGTCTTCCGACGGCAGCAAGGGCGTAACGGCGCGCTCGGCCAGCGCACCATGGCCGATCTCGCGACGTCCGGGACCACGTAGAAAACGAGCCTCGCCGACGCTGAACGGTGGGAAGTTGTAGTGCAGATAGAACTTCTTCCACCACTCGCCGCTGTAGTTCTCCATCTTTTTGGAGTCGAGGGAGGTGCCCAGCGTCGTGGTTACGAACGCCTGCGTTTCACCGCGCGTAAACAGGGCTGAGCCATGAACCCGCGGCGCTACCCCGACCTCGCAAGTGATCGTGCGCACCTCGTCGAAGGCGCGGCCGTCGCTGCGCACCCGGTCTTCCAGAACACCGGTCCGGGTGATCTTCTTGATCAAGCCGTAATACGACTCCTTGTAGTCGTCGCGATGCTCGGCTTCTTCCTCGTCGAGGACGTCGAGCATCTCGTTGCGAATGTCCTCCAACGTGTTGCGCTGCTGGATCTTGTCGGCGATGCCGAGCGCCTCCTTGATGGCAGCACCGACACGCTCTTCGACCTTCTCCTCGATGGCCGAATCGATCTCGTGGGGCTCGAAGGGTCGCTTCTCGGGCTGCAGCTGGTCGTAGATGCGTTGCTGCAAATCGATGAGCGCTTCGATCGTCGGCTGGGCGAACTCGAGAGCATCGAGAATCTGGCTCTCCGACACCTCTTTGGCGCCCGCCTCCAGCATGATCACGGCGTCGCGACGTGAGGCCAGAACCAGGTCGAGGTCGCCCTCCGCCACCTGGCTGCGCGTCGGGTTGATGATGAACTCGCCGTCGACCAGGCCGATCCGCACGGCGGCGATCGGGATGGTGAACGGAATCGGCGAGCAGTACAGCGCAATAGAGGCTCCGGTGATGCTCAGAACGTCGGGGAAGATCTCCGGTTCGGCCGACAGAACGTTGCCGATCACTTGCGTCTCGTGCCGGTAGCCCTTGGGAAAGAGCGGCCGGATGGGCCGGTCGGTCATCCGTGAGGTGAGGATCTCGGCTTCCGTGGGTCGCCCTTCACGCTTGAAGAAGCCGCCGGGGATGCGCCCGCCGGCGAAGGTGTTCTCGCGGTACTCGCAGGTCAAGGGCAGGAACGGCATGTCCTTGGGCCGGCGGTCCGCGACTGCGGTGACCATGACGATCGTCTCGCCATAGGTAAGCACCGCCGCGCCATCGGCTTGGCGCGCCAGCTTGCCCATCTCGACGGTCAGCTCGCGGTCGCCGATCTCTGCAGATTCTCGAATTACCATGTTTCTTTTGTCTCTCCTCGCCGCTGGACGCGCCACGATGGGCGTCCTCTGCGTTCACATGAACGCGTAACGCTTCCGCAGGATGCCGGGGACCCGGCCGCAGGGAGGAGCAACTCGTGAGGAGTGCCGCATCATCGCCGGCGGCTCATGCCGCCTGATTTCCCTTCGCCGCTTTCCGCTTCCCGCAATTCCGCTGGCCGACCCCGATGGTCGGCCACCATACGCTCCGCGAACCGCTACTTCCTCAGGCCCAGATTCGCAATGACGGCCTGATAACGCGAATTGTCGATACGTCGCAAATAGTCGAGGAGACGGCGCCGCTTACCGACCAGCATCAGCAACCCACGCTCGGTAGCGTGATCCTTCTTGTGCGTCTGCAGATGCGTCGTCAGATGGCGAATACGATCGGTGAGCAACGCGACTTGGACCTCGGGCGAACCCGTGTCCTTCGCGTGGCGTCCGTACTCCGCAATGGTTTCCTGTGTCGTAGGCATCGGTACGTGAAAAAGGTGGAAGTCAAAGTCAGGGCGGCAGACAAACTTCGCCCTTTCCCCGCCAGAGGAAGGAAGCTAGCACGGGGTTAGGTGTCTGTAAACCGACGCAGGTGGGCTTTTACTGGTGATTTAGCAGGGCACCGAAGAACTCCCGAGTTCTTCAGCATCCTGTTGAGGACCGTTTCAGCACGATGCGCGGTTGAATCAACCCACCCGGCACCATCTCGCCCGCCGCCAGCATCTCACCGCTCTCATCAAGCACCTTCACCCAGCCCTCCGGCGCCCCTGCCCCACCTTCACGCCTCTCGAGTATCCAACCCGTTTCAAGCATGCGACCGGTGCGCAGCGCTTCGATCCCGGCTGTGCTGATCACCGCCGCAGGCCAATCTGGCAAGGCGTCGACCGCCGGTGTGATCGCGGCCCTCAGCTCCTCGCCGCTCATTTCCGTGACGGCTTGCCAATCGAGCGCGTCATCGAGAGCGAACGGGCCGTTGTGTGTGCGCCGCAGGCCCGCCAAGTGCGCCGGACAATCCAACGCGACTCCTAAATCGTGGGCCAGCGTGCGCACGTAGGTACCGGCTCCGCAGTGGATTTTGATGTCGATCTCGTCGGCGCGCAGATTCAGGAGCTCGGCGGAATGCACGGTCACCTCGACGGGATCGGGGGTCACAGCCTCACCGCGTCGGGCGCGTTTGTAGGCCGGCTGCCCGCGCAGCTTCTTGGCGGAGTACACCGGCGGCGTTTGCTCGAAGCTACCGACGAACTCCTGCAGCGCGGCCTCGACGGCACGGCGATCCAACGGCGGTGGTTCGATCGGCTGGGCGATCGGATCCCCCTCGCCGTCGTACGTGTCGGTGGCCCAGCCCAGCCGCACGACGCCTTCATACACCTTGTCGTGACTTTGGAGAAAACGCGCCAGCCGGGTCGACGATCCGACACAGACGAGCAGCACGCCGGTGGCCTGCGGATCAAGCGTCCCGGAGTGTCCGGCGCGCAAGCCCGTCTTCTTGCGTACCCGGTCGATGACGTCGTGCGAGGTCATCCCCGCGGCTTTGTCGATGATCAGCAAGCCGGTTTCGCGCACTTCGGCAATCACCTAGCAGGCCGTGGTGAAAGTGTGATGGGTCTGGCGCGTGGGTATTGTAGTCGAGGGCAAGGAGCGCCGACGCAGGCGATGCCGGAGCCATCGTCGAGGAGGGGCGCGACGCAGCCATCGGCTGCAAGACGCGCGCGCCCCGAAGGGTTGAGGCGAGGAGGGGGCATCTGCGGCGTTGCTGCTCCTCCACGATACGTCAAGCATCGCGGTCGTCACAGCGGCCTTGCATCTGCCCCCTCCTCGCCTCAACCAGACCCATCACACTTTCACCATGGCCTGCTAGCTTTGCAGAGCTTCACGCACCACGCTGAGAAGCGTTTCGCGCGCTGTCTGGAAGTTGCCCTCGATCATGCAGCCGGCGGCGCGCGGGTGGCCTCCTCCCGCGAAGTTGCCGGCGATCGCCGCGACGTCGACAGAGCCGTCGGAGCGCAGGCTGGCGCGGAACCGGTCGACAGCGACCTCCTTGAAGAGTATTGACACGGCGACGCCGTCGATGGCCTTTGCCTGGTTCACGATTCCGTCGGTGTCCGGGTCGTCGGAACCGGCAAACAGCACGTCGTGGCGCAACACCATCCAGGTCAACGTGTCGCCCAACTCGAAAGTCAGCGTTTCGAGGGCCGCACCCAGAAGGCGTACCTTGTCGGCCCGTACCTTCTCGTAGATGGCCTCCGCAACGAACGCGGCGTCCACGCCCGCCTCCAGAAGGTCCGCGGAAACCCGAAAGGCCTCGGCATCGGTATTCGAATAACGGAAAGAGCCCGTGTCGGTGAGGATGGCCACGTAGATGTGAGTGGCGATCTCCGGCGTGATCTCGGCGCCCATTTTCTGGAGTAGCCGGTAGATCATCACGCCGGTGGCCGCGACACCGGGATCGACCCAGTTCACATCGCCGAACTCCGGGTTGTTGGCGTGATGATCGATGTTGATGATCAGCCTTCCGTCGAAGCCGCCCACACCGGTTCGCGCTACCCCGTTGCACTCCATCACCACGGCGACCGGGTAGCCATCCGGAGCGGTCTTGGTGATCACGACTTGATCGGCGTTCGGCAGGCGCGTGTAGCCGCCGAACGGAGGATCGGCGGAAATCACGATCACCTTTTTGCCGCGCGCCTGGAGAGCCAAACCGAGGGCCAAAGAGGAGCCGAGCGAATCGCCGTCGGGGTCACGATGTCCGACAATCACGAAGCCGTCGTGCTCCTCGAGAGCTGCCAGAACGCTATCCATCCGTGGTCTCCTCTCCGCTCTTGGTGTCCCCTGCCCCGTCGCGATCCGTCGTGCCTTCGAGCAATGATTCGATGCGCTCGGCGTGGTCGAGCGTCTCGTCGACCGTGAACCGGAGCTCCGGAACGTGGCGCAGCCGCAAGCGTTTGCCGATTTGCGCCTTGAGAAAGCCACGGGCCCGATCGAGTGCTGCCAACGATTCTTCTTTCTGCTCCTCTTCGCCCAGGATGCTGACGTAGACGCGGGCGTGCCTGAGGTCGGGCGACATCCTGACCTCCGTGACCGTGACGAATCCCACACGAGGGTCGCGGACCTCCCGCTGAATCAGCACGGCGAGCTCCACCTGGAGCTGGTCTCCCAGTCGTTGGCGGCGAAACTGGACCATCGTGAACGGCCTCACGAAAGCGAACGAACTACAAAAACTCGATGTTGACGGAAATCAGCTCGGCCGCTGTCTGACGCTCGGCCTCGCGTAATACCTTCTGGAACATCTTATCGAGCGGATGTCGATCGACACCGATCGACACGACGCCGACTGTCGTACGCTGCCAGAGATCGTGGTGCTCGATCTCCGATATGGCGACGTTGAACTTGTTCGAGATCCGGGTGCGCAGCGAGTTCAGGAAGCGGCGCTTGTCCTTGAGATTGCGACAGGCGGGCAGGTGGAATTCGAGAGTGCAAACGCCGATGGTCATTGCGCAACCGTCAGTCCCCGGCCTCGCCGTCCGGGACTCTCAGCTAGCAAGCCGTGGTGAAAGTGTGATGGGTCTGGCACGGCCTGCTAAAGCTTGGCCTGAATTTCCTCTACCTTGAACGCTTCGATGACGTCACCGATCTTGACGTCGCTGAAGTTCTCGATGCCGATGCCACACTCGAAGCCCTGCTGGACCTCCTTGACGTCATCCTTGAAGCGCCGCAACGAACCCACCTTGCCCTCGAAGATGATCACGGAGTCGCGCAACAGCCGGGCTCTGGAGTTGCGGGTGATCTTGCCGTCGGTGACATAACAACCGGCGATGCTGCCGACGCGCGGAATGCGGAACGTATCGCGCACTTCGGCAGCGCCCAGCGCAGTTTCGCGAAACTCGGGGGCGAGCCGACCGAGCATCGCTTGCTTGAACTCGTCGAGGAGCTGGTAGATGACCGTGTAGAGGCGCAGGTCGACGCCCTCGCGCTCGGCGATTTCGGCCACGCCGCGCTCCGGGCGAACATTGAAACCGACGATGATAGCGTTCGACGCCGATGCCAGCAGCACGTCTGACTCGGTGATGCCACCGGGCGCCGCGTGGATGATCTTCACGTCGACCTTGTCTCCGGACAGCTTGGTGAGGGAGTCGCGCAGGACCTCCACCGAACCCGAAACGTCGGCTTTTACCAGTACCGGCATGTCGATGACCTCGCCAACCCGCAGCTGCGCGTGCAGGTCGTCGAGCGTCAGCCGACTGCCGGAGGCGAGCGATTCCTGACGCTGCCGATCCTGGCGGATCTCCGAGACCTTGCGGGCCGTGGCCGCGGCGTCGACTACCTGGAACTCGTCGCCGGCCTCGGGAACGCTGTTCAAGCCCAACACCTCCACCGGCGTCGCCGGGCCGGTCTCTTTCATCTGATCGCCGCGATCGTCGACCATGGCGCGCACCTTGCCGCTGGCGTTGCCGACGACCAAATGATCGCCGACACGCAACGTGCCCTCCCGCACCAGGAGCGTGGCCACGGCGCCACGCTGGCGATGCAGCTGCGCTTCCAGCACGGTGCCCTTCGCAGGAACCGACGCGCTGGCCTGCAGCTCGAGCAGCTCGGCGGTGAGGCCAATCATCTCCAGCAGGTCATCGAGACCTTCCTTCATCTTGGCCGACACCTGCACGGTGACCGTGTCGCCGCCCCAATCCTCGGGAGCCAGGTTGTGCTCGCCGAGCTGCTGCTTGACGCGATCCGGGTTGGCGTTCGGCCGGTCGATCTTGTTGATCGCCACGATGATGGGCACTTCGGCGGCGCGGGCATGATCGATGGCCTCGATTGTCTGCGGCATCACGCCGTCGTCGGCTGCAACGACGAGCACTACGATGTCGGTAACCTGGGCGCCGCGTGAGCGCATGCGGGTGAAGGCTTCATGTCCCGGCGTATCGATGAACGAGATCTTGCCGTCCTGGTGCTCGACGACAGAAGCGCCGATGTGCTGGGTGATGCCGCCGGCCTCGCGATCGACGACGTTGGTGGAGCGGATGGCGTCGAGCAGCAGTGTCTTGCCGTGATCGACGTGCCCCATGATCGTCACCACCGGCGGGCGACCCTGGAGATCTTCCGAGCCAACCTCACGCTCCGAGTCAGCCAACAGCACCTCGTCGGCGAGCAGCTGGCGCGCCGGAATGCCGAACGCTCGGGCGACGGACAGCGACGTGTCGGCATCGAGCGAAACGTTGATGTTGGCCATGACGCCGCGTTCCATCAGCTCCCGCATTACGTCGGCGGACTTCACACCGAGCTTCTCGGCCAGGGCCTTGACCGTGAGACCGTCCTCGAGGGAGATCGGGGGGGCATCGGGATCGACCGGCGGTCGCACCGGCTCGGGTTCCGGCTCCGACTCGGGCTCCGGTTGCGGCTCCGCAACGGGCACGGCTTCGGCCTTCTCGACGGGCGGCGCCGCGGGTGCCTCTTGCTCGACTACGGGGGCTTCTTCGGCAACGGGTTCTGGCGCTACCTCCGCCGCCACCTTCTTGGCGACCTTTTTCTTGGCTACCTTCTTCTTGGTGGCCTTCTTGGCGGCAGGCTTTTTCTTGGCGGCCTTCTTGGCAGGCTTCTTTTTGGCAGCCTTCTTGGTGATCTTCTTCTTGGCCGTCTTCTTTTTCGTCGTTTTCTTCGCCGCCTTCTTGGCGCCACCGGACAAACGAGCGGCGTCCTCTTCGCTGACCGAGGAGTGGATACTCTTCACCTCGACGCCCGCGTCCTGCAGGCCTGCGAGAGCTTCCTTGCTCGTGATGCCGAGCTTCTTGGCTAGCTCATGGACACGCATCTGGTACCAGAACCCCTTTGCGGCGTTTTAGGCGAGCTGCGGCTCGTCGACGGCCTCTTCTTCAGGCTCGGAGGTCTCTTCATCGGTCGCCGGCTCGTCAGACTCAGCGGCGGCATCTTCGTCTTCTTCCGCGGCGGCATCGTCAGCGGCGTCTTCCTCGGCAACCTCTTCGTCGGCGGCAACAGCCTCTTCTTCGGCGACCGCTTCATCGGCGTCAACAGCCTCTTCCTCAGCGACTTCTTCTTCGGCGTCAACAGCCTCTGCTTCGGCCGGGACTTCCGTCGCTGCTTCGACCGCAACGTCGGCAACCTTGAGACCGATGGCCACAGCGGCCTGTTCTTCGGGCTCATCCGCGACTTCCGGTACCGAGGCGGCGAGCACCTCTTGCGCCGCCGCGAATATCTTTTCGGCGGTCTTCGGGCCGATGCCGTCGACTTCCGTGAGCCCGTCGGTTCCGGTGGCCGCCACGTCGCCGACAGTCTTGATGCCCGCGGCAATCATAGCTTCGGCGGTCTTGGCACCGACGCCGCTGAGCGTCTCGACGCCCTCCTCGCGTACCGCCATTTGCGCCAAGGCCACCTCGACTTCGCGCTTCTTGTCGTCCTCGCTCTTGATGTCGATCTTGGCATTGAGCAACTTGCCCGCCAGGCGAACGTTCTGTCCCCGCTTGCCGATCGCCAGCGACAGCTGATCCTCGTCGACCACAACCTCGAGATGACGCTCCTCTGCGTCCGTGATCGTGACGCGGTTGACGCGCGCCGGCTTCAGCGAGTTGATGGCGTATTGCTGCAGGTCGGGCGCCCACTGAACGATGTCGATCTTCTCGCCGCGCAGCTCGCGGATGATCGACTGCACGCGCGAACCCCGCATGCCGACACACGCGCCGACCGGGTCTACATCGGGCTCGGCGGAGTGCACAGCGACCTTGGCGCGGTCGCCTCCCTCGCGCACCGCACCTTTGATCCGCACCGTGTTGTCGTAGATCTCCGGCACTTCCATTTCGAACAAGCGCATGAGCAAGTCCGGATGGACGCGTGAGACGATGATCTGCGGGCCTCGCGAAACCTTCAGCACGTCGATGATCACGAGGCGAATTCGGTCGCCGATGTTGTAGTGCTCGGCGCGCGACTGCTCGCGGCGCGGCAACAAGGCCTCGGCGCGCCCTAGGTCGACGATCATGTCGCCGCGCTCGAAACGCTTGACGAGTCCGGTAATCAGCTCGCCGGTGCGCTCCTCGAATTCGTCGTAGATGTTGTCGCGCTCGGCATCGCGAACCTTCTGGAAGATGACTTGCTTGGCGGCCTGCGCCGCGATCCTGCCAAGCGCGTCGGTGGAGCGCGGAATGTGGACGAAGTCGCCGACCTTGACGTCGGCGTCGTACTGCTGGGCCTCCGCCTGGGTCATTTCCAGGTCGTCATCCTCGACGCTCTCGACGACCTCCTTGACCGCGTACACCTCTACCTCACCGGTTTCCCGGTTCAGCGTAGCCTTGAGCTCCTCATCAGTCTTGTAGAATTTCTTGGAGGCGACCGCCATCGCCTCCTCTACGGCATCGATGATGATGTCCGACGGGATGTTCTTCTCCCGGCCGATCTGCTCGATTGTCTGGAGCAACATTTGCGTCATTATAGTCGCAACCTAAGTACCGTCAATTCTTGCCGAAATCACTAAAGTTGGGGGTCCAAACGGGTGCTGCGTACCTGCTCGATGGGGATCTCGAAAACCTGTCCCCCGGCCTCGTGGATCGTCACGAGATCACCCTCGAGACCGCCTAAAACACCCCGGAATCTACGCCGTCCCTGTACCGGTGCTGTGGTTCTGACCTTCACCTGCTCGCCGGCGAATCGGGCGTAGTCGTCGGCCGTATTCAACGGCCGATCGAGTCCCGGAGACGAGACCTCGAGGTTGTAGGCGTGGGGGATGAAATCGTCGACATCGAGCATCGCCGACATCTGCCGACTCACGGCACCGCAGTCGTCGATGTTGACGCCGCCTTCACGGTCGATATACAGGCGGAGAAACCAGCGCCCCTGCTGGTGGATGTACTCGCAGCGCACGAGCTCGCAGCCTTCGCGGGCCGCGACACGGGATGCCAGCGCAGCAACGCGTTCCTCGATCGACTGCGTCTCGATCATTTCCATCCTCAAAGCATCAGGCAAAGAAAAAAGCGGGCCGGGGCCCACTCCATAGGGAACACCCAAATGAGTTGCGTTCAGAAGGTAACAAAAGGGCCCCTACCTTTCAAATTCGGGGGCCTGTAGAGCACCCGTCTCCGGGCGATTTTCGCTGCCGCGACGACACGGGTAAGATTGCCGCGCGCGGGCATCGGCTCGCCGATTGGTGGACCCTCGAAGGGCGACCGTCAGACCGGATACGCAAATGCTCGAATCTACACTCGTCGACCTCTATTGCCCCCGAACCGGCGCCGAATACGCAGCCGACGAGGTGCAAACTCTCTCCGCGGTCGGCGGACCGCTGTACGCCCGCTACGATCTCGACGCCGCAGCAGCCAACTGGAATGGCGGCGCCGGACTCAGCAACCGCCAAGGCGGCCTGTGGCGATACGCCGACATTTTGCCAGTGCGCGACCCACGGTTCCGCCTCCAGCTCGGCGAGGGCGGCACACCGCTGCTGGCGGCGCCGCGCATCGGCAAGCGCGTCGGGCTCAGCAACCTCCTGCTGAAAGACGAAGGGCTCAACCCGACCGGTTCGTTCAAGGCACGCGGCCTGTGCACGGCGGTGTCGCGTGCCGTCGAGCTCGGCATCACCTCGTTGGCCATTCCGACGGCCGGTAATGCCGGCGGGGCCATGGCCGCGTACGCCGCTCGCGCCGGTGTCCCGGCAACGGTGTACATGCCGCAAGACGTCCCCGGCGAGTTCGTCGACGAATGCCGAGCTCTGGGCGCCGCCGTGCGTCTCGTCGCGGGGCTGATTACCGACGCCGGTGCGGCGCTTGCCGCCGACATGGAGCAAGAAGGGTTCTTCAACGTCGCCACGCTGAAGGAGCCGTATCGCGTGGAAGGCAAGAAAACCATGGGCATCGAGCTCGCGGAACAGCGCGGTTGGAAGCTCCCCGACGCCATCCTCTACCCCACCGGCGGCGGCACCGGCCTAGTCGGCATGTGGAAAGCGTTCGATGAGCTTGAAAAGATCGGCTGCATCAGCGCGGAGCGGCCCCGCATGATCGCCGTGCAGTCCACCGGCTGCGCGCCGGTGGTCAGCGCCTTCGAGGCCGGCGCCGACTCATGCACCCCGTGGGAAGGCGCAGCGACGGTGGCCGACGGCCTGCGAGTGCCGACGATGGTCGGCGATCAGGAAATCCTGCGCGCCCTGCGGGAGTCGGGAGGCACCGCTATCGCGGTTCCCGACGAGGAGATCATGGAGTACGTAACCCACCTGGGAGCCGACGAGGGTATCTATGGCGCCCCGGAGTCCGCCGCAACGCTCGCCGCCATGCCGCACCTGCTGGCGCGCGGCTATCTGGACAAGGACGAGGCCGTGGTCGGTTTTCTCACCGGCAGCGCCTACAAATACCGCAGCGGCATGCAGCGGTTCTCCTCGGGCTGACGCTTTGGCCGCGCGCGACGACTTGCCGACCGTCCTTGCCGTATTCACCGGCGGTACGATTTCCTGCACGCTCGATCCGGAACGTGGCGTGCCGGTGCCGACGTTGACCGGCGAAGAAATTCTCGATCGCACGCCGGGGCTCGACGAGGTAGCCAACGTCGTCATCGACAATTCCGGACGCTACCCGGGCCCGCACATGCATCCCGAGCGCGTGCTGGCGCTGGCGGCTCGCATTCGCGCCGCCACCGACGACGGCGCCATCGACGGGGTCATCGTCACGCACGGCACGGATGCCATTGAGGAAACCGCGTTCGTGCTCGACCGCGTGCTGTCGCCCGACGTTCCGGTTGTTGTTTTCGGCGCGATGGAGCTCGTGTCCGACCCCACGTGGGACGGTCCTGCCAACGTTCTCGCTGCGGCCCAGGTGGCGGTCAACGCCGACGCCTGCGGCCGTGGCGCGATGGTGGTGATGGCCGATTCCATTCACGCGGCGGCCGACGTGGTGAAGGTGCACGCTGAGTCGTACGACTCCTTCGCCAGCCCGCAAACAGGGCCGATCGGCGTGGTCGATCGAGGCAACGTGGTTTTTTTTCCGACCCCGTCCGGGGGCGATTGCCGCGCTTCGCCGGCGATGCGATCGAGACCAACGTCGATCTCATCAAGACGGTCGCCGGCGCCCGACGGCCGCTACGTCGAGGCCAGCCGTGCCGCCGGCGCCAAGGGCCTGGTGATCGAAGGCATGGGGCGCGGCAACGTAACTCCTGGATTGGCCGCGGCCGTATGCGCGGCTGCCCCGGAAGTCCCCGTCATCATGACGACCCGTTGCATGCGCGGCCGCGCGGCGCCCATGTACGGCTACGACGGTGGGGCGGCAACGCTGCAGGAGCACGGGGTGATCTTCGCCGACCACCTGCCCGGGCCCAAGGCCCGGCTGCTGTTGATGCTGCTGCTGGGAACGGGTTCGGATCGGGAGGAAATCAGGGAAGCGTTCGAGCGTGAGCGATACTGAGCCGACCGCGTTGCTCACGGATACGTGAGACGATTATCATTGGCGCAGGCGGGTCCGTAACGAGCTTGCCACTAATCGGACACGGAGGACCGATGTTCGGCTCAATCGGTGGTACCGAGCTACTGGTCATCATGTTGATCGCCCTTTTGATCTTCGGCCCGCGCAAGCTCCCCGAGCTCGGCAGGTCGATCGGCAAAGGTCTGTCCGAGTTCAAGCGTGCCTCCAACGACCTGAAGCGCTCCCTCGAAGAGGAGCTGGAGGTCGACGAGCCTAGTCGCCCGAACAAAATCGGCGGCTCCGACGACGCCAGCTGAGCGGCGTCGAGGCTCTAGTGAACCGACGATGAGCACAGCGGACACCCCCGTCGATTCCTCAGCCGAAGACGCGGGCCTCGGCCGCGAGTCCCTGTCCGAGATGTCGCTGCTGCAGCACCTGACCGAGCTCCGCTACCGTTTGTTCGTCGCCGTCGGCGCGCTGCTCATCGGCGCCATCATCTGCTGGTTCGTGTCGGAGCGAATCTTCCAGCTCTTGTCGCTGCCGGTGACTCGCGTGCTGGAGGCCAGCCCGACCATCGAGGACCCGCGGCTGACGATCCTGTCGCTCACCGAGGCGTTCATCGTGTACCTGAAGGTGGCCGCGACCGCCGGCTTGTTCGTATCGTCGCCGGTCCTCATCACCCAGATGTGGCTGTTCGTGGCGCCGGGGCTGTACTTGAAGGAACGCTATTACGCCGTGCCGGTGATCGGCGCATCAGTCCTGTTCTTTCTCGGCGGCGCCGCGTTCGGTTACTTGATCCTGTTTCCGGTGATGGCGAACTTCTTCATCACGTTGGGACAAGACTTCGTTCCCCTGCTGTCCGCCAACGCACTGTTCGGCTTCTTGATGCGCACGCTGATCGGCTGCGCGCTCGTTTTCGAGTGGCCCGTGGTGGTGTTCTTCCTCGCCCGCATGGGCATCCTGACCGCCGGCATGATGCTGCGCGGCTTCCGCTATGCGATTCTGATTATCTTCATCATCGCCGCGGTGGTCACGCCGACCCCCGACATGGCCACGCAAACCATCCTGGCGACCCCGATGCTGGGGCTGTACGCGCTCGGCATTCTGATCGCCTGGATCGTGCAGCCGCGCAGGAAGAAGTAACGCGGTTAGAAACCGCCCATTCCACCCATGCCGCCCATGCCCATGTCCCCACCACCTGGCATACCGGGCATGCCGGCGCCGTTTTTCTCCTCCGGGATCTCGACGATGAGAGCCTCGGTGGTGAGCAACAGGCCGGAGACGGACGCCGCGTTCTGCAATGCCGCGCGGGTGACCTTGGCGGGATCGATGATACCGGCCTTGACCAGGTCCTCGTACTCACCGGTCTCGACGTTGAGACCATAGGGACCTTTGCCGTCGAGCACCTTCTGGCACACGATCGCGCCCTCGAGCCCGGCGTTGTCGGACAGCGTGCGCAGCGGCATCTCGAGCGCCCGGCGCACGATGTTGGCGCCGACCTGCTCCTCCTCGTCGAGCGTCAGCCCGTCGAGCGCGCCGAGGCAGCGCAGGAAGGCCACACCGCCACCCGGAACGACGCCCTCTTCGACAGCCGCACGCGTCGCGTGCATGGCGTCCTCGACGCGAGCCTTCTTTTCCTTCATCTCGGTCTCCGTCGCAGCACCTACATTGATCACCGCAACGCCGCCGGCGAGCTTCGCCAGCCGTTCCTCGAGCTTCTCGCGATCGTAGTCGGAGCTGGTGTTCTCGATCTGGGCGCGAATCTGGTCGATCCGACCCTTGATCTCGCTGGCCTTGCCGGCGCCCTCGACGATCGTCGTGTTGTCCTTGCTGATCGTGATCTTCTTGGCGGTGCCGAGATCATCCAGCTTGACGTTCTCGAGCTTGATGCCGAGATCCTCGGTGATGCACGTGCCGCCGGTGAGCACCCCGATGTCCTCCAGCATCGCTTTGCGGCGATCACCGTACCCCGGTGCCTTCACCGCGGCGCCCTTGAGCGTGCCGCGGATCTTGTTGACCACCATCGTCGCCAGGGCCTCGCCCTCGACGTCCTCGGCGAGGATCAGCAACGGACGTCCGGCGCGCGCCACCTGCTCGAGCAGCGGCAGCAGTTCGTTAAGCGCCGAGATCTTTTTTTCATGGATCAGGATCAGGGGCTCTTCGAGCTCGATCTCCATGCGCTCGGGATCGGTGACGAAATAGGGCGACAGGTAGCCGCGATCGAACTGCATGCCCTCGACGACCTCGAGCGACGAGTCAGTCGAACGCGCTTCCTCGACGGTAGTAACGCCGTCCCGACCGACGGTCTCCATGGCCTCGGCGATCATCTCGCCGATCTCCGTGTCGCCGTTGGACGAGATCGTCGCCACCTGTTGGATATCTTCTTTGCCCTTGACCGGCTTGGCGAGCTTGGCGATGTGGGCAACAACGGCCGCCACGGCCGCGTCGATGCCGCGCTTGAGCGACATGGGGTTGACACCGGCGACGACGTTCTTGACGCCCTCGCGGTAGATCGACTCGGCTAGAATGGTCGCCGTGGTGGTGCCGTCACCGGCGACCTCGGACGTCTTGCTGGCAACCTCGCGGACCATACGGGCGCCCATCTCCTGCGTCGAGTCGGGCAGCTCGATTTCCTTGGCAACGGTCACGCCGTCCTTGGTGATCACCGGGCTGCCCCACTTCTTGCCCAGCACCACGTTGCGGCCCCGCGGACCCAACGTCACCTTGACGGCCTTCGCCAACTGGGTAACGCCCTCGAGCATGGTGTGCCGTGCGTCCTCACGAAAGATAATTTGCTTGGCCATTTCAGCCCCCCAACACTGCGAGGACATCGTCCTCGCGCAAGATCACGTGATCGACGCCGTCGAGTTTGACCTCGGTGCCGCCGTATTTGGAAATGAGAATCCGATCGCCGACCTCGACCTCGACCGGTTGGCGTTCTCCGTCGTCGCCGAGTCGACCGGCGCCAACGGCCACGACCTCGGCCTCTTGCGGCTTCTCCTTGGCAGTATCAGGAATGATGAGCCCGCTGACTTCTTCGTCGGCTTCCAGCCGTTGGGCCAGAATCCGGTCTCCTAAGGGTGTGACATTCACTTGCAAGCCTCCGTAAGACCTGGTTGGTGCCGGGTGCACCCGAATTGCGAAGCGTGAGTCGCGCCCCGAACAGCGCACCGTTTTTTGAAAGCAACATAAGGATCGGGGGAGCCAGAACGGCGGCCCCACGGCCGCGAAGCGACCAGCGGCGCGCGGGCGAATGCGCCCATCGCCACAGTGCTGATGTTAGAAACCTTGCCGGCAGCCGTCAAGCAACGACGGCAGCTCTTAGCGCGACCAACTCGAGCTGCGGCCTGATGCGTCCACCCCAACGATTGAGGGTGAGCTTGGCAACGGCGTCGATCGCCCCGCCGGGTTCGAAAGCGTCGCGTAGCTCAGCCCGGCCCCAAGCAAGGGCCTCGATCGTTTGATCGCCGCACGCGAGACGCAGCTTGAGGTGGCGGTCTTTGAGGATCTCGGGATTACTTTCGATCACGAGATCGCGACACAACAACCGTGGCCGTGGGTTGCCGATGCCAAAGGGGGCCAAACGCTCCAGCTCCATCGCCAGGCCGAGCACCGAGCCGTCGACCTCGAACTCGGCGTCGCACAGCACCTCGGAACCGCGCTGCACGGCCCGGCGCAGCGCCTCGCCGCCGGTTGTCGCCAGTGCGGCGCGCAGCTCATCGACCTTCCCGGCGTCGAGCTGCAACCCAGCGGCCTGCTTGTGCCCACCGTAGGTTGTAAGCAGCTGCGACACCGAACCGAGCGCTTCGATGATGTCGAAACCGGGAATCGAGCGCGCCGAGCCGAAGGCCTGGTCGTCCTGAATGCCGATGACGATCGCCGGCCTACCCCACTCTTCGACAAGCCTCGAGGCAACGATGCCGATGACGCCACGATGCCATCCCTCACCCGCTGCCACCACAACGCATGTGTCGTCCAGTGGCTCCTGAGCCAGCGCCTGTTCGCGTACCGCGGCCTCGACTTCCTGTCGCTGCGTGTTGGTCACGTGCAGCAGCTGCGCCAGGCGGCGCGCTTGTCCCGGGTCAGTGGCCAGGAACATCTCTACGGCGTCTTTCGGGTGCCCCAAGCGCCCCACCGCGTTGATGCGGGGCGCAATGCGAAACCCCACGTCGGCCGCCGTGATCGGCGCCCGCACACCCGACAACTCGATCAGCGCCTTGAGCCCCGGGTTGACGGCCTCTGCCAGCGAAGCGAGACCGTGCCAGGCGACCACTCGATTCTCGCCAGTCAGCGGAACCATGTCGGCGACCGTGCCCAGCGCCACGAGCTTGAGCAGCGCCGTACCCTTGAACCCTTTGGGATGTCGCTCAAGCACGCCACGCGCCAGCTTGAAGGCAACACCCACCGCGGCCAGGTCGTCCTCCGGATAACCCGCATCCGGAAGTCGAGGGTTGAGAATCGCCAGCGCCTCGGGAAGCTCCGGCCCCGGCTCGTGATGATCGGCGACGATGAAGTCGATACCCAGCTCGCGGGCTCGCGCCGCAGCGTCGAGCGCGGTAATCCCGCAGTCGACGGCAATCACCACAGCGGCGCCCATGTCCCGGGCGCGTTCGATGCCCGCGATCTTCAGGCCGTAGCCATCGTCGATACGGTGCGGCACCAGGTAGTCGACATCGCCGCCGATCGAACGCAGCGCCACAAGCAAGACCACGGTACCCGTGATGCCATCGACGTCGTAATCGCCATGCACGACGATCCTCTCGCCCGCCTCGATTGCGGCCAGCAAGCGATCGACCGCCGCATCCATTTGAATGAAGGCGAACGGCGAATGCATCCTGTCGAGTGTCGGCTCGAGGAAAGCCTGGGCGTCTTCGACGGTGGTGATCCCTCGACCCGCCAAGACGCGGGCCGTCGTCGGAAACAGTCCCAGCTCAGCGGCAAGACGGGCGGCTTCAGCAGCGTCGACTTCGCGCAGGCGCCAGGATTGTTGTTCCGGCGGCCATCCATTCGAGAGGTCCGCCATCAACGCCGTCCCGTGGCCTATTCGTCCGATCCGGCCACGGCGCCCATGCCGCGAAACTTCTCGTAGCGACGCTCCAGGAGCAACTCGATGTCCACGCCGAGCAACTCGTCGAGCTGCCGCTCGAGCGTCTGGCCGACTGTCGAAGCGATGGCTTCGGGATCGTTGTGGGCTCCGCCCTCGGGCTCCGGCAGGATCTCGTCGACCAATCCCAGCTCCCGCAAATCCGGGGCGGCGAGCTTCAGCGCTTCAGCCGCCTCTTCGGGATGGTCGGTGTCGCGCCACAGGATCGACGAGCACGACTCCGGCGAGATCACGGAATAGGTGGCGTATTGGAGGATGTTGACGCGATCACCGACACCGATTCCCAGGGCTCCGCCGCTGCCGCCCTCGCCGATGATAGTGACGATGATCGGCACGCGGAGCACCGCCATTTCCCTCAGGTTCACGGCGATCGCCTCGGCTACGCCCCGCGCCTCGGCGCCCGACCCCGGATAGGCGCCGGGAGTGTCGATGAACGTGAATACAGGCCGCGAAAACTTCTCGGCCTTCTTCATGACTCGCAGCGCCTTGCGGTACCCCTCGGGATGCGGCATCCCGAAGTTGCGCTCCAACTTGGTCTTGGTGGTACGGCCCTTCTGTTGCCCGACGACACAAATCGGCTGGCCGTTGAATTCGGCAAAGCCGGCGACGATCGCTGCGTCGTCGCCGTACTGCCGGTCGCCGTGGAGCTCGAGAAAGCCATTGAACAGCCGCCCGACGTAGTCGAGCGTGTACGGCCGCTTCGGGTGCCGGGCGACGAGCGTTACCTGCCAGCGCGACAGGTTGTCGTAGATCTGCCGACGCGTCTCGTCGAGGCGTTCCTCGAGCTCGACGAGCTGCGCGTCGCGCTCGGGCGAGGCGGGATAGAGCGCCAGCTCATGGAGTTGCTTCTCGAGCTCGGCGATAGGTTTCTCGAAGTCTTCAGCCTTGCGATCCATGGCTCGGAAGAATCGTCAGGTCGCGCGGATGTCGCTACATTCCGCGCCGGTCAGGAAGAGTAGCACGCAGCCTTGCGGCCCGGCGCCGCGCAGCCTCAGCCTGCCGATCCGGGAAAGAAAAACCGCTGCAGTCCCCACGCTACGGCGCGGAACGGGCGGAGCAGCGCACCCACCAGCGACGGCTTGTCGGGTCCCGCAGCCTTGGCCCGGTGCAAGTAACTGAGTGCCTCGTCGCCGGCTCGCTGTTGTAGGTCATTGAAAACCCGCAGGAAGCGCTCCCGCGAGCCGCTGTCGAGCACCGCAACATCGGCGGTATCGAGAACCTGCCTTCGCCACGCCGCCAGATACCCTTTCAACCACGCCATCAGGTCTTCCTCCGTGACGGCCAAGGCCCCTTGGTTGCGCCGCTGATCCTGCGCCGCCAGCCACACGCCGATCGTCTCTCTGGCCTCGGTGGAGTAGTTACCAGCGAGCGCGTGGGCGCGCTCTTCATCCGTGTCGAGCAACACGGCGAAGGCGGGAAAGTTGGCGCGCCATCCCCGGTGGCGGCTCGCGACACGACGCCACTGAACTCGAAACTCCTCTGCCACCGCTTCGTCCACCAGCGGCTGCGACAAGAACTCTTCGGGCGTGTGCATCGCAGCATCGTACCGCCCTTTTTCATATACTCCGGCCCATGCGGGTAAACGTAGCCAGTCGCACACTCCTTTTCGTCGGCGGCGCTATCGTTCTCTGGTACCTGGTACGCCAGACTGGAGCCGGCACGGTCGCCGGTTACCTGCAAAATCTCGGCGTCGGCATTGTCATCCCCGTGCTGCTAGTCGGCGTTCAACACTGCTTGCGTGCGTTCGCCTGGAGCTTCTCCACTCAGGCCGCCGACGAGCCCGCGACCTATCTCGACCTGTTGCGCGCGCGGCTCGGGGCCGAAGCCCTCGGGTATCTGTCGTTCACCGGAGCAATCGGCTCGCAAACCAGCAAGGTGATCTTGCTGCGCAAGGGCATCCCGGCGCGCTCGGGTGCCGCCACGGTCGCCGTTGATGCCGCGGCCTCGGGTATCGCCGGCGTCCTGTTCACCGGCACCGTACTGCTGGCCGCGCAGTACTCTTTGGGACTGCCGGCCTGGGCCTCGGCGATTGGTGGAGTTTTGGTAGGCGCCGGCGCCGGCGCCTGGCTGATGGCAACGATCTGGAGCGGCCAGCGGCACCACGACTCGTCGCTAACGCCCATAGTCGGCGAGCCGCTCTCGACTCGCGCCGCCGCCCGCGACGCGATGCGGCGCGTTCGCGTCGGGCTGGTGCGCCTGCACGGCCTACCGTTCGCGGCAATGATCGTGACCCACATCCTGGGGCACGTGGCGTTGACTGCGGCCACCTGGTCGATCCTGTCGATGCTCGGCATCAGCAGCAGCGTCGCCGTGGCGCTTCCGTTCGAGGCAGGGGCCAAGCTAGGCAACACGCTGGGTGCGCTGGTTCCGGCCCGTTTAGGTGTCTTCGAGGCCGGGGTCGCCGCTTCTGCCAATATGCTCGATCTCGATCCCGCCGCCGGAGTCGCGGTGGGCCTGGTGCGCCGCCTGATCGACATTCTGTGGGTCGGCATCGGCCTCGCGTTGTTGGCGCTGTGGCCGATCAGGTTGACGAAGCGCGATCACTGACGCAACCGGTAGCGTTGGATCTTGCCGGTCGCCGTCTTCGGCAGCTCGTCGCGAAAACAGATCTCGCCGGGCACCGCATAGCGCGGCAGTTGCGACGCCGCGTGCTCGACCAGCATCGCCGCCAACGCCTCGTCCGCCGGCTCCGCCGTCGGCACGACGAACGCCACGCCACGCGACAATCCCTCACCGTCGGTGCCGCATACCACGGCAGCCTCACGAACGGCCTGGTGGGCCAGCAACACGCTTTCGACCTGCGTCGGGCTGACCCATTGCCCATGGACCTTGAACATGTCGTCGGCGCGACCCGCGTACCAGTAGTACCCCGCGGCATCACGACGATACTTGTCGCCAGTCACAAACCACTCCCCCTGGATGGCCCTCTTCGTGGCTTCGTGGCGGTTCCAGTACGCCGCACAGGCTGAATCGCCGCGAATCCACAGGTCGCCGACCACATCGTCGGCCGCGTCCGCTCCGTCTTCGGTCACCACACGCGCCGTATAGCCGGGAATGGGGGTACCGGAACAGCCCGGGCGAATGTCATCGGCCCGGTTGGCGATGAAGATGTGCAGGAGCTCTGTGGAACCGATGCCATCGATCAGCGGCACGCCGGTCTTGTCAATCCACGCGGTGCATAGCGGCGCCGGTAGCGTCTCGCCGGCTGACACGCAGACCTGCAGGCTCTCGAGATCACCGGCCGCAACACGGTCGTCGAAGCCGTCGTCGGCCATCATGGCGCTGTAGAACCACGGCACGGCATAGAAGTGCGTCACCCGACGCGCCGCGATGGCATCGAGCATCAACCCCGGGGCCGGCTTTTCCGGCACCAATACCGCGCTGCCGCCGCTCCACATCGGGCAGTGCAGGCTGTTACCGAGACCGTATGCGAAGTACAGCTTGGATGCGGACAGGTGGACGTGCTCCGGCGTCATGTTCATCGTGCGGCGGCTCCAGCACTCGGCCGCCACCCAGATGTCGTGCTGCAGGTGAACAGCCCCTTTCGGAGATCCCGTACTGCCCGAGGTATAGAGCCAGAAGGCAGGCTCGTCGCAGTGCGTCGTCGACGCCACCACCGGGTCCGACGACGCCAGAAGTTCATTGCCGTCGTGCATCGCGGGACGCCCGCTCGGTACTGAGGCGTCGCGCCACCCTCCGTCATCGGCGCCACCGTCGGCGGTGCCGGGATCGTTGAACACCAGCAGATGCCGCAACCGCGGCAGCCGCTCTGTGGCTTCGAGGATGGGTCGAACTAGCCACGGAGCCACCACTGCCGCCACCGCACAACTGTCGGAAAGAAAGAACTCGTATCGATCGTCGGGGAGGTACGGATTCACGGGAACGGCCACAGAACCCCTGCGAATCGTGCCGAGAAACGCGGTGAGAAACGCGGGGGCGTCCGGCAGCGCCAGGAGTACGCGCTCCTCGGGCTGCATCCCCAGCGTCTGCAGCGCGCCGGCCCAGCGCGACGCCGTGTCGGCGGCTTCGGCGTACGAGATTTCCGTGTCGCGGTAGAAGAAGGCGGTGCGCTCACCCCAACCGGCGTCCAGTGCCCCATCCGCCAGCCGCGTCGCAATGTTGAGCAACTCCGGGTACTGCAGCCCCATACCGCTGTCGCTCATCGGCGCGTCACCTTCAACGACGCAACCGGACGCTACCCTGTCCCAGCAGGTCCTCGATCTCGTTGACGAGCTCCGGGCTCGGCGTGACCCACAGGAACCGATTGGAGGCAACGTGCGCCCGAAAGCCCTTGGGGCTCGGGCGATTGAGCAGTAGCGACACCGGCACCTCGCCACGATGGCGCTCGAGCAAGTCGGCGAGCTGCGCCGGGATGTCCTCCGCCAAACCGGTCAGCACGATGGAGATTTGCACCTCCTTCGTCCTCTCGTTCGTCTTTTGCTGGAAGAACGAGGTCAGCGGCTGCACATCGCTGGCGATCATCCGCACCGATGAATCGTCTTCGGATTCCGGTCGACCGCTGATGAGCACCGCCTCGTCCTCGCGCAATAAGTCGAAAGCGGCACGATACGCATCAGGAAACACGACGACCTCGGCAAACCCTTCGAGATCTTCCACCTGCAGCACCGCCATGCGCTCGCCCTTGCGGGTCTTCAAATCGCGAATTCCGGTGATGATCACCCCCAGCGTGACCTCTCGAGCGCCGCTCATCTGCGGCAGGCTGGCGGTCGTGGCGCTGGCGAACTCGTCGAGCTCCTCGGCGTACCGGTCGAGCGGGTGCCCGGTGGTGTAGAAACCCAGAGCTTCCTTCTCGGCGGCGAGAATCTCGCGCTCTGTCCACGGCGTGCAATGGGCCACCAGCGGCGGCCCGCGATACTCGCCATCGCCATCATTGCCACCCAGGTCGGCGAACAGATTGGTCTGCCCCATGTTGCGCTCGCGCCGGCGACGTTGCCCGCTATCGAGGGCTCCCGCCAGCGAGGCCATGAGGTTTGCCCGGATGCGACCGGCCCGAGACTCCTCCGACTCGGCCACCTCGACAATCGAGTCGAAGGCGCCGGCCTTGATCAGGCTCTCGATCGTCCGCCGGTTTATTCCCTTGCCGAGGTCGACCTCCTCGCAAAACTCGTACAGGTCTCTGAATGCCCCCAGCCGGGCGCGGGCCTCGAGGATCGCCAGCACGGCACCCTCACCAACGCCCTTGATGGCGGCCAACCCGAAACGGATGGACTCGCCAGCGGCGGTGAACAGGACGTCGGATTCGTTGACGTCGGGCGGCAGCACCGGAATCTCCATCTCACGGCATTCCGAGATGTAGCGCACGACCTTGTCGGTATTATCGCGGTCGGAGCTCAACAGGCTGGCCATGAAGTGAACCGGATGGTTGGCCTTCAAGAAGGCCGTCTGGTAGGCCAGCAGCGCGTAGGCCGCCGAGTGCGCCTTGTTGAAGCCATAGCCAGCGAACTCGACGACCTGATCCCAAATCTGTTTTGCCAGGTTGGCCGGCACGTCGCGTGCCTTGCAACCGCCGATGAACTTCTCCTCCATCGACGCCATCACCTCCGGTTTCTTTTTTCCCATCGCTTTGCGCAGCACATCGGCCTCGCCAAGCGAAAAGCCAGCGAGCTCCGACGCGATCTGCATGACCTGCTCCTGGTAGACGATGACGCCGTAGGTCTCCTTCTGGATCGCCTCGAGCTGCGGCAACAGGTACTTGACCTTGGCAGGGTCGTGCTTGCGGCGGATGTACTCGTCGATCATCCCGGAGCCGATGGGACCCGGTCGGTACAGCGCGTTCATGGCGATAAGATCTTCGATGCGGCTCGGCTCCAGCTTGCGCAGAGCATCGCGCATGCCCGATGACTCGAACTGGAAAATGCCCGACGTCGCGCCCGACGCGAAGAGCTCGAACGTCGCCGGATCATCGATAGGAATGTCGTCCGTGGTCACCCGCTTGCCGATCGCCTTGGAGGTCGAGTCCAGGGCATCGTGCACCACGGTCAAGGTGCGCAGGCCGAGGAAGTCCATCTTGAGCAGGCCGATCGCTTCGACGTCGTTCATGGGGTACTGCGTGGCGATGGCGTGCTCCTGGCCGTTCGTAGAATTGCCCGGCGACTTGTACAACGGCACGTAGTCGGTCAGGGGTCGGTCGGCAATGACGACGCCCGCCGCGTGTGTCGAGGCGTGTCTGACCTGCCCCTCGAGCTGCTCGGCTAGCTCGACGAGCCGCGCCACCTGCGGATCCTTGTTGATCGCCTCCCGCAGCGCCGGCACCGACCTGACGGCGCTCTCGATCGTCGCATCGAGATCGCTTGGAATAAGCTTGGCGACGCGGTCGACGTCGCCGTACGACATCTCCATCGCCCGACCGACGTCGCGGATCGCCGCCTTGGCGGCCATCGTGCCGAACGTGATGATGTGCGCCACCTTGTCAC
The DNA here is from genome assembly GCA_965214245.1 of Acidobacteriota bacterium. GTDB lineage: Bacteria > Acidobacteriota > UBA890 > UBA890 > UBA890 > CBDCBL01. The sequence goes on from CBDCBL010000009.1 coordinate 706,861, forward strand.
GACCGTATTTGACGGCCACGTAGTCGATCACCTCGCCGCGGCGGCGCATGCAAAAGTCGACGTCGATGTCGGGTAGGCTGATGCGCTCGGGATTGAGAAAGCGCTCGAAGAAGAGTCCGTAGTCCAAGGGATCCACGTCCGTGATTTCCATTGCGTAGGCCACCAGGCTACCGGCGGCACTGCCGCGACCCGGCCCGACGGGGATCCCCGCCTCCTTGGCGTAACGAATGAAGTCCCAAACGATAAGGAAATAGCCCGCGAAACCCATCGACGCGATAACCGATAGCTCGTAATCGAGCCGCTCGCGATACTCGGCTTCCTCGTGACGCGCGTGCCACTCTCCGGATGGCCCCCTCAACCCTGCGAGTCTCTGCTCGAAACCGTCGCTGACCACGTGCTTGAAGTAGTCGTTGAGCGTCTGTTCCCCCGGTACCGGAAACCGCGGCAGATGGTTCTGCTCGAAGTTCAGCACCACGTTGCAGCGCTCGGCGACCGCCTCGGTGTTGTGCAGCGCTTCGGGCAACTCCGCGAAGATCTCCCACATCTCTTGCGGCGTCTTTACGTAGAACTCCTCGTTCGGAAACTTCATCCGCGTCGGGTCCGAAATCCCTTTGCCCGTCTGGATACAGAGCAACGCGTCGTGGGCGTTGGCGTCCTCGCGCCGCAGGTAGTGGCAGTCATTGGTGGCCATGAGCGGTAAATCCATCTCTTTGGCCAGCCGGATGAGCTGCTCGTTGATCGGCCCCTGTTCCGCCAATCCTTGATCCTGCAGTTCGACATAGACGTTGCCGTGCCCGAGGATGTCGACCAGATCGCCCAGGGCTTTGCGGGCGCCCGCGTAGTCGTCGCGCAGCAGACACTGCGGCACTTCGCCGGACAGGCAAGAGCTCGTGCCAATGAGCCCTTCAGCGTGCTCGGACAGCATTTCCTTGTCGATCCGCGGCTTGTAGTAGAAGCCCTCGAGGAAGCCGATCGACGACAACTTCATCAGGTTGCGGTAGCCCGTTTGATCGGCGGCCAACAGCAACTGGTGAAACCGCTCTCGACCCGCCCTGGCGCCGCCGCGATCGTGCCGAGAGCCGGCGGCGAGATAGGCCTCCATGCCGAGGATCGGTTTCAGGCCTTTGTCGCGCGCCGCCCGATAGAAGTGGACGGCACCGAACATATTGCCGTGGTCGGTAATCGCCACGGCGCGCATCTGCAGCTCACTGCAACGCTGTACGAGGTCGTCGATGCGGGTGGCGCCGTCGAGCAGGGAGAAATTCGAGTGATTGTGGAGATGGACAAACGGACGTCGATCACTCGAGCTCATGGGTCTGGACTATAACCAAATTTTGTGGGGGCGCCAGTTTTCGCGGTGCGTTCGGTTTCGAGGGCTTTTCCCGCAAGCCGGGAGCGGGTGGTATAGGCCCTCTCGGGTCCTCCCGTGCCCCTTCAGGCAGAGCGGGTAAATAGCGGTGCCTTCGGGTTTTGTTGAGATCCGCTCTGCTGATGGGGTCCCCCACAGGTCCCCCCGAACCGGGCCTATTGGAGTTGCCCCGCTTTGGTGGACGGTTTCCCGCTCACATTTAAGCGATCTGAGCGTGCCTCCTTTCGTACCCCATGGGCGAGTCGTAGTCCAGGGGTGAGTGTCTGCGACGCGGGTTGTAGAAGCCCTCGATGAACTCGAAGACGGCCATGCGGGCTTCCGCCTGGGACCTGAACCGTCGGCGGTGTGATCGTAGGCGTGCTCGGGGCTGTCGCTGCAACACGCCTCCTGTCGAGTTGGCTGTACGAGGTCGAGGCCACCGACCCGGCGACCTTCGCGACCGTTGCCGTCGTTTTGGTCGGCATCGCGCTGCTGGCCACCTACATCCCCGCTCGCGGTGCGGCTCGAGTTGATCCGGTCAACGCCATGCGCAGCGAGTGAGGCTCGGGCACGACTCGGCAATCCCGACCAAACGGCGAGCACGGGACTTGAACCGTCCTACCGACTCGACCACATGCCCGAGGTGGGAGTCCGTTCCGGGGAGCGTGCGGGGCAAGCCTAGCCGGGGAATCGCTCGATTCGATCAACGGGCGGCGTAATGTTGTTTCTGGTCGAACAGAATCGGGCTCTCAAGCGTAACCTAGCTGCGCGGTCGCAAGGCGGAGCCGAACTCGAGATTGTGCAGGTGGGAAACGTGCTCGCCCCCATCGCTTTGACTAGCCTTGGGGAAGATACAGGAAGGCTCGACACCGTCGTGGAGTCGGGCGTTACTGTTCTCGCCTTTTTCACTACCACGTGCAAGTTTTGCGAGGCGACCCTGCCAGTGTGGACGGAAACCTCAAACAGGCTAGGTGAGATGGGTATCGGATTTCTCGCGCGGTCTCCTTGAACCCTGCTGGCCCGACCAAGGAGTTTCGAGATTCGTACGCTCTAGGTTTTGAGATTTGGTTGACCGATCGCCTTGGGGCTGAAGCGATTCGCATCCCCTATGTACCGGTCACGGTCCTGGTGGATGAGAATCGGATGGTTCAAGGTATTTGGAAGGGGGCGTTGAGTGACGTCGACATGGACGCCATCATCGGCGCGGCTGCCAGGTTCGCTACCAGCGACGGCGCCGTAACTGGTAATGATGGAACACCGACCAGATAGGCTAGATGGATGACGAAAGCTAGCGTCCTGCTGGGTGCAAGCCTTGCATGGTCAATGACCCTGTTCGCCTGCGCGAGCTCCGGTGATCCGGCCACGGACGAGTGGCGGGTAACGCGCGTAGTCAATGGCACCGTCACCACTATTCGGAACGAAGCGGGATCCAAGTGGGGTAGGCCAGCGCGACTTGTCGAGGAGCTGTCGATTGGGGAGGAAGCCAGCGAGGCGCCTTTCATTTTCGGTGACGTGACCGATATTTGGGCGACGGAGGACCGGATCTATGTGGTCGACATACAGGTTCCTGCGGTCAGGGTGTATGACCACAACGGCAACTACATCAAGGACATCGGAGCGGCTGGTCCCGGCCCAGGAGAGTACGAGAAGCCTCACTATGTCGCGGTTGCTTCCGATGGCAGGATTTTCGTGACCGAGCTGAGTACTGTGGCCACCATCAACGTGTACGGCGAAGACGGAAACTACTTGGAAACATGGACTTGGCCGAGAGGCGGGACCGGGATTGGGTTCTCCTTGAGCGTCGATGACGTCGTGTACGTGGGACTTCGCGACTACTCCGATCTTATGGCGTGGCCGACGACGATTGGCCGCTCTCCCGGTAGCGTCCATGCCCTCGGACCCGGCGGGCCGATTGGTGAGCCGCTGGCTCCACCCGACCTTTCTTCTGAGCCCACGACCTTCCCGCTAACGAGGCGCGGCACCTCGTTCGACATTCCACTCGGCGCGCCCGCGCCAGAGTTTGTGTGGGCTTTGGCTCCCAGTGGAGCGATCGTCGCCGGCGTATCAAACGCCTATCGCTTCGAGTTCCACGCGCCGGATGGCGCGATCAACGTAGTAGAGAAGTACTGGGATCCTATTCAGATATCCGACTCAGAAGTCAGATTCAATGTCGCCAGGATAGTCGATGCATTCCGCCTGACGATTCCGGGCTTTCCGTGGAATGGCAAGGAGTTTCCACGTGCCAAGTCAGCATACTCGAGTTTCATGGTCGGTCGTGAGGGGCGAATCTGGGTCCGCAGGCCAGGTCGTGGGACGCGGCGCCAAGACTGTGATAACGATCTGCAACAGTTGAACGAACGCGGACTCTGACCGTGTTGGTTGGCGGAACAAATGTGGGACATGTTCGATTCTGATGGCAACTTCCTAGCCAGCGTCTTGGCCCCCGAGGATGGTTTCCGCGGGGCCCATTTTCCGTTGACCGGGGCCTCTCCGATGTTCGCGAGCGGATCCACTGTTCTCGCAAGAGTCGAGGACGACTACGGAACGATCCGAATCAAGAAATACCGCCTCGTTCGCTGATAGCGTCCCTTGGCTTGGAGTCGCCGATCCTACACAAGCGGTAGCAGGTCACGTAGCAGGTTGAGGCGCCAGGATGGACTTGACCCGATTTCGTGGACACCTTACGACGTACACGGGAGGTGTTCAGGATGCCAAGGACAAGAGGGCCGTACCCGGCGGAGTTTCGGCGGCGGATCATAGAAGTGGCACGAGCTGGGCGGAGCGTCGCCGAGCTGGCCAAGGAGTTCGAGCCGTCGTACTGGACGATTCGCCAGTGGATCAAGCAGGCTGACCGCGACGAAGGCCGCAGCGCCGAAGGGCTCAGCACTGCTGAGCGCGAGGAGCTGGGGCGGCTGCGGAAAGAGAACCGCCAGCTGAAGCAAGAGCGGGAGATCCTTTCAAAAGCCGCGGCCTGGTTCGCTCGGGAGACCGACTCGGTACCGCCGAAGTCTTCGAGTTCGTGAGCGGTCACCAGGCGAAGTATCCGATTGCCACGATGTGCCGTGTGCTGGAGGTCTCCTCCAGCGGGTACTACGCGTGGCGCCGGCGGGAACCGTCGGCTCGATCGCGGGCGGACGCAAAGCTGCAGGCACGGATCGAAGCGATCCACAGGGAGAGCCGAGGCACCTACGGTCGCCCTCGGATCCACGCCGATCTGCGAGCCGACGGTGTGGGTGTTGGCGGCAAGCGTGTGGGGCGCTTGATGCGACGTGCAGGCCTGCAGGGCGTCAGCCGTGTAGGCGACGCGTTCGGACAACGCGGCGAAATTGACCTGACCCCCCCAAACGGATTCAGAGGTAATCTCACGATCTGGGTCGAAAAAGGGAGGTCAGAATGCCGGCGAAGAGGCACAGCGCAGAGCAGATGGTACGGAAGCTACGGGAGGCTGAGGTGGAGCTGGCCCGAGGCGCGACGGTCAAGGATGCCTGCCGCAAGCTAGCAATCACCGAGCACACCTACTACCGGTGGCGACGCGAGTACGGGGGGCTGAGGGTCGACCAGGCCAGGCGGCTGAAGCAACTTGAGAAGGAGAACGTCCGGCTCAAGAAGATTGTGGCGGAAAAGGAGCTGGATCTTTCGATCCTGAAGGAAGTTGCGGAGGGAAACTTCTGAGCCTGGCACGTCGCCGAGATGCGGTTGAGCATGTTCGGCGGAGGCTGGGCGTTTCCGAGCGACGAGCGTGCCGGGTGCTGAAACAGTCGCGCACGACGCAGCGGTACGTGCCACGGCAACCGGACGACGAGCAGGTGCTGACGGAGAGGATCGTGAACCTAGCCCGAGAGTATTGACCAGACCCCGCGGTTAGTACCACCTTCTATCTCAGTAACACGGTGCTGACAAGATGTTGTTGAGGCCGGCGAAGCGTAGCGTAGCCGGTTTCAACAACACCGCTTCCGGTGCCGGAGGTCGATAGCCCAGCGAGCTGTGCGGTCGTACGCGGTTGTACTGCTGGCGCCATCTCTCGATCAGAACCTTTGCCTCCTTCAGCGTGTAGAAGATCTCCCCGTTCAGCAGCTCGTCTCTGAGCTTGCCGTTGAAGCTCTCCACATAGCCGTTCTCCCATGGGGAGCCCGGCTCGATGAACAGCGTGCCGACGCCGAGCCGGCCCAGCCAGTCGCGAACCGCCTCGGCGGTGAATTCCGGTCCGTTATCTGACCTGATGTGCGCTGGAATACCTCGATGAACGAACAGTCGTCCTAGTCGGTGAAGTACGTCCTCGGAGTTAAGCTTCCGCGCCACGTCGATTGCAAGGCTCTCCCGTTTGTACTCGTCGACGATCGTCAGCAGCCTCATAGCCCGACCGTCATGCGTCCGGTGGTGGACGAAGTCATACGCCCAGACATGATCCTTGTTCTCGGGGCGCAGTCGGATGCAGGAGCCATCGTTGAGCCACAGCCGTGCTCGCTTGTGCTGTTTCTTCGGTACTTTCAGCCCCTCGCGCCGCCAGATCCGTTGCACCCGCTTGTGGTTCACGAGCCAGCCCTCCATGCGCAGTAGCGCCGTCACTCGCCGATACCCGTAGCGGCCATACTCTCGGGCTAGGTTCACGATCCTCTCCGTCAGCACCTGCTCGTCGTCCGGTTGCCGTGGCACGTACCGCTGCGTCGTGCGCGACTGTTTCAGCACCCGGCACGCTCGTCGCTCGGAAACGCCCAGCCTCCGCCGAACATGCTCAACCGCATCTCGGCGACGTGCCGGGCTCAGAAGTTTCCCTCCGCAACTTCCTTCAGGATCGAAAGATCCAGCTCCTTTTCCGCCACAATCTTCTTGAGCCGGACGTTCTCCTTCTCGAGTTGCTTCAGCCGCCTGGCCTCGTCGACCCTCAGCCCCCCGTACTCGCGTCGCCACCGGTAGTAGGTGTGCTCGGTGATTGCTAGCTTGCGGCAGGCATCCTTGACCGTCGCGCCTCGGGCCAGCTCCACCTCAGCCTCCCGTAGCTTCCGTACCATCTGCTCTGCGCTGTGCCTCTTCGCCGGCATTCTGACCTCCCTTCTTCGACCCAGATCGTGAGATTACCTCTGGATCCGTTTTGGGGGGTCAGGTCAGCCACTCCCAGCGCGGCGAAGATCGGCACCGACACGACCTGCCGCGCCAACCTCACCTTCAGGTGGAACCCGTCCAGGTACACGATCGGGTACGACTCACCGGTCAGATCGCGCTCGCACCACGTCCCGAACAGCTTCTTCAGCCGCCCCACCACCCTCGAGATCGCGCTCTTCGAGAGGTTCGCTTCACCCAGCAGCGGCGCGAGCGCCTTGCGGATCCGTCGGCTATTTGCACCCGCCAGGTACACCCCTAGAATCGCCTCGTCGACTTCCTCGGTGCGCCGTTGATACCGCGGCAGGATCGTGCTGCGGAACTCCCCGGTGCTGCCGTCCTCTCGCAGCAGCCGTCCCCGTGGTACCTCCAGATCCTGCGGCCCCTGCGCCATCGTGATCTGCCGCCGATACGTCCCGTGCCGATATCCTCGCCGCGAGCCGTTGCGCTCGTACGGCCCGCATCCCAACGCCTCGGCGAGCTCCTCCTCAAGCGTGATCGTAATCGCCTCCTGGATGCGGCTGTGCAGCAGCTCCTGGATGGCGCTACGGAACTCGATGACCGATACCTCTCCCGTGCTACCGTTGCTCATGGTGTGACCTTCTTGTTGTCGCCGTTTCCAGCGACTCGTTTTCCCTACTCGGAGGTTACGCCATTTCTTTTTCTACAGGACTCGGGACGGATCCCAGCGCGGTCGGACCGACGACTCTTTCAGGACCTTTACCCGGTCCCGGCACGGGGGCAAGCACTAGCGCCGCACGCGCGCCGGACTCCACCGACGGCCCGATTCTGATTCAAGACGCCCGTTTTTCCTGGATCCATGAGGCGGCGACCGAATCGACGTACGAGTGGAGTTGCACCGTCGAGAACCCCTCCGACACAGGCTTCCGGGTGACCATCGTGGTCCATCTGCTCGACGCTGCCGGACGCCGCGTGTCGAGCTCGAACCAGGCGTTCCGGTTGGACGGTAAATCGACATTTCCGATCAGCGGCGATGGCTTGATCGAGGGCAACGAGGCCACTTCACTGACCGACTGGGAGATCGAGTCCTGGGTGCAGATTCCTAGCAGGCCGCGGTGAAGCGTCGATAGCGGCGCGCTCACATCAGGTTCAGGGGCTGCACATCGATCTTGAGATCGCGCGGCATTGTACGCGTCGTGCGACAGTGATCGAGCCCTTCCTTCAGCGTGCCGCGCAGCTCGCGGATGTCGGGTCCGCGCAGCAACACCCGGATCCGGTGCATACCTCTTAGCTTGGCCAGCGGCGGTGACGCCGGCCCCAGAACGGACGTGGCGGGTCCTGCTGCCATCCGCAGCGCTGCGGCCAGGTGGTCGGCTTCCTCGCGCACCACGATCGCCGTTTTGCCGCGACAGACGCACGAGATCAACGATGCGAAAGGCGGATACCCGAGGCGCCGGCGATATTTGATCTCCTGCCGGTAGAACGCTGTGTAGTCGTGCCCGACCGCGCAGGCAATGGCGTAGTGGTGCGGCTGATAGGCCTGCAGGATCACATGCCCGGCGGCATCGCCTCGGCCGGCGCGGCCCGCCATCTGCGTGAGTAGCTGAAAAGTACGCTCGGCGGCACGAAAATCAGGCAGTCCCAGTGAGTCGTCCGCGCCCACCGCACCGACCAACGTGACACCGGGAAAGTCGTGACCCTTGGCGAGCATCTGGGTCCCCACCAATACGTCGATCTCGCCGCGACCAAACATCGACAGAATCCGCGCGTGGGCGCCCTTGCGACGCGTCTCGTCGGCGTCGAAGCGACCGATTCGACTGCTCGGGAAACGCCGCCCGAGTGCTTCTTCGAGCTGCTGGGTGCCGTGCCCTATGTCGTGCATTGCCTCGGCGTCGCATACCGGGCAGGCGTCCGGTACAGCGGCGGTGAAATCGCAATAGTGGCACCGCATCTGCCGTTGCCGGCGATGCAGGGTCAGACTAACGGAGCAATCCGGGCACGGAATGCGCTCGCCGCAGATGCGGCACCGCAACGAGGCGGCGAAGCCGCGCCGGTTCAGCAGCAATAGAGCCTGGTCACCCCGTTGCAGACAGTCTTCGATCGCCTGCTCGAGCTCCTCCGACAGCAAGCTGCGACCCGACGTTTTCCACTCGGCTCGCATGTCGACCAGAGCGACATCGGGCAGCGGCCGATCGGCGACCCGCGCCGGCATGCTGAGGATCTCGCAACGGCCGGCTTCCGCCGCCCAAAAAGTCTCGATCGCCGGCGTGGCGGAGCCCATCACCACCACCGCGCCCTCCAACCGGCCGCGCTCGAGCGCTGCCTCACGGCCGTGGTAACGCGGGGTTTCATCTTGCTTGTAGGCTCCGTCTTGCTCCTCGTCGACGATGATCAAGCCGACGTTGTCGAGCGGCGCGAACAGCGCCGAGCGCGGTCCGATGATAGCGCGCAGGTTGCCGCTTCGGGCCCGCCACCAGGTGGACAGCCGCTCGCCTTCGGAAAGCCCGGAGTGCATGACGCCGACGGCATCGCCGAGCACGGCTACCGCCCTGCTTGCCAGCAGCGGCGTCAGCCCGATCTCCGGCACCAGCAGGATCGCCGTGCGGCCACTATTGATGACCTTGCGGGCAGCACGCAAGTAGATTTCCGTCTTGCCGCTGCCGGTAACCCCATACAGGAGTGCGGCGTGGAAACCGCATTTGGCGCTCGCCGCATCGATCGACGCCAACGCCTGGGCCTGTGCCGGAGTCAAGGTGAAACTGCCGGCACCATCGGGACCAGCCTCCCACCCGGAAGACGGATCGTCGACAATCGCCTCGCGGCGCGTTTCGACAACTCCCTTCGCGATCAGCGAATTGACGACCTGACGCGTACAGTCGGCTGTCGCGCACAACTCTTCCGCCGTCAGAGGATTTCTCTCCCAGAGCACCTCGACGGCACGACGCTGAGCCGGCGCCCGTTTCGTGCGCGCTCGCGCCGCCTCGAGATCGAAGTGAGGAACCGGCCGCAAAAGGTCGCGCCAGCGACCACCGACGCCCCCCGCCCATTCATCGTCGATCTCCACCAAGCCGCGCTCGGCCATCGCGTAGAGCCGCGCACACAGCGTCGCCTCGGCGGCGCGCTTGGCCAGCGCGCCCAGCGACATGCCACGGCCCTTGGCGGTCCGCAAGGCCTCTATGAGGCGCCATTCGTCCGGGTCGCAGTGCTTGGGAAGCTGTGAGGCTCTCACGGCTTCCTCCGCCATGCTGATCCCCTGCGGCGTTAAGGAAACACGGCGTCGAGACACCTTGTTCACGCCGCTCGGCAACGCGGTGCGGATTGCCTCGCCCCAGCTCGACATCGTTTCGTCGGCGATCCAGCGGGTCAAGGCCAGCAACACCGGGGACAACAGCGGCACGGGGTCGAGGCAATCGGCGAGCGGACGGATCTTGGCAGTGTCGATGGCCTCTGGCGCCTGCGACCTGGTTGCCACCACGACGCCGTTGAGCCGACGTCCCGAGAACGGCACGATGACGCGCGAACCCGGGAGCGCCATGTCGGCCGCGTAGCCCGGAACAAAGTACGTGAAGGGGCCCGGCGCCGGCACCGGCACCGCGACCTCGGCGAACGTGCCCTCCGGCATGAGATCGAAGAGAGTGCCGGTTCGCATTACGGCGCCAATCCGCGCCGCTCAGGCGCCGGCTTCGCCAGCGAGCGCGTCGCGCACCATCTTCATGTCTTCCCACACCATCCCTTTGGCGCTCGGATTGCGCAGCAGATAGGCCGGGTGGTACGTGCACATGACGCGAAACCCATTCCACTCCTGGAACTTACCGTGCAAGCGCGACATCGGCGCGCTGGACTTGAGAATCCCCTGTACGGCGACGCGGCCCAGCAAGACGATGATCTCGGGGCGAATCACAGCGATCTGGCGCAGCAGGAAACCCTCGCAGGCCTCCATCTCGTCGGCTTCCGGATTGCGATTTTGCGGCGGCCGGCACTTCACGGCGTTGGCGATGTAGACATCTTCGCGCGTGTAGCCCATCGCCGCGATGATCTTGTTGAGCAACTGGCCGGCGCGGCCGACAAACGGCTCACCCTGCCGATCCTCATCGCGACCCGGACCCTCGCCGATGAACATGAGCCGCGCCTGCGGGTTACCGACCCCGAACACGACGGTGGTCCGCGCCTCATGCAAACGGCACGCAACGCAGACAAGCGCCTCCGCCTCGATGGGAGCAAGCGATTCGTCTCGCGTCGCGACACCGGCGATGGGCATTTCATCTCCGAACAGGTTGCCCTCCACCGTCGCCGAGGTAGGGGGCGCTGGGATCGGCGACCGGCTCGCTGCAATCCGGGTCGGCTCGGGCGACGCCGCCGATACGACGGGAGCCGTTGCCGCGCCGGGATCTACCGGGCCTTCCGGGGTGTCGATCGAAAGACCGTAAACGCCTTCCCGGCGCAGGCGTTCGAGGTGCTCGATGAGCTGATCGCGCCGCGGATCATCCGGCGGCACGCCGCTTACCCGGCCTTCTCGGGTGCAACGGTCAGTCGCTGGCGAAAGCCATTGACTGCCGTCCAAATGGCTACGGCGACGTCGCTCTTGGATGCCGGTCCGACCTCCGTGCGGCCTCCGAGTCGATCGAGGATGATCACCTCGTTGGTATCGGACTCGAAGCCGGCACCGGCCTGACCTGCGAGATTGGCGACGATGAGGTCGCAGCCCTTGCCCTCCATCTTGTCACGCGCCCGGGCTTCGAGATCAGAAGTCTCAGCGGCAAAGCCGACGACGGTCCGCTCGCCGGCGAGGCCGACCACACCGCTGAGGATATCGGCGGTTCGCTCCATCTCGACAGACAACTCGTAGACATCGCGCTTGCTGAGCTTCTCACGGCCGCTCGTCGTCGGCCGGAAATCGCTGACGGCCGCAGCCATGACGACGATGTCGGCGGCGGCGGCGCGTGCCAGCAGCTCCGCTTCCATCTCCCGGGCACTGACGACGCGCACGGTGTGCATGCCCGCGGGGTCAGCAAGCTGGGTAGGCCCGCTGACCAACGTGACGTCGCCGCCGAGACGACGGGCCTGCTCGGCGACGGCGTAACCCATCTTGCCGCTGGACGGGTTGGTAAGAACACGAACGGGGTCGAGGTGCTCGCGTGTCGGCCCGGCCGATATCACTACATTCAGCCCTTCGAGCGGCTTGCCGCGGGGTTCGTCGACCAACAGCTCCATGATGATGTCAACGACTGCGTCCGGTTCGGCGAGTCGGCCGGGACCGTGCCGTCCGGAGGCCAGCGGCCCGACACCCGGCTCTACGATGCGCACACCACGCGCTTTCAGCGTCGCGACGTTCGTTTGCACGGCGGCGTGCGACCACATCTGGTCTTCCATGGCGGGAGCCACGAGAATCGGACCTTCGACCGCGAGGTGCACGCTCGAGGGGAAGTCGTCGGCCACTCCCAGCGCCATCTTGGCGATGAAGTCCGCGCTCGCCGGCACGACGCAGAAAGCGTCGGTTTCCTCGGCCCAACGAACGTGGGGGATCTGCTCCGGGCGGTCGTCGTCGAACGAGCTCTGCAGGACGCGGTGGCCGGTAAGCGCTGCGAAAGTCAGCGGGCTCACGAACGCCCCGGCGTTGCGCGTCATCGCGACGCGAACCTCGACGTCGCGATCCTGCAGCCGGCGCACCACTTCGCAGGCCTTGTATGCCGCTATGCTGCCGGTGACGGCGAGCAGAACTCGTGGACGGCTCATGCCCCTATCCTTCTTCGTCCGCCTCGGCGTCGTCGGACACCCCCAACTGTGCAACGGCGGTCGCTGTTGCGTCTTCTTGCGTAGCCGCCGCACCCGCGGCGAGCTCGGCGGCAAGCTGCTCGTCCGTGGCCTGTTGCCAGGGAACCAGCTCTTCGCGCACCTCTTGACGGGCCACTGTCGTGAACTTGTGGGCCCGCAGATCGATCTTGGGCTTGGCGCCGCGCATGAGCTGCGAACAGCGCTGCGCGACCACTTCGACGTAAAGGTAGTAACTGTCGTTGAGCATTGCTTCCTCGTGCGAGTTTCGTTAGCGAAACGATTCGAGAATCTCGTCGGCCGCGGGGCTTCGATGTCGCCGGCGGCACCTCTCGGCCACCACGATTGCTTCGAGCTCTCGAAGCGCCTGTTCGAAGTCGTCGTTGACGACTACATAATCGTACCGCACGAACTCCGCGATCTCTTCTGCCGCAACGCTGAGCCGTCGACGAATCTTTTGGTGGTTCGCCGGATCGGCGCCGTCGCGGCCGCCAAGGCGCTCCTCCAGGACACTTCGTGACGGCGGCAACACGAAGATCGTGACGGCGTCGCTGAGCTTGCCGCGCACCTGTTCGGCGCCCTGCACGTCGATCACCATCAGGGCGTCATCGCCGACTGCCAGGATTCGATCCAAATCGCCGTAGGGCGTTCCGTAGCTGTTGCCGTGAACTTCGGCACTCTCCAGGAACCCGCCTTGCTGCCGGTGTTCGGCGAATGTCTTCTGGTCGACAAACGTGTAGTGGCGGCCGTCGACCTCCTGCGGGCGCGGTTCCCGCGTCGTCCACGAGACCGTCTGGGTAATGTTGTCCAACCTGTCGAGCAGTGCGTGCCCCAGTGTGGTTTTCCCGGCGCCGGAGGGCGCCGACAGCACGAAGCAAACCGGCGGTCTCGACTCACTCAATGTTCTGGACTTGTTCCCGCACGCGCTCCAGCTCGCTTTTGAGCTCGACAACCGTATCGCCGATCACCACGACCTTGGCCTTGGCGCCGATCGTGTTGATCTCGCGGTGCATCTCCTGCAGCAAGAATTCCAGCGAGCGGCCGACCGAGCCGCCGTCGGCGATCATATTGCCCGCCTTGTCGAGGTGGCTGCGCAGCCGAACGACCTCCTCTGTAATGTCGGAGCGGTCGGCGTAGTACGCCACCTCCTGGGCCACTCTGTTCAGATCGAGCTCGCCGTTGCTGTCGTCGACGAGCGCTTCGATACGGGCCGCGAGCACGTCGCGATACCGGCTCGGCAAATCCGAAGCCACCTCGCTGATCTGCTCCACCATCGCGGCAACCAAGGCGAACCGGCCCGACATGTCCGCCGCCAGATGCGCTCCCTCTGTAGTTCGCATCGTGTCGAGCGCGTCGAGCGCGTCCTCGAGCGCCCGTTGCGCTATGTCGAGGTGGCGCTCCGGGTCGAGCTGCGGCGCTGTCTGCGTCGAGATGACACCTGGGAGCCCCGTCAAGGTAGCGAGATCAAGTTCGGCCGGCACACCTAGTTGCCCGGCCAGCTCGGCGAGAGAACTCTGATACGCGGCCGCCAGTTCCTGGTTGACCTGCACCTCGGCAGCGCTGCGCGGGCCGCGGACCGCTGCCGAGACGTCGACCTTGCCGCGGTCGACACGTTGGGCGATCGACTTCTGCGCCTCGACCTCGAAGAACGACAGCTCGGCCGGCAGATGCAGTCCGATGCGGCAAAAGCGATGGTTTACCGAACGGACCTCGAAGGAAATGCGCAGCCCCTCGCCCTCGGCCGCACCTCGCCCATAGCCGCTCATGCTCCGGATCATCCGGCTATGTTATCAAGCCGCCACCGGGCCCGTTCCGTGGTCTCCCGGATCCGAAGCTGGAGCTCGACGCGGCCTGCCTCCGTCGTCTCTTCGTCGCCGTCTCGGGGAATCCATAGAAGCTCGCCGTACTCGAAGGCGCCGCGCGAAAAGGGCAGCGGCACGATAGTTCGGTCCCACGAGCCGACGCGCAGCCGCGGCCGACAATCGAACGCCACCGGCAGCAACGGGCGCCCGGTCAGCCTGGCAAGCCATACAGCTCCGAGCTGCACCTCTTCGGCGGGCCCCTTGGGGCCATCCGGCGTGATCGCCAGATCCCGGCCGGCTCGCGCGGCTCGCGCCAAGCTGCGCAACGCGATGGGTCCACCGCGCGTCGAGGAACCGCGAACGGTCTCGCAGTCCAGGCGGGCGAACAACCGAGCGGTCCATTCCCCGTCCTTCGAGCGCGAAACGGGAACGACGCTCGGCGGCCGCAACTGCACCCACGGCATCATGGCGAGCTGCGCGTGCCAGAACGCGTAGATGACAGGACCTTCGTCGGCCGGCAACGCGTCGGCGCGCCCGTGAAACTGTAGACGCATGGTGGCCCGCGCCAGCTTCAGCCAGGCAGCACCGAACCGCGGGACCACCGCTACAACGAGTCGATCGAACAAGCGCCTACCCCACCGTTACTCGGCCCACCCGGGAGTTCTTCAGCACCCTGTCTAACCCTGCGCAGCTTCCGCCGCGTCGACGAACTGCAGCGAGTAGAGCTCCTTGTAGGGGCCCGGGCGCGCCACCAGCTCGTGATGCGTCCCGACCTCCACGACGCGCCCGTGATCGACCACCACGATCAGGTCGGCGCGACGCACGGTCGTGAGACGGTGCGCGATAATCAGCGTGGTGCGTCCTTCCATCAGGTTGGAAAGGGCTTCCTGCACCTGGCGTTCGGAGCGCTCGTCGAGGTTCGACGTCGCCTCGTCGAGGATCAGGATGGGAGCGTTTTTCAGCAAGGCTCGGGCGATGGCGATACGCTGGCGCTGGCCGCCCGACAACATCAGGCCTCGCTCACCCAACACCGACTCGTAGCCCTGCGGCATATCCTCGATGAATCCGTCGGCCAACGCGGCACGGGCCGCCGCCTTCACCTCGTCCAGGGCCAACTGCGGGCGCCCGTACGCAATGTTGTTGCGCACCGTGTCGTTGAACAGGATGGTCTCCTGGGTGACCATGCCGATCTGGCTGCGCAAGTCGGCCACCCGAATGTCCCGGAGGTCGACGCCGTCGATGCGCAGCTCTCCGCCGGTCGGATCGTAAAAACGCGGAATCAAATTGGCGATCGTGCTCTTGCCGGCCCCGGAGCTGCCGACCAGAGCGACTGCCTGACCGGCCGGAATCTCGAAGCTCACGTCGTGTAACACATCCTGCAACCGCCCATCGGCATCGCGGTAGGCAAAGCGAACCGCGTCGAGCGTGACGCCCTCGACAATCGGCGGCATCACGACATCGGCACGGCCCCGATCGCCGGCGGTTTCGACACGTCCCGCCTCGCGCTCAGCGTCGAGGATTTCGAAGACGCGATCGGCCGATGCCGCCGCTGCCTGAACCCGAGCGTTGGCGGAGCCGAGGCGACGGATCGGCGAGTACGTGGTGAACGCTGCCGCCAGAAAGGCGAAGAACTGTCCCGACGTAAGCGCCGACTCCTGGATCTGGATGGCACCATACAACAGCACCGCGGCGCCGCCGAGAGCGGCGATCAGTTCCATCAGCGGCGAGCTGATGCTGGCCAGCCGAAGAGCGCGTATCGAGTGGCGGAAGAGGCGTTCGGCGGCCCGCCGAAACTTCTCGCCCTCGAACTCCTCCATGCCGAAGGCTTTGACGATACGCACACCGGCCAACGTCTCTTGGAGCAGGGTCGAGACGTCGCCGAGACCCTCCTGCGTGTCACGACTGGCGCCGCGCAGGCGGCGGCCGAGACGGACGATGACGCTCACCAGCACCGGTGCTACGAGGAGCACCGCGGCCGCCAGCTGCCAATCAAGCCAGAACATGAGCCCGACCAGGCCGACAACCGTCAGGCCGTCACGGAGTATGTCGACGACGACCCGAGACAACACCTCCTGAATCGCCAGGACGTCGGCGGTGACACGCGACATCAGCCCGCCGGTCGAGCGCAATGTATGGAAATCCAAGGGCAGCAACTGGAGGTGGCGGAACAGGTCACATCGAAGGTCGCGCACCATCGCGAAGCCCACCGCTCCCATCAAATAGTTCGATAAGAACCGCGCGATCCCGAGCACCAGATAAAGAACGACGATGCTCCCGGCAAGTTCCAGCAAATCCTGGCGCGTCATCGACGTATCGCTTTGTAGGGCGCGGTCGAGAATCGGCTCGAGGAGCTGGATGATCAGGACGGTTGCGATCGCAACGCCGCACATCGCCCCCACCGCGGCGACCATACGGGGAACATACGGGCGCATGTAGCGGCGTAAGCGATAGAGGTTGTTCATGGGATCGGGATGTCCTCGCGGGGAGGCGAGGCGTTTGGTGCGGACTCACCTACCAAGTCCAACACCGCGCGGGCAGCGCGCCGGCTTGCACCCGGATCACCGAGGCGTTCTCTCACGTCTTCTAGTGCAGCGAGAACGGCGTCTCGACACGCTTTCTCGTTGACCAATATCCTTAGCTCGTCGGCAATGCGGGGACCGGTGACCTCCCCCTGCACCAGCTCGGGCACAGCGCGCCGCCCGGCAATCACGTTAGCGAGGGCAATATCACGCACCCGAACCAGCGATTTCGCCAAATTATAGGTAAGCCAGGAAGTCCTGTAAACGACCACCATGGGGGTATCGGTGAGCGCTGCCTCGAGCGTCGCCGTGCCGGAGCACACAACTGCTGCTGAGCAGTGCTCCAGCGTGGCGTAGTAGTCGTTCTCGACCAGATAGACCCAATCGGCCAGGTCGGGAAACGCCTGCAGATGTCCCTCGTACAGCGATTTGTCGACGCCGGTCGAGACCGGAACGAGAAACCGCGGCCTGCCGATGCGGTCCATGAGCTGACACGCCCCCTCCAGCATCACCGGCAGCAGGCGCTCGACTTCGACGCGGCGGCTTCCGGGAAGCAACCCGATCCACGTGTCGCGGGCCGCCGGACCGTGCCGTTCCGCGTACGCCTTCCGATCGTCACCGAGCTCGAGAACGTCGAGGAGCGGGTGGCCGACGAACTCGACCGGCAACCCGGTCGATGCATAGAGCTCCTCCTCGAACGGCAAGATTACGAGCATGAGATCACAAAGCCGAGCGATCTTCTTGACTCGCCCGGCGCGCCAGGCCCAGACCTGGGGACTGATGTAGTAGATGATCGGCACGCCGGGCAGGGCCTTTCGCAGCCGGCGGGCCAGCATCAGGTTGAAGTCCGGGTAGTCGATCAGCACGACGGCATCGACGCGGCGGCCGTGCGCCGCGGCGATCAGCGCGGCGAGTGCGGCGCGGATGTCACCCAAGTGGCGCAAAACCTCCGTGATGCCGACGACGGCGAGGTTGCGCATGTGGTACAGCAGCTCCACGCCCGCCGCTTGCATCCGGTCGCCGCCCACCCCGAACGCCTCGATACCGGGGTCGGCCTGGCGTAGCGAGTCGACCAGGCTGGCGCCGTGAAGATCGCCGGATGCCTCCCCGGCTACGAAGAGGATGCGGTGTGTCGTGTCCAGTTTCGCGCCCTCCGGCACCGATGTCGCCATAGCGGCGATTCTACCCTGCACCGTGCTATCATTTTCCAATCCGCCTGTGTGCAACCATGCCCACAGCGCCCGAAAAGGCGCTTTCCGGGGGTTTCGGCACCCTTCCCGATGCATATCTGCCTCGACTTTCGACCCGCCTTGCGCCGGGGAACCGGGGTAGGCACGTATGTCCGAAACCTCGTGGAGGCGCTCAGCCACGAGTTTCCGGACGACCGGTACACGGCCTTCTCGGCGTCGTGGAAGGACCGGCTCAACGGTTTGGGTACCGTGGCAGTCGAGGTATCCGACTGGAGGATCCCGGTGCGGATTCTTGACCGCGCCTGGCATCGCTGGAGTTGGCCGCGGATCGAGCAGCTCATCGGCCCCGTTGACATAGCTCATTCGCCGTCGCCCATGCTGCTGCCGGCGCGTCACGCAAAGACCGTGGTCACCGTGCACGATTGCTACTTCGTGCGTCATCCGGAGGATGTATTCGGCCCGGTGCTACGCGACTACGTCCCACTGGCGCGGGCTTCGGCCCAGGGCGCCGACGCCGTGGCCGTGGTCTCGGCGAGCGCCGCCGCCGAGGCGCAAGAGTTCCTCGGAGTGCCCCGCGAACGCATCGCCATCACGCCGCTCGGCGTACAGCCGGTTTTCTTCGCTCCCCCCTCCGCCACCGAGGTACTTGAAGCGCACGGTATCGACGGTCCGTTCATGCTCTTCGTAGGTAGACGTGAGCGGCGCAAGGACCTCGGCTCGCTGTTTGCCGCCAGCGACGCGCTTGCCGCCGCGGGCTACGACCTGCATCTCGTGCTTGTCGGCCCGCCTGCCCCCGGATGGGACGAAACCTGGGCGGCAGCCAGCACCGACGCCCGTGCCCGCACGACACTGCTCGAACATCAACCGGTAGCCGACCTCGCGGCGCTCTACGGTGCCGCCTCACTCGTGGTTCTGCCGTCACGCTGGGAAGGGTTCGGTCTCCCCGGTCTGGAAGCGATGGCCGCGGGAACCCCGGTGGTCGCTACCGACGCGGGTTCGCTGCCCGAGGTTCTCGCCGACGCCGCGCTGTACGTCGCCGCGGAGAACCCGGCGCAGCTCGCCGACCGCTGCCGCACCGTGCTCGAGGACTCGCAACTCGCCACCGACCTGAGTGAGCGCGGCCGCAAGCACGCCGCGACGTTCCGGTGGTCAGACACGGCACAACGTACACATGCGCTGTATCGGCAGCTGCTCGGCTGATGCGGTTCGGGATCGACGCTCGCGAGCTCACCGGCCAGCCGACCGGCGTCGGCCGCGTATTGGCCGGACTCCTCGACGCTTGGCCGGCCGATGACGACCTCGTGTTGTATGCGCGTGAACCGCTCCCCTGGGCCTTTCTGTCGGGCAACCGTCGCAGCCACATTGTCGCCGGACCCCGGCGGCTCCCCGGGGCCCTCTGGGAGCAAACCATGCTGCCGCGGCAGCTACGGCGAGACGGTGTCACGGCGTTCTTCTCGCCGGCATACGGAATGCCCGTCCGGGCGCCGTGTGGCGTCGTGGTCGGCATGCACGATTGCGCCGCCGAAGCGACACCCGAAGAATTCGGTTGGCGTGAACGCTGGCGTCGTCGGTGGGCGGCAAGATCGGCAAGCCGCAGGGCTGCCTTCCTCCTCGTGGGATCGCGCTTCTCGGCTGCCGAGATCCGTCGCTGGTACGGCGTCCCCCGAAGTCGCATCGTCACCGCGGCCTACGGAGTGACCCCGACCTTCGCGCAGGTTGACGAGGCAAAGATCGCGGCGGCACGCCGCAAATACGAGCTGCCCGAGCAGTCGATCCTCTTCGTTGGCGCGCCGCTCGGACGACGCCCGTTGCCGCAACTCATCGAGATCGTCGAGGAGTTGGCAAGGACGCGGCCCGGCCTGCAGCTGTGCATCGTCGGGCCTGGGGGCCGGCGCTCGACGGCAAACGCCTCGACGCGCTCCGCCACCAGCGCTGTGCGTTGGTTGGGCTTCGTACCCGAAGTCGACTTGCCCGGTCTCTATGCATCGGGGACCGTATTGGCGTACCCGTCGAGCTACGAAGGCTTCGGCTTCCCCGTTCTCGAGGCGTTGGCCTGCGGCACGCCGGTCGTCGCCTCCGACAACAGCTCGTTGGGCGAAATATTCGCCGGACGCACTTGCCTCGTCGGCGACGACCCGTCCGACTGGGCCGCCGCGCTCGCCACGTTGCTCGACGACCCGCAGGAGCGCCAGCGCTACGTCGACGCCGCGCAACCCTGGGCCCGCGGCCGTGACTGGGCGCCGGCGGCACGGCTCGTGCGACGGCTTCTCATCGACATCACCACGCGAGGCGACGGAGCCATGCACCGATGAGCGCCAACGACGTCGAGCCGACGCCGCTCGGCGGCGGGGCCGGCGATCGAGCCGGCTCCGCCCAGGTGGACGTCGTCATCGTCAGCTACAACCAGCGCGAGCGGTTGCTGGAGTGCCTCGAATCGGTGCGCTCCCACACCGAGGACACGCACCTCATCGTGGTCGACAACGCGTCCTCTGACGGCAGCGGTGAGGCCGCACGGCGGTGCGCCCCCGAGTCCGAGCTCCTGGCATTGGATACCAACCTCGGGTTTGCGGCCGGCGTCAATCGCGGCGCTGCGCGCGGCGGCGCCCCTTACATTCTGCTGCTGAACAACGACGCGCGGCTGCAGCCCGGCGCCATCGACAAGCTGCGCGCCGGGCTCGACCAGGACCGCGTGGCGGCGGCCGGCCCGCGGTTGCTGGGCTCGGACGGACAGGTGGAACTGTCGCTCGGGCGCACGCTGAGCCCGTGGAACGAGGCCAAGTTTCGGATTGTCGAAGCGTTGTATCGAGACGGCCGGGGGCCGCTGTCCGGTGCGGTGAAGCGACACTACGACCGTTCTCGGGAAACCCGCTCGCTGTCCGGTGCCTGCATTCTCCTGCGAAGAGAAGCGTTCGAACAGGTCGGCTGCTTCGACGAGCGGTTTTCCCTGTACGCCGAAGACATCGACCTGTGTCGGCGCTTGCGACGGGCCGGCTACCGCCTTTGGTACGTCGCCGATGCGCTTGTCGATCACGCACGCGGCGCCAGTAGCGCCATCGATCCAACGGCTTCGACGTTGGCCTACCGACGCAGCCAGCT
The DNA here is from genome assembly GCA_965214245.1 of Acidobacteriota bacterium. Taxonomy (GTDB): domain Bacteria; phylum Acidobacteriota; class UBA890; order UBA890; family UBA890; genus CBDCBL01. Next base: position 727,643 of record CBDCBL010000009.1, read on the forward strand.
GGCGTTCTACCGCAAGCACCACGGAGCGCTTGCGGCCAACGGACTGCGCCTCTATCTTGCTGTTCGCTTCGCCTTCAAACGGTTTGTCAGCCGCGGCGAACAAAGAGAGCTCGCCGCCACATTGCTCCGCTGGACACTGCGCGAGTCGGGGTCGTGATGCGGATCGTCGTCGATGCAAGAAAAGCGGCCGACTACGGCATCGGTACCTACATCCGCCAGCTCGGGGGGGCGTGCGCCCGACTCGCTGCGGACGACGAGTTCGTGTTTCTCGGATCCAAAGGAGCGGCCCGTGAAGGGCCCACGGACCCGCGCAAGGCCTCCGGCGAGAATCCGTTACTCGCCGGGCCGAACGTCACCTGGCAGGTCAACCAATCAGCGACCTACGGGCTGGCCGAGCTCTTCTCCGTCTCCTTGCAGGCGCGGCGGCTGGGGGCCGACGTGTTCCACTCACCGCACTATGTGTATCCGTATTTCGTGCCCTGCCCCGGCGTGGTTACCGTGCACGATTGCATCCATTTGCGCTTTCCCCGCCAGCTGCCGCATCGTGGCGCTGCCCTCTACGCGCGCCGCATCATGCGACACGCCGTGAAGTCGGCGAACCGGGTGCTCACGGTGTCCGAAGCCACCCGTGCCGACCTCGTCGAATTAGTGAACGCCGACCCGAAGAAAATCGTTGTCATCCCGCATGGTTGCGATCCGTATTTCCTGGAGCCGGTAGACGAAGTGGAGCTCGAGAGCACGAGGGCACGACACGGCCTGGAACGCCCGTTCCTCCTGTGCGTGACCAACATCAAGCCACACAAGAATCTCAAACGCCTCATCCGGGCAGTCGGCCAATTAGCCCCCGACTACCGCGAACTGGAGTTGGTCATCGCCGGCGGCGGCATCGAGGATCACGCCGATCTGGCGGCGCTGTGCCGCGAAGTAGGCGTCACCGATCGGGTTCGCACGCTCGGGTTCCTGCCCAAGGCGGAGGTGCGGGCTCTCTACCATCTGGCGCGCATCTTCGTGTTCCCGTCGCTGTACGAAGGATTCGGTCTGCCGCCCCTCGAGGCGATGGCTTGCGGCACCCCGGTGGTGGCGGCGCGCAGCAGCGCGATTCCCGAGGTTGTCGGCCGCTGCGGTCTGCTGGTGAATCCCTACCGCGTCGATGCAATCGCCGAGGCGATTCGCAGCCTGCTGGAGAACGACAACTTCCGCAAGGCGCTCGGCACGCAGGGTCGAACCCGGGCCGAGCGTTTCGACTGGGACCACGCCGCGCAGCGGGTTCTCGACGTCTATCGAGAGGTCGGGTCGTCATGAGGGTGGCTCTGGTGCACGACTGGCTCACCGGGATGCGCGGCGGCGAACGCGTTCTCGAGGGGTTCATCAATTTGTTCCCTGACGCCGAGATATTCACGCTGATACACAATCCGGGCTCGGTCAGCAAACAAATCGAGGCACGCCCGATTCACACGTCCTTCGTGCAACACCTGCCGGCGTCCGCGGCCAAATATCGCTGGTACCTGCCGGTCTTTCCGTGGGCCATCGAACAACTCGACCTTGCCGGTTTCGATCTCGTGCTGTCAAGCAGCCACTGCGCCGCCAAGGCCGTCGTCACCGATCCCGGCAGTGTGCATCTGTGCTACTGCCATACGCCGATGCGCTACGCCTGGGACCAGTTCGACGCCTACTTCAGTGCGCAACGCAACGGCCGGGCAAGATACTTGATGATCCGCGCGATCATCGCCTGGCTGCGGCGCTGGGACCGGGCCACCGCGGCGCGTGTCGACGCCTTCGCGGCCAACTCCGCCTGGGTCGCGAGTCGCATCGCGCGCTACTACGGGCGCACGGCCACCGTCATCCCGCCGCCCGTCGCCACCGGCTTCTTCACGCCGGCAGACGACGGTGAGCCCGACGACTACTACCTGGTCGTGTCGGCACTTTCTCCGTACAAGCGGATCGATATCGTGATCGAGGCGTTCAACCAGATGCAGCGGCCACTCATCGTGGCGGGTTCAGGGCCCGACGCCGAGCGACTCGAGAAGCTAGCCGGTCCAACCGTCGAGGTCCGCGGTTGGGTCGGCGGAGACGCGCTCCGCGAGCTCTATCGCAGAAGCCGCGGACTCGTTCTCGCAGCTGTTGAGGATGCGGGTATCGTGCCCCTCGAGGCTATGGCCTGTGGCCGGCCGGCGATCGTCCTGAACCGGGGCGGCGCAGCCGAGGCCGTCATCGACGGCCGCACCGGCATCCACATTCGAGAACAGAACGCAACGGCGGTAGCCGAGGCTATTGACACGGCGGACGGCGTTTCCTTCAATAGCGAGGAGATTCGTGAAGCGGCGCTGCACTACGGCGCGGACCGCTTCGCGAGCCGAATCTCCACGTTCGTGGCCGAGGCGCTGCAAAGTGCCGACGTGCTGGCAAACCCGCCGATCCCGGCCGTTCGGCGCGACCTGCAAACGGAGCTGTCACCGTGATCCGACAAATGCGAGTGTTTCAGACACTCGCCGTGGTCTCGTCCGACCTGCTCGGTACGGTGGCCGCCTTCGTGCTGGCCTATTGGCTGCGCTTCGTCTACCAGATCCGGCCCGTCGAGGACCAACCCAGCGACCTCTTGGGCCTGTTGGGATACGCCTCGCTCCTCCCCTGGATCCTGGTGCTGTGGTTCGTGGTGGTCGCGGCCTTCGGGCTTTACCGAGTCCGGCGCACGGAGATCCGAGCCGAGGAGTACGTGCAAGTGGCGATGGCCACGACGCTGGCCATGGCTCTGTTCGGTGCCGGCGCCTTCTTGATCCGGCCGACCGACTTTTCCCGTCTGATGATGGTGATGTTCTACGTCATCGACCTGGCGTTCATCATTGCCGGCCGCGCCGTGATTCACGCGGCTCTCGACCGCGTGCGGCGCTCCGGACGCAACTTGAAACGCGTCCTCATCGCCGGAACAGGGGATCTGGCGTACACCGTGATTGACAAGATGAGGCTCCATCAGGAGTTCGGATTCCGCATCACCGGGATGCTCGGCGACGCTGAAAAGACGGATTCCTACCGCGGCATCCCGGTCGTCGGACGCCTTGAGGACGCCCGCGATTTCATTCGTCAATTCAGCGTCGATCAGTTCTACATCGCGCTGCCGCTGTCGTCGTACCAGGAGATCCTCGATTTGCTGAAATTGGTAAGTAACGAGATCGTCGAGGTGAAGGTCGTTCCCGACCTGCTGCAACACATCACGCTGCGAGCCGCCGTCGAGGATCTCGACGGCGTACCGATCGTGAACCTTTCGGCGACGCCGCTGCGCGGCGTCGGAAGCGTCATGAAACGCGGCCTCGACATCGCAGCGTCGCTGTCGTGCATCATCTTGTTCGCTCCGGTGTTTCCGCTCATCGCGCTGGCGGTGCGGCTGTCGTCGCCGGGTCCGATCTTCTATCGGCAGGAGCGCATGGGAGTGGACGGCAACAGCTTCGAGCTGTTGAAGTTCCGCTCCATGGTCGTCGACGCCGAGCGCAACACGGGACCGGTGTGGACGGAAGAAAGAGACCCGCGGATCACCGCGGTCGGTCGTTTCATCCGCAAGTACAGCCTCGACGAGTTGCCGCAGTTCTTCAATGTGCTGCGCGGCGACATGAGCATGGTCGGGCCGCGCCCCGAGCGTCCGTACTTCGTGCACGAGTTTCGCGAGCGTATCCCTCACTACATGCTGCGCCACCGCGTGCGTGCCGGGATGACCGGCTGGGCGCAGGTCAACGGCTGGCGCGGCAACACATCGCTGGAACGACGCATCGAGTACGATCTGTATTACATCGAGAACTGGTCCCTGGCCCTCGACGTGAAGATCCTCTGGCTGACGGTGGCCAACGGCTTGGGCCACGAGCACGCCTACTGAGCGCCCGCGTATGAGTAAGGGCAAGACGATCCTGATCACCGGAGGTGCGGGCTTTCTCGGCTCGCACCTCGCCGGCAATCTCCTCGACGCGGGCTCGCGCGTGATCGTGATGGACAACCTGCTGACCGGAGATATCCGCAACGTCAGCGGCTTCACCGACCGTGATTTTCTGTTCATCGAGCACGACGTCACGCAGCATATGAACGTGGACGAGCCGATCGATTTTGTCCTGCACTTTGCGTCGCCGGCATCTCCCATCGACTACCTGCAGCACCCCATCCACACGTTGAAGGTCGGTGCCCTCGGAACTCACAATGCCTTGGGCTTGGCGAAGCACTACGCCGCCACGTTCGTGCTGGCTTCGACGTCGGAGGTCTACGGCGACCCACAGGTAAATCCGCAAGCCGAGGACTACTGGGGCCATGTAAATCCCATCGGCCCGCGCGGCGTGTACGACGAAGCGAAACGCTTCGCTGAGGCCATGACCATGGCCTACAACCGCTCCCACGGGCTGCAGACGCGCATCGTGCGCATCTTCAACACGTACGGGCCGCGCATGCGGCTGCGCGACGGGCGCGCCATCCCCAATTTCATCACCCAGGCCTTACGCGGTGAACCGCTGACGATCTACGGAGACGGGTCCCAGACGCGCTCGTTCACCTTCGTCGACGACCTGGTGCGCGGCATCGTGGCGCTGATGCACGCCGACGACTTCGAACCGGTGAACATCGGCAACCCGGAAGAGTTGAGCATCCGTGAGATGGCCGAGGCGGTTCTCGAGCTCACCGGCTCCGACAGCCCGCTGCACGAGGAACCGCTGCCGGTTGACGATCCGCAGGTCCGCTGCCCCGACATCACCCGGGCACGCGAGATCCTCGGCTGGGAACCGACGGTCAAGCTGCGGGAGGGACTGGGGCTGACGATCGAGTGGTTCCGCCAGGAGCTCGACGGCGGCGATTGTTAGCAACTAGCCGCGGATTGCGGCCTCCAACTCTGCCTCGTCGACGGCGATCCCATAGCCGTCGGCGCCGCACGCCATCGCCCCCAGCTGCGCCGGCAAGGCATAGTGAATGACCCCCGACCGCGCCTTCTTGTCATGGGAGATCGCGTTCAAGAGCGCGGCAAACTCGGTACCCTCGGGAATCTCCGTCGGCAGGCCGGCGCGTCGACAGAGGATCGCGATGCGCTCCGCGAGATCGTCGGGCGCGCCGAGCTTGCGGGCCGCCAGCCGCGCCTCGATCACCATCCCGATGGCCACCGCCTCGCCGTGGCGCATACCGAAGTCGTGGACCGTCTCGATGGCGTGGCCCACCGTGTGGCCGAAGTTCAAGATCCGCCGGTAATCCGCCTCGGTCTCGTCGGCAACGACGACGCTGGCCTTCAGACTGCATGACCTCGCCACCACACGCTGCAGCGCCACGGGTGAGCCCGCCAGGGCTTCGTCCAGCAGATCAGCCTCCAGAGCCGCGAAGAGGTCGGCATCGAGTATTACGCCGTACTTGATGATCTCGGCCATACCCGCGGCGACCTCCGGCTGCGGCAGCGACTCCAGCACTCCTACATCGATCAGCACGCGACGCGGCTGCAGGAACGCCCCCACCAGGTTCTTGCCGGCGGGCGTGTCCACCCCGGTCTTGCCGCCGACACTGCTGTCGACCATGGCAAGCAGCGTCGTCGGCACCTGCACGTAGGGAAGCCCCCGATACAGCGTCGCCGCCACGAAACCGGCCATGTCACCGACCACGCCGCCACCTACGGCCGCCACCCAGCAGTCACGCCCCAGGCCAAGCTCGATCATCTCGTCTTGCAGACGCGCGGCCGTCTGGCGCGTCTTGGCCGCTTCTCCAGCCGCGAACGTAACGCACTCGGCATGGGCACCGGCGGCACGCAGGGCCTCGGCGAGCGGCTCAGCGTACATGGGCGCAACGTTGGTATCGCTGATGACCGCCCAGCGAGGCGCGGAGAAGTTCTCCATCAGATGGGCCGCGGCGCCCTGCGGAACATCGATTCCGACGACGACCTCATAGCTGCGGTCGGCCCCGGGCGGGAGCTTCACCTCGATAAATTCCATGGCGGTATTTTACGACTCCTTGATGGCTTTGGCGCGAATGGTCGGTACAGTGCCGATTGTTAGATGCGGTGCGGATTGATGGGATTGGCGCGAGTGGTAGGTACGGGCCCGGCTACCTGAAGTCCCGAGCTTCGGTGGCGAGGGCCAGGGTTTCCTCGACCAGGACCTGGTTGGCGTCGATCGCCGGAACCGGGCAATCGCGCTCGTCGAGCGCCAGGGGCACCTCCGTGCAACCCATGATCAGGGCTTTGGCTCCCACACCCGCCAGGTGTTGCGCAGCGCCCACAAGCCTGTCGTCGGAGCGATCACCCGTCCCACTTTCCGGGACCACGCCGCCCTTGACGTCGCGGATCGCCGCCATCACCTCGTCTTGAACCGCCGAGTCCGGATACACCGGCTCGCGACCGTGGGCCGCCAAGGCGCCGTCGTAGAGACCGACGCGAACGGTGCCGTTAGCCGCCAGCACACCGATGCGTTTGGCGTCGGGCACCTGGGCAGCGGCCGCTTCCACGGCCAGCGAGATCATGTCGAGAACCGGAATGCTCACGACGCCGCGGATCGACCCGAGAAAGGCATGCGCTGAATTGCAGGGTATGGCGATGAACTCGGCGCCGGATTTCTCCAGCAGCGCGGCAGCGTTGGTGAGCGCCTGTGTCGGATCGGGCCCGTCGCTGAGTAGGTTAGCCGTCCGGTCGGGCACCTGCGTGGCACTGTAGAAGATGCACGGTGGGTGGTCCTGGTCGCGCGGCGCCCCGTGTGCGGCAACGACACGGGAATAGAAATCGGACCCCGCAGCCGGACCCATGCCACCGAGAATACCGATGGTGCGCATGGCCCGCTATCCGGTTTTCGAGACACCCGCCGCGGCCGGTTCCTCGGCGGCCTCCGGCTGCCAGCGGAGGATCGGCTTGCGCGCCGCCCGGGCCTCGTCGAGGCGTGACAGGTAGGTGCTGTGGGGCGCGCCGCGGACCTTTTCTGGGTCGGTTTCGGCTTCCTTGGCGATTGCCGTCATCGCCTCGATGAAGGTATCGAGATCCTCCCGGCTAACGGTCTCGGTGGGCTCGATCATCAGGGCGCCCGCTACGACCAGTGGGAAGTACACCGTCGGCGGATGGTAGCCGTAATCCATCAGACGCTTACAGATCTCCATGGCGGTCACGTCGTGCGCCTTCTGCGCCTTGTCCGAGAAGATCACCTCGTGCATACAGAAACGATCCTGCGGCAGGTGGTAGATCTCCTTAAGCCGCGCCTGGATGTAATTGGCGTTCAGCACGGCGTCCTCAGCCACCTGTCGCAGACCCACCGCTCCCAGCGTCCGGATGTAGGCGTAGGCGCGCACCATGATGCCGAAGTTGCCGTAGAACGACTGCACCTTGCCGATGCTGTCGGGACGGTCCCAATCGAAATACAGCTCGCCGGACTCGTCGTGGCGCTCGAGTGTGGGTCGCGGCAGGTAGGCGGCGAGATGATCGCGCACCGCCACCGGCCCGCCGCCGGGGCCGCCGCCGCCGTGCGGTGTGGTGAACGTCTTGTGCAGGTTGATGTGGAACACGTCGATGCCCATGTCACCGGGTCGCGTCTTGCCGAGAATGGCGTTGAGGTTGGCGCCGTCGCAGTAAATCTGAGCGCCGCAACCATGCATGATCTCGGCAATTTCCTCCATTTGATCTTCGAAGAGGCCGAGCGTGTTGGGGTTTGTCAACATCAACGCCGCCGTCGTGTCATCGGCCCCGGCGCGCAGCGCCTCGATGTCAATGGTGCCGCGACTGTCGCTCGGGATTTCCACGGGGTCGAAGCCACAGAAACTAGCGGTCGCCGGATTGGTGCCGTGCGCAGAATCCGGAATCAGCACCTTGCGGCGCTTCGCGTCGCCTCGTTGGGCATGATACGCAGCGATCAACATGATGCCGGTCAACTCGCCGTGCGCCCCGGCGGCGGGTTGCACCGTGACCTGATCCATGCCGGTGATGGCGGCGAGGGCGCGCTCGAGCCGCGACATCAGCTCCAGCCCACCCTGCATGACGCTCGCCGGCATGTACGGGTGGGCGCCGGCAAACCCCAGCAGTCGCACCACCCGCTCGTGCACCTTCGGGTTGTACTTCATCGTGCAGGAACCCAGGGGGAACACGCCCGACTCGATACCGAAGTTATGTTGCGAGATACGGGTGAAGTGCCGAACCACGTCGACTTCCGATACTTCGGGAAAGCCACTGATCTCCTCGCGCACCTGCTCTGCGCCCCATGCTGCGCGCGGATCGACCTCCGGAACGTCGAGGGCGGGGAACGAACAGCCGACGCGGCCCGGACCGCCGCGCTCGAAGATCAACCCCTCGTCCTTGAGCTGGGCTTGATCATCCCGCAAGGGGTGGTTCATGTGCACACCCCCGCCACAGTCGCCGCCAGCTTGTCGATATCGTCTTTGCTGTGCACTTCGGTGGCGCACACCAGAAGCTCGTTGTCGCGCGCCGCATCGAAACGACCGAGTGCAACGCCCGGCACGACGCCTTTTTCGGCGCTGCTGTCGACCACCTCACCGGCGGCCACGGGCAAGCTGACGGTGAACTCGTTGAAGTGCGGTCCCCCGTAGACGGCCTCGACGCCATCGATCGCCGTGAGTTGCTCGCGCGCATACGTCGCCTTGGCCAGGTTCTGCAACGCCAGCTCGCGCATCCCGTTGCGCCCCAGGCTGCACAGGTGGATACAGGTGGCGAGGGCGCACAGCGCGGTGTTGGTGCAGATGTTCGACGTCGCCTTGGCGCGGCGGATGTGCTGCTCGCGCGTCGCCAACGTGAGGGCGAAGCCGCGACGCCCGTTGGCGTCGACCGTTTGCCCGGCGAGCCGTCCCGGCAAGTTGCGCACGTATTCTTGCCGCGTCGCCATGAAGCCGACGAGCGGGCCGCCGTAGTTCTGCGCGTTGCCGAAGCTCTGCAGCTCGCCGGCGACAATGTCGGCGCCCATTTCGCCGACCGGCAGCGTCAGCGCCCAGGCCACCGGCTCAGTGGTCGCGACGACGAACTTGGCGTCGCTCTCCCCTACCACATCGCCCAAATCGCGGAGATCTTCGACAATTCCAAAAAAATTGGGCTGCTGCGCGACCACCGCGACGACGTCGTCCCCTATTGCGGGAACCGTTGTGCGTCCGTCGGCCCCCACGGGGATCGTTTCGAACGTCAAGTCGAGGTGAGTTGCATAGGTTTCAGCGACCTCGCGGTAGGCGGGGTGCAGGCCTTCGGAGCACAGCACGCGGCCGCCGGCGCGGCGCAGGCGCCGGGCCATCAAGATGCTCTCTGCCACCGCGCTGCCGCCGTCGTACATCGAGGCGTTGCACACCTCCATGCCGCTGAGCATGCACACCAGCGTCTGGAATTCGAAGATCGCCTGCAGCGTTCCCTGGCTGATCTCTGCCTGGTACGGCGTATAGGCGGTCATGAACTCCTGTCGCTGGATGAGCGCATCGACGTGGGTCGGGATGAAGTGCGGGTAACACCCCGCCCCCAAGAAGCTCAGCATTCCGCCGGCCGGACCGTCAGCCGCCGCCAGCTCACTCATGTGGCGCAACAGGTCCGGCTCCGACAACGCCTCTTCGACGGCAAGCTCGCCCTGGAACCGCAAGTCTTCAGGAATCGACGAGAACAAGTCGTCGACGTGGTCGACGCCGATCGCCTGCAGCATTTGCACGCGGTCTTGCGGGCCTAGCGGCTGGTACCTTCCGGGACCTAGAGAATCGTTCGTCTTACCCATGTCTCTACTCGTGAGGCGCTATCGAGCGCCTGTCGATTCTTCTGTTACAGGCCACTAGTGGTCGCCTTCGGCTTCTAGGAAGCTCCGATAGTCGGCTGCCGACATCAGCGCGTCGACTTCGGAGGGATCGCTGAGACGGATGCGTACGATCCACGCACCGGCATGCGGATCCTCGTTCACCAGCTCCGGTTGGTCGATCAGGCCTTCGTGGGCCTCGGTGATCTCACCCGACACCGGCGCGTATAAATCGGAAACCGCTTTCACCGACTCGATGGTGCCGAACGGCTGTCCGCTTTCAACCCGGTCGCCAACCGCCGGCAGTTCGACATACACGATGTCGCCGAGCTCATCCTGGGCATGGTGGGTGATCCCGACCGTGCCGACGTCGCCGTCCACCGAGATCCACTCGTGTTCTTGGGTATATCTGTAATCGTCGGGATAATCCGCCATCGAAGCCTCCGCTTCAATCGGTTTTCGGACGCCGGTAGAAGGGCGTCTTGACGACGGTAGCGGCCAGCTTGCGGCCGCGCACGTCAACGTGGAGCTCTGTTTCGGGAGTCGTCATGTCTGCCGGTACGTAGCCCAGACCGATCCCTTTCCGCAACGTCGGACCGAAAGTGCCACTCGTAACTTCGCCTACGCTGGCGCCATCAGGAGCGCACAAAACGTACCCGTGGCGGGGGACGCCGCGCTCGACGAGCTCGAAGCCCACCAGCCGCTCCGCGGTACCGTTCTCCATCTGGTAGACCAACGCCTCACGGCCGACGAAATCGCCCTTATCCGGTTTGATCAACCAGCACAGGTTCGCCTCGACGGGGCTGCGTGACTCGTCCATGTCGTTGCCGTACAAATGCATGCCGGCTTCCAAGCGCAGCGTGTCTCGTGCCCCCAAACCGACGGGAACGACGTCATCGTCGGCGCCGGCAGTGAGGATCTCGTCGGCGAGCTGCGGCGCGTGGTCGGGAGGCAAGTAGACTTCGAAGCCGTCTTCACCGGTGTAGCCGGTGCGAGACACCAGGGCACGCTCGCCGGCATACTCCGTGAAAGCAAAGCGGTAGTAGGCGATCGACGCCAGGTCGATCGACAGAATGCGCGACAACACGGCCTCGCTACGCGGTCCCTGCAGGGCGAGCTGCGCCCAGGCGTCGCTCTGGTTCTCGAGATCGAACGAGCCGCCGATGCGTGCCGCCTGTTGCTCGATCCACGCCACATCTTTGGGTGTGGTCGCGGCGTTGATCACCAGGAGGTAGTCGTCGTCGTCGAGCCGGTAAACCAACAGGTCGTCGATAATGCCGCCGCTCTCGTCGGTCATCACCGTGTACTGGGCCTGCCCCGGCTCCAGCACACCGGCATCGTTGGTAACCAGTTGTTGAATGAACGTCAGCGCGTCGCCGCCGGTAATCCGCACCTCGCCCATGTGGCTGACGTCGAACAGGCCAGCCCGTTGGCGCACCGCCTCGTGTTCAGCCAAGATGCCGGAAAACTGGATCGGCATGTCCCAACCGCCGAAATCGACCATCTTGCCACCGCGTTCGCGATGCCAGTCGTTGAGGGGTGTGCACTTGAGGTCGTCGGACATGAACTTGGAGAACGCGGCGGAGCCGGGGGAAATGCGAGCTCGCGGCCCGCGTCAATGCCCGGCGACGAAGCGCAGCCAAGCGCCTCGACCCCGGGAGGATACTCGGAGTGAAGCTACCATAGCCGGGGGTTGATTCAACCCGAGCTTCAGCGGCCCGCGCGCCGCCTTACGGCCGCCCCGGGGTGCCCGTAACGGCAGTCCCAGGAGTTCTTCTGTGCCCCCCTACAAGGTGTCGCGATTCAAGCCCCGCCAGGCTCCGGTTTCCGTGTCCCACCACCACAGCAACACCCGGCTTGTCGGACCATAGACCCGCAGCGCGGCGCCGTGATCGCGTATCGAACGCAGGTACAGCGTGCCGGCCCGGCCGCCCCCGTCGGGCGAGCACACGATCGACGGACTGCGGCCGAACGCCAGCCCATCGACACCGCTGGCCCCACCCCCGACGGGGGGGACTCCGGCGATCCTGCCGGGCCGAACGTTCGGGTAGAAGCGACGCAAACTCAGCGGCGGTCCCAGACTGCCATCGACGCCGCTCTCGAAGTCGCCCCGCCCTATCCGATCGCCATCACCATCGATGCCCGCCTGCCAAACCAGGTCTTCCCCGTCGCTGTCGAGCAGCAACCCGTGTGCCCGTCCGGAGGCAACCGCCGCGGCGCACAACCGTGTCACCGTCAATCCCAGGTTGCGAACCGCGCCGCGGAGCTCCTGCCTGACCTTCCATTCCACGAAGCTGGCGGCGGCGAAGTGCAGGGCGACCGCTAGCACGGTGAGCGTGACGAGTAGCTCGAGGAGTGACATGCGTTTGCGTGGGGTGCTTTGTAGGTAGGTTGGTTGGACTTGACCCGATTTCGTGGACACCTTACGACGTACACGGGAGGTGTTCAGGATGCCAAGGACAAGAGGGCCGTACCCGGCGGAGTTTCGGCGGCGGATCATAGAAGTGGCACGAGCTGGGCGGAGCGTCGCCGAGCTGGCCAAGGAGTTCGAGCCGTCGTACTGGACGATTCGCCAGTGGATCAAGCAGGCTGACCGCGACGAAGGCCGCAGCGCCGAAGGGCTCAGCACTGCTGAGCGCGAGGAGCTGGGGCGGCTGCGGAAAGAGAACCGCCAGCTGAAGCAAGAGCGGGAGATCCTTTCAAAAGCCGCGGCCTGGTTCGCTCGGGAGACCGACTCGGTACCGCCGAAGTCTTCGAGTTCGTGAGCGGTCACCAGGCGAAGTATCCGATTGCCACGATGTGCCGTGTGCTGGAGGTCTCCTCCAGCGGGTACTACGCGTGGCGCCGGCGGGAACCGTCGGCTCGATCGCGGGCGGACGCAAAGCTGCAGGCACGGATCGAAGCGATCCACAGGAAGAGCCGAGGCACCACATAACCTACATCCCAACGTGGGCAGGGTTCTTGTACTTGTCGGTCGTCGTGGACGTCTTCAGCCGTCGCGTTGTCGGTTGGTCAATGGCGACCCATCTGCGCACCGAGCTCGTGCTCGAGGCGCTGAACATGGCGATCTCGCAACGACGGCCCCAACAGGTGATTCATCACAGTGACCAAGGTACGCAGTACACGTCGATCGCCTTCGGTCAGCGCTGCCAGGAGGTCGGGGTGCGACCGTCGACCGGATCAGCCGGTGACTGCTACGACAACGCGATGTGCGAGAGCTTCTTCGCCACCCTCGAGTGCGAGCTCCTGAACCGCCGGCGGCGGTTCAGGTCCCAGGCGGAAGCCCGCATGGCCGTCTTCGAGTTCATCGAGGGCTTCTACAACCCGCGTCGCAGACACTCACCCCTGGACTACGACTCGCCCATGGGGTACGAAAGGAGGCACGCTCAGATCGCTTAAATGTGAGCGGGAAACCGTCCACCAAAGCGGGGCAACTCCACGTAGGTGTGGGGTAGACGCCCTCCCGACCAGCGCCCAGGTGTCAGATCGAGGCCCTCCCCGCCAAGGAAGACGCGCCCCCGTGTTCCTGTGGGAAAAGGGGGCAAGGAAGACGCGGAACGCGACTTCTGGAGGGGGTGGGTGGCGGGTATTAAAAAGAATCGGAGCGTTCCCCACCAAGAACCGCCCCCACCCACAAAGCGCCCGCGCCAAGTCCGCGTTGCGGGCTCTTTGTAGGAAGGGTTCGTGGCGGTTCCCGACGTTCACTACTTCCCAATCGTCAGATACGGCTTCAACTTATCCAACGTCGTCGTCCCGATGCCGCGCACGTTCAACAGATCATCCACCTTCTCGAACAACCCATGCTCGGTACGGAAATCAATGATTCGTTGGGCCAGCGCCGGACCGATTCCAGGTACTTGCTGCAACTGCTCGACGGTCGCCTTGTTGACGTCGACCGGCTTGCGCTCGCCCTGCTCCTGGACGCCGGGCTGCGCGGTTCGTACCGCCGTATCAATCTCGGGCAACTCCGGCGCGACGAGCCCGGCGGCCCCGAGCATCAGCACACCGATCATGATGACGGTGTTCATGGCTCCTCCATACGTTCGAGTAACGAAGCGTTCAACCTCTTGCAGACGGCCACGACACGCCGTTTTCCGCGGTAAGCTCTCCGAACGTCTCTTGCCGGGTGCTCAAAACAACTCCCGGGGCACCGTGTGAGGCCGGCAACCGCGACGCGCCTCGCGTCGGCGAGAACAGCAAACGACATGAGCGACGAAAACGAAAAGAGCAACGGGCAACCCTCGGGCCCCGACGAGATCACACCCAAATCCGAGGACTTCTCTCGCTGGTACATCGACATCGTGCGGCGCGCCGAGCTGGCCGATTACACGCCCATCAAGGGCTGTATGGCGATTCGCCCGTACGGTTACGGCATCTGGGAAAACACTCGCGACCTGCTCGACGCCCGCCTCAAGGCCACCGGGCACCAGAACGCCTACTTCCCGCTGTTCATTCCCGAGAGCTACCTCGAGAAGGAGGCCGAGCACGTCGAGGGCTTCGCGCCCGAGGTGGCCTGGGTGACCCACGCCGGCAACGAGGAGCTCGAGGAACGACTGGCGATACGACCGACCTCGGAGGCGATCATCAACAGCCTCTACAGCAAGTGGGTGAAGTCGTGGCGCGACCTCCCATTGCTGATCAACCAGTGGGCCAATGTCGTGCGCTGGGAGAAGGTCACACGCTTTTTCCTGCGCACCACCGAGTTCTTGTGGCAAGAGGGCCACACCGTTCATGCGACGGAGCAAGATGCCGAAGAAGAGACCCTGCGCATTCTTGAGATCTATCGCTCGCTGATCGAGGACGACCTGGCGGTGCCCGTGATCACCGGGCTCAAGAGCGAGGGCGAGAAGTTCGCCGGCGCTTTGCGCACCTACACGCTCGAGGCACTGATGTCCGACGGCCGCGCCCTGCAGGCCGGCACCTCACACAATCTCGGACAAAACTTCGCGGAGGCGTTCAACATTCGGTTCGAGGATCAGAACCAAGAGCTGCAATACGCCTGGACCACGTCGTGGGGCGTGACGACGCGGTTGATCGGCGCCCTGATCATGACCCACGGTGACGACAACGGGCTGCAGATTCCGCCGCGCGTCGCCCCCTATCAGCTGGTGATCGTACCGATCCCCGGCAAGCATTTTCACGAGAGCGTGCTGCCGGCCGCGCGGTCGCTGCGCGACATGCTGGCAGCCGCCGGCATCCGTACCCACCTCGATGATCGCGAGGAGCACACGCCCGGGTGGAAGTACAACGAATGGGAGCTGCGCGGCGTACCGCTGCGCGCCGAGATCGGTCCGCGCGACGTCACCCAGGGTCAGACGGTACTCGTACGCCGCGACAACCGCGAAAAGTCGTTCGTATCGCTCGACACTGTGGCAACCGACGCAATCGCATTGCTCGACGACATCCAGGCGGGAATGCTCGAGCACGCCCGTGAATTCGTCGCCGACAATACGCACCAGGTGTCCGATCGCGCCGCCTTCAAAGACATCATGGACGGGCCCCGAGGCTTCATAGAAGCGTCCTGGTGCGGCGACGAGGAAGAATGCTCTACCGCCATCCAGGAGGAAACATCGGCGACGGTGCGCTGCCTCCTGAGCGATCGTGAGCCCGCGAACGAGTGCGCCCTGTGCGGCAAGCCGGCAAAACACGTAGCCGTGTTCGCCAAAGCTTATTAGGTAGGGCCTGGTTTGGAGCCACTCCTCCACCTACGCGAAAAGCGGGCAGCGAGGCGCTGCAGGCGCCGAGACGAGGCGCGCGCATCAGTGCCTCCGGATCGCGAGCTCGGCCAGGATCGACGCAGCGACACGATCCGGTGCAACCGTGGCATCAACGCGCACCGCGGCGCTCTGGTAGCCGGGCAACCGCTCTGCGAGCCGTGCCTCCAACTCCTCGCGATCGCTCCACAATGGTCGACCTTCCGCGATGTCTCGACGCCGGCTTTCGATTTCGTCGATGGGGCAGTCAAGCCAAACGACGTCGGCGACTGCGGCGCAGGTCTCGCGGTTACTGGGGTCGATCAGCGTTCCGCCGCCGAGCGCCACGACCGTGAGCGGCTTCAGCGCCACCTGGCGCAACGCTTCGGATTCCAGGCGGCGGAACTCGCTCTCACCCATCTCGGCAAACATTTCAGACACCGTCCTGTCGGCATGGCGTGCGACCACGGCATCGAGATCGAGAAAGTTCCACAATAGATCGCGCGCCAGCAACGTACCTACCGTGCTCTTGCCCGAGCCCATGAAACCCGTCAGGTGCAGCTGGCGGCGGCCGCTCGGCGTGGCGGACAGCGGCTCCAGGCGGCGCGACGGATCGATCTCACTCATGCCGCCACACCCGCGAGCGCCGCGTCGAACCCCGGATACGACACCCGGATCGCCTCGGCGCCGGCGATGGTTACCGGGCCGCTCGCGGCAAGCGCCACCGCGCCCATCGCCAGCGCGATGCGGTGGTCGCCGGCGGCATCCACAGTGCCGCCGCCCAGCACCTGGCCGCCGGCGACCGCGAGTCCGTCGGGAAACTCCTCCACCCTCACACCGAGGTTGCGCAAGGCCTGGGCGCTGGTGGCGATCCGATCGCTCTCCTTGACGCGCAACTCTCCGGCGCCGCGAATCTCGACGCCGTCCGCCGTCAACGGGGCCAAGGCGGCCACGAGCGGCAATTCGTCGATGAGCCCGGGGATCATGTCCCCGTCGATGACACCGCCGCGCAGCGGCTCCCGGGTGCCGCGCACGGTGACCACACCGACCGGTTCTCCACACCAGGAGGCGCCTTCGGATACTTCGATCTCGGCGCCCCACTGGTGCAGCAAGTCGACGATGGCGCGGCGGCTCGGATTCAAACCAACGCCCGGCAACGTCAGCTCGCTGTCGGGGACGATGCTCGCGGCCACCAGCCAATAGGCGGCGGCAGACAGGTCGCCGGGAATGCGGCCGTTCAGCGGCTTCAGGGAGGGCCCGGGCTCGACCGCCACGAAACTTCCGCCGCCGCTGTCGCGTTGCTCGATCTGCGCCCCCAAGGCGGTGAGCAGGCGCTCGGTGTGATCGCGGGTCAGCGCGTTCTCTTCGACCGCCGTCGCTGCGTCCGCATAGAGACCGGCGAGCAAGACGCACGACTTGACCTGCGCCGAGGCCACTTCCGGACGGTGCGTGATGGCGCGTAGCGGGCGCTTGCCCTCGATGTGCAGCGGCGCCGTGCCGCCCGACGCCATCTTGATGGCGCAGTCCATGGCGCGCAGCGGTTCGGCGATCCGTTCCATGGGCCGCCGACGCAACGAGGCGTCACCGCTGAGCGTTGTTGCGAACGGCTGCCCCGCGAGAATGCCGGCGAGCACGCGCATCGTGGTGCCGCTGTTGCCGCAGTCGATGGTTTCTGCAGGCGCTGTAAGGCCGTCGAGCCCGCGGCCGGCGATGCGCGCCCGCAAAGCGCCGGTCGTCTCGTTGATTTCGTGCGCGACTCCGAGAGCGCCGGCCGCCGACAGTGTCGCCCGGACGTCCTCGCCGTTCGACAAGCCGTCGATGTCGCTGTCGCCCTCGGCGATCGTCGCCAGCAGGACGGCGCGGTGCGAGATCGACTTGTCGCCCGGAACCCTCACGGTTCCCCGCAGTCGCTCTGCCGGCTGAATGGTCCAGTTCACGTGTCGCCTCTAGCAGGGTGCTGAAAAGCTCCCGGGGATGCCGTTGCCGGCACCGTGGGGGCAGATGCGAGGCGGCGCGACCCGTTGAGAATTTTGGGCTAGGCCGCCTGCTCGCCCGTGTGATCGCCTTTGAACATGGTGCTCACGACCACCACGACCAACGCTACCAGGATATCGAGCCCGGTAAACCAAACGTGCAAGGTGTCAACGGTGACTGCGATGCGCGGGAAGTACTCCGGCGGAAACTCCGCCAGGATGCCGAGCAAGAGCACCTCGCCGATAACCAGCGGCCCGACGTAGCGCAGCAGGTTCAGCCACAGCGTGAACACCGTGAAAGCCGGATTGCCGAGGCGCACCTCCTGCTCGATGACCGAGCGATGCCACGCCCAGCCGACGAACAGGCAGACGAAGAACCCGCCCACCGGAAGCATGTAGTCCGACACGATGTGGCCGATCAGATCGAACCAATTGAGCTGGAAGAATCGCACGCTGCCCAGGGCTCCCTCACCCGGGGCGCCGCCCAGAAGGCTGGCGATCGTCACGTTCGCCCACGGCCCGGCGGCAAGGGCAGACGGAATTCCCAGGGCGAAGATCGACCCGCCCAGCACCCACACCGCCTTGTTTCGCGACCAGCCGCGCTGGTCGATGAAGTAGGCGGCCACTACTTCGAGCAGTGAGATGCTGGACGTCAGGGCCGCCATCAAGAACAGCCAGAAGAAGATGCTAGCGAAGATCGTGCCGCCCGCCATTTGATGGAACACGACCGGCAACGTGACGAACACCAAGCCGGGACCCTCAGCGGGCTCCATACCGAAGGCGAACAATGCTGGAAAGATCGCGAAGCCGGCGGCGACGGCGATCAACGTGTCCATGAACGCCACCTGCAGGCTCGAGCTCGGCAGATTCACATCGCGCGACAGATACGAGCCGTAGGTGATCATGGCGCCCATCCCGACGCTCAGCGTGAAAAAAGCGTGGCCCATGGCGATCAGAACGACGGTCGGATTGAGGGCCGAGAAGTCGGGGCGCAGCATGAAGTCGATCCCGGCCCCGGCGCCCGGCAGAAACAGCCCCCGCACCACCAGGATGCCCAGCAGCACGAACAGCAAAGGCATCATGATCTTGCTGGCGCGCTCGATACCGCCCCTGACGCCGCGCGCCACGATGACCATCGTCAGCAGCATGAACAGAGCATGGAACAACATGCTCTGGTACGGACTCGTCGACAGCGCGCCGAAATGGGCGCCCGACTCTTCGGGACTGGCCAGGGCGCTGATGATGCCGCGCGGTGCCTGCAGGGCATACGCCATCACCCATCCCGCGACCACGCTGTAAAACGACAAGAGCATCGCCCCGGCGAGAACCCCGAGGCCGCCGACATACTTCCACGCCGTGCCGGGCTTGAGCGCATCGAAGGCGCCCACCGGGTTGAGCTGCGTGTGGCGGCCGATTACCAGCTCGGCGAGGAACACCGGGGCGCCGATGAGTACGATGCAGGCGACGTACACGAGGATGAACGCGGCCCCGCCGTTCTCCCCCATGATGTAGGTAAAGCGCCAGATGTTGCCGAGCCCGATCGCCGAGCCCGCGGCAGCAAGCAGGAAGCCGGCTCGCGATCCCCAATTCTCGCGACCCGCGGCGTCAGTCATCTCCGTACTGCCCGCCTCGCGGCTTCCCGGAGATTATCGATGGGCCGCCGGCGGCGCGGCGCTTTTCGGCCTTCATGGAATGCATCAGCAGCGCCGCGAACCCACCCCACACGATGCCCAGAATCAGCACCATCATTACCAACGTGCCTGTTTGCATGGCCCTCATCCTCGATGGTTGGAAGCAGTCGGCACCGCGCGGCTATGAGCCCGGTTGTCCGACCTTGGCCGGGCGCAGCGCCGACAAAATCTCGTCGAGCAAATGGGTGTCGTAGTCGCCGGCGATGAACCCCGGGTGATCGACGATCTGCTGCAGAAGCGGAAGGTTGGTGGCGATGCCCTGGATAACGTACACGCCCAGCGCCCGCCGCATGCGCACCAACGCCTCCTCGCGGTTGAAAGCGTGCACGATGACCTTGGCAATCATCGAGTCGTAGTACGGCGAGATGAACGCGGCCTCGTGTGCCGCGGTGTCGATGCGCACGCCGGGCCCCTTGGGAACATTGAACGCGGTGATTTGGCCGGGGCTCGGGGCCAGCGTCTCCGGATCCTCGGCATTGACGCGGCATTCAATGGAATGGCCGCGGAAGATCACGTCGTCCTGGCCGATCGGCAGCTTCTTGCCGGCTGCGACGCGGATCTGTTGCTTGATCAGGTCGATCAGCGTGACCGCCTCGGTCACCGGATGCTCGACCTGAATCCGCGTGTTCATTTCCATGAAGTAGTGGTCGCCGGCGTTGTCTACCAGGAATTCCATGGTTCCGGCGCTGCTGTAATCGATCGCCCGGGCGCCTTTCATCGCGTCGGCGCAAATACGCTGGCGCTGCTCCTCGGTCAGCGCGGGAGACGGCGTTTCCTCGACCAGCTTCTGGTACTTGCGCTGCACGCTGCACTCGCGCTCGCCGAGGTGGATCAGGTTGCCGTGCTTGTCGCCGAGCAGCTGCACCTCGATGTGGCGCGGGCGGGCCAGGTATTTCTCGACGTAGATGGCGCGCGAGTCGAAGGCCTTCTCTGCCTCGGCGCTGGCCATTTGGAAGGCCCCGGCAAGCTCTTCGCAGGTCAGAACAACCCGCATGCCTTTGCCGCCGCCGCCGGCGGCGGCCTTGAGCAGAACCGGGTAGCCAAGGTCTTCGGCAACGCGGGCGATTTCCTCGAGGTCGTCGATCGCCCCGTCGCTGCCGCGGATGACCGGCAGCCCCGCCGCGTCCATGGTGGCGCGGGCGACGGCCTTGTCGCCCATGTTGCGAATAGCGTCGACGCTCGGGCCGATGAAGGTGAGATTGCAGGTCTCGCAGATCTCCGCGAATTCCGCGTTCTCGGCGAGAAAACCGTACCCCGGGTGAATGGCATCAACGCCCATGACTTCAGCAGCCGAGATGACCGACGGAATGCTGAGATACGACTCGTTCGCCGGCGGCGGCCCGATGCAGACCGCCTCGTCCGCGAAGCTGACGTGCAGCGAATCCCGGTCTGCCTCGGAATACACGGCGACCGTCTTGATGCCGAGCTCGCGACATGCCCAGATGATGCGCAGCGCGATTTCGCCGCGATTGGCGATGAGGATCGACTGGAACACGGCTCGGTGCCCTCGTTCTTGTTTAGCCGGTGGGCCGGATGGCGAACAGCTGCTGTCCGTATTCCACAGGCTCGCCGTTCTCGACGAAGATCGCCAACACCTCGCCGCCGACGTCGGCAACGATTTCGTTCATCAGCTTCATCGCCTCAACGATACACAAGGTTTGGCCCTCTTCGACCTGCTCGCCGACCTCGGCAAACACGTCGACTCCCGGCTCGGGCGCCCGGTAAAAGGTGCCGACCATGGGCGACGCGACGATGAACGCGTCGCCCACACCCGCCGCCTCGGCCGGCGATTCGGGCTCTCCCGCTGCCGGCGTGCTGCCCGCTGCCGGCGCCGCAGTCACCGCCGCCGGAGCCGGGTTCACAACCGTCGCCACGACGCCACCGTTGCGCCGGATCTTGACCTTCAGGCCGCCGGTTTCAACGTGCAGCTCGCCGACGTCCTTCTCGACGAGCAGCTCGGCCAGAAGGTCGATGAGCTCGCGGATCCGGTCGAGATCAACCGGGCTGTCGTTCGATGTCTTGGCCATGCGTGCCACCTCCAGAAACGCCCCGCCGCGTATGCCCGTTACGGGGCTCCGGCAAGAATAGGTTCGGTACTCAGGGTGGTCAAGCGCTCGCACTCGGACTCGCCGACGTACACCATGTCCTCGATACGCACACCGAACCGACCTGCCACATACACCCCGGGCTCGATCGTCATCACCATGCCTTGTTCGAGCGTGTCCTTGCTGCGCTGCGAGATGCCCGGGCTCTCGTGGATCTCCAAACCAACGCCGTGCCCGGTGCCGTGGCTGAAATCCTCGGCATGCCCGGCCTCGGCGATGACGGCCCGGGCGACATGGTCCAGATCGACTGCCGGCATGCCGGCGCGAACGGCTGCAACAGCAGTCTGACGCGCCGTGTCGACCAGCGAGTGGATGCGGAGCCATTGTGCGTCGGGTGCATCACCGCACCAGACCATACGGGTGATATCGGAGCAGTAACCACCGAGCCGGCATCCCATATCGATCATCACGGGCTCGTTTGCCTGCACCGAACGCTCACCGGCAACGCCGTGGGGCAGCGCCGTGCGCGATCCCGACGCGACGATGGTTTCGAACGCCATACCGTTGGCTCCTCGCCGGCGGCAGGCGTGCTCCAGATCTGCGACGATTTGCCTCTCAGTTCGACCCGGCGTAATGGCCGCGGCCACATCGGTAAGCGCCGCCTCGGTGATCTGGAGCGCGGCGCGGATCGCCTCGACTTCGACCGCGTCCTTGCGACGCCGGGAGATCTCGACCGCTTCCGAGACCTCCACCAGCTCGACGTCCAACGTCTCAGCCAGCTTGCGTCGCAGCGCCACGGAAACGTGCTCAGGATCAAAGGCCAAGGTTTTCCAATCCTGCTGTTGCCGCATGTTGTCGAGCGCCGCAACCAGGCCTTTCGACGTCACCACGAGCTGATCGGCGTCGACCTCGCGCTCCGCTTGCTCGGCATAGCGCGGGTCGGTCAGCAACGCGGCTTCGGCGTCGGGCGTCAGAACCGCCCAGCCGTTGGTGCCGGTGAATCCTGTCAGGTAGCGAACGTTGGCCGCGTCGTTGACGACGAGGGCGTCGAAGGTGGCCTCTACGCCTTCCAGAACACGAAAACGGCGCCGGGAACAATCACTCATTTGATCTGCCCCATGTGTTTGGGCCACTTGTTAACTCATTGAATCGGTGCTGACAAGAGGTTGTTGGAGCCAGCGGAGCGGAGCGCAGCCGGCTGCAACAACATCGCTTCGGGTGCGGGTGGCCGATAGTCCAGCGAGCTATGGGGCCGCACGCGGTTGTACTGCTTGCGCCATCTCTCGATCAGAACCTCTGCCTCCTTAAGTGTGTAGAAGATCTCTCCGTTCAGGAGCTCGTCCCTGAGCTTGCCGTTGAAGCTCTCCACGTAGCCGTTCTCCCAGGGCGAGCCGGGCTCAATGAACAACGTCTTGACCCCGATCCGCCCAAGCCACTCCCGCACCACCTGGGCCGTGAACTCCGGCCCGTTGTCCGAGCGGATGTGATCCGGAACACCCCGGCTCACGAACAGCTCAGCGAGCCGCTCCAGCACGTTCTCGGAGTTCAGCCTCCTTGCCACATCGATCGCCAGGCACTCCCGTGTGTACTCGTCGACGATCGTCAGCAGACGAAGCGCTTTCCCGTCGTGCGTTCTCTCGTGCACGAAGTCGTACGCCCACACGTGATCTTTCCTTTCCGGCCGCAGCCGCACGCAGGACCCGTCGTTGAGCCACAAACGTCCTCGCTTCGGCTGCTTGCGCGGCACTTTCAGCCCTTCACGTCGCCATAACCGCTCGATCCTCTTGTGATTGACGCGCCGGCCTTCACCCTGAAGCAGCGCCGTGATCCGACGGTACCCATAGCGCCCATACTGCGTCGCTAACTGACTCATTCGCTCAACGAGCGCCGTTTCGTCCTGAGGCACCTTGGCTCGATACTGCTGCGTCGAGCGCCTCTGGCCGAGAACTCTGCAGGCCCGCCTCTCGGAGACCCCCAGCGACTGCTGTGCGTTCCGCACTGCCCGGCGTCGCCGCGCCGGGCTCAGAAGTTTCCCGACGAAGCTTCCTTCAAGATAGCGTTATCGAGCATCGTCTCGGCCAGCAACTTCTTCAGCCGGGCGTTCTCGCGCTCGAGCTCCTTGAGCCGCCGCGCCTGATCCACTCTCAGACCGCCGTACTCCTTCCGCCACCGGTAGTACGTGTTCTCGCTGATGCCCAGCGTCCGGCATACCTCCGGCGTCTTGACTCCCCGCGCCAGCTCCACCTCTGCCTCTCTGAGCTTGGCGATGATCTGCTCGACCGTGTAGCGCTTCCGTGCCATTTATCCCCCTTCTCGAACCCGTCTGAGAGCCTCAAATCCTAACTCTTAAACTGGCCCGACTATTGGGGGGCAGGTCATCATGACCCTGGCTCTGTTGCGGCGCCCACCTCCCCCTGTGTCGCGTAACGTCAGTTTGGCTATCGCTCCGTGCCTCATGAGTTCGTATCGCCGAAGTTGGCGAAGTTGATTCCGATTGAGCCGCTCACCGCCACGTTGTCTCCGGCCAGAGTGCGGCCGAAGAACGTAACGGTTGCTCTGATCTGTATGTTCGTGAAGTTCGTGCCGGGCTCGATACCCGGGCTGATCAGGAACGAGATCGGCGGTTGTGCCTTCTGCGTCGACGGCACGATCACCACGTCGATCGTGCTGTCATTCAACTCGTCGGCACCGCGCTCGGTGAGGCGAACGCGCAACACCATCGCGCGCGTGAATCCGGCGGGGCACGTCGGTACCCCCGTCGGTACGTGAATAGACGACCTCTTAGCGCTCGAGGATTACTTCCTGGAGCTCCGGTTTGGTGGTCTGAGCACTCGTCGTGATCGGCGCCTTCAAATGGGCTGAAAAGGTCGCCGTCACCGTGTCGTCCAGAATCGTACCGCCGGTCGTAACGACGTCGCCGAACGGGTCGCTTACGGCCGCCAACGAGTCAAGCACCAGAATCACGTTGGTATCGCTGTCGAGGTTCCCTCCCGACACCGAGCAGCCGAAGGCCATCACCATGAGCGGAATCACCGCCGCCAAGCGCACCAAGCCCCGCGACGATGACGGCTGCCGTCGTCTCGGAGGGGTCGCTCGAACTCCGAGCGACCTCTGCCACGACAAGTACCTGCCTCCGCGTCTCAGCATGGCTATCGCTCCAGGATCTGTGGTGTGATGAAGATCAGCAGCTCGTTGTTGTTCTGCGAGGTGTTCTGGTTCTTGAACAACCAACCGAGCAAAGGAATCCGGTGGAGCCCCGGAACGCGAGACTCCTGCTCGCTCACGGTGAGCTGGAAGATTCCACCGATAACTGTGGTTCCACCGTCACGCACCAGCACGCGGGTTTCGGCGCGCCGGGTGAAGATCGTCGGGATGCCGGAAACCTGACGGGTGAAGTCGGGCTCGCTCTTGTCGACCACAGATGTCGAGCATGATCGTGTCTTCGTCGGTGATCTGCGGCGTGATCGTCAATTGCAGGTTGGCATTGATGAACTGGATCGACGCCGTGTTGTCGACCAACACCTGCACCGGAATCCGCTGACCGGATTCGATGTGCGCTTGGACGTTGTTTTGTGCCGTGACGTTCGGCGTCGAGATCACCTTGCCTCGACCCGAGGTCTCCATGGCCGACAGCGACACATCGAGGCGAAACGAATCCAGCACACTGCCCATCGTGAGCGCGATACCACTGGTCACCTCGGACGCCGGTAGGTTCACTGCGAACGGCGTGCCGCCGATTCCGAGCGACTCGATACCGCTTCCCGGCTGGTTCTGACCCCGTACCGTCAGGTTGTTCGGAAAGACCAGGCCGGTGGTGTTGCCGTGGGCCGCGTCTGCGACTCCCTGGAAACCCCACTGAACGCCGAGCTCACGCACGAAATCTCGCGTCGTTTCGACGATGCGCGCCTTGAGGTTCACCTGCGGCGCCGGCTAGTCGAGCGTCTCGAGCAAGCCGCGCACGCCATCGATCTGCTCCGCCGTGTCGCGCACGATGATCGAGTCGGTTCGCGCGTCCACCGTGGCCTCGCCGCGCGACGAAAGTTGGGTGACCGTCAATTCGAGGAGGTCCTCGGCCCTGGCGTACGAGAACTCGAGCTGCTCGGTTATGAGCGGCTGGGCCAACCGTTCCTGCTCCGTCAGGCGAACCTGGGCTTCGGCCGCAGCCGCGAGTTTGTCGACCGTCGTGATGCGCAGGATGTTGCGCTGCACCTGCCAGCCGAGGTCGTGCGAATCAAGAATCGTCAGCAGCGCCGTGTCCCAGGGAACATCGAAAAGCTGGGTCGTGACGGGGCCCGAAACGCCGGGGTCCAGCACCATGTTGATACCCGTGAGCTGCCCGAAGAAGAGAACGACATCGCGGATGTCGACCTCGACGAACTCGATATTCATGGAGAAACCGTCTTGATTCGGATCGTCGAGGATGAGGGCTTGCGTCGGGAGGGCCCCTGCCGGCAGGCGGTCAGGGTCCTGTTGCTGCTGTGCCGGCGCCAGAACGGGCGCCAGACAGATCAACACCGCGAGCGCCGCGACGATGCCGCGCGTCCTCGGTCCGGACTTGTCCGTGTTGTATCTGCCGTTGTCGTTCATAACGGGGTCTATCCGCCTCCTGAGCCGGTTGTTCGGAGACGCTTGGTCACCCCACGGATGCGCCGAGCGCCGGTTAAATCGGGCATGGCTAATCGCTGCTCGAAAAGAACTTCGTTCGCCTGGATCTCGACCACGTGACCGTCGAAGAGCTCGCTTCCGACTTTGAGAAAATAGGCCCGCCGATTCGGGCCGATGACCATGGCGCGATACGTGCCCTGGGCCAGGGCGATGGCCTTCAAATCGACCTCGCTGATCAGGAAACCGCCGAGGCCGAACGGGCGGCTCCCCGGCGCCAAGATCGAAGCTGTCGGAACCAAGCTGCGGAACGGATCACGACGGCCACCGGCGTTGTAGTCGAAGCCGGTGCCCATCAGGACCCCTTCCTCGTCGCGAATAATTTGCTCGACCAGGGCCATCGACCCGCGCTCGGCTGGCGTCAAAGACGGGTCCTCCGTTTGCCCTACCGGCGGGGCTTGAACCTGGGCGGCCTCTGCTTGCTGCTCTTGGCTCTGCTCGCCTGGGTCTTGCTCGCCCTGTTGGGGATCCGGGCCTTGTGGGGCCTCGGGCAACTCGATGGACGGGCCGGGTACCGCAAGGGCCGCCTCGGGATGCTGCTCGACCGTCGCCGCTACGTCGTGCGGCTGCTCGACCGTCCCCGTTGCGTCGTGCGGCACCACGGCAACCACCCCGATCGAGGGGTCGGATGTGCCTCTCGGCCCTGGCGCGGCAACGCTGGCACCGGCGCCAACGGCCACCACCAACGCCGCGGCGCCGAGGATGCGCACCTGGGTTTTCGGAATAAGCAGTCGAACCGTTATTTATTGCCCCGTGGTTTCCGTATCGGCGGTAGCTGCGGTCAGCGCGTCAGGCAAGAAGAAAAACGTACTCGCCGTGCAGCTGGCCTGGACCGTGTTCGGGCTGCCGTCTTCGAGCGCCGTGATGGCAACCTACCCAACCGTGACGATACGGCCGAACTTGCTGACGCGGTCGAAAAACAACGCCAAATCGTGGAAGGAGCCCACGAGGTCGAGCTCGATGGGTACCTCGGCGTAGAAATCGTGCAGCACCGGGTCCTGGAATGTGAGGCGGCGCTGTTGAAGATTGCTGTCGGCGGCGGCTGACTGCAGGCGGCGCAGCGTGACGTCGGCCTCCTGCGCGTCGGGCAGAATGTTCGACAGGATCTGCAGCTGCCCTTCCAGGACGGCGACCTCGGCCACGAGCTCCGGCAGCTCGTCGGCAACCTGGCGCGTCCGCTGGTTCTCGAGCTGGATGGTGCCGATTTCACCCTGATAAAAGGCGATGCGCTCCGCGCCCGGCGTCCACACGTACACGTAGAAGACGCCGATAAAGGCCACGCAAACCACACCGATCACGCCCCACTGGCCGTTCTTGGACATCTCATTGAATTCGAACGCCATGAGTGCCTCCTATTGACCGCTGGTCGACACGTCGGTTTCCGTCGTGTCTTCCGGGGGACTGGACAACGGAACGAAGCGGGTCGTTAGCTGAAAACGCTCCGAGTCGCCGGTGTCCTGGGTGAAATCGAGGTCGGTGTCGGCGAAGTACGACGACAAGCGCAAATTGGTCACGAAGTCGGCCACCGCCACCGGCGACAGCGCCAGACCGACGATCGACACATTGCCGTCGGTGAGCGTGAGGTCGGTGAGCCAGAGGCTGTCCGGAAGCTCGCGGTTGAGCTGGTCCAGTAGCAATACAGGACCGCTTTGGCTCTTCTTCAAATCGAAGATCACCCCGCGCTTCTGACCGACGAAGGCGCGACGATCTTGGAGGTCGCGCACCTGCGCGGCGATATCGGCGAGCTCCAACTGTTCGGCAACAACAACCGCGTGGCGGGCCGCGAAGCGCTGCAGGTTGCCGCACTGCCACCACCAGGCGCCGGCGAGCAAAACCACCGTCGCGACGACCGCCAGGATGAACCCGGCATTGTCGCTGCCGCCGATCGTGAGCGTCGGCACGGCGCGCTTTTTCGGCTTTGACGGCTCATGACCGAGTAGGTTGATACGAATCATCGCTGCGTCCTCGTCGCCTTATCCCTCGCCCCGCATGGCCAAACCGACGGCGACAGCCGCCTGCGGCGCGATGCTGCGGACGTACTCCGGATCGAAAGCCTTTTTGGGGATCGAAACCCGGCGCAGCGGATCGAGTAGCTCCACCGGCGTTCCCAAGCGCTGCTCCAGTCGAACGGTCAAATCGGCGACGTGAGCTCCGCCTCCGGCCAGGAAGATCGCGTCGAACCGCTCACGCATCGACTGGGCGTGGTAGAAGTCGAACGTCTTCTTGATTTCGGTGATCAGTCGTTCCGAAACCTCCCGAACTTTCGGGTCGGTCGAGGCATCGCGAATCCCGCCGACGGCGTCTTCCTCGCCGCCTCCGCCCGCCGCGTCGTCGGCCGGCTCGTCGGCCGGGTCTCCGGCCTCGAGCGGCGCTTGCTCCTCGATCGTAGCGTCGTCGAAATTGTACTCTTCGTCCTCGTCCCAGCCACCGAGCTCGGTGTCCATCTGCTCGTTGCCCTCTGCGGCGCCACTCCCGGCGCGCCGGAGGACTTCCTCGGCGTCGAAGTAGTCGAGCATGAACTCGCGCTGCAGGGCAGCGACGTACTGCCGCACGCCCATCGTACATGTCGCGCCAGAACACCGGCCTGCCCTCCTCGAGGACGGCCGCGTTGATTACCGAAGCGCCGATATTCAGGAGCGCCACGTCTTCGTGCTGGCGCTCGGGATAGGCGTTCTCGAAGGCGTTCTGGAGGGCAAACGCGTCGACATCGACCACGACGGGCTGGCGGCCCGCCTCTTCGATCACCAACATGAACTCGTCGATGCGATCGCGCTTGGCCGCGACGAGCACGACGTCCATTTCGCTGCCTTCCTCGTCCTCATCGAGAATAGCGAAATCGAGGTTCACGTCGTCGACGTCGAACGGGATGTACTCCTCGGCCTCCCACACGATCGATTCGCGCAGCTCGTCCTCGGCCATGCGTGGCATGGAGACGCGGCGCACGATGACGGCGTGTCCGGAAACCGCCGTGGCGATGCGGGAGCCCTTGATCTTGTTGTTGTCGAGGAGATCGCGGATGACCTCGGCGACGTCACCGGGGCGCACAACTGCACCCTCGACGATCGATTCGCTCGGCAGCTCGGCGATCCCGAAATGCGTCAATTGAAATGGGGTATCGCCACGCTGCGGCTTCATCGCCACCAACTTCACGGCGTGCGAGCCAATGTCCAGCCCGACGATCCCTTTGCTCCGCCCAAATTGCATGAGCTCACCCACGGCAGTGCCCCTGGCCGTCGCCCTAAATGGTGGACTTGACCCGATTTCGTGGACACCTTACGACGTACACGGGAGGTGTTCAGGATGCCAAGGACAAGAGGGCCGTACCCGGCGGAGTTTCGGCGGCGGATCATAGAAGTGGCACGAGCTGGGCGGAGCGTCGCCGAGCTGGCCAAGGAGTTCGAGCCGTCGTACTGGACGATTCGCCAGTGGATCAAGCAGGCTGACCGCGACGAAGGCCGCAGCGCCGAAGGGCTCAGCACTGCTGAGCGCGAGGAGCTGGGGCGGCTGCGGAAAGAGAACCGCCAGCTGAAGCAAGAGCGGGAGATCCTTTCAAAAGCCGCGGCCTGGTTCGCTCGGGAGACCGACTCGGTACCGCCGAAGTCTTCGAGTTCGTGAGCGGTCACCAGGCGAAGTATCCGATTGCCACGATGTGCCGTGTGCTGGAGGTCTCCTCCAGCGGGTACTACGCGTGGCGCCGGCGGGAACCGTCGGCTCGATCGCGGGCGGACGCAAAGCTGCAGGCACGGATCGAAGCGATCCACAGGGAGAGCCGAGGCACCTACGGTCGCCCTCGGATCCACGCCGATCTGCGAGCCGACGGTGTGGGTGTTGGCGGCAAGCGTGTGGGGCGCTTGATGCGACGTGCAGGCCTGCAGGGCGTCAGCCGTAGGCGACGCGTTCGGACAACGCGGCGAAATCGGGAAGCCCGCCCAGTTCCGGACCTGGTCGAGCGCAAGTTCAGAGCCGACCGCCCCGACAGGCTTTGGGTGGCGGACATAACCTACATCCCAACGTGGGCAGGGTTCTTGTACTTGTCGGTCGTCGTGGACGTCTTCAGCCGTCGCGTTGTCGGTTGGTCAATGGCGACCCATCTGCGCACCGAGCTCGTGCTCAAGGCGCTGAACATGGCGATCTCGCAACGACGGCCCCAACAGGTGATTCATCACAGTGACCAAGGTACGCAGTACACGTCGATCGCCTTCGGTCAGCGCTGCCAGGAGGTCGGGGTGCGACCGTCGACCGGATCAGCCGGTGACTGCTACGACAACGCGATGTGCGAGAGCTTCTTCGCCACCCTCGAGTGCGAGCTCCTGAACCGCCGGCGGTTCAGGTCCCAGGCGGAAGCCCGCATGGCCGTCTTCAAGTTCATCGAGGGCTTCTACAACCCGCGTCGCAGACACTCAGCCCTGGACTACGACTCGCCCATGGGGTACGAAAGGAGTACGCTCAGATCGCTTAAATGTGAGCGGGAAACCGTCCACCAAAGCGGGGCAACTCCAATGGTTCGATATTCACCAGGCAGATGTCAAGACACTCGTAAACAGAATTGCACAGCGAACCGGAACATAACATAGATGGACTCGCGTCCGAACCCTAAATGCCGCTCGTTAGTGTTCATAATTAGCGGCCGCGTAAAGGTCCCTCAGATGGCAACAACGAGCGTTCGGACGGCTCGACCCGAGAGCGTCCGGGCGCGGAGTCGGCGGCCGAAGGGGCGGCGATCAAAGTTGAGGCGCGATAATGCGGAGCCTGCTAGAATAACCATACGAAGTAGGCACCTTCCGAGCAGCACTCTCCTTGTAGACCTCTCGAGATCGAATCATGGCCAACCGATGCGATATGTGCGGCAAGGGCCCCCGCTCCGGCAACAACGTGAGCCACGCCAACAACCGCACGAAGCGCACCTTCAAGCCCAACCTTCATAAGGTGCGGGCGCTGGTGAACGGCAGCGCGCGCCGGATCAAGGTGTGCAGTAGCTGCCTGAAGTCGGGGCGGGTGCAGAAGGCGGTTTCCTAGGAACCCGCCTCTCCCGACGCCCTATCCTTCTCGAGCCGGTGTTGCCGGCTCTTTTTTTTTGGTGGGTGGGGCGGGGGCGGGAATGCTTCTGGCGTGTGGCACGTCGCCGGGGATCGAGCACGTTTTTGCTCGGTAGTCCGATAGGGCGTACTTCGCTTAACATCCCCGTCGACGTACCACACGCCTCCAGCATTCCCACGTGCCGGTTCCGCCAAATATGAGCCGGGGGTGTGGAAAGTTGGGAAACTGGTCCGGGGACACCGGTCACGGGAGCGCTCTCAGAAGGGTGAGGCATCGTTCTTCAGGCCAGCGTGGGATAATTGGCGTATGCACGATCCGGAGACTGCTTGCAACGAAACTCGCCGGCGACGGGCGGCCTGGCCGCTCGTCGTGCGGGAATTGAGGGAACCGGTGGAGCCTCAGGTGTTCGGGACCGCGGCGGCGCGCCTGCGAGCGGTGGGTGAGCTCACCGAGCAGTGCTGGACACTGGCGCGACGAACCGTACCACTGTACGCCCGCCACGAAACTCCGGTACGCGTCGTGCGCTTGCGGCCTGTACCCGGCCTCGAGAAGTGAACGAGGATTTCACCGATTTCCTGACTGCTCTCATCGAAGCGCAGGCGCGCTTCCTTGTCGTCGGGGCGCATGCTTTGGCCGTTCACGGTGTCGCCAGAGCCACCGGCGACCTCGACGTCTGGATCGATGCGACTCCCGACAACGCCGCACGCGTGTGGGCCGCGCTGCAGGCGTTCGGAGCCCCTGTCGAGACGCTCGACGCCAGCGTCGATGACCTAAGCCAGCCGGATCGCGTCCTTCAACTCGGCCTGCCGCCACGGCGAATCGACGTGATGACCGACATCTCGGGTGTCGAATTCGACGAGGCGTGGGAATCCAAGGTCTTCCAGGCCATTGGATCGCTCGATGTTCCGTTTCTCAGCCGAGCCGATCTGGTGCGCAACAAGAAAGCTGCCGGCCGAACGAGAGATCTCGCCGATCTGGAGGATCTGGGCGAGATCGATTGAATCGGCGGCCTTCTACCGGTTCAGCGGTGCCAAACGCCCAAGCTCCTGGCGCCCAGGCCAAGACGTGTGCCAGCAGAAAGAGCCATCGCGGGTCACCCTGGGAACAGATCAAAATGCAACGCGGAAACGGCGTTATTCGGCAGGCCGATTAAACGCTCTCAACCCCTGTACTTGCAACTACCGGCGCGGACTTCCTCCGGCACAGACTTTCGCCGTGGACGCTTCGGCGCCGGGGTCGCGCGGGTCCGTGTGATGCTCCCCCCTGTTCCCGGTCGCAGAGCGCCGTGGTGCATCGACCGGGGATGTTAAGCGAAGTACACCCTATCGGCCTATCGAGCAAACACGTGCTCGATCCCCGGCGATGTACCGCGGCGCTCTGCGACCGGCCGCCACCGCACCGGGATGAGCGCTACCGGTACGCGACGACCTCAATCTCGACATCGACGTCCTTAGGCAGCCGCGCCACCTCAACCGTCGAGCGCGCCGGCGGAGCATCGCTGAAGTACGACCCGTACGCCTCGTTGACCTCGGCGAAATCGCCCATGCTGGTCAAGAAGATCGTTGTCTTGACTACCCGGTCGACGCTGCTGCCGGCCGCGTCGAGCAATCCCGTGACGTTCTGCATGACTCGGTGCGCCTGCTCCGCGGCCGACCCGCCGATCAGCTCGCCGGTGGCCGGGTCGATGGGAATCTGCCCGGAGCAGTAAATGATGGTTTTGTCGCCGAGCGGTAGGGCCACGGCCTGCGAGTACGGGCCGATGGCGCCGGGGGCGGCGTCGGTGCGGATGATTTCGTGGTCTGACACAGCGCTCTCCTTGTTCGACACGGACTGTTAACGCGTACCGATCCGCCTCACCTTGAGGACTCCCGGGATACCCGGCAGCAACTGGGTCAGGCGATTCAGGTGATCGAGGTCGGCGATGTCGACGATCAGGTCGATGCGGCCGCGGCCGCTATTGATGCGCGACTCGATGTGGCGGATGTTGGTCTCGGCGTCGGAAATGCGTGAGGTGATCTCGGCCAGCAGACCGCGACGATCCTCGATTTCGATGTCGAGCCGTACCGGTTGGGTGCTGCCCTTGGCGGTTCCCCAGGCCACCGGAATCTCACGCTCCGGATTGAGCAGCAGTTGCTCGAGGTTCGGGCAATCGGCGGCGTGCACCGATACGCCTTTGCCGCGGGTCACGTAACCGACGATCTCCTCCCCTGGAATCGGATCGCAGCAGCGGGCCCGGGAAACCAGGATGTCGTCCATACCCTGGACACTGACGACCGGCTCGTCGCCCCAGCCGAGGACACGTCGCACCGTCTCGCCGAACACGCTCTTCTTGGGCTCCAGCGCGGGCGCCGCGAGCTCTTCGGGAGGCAGGAGCTTGGCGGTGAGCTGCCGCGCCGCCAGCTTGCCGTACCCCAGGGCCGCGAGGACGTCTTCGCCCTTGGCAAGGCCGAAATGCGACGCCATCTCGTCGAAGGAGCCCGAGCCGATGAGCTTCTTCAGATTCAGCCCGTACTTGCGAAACTCCTTGTTACAGATGCGCCGCCCGACTTCAATGCTGCGCTCGCGCTCACGCCGGTTGATGTGGCTGCGCACCTTGCTGCGCGCTCTCGAAGTCTTCACCAACCGCAGCCAATCGCGATTCGGACGGGCGTCGGCACGCGTAGTGACTTCGACGATATCGCCGTTCTCCAGCGGCGTTCGCAGCGGCACCAGGGCGCCGTTGATCTTCGCCCCGACGCAGTGATTGCCGACTTCCGTGTGCACGGCGTAGGCGAAATCGATGGGTGTGGCGCCGGCCGGGAACACCTTCACGTCGCCCTTGGGCGTGAAGACGTAAACCTCGCCGGGGTACAGGTCGAGCCTCAATGACGAGAGAAACTCGCGTGCATCCGGGATCTCGCGCTGCCAGTCGACGATCTGGCGCAACCATTGAAACTGGTGGTCGTCGACCGGAAGGTCGTCCCGTCCTTCCTTGTAGAGCCAATGCGCCGCGATGCCCTCTTCGGCCACCTGGTGCATCTGCTCCGTACGAATCTGCAACTCGAACGGCTGCCCTTCGTCGATCACCGTCGTATGCAGCGACTGGTACATGTTCGGCTTGGGCATGGCGATGAAGTCCTTGAACCTCCCGGGGACCGGACGATACGACCCGTGCACCAAGCCGAGCGCCGCGTAACAGTTCTTCGGGGTGTCGGTAATGATGCGAAACGCGACGACGTCGTAGATCTGATCCAGATCGCGGTCGCGCTCGCTGAGCTTGGTGTGCAAGCTGGCGTACCCCTTGACCCGGTGCTCCACCCGGGCCGGAATGCTCTGCTCCGCCAGCGCCGTCTCGAGCCGCGTGCGAACCCGCGCAATAAACGCGTCGCGCACGCGCGGCTGGCTCTCGACTTCGGCTACGAGCTCGGCATAGGCATCCGGGCAGGTGTAGTGGAACGCCAGGTCCTCGAGCTCGGCCTGGACGCGTCCCATGCCGAGGCGTTGCGCCAAGGGCGCGTAGATGTCCATGGTTTCGCGGGCGTTGCGCAGCTGCGCGTCCGGCGACAGGTGCTCGAGCGTCCGCATGTTGTGCAGCCGGTCTGCCAGCTTGACCAGCAATACCCGGATATCCTCGACCATCGCCAGCAACAGTTTGCGGAAGTTCTCCGCCTGCTCCTGCTCACGCGTCGTGAAGGCGATCTGGCTGATCTTGGTTACGCCCTCGACGAGGCCGGCGACGTCGGCGCCGAACTCCTCTTCGACGTCGTCGACGCTTGCCTGCGTATCTTCGAGAACATCGTGCAGCAAGCCGACCGCGATCGACGTGGCATCGAGACCCTGCTCCGCAAGAATCAGGCCGACCGCCAGCGGGTGGGTCAGGTAAGGCTCCCCCGACAGCCGCTCCTGGCCTCGGTGCACGCCCGCCGAGAACACGTGCGCGCGCCGCACCAGGTCCTGGTCGGCCGGGCTATGCGTCTGTTCAATCCTCTCGAGGATGTCCTCGACCTGGATCGGCTCAGGTTTGCTGGAACGGAGTGCCGGCAGCCTCATAGCGCCAGAATAGCACTGGCTGGGCGCTATGTATCCTTCTTCGCCGCCGCGCGCAAGGCCAGAGCGTAGAAGATCGGGCTGGCAACGAAGAGCGAGGAGTACGTACCGACGAGAACGCCGACGAGCAGCGCGAAGGCGAAGTTGTTGATCACCGGGCCGCCGTAGAAAAACAGCGACAGGACCACAATCAACGTCGTGCCCGAGGTCAACACCGTGCGCGACAACGTTTGGTTCAAGCTGATGTTGATTCGCTCGTACAGAGGCGCCCGACGCAGCGACGTGGCGTTTTCGCGGATGCGGTCGAAGACGACGACGGTGTCGTTGAGCGAGTAACCGACGATCGTCAGAAACGCCGCGATCACGGGGAGGTTTAACTCGCGGCCGGTGATCGAGAAGGCGCCGACTGCGATCATCACGTCGTGTACCAGTGCCGCGACGGCGGCGACGCCAAAGCGGAACTCGAAGCGATAACTGATGTAGCCCAACAGGCCGAGGAGCGCCCAGAACATCGCCCACATCGTCTGGCGGCGCAGGTCTCCACCGACCTGCGGGCCGACGAACTCCTGGCCGATCACCGCATGGCCGCCGAAGTAGAAGGTGTTCTCCATCCAGCTGGTGATCCGTGGATCGATGCCGGTGGCCAAAACCGTGTCCCAGGAAGACAGCAAGCCGACGTCATCGCGCGCGTCGAGGGCCAGATCGGCCACCCGGGCGTATTCCGTTTCGGCGTTGTTCCGGTCGACCACGGTATCGAACTCGAGCGGGTTGACCGTCAACAACCGACCGGCCAGAACCTCTCGACTCACGGTGTTGAAGTCGAGCTCGCCGTCCGCCGCGCCGGCGCCGTCAAAGACGTCGAGGGCACGGTAGATATCGGCCAGCAGATCGCCCCCGTCCTCGAGCTGCGGCGTGCGGATGAGGACCTCTTCGCGGCCCGGCTCGGCGGTAAACTCCTGGATCTGCGGATCGGCGATCCCCTCGGCGGTCAGTGTGTCGCGCAACAAGTCGAGGTCGGGCTCGACGGCGAACAGCACGATCACCTGCGAGCCACCGGCGAAATCGATGCCGTAACGCAGGCCGCCCTGAACGACGATCGAGCCGATCGAGGCGATGATGAGGAGGGCCGACAGCGCCGCGGCGACGCGACTCATGCCGAGAAAATCGATTTCGGTCTTGCCCAGTAAGCGCATCAGATGCTGAGAGACTCACGGCGCCGCACCGTCCGCATCGAGAACAGGAGGCGCGAAACGAAAAGAGCCGTGAACATCGACGCCACGATGCCGATCGTGATCGTCACCGCGAACCCCTTCACCGGCCCGGTGCCGAACTGAAAGAGGAAAACCGCGGCGATAAGAGTGGTCAGGTTGGCGTCGAGGATGGCCGAAAACGCCTTCGCGAAGCCCGAATCGATGGCCGAGCGCACCGTCTTGCCCAAATCCAATTCCTCGCGAATACGCTCGAAGATCAGCACGTTGGCGTCTACCGACATACCGATGAGCAGGATCAAGCCGGCGATTCCCGGCAGCGTCAGCGTCGCCTGCAGCGACGCCATCACGCCCATCACGATCAGGAGGTTCAGGGCCAGCGCCAGCACGGCGTTGATCCCGGCGCCCCTGTAGTAGATGAGCATGAACACCGCCACCAGGGCCATTCCGATGAGCGCGGCAAACAGCGCCTGGCGAATCGACTCCCGGCCCAAGGACGGACCGACGCTGCGGTCCTCGAGGTACTCGATCGAGGCCGGCAGCGCACCGGCGCGCAAGACGAGCGCCAGGTCGTCGGCCGTCTCCATCGTGTACGAGCCGGCAATGATGCCGTCGCCGCTGATGCGGCTCTCGATGACGGGCGCCGACTGGATGCGCTCGTCGAGGACGATGGCAAGCTGGCGGCCCACATTGGCGCCGGTAAAATCGGCAAACTTGCGCGCCGCGCTGGCTTCGAGCGTGAACGACACCGCCGGCAAACCCAGCTGGTCCTGCGACAGCCGGGCGCTCTTGAGCTCACGGCCCTCGACCACGGGAATCTGATCGACCAGGTAATACATCGCCGGAGCCGTGCCCTCGGGCATCGATTCCATGATCTCGGTGCCGTCGGGCAGCGTGCCGCCGAGCGCCGTGAGCAGACCTTCGCGCGAGGCGGCGGGACCCGTCTGCACCAGGCGCCACTGCAACACCGCCGACGTACGTAGCAGATTCTTGACGCGTTCGGGGTCTTCGACGCCCGGCAACTGGACGAGAATGCGGTTGCCGGTCAGCCCCTGGCGCTGAATCACGGGCTCGGCGACACCGAACTGGTCGATCCGATTGCGGATCGTCTGCAACGCCTGGCGCACGGCGCCGTCCTGAATCTCGGTCCGGTACGGAGAGCGGACCGTCAGGGTCAGCGTCGGCGGGATCGAGCGATCGAGGCTCGTGTTGTAGTTGGTCCAGGACGTGCCCGCGAGGTCGTCGGCCCGATTGGCTTCGGCCGCAGTGTTGAAGCTCAAGCTGAACGTCGTGTCGTCGTCGAGCCGCGCCGTGGCCGCCGGCACGCCCTCGCTGGTGAGCAGGACCTGGAAACGGCTGAAATCGTCGCGCACCTGGCCGGCAACGGCCTCTTCGAGATCCACCTCCAGCACCAGGTGAATACCGCCGCGCAGGTCGAGACCGAGGTTGATCTGCTCATCCGGGGGGTACGCCAAGAACAGGCTGAACGCGGCGACGCCCACGACGAGTCCGAGCTTGTAGAGAATGTCTCGAGGCATGAAAGATTACTCCGGGGGAGGTTTAGCTCGCCGGCGTGTCGAGCCCTGCAACGCTCGATTTCGTGATTTCGATCTTTACCTGGTCGGCGATCCGCAGCGTCAATCGATCGTCTTTGACCCCTACGATGGTGCCATAAATGCCGCCCGCCGTAACCACGTGGTCGCCCGTTTTGAGCGCCGCGATCAGCTCTTCCTGCTGCTTCTGGCGGCGCCGCATCGGCGCGATGAGCAGGAAATAGAAGATCCCCAGCATCATTACCAGCGGCACAAGCCCTGTCCAGGCGCTTTGGCCCTGGCCCTGTGCCATCAGAATGAGCGAACGCAAGAACACCTCTTGACCTCGATCAACGCCGGTTTCGAGCGGCGAGTGGCCGCCGGGAGAACTCGGGATCGGCAGCTTTCGAATCGGTTTCGGCGGTCACGACCCGGCCGCCTCGGCCTCCGCTGAACGGCGGAGATCGACAAAGCCTGCCGAAATGATAGCGTGCCGGATGGTCCTCATACTGTCAAGGTAGTGAAACACGTTGTGCCACGTCAAAAGGATGCTTCCGAGCATCTCGCCGCGCTGCTTGAGAAGCCGCAAATAGGCCCGCGAATAGCGCCGGCACGTCGGACACGAGCACGCCGGGTCGAGCGGCCCCGCGTCGCGTTCGTAGCGGCTGTTCCTGATCGAGATGCGCCCCTCGCTGGTAAACGCAGTGCCGTTGCGCGCGTGCCGCGTCGGCATGACGCAATCGAACATGTCGACGCCGCGCGCCACGCCCTCGATCAAGTCCGCGGGCGTGCCCATGCCCATCACGTAGCGGGGTTTGCTCTCGGGCAAGGCACGGGTTGCCGCCTCGAGCACCTCCCAGGTCACGTTCTTCTCCTCGCCAACCGACAGGCCACCGACCGCATAGCCGTCGAAGTCGAGGTCGGAGAGCCGCTGGGCATGCGCCTCGCGGAGCTCCGGGTACAGACTTCCCTGCACAATGCCGAACAAACCGCCCGGCAAACGGTTCTTCAGCTCGACGCTTGATTCGGCCCATTGCTGGGTGCGCTCCACGGCGGCCTCGGCGGTGGAGCGTTCGGCAGGGTTGGCGACGCACTCGTCGAGAACCATCGCGATGTCGGAACCCAGCTGCGCTTGGATGTCGATAACCGACTCGGGGGTCAGCCGACGCTCGCTGCCGTCGAGCGTCGACTGGAAGGTGACGCCCTGGTCATCGATCGCGCAACGATCAGCCAGCGAAAATACCTGATAGCCGCCGCTGTCGGTGAGCACCGGGCCGTTCCAGGCCATGAACTTCTGGATTCCTCCGAGAGCGGCGATCACGTCGGCGCCGGGGCGCTCGGCCAAGTGATAGGCATTGCTCAGAACGATCTGGGCGCCGAGCGCCTCGAGGTCCTCGGCTCGCAGCCCCTTGACCGAACCGTACGTTCCCACCGGCATGAACGCCGGCGTCTTTACGATGCCGTGCGGCGTGACCAGCTCGCCGCAGCGCGCCTGGGTGGCGTCGTCCTTGGCTACGATCGAGAAGCTCAGCGGCATGGTGCTAGCACGGCCTGCTAGGAGAAGTGGTCCCAACCCACGGAGGCCAGCGGCTTCCGGGCACCGTCGCGGACGATGTTGAAGCCGCGCTCGGCGGGGGCGAACACGCCGAATTGCCGAACCTCGAGACCGGCGGGGTCGGCAAGCTCGCGCAAGCGAGATGCACCCGCATCGTTTACCGCAACGGCCAGCTCGTAGTCCTCGCCCCCCTCCAGTACCCACTCCTCGACGTCGCCAAAGCCGGCCTTCGCCAACGATTGGAGCGCCGGGTCGCTACCCAGGGCCTCGGCGTCGAGGTCGAGGCCCATTCCCGACGCGGTACACAGGC
Source organism: Acidobacteriota bacterium (assembly GCA_965214245.1). Classification (GTDB taxonomy): domain Bacteria; phylum Acidobacteriota; class UBA890; order UBA890; family UBA890; genus CBDCBL01. The sequence continues at coordinate 767,064 of CBDCBL010000009.1, forward strand.
GCCGCAGATCGAGCACCACGCCGTCGCTGATATCGATCATGGCGTGGGCTATCCCTACCGACGCCAGCGTGCAGCCGAAACGCACCGGTGGTTGCGGGCGTGCAAAGGCGAGCAAGCAGGCAACCGCGTGGTCGGCATCGAGGCCGACACCCGACCACGACGCCGGCTCCACCAGATTCGCCGACGAATCGAGGCCGAAGCCAGCCTCGAGCAGGCTGCGCCCGGCCGCCGACCGACCCGGAAACCCGGTAACCCAGCACCGGTCGGTGGATTCGGCGCCGGAGCGGCACACCGGGGCAACGCCGGATGCCAGGGCGCCGTTCGCCGTTACGTTGATCGAAACCTTGCCGGAAATGCATGCCACGTCGCCGCCAACCACCGCCGCGCCGTACTCCGCCGCACCGCCACGCATGCCGTCAACCAGAGCTTCGACCCACTCGACGGTGGTTTCCGCCGGCAGGCCGAGGGCAACGACAAAGCTGCGTGGCGCCGCCCCCATCGCGCCGATGTCGGAAGCATTCACGGCGATCGCCTTGCGGCCGAGAGATCGAGGATCGATCCAGTCGCGACGAAAATGCACGTCTTCGTGCAGGCTGTCGGTGCATACGACGATTTCCGTGCCGCCGGCGGCAATCACGGCTGCATCGTCGCCGGGACCGACGCGGATGTTCGCGTCCGAGCCGGCGCCGAGACAACTCACGATGCGCTCGACGAGCTCGAGCTCTCCCAGTTCGCCGACCGTCGGGCCCGGCATGTCAGCCCCGCGTCCCACTCGACGCAGTGCCGGCAAGGCTCTCGGCTTGCCGGCGGGCCCCGTCGCGAGCATCGTCGGCCGTAGCCCAGCGCCGCCGGATCTGGCCCCGCCTGAGCTCGGCAAGAAAAGCGCCGAGCGCCGGGCCCTCGGTCAAACCCCAACTACGAAGGTCGAAGCCGGTTACCCAGGCGTCCTCGGCGGCACGGTGTGCAAACAATTCGAGCCGGTCGAGAGCCGGCGTACCGTTCGCAGCGTCGGTGCAACGAGCCAGCTGCGCCGCGAGCACTGCCGCTTCACGATCTTCGAGCACCCAATCGACGCAGTGTTCGGTGGCCGACGACGAAATGGCTCCGGCCCAGTGTGCCGCCCGCGTCGCCCGCCGGGCGAGAGCCTGCGGCCAGCGGCGCTCGACGAGCCGCTTGTAGGTTCCGTCGGCATCGGCGGCAACGTCGGCGAGCAGCAGCGCCGCCAACCGGCCTTCGCTGGGCTCCCCGCCGCCGGCCGACTCCTGTGCGGCCCATGCCGACGCCGCTTCCAGATCCGGCGCCTCGGCCAAAGTGTCGGCCAGCCCTAGTTCAGCGGCCGTCCGAACCGCCGCAACCCAATGCGGACCTGCCAACAAGTGGCGCCATTCGGTCTGTACGCGCTCGACGGAAACGCCGCCCATCGAATCGCGCCGCGCCGCGATGGCCGCCCGGGTCGCGGCTTCGATATCGAAACGGTCGAGCACCGCCAGGTAGCGAACGCCGCGCAGGAGGCGCAACGGATCATCGTCCAGCACCTGCTCGGCGACCATGCGGATCTGGCCGGCCCACACATCGTCGAGCCCGCCGTGCGGGTCCACCACCGCGTCGCCCATTTCGACCTGCCGCGCCGCCAGCTCGGCGCAGGTTTCGGGATTCAGCTCGACCGCCATCGCATTGATCGTGAAGTCGCGTTGCGCCAGATCCTCGTCGAGCGAGCCGAGCAGCCGCGCCACATCCACCTGAACGCCGGCCCACCCGGTGCGGCGCGTACCCCTCCACTCGTCGCCGATCTCGACCGGGCGGCGGCCGCAAGCCTCGGCAAACGCGTCGACGAAGACCTCGAACTCGCCGCCCACGACGATATCGAGGTCGGCAGCGTCCCTCCCCACGCCGGCATCGCGCAGCGCACCGCCCACCAAGTACACGGGCGCGTCGTGCGCCGCCGCCACGGCGGCAATCTCGGGAAGCGGCGACCGCGAGAACAAGCGGGCGGCCGATTCGTCAGACCGACTCATCCAGCAGGCCTTTGAGCTCGGCCATGAACTCGTTGATGTCCTTGAACTGCCGATACACCGAAGCGAAACGCACGTAGGCAACGTCGTCGAGCTCGCGAAGCCGCTCCATGACGTGCTCGCCGATCTCCGAGTTGGCAATCTCGCGATCGGGCTTGTCGGTGGCGATGCCCTCGGCCTCGTCGCAGATGGCCTCGAGCTCCTGCATCGGCACGGCGCGCTTCTCGCACGCCTTCAGCAGCCCGTCCAGCAGCTTGCTACGCTCGTAGCGCTCACGCCGGCCGTCCTTCTTGATCACCATGATCGGCGCTTCCTCGATCTTCTCGTAGGTCGTGAAACGGCGGCCACATTCGCTGTTGAGGCACTCGCGGCGGCGGCGGATCGCCTGCGACTCGCGGCTCTCGCGGGAGTCGACAACCTTGTCCTTGAGGTGACCGCAGTACGGACACTTCATGGCCTAATCGCCTTTGCTGACAGGGAATCCCGGCGCCGGCCGGGCCGGTGGGCGATGGGATTATACCCCCGTATGCTGGCCGAACGCGCCCATCTCACACCTTTGCGAATAGCGGGCAAGGAGGCGCCGACAAGGCCGGAGGCGGGTGGCGGGAAATCAAAAAAATCAGGACGGCGAAGAGTCCTCCAGCCCCTCCAACGAAGTCACCGTCAGCCCCTCCCTCGACAACAGCGCCAACCCGATCACCGTGATCGGCACGAAGGCCATTGCGTGGGTCAGGATGGCGTAGCTAACCGCCTGCTCGTTGGGCACGGCCCACAGGGTCACCAGGGCGATCCGGACAGCGGCGTGGAAGGCGCCCACCGCCGCCGGCGTCGGCACCATGACGCCGATCACGACGAGCATCAACAGCGGCAGCACGGCGTAGTACGGCGCCTCGATGTCGAAAGCCAAGAACATGATCCAGTAGGTCACGATGACGTTGACCCAGATCAGAATCGAGTGCACCGCGATGATCGCAAACAGCTTGGGATCGCGGAGGCCGGCAAAGCCCTCCAGGAAGCAGCGCGCGACCGGCACCAGGGCGTCCCCTGCCCTGCCCGGCACGAAGCCGAGGACACGGGTCAGCAGGATATCGGTGCGCTCCGGCCACCGTTGTGCCCCGGCCATGAACATCACGGCAACCACGAGGGCCCCGAGCGCCGCGAAGCCACTGGCCCGCATCAGCGTGAGGACCTCGGCGCCCTCGCTGTCGAGGGCGCTCGGCAGCGGAAACACGAGCAGGTAGGCCACCAGCATCAGCAGGATGCACATCAAGTCGAACAGGCGCTCCAGAACCACCGTCGCGAACGCCGCCGTCTTGCTGATCCCCTCGCGCCGACCGAGAAGCACCGGCTTGGCAATTTCGCCGAGGCGGCCGGGCAACAGCGTGGTGAATACCCAGCCCATGAACGTGCAGGCGATGAGCGGCGACATACGCACGTTCTTGACGGGAAGCAGGAGGTAGTGCCAGCGCCAGCCGCGCTGCACGGTGACCAACAAGGTGAGCGCAACCGCCAGCATCACCCACCGGTAGTCGGCGCGGCGCAACTCGGTGAGCACGACGCCGAGATCGGCCTCCCTCAGGAAAAACCATAGGAGCACGATCGCCAGGCCGGCACCGACCGCAAATTGGGATCGGCGAGTCATGCTGCGCGTTGTACCCCGCCGCCGGCCGGCGGTCAATCTGCGATTCGTGCAAACCCCCGTCGATAGTACGTTTCCGAGGCCGCTGCTTGACGATTCCGGGGGCCGGGACTAGTCTTCCCGCACTGTTGACGGCGCTCCGGCGCCCATGATTCTCTGACCCGCCCGTCCCATCACACTTCCACCGCGGCCTGCTAAGGAGTCACCGAATGCAAGGCGAAAGGGAGGCGCGGGCCGCAATCGTCGCGGCCGGACGCCGTCTCTACGAACGCCGCATCCTTGCCTCGATCGAAGGCAACATGAGCATTCGGCTGGACGGCGATCGAATCCTCGCCACCCCGAGCGGCGCCAACAAGGGGTTCATGGGCGAGGACGAGCTCATCGTCACCGACCTGGAAGGAGCCCCCGAAGGCGGCGGCAAGCCCTCCTCCGAGATGTTCATGCACGTGGCGATCTATCGGGAGCGACCCGACCTGAACGCCATCGTCCACGCCCACCCGACGGTGGCCACAGGCTACGCGGTAGCGGGGCGCCAGCTGCCGGCGGCCGTGCTCGCCGAGATCGTCACCACGCTCGGCTGCATACCGATCGCTCCCTATGGAACGCCGTCTACCGAAGAGTTGGCCGAGGCCGTAACCGGGCCGATCAAGATGTACGACGCACTGCTGCTGGCCAACCACGGCGCCCTCACCGCCGGCGCCAGTCTGTCGCAGGCAGAGGAACGCATGTACCAGCTCGAGCACTTTGCCGAGATCAGCTTGGTGGCCGAGCTGCTCGGCGGGCCCAAGATGTTCAGCTTGGAAGAGGTGGAGCGCTTGTCAGCGCTGCGCGAGAGCTCCGGAGGGCGCCCCGTTCCGCCTGCTTGTTATCCAGTGGACAGCGGAGCAGAAACGATTACGCTAACAAATGAAGAGTTGGTCGGGCTGCTGGCCGACGCCGTGCGGGCGCTGCGCTAGTATGCCGGCCTGAGAAGTAATCCGACCCTCTCCAGGAGGACAACAGATGGGTGATTATGGGGAAGCCCTTGGAATGATCGAAACCAGGGGATTGGTGGGCATGGTCGAGGCCTCGGACGCCATGGTGAAGGCGGCGAAGGTCACGCTGATCGGTTACGAGAAAGTCGGTGGCGGCTTGGTGACGGCGATCGTCAGGGGTGACGTCGCTGCCGTCAAGTCGGCCACGGACGCTGGTGCCGCAGCGGCTCGACGTGTCGGCGAGTTGGTCTCCGTGCACGTGATTCCACGCCCGCATGGCAGCCTCGAAGAAATGTTGCCTATCGGCAAAAGCGACTAGCGCCTGAATACTCGTGTTTCTCGCCCGCGTCGTCGGCACCGTAGTCGCCACGTGTAAGGATCCCAAGCTCGCCAACCAGAAGCTGCTGCTGGTTGTACCCGTCGACCCGGGGGGCAAGGAGGAAGGCGGCTACGTTGTGGCCGTCGACACGGTCAACGCCGGGTACAAGGAAACAGTCCTCGTGGTGCGCGGGTCCTCGGCACGCATGGCAGAGGGAATGAACGAGCGGCCGGTCGACGCCTCGATCGTGGGGATCGTCGATGCAGCCGACCTCGACGAATAGGATAAAGCCGTGGATCTGGCCCGCGTCGTAGGACGCGTCGTGTGCACCGTCAAGGATGATGCTCTGCGGGGACGCACCTTGCTGCTGGTCCAGCCGATCGACGAGCAGGGCACCGACCGTGGTTCGCCTCTGGTTGCCATCGACTCTGTCGGTGCCGGCGCCGGCGAAAACGTGTTCTTCGTTACCGGCCGGGAAGCGTCGTTCGCTTTCCTCCCCGATCACGTGCCCGCCGATGTCTCGGTGGTGGGCATCGTCGATCGCATCAATTTGTTGGAGTCGTAAAGTGTTGCTCGGCCGCGTGATCGGCAACGTGGTTGCCACCCAAAAGGACCCCAAGTACGAGGGTGGAAAACTGCTCGTCGTGCAGCCGATCTCGCTCGAAGGCACCGATGACGGCGATTCGATCGTCGCTGTTGACGGTGTCGGCGCGGGCGCTGGAGAAACGGTCCTCGTGGTCGTCGAGGGACGCTCCACGAGTATCGCGATGGATCGAAAGCTGTCACCGGCGAATGCCGCGATTGTCGGCATCGTCGACCACATCGACTGGGAGAGATAACGTTAGCGCTATGAGATATGCGGGCTAGAGAACTCCGCGGAAAACCCGTCCAGGATGCCATCCTGAAAGAGGTATCGGCAGGGCTCGGCGACCACCGCGGCGCCGGGCATCGACGCCCGAAACTGGTAGCCGTGCTCGTGGGAGACGATCCCGCCTCGTCGATGTACGTGAGCAGCAAGGTCAAAAAATGCCACGATCTCGGCATCGACTCCGAGGCCATCACGATGGCGGAGAGCACACCGACCGACGAGTTGCTGGAAACGGTAAGCGCTCTCAACGCCGACGACGGAGTGGACGGAATCCTCGTTCAGCTGCCGTTGCCGAAACAGATCGACAGCGAAGCGGTACTCGACCGCATCGACCCGGCGAAGGACGTCGACGGGCTGCACCCCGAAAACGTCGGCCGCCTGGTGCAGGCACGGCCGCGATTCGTCCCCGCCACGCCGGCCGGCATCATGGAAATGCTCGACCACGGCGGCATCGACATCGAGGGCAAGAACGCAGTCATCATCGGGCGCAGCGAGATCGTCGGCAAACCGATGGCCTTGCTGCTGATGCACCGCAACGCCACGATCACCGTGTGCCACTCGCGCACCCAGGACCTGCCTGATGTCTGCCGCCGTGCCGACATCCTGATCGTCGCGATCGGCAGGGCCGCCATGGTCACCAAGGACTTCGTGAAACCGGGAGCCGCGGTCATCGACGTCGGCATCAACCGTGTCGCCGAGCGCGACGAGGCCGCTGCGATCCTCGGTGACGCGGCGGACTGGGACAAGTTCGAGGAGCGCGGCTACCTGCTGGTGGGCGACGTCCATCCGGAGGTCGGCGAGGTTGCCGGCGCCCTCACACCGGTGCCGGGCGGGGTCGGTCTTTTGACCATCGGCATGCTGATGGCCAACACGCTCCGAGCAGCGCGATTGCGCGCCTCGCGCTAGTACCTCACATGCATCACACTTTCGCCACGGCCTGCTAATGAGCGCCTCGATCCTGTGCGTCGGCTTGACCGGCAACATCGCCGCCGGCAAGTCAACAGTCGCAGGTTGGATGGCGGAATTGGGCTGCCGCGTCATCGACCTCGACCGGATCGCTCATGACTGTCTGGTCGCCGGCCAACCGACGCACGACCGTGTCGTCGCGGCCTTCGGCAGGGAAGTGTTCGCCGCGGACGGCGAGATCGACCGGCGAGAGCTCGGCGCGGTCATTTTTGCCGACCGCGCGGCGCGCCAACAGCTCGAGGATATTCTGCACCCCGCGATCCGCGAGCGGGAGGAGCAGGAAGTCGAAGCTTGGGCCGCCACCGTGGAATCGGGCGTTGCCGTGAGCGAAGCAGCGCTTCTGTACGAGACGGGGGGCGCCGCGCGATACGACCGCATGGTGGTGGTCGCGGCGACCGAGGAAACGCGATTGCAGCGATTGATCGCCCGCGGCAACAGCGCCGAGGACGCCCGCCTACGCATGGCGGCGCAGATGAATCAGCAGGAGAAGATCGAGCAGGCAAACTACGTCATCGACAACGACGGCTCGCTCGACGCCGCCCGCACGGCCACTGAAGCGGTGGTTGTGAAGCTTTTCGACGACCTAGCCGGGTGTGGAAAAGCTCCCGGGCGCAACAGCTAGCGGCCGATGTACTCGTACTGCACGCCCGGGTCGGCCTCGACAGCGACTGCCTCGAGCCGGAAGTCGTGCTTGCCGGCGGCTTCCGCGGTCGCAGCTCGGAAGTGGTCCTCGAGGCCATCGAAGATCCACTCGGCGACCGCCGCCGGCGTCGGCGCCGTCTTAGAAAAGCCGTCGACGTCTTCCAAAACCCGTTGGTCGAGCTGCGCCACCACCTTGTCGGCCGCGGCGCGCAGGATGCGGAAATCGACAACGATTCCAATATGGTCGAGATCCTCCGACGATGCCCGCACGGCTACCTTCCATTCGTGATGGTGCAACGGCGCCTCGGCGCCGTCGGGACCGCGGCTGTGCGCCGCCTCGAACGTCGTCTCGATCCGGACCTCGAACATTAGCAGGCCGTGGTGAAAGTGTGATGGGTCTGGCGGGTGGGTATTCTAGCCGAGGCTTTCACCACGACCCGCTAGGTCTGCTCGTCGGCCACGGTGTTCCAGTCGTGGCAGTACGGGCAACGCGTGAAGGGCTCGGTGGCCTTGAAGCCGCACTCGAGGCAAACGTACGGGTCGACCAGACGGGCCTCGTTGGCGACCTGATCGTAAAGCCGTCGCAGCTCGGCCCCGTCTGCCCCCTGGCTGTCGAGAAGCTCCAGCATCTCGCGCTGCACCGTAATCGAGCCGGGCTTCTCGGTTAGCGCGCGAACCAACGCCTCCCGCGCCGCATCGAGCTCGTCGCGATGCCTGTGCAGTCGAGCCAAGATCAGGTGCACGCGCCAGGAGTGCGGTTGGCGCTCGAGCACCGTGGACGAGGCGCGTTCGAGCCTGTCCCAGTCGTCGGCCTCCGCGGCCGCCGCCAGAATGCGTTCGAGGGCCTCGATGGCCCATGCGGAGCCGTCGTGCAAGGCCGCCTCCCAGTGCTCCATCGCGCCGCGCAGGTCGTCGGACCTCGCCAAACAATCCCCCGCGCCGAGGTGCGCCGGTGCATAGTCGGGCTCGAGCGCGAGAGCCTGATCGTAGTGGGCCGCCGCGGTCTTGGCGTCACCATCGTGCAGCGCCGCCCTGCCCCGCTCGGTCCACAGCGAGGCGAGCAAGCGGTCGTCGCCCGAGCCGGCCAGCTCGTCGATGCGTCCCTGAATCTCCGCTGCCCGCTCCCAGCGTCCCATCTCCTCGTACACGCGGCGCAGACAAAGCCAGCCGCTCAGGTTGGAAGGGTCGCGCTTCACGACTTCGCGCAGCGTGCGCTCGGAACGATCGATGAGCCCCGCGGTCTTGAAATCCAGCGCCAGCGAGAACAATGCCTGGGTACGACCGAGATCCGTGAGGTTGGGCCGATGCAGGAGGCTCTTGTGGATGTCGATGGCGCGCTCCACCTGACCCTTCTCGCGAAACAGATTGCCGAGCGCCAGGTAGGCCTCGATAGCGTCGGTTTCGCCTTTGACTGCCTTGGTCAGCTCCGCCAATGCCAGGTCCGGTTGATTCGAGATCAAGTAGTTGAGCCCCAGCAGGTAGTGCGGGTGGTCGCCGTACCGCGAACCGTCCCGACGACGGTGGCGCGACAGCGCCCAGGTGCGGCCCAGCAGGACTCCGAAGATAAGGAGTGCCGCCGCGGCCCCAAAAGTGAGGGACCAGCCCTGCATGCGCTACTCCTCGGTCCAACCGGCCTCGTCGTCCGGCGAACCGATGAATCCGCGGGCGATCGGCAAGTTGCGAAGTTCGCGAACTTCGGACTCGAGCGCGTCGATCTGGCGCTGCAGGTCGCGTTCGCGGAAGCCGTGCTTGAAGTGCTCGATCACCGCAAAAACTCCGGCAAGCGCCACACCGACGAAGATCGAGCCCAGAATCACGAGAAACACGGGCACGTCGGGGATCGTTCGGTTCCAGAAGTACGTCACGTTTACCCGCTGCTCGCTGTTGGCGTAGGCCAGTGTGACGAGCACGATCACCAGGGCCAGGTACAGGAGAATCTTGAAGATGGGGTTCATCCGGTTTTCTCCTCCGCCACGGCGGCTACACCCGCGCCGAAGCGGCTTCGGTAATCCCCGATGACTTCGTCCCACGCATCCCGGGCGCTAACCAGGTCGTCGACGACCTCGCGGACCGCCCCGCAGCCGCCGCCTTTCTCGGTAACCCAATCGACGTGCGCGCACAGTTGCTGGCTGGCGTCGGCGACGGCGATGCTGAGCCCGACGTGATCCATCATCGGCAGGTCGATGAGGTCATCGCCCATGTAGGCGACTTCCTCATTGGCGATTTCTTCAGCTGCCTGGATCTCGAGGCAAGCGGCGACCTTCTGGCGAGCCCCCTGGCGCACATGATCGACCGGCAGCTCCGTGAAGCGTCGCTCTACCACCGGCGAGCTGCGCGCCGTGATCACCGCCGTCCGCACGCCGAGAAGGCGGGCGATGTACATGGCGGAACCGTCGCGCACGTGGAACTGCTTGCCCTCCAGATTGTCTTCGAAATAGACGATGCCGCCGTCGGTGAGCACGCCGTCAACGTCCATCACCAGCAAGCGGACGCGGCGCAAACGCTCGTCGTAATCGGCGCGGCTCAGGCTTGCCATCAGATCATCTCCGTGCGCCACAAATCGTGCAGGTGTACGACACCTTCGGGCTTGCCCTCGGCGCATACGACCGGAAGCGAGGTGATCCGGCGCTCCTCCATCATGTTGAGCGCCTCGGTTGCCAGGACATCCGGCCGCACGCAAACAGGTTTCCGGGTCATCCAGTCAGCGGCCGGCATTTCCGTGGCAGCGCCGCCACCGGCTTCGACGAGGCGACGAATGTCGCCGTCGGTAATGACGCCAACGAGACGCCCGTCATCGTCGACGACAGTGGTCATGCCGAGCCCTTTGGCGGTCATCGCGGCGAGCACTTCGGGAAGTGGCGCATCGACCCCGATCTCGGGCATGTCGTCTCCCGTGTGCATGACGTGATGCACGCGCAGGAGCTGGCGTCCGAGGCTGCCGCGCGGGTGGTTGGCGGCCAGATCATCGGCGCTGAAGCCCCGCTCCTCGACCAGGGCCATCGCCAAAGCGTCGCCCATCGCCAGTGCCGCCGTGGTGCTGGCGGTTGGCACCATGCCGAGCGGACAAGCCTCCTGCTCGACGCCGACGTCGAGCACGACGTCGGCCTCCCGCGCCAGCGTCGATTCCGAGTCGCCGACCATAACGATCAGCGGGCTGCGAAGACGCTTCACCGACGGCAGCATGGCCACGACTTCCTTCGTTTCACCGCTGTGGCTGATGGCCACGACCACGTCGCCCTCGACCAGCATCCCGAGGTCGCCGTGACCGGCTTCGGCGGGATGCAGAAAGAGCGCCGGGCTACCCGTCGACGCCAGGGTGCCGGCGAGCTTGCGGCCGATGATCCCCGATTTGCCCATGCCGCTCACCACAATCCGCCCGTGGCAGCCGAGCAACAGGTCGAGCGCCCGGCTGAATGCTTCGGCGTCGAACCGGTCAGCAAGCCGCCCGAGGGTGGCGGCTTCGATGCGGATCACCTCGCGGGCCAGCTCCAATGCCCGGGTGCGGGTGTCGCTTGCCCCGGGGCGCGGCACCGCTTTGCTCATGACGCGGCTCCCTGGCGAACGGCGCTCTTGCCGACCGCGCTTGCCGCGTGGACCTCGAGACAGCGCTCCATCAGCGGTCGCAGGCGCGCCAGCGGCAGTTGAGTCGCACCGTCGCTGCGGGCCTGCGAAGGATCGTCGTGCACCTCAACGAACAAGACATCAACGCCGACTGCCACCGCGGCCGTAGCCAGCGGCTCCGCAAAACGCCGCTCGCCGGCCGTCTCCCCATCGCCGGCGCCGGGAAGCTGAAGACTGTGAGTAACGTCGAAAACCACCGGATGGCCGTACTCGGCCAGGCGGCACACGCCCTTCATGTCGACCACGAGATTGCCGTAGCCGAACGATGTGCCGCGCTCGGTGAGCATGATTCCCGTGGCTCCGGCGGCCTCGAGCTTGCCAACGACCTGCCGCATGTCACCGGGAGCAAGAAACTGGCCCTTCTTTACGTTCACCGGAAGCCCGCAGCGCGCCGCCGCCACCAGCAGGTCGGTTTGCCGGCACAGGAAAGCCGGGATCTGAATCAGGTCGACAACGGCGGCTACAGCATCGACCTGATCGACCGCGTGAACGTCGGTCAACACGGGGACACCGAGCTCGTCACGCACCGCGGCAAGCGCCGCGAGCCCCGAATCGAGCCCGGGGCCGCGGAACGCATCGATTGACGTGCGATTAGCTTTGTCGAACGATGCCTTGAAAACAAAAGGGACATCGAGGTCCCCAGCCACAGCGGCCGCCCCTTCGGCAACTTTCAGACAATGGTCGCGGCTTTCGATAACGCAGGGGCCGGCGATCAACCCCAGCGCACCCGCGCCAAGTTCGACGTCGTTGCCCACTGTCACCGTTTGTTTCATGCGTACCCCGACTCAGCCTCAGATCGCCGCTACGTCGCCCGCCGCGGTCGCCGCTTCCTCGCGCACCGGCGAGGCGCCCTCACCCCGGCTCGCGAAAGAGGCGCGAATGAACGCCGAAAACAACGGATGCGCCTCCAGGGGGCGGGAGAGAAACTCGGGGTGAAACTGGCAGGCAACGAACCACGGATGGTCCGGCACCTCGAGGATCTCGACGAACTTTCCGTCTTCCGTCTCGCCGGTGAGTTGTAGGCCATTTTCGGTGAGCGGCGCCTCGAAGACACGGTTGAACTCGTAACGGTGTCGATGGCGTTCCGATACCACCGTCTGCCCGTACGCCGCGGCGGCACGCGAACCGGGCTGAAGCTTGCACTCATAGGCCCCGAGCCGCATCGTGCCCCCCATTTCGTCGATTCCCAGCAGGTCACGCAGCTTGTAGATGACCTTGTCCACCCCCGGATCCTTGAAGTCGAACTCGCCGCTGTCGGCTGCCTCGCCGAGCTCGGCAACGTTCTCGGCGAACTCCATCGCCGCCGTCTGAAATCCCAGGCAAATACCGAAGTACGGCACGTTGTTCTCACGCGCGAAACGGATGGCATCGATCATGCCGCACACGCCGCGCTCGCCGAAGCCGCCCGGCACCAGAATGCCGTCGGCGTTGCGCAAGACCTCGTTCGGGTGCTCACCCTCCTCGAAACGCTCGGCTTCGACCCAATCGATGTCGACGCCGAGGTCGTTCGCCAAACCGCCGTGGACGAGCGCCTCGGTGAGGCTCTTGTAGGACTCCTCGGACTCGACGTACTTGCCGACGACGGCAATGCGAACACGATCTGATGGGCTCTTGTAGGTCCGCACCACGCGCAGCCATTCGCCGAGGTCCGGCACGTCGCAGTCGAGACCCAGTTGCTCGCACACGATGCGATCGAGCCCCTCCTCGTGGAAGACCAGAGGCACCTCGTAGATGCAATCGACGTCTTTGGCCGTGATCACGGCGCCGGGATCGACGTTGGTGAACAAGGCGATCTTTTCCTTGATGTCCTCCGGCAAGAAGCGGTCCGTGCGACACAGCAGAACGTTCGGTTGAATACCGATCGAACGAAGCTCCTTGACGCTGTGCTGCGTCGGCTTGGTCTTCAGCTCCTTGGCGGCGGCTATGTACGGCACCAGGGTCAAGTGGATGAACATGCCGTTGCCGCGCCCGACCTCCTGGTTGAGCTGTCGGATCGCTTCCAGGAAAGGCAGGCTTTCGATGTCGCCAATCGTGCCGCCGATCTCGCTGATCACGATGTCGGCAGTATCGCCGAGAGCCGTGATGCACTCCTTGATCTCGTTGGTGATGTGCGGGATCACCTGCACGGTGTTGCCCAGGTACAGGCCTTGCCTCTCCTTCTGGATGACGGATTCGTAAATCTGACCGCTCGTGTAGTTGTTGGCCTTCAACATGCGGACGCTGGTAAAGCGTTCGTAGTAGCCGAGGTCGAGGTCCGTCTCGGCGCCGTCGTCGGTAACGAACACCTCGCCGTGCTGGAACGGGCTCATCGTCCCGGGGTCAACGTTGATGTAGGGGTCGAGCTTCAACAGGTTGACGGAGTAGCCGTGCGCCTCCATCAAACTACCGATGGCGGCCGACGCCAGCCCCTTGCCCAGCGATGAAATAACTCCACCCGTTACGAAAATGTACTTTGTCGACATCCGGTTTCTTGTCCCCCAGCTACGCGGGCGCCGCTCGCGCCACGATAACGGCCTCGGCGCGCTCGAGATCATCAGGTGTGTTGACGCCGGGCACAGCGTCGTTGATCAGATACGTCTGCATGTGCTCTCCCGCCTCCAGCACTCGGAGCTGCTCCAATCCCTCGCTTTCTTCCAAGGGTGAGGGGGGCAAACCCGCCCAGCGTTCGAGCGCCTCGCGGCGATACAAGTACACGCCGAGATGCATCCAACAGGGCCGCGCGAGCGTGGACGCCGCAGCCATCGTTCGCCAAGTGTCCGGCGCCCCGTCGCCCCCTGCGGCCTGCCAGGCGGCACGCGGAAAGACCAGCGAAGCACGACTGAAATAGAGGGCTCGGCCGTCGGCATCAACCACCAGCTTGACGACGTTCGGGTCCCACAGATCGGCCGGCTCGTGCAGCGGTGTGCGCAAGGTCCCCAGCCCGAAGGCGGAGGAGCGGAAGCTGTCCAGCGCCCGGGAAAAACCGTCCGGATCGAGCACCAGCTCGTCGCCCTGAACGTTGACGATCGTGTCGGCAGAATACTGCCGTGCAACGTCGGCTACGCGATCGGTTCCCGACGCGAAACTACCTTCGGACACTACCACGTCGGCACCGGATTCCCGGGCCGCCTCAGCGATTCGTTCGTCGTCGGTGGCAACGACGGTCGCATCGATGCCGCGGACGCGCAGAACTCCCTCGACGACGTGCTGAATGAGGGGCTTGCCGGCGAGAGGGGCGACTAATTTCCCGGGAAATCGACTAGATGCAAACCGCGCTGGAATGATGGCGATGCAGTCCATGCGCCGACCCGGGTCTGGAAAACGGGAGGATATCACCCGTCTGCAACGGCGGCTATACAGCTAGGTGGCCGTGACGGAAGTGTGATGGATCTGGCTACGACGAGGATAGGCTGAGGGTCTCGACGCGGCGGGCGAGCTCTTCGACCGTCGCGTCCATCAGCGCGCCGGTGTCATCGTCGGGAATTTCGATCTCGAATTCGTCCTCGGCGGCGAGCACCAGGTCGATGATCTCCACGGAAGTCAGGCCGATCTCGCTCTGCAGGCGCGCATCGGCGCGTACCTTGTCGCTGATCTCGGGCTTCAACTCGACGATCAGCCGGCAGATAGTATCGGTGGTCTCGGTGTTGCTCACTCCAACTTCCCTTCTTCGTAGAGGTCTCGGCAGCGTCCGCGGCACAGTTTGCCACTGGTGGTTCGCGGAATGCGGCCGCTTTCGATGAGAACGACCTCGAGCACCGGGATGTTGAGCGTCTCCGACACGACGCCGCGCACGCTGCTGCCGATGCCATCGGTATTCTGTGGGTTGCGCGGCGCCGCGACCACGACTACACCTTCTTCGCGGCCGTTGACGGTGCCGAACGCCACGACACTCCCCGGCCGCACGATCTCGAGCCCCTGCACGGCGCGCTCGATGTCCTGCGGGTAGTAGTTCTTGCCGCCGACGATGATGAGCTCCTTCTTGCGCCCGGTGACGAACAGGCGGCCGCTTTCTATGTAGCCGATGTCCCCGGTCATCAGCCAGCCACCGCGCAGCGTTTCGGCGGTGGCTTCCGCGTCGTTGAAGTAGCCTCGCATGACCGAGGCACCCGAGATCCCGATCTCGCCGATGTGGCCGTCGGGTAACGGCTCGTCGTGCTCGCCGACGATGCGCAACTCGGTCTCGCGCACCGGCACGCCGCAGCTGACGATGGTCACGCTGTTGGCGCCGTCGGCGGCAGGCCGCGCCACGCGCTCGCCCTCCAGCGCTTCACGGTCGACATCAACAGTCTCGTATTGCTCGCTGGCGCGGACCCCGGTGACCATGAGACCCACTTCCGCCAGTCCGTAGGCCGGCATGAAAGCGCTCTTCGGGAACCCGACGCGGCCGAAGGTCTCGGTGAACGTCGCCAGCAGCTCGGCATCAACCGGCTCGGCGCCGATGATCGCCACTCTCCAGGCACCGAGATCGCGGCCCGGGAGCTCGCCGCGCTCCAGCAGGTGCCGGTAGGAAACGTTGGGCCCGGCGGTAATCGACACGTTGTGCCGCTCCATCACGTCGAGCCAGCGCCGTGGCCGCCGCAAGAAGTTGAATGGTGTCGTGAGCACGAGGTCAATCGACCGCGCCGTGGCGCCCAACAGATTCCCGATCAGGCCCATGTCGTGGTACATCGGCAGCCAACCGCCACCGACATCGTGAGGCTCGACCTCGAGATGCTCGACGATGGCGCGCACGTTGGCAGCGATACGGCGGTGCGGCAGCACCACACCGCGCGGCGAGCTGGTGCTCCCCGAGGTGAACTGAATGACGGCGATCTCCTCGGGATCGGTGTCGTACGCCTCGAAGCGCGCCGACGATTCGAGTAGGTAGTCCTGGCGCAGTACACGCGCTTTGCCCTCGAGGCCCGCTTCGACGATCAGCGGCTTGCCGACTTCCTCGATGTCGGTGTCAACGATCACGAAGCTCGGCTGCGCCACTCTCACGATGGCACCGATGTGGCCGAGGTAGCCCGCCAGCCGGCGTCGACTGATCGGCGTTGGCAGGATCGACGGATGAAGCCCTGCGAGCACGGCGCCGAAGAAGCTGGTCACCAGCGGCCGCAAGCCCTGGCAAACGATGGCCACGCGTTGCTGCGGCTTGCCACCCTCATCTTGCACGCCGACGGCGATGCGCTGTGCCTGCTCCTCGATGTCCGCCCAGGTGAAGCGCTCTTCGTCCTCGTCGACGAAGATCAGCCCGCGGCGGCCGCAGGTTTCCGCCGCCCGGCGCAGGATCGCCGGCAGAGTTTGTGGAAATTCAGGAGCAGAATTCACCGTAGGTGACGGTTCCACGGTCGCCGGATTCCCGATCAGGAGCCCGCCGGTTCGAGAGCCGGCAGCTGGGCTTCGATCTGCACCCAGCAATCCTCGAGGTCGGCGCCGGTCACGATGATGCCATGATTCGCCAATCCGAGGATCGTGTGCACCGGGTTGTCGGTTTGTTTGAGACCGTCGAGCGTCGATTCGCACAGCTCGATGGTGCCGCATGGATAGTGCTCGTCGGTATAGACGATGCCATCCACGAACCAGTGGATGTGGATCATCGCTCCGATCTCGGGGAACTCCTGGTAGATCGTCGCGTGGATGCTCGAGTCGATCGAAGCGCGGGAATCCCCGAAACCGGGCGGCACGCTGATGTGCACCTCGCGGGCCTCGGGATCGAACTTGTTGACCAACAGGATGTCCTTGCCGATGACATCGAGCTTGGCCTTGTTTACGCCGCGCCCGGTCATCCAGAACACGTCGCCGTCATAACGGGCGCTCATGTTGCCGTAGCTGACCTGCTTCTGGCCGAGCACCTTGAAGAAGCGGCGCTTGGCACGATCCGACAAGCCGTCCAGAACGACGGCCGACGGAACCAGGTCCAGATCGTCGAGGCGCTTCGCCATTTCCTGCATCTTGCGGGTGACGGCGGTGCCTTCCTGCAAGTCTTCGGGAAGGTCGGTGTGAACGATGTTCTCGTCGATATAGGTAACGTCCGAGCGCTGCAGCAGCAGGTTGAAGAACCAATCTGCGGCGGCGTCGGAGCCGACCAGCACCTCGTGACCGCGCTCGGGGGTGATCAAGGTCATCTCGTAGTCCTGTGGGCCATCGCCGGTAAGCTCGGTGTAGCCCGCCAGGTTGGCCATGCAGCGCAGGCCGATCTCGTAGGAACGCACGACGCGTTGGGCATCGGACTCGACCTTGTCGTCGACAAAGAAGACGCCCACAAAGTCCTGGTAGGTGCGGCGCTCGATACCGACTTTGTCGACATCGTCGCCATCCGGCATGAAGGCCAGAACCACGTCGGCGGGGCCGCTGGTGCCGTCGTCGAGGAGCTCGTACTGCTCCGCCTCGGCGAATCGTTGACGCACCGGCTCGAACAACCCGTCGAGAACAGGATGATTCCCCGTGCGCAGCATCCGCACAGTTTTCATCTTTGAATCCTCCGTAGTGGCAGCAGCGCGCCTATTCCTGATGAGCCGGCGGCCCGTCTGCCCTGATGGGAGTCCCGATTGCGTATGAACAGGGTGCTGAAGGGATTGGGAGCGCCCAGTGGGACCAGGTTGGGAGCGAAAAAGATGATCTCCCCGGGTCCCGTGTTATGAAAGAAGAATACAATGCTTGGCCTTACGTTGCATATGGCGGGAGAGGGGTTCAGGCGGGCATGCGGACGAGCAAAGCGGCGGGACGCACCGCAATGCGGGCCGGTAGGCCACCGGCGATCTCGCCGTCGGTTTCGACGTCGATTTCGGGCCCATCGATTTCGATGGAACGGCAGGTGAACTGCTCGATGTCCGCGTGATCGAAAGGTCGATTGCGCGACAGTCGACTCAGCTGCGACAGCGCCGCCGGCAAGCTCAACGCCCCGATCATCGCCAGGTGTAGCACCCCGGTGTCGAAGCCGGCGTCGGGGTTCGGGCGCATGCCGCCGGCGACCGACGGCCCGTTGCTGATCGCCAGGTTCAGAACAAGCGTTTCGCCGGCGCGACCGTCGTCGGTGTGCCATGAGATCTGATAAGGCCGCGCCGTGAGCAGCTCCTGTACCGTGGCTAGCGAGTAGGCCAGTGCGCCGATGCGCCGGTACCACACGCCGGCACGGAGGCGGCGTGCCACCGCCGGACCGAGGCCGATGTTCGCGGCGTTGAAGAAGTAGCGACGCACGGTTTCGCCGTCGCGCGACAGGTCGGCCATGCCCACGTCGATGTGGAGGTCCCTGCCTTTGCGGAGCCTGCGCAACATACCCACCGGATTACGAGACAAGCCGAGTCCTGTAGCCAGGTCACAACCCGTTCCGAGCGGCAGGTGGGCGAAGGCGGCCCCCGATTGCCCGCCACCGGCCTCCATGATGCCCTGCACGACCTCATGAGCCGTACCATCGCCACCGGCGGCGATGATGAGGCTGGACCCCTGGGACACAGCGACGCGCGCCAGCTCGGTGGCGTGTCCCTCCTCGTCGGTTTCGATGACCCGCGGCAACGTGCGCCAGTAACGTAGCTCGTCGCGGATCGAGGCCCAGGTTTTTGCGGCGCGCCCGCGTCCCGCCGTCGGGTTGAGAATGATCACGGCCGGCTCTTGCGGGGGCCGAGGCGGGTCCCCGATCTTCTGTTGGGACGCAAGTTTAGGAGCCTTCAGCCTCGATTTGATCGACTTGGCAGCCATGAACACCTGCGACTTGCGATAGGGCGGACAAGGGGACAGACTGCCACAACCTGGGAGAAGTCGGAATGATCAGCCAGCATATCGAACGTGGCATTTTGTGGCTCAAGACCGCCGTCACCAAGGGCCTCATTCTGCTGCGGGTCTCGCCCAACCTCCTGACCATCGCGTCCCTCATTCCTACGGCCTTCGCCGCCTACAACCTGGCGAACGGCCGCTTCGTGGCCGGTGGGCTGTGGATCATCCTCGCCGGCTTCTTCGACGTGATCGACGGTTCGGTGGCCCGCGCCCTGAACCGCATGACGCCGTTCGGCGCCGTGCTCGATTCGGTTACCGACCGGGCCTCCGACGCGTTCATCTACGTCGGTGCCGCGATGTACTTCCACCGCGCTGGTGAACCGCTGTACGTCTTCATCACGATGGTAGCGCTGGCCGGCGCTGTAATGGTGTCGTACACGCGGGCACGGGCCGAGAACACCGTGATCGACTGCAAGGTGGGCTTCGCCGAACGCGGCGAGCGTATGGTGCTGATGCTGCTGGCCTTGTTCTTCAACAAGCTCGGCGCCGGCATGTGGATGCTCGCCGGCCTCGCCTGGCTGACCACGATCCAGCGGCTGATCCATACGCACCGGGCCCTGGCCGCCGGCCAACACCGGGCCCCTGCTGAGCCTGCCTGAGCTCTCCGGACCAGGGGCCACGGACGCCAACGGTGTCGTCTTTCAAACGAATCTTTTTCCCCTGAGCCGGGAGCGGGTGGGGGCGGATGGCGGGTATTCAAACAAACCCCGCCGCGTTCTGCATCGTGGGTTCTTTGTAGGTGCGGAAGTTGCTGGGCGACGCGGGCACTTTATAGGTGGGGCGATTCTTGGCGGGGAACGCTCCGATTTGTTCGAATACCCGCCACCCTCCCCCTCCGGAAGTCGCGTTCCGCGTCTTCCTTGCCCACATTTCCCACAGATACGAGTTGGCGCCGGTTCAGGGTGCTGACCTGGGTACGTTGGAGCAGCAGGCGAGGAATGGGTGGGATTCGCCGCCCAAGGTTAGTAAGTGCTCCTCGGATCCGAAGCCGAAGTCACGCGCCGGGAGCGGGTGGTATAGGCCCGGTTCGGGGGGACCTGTGGGGGACCCCATCAGCAGAGCGGATTTCAAAAGAAACCGAAGGCACCGCAATACACCCGCTCTGCCTGAAGGGGCACGGGAGGACCCGAAGGGCCTATACCACCCGCTCCCGGCTCAGGGGAAAAACCCTCGAATCCCCGAGACGGACAGAACGTTCCGTCAAGCTGTGAATCAGCCCGTCAGTGCCGTCGCGGCTTGGATACGGTCTCCTCGTCCGGTGACGAGGACGATCCGCCGACGGCGCTTCGTCTGCCCTCCTGCCAGCGGCCCGCAACCGCGCTCCAGGCGGGCACGGCGACGGTTACGTTGCCGCTCGCCTTCGCCTTGCAGGACAGGCGAAGTAACGGCCGTGCTTCATCGGTGTCGATGTAGCCGAAACGCTTGACGCGGCGGCCTTCCAGCGGGTTGACCTGCGACAGGTGCTCGTTGCCGCCCAGCACGCCGACCCAGCATGTGCCGCAAGCTGCCGAGCGACACTCCGTGGGAATCGGCCCGTCCCCCGGCATGCAGCGGCTATCGACGTAGGGATGATCGGCCTGATCGGTCATCGAAGCCTGGGTCAGCGGCTGGTTCTCGATCAGCTTGAACGTGGCGCTCTTGAAACCCTCGTGGAAGCGGATCGTGTAGTCCTGCTTGAGGCCTTTGAGAAAGCCGAGGAGCCCGCCGCCGGTATTCCTGGCGCGGTCACGCAACACGCGCTGCGGCGACTTCTTGCGCGCCCAGTCGCTGATGAGCACGTCGCCGGGGGCTGCTTTGAAAGATTCCAGCCCGACCTGCTGCAGCGTCATGAACCCGATCGCGGTGATGCCGTAGAGCAATGACTCATCGACCTTCAGCTGACCGGCCAGGTCGCCTGCTACGCCGCGGATCTGATCGTTGAGGTCGAGACTTTCCGGCGCGGTTTCCGAAGATGCGCGGTCGGCGATCGCCCGCCTCACCTGCGGCCAATAACGATGCCCATAGACGAAGGTGTGCGAGCTGTCGACCTGCTCCTCGAGCCGTGGGTTGCCCTTCATGTCGACTTCGCGCAGCAGCTTCGGGTCGGATTCCGCCGCCGCCAACATGTCGCGCAGCCACAACGGCCAGAAGTAGAACCAGATCCGCGTGGCGTCGCGGTCGACATCGTGCAACGGCAGGTTCTGCACCGCGGACCACCAGGCATTCTGGTCGTGCTTGCACAGGAAAGCGATAAACGGGGAATTGTTCTCGTTGTTCATGAATGGTGCTCAGTTTCTTGATGCCGCCTACAGGTCTCGGGGCGAGCCCAGAGATTGTCCGGAAAGGACACGCGGAAAGCTACGAGTGTGCCTTATTTTCGCACACTTCTGACCGCGCTGGGAAAGCAACTCCAGGCGATTTGCAATCCACTCCAAACGATGTAACTTTCACTTTATCGGGCATCGTTTCGGCCCCGAATACCCCTTCATTTTCGTAGGAATCACACCATCATGATGATCTTTTTGCTGATCCTGCTCGCCGTCGCTTTGGCAGGCGGGGTCGGATTCTGGCTGTGGGTTGGCAGTGTCAAGAAAAGGATCACCGCTGACAAAGAGGCCGACGCGAATAGAGGCCAGGAGCGGCTCGAATCGCTGACCGCCATTCCCCTCGTGGATCGCGACGACAACGCCATCTACCAGTGGAGCTTCCACCACGGCGACCGGCTGGTAGCCCGTGTCGTGAAGCCCGAAGTCGACGAGCAAACCAAGGAAGTACGGTTCATGGAGGTTACGCACAGCGACCTGCTGTTGCTGCCCGATGAGTGCCACTTCCGCAAGTACAAGCTCGAGATCGATACCGTCGGCGACGCCGTGAAGATCGACAAGATCGAGCCCGCCAAGGGGCGCATTCTGCGCGAGGTAACCGCGCAGATCACCGGCTACGTAGAGCAGTAGCCGCGGGGGCGTACGCGGAGCAGTAGCCGCGGGGCATCATAGGCTCGCCGCCGGTCACTCCGGCGAGACGCTACGGGCTGGAGACCGGGAACGCCCCTGGTACACACCCACAATGCTCAATCCAGGACCGGTGACGATTACCTCGTTTCCGGCGATGCAGTCCGGCACATCGTCTCGGGCGCCCGTGCTCAGCTTCAAATGTCCAGCCGATCGCTTGTCGCCGCGTGCCGTCAGCTTAATGTCTCCGACTTTTTGGCCGCACGCCGTTACATCGAGCATCGTACCGGCCGACGAGTTGGCGCGTATCCGCACCGCCAGGGGGCGCTTGCGGTCCTCGCCGTTGGAGGCGTACCCGCTGCCCAGAGCGCCACGCACGTCGCTGGTGCGGTCGGCGCGTACCCGTGCCCGAAGGCGTGTCTTGCCTTCGGTATCGGCGTCGATGGGGGCACTGAATCCGGCAAGCACGACGGCGGTCAAGGCGAACGTCGCAATTGAGCTCTTCATGCGAGCGGGTTCCTTTCTCATTATTGAGGGGGACCATTTCGCTGTGCCGTCGAGGTTAGGCAGCCAGCCACCCGAATTCATAGCGCTTCGCTGGTAAAGATTTGCAAGAGGCGAACAGCTGCAAGGCGTTGTCGAGAGCGAACGCGGCAGCGAAAAAAAGGCCGCCGGGCTTTCGCCCAACGGCCCTTTTTGGGTCTTCCTAGCAGGAACTAGGATCTACTCTCTGCCGAGCTCGATCTGCGAGACCTTCTTGTTTTGCGGTCCCACCGGCTCCGCCGTTTCGCGCAGTATTTCCTGGCGATAGAGCTTTGCCATCTTCTCGTTCGCGGCCTTGGCACGCAGCGCGGCGAGCTTCTCGTCGCGCTTGGCGCGCTTTTCCTGGTGCGCGTACTTCGCAATGCCCAGGTCGTCGAGATCGTGCTGCTCTTCCTGGGTGACGAGCTCGTCGCGCAGCAGCATGCTGTGCTCCGTGCTCGGCAACTCGACCTCGCGGTCGCCGGCCCAGATCTCATGGCGGCCCTGCTTCTCGTACCAATCGCTGAGCTTGGCCGACATGTGCATCTTCTCGATGATGTTCCGCCAACCCACCCCGGTGTTGTAGGCGCAGAAGGAAATCTCCCCCTCCTGCGTGCCGTACGGGATGATGCACTGCTCGGTGCGGCGGAAGTCATAGTTGAAGAGATCCTGGAACCACATGCCGGCGATGATCAGGGCGCCCCAGCGGTCCTCGCGCCGCTTCTCGATGTCTTCCATCGTGCGGTCGGCCTTGGGGTTGCCGTAGTCGACACCGGTGCCGCCGAACTGCTTGTCGAACTTCTTCAGCATGTCGAACACACTGAAATAGTACGGCGATTCGAACGGGTTGTAGTTGCGCATGACCGACAACGAGAAACCGAGCACCGACATCCACTTGCCGCGCGCCGCGTCGTTGATGGCGCGGGTGTCGTCGCTGAGCTGAGGCCCGTTGATGAAGGCCGTGATCGGCACCATCTCGTTGGTTTCCTTGTCGATCATCATGCCCGTCCCGATACCGCAGTTGGGATGGCAACCGCAGCTGTACTGACCCCACTGGTGGTCGGGACCATGGACGAGGTCGGCCAGATCCGAAAACGTCGAGATGAACGACAGCGGGAACCAATCGCGCGTCGGCTCGGTCAGCCCGGTCTGGTTCTTCACGTCGTGCGCCAGGTCGGCCAGCGTGTAGCGCTGCGCGTGGCGGCGCTCCTCGGTGATCTCCTCGTCACGGCCGGTGAACGACACGGGCTGGAAGGCGAGGAAAACGATCTTGCGCGGGTTGTCCCTCGCAAACTCGATGATCTTGCCGACCTGCTCGTTGTTGATGCCGTTGATCAGCGTGGTAACCGGGACAATCTCAACGCCGGCGGCGTGCAGGTTTTCGATGGCCTGCAGCTTGACGTCGAACAGGTTGCCGACGTGGCGATGCGAGTTCGCGGCATTGCCGACGCCGTCGAACTGCAGATACGCGTAGCGCAGACCGGCTTCCGCCGCCTGTTTGGCAAACTCGAAGTCCTGGCCGAAGGCGATGCCGTTGGTGGCCGCCTGAACGCTCAGATAGCCGACCTTGCGCGAGTAGCGAACCGCGTCGAGGAAGAACGGCGAGGTCGTCGGCTCGCCACCCGAAAGCTGCACCGACATCTGGCGGCGAGGCTTGATCGAGATGGCGTTGTCGAGGATCTGCTTGATGTCGCTCCAGCTCAGCTCGTGAACGAAGCCGACCTGGTTGGCATCCATGAAGCACGGATCGCACATCATGTTGCAACGGTTGGTCAAGTCGATCGTCAGCACCGTGCCGCGGCCGTACTTGACCGTGCTGGTGCCGTGATCGTGCAGATCTTCGTCGCAGTGGGAGCGTTGATCGCGGCCCGGGAACATGTCCTCGAGGTGACGGAACATGTCCGGATCGGTGGACATGACGTCCTCGAACGTGCCGTGCTTCGGGCACTTCTTGATCATCCAGATCTTGCCGTCGCGCTCGATGATCTCGGCCTTGATTTCGCCGATGCGCTCGTCCTTCAGGACTTCGACCGGCAGCTCGCCATTGAGAATCTGTGCGCGAATCTCCGGCACGCACTGCGGGCACAGAGAATCAGTTGCCCGGGGAACCCCCAGGGTCGGACTGGTTTTCTCCCACGACTTCTGCAGCGGCTTTTCAGACCAAGCCGGGATGAAGCCGGGGTTCGGGCGAATCTTGTTAAGGCGCGAGAAAACGGCCCACGCACCCTTAGCCGCATACACCAGTCCCCATTCGAGATACTTCGCGGGACGATGACGCATCGTTCCTCCTTGAAAGACCCAGGCTGGCGACACTGCGCCTCTTTGAACACGAGGCAGAAAATGATATCCGCTCGCGGCGCTTGTAGCCCGTTGCCGATCATCGCCGATAGCCCGAATAAAAGTGTGGGCCCACCGGCGCGCTCCACCCCCGAGGTGAAGTGGCGAACGGAAGCAATCCGCAGGCGGCAGATACACGTGTCGCCTCAGCCTTTATTCGTTGAATTCTACGAGAACCGGCCCCTGAGAGTCAATGCAGGGCCGTTACGGAGTGTGCCGCGGCGCCCTGCCGAACGATCTCGACGTCGTCGGGCAGATCGATCTCGAAATCATCGTCGTCGAGGTTCGGGTTCCGGACCACGTTTGACAGATCGATCGTCTCGCTGTCGCCACCGTATTCCTGCAAGACGATGCGGCGCGCCGGGTGCCACTCGCCCTCGGCAACCTCGAGCGTAATTACGCGCCAGCGCTTGGCGGACTCGGTGCCCTCGTGGGGTACCAGCTCGAGAACGTAGAGCGTCACGCCGTCCGAGTCGGCAACCCGCGTGCCCTGCAGTGACACGTCGAAGCTGCTTTTCAGATCTCCCGAGTTCTGGAAGCCGGGAACCTGAGGGCCCTCACCGTCGCTGCTTGCCTCACCGACCGACAGGATCGTGGCTTGCTTGACGCGAGGGATGTACGTGGTGAACTCGCCGTCCTTGTACACCTCGGTCCGTAGGTTGGGCTCGAGCACCTCGCGCCGGTAGTACGCCGGCTTGAGAAACGCCACCGTGCCGCTCTCGGACTCGTTCTCGTCGAACAGCTCGAAATGCGTCGTGCCCACCATGTCGGCGGTGAAGCCCTCGAGCTCGGCGTCGGCGGCCTCGATATGGGCCAGTACGGCATCGACGTCGAGCAGCTGCGGCTCCGGATTGGGGAGCACGAAGAGCCCGACGATGATGACGCCGCAGATCAGGTCGTATTGCCACGAGTCCCGCGGCCAGTTGAGAAAAGCCCAACGGCCGACAGGTCCCCACAAGTCGAGCCCGCGCCGGCTATCCATCAGTGCTCCGCCCCGTCGACGATGAGGCCGTCGCGCATGTGAATCGTGCGGTGCGCCCGCTCGGCGACCTCGGGATTGTGCGTGATCACCATCATGGTCTGCCCGAATTCCTCGTTCAGCGATGTGAATACGTCCAAGACCTTTTCGGAGTTCTTGGTATCGAGATTACCGGTCGGCTCGTCGGCCAACAAGAATTCGGGACGGTTGACCAGGGCGCGGGCAATGGCCGTGCGCTGCTGCTCGCCGGTCGACATGGCGTTGGGCTTCTGCTGGATGCGATCGCCGAGGCCGACGCGCTTGAGCAACAGCTGGGCGCGGCTCGGGTCGCCGCGGCCGGTCTTATTGCGCCACTGTTGAATTTCCTGCGCCAGCTTGACGTTGTCGAGCGCTGACAGCGTGGGAAACAGATTGAAGCGCTGGAACACGAAACCGATGCGGTCGCGGCGAATCAATGTGCGCTCGCTGTCGGACATCTTGGTAATGTCGTCGCCGTCGATGAGTACCGCGCCGCTGGTGGGCATCACCATCCCGCCGAGCATGTACAACAGCGTCGACTTGCCGCAGCCCGAGGGCCCCATGAGCGCCACGAACTCGCCGCGTGTGACCTCGATATCGACGAGCTTTACCGCCTCGATCTTGCTCTTGCCGAGATCGTAGGCCTTGCGCAACGCAACGGTTTGCAAGACGACATCGTTGTCGCTCATGTCTATTCGTCCCGCAGCGCCCGCACCGGATCCTGCCGGGCGGCGCGGATCGCCGGATAAAAGGAACCTATGATGCCACCGAGGATGCCCAAAGCGGAGGCATACAGGGTCCAGTTCCAATTGAACTCGACGGTCAGCGTCGGGTACAAGCGGACCAGCATCGACCCCGACAGCCGCGCCAGGCCGTAGCCGCCCACCACGCCGAGGGCGCTGAGAATCATCGACTCCTGCATGATCGTCAACACGATGTAGGTCTTGGAGCCGCCGAGCGCCTTGAGAATGCCGATCTCGCGCGTCCGCTCGATGATCGATGTGTACATGGCCAGTAGGATCACGAGAAACGACAAGACGACGGCGATCCCCGAGATGGCGGCGTTGAACTGGTTGAGCCCGACGATGCTGCTGTACAGCGCCTCGGCATACTCCTCGAGCAGGCTGGTTTCGAGCTGCGGAACCTCGTTCTCGATTCGGGTCGCCAGCGAGCCCACCTGTGAGAGGTCGTCAGCCTTTATGAATATCGCGTGGGCGCGCCCGTCCTGGCCCACGATCTCCTGGAGTATGTCAAGCGGAACGAAAATGCGCGCTCCGATACCCGCACGCGCGATACCGACGATCCGCCACGTACTGTTCAGCACGTCACGGAGGGTGTCGCCTACCGACAGGTCGGCGGCTGAGGCCAAACGCCGGTCGACGACCATTTCGAATGCGCCCGGGTTAAAGCTCAGGTTTCTACCCTCGAGGAACTCGAGCCCGACGCCGACGCCCTCGAATCGAGCGTCGACGCCCCACATGTTGACCGGAGACCCCTCGCCCACTCCGGTGGTCACGTGCACGTAGATAGGTGCCGCGGCGGCAACCCCGGGGAACGCCTCGAGCATCTCGATTACCTGTTCCGCCGGCATCGACGTACTGGTCATCCCGAAGATCGGCGAGCTGCCGACGGGACGCACCATGATGTCGGCGCCGACCGCCTGCATGCGGCCGGAGACCTCGTTGAGCGTTCCGTTGGTGATTCCGACGATCAGCAGAACCGCCATCACCTCGATGGCTACGGCCATCATCGTGATCGCGGCGCGGGTCTTGCGCTGGAAGATATTGGCGCGAACGAGGCTAGGCATAATGGTCGCGTGACAGGCGTCTCGAGAACATGTCAGATGTTACGAAGGAGTACGAAAAACGTAACGTGAGAACACGATCGCGTCGTTTCTGAGTATCGCTGCATGCCCTTCCAGCGTCAACCTCGCGACCGTCGCGAAAGTCCACGTTAGCGGTAGTTTGCGCCGTGCGAACACGCATCCGACTCGGCTACGACTCGTCGCCGCGGGCGCGGAATTCTGCCATCGCTTGTTGGATCGTCAGGCTGCGATAACCCGGCGGCGCTTCCTGGAACTGGAAGGCGACGGCGGGAATCGTCGGGTTGAGTTGCGCGTTGTCGAGATCGAAGCGGAATGTCAGCTCCTCCCACGGGCGCCGGACTTCGACGGTCCCCGGATACGCTGCTCTACCGGCCCCCAGATAGTTGGAATAGAGGGCGACGAAATCGATCTTGCCGCCGTAGTCAAAGACCTCGATCTCGCTGACTCGCAGGCCGACACGCTCGATCCACACCTTGCGGCGGACGACCGCTTCGGCGTTGTCCGCCATCATCCACACCAGCCCGTAGCGGTCAGGATATTCCTGCAACAGGATGTAAGAGCCCACGGTACTGGTGGTCGGCAGCGGTTCGGGCAGCAACGCCTCCGTCATGTGGTGCGGGCGCAGCGCGAAGTATGGGCGCTCCGGGTCGGGCTCCGCCGGCGTGTTTGACGTTCCGGTGTACACGGCCGAGTGGTCTGGGATCTTGAGCTCGAAGTCGAGGCCGTTGGAGACGAGCTCGAAGATCTGGCCGGCCAGCGTGCGGCGACCGTTCAAGTTGAGGCCGCCGGAGCGCGTCGCGATCATGCGCGCGTTGACGTGATTGCTGTCGGTATCGCCCGCCCAGTACAGCCGCAACTCACCATCGGCGCGCAAGGCGGCGGCGGTCCAGGCGTTGGCGATTTCGATCAGCGTAGGTTGGTCCGCGTCGAGGTACACCAGGCGCGGCATGGTGGCGGCGGAGCGCGCTGCGCCGCCGCACGCCGCCAGCGACGAGGTGCTCAGCAGGAGTAAGGCCGCCAACAATAACGTGCGATTCACGGCCATCAGATCGTTAGCACCCTGCTAGAGGTGTCGCGCCAACACGAAGTCGGGCAACTCGGCCAACGCTTGCTTGGCCTGTGAATCGGGCAAGATGCTCAAGCTGTCACGTGCCGCGTCGGCGTAGCGCTTGGCGACGGATCGGGCGCCGTTCATGGCGCCGCAGGATTCCATCGCTTCCGCGACCTTGCGGAGGTCCTCGGTCGCGGCGTCGTGATCACCGAGGCAGCCGAGGGCATGCTCACGGTCCGCCGGCGAAGCGTCGCGCAGCAGGTAGATGATCGGCAACGTCATCTTGCCCTCGCGCAAGTCCGCCCCTGTCTGCTTGCCGAGCAGCTCCGGATCGGCGCAATAGTCGAGCACATCATCGACCAGCTGAAACGCCATGCCGATGTTGCTGCCGTACTCGGCGAGCGCAGTCTCGTGTTCCGCCGGAGCGCCGGCGAGCGCCGCCGCCGCCTGGCCGCAGGCGAGGAACAACGACGCCGTCTTGCGATCGATCGTGCGCAGGTATTGCTCCTCGCTCACGCTGCTGTCGCCGTTGTTGGCAACGTCGAGGATCTCGCCTTCGAGCAGCAGGCTCGTCGAGTCCGTCAAGATCTCGACCAACCGGAGGTCCCCCAAACCGACGGTCATCGCCATCGATCGAATGTAAATGTAGTCGCCGAGCAGCACCGCCAGCTGGTTTCCCCACACGTGATTGGCGGCGGCGTGGCCGCGGCGCACCTCGGCGTCGTCGACGATGTCGTCGTGCACCAACGTCGCCGTGTGGATGAACTCGACGATGGCACCGAGACGGATGTCGTCGTCGCCTTCGTAGCCACACGCCTGGGCGCACAGCAGGACCATCGCCGGGCGCAGCCGCTTGCCGCCCGCGCGGTGCAGGTACTCGGCGTTGCGGCGCACCAGCGCGATTTCCGAATGACAGGCGCGCTCGATCTCGCGCTCCACCAGTTTCAGCCGTTCCTCGACCATCAGGTAGGCGAGCGTCGACGCCGCGGACAGGCTTTTCTGGGCCACTTCAGCTCCCCACGAACATGACGTCGGCGCCGTCCGGTATCTCGAACTCGAACAGCGCGTCGTCGAGACCGATATCGAACTCGACATCGTGAAACTGGTAATCGATCGTATTGCGAAGATTGTCGAACTTCACGAGGCGGACGATCGCCGCTTGCATCGGCTCGACCTCGAGGATCAGCCGTTCGAACGACGCGCCGTCGCGTCGCGGCCGCAGCTCGAGCTGCACATTTCCCGGCGATAGGGTCGGCCCCCATTCGACGCGCTCGATGTTGAAATCCCGCCGCAGGCTGCCGCGACCCGTCAAATACAGAATCGGAATGTCCGAGCCGCTCATCTGGTCCGACTGGTACACCTGCACCTGATTGTCGTCCGGAAAGAAGTGATACATCTCTCGACCCAAGCCACCGGCCACCAGCAGCTGATCGTCCAGCTCGTACTCCCAGCGCATCTTCCCCGGCGTCTGCATGTACAGACGACCGCTCGCCGTCTGCGTGATGCTGCCGAGGCGACTCAGCCGGTGCTGTACGAAGCGCGCCCGCAGGTCGGTCGTCTCGTCGAGACGCTCCTGTACCCGTTCGACCAGCAATCCGATGCCCGGGGACGATTCTTGTTGCGCAAAGGCCGTTGCCGACACCAACAAGATTGCGAGCGCGATTCGAAACCGGGTGATCCCCATACTGAGCGCACTCCTTGGATTTCGAGGAACGGGCGATGGCGATTCTCGCGCGCGGCGCCGGTGGGCCCGGCATCATCGCCGCTCCTGTTATCATACCTTGTCGCGTATCTTGCGGCGTCGCGGTCCACTTTCGTCGGCGACGCACGTTTCCTACCAATCAGGCACGAAAACGAAATGCGCCCGTCTCTGCTGGTTATCGGTCACCTAGACGCTACAGGTCGCCACGGTCTGGCGGCCGACCTGCGGGCTGCGGAATCGCTCGACGTCACGCCGTTGCCCGTGATCACGTCGGTCGTCACCGGCGACGCCGAGGCACCTCCCCGGCTTACTCCGGTCAGCGGCCGATTGCTGGCGGCACAGCTCTCCGCAGCGCTCGATCAAGAACCCGACGCCGCCCTCATCGGTACGCTGTGTCGACCGCGACACGCACGGCTGATCGCCAAGCAGCTCGGCGACCGTGGCCCAGCAGCCGTGGTTCTGGCGCCCGTGCCGAGCGCCTTCGACCTGATACCGCTGGCGAGTCGCCGGTTGTTCACGGCGGTTCGGCGCCACTTGGTGCCGGAGGCAGACGTCGTGGTCGTATCGGCATCTCACGCGGCGGCGCTGATCGGCAACGACGGCTCGAGCATCGAAGACCTGCGGCTCATCGGGCAACAAATCATCGATTCCGGCTCGCGCTCCGCCTGGGTGCGGTCGGCGGAAAACGGCTCGCGCCGCATCGACGTCCTGGTCGATGGGCAGGGATCCGGTCTGCTCGACTATCAGCCGGCCGGCGACGATGCCGAGCCGCACTCAGCGCCGGCGGCGCTGGCGGCGTATCTGGCGTTGGGGACGAAGTTTCGTGAAGCGGTGGATCGGGCGCATCGGCACGCTTGTTCGCTGGACAGAATGGTGCATCCCGTCTGAGCGCGGAACGACGTTTCCGCCGCGATGTGCCGGCTATGACGTAGTGACTTTCAGCACAACGACCAGGTTCAACGTGTAGCTACCGTCGGCGTTCTCGGTCAGCGAGCTGTCGGGATCGACCTCAATCGTGACACTGGTGGGCAGGTCCGGCCCGACGGTGAAAGGCCCGTTCACACGGATGTTCTCCGACGGGACGCCGAGGGGAACGTCCTCGCCGTCGATGACCAAAAAGCTGCGGTCCGGGTCGATTGTGAACTCAACGTACTCGTAGGTTCCCGTCGCCACGTCGGAATCGACGGCATCGACGCGCTTATCACGCAGCGCCAGCAGGTCGACATCACCGATTTCCTTGTTGAAGTTCAAGGCGGTGCCGCCGGAGAACTGCGTCGTGATGCCGGTAATGTAGACGTGGATCTCCTCGATGATCCCCTCAGGAGCGGGAGGATCGTCTTCGCTCCCAGGCCACACGAACGGCTCCAGGCCAGGCCATGTGTACCATTGCAGTTTCGATCGGCGCTGGTACTTATTCTGGTTGCCTTGGAGCCGCCACGGGCCCGCGATGAAGAAAGCTACAGGCGTGCCTTTGGTGTGCGATCCCGAGACGAACTTCTCCTCGTACGGGTAGTACGTACCCGTGCGCTCTGACCTGTTGTTGGCGTTGTTCTCATCGCGCAGCCACTCCGTTGACACAGCGTGCCATTTACCGCCGGAGCGGTACACGAAACCGCTGTTGCCGAAGTACCTGTACTGAGGATCCAAGACGTCGAATGCGGGCCAGTTGACGTAGGGCCACTTCAAGATAATGTCGTGGCCGGAAAACCTCGGCTCGATCGGCAGATCGCGGACCTCGGGCCAGGAGAAGACCTGCGGGGTTCCCGGAGACGCGACTTTGATCTCGCTGAGTTCCGGCTCCGTGAGCTTCGTCCCCGGAGACCAGAATGGGTCGTCTCCGGAAAGATTCGAGCTGGCGATGCCGTTCCCGCCTTCCGCGGCCAGGTCGATGTCGAGCCGTCCGATAAGCTCGTCGAGCGTGAGCACGGACATCAGGTCGGAAGAACAACCGTGCAATGCGAGCCCGAGCCACAGTACAACGGCGATCGTGAGGTACCGCGGAGGTGTTCGATTCATCACGTTGCGATGCTCCTGTTGCGATCCACGGACCCAAGCGCGTTGCCGGACGGAGGGGACTGATTCCCAGAAACCATAACGACAGATTCGCTTGGTGATAGCAAGACGTTTCGGAGACCCGTGGTGCGTTTCGATGGCCGGCGGTGCGCATGAGCGGCGTTATCGAGCGTCCAAGCAACCGGTGGCGTGGTGTGCGCGGGCGGACATCCCCCTTCGGGTTTGACCTCCCACGAGTTCGCGGCGCACCCCTCGGCACCCAGCCCCAGGACGGGGCCGACTGCGGAGACTGTAGCACACTTACCGGGCTCAAGGACAAGGACAAAGAGGGACATTATCGGTCGAGCTGTGCCCTGAGTTCGCTCAGCGCTTTGAGGAGCGGCGCGACCGAATCCGTTCCTCCTCCACGTCGAGAAGGAGAGCCTCGACGTCGTTGGCGCCGGGTATCAGGAATTGCTCCGGAATCAGCGTCGAGAAGGACCATGTTCCATCCTCGAGGTACGAGGAGGTGATCGCCGCGATCCGCCCGTTCACCGCCACCGCAATGCGGACCGGCGACGAAGTTTCGCCGTTGATTGCGCCGCCGATGTGGAGCGGCAGAAGATCGGCTGACGGATCAACGTCGGCGAACGGCTCCACGTCGGCGAGCGTCAGGATGAGGGAGCTTTCCTCGGAGTCGACCTAGGCTTCGATACCTGCACCGATAAGGCCGTGGTCAGAACCGATGCTGTACAGGCCGAAGGGATCGCCGGAACCGAAAACCTCGAGCTTGTGCTCCCAGGCCACGTAGCTGTCCTCGATGGCGTCATCGAACGTGAGTTTGCGCAATACCATCGGTCCCGTGTTCCTCCTGCCGCGCGTGCGATCGCGATCGCGCAACACGGTGGTCTTCTCGTTGCTGTTGTCGGATGCCTCGAAGTCGATCAACGACCGCCCGTCGACCTCGTAGGGCATCTCGATCGAGAGGACGTCGGCGATCGCCGGAACGATGTCGATGGTCTCCACGTTGCGGTCGCTAACGATTCCCTCCGTCTGCCCGGGCAATTTGACGAAGAGCGGCACCAGCAGGATGTCGGAATAGTTGTCGTCGCCTATGTTCCGGAAGTCGGCGCCGGCGCGAAAGCTGGCGCCGTGATCGCTGGTGATGATGATCATCGACTCGTCATAGATGCCGAGCTCACGCAAGCGTCCGAGCAACCTGCCGATCAGCGAGTCGACGAAGCCGACTTGCAGCAAGTGACGCTGGTGCACCACGTCAGCGAAGGCTTGCGATTGCTCGTGAAAAAACCTGCGGCCCTGAATGGCCGGTCCATCGTACAGGTGGCCCGAAGGAATGTAACGGAACGGCGCGTGGGGGAGCATGCTGTGAAGAAAATACAAGCGGCTTTCCTTCTCCGGTCCAATTGCGGCGAGAAAGCGATCGAATACGGCGACTCGTCTCGCGCTCGCGAGTTGAACATCTGTGCCGCGAGCCTCTTGCTGCAGTCGCCTCCACTCCGCCCAGCCTCGACCCGAAACGAAGCCTTGAAAGTCGCCGACGATCGGCGGCAGATTTCTCTGCCCTATCGCGGTTGGAGCGACGACGTGCAAGTAGACGATCGCAAGGTCGGAAAGCAGCCTGCTCAAGCTCTCCTTCGGCGCGTAGATGTCGTGGGTACACGCACCCGCAGGGCAAAGGCGGGCGAACGTTCCAAAGGACGTCATCTCGTAGCCGTTGCCCAACAAAGTAAAGAGATTGTTGGGGTAGTACCGCGCCGTCGGAACGGCTGGGATCCGGCTGGGATACAAGCCGGAAAGCATCGCCGGCACGGCCCAGACGGTCCGTTGGCTTACCGTGCTGGCATTCCGGAACCAGTAGGAGCCTGCGGCCAACGCCGAGAAGTTCGGGTAACGATCAACGTCGATCTCGTATTTGTCGTCGAGCAGTGAGTTGAGCGGAAACTCGTCGAAGACAATGAACACGATCGGTGGAGCCGACTCGATGTCGGGAGATTCGAACGTTGCCGGCGCGGCGATCACGGCTTCGTAGACATCGCGGTTCCCGATGAAGAAAGCCGGGACCACGAACACCGCCGGGGCCAGCGCGATAACGAACATGCGCACCGCAGCCGAACGCCTGTGGACGCCGACGAAAGCTCCCGCCGCCAGGCAGGCAACGAAGATCGAGCTGTATGCGCCGAGCGAATCGATGCGTTTCATCCACGGCATCAAGGTGAGGGCTGCGAGGATGAACAGCGTGGCGGCATGCAATCCGTCGGCGGCGTGTGGATCTACAGCTCCTGCTAGCGCCTCGAGCGCCACAATGGCCAGCGGCAGAGCGACGCAGATCATGACGACGGCGCCGATCAGGAGCGGCAGCGTGGTATTGCGGGCGACGAAAAACTCCGGGCTGGCGGCCAGCACCTGGAACAGTGGGTAGGCGACCCCGAGTGAGCAAAGCGAGCAGAGCGCCAGAGCTCGAGCCGGCACGCCGGCGTCCCCGGCTCCCGGGGTTCGGCGCGATTCACCAGTGGTACGATTCACGTCGATGTCGACTCACTCTCGAGCTGCCGCTCTGCTTCTCGCGCTCGTTGCGTGACGATCTGGCACGCGTGACAGCAGCTTCGCTCTAGGAGCTCGCTGTGCGCGTCGATGCCTGACCAGACCCCGCGGTTAGTACCACCTTCTATCTCAGTAACACGGTGCTGACAAGAGGTTGTTGAGGCCGGCGAAGCGAAGCGTAGCCGGTTTCAACAACACCGCTTCCGGTGCCGGAGGTCGATAGCCCAGCGAGCTGTGCGGTCGTACGCGGTTGTACTGCTGGCGCCATCTCTCGATCAGAACCTTTGCCTCCTTCAGCGTGTAGAAGATCTCCCCGTTCAGCAGCTCGTCTCTGAGCTTGCCGTTGAAGCTCTCCACATAGCCGTTCTCCCATGGGGAGCCCGGCTCGATGAACAGCGTGCCGACGCCGAGCCGGCCCAGCCAGTCGCGAACCGCCTCGGCGGTGAATTCCGGTCCGTTATCTGACCTGATGTGCGCTGGAATACCTCGATGAACGAACAGTCGTCCTAGTCGGTGAAGTACGTCCTCGGAGTTGAGCTTCCGCGCCACGTCGATTGCAAGGCTCTCCCGTGTGTACTCGTCGACGATCGTCAGCAGCCTCATAGCCCGACCGTCATGCGTCCGGTGGTGGACGAAGTCATACGCCCAGACATGATCCTTGTTCTCGGGGCGCAGTCGGATGCAGGAGCCATCGTTGAGCCACAGCCGTGCTCGCTTGGGCTGTTTCTTCGATACTTTCAGCCCCTCGCGCCGCCAGATCCGTTGCACCCGCTTGTGGTTCACGAGCCAGCCCTCCATGCGCAGTAGCGCCGTCACTCGCCGATACCCGTAGCGGCCATACTCTCGGGGCTAGGTTCACGATCCTCTCCGTCAGCACCTGCTCGTCGTCCGGTTGCCGTGGCACGTACCGCTGCGTCGTGCGCGACTGTTTCAGCACCCGGCACGCTCGTCGCTCGGAAACGCCCAGCCTCCGCCGAACATGCTCAACCGCATCTCGGCGACGTGCCGGGCTCAGAAGTTTCCCTCCGCAACTTCCTTCAGGATCGAAAGATCCAGCTCCTTTTCCGCCACAATCTTCTTGAGCCGGACGTTCTCCTTCTCGAGTTGCTTCAGCCGCCTGGCCTGGTCGACCCTCAGCCCCCCGTACTCGCGTCGCCACCGGTAGTAGGTGTGCTCGGTGATTGCTAGCTTGCGGCAGGCATCCTTGACCGTTGCGCCTCGGGCCAGCTCCACCTCAGCCTCCCGTAGCTTCCGTACGATCTGCTCTGCGCTGTGCCTCTTCGCCGGCATTCTGACCTCCCTTTTTCGACCCGGATCGTGAGATTACCTCTGGATCCGTTTTGGGGGGTCAGGTCACAGTCTCTACCGGTGGTTGGTTCAGTTCGGGCAAGACATCCGTAATCGAAGCGCATGACGCGGCGGCCGAAGTCGGGGTCGGGGACGGTTTCGATGTCGAAGGCGATTAGGGGGTGGGCGAGCATGGGGGGATTGTAGAGGGAGAAGCCCGGTCGGTTGTCTCAGCGCGACACACGCTGTTGCTCGAACTCCACTCGATACCGGTACCACTCGATATCGTACTTGCCTGCTCCCGTGAGCCGGCTGGTGGAAACATCGTCCTTCTCGCTGGAAATGACGATCCCCCTGACAAGCCGCGGGTGGAACTCCTTCTCGAGGGCGGCCAGGTAGCGAACTAGTTGCCCTACGGCCCTCTTGGGGCTTTGGCGCTTCAATTCAATCGCCACGAGGGTCCCAGCACGATGCTTCGTCTTCTCCTGGCAAAGCAGATCGATCCTGCGGTCGTCCGGCAGGCGGTACTCCATGCCGGATGCATTCCCCTTACTTCTGAAGGGCTTGAGGTTCCGAAACACGCCTTGCCCGAGCGATGCGAGGACAAGACGCTGCAGGTGCACCTCTTTCGTGAACACGAGGGGTGGGGAGGGAAAGGGCTCCGTTGAGAAGCGCACCCAATCCTTCGGGTTTAGTCCCGGGTCGGTCAGCGACGGGTCGGTGAAGAGACCCGCCTGGGCAACTTGCTGGCGAAGTCGCTCCAGGAAAGGTAACGATGCCTTCCGGTATCCACACTCATGTGTGACGGTGCGAAGCTTCCGCCGCTTGATGGACTGCCCCGGGGCTGCGGCCTTGTCGTTGTGAATGTCGGCATCTATTCGCTCGATGAACTGAGCTAGCAGATCTGCGGTGTCGCTCTCTTTTGCCATCTTGGGGGACGGTCTCCGTTGTCGAAGGCAATCAACCGAGCAGGTTGACAAAGGGCAATGCTAGTTCGTCGTCCGCGCGGTGGCCCTGATACCACTGGGCTCTTGCGAAGTCCAACGAGCCGGGTAGAGTCCTTCATTTGAACTGTCCAATTCACTGGGTTGGCGCGGTGATGACAACCCTGCTTCCAGCGCCTCCTTGCATCGCTCGCAGACACGCCGCAGGATATCGGACCAGCAGCGGTTTTCCTCTCCCCTCCAAGCGCCCGGCCAACCGGCAGGAATCCCAAGGCATATGGCCATCACCGTCTTCGAGGACAGCTCGTACAGCCTTTCCACCCTCATCGAAGAAATTGGCCGCGGGGAGATCGCCCTCCCGGACATTCAGAGACCGTTCGTCTGGAAGACCATCAAGATTCGAGACCTTTTCGACTCGATGTATCGGGGATTCCCCGTCGGGTACTTGCTGTTCTGGTCCACGGGTGCGGAGGTGGGAGCGTGCCGAATAGGCACTCAGAGTCCGCAGGCCGCGCACCGCGGTTGATGATTGTCGACGGACAGCAGCGGTTGACGAGCCTGTACGCCGTGCTCACCGCGAATGAGATCGTCACGGAAGACTACTCAAAGGCCAGAATCCGCATCGCGTTCCGGCCGCGAGACGCTACGTTTGATGTCACCAATGCAGCAATCGAGAAGAATGCGGAATTCATGCCCGACATCTCGGTGCTATGGGAGTCCGGCGGACGTAGGAAGGCGGTTCGGGAGTTTGCAGCTCGCCTGGAGGCCAGCAAGGGGAAGCTGAGTCCCGAAGACGACGAGCACCTCGAGGAAGCCATCGATCGTCTCTACGACCTTCGAAACTACCCGTTCAAGGTCGTCGAGCTCAGTTCAGATGTCGAAGAAGAGCATGTGGCCGAAGTCTTCGTGCGCATCAATAGCGAAGGAGTCCCTCTCGCACAGGCGGACTTCATCCTGACCTTGATGTCAGTCTGGTGGGAGGAAGGACGGAAGGTCTGGAGGCGTTCGCCCGATCGTCTCGCATACCAGACGGGAAGCCATCTCCCTCAAACCCGTTCATAGATGCGTCGGCGGACCAGCTACTCCGCGTTTCCGCCGGGCTCGCCTTTCGGCGTGGACGACTTCGCTACGTCTATCAGGTTCTCCGAGGAAAGGACCTTGAGACCGGCGAGGTGTCGGCGGAGATCAGAGAGAAGCAATTCAGGGTGCTCCAAGAAGCACAGGACGCAGTGCTGGACTTGACCAACTGGCATGAGTTCTTGAGGGCTGTGCGGCGGATCCGTCCCGAGTCCTGTAGAAAAAGAAATGGCGTAACCTCCGAGTAGGAAAAACGAGTCGCTGGAAACGGCGACAACAAGGAGGTCACACCATGAGCAACGGTAGCACGGGAGAGGTATCGGTCATCGAGTTCCGTAGCGCCATCCAGGAGCTGCTGCACAGCCGCATCCAGGAGGCGATTACGATCACGCTTGAGGAGGAGCTCGCCGAGGCGTTGGGATGCGGGCCGTACGAGCGCAACGGCTCGCGGCGAGGATATCGGCACGGGACGTATCGGCGGCAGATCACGATGGCGCAGGGGCCGCAGGATCTGGAGGTACCACGGGGACGGCTGCTGCGAGAGGACGGCAGCACCGGGGAGTTCCGCAGCACGATCCTGCCGCGGTATCAACGGCGCACCGAGGAAGTCGACGAGGCGATTCTAGGGGTGTACCTGGCGGGTGCAAATAGCCGACGGATCCGCAAGGCGCTCGCGCCGCTGCTGGGTGAAGCGAACCTCTCGAAGAGCGCGATCTCGAGGGTGGTGGGGCGGCTGAAGAAGCTGTTCGGGACGTGGTGCGAGCGCGATCTGACCGGTGAGTCGTACCCGATCGTGTACCTGGACGGGTTCCACCTGAAGGTGAGGTTGGCGCGGCAGGTCGTGTCGGTGCCGATCTTCGCCGCGCTGGGAGTGGCGGAAGATGGGCGCAAGGTGTTGGTGGCGTTGCGTCGGGCCGCTTCGGAGGCCGGGTGTCACTGGAAGTGGCTGATCGAGGACCTAGAGCAAAGAGGTCTTCGGCCGCCCCGGCTGATCATCGCCGACGGCCACAAAGGGCTGGCCAAGGCGACGACGGTGTGGCCCGAAGCGAAGGTGCAGCGCTGCCTTCAGCACAAGTGGAAGAATCTGTTGAAGCATTGCCCGTCACACGCCCACGACGAGCTGAAACGAGACTGGGACCGCATCGTGAAGGCGGCAAACGGCAGCGAGGCGAGGGCCGCGTACAGCAACTTCGTGCGCAAGTGGTCGAGGTTGGTGCCGGCGGTGGCGCGCAGCCTCGAGGAAGCGGGGCTGGTGCTGCTGACCTTCTACGAGTTCCCCAAACCGATGTGCAAGACGCTGCGCACGACGAACCCACTGGAGAACCTCAACCGCGAGTTCCGTCGCCGTACCAAGACCCAGGGATCGTTCAGCACCGAGGCGGCCGGGGTGACGCTGCTGTGGGGGCTGATCGCCTTCGGGCAGATCCGCATGCGCCGCATCGACGGGTACCGGCATCTCGCCGCGATCATCGACCAACAGGAGGAGTTGGCCGCGTAGCAGGTAACATCAAACGTCCAAGCTCGGAGCCACGCCAGACGATTTTCTACAAACTTCGGGACACATCCTGTGCGGCGGGCTGGATACCGAAGTCGGAGCATGATCAGCTCCGAAAACAATCTTCTCTTTGCCTACCTGATGTACCTCATCGGGAAGGGCGATCACGGTATCGATCGCCGGGCTCTTCGCGAAGTAATCGCTCGTTGGTTCTTCATGACCGCCCTGACCGGACGCTACACGGGGAACTTCGAGAGTCGCGTCGAGCAGGATCTGAGAAAGATCGGGGAGGCCGAGACTGGAGACGAATTCGTTCAGACCCTCGACGAGATTATCGATACTGCACTGACGAGTGACTTTTGGACGATCCAGTTACCGAAGGGCACCGAAACCTCATCCGCGTACGGCCCGACGGTCTTCGCCTACAACGCGAGCCTTGCCTTGCTCGGAGCGCGCCCCCCTTTTCTCACCACTTTCGCTGGGAGAACTGCTCGACCCGTCGACCCAAGCGCCGCGGTCTGCCATCGAGCGCCACCACCTCTTCCCGAAGGCGTACAGCGCATCCATCACCAGATCGACGCGGCGGTTAGGCCGATGACCCGGAGGGGGTTGTAATACGTCATCACATCCCGGTGTGTTCCCCGCCCACGCGGGGATGACCCGGCAACATTGGCAATATCCCTACCCGCGTTAGAGTGTTCCCCGCCCACGCGGGGATGACCCGAATCGTCAGACGCTACGATCTAGAGGAGGCCCGATCTTGGAGCGGGCAAGCTCGGTGAGCGTCCGCGCGCCGGCCTCACGCGCCAGCGTCGCCTTATTGCGCGCACCCGGCTTGCGCCCTGCCCCTGGTCGCTTGCCGCCCCGCCCCGTGCCTGTGCTCGCTGTAGCCATGATTTCTGATCAATTCATGGGGGCAGGTCAGTGCTGTTTCACAATTGTGTATCCTACTGCCATCCATGGCAGTCAAAAAGAAGACGGCTCAACGCAGACGCCCGCTATGATGACGCCTAAAAGTTCTCGTATGATTTTCTACACTGTTGTGTTGCTGTCAGGCTTATCCGCCAGCGCGTTAGCCCAGGAGAACTCCACATTGAGTGGGACCGTGACCGACCGCACCGGAGCGTTGATCCCCGGCGCAGAAGTCACGGCGACCGGGGATGACACCGGGATTGCCACGACAGTCGTGACGAACGAGAGTGGGGATTACGCGTTCACCCTGCAGCCCGGGCGCTACACACTCACCGTGGAAGCGCCCGGCTTTCAAACCGGGATTTTCGCCAATGTTGAGTTGAGAGCGGAACAACAGGGCCTGCGGAATGTGACGCTTGCGGTCAGTGTGGTGGAAACGATTGTCGTGGTCGGGACGCGCGCACAGCCCCGGTCGGTGACCGAGTCGATGGTGCCGGTCGACGTCATCGTGACCGAGGAGATCGTCAGTCAAGGTGACACCGATTTGAGTAATCGGTTGCGGACGATCATTCCGTCCTACAATGTCAATATCCAGCCGATCAGCGACGCGGCCACGATCTCGCGGCCGGCGAACCTGCGCAACCTGGCGCCCGACCACACGCTGGTCCTGGTGAATGGAAAACGCCGCCATCGCTCGGCGATCATCGTTTGGTCGGGCCAAGGCGTAGCGAGCGGCGCGCAGGGGCCAGACATTTCGCCCCTCCCCGCGATTGCGTTGCAGCAGGTGGAGGTGCTGCGCGACGGCGCGACGGCGCAGTACGGCTCGGACGCCATTGCCGGCGTGCTGAATTTCCGGCTCAAGGACGACCGGTCCGGCGGCAGGGTCGAGCTCCGCAGCGGAGTCCACCAGGACGGTGGCGGGGGAGGGTACACCTTCGCCGGCAACGTCGGGCTGCCGCTTGGCCAGAGCGGGTTCGCCAACCTCAGCCTCGAATACGGCACCTCCAACCCGACCGACCGCAGCCTCCAGCGCGCCGATGCGGCCGCGCTGATCACGGCCGGTAACAACAATGTCCGCAATCCGGCCCAGATATGGGGCTCTCCGGAGATTGACAACGACCTCAAGCTCTTAGGCAATTTCGGCCACCAGTTCACGAACGGCCTGCAGCTCTACGGACACACCAACTACGCCAGCAAGAGGGTCACGGGCGGATTCTTCTTCAGGAACCCCAACACCCGAGGCGGCGTGTTCAGCAACGATGGCGGCGAGACCCTGCTCATCGGCGACGCGCGCACGGCGCGCGGGGAAGGCTCGGCGGGCTGCCCCACGGTCCCCATCGTCAACCATGCGCCCGATCCGGCGGCCCTCGCCCAGGTTTTCGCCGATCCGGACTGCTTCTCCTTTCAGGAGCGCTTTCCGGGCGGTTTCACTCCGCGCTTTGGAGGCGACGCGACTGACGTGTCGGTCGTTGCCGGCCTGCGCGGGTTCCTCTCCAGCGGCATCGTTTGGGACGCCAGCCTGAGCGTGGGCTCCAACGAGGCGGACTTTTTCATCAATGACACCGTCAACGCCTCCTTTGGTCCGGATACGCC
Source organism: Acidobacteriota bacterium (assembly GCA_965214245.1). GTDB lineage: Bacteria > Acidobacteriota > UBA890 > UBA890 > UBA890 > CBDCBL01. Next base: position 809,062 of record CBDCBL010000009.1, read on the forward strand.
CACGTCGTTCGATCCCGGCCTCTACAGGCAGCGGGAGATCGGCTTCAACTTCGACCTCTCCTATGCGGTCAACGACAGGCTCAACCTTGCCGGGGGCGCCGAATGGCGGAACGAGCGGTTCACGATCGGACTCGGCCAGCGCGAGTCCTGGGACTTCGGCCCCTACGCCGCACAGGGCTTCAGCGCCGCGTCGAATGGATTCCCCGGCTTCAGCCCGATCGCGGCGGGGACCTGGGGCCGCAGCAATGTGGCGGTCTACGGCGATGTCGAGCTAGAGGGCCAGGAAGAGCGGTGGACCCTGGGCGCGGCCATCCGGGTCGAAGACTTCGAGGATTTCGGCTCCACGACGAACGGCAAGCTCTCCGGACGGGTCCGGCTCCACCCTAACGTCGCGCTCCGCGCCAGCATCAGCAACGGGTTCCGTGCACCGACACCCGGGCAGCAGAACGCGTTCAATGTGTCGACCCAGTTCGACTCGACGCTCCTGGACCTGGTGAACCGCGGCACCATTCCGGCGATTTCCGACCTCGCCGCGCGGTACGGCGGGCGCCCGCTCCAGCCCGAGACGTCGGTTAACTACACCGCCGGGACGGTTGTCGATACCGATTCCTTCACCTTCACGGCCGACTACTTCCGCGTTGATCTGTCCGATCGCTTTGGGACCTCGAAAGACATCAATCTGTCGCCTGGCGAAGCCGACATCCTCGTCGCCGAGGGGATCACCAGCGCCAGCAATCTGAGGAGCTTCCGGTTCTTTATCAATGATTTCGCGACGAAAACTCAGGGGGTCGACGTGATCTCGACCTATGCGCCGGACGCGCTCGACGGCGCCACCACGTTCAGTCTCGCCTTCAACCACACCCATACCGAGGTCACCGAGTTCAACCCGCAGACGCTCTCACCCAACCGAATCCGTCGACTGGAGGAGGCGCTGCCCGAAACCCGCTGGATTTTCACCGCCAACCAGCAGGTCGGGAGGCTGGACCTTCTTGGCCGCCTGAGCTACTACGGCGGCTGGTTCGATGGTGACGACCCGGCATTCTACGACGGGAAGCCCCTCGTTGATCTCGAACTCAGCTTGCCCCTGTCCGATTCCACCACATTGGAGTTCGGCGCCCACAACGTGTCCAATACCTATCCGGGAAAGAGCCCCTTCGCGTTGCGCAACGGGGAACTCTACAGCGAGTACACGCCGTGGGGCTTCAATGGCACCTACTACTACGGCGGTCTAAGCTACACTTGGGGGGCGTCACCGTAAACTCCGGCTCTGCCGGGAAAATCGTCCTGGAAAAGTCTCCGCATCTTCTTTCTCCTCAAACGGCTAGCCGTCGTCCTCAACAGCTTTCGCCTCCACGTACCGGCCGGCGTCAGCGCGTACCCATGCTTGAGCACTTCCTTAAGCACCCCCCCGAACGGCTCGTCATTGTCTTCCTGTGCTTCCGTGCCGACATAGACGATCTCAAACCGTCGACGAAAGGCGACAGTAGCGGTAGTTACCACGCCCTTGGGTCGTAGTCGAGCGCCATAGCCAGCTTACGCCAGCGGTGCGATCTCTCCAGGCGGCTCTAGGCACTTTGCCCGGGCCCAGGCTTCCCGCAGCTCCGCTTGACGGAGGGAGGCCCACTCGACCACAAGCCCCTGAGCGCGCGGAGGAAGACGTCCGTGCAACACGGCCAAGCTATCGATTCCCACCAACGCTTCATCTCCGCCGTACAGTGCGTGGAAATGAGGCGGACCGTGATCGTCAAAATACATGCGGATGACGATCCCGTAGAAGCGGCAGAGTTCAGGCATTTTCAACCAGAAGCCGGGCACCCGGAATCACTTCCGAGACGGACTTGCCAGTTAGCTGCATGTAGAGAGCATCCGGGCACAGTTCGACATCGTCGCCCCAGGCGATTCCTCCGCCCGGAGCGATGCGCACCGTCTCGAAACGGGCACGGTTGTTCCATGCTTTGAATACGCCACGCCCTGCTAGATGAGACAGGTCGATCTCCCCAGCAACTCCGTCCGAGTACTGGAGTCGGATACGGTAGCCTTCTCGCGGTTCTACTTCAGTTGGCCGAATCATTTCCCCTCCTCTATAGTTTCATTCAAATCCCAACGCCTTCAAGTTCTCGTCGATAGCGGCATCCAGCCTCGCGCCCTCGGCTTGTTGCTCGCGTAGCTGCGCTGACCTGCCCCATGTGTTTAAGCCGCTTGTTCACTCATTGAATCGGTGCTGACAAGAGGTTGTTGGAGCCGGCGGAGCGGAGCTCAGTCGGCTGCAACAACATCGCTTCGGGTGCGGGTGGCCGATAGCCCAGCGAGCTATGGGGCCGCACGCGGTTGTACTGCTTGCGCCATCTCTCGATCAGAACCTCTGCCTCCTTAAGTGTGTAGAAGATCTCCCCGTTCAGGAGCTCGTCCCTGAGCTTGCCGTTGAAGCAGCCGTTCTCCCAGGGCGAGCCGGGCTCGATGAACAACGTCTTGACCCCGATCCGCCCAAGGCACCTGGGCCGTGAACTCCGGCCCGTTGTCCGAGCGGATGTGATGCTCACGAACAGCTTGCACGTTCTCGGAGTTCAGCCTCCGCCACATCATCGCCAGGCACTCCCGTGTGTACTCGTCGACGATCGTCAGCAGACGAAGCGCTTTCCCGTCGTGCGTTCTCTCGTGCACGAAGTCGTACGCCCACACGTGATCTTTCCTTTCCGGCCGCAGCCGCACGCAGGACCCTCGTTGAGCCCAACGTCCTCGCTTCGGCTGCTTGCGCGGCAGAAGCCCGGTCGCCATAACGTCGATCCTCTTGTGTACGCGCCGGCCTTCACCCTCGTGATCGACGGTACCCATAGCGCCCAAGCGTGGTACTGACTATCGGCAAATCGTTTCTTGCGATGGTCCTCTGCTCGGTCGCGAAGCTTGCCGCCTGTGCGATCGCGGGCCAGGAACCACAGACAGGCCGGGATCTGGGTGGAGTAGAACAGCTGCCCCGGCAGCGCCACCATGCAGTCCACCAGGTCTGCTTCGATCAGGCTCTTCCTGATCTTGCCCTCGCCCGACTGGCTCGATGACATCGAGCCGTTGGCAAGCACGAAGCCGGCCGCACCATCAGGTGCGAGGTGGTGGACCATGTGCTGCACCCAGGCGAAGTTGGCGTTGCCCTTGGGCGGGGTGCCGTACTGCCAGCGCTTATCCTCAGCAAGGCGCTCACCGCCCCAGTCAGACACGTTGAAGGGCGGATTGGCGAGGATGAAGTCCGCCTTCAGGTCGGGGTGGCGGTCGTTGTGGAACGTGTCTCCTTGGACAATCTGACCCTCGATGCCCCGGATCGCGAGGTTCATCTTCGCCAGACGCCAGGTGGTGTAGTTGGATTCCTGGCCGTAGATGGAGATGTCGGCCTTGGCGCCTCGAGGTGCTTTCTTGCCATTGCCATTTCTGGTGGTGTGCGCATCGATGAACTCGACGGACTGCACGAACATGCCGGAGGAGCCGCAGCAGGGGTCGTAGACCCGACCCTGGTACGGCTCGAGCATCTCCACCAGGAGTTTGACCACACAGCGCGGGGTGTAGAACTCGCCGCCCTTCTTGCCCTCGGCGCTGGCGAACTGGGACAGGAAATACTCGTAGACACGGCCGAGCACGTCCTTGGACCGAGCCTCCTCGTCGCCCACCTTGATGTTGCTGACCAGATCGATGATCTGGCCGAGCCGCGCTGCTTGTCAAGCGCCGGGCGGGCATAGTCCTTGGGCAGTACGTCCTTGAGCGCCGGGTTGTCGCGCTCGATCCCGGCCAGCGCATCGTCGACCACCTGGCCGATGGTGGGTTGCTTTGCCTGCGCCTTCAGATGCGCCCAGCGCGCCTCGAGGGGCACCCAGAAGATGTTCTCCGCGATGTATTCGTCGCGATCCTCCGCAGCTTCTTCGCCCCATTCGGCCAGCACTGCGGCATGACGCTCTTCGAAGGCGTCCGAGATGTACTTCAAGAAGATGAGGCCGAGTGACCAGACCCCGCGGTTAGTACCACCTTCTATCTCAGTAACACGGTGCTGACAAGAGGTTGTTGAGGCCGGCGAAGCGTAGCGTAGCCGGTTTCAACAACACCGCTTCCGGTGCCGGAGGTCGATAGCCCAGCGAGCTGTGCGGTCGTACGCGGTTGTACTGCTGGCGCCATCTCTCGATCAGAACCTTTGCCTCCTTCAGCGTGTAGAAGATCTCCCCGTTCAGCAGCTCGTCTCTGAGCTTGCCGTTGAAGCTCTCCACATAGCCGTTCTCCCATGGGGAGCCCGGCTCGATGAACAGCGTGCCGACGCCGAGCCGGCCCAGCCAGTCGCGAACCGCCTCGGCGGTGAATTCCGGTCCGTTATCTGACCTGATGTGCGCTGGAATACCTCGATGAACGAACAGTCGTCCTAGTCGGTGAAGTACGTCCTCGGAGTTGAGCTTCCGCGCCACGTCGATTGCAAGGCTCTCCCGTGTGTACTCGTCGACGATCGTCAGCAGCCTCATAGCCCGACCGTCATGCGTCCGGTGGTGGACGAAGTCATACGCCCAGACATGATCCTTGTTCTCGGGGCGCAGTCGGATGCAGGAGCCATCGTTGAGCCACAGCCGTGCTCGCTTGGGCTGTTTCTTCGGTACTTTCAGCCCCTCGCGCCGCCAGATCCGTTGCACCCGCTTGTGGTTCACGAGCCAGCCCTCCATGCGCAGTAGCGCCGTCACTCGCCGATACCCGTAGCGGCCATACTCTCGGGCTAGGTTCACGATCCTCTCCGTCAGCACCTGCTCGTCGTCCGGTTGCCGTGGCACGTACCGCTGCGTCGTGCGCGACTGTTTCAGCACCCGGCACGCTCGTCGCTCGGAAACGCCCAGCCTCCGCCGAACATGCTCAACCGCATCTCGGCGACGTGCCGGGCTCAGAAGTTTCCCTCCGCAACTTCCTTCAGGATCGAAAGATCCAGCTCCTTTTCCGCCACAATCTTCTTGAGCCGGACGTTCTCCTTCTCAAGTTGCTTCAGCCGCCTGGCCTCGTCGACCCTCAGCCCCCCGTACTCGCGTCGCCACCGGTAGTAGGTGTGCTCGGTGATTGCTAGCTTGCGGCAGGCATCCTTGACCGTCGCGCCGCGGGCCAGCTCCACCTCAGCCTCCCGTAGCTTCCGTACGATCTGCTCTGCGCTGTGCCTCTTCGCCGACATTCTGACCTCCCTTTTTCGACCCGGATCGTGAGATTACCTCTGGATCCGTTTTGGGGGGTCAGGTCAATCCTTCGGCCTCCGTTTGCCACTGCCGAGCGAACTCCGAAGGAGTTCGCTCGGCCAGTGAGCTGTGGGGTCTTTGGGTATTGTAATCGAGTCTCCAAGCCTCGAGTTTCCGGCGGGCGTCATCGATCGAGAAGAACAGGTTAGCGTTCAGGCATTCGTCGCGAAGCCGTCCGTTGAAGCTCTCGATAAACGCGTTCTCCACGGGCTTCCCCGGGCGAATGAACTGCAGCTGCACACCTCTTCGATAGGCCCAGGAGTCCATCGCCTGGGAGTAGAACTCCGAGCCGTTGTCGACTCTGATTACTCGCGGCAACGGGCGCATGAACGACGCACGCTCCAGCGCCCTCGCCACCGTTTTGCCCGTCAGCGAGACACCCGCCTCAAGTAACGGACATTCGCGACTGAAGTTATCGACGACGGTCAGCACCCGAAACTGCCGCCCGCTCTCGAGCCGATCGGTGACGAAGTCCATGCTCCACTGTTCGTTGGGGGTTTCCGGAGACGGCACCAACAGTCGCACGTGGCTGGCTCGCTTGCGCCGCCGCTTCATCCGCACTTCCAGCCCCTCCTCCCGGTAAATGCGATACACACGCTTTGAGTTCACGACCCATCCTTCGCGCCGCAACAGCACACTCAGCCTTCGGTACCCAAATCGTGGTCGTGCCGCGGCGAAATCGAGGGTCTCCGGAGACGACCAGTAGGATCGGCGCAAAGCCTCATCCGTATTGAAGTACCGAGGGAGGGACTCGAACCCTCACGCCCTTGCGGGCACCGGATTTTGAGTCCGGCGCGTCTGCCAATTCCGCCACCTCGGCAAGGTGTCGTAAGTGTAGCAACGGCGCGGGTTCCGGCAAGTTGGGTGATTACCCACGACCGCTCCTTTCGGCCTCGCTGTACACATGGCTGTACACATGGGCCTCGAAAACGTCCGATTCGATGAACCTGATGTCATCGACAGGAACGCGTTCGATCTCCCGCTTTCGCGTGCGGGCTAAGTGGATGTACTTCATTGATGTCTGGATCGTCTTGTGCCCACCCCACCGCATCAGGTCCCACGGATCAATGCCGTGTTCGGCCAGCAGTGTGAGACCCGAGTGCCGCAACGTGTGCGGGGTCACCTTGTAACGCTCGTATCGTTGATGGAACGCTGCTCCGGTTTCACCGGGCCGGGGAGTCGGATTCAACTCAGCGCAATCGACCGCGTTGGCGAAGCCGTTCTTTACCTCACGGTAGCGGCTCCCGTTGCGCCGAAAGAACACATAGGGCGAGGTGACATGCCGGGGGAGTTGCCGGAGTAGTGCTCGCAGGATGGGCACCATCGGAACGATGCGTTCTTCCGCCGTCTTGGTGTGCTGTCGGCCGGCGGGGTCGTTCACGATGCGAATCGTGTTGGTGTCGAAGTCCACCTCGTCCCAGGCCAACCGCATGGCCTCGCTCTTTCTTGTGTGGGTGAGGTAGGCAACGGCGATCCACTCGGCTAGCAGTTCCCCTTTTGCCCTCGCCTGGAGTTGCCGCGCTTTGGTGGACGGTTTCCCGCTCACATTTCAAGCGATCTGAGCGTGCCTCCTTTCGTACCCCATGGGCGAGTCGTAGTCCAGGGGTGAGTGTCTGCGACGCGGGTTGTAGAAGCCCTCGATGAACTCGAAGACGGCCATGCGGGCTTCCGCCTGGGACCTGAACTGCCGCCGGCGGTTCAGGAGCTCGCACTCGAGGGTGGCGAAGAAGCTCTCGCACATCGCGTTGTCGTAGCAGTCACCGGCTGATCCGGTCGACGGTCGCACCCCGACCTTCTGGCAGCGCTGACCGAAGGCGATCGACGTGTACTGCGTACCTTGGTCACTGTGATGAATCACCTGTTGGGGCCGTCGTTGCGAGATCGCCATGTTCAGCGCCTCGAGCACGAGCTCGGTGCGCAGATGGGTCGCCATTGACCAACCGACAACGCGACGGCTGAAGACGTCCACGACGATCGACAAGTACAAGAACCCTGCCCACGTTGGGATGTAGGTTATGTGGTGCCTCGGCTCTCCCTGTGGATCGCTTCGATCCGTGCCTGCAGCTTTGCGTCCGCCCGCGATCGAGCCGACGGTTCCCGCCGGCGCCACGCGTAGTACCCGCTGGTGGAGACCTCCAGCACACGGCACATCGTGGCAATCGGATACTTCGCCTGGTGACCGCTCACGAACTCGAAGACTTCGGCGGTACCGAGTCGGTCTCCCGAGCGAACCAGGCCGCGGCTTTTGAAAGGATCTCCCGCTCTTGCTTCAGCTGGCGGTTCTCTTTCCGCAGCCGCCCCAGCTCCTCGCGCTCAGCAGTGCTGAGCCCTTCGGCGCTGCGGCCTTCGTCGCGGTCAGCCTGCTTGATCCACTGGCGAATCGTCCAGTACGACGGCTCGAACTCCTTGGCCAGCTCGGCGACGCTCCGCCCAGCTCGTGCCACTTCTATGATCCGCCGCCGAAACTCCGCCGGGTACGGCCCTCTTGTCCTTGGCATCCTGAACACCTCCCGTGTACGTCGTAAGGTGTCCACGAAATCGGGTCAAGTCCAACCTGTTACCTACTCCCTACCTCCCGTTGCGCGCCGGGCTGCCAGCGCATTGGTTGTCCCGTTACTTCCTCCCGCGGCCCCTCATGCTGCGCGCCGCGACTGCTCCTCTTTGATTGCTCTTTCGATTTCCACGCTGACGGCCTCGGTATCCCACACCAAGTAGCGGGCGATCGTCTGGCCTGGTGCCAGCGCCGCCGACAATCCCGATGTCGGCCCAAGCCACAACACCAGATCGTTGCCGACGTGCTCGAGGTGCCGCACGTCGAGGCCCTCGCGATGCAGGTACCCGGCCGCCTTGCGGATTTTCTGGAAGCTCACGCCGGCCTCGCGTAAGTCTTTCAACAGCCGCGCCACCAACAGATCGCGGAATGTCCACACCAAACCGGAACGCGGGTGCTTGGCCCGGTACTTGAGCGAGCTTTTCAGCGGCTCCACCCGTTTCGTCCAGCGATGCAACGTCCTGTAGTGCACGCCTGAAATCCTTGCCGCCTCGTAAGAGCTCCACGTTTCGCGTACTACTTGCGCCACTTTCACCCCCTCGGGGTAGGCCCTTGCCTAATTCCCGGCCACCAGCCAACCCAACCGAGAACCACGGTAGCACCACGTCTGACACGGCGCTAGAAAAATAATCATGCCCCGAAAATCGAGGCTCTGAGCGGCCGCCTAATGCACAATCTCGAGGTGTCGGATGCTACGGGTAGGGGCGGTGTCGCCGTCGCGGCGGATAACCAAAACCTTGGCCGCCACCGCCAGCAGCGCGTCGATAAAAGCTCCAAGCCGGTGAACCCCTCGGCCTCGGCCGTGTGTAGAAGCCGTGTCGACACCGCGTTGTCGGTTGGTGGCGGTTGCGCACGAACGCCTCATAGGCATCCGTCACCACCATCCGCGCGCCAAGCACCACCGTCAGCGCGTACAGCAGATCAACCTCGGGTACTTCATTGTCGATGCACCAGGCCGCTACCGTTTTGTGTTCCGTCATCGGCCCCTGCTTTCATGTTTCCCGGCTCCCAGTAGTTCTGTAGTATCCAATTACGAAGTACAAGAGTACCGCCGTGGTTGTGTTCCCGTCAACGGGAACGGAGGCTATTTCTTACGGGGTGTGATCGTTACCAGCGGCGGCGGGTCGCGCTTGAAAAACTCGCGTAGCGCCTGCTCCATTACCTCGGAGCGGTTGAGCTTGTACGCCCATGCGTACTTCTCGAGATCCTCACGGAGCTCGGCGTCGAGTACCACGCTCGTAACCTTCGCCTTGCCGCCGCGGCGCGCCGTGGTGCGTTCAGGCGCGGCTTCCGGGCCACCCCGTGTGCCGCGGGTAGTTGCTTCTTTGATCGCCCGTAGGGCGTCAGCGTGGCCCGTCTTTTTCTTTGCCATCCCCTACCCCTTTTTGCTCGGTGCGTTCTGGTAAACGTGCCGCGAGCTTCTCGAGCCGGCCAAACATCTCCGAGAATCCGAGCATGATGGCGCCCGCGATCAGCCCGAGATAGGCGTTCGTTGCTTGCGCCGTTGGCATCATCACCACGCCGGCCAGGCCGACGAAAAAGAACAGCACGCCGAGCAACGCGAACATGACTCTCAACATGGCCAGCCTCTCGTTCTATCTAGTCGGTTCTGGTGTACCTACCGGCGCGTCGCCCGTAGGATCCCTCGCGCTACCTCCTGGTACGCCTTCGCCCCCTGGTGCTGATCGCGCATGTTTGGTGATCGGCTGCCGGTAGGCGCTCGCCGTCGACAGCGCCACGTTTTCGGGGATCGCCGGTAGTACCCGCCTACCGTACTCCTGTACCAGTACATCGAACACGGCGGGCGCTATCCGGGTGCGGCGATCAAGCCGCGTCGGCAACAGGAGCACCTTCGACGCCGTCAGCATGCGGTTGTGATCAGCGTGCACCGCTTCGATTACCTCGAGCGTTCCGGCGAGCCCCCGGTACGCGAGCGGCCGGCACTCCATCGGCACGATTGCGAGCTCCGCGGCGGCCAGGGCCGCAACCACCAACATGCCGAGGTGCGGCGCCGTGTCGAGCACCGCAAATTCGTAGTGTGCCGGCGTGAGCTTCCGCAGGCGATCGCGCAGCACCATAGGCGCGAGCCCCTCGGCTTCCACAGAAGCCAGCGCCGGGCTGCCGGGCGCCACGTCGAGGCCCTCGGTTGTCGATGCGTGTATCGACGGCGCCCACGGATCGCCGGCGAGCACCTCGGCTATACCCGGATCGGTTTCCGTGTCGAGGTGTGCCGATGCGCCACCCTGCGGATCAAGATCGAGTAGCAGGGTAGGGTGTCCGAGCTCGGCCAAGATCGCCGCAACGCTTACGGCGCTGGTGGTTTTGCCGGTGCCGCCCTTCTGGTTTACAAAGGCGATCGTGCGCAATCCGGTACTCCGGTGTGAGAGTAGCACCCGCCGAGTGTGTAGGGTAAGGCGTCAAACACCAAAAACATACCGGCCCCACGCCGGCGCCGAATTTTGGCCCCTTTTTTAGCTGTCTGCTCAGTGTGTGCCCCCGCAAGAATTTGGCGCACCAGGGGCAACCACGGGTAACGAAAAAGCGCCGGCGCCGAAATTACGCGGCGAGGTAGTGCAATGCTCGAAACGGTGCTCTATGCGCCCCTACGTGTGAGTGACCTGTGCCCTGGAAACTGGACCGCGGATAGTGAGAATTTCTCGATAAGAAAACGAGGAGGGAGATTCTCGTGAAGAAGTCGAGGTTCACAGAGCAACAGATTGTGTACGCGATCAAGCAGGTCGAAGCCGGGGTGCCGATCACAGAGTTGTGTCGGAAGTACGGAATATCCCAGCAGACGTTCTACCGCTGGCGCAGGAAGTATGGAGGGCTGGCGCCGCGCGAGCTGCAGCGGCTCAAGGAGCTCGAGCGAGAGAACACGCAACTGAAGAAGCTGGTGGCAGACCTGAGCCTCGACAAGCAGATCCTGCAGGATGTGCTCGCAAGAAAAGATTGAAGCCCGCGCGCAAGAGAAAGCTCGTTTACCGAGCGCAGGAGCAGTATGGAGCGTCGGAACGGCGAGCGTGTGGGCTCATTCAGATTGGTCGAACAACCCACCGGTACCAGAGCATCAGGGACCCACAGGATGAGCTGCGGTTGCGCTTGAAGGAATTGGCGGCAGCCAGACCGCGGTACGGATCTCGGCGTCTGCACATCTTGCTGCAGCGTGAGGGCTGGAAGATCAACCACAAGCGGGTTTGCCGGCTGTATCGGGAAGAGGGCCTACAGGTACGTAGACGACGTCGTCGGAAGGTTGCGGCGCGCCCTCGGGTTCGGCTGCCGGCCCCAAGCGAGCTGAACCATCGGTGGAGTCTGGACTTCGTCGCCGACGAACTGGTGAGCGGTCGCCGTTTCCGGGTACTGACAGTCATCGACATCCATAGCGGCGAGTGCCTGGCGCTGAAGGCTGGCTTCTCGCTCACCGCACAGATCGTCACCGCACAGCTGGAGGAGATCATCGCCGAGCGCGGAGTGCCGGTCGCCCTGACCCAAGACAACGGGACGGAGTTCACCTCGAGGCACTACGATGCCTGGGCGTTCTCGGCGGGGATCCAGTTAGACTTCATCCGGCCGGGACGTCCGGTCGAGAACTGCTACATCGAGAGCTTCAACGGCAAGCTACGAGACGAGTGCTTGAGCCAGAGCTGGTTCCTGAGCCTCTCCGAGGCTCAGGAACAGCTGGACGCATTCCGGAAGGACTACAACGAAACGAGACCGCATTCTTCTTTAGGCAACCTGCCGCCTGCCGTGTATGTCCAACTGCTGCAGGAGGTTGTGACCAGACCCCGCGGTTAGTACCACCTTCTATCTCAGTAACACGGTGCTGACAAGAGGTTGTTGAGGCCGGCGAAGCGTAGCGTAGCCGGTTTCAACAACACCGCTTCCGGTGCCGGAGGTCGATAGCCCAGCGAGCTGTGCGGTCGTACGCGGTTGTACTGCTGGCGCCATCTCTCGATCAGAACCTTTGCCTCCTTCAGCGTGTAGAAGATCTCCCCGTTCAGCAGCTCGTCTCTGAGCTTGCCGTTGAAGCTCTCCACATAGCCGTTCTCCCATGGGGAGCCCGGCTCGATGAACAGCGTGCCGACGCCGAGCCGGCCCAGCCAGTCGCGAACCGCCTCGGCGGTGAATTCCGGTCCGTTATCTGACCTGATGTGCGCTGGAATACCTCGATGAACGAACAGTCGTCCTAGTCGGTGAAGTACGTCCTCGGAGTTGAGCTTCCGCGCCACGTCGATTGCAAGGCTCTCCCGTTTGTACTCGTCGACGATCGTCAGCAGCCTCATAGCCCGACCGTCATGCGTCCGGTGGTGGACGAAGTCATACGCCCAGACATGATCCTTGTTCTCGGGGCGCAGTCGGATGCAGGAGCCATCGTTGAGCCACAGCCGTGCTCGCTTGGGCTGTTTCTTCGGTACTTTCAGCCCCTCGCGCCGCCAGATCCGTTGCACCCGCTTGTGGTTCACGAGCCAGCCCTCCATGCGCAGTAGCGCCGTCACTCGCCGATACCCGTAGCGGCCATACTCTCGGGCTAGGTTCACGATCCTCTCCGTCAGCACCTGCTCGTCGTCCGGTTGCCGTGGCACGTACCGCTGCGTCGTGCGCGACTGTTTCAGCACCCGGCACGCTCGTCGCTCGGAAACGCCCAGCCTCCGCCGAACATGCTCAACCGCATCTCGGCGACGTGCCGGGCTCAGAAGTTTCCCTCCGCAACTTCCTTCAGGATCGAAAGATCCAGCTCCTTTTCCGCCACAATCTTCTTGAGCCGGACGTTCTCCTTCTCAAGTTGCTTCAGCCGCCTGGCCTCGTCGACCCTCAGCCCCCCGTACTCGCGTCGCCACCGGTAGTAGGTGTGCTCGGTGATTGCTAGCTTGCGGCAGGCATCCTTGACCGTCGCGCCTCGGGCCAGCTCCACCTCAGCCTCCCGTAGCTTCCGTACGATCTGCTCTGCGCTGTGCCTCTTCGCCGGCATTCTAACCTCCCTTTTTCGACCCGGATCGTGAGATTACCTCTGGATCCGTTTTGGGGGGTCAGGTCAGAGGGCTTCTACAACCCGCGTCGCAGACACTCACCCCTGGACTACGACTCGCCCATGGGGTACGAAAGGAGGCACGCTCAGATCGCTTGAAATGTGAGCGGGAAACCGTCCACCAAAGCGGGGCAACTCCAATCCGGTTCGTCATCAACACCCATTGGCACGGCGACCACACCGGCGGCAACGAAAACTTCGGCGAGGCAGGCGCGATCATCGTGGCGCACGACAACGTCCGCAAGCGGATGAGCACCGAGCAGTTCTCCGCCTTCTTCGGGCAGACGTCGCCCCCGTCTCCTGACGCGGCGCTGCCCGTCGTGACCTTCACGGACACGGTGACGCTCCACTTCAACTTCAACGACGAAGAGATCTACATCTTCCACGTGGACCCCGCTCATACCGATGGCGACTCGATCATCTGGTTCCGTAACGCCAACGTCGTCCACATGGGCGACGTGTTCTTCGCGGGGCGGTATCCGTATATCGACCTCGGAAGCGGCGGCTCCATCGACGGCTTGATCGGTGCCGCCAACCGCGTGCTCGCGTCGATCGATCCCGAGACCAGGATCATTCCCGGACACGGGCCGATCTCCAGAATCGACGACCTGCAGGAGTATCGCGAGGTTCTCACCACGGTGCGGGCCCGCGTGACGCGTCACATCGCCCAGGGCCGCAGCATGGACGAGACGATCGCAGCCCGACCCGGCGCCGAGTGGGACGACGTCTGGGGCGCCGGCTTCATCAACCCGGAGCAGTTCGTCGAGTTCGTTTACGCCAGCATCATGGGGAGGTAGGCGGGCCGCGCCCTCCTCACATTCCCACCGTGTACTTGGTCAGCGCCCCGCCCGCCCACCGTAGCGAGTTCGGCCCTTCCGCGGCGTACACGTTGCCGTCTGCATCGACCGCTACGCCTTCGCCCGCGGCACCCGAGTACGCCCTGGAGGGGGTGTCGGCCGGGAACGGCGGAATGAAGGCGATGATCCGGTCCTCGTCGACGCGTCCGATGCGCACGCCGTTCATCCAGTTCGGATGGTTTGTCGTGCTCGACTCGGAGTCGATCGCGTACAGCATGTCGTCCTCGGTAATGAAGATGCCGCTGATACGCCCGTACATGTAGCGCGAGTCGAGGTAGTTGCCGTCCTGGTCGAAGATCTCGATGCGGTGGTTGCCGCGGTCCGCGACGAAGAGGCGGCCCTGGGAGTCGAACGCCAATGCATGCGGCGTGCGGAACTCCCCGTGCATCGTACCGATCTGTCCCCACTCTTTGATGAACGTGCCGTCGGCCGAGTACTTGAGGATGCGGCCGGTCAGGCCTCCCTCACGTCCGTCTGCCATCGCCTGTCCGCTGGTCAGGCCCTGACCGCCGTGTCCGTCGGAGACGAAGATGCTCCCGTCGGGCGCGGTGATCACGTCATTCGGCTGATTCAGCTGGTTCGGCCCACTTCCCGGTTGGCCGGCGGTGCCGAGTGTGAGCAGCACTTCACCCGTGGGGCTGAACTTGAAGACCTGATGGCCTTTCGTCCCGTCTTCGTTCCCGGCGAAGTCGGTCACCCACACGTTCCCGTCGCTGTCTACGTGGATGCCGTGCGGCGTGACGAAGTGCCCCGCACCGAAGTTCGCGAGCACCTCCCCGGTGTTGCGGTCGAACTTGAAGATCGGGTCGACGGGGTTAGTGTCGCAGTTGATCCCGCCGGCGCCGAAGGCGCCGGCGCCACAGCGCTCGTACGCCCAGATGTGCCCGTCGTTCGGGTCGATGTCGATGCCGGCGGTCGAGCCCCACTCTCTTCCCTCGGGCAGTTCGCCCCAGTTCGCCGTCACAGTCGGATTCGGGTTCGGCAGCCCTTCACCGGTAATGGGGTTGCCCACGGACATGTCCGTGTCGGCCGGGTCCCCGGACTCGGCGGCGCACCCCATCATCAGGGCACTGGCGAACAGCGTGGACATCAGGACTCGTGACGAGGACATGGTGACTCCTTTGCGAAGAACCCGCTCCGACTTGGCCGCGACGGTGCGTCGAGACTCGAACCTGTAGTTTCGGTCATGAACGCGGCGCGCGCCAGCGGTCTCCGCGGATGGGGAGCGAATAGCGCCTCCCCAACGGTGGCCCTTGGTGCAGTTTTTGTTACCTGGGGTGGTGCTTTGCGTGGCCGTTGGGCACGACCCGTTGATCCTGCTACGGGCTTGCACGTAGGCTAGGCAGCGCGAACCCTAGGTAACGGAACCCACAGTGGTCGGCAAGACCCTCCTATAAGGAAAAAGGTCAACAGACGCACTCTCCCTAAAGATGGGGTAGAGATGTTCAAGTTGGCCTGGGGCGTTGGTCCGGTTTGGCTTCGTCGTTTGGGGGGTCGACCGTCATGGGTCGCGGTGCGAGCAACTTCAGGATTGTTGGGGCTTGAACGAGCAGCCCATGCTCCTATCCGAGACTCGAGGCCTATGGTTGCGTCTGGGACTACGGGGCCGCGGAGCCTAACCTTGGTCGGAGACTCGAAGTCTAAGGGTTTTGTTGAGGCTTCCCGCGGCGCAGGTCCCGCCGCAGGCGGTGGGACCTGCGCATGTGACAAGGCGCAAACCGCGCGTGTCGACGCCGGGCAATTAGACAACTCTCACACGTTCTGGATCGTAGTCCTCCTTGCTGTTCCAAAGGGCACACAGCACGTCGATGAGCTTTCGCGCAATCGCCAGCTTGGCCCGGGTCGGTAACGTCCCGCGCTCGAGTCGAACGTGATACGCCGCGGCGAAAGGATCTGCCTGCCGCAAGACCATTCGCTCGACGGCGCTCTTGATGACCCGTTTCAGGTGCCGGTTGAAGCCTCGTCGCAGGCGTACCGGCTCGATGTGTGAGCCGCTTCGTCGTCGGGTGAGGCCGAAAAAAGCCGCAGTAGCTCCAGATGTGAGAGCGGGAGGGGAAGCGGGTGGGGGTGACCAGATACGCGGCGAAGGTCGCTGCCCTGACGTTGCCGATCTCCGGAACCGTCATAAGCCGTCTGACGGGTGGAAACCGCCGCCCGTGTTGGACTAGCAACTGCAGCGCTGCGTCCTTTTTCTCCGCGGCCACATCGAGGATGCCCAGCAGGTCTTCGCCCGGCGGCCGGGCGGCTTCGGGCAAACACTTCAGGAATGCGGGCCGGTGCTCCGGTGAATAGACGTCGGCGCCTACTACCGGAATCCCGTGGTAGCGGAACAGAGCCTTGACCTGGTTCTTCAAGGCGCTGATGTGGCGGTTGAGTCGATCGTGGTGGCGCACCTGCAGCCGCAGGTTCAAGAACGCCACAGGTGGCTGATAGACTTCCCGCACATATCGCCCCCTGGCCAGCTGCGCCAAGGCCAGCGCATCGAACGGATCGTCCTTGTCGGGCGAGGTTGAGATCAAGCGGTTGCGCCGGGGGTCGGCAGCGATCAGGTTCTTGCAGCAACCCGAAAGCGCCAGGTGCAGCCACGTGGCTAACTCTCCCTGCTCGAATACCACCGTACATGGACGGGGAGCCCGACCGATCGCTTCTCGCAACAGATCCCCATCGAGCCGACAACGGTCCCGCCATAGCAGTTCTCCACTGCGTGCCTCTATGGCGGCGAGCTCCAGTCCCGCGTTGCCGTGTGCGTCGATGCCAACATACGATTCCATGAGGGCGTTTCTCCTGGTTGAGTTGGTTGGGCAAACCGGACTTTACCAGTGAAGAAACGCCCTTTTTCCTTACGCTACCTCGGTCATTACGAAATCCTCGAACCGCTCGGTGCGGGCGGCATGGGACGGGCATTGCCCTGTGATCGGCGCCTCGAAGGAGAACCGTAAAAATGTCCAGCAAGCTCGCCCGTCGATTGACCTGCCTGTTGGGACTGCTCGCCGTGGGCCCGTTCCCGATTGCGGCCGGTGCGCAGTACGGCGCCACGGACGGGCAATGGCGGAGCTATGGGGGCGATCAAGGGCACAGCAAATACTCGCCCCTCGATCAGATCAACGAGGACAACGTCGGAAGCTTACGAATCGCCTGGACCTGGACCTCAGTCGACGAAGAGCTCAAGGAACGCAACGAGTTGATCCGAGAAGGTCCGGCCTTTCGGAGCTACGCGTACGAGGTCACGCCGTTGATGGTCGACGGCGTGCTCTACACGACCACCTCCCTCGGTCAGGTTGCGGCGATCGATTCCAAGACTGGCGAGACGCTGTGGAGCTACGATCCCGGCCTCTATCTGGAAGGACGCCCGGCAAATCATGGCTTTCTGACGCGCGGGCTTGCCTATTGGACGGATGGGGAGGAGGAACGGCTCTTCTACGCCGGCGGGCGAGCGTACCTCATGTCGATCGATGCCAAGACGGGCGAGCCGGACCGAGACTTCGGTCGCAGGGGGGGCCGAGTCGACCTCAAGAGAGGTCTCGGTCGAACGATCGACGCGAGCCTCTACACGGTGAACTCGCCGCCGCTGGTGGCGGGCGACGTGGTCGTGGTCGGTTCCTCCATCACGGAGGGCACCGGATACCAGGAGGCGCCGCCCGGCCACGTACGGGGTTACGACGTCAGAACCGGGAGAATGAAATGGATCTTCCACACAATTCCGCAGCCGGGCGAGTTCGGAAACGAAACCTGGGAGGGTGACTCGTGGAAGGTTGCCGGCGGCGCGAACGTCTGGACGATGATGAGCGCCGACGCGGAGCTTGGCTACATCTACCTGCCGATCGGATCGCCGGTCACGGATTTCTATGGCGGTCACCGACTCGGTGACAATCTGTTCGCCAACTCGCTGGTGTGCCTCGACGCCGAGACGGGCGAACGCGTCTGGCATTTTCAGTTCGTTCACCACACTGTGTGGGATTACGATCGGCCGGCCGCCCCCAACCTCATCGACATCACGGTCGACAGACGACGGATCAAGGCGGTTGCCCAGGTCACCAAGCAGGGCTTCACCTTCGTCTTCGATCGGGCAACCGGCGAGCCTGTCTGGCCGATCGAAGAGCGACCGGTTCCGCAGTCAACGGTGGATGGTGAGCGGACGTCGCCGACCCAGCCGTATCCGACGAAGCCCCCGCTGTTCTTGACCAACGGGGCGACCGAAGATGACGTCATCGACTTCACTCCGGAGCTGAGAGCGGCGGGGCTGGAGATCTTGACCAGACCCCGCGGTTAGTACCACCTTCTATCTCAGTAACACGGTGCTGACAAGAGGTTGTTGAGGCCGGCGAAGCGTAGCGTAGCCGGTTTCAACAACACCGCTTCCGGTGCCGGAGGTCGATAGCCCAGCGAGCTGTGCGGTCGTACGCGGTTGTACTGCTGGCGCCATCTCTCGATCAGAACCTTTGCCTCCTTCAGCGTGTAGAAGATCTCCCCGTTCAGCAGCTCGTCTCTGAGCTTGCCGTTGAAGCTCTCCACATAGCCGTTCTCCCATGGGGAGCCCGGCTCGATGAACAGCGTGCCGACGCCGAGCCGGCCCAGCCAGTCGCGAACCGCCTCGGCGGTGAATTCCAGTCCGTTATCTGACCTGATGTGCGCTGGAATACCTCGATGAACGAACAGTCGTCCTAGTCGGTGAAGTACGTCCTCGGAGTTGAGCTTCCGCGCCACGTCGATTGCAAGGCTCTCCCGTGTGTACTCGTCGACGATCGTTAGCAGCCTCATAGCCCGACCGTCATGCGTCCGGTGGTGGACGAAGTCATACGCCCAGACATGATCCTTGTTCTCGGGGCGCAGTCGGATGCAGGAGCCATCGTTGAGCCACAGCCGTGCTCGCTTGGGCTGTTTCTTCGGTACTTTCAGCCCCTCGCGCCGCCAGATCCGTTGCACCCGCTTGTGGTTCACGAGCCAGCCCTCCATGCGCAGTAGCGCCGTCACTCGCCGATACCCATAGCGGCCATACTCTCGGGCTAGGTTCACGATCCTCTCCGTCAGCACCTGCTCGTCGTCCGGTTGCCGTGGCACGTACCGCTGCGTCGTGCGCGACTGTTTCAGCACCCGGCACGCTCGTCGCTCGGAAACGCCCAGCCTCCGCCGAACATGCTCAACCGCATCTCGGCGACCTGCCGGGCTCAGAAGTTTCCCTCCGCAACTTCCTTCAGGATCGAAAGATCCAGCTCCTTTTCCGCCACAATCTTCTTGAGCCGGACGTTCTCCTTCTCGAGTTGCTTCAGCCGCCTGGCCTGGTCGACCCTCAGCCCCCCGTACTCGCGTCGCCACCGGTAGTAGGTGTGCTCGGTGATTGCTAGCTTGCGGCAGGCATCCTTGACCGTCGCGCCGCGGGCCAGCTCCACCTCAGCCTCCCGTAGCTTCCGTACGATCTGCTCTGCGCTGTGCCTCTTCGCCGGCATTCTAACCTCCCTTTTTCGACCCGGATCGTGAGATTACCTCTGAATCCGTTTTGGGGGGTCAGGTCAAGACCTGATAAAGAGCCTTAGCGACAACGCGGTGTCCTCAACGGTTGTATTGGTAGGGGTGGCCGAAACCGTCACCGATCTAGTTGAGGAACATGCTTCCATCGAACGGGCGCTGGTGCAGGTACAGATGCCGCGCATGGAGAACGCTGAACTACAGGAGATTCTTGAGAAGGCGGCCGAGCAACTCGAAGTGACGTTCAGCGATAAAGCAACTCGAGCAATCGTCGGATTATCTCAGGGGCTCCCACACTACACTCACCTGTTAGGCTGGGAATCTGTTCGAAAGGCCGCGCGCCAGGGGCACTTGAGCGTTGTGCCTGCGGTATGTGCGCGGTGGCGTAGCAAGCGCGATTACGAACGCCCAGGAAACCATCCGCGATCAGTACGCACGCGCTGTTCGTAGTGCGCGGAAAGACGCGCTGTATTCCCAAGTTCTCTTGTCCTGCGCGCTCGCTGAAAAAGAGGAGAGGTCAAGCTTTCGCGCATCGGATGTTACAAAGCCGATGTCCAAAATCATGGGCAAGAGATACGACATTCCCGCAATAGCGCGACACCTGAAGGCATTCTTAGGTGCTGAGCGGGCTCGCGTGTTGCTACGGTCGGGAAAGGAACGCAACTACATATATCGCTTTCGCAATCCCTTGATGGAATCCTACGTATTGATGCGCGGAATAGCGGAAGACAAGATTGAGGCCGATCTAGTCAGTGTCGACCCGGTGCCGTGACCATCGCGCCTTAGCCGCTTTCTTGGCAATCTCGCTGCGCGCCGCTTCTTACTGAGCGTCTTCGCCCGCGCTGTGCCGCCTTTCAAGCCGCCCAACCGGCCACGCTTCGCGGCGTCTGATTCTTCCGGCTCGGGCGCCTCACCTGTCGCCTCCCGCACCAGCTCGAACGCCAATCGGTTCATGTCGGCGGGTCGCTTCTTGCGGTCGCTCTTTGACATGATCTCAGCGTAGCATGCAGTCAAGGTGATTCCAGCGGACTCATTTTTCAAACTTGCCCACTACCGTCACTCGAGAACGCGTGCTTTGCTCCAGTAAGATGTGTTATGAAAGTCAGCCACGAAACTGCCGGGCGGAACCAGCTTGTCACATTCTTCACGGATTTCATCACTGAGGTTCATCTCCAAAACCGGCAGCAGGATTTCCAGATGTTTGATTGTGCGGGTCCCCATGAGGGGTGCGGTAATCCC
The DNA here is from genome assembly GCA_965214245.1 of Acidobacteriota bacterium. Taxonomy (GTDB): domain Bacteria; phylum Acidobacteriota; class UBA890; order UBA890; family UBA890; genus CBDCBL01. The sequence goes on from CBDCBL010000009.1 coordinate 829,429, forward strand.
CGGTTGGTCTTTACACCATAACAGCGCAAGCTGCGCGGCAGGTATCTCCACCTTTTCCGCAAGCTTCATGAATTCCACGCCGGCTTCAAGCCCCTTTGTGCTGACACGTTTCGCATAGAAACCGCCTCGACTGACTGCACGCGAACCTCTCGGATACTCACTCGTACTGCTGTACCTTCCCGCAAGTATGCCCATCGCCAGCGGTCCCCAGGTGATGAGACCGAGCCCGTGCCGCTGAGCCATTGGAATGAGTTCGTTCTCGATGCGGCGGTCGAGCAGATTGTATGGCGGTTGTTCCGTTGCGATACGAACATAATTCTTCAGTTCACTGACCATGATTGCTTCCACCACGGCCCATGCCGGATGGGTTGAACAGCCGACATATCTGATCTTTCCCTGCCGGACCAGATCGGTCAGGGCGCCGAGTGTCTCATCTATTGGCGGATCGGGAGTGTGCCGATGGAGCTGGAAGAGGTCGATGTAGTCCGTCTGCAGGCGTCTGAGGGATTGTTCGCATGCCCGAATGATATTCATGCGTGAGCGGCCGTATTCATTCGGGCCCAGGGAGTCAAGACGTATATCTGGTTGTACGCTATCAATCGGTTTGTATTCATCAAGAGATACACCAACGCGGCGGCGCCCGTGGTCGACTTTGGTCGCAATGAAGACTTGATGCCTCTTCTTGTTGTCTTTGAGCGTCCTGCCGATGATTCGTTCACTCTCACCTTCACAATAGGTATCGCCCGTGTCTACTAGATTTATCCCCGCGTCGAGGGCACGGTTTATGATCTTCTGGGCCTCTTTCTCAGGCGTCGCATCGCCGAAATTATCGGTGCCGAGGCCGAGCAGGGAAATGTTGACGCCGGTCCGCCCCAATGTGCGGTATTCCACTTTATCTCGTCCTGTTACGCGCCATGTCGATTAATGAAATCTCACCGCGGAAGGCTCAATCCCATGGTAGAGGCGCGATGCGGGGAAGCTTTTCATCACGCATCGCAGCATGATAGACAAATGTCGCAAGAATGACGGAATTCGCCATTAGGTCTTCCGGGACAAGGCGGTCGTAGACATCCATATTGGAATGGTATTGGCGCCTCTCCATTCTGTCGTGCAGAAAATAAAAGCCCAGCAATCCGACTTCGGCATAAGCTTCATGAGCCATTCCGGTGGTGAAAAGATGTGACATCCCCAGGTTATGCAGGGGCTTCATCCATTCGGTAAATATTGAACGAATAACCTCATTCCCCATAATGGAGACACCCCGTATCCTGCCGCCGCCGTTATCAACATTGAAATATGCTGATAGTCTTGCGTAATCCGGTTTGTATTCCCGTTTTTCGAGGTCGGCAAAGTTTTTGCGGACATGACTCCGGTTACCGAACAAACCCATCTCGTGTCCACCCCACAGTCCGACTCGAACGGTTCGCCGTGGCTTGATCCCCAATACCTTGAAGATGCGTACTACTTCCATAGCAACAACTACCCCGGCAGCGTCATCAGTCGCACCGGTACCGGCAGGATTAGCCTGAAGATGCCCACCTAATACGACGATTTCGTTTGCCAGATCCGTGCCGGGGATCTCAGCAACGACGTTGTAGTCGGTCAGATCGTCCCTGGTGAAGGTCACTTTGACCTCAAGCTCCAGTTCCACGGGAATATCTTTCTCCAAAATACGCATGATCCGGTTGTAGTGCTCGGCAGCCATGACCAGCTCAGTGGGCGGAGGTAGAGCATTCTCTTCCCACGGCCTCGTATCTAGGGTGTATCCAGTATTCTCGACAGCGACAGTTCCGAAATCATTCCGGCCATCCGTGCGTACGATTGCCACTGCACCCTCGGCGAAAACAAACTCGATGATCTGCTGCCGCGACAGCTTCTCTCCAGTCGGTCTTCGCTCTCGGCGCTCCTCGGGAACGCGAGGCCCGATCTGGATTTTCGCCATCTCATCGAGCTGCTCCTCGGTGAATCTCGTTGCCATGGGCTCGAAGTGGGGTGTGAGCTCTTGTTTCGGATGCGTGAATACAACGGCGTTCCGTAATTTTCCCCGGTACGGTTCCAGATCCGCTTCCGTAGCTATGGCATCGAAATTGATGTAAACGACCTGCCCCCGCACTCTTCCATCGGTACCAGCAGACCATGTTGCAGGATAGGCGATGATGGGCATGTACTGGGGGGCCATCATGTGAACCGAGATATATTCATTCACGTAGCCGACCCCGAACTCGTATGGCTCCAATCTCGCGTTCGAAAGACCATACTCAATCAATCGCTGTTTAGCCCACTCTGCGGCTGCAAGATAGGAAGGTGATTTCGCGTTCCTCGGCCCAAAAACATCGGCCAGCCAGCTGGCATTCTCCATAACCTGAGAATTCTCGAGAGCCTCTTCCATGATCTTGTCCACAACATCCCAGTAAACCGGTTCCTGCGCAAGTCCGGGAGATGCGGATACCATTGTGAGAAATATGCCGACTACAAAAGCGTTCTTGACTCTCATCACGCACCTCTTCAAAGAGATTCGGGTGTACTTCGCCCCTCGAGTGGGAACTTTGTCCGTGAGGCCCGCGCCGCTTTGGTATCAGGCGCGTTGCGATCCTAGAAGTTCATTCTGATCCCGAGCCGGACGTTCCTCGGGAAAGCAATTCTCATGACGCGTTCAAACGGCAGATTACTGCTCTCGTCCTCAAGCTGTCGCACTTCCGTCACAACGTCGGTGTTGAGGAGATTGAATACGTCCACCAAGCCTGACAAGCTAAACCTGCCGACGGTGAAGGCCTTTTCCACCCTCAGGTCGAAGTAGTTTTGCCAAGGATTGCGCCGTGCGCCTCGGGCCTCGACGAATCTATCGACCGGCGCCCGAAGTTTATCCGATCGGAATCGGACCTCCTTTTGGTACGGTCGCCCCGACTTGCCGTTGTAGAAGAAGCCGGCAAAGATCTCGTAAGGGAGTTTCACCGAGCCGATGATCTTGATCTGATGGGGGTTGTCGTGATTCAACGGACCGTCGGCAAAGAACCGCTTGTTCGGGTCGGTCCACAGTCGAGAGGGACCGATCCCAGTACCACGCTGGCCTCCATCATTCTGGAAGTCGGTGTTGTCGGTTCCTGTAGTTCGGCTGAAAACGTACGAGGCCATCATCTGCCAGTTGTTGGTGAACCTCTTCTCTACGGTGAAATCGATCGCCCAGTGGTCTCGTATTTGCTCAAAGCCCTCGTCGAGCGGGATGCTGGAAGTATCGATGTCTATGGGGTTGGTGTATAGGAATTCGGAATTCTCCGGGTTCAGTTCGTTGAACACCAGAAACTCCTGGCCCGACTGATCCTTGCCCATCACCTCCTGCCATATGCCGTTCAGGCGCACTCGGTCCATGAAGTTATGGGTGTTTCTTTTGATACCGGCGACAGCAAAAGAGACGTCCGAGGCAATCTGTCGCTCAATGCCGACGCTGAACTCCGTGAAGTTGACCATCCTAATGTCGGGGTCGATCGGAGTTCCTGCGGCTGCAAACGACGTCCTTTGGACCACCCATTCCTCAGCGACCGGGTCCCAAATGGAGAATCGGTTACTGACGCCCGGGAAGCTGTCGAAGTCGCCGTACATATTCGAGATGAGCTGCGCATAGTACCTTCCCCAGTGACCCCTCAGCGCTGTTGTGCCATCTCCAAGAAGATCTACGGCAAAACCGAGCCGCGGTGCGACCTCGATGGGCGGATTGAAGCGATCCCCGAGGTCGAAAAAGGCGGTCGGAAAGTCCGCTATGGCTCCTTTTTCACCCGTGACGTTGCCGTTCCAAGAATTCAATCGGATGCCAGGATTAATCGTTACCCGGCCGTTTTCCAGGGTCCATGCGTCCTGAACGAAGACGCTCATCGTTGTGCTCACGGGGTCGATCCTGGTGGGCTGGGAGTCGTAGCGGTACAGCGGCTCCCCCCGATAGTCGACGAACGAGGCCGCGGGATTTCCGGTATTGCCAAGATTGGTTTTGGCATTCGACCAGTCGTACAGGAGTCCGGCCTTGAAATCGTGTGAGCCGTTCACGAAGTCGTCGGCATAGTGGGTCAGCGCGACGTTGGTCTGGTAGCGGTTTCGAAACCCGTCGAAGAAGAACCCTGGGCTCACGCTCCGCCGGTCCGTTTCGATGTCTCTGTGCCCGGGAGGTTTGGACTCGCTGTCCGGAAAATTGCCCACCTCGGTATTGACTACGCCGAACTTGGCCTCCAAGAAGGTGTTCTGCGAGAAGATGCGCAGGTAGTCAAGATTGAAAGTGCGAAAATTCTCGAAGTTCGCGTTGGTAGCTTCCGGGGCTCGGAACCGATTCGACCCCTGCTGCCCGTCTCTGTATTGCACGTTGAAATTGCCCGACAGCTTGTCGTCTGGACTGACTTGCCAGGTCAGTTTTCCTGTGAACGTATTGCGCTTGTTGAACCCGGCCAACTCGCCGCCCAGTGCAGCCCGGTCGTTCGATACTTGCCGCCTGTAGGATCCGTAGGCCCAGAGCTTGTCGAGAACGAGCGGACCTCCAAGATCGACATGCCCCGTCTTGTTGTTGCGCGTCTCTGTTTGGAACTCGGGATCATCAGAGTTTTGGCTATTGCACTCATCACAGACGTAGAAGAAGTTTGCCGCACCGTGTAACTCGTTGGACCCGGCCTTGGAAATCAGGTTCACGATGATTCCGCTGTAGCCGCCGACTTGGGCGTCAGCGCCCACACCGGTGTAGCCCGCCTCGGCGATATTGTCGAAGTCCATGCGGAGTGTATTGCTCATTTCTCCGCCTTGGGGGTCGTTCATGAGGACCCCGTCGTGCATGAACTGAATACCCTGACTCGTGCCACCACGGGCCGAACCACCCCTGCCGGCGGCGAGACGGCCACCTTCCGGTCCACCGCGGGCGTCACTGATCACACCGGGGATGAAGTTGATCAAACCCTCAGCGTTCCTGCCGGAGGGCAACGATTGGAGGACCTCCTCACTCAGCACAAGGTTGGCAGATGCCGCGCTCTTGGTGTCGATCAGAGGCGGCTCAGCCCCGACCGTAACCGTCTCGGTGACACCGATGTTCAGCGTAAACACGATCCGCAGCGTCGTTCCGGAGGTCACGCGAATCTCGCCCTGCTCTTGAGACGCGAAGCCCTGCATCGTAACCGTAACCGTGTACACGCCGGGCGGCAGCGCCGGAAACCGGAAGCTGCCATTGGCATCAGTAACGAGCGTTCGATCACCTCCGATGAGGTCCGGGGAACTGAGAACAACAGTGGCGCCGGGAAGTCCAAGTCCCTCGAGGTCGTTGGCCTGCCCTTCGACAACGGCGGTTGACGTGGTCGACTGGGCATGGGCCGTCAGAGGAAGCAACACCAACAAACACACGGCAACGATGGGGGTGACTCCGAAGTACTTCTTGCGCATTTTAGACCTCACTGTTTAGGGTGGAACATATGTCCGTCTCTCAACTTCCACCTTGGCCTATGGAAGTGTCGCGACTGGGTGCCTGCATCCAGTCAGCATGCAATTTGTATATCCGTATTCAATACAGTATTCCAATTCGATGTCAAGGGGATTCGTCCCGAGGTAGTGGGCAAGTTTCAACTTTCGTCGCTCAACGGTAGCCCGGCTTCGCGACGTTCGAGCAGCCGCACGATGTCTTCGATATCCCACAGGCGATCCGTCACGCCCGCTTCCATTGCCGGAGTGACGCGCAGCGACCGATGGATACGGCAGAAGTTGTAGTGCATGTAGTGGAGCGCGATGGCGTGCACGTGGTTCTCGACCTTCTTTGAGAAAGCGTTCGTCAGCCGCGTAAACCGACGCATGCTCATCCGCATCGTGAGGTTCTGACGTTCGACGTAGGATGTGCTGACGTGATCGGGGTCCGGGTTGCCCTGGATGCGAATGCGCTGTGTGCCGTTGCACTTCGCCGGGTTGACCAGACCCCGCGGTTAGTACCACCTTCTATATATAACACGGTGTGAGGTGTACCCCAACTTGGGTCCATCAAAAACGAGAAAAACTCGGGTTAGTGGGCATCAGGTAGCTGCAACCTCCTGCAGCAGTTGGACATACACGGCAGGCGGCAGGTTGCCTAAAGAAGAATGCGGTCTCGTTTCGTTGTAGTCCTTCCGGAATGCGTCCAGCTGTTCCTGAGCCTCGGAGAGGCTCAGGAACCAGCTCTGGCTCAAGCACTCGTCTCGTAGCTTGCCGTTGAAGCTCTCGATGTAGCAGTTCTCGACCGGACGTCCCGGCCGGATGAAGTCTAACTGGATCCCCGCCGAGAACGCCCAGGCATCGTAGTGCCTCGAGGTGAACTCCGTCCCGTTGTCTTGGGTCAGGGCGACCGGCACTCCGCGCTCGGCGATGATCTCCTCCAGCTGTGCGGTGACGATCTGTGCGGTGAGCGAGAAGCCAGCCTTCAGCGCCAGGCACTCGCCGCTATGGATGTCGATGACTGTCAGTACCCGGAAACGGCGACCGCTCACCAGTTCGTCGGCGACGAAGTCCAGACTCCACCGATGGTTCAGCTCGCTTGGGGCCGGCAGCCGAACCCGAGGGCGCGCCGCAACCTTCCGACGACGTCGTCTACTTACCTGTAGGCCCTCTTCCCGATACAGCCGGCAAACCCGCTTGTGGTTGATCTTCCAGCCCTCACGCTGCAGCAAGATGTGCAGACGCCGAGATCCGTACCGCGGTCTGGCTGCCGCCAACTCCTTCAAGCGCAACCGCAGCTCATCCTGTGGGTCCCTGATGCTCTGGTACCGGTGGGTTGTTCGACCAATCTGAATGAGCCCACACGCTCGCCGTTCCGACGCTCCATACTGCTCCTGCGCTCGGTAAACGAGCTTTCTCTTGCGCGCGGGCTTCAATCTTTTCTTGCGAGCACATCCTGCAGGATCTGCTTGTCGAGGCTCAGGTCTGCCACCAGCTTCTTCAGTTGCGTGTTCTCTCGCTCAAGCTCCTTGAGCCGCTGCAGCTCGCGCGGCGCCAGCCCTCCATACTTCCTGCGCCAGCGGTAGAACGTCTGCTGGGATATTCCGTACTTCCGACACAACTCTGTGATCGGCACCCCGGCTTCGACCTGCTTGATCGCCTACACAATCTGTTGCTCTGTGAACCTCGACTTCTTCACGAGAATCTCCCTCCTCGTTTTCTTATCGAGAAATTCTCACTATCCGCGGTCCAGTTTCCAGGGCACAGGTCAGGGCCGTCGTTGCGAGATCGCCATGTTCAGCGCCTCGAGCACGAGCTCGGTGCGCAGATGGGTCGCCATTGACCAACCGACAACGCGACGGCTGAAGACGTCCACGACGACCGACAAGTACAAGAACCCTGCCCACGTTGGGATGTAGGTTATGTCCGCCACCCAAAGCCTGTCGGGGCGGTCGGCTCTGAACTTGCGCTCGACCAGGTCCGGAACTGGGCGGGCTTCCCGATTTCGCCGCGTTGTCCGAACGCGTCGCCTACGGCTGACACCCTGCAGGCCTGCACGTCGCATCAAGCGCCCCACACGCTTGCCGCCAACACCCACACCGTCGGCTCGCAGATCGGCGTGGATCCGAGGGCGACCGTAGGTGCCTCGGCTCTCCCTGTGGATCGCTTCGATCCGTGCCTGCAGCTTTGCGTCCGCCCGCGATCGAGCCGACGGTTCCCGCCGGCGCCACGCGTAGTACCCGCTGGTGGAGACCTCCAGCACACGGCACATCGTGGCAATCGGATACTTCGCCTGGTGACCGCTCACGAACTCGAAGACTTCGGCGGTACCGAGTCGGTCTCCCGAGCGAACCAGGCCGCGGCTTTTGAAAGGATCTCCCGCTCTTGCTTCAGCTGGCGGTTCTCTTTCCGCAGCCGCCCCAGCTCCTCGCGCTCAGCAGTGCTGAGCCCTTCGGCGCTGCGGCCTTCGTCACGGTCAGCCTGCTTGATCCACTGGCGAATCGTCCAGTACGACGGCTCGAACTCCTTGGCCAGCTCGGCGACGCTCCGCCCAGCTCGTGCCACTTCTATGATCCGCCGCCGAAACTCCGCCGGGTACGGCCCTCTTGTCCTTGGCATCCTGAACACCTCCCGTGTACGTCGTAAGGTGTCCACGAAATCGGGTCAAGTCCAGATCGGCTTGTCGGTGATCGCCTCGATCGCAGCACGAATTTTGTCGGTGAGCGGCGCATACTGATCGTCGACGATGATCACACCGTCATCGCCCACCAAAACCCCGATGTTGCCGCCGCTTCCGACGAGCATGTAGACGCCATCGGTGATCTGCTGGGTCTCGATCTGGACTTGCGACATGTCCTGTTGGGACGCTGCGCCAGCCGCTGAGCCGGCTGCCGAGAGTAACGCCGCGGCGAGGGTGACCGCGAGCACGACAATTCGCGCGAGCCGGGCAGCGCAGGTAGCGGTGGGCGAGATGCGGGATTTTCCAGGCAAACAGGACGGCTGCATCGGGCGATCTCCCATGGTCGGGGTGGTGAAGCCAGAGGCGTAAGAGTCCACCACATGGGTCATCTCGTCAAAGCCCGTCTCGAGCTCCAATGACGCGACTAGCCGAGACTGCCCTCGGCTGGTGACCAGTTCGGCAGGCTACCGGCCCGTCGGCACCCGCTGCTTCAACTCCTCGAACCAGATCATCGTGCCGCCCCTAGTCCCTCACACGGTCGAGGAAAGAGTCCCCCACGAACATCCGAACGACTTCGCCGTTTTCTTCGAGGAAGCGGACCTCCTCGCCCACGACGCTGCCGCCCGTCGGAGCGGTATAGCGGAAGACGCCGGCTCCGAGCGGCTCGAGGCGGATCGGGTTGTCGACGTTCAGCGCCCTCGGGTTCATGATCACCAGTCGCTCGTTCAACAACACCACCTGTGATACGCTCCCCCCTCCCGGCCTCCGGTACAGACCCGCAAACCGTGCCCACGACGGATCCCATGCAACCGTATCCGGCACGACCTTCGTCGCCTGAGCAACCGCAGAGCCCACCGTGTTCATGAGCTGTTGCGCGATCTGGCTCGGGTTCGAGTCGTTCGTATTGGTCAGCACGATCACGCCCATCTTCGAGTCCAGCTGGATTGTGGTGTTTGTCGTGTACCCCGGATAGCCCCCGCCGTGACCGATGTACAGTGTGTCGTCCCGCCTCTGGACGGAGAACCCAATGCCCTGTCCCCTGGTCCAGGTGTTCTCCAGCACACGGACACGATGCATCTCCCGAAGCGACGCGGTGCGGAGAATCTGTTGGCCGTCCCCCTTACCGTTCCGGAACTGCGCGGATACGAACCTCGCCATGTCCTCGACAGTCGACGTGAGTCCGGTTGCCGACGCCATGCCACGCGCATCGACGAACCCGATCGTCTCCCTCGGCCCGTCGGGCGTCCGTATGCCGTATCCCGTGGCCAGCCCCTCTACCGCCCGGTCCACGCTGGACGAGGTCATTCCGAGCGGATCGAAGATGTTGGCCTGCAGGTAGTCCGCCCAAGGCTGGCCGCTCACCGCTTCCACAACCATTCCGGCGATCGAGTACGCCAGGTTGGAGTACTTCCAGCGGACTTCAGGAGAGAAGGGCGCCTGCCGCTCGGGAATCAGGTCCCTGAGCTCCTCCTGGGTGGGGAATTCTCGTGTAGTCCAGTGGGAGCCTGCCTCACGCGGTAGCCCCGAGCTGTGGGTCAGGAGGTGTTCGATCGTGATCGGTGGGTCATCCGACGCCGCGGACTTGACCTGGAACCATGGCAGATACTTGGATACCGGGTCGTCGAGCTGGATCTTGCCCTGTTCGCGCAATTGCATGATCGCCGTGGCGGTAAACAGCTTGCTGTGCGACGCCATCCGGAACTTGGTATCGGGCGACATGGGCCGCGCGTTGGCGATGTCGGCGAAGCCGAAGCCCCGGCTCCACACCAACTCCTGGTTTGCGACAACACCCACCGCCACGCCGGGAAGCTCACGCCACGCGACCTGACCCTCCATCCAGGCGGAGAACAATCTGATCGCTCCCTGGACGTCAGGGTCGTCCGCGGGGTTCGGACTCTGAGCAGTCAGAGACGTCGCTGCCAGTGGGATTGTCAGTAGTACTAGGATCGACACCTTCAGCGTCGGGAATCTGGATCTGAACATGGTTCACTCCGGAAGACTTTGACCGGTACGAGGGGAGTTCGAGTAGGAAACCAAAGCCGGAAGATGACCGACTTGGCGGCAAACAGCGACGCCCGCCGCAGCCATCCTACTGGTCAATGTGGAGCGCAGTCCAACGGCGTAGCGCGGCTGGTGGCGTGACCTACGGGAGCCTTTGGGCCTCGAATTGGCATGTCGGGAGGATTGTGGTGACTCCCTTCGTCTGAAACTTGGCGGCGATCCGCCCTGCGCCGGGGGCCGCTACCTAGGCGGCGCCACGTCTCCCGTCACCGGCTCCAGCCTCACGATCCTCGCCATCGGCTCTCCTTCGGGGGCCCTCGAGCGCCAGGTAGATGAAGCCGTCTGGACCTTGCCGCACGTCCCGGATGCGCCCCAGAGCGCCCTCGAGCAGAGTCTCCTCGCTCACCGCCCTGTGCCCGTCGAACGAGATCCGGGCGAGCTGCTCACCTACCAGCCCGCCTACAAACACGTTGCCCTTCCACCACGGAAACTGCTCGCCCGAGTAGATCATCAAGCCCGACGCGCCGATGGACGGAATCCAGGCGAACCGTGGCGACTCCATCCCCCGCCGTTGTGTTTCTGTCGTGAAGACCGTCCCGTCGTAGTGGATCCCGTGGGAAACCACCGGCCAGCCGTAGTTCTCCCCGCCGACGATGAGGTTCAGCTCGTCGCCTCCCCTGGGACCGTGCTCGTTCGACCAAACCTCCCCGGTCACCGGGTGCACGGCGAGCCCTTGCTGGTTCCGGTGCCCGTAGCTCCAAATCTCGGGGAGGGCGCCGGCGCGCCCGACGAAGGGGTTGTCGGCGGGAACGCTGCCGTCCTCGTGAAGGCGGATGATCGTTCCCATGTGGTTCGTCAGGTCTTGCGCTGGATGGTCCGCCATGAGGTCGGGGGAGACCATCCGGTCGCCCACAGCGAGGAACAGGTAACCGTCCGGGTCGAAGACCATTCGGCCTGCGAAGTGGTTGTTGTTGTCGCCCCAGGCGCTTGACTCGAAGATCTCCTCGACGTCGACTACGCGATACCCTTCCAGATCACCCGCCACCGAACCATGCTCCAGGCGCCCACGCACGACGGTGGTCGTCCCGCGGGAGCCGTCGTCGTTCGGCTTGCCGTAGCTTAGATAGAGCAGACGGTTCGTGGTGAAGTCCGGATGGGGAGCCACATCCATGAACCCTCCCTGTCCCCGCTGCCGATACACCTGGGGAAGCCCGGCGACCGGGTTGGGCACGAGCACCCCGCCTCGGACGATCCTCAGGCGGCCGGGTCGTTCCGTCACGAGCATCTCGCCGCTCGGTAGCCAGGTCATAGACCAGGGGTGGTCCAGTCCCTCCACGACGGTCACAACGCGGAAATTGTGGCGCGCTGACTCGCGTACCTCAGACCGGCCATCGCGGTCCTCGGACTGTCCGTTCACCCGGGATTGCGCCTGAGACTGGCCCCGGGGTTGTGCCTGAGGTTGTGCCTGAGGCTGGGCGTGGGCAGAAACCGCCAGTCCGAGGGCCAGCCAGCAGGGCAGCGTCCGAGGCGAGAAAAGCTTCCGAATCATCGGATCGCCTCGTAGGAGACGATCGCGCCGCGTTCGGCCAATAAGTCCTCGACATCTCCTGCACACATCATCGCAGTTGCAAAACGGTGGATGCGTAGATCGCGTTGAAGAGTAACTTGAAGGTGGCGAATGCTTGTGCACGGTTTTGGACATTGAAACCGAACAGAACGACGTTTCCTTCGCCGACAGAGGCATCCAGGATGGCGGACTCCCCTCGAATATGCTCGCCCCCGATAAGCCAGCCGCTGATCAACAAAGGTTCATCCGGATAGCTGGCCACGGTCTGTACCGAAGGCGTCCCGTTGTCTTCCGAGCTGCGGGCATCATTGGCAACTCTATACACGCGTCCGGCGGAAAAAAACGCAATGCCTCTCTCCTGCAGCCCGTACGCTACCGGGTGGCGAGAATCGTAGTCGATTCTCAGTATGGATCCGGGGCAATTGAAATCGTTGGTTGTGAGGTCGCTCAGAACATTCTTGACTGGCAGCCTGAAGTTCTCGACAACCGGATCGCAGGAGGCCCTGTTGCAGATCAGGGTTCCACCGGCCTCGACAAAGGCTTTCAAATTGGCCATGCTGCCAACTGTCATCCCGCCGACGTACCGAGGCGGCATCGTTCCTTCGTCATGTCCATTGATGATCGAGTCGCCGCCTTGGTCCGGGAGGACAATCACGTCGAAGCGTTCACGCAGGTAGCCCGCTTTGACCTCTCCGTCGGTTAGTAAGTGATACGGGAAGGCGTAGTGCTCGAAGATGAACCTGCTCCACCCGGCATCGGAGCTGGGAACCCACGATTTGTAGATCGCGATCCGCCGCTCGGCCAGCGGCGATGAGGCAACGTCGACGGTGCCACCGTGCATGGATATTCCCGCCTCATAGGCGATTTTTCGGAGTACGTCGGGTGCAATGCTGCGGCGCTCGACGATGAAGGTGCCCGGGGGGTAAGAGGTTTCGCCAAGTGCGAATGGGTCGACTGCGCGGCTCACCGTTCCCCCGGCCTCGAGGATCCAGTTCACCGCCCGGAAACTGTTGTTTTCGGCGGCAGAGAAGACGAGCTGTGATCCGTTGCCCGTGAGCTCCCCGCTGGGCTTAGCGATTTCGGTGAGCCGAACCATCTCGATTTCCAGAGGTTCGTTCATGACGCGGCTATCGATGCCCATCTGGATGGGAAGCGTCCAGCCGGCGTCGTCGTAGGGCCGCATCGGTGGCCCCTGGTAATCGACCACTCTCGGCAAATTCTGCCAGAGGTGCGGGTAGTTCCGCATGTCGGGATGGCGTTGCTCCTCCAAGATGGCCTTGACCCACAGGCCAAAGGGCTGGCTCGTCGGTAGGATGTACGCGCCTTGCGGGTACGAGATGCCTTCGTGGACGAAAGGGGCGGCGGCGTCGTAAACCTCAACGCCTGCGAGCATGAGTCTCTCGAGCATGAGGGCAGCAGTGCCGGAATCCCGTTGGGTCGCCGGGATGATCCACCCGTATGGGGGAGCGCTCTTGAAACGCTCGATGGTGTCCTTTCCCATGCTCCACTTGTTGTAGAGAAACTCGACGCGGTAGCTAGCCGCGGTCGCCAAGATTGCTTTGGAGGCGATCAGCCCATACTCGACCGAATCTGCCAGCCTCCACCACCCGCCCTTCCACGGATTCGGGTAGAAGACCCCCATCGTCAGGTCTTTGTATTCGTCCGGGAAGTCGTCGACCGAGTAGTAGCGAGGATTGGCGTAGCCACCTCCGGCGATCTCGGTGAACATGGCGATGATGTTGTGGGCGTCGTTTCCGGCACCATCCAGCATGCCCGGAAACCAGGTGTCATACGCCACATGGTGGATGACGCCGGGCTTGCGGGCCTCTGAGAACGCTTTCCCGATCGCTGCCCCGATGAACGTCTTTGAATCCACCAGGAGTGGATGAACGTTCGGATTCGTCGGCTCTCCCGACTGCGGAATCCAGATACGTGCCGGAAATGGGGCCGCGTGGTGATGGTCCATGATGATTTCAGGGAACCATTCCTGATGCCACAGACGATTCATGTTCTGCGTCTCGGCCAAATTCGAAATGAAGGTGTCCCGGTTGTTGTCGTGCCCGGCATATTTGCTGTACAGCTCCGGCAACCCGCTGCTTTCGTATTCTGTCCCGACGTTGTCCATGTACCAGCCAGACACCAAATCCAATCCGTCGGGGTTGGCGAAGACGACCAGCAAGATCACGTTGTCCCTGATGCGCTGTGTTGCCGAGTCGCTTCCGGTCGCGATGTCGTAGGCGAGCTGAAGGTTCGCCTGCGCTGGAGATGACTCCGACGCGTGTAACCCCCCGCTGATCCAGATCACGACCTTTCCTCCCGCCGCGAGCTGTCGGGCTTCCGCCTCCGAAGACACGTCGCGGACCAGGCTCAGCCGGCGGTTGATCTCCTTGTAGCGGTCGAGGTTCGCCATGTTCTCCGCAGACGATATGACCGCGTGCTTCATTCGCTGCCCCTCTGAGGTCGGGCCCATATCGAACACTTGCATCCGGTTTGTCTGGCTCGCCAGGAGTTCAAAATAGGCAATGGCCTGCTCGTAGTTGGCGAGGTGAAAATCTGCTCCCGGCCTGAATCCGAGGAAATCCTCCGGCGGTGTCTGTGCCCATAAGAGCGCCGGGAGAATCACAACCGCGGCGCCTACCAACAAGGAGGCGCAGAAGAGTTTGGTGGGGCAACGATCAACGGACATTGGTTCCCTGCTCGGCGGTCGGGTGCGTATGGTCAAGTAAACCGGTAGCCTGGCACAGTTCAGCGATGAGCGACATATGACAAGAAGTTCCGATATGAGCGAACCTGAGGCACGGAGCGTCAAGATCATCGAGAACGGCCCCCTGCGGGTGGCCGGCGCGCCCCTTCATCGCCTGCGCCCTGTGAACAACGACGCCGGCCGCCCCGTCGATTGGCAGCGGGGCGACGACGTCGAAACCACCGAATCGTTTTCGCTCTGCCGCTGCGGCGCATCGGAGAACAAGCCCTTCTGCGACGGCACCCATAACAGCATCGGCTTTAACGGCCGCGAGACCGCCAACCGGGCGCCGACCGCGACCCGCCGGGAACGCTACGAAGGCCCGGGGATCGTCATGACCGACGACAAGACGCTCTGCTACCACGCCGGTTTCTGCGTACGGGAGCACGCCAAGGCCTGGAGCTTGGTGGAGCAAGCCGAGGACGCCGAAGCTCGCGCCCTGCTGGTCGACATGATCGAGAAGTGCCCCAGCGGCCGGCTCGAGTATCTCCAACCACCCGACGAAACTCCCGTCGAACGGGCCCTCGAGCAAACAGTCGGCATCGTCGACGACGGCCCGCTCTGGGTTCAGGGTGGGATCCCGGTGCAGGGTTCGGACGGCGAAACCTATGAGGTCCGCAACCGGATCACGCTTTGCCGCTGCGGTGCGTCGAACAACAAACCGTTCTGCGACGGTGAGCACTCGAAGATCGGCTTCAAGGACAGCTAGCGCGAAGTCCGGGCTCTAGCCGGGTGTCGTCACCTTAGACGTCGCGCCTAGATCGGAAGAGGAGATGAAGAGTCTCACCAAGGCATTGGTCCTCATCGCAATGCTTTTCTTCGCTGGTTGTGCAGTATCCAGCGAGGAACGACCCAAGCGCGTAACGCTTCCGAACATGGAGCCGGTGGCGCTGCAAGCATACGGTCAACTACAGGGGGCGGCCAGAATCGAACCTTCAGGATTGATAAAGAGCCGTCTATGGGACGACATCTACTGGTCAGAAAACGATTCCCGTGATGATCCGAGGATTTTCCCCGTTCGGAAGGACGGCAGCATCGTCGAATCCGAACGCTACCCGGATTACGAAGGCGTACGGATTCCTGACGCAGTAAATGTCGACTGGGAAGACATCACCACCGATGACAAGGGGAACCTGATCATCGGCGATTTCGGTAACAGCAGTATCAACGATCGCCGAGATTTGGCGCTTTATTTCATCATCGAGCCATACCCGACGATGGGCAAAACGAGTGTGCGGAAGAAGATCTTTTTCTCCTACCCGGACCAGAAGACTTTTCCCGCGACCAACAAGAATTTTGATTCCGAGGCGTTGTTTTGGGCCAGAGGCAAGATCTACATCCTGACCAAGCACCGCAGCGATCCGTACACCAAACTCTATCGACTCGATGCCATGGTTCCGGCTGAGGTCAATCCGCTGACGTTGCTGGACACATTCGACATCCAAGGCCAGGTAACGGCTGCCGACGCCACGCCGGACGGAAAACGATTGGCAGTCCTTACGTACGACGCAATATGGGTTTTCGAAGTCAACGACGACTCAGACCGGTACTTTGACGGCCGGATATCCTGGCTGCCGATTCAGATCGGGCAATGTGAGGCTATCACTTTTGACGGGGACAGCCTGATCATCTCTTCCGACGAAGGTGCCGGCTACCTGTTCGAGGTACCGCTCAGTCGTCTCATATCAATCAAAGAGTAGCCACACGAACACCGGAGTGGCGCGGACAGGCGAGCAGCGTGGGGCAGGCGTCGGTCACTGTCGCCCCGTCGGCACCCGCTCCTTCAACTCCTCGAACCAGTTCTGCAGGATGAGGATTTCGGTGATCCCCGCCGGCTGCTCGACGGCGATGAATCGATCACCGTCCGGATGGATATCCCACGACCGATAATACTTGGTGTTCCCCATGTTGGGGCCCATGAAGATCTCGAGGGGTTCACTCGGCACGCCTGATTCGGGGTCGAAATCAACTGCCATGATCGCCCGGCCTTGGCGATAATAGAGCTTCCTGCCGTCGGGGTGCCACAGCGGATCGTGGCCTCGGCCGCTCGACACCCTCGTTGGCCCGGTGTTGCCGGATACGGCCTTGATGTAGACCTCCGTTCGACGCCTCTCCTGGTAGCTGTACGCGAGGTAACGGCCATCAGGAGAAAAGGCGGCCCTCGGTGGCCGAGCCCGGTCCCAGCTCCACCGGCTCTACCCCTCCCGACCGACCCGTCGATGTCCACGAAGAACGTTTTGAATGCTTCAGTGCTGAAAGCGATGACGCCTTCGTTGCTGACGTCGGAAGGAAGATGGAATCTCTCAGCCTGAGTGATCTGCTGAGGTTCGCCGTCCCCGGAAGCGTCCATCGACCACAGCCCCCAGGGGCTCCGATCCCCCCTCGACCAGTTGAACACTATTCGCTCGTCGTTGGCCCAAATGGGTAGACCGGTGCTGCCGTCGGCTACGAGGGGCTGAGGGACGCGGCGCTGGAGGTCATATCATAGGTGTGGACCGTGCTCCGCTGGCCGTCGACGATTACCACTGCCGCGCGGGTGCCGTCTGGAGACAGACGAGGAAACAAGAAGCGTGGGTCCTCCTGGATCGAGGTTGTACGGCCGCTGGCGTCGACCCAGACCAGCCGGTTGTCACGGCGATCGACGACTTGGGCCAAAGTTCCGTTCGGCGAAAAGGCAATCGCGGGGTCACCCCAGGCATCCACCTTTGCCCGCAAGAGAACGCGTCGCTCGGGTCCGCTCGGCGTCATTCGGTCGAGATCCATCGAGACCACGTACAGCTGTTGGTTGCGAACGAAAAGCAGATGGCCCGTGGGCAACAGCCGTGCTGCGTACCCGTCTTCAAGCACCGTCTGCAGTTCGTCGGACCCGGGTCGGTACAGGCCTATTGTCGAGCGAACCGAGATTGCCGGATCGACGCTCACCAGGACCTCCCCTCCCGACAGCACCTGGGGGTAGACCAGCGCACGATTGCTCTCGAAAAGAACCTCCAATGGACCGCCCCGACGCCGGAGCGTGGTAGAGACCTCTAGCCGCGCTCCCCAATACGAGCGTGTCCGACTCCGTCCAGGCAAAACCGTCGAAGTAGTCCCGGCCCGATCTGCCCAGAACGTCGAGGTTGGCAACCAGCTCCGGATCCGCATTGCTACCGTCAAGCGCGACGGTTCGCAGCTCTCCGAAGGTGACGAACGCGACGCGGTCGCCCGCGGGGGAAAACGTCACCGCAGTTGCCCCGTCGGTGTTCGGAATCGGCGTGAAGCCGTCGGCCTCGAGGTCTCGCCGATAGAGTCTCGAGCCCGCAACGCTCTCGCCGACGAAAACGAGTGTCCAACCGTCTAGTGACAGTGCCATCGCGTTGAGGTCGTTGAACGTGCTGAAGGCGACCTCCGGAGGCAGCACGATTGAAAGTTCGATCCCTGCGTCGCCTACCGACGACGACGGCGTGGTCATCCGACCGACAAGAAACGCAAGGACGACGAGGATCGCCGACGCTGCCACCCCGGCAGCGACTCTGGGTAACCGTGAAGGCATCGTCTGAGCGGCGTGGTGCGGCTCAGTAGCGCTATCGATGATCTCGATGCGCGCGTCGCCCATATGCTGGAGCCGCTCGGCGGGCAACTTGCGGAGACAGCGTTCCAGCATTCGGCGTATCCCCGCGGGGGTGTCCGGTGGCAACGCGTCCCACTCGGGGCTTTCCTTGAGGATCGCCGCCATCGTGTCGGACACCGTGTCCCCGTCGAAGGTCCGCCGCCCCGTGAGCATCTCGTACAGCACACACCCGAATGCCCAGATGTCGGTGCGCCTGTCGACGGATTTGCCCCGCGCCTGCTCGGGACTCATGTAGGTAGCCGTGCCCATGATCACGCCAGTGCGCGTAGCTGCTGCAGCCGTTGGCGAAGCGCTCAAGTCCGGCGAGATTTCCGACGGTGATCCGTCCGCTTCGTATGCCTTGGCTAGCCCAAAGTCGAGCACCTTCACCTTGCCGTCGGGCGTTACCTTGACGTTGGCTGGCTTCAGGCCTCGGTGGATGACGCCGTTTTCGTGCGCGGCTTCCAGCGCCTCGGCTATCTGGCGGGCGATGTCCAGGGCTTCCTCGACCTCGATGCGACCCGAACTGGCAATCCGCTCAGCGAGCGTTTCCCCCTCGACCACCTCCATGACAATGAACCGCTGGTCGCCCTCATCCTCCAGCCCGTAGATAGCCGCGATGTTGGCATGGTTTAGAGACGCCAGGAGCTTCGCTTCGCGTTCGAAGCGGGCGAGGCGGTCTTGATCGGTGGAGAAGTCCTGGGGCAGAACCTTGATCGCCACGTCGCGATCCAGCTTCGTATCCCGCGCCCGATACACCTCGCCCATGCCGCCCGCACCGAGCGGTTCGAGGATCTCGTAGTTACCGAGTGTTTTGCCGATCACAGAGGGCTCCGATACCTGGGGTTCGCGCCGCCTAGCCTACGTGCAACCCCGTACGGGGATCAACGGGTCGAGCCCAACGGCCACGTTGAATGCCGGGCCACCACGATCTGGTCGTTGTTCGGATGTGGGACGCCACTGCGCCGTTGCACCCGCCGGCCAGCGTTGTATCATGCTGAATCGAGACCCCACGGGCGGAGATTTCTGGTGCAGTACCAGTTTACGGGCGTGAAGGCGCTGGTTTTTCTCTCGGTTCCTCTCGTTGTCGCGGCCCAAACCGCGGAGATGGAACAGGGCAAGCGGCTCTATGAAAGCCAGTGCGGAAGTTGCCACGGCCCGCTGGGGAACGGCGGCAAGGGCGCCAATCTCGCGCGGCCTCGACTGCGCCGCGCGACCAACGATCAGGGGCTGACGAGCATCATTCGTCGTGGCATTCCTGGCACCGAGATGCCGGGCTCGGCGCTCAATTCCGGGCGGGTTTCGAGCATAGCGGGCTACGTGAAGACGCTGGCCCGTGTCGAGCAGGTGCAGATTCCCGGAGATGCGGGGCGCGGTGAAGAAGTCTATGCCGTTTTCACGTGCGGACAATGCCATGCTCTGGACGGCCAGGGCGGCATTCTCCGCCCGGCTCTCGATGACATCGGGGCGCGCCGCAGCGCGGCCCACTTGCGAGAATCGCTCATCAAGCCAGAAGCCTCCGTGCCGACAGGCTTTCTCCGGGTCCGGGTCGTCACCGAGGACGGCCGGAGGTTGACAGGGATCCGGGTCAACGAGGACGGCTTCTCGATCTAGTTCCGGGATCTTGCCGGCCGGTTCCTCTCGTTCTGGAAGGACGAGCTGAGTGATCTCCGCAAGGAGTGGAAGCGCTCGCCGATGTTGAGCTACGAATCGACACTCACCCCCGAGCAGATGGATGATCTCGTCGCCTATCTGGTCTCGCTCCAGGGAGTCTGATGAAGACGCTTGTACTCGTACTCGTGCTCGCACTGGCCGTGCCCGCGGCTTCCCAGGTTCCCTATGAGCGCATCCTGGATGCGGCGTCTGAGCCCGGAAGCTGGCTGACGTACTCGGGTAGCTATGGGGCACAGCGCTACTCGACGCTTAACCAGATCACCCGGGAGAATGTCGACCGTCTACAGCCAGCGTGGATCTATCAGATCCGGGCGCGCCACAAGTTCGAGGTCTCGCCGCTCGTCGTCGACGGAGTGATGTACATCACCGAGCCACCGAGCGATGTCACCGCGCTCGATCTGCGCACCGGACGTCCCATCTGGAGCTATCGCCGTTCGCTCCCCGACGGTGTCGTGACATGTTGCGGGCAGGTGAATCGCGGTGTGGCACTGCTCGACAACCAGGTCTTCGTCGCCACGGTCGATGCCCACCTCGTCGCGCTCGACGTGAGAACGGGCCGCGTGCGGTGGGACATCGAGGTCGCGGACCACACGATGGCGTACTCCATGACCGTCGCGCCCCTCGCCCTGAAAGACAAGATCATCGTCGGCATTTCCGGAGGCGAGTACGGCATCCGTGGTTTTCTCGATGCGTACGATCCGATCACGGGAGAACGGCTGTGGCGTTTTTGGACCGTTCCTGGACCCGGCGAGCCCGGCAATGAGACCTGGTCCGGAGACAGCTGGGAAAGGGGCGCAGCAGCGACCTGGGTGACAGGCGCCTACGACGCCGAGCTCAACCTTCTCTACTGGGGGACGGGAAACCCGGGCCCCGACTTCATTGGCGACGTGCGCCGCGGCGACAACCTCTACTCCGAATGCCTGCTGGCGCTCGACCCTGACACGGGAGAGCTGAAATGGTACTTCCAGTTTCTCCCGCACGACATTCACGACTACGACTCGACCCAGGTTCCAGTGTTGCTCGACGCGGACTTTGAAGATGAGCTGCGAAAGCTCGTCCTGTTTCCAAACCGTAACGCCTTCTACTACGTGCTCGACCGGGTCACGGGAGAGTTTCTGGTCGGCAAGCAGTTTGCCAGGCAGACCTGGGCCACGGGACTGGACGAGCGCGGACGGCCCATCGAGAACCCCGACACGATACCCAGCCAGGAGGGAGCGCTCGTCTATCCTGACGACGACGGGGCCGCGAACTGGTTCAGCCCCACGTATAGCCCGCAGACGAACCTCGTGTATCAGAATGTCCGAGAGAAGGGCGCCACCTACTACCTCGCCGATGCGACCGACGAGCCCAGACGGCTCTACATGGGCGCCAGTCGACGGACCGTCGAGGCTGAAGACCCCAAGGGATTCCTGCGCGCCCTCGATCCTTTGACGGGCGATCTCGTCTGGGAGATCGAGGTCCACTCCCCGCCCTGGGCGGGGCTCATGTCCACGGCGGGCGGGCTGGTGTTTTCCGGGACGATGGAGGGCGATTTCTTCGCGGCGGACGCGGCGACAGGCGATGTCCTCCGGCGATCCCAGACGGGGGGAGCGGTCTATGCGAACCCGATCACGTACCTCAGTGAAGGGCGGCAGTTCATTGCCATAGCCGCCGGCAGCGCACTCCTCACGTTTGCGCTGCCAGAGTGAGCCACGGAACCCTCAGGGGCAGAGAGAATGCTGGCGGGGCTGTTGTTACTGAGTTTGAAACTTTGGCCCGAGGCTACCCCGGCTCCAAACCAAGCGCCCACCGGATGCCTCCCACGAGGTGAGCTCGGAAGACCGGGTCACTGCTCCAGATATCGTCACGGTGGCCAAGCGAAGTGTAGAACGATCGTCCCTCACCGAAGTCCTGATACCAAGCTTGAGGATAGTCGCCACCCGGCTCCACGTCTTCGAGCCCCTCGAGGTCAGTTTGCTCGGTGTCGATGCTGAGCAATACATGCACGCGCTCCCGTGACAACCCGAGCGGGATGCGGTTGTCGAAGAGCACGTCCACGTTCTCCTGCGGCCGGTCCGCCGTCCACGCCGCGGTGCCGTACTGGTAGAACTCGTCGACGAGCGGCCAACTGTCTCCCAGCATGCTTGTTGCGGGATGGTCTGGATCCTCGACCTCGAGGACGACGACCCGGTTCTGGCCGACGGTGCGGCGGAAATAGCCGCCCAGCATCTCCCCGAACTCGGGGTAGTCGTACAGGGTCAGGGCCGCGCAGTGGACTCCGATGAACCCGCCACCATTTCTCACGAAGTCGACCAGAGCGCTTCTCTGCGGGTCCGTAAGAGGCAGGTTCCCGTTGGTCATCATCATGAGACCGTCGAACCGGGTCAGGTAATCCGCGTCGATGATCGAAAGATCCAGACTCTCGGCATCCTGCAGGTATCCCTGAAGCACCGTAACCTCGAAGCCCGCCTCCAGCCCCCAGGAGGCCACCGCGGTTTCGGCAGGCCCAAGGCTGCTGTGCTTGTAGTAGCCAGCATGGGTGAGGAAGAGCAGCTTCCTGGGCTGTTGCTGAGAAGCGGCTCGCTGGCCGAAGAGCGCAACTCCCGCCACCGCCAGTATGCAGCCGATCCAGAGTCTCGAAACCGACGAGCACTTTCGATTCATGACCATTGAGGTATCACCAGAAGTTGTAGATGAGCGGTTGTCAGGTTACGCGTCCGGCAGGGCGAACGCGATCAGGCCCTGGTACCACTCCGACCCCGTGACACCGATCACGATGAACTGTTTGCCGTCGCTGGTCTGGATAGGTCATTGGATTTGCGGTACCTTCGTTGCCGAGCAGCTCGCCCTGCCAGAGCGTCTCTCCGGTTTCGCTGTCCACGGCGAAGAGCTGGGGGTTGTAGCCGCTCAGAAAGACCAGCCGTCCGGCAGTGACCAGCGGCCCCGCATTGCCCATGCGGCCCAGGGGAGGCAGCTCCACGCCGGCGAGCAACGCGTGGTTCCGAATTGCCGGCTGATCGCCGATCGCGACCTGCCAACGGTGCTCCCCCGAGTCGAGGTCGATGGCCGTCAGCGTCCCGTACGGCGGCTTGAGGACCGGAATGCCCCTGACGGTGACTCCCCTCAGCAGTTGCACGTAGTCTGCGTCCGCCGTGCCCTCCTCGGGCTCGACGAGCTGATAAACCAGGAGCCGATCCTTGCTGGGGACGTACAGGACGTGCGTCGTCGGATCGAAAGCGGCGCCGCCCCACCCCGCCGCGCCGACGGCCGCCGGCAGGGTGACCGTCCCTTGCAGAGACGGAGGCGTGAACAGCGGGCCGAGCCGGTACCCTTCGAGGACCGCGAGTGCTCGCGCTCTGATCTCGGGGGTGAAGTCGACGACATCGTCGAGCGTGAAGCCCTGCCTCGCGAAGGGTGCGGGTTTGGTCGGAAACGGCTGATACGAATACTTCGCCCCCTGTCGTGTGGGGCGATCTCGTGATCCTCGGCAGCGGCATGCCCGACGACCGCGTGTATCGACGCAACCCGCCGGGCGACGTCCAAGCGTTCGACGTGCGCACCGGGGAGCGGGTGTGGACGTTCCATACGATCCCCCAGCCCGGCGAGCTGGGAA
Organism: Acidobacteriota bacterium; assembly: GCA_965214245.1. Taxonomy (GTDB): domain Bacteria; phylum Acidobacteriota; class UBA890; order UBA890; family UBA890; genus CBDCBL01. Next base: position 852,690 of record CBDCBL010000009.1, read on the forward strand.
ACGACACTTGGGAGGACGACTCCTGGTCGTACACCGGCTCGACCAACGTATGGGCGCCCTTCACCGTCGACGAGGAACGGGGCTTGGTGTACCTGCCGGTGGGTACGCCGAACGGCGACTACTACGGCGGCTCCCGAAAGGGCGACAACCTCTTCGCAGAATCGCTCGTCTGCCTTAACGCGCGTACCGGCGAGCGAGTCTGGCATTTCCAGACCGTGCACCACGGAATCTGGGACTACGATCTGCCGGCGCCACCGAACCTCGTAACGATCGAAGTGGACGGGCGTCTGATCGACGCGGTCGCGGTCATCACCAAGTCCGGTTTCACATTCGTGTTCGACCGCGTGACCGGCGAGCCAGTGTGGCCCATCGAGGAACGCCCCGTGCTGACGAGTGACGTGCCGGGCGAGCGCGCTGCGCCGACGCAGAGTGGAGCCGGTTGACCTCCCAGATGAGACCGTCGGTGAGGTTGATCTCTCCGCCGTCGCCGAAGGACTCGATCGGCTCCCCGGTGGCCGCGTCCAGTGCAATCAAGCGCCAGCGGCTATTGATGAAGATGCGCCGTTCGTCGCCGTCCCTCCACATGGCCACGCCGCGGTGGCAGAAACCGCACACGCGGGGGAGCTGCCCCCACCTGTAGGCGCCCGGGTCGTAGCTCCAGATCTCCGCGCCGCTGCGGGCGTCGAGCGCCACGACCCGGCTGTACGGCGTGCTCACGTACATTGTGTCGTCTACAACGATCGGCGTGCCCTCGAAGCGGCCGGGCCGGACGAATTCACCTGAGAATGCAACGCTGGGACCCGGCACGGGCTTCTCGCCGGCCTCCCAGGTCCAGGCGATCTGGAGTCGCGAGACACTATCGCGATCGATCTGGGTCAGGATCGAATACTTGGTGCCCCCGGCGCCGCCGCCGTACGCAGGCCAGTCGACGCTCTGGGATTCGGCCGAGCACCCAACGCCGGCGAGCAGCAGCAGGAACAGAAATCGGCGCATCACGGGTCGTCCTCGGCGTGCCTACTCAAAACCCATGCCGCCCATGCCCGACAGGCGGTCCCGTTTGTTCACTCAGGGTCCGCCATGCAGCCAGGCTTCAATGTTACCCAGATCAGGTCGATGGGTTCGTCTCCGGTATTGCCGGATTCGTGCATCGCGCTCATTTCAGTTGCCGTGTCGCTCCAGCCGATACTGCCGGTCGCTGAGTCACTGGTCGTCGCTTCATCTCCGTACTTGACCGTCCACTCGCCGCCTTTGACGTGAATGTACAACTGGTCGGGCGGGTGTCGGTGGATTCCCTCAAATTGCCCGGGTTCGATGATGAATCACTGCTGTACCACCAATTTGTCATTTTCCAGCAGCAGCTCGCCGGGAATGTTGGGATAGTCGATGTGACAGGGATTCGGCGGACCTTCACCTTGCTGATAGGCGCTGGCCGTCAGGCAAACCAGCGTTAGTAACAAAAACTGTATTCCATACATGATTCCCTCCCTGGAAGCTTCTAGGTCGCGGTCTCAGCGTAACCGAGCGATTGCAGGGCAACGCGAATCTCTTCCAGCACCTGCGGGTCCTCAATGGTTGCGGGGACCCGATGCTGTTCGCTGTCCGCGATCTTGCGCATGGTGCCACGCAATATTTTGCCCGATCTCGTTTTCGGCAACCTGCCGACGACCACCGCTTTCTTGAACGCTGCGACCGGACCAATGCGTTCGCGAACCATACCGACTAATTCGGTCACAATATCGTCCGTGTCGCGATCCACACCTGCTTTCAATACGATCAGGCCAACCGGCAACTGGCCCTTCAGTTGGTCGGCAACACCCATGACGGCACATTCGGCGACGTCGGGATGGTCGGCGAGCACTTCTTCGATGGCGCCGGTCGACAGGCGATGCCCGGCGACATTGATGATGTCGTCGGTCCGTGACATGACGTAAATGTAACCATCATCATCGATGTAACCTGCGTCACCCGTTTCGTAATAGCCTTCAAATCTGTCGAGGTATCCCGCTTTATAACGATTATCTGCCTGCCAGAAACCGGGTAACGTGCCCGGTGGCAGAGGCAATTTGCAGGCGATCGCGCCAATCTGCCCCGCTGGTGTCTCTGCGCCGTCGGCGTCGAACACCGTGACCTCCCAGCCCGGTGCGGCGCAGGCAGTAGAACCGGCTTTGACCGGGAGGGTCTCGATGCCGACGCAATTGGACGCGATTGCCCAGCCGGTTTCTGTCTGCCACCAGTGATCGATGACCGGCACGCCGAGTTTTTCTTCGGCCCAGTGCAGCGTACCGGGGTCACATCGCTCGCCGGCAAGGAACACCGTACGAAAACGCGACAAATCATAATTTGCGATCAGTGCGCCGTCGGGGTCCTGCTGTTTGATCGCGCGAAACGCGGTGGGTGCCGTGAACATGCAGGCGACGTTGTGCTCGGAAACGACACGCCAGAACGCGCCAGCATCGGGTGTGCCAACCGGTTTTCCTTCAAACAATACCGTGGTGTTACCGTGCAGGAGCGGCGCGTAAATAATATAAGAGTGGCCCACGATCCAGCCGATATCCGACGCAGCCCAGTACACTTCGCCCGGCTCGACGTCGTATATATTTTTCATTGTCCAGTGGAGCGCAACGGCGTGGCCACCATTGTCACGCACGATACCTTTCGGTTCGCCGGTCGTTCCTGACGTGTACAGAATGTACAGGGGGTCGGTCGCGTCGACGATGACGCATTCATGCGGTGTGGCAGCGGCCATCGCATCGTGCCAGTCAAGGTCACGGCCTGCTGTCAGTTCTGCCTTCTCCTGGGGGCGCTGCAGGATGATGCACGCCTGCGGTTCGTGAGACGCCAGTTCGATGGCCGTGTCGAGCAGGGGTTTGTAGGAAACAACGCGGTTCGGTTCGATGCCGCAGGATGCAGAAACAATCGCTTTCGGTTTTGCGTCGTCGATGCGGGTCGCCAGTTCGTTCGCAGCGAATCCGCCAAAAACCACCGAATGAATGGCGCCGATTCGCGCGCAGGCCAAGACGGCAACGATGGCCTCGGGGACCATCGGCATATAGACGATGACCCGATCGCCCTTGCCAATGCCGTTGGCCGCAAGCACGCCTGCGAACAGCGCCGTTTCATCTCGCAGTTCACGGTAGGTCAGTGAACGCCGGCTTTCGGTTAACGGACTATCGTAGATAATTGCGGGCTGATCGGCGCGACCGCCATCGACATGCCGGTCCAATGCGTTGTGGCAGGTGTTCAAACGCCCGCCCGTGAACCAGCGGTAGAAAGGGGCGTTGCTGTCGTCGAGAACGCGACTCCATTTCGTGTTCCAGTCGATAGCCGCGGCGGCCTCCGCCCAGAATTCGTCCGGATGATCGATCGATCTTCGATGTTCCGATTCGTAGCCGCTCACGATTCCCAGTGCTTGGGCCCCAGACAGGCATGGAGCATGGTTCGAGAGTCTAGCTGACCCAGTCGAGCAAACGGTAGAAACGCGCCGCGAGCGGGATGAACCAGGGCTCGTCACGATAAAAGAACTTCGTCTCGTGGGGTATTTCCGCGAAAGGACTCGTCGATATTTCTGCCGTGAGCAACTTGCCCACTTCCGTACCGAGATAGGTCGCGATCGCGAGGCCGTGTCCGCCATAGCCGAAGGCATAATGGACACCATCGACGCGGCCGATATGCGGCATGAGATCGAAGGTGATGCCGAGCCTACCCGTCCAGCTGTGGGTCAAATCAACGCCCTCGAGCTGCGGAAACGTGTGGAGCAATTGGGCCTTCAGAGTATCCGCACTTCGCTGCAAGTCGAGATCCGTGCTGAGGTCGTTACGGCCACCCCAGAGCATGCGCCCATCCGGTGTGAGGCGGAAGTAGTTCAGGAAGTTCTTCGAGTCGTAGAACATGCGCCCCTTGGGGCTCAGCTCCTCTTGCAGCTCCCGTGGCAAAGGCTCGGTGACGATGATGTAGCTCCCGACTGGAAAGACTCTCGGCTTGAGAGCCGGCACGAGCCGATCCGTGTAGCCGTTGGTGGCGATGAGCACGTCCTGTGCTTCGAGCACGCCCAAGCGCGTTTGGAGCTCGAAGCCTTTGCCTCGACGTGTAATACGCTGCACGTCCGCCTTTTCATGAAGATGGGCGCCATGATGTGCGACTGCCCTCGCCAGGCCGTAGACGTACTTCGCGGGCTGGAGCCCGCCGCTGTAAGCATCGGTCAAACCGCCGTGGAAGACGCGGCTCCCGATCTCGGTGTGGAGGTCGGAGGGAGACACCGCCATGACCTCGTGTCCGAGCGTGTTCCGGTACCACGCAACGCTTTTCTGCATGGCGGCAAAGTGCGCTCGTTTGTAGGCGAGGTAAAGATGGCCGTGACGCCGCCAGCCACAGTCGATGCCTTCGGTCGTGACAATCTCTTCCACGAGGTCGATGGCATCCAGCGATGCCTGCCAAAAAGTCTGGCCTAGGGCCTCGCCGTATTTAGTGAGGATGGATTTGATGGGGCGCTTGATGCCAGCAGTCGCCATGCCGCCGTTACGAGAGCTCGCTCCCCACCCTATGGTTTCCCGCTCGAGGACGGAGACGGTGGCCCCACTCTTCGCGAGCACGCGCGCCGCGTTGAGACCCGTATAGCCGCTACCGACAATCGCAACATCCACCCGCTCCGGCAGGGTGGCCGAGACCGGCAAGTCGTCGGGCCGCGGAAATTGGCTGCGCCAGAAGGGCTCGGTACTCAACACGCTACTGATCCTAACGGACAACGTGCGGGACTAACGGCGCTGAGATCCTCACGGCCCTGAGATCCTCACGGCCCGGTCGGGCCTATTTTCCCCTCCGCTGCCCGGATGAGAGTCTCTACGTCGTAGAGTTGTCCCGCCTTCATCACCAAGTGACCGTTCCGGGTGGCGAGGATGTCGTCCAGGGGATTGCCGCGCAGAACATAGAGGTCCGCTATCTTCCCCGCCTCGATCGTTCCAAGCCCATCACTGACACCTAGGGCGCTGGCCCCGTTTATCGTCGCGGCCTTCAGCACCCCATGCAGCGGGAGACCGACATAGGCGAGGACGAACAACTCGTTGTGGATGCTGAAACCGCTCCAGGTGTCCGTCCCCGTGGTGATGAGATGCCCCCCACCCAACTCATAGAGCCTCAGCAACCCTGGAGCCTTGTTGTGGAAAACCGCCGTGTACCCAACGGTGCCGTTGATTCGGTCCCACTCCCGCTCTTGCTCGGTGAGCTGGGAGTCGGCACCACCCCTTGGCCCCCTCCCCGATCGCAAGCTGCGCACATAGGGCGTGAGGAATCGGTCCGTGTCGACCTCAGCCAGCTCGCTGGAGTCGACGTTGGGATCGGCTTCGATTACGGCCCGACCGTACAGCCAGTTCGTACCGTCGAAGTAGACGTTGTGATCCACGAAGAGACGTATCCACTCCTCGAACTCTGATGTCCCGGGCGCCATCTGCCCGGCCAGAATCAGATGCTGGTCGACGAATGAGTGCTCGACGCGATCGATGCCCATGAGAATTGCCTCACGCACACTGACGTCGGTCCCGCGACCCGCGTAGTTGTGGAGGTGTGCGGTCACGGTAATCCCATGCCGGTGGGCCTGGTCGATGATGATCCGAAGCTCGCGCGGGCTCGCCTGCTTCGCCTTGATACTCCTGATCCCACGGAGCGCCCAGTCGTCGACACGATCACGGATCTGTTGGTCCGTCATATCAGCGGGCCAGTGCGCACAGCTATCCTGGTAGGTTCGAACCGCTGGACACTGATTGCGCGCGTTGCCGAAATAGGGTCCCGAGTTGAAGATCCGGGCCCCGATCTGCTCCCCGGATTCGATACGGCGGCGAGCCTCCATCATGCCTTCAGGATCGAGCTCGCCAGCAGGAAACGTGGATGTCACGCCGTTCGCCAGATGCAGCATGGGAACCCATCTGGTTTCCTCTGTGTCGTCCGTGCTGAATCCGACGCGGTGATGGGCATGAAGATCGAACATGCCCGGCATGATCGTCTCCTCATCGTCTAGATCAACGACGAGCGCGCCCTGGACCTCGTAGCTACCCAGGCCGCCGTCGACGTCAAGGAACTTCCCTCCCCGGATGAGGAGCCCTTCGTTCTGTACGCGGGCGTCCGCGACCCCATCGAATAGCCACCCGCCACGAATCACCACCGCCTGACCCGGCCGTGTCAGAAGCCCCGTGTCTGCAGGGGCTTGCCCCCGAGGTGCGCCTCCGCCCAGGATCACCTGAAGTCCGATGAATACGGTTAGGGCGAACGATGTGGTCGTTGGAGCTGCGATTTCCGTCATTGTGGCCTCCCGGGTCCGTATTCCAACGGATAGACGTTCGCGGGGATGGTTGCTAACGTTCCCCCAATTGGCGCCTTAGGGGGCCGGTTCGGGGCCGTAGCGGGGTTCGTTTGCCGACCACACGCTGCGGCCCCGTTTGCGCTCAAGGGAACCTAGCAGGCCGTGGTGAAAGTGTGATGGGTCTGGCGGCCGATGCCCGCGTTGAGCCTCCTCGACGATGCGGCAAGCATCGCCGTCGTCGGGCCCGCCTTGGCCTCGCGCGCAAGACCCATCACACTTTCACCACGGCCTGCTAGAGACCTGCTCTACCTTCGTGCGCCCCTGACGTAATGAGGCAAACACCTGGGACACACGATCGAGCCCCTCGAGCAGGTAATCCTCCGGCACTCCATAACTGATGCGCAGGTAGCCGTCCAAGCCGAAGTGGTCACCCGGTACAACCTCGACGCTGTGTTCATGAATCAGGTGCATGGACAACTCGGTTGAGCTGACATCGGCGTTGTAACGAACCATGGCGATGGGCGCGGCTTGCGGGGGTACCCAGGTAAACAGGTCGCCGTGACTCTCGGCCCACCGCTCGAAGTGGCCATAGCCTTGGCGGGTGTAGTCTCGGGTTCGCGCCAGGATACGGCGGCGGACCTCGGGGGAAAGTGCAAAAGCAGCCAGCTTATTGTCGAGCATTGCGCTGCCGATGGTGACGTACTCCTGACGCGCCCAGATTTCTTCCAACGCGTCTTCTTGGCCCACAATCCAGCCAATCCGCAAGCCCGGCATGCCATACGCCTTCGACATGCTGCCCATTGCCAGTACGCGCTCGTAGCGCCCCCAAAAAGAGGGCGTGATTTCATCGGTGGTGTGCTCCGTCCCAGCGTAGACCTCATCTACCAGCAGCCACGCCCCAACCCGATCGGCGGCGGCGACAACGGCGTCCATTTCCTCTGGGGTCATGATGTGGCCCGAGGGATTGTTGGGGTTGCAAACGGCGACGAGCCTGGTCTTGTTTGTGACCGTGCTGTTCAGCTCATCGATGTCCACAGCCCAGTCGAGCTTTTCGTCGAGGTTGAAGGTCTTGACGTGAAGCCTGAAATTGTGCGCAATGCCCCAAATCTGCAGGTAGTTGGGCAACAAGACGACGATTTCGTCGCCCGGTTCCAGCAGAGTCCAGAGCGAAGTGAAGTTGGCCTGGGCGGCACCGCTCGTGACAAGCACGTTGTCCGGCGTGGCGCTGGAGTAAAGGGCGGCAATGCGCTCGCGCAATTCTACGATGCCATTCGCCTGTGGGTGGTAAAGCCCCGTCGAGAGCAGTTCCTCAATTACCTTGGGGTCATCGACCAGCTCTTCTGTCGTCATGGGGTGAACGCCGCTATCGCCGAGGTTGTAATCGACCACGTTCTCCCACTTTGACATCACTCGTTCCTGGGCAAACGGCACGAAATCCTGGCTCATCGATGCGCTCCTCAGCTGGACCGATGTGCTTCCAGCTCGATTTCGATCATGAAGTCGGGCAGGGCGAGGCCTTTGACCTCGAGCCAGGTTCCGGTTGGAAACTGCTTCGTGTAAATCGAGCTGCGATAGGAAGCGACCTCGAGAAATCTCGCCATGTCGGTCGTAAAGACGTTCTCGACAACCACGTCGTCGAAGGTATAGCCGTAGTGCTGCAGAATCTCGTCCAAATCGGAGTAAGCGTTCTTCATCTGCTGTTCGAGATCGCCGACGGCGGTCGGGTTTCCGGCGTCGTCCATGCTCACGGCGCCGGAGATCTTGATGTCTTCACCGATCTTGACGGCGTGTGAGTAACCGTAGGCCTTTTCGACCTCCGGCCGCAGAAGAAAGTACTCCGGTGCTTCCGCCTCGACCTGTCCTGTCATTGTCGTTCTCCTCGATTTTGTCGATGCTCGTCTGCCTCGACTGCGCTCCCCAACGTGTTCAGCTGCCGGGCAGCCTCTTATCGCTGTGCTCACTCGGTCTCGAGGGCCAGCGCTTTCTCGAGGGCGAGATCTCGGTTGGCCTCGAGATCCTCAACCGTGAGAGGTACTTCGATGTCGGGGACGACGCCGATCCCTTCGAGCACGACGCCACGGTAGTTGTAGTAAACCTCGTTGCTCAGGGACAGCCGCCAGCCATTGGGCAGCGTCTTGCCCAGGTTGTCCGAGAAGGCCCCTTCGGTGCTCTCGCCGACGATGGTGACGTGCGGCAACGCTTGCATGCATTGCATGAAAATCTCGGTGGCACTGACCGAGGCGCCGTTGATGAGGACGACGACACTGCCGGTGAACTGGAACGGGCCGCCGGGCTCGAGATGAAACTCGACCATCGGCGTGTAGTCGGTAGCGCCGTCGTATCGCGCCTGCTTCGAGTACGCGAGACGGCGCTGGTCGGTGAAACGCTCGGCGATGACGCGCGAGTATTCATCCGATCCTCCGCCGTTGAATCGCACGTCGAGGATGACCTTGTCCAGCCCTTCGAACCCGGCGACGATCTCGTCCATGGTTTGCTCGAGGAGCTCCAAGGTCTCCTGGCGGCTCAACGACTGGTAGCTCGCGAAACCCGACATGCCCTTGACTCGCAGATATCCGGTCTTCTCGTCGAGCAATCCGTAGCTCAGTTGGCCGAGTCGGGTTTCGAAGTTGCCCTTCAAGTGCTTCCGCTCGACGAGCTGCCACACATCTTCCCGTCTGCTCCTCAGCTCGTAGCCACTGTGGCCGATGCGACCAACCGCGCCTCGGATACTCGTATGGGCGTCCTGCAGAGGCGCCACCATCTGTCCGAAGATCTCCAGGAGCTCCTCGTCTGTAGTCTGTGGCCCTACCTGCGGGCGAAAGACCCGATACATCGCACTCCAATCCACGTCGTGGATGTGGAAGAAGGCGTAGTTCTCCTCAAAGATTCTCCAGAACACCTCGAAGTTGTGCTGCGGATCCCGGGTCGGCGCATAGCTCGCGCACTCGGCCGGTAGGTTTTCCTCGCGGCCGAACCAGTAGCGGTTGCCGTTTCTCGAAAAGAGCGTAAGAAGGCTACCGGTCTCGTCGACAGTGACGTCGGCATAGCGCGCCAGGTCGTAGTCATCGTTTTCCGGAATGCAGCTGACGCTCGTTACCGCGTAGGACTTTGCCGAACCGGAGTCGATCTCCAGGATCCGGCCGTAGCCGTGTTGCCTCCAGATGCCATCGTGAGGCGTCGACTCCATCTGTTGTGCACCGGCCGGCCAAGAGGAGAGGAGGGCAAGCAGCGCAACGCTCGCCATGATGTATCGGAGAAATTTCTTGCCTCGCCATCGGTTCATTTCGAAACCTCCTACCGCTCGGTCGGTACCCGGTGCTTCAACTCTTCGAACGAGTTGAGCAGGACGTTGATGCCACTGTTTCGTCTCCGCGTCGACAAGGTGCGACGCGGAAACGCGATCAAGTATCCTCAGCCGGTGGACCGATGACAAGCGAGCAGTGACCGCAGATACCGACGACAAGGAGAGTCCATGAAGTACCGGCGCATGCCGATTGAAGAGGAATCCCCCGAGCAGTTCGGCTACGACCAGATTCGTTGCAACCTGGCGGAGAGCTCGGTGAGCGACCGTCGACTGAGCGATCTCGGAGCAGACCTCGGAGACCTTCTCCTGTGCTACGGGGACCACCTGGGCACGCCGGCGCTCAGAGAGCGAATCGCGGCTCAGGGCGAGCGTTTGCACGCCGCCGACGTTCTCGTCTCGGCGGGCGCGGCGGGGGCGCTGTTCATCGTCGCCACGTCACTGCTCGAGGCCGGCGATCACCTCGTTGTCGCCCACCCCAACTACGCGACCAACCTCGAGACGCCGTTCGCTCTTGGCTGCGACGTGACTCATCTGAAGCTCGACTTCGAGAACGGTTTCCGAGTCGACCTGTCGGAGTTGGAGCGGGCGATCCGAAAGGACACCCGCCTGGTTAGCCTCACGAGTCCGCACAACCCCTCGGGCACCCAGATGACGGTGGAGGAGCTCCACCAGGTGATCGACGTCGTGGAGTCGAAGGGTTGTGTCCTCCTGTTCGACGAGACCTACCGAGACCTCGCCTTTGGCGAACCGTTGCCGGTGGCAGCCGCCTTGAGTCCCCGTGCGATCAGCGTGTCGTCGCTCTCCAAGACATACGGCATCCCGGGGATCCGTATCGGCTGGCTCATCTGCCGAGATCCGGAGCTCAAGCACAGCTTCCTCTGCGCCCGGGAGCAGATCGGGATCTGTGGGTCGGTCGTCGACGAAGCCCTCGCCCTCGCCGCGCTCGAGAAGCGCAACGCATGGCGGCTCGACATCGGCAGGCAAACCGCTTCCGCTCTCGACGCCGTGAAGGCGTGGCTCGCAGGCGAGGATCGGATCGAGTGGGTCGAGCCGCAGGGCGGGGTCGTCTGCTTTCCTCGCATTCGCTCTGATCTCGAGGTCGATCTCGATCGCTTCTATCACACGCTCATTGAAGAGCATGGTACCTACGTCGGACCGGGTCACTGGTTCGGCTTTCCCCGCTCCTACTTCCGCATCGGCTTCGTCTGGCCGCAACTACACGAGCTCGAGCTCGGGTTGCAAGGGATCTCCAAGGCCCTGAACGACGCCAGCAAGAGCGCGAGTTAAAGAGGGCGACCAACCTTACCTATGCCGCCCGCACCCGGGAGAGCCGACCAGACGCTAACGATTCTTCTGTTACAGGCCACTAGTTCCTCGGAAGCCGGTGCTCGCGAAAGAATGCCCACATCTCACGCGTCGCGTCGACGCTCTCGCTCGTGGGCCCGGCCAACCACTCCAGAAAAGGCTCGCCGCCGGGCCACGTATGGCCGCCGCCGTAAATCGTGAAGAGCACGACGGCCGCGTCGTCGGCGCAGTCCAGGTACTCGAGGCGGCTGACATCCGCAGTAAACATCGATTCGACGGGACTGGTCGTGCAGCGGCTGCTCTGCGCCCACCAGGCCGTAAAATCACGCGCCGCCGGAAACACGGGCCGCACAGGGGTGATTGCCTCGGGACCGCCCATGGCCCCGCCGTTGTAGAACGCAATGGGGTCGGCCTCGCCATGAAACGAAATCATCGGTACCGGTCGACTGTTCATACACCAGTCGGGCGGCAGCGTCTGCGCCGCCGCCACCATGCCTACGGCCGCGATCCGCTCTGACAACGTGCAAGAGAGAACGAACGCCATACCGCCGCCGTTGGACAGCCCGTTCGCGTAGATCCGCGCCCGGTCGATGTTGTACGCCGACTGCAACTTGTCGATCAGTTCAGAGATGAACCTGACATCGCGCTCGAGGTCGGGGTCGGCGGCGTCAAAAGTCTCCCACTTCCTCGGGTAACCGGCTCCCCAAGGGTAGACAACGATGAACCCGTTCTCGTCGGCCAGGCGGTTCCAATGGCTGAGGTTCATCTGCTGGGCCGGCCATAAGCCCCCGCCGTGCATGCTGATGACGAGGGGCGTCGGGCTGGTGGAGTCGTAACTCTCCGGGACGTACAACAAGTACTCCCGATTCTCGCCGGAGGAAACGATCGATCCGTTGTTGCGATTCCGGAGGTGGAACGAGACTGCGTCGACGAAGGTCAGGGCCACCGGCGCGCCGATCAAGACGACTACCGCGCCGACGACGCTCCTTCTACGCTTGAGAGCTGACGTAGATCCTGCGCCCGCGCGTGCCGTCGTGGTCCCCGATGTCGATTCCATGCAACGGCCAGCGGTGCCGCCGATAATCGCACCCATGGAACGGCCAGGATCGCGACGAGTCCGAGACGGTGGCGGGCCATGGACGGCGGCACATCGAGGAGCCACACGAGTAGCGCGTCGAGCGCCAGCACGACGACAAGCCAGCAGGCCGCACCGGCAACGAAACGAGCGTCCGACCTTTGAGAAGCCGGTTGTCCTGGAGGCGCATGGCGGCCCAGACAGCACCGGAAACTTTGACGCAGATCAAAACCGCGAGCACCCACGGGAGAACCCTCCACAGCCAGAGCACTACGTCCACGCTCCCGTGAACCCACGGCAAGAGGGAAACGATGACGGTCAGTACCACCAGGGTGACGAACACGCTGGCTTTAACCAGCCATGCGCGGCCGCTCATGCCGACATACAGGCTCCGTACGAGCTGCTTCCAGGTGGAGGCCACGAGAGCAGAAAGCCCGAGTAGTACGAGCGCTACGGTGCGGGGCATCCCCGCGCTCTCGATGACGTCGAGGGCGCCGTCGGCCACGGCCGATGACGCGCCCGAGAGCCGTAGCGCCAGCAGGACCGCAACGAGAACCAGCAGCCACGTAACAACGGTGCTCCGAATGGTCGCAGCGAGCTTGGCGGCGACCAACGACGTGCTGCTCAGGGGCCGCGTCGCCATGAACGGGGTCATCTCATACGAATCACTCCCATCCGCACTCGACCTGCTGACATTCGCGGCGACGAATGCGGCCATGATGGGCGGCGTGAGCAGCACCACGGCGAGCGTGTCGAAGACCAGCTCCGGCGTATCGCGGAACACCCAGAGCAGCGCCAGCCCGAACGGCAGCACCATGGCCACGAGCAGCGGAAGCGAGCGGCCGTGCCGGCGCCACTCGAACCACGCCTGGGCGCGTTCCGGTGACGAAAAATGGTCGCGGCGTAGTGAAAAGAGACCCCTGAAGCGTTCGAGCCGCGCGAAGGCATCCCGCCAGTCGGGCGTGTCACCCCGGCGCGCGCGAGCCACGGCGACACGGGCGGCGAAGTATGCGAGCGGAACCTGCGGCGCCAGAAAACCCAGCATTACGCGCTCGGGGACTTCGAACTCGAGCACAAGTTGACTTCCGATTCCCATCACGCCCAGCCATCCAACGATGAAGATCACGCGAAGCCCCGGCAGCGGGAACGGCATCCAAGTCAGCACCTGGGTCCAGGCGAGAAACACCGCGAGGGCCAGAGCCGGCCAGATCGACGGTACGTAGACGTCGGGCGGCCACACACCGAGAAGCCGCGTTGCCAGCCACAACAGCGCCACCGCCACCGTGCCATAGAGCATCGGCCACCCAACCAGCGCGGCGTTCGTCACCGGAAGCGTGAATAACCGGGCTGGATAGATCGACTCGTGGGCGGCCAGGTCACCTGCAAGGCCGAAGCTGAACACCGCCAGGAGGTAAATCACTATCGAGCTCAGGGGCACGATCACCATGAACGCAAAACTCTGGTCGTCATCGAAGATGACGCGTGCCGGCTCGAAAAACAGGAGCCTGATCGTGACGAGAACGGCCAGGTAGAGGGCCGCCGCGGCGAAGCCCCACCAATAGCGCTGTCTGAATTCCCACGCGATGGCAGCAGCGGGGGAGCGCATGCTCTACGCGCCCTCGCCTTGCGTCGGCGCTTCCCCGACGTGGGCGACAAAAGCCTCGTCGAGGGTGCGGTGCGACTCCTTGATGACGTCCATCGGCTCGCTCAGAGCGATACGGCGGCGGCTGATCATCGTGATGTGATCGGCGACCTGCTCCACCTCATCAAGGAGGTGTGACGAAAAAAGCACCGTCCGTCCTTCGTCGGCAATGGTGCGAATGATCGCCCCGAGGATGTCGCGGCGGACGATGGGATCGAGGCCGGTCGACAGCTCATCGAGGACGAGCAGCTCGGGGCGATACGCCAGTGCGACGAGCAGCCCCGCCCGCGCCTTCTGCCCCTTCGAGAGGTTCTTGATTTTCGCCGTGGGATCGAGGGCGAACGTCTGCCGCAGACCCTCCGCGTACGCGTCGTCCCAGTCGGGATAGAAGGCGCGCGAGTACCGAATGAGCTCGTCGACGCGCATCCAGCCCGGAAGGTCGCGCTCTTCGGAGAGATAGCCGATCCGCGACAGGACGGCGACCGGATCGACGACTGGATCTAGACCGAAGACGCGCACCGAGCCACTTTCCGCCCGCAGCAGGCCCAGAACGTGCTTGATGAGCGTCGTCTTGCCCGCTCCGTTGGCGCCGACGAGGCCGTGGACCACCCCCCGGGTCACGGACAAGCTCACCGAGGCCAGCGCCGTCGTGGCACCGAAGCGGCGCGTCAGCTCCGCCACATGGATGACCAAGTCGACCGCGCCGCCGGCTTTCAACCCGCCTTGCCGAACCTCTCCACCGCTCGAGCGCGAGCCTTGGCTGCCTCGACCTCGCGATCCTTGGCAGGCGCAGCAGTGACTAGCGATCCCATCAGACCGCGGATGACAACCGCGACCTCGCCAACAGCGTCGTGGAACGCTTCTTCGCCATTAGCTTTCGACGGCTTCGTAAACCCACTCACCTTGCGGACAAATTGGAGCGATGCCGCCGCAATCTCGTCGTCGGTGGCCGGGGGCTCGGAAGTTGTAGAGCGTTCGGATGTTGCGGCACATGGTTTCTCCGGTGGTTTGGGGCGCAGGACCACGGCAAATCTATCCGCAAACGCCGGTACGAAACCAACGGGAGCGATGCGTTTGACGAGTTCGGCGCACCGTCGCCCCAAAACCGGTCCCCGTGCGGAACCGCGCGCTGTCAGCGCGAAACCGCGGGGCGGCGTATCTCAACCTTGCCGCAGCGCCTCGATGGGATCGACACGCATCGCACGACGGGCCGGCAGATACGCGGCCAGCAGGGCAAGCGTGAAAACCAACGCAGCCACCCCCACCAAGGTCATCTGGACTTGACCCGATTTCGTGGACACCTTACGACGTACACGGGAGGTGTTCAGGATGCCAAGGACAAGAGGGCCGTACCCGGCGGAGTTTCGGCGGCGGATCATAGAAGTGGCACGAGCTGGGCGGAGCGTTGCCGAGCTGGCCAAGGAGTTCGAGCCGTCGTACTGGACGATTCGCCAGTGGATCAAGCAGGCTGACCGCGACGAAGGCCGCAGCGCCGAAGGGCTCAGCACTGCTGAGCGCGAGGAGCTGGGGCGGCTGCGGAAAGAGAACCGCCAGCTGAAGCAAGAGCGGGAGATCCTTTCAAAAGCCGCGGCCTGGTTCGCTCGGGAGACCGACTCGGTACCGCCGAAGTCTTCGAGTTCGTGAGCGGTCACCAGGCGAAGTATCCGATTGCCACGATGTGCCGTGTGCTGGAGGTCTCCTCCAGCGGGTACTACGCGTGGCGCCGGCGGGAACCGTCGGCTCGATCGCGGGCGGACGCAAAGCTGCAGGCACGGATCGAAGCGATCCACAGGAAGAGCCGAGGCACCACATAACCTACATCCCAACGTGGGCAGGGTTCTTGTACTTGTCGGTCGTCGTGGACGTCTTCAGCCGTCGCGTTGTCGGTTGGTCAATGGCGACCCATCTGCGCACCGAGTTCGTGCTCGAGGCGCTGAACATGGCGATCTCGCAACGACGGCCCCAACAGGTGATTCATCACAGTGACCAAGGTACGCAGTACACGTCGATCGCCTTCGGTCAGCGCTGCCAGGAGGTCGGGGTGCGACCGTCGACCGGATCAGCCGGTGACTGCTACGACAACGCGATGTGCGAGAGCTTCTTCGCCACCCTCGAGTGCGAGCTCCTGAACCGCCGGCGGTTCAGGTCCCAGGCGGAAGCCCGCATGGCCGTCTTCGAGTTCATCGAGGGCTTCTACAACCCGCGTCGCAGACACTCACCCCTGGACTACGACTCGCCCATGGGGTACGAAAGGAGGCACGCTCAGATCGCTTAAATGTGAGCGGGAAACCGTCCACCAAAGCGGGGCAACTCCACTTCGGATCCAAGGGGACGACCCCAAACAACAGACTCGACATGTAGCGGATCACCCAGAACACTAGTACGAGACCCAAAGCGACCCCCAACCCTGCCATCCGGGCCCCTTGGCTCAGGACCAGTCCGGCGATGTGAGAGTTGCCGGCACCTAATGCCATCCGAATGCCGAGCTCGCGGGTGCGCTGAGCCACCGCATAGGTGAGCACGCCAAAGAGGCCGAGGCACGTGATGCCGGTGGCCAGAACCGCGAAGAGAACAACCAGCAGCGCTCGAAATCTACTGTCCGCACCGAGCTCGGCGACGACTTGCTCGACGGTACGGATCTGCGTTACTTCGATCTCATTCGGGTCGACGGCTTCGATTTCGTGACGCAGCACTTGCGCCAACCCGGCCGGATCCGCCGACGTGCGCACGAAGATGTTCCAGCCGCTTCCTCTGGGGATGGGGACGTAGTACGCGGGAAACGGTTCGCGCTCGAGTGTGTTCCTGACGTCCGCCACCACCCCTATCACCTCGAGCGGCACCGGTATGGAGAACCGCGGATCCCATTGCTTGCTCCGTTGCACGACACCGAGTGTTTGCGCGAGGACGTCCGGATCTTGATCGCCCTCGTGGAAGATCTTGCCCAGCGCGCTCTCGCCAGGCCAGAAGGTCCGCGCCATGCCCACACTGATCACGACCTCCTGGGGAACCAATTGCCAGGACGGGTCGGGCGGATTCCTGCATGCGCACTCCTCGCGCGCGCGCAGTTTGGGCGCGATGTACTGCGCCTCCCACGTGCGACCCTCGATAAGTGGGATGCCCAGCGCGCGAAAGAATCCGGGTGACACTAATCTCGTTTCAGCACGAAAACGTGCGCCCGCCTCCGGCCGTGGTCGGTCAACCATCGTGATGTGGACGCCATCACCGCCGGAGAGCTCCTGGCCCGACAATGGCACGAAGCCGGAAAGACTGAACGCCGTGACCCCGGGGATCACCTCAACGCGGTCGCTCATCAGGTTCAACAGTTGACGCGTCTCTGCTTCTGTCTGGTACTTGGACAGTGGACCAAGGGGCCAATCAAAGGTGACGTGGACAACCTGGTCGCTCGCAATACCCGTGTCGACTCCTACCAGGTTCCAAAAACTCTGCAGCATCAGACCCACCCCGGCGAGCAACACCAGCGACAGGGCTACCTCGGCGGTGACCAGCATTCGCAGTGACCGCGTCCGGGCAAGCGTGGGGCGCCGCGACCTCCGGCCTTGAGGACCTCGGAGGAGCGGCCCCGGGCCCCCCGCAGTGCGGGCCACAGGCCCACCAGCACGACGGTCACCAGCGATACACCCAGGGTGAACGCCAGCACGCCGACGTCGAGACTGACTTCGTCGAGCTGATGCACCCCGGCAGGCGTGAGGATCTTGAGCGCGGCGATACCCCAATAGCCCAACAACACCCCCAGGACGCCCGCCGCGGTGGCGAGCACCATACCTTCGGTGATCAATTGACTGAAGATGCGTCGTGCTCCGGCGCCCAGTGCGGCGCGCACCGCAAGCTCCTGCTCTCGAGCCACCCCCCACCCCAGCAGAAGGCTCGAGACGCTGGCACAGGCAACGAGCAACACCAGAGCCGTGGCTGCCCACAGAAAACCCAGTGCCACGCCATATTCCTGGCGCAGCACTTCTCCAACGGGGATAACCGTCACCTTGAGGCCCTTCTCGGTCTCGGGAGCACTCTCGGCGATACCGGCCGCAATGGCTTGCAGGTTCGCTCGCGCCTGCTCGACGGTCACTCCCTCACGCAGCTGGGCGAGGGTGCGAAGCAAGCCGTAGGTGCGGCGGATCCCCTCATTGCGTACGAAATCACCGTAGGTCCAGAGTCCCATGGGCAGGACGACCTCAGGTTCGGTCCACACCGCGTAGACGTCCCGCAGGAGCAGCGGCGGCAGTCGGAAATCAGGCGGTAGCACGCCGATGATCTCGTATTCCAGCTCTTGGAAGTCCGGAATGCCAGCACGCCGGTTTCCCGTGCCATTACGCCTTAGGGGGATCGTTTGCCCGATGACCTCCTCGCCGCCGAAGGCGCGCAGCCAGTAGGCATGCGTGAGTAAGACGATGTTGCCGACACCGTTTTTGTCCTCCTCAGGCCGGAACGTTCGACCGCTCGTCGGCACCACGCCCATCATGTCGAACAGATCTGCGGAGAGATGAACCGCCTCCAGAGGTTCGAGGCGGTCCGCGTGTGCTCTGTTCACGGAGGTGTTCTTCCGAACGGCAGCGAAATGCGAGAACACGTCGTTCAGCTTCTCGTAGTCCTCGAAATTGAGCCTCGACATCTGGCTCGCGGCGCCCCGTTCCTGATTCGGTCGCAGGTCCCACAGCTGCACGACCCGCTCGGGGGCCACGAAGGGAAGGGGAGCCAAAACAACCGTCTTGATGACGCCGAACATGGCGGCATTGGCCCCGATGCCCAGCGCCAGCGTGAGCACGGCCGCGGCGGCGAATCCGGGTCTGCGGCGCAGGGCTCGGAGCGCGAACTTGACGTCGATCAGGAGAGCTTCGAGGGGAGTGTGCCACCGCGCCCGATCGAGAATGTTCTCAGACTCCCGCCGGCCGTCGCCGCCACCGGGGTTCCGCGAGCCTGAGCCACCGGCGTAGCCGAGCCACCTCCAGAGGGTTGTCTCCCGGCGACTCAGGGGAGCCCCGGGCCGCCCGCGCCACGCTGCCCACCGCATGTGCAGCGACGTGACCAACGAGTCGCTCAGCGCGCGCCACCATAGCGCCGGCAGCGAACGCGCCCGGCCCCGGCCGTGCGCCTCTCGAAGCTCCTGCTCGAACGCGTCGACCATAGCCTGACCGAAGCGGTGGCGGAACGGTTGTGGATAAGCGAGCAGCAAGGCGCGATAGATGCGGCTCATCGCCGGGTCTCGCTCTCCGGGTCGGCCAGCACGTGTCGATGCTGGGCCAGCTTCACGGTTCTCTGCAGCCGCTGGGCCTCGGCCTCGAGCAGGTCCCGGCCCAGCTCGGTCAGCTCGTAGGTTCGGCGCCCGCGCTCGGGCTTGTGGCCGGGCGGGAGCTCGATCTCCCCGATGAGCTCCTCGTCGAGCATGCGCTGGATCGAGTAGTACAGCTTGCCGGACCCGAGCCGTAGCTCGCCGTCGGTTTGCTCGGCGACCTCTTTCATCACCGCGTAGCCGTGCTGGGCGCCCTCCGAGAGCGCCAGCAAGATATGGAAGACCGCTGGGGTCAGCGGCAGGTAGTCGAGGAAGCGATCGTCTACGTCAGACTTGGTTTCGTTCATGCCCTCCTTTTAACCGGCCTGACTTGATATATCAAGAGTTGACACGTCAATACTTGATAATAACCTCGAATCGCTGCCGGTTTTCAACCCGCCGTGCCGAACCTCTCCACCACAGTGGATCCGGGTCAGGAAGTAGTCGGGTCGCTGGGGGATCCGACGTTTTGCCGACCACGGGCTCTCCTCAGCTCCAGGGGTTTCCTTGTTCCCAGGCCCGCATCGCGTAGGTGATCCCGGTCTTCGTGTCCCTGCCGCCCTTCTCCTTCAGAATCTCGCTGTAGGTTTCAGAAAAGAAGAATTCCTCTCCGTCCACCACCAAGCATGCAGGAATTTCTTCATCGATCACACGGACCTCGGCGTCGAGATTGATGTCCGAGACCTCGCGCAAGTAGTAGCGGAATTGTTTGTGGCCTTTCTCTTCCAGCGTCGTCCGCGGGAAGAGAATCTTCACTTCAATCGGCGGCAGGAAACAGAACAGCTCGTCGATGAGCTCATCATCGATCCAGGGAGCCAGGATGAGCACCGATCGCTCCGCTTTGTCCATGAGGGCGGGCCAGGTTTCCCGCTTCATTACCTTCATACGTCACCTCTCGTGGATCGCTCCCCCGCGGTCCCCGGCAGGATTGTACCGGCAGACGACAAGCGGGTTACAGGGGTTGCGGTTATCCCTCGGTTATCTCTCGGGTATCGTGGGGGGACTCGCCGTGAAAGGCAGGCGTCGAGGAAAAGCTCGCGCCGTGAGGACCGACCTGTGATGCAACGTTCTGACCCCAAAGAGGCCCGCCTGAAGCCGGGATATGTGCTGCAGGCGGAAGACGTCGTCGAGTTCCCGATGACCGATGAGGATCGGCGGGACCTGGCGCGTGGGGTCGAGCTATCAATCGTGGGGAGTTCTGGGAAAGCCACGAAGCCTGGGAACAGATCTGGCGGAGGCACGCGGAGCCGTCACGCGTTTTCCTCCAGGCGCTGATACAGCTCGCGGCGGCGTATCACCAGCTCCACCGGGAGATCCATCACGGGGTGGTCAAGCACCTGAACAACGTGGCGCTGAAGCTGGGACCGTTCTCGGGACGCTTTCTCGGAGTGGATGTCGACGGCGTCAAAGAGGCGGTGGACCGGGGGCAAGCGGAGATCGATCGGCTCGGAGCCGCGGGAATCGAGAAATTCGACCGGGCGCTGGTATGCAAGATCGCGTTCGATCCGGGTGGAACCAGTGGCCTGTAACAGAAGAATCGTTAGTGGCTGGTCGGCTCTAGAACGGCTCGATGATCGCGGCAGCGGGACCGGTCAGCTCGACGACATGCAAGCCGGTGTTGGCCCGATCGACCAGATAGATCAGATCCCTGTCATCAACCTCGACGTTGTTGGTCTGAATCGCGATCTTGCAGCTTTCGACGCCGTCGATCGTGACACAGCGCTGGTCGGTGTTGGGTGTCGTCGCGGGAATGTAGTACCCCACTTCCGTCGGCTCGAACGGATTTCTCACGTCGACCACCCGCATGCCCGCGTTGAACCACGAAAACACCTGCACGTTTTTGTAGAAGGGGGGACTCATCGACCATTGCGTCCCGTGCGGGCCGAACCGCCCTCCCCGATCACAGAAGCCACCCGCAGATTCCGACACCTGAAACGTCGAGACCGGCCAGGGATGGACTTCGTCGGTAATGTCGACGAAGGAAACGACGTGCCGTGCCTCCTGGCACTGATTCGCCGTTGACTCCGACACCAGGACACGAAGTCCCGTGTCCGCTGATCGCGGTTGGGCCCGTAGTCGATCATCTCCACGCCGAGCAGCGGGAAGGCGGTGTGCGCGCCCCAGAAGGACGGCAAGTCGAGACGACCGACCTGGGGGAAGCGGAGGCCGCTCGGATCAGGCGCAAGCGAAACTGCGGCGTTTGCGTCGCCGCGCAGAAGCCTTTGGCGATCGACGATCTGGAACACGCCGTTCCGGGACGTGCCATAGCTGAAATACAGCCGGTTGCCGACACGGGCGACTTCGTGCACCCCCGAGCCGCCCGGTATCGGTCCGGCCGCACCGGGCTGAACGCCGTCCAGGCTGAAGTCGCGGACTCGACGTGGCTCGGCCGGTCTCGACAGGTCGAACACTTGGACCACTCGCGGCGCCCGCCAGCCATCCAGCGTCCCGACCAGATAGGCCATACCGGTCTCACACTCCCACCAGTTCTTGTGCGTGTTCTGCTGGCCGTCCGGCGTGTGCCCCATGCGCGCGATCGTCGTCACGAAGTGGGGGTCGGTAGGGTGAGACACGTCCCATAGCTCGTGACTCTGGTTGCCGTTGGTGCGCAGGAGATAGGTCTCACCGGGATCGGCGCCGGGAAGGTCCGCGCCGGAACAGACCTGCACCATCTGGGCGTCCTGTGCGCCACCCGTTGCGGGGATGTGATGCAGATAGACCGGACTCGCCGGATCGGTCACGTCGATGATCGATGTCCCGTTGACCTCGACCGCATCAGTTAGTGGATTCAGCATCTCGCCCGCGTGGTGTCCCACATAGAGGATGTAGCGACCGTCTTGTTCGACCGGCAACGGTTGGTAGGCCGACCGAGCCTGCAGATCGTGCGTGCCGACAAGGCGGGTGTTCAGTTTTTCCTCACCGTGACCCTGAGCGGCCGGCGCGGCAGAAACGAGATACGCCAGCAGCGACAGCAGGACGATTTGGGCGAAAAGGGCAGGCACGACCTTTTACCGTCCGAATTCACGCATGCGGATCAGCTCGTCGAACCAACTCGGAATCAAGCTGAACTGCGGCGGCCATCCGGCTCGAAGGGCTCGAATGAAGACGACCCTTCCATCAGCAGCGACGTCGTACCTGACTAGCACGTTGTTGAGACGAATCTCGGCGGTGCCCACCTGAAGTAAGCCCCCAGACGTTGACAGGGGGACCGCCTTGAGCTGACCGTCCGTCCGGTAGTAGAGGACGGTGCCGTCCGGAGACCATCGCGGCGGCCCGCCGCCGGCTGTAGAAATCTGGACCCGTTCGCCAGGCCCCGGAAAGGCTCGCACGTAGACTTGGGCGTCCCCACCGCCATCGCGCGCGGAGTAGGCGATCCAATGTCCATCGGGCGAAAATTGCGCGCCGAATGCGGTCGAGGATACTCCCGGTAGCGCTTCGCTCCTCTTCTCATCGACGTAGAACAACAGCGAATCGATTGCGCCGTCGGGCGCCGACTGGGAGTAGGCAAGGATGTTGCCTTCAGGGTGCCATGAAGCTGGGCTCATCTGCGTGTTGCCAGACACATGCTCCTCCACGGCTCCCTCTCCATCGAGGCGACGGGTTCTGATGCTGCGTTGATCGCCCTGCGTGTGGCGATAGGTCACCCGCTCGCCATCGGGGTGCCAAATAGGGGTTTCTTGGTCCCAGTCTGCGGCGAGGGAGGTGAGGCCGCTACGGGGTTCGTACAGCGCCAGGTTCTCGTTGCCACCTGAGATCCGGATCAACAATCGCTCACCGTCCGGGCCGATCCGTGCGTCAACGTAGCTACCTCGTGGTAGCGGTACGACGCGCTCTTCGCTGTCTTGCGGGCTCACCCATACCAGCTCCGTGTCCCGCACCGAGGGACCACCGGGCAAATAGGCCATATCGCCCGTCGGCGAAAAGGCGTAGTGAGCCGTTCCGAAGCTATCCGTCGTCACCACACCATCGAGAACCTCGTAGGGCGTACCCGTGACTTCGAGGTGCTCGAGCGAAAACGGTAGCGCCATGAGCGATCCGGCTTGAGCGTAAATGATATGGCCCGTCGGCGAGTATCGTGGCTGACTCCCCCTCACACCCAGCACTTGGACGTCACCGTCGCCCGCCATGTCGGCCAGTCCGATGCGGGCGTCGTCGTAGGTTTGCATATCCCCGGTACCAATGGTGAAGATGACCGCCTTTCCTCCGGGCAGGATGTCGGGAAAGCGGTGGGTCTTCTCACCAGAATCGGCATCGAGCTCGGTGAGAGGTCGCGGTCCTCCGCCGTCCGCCGAAACCACGAAGAGGCCGCCACCGTACCCTTGGGTGAAAACGATCTGATCTCCTTCCCAGTCGCCGCCCCGACTATTGGGGAGAGCGTCGCAGATATCGACGGGCTGGCCGCCTCGCAGCGATACCTTCTTGAGCTTGCGGTCCGCCAGGGCGAAGAATCTGATCCACTCGCCGTCGGGGGAGAAGAACGGCCCATAGGCGGATTCTGTGCCGTCGATGGGTTCGGCCTCGAACGAATCCGCCTCGCGAAGAAAGAGCTGCTATCGGCCTTCGGCGTCGACGCCGATGTAAACGAGCCGCTCGCCGTCGGGGGAGAACGCGATTGCCGAGCCGTTCATGTCCGGGGTAAACCCCGGGGCCTGGATCACTCCACGCCATGGCGAGGAGGTCGGGTCGGTTGCGCGCCATCCGACCACCACCGCGAGCGCGGCGACCGTCGTCATGATAGCCGCCAAGCTCCAGGCAACGAGGGCGTTGCCGCCGGATCGACTTTCAGTCTCGACGCCGGCAGTGGCTGGATAAGGATCGGCGCGCGCTTCCTCGATCTCGATGCGGGCGTCGGCGATGTCGTGTAGACGACGGTCGCGGTCCTTGCGGAGGCAGCGACGCAGCAAGGCCCGCACGATCACAGGTGTCTCGGCAGGCAAAGACTCCCACTTCGGCCGCTCCTTGAGGATGGAGGCGAGGGTGTCGGAGACATCCTCGCCGGCGAACGGGTTACGGGCCGTCAGCATTTCGTAAAGCACGCAGCCAAACGCCCAGATGTCCGTGCGCTTGTCGAGCGGCTTGCCCTTGGCCTGCTCGGGGCTCATGTAGGCCGCAGTCCCCATGATCACGCCCGTTCGTGTGGCCGCCATCATTGTAGGTGAGTGGCTTATATGGGGAGAAGTATCAGAAGCCGAGCCATCGGCCTCGTAGGCCTTCGCCAACCCGAAGTCCAAGACCTTCACCTTCCCATCGGGTGTGATCTTGACGTTGGCGGGCTTCAGGTCGCGGTGGATGACACCGTTCTCGTGAGCGGCTTCAAGCGCCTCCGCAATCTGGCGGGCGATGTCGAGCGCCTCATCGACTTCTATGCGCCCGGAGCGAGCGACCCGCTCAGCGAGCGTTTCCCCCTCGACCACCTCCATGACAATGAACCGCTGGTCGCCCTCATCCCCTAGCCCGTAAATGGCCGCGATGTTGGCGTGGTTCAGGGAAGCTAGGAGCTTGGCCTCGCGTTCGAAGCGAGCCAGTCGCTCGGGATCGGTGGCGAAGTCCTCGGGCAGAACCTTGATCGCTACGTCACGATCCAGCGTGGTATCCCGCGCCCGATATACCTCTCCCATGCCGCCCGCACCGAGCGGTTCGAGGATCTCGTAGTTACCGAGGTAGCGTAAGGAAAAAGGGCGTTTCTTCACTGGTAAAGTCCGGTTTGCCCAACCAACTCAACCAGGAGAAACGCCCTCATGGAATCGTATGTTGGCATCGACGCACACTGCAACGCGGGACTGGAGCTCGCCGCCATAGAGGCACGCAGTGGAGAACTGCTATGACGGGACCGTTGTCGGCTCGATGGGGATCTGTTGCGAGAAGCGATCGGTCGGGCTCCCCGTCCATGTACGGTGGTATTCGAGCAGGGAGAGTTAGCCACGTGGCTGCACCTGGCGCTTTCGGGTTGCTGCAAGAACCTGATCGCTGCCGACCCCCGGCGCAACCGCTTGATCTCAACCTCGCCCGACAAGGACGATCCGTTCGATGCGCTGGCCTTGGCGCAGCTGGCCAGGGGGCGATATGTGCGGGAAGTCTATCAGCCACCTGTGGCGTTCTTGAACCTGCGGCTGCAGGTGCGCCACCACGATCGACTCAACCGCCACATCAGCGCCTTGAAGAACCAGGTCAAGGCCCTGTTCCGCTACCACGGGATTCCGGTAGTAGGCGCCGACGTCTATTCACCGGAGCACCGGCCCGCATTCCTGAAGTGTTTGCCCGAAGCCGCCCGGCCGCCGGGCGAAGACCTGCTGGGCATCCTCGATGTGGCCGCGGAGAAAAAGGACGCAGCGCTGCAGTTGCTAGTCCAACACGGGCGGCGGTTTCCACCCGTCAGACGGCTTATGACGGTTCCGGAGATCGGCAACGTCAGGGCAGCGACCTTCGCCGCGTATCTGGTCACCCCCACCCGCTTCCCCTCCCGCTCTCACATCTGGAGCTACTGCGGCTTTTCGGCCTCACCCGACGACGAAGCGGCTCACACATCGAGCCGGTACGCCTGCGACGAGGCTTCAACCGGCACCTGAAACGGGTCATCAAGAGCGCCGTCGAGCGAATGGTCTTGCGGCAGGCAGATCCTTTCGCCGCGGCGTATCACGTTCGACTCGAGCGCGGGACGTTACCGACCCGGGCCAAGCTGGCGATTGCGCGAAAGCTCATCGACGTGCTGTGTGCCCTTTGGAACAGCAAGGAGGACTACGATCCAGAACGTGTGAGAGTTGTCTAATTGCCCGGCGTCGACACGCGCGGTTTGCACCTTGTTACATGCGAGGGGTCCCACCGCCTGCGGCGGGACCTGCGCCGCGGGAAGCCTCAACAAAACCCTTAGACTTCGAGTCTCCGACCAAGGTTAGGCTCCGCGGCCCCGTAGTCCCAGACGCAACCATAGGCCTCGAGTCTCGGATAGGAGCATGGGCTGCTCGTTCAAGCCCCAACAATCCTGAAGTTGCTCGCGCCGCGACCCATGACGGTCGACCCCCCAAACGACGAAGCCAAACCGGACCAACGCCCCAGGCCAACTTGAACATCTCTACCCCATCTTTAGGGAGAGTGCGTCTGTTGACCTTCTTCCTTATAGGAGGGTCTTGCCGACCACGGTGACGGCTCCCTGTGGGGGGAAGTGCGCGCCGTTAGCCTATTGGGTATCTGGAGTTGCCCCGCTTTGGTGGACGGTTTCCCGCTCACATTTAAGCGATCTGAGCGTGCCTCCTTTCGTACCCCATGGGCGAGTCGTAGTCCAGGGGTGAGTGTCTGCGACGCGGGTTGTAGAAGCCCTCGATGAACTCGAAGACGGCCATGCGGGCTTCCGCCTGGGACCTGAACCGCCGGCGGTTCAGGAGCTCGCACTCGAGGGTGGCGAAGAAGCTCTCGCACATCGCGTTGTCGTAGCAATCACCGGCTGATCCGGTCGACGGTCGCACCCCGACCTCCTGGCAGCGCTGACCGAAGGCGATCGACGTGTACTGCGTACCTTGGTCACTGTGATGAATCACCTGTTGGGGCCGTCGTTGCGAGATCGCCATGTTCAGCGCCTCGAGCACGAGCTCGGTGCGCAGATGGGTCGCCATTGACCAACCGACAACGCGACGGCTGAAGACGTCCACGACGACCGACAAGTACAAGAACCCTGCCCACGTTGGGATGTAGGTTATGTCCGCCACCCAAAGCCTGTCGGGGCGGTCGGCTCTGAACTTGCGCTCGACCAGGTCCGGAACTGGGCGGGCTTCCCGATTTCGCCGCGTTGTCCGAACGCGTCGCCTACGGCTGACACCCTGCAGGCCTGCACGTCGCATCAAGCGCCCCACACGCTTGCCGCCAACACCCACACCGTCGGCTCGCAGATCGGCGTGGATCCGAGGGCGACCGTAGGTGCCTCGGCTCTCCCTGTGGATCGCTTCGATCCGTGCCTGCAGCTTTGCGTCCGCCCGCGATCGAGCCGACGGTTCCCGCCGGCGCCACGCGTAGTACCCGCTGGTGGAGACCTCCAGCACACGGCACATCGTGGCAATCGGATACTTCGCCTGGTGACCGCTCACGAACTCGAAGACTTCGGCGGTACCGAGTCGGTCTCCCGAGCGAACCAGGCCGCGGCTTTTGAAAGGATCTCCCGCTCTTGCTTCAGCTGGCGGTTCTCTTTCCGCAGCCGCCCCAGCTCCTCGCGCTCAGCAGTGCTGAGCCCTTCGGCGCTGCGGCCTTCGTCGCGGTCAGCCTGCTTGATCCACTGGCGAATCGTCCAGTACGACGGCTCGAACTCCTTGGCCAGCTCGGCGACGCTCCGCCCAGCTCGTGCCACTTCTATGATCCGCCGCCGAAACTCCGCCGGGTACGGCCCTCTTGTCCTTGGCATCCTGAACACCTCCCGTGTACGTCGTAAGGTGTCCACGAAATCGGGTCAAGTCCAATCAGCCGACGTGTTCCACGGGCTGGAGCCATATAATTGCGCCAGCTTCACAAGAGACGGTCCGGGAGGTAGTCGAGATGTCACATTCAAGCCGAGTCAGACTAACACTCGTCGTGATTTTCGCCGTGCTGGCCGTGATGGTGGCCGCGGCGTCAAGCGCCCAACACAGCAATCCGTATCGCGCCTACTACGGCTGGGCAAAGCTCCCGGAGGGGAGGCCTCTGGGGGTGGTGGCCGGGATATACCTGGATCCCGATGGCGAGCATATGTGGCTGATGGACAGGTGTGGCGGGAACAACTGCGCCGGCGTTGACGTAGACCCGATCCTCAAACTTGACCTGCAAGGGAACTTGGTGACGAGCTTTGGCAACGGGCTCTTCGGGTGGCCCCACGGTTTCTTCGTCGACCACCGTGGAAATCTCTGGGTGACCGAGGGATCGCCGGCGGGAGAACCTCGAGGAGAAGCGGGATTCGCAATCGGCAGGGGGCACCAGGTCTTCAAGCTGAGCCCGCAGGGGGAGGTATTGATGACCCTGGGTGAAGCGGCCGTCCCCGGCGACGACGCGACGCACTTCAATGGACCCTCCCATGTGCTGGTTGCCCCCAATGGCGAGA
Organism: Acidobacteriota bacterium; assembly: GCA_965214245.1. Taxonomy (GTDB): domain Bacteria; phylum Acidobacteriota; class UBA890; order UBA890; family UBA890; genus CBDCBL01. The sequence goes on from CBDCBL010000009.1 coordinate 880,644, forward strand.
TCTGGGTCACGGATGGGCATCGCGGCGGCAACAACCGCCTCGTCAAATTTTCGCAGGATGGGACGTTCATCATGCAGATCGGCGGTGGCATCGACGCGGCGACCGCTGAGCGCGGTCTGTTCAACGATCCTCATCACCTCGCAATGGATTCCCGCGGCCGGCTCTTCGTTTCCGACCGGGGCAACAACAGGATCCAGATCTTCGACCAAGAGGGGACTTTCATCGGGCTGTGGACACATTTCGGGAGACCGAGCTCGATCGCCTTTGATGACCAGGACAGGATTTATGTGGTCGATGGCACGACATCGTTGACCGGCGTATTGAACACACGGTTTCCGGGCGGCGGCAGCTACGGGTACGACAGGGGCATCTGGATCGGCAGCGCCGAGACCGGTTCAGTCGAGACCTTCATTCCCGAGCTTCAGCTCTCCGGATTCACCAGGAACGGCCGACCTCTCGGCGTCGATCAGGAGTTCATTTGGTTGCATCCCGATGGCAGCATCCTCGTGGGGGAAGTCGCGGGCCGGCGCCTGGTGCAGTGGGTCCGGGTCAGGGAGTAGTGGAGTCGCTGGGGGACTCGAAGTACATCTCCGAGGAGGGAGCCATGACACTCGATCGCCGGAAGTTCGCGAAGGTCGCAGGAGCAGGTGCGGCCGCGATGGCAGTGGCCTGGCAACAAGCATGCACCCAGGTCGCCCAGACGGGAGAGATCTCTAGGGAAACGGTCGGCGTTCTGCTCGACGCGCAGGGTCGGCGCGGCATTTACGACGAACCAGAGCATTTCGAGCGGCTACGGCGAGCCGTCGCGAATACGATCCGGATTCAGGAAGAGCTGCGCAGCTTCCCGCTCAGCGAGGAGGAGCAACCGCTGACGATTTTCCGCCGGGGCTGACGGTGCGGGAGCAGCTGGCCGTGAGGGAGGAGCCGGCCGTGAGGGGTGGACCGACCGTGGGAGAGGCCTGAGCGTGCAGGACGCGATCCACTTTTCGACCGTCCGCGAGCTGGCGGACCGGCTGGCGGCCGGAGCGGTCACGTCCGTCGAGCTCACGCAGACGTATCTGGACCGAGCAGAGGAGCTCGACGTTCCGCCGTTCGAGCTGCCGAGCGAGCCGCGTACGGACCACAACGGCAAGCTCGCCACCATGGTCACCATCGCGCGGGATCAGGCACTCGAGTCTGCCGAGCTGGCCGACGCGGAGCTCCGCGCCGGTCGGCGGCGCAGCAGCCTCCACGGCATTCCGTATGGGGTGAAGGACCTGCTCGATACCCGCGGGATTCGGACAACCTGGGGGTCGGGGATCTTCCGCGATCGAGTGCCGGACCGCAACGCGGCGGTAATCGACAGGCTCGACGAGGCCGGCGCGGTCCTCATGGCGAAGATGTCGCTCGGTGAGTTCGCCGGTGGCAACACGAGCTCGGCGCTCAATCCGTGGAAGCTTGATCGCACGAGCTTCGGCTCGTCCAGCGGGACGGTGTCGGCCACGGTTGCGGGGCTGATCGGCTTCGGGATCGGGACCGAGACCGGCGGCTCGATCGTTTTTCCGGCCTCGGCGGTAGGCGCTTCGGGTCTGCGGCCGACGTTCAGCCGCGTCAGCCGCTTCGGCTGCATGGCGCTCTCGTGGAGCCTCGACAAGATCGGGCCGGTGGGACGCTCCGCCGAGGACTGCGGCTTCATTCTCGAACAGATCGCCGGGTTCGACGCCCGCGACAACTCCTCGACCGACCGGCCGTTCGCCTTCCGCGCCGACCCGGGGAGCATGCGCGGCCGGCGCCTCGGGGTGCACAGGGCCGAGTTCGAGCTCTCGCAGTCGGAAAACACCCGACGCGCCTTCCAGGAGGCACTCGACGTTTTCGAGCAGATGGGCGTGATCGTCGAAGACATCTCCCTTCCTCTATATCCCACCGGTGCGCTGTTCTCGACGATCGTGACCGTGGAGAGCGGTACGGTTTTCGAGCCGTTGTTCGAAGACGGCCGTGCGGCGGGCATGTTTTCGTTCAACGAGGACAGGGCGGCGGGTTGGATGGCCGGACGGATGATGCCGGCCGCGGACTACCTGACCGCGCAGCGGATCAGAAGCCAATTGACCCGGGAGGCCGACGCAGTCCTCTCGGCGTACGACGCGGTGATTGCGCCGACCTGGCCCAACGGGGCGGCGCTCCGGGAGGTTCGCGACGGGTGGCCGATTCCCGCGCGTAACGAATGGGAGCCGCCGGACGAGGTCGACGCGCAAACCCCGCGCCTCAACTACATCGCCAACCTGGTAGGCCACCCGGGCCTGGCGATCCCGTGCGGCTTCGACGACGACGGCCTGCCGCTGTCGCTGCAGATCGTCGGGTCACCGTTCGACGACCAGGGCGTCCTCGACTTCGGTATGGCCTTCCAGCGAGATACAGACTGGCACCTGCGCCGGCCAACGTACCCGTGGCGCGAATAGACGTCCATCGACGATATGTGGATGGCTATTCAGTTGACACGATCTCGCTGGTACCGGCTATCATCATGCCGGCACAGGATATGAATCGGGCTGACCCGATGCTAAGCCGACAAGACGAGGAGGTCGCATGGATCCGCTGACACGCCGCGCCATGATGAAGTGGGGGATCGCGGGCCTGCCGCTGGCGGCCGCGCCGGGGTGGGCCGCGGAGTCGGGACAGATCAACGGCGACGAGATCGCCAAGCTGAGCCGGCTGGTGAAGTTCACCGGCGACGGGCCGTCGCTGACGCCGCCGGAGACCGTCGATCTGCTCGCCCGCATCGTCGCCGAGCACGGCATCGACGCCGACAACTACAGCCGTGGCGGTGTGGTGACCGAGCTCGAGGAGCGCATGGCGGCGATTCTCGGCAAGGAACGCGCCGTGTTCGTTGCCACCGGGACACTGGCGAATCATCTGGCAGTTCGCATCCAGGCGAACGACGATCGCCGGGTTGCGGTCCAGTACGACAGCCACCTCTACAACGATTCCGGCGATTGCGCCGAGGTGCTGAGCAATCTCAATCTGGTGCCGCTGGCCCACGACAGGGGCACCTTTACACTCGCCGAGATCGAGGAGCTCGTCGATCGCACCGCCTCGGGCAGGGTAACCACGGGGCTCGGTGTGATCGTCATCGAGTCGCCGATTCGCCGCCGCCAGGGCGAACGGTTCGACTACGACGAGATGAAACGAATCTGCGCCTTCGCCCGCGAGCGGGGCATTCGCACTCATCTGGACGGCGCCCGCCTGTTTATGGCGTCCGGCTACACCGGCATCTCGCCGCAGGAATACGCTTCCCACTTCGACACCGTGTACGTGTCGATGTGGAAGTATTTCGGCGCTACCTCCGGGGCCATCCTGGCGGGGTCGTCGGCGCTGCTCGACGACCTCTACCATCCGCGGCGCATGTTCGGCGGCGCCCTACCCGGTGCCTGGCCCCTGGCTGCCGTTTCCTTACACTCCATCGACGGCTTCGAGGAACGCTTCGCCGGCGGCGTGCGCGCCGCGGAACAACTCATCGCCGCGCTCGAGCCGCGGCCCGAGTTTCGCGTCGAACGCATTCCCGACGGCACCAACATTTTCAAGCTCCACGTCACCGCTGCCGGTCTCGGCGCCTACCGCGAGCGTCTCGCCGCTGCCGGGGTGCGGCTTCCCGGGGCACAGCCATGGGGCTTCGCGCTCAACGTCAACGAGACCCTGGCCCGGCGACCGGTGGACGAAATCGCGGCGGCGTTCGTCGATGCCCTGCGGAGCTGATCCCGGGGGTGGGGGGTGAGTTTGGACCCGGTGTGGCGCTAGAATGCACCGATCCCGTACAAGCTAGCTGGACCGCACACCACAGATTCGGAGGAATCATGAACCTCAGCCGCCGTTCTCTCGTCAGTGGACTCGCCGCCGGTCTCGGATACGCGAGCCTGCGCGGCACCGAGCTTCTCGCCCGCCCACGCAGCATGTTCCAGCGTGGCAGAGCTCCCATCGACCTCAGCGTTGTCGCCAAGATCAACAACAACGAAAACCCATACGGGCCGTCGGAGGCCGTTGTCGAGGCGATGAACTCCGCCTGGGAGTGGGTAAACCGCTACGGCACCCCGGATGGCGGCCTCAGAGAGGGGATCCAGGAGCTGCACGGTATCGGGCGCGACAACCTCCTTCTCGGGGCCGGCTCCGGGGAGATCCTCGACGTCGTCGGGACCACATTCCTGCTCGGCGGCAAGAAGGTCCTCGGCGTTGAGCCGTCGTATGGTTCGGTCTACTCGCACGCCCGCCGCGTCGGCAGCGGCGCGATCTTGCGGCCGCTCAACCCCGACCATACGCAGAACATCCCCGACCTGATCGAGGTCGCCAACCGGCACGCCTCCGAGATCGGTTTCGTTTATCTGTGCAACCCGAACAACCCGACCGGCGTCATCGTTCCCAAGCACGAGGTGCAGCAGCTCCTCGACGGCATCCCGGCGGATATGCCGGTGCTCATCGACGAGGCCTATCACCACTTCATCGACGATCCCGCCTACGCCACTTCGATTCCCTACGTGCTCGAGGGGCGGCCGGTTATCGTCACCCGAACGTTCTCGAAGATCGCCGGGCTCGCCGCCATGCGCCTCGGCTACGGCGTCGCGCCGGCAGAGATCATCGAGAAGATGAGCCTCTTTTCGACCGGCAGCCAAAACGTACTGGTCAAGTTCGGCGGCGCGGCTTCTCTGCGCGACCTCGCCGGGCAGGAGTGGGTCAAAGCCAAGAACATCGAGGTGCGCGAGAAGACGATCGCCGAGCTGCGTGCCTACGGCTACGACGTGATCTCCTCGGAGACCAACTTCTTCATGGTCGACGTCAAGCGTGACGTCCGCGAGGTGGCCCGGGAATTCAGGCCGTACGACATCCTGGTCGGCCGCCCCTTCCCGCCGATGGACCAGCACCTGCGGGTGTCGGTCGGCAATGCGGACGAGATGCAGCGCTTCATGGCGGCGTTCCGAGAGATCTTCCCGACCGCCGCGAACGCTGCGGCCGCTTGAGGTCCTTGCGGTCCAAGGAGAACTCCAAGCTCGGCATCTTGAGGGGTAGCGTTACTCTTTCCCTTTCAACTCCACTAACACAATCTCGAGGGGCTCATCGCTCAGATTTTCGGGTAGATGCTCCCCCGCTGGATACGTTTCAACCTCGCCGACCGCTCACGCGTGTGCGCGCGCCCTGACTTCCTTCTCGAGCCGATCGCCGAATGCGTCTTCTTCCACGTCGAGGTCATAGTCGGCCTGGAGTCCCAGCCAGAACTGCGGAGTTGTCCCAAAGTATCGGGCGAGACGCAACGCCGTGTTTGCTGTGACGGCGCGCTTGCCTAACACGATCTCGTTGATTCGACGGGGATGTACCCCGACGTCCAAGGCGACGCGGTTTTGGCTCAGCTCTAGCGGTTTCAGAAACTCGTCTAGAAGAACCTCGCCAGGATGTACTGGAGCTAGCTTCTTCGCTGCCACGGTCGAACTCCTAGTGATAATCCACGATCTCGACATCGAAGGCGTTGCCTTCGCGCCATACAAAGCAGACCCGCCACTGATCGTTGATCCGAATGCTGTATTGACCTTTCCGATTCCCCGTGAGCTTCTCGAGTCGATTCGCTGGCGGACTCCGTAGATCCATGATGGCTCTGGCGTTGCTCAACATTCGGAGCTTGCGAAGCGCCGCCTGTTGGATGTCCTGAGGTAACCGCCGCGAGCGCTGCCTAGCATGGATTTTCGCTGTCTCTGGATCCCTGAAGGACTTGATCACCTGTACATGCTATAACGCATTGCGTTAAACGGGCAACGCTATAGTTGCCCCACTGTCACGGTGCTACACCATCTCCCCGAGAGTTCGCACCACCTCGTCGGCGGCGAGCGTGGGCGCGAGCGCCGTGGTCGCTATGCCCGACACGACCCCTGGTGATGTTGTGATCGACGGTTCCGCTGCGGGTCCACACCGATCCCTCCGGGGCGGTGATGTAAGTAGAGAACGTGTGGTGCCCGGTGCCCGGTCGCTCGCCGATGACATGGAGGATGGCGCGGGCGCCGGTGAGGTCGGCGAACAGGGTTTTCGCCGATGCGGTACCCGGCCCGCACCCGCCCGGAGGTCACGACGAGATGCTCCGGTGCCAGGCGCCGGTTGGCGCGCTCGAGCCCGGCGCGCACACTCTCCAGGAAAGGATCGAGGTGCCCGTCATCCATGATCGCGAGGGCGTTCAACCCGTCGGATACCACGATCTGCACGTCGTAGCGCCCGCCCTGCTGCTGCCTGATCTCGCGGAGCCGGTCCTCCGATTCGCCGCTCAGTTGCTCTCCGGAGGCCGGATGCAGGATGTAGTCCTCGCGGTCGGCGGAACGGGTCCGCAATCTGACAACTCCCGATAGCCCGGCCACGAAGCCTGCATCCAGCTCCGTCCAAATACTTTCCTTGGCATCGGCGTAGATGCGGCGGATGTCGCGCTCGAGAGCCGGTGCCAGGTCGCCACGGCGTTGTCCGTGCCCGCGTGCGATGAACACGCCGCGGTCGTTGATCTCCGACAACTGGCGCTCGCCCTCGGCGCGAAGCTCGACGTCCGGCCGGGTATCGCCCTTGCGGCGCTGGTAGGCCATGAAGACCCATAACGGATCGCCGAAGTGCTGCGTCGGCGCGCCGCTCGCATCGATAACCCCGAGCTCCTGAAAGAAACGCCACATGCTGTCGTTCACCTCGTAGCCGAACTGCTCGCGGAGTCGCACGTGGTCTTGGAACCCGGTGCTCAGATACCCCAACATCGGATCGATCTTCGTCGGCAGCGCCATCAGGTAGGCGGGATTCGCCGGCATGACCTGCTCCAGGCACCAATCGAGGTCGTCGAGCGAGATGTCCATGTGGAGCGTCGCGCCGACGTCGAGGCCGATGCACAGGCCGTGCAGCTTGCCCATCACGATGTCCTCCAGGCAGCAACGCACGAGCTGAGCGCGGGCGCGGAACACCTCGGGGCCGATGAAGCCGGCGACGTCGTTCAGATGCACCCAGGGCTGCGAATCGCCGCGTCCATCGACCTGCGCGACCTGCGCCGCCAGGGCGCCGGCAAATCCGTACTTGCGCGATTCGTGCAGGACCATGTCGAAACCATGGTCATGTCCGTTGGTGAAGTCGGCGCCCTGCCCGGTCTCGAAATACAAGCCGTAGGGGCCGGTTCGCGCCGCGGCGTGGGCCAGCATCTTGGCGGTGTCGATGTCGAACGTCTCGTTGGCGGCGTCGCTGCCGGCGATGCTCTGGAACCACAACGCGGTGCTGCCCGGGACCATCGCTTCGGCCTCGGCCTGCACGTCGATGTGGGCGAGCACACAGTGCGGCATGGCGCCGTCGATTCCGAAGGTCAGCAGCACGTCCTGGAGCGCCAACTCGACCGCCGCCACGGAAGACGGGTTGCTCGAAACCGGGTTGGTTCCCAGCAGCACGTCTCCCACGGCGTATGAAAAGCCGTTGAACACTTGCCAGCGGATGTCGTCGATGTTGTCGGTGGGCGAATTAGGTTGGATTCTGGCGCCGAGATAGCCGCGCGCGCCGATCCGGCTGCCCGGCAGCGGGTTGAAGACCTTGGCGCCGACGGCGATCAGCTCGTCATTGCTCATCAGCTTGACGAGGCAGCCGATCGCCGCGCTCGACAGGCCGGGCATGATCGACTTGATCTCGGGCTCGCTCGCCTCCAGAACGAAGCGCTTCAGCTCGCCGAGCGTCCAGTCTCCGGTCGCGCCGGCGCTGTCCGCGTCGCGCTCCTGGACCAGCAGGGCGGAGAGCCTGTCTTCCAACAGAGGATGGGCGTCCAGGTCGCGAATCCTGGTTTGCGCGATCAGCTGCCGGGCGTTGACGCGGGAGCGTGCATCGACCGCCGCGACGCCGACGATCTCGTCGCCTTCCTTGAACTCATTCGCCGCGCCCAGGATCTGCCGGTACAGGGCGCCGTCGAAAGCTCCGCTGGCCCGCTCGACGTAGGTGAATACGTCGTCGCCCGGATTCCCGGCAACGATGGCGACGCGCTGCGGGAAGGGCGCCGCGATCAGCCGTGACACTCTGCCGAGACGGGCAACCGCGAGCCCGGTTAGACCACTCGACGCGGAGCGGATGAACGACCTCCGTGAGATCACGCTGCGGTCTCCTTCATTGGACGTCCGCCACTGCGAGCAGTCGCACTGTGTCGTCTTTCATGAGCACCCAAAGCGCATAGATGCCATACGCGGTCCCGACCGGAAAAAAGACGAGGCTCAGCAAGCTGAGTATCAGAACCAGAATCCGAGCCCACGGCCGCCTCTGGAGTAGTGCGATTCCACCGACGATCTTGAGTGCCTCAATAAATAGGAAGGGACCGGCTAGTGAGAAGCCGATGATGCTCGTGATCCAGATTGCTTCTTCGTCGCCTGAGACAAGCCCCTCGCCGACGATTGCCACAAGTAAGGACAAGCGCAACGAAAACGCCCTGGGCCCCAAACGCGATGAAGAGGACACCAACGGCCGTAACGTGCTTATCCATTTCCTGTCTTTCTCCAATGGCCTAGGGTTTGCCGACCCCAGACGGCTCCCTACCAGGAGCTCGCGCTGCCTAGCCTACGTGCAAGCCCGTAGAGGGATCAACGGGTCGAGCCCCCAGGCTTCGCCAAGCGGAGCGAAAAGCCCTCGAACTCGTACTCGACGGCGCGATCGGTAGCGACTCGACATATAGGGACCCCATCGGCACCAAAGAGCATGGAGGGCAGGTTACAATACAGTCGTCCGATAGCGACCATTTGCTCCGGCCTCGCCCGCCCTTCCCGGAGCAGTCCTCTCTTCTTAGCAGGCCGTGGTGAAAGTGTGATGGGTCTGGTTACGCCGCCGGAAGCGATCGTATCCCGGCTTCTATGAGCGACAGCGGCGAGATCCTGGTCGACGCCCACGTGCATCTTCACGCCTGTTTTTCGCCGGCGCGCTTCTTCGACGCAGCGCTGGCGAATTTGCGCGCCGGGGCGATACCGAACGGAACCGGCGGTGCTGTCGCCGGCTGCCTCCTGTTCACCGAAAGCCATGGCGTGAACGCCTTCGCGGAGCTGCGCCGCCGGGCCGCCGCGGGCAACGAGCCGCCGGAGGGCGACGACTACGGCGAATGGGCGTTCGAGGCCACGGGAGAAGACAACTCGCTGTGGGCGACGCGCGCCGGAAACAGCCCCGACCGCCTGTTGCTCGTCGCCGGCCGCCAGCTCGTAACGCGTGAGGCCCTCGAGGTATTGGCGCTCGGCTGCACCGCCGAGCTGGATGACGGCATGGAGCTGCGTGGCGCGATCAACGCCACCTCGGCGGCCGGCGCGGTTCCCGTGATCCCGTGGGGGTTCGGCAAATGGTGGGGCCGGCGCGGCGCGCTGCTGGCCACGTTGATCGACGATACCGACGCGCAACCGCGCTACTTCCTGGGCGACAACGGCGGGCGGGCGGCGGTGCTGCCGCGGCCGGCGCTGTTTCGTCGGGCGGCGCAACGCGGCGTCTGCATATTGCCGGGCAGCGATCCGCTGCCCTTCGCCGCGCAGGTATCACGCCCAGGTCGCTGCGGTGTGCGGCTCGGCATCGATCTGGATGAGGGACAGCCCGCTGCCGGCGTGCTGGAAGCTCTGCACCGTCTCGACCGCCAGCCGGCAATCTTCGGCAGCTACGAGTCGCTTCCCGGTTTCGTACGCTCGCAAGTAGCCATGCAACTGCGCAAGGTGTCGGCGTGAGGGAACTGGCGATCGCTCCCGAGCCGTTCTTCACGCCGCGCGGCACACCGCTGAGCGTCTATTACCGCACCCTGGTGACGGCCGAGCTCGGCGTCGAGGTCGACCTGCTGACCTACGGCCCAGGAGCCGATGTCAACATCCCCGGCGTGCGCATCATCCGGATTCCTACGTTCGGCCGCTCGACGGTGAAAGTGGGGCCGTCGCCGTTCAAGGCTTTCCTCGACGTTTCCGTGTTTCTATGGGCCGTCGGGCTCATGATCCGCAACCGCTACGACGTCGTGCATGCGCATGAAGAGACGATCTTCTTCTGCCGCTTCCTCAGGCCGATCTTCCGCTACAAGTTGGTCTACGACATGCACTCGATCCTGTCGCAGCAGCTGGTGAACTTCAGCTTCACCCGCTCACGCGTCCTGATCGGCACGTTTCGACGGCTCGAGGACGGCTGCCTGGCCAAGGCCGACGCGGTCATCACGATCTCCCCGGCGCTCGCCGAGTACGCCGGAGCTCGCACAAGGGACCCCGGGCATCACTATCTGATCGAGAACTCGCTGTTCGACGAGGTACGGCTGCGCGACGCGAGGAGCGCCAGCGTAGCACCGCACGGTGCCGCGGCGAATGACGTCGGTGGGGCGCCGCACGGTGACGCAGCGAATGACCCTGGTGCGGCGCCGGAAGGCGACGGCATGCAAGGCGCCGCGTCAGTTGGGCGTCCGGTGGTCCTGTACGCCGGGACGTTCGAGAGCTACCAGGGAATCGACTTGCTGCTGCGCGCCTTCGCCGTGGCCCGCGAACAACAGCCCGATGCCTTCCTGCTGCTGCTCGGCGGACAGCAACCACAGATCGAGCGGTACAAAGCAATGGCCGCGGAGCTCGGCCTCGACGAGAGCGCCTGCCGGTTCACCGGGCAAAGGCCGCGCGCCGCGGCGCAAAAGGCGACGCTGGAGGCCACGGTGCTGACCTCGCCGCGCAACACCGGGTCCAACACACCGTTGAAGATCTACGAGCAGCTGGCCAGCGGCGTGCCGCTGGTGGCGACCCGCATTCCCTCGCACACCCAGGTGCTCACCGACGCGGAATGCATACTCGTCGAGCCGGAGCCGGAATCGATGGCCGCCGGGCTCGTCGAGGCGCTGCGCGGCGGCGCCGCAATCGAAGAACGGACGCGTAACGCCCGCCGCCTGTACGACGAGAAGTACTCGCGCGAGGTCTACGTCGACAAGATGCGCCGCCTACTGGACGGGCTGCGATGAAAGGACCACGCTGATGTGCGGCATCGCTGGAATCGTGGCGTTGCGTGACGCGGTGGCCCCTGACGCCCGGGTCTTGGATCGGATGTGCGCGAGCATCGAGCACCGCGGACCCGACGACCGGGCGATTCACGTGTGGGACGGCGTCGGCCTGGGCATGCAACGGCTGTCGATTATCGACGTTGAGGGCGGCAACCAGCCGATCTTCAACGAAGATCACACGATTCGCACCGTCTACAACGGCGAGATCTACAACTTCCGGGAGCTGCGCGCCGAGCTCGAGGCCGCCGGCCACACGTTCGCGACAGCCGCTGACACCGAGGTCATCGTGCACGGCTGGGAGGAGTGGGGAGCGGATGTCGCGACCCGTCTCAACGGCATGTTCGCCATCGCCTTGCACGACCGCAAGAACAACAAATTCGTGCTGGTGCGCGACCGCATCGGCGTCAAGCCTCTCTACTACGCCTTCACCGGCTCGCATCTGGTGTTCGGCTCCGAGATCAAGGCGTTGCTCGAATCGGGATTGATCGACAAGCGGCTCAACGTCGACGCCGTCGGCCAGCTGCTCGCCTGGGAGTACGTTCCGGCGCCGGCGACCCTGTTCACGGGCATCCTCAAGCTCGAGCCCGGCGCCCTGATCGAAGTGGATCTGAGCGCCTCGAGCACCGCCGACCCGCGCGTCTGGTGGGATCTCGCGCCGCCGACCGAGGCCGCCACGACCGACCCAGCCGCCGGCGCCGCCGGATCGCGTGCTCCTCACACCGACCAGGAGTGGATCGACGCCATCGACGCTCAGGTTCGCGAATCGGTACAGCGACAGCTGGTCAGCGACGTGCCGCTCGGCGCCTTCCTGAGCGGCGGCGTCGACAGCTCGCTGCTGGTCGCCGGCATGGGCCCGGCGCAAACGTTCAGCATCGGCTTCGACGATCCGAGCTACGACGAGCTGACCTGGGCGCGGAAGGTCGCCGACCACCTCGGGGTCGACCATCGCGACGAGATCATCCGCCCCGACGTGGTCGCGTTGTTCGACCGTCTCATGAACCACATGGACGACCCGATCGGCGATTTTTCGATCTTCCCGACGTACCTCGTGTCGCAGCATGCTCGACAGCACGTGAAAGTGGTCCTCTCGGGTGACGGCGGCGACGAGCTGTTCGGCGGCTACGAGACATACGTCGCCCAGCAGATGGCCGGCCTCTGGAAGTGGATCCCGGGACCGGTTCGCCGCGGCCTCGTGCACCCCCTCGTGTGGGCGCTCAAACCGCGCCCGGAAAAGAAGGGACCGGTCAACATGGCGCGGCGCTTCGTCCAGGGATTCGACGCCGACGCCGATCTCGGACATGCTCGCTGGCGCTTGTTCGCCGCCGCCGATCAGCTCGAGCGCCTGTTCACGGTCGACGCCGCTGGAAGCCTGGCGACGCCGGTCAACGAGCACATCGTGGCGCTGGCGCGGCGCGCCGGCGGCCGCTCGGCACTCGATACGGCGCTGTACGTCGACGTGAAGAGCTACCTGAGCGACAACATCCTGGTGAAAGTCGATCGCATGTCGATGGCCTGCTCGCTGGAGGCGCGCGTGCCCTATCTGGATCATGACCTCGTCGAGCTGGCGTTTCGCATGCCGGAGCACCTCAAGGTACGTGGCCGGCGAACCAAGGTCTTGCTCAAGCAGGTCGCGGCGCGGCATGTTCCCCGGGATTGCGTGTATCGCACCAAGCAGGGCTTTTCGATTCCGATCAAGAACTGGTTGGGCAACGAATTCCGGCCGCTGGTGGATGAACATCTCGCGGCGCAACGTATTGCCAATGAAGGTCTATTCGATGTCGATGAAGTCGAACGCTTGAAGAAAGAACATCTCCAAGGCCGAGAGAATCACAGCCACGTGCTGTGGACGCTGCTGGTGTTCCAGGATTGGCGCCGGCGCTGGGGGGTGTGATGACGTGCGCCCGCAAGGTCATTGTTCGAGTTCTTGTCAGCGGCGGTTTGATCGCTGCGCTACTGCTTTTCGTCGACGTCCGCGAGGTCTCCGGGCTGCTGCTCGCCGCCTCCCCTACCCTGCTCGTGATGCTCATCGCCTTGCACACCCTCGACCGCGTGCTGATGGCCTTCAAGTGGTGGCTCCTGCTCGAGGCCGAGAAACTCGGTGTCGGTCTCGGTGAGGCGACCCGCGCCTACTACATCAGCTCGTTCGCCGGCCTGTTCCTGCCGATGACCGTGGGCGCCGACATCGTGCGCACGGTGACGATGCGGCACACGGGACGAACCGCCAAGATCATCGCCACGATCGCCGTGGAGCGCGGCATCGGAGCGCTGGCGCAGTTCGCCCTGGTCGGCTTGAGCCTGCTGGTTATCGTGCAGCTCGGGCTCGCTGGCCCTGAAACCATGGACACGACGCGGCTCGGCGTGTTGATTGCCCTGGTCGTGCTGTTGCTCGCCGTGTGCCTGTCGCTGTCGTTCGGTATCGCGCGGCGCGTGGCGAGCGCCGGGCAACGACGCGGCGGATTCCAGAAAAAGCTCGGCGACCTGGCGGCGGCCTATGCTGGTTACAGCCGCCACCGGGGCACGCTGTGGACATTCCTAGGGCTTACCGTGCTGGAGGGCTTCCTACCCGTGACCATTCACTACTTCGCGGCCATGGCACTGGGCCTCGATGTGCCGTACTACGTGTTCGTCGCCATCGTGCCGATCGCTTTCCTGGTCGCTCGTTTGCCGATCTCGTTGGGCGGTGTCGGCATCCAAGAAGGCGCCTTCGTCGGCCTCGCACTCGTCTTGGGTTTTCAACGGGATCCTGCCCTCGCCATCGCGTTGTTGTCACAGATCACCTTGGTCGTGGCCCTTATCCCCGGCGCCTTCGCCTACTTGACGGCGTCGGATCCTGCGGCCGCCGAATCCTGATGGCGACGGCGCGGCGCGGCAACCTGCACTGGTTCATCTCGATCGGCATCAGCGCTGGTTTGGTGTACTACCTGCTGAGCCGGATCGAGCTGCGCGACCTCGTCGAGACGCTGCGCAACGTCCATCGGCCGAGCCTGGCGTTGTTCGTGGCGGTTGCGCTGGGCGGCCTGGCGGCACGGGTTGCCCGCTACTGGTTGCTCCTCGAAATCCGACCGAGCTTTCGGGATCTGGCGCTCGTCACGCTGGTGCGCAATTGCCTCGTCGACCTGCTGCCCGCCCGCCTCGGCTCGCTGTCGTTCGTGTACCTCGCTACCACCCGACTGAACGTGCCGGTGCAGGACAGCCTGGCGACGTTCTTTCTGGCCCTGGTCTTCGACATGGTGGCGATCGCCCCGCTGCTGTTGATCGCCATTCTCGTGGTCGGCGGGGCGGTGTCTTCGGGGGGCGCGACGCTGGCGGTTTTGTCCTTAGTCTTGCTCGGCGCTTCCGTCGTCGGTGTTGTCTTCATGGCTCCCGTGCTCGACCTCGGCGCCGCCGGCATGCGTCGTTGCGCCGCCGGCAACCGGCTCGGTAGGGTTGAGTTATGGACGAAGCTCTCCGGGTTGGCAGCCGATACCGCCGAGCAGGTTCGCGGGGTGCGTCGGCGGGGTGTCTTGTTGCCGGTGCTGCTGGTCTCTGGGCTGGTACGCATCTTCAAGTTCGGCGCCTATCACGTGCTGCTGCAAGCCGTGCTCATTCCCCACGACATGCCCTGGGGCACGCTGAACTTCTTCGAGGTGTTTCTCGGCGTGGCCGGCGCCGAGCTTTCCGCAACGTTGCCGATTCACGGGATCGCCGGCCTCGGGACCTACGAGGCCGCGTGGGCGATCGGCTTCACGCAGCTCGGTTTTACCGAGGAGCTAGCCATCCTGTCGGGCTTCGCGACGCACCTGATTTCCCAGGTGTACGACTACAGCCTCGGCCTGGGGGCGATGCTGTGGATCATGCGGCCCGGGTTTCGCCGTGCCGGTGAAGCGGAGTGACGATAGTGGCTGACGACGCCCACGACACACGCCGCAAACGCGCCCTGCTGTACGGCGGCACCGGGCTGGCGATGTTCGCCGTCTTCGGCCTCATCGCCGCGGTTCGCTTGCGCTCCCTCGACAAGGTCATCGAGGATCTCGGAAATCTGCCGGAGCGGGTCGCCGCGCAAATCGGACCGGCGCGCCAGGGTGAGGTGCTCGTGCCCGATGGCGCCCAAAGAGCAGCGCTGCAGGCGCTGGCCAAACGTCTCGACGGTCGCATCGTCTGGGCGTCGAACCATGACGGCAACCACGAGATCTACCAGCTCGAACTCGCCACCCTCGAGATCCGACGTCTGACCAATCATCCGAACGTCGACACCTTCGCCCGTTTCTCCCCGGACGGCACGCGCATCGTATTCATGCGCAGCCGCCCGGAGTACGCCTCCGTGCGGCAGGCATTGCGATGGGACGTGTGGCTCATGAACGCCGACGGCACCGACCAGCGGCGACTCGCCAGACGCGGCTTCTACCCCCGCTGGTCGGCCGACGGAACTTCCGTGGTGTTCGGCCGCGGCCAGCAGGTCATCCGGGTGGATGTGGAAAGCGGCCGTGAATCGGTTGTTTACGACAACTCGGGCGACGCCCCGGAGATCCGCCGCGGCGACGTCGCCCTGTCGACCGACGGCACCCAATTGGCACTGGTGCTCGAAGGCGGTGGCGGGGTGATTCGCGATCTCGCCGCAAACGCCACAGCGCCCCTGCGCGGCGCCGGCGTCTGCCAGCCAACGTGGGCGCCGCAAGACGCGTTCATTACCTACATAGAATCCGCCGGACACGGCGGCACGCGCGTGATGCGGGCACAGGACAACGGCCGGCAGCCGACCGTCTTCATGGATCTGCCCGGCGACTACAGCCACGAGTACTTCCCGCAGCTATCCAACGACGGCGCGTGGCTGATCTGGGGCGCCGCCGCCGACGGCCACGAACACGACCGTGCCGACTACGAGATCTTCGTGTGGCAGGTTGGCGAGCCCTGGGAAAGCGCTACGCGGATCACCTACTACACGGGCAACGACATGTGGCCGGATCTGTTCGTTGACGATGTCGACGACGCCTTGGCTCGCTAGGTGGAGTCGTCGCGCGGGACGGGGAGTTTGTGAGGTAGAGCGGTCGGCGGGTGACGGGCATCGGGGGCGCTGCGGGGGCGCGTGATTGACGGTGCACATCAACACGGGTCTCGCTGCTCAGGTGTACAACTGCCCACTTCGGAAAACCAAACGATGGTGCACGCGATGACATCGCCGAGCCCATGGACACGACCGTGCGATCCCTGCCGGATCGAAGGGAGTGGCAGTGACGGGGGTCGGGTAAGCGGGGGTTCGCATGTCGCCGTTTGTCCCGAGGGCAACCAACGAAACGAGTGGATGAGAACACGACATGCACCGTCAATCAGGCGCCCCCCGCGCCCCCGACCCCCGTCACTGCCACTCCCACCGCCCCATGGTAGACGCGGCATCGCCATCCTCCGCAATGTTCAACGAACTCGTCACTCAGGCCACTAACAGGGTGCCGGCGGCGCCACCAGCTCCTGCAGCCGCCCGGCGACGCTGTCGACGGACTCGCCTTGCAGATACAGCCGGTACCAGATCTCGACGTTGAGGACCATCCACAGGCGCACGTGGTGGTCCGACTTGCCGGCAATGTGCTCTTCGAGAAGCCGCGAGATGGCTTCGGGCTGGAAGATCCCCGCCTCGACGACGGCGGAGTGGGACAAGAGGTCCTCGAGCACCGGGATCAGCGGACCCTTCATCCAGTAGGCCAGCGGGAACATGAAACCCTGTTTGGGGCGGTCGAGGATCTCCCCCGGCAGCAATCCCTCCGACACGCGCCGCATCAGGTACTTCAGATGACGCCCCTTGGCCTTGAGATCGGCGGGCAGCGTGGCGACGTACTCGGCCAACAAGTGATCGAGAAACGGCGAGCGGCCTTCGAGGCTGTGCGCCATGGTCATGCGGTCCGAGAGCATGAGCGAGTGCTCCGGCAAGCGCGTCACCACGTCGGCGTACAGCATGCGATCGAGATCGTCCGCAGCTTCGGCGCCCTCGAATGCCTTGACAATACAAGCCGTCGGATCGCGATCGGTTAGCCGGGAGGCCACGTCGGGCGCATAGAGCCCACCCTTGCCGCCTTCGCCGAAGCGGAAGAACAGCGTCGCCTCGGCGTAGCGCCGGCCGCCTTGGTGAAACGATAGCTCGTGCAGCCAGCGGAACTTCTGCGTCAGGTTTTTGTACGAGCCGCCGTCGGGCAGCATGCCGAGCAGCGGACCGAGCATCACGCGGCGTAACGGCGCAGGTAGCGCCGCGTAGAGACCGACCCAACGAAAACCGAAGTAGCGGTCGAAGCCGGCGAACAGCTCGTCACCCCCATCGCCGGTGATGACCACCTTCGCATGGCGCGCCGCCAGCGCCGCGGCGTGATACATGCACGCGGCGATGGGATCGGACGGTTCGTCGAGATGGTGAACCATCGTCGGCAACAGCTTGACGAGATCCGGCCACACGACCTCCTCGTGGTGGTCGGTATGGCAGTAGTCGGCCACCTGCCGGGCATAGGGCAGCTCGTTGAAGTCCTGCTCGGACACACCGATGGCGAAGGTGGACGGCGAGTCGCCGGCCCGCGCCATCGCCGCTACCACCAGGCTCGAGTCCATGCCCCCCGACAGAAACGCTCCCACCGGCACGTCGGCGACCAGGTGACTGTCGATCGCTTCGAGGACGCGGGCGCGGACCTGCTCGACCGCGTCGTCCTCGCTCATCTGCAGCTTGGGCAAATAGTCGAGCCTCCAGTAGCGGTGCACCTGAATCGACGGCGCCGCGCCGTTGCCGCCTGCCTGCCCGTGCGGCGGCACGTCCGAGGCGTCGAGCAGCAGCGAGTGGCCCGGCGGCAGCTTGTTGATGCCCTCGAACATGGTCGCCGGGCTGGGCACGAAGCGCAGGCTCAGGTAATCGTCTAGAGAGCTCAGGTCGAGCACCGGCGTCGAGGCCAGGCCGGCCAGGACCGCCTTGATCTCCGAGCCGAACAGAAACCGGTCGCCGTCGAAGCTGTAAAACAACGGCTTCTGCCCGAATCGATCGCGGGCCAGGAACAGGCGCCGGCGGCGCGCGTCCCAGATCGCGAAGGCGAACATGCCGCGCAGTTTGTCGACGCAGTTCGGGCCCTCTTCCTCGTAGAGGTGAAGGATGACCTCGGTGTCGCTGGCCGTGGAGAACACGTGGCCACGCGCCTGCAGGTCGGCGCGCAGCGCCTTGAAGTTGTAAATGGCGCCATTGAAGACGATCCACGCCGTGCCGTCTTCGTTGCCGATCGGCTGGTGGCCGCCCTCGACGTCGATGATGCTCAGGCGACGCATGGCCAGGCCGGCTTCGCCGCGCAGCTCACGGCCCTCGTCGTCGGGGCCGCGGTGGCGCAACGCATCGTTCATGCGCTGCAGCGTGTGCTCCGCTACCCCGGCGCCGTTCCACTCACCACAAATGCCGCACATCGCCCGTCGCCCTCCGCTCAGCCCGCCTGCGACCGCGGCAACGGTAGCTGCCACGGCTCTTCGGACGAAAGAACGTCCCAGGTCTCGGCCAAGCCCGAGGTTACATCGTACGTTGGTTGGAAGCCGAGCAAGTGCCGTGCCCGCGTGATGTCGAACGCCGTGTTGCCGGTGAAGAACTTGAGCGTGCGCCGCGAGATCGGCGGCTCCTTGCCCCACGGCTTGAAGGCCGCCTCGGCCAGCGTCGCCACCAGCGACAGCATGGCGAACGGCACGGAACGCGGCCGCGCCGCCCCGGTCACCCGGGCGAACTCATCGACAAGGGCGCGCACCGTGACCGCTTCATCGTCGCCCACGATAATCACCCGGCCGACGGCGGCTTCGGCGTGGGCGGCCAGCTCGAAGGCATCGACCATGTCGCGAATGTAGACGCAATGACGCGATTCGCGGCCCGCGCCCGCCACCAGGAAACGGCCCTTGCGTATTGCTTGGAAGAGCTTTTCCGTGCGCGCGTCTCCCGGCCCGTAAACCCACACCGGGCGAATGATCACCGCCGGAAATCCCGTCGTCACGGCCTCGATTACCACCTGCTCGCCGGCCAGCTTGCTGCGCTCGTAGGCGATATCGGGGTGACAGGGAGAGTCCTCGTCGGCGGGAGGATTGTCGATCCGGCCGAACACGCCGACGCTGCTGCAGTGCACGAAGCGCGGCACGCCGGCGTCGATGGCGGCCCCGGCCAGCGAACGCACCGCGCCCACGTTGACCCTCTCGAACTCGGCATCGGTGACGCTGGCGCCGAGGTGCGCCGCCGCCAGGTGATGGACAACGTCGACACCTTCGAGGGCGCGTTCTTGGATTCGGCCGTCGGCAACGTCGCCCTGCACCAGTTCGAAGCGCCCCGGCTCGGCCAGGTGCTGCACGCGATCGAGATGCAGATCGAGCGCCACCACGTGGTTGCCGCGCGCCCGCTGGTCGGCGGCCAGATGCGAGCCGATGAAGCCGCCGGCGCCGGTTACCAGGACCTTCGTCATGCCGGGCGCCGCGCCACCACCGAAACGGCATAACCGGTGAAGAAGAACAACAACAGGTCGAGCTTGGAGATTGCCAGGATGAACGGGTACGCCAGCGAGTAGATCTTGTACTGCTTCCGCACCGATCTGAGCTGCTCGCCCGAAACCGGCGCGATCGTCCCCTGCTTGACCTCGGTCTTGCTCTTTTTGGCCAGTACTTTGACGTAGGCGAAGTTGATCGCCAGCTCGAGCATCTCGGTGAAGAACCTCGAGTAGCTCGACGCCGACAACGGTTCGAGACCGGCCTGCTCGAGCATGGCATGGTGCTGCTTTACGTTGTAGCCGGTAACCACGTGGCCGTAGCTCTCCTTGCCCATGCCGATGGCGTTCTTCAAGATCGTCACCGGCTTGTAGGCGTCGCCGTTGGGCGTCGTGACCACGACGATGCCGCCGGGCCGGGTGACCCGGCACACCTCCTCGTTGAAGTCGGCGCAGTCCTCGAGGTGCTCGTGCACGTCGATCGTCACCACCACGTCGAAGCTCTCGCCGTCGAACGGGATGGCCCCCGGCTCGCCCTTCGCAACGGTCTCGCCGAGCAGTTCCCGCATCTCGACGATGTTGTGCTTCTCGTTCTCCACCCAGGACCAGTCGCCACCGTGGGCCCGGAAGTGAACGTTCAGCGCCCCATTGTTGTCGCCGTTGGTGATCAGCAGGCAGCGCTTGCCGTGCGTATCGCCGATTTGCTCGAGCAAAAGGGCGAGCTTCTGTTGTTTCTTGAGGGTTTTCGAGAACATCTTGAGCTGCCAGGGCGTGTCGGCGGCTGCGGACGCGGCGGTGGGACCGGCGGCTCCCTCGGGATTGGCGCTCATCGTCTGGCTCCGGGCCACGCGTGTCGATACGGAGAGGAATTCCCCGGTAAGATGCTCCCGTGACGGTGAGTCACGCGAATGCTAACACGGCACGAACAGGGGTGATCTTGGGCGCCAGCATCGTACGCGACCCACAGGCGGCAAGCGGCGAATCCTACGACCTGATCGTGGTCGGCGGCGGGATTTACGGCGCCATGCTGGCGCTCGAATCGACGCGGCGCGGCCTACGGCCGCTGCTGCTGGAGCGCGACGACTTCGGCGGCGCGACGAGCTGGAACAGCCATCGCATCGTGCACGGTGGCCTGCGTTACCTGCAGGGCCTCGATTTCCAGCGGTTTTCCGAATCGGTGCGCGAGCGCAGTTGGTTTCTGCGCCATTTTCCCGACCTCGTCGAGCCACTCCCGTGTCTCATGCCACTGTACGGCGAGGGGGCGCGACGGCCCAGCATCCTGCGCGTTGCACTGCTCGCCAACCACCTGTTGTCGCGCCATCGCAACGACGGCTTGCGCTCCGATCGGGTGCTCGAATCGGGCGGCGTCATGACCCGTCGCGAGACCATGTCGCTGTTCCCGGGCGTTCGACAGGAGCGACTGCGCGGCGGCGCTCTCTGGTACGACGCCGTCATGACGGATGCGCAACGGCTGCTCATCGAAGTGCTGCGCTGGGCCTGTGCCGGCGGAGCGACGTGCCTGAACTACGTTGAAGCAACCGCCCTGTGGACGGGTGATGAAGGCGTGACCGGCGTCGAAGCCGTCGACCACACAGACGACGCCGAGCTGTCCTTCAACGCGCCGCGCATCATCAACTGCGGCGGGCCCTGGTGCCGCGAAGTCGCCAGCGGCTTCGATTGCGATCTCGAGAGTCTTTTCCGACCGTCGCTGGCCTTCAACATTCTGTTCGATCGGGAACCGGTGTCGGAGGCCGCGCTGGCCCTCTCGGCACCCGGCGCCGCCTCGCACACTTGGTTTCTGTACGGGCGCCGCGGACGCATTTACGCCGGTACGGCGCACTACCCTTGGGAAGGTGACACGAGCGACCCGCAACCGAGCCGCGGGCAGGTCGACGCGGTGATCGAGGACATCAACGCCGCGGCGCCGAGCCTCGATCTTCGCCGCCACCAGATACTGCGTGTTCACGCGGGCCTGTTGCCGGCCACTGCCACGGGCTCCAGCGACCTGGTGACCGAACCGGTTATCTGGGATCACGGCGCGCACGACGGTCCGGTCGGCCTGTTCAGCGTCTCCGGCGTGAAGTACACAACGGCACGCGACGTCGCCGAGAGAACACTGCGCCTCGTGTTCGCCGAAGGTCTCGCCGCTGTCGACCCCAAACAAACGGCGCGACCCGAGGTTTAGCCCGGACTTCGCAACGCAGGCCTCGCGCGCCATCGCGCTCGCTCGTTACGCCACCCGTTGCGAAGTCCGGGCTTACTCGTCGACCGTGATGTTGCCGCCCGGCTTCTGACGGAAAACGTACTGCTCGACGAGCAACAGGTTCTCCGATTGGCGGACGATGTCGAGAAGCTCGTTGAACGTCGCTTCCTCTTCGAGCTGTTCTTCGACGAACCACTGCAGGAAACGGTTGGTCGTGTGGTCTTTTTCCTGCAGGGCCAGGTCGACGAGGTCGTGGATGCAGCGTGTAACGTCTTGCTCGTATGCCAGCGACTGCTCGGCGATCTGCTCTATGTTGTCGAAATCCGCCTTCGGCTCAGCGAGCGCCGGAATCACCGGCTGGGCGTTAGCCTGCAGCAGGTAGTGGAGGAACTTCATGGCGTGTTGCCGTTCCTCGTCCGCCTGCTGGTAGTAGAAGGCCGACAGCTCCTTGAGGCTACGCCCGTCCAGATGTACGGCCATCGCCAGATACGTGTTTGAAGCCAGCAGCTCGCGCCCGAGCTGGGCGTTGAGCTCATCGACCATTTTCTCGGAAAGCTTGGACATGGACTGGATCCCTTCGGTCAGGCGGCGGCCGGCTCTTCCTCATCCTGCGGAGGACCGGCGTGGAGCTTAGCAATGACACTGGCCAATTCGTCGACTGCCTTACCGTCCATGTCGCCACCGAGAAGTTCGCGAATTTCGCTGGCGATGACGCCGGCCGGCGGTGCCGCTTGGTCGAGCGGTACGCCCATCACGGTTCCCGGTGGCGAGCCGCCGATGCCCTTGCGCGCCAAGTTCACCGGCGTCAGCAGGTAGGCCAGCGTTTGCGGGTGCTCGTTGAACTGCGCCTGGCGCTCGGCCGGACCGGCGATCTTCTTCTTCCCCGAGTGCGACTTGGCGCAACACGTCGGGCTGAAGGCGTTGTAGGCATCGGGCACCAGATCGGCAAGGTGCTCGCCGTGACGATTGGGTACCAACATCCGCGCCACCTGGTAGGCACGCCGCCGGTCGACCGTGACGTCGGCGATGCCGCAACGGGTAGCCTGCCGGGTGGCGTTCTGCACGACCTCATCCGTCGGCGCTCGCCACTTGTTGAACGGCAGGTACGTGTGAGCCCAATAGGCGAGCTGGTCGGCGATCCCCTTGCCTATCGTCATGAGCAGATCAGACAGCATCACGTTTCTCCCGGCGGTTGCGATGATGGGTCCGGCCGCGCAAGAAGAGGCGAACGGAGCGTTCCGATACTACATCAGCCAGCGGCCCGTAGCCTGTTAGTGTGCCGCCATGAGCGTCAAGCCTCCCGATATCGAAGACATCCGCGCCGCTGCCGAGCGCATCGCACCGTACCTGCACACCACACCGTTGTTGAGCTCCCGGACCCTCTCGGAGCTCAGCGGCTGCGAGGTCCAGCTGAAGTGTGAGAACCTGCAGAAGACCGGCTCCTTCAAGCCGCGCGGGGCGATCAACCGCATCGCGACGCTGGATCCGGACGCCGCCGCGCACGGCGTGATCACGATCTCGGCGGGCAATCACGCCCAGGGTGTCGCGTACGCCGCTTCGCACCTCGGTGTGGAAGCCGTGGTCGTGATGCCTGAGTCGGCGGTGGCCAGCAAGGTCGAGGCGACGCGCGGCTACGGCGCCGAATGCGTGTTGCACGGCGACGTGCACGCGGCGTTCGAAAAGCTCCACGAAATCCGGGAGGCCCGGGGCCTGACGCTGATCCACCCGTTCGATGACCCGATGATGGTCGCCGGCCACGGCACGGTGGGCCTGGAGATCACCGAAGGCGCAGGCGAGCTCGACGCGGTGATCGCCGGTGTCGGAGGCGGCGGCATGATTTCGGGTGTCGTCACAGCCATCAAGGCGCTGTCACCGGAGACCCGGGTGTTCGGTGTCGAACCTGAGGGTGCCGCCGCCATGAGCGCCGCGCTCAGCGCTGGAGCCGTCGTGCACCTGGACGAGCTCAACACCATCGCCGATGGTCTGGCGCCGCCGTTCGTCGGCGAGCTCAACCTGGCGATCACACGCGACAAGGTCGACCAAATCGTCACCGTTTCCGATGTGGAGATCGGCCGCGCCATGGCGCTCTTGCTGGAGCGCGTCAAGCTGCTCGTCGAACCTGCCGGTGCGGCGGCGACAGCCGCCCTGCTGTCGGGGCGTCTGCCGATCGAGCCCGGCTCCCGGGTAGCCGTGGTGCTCTCGGGCGGCAACGTCGACCTGGAACGCCTACCGGACATGCTGGTATCCGGATAACATCCACGATCATGGCCGCTCCAGCAGGCAGTGGTATTGTCCGGGATCGGCTTTTCCTCTTCTGATTCCCCAGTATTGACAACGGGCAGGTATGAACGTACGGACACCATGGTTGTGGGGTGTGACGGCGGCCGTCGCCATGACCGCGATGGCCTTTGACCCGGTGCTGGCAACAGCGCAGTCGCAGCAAGCCGGTACCGGTGGGGACGAAGCACAACAGGAGCGCGTCGAGATCATCACCGTGAGCGCCACACGCCTCCCGGTGCGCCTCTCCGACCTGCCTACGGTCGTGCGCGTTTGGAAAGCGGAGGATCTGCAGCAGGCGCCCGCCATCGCCCTCGATGACGCGTTGCGCTGGGAACCGACGGTGAGCCTGTTCCGCCGCACGTCGAGCCGCGATTCGCATCCGACGGCACTGGGCCTGAATTTGCGCGGCCTGGGGCCGAGCGGTGTGAGCCGAGCATTGGTGCTGGTCGACGGTATTCCGATAAACGATCCGTTCGGCGGCTGGGTGTACTGGGATCGCGTCCCGCTGCTCGGGATCGAACAGATCGAGGTGGCGCCGGGCGGCGGCTCGGCACCCTACGGCAACCAGGCGCTCGGCGGCGTCCTGCAGGTCGTGACCCGGCGGGAGCTGGGCTCGAATCTACAACTGCAGGCGTTCGGCGGCTCGCTCTCGACCGTCCGCTTCGGCGCCGCGGTCGGCAGCTCGGGCTCCTGGGGCTCGGTCGTCGCCAGCGGCCAGGTGTTCAGCACGGGCGGATACATCCAGACGGCCCCCGAGGAACGCGGCAGCGTCGACACCAATATCGCCTCGCAGTACCAATCCGGCAGGATCCGCTTCGACAGGTCGGGGATCAGCATCACTGCCGAGGGCCTGCACGAAAACCGCAACAACGGCACACCGCTGCAGAGGAACGACACCAGCCTTGCCGGCGTCAGCGGCGCCTGGAACGACACCACGGAGGCCGGCGGTGGCGGCTGGAATGTCCATGGATTTGGGCGCTCCCAGCTGTTCAACAGCACGTTCAGCAGCGTCGCGGCCGACCGCAACAGCGAGAGGCTGGTCCTGGTGCAGCGGGTCCCCTCCACCGACCTCGGCGCCGGGGGGCATGGCTGGCGCGCCTGGGGCGATCGGGCGACGCTCAGCTTCGGCGGCGACTGGCGTCGCGTCGAGGGCTTCAGCAAGGAGTTCGTCGTATTCACCCAGGGCACGCGCACACCGGGTGGTATTCAGCACCTGGGCGGCGGCTTCGTCGCCGCCGACTGGGCGCCGGGCGACGCGTGGACGATCAACCTCGGTGCGCGCGCCGACGGCTGGCACCAGAACCCGGTCGAAACGCCGGGAGACCCGCGCGGTGGCAGCAGGCTGTCGCCGCGCGCCGGCATTGCCTGGCACCCGGACAATGGCGTGACCCTGCGGGGCGCGGCGTACAGCGCCTTCCGCGCGCCGACGCTCAATGAGCTGTACCGCAGCTTCCGCGTCGGCAGCATCATTACCAATCCCAACTCCGAGCTCGAAGAAGAACGGCTGCGTGGTGCTGAGCTCGGCGCCAACTGGGACGGGCGGCTGGAAGACAGCGGCACGACGCTGTCGTTCTCGACGACGTTCTACTGGAACCGACTCGACGACGCCGTCATCAACGCCACCGAACGCGTAACGCCGACGCTCATCTTCCGGCGCCGCGAAAACCTCGGGGCAGCCACCTCGCGCGGCCTCGAGATCGACGGCCGTGTCGACACCGACTCCGGCTGGTCGTTCGCGGCTTCCTACGCGTGGCTCGACGCATTCATTCGCAGCGCCGGCGCCGCCGGTGACAGCTCCATCGAAGGCAACCAGCTGCCGCAAGTGCCGACGTATCGCGTCCGCGGGACCGTCTGGTATCGCGCCGCCGCGGGCTGGTCCGGCGTCATCTCGGTCGGCGGCACCGGAGAGCAGTTCGAGGACGACCTCAACCAGTTGCGCCTGGCGCCGGCCGTAGTGTTGGACGCCTCGATCGAGGTCCCACTGATCGACGACGTGCATCTGACCATTCGCGGCGAGAACCTGTTCGACAAGGAGGTCGAAGCACGCCGCACGCCGACCCTCGCGTTCGCCGCCCCGCGTCTAGTCTACGCCGGCATCACCCTCTCGTGGCCCGAGGGGTAAAGAAGCATTCGTCTGCGTCGTTGCGCTTGCTCGGCCCGCGCGGCCGGCTATCGCAGTCCGCCAAGCTCCGCCAAACGTGCCATCGCTCGCGGCGCGACCCACGGCCCTTCGATGCTGCGCAGCGTCCGCACGGCGTCTTCCCAGGCGCTGGCGTGGAGCAACACGGCTGCCTGGTTGAGCTTGACGACCCAGTCTTCCGAGCTCGCGGTGCCACGCGCTGGCTCCGCGGCCAGCGACGCCGAGATCACCGAATAGACGAGGTCGGGATCGGACGGCGAAATGACTATCGGCGTCGTGCCGAGTGTCAATCCAGCGATTTCTGTAGCCCCACCGCGCTGTAGCTGAACGGCAAGGGCCGTTCCCGGGGCCGACGCCTCGATCACCGCGTTGGCGCTTGCCGCGCCGTCGACGAGTTCGCCGCCCACCGATACGACGCGGTCGCCGACATGCAGCCCGGCGGCCTCCGCCGGACTTCCGGCGGTAACTGCAGCCACCAGCACGGCGCCATCGAGATCGACCAGCAAAGCACCGAACCACGGCCCCTGGAGCAAAGTGGATGCTATGAAGGCGCTGCCGAGAGAGGCGATGTCGGCGGCGCTGGCGAGGTTCACGCGCACGCGGTCAGGCTGCGGCGGTCCCGGCGCCGGAGGGCCAGATCCACAAGTCCGTCCGCGTAGGTCGCTACCAGGTCGTCATCGAGGACGCCCAGCATGTACACGGAGCCAGGCGCCTCGCGATCCACGGCCGCCTGCACGGCGGCCCAGTCGATGGTGTCGATGGGAGCGTCGGCGGCGCCGCGTAGCGTATCCGTCGTCACGCCGACACTTTCGACCACGCCCGTCGCGTAGGCTCGATCGAGCAATGCCCAGTCGTCGAACGCGGCCAGCCGATCGACCAACGCCGCCGACAGATCGCGCACTCCCCGCTCATCGCCCCCGAGCACGCCGAGCAACACCAAGCCGGGACGCAGGACGACTCGCAGGATCTGGGTTTGCTGGTCGGCGAGGGTGACCTCGCCGGCGAACACACCGCCCGTCCCCCGCGAAACTTCGATCACGTGCTCGCCCGGCGGCAGCGTCAGCCGCGGCGAGCTGCCGTCGCCGGAGAACTGTGGTGTTTCGGGAACGCCGTCCACCGTGACCGCAGCGTCGGCAGTCAAGCCCTCGAGCACGACGATTCCCGCCGTCGGCGCCAACACGATCGTGGCCCGGTAGTCGGCCAGATCCGACACACCGAGGTCGTAACGCCGCGGCCGGTAGCCATCGAGCGCGACCTCGACGACGTGGGCCCCGGGTTGCAAGTTGTCGACCACCAGCTCAGCGGAGAACTCGGAGCGTGGATAGATTGCCGCGTCGCCGGTCGGCACGAAATCGGCGGGCGAGGTGCCGCCGGTGAAACCCATCGCGCTGCCGTCGACGCTGACCTGGGCGCCGGCGGGACGCGTCAAGATCCTGACGACGGCGCTCATTCGAATCAGCTGATGATCAACGAACACGCTATCCCCGGCGGCCACCTCGAGCTCCTCCTGGATCGCCTGGTAACCAGGACGCTCGAGCACCAGCACGTGCGGTCCTGCGACCACCGGGTGACTGATGGCGCCCGCCTCCAGCAATACGCCGTCGACCCGCAGCTCAGCGTCTGCCGGGCTTACGCCGAACTCGATGAAGCCGATCATCTGGTCGTAGATCGAATCGAAGACGTCGAGAAACCGTGGCGAGATCAGGATACGGCCCACCTCCGTGTTCGGGTCGGCGTTCAGCAGCGCTCGAATGTCGTCGGCAGCCGCCTGCTCGGCACCGTTGTTGAACTGCGCCCGCGCCCGGAATGTCAACGACCGAACGAGGAGATCGACGTCGGCGGCACTCGGGTCGGCGGCAACACGTCGTTGCAGCACGCTGATCAGGCGGCTGAACATCGAGATCAAGTCCGGCTGTGTGACGATCGAGTCGAACGTCGCTCGGGCCGCTTCGAAGTCTTGGCTCAGGCGCTCGAACTCATCGGCTTGGGGCGCGGCGAGCCCGGCAGCCGGCACAGCCAGCACCATACAAGCAACGAGAATCCCGGAGCGAAACCTGCGTCGGAGCAGCATCTCTACTCCACCACCAGGAAGGCCTTGAGGCTTCTGTCGGCAATGTAGATCCGCCCGGAGCCATCGACGCCGATGTCACGCGGGCTGTTCAACTCGATGCCGCCCGGGAGCTGCGGGCCGAGCTGCCAACGCAGGTTACCGCCGGCGCCGAACACCTCCACGGTCTTGGCGTCGCGATCGAGGACGTACACGTTGCCGAGCTCGTCCACGGTGATCGCCTCCGGCCGCCGCCAATCGCGTTGTATCAGGCGCATCGGCTGGGTGTGCCGTCGGCGGCGAAGCGCACGACGCTCTTCGTCCGGCGGTCGAGGACGTATATACGTCCGAGATAGTCAACGGCCACGTCGACCGGCTCGCGATTGTCGTCGCTCGTAAGCAACGACCGGTAACGGGCCGCCTCGTCGAACACGTAGACGCTCTTCTTGTTCTGATCGAGCACCAGCCACTGGCGGTAGATGCCGCGGGCACCGGCGACGATCTCCTCCACCGGCTTCATCTGGTCACCGTCCGGGGCCAAGAAGTCCTGCCGGCCGCGCACCACCGGCATCGCGATCGAGCGCTTGTTGGCTGCATATGCCGTGCCCTCGCGTCCCCAGAACGGATGCTTCGCCTCGGACGACGGTGCGCGGTAGCTGAGCGCACCGTCCACCTCGAGCACCGCGAGCAGGGGAATTCCCTCGTCGATAATGATCAGCCGGTTGTCCTCGGCGGCGTCGATACCAACGGGATCCTTGAGCTGAGGCCCGGATATCCGCACCTGCCGGGCGCCGGACCACGGCGTTTCGCCCATGGACGGACGCAGCACCATCCGATAGCCAAGCTGCAGGCGCCGCCGCGCCATTGCGGCGGCTGTGGCAGAGGCCTCGTCTTGTGTTTCCTGCACGACAACCCGCTGCAGGATCTCCGCGGCTGGCGCCCAGTTGCCCTGGCGCAGGAGGACCGAGGCCAGCCACAGACGCGCCGTCGTCGTCCACGCCGACCGCGCCTCGTCTTCGACCGCGGCGAGAAACAAGGAGGCCGCCGCGTCCGGCTCGCCGAGAAGAACGCTCACCTCGCCGGCACGCACGAGCGCCAGCGGCCGCCACTCGAGATTCGGAAAATCATCACGTCCGTACAGCAACACGACATTGTGATACGACTCGCGCGCTTCCTGTAAATCGGCGACGCCGTTGGCGGTGGCGACGCGGATGTCCCCATCGAGCACGAAGGCGCCTGCGGCGCCCCTGGTCCGCGCGTATTCGCTCTTCAGCGTGTTAATCGCGGCTCGCGACGCCGCCTCGTCACGCAACGTCCAACGGCCGTCGGCAACGCGCAGCAGCGCGTCGTCGGCAAGCGCGGGCCTGCGGGAATTACTGAACCAGCAGCTCGTAGTTGCGCAAAGCGCCGTCGAGATCACCGTCCTGCTCGAGACGCTGGGCGTCGGCGAAGAGTCGGAGCGCCGCCTCCGGGTCCTGCACCCGCTGGGCGCCGGAAACGACCGCAATCAAGAGCGCTGCCAAGACCAACGTCGCTGTCGTAGTCCGCCTCATCGACTTGCCCGTCCTGTTCGCGGATCGGCCCGTCCCCTATCGCTATCTTGGCCGGCCTCTCCGATGATCCGCTGACCCGGCTGGCGGACGCGCTCTCGCTTCGTTTGCACGCCGCGCCCGATGGCACTCCAATCAAAAGTGAACTCATATTCTTGGCCCGATGCCAGCTGCTGCGTGACCGGCGAGGATCCGACCTCGCTGCCGTTGATGCTGATCACACAGTTGCCGGGATCGGCAACAATTAGCACGCTCAGCGGTCGCGGCAGAGCCGCACTCTCGCGCTCGTCGGAGTCGATGCTCACGATCCTTTCGTCCTCCCAGAAGATGCCGGGCGCCGACAACCTGACTCGGTAGTTGCCGGGCCGGAGCCGGATATCGTGCGCTACGGAGGCCTCGTACGTGCGCGTTCCTCCGCTCGTATTGCCGCGCGGTTCCACGGTCACCACCACCGGGTAACCGTACTGTTGATTGTCGACGACGAAGAACCCGGGCGGAACCGATGACATGAGGGGGAAGAAGAACTCCTGTGACGCCCGCTGGTCGTCGGTCAGTGTTTCGTCGCTGAACGACCAGCTGAGGGGGTCGTAGCCGTCGGCCTCGATTCTGAGCGAGTGGCCGACGGACAGGTCGACCTCCACCTCAACCGGCGACGCACCGAGCAGGGTGTCGTCGAACGACACCATGGCTCCCGCCGGGCTGCTGGTAATCGTGAACAGCACCGGCGCCGGAAGTTCTTCGGCGATGGCGGCCGCATCCGCGGTGCTCACCGCCTCGGCGACGATCTCGTCGATGCGCTCAGGGATCCAGGTGTCCGCCGTGTCCGAAGCCAGTGGCAGCGTTTGCGACACCAACACCTCGCCCTCGTAACGGAGCTCGACGACGACCGACTCGCCCTCTAATCCGGAGAGCGGTAGCGCCTGCGGCGTCACCAAGCCGCTGTCCTCTCCGTCCACCCAGATCGCCAGATCCGGCGGCGCCTGGATGTTGAGGCTCAGTGTGATCTCGACGGGGGCCGGTTCGACGGGCTCCGCCGGGCCGCCCCCGATCAACCCCGAGCTCCACGCCCAGACGCCGAGCGCACCCACGCTGACAGTCGCCGCCACCGCGGCGAGCATCAGGACGGAAAATCTACTGTCGGTGTCCTTTGCCGCCAGGTGATGGGACTTTAGCAATCGACGGATCGAAGGCTGTCTCCTCGCCCATGGCGGCGCCCATGGCCATGGTTGCCGTGGCGGCGCCCCTGGCCATGATTGCCGCGGCCGGCGCCACGCCCAACGCCTCGCGTAACGCGTTGGCCAGGTCAGTACACGTCGGATAGCGATCGGCGGGATTCTTGACCAGGGCGCGCAGCAGGGCATCATCGACGGCGCCCGGCAAGGTCACGTTGAGCGCTGAGGGACGCGGCGGATCTTCGTGAACGATCTTGTACATGATCGTCGTCGGACTCTCACCGCTGAAGGGCCGCTCGCCGGTCAGCATCTGGTACAGCATTACGGCCAATGAGAACTGATCGGCCGTGCCGGCAACCGGGTGTCCGGTCACTTGCTCCGGGGACATGTACGCCGGAGTGCCAACCACCGTTCCGGTGCGCGTCACCGTCGTCGTGGCCACCTTGGCGACGCCGAAATCGGTGATCTTGGGGCGGCCGTCGCGCGTGATCAGAATGTTCGCCGGCTTGATGTCGCGGTGAACGATGGCGAACTCATGGGCGTAGTCGAGTCCGCTGCTCAGCTGAGCGGCCAGGTCGGCGATTTCCTTGAACGAAAAGGCTCGGTTCTCGGCAAGGACGGAACTGAGGCTCTCGCCCTGTACGTACTCCATGGCAATGAACGTGTTGCCGTCTTCCAGGCCGACATCGTGAACGCTGACGATGCTGGGGTGCGAGAGGCTGCCCGCCGACTGAAACTCGCGCTCGAAACGGGCGTTGAGCTGCTCGAGCTCGTGGTCTTCGAGTCCCTCGTGCGATTCAACGACCTTGATCGCAACCTGGCGGCCAATGACCGGATCTTCGGCGAGGTAGACGACGCCCATGGCGCCGCGACCGATGGTGTCGCGAACCTCGTAGCGGCCGAACTTCTTTGCCTCTCCCATGGAAATCGCTTTCCGGAGCAGCCGGCCTCACTTTCTCACGCGCGGCCCTGGCTGACGAGGGATCGGGCCCGCATCCGTCGGCAAACCGATCCTCTACACCGGACGCCCCTAAGTCGCGCTCAAATCAAGGTTTCTACTGCTTCTGATCGTATCGTAGAAAATCCGCGACAGGCTACTATTATCGCTCACCAGACAACAGTAAACAGTGGAAAAATCCCATACCTTGGAGAAAACCATGATCTTCGCTGCAAGCCGAAGCACAACGTGCGGCGCCGCGCTTCTGCTGACCGCTCTCGTCGTGGTGCCGCTCGCGGCGTGCGGCTCGGATATTGCCGACGACGAGGCGGGAGCCACGGATGCGGCGCCTGTCAGGACCTCCGGCGCCGCGGCCATCACTGCGGAAGGTTTGGCTCGCTATACACGGGAGCTGGCGGACGACCGCTTTCAAGGGCGCAAGCCGGCCGGAACCGGCGAGTCCGAGACGCTCGCATACTTGCAGGCCGCATACGAGCACATCGGCCTCGAGTCGCCAAGCGGCGCCGACAACTACCTGCAGGAGGTTGGTTTGGTGGCGATCACCGCCGAGCCGGCAGCCGCTTATCTCTCGTTCGTCGGTTCAACCCGAGCGGCAGCGCTCGAACTCCGCTACGGCGCCGATTTCGTCACCTGGACAACGACGCCGCAGGACGTGATCGACGTGGCCGGCAGCATGGTGTTCGTTGGCTACGGCGTCAACGCGCCCGAGGAAAACTGGAACGACTACGGCGACACCGACATGACCGGCAAGGTTCTGCTCATGCTGGTCAACGACCCGCCGCTCGAGGATCAAAGCCGCTTCGGCGGCCAGGCGATGACCTACTATGGCCGCTGGACCTACAAGTTCGAGGAGGGCGCCCGGCAGGGCGCCGCCGGTGTCCTCTTGATCCACACCACGGAGTCGGCCGGATACGGTTGGCAAACCGTCGAGGCTTCCTGGACGGGAGAGCAATTAACGGTTCCTCTGGCCCCCGAATCCACCGAGCCCGTTCCACTGCAGGGCTGGATAACCGAGGACACGGCGACGCGCGTCTTCGCGGCAGCCGGGCTTGATCTCGGCGAGCTCGCCACCGCCGCGGCCACCCAAGGATTCGAGCCCGTGGAGCTCGGCCTCATCGCCGCCGCGCATCTCGATAACACGAGCAGCTCCGTGATCTCGTACAACGCGATCGGTGAGGTGCGCGGCGACGATCCAGAATACGCCGACGAGTACGTGATCTTCACCTCGCACTGGGACCACTTCGGCGTCGGCGCCGCGGTCGACGGCGACACCATCTACAACGGTGCTCTCGACAATGCGGTCGGCGTCGCCGGCCTGCTGCAGATCTCCGAGGCGTGGATGCTGGAAAGCCCGGCGCCACGCCGCTCGGCGCTGTTCATCGCTACCACCGCCGAAGAGCAAGGATTGCTGGGATCCGCCTACTACGTCGAGAATCCCTTGGTGGCGCTGGCTCAAACGCTCGCCACTATCAACATGGACGGCGCCAACATCTGGGGCCCCACCGAAGACGTCACGGTCATCGGCCTCGGCAACTCGACGCTCGACGACATCCTGAGCTCTGTGCTTGCTGACCAGGGGCGCTCGGTCATCCCCGACCCGGAGTCGGAGAAGGGCTTTTTCTACCGCTCCGACCACTTTCCGTTCGCCCGCTCCGGGGTGCCCGCCCTGTACACCGACACCGGCACGAGCTTCGTCGGCAAACCCGCTGAGTTCGCCCAACAGGTCCGCGACGACTACACCGACAACCGCTACCACATGCCCTCCGACGAGTACGACGCAACCTGGGATCTGAGCGGCGCGGCACAGGACTTTCAGGCCCTGTTCACCGTCGGTCTCCTGGTTTCGGCGGCGAACAGCTGGCCCGAGTGGAGCCCCGGCAACGAGTTCCGAGCGACGCGGGAGGCCATGCTGGAAGGCCGCTGAGGGCGCGCCGGGCGGCCTCGTGCGTGGCTAGGACTTGTCACATGACGCAACGCAAATTGAAAGGAACGCCGGCCCTGTGGCAGTATCGCCCTCTCGTTTCTTACACATTGAGCACTCGATCATCGCCCCAACGGAGGAATCTCATGGCGTATGAACTTCCTGATCTGCCCTACACGGCCGACGCGCTGGAACCTCACATCGACGCGCGCACGATGGAGATCCATCACGGCAAGCACCACGCGGCCTACATCGGCAACGTCAACGGTGCCCTCGAGGGGCACGACGAGCTGGCGGCCAAGAGTGTCGAGGACCTGATTGCCGACCTTTCCGCCGTTCCCGATGACATCCACGGCGCGGTGCGCAACAACGGCGGCGGCCACGCCAACCACTCGCTGTTCTGGACGATCATGAGCCCCGACGGCGGCGGCGAGCCGGGCGGCGACCTGGCCGACGCGATCAACGCCGCGTGCGGCAGCTTCGACGGTTTCAAGGAACAGTTTCACAAGGCCGGCATGACGCGCTTCGGCAGCGGCTGGGCCTGGCTGTCGGTGGACGACGGCGGCCTCGTGGTGGAGAGCACGCCGAATCAGGACAGCCCGCTGATGAAGGGACGCACGCCGATCCTCGGCTGCGACGTTTGGGAGCACGCCTACTATCTGAACTACCAGAACGTGCGCGGCGACTACATCAACGCGTTCTTCAACGTTGTCAATTGGGATGAAGTAGCCCGGAGGTTCGCGGCGGCGAGCTAGTTGGACGGCACTTCGCTCGAGGACCGGTGCTTTCGGGTACCGGTCCTTTTTTTTGATTCCCGCCTCCCGCCCCCGGCCTCTAGGCAGTATGCGACGTCGTTTGCTGGCGGTTGAAGGCGCTACGCAGGGCCAAGCGGGCGTCCATGACCAGGGAGAAGACCACGGGCACGAGCAGCAGTGTGAACACCGTCGACACGATCAGACCGCCGACCACCACACTGCCGAGGCCGCGGTAAATCTCCGAGCCGGCACCACGGAACAGGATCAACGGCGCCATGCCCATGACTGAGGTGACCGTGCTCATGAAGATCGGGCGGATGCGATCGGACACCGCCTCACGCAGGGCGTCGCGGTGGCCCCGTCCACGTTCCCGGATGTAGTTGAGCGTTTGGTGGACGATCAGGATGGCGTTGTTGACCACGATGCCGATCAAAATAACGAAGCCGAGCATGGCGATGATATCCAGCGCCTGGTAGCCGATGAACGCGTTGACCGCCCACAGCCCGAGGAATCCGCCGACGGCGGCGAAGGGCACCGAGAACATGATGACGAACGGATACAGGAACGACTCGAACAGCGCCGCCATCAACAGGTACGTCACCACCAGGGCCAGGATGAAGTTGTTCTGCAGGGCGCGCCGCGTCTCGGTGAGCTTGTCGGCGGAGCCCGCCAGCGTCGCCGTGTAGACGCCGCCGATCGACCCGTCGCGGCGCAGCGGCTCCAGTACCTGCTCCTCGACCAACGTTATGGCGGTCCCGAGAGCCATCTCCGGCGGCGGGATGACGCGGATGGTAACCGCGCGCTGCCGCTCGATACGCTGAATCTGCTGCGGGCCGCTGGTGGCGACCACCCGGCCGACATCGCCGATGGTGATGGAGTGACCCGACGGTGTCGCAATGATCAAGTGCTCGACATCCTGACTACGATGGTCGGCGTAGCGGGTCTCGCCGCGCAGCACCAGGTCGATCGCCCGGCCTTCGAATTGGTATTCGCTCACCTTCACGCCGTCGATCAAAGCGTTGAGCGTGAAGCCCAAGTCCTGGGCGCTGAGTCCGAGCTCCGCGGCCCGCTCGCGATCCGGAACGATGCGGACTTCGGGATTGCCCAGCTCAAGGCTCGGGATGGGCTGCGCTTGCGCCCCCGGCACCGTCGCCAGCACGGATCCGAACACGCGCCCGCCGAGAGCCAACAACGCTTCGAGATCGGGTCCGGTGAGATCGATGTCGACGCCGCGGCCCTCGACCCCGAAGTCGAAAATCGACATCTGCTGGACCACGGGAATCATCCCGGGGATACCGCCGAGAGCCGACTGCAGCGTAGCGATGGCGTCCTGGGCACGATCCGCAGCACGGGGATCGACGCGAGCTCCCATGAACACCATGCCACCCATTGACACGTAGAAGAACTGGTCCAACGGCGGCCCGTCGAGGGCGGCGGCCTCAGGGCTGTCCGGGTCCACATTGAAGTACGGGCCCAACCTGTTTCCTACCGTGTCGGCGATCATGGCATATTCACCCACGTTGTAGCCCGCGGGGGCGATGAGCATGCCGATGATGAAGTTCTGGTTGCCTGTCGGCAGATACTCGGTGGCCGGCATGAGTCCGACTGCCAGGGCAATGGCCCCGCCGACCAGCACCACGATCATGGCCAGCCGCAGGACGACCGACCCGGAAAGCCGGTACACCAGGTTGCCGATTCCCTTGCTCAGCGCCTCACCGACCGAAGTAAGTCCCCACAGGTGGCGCCATCCTCCCGACGTCGCGCCACCATGGGGGTCATCGGAGTCCGAGCGCTGCACGGCGCTCAGGACGCGTGCCGCCAAGCTGGGAATCAACGTGATCGACACGACCAGGGAGATCAGAACCGCGGCGCTGACCGCCACGGCGATGTCGCGGAACAGCTGCCCAGCCTCATCCTGGACGAAGAAGACCGGCAGGAAAACCGCGACCGTCGTCAGCACCGAGGCCAGAACCGCGCCCCACACCTCACGGGCGCCATCGTAGGCTGCTTCACGCCGACGCTTGCCGAGCTGCTGGTGCCGATAGATGTTTTCCAGCACCACGATGGAGGCGTCGACGATCATGCCGACGGCGAATGCCAGGCCCGCGAGGCTGACGACGTTGATGTTGCGGCCCAGCAGAGACATCGCCAGAAACGTACCGATCACGCTCACCGGGATGGCCAGCCCGATGACCAGGGTGCTCGAAAAGCTACGCAGGAAGAACAACAGCGTGACGATCGCCAGCGCTCCGCCGATCATGATGTTGCGCTGTACCAGATCAATCGCCTCTTCGATGTAGTCGCTATCGGAAAAAGAGACCCTCATCACCAGGCCGCGTTCCGCCAGCGGCCCGGCGTTCAACCGATCGACCACTTCGCGGATACCCTCCATGACGACCAGTGCGTTGGTACCCTTCTGGCGCGTGATATTGACGGCGATCGACGGGCCCCGGATGTTGCGGACCTCGGCGCTCGGGTCCTTGAAGCCGAGCACGACACGACCGACGTCTTTGACGTAAACCGGGGCGTTGTCGCGCCAGGCGAGCACAACGTTCTCCACGTCTGCCGGCGACGTGTATTCGCCCACCGTGCGCACGACGTAGGTTCGCTTACCCTCGTCGAAGTCACCGGCTGAGACGTCGCGGTTTTCGGCATCGAGCACTCGCCCGACCTCAGCGAGAGTCAGCCCGCGCGCCGCCAACGCCCGCGGCTCGACGATCACCCGCAGCTCGCGGTCGCGCCCCCCGAAGCCGCCGCTGGCGGCAACTCCGGGCACTCTCTCGAGCGCCGGCTGCACGACCTGGTCGACGAAGTCCCACTGCTTGGCGATCTCGATGTCGACGCCCTCCCGAGCGCTGAGGTCAAACCAGACCGTGGCGTCCTCGGCGCCGCCCATCGCCGACGTGTCGACAACTGGCTTGAGGGCGTTCAGCGGATACTCCGGCACCTGCTGCAGCTTGTTGTTCACTCGCAGCAGGGCAGTATCGATGTCGGTGCCGGTTTGGAACTGCAACGACACGCTGCCGGACGACTGCAGGCTGGTGCTCGTCATCCGCACCAGCCCCTCGAGTGTCTTGAGCTGTTCCTCCTGCTCCTGGACGATCTCGGTTTCGATTTCCTCCGGCGACGCTCCCGGCCATATCGTCGACACGTACACCATCGGCCGCTCGATGTCGGGAATCATCTGCACCGGAATGCGCAACAGCGCCAGCATGCCGAACAACACCACCAGCAACACGCCGACGGTAACGGTCACCGGAGAGCGGATCGAAGCTTCGACGATCTTCATCGTCCGGTCTCCTCGCGGGCAGCGGTCGAGTTGCCAGCCGGCGGCTGCGGTGGCTCGATTTCGGCCTGCCCGGTAATTTGCACCGGGGATCCAGCCAGCAGCATCTCATTGCCTCGCGTCACCACCAGATCACCCGCACCGATGCCGCCGTCCACCGCCTGCCAGGCGCCGAAACCGGCGCCGATCACCACCTGGAGCTCCTCGACGATGCTCTGATCGGCGGTCAGGCGGTACACGAATGTCCGTCCGGAACGGAGAACCAACGCGTCCTTCGGAACGAGCACCGTGGGGACGGGGCTCCCCACCTGCGCCAGCAGGCGAGCCAGCATGCCGCCGCGAATCCAGCCGTCGGGATTGTCGATAACCACGATCAACGGAAAAGATCGCGCCTGGGGGATGGCCTGCGGCACGAGCGCCTTGACTCGGCCCAGGAACATCTCCGGAAAGGCGTCGAACGCGACCTGCAGCTCGACACCCTGACGCTGCGCTTCGCGAGCCTGCGAGACGTAGCGTTCGGGCACGCCGATCGTCACCTCGACCTGCGAGAAGTCCATGAGCGTGATCACGTCACCGCCGCGACCGGCCCACTCGCCGACCTCGACGTGCACCGCCGCCACCTCGCCGGCAAAGGGCGCGACAATTCGTGCCTGAGCAATCACCTCTTCGAGGCGTGCGGCTTCGGCGGCGAAACGCGACACCGCCTGTGCTTGGGCATCGCGATCGGCGATCGCCAGCTCAAACTCTCGCACCGAGATGGCGCCGCGCTCCCGCAGGTCGCTGACCCGCTCCAACTCGCCCTCGAAGCGAATCAGTCGAGCTTCGGCCTCCCGTCGATTGGCGTGAGCGGCGGCCAGATCAAGCTCCGGTGTGGTCGTGCGCAGCCGGGCGAGCAGCTGCCCCGGCGCCACTTCGTCACCTTCCTCGACGAGAACAGCCTCGACGACACCCTCAACCTCGGAGGCCACCACGGCCTCACGTTGTGGGCGCACTGAGCCGAGCAACTGCACGGGTTCGGCGGCAACTGTCTCGATCGCGGCGGCGATTTCGATGGGCGAGGGTCCAAACCCGAAACCCCCGCCGGGCGCACCCGCACCCATGTCGCCCGTCGTTTCGTCGCCGGGTTGCGGCCACATGGCAAACGCCAGCAGCGCTGCGATGGCGAACCCCCCGACTACCCCGGCCAGCACAGGTCCGGGGGAGACGCGTGGCGCGGATGTAGTTCCACTGTGCATAGGCTTGTCGGTCGAGGCTCTGGGGGATCCTCACACGCGTGCCGCTGCTGATGTACGAAGGGGGTCGCGGCGCGCAGGACAGGTAAAGGCAGCGTACGTCCGGGGCGGCCCTGCTGCAACTAAGCAGAAGAAGAAACCACCCATTTGCGGCAAAGAAGATTACGAAAGGATTCGCCCTAGACTTTGGCCTACAACTCTGACAAAAGGACGCCGACACTAGACGGCGGAAACCGCGAGAGCTGAATGTCCGCAAAGATTGCTCTGGAGTGCAAAGGCTTGACCAAGACGTTCGACGGCACGCTCGCCGTCGACGCCTTTGACATGGAGGTTCCCGAGCGCCAGGTGTTCGGCCTGCTGGGCCCGAACGGCTCGGGCAAGACAACAACGATTCGTATGGCGATGGGCATCTACGCCCGCGACAGCGGTGAGGTACGGACCCTGGGCGCATCCGATCCTCTCGAGGTACGCGACCGCCTCGGCTACCTCCCAGAAGAACGCGGCCTGTACCCGAAGATGAAGGTCAGCGAGCAGCTCGCCTTTCTCGGCACGATACGCGGCTTGTCGCAGCGCGAGGCCAACAAGCGAGCGGCAGGCTGGCTCGACAGACTGGGCCTGGGCGAGCGCGGCCAGTCGGACACCAACGAGCTCTCCAAGGGCATGCAGCAAAAGGTGCAGTTCGCCGCCGCGGTGATCCACGACCCGGAGCTGCTCGTGCTCGACGAGCCGTTCACCGGCCTCGACCCGATCAACACCCGGCTGCTCAAGGAGCTGATCCTCGAGCGGCGCGAAAAGGGCACGACGGTTGTCCTTTCGACGCACCGCATGGACCAGGTCGAACAGATGTGTGAGTCGATCTGTCTCATCGACAAGGGCAAGAGCGTGCTGGCCGGCGAGCTCAGCGAGATCAAAGCGTCTTACGGCACCAGCACTGTCGAGCTCGAGTACGACGGACCACCGGGCTCACTGGACGGACTGGCGGGCGTCCGCGAGGTCCGCGATTCGGGACGAACGGCCAGCGTGCTGCTGGAGGACGAATCGCGCTCGCAAGATGTCCTCCGGCAACTGGTCGATCGGGTGACCGTCCGCTCCTTCGTGCTCGCCGAGCCGTCCGTCGAAGACATCTTCCTCGACAAGGTCGGCTACGACCCGAATCCCAGCGAAGCCACCGACCTCGACGAGCATGCCGACGGGGCGGCCTCCCGATGAAAGCCTACAAGGTCCTCAGCATTGCCCGTAGGGAGTATCTGGCCCGGGTGCGCACGAAAGCGTTCGTCATCACCACGCTCATGGTGCCCATCATGTTCGGCATCTACGCCGTTGTGTTTCCGGCGATGACCCGAGCCGATGTCGATGAACTGCGGCTCGCAGTTGTGGATACGGGTACCGGCATGGGTGACAGTCTTGCAGCGCGCCTCGGAGACCTCGAGAGTTCGCCGTTCATCATCGAACCGACGCAGAACATCCGAGAGGACGACCTGGAAAGTACCCGTGCCGAGCTCTCGGATGCGGTGCGCAACGATGATCTCGACGGCTACATCGTGCTGCGCAGCGACGACGAAACGCTCGCCCGCGGCCAATACTACGCCCGCGAAACCGGCAACATCATCATCGTCGATACAATCGAGAACACCATCGAAACGACGATTCTCGAGAACTGGTTCGACGGCGAGGAGCTCGACCGACTGCGTCGTGTGCAGCGCAGCGGGCTGGAGACGATCACCGTTTCCGCCTCCGGCGAGGAAGCCGGCGGATTTCTGGTGGCCTACATCAGCACCATGATCCTCGGCATGCTGCTGTACATCACCGTGCTCATGCATGGGCAGCAGATGTCGATGGCCATCGTGGAGGAGAAGAACTCGCGTCTGGTCGAGCTGGTAATCGGCGCCGTTACGGCGACCGAGTACATGGTGGGCAAGGTGCTCGGCGTGCTCGGCGCCGGCATGACACAGCTGACCATCTGGCTGCTCATGGTGGCCGTTGTGTTGCTCGGTATCCTGCCGGGGTTGGCGATGGGCGCCGTGGTGGCGGATCTCGATCTCGTCGGGGTCTTCGATTTCCGGGCGTTGGCGTTCTTCGCGCTCTTCTTTGTCCTCGGCTACATGATGTACGCCACGGTGTTCGCCGCCCTCGGCGCCACCTGCGACAACATTCAGGAGCTCCAACAGGCCATGATGCCGGCCGTCATGCCGGTCGTGCTGGCGTTCATGTCGACCCTGTACATCATGACCAACCCGAGCTCCCTGGCGTCGCGAGCATTGAGCTTCTTTCCCTATTTCACGCCGCTGACGATGTTCGCCCGCATCAACGTATCAGAACCGCCGCTGTGGGAGATCGTGCTATCGATCGTGCTGCTGGTCGGCGCCACCGCCTTTAGCATTTGGGGCGCGGCGAAGATCTTTCGTGCCACGATTCTTTTCCACGGCAAGCGTCCGTCGTACGCTGAGCTCTTTCGCATGGTGCGATCGGCATCCTGACAGGAGGCGAATCGGTGGCAGCCAAGTACTCGTGGCTTTTCGTCGACGGCGAATCGCAGCAGACGTTCCGCATACGGTCGGGCGATCCGGTGTGGCAAACAGCCGACGACGGATCCTTCGAGCAGGCGCGCTGCAGCTTCGACATCATCACGGAAGACGGAACCGGGTTTCAGTTCCAACTGCGTATCACGGGCGGCGTGCTGGAATCACAGGGAGTCGACAACACCGAGGGGCTGGTACGTTTCATAGGTTCGAAGGGCGCTGATATCATCGAGGGCGTGATCAATCGTGGCGTCCGCGGCAATCAACAGATCCTGTGGGAGTCGGACGGCGTCTCGGTGGGCTGACGCGGAGATGGCGAGCGCCACGTAGGGGAGCCCGCCGACCACGAGTGTCGGTTCGATCACATGGAAGGCAGCGACGGCGTGCACCGGACGCCGACCCGCCTCAAACGCGGTGCTATACTAGCCGCTCCCTGTTGGAGTCGGTCGCCTTACAAGACGCGGGAAAGCACCTCGAATGAGCCACCTATTTGAAATTGTACGGTACCGGTCGCTTCGGCGAGTGCCGTTCAGATGCGGCGGACTGTTGCTGGTGTCAGCCCTGTTGGGCGCGGCGCCGTTGAACCCTTCCGCCTACGCAGCGCCGGCTCCGCAGGCCGTCGGATCTGCGCCGTCGGGAACCGTGATCGTGTACTTCATCGATCATCAGTTCCTGCCACCGGAGGAGTTCGCCACGCTGCGCGACGAAGTCGCGCAGATCTTCGCAAGCGCCAGCCTGTCGATCGATTGGGTGACACAGGATTCGCCGGGGCGGCAACTCAACAACAATGAGTTGCGTCTCGTGATTCTGGCGTCCGACGGCACGAATTGGTTTCACGGGCCGTCCAACGTCATCGGCATCGCGCCCCACGACGATGCCGGAACCGGCAAGAATTGTTTTGTTTTCTACCGGCAAGCCATCTGGTTTCGTCAGCAGGCTGTGTTTCGCTGCCGTGAATCCATCCTGGCACGCACCGAAGCCGAGATCCGCGGCGTCCCGGTGCAGCCGTTTGTCGAGGCCATGGCGCCCGCCGATTGTGGCCAGCGACTGCCGTCATTAACGGCCATGATCGTCGCCCGCGCCGCGGCCCACGAGATGGTGCACATTCTGCTGAACAAGCTCGACCACAGCCCCGTCGGGTTGATGCGTGGCTCGTTCGACATTGCGGATTGGTTCGACACCGGCAACGCGCGTTTCCGGCTCGGGGCCGACGAGATCCAGCAACTGCGCGCCCTGCTCGGCAACGACAATCCCGGCAGCTAACCACGCGCACATTCCTGCTATGCTGAAGAAGGAGGCAGGAGGTGGAGCGCGATGAAACACCTACCTGACCGCAGGGTGGCGCTTCTGATCGTCGCTGCGAGCCTGACGGCCGTGGCGGCCTCCCAGGCCCAGAAACCCGCGGTCCAAATCGTGGGCCCCGGCAACGGCGCCGTGGTCGAGGGACGGAACGTCATCGTAGAGCTGCGCGTGCAAGGTGTCGAGCTGGCCCCGCGACGAACCAGCAACGCAGCGTACGTCCTGCTACGAATCGATGACGCCCCGCCCGTGAAGAGCTTTACGAGCAAGTTCACCTTCCAGAACGTGCAAGCAGGCAATCACCTGTTGCGCGGCGAGCTGCGTCGCTCCGACGGCAGCAGCTTCGATCCCCCGGTACGAACTCAGGTTCGCTTTACCGTGCGGCCTTCAGCGCGCTGAAGGCAGGCCGGATGCAACAAGAGACAGATCCGGCCGAGGCCGAGGCTCGGCAAATCACCGGCCCGACCCGCGACCTGCGCACGCAGGACTTCGCCACCCCGAACGCCGAGCCGGCGACCGTTCACGGCGGCGTCGACGACGAAACCGACCCACTACCGAATCGCCGGTATACCTCGATCCTCTTCTGGCGGATGGTCAAGGCAGTCGATCCCGACGAGGCGCCGGCCCGGGTGCTCGACTTGGGTCCCACGGCACAC
Source organism: Acidobacteriota bacterium (assembly GCA_965214245.1). Lineage (GTDB taxonomy): Bacteria > Acidobacteriota > UBA890 > UBA890 > UBA890 > CBDCBL01. Next base: position 924,081 of record CBDCBL010000009.1, read on the forward strand.
GCCAACATCCATTTCTGGGCGGCGCGCGGCTTCCAGGTGACGTGCTACGACCTCGAGAAGCACGAACTGCAAGAGCTCGAGAGCGAGCCGGTCACGAACCTCTCATTGGCCGCAGATCGCATCAACCAGCGCCACCTACCGTTCGAGGACGGCTCGTTTGCGGCGATCTGCGCCTGGAACAGCTTCGCTCGCCTACCGTTCGTGGCGGCGCGACGCTACATCCGCGAATGCAACCGGATTCTGCGCCCGCGCGGCATCCTGCATGCCATCTTTCTCGACGCCGAGGGACGCCTCGATACTCGCCGCCAGTATCGCATCGCCGACCGGCAGCAGCTCGATGTAGTTTCCGGCGCCTCGCGGCCCGGCATCAAGGCGAGCAGCGTCGAGGCCGAGCTCGCTTTCCTGTTCTCGAGCTTCGATGCCTGCGAAACCAAGGCCGCGCCCTGCCAGACGCGGGAATTGTTGGCTCAGCGGGGGCCCATGGGGTATCGGTAGGACGAAACGCGGGTCCCCGCATGGAAGGGCACCCTACCCGTTCAAAGCTGCACGCGCCCCGATACCAGGTCCTTGATCGCCGCCAGGGCGCGTTCGCAGTCGGCCAGCGACGTGTAGATATGCGGCGACAAGCGGAGGCCGCCCTCCTCGACACCGCTCGAAGCGCAGACGATCTGTCGTTCCTGATACAGCCACTGGTAGGCGCGCCGTGAATCGACTCCCTCCATATGAAAGGTCACGACGCCTCCCGAGAACGTCGGGTCCACCGGCGTGTACAACGTCACCTCCGGCATCCGCGACAGCTCCTCCTTGAACACACCGGTGAGCGCGGCAAGCCGCGCCTCGACGGCGGCGCTACCGATTTCCTGGAGAAACATGATGGCGTGACCGAAGCCGGCAAGCGCCGCGTCGTCGCGCTGCCCCAGGGCTTCCATGCGGCCGGGAACCGTCGACTCCCGAAAACCTACACTCACCACCGAGGGCCACAGTCGCTCGCGGGACTCTTCGCGAACATATAGAACACCCACTTCGCGGGGTGAACACGACCACTTGTGACCACTTCCCGAATAGAAGTCGCAGCCGAGATCGTGCAGATCGACCTCGACGGCACCACACGTCTGAGCGCCATCCACCAGCGTCAGGATGTCGCGCTGGCGAGCCCACTCGTTGATCTCTTTCGCTGGGTAACGGCAGCCACCGAGGTTGGTTACGTGGCTGCAGGCGATAACACGAGTGCGCGGTGTCACCGCCTCGATCAACCCCTCGAAAAGTGCCTCGGGAGCGGGCGGCGGCGAGGGCACGGGTACCTCCACTACATCGAAGCCATGCCGGCGGGAGCGGAACTGCCAGGAAGCCCGATTGCTCGGGTGGTTGTGCTCGGTGAGCAAGACCTCATCGCCCGGACCGAGATCGACCCCCTGAACGACGAAGTTGTTGCTCTCGGACGTGTTGCGGGTGAGCGCGATCTCCGATGTATCGGCACCAAGATAGGCAGCGACCCGCTGGCGCGTGTTCTGCCGCAACCCGGAGAACTGCGCCCGGTTCTGGAACGAGGGATCGGCGTCTATCGACGCGGCCAGCGCGCCGCAAGCGGCGCGCGCCGGCGCCGCCGCCGGCGCTAGATTGGCCGTGTTCATGGTCGCGCGACCGCCGAGATCGAACGGCCGACAGCACGTCGACCCAATCGACGTCGCTCTGCGGCGTTCGAGGACCTCCCACGGATATACCACGCATCGCCCGAGCAAAGGCCGCATCGGCCATGCCCAGCGGCCCCAGTGAGGCGCCGACCGCGGCGCCGGTGAGGGTCATGAAATGACGTCGAGTCCAACGCGAATCCGCGCTCATCGTCTTCCTCCGCTGTGGTCAGATAGCCGGGGCGGACTCTATCATCCGAGCAGGCATGGCTCCTAGCGTCCACCATGGGACGGTGGGTGTGGCAGTGACGGGCTTCGGGTGAGCCCCCGCGGTGGGGCCCTGGTTACGCCGAGCTCACCAGCGCGGCAGCGGCGTGTCCCGGGTCGCGTAGGAGAACCGACAGGTCGCCGCGCATATAAGGGACGGGCCTCAGCAGGCCGATCTATAATGTCGCTCCGATGCCTCTGCCGCCGCCTTTCACACCGGATCTCAACGTACTCGTACTTGCCGGCAGCGACAGTGTGTCCGCAAGCGGTACCGCCGCAGCTGTGGACGGGAGCGAAGAGGTGCCGCTCGAGGCCAAATCCTTCCTGCGGCTCCGCGGCCGCTTGGTTGTCGAGTACGTCCTCGATTGGCTCCACGACGCCGGGCTACGGCGGATCTGGGTGTGCGGTCCTCCGGAGTACGTCGCCAAGATCCCCGTACAGCACGAGTTTCGGCCGCTGCCACAGCGTCCGGGGGCCTCGCTCGCTACCAACCTGCGGGATGCCAAGGAAGCCATCGAGCTGGCACCCGGCGAACCGGCGCTGCTGGTGTTCGGCGACCATCCGCTGACGACGGCGACGGCTTTGTGCGATTTTCTTTCCTTCTGCGCGCCGCGCCTGGGGGAGGCCGACCTATTCCACGCCCTCGCTCTGCGTGAGTCGTACGCCGAGTACTCACCGTATTTTCGCCGGAATTCGGTATCCATGCGCGAAGCCAGCGGGCGAGTAACCGGCCTGAACCTCCTGATACCCGACCGCATTCACGGCATGACCGCCGCCGACCAGGTGTATTCGGTGCGCAAGCTGGAACGCTTTGGCCGCTTCGTGAGCCTCACGGGGCGGGCCCTCTACCTACTTGGCGCCAGCGCACCGCACGCCATTCTCGACGCGGCCCTGCTCTATACCGCCAAGGAGTTCGAGAAGCTCTCGCACCGGCCGGGCCGCACCGGCCGAGTCGGCAAGAGCGGTATGGACTGGCTGAGTCGCCGCGTCAGGCTCGCACGGGTGGAGAAATACGCCGGGAAGCTGTTCGGCACGGAGCGTGGCGTGCGCATCGTGCCGCTGCCCCACGGCGGCACGGCGATCGACGTCGACTTCGCCGAAGAGCTGACGATCCTCGAAGAGCACTGGGACCAGCTGACCGGGATTGCCCTTCGGCAGGACGAAGCCAGCCGCGGCTTAGCGCTCGGGAACGACCAGGTCGTTGCGGTACACGGTGCGGAAGCCCAGTAGCTGATCGTCGAGCGACAGCGTCAGGCTGTAGGATCCGGGACGCGCCGACAGCGTGATGGAGCGCTCCACGAACTCATCCTTGCGCGACGCGAGATCCGCCGCAGGTACCGTGACGTTGATGTGCTCGCTGTTCTCCGCCACCGGCGCATCGTCGTCCATCAGAACGGCGTAGAGGACCATCTCGGTCTGCGCCTGCTGCTCGACGGTGTGGAACACCAGAGCCTCCATGCGCCAGGTCAAGGTGACCGTGATCTCCACCTCGCCGCCCGTGCCCGGCTCGAAAGACGCCTCCCAGGCGAAGGGAATGTCGGCGTCCGGAAAGATGACGTCGGCGTCGATGTTGTTGATGACGTCGTCATAGCGGACCGACTGGAGCAGCGATTGCTGCACGAGGGCGCCTGTGGCTCTCACGAAGTCATTGGGGATGTCCGGCAGCATACCGGTGCGCTCCAGGTCGCGCGCCCTGCTGCTGGCACTGGGCGTCGGCTCGTCGAAGTTTGACGGCGGATACAGCTTCCAGCGGCCGCGCTGGAACACGAACAGCAGCTTCTCGTTGGTCGGCCACTCGGGGATGCGGGCGTCGTAGCCCCACAGGATCGCCGGACGCTGCGACACCGTCCTCGGGAACCCCGGCTCGCGCTCGGTGCGAACCGGCGGGCCGAGGACCAAGACAACCTGTCCGAACGGGGTCGCCCACCCCGGGTTCCGCCCGTCCCCGAACTGCCCGTCCCCGAATTCCTCCTCGGCGTATACCGCGCGGCGCACGAATTCCTCGAGGTACTCGTTCTCGGGCCCGCGCGGTGACGGGTCGCGGCGCTCCCAGAACATACGGATGAACTGCAACCTCTGCGTCGTGGATTCGAGCGAATTGTAGATGTCCTGTTCTTCCTCGGTGGCAATGTACTGTACCGGACCCTCCAACCAGCGCCCCGTCCACGAGCTGAGCGTCTCCCTCTCCTTGGGGCCGAGGAGAGTGCCCCGCTCCTGAATCTGGGCGACGCCGGCGGATACCGCCGGCGCGGCGAGCACGGCAACGAGCAAGGTCGCCGTTATTGTGAAACCGAAGGCACTGCCGATTCCGAATCGATGCGTGATTTTGATCATGCTTGGAAACTCCCGCCGCGACGGCGAAGCGCGTCAGTTCAAAGGTTGTTGGCTACGACGTCCGGCGCGCCGTCGAGTATCCGCACGACCACGAGTGTCGCGTCGTCGTGCCAAGCCCGATCGCCGGAAAACCTGCGAACGGCGCTGAAGACTTCGTCGACGATGGTCGCCGCCGGTTGGTTCGACCGGGTGGCGACAATCTCTGCGAGGCGCTGGATCCCGAACTCTTGATCGTTCCCGTTAAACGCCTCAACCAACCCGTCTGAATAAAAGGCTATCACGTCACCCGGGTTCAAATGCCGCTTCTGCGGCTCGCCCGGTGACACCGGTAGCAGCCCCAGCGGGGGTCCCGTGGACTCGAGGTACTCGATCTCGTCAGCAGCCGCTCGGTAGACCACCGGGAAGTGGTGTCCCGCGTTCAGATAGCTCATCTCCCTGCCCTCGAGGTCAAGCTCCGCAAACACCATCGTCATGTACTGATTGGGCGCCGACATCTCGAGAAGTACCTCGCCGAGGCGTGGCAGCAGCATGGCCGGGCGACCGTCGGCCTTCACCTGCGTATGGATCGCGCTCTTGGCCATGGCCATGATCAATCCCGCCGTCATACCGTGGCCGGCGACGTCGCCGAATACCACGCCGATGTGCCCGCTCGGCAAAGCCAGGTAATCGAAATAGTCCCCCCCCACCTCGGTGGCCGGCGTCGAGCGATCGGCGATGTCGAGACCGGCGACGTTTGGCGGCTCTTGCGGCAGCAAGTCCATCTGCATCTGGCGCGCGAACTCGAGCTCGTTCTTGCGGCGTTCCGACTCCACCAGCTCGACGAGCGAACGGGCGTACTCCATCGCCAGCCCGACCTGGTTGGCGAATCCCGACAGACTGCGCAACTCTGCCTGCTTGAAGCCGTGCGCCTCGTGCTTGCCGGCGATCAACAAGGCGCGCGGGTCGCCCGCCGGGGTGAGCACGGGAACGATGACTGAGCAGCCACTGGCCGGCTCCCAGATTCTCGGCAACGCAGGCTGCTGGCTGCGCGAGTGGTCGGGGATCGACAGCGGCCGCCGGTCAACGAAACGGAGCGACAAATCGGGCCAGGAGCCGCGCGTCTTGTGACGGTAGATGCGCTCGCCCTCAGTGTCGTTGCGCAGCAAGCTGAACTGCACGTTGTCGTCGGGGCCCGGCTCGACGAGCGCCACCACGTCGGGCGCGCCGATGCGCTGTAGCGAGCGCAGCACGACCGTCTGAAACTCTTGTGCATCGAGTGCCGACGTGGTGGTCAGGCCGAAGTCGTAGACCGCATCGAGCTCCTGGACCTTACGGTCGTACAAACGCGCGCCCGCCAGTGCCTGGCCGGCGCGCATGAGCAGCAAGACGACAAACAGAAGGCAAAACGGCGACGCCGCGGCGACGAACACACGGAGCTCCACCTGCGGAACGGCGGCCAGCGCCGTCCCCGAGACGGACGACAGCGAGCGGATGAAGATGATCGCCGCGGCGAGCAGCGGCACGATCGAGAGCACGCCGCCGAGCAACACCGTCACGCGTTGGCGCCGCTGCAGCGTGATCAGCCATCCCATGGGAGCGACCAGGCCGAAGAGCAATCCGGTGAGCCCCAACGGCGGCGCCGCCGCTGCCCCGGCCTGGCTGGCGGCCACGATGGCAACGTAACCGACGATCAGGCGCCACACCTGGCTCGGCCGCCGCACAACCGCCAAATCCAGTGCCACCAACACCGATACCATGAGCGCCGCGGCGCCGACGGTCAGCAACAAGGCGCTCAGCGGCTCCTGCAACGCGCCGCCGGCAGATTGAGGAGCCCGGCGGCGATGTCGTACAGCACCGTCAGCCACAACACCTGTACGGCGAAGGCAGCCGTTTGCAGCTTCGCGTACTCGTCGGCGCGGTCGAGAAGCAACCGTTGCCGGTACCAGAAGAACACGACGACGGACAGCGCAACGGCGACCACCGCCTCGACCGGCCCGAAACCCCCCGGCGCAAAGCGCGTTGCTGCCACGGCAGCGCACGCCACGCCGAGCACCAAGTCCCAGGGAGAGGCAAAGGTGGCCAGTTTCATGGCGTCATTGTACTGGGCTGCGGGTCACGGGACTGCATTGTCGGCGTCGGAGTGCTCTGCTACCATTCCGCCCGCGCGCCTAGCGCGAGGTTGACATCGAGACTCATCGGCCGCGCGACCGTTCGAATCGCAGCCGGCTTCCCCGGTAGGACTCCCGAGACATGGTTGAGGTTGATTGCCTGACCAAGTTTTATGGCTCGTTTGCGGCGATTCAGGACGTGTCGTTCACCGCCGAGCCCGCCCAGATCTTGGGTTTCCTGGGTCCCAACGGCGCCGGTAAGACGACCACGATGCGTATCTTGACCGGCTACATGCCGGCCAGCAGCGGTACGGCGCGAGTCGCCGGCCACGACGTGTTCGAGGAATCTCTCGAGGTCCGGCGGCACATCGGCTACTTGCCCGAAAACCCGCCGCTGTATCGGGAGATGACGCCGCGCTCGTACCTCGACTTCGTCGCCCGCATCAAGGGTGTCGCCAAGCGGGAACGTGCCGAGGCGGTCGACGCGGCGCTGTCGTCGACGATGACCGACGACGTGAGCACGCAGCCGATCGGCACGCTGTCGCGCGGCTACAAGCAGCGCGTAGCGATCGCCCAGGCCTTGGTACACAACCCCGACGTGCTGATTCTCGACGAGCCCACGATCGGGCTCGACCCCAAGCAGATCATCGAGATCCGTAACCTGATTCGCAGGCTGGCGGCGGATCGCACCGTCATCTTGTCGACGCACATCCTTCCCGAGGTCACACAACTGTGCGACAAGGTGGTAATCATCGCCAACGGTCGCATCGTCGCCGACGAGCTGCTCGAGTCGATGGCATCGGAAGATCTGGAGACGTTCTTTCTCGAGGTCACGGCGGGCGACGCGGCCGCGGCGCCCGACGATGCCGCGGCGGATGAAGAGGACAACCAGGCAAACGGCGACGACGCGGCCACGACACCCGACGGTGCCGCGGCGGATGAAGAGAACAGCGAAGCAAAGGGCGGCGGCGCGGACCCCATCGAGCGCGTCGGCGACGACGGCGACCCCGAAGAGAACGGAGAATCGTCGTGACCAACATCTGGGCCATCGCCTACAAGGAAATCCGCAACTACTTCGTCTCGCCCATCGCCTACGTGGTGCTGGCCGGCTTCCTGTTGTTGTGCGGCTGGTTCTACTGGATTTACATCGTGCAGTTTTCCCAATACGTCCAGCTCTATTCGCAGTTCCAGCAACCGGAAATGCTCGCCCAGCTCAACCTCAACGACCTCGTAATGGCGCCGCTGCTGCAGAATATGGTGGTGATCTTCCTCATCATGATGCCGTTGGTGACGATGCGACTGTTCGCCGAAGAGCGCAGCCAGGGCACCGACGAGCTCCTGCTCACCTCGCCCATCGGCACGCTGGAAATCACCCTCGGCAAGTTCCTCGGCGCCGCCCTGTTCTTCGCCGTGTTGCTCGGCTGCACGCTCGTGTATCCGGCAATCCTGATGTACTACGGCGATCCGGAGATCGGCTCGATCGTTACCGGATACCTGGGTATCCTGCTGGTCGGCCTGTCGTTCATCGCCCTGGGACTGTTCACGTCGACGCTGACCGACAACCAGATCGTCGCCGCGGTGACCGCCTTCGTGGTGCTACTGCTGTTTTTTGCCATCGGCTGGCCCGCCGCCACCGTGGGACCCACCGCCGGCGCGGTGCTCCGGTACCTGTCGCTCACCGAGCACCTCGGACCGCTGGTGCAGGGGCTGTTGGTGAGCCGGGACGTCATCTATTTCCTCAGCCTGATCGCGGTCGCGCTGTTCCTGAGCCAGCGGTCGCTTGAATCCCTGCGCTGGAGATAAACCGACATGGGTTCGTACCGCTCGTTCGGATTGTTCGGCCTCATCCTCCTGGCCTTCGGGGTAATCGGCGGCATCATCACGTCGTCTTGGAACTCGATGTACGTGCTGGCGCATCTCATCGGCGGCATCGCGATGTTGGGCCTGTACCTGTTCACCCACGTCGAAAACCTGCGCGAGTCGGTTACCGGCAGAAAGACGCAGTACGCCACCAACACGATCGTCTATACGGTGCTGACGCTGACGGTGATCGGCTTCGTGAACTATCTGGGGGCGCAGCACGAGTGGCGCTTCGACGCCACCGAAGCCGGAATCTTCTCGCTCGCCGACCAAACCGAAATGCTGATCGATGGCCTCGACCAGGACATCGAGATCCTCGCTTTCTTCCGGGAAAACGAATCGGCCGCGGCGCAGAGCCTGCTCGAAACCTACGCCGCCGGCTCGAACCGCCTCTCGTTCCAAATGATCGACCCCGACAAGCGGCCGGAGCTGGCTCAGCAGTACGAGGTCACCCAGTACGGAACGCTCGTGCTGGCCTCCGATGACGATTCGATCCGCATTACGGAATTGTCCGAAGAGGCGCTGACCAACGCGATGATCCGTTTCACGTCAGCGGAAACGAAGCGCATATACTTCCTCACCGGACACGCCGAGCCCGACCTCGAGGCGCGGGAGACACAGGACGGATTCGGCCAGTTCAAGGCGGCAATCCAGAACGAGGGCGCCGAGGTTCAGCCGCTGCTGCTAGCCACGATTCCCGACGTGCCGGGCGACGCCGATCTGTTGATCATCGCCGGACCGCAGCGGGCGTTTCTCGAGAACGAGATCGCGGCGCTCCAACGCTATCTGGATCGCGGCGGCAACACTCTGTTCCTGCTCGAGCCACGCTTCAACGAAGATCTCAACGCGCTGCTCGCAGAGCGCGGCATCGTGGTGGGCGACGACGTCATCGTCGATCAGCAGGTCACGCTGTTTTCCGGCCCGCAGGTGGGCATCGAGCCCGTCGTCAGGGACTACGGCTTCCACCCGATCACCGAAGACTTCAACCAGAACACGCTGTACCGCATCGTCCGCTCGGTGCGGAGCTCCGAGGAGCTGCCCGACGGCATCAGCGTCACGGAGATCGTCCGCACCAGCCCGGCGTCTTGGGCGGAAACCGGTGTCGACCAGTTGTTCGAGACCGGTGAGGTAGACGGGGCCGACGGCGATGAATCGGGACCGATCTCTATTGCGGTCGCGGCCACGCTCACCGGCAGCGCCCTGAACTGGACTGTACCGGCCATCGACACCGCGCCGGACGTGAGCGGCGCCTCAGACACCGAAAACGAGAGCGGCGAGGCGGCTGACGAAACAACACCGGCCACAGATGCCGTCGCCGACCCTGAGCCTGACGTCATGCCCGAGCCGACCACCGAGCCCACCGCCCCGAGCAACCTCGAGGGCCGCATCGTGGTCGTCGGCGATGCCGAGTGGGTGAGCAACAGCCGCTTGACGCTGATGTTCAACGAGGACCTGGCGCTCAACATGGTCGGTTGGCTGACTGGCGACAACGCGGAAACCATCGCCATCCGGCCCCGCGCCCGGCGTGCCTCGCGCATCTCGCTCACCCAAGACGAGGGCTGGGCGGTATTTTACGCAGTCGTCTTGCTGCTTCCGGAGTTGGTTCTCTTGGCCGGGCTCGCCATCTGGTGGCGTCGACGACGGTAGCGCCGTGAAACTCAAGAACACACTCATGATGGGCGCCCTGGTAATCGTGTTGGGGGCGGCCGTGTACTTTCTCGAAGTGCGCGGCAGCGAAGAACGTGCCGAGGCCGAGCGCACCGCCGACCGGCTGCTGCGCTTCGAAACCGAGGACGTCACCGGCCTGACCATCGCGGGCGGCGACGAAACGATCGTCCTGACCCACAGCGACGACGCCTGGCGCATCACGGCGCCGTACGACCTGGCCGCCAACGACAGCGCGGTCGATGGCATCGTCAACCAGCTGCAATCAACCGACAGCGAGCGCCTGGTCGAGGAGCAGGCCGAAGACCTGAGCCGCTTCGGCCTCGATACCCCGGAAGTCACGGCCACCCTGCAGTTGAGCGACGGCACCACCCACACGCTCGCCCTCGGCGCCGGCACGCCGGTAGGCTTCAACGTATACGCCAGACCGAACGACGGCGCGGTCTTCCTGGCCCCCGGAAGCTTGAAGGACGCGGTCAACAAGACGTTGTTCGACCTCCGTGACCGCAGCATCTTCGACCTGCCGGCCGACCAAGTAACGCGCGTCGACGTGAGCAGCGAAACACTGGACGTCACGGTGGAACGGATGCCGCCGCAGCCGGACGGCATCCAGCGGTGGGCCTTCACCGCGCCGACGGAGGCGCGCGCCGACCGCGCGACGATTGCCACGCTGGTGTCGCGGCTGCAGTCGGATCGGGCGCAGTCGTATCCATCGGAGCAGCCGACTGACGAGGAACTGGCAGCCTTCGGCCTTGACGAACCGGCGACGACGCTCACGCTATGGACCGACGCGGGCGCGGCGCACACGCTGGAGCTCGGCGATGCGACCGAGGACGACGACGGCTTCTATGGGCGGCGGGCCGGGCAAGAGGCGGTGTTCGTGGCGCCGCCGAGCATGATCGACTTGATTCCCGAATCACTCGACGAGCTGCGCAACACAACCGTCGTCGAAGTCGCCCGAGACCGCATCGAAAGCTTCGAGCTCGACCGCGGCGGCGAGAGCCTGAGGCTCGAGAAGGACGGCCTCGACTGGCGTATCATCAATCCGGCGCTCGACGCCGACGCCGCCAGCGTCTCGTCCCTGCTGGGCGGCGCCCTGGCGCTGCAAGCTGTCGAGTTCGGCGACGACCCCGTCGGCTCGCCGGCCTACGGCCTCGCCGACCCGTACCTGCGCGTCACCTTCAACCTCGAAGCAGACACTCCCGCAGTCGAAGGGGGTCCGCCGGCGCCGAGCACGGAATCGATCGTGCTGACCGTCGGTGGAGCGACCGAGATCAGCGAAGACGCGGAGGGGGAGGAAAACGACCCGGAGCCGCGGCCCGCTCGTTACGTGTCGGTAAGCGGCGATCCGCTCGTCTACGTCGTCGACGATGAAGGTTTCGACGGGGTCGACGTCGACCTATTCACCCTGCGCTCGAAGACCTTACTCAGCTTCACGCAGAGCGACTTGACGCGCATCGAGCTGAGCGCCGGCGCGGTGAGCCACCAGCTCACCAAGGACGACAATGACGTCTGGGGCATCGCCGGCCCGGCCGCCCAGGTAAGCGACATCGACAGCGCCGTCGACAACATGCTGTTCAGCCTCAACTACCTGACGATGGAAGCTATCGTAGCCGACGACCAACCGGCTGATCTGTCCGCCTGGGGCCTGCAGAGCCCGACCTTCCGCGTGCGCGCCTACATCGGCGACCAGCAGGTGGCCGACGTCAGAGTCGGCGCCGACGTCCCCGAGGAAGACCTCGAGTCAGAACCCGAGTTCGCGCCGCCGGAACAGGTCTACCTGCTTGCCGGCGGCAACGGCGGTGTGTATCGGGTGAGTGGCCGGTTGCGCGACACGCTCACCGCCCTCTTCGACGCCATCGGCTAGGTGGGCTGGGTGTTGAGCAGGGCGGGCGCTTTGTAGGTGGGGTGGTTGTTGAGCGGTACGGGCGCTTTGTAGGGGGGGCGATTCTTGGCAGGGAACGCTCCGATTTGTTTGAATACCCAGCCTCCCACGACCCCATCAGCAGAGCGGATCTCAAAAAAACCCGAAGGCTCCGCTAATTAACCGCTCTGCCTGAAGGGGCACGGGAGGACCCGAGAGGGCCTATACCACCCGCTCCCGGCTCAGGGGAAAAACCTTCGAATCAAAGGCGACGTGGCTACCCGAGGACGGAGGTGTTCAGAAAACCCGTTGCTTCCCGTGACTGCGTCCGCCAACAAAACAGGAATACTTGACCGGATCGCGTAACGTTCGCTAGTGTCCGGCAGTCTTCCGGGAATCCGCATCGCAAGGAGACGTGCCTGTGTCGCAATCCGAATCCGACGCCCTCGCAACTCCCGAAACCGACGATTCGCCGGTAATCCCCGCCGGTACCAAGCTTCCGGAGATCACCGTCAAGGCGGTGTTCCTCGGCGTCGTCCTTTCCGTGGTGCTGGCGGGCGCCAACGCCTATCTGGGGCTGTTTGCCGGCCTAACGGTCTCCGCGTCGATCCCCGCGGCCGTGATGTCGATGGCGGTGCTGCGCGCTTTTCGCCGCTCCAACATCCTCGAGAACAACCTCGTGCAAACGTCGGCTTCGGCCGGCGAGTCCCTGGCGGCAGGCATTGTCTTCACCGTCCCTGCACTCGTTCTCATGGGTTGGTGGACGACGTTCGACTACTGGCAGGTTACCGCCATCGCCTTGGTCGGCGGCATCGTCGGGGTGCTGTTCACGATCCCGCTGCGTCGCACCCTGGTCGTCGAAGAAAAGCTGCGCTTCCCCGAGGGCGTGGCAACGGCCGAAGTGCTGAAAACCGGCGGCGCCCTCCGCGACCGCGGCGGCGATCCCTACGCCGAGCATCCCGAGCTCGCCGGCATCGGCGGCGACGAAGCCCAGCAGCGGCGCAGCATTCGCGCCTTGGCCACGGCGGGTCTCGTCGGCGCCGGCGTGAAGTTCGCTGAGGCCGGCATGTTGCTGTGGAGCGGCACGCTCGAGGTCGGCGCGCGCGCCGTGGGCACCATTTGGGTGCTGGGCATCAACCTCTCGCCCGCCCTCATCTCCGTCGGCTACATCGTCGGGCTCAACATAGCCACACTGATTTTCCTCGGCGGCGTCATCGCCTGGCTCATCGGCATCCCGATTTACGTGTACATGAACGGCATGCCGGCCGGCACCGAAACCGCCGTCGAAGCCGCTGGCCAGGTATGGACCTCGCAGATCCGCTACATGGGCGTCGGCGCCATGGTAGTCGGCGGAATGTGGGCCCTGATGAACCTGATGGGGCCCGTCAAGCGCGGCATCTCCTCGGGGCTTCAGGCGTACAAGAACCTCAAGGCGGGGTCGGGCGAAGCCAAACGCACCGAAGTCGATTTGCCCATGCAGTGGGTGCTGGTTGCCACCGGAGTCTGCGTCATCCCGATCTTTGTTGTCTATCAGATGATCGTGCAGCAGTTCGCGGTGTCGGCCGTCATGGCCGCCGTCATGCTGGTGGCGGGGTTTTTCTTCGCCGCTGTCGCCGGCTACATGGCCGGTCTGGTGGGCTCGTCGAACAACCCGATCTCGGGCGTGACCATCGCGACGCTGTTGTTCACGTCGCTGCTGTTGCTGGTACTCCTTGGCGCCGACAATCCCGCGGGGCCCGCGGCGGCGATCTTCGTGGGCGCCGTTGTCGCCTGCGCGGCGGCGATCTCCGGCGACACGATGCAGGACTTGAAGGCCGGCTACATCCTCGGCGCGACGCCGTGGCGCCAGCAGATTCTCGAGTTCCTCGGCGTCATCGCGGCGGCGTTCGTGATGAGCCCCGTGCTGTACTTGCTGCAGGCGCGCTACGGCATCGGCACCGCCGATGGGCTGGCGGCGCCGCAGGCCACCCTGATGGCCAGTGTCGCTCAGGGCGTATTCCGCGGCGGCCTGCCGTGGGGAATGGTCCTGATCGGCATGGGGATCGCCGTCGCGCTGATCGTTATCGACAAGACGCTCGAGGCCCGCGGCTCCGAGTTCCGTACGCCGGTGCTGGCGGTGGCGGTGGGCATTTACCTGCCGCTCGAGCTCAGCAGCTCGATCTTTATCGGCGGGCTGATCGCCTGGTATGCCAAAAGGAAGCTCGGCGGCGCCGAGCCGTCGCAGACCGGCCTGCTGTTCGCTTCCGGCCTGATCACCGGCGAAGCGTTGGTCGGCATCATGCTGGCCCTGCCGATCGTCTTGGGCGAGGTTTCGAACGTCTTCTCGGCCGACATGTTCGAGGTCTTTGCCGCGCCGCCGCTGGGCGGCTGGCCCGGGCTCGTGATGCTGGCCGGCGTCTGCTACGGGCTCTACCGCCTGGCGAGCGAGCGCCCCCGAACGTGAGCTGAGCCCTGAGCGTGAGAGCTGCCCCGCAGCCGTTCGAGGCATGCTGGCCGGGGGGTCTCACCGACTACTTCAACGCCCCCCCCGTCGGAAGTACGGCCGGCAGCCACCGAAGCTGCGGATCATGGCGTCGTAGATGGGCACCAGGGGCGCGCCGCGGGCGCGATATTCCTCGACCCACCGATCTGCGGAACCCTCGACATCGGCGACGCTCAAGAGATAGCCGGCCTTGGGCCATGGATGGCCGGCATCGCGGTTGTCGGCCATGAAGCGATCGAAGTCGATCGCCGCGAAACCGGCGCTGCCAACGACGTTCCGGGTGTCGGTCCAAACGCGTATGTCGGTCCGTTCGCCTGCGGTCAGGGCCGCCGCGAAATCCGACCGATAGAACTCGATGACCTGATCGAGGGTTTCGGCCGCGTCACCCGCGTCCAGCGGGTCCTTCTCCAGGTCGATCGACAGGTTGCAGAGGCCCGGCGACAGAAACAATCCGATGTGCGTCGCATAACCGTCGTTGCCGGCGCGCTTCAGGCGCGCCCAGATGAACGGCAGGCGCTCGTCGGCGTCACTGTCGGGCCAGATCGAAGCCGCATAGTCGCCAATATCGAACAGCCCGGCGCCGAGCGCATTGACCAGGCGGTCGGCCTTGGCCCACAAGGCGTCGACTCGTTCGCCCAGGTCGGCGGAACGCTCCGAGCCGGCGGCAGCCATGGCCTCGAGGAGCGCGAAGTCGTCGGCACCGAAACCGCCCATGCCGCGGCTGCCCTCCCCTGCTCCGCTCATCCGCCGACGCTAGCGATCCCGCTGCGGCTCATCTACTGCTGTTCCGAGTCCGCCGGTAACGCCTTGAGCACCTCGCGCGTCAGCTCCCAGCGGTTGAAACCCTGGCGGCCCCAGTCGAGGCCGCGGCGCACGATCACCAGGTCGTGGCTCGGCACGACGACGACGTACTGACCCCGGTTGCCGGCCGTTGAATAGGCATCCTTGGGCACGTCGTCGAGGTTGTCGGGCACCAGCCACCATTGGCCGCCGTACTGGCCGCCGCGCGCCACGGTTGCCGGGGCCGGCGTGCGGACGAAGTCGATCCACTCCCGGGACAGCAGGCGCTCGCCGTTCCACACGCCGCCGTTGAGATACAGCAGACCGAAGCGGGCCAGATCGCGGGCGTTCGTATACACCTGGCTGCTCAGAATGAAGTCGCCGAAACGATCCACACTCAGGAGCGTGTTACGCATGCCGATCTTGTCGAGCAGCGCGGCGCGCGGGAACTGCAGGTACTCCTGAGGGTCACCGATGGCCAGCTTCATGGCGTACACGGCGAGCAGCGTGTCGTAATTCTCATAGTCCCAGTTGGTGCCGGGCTCGCGGATCAGCGCCCGGCTGCGCGCCCCGACGACGGAGCTGGCGCCGGCCCAGTAGGCCAGGCCCGACCCGGTGGCGTACTCGAGGCCACCGTTGTCAACGGTGTCGAGACCGCTCGACATGTTCAGCACGTGGCGCAGGGTGATCTGCGAGCGCGGGTCTTCGCCCGCCGACCGGGTGCGAGGTAACCAGTCGAACGGCAGCGGCTCGTCGAGCACCATGCGGCCCTCGTCGACCAGCATGCCGATCAGCGTCACGCCAATGCTCTTGGCCGTCGACCAGGTGCGCGTCTTCGTGGTCGTGTCGACGCCCGGCGCGTAGCGCTCGTGGATGATCTTGCCGCCGTGCACCACCATCAGGCTGAGCGTCACCTGTTGCGGGGTGTCACGATCGAAGGCCCAGTCCGACGCCGCCTGCAGCATCGCGGCATCGATTTTCGGGGCCAGCGAGGTGTCCTCGACCAGATCGCCGTCGGGCCAGGCAATCGTCGCCGGATCGCCCGGTGGCGGCGGCGACTCGAGAATCGGTAGCTCGTCGATGTCTTCGAACGTCTGGTCAGGGGCGAGGATCACGCAGCCGAGGCCCTCGCGATACACCGCCCGCATGATCGGCGTGCCGCTGGCGGCGCCGATCGCCACGGCCTTGCGCTCCTCATCGACCACGTAGTCGCCGCCGCGCGACGTGCCCACCGGCTGCGGCAGAAACGCCAGCTCCTGGGCGAACACCTGCTCGAGCGTGCGGTTGCCGGTGAACAGCCCGTTGCACATCAGAATCGCCTGCTGACCGTAGCGGACCATGTCGCGCTGCGGGCGCCAGTAGTCGTAGCGCTCCTGTTGGGCGCCGGCATCGGGCTGTGGCGCGCCGGGACGCTGGGCGACGGCAGCGGCGGGGGACAAGACTGCGAGGACGATGAGCAGGGCGACGAGACGCTTCATGGCGCTTCCTTTGTAGTGGAAGAAAATGAGCTTAGCCGGTGGCACGGTAGAGCAGATCATACGAAATCCGGGGGGCATCGCGCGAGGGTGGACTTCAGACGCGCAGAAACACCTTCTTGCGGTACAGAAAGTACAGGACGGCCCACTCCACCAACACGAAGCCGATCCACCACAACACCAGCCCGGCGGGCTCGCCGAGCGGGCGCAGCAGGCCCTCGAAAAAGAAATCCGTCGTGTAGCCGATGTCGATGAAGCGGTCGGCCACATAGACGAGGATGGAGTTCATGCCGATCACGATGAAGAAGAAAGCCCACTTCGTGTAGCCCCAGACGTCGATGACGGCATAGAAGAGGGCGAGCAGCAGCAGGCTCCAGCCGCCGGCGAACAGGACGAACGAGCTCGTCCACAGGTTCTTGTTGATCGGAAAGGCAAAGCCCCACACGTACCCCAGCACCAGACAAACAGCCCCGGCGCCGTTGATAGTGCCGTCGAACTCGACGTCGTCGCGGCTGATGTCGTTGGGGTTGTTCGGGTTGTAAGTTCCGGTCTCGGCGACCTCGCGGTTGTTGTTGTCGAGGCGAGCGTTGTTGGTGATCGTGAAGTGGTCGCCCGAGAGAAAGCGGACGATCCCGGAGAGCACGAGGCCACCGTTGTCACGCCACGAGGTTCCCGGGGCCGTCCATGAACCGGAGATCACGAAGTTGTGGCGGCGGCTCGATGAACGATTCGGGCGATCGACGTTTTGCGGGTGGTCGAGGTTGGGATCGGGGGACTCGCCAACCAATGCGTCGGTATCGAAGTTCCACTCCGTCTGCGTGATGAACTGGAAGTAGGATGCCCGCCCCAAGGCGCGATTGTCCACGTTGCCGCTCGAGTCGCCCAAGGTGTAGGAAATCCTGCCACTGAGCGGGCCGATCCTGGTCGGGCCGTAACGCTTTCTGACCGATAGCTGCAGCGCGTTGTACGTGGTCTCGGCCCCCAAGCCCGTTTTCGCGTCCATCGTGATCCGCCCGAACCCCAGCATCTCGCCCTGGAACACGCTGATGTTCGGACGACCGTTGCCGGGATCGGAGCCCGGCCGTCCGTCCGTCGCGGCGAGGGCGCGGCTGAACGGGTTGAATTCGAGCCTGATGAGCTGGTTCCTGCTCTCGGTGCGAATGAAATCGACGCCTACCGTGACATCTTCAAGCACCTGGCGCTCGGCGCCGATGCTGAGCTGGTCGGAATAGGGGGCGTCGCGAAAGCCGAGATGTGCGCCCTCGACCGCGGGCTGCGGGTTGAAGCCTCGTACGTCGATCGGCGCCTCCATCAGGTCGCGCAAGTAGTCGCACATCTGCGCGAGCGTGGTCAAGCCTGTCTCGTTGAACAGCCGGACGAATTCTCCGCGGTTCGCAACATTGTTGGTCCAGGAGCGGGTGATTCCGGTGGTATTGAATACACCCAGCTGTATCGGGTCCTCCCACTCGGCAAAAAGGTAGCGGTCGTAGAAACGCCCCCAGCCACCGCGCACGAGCGTCTTCCCGTCGCCCACGGGATCGTAGGCGAAGCCGAGCCGCCAGGCGACGTTGTCGGTGTCGCCGGGGGTGACCTCTTCCCAGTCCCAGCGCATGCCCAGATTGATAGTCAAGTCGGCGAGCGGCTGCCAGTCATCCTGGAAGAACAGGGCAACGACGCTCGCGGGAGGAAGATCCTGCTCGGGATTTTGACCACGCGGCGAGCCGATCAGAATGTCGAACCGATTCGGATAGGTCGTGGGGTCATCGATGTCGAAAGGACGGTTGTTGCCGAACTGGAAGCGGCCATTAGCGCGCCGGGAATCGTCTCGGTCGACCTGCCGCGACGAGAAGTGGCCGCCCATCCGGATGTCGTGGTCACCCACCTTGTCGGGCAAGTACCACGACAACGTGTCGTCGAATTGCAACGAGTTGTCGATGCGATGATTGGCACGGTCGACGTGTCCTTCGTCGATGTTCGGGCGGTCTTCCATGGGAGCGAAGCTCCGCATGCATTCGAAGGTCGCACCGCACTCGAAGAAATCCCGCGTCGCGAAGTGAAGATCCTCGCGGGTAAACGACATACGTAGGTTGTTGAAGGCGGTGTCCGAGATGACGGTGTCCAAGGAACCCACCAGCGTCCAGTCGAAGTCCTCCTCGGCGCGAAGTTGTGTCTCGATTTCTTGACCGTTTACTTCCTGATTATCTCCCCGGCCGTACTCCCACAACCAGCGCACCGACATCTTGTGGTTGCGTGCCAGCTGGTGGTCGAGCTTCAAAACGATGTTGTTGATGGCAATGTCAGTAGATCCGGTGAAGCTCTGTTCGCTACGGCCGATATTCGAGTAGTCCCGGACAATGACCTGGTTGGGCGTCAGGTATTCATAGCTGGTGAAGAAGTGCGTCTGGTCGCGGACGATCGGTACGCCGAACGTGCCACCGAGTCCCTTGAACGTCACCTCCGGGTTGTCCTCCCCTGCCCGCTCGACGAAAAACGGCGTGGAATTCCAGGCGCTGTCTTGCGCGTAGAAGAAACCGACCCCATGGAACTCGTTGGTGCCGCTCTTGGTCACCGCGTTGATGATGCCGCCCTGGGCACGACCGAATTCGGCGTCGAATTGGCTCGTGATGATCTGGAACTCCTGCATCGCCTCGAGCCGTGTACGTACCTGAGGGCCGGCGGCGGAACCGGAAAAGTTTTCGTCGTTGCCGGCGCCGTCGATGCTGAACTGGTTGCTGAAGACGCTCTGACCGTTGACGGAGATCAAGAGTCTCGTGTCGGGAACCGCGGCGACACCGGGTACCAGGGTGGCGAACCGCACGAAGCTGCGGTTGATCGACGGCAGCTCGCTTACCTCCGCGAGGGTTACCACGCTGCCGACCTGCTTCGACCTCGTTTCAACCATCGGCACTCGCCCCTCGACCGTGGCGGTTGCGAGAGCGCCGGCGAGCTCCATCGTCTGGTTCACCACCGGCTGTTCGCCGACGTGCAGCCCGACGCCCAGGCGCTCGATCGTGCGGAAGTTCTGCAAGGAGAACGTCAACGTGTAAACGCCCGGCACCAGGCCCCGGATGAAGTAGCCACCCGAAGCCGAGGTTGGCACCGTGCGAGTCAATCCGGAGTCCTCGTTGCGCGCTTCCACGGCGACGCCCGGCAGAGCGAGGCCGTCGGGGGCGGTCACCGAACCCGACACCTCGGCGCGTGCGTATTGCGCCGCGGCGGGAGCCGCGAACGCACCGAGCGTAACAACGAAGATGCCGAGAGCGATCAGTGCCCTACCATGCGGCGGCACTGGGTAGGCGGCCACCCTGCTCGATTCCACGCTTGATCCCATGCGATCAGCGCCCCCTCGACGCCAACTGCCTCAACTCCTCGAACCAGTTGAAGACAACCGTGTACTGATTGGGATCGACCTCGGGCGGGAGGGTCTTGACCATCAGGAAGCGATCGTTGCGACGGTCGTAGTCGTAGGCCGTGCGGGCGGAAAAGTCTAAGTAGGGGTTTTCGAACAGCGGCACCCTGTCCACGACGTCGAATTCCGGCTCGGTTTGCAACCGGGCGACGATCATCCGCGCCCGCCGGCCACGTAGAAGAGCTCCGTCTCGTCAACCCCCCACATAGGGGACCGACCACCGGCGTCGGAAATCTGGTGCCTGGGGCCAAAGCCGGGGAAAGACCGCACGTAGACCTCGTCGCGATCCGAATACTGGTCGACGTAGGCAACCCACCGACCGTCGGGTGAGGCCATCGCTCCGCGTTGGTTGAACTCGCCGCTATCGCGGAGCGGCGAATAGGCCGTTGAATCTCCGTTCATTGGCATGACCAGAATTCGCCGCCGCGCAGTGCTGCCTTCGACCATCTCGTGCAACAACAGCTCGCCAGACCTGGCGATGGAAGTCGGCAGAGGGGTGTACCTCGTCTGCAGTATCTTCTGTTGCTCGCCGATGAAATCCACAGCTTTCGAGATAACGCCCTGAGAGGAGGCGTACAGCAGTCGCTTTCCGTCCAGCGTCCACACTGGCGAATTAGCGCCCTCGACGGTAAGTTTTTGCCACGTCCCGTCTTCGATCCCGAAGAGCCAGATCCTGTTTGGCGGTGGTCCACCACCCTCGCGGACCTCGACGGCGATCTGGCTGCCGTCGGGCGATAGGCGAACGGCGGCGAAGTTGCAGCGTCGAGGTGCTGGGCAACGCTCCCGGTCGTCGACCAGGGTCTCGTTCCCCTGCCGATCAACCCACACCATCTGGCGCCGGATGTCGGCGGCACGGGAACGCCGAACGTAAACGAGCGTTCCGCTTTGCGAGAAGGTGTAGTAGGCGTCGCCGCCGCCGCGGCGGACGTCAACCGGAACTTCGCGTCCGAGTTGCACCGCTCCTGAGCGTTCGAGTCGTTGCGGATCGAAGGGCACGGCCTCGAGCGCGTTATCCCGCACGTAGACGATGTGACCGGTGGGCGCATACGAGGGGTCCGTGCCCCTGTCCGCGATGATCGTGACTTTACCGGTATCGAGCGAAACGACCGCGATGCCGGCCGTCTCCATGACATCGGAGTCGCGCCGGATCTCAACTAGAATGTCTCTACCCCCGGGCAAGAAGCTTGGCCGAAGATACCTGACGATGCCGCTTTGTAGATCCGGCTCAGCAACCAGTTCTCGTTCGCCGCCAAACGCTGAGATCCGCCAAAGGGAGCCGTCTTCGGGGTTGCTGCCAGCATGACTGAAGATGATCTGATCATTGGAGCCCCACGATGCAAAGGCGTGGGCACCGTAGATCTTTGTCCGGCGTGCCACCGGCAATCGGAATTTTCCAAAGGCCTTCCCTGGTTGAGTACCCGAGCCACTGGCCGTCGGGCGAGAAGAACGGACGCTCTGCTCTGAGATCGATATCCTGGGTGCCCGGAATCGGGGCAGTTTCGCCCGAGTCCATCGCCCGGAGGTAGATCGGGCGCCTGCGGTCTCTGAGGTCCCTCTGGTATGCGAGTTGCCGGCCGTCACGGGACAGACTCGGTTGACGCATCCCGAGTTCACGAATGTCGACCGGGACCGGAATATACGTCTCCGTGACCAATGGTGGCTCCGACTCAGGGAGTGGCGCCGCTCCCCACACCGCCCAGGCCAACGGAATCTGGCGCCCCATGGCGCCCGATGGCTCAGCGCCTGCCACGACGCTTCCGTCCGCGGACGCGGGTATGCTCATTGAAGCTCCACTCAACGCGTCCTCGATCTCGATGCGGGCATCGCCGATGTCGCGAAGGCGCCGGTCGCGATCTTTCCGCACACACCGTCCGATGAGCGCGCGCAAAGCGCTGGGCGTATCCAGTGAGAGCCGATCCCAGTCGGGCTCCGCCTCGATAACAGCAGCCAGTGTGTCGGCGATGGTTTCCCTGCCGAAGGCCCTCTCGCCGGTGAGTACTTCGTACAGCACGCAGCCGAAAGACCAGATGTCGGTGCGCGTATCCAAGATAGTGCCGCGAACCTGCTCGGGGCTCATGTAGGGAGCCGTGCCCAGAATCACGCCCGTTTGGGTGGCCGCGACGTTCACGGTGGGAGAGCGGGTGAGGTCGGCTTCAGACTCCTCGGACTCGAAAGATTTCGCCAAACCGAAGTCGAGGACCTTCGCCCGTCCGTCCGGCGTAATCAGCACATTGGCGGGCTTGAGGTCCCGGTGGATGATGCCTTCGCCGTGCGCCGCCTCCAGCGCCGTGGCGATTTGCTTGCACACCTCGAGCGCTTCGTCGAAACCGAGCGGACCGGCCTCCAAATGCTCCTCGAGGGACTTGCCCTTGATGAGCTCCAGCACGAGAAAACGTGAGCCCTCTTGCTCCTCGAGGCTGTGAATCGTCGCGATGTGCGGGTGGTTGAGTGCCGCGAGCAGCTTCGCCTCCCGCTCGAGTCGGGCGAGCCGGTCGGGATCGTCGGCAAGACCCTCCGGCAGCACCTTGATAGCAACATCGCGCTCGAGCTTGGTATCCCGCGCTCGATACACTTCGCCCATCCCGCCCGCACCGAGCGGTTCAAGGATCTCGTAATGACCGTGCGTTTTGCCGACCACGGACGGACTCCCTACCAGGGGAAGTGCCCTTACAGCTCGGGGGACGAGCGCAAGGCCGTGGCTGCATCATGCGTAAAGAGGAGTCGGGAAGTCTCCGGATGACTTCCTGGAAAGGTCCATCTTTTCTACGGGGAACCTCCGGGCGCGCTGCTCAATAGCGGGCCCCGAATCGAAGGCATCGTGGACGGCGCGGAGCAGTGAATCCCTGGACAAAACCGTGGGATCCATGCTTGCATACTTGGATTCTATGGTCGGCGAGTGTGCGTAACGGGCATGAATGCAGACTATCCGCGAAGGCCCGCTTGTAACCTCCCGGAGATCAAATCGCTCTGCGCATCGATTGTCAAATGATCCGCTGCGGTTCCTTCGATTTCGACCCCGCTGCCAGATTCCTTTACCAGGGCAACGAAGAGATTCTCCTGCCCCCTAAAGCCGCGGGTGTTTTACGCCTTCTTTTGGAGAGACCCGGACAGCTCGTCAACAAGGACGAGCTTCTCGACACGGTGTGGAACGGTACCCATGTGGCGGACAAGTCGCTGTCGGAGGCCGTGGGCCTGTTGCGTCAGATCCTGGGTGACGATCCTCGAGATCCCACGTTCATCCAGACGATCCACGGGCGGGGTTATCGCTTCGTGGGTGCGGTAGAGGCGCATCGCGAGGATCCAAACCGCCGGCTTCACGACATCGCCGACGCCCGCATCGAGATCGAGGAGGCGCTCAGCGAGGACACGGACGCCATGTCCTCGATGCTGGTGCCTCCGCCGTCGTGGAAACGCCACGCGGCATCCCGTGGAAGCTGGCAGCCCCGATAGCTGTAGCCATCGCCCTTGTGGCAGCTTTCGGCGTCTGGATCACGACCCCGTCGCCGCCAGCGTCCCTCATCACTCGCTTCTACATCGATTATCCAGCAGAAACTACCTTCCAGGCCACTTCCACACTGGGCGTTGCGATCTCACCGGATGGCAGCTCGGTGGTATTCAACGCCAACCGGCAGCTCTGGCTCCGAGCGATTGACGATCTGGTAGCCACACCCATCCGCGGCACGGAGCAAGCCAGAAGTCCGTTCTTTTCCCCCGATGGTCAACAGATCGGCTTTTGGGGAGGCGACGGGCAGATGAAGAGCGTTTCGATCACCGGCGGTGCGCCGGTGTCGCTGGGGCCAGCGCCGGCGCGGGCTTACGGGGCGAGCTGGGCAGATGACGGCTACATCTACTTCGAGCAGGGTGTCGACGGGATCTGGCGTGTCCCGGAGGACGGTGGTGAGACAGAGGTAGTCGTTCCGATGGAGGAGGGCGAAGCCCACGGCCCTCAGCTTCTTCCCGGTGGCGAGTGGTTGCTGTTTACGTTGCGGACATCCTCCGGCTCGTGGAACGCTGCGAGCATTGTGGCGCAGGCGGTGTCTGGCGGCGAGCGCAAGGAGCTGGGCATTGTCGGCACCGATGGCCGCTACGTGCCCACCGGCCACATTGTCTATGCCCTCGAAGGCGACCTTTTTGCGGTGCCCTTCGATACAGACAACGTCGAGGTTACTGGAGGATCGGTTTCCATCGTCGAGGGGGTCAAAGAAGCGGCCCCTGCCCCCCGCACGGGAGCAAGCCAGTATGCGTTCTCGGTTCGCGGTGGGTTGGTGTACATGCCGGATGGCGGCACTTCAGGCGCTTACCAACTCGCCTGGCTGGATCGTAACGGCCAAGTCGAACCGCTGCCCTTCGAGCCGGATTCGACTAACTACTTGGACCTCTCCCCGGATGACCAGCGCAACGCGGTCGAAATCCAGCGAGATGATGGGGAGTGGGACATCTGGATCTACGAGGTCGAACGAGGGGACAAGGCGTTGCTGACCACGGAGGGCGACAACCGATTCCCCGTTTGGTCGAACGATGGAGAGTGGGTTTTCTTCGCGTCGGATCGGGGTGGCAATTTCGACATCTGGAAACAGCGGGCAGACCGGAGTCTCGAGGCCGAGCGGGTGTTGGATACCGAAGCTCCAGTGCTGTGGCCGTCGATCTCAGCGGACGGTGAGATGCTGCTGTTTACCAGCGGGATCACCCCGAATCGCGACCTGGGGATGTTGGCTCTCGATACAGATCCGGAGCCGAAAATGCTCGCGACTGCCGCCGATGAGCTTCTGGCCAGTTTCTCGCCGGACGGTCGCTTCTTCGTCTTTCAGTCAAGGGAGACCGGGCAATTCGAGGTGAACGTGCGGGAGGTATCGAGCGGTCGGACATTCCAGGTTTCCAGAAGTACCCGTGGCGGTCGTGTCTCCCGCTGGTCGCGGGATGGAAAGGAGATTTACTACCGTTCCGGCAATAGCTCAGGCATCCTCGTTGCAGAAGTGTGACAACGGAGCCGTTTTCCGCATCCGATCCGGTAGAACTTTCCAACATCGTCATGCGTGCCAATACCAACTTCGATGTCACTGCCGATGGACAGAGATTCCTGGTGCCTTTGCCCGCAGGGGGCTTTGAGACAACAGGAGCCCCCGTCACTCCCCGCATCAACGTCGTCCTCAACTGGTTCGAGGAGTTGAAGCAGCGGGTGCCGACGGGACGGTGACCGACACCTGCCAAACCTGGCCCACGCTCCTCGCGTTTGCCCCAATCGACTGCCAAGATATAGGCAGAAGGCGGGAGCCCGCACAGTGTAGGGAGCGTGGGGAGGGCAACCTGGCGTACCCCCCGCGTTTCCGTGGACAAAACACGCCGCTTTGCCTTAGGATGCGGATTGTCGATCTCCCCTATTATGAGGTTGCACCGTCGGTGCTACCGCATATCACCGAGGTTCCCATGAAGACACTCGCACGCACGCTCTGCTGCTTCGTGCTCGCTTTCCTCGTCGCCGGACTCGACTCCGCCGGCGCCCAGGGCCAGGCCCAAAGAGGCGGCCCCCAAGAACGATTCCAGAGAGGTAACCGAGGTCCACGGCAGATGCGCCCGGTGGTCCGCGGCACCGAGTACGCCGCCTCCTCGATGAGCGTGTTCGCCACGCGCGCCGCTGTGCAGATACTGGAAGCGGGCGGCAACGCCTTCGACGCGATCGTCGCCGGGCACGCCGTGCTGGCGTTGGTCGACGCCGACTCCAACGGCATCGGGTCCGACGCGGTCATCCTGCTCTACGACGCCGAATCGCGCCGCGTCATTTCCGTCGACGCCGAGGGCACGGCCCCACAGCTGGCCACGATCGAGTGGTACAACGAAAACAACAACGGCGAGATTCCGCGCAGCAACGGTTTGCTGTCGGGCACCGTGCCGGGGATGGTCGACGCCTGGTACACGCTCCTCGATCGCTGGGGCACGATGACCTTCGAGGAGGTGCTGCAGCCGGCGATCGAAACCGCAGGAGAGGGATTCCCGATCAGCGAGTCCTTCGCCCGCTCCTTGGGCTCGCGCAAGCTTGCCCAGTACCCGAGCAGCGTCAAGCTCTACAACCCGGACACTCCCCGGAAGGCGGGCGAGATCTTCCGCAACCCCGACGCCGCGCGCCTCCTCGAGCGGTTGGTCGAGGCCGAGCAGGCGGCGGCCGGTCAGGGACGCAAGGCAGCATTGCGTGCCGCGCGTGACCTTTTTTACAAGGGCGACATCGCGCGTGAGATGGCTACTTTCGCCGAGGCAAACGGCGGCCTGTTCCGCTACGAGGACTTCGCCGATTACAGCGTCAGGGTCGAGGAGCCGATTTCGGTCGACTACCGCGGCTACGAGGTCTACAAGAACCCCTCGTCGAATCAGGGGCCGGCCGAGCTCTTCGCGCTCAACATCCTCGAGGGCTACGACCTCGCGGCGATGGGGCACAACAGCGCGGAGTACATCCATGCCAACGTCGAGGCCACCAAGCTGGCGTTCGCCGACCGCGAGTTCATCGGCGACACCGCCTTCGTCGATATCCCCTACGACGCGCTGCTGTCGAAGGAATACGCGGCGCAACGCCGCGCGCTCATCGACGCTGACAGCGCCTCGCACGAGTTCCGCCCCGGCGATCCGTGGACCTTCCTGTCGCAGGAGCCGGGCTGGCTGCCCCGCCGGCACGAGGAAGGCGAGGGCGAGTTCGAGGGCGACACGAGCTACATCGCCGTCGCCGACGCCCACCGCAACATGGTGACGATCACCCCGAGCCTCCACAGCGGCTGGGGCACCGGCGTCGTGATGGGCGACCTCGGCTTCATCTTCAACTGCCGTGGCGACTACTACTCGCTGACGCCTGGAGAGCCCAAGGCGCTGGCCCCAGGGAAGCGCCCCCGCAGCACGCTGCAGGGAACGCTCGTGATGAAGGACGGCGAGCCTTTCCTGGTTACCGGTAGCCCCGGGGGCGACGACCAGATCATGCGCACGATCCAGACGTTGCTGAACATCGTCGAATTCAACATGAACGTGCAGCAGGCGATCGAGGCGCCGCGCTGGGCGACACGCAGCTTCCCGTCGTCGGTCTTCCCGCACAACATGAACCTGGGCGTGATGTCGGTGGAAGACCGCATCCCCGAGGAGGTCATCGACGAGCTGCGGGCCAAGGGCCACGAGCTCTCGATAAGCGCCGGTTGGTCGAAGGGCGCTAACGGGGCGATCCTGTACGATCCAGTTAACGGGGTGTATAGCGCCGGCGCCGACCCGCGTGTCGAAGCCTACGCCTGGGCGCGCTGAGCACGAGCGAGATCAGACCTAGCCTCTGGGCACGCCTCTGGGTAGAGGCGCTGTGCGTGGCCCTCCTGTTCGTGCTGGTCGGGGTTGTCGCGACCTGGCCGATGGCCACCGACCCGGCCGGCCTGTCGCTCGTCAACCCGACGGACAACGACTACCGCTTCAACCTCTACGTCATCTTCTGGGGGGCTCACGCCCTGACGACCGACCCCCTCAGCCTGCACCACACGAACATGTTCCATCCCGAGAGGTACACCTTCGCCTACTCGGACATGGAGCTGTCCCACAGCGTGCTGATGCTCCCGGTGATCCTTCTCGCCTACAACCCGATCCTCACGTACAACCTCCTGCTGCTGGCCTCGATGAGCATCGGCGGCCTCGGCTTCTATCTGCTGTGCCGCCGCCTGACGGGACACCGGGTCGCCGCGCTGATCGGCGCTCTGATCTATGTCTTCAACCCGGTCCACTTCTCCCGCCACTCGCAGATCCAAATGTTCGGCGAGCACTGGCTGCCCTGGTTCGTCTGGGCGCTGCTGATCTGGCTGCAGCAATCGGGAGACGACGACACAGTGAGCCGGCACCCGTGGAAATGGCCGCTGCTGGCGGTGGGTTTCTTCTGTTTGACCGCCCTCAGCGGCGCCCACCCGGCACTCTTCGGGGGCTTGCTCGGGGCTTCGATGGTGGCCTTTTACGGGACTGCCAACCACCTGTGGATGAGCCGCCGCTTCTGGAACGGCCTGCTGGTGATGGGCGTGACCAGCGCTGCCCTCCTCGGGCCGATCCTCTGGCCGTACGTCATTGTGGAAGGACCGATGCTCGACGAGCGGATGCTGATGGCTCAGTTGCGACGCGCTTCCGCGCTTCCGCTCGAGCTCTTGTCGGCGGGATCGCGCTTCTATCGTTGGCTCGACGAGACAACCGGTTGGCCGTCCACCGTGCTGGGACGGGCCCCGCGAACCTACCTCTTCCCGGGCGTCGTTCCCTTGCTGCTGGCGGCGGTGGGTGTCGTCACCGGTGGAGTGCGCCGCAACCGCGATCAACTATTCTGGCTGCTGTTGTTCCTGCTCGCCCTGTGGATCGCCCTCGGCCCCGCCGCCGGCCTCTACATGGTCGTCGAGAAGATACCCGTGCTGCGGCTCCTTCGCGTGCCGAGCCGTATCTTCCAGGTGGCCGCCTTCGCGCTCGCTGTCCTCTCCGCCTTCGGTGTCGATTGGCTGCGCGGCAGGTTTGCCGGCGGACCTTGGCGCCCGCTCCTGGCCGGTTTCCTCGTCGTGTTCGCCGCGGAGGCAATCTATGCGCCGATGAATACCTACCCCTACGAATCGGAACCGGCGCCGCGGCTCCGCTTCCTGGCCGAGCAACCGGGGGATTTCGCCGTTGTCGAGATTCCGCTCGATCCGAGCAACTACACGATCTCTGCCCGCCAGACATTCAACAGCATCCATCACTGGAAGAAGCTGCTTGTCGGCTACAGCGGGTCTCAAACCGACGACAACGTCCGTCTACTAAGCCGTCTCGCCGCCACCTTCCCGACCGATGACTTCATCGACGAGCTGCAGGAGCTCGGCGTCCGGTACGTGATCGTCCGCGAGGACCGGCTCGGACGATCAGCCCTGCGCGATCTGCGAGCTCAACCCCGCTTGCAGCCGGCACGCCGCTTCGGGGAAATCGTGTTCTATACGTTCGACTGATCCAGCCGGACGCTATCGATTGCTCCGGTACCGCCCCCTAGCCCGAACTTTTCAACGGGTGGCTTCTGCGCGAGCGGGCTAGGATCCGTCGGAAATCTGTGCGTCCAGGATCCGCAGGTACAGGCCGAGGAGTCGCCGATCTCCGGGATCGATCCCGAGCTCAGACGGCGACGCTCCATCCGAAGCCTCGACACCCAGCAGATAAAACTGCTCGCCTTGCCACCGACGGCCGCGCTCGGGAACCAGCCGCAGCAACATGGGTGAGCTGGGCGCCACGCGACCAGCGTCGCGATCGCGACCGAATCGAATCTGGGCGTCTACATCGATGAGGGCACTCAGCTCGATAGTCAGCGCTTCGATTGGCTGGGCGCTCGATATCTGTAGCGCCTGCGCGTGTCGGCCTCGTAGCCACACCCCATCCGTCTCCGCCCAGGCCTCCTCGACGAGCCCGTTGGCGCTCCATACCGTGACCGCGCCGTAGGCCCGCGGCTGGTGGAGCCCCGTCGTCGGCACCAGAGCGCCGCGTAGCAGCAGCGCGATCGTCGCCAAGATAACCACGAGCGCGGCCGCCCGGTATCCGTCGCCAAGTCGGCGCTCGGTCGTTGCCGACTCCGGACGGTCGGGAAGCGCCCAGCGCCACAGAGAAACGCCCGCAGCGATGGCACCGACCAGCCAGAGGAACGACACGACCCATTGGGGCTCGTCGAAGAGAACCCATTGCGGGAAGAGCTTCCACAGAGGCAGGCCGGGGGCGCCGTAGCGGGTGAGCAGGAGCGACTGGCTGACGTCGAAATCGTGGTAGAGCAAGTGTGGCTGCACCATCAACAGGGCGGTGACGCCGACCCCCAGGGCAACGAGCGCGCCACGGGCAGCCGCGAAGAAGCCGCCGGCACGGCCGGCCGCTGGCGAGAGTGCGAGCGCCACCCCCATCGGAATCGCCAACGTCCAGAGGGCACCGACCAGGGGCCGGCCCGGCGTGCTCCAGCCGCTCAACTCCTGCGACACCGCGTGGGCCGCCCAATGCGCGGCGAAGACCGGGAGGAGGAACCAGAAAACGGGGCGCCGCCGCCGCCATAGCCAGGCAAACCCTGCCACCGCGAGGAGGAAATGGGGAGCGAACAGCAACAGCCCGTGCTTCTGATCCAGAAGAAGGCCGATGCCCGTGCGGATCGCGCCGTCGTAGTCGAGCAGGTAAACCATGAGGCTCTCGCTCTGGCCGACAGCCCGCGTGCCGGTGGCCGAGCCACCGTGGTACAGCGCCAGCGGTGACAGCCTCCCGTACAGCACCCACGTGAACGCAACGTGAGCCAGGGCGCTGGCGGCGATCGGCGCGACGTAGGCCACCGCCGCCGGCCGGCTCGTTGAGCGCAGCAGCAGCAAGCAGCCGACGACCGCCAGGGCGGTCGCCATCGCGATGAACTTGACACCCAACCATGGCAGCGAGGCGACCAGAAGGCCGGCGGCGAAGGCGCCGCCCGGGCTGCGGCTCCGCCGAAGGATCAGATAAGCACCCGCCGAGAGCGTCATGGCGGGGAGGTCCGGAAACAGGTGCGGTGCAATGAACAGCAACGGACCCATTAGCACCGTGGCGAGCGTTCCCCGTCGGGCAGCCTTCTCCCCCGCGATGTCACGCAGCAACGCGAACAGGACCAAGGCGAAGGCGCCGAGCCAGAGCGCCATCGTGAAGCGCATGAGCAGTGTGAACGGCGCCACTGCAAGACCGCCGGCGACGCCGTACCAGGGCACGAGCAAGAGCGGCAAACCGATCCCGTGGGTCGAATAGCGGCTCGACGGGTCGGCCCCGGGCTTGGTGTGCGGCGGGAGGTCGGGCGGGTAGAAGCTGCGGTAGGAGCCTTCGTCGTAATCGGCGCCCAGATCGATGTCGCGATCGACCACGATGCTGCGGGCGTACAGCAGGTAGTGAGGTTCGTCCCCGGACAGCGCCGGCCACCATAGGGGGCCCATCGCGACAACCAACGTCGGGATGGCGACGGCCAACAACGCGATCACGAGGCGCGACGCCGGGCGGTCACTCTTTCCGTCGGGTGGAACACCGTCGGGCGGCAGGCTGGCAATGGCGGCGGCGACTGCCGTTCCGACGCCCGCTGCCAGCGCTGCAGCGACGGGTCTCACGGCCAGGAGTGATTCGCGCCGCATGGTGGGGGCAAGGGTAGCAACGGTCGTCTAGTTTGACAATGAGATCGGCGGCACGATTGCAGGAACCGCCCGCTTGCTGTAGAAGCTAGCAGTTCACAGCATGAGGACCTATGTCAGCTGCACGCCGTCGGCGCCGCTCGCAAGGGCGACGAGACAAGCAAGAGAGCGGGACTCCCGACCCCGCGTCGGTGCCATCGCACCGCGTGTTCGGCGTGCCGTTGGCGCTGACGCTCGGGCTCATCCTGCTGTCGTTCGTACCGCGAGTCCACGACAACCCCGTTCTCGCCCGGTCTTTCTGGGCCGCCGCGCTGGCGCTGCTGGCCTGGCAGGTCGTCCTGTTGGCGAGCGTGCAACGCGCCGGCGCCGCACGCTCGCTGCAAACCGCGCTGCGCCCGCAGCACTACCTGCAGGCGATGGTGCAGGTAGCCGTGTTCGCCTACTGGGGATACTACTGGCGGCCCGTCTACGACCACGCCTGGCTGCTGGTGGCGCAGCTGGCGTTCGCCTACGCCTTCGACATGTTGCTGGCCTGGTCGCGTCGCGACAGCTACGTGCTCGGCTTCGGGCCGTTCCCGATCATCTTCAGCACCAACCTGTTTCTCTGGTTCCGGGACGACTGGTTCTACCTGCAGTTCCTGATGATCGCCGTCGGGTTCCTGGGCAAGGAGTTCGTCCGCTGGGACCGTGACGGCAGGCGGACGCACATCTTCAACCCGTCGGCGTTCTCTCTGGGGCTGTTCTCGCTCGTCCTGATCGCGACGCGCACCACCGACCTGACCTGGGGGCAGGAGATCGCGACGACGCTGACCCTGGCGCCGAGGATCTACCTGTTCCTGTTCCTCGCCGGCCTGGTGGTCATGTACTTTTTCTCGATCACGCTGGTCGCCGGTTCCGCCGCCATCGTGCTCTTCGGGCTCAGCGCGCTGTACTCGGCGTCGACCGGGGTCCCCTACTTCGTCGATTCCGAGATACCCGCGGCGGTCTTTCTCGGGCTTCATCTGCTCGTCACCGATCCATCCACCTCGCCGAAGACACCGCTCGGCAAGGCCCTGTTCGGCGGGCTCTACGGGCTCGGTGTGTTCGGCCTCTTCGCGCTGCTCGGGGCAATGGGTGCGCCCACGTTCTACGACAAGCTCTTGTGCGTGCCGCTGTTGAACCTGAGCGTGCAGCGGATCGATGCCCTGGCTCGCTCCATCAGGGCCATCCCGTTCGTGAGCCGCTGGGAGGACCGGGTTCCGGCGGGTGCCAACGCCGTCTACATAGCTATTTGGATCGGCTTCTTCGGTGTGATGACCGCCATCGGATCGACCGACGGGACGCACCGCGGCGACGCCGTGCCGTTCTGGGAGCAGGCGTGTGAAGACGGCCGCCGCAACGCCTGCGACCGGCTGCTGCAGATCGAGGCCTCCTATTGCGGCGACAATTCCGCGTGGGCGTGCAACGAGCTCGGTGGACACTACAGACAAGGGACGATCGTGGCGCCCGATGCCGAGCTGGCGAACGACTTTTTCTCGCGGGCGTGCGAGCTCCGCTCCCGGCCCGGCTGCTTCAACGTTCTCGATGCAGCGGGGCGCGACGACGATCGTGGCATCAGCTTCATCCGCACCGACCCGCGAGTCTTGGACCTGCGATTGTTGTTGCGAGAAGGCGGGCAGAACCTGATGGACATGGCGGAACCGGATCTGTACGCCCGGGCCTGCGGTCACGGCTGGTCGTTCGCGTGCGAAGCAGGCGCCCCCTGATGCGGTCGATCGGGATCGGACGGCTGGCGACCTTGTCTGCCCTGATTGTGGTCGGGGCGGTCTCCTGTCAGCGGCAGGCGTCCGAGACACCGGCCAGAGCGGAGCAGGTCCCCGCGCCCACAGCCAATCCCGCAGAGATCCCCGGGTCCACAGCCGTTCCCGCCGAGCTCCCTGGATTTCGCGCCGATGCCTGGTTTCTTCCCGACGACGATCTCCTCGGTTTCGTGGAGATCCCGGCCGGGCCGTTCGTGATGGGGAGCGACGCGGCGATCGATAGGCTGGCCTTCGACAACGAGCGCTGGACGGCCGACCGCGCCCAGGGCCGGGTGGATCTGCCAGCCTTCTTCATCGGCCGTTACGAGGTCACCGTGGCGCAGTTCCGTGCATTCGTCGAGGCGACGGGGCACAGGGTCGACGCCCAAGCCCTGCAGGCACCTCCCGATCACCCCGTGGCGTCCGTGTCATGGCCGGGTGCGCTCGCCTACTGCCGGTGGCTCGAGGCGACGCTCAGGGAATGGCCCCAGACACCGCAGGAGCTGAGCCGGGTGATGGGCGACGGCGGCCGACTCGGGCTGCCGAGCGAGGCGGAGTGGGAGAAGGCGGCGCGCGGCACCGATGGGCGGATCTATCCGTGGGGCAACGAACCGAGAGCGGAGAGAGCGAACTACGGGAACACGAGCACGACCCCGGTAGGAAACTTCGACTGTCCGGAGTGTCCCTTCGGTCTTGCCGATATGAGCGGCAACCTTTGGGAGTTGACGAGGAGCCCGTATCAGCCCTACCCGTACGACCCGACCGATGACCGCGCCGATTTCGAAGCGGATGCCCTGTGGGTAATGCGGGGCGGGCACTTCGGCGACCCGGAGAGGAATGTACGCGCCGCCATCCGCGGCGGCGTCGACCCTGGCGCCCGCCGCCCGTTTATCGGGTTTCGTGTGGTGATCTCCCGTTTCTGACCGTTGGCCTGTTTGGTGCCGCCGGTGGCCTGAACAGCGCGCGTCTATTGCCTCAGATCGCCGTTCTCATCGACCTTCACGATAAGCCAACGGCCAACGTAGGCGCTCGGATCGATACCGGTCAATCGCGCCTGCTCGCGGCCCTGCCGCGTCATTGTCGTTACTTCGACATCGACGAGTGCGTTACTCGCCAACCCGAAGTGCACCGGCATGGCGTTCTGTGAGTTGTAGCCGGAACCCGTGTCGACGATGCCCGTGCCGAGCAGCGCGCCGCTCACCGCGTCGAAGAGGCGGACTTCGGCGCCGGCGCGCGTATAGTGGCCCTCCGCGTCGAGAACGAGAACCTGCAGCGACCGGCGGGCGCGTTCGACAGCCTGTGCGTTGAGCAACAGGTGGTGCATGCCGGCCGCCGAACCGCCTGTGAGCGCGAGATCGAGGTCACCATCGCCGTCCATGTCGGCCCAGTGGGCCCCGTGGTCGGATTGTTGATCGCCGACCACCCGTGGCGTGACGTCACTGAACCGGTCGCCGTCGTTGTGGAACAGGTAGTCGCGGTAGTTCCTGCCGCCGCCGACGGTACCGTTGACGTACAGGTCGAGGCGGCCGTCGTTGTCGTAGTCGCCCCATGTCGCCGTGTCGTAGCGGCTGTCGATAGCCACTCCCATGCGGGGCGCGACGTTCTCGAAGCCACCGTCACCCAGGTTGCGGAAAAGACCGTTGGCGCCGTAGTTGGCCATGAAGACGTCGATGTTCCCATCGTTGTCGAAATCGCCGAGCGTCGGCCTGACGCTGCCGTACGACGAGAAGCCGAGGGCGCGTCCGCCGTTGTCGATGCCGGCCGCGGCGGCGACGTCGACGAAGCGCGTGCCGTCGTTGCGGAACAGGCCGTTGGCGTCGCCATCCATGTTGGCGACCGCGAGATCGAGGTCGCCGTCCTTGTCGAAGTCGAACCAAGCGGCGCCGACGGTCCGTCGTGGATCGTCTACACCCATGGACGCGGCGACGTCGGTGAACCTACCGTTGTCGTTGCGGAACAGGACGTTCGGCTTGTCGCGTAGGCCGAGGAACAGGTCGACGTCGCCGTCGTTGTCGTAATCGACCCAGCTCACCTGCCGGAAGCTGCCGGTCATACCGATTCCCGCGGCCTCCGTGACGTCGGTGAAGCGCCTGCCGTCGCCGCTGTTCTCGTAGAGCCGGTTCGAGCTCCCCTGCCGCGAAACGAAGCCGACAAACAGATCCAGATGCCCGTCGCCGTTGTAATCGCCCCAGGCAGCGGCCCGGGTGACGTCGTTGTCGGCAATACCGACCTGCGCGGCCACGTCCGTGAACGTGCCGCCATCGTTCCGGTACAGCCGGTTGGGCTGGCCGTTGAAGCCCACGAAGATATCCAGGTCACCGTCGTTGTCGTAGTCGGCGATCGGGTTGGTGAAGGTGTTGCCGGCGCCGAAGACGTCCGGTTGGGCAACCTCGAACTGCGGCCGCCAGTCCGTGAAAGGCTTGCGCGGAATGCGCCCGTCGACCATCGCGGCTTGATAGGCCAGGCTCGCCAGGACCACCGCGTTGATCTGCAGATCCTCGGGGATCAGCTTGTCGAAGACATCCATATTCGTATGGTGCGTTCGCGTGCGGTATTCGATCCGATCTTGCAGAATCTGGAACCCCGGCAACCCCGCCTCGTCAAACGACAGCTGGTCGGAGCCCATGTTGCTGAAGTTCGACAGGGTGCCGACCTGGAGATCGTCGAAGGGCCTCATCCACCTTGCAAAGATCGGCGCGACGAATTGGTTGCCCTGCTGATGAATCCCACGAATCCGGCCCGTGCCGTTGTCCATGTTGAAATAGACGGAAAAGTTCTCGTAGTCGGCCTTTATCCCGTCTCGCGGGTTCCCGAACTGTTGCGCCACGTAGGCGCGCGAGCCGCGCAGCCCGCCTTCTTCGTTGCTCCACAGGGCGACACGAATCGTCCGTCGCGGCGTCGCGCCGATCGCTCTGAGAATACGCATCGCTTCCAGAACGACTGACGATCCGGAGGCGTTGTCGGTAGCGCCGGTGCCGGAGTGCCAGGAATCGAGATGGGCGCCGATCATGACGATCTCGTGTGCCAGGTCGCTGCCCGGGATCTCGCCGATGACGTTGTATTCCTGGCTGTCGCGCTCCTCGATGCGGATGCGGACGTCGGCTTCCATCGTCACCGCGACGTTGCCGGCTGCCAGTCGATACATGCGGCCGTAGTGTTCCGGGGCGATGTACAGCGTGGGAAGGCTATTGCGCAAAGAAGCCGGTGAACGATCGCGTCTGCCGGTGACAAACACCGTGCCATCCCCACCCTGGGCGGCCACCAGAACCACTGCAACACCCTCGGACTTGAAGAACGCCTCCACCTCGTCGGCGGAAATACCTTCGGGCCTTGGCGGGGTCCGGGCCCATTCTTCTTGGCGTCGCAGTACGATGTTCCGGTCGACGCCTTCCTCGACAAAAACGTCGAGCGATCCCTGGTCGTGCCGAATCGCCTGGGGCGCGAATCGAGGAGCGTACTGCCGCGGCGGCGTGGAGAGCACGATGGCGTCCTGCAACCGGCCGCGATAGCTCTCCATGTCCGCCCTACTTCTGAGGTCAGCGACCACGACCTCGTCGCTGATCTTGCCGTTGGTACCCACCGTGAACGCTTGCGGATAACCGATCAACGGCTGGTAGTCGGGCTCCAGCATGTGCAGCGACACGTATTCGACATCCCAGTTCACGCCGTGCTCTCCCCAAGGCTCGATCGCCGCGTTGCTCAGCCCGATCTGATCCA
Source organism: Acidobacteriota bacterium (assembly GCA_965214245.1). Classification (GTDB taxonomy): domain Bacteria; phylum Acidobacteriota; class UBA890; order UBA890; family UBA890; genus CBDCBL01. The sequence continues at coordinate 960,538 of CBDCBL010000009.1, forward strand.
TCGTCGCCTTGGCCCATTCTTGAGACTCACGCATGTTGGCGGAGCCGGAGACTCGCGGCCCGATGACGTCCGTGAGCTGCCATGCAAAATCCATCACCTGAGAGCGGTTGAAGCCCTCGTCCCGGATTCTCTCAACGGCTTGCCAATACCCGGCTCCCTGCGATCTGACGGGTGTACCCGTCAACAGCACGATGGCAACGACCAGGAGTGAAGCGAAGAGTCTCGAAGTAACACGGCTCATGTGGCGAACTCCTTCTGAACTTGATGCGGGCCCAGCCACAGGTGCTGGGCAAGAGTAGGCAGGATTGTAGTCGGAAAGGTGGATGCTCGTCACAACGGGAGCAGCATCGCCGGGATCCAGCAGAACGTCAGAAAGAAACAAATCGAAAGTGCCCGTCGCGAATCCGTCCCGGTAGCTGGCACCGTCGAAGATGTAGGATGGTCCACTCTGTCGTTCGACACGCCCGAAAAAGGAGTGCAAGCAGCTCACCCGAGGCTCTGCTGGCGCAGCGTCCTCAGCTGCACGAAGGAGGCCGTTCCCATGAGATCTCGCTTGAGCAGCTGTAGCTCGACGATTCGGCGCCCGGCGTCCGTCGTGCTGCTTTCCGTGGTGGTTGCCGTGGTCGTCAGCCTCACCGCCTGTGCGCCCGCCGGCGATGACGATAGCTTCACCAGCCCGTTGGTGGAGCAAGCCCGGGCCAACACCTATCGGCTGCCGAACGGCTGGTCGATCAGCCCGATCGGCACGGGCATCGAGACGGGCGACCTGGTGCTGAATATCGTCAACACCCCCGACGGCGAGTACATGATCGCGCTCAACAGCGGCTACAACGAGCATGAGCTGACCATCTTCGACACCGAGACGGCCACGGTTATCGAGCGCGTCCCGCTGCCGACCTCGTGGATGGGCATGGCCTGGAGCCCCGATGGCGCGACGCTTTACGTCTCGGGCGGCAACGACCGCAGGGGCGAGTCAGCGCCGTTGCACGTCTTTTCCTACGACCGTGGCGGCCCACCTTTCCTGACCCGCGTCAAAGCACCGGTCTTCGTCGAGACTTTCGAGGGGATGGCCGGAGATGACCCGCAGGGGGTTCGCGCCTTTCCCGTCGAGGAGGGTGCCCCGAACCTGGGCCAGAACGTCTTCTGGTCGGGTCTCCTGCACCATCCGGCGCGCGACATCCTCTATGCGGCCAACCGCACGGCCGGCCACGTGGTGGTGTTCAACTCGGCGACCGGGGCGATCGAGGCACGAATCAGAACCGGGGTGAACCCTTACGACCTCCTCCTCAGCCCCGACGCCAATACGCTCTACGTCTCCAACTGGGCCAGTGCCTCGGTGAGCGTCATCGACACGGAAACCCACACCGTGCGGCGGACGATCCAGGTCGACGAGAACCCCAACGACATGACCCTCGGCAGCGACGGGCGACTGTGGGTCGCCTGTGCCAACGCCAACTCGGTCGTCGTCATCGATACCGCGATCGAACGGGCGGTGGGCAAGATCATCACCTCGATGTGGAACAGGGACCCGGCCGGCTCGACGCCCAACTACTTGCTGCTCGACGACGACGAGGACACGCTCTACGTTGCCAACGCCGACAACAACAACCTCGCCGTCATCGACGTCACCGGTGGCGACGAAAGCCGCGTCCTCGGATTCATCCCGACGGCGACCTATCCGTCGGCGTTGGCCATGTCCGCCGATGGAAGCAGGATTGCCGTCGGCTCGGGCAAGGGGACGTTTTCATCGTCGAACCTGCGCGGGCCCCACATCGGCGTGGACGGCGGGGATCGAGTGCCTCCCGACGAGGGTGTCGGCGGCACGATCAAGACCCTCATGCGCGGCTCGGTCCATGTCTTCGAGGTGCCTTCTTCCGGCGCCGAGCTCAAAGCCCTCACTCGGCAGACCTACCGGAACACCCCGTACCACGAGGATCTGCTCGTCGAGGCGACAGCACCGGCGGGAGAGTCGATCATCCCGACCGTCGTCGGCCAAGCCTCCGCGATCAAGCACGTGATCTACGTCTTGAAAGAAAATCGTACCTACGATCAGTTTTTCGGCGACATCGAGAAGGGAAACGGCGACCCGCGGATCGCCCTGTTCGGCCGCGAGATCACACCCAATCACCACGCCCTGGCCGAGCAGTTCGCGCTGGTCGACAACTACTACGTCGACGCCGAGGTCAGCGTCGACGGCCACTCGTGGTCCGACGCCGCCTACGCCACCGACTTCAACGAGAAGAACTGGCCGGCCGACTACGGAGGCATCGTGAGCCGGCCCCCCTATACCGACGCTGCTGAGCCGCCGGCAGGCTACATCTGGGAGCTGGCGGGCCGGGCCGGACTCACCTACCGGAGCTACGGGGAAAAGGCCGATCACCCGTCGCTCGTGGGCCATGCGGCGCCAGACTACCCGGGGTGGGGTGCCGACCTCGACGTCGAGAACGCCGAGGCGTTTCTCCGCGAGTTCGACGAGTACGAGCGCAACTACGAGAGCCTCGATCCGGAGGAGCGCTTGCCGAATTTCATCATGCTGCAGCTACCGAACGACCACACCTACGGAGGCAGTCCGGGGAGGCCGACGCCGGAGGCGTCCATGGCGGCCAACGATCTGGCCCTCGGGATGATCGTCGAGCGCATCACGCACAGCAGGTATTGGGCGGAGACGGCCATCTTTATCACCGAGGACGACGCCCAGGACGGCTCGGATCATGTCGACGCCCACCGCTCGATTGTCCTCGTCGTCAGCCCGTACACCAAGCGGGGCATCGTCGACAGCACGCACTACACGTCCAGCTCGATCTTGCGCACCATCGAGCTGTTGCTCGGCCTACCGCCGTTGACCCAGTTCGACGCCGCCGCCACCCCCTTCTATAACGCCATGGGCACAACGCCCGATCCGACCCCCTACGCGGCTCTTCCGGTGAGCGTCGACCTGACGGCCGTTAACCCGGAAAGGGGCTACGGCGTGGAGGAATCGCTGGCAATGGACTTCAGCGAGTTCGACCGCACGCCGATGTTCGAGCTCAACGAGATCATCTGGAAGCTGGTAAAGGGCGTCGACTCGGAGATGCCGTTGCCGGTGTACCGTTACGACATCAGCGCCGTCTTTCCTCCGGGCCGTTGATGTCCGGCGCTGGAGCGGTAGGCGCCGTCGCACAAGCGACGGAGACCCCCGCCACCCCGGGCACCCGGCGCCCTGTGCACTCGTAGTTCAGCCATCAACGAGGTCGACCTGATGCTCCAAAGCGTCAATCGACGGTGCGGCGACTGCCGGACGCTGCTCGCCTCGCTGTTCGTCGCCGTGGTCGTCACTGCCGGTGCGTGCGACCGATCCGACCCCGGCGGCGTCGACGCCGCTGCCGCCGGCCTGCCGAGCGAGGTTTCCGTCAACTCCGGCCGGGGCAGCCAATACATCCAAGCGGCGGCGGTGGCGGCCATCGTTGAAAAGCACACGCCGATGAAAGGGTTCGCCGAGCCCACACGGTCGCACGTCGCCGCCATGCCGCTGTTCCAGGAGAAGAAGCTCGATTTCATCTTCGTCAGCCAATCGGAGACCTACCTGGCCAATCGCGGCGAGGAGTACTACGCGACGGTAGGGCCGACGCCGATCCGCGTGGTCGCGGCGGGCACGGAGATCATGTTCAGCTTCTTCACTCGTCCCGACAGCGGCATCACGAGTATCGAGGAGCTGGCGGGCCGCAAGGTCATATGGGACACGCAGGCGGTGGGGGTCTTCTACTGGGCTGCGAAGTACGTCCTCGGCTGCTACGACCTCGAAGACAAGGTGATCTCGATCCCGTCGCCGGCACCGATCGACCGCGCCGAAGCCCTGACGACGGGGAGCGTCGACGCCTACGCCTGCTCGACCCAGTTCCAGGCGATGGAGGCGATCTACAGCTCGGTCGGCATGAGAATGATCGATATCCCGAGAGCATGCGCCGAACGCGTCCATGAGCTCTACCCGGCGTTGTACCCCGCAGTATGCCCGCGCGCGGGTTCAACGGCGGCATGGTGTGAGCCGCGACGTGCCCGTGTTGGCGGCGAGCACGGCGCTGCAGGCCCGCGTCGATCTCGAGGATGAAGTGGTCTACGCCGTGCTCGAGGCGATCTACGATCATTTCGACGAGTTCGCCCGGGGCCCACCCGTCGCTGGAGTCGATGAGCCTCGACAGGGCGGTGTCGCTCGACTCGATCAACCCCTACCACATGGGTGCCATCCGCTTTTTCGAGGACAGGGGCATGTGGACAGCGGCCGCAAGCCGCATGCAGGAGCGGTTGCTGCGGGAGCTCGGAGCGACGAGATGACCCCGGGGCAGACCCGGGCTGACGAGATGACCCCGGGGCAGATCCGGGCTCAGGATGGGGCACCCGATCCCGCGCCCCCGCCGCGCGCCACCAAGATCTTCATCGTCGCTTTCTTCACCTACGAGCTGCTGTATCTCGTCGGTGCGTTCTCGACCCGTTACTTCTTCCTGTTGAGCGAGAGCCACCGCGCCATCTCGCTGAGCCTGATCATCATTCTGACCTTGTTGATGAAGCGCGGGCGCGCCGATCGCCAAGGACCGCCCGCCGCCGGCGGCACCGCCGAGCGATCCGTTCCCTGGTACGACTACGCTCTCATGATCGCCGGCTGCGCCGGCTGCTTCTACATCGCCCCGACGTCGAAGATCGTCGAGCTGCAGCTCGCTTCTCCGGTAATCGAGCCGCTTGAGCTCACTCTCGGGATCGTCACGATCGCCGTGCTGCTGGAGGGAACGCGTCGCGTCGCGGGCCCGGTGCTGCCGGTCGTTCTCGTCGCCGCCCTGCTCTATGCGCTGTTCGCCAACCAGTTTCCGGGCCTGCTGTACGGTCGGGCCCACTCGTTCCCCCGCGTTATCGGCGAGGTGTACCTGTCGCTCGACGGCATCTTCGGCAACGTCATGCGGCTGTGGACCCGAATCCTGGTCGTGTTCCTGCTGTTCGGCGGTTTTCTGCACGCCTCCGGGGCGGGGCGCTTTTTCATCGAGCTGGCGCTGGCGTTGGCCGGACACCTGAGGGGCGGCCCGGCCAAGGTGGCGACGATCGCCAGCGGGCTGTTCGGCACCGTGAGCGGCAGCGCCGCCGCCGACGTCGCCACAACCGGCGTCATCACGATTCCGATGATGAAGAGGCTCGGCTATCCGCCGGAGTTCGCGGGCGCCGTCGAGGCGGTCGCCTCGACCGGAGGCGTGTTGATGCCGCCCATGATGGGGATGGTGGCGTTCATGGTCGCCGAGTACCTCGACATGCCGTACATCGAGGTCTGCATCGCCGCGGCGCTGCCGGCGCTGTTGTACTACGGCAGCCTCTACTTGCTGGTCGACCTGGAATCCCGCAGGCTCGACCTCAGGGGCATTCCGCCCTCTGAGCTGCCTTCCCTGACCAAAACACTGAAGGAGGGTTGGTTCTTTTTCATTCCCCTCCTGGTGGTGGTGTACGCGCTGGCGGTGCTGCGGTACCCGCCCGGCCTGTGCGCCATCTACGGCCTCGTGGCACTGGTCGTCGTGACCAGCTTCAAGCGGGAGACGCGTTTCACCGCCGCTCGCACGATGGAGGCTTTCATGCTCGCGGCACGCAGCTCATTGGTCGTGGCCATCATCTGCGGCTCGGTGGGCATCCTGATCGCCAGCGTCACCATGACCGGCGCCACCTTGCGGATGGGCGTGCTGCTGGTCGAAAGCAGTGGCGACAGCCTATTGGCGCTGCTCCTTCTAGCGGGCGTCGCCTCGCTCCTGCTCGGCACCGGTGTGCCGGCGATCGCCTCCTACCCGTTGCTGGCCGTCACCGTGGCCCCAGCCATCACGTCTCTCGGGGTTCCGCCGATCGCCGCCCACTTGTTCGTGCTCTATTGGGGCGTCAGCCATTTGATCACCCCGCCGGTCGGCGGCACGCTCTACATCGCGGCATCGTTCTCCGGTGTCGGCATCTGGAGACAGGGGGCGCACGCCATGCGGCTGGGGATTGCCCTGTTCCTGGTGCCGTTCATCTTCTGCTACCACCCCGAGCTTCTGTTCGTCGGCGAGCTGCCACAGACGGCAATCCAGTTCGTGCTGGCGGCGCTGGCGATGGTCAGCGTCGCGGGCAGCTTCAGCGGGTCGCTGGAGGCGCTCTCGAGCCCCGTGTCGCGCGCCGGGTTGCTCGGCATGGCGGCAGGCTTGATCGTGCAAGGCACGATGGGGCTGTTCATCGGATTTGGAGCGCTCGGCGCCGTCGTCGCCGGCGTCCTCTTGCGTAGCGCCCGCTATCATTCGTCGAGCCCCCCGAGTCGCGAAAGGATCCGCGCTATTGAAGATCGACGTGTTCAGCCATATCCTGCCGCCCCGCTACTTGAAGGAGCGCAATGCCAAGGCGGCGTTCGGGGGCAGCCAGTACGCCCGCTACTACCGCGCCAATCCCGCCCTGACCGATCTCGAGCTCCGCTTCCGCGTGATGGACAAGTTCCCGGACGTCGTGCAAATTCTGACCATCGCCGGGCCGAACGTCGAGAGCATCACCGAGCCTCGCGACTCCATCGAGCTCGCCGCGATCGCCAACGACGAGCTCGCGGAGCTGGTCGGCGCCCACCCCGACCGCTTCGCCACCGCGGCGGCCTGCCTGCCGATGAACGACGTCGACGCGGCGCTGCGCGAGGCGGAACGGGCGATTGACGAGCTCGGGTTCCGGGGCGTGGAAATCTTCACGGACATCAACGGCAAGCCGCTGGACGCCCCCGACTTCTATCCCCTGTACGCGCGCATGGTGGAGTACGACCTCCCCATCCTGCTCCATCCCCGGCGCACCAACACGACGCCCGACTACGACGACGAGGCGACCTCTCGCTTCCTGATCTACACGAACTTCGGCTGGCCTTTCGAGACATCGAAGGCGATGGCGCGGCTGGCGTTCGGCGGCATCTTCGAGCGGTTTCCAACGCTCAAGATCATCACCCATCACGCCGGCGGCCTGATTCCCTACTTCGCCAAGCGCGTCGAGCTTTCGTGGGACTTCAACGAGACCCTGATGGGCTATCAACGCGATGGGCAGCCGGGCAGCATACCGCCGCTCGACGCCTATCGAATGTTCTACTGTGACACCGCCATTCAGGGGAACACGCCGGCGTTGATGTGCGCCTACGACTTCTTCGGCGCCGATCACATGGTCTTCGCCACGGATTCGCCCTACGACAGCCGCTTCGGGGAGCGCGTCTACCTGGAAACCGTGCCGGCGGTCGAGGCGATGCCGATCCCCGACGCCGAGAAGGAAAAGATCTTTCACGGCAACGCACGACGACTGTTTCGTCTCCCCGGCTAGCCGTGTCCGGTTTCAACTCTGCGGACCTTCACGCTTATGGTCAGGGCGCAGCGAGGTGCCTATTGACGCGGTCAAAGACGCTCTCGTAGTCTTCAGCCGAACCGACTTGATGGAGCACACAATATGCGCGTTATGAGGATCGAACGAATCGCCGCGACCGGAGCCCCGCTGCTTGCCCTCGTGGCTGCCGTTCTCATGCAGCCCGTCCCCGCAGCCGCCCAACAGGGTGCGTCGGATGAAGTGACTTTCACCCGAGACATCGCACCGATCCTGCAGCGCAGCTGTCAGAGATGCCACAACCCCCGCGGTATCGCTCCGATGCCGCTCATCGAATACGAGGACGTACGCCCCTATGCCCGGCAGATCATGCTGCGGACCGGCATCCGTGACTCCGCCGGAACGATGCCACCGTGGTACATCGAGAAGAACATCGGAATCCAATACTACAAGGACGACCCGTCGCTCAGCGATGCAGAGGTCGCCACCATCGTGGCCTGGGTGCGCGCCGATACTCCGCGTGGCAATCCGGAGGATATGCCACCACCCCGCGTTTGGGATGACCGGGCCGGATGGACCGCCGGCGAGCCGGATCTGATCCTCGTACTCCCCGAGACCACGGTCGCGGCCGATGCACCGGATTGGTGGGGCGACATCGAAAGCGTGCCGACCGGACTTAAAGAAGACCGGTACGTGGCCTCGGTGGAGATCAGGGAGATCAACGACGTTCCCAACCGCAACACTGAGGGCCGCAACACGGTAGGCGGACGTTACGTCGTCCACCATATGATCTGGAGCACCCGTATTCTCGAGGACGGGGAGGACACCAGCGCCGGTTCGGGTGGTGGGAGCGACAGCGTCAGCTGGCCGGTTCACGAGGTCGGTCGCAACCCCGATATCTTCGACCCGGAGGGCGGCCGGCTCCTCAAGGCAGGCTCGAGCTTCGTGTCGAACTCTGTGCACCTGCACTCGAACGGCCGCGACACCAAGGCGCATCTGGAGATCGGCTTCCGCTTCCATCCGGTGGGCTACGAACCGAAGTACACGCGCTTTTTCTTCGGCCTCGGTAACAGCGTCGACATCGACATCAAGGCGATGGAGAAGGACCAGGAGCTCCACGCCTATGCGGTGCTCGATCAACCCACCAAGATCGTTACCTTCGAGCCCCACCTGCACGCGCCCGGATCGCGAATGTGCTTGGAGGCGATCTGGGGCTTCAACGTCGAAACCCTGGCGTGCGTCGGCTATGACCACAACTGGGTAAGAGGCTACACCTTCGCGGATGATTACCAGCCGCTGCTGCCCAAGGGCACGGTCCTCCATATCATCGGCTACATGGACAACTCTCCCGAGAACACGATGGTCCCTGACCCGCGCAACTGGCAAGGATCGGGCAATCGGTCGGTGGCCAACATGTTCATCGATCTGGGGATGAGGCTCTCGATGACCGACGAGCAGTTCCAGCAGGAAATGGCCGAGCGACGAGAGCGGCTCGAGCTGACGGTGAACGACCATGTCATCGGCTGTCCGCTGTGCATGGTCATCCCGGGAAGGTAGCCCGATGAAGGGACGACCTGTTCGGTGGCGGCGGAGCGCCGCAGTCGTACGCGCCATGCTCGTCGCGCTGGCGCTGTCGCTGACCCATCAGGGAGGGGAGCCAACGCCCAGCTCTCGTATACCAAGGGGCAGAACGTCTCGCCGGCGTTCGAGGGGTGGGAGCAAAATCCCGAAGGGTCTTTCAGCCTGGTGTTCGGCTACATGAACCGGAACTGGCTGGAGGAGCTCGATGTCCCGGTGGGGCCCGACAACAACATCTCTCCCGGGCCCGCCGAGCAGCGACAGCCCACCCACTTCCTGCCGCGACGCAACCGGTTTGTCTTCAAGGTCCGGGTGCCTACGGATTTCGGTGATCAGGAGATGGTCTGGACGCTCGCGACTCGGGGAAAGACCGAGTATGCGTACGGATCGCTGCGGCCCGACTACATCATCGACGATGTGGTCATCGCGTCCGAGACCGGAGCGCTCGGTGCCGGATCGAGTAGCCCGGAGTCGCGGGCCAACGTTGCCCCGGTCGTTACGGTTCTCGGCGACGAAGTCCGAAGGACCATGGTGGGTCAGCCGCTGACCCTGGTCGCAACCGTCGCCGATGACGGGCTCCCGAGAGTCCGTCGCCGCTCCACTCCACCTGCGGAGGAGCCACCTTCGGAGGAGCCACCTGCGGAGGGGGCACCTGCGGAGGAGCCACCGAAACTGACCGCCCGACAGCTCCGTCCTCCGACGCGGATCACGGTGAACAAGCGGCTGGGGCTGCACCTGTCTTGGTTCGTCTTCCGCGGCGCCGGCGAGGTCAGCTTCGATCCGCCGCAGGTGAAGGTTTGGGAGGATACCCGGACCGGGGCGAATTCACCGTGGGCGCCGCTCTGGGCGCCACCGGAAGTCCCCGAGGATGGGCGCTGGGAGGTTGGCGTCACCTTCGATCAGGCGGGAACCTACGTCCTTCGCGCGCGCGCCGATGATGGAGGTCTGTACCACGACGCGGACGTCACGATCCACGTCGCGGCTGCCAGCCGCTGATAATGTGGAAGTTCGTTGTCGGCTCGCTGCTGATCGTCGTGAGCCTCATCTTTTTCTACGAGGCCTGGACGTACTGGGACCAGCTCACGACGTGGGCGAGCTTCCTCGTCGGTGCCGCCAGCGGCGGTTGCCTGGCTGCCGGCCTCCTTGTCTTGCTATGGCGCCCAAGCCATCCCGCCACCCGTTATAAGGCCGAACTTCCGTCCCCGTGGGACCGGAACCGCTGGCGTTGAGTACCGCGAGGTTCAAAGAATCGTTGCTCGATTCTTGTCGCCCCGCTTGCGGGCGAGTACATTGACGCAATCTTAGCTCTGGGAGGAAGAAGATGAGAGCAGACCTGACACGCCGTCCGCGACGAATCCACGTCGTGCTTTGTTTCGCCTTGTCTCTGAGCGTCGGTCTCGCGGTTTCGCCACTGTCCGTGGGCCAGGAGCGTGGCAACCCTGTGGGCGAGTGGCGCTACCAAAGCGCCGACGCCTCGGGCACCCGCTACTCGCCTCTCGACCAGATCAACGGCGAGAATTTCGAGGATCTGGGGATCGCCTGGCTCTGGCGCGGCGACAACTTCAGCCCCGAGCCGCAGACAACCTCGCGCTCGACCCCCAGCTATATCGACGGAAGGCTCTACACAGTGGCCGGGTCGCGCCGCACGGTCGTGGCGATGAACCCCGCCACGGGCGAGACCATCTGGACGTACCGCGAGCCCAACACCCAGCGCTGGGAACGTTCCATGCGCGCCAGCTACGGCAAGGGCGTGGGCTACGGCGAGGTGGATGGCAACGGCGTCATTTACATCTCCACCCCCGGCTTTTTCCTCCACGCCCTGGATGCGCGGACCGGACGCCCCTTGGAGAACTGGGGTTCGACGGTACCGGTGGAGGGTTTTTCCACGACCGGAGTGGTGGACCTCCTGCCCGACCTGCTCACCGGCTGGGGCCCGTGGGAGGCGTACGAGGGCACGTATGATCCCGACTACGGGATCCCGCGAGAGCTCGGCTACATCACCAGCTCATCGCCCCCGATCGTCGTCAACGGCACGGTGGTCGTCGGCAGCTCTGCCGAGCAAGGCTACAACCAGACTCGCATCGAGAACGTCCCGAACGACATCCTGGCGTACGACGCCAAGACAGGCGAGTTCCGCTGGAAGTTCCACGTCATCCCGCGGCCCGGCGAGGTCGGCCACGAAACCTGGGAAAACGACGCCTGGAGATACACGGGAGACATTTCCTCCTGGGCCCCGCTGTCCGCCGACAACGAACGCGGCATCGTTTACGTTCCCACCAACCCACCGACCATCGATTACTTCGGCGGCTTCCGCCCGGGCGCCAACTTGTTCGGCACCAGCGTCATCGCGCTCGACGTTTCAACGGGCGAGCGAGTGTGGCACTTCCAGACGGTCCACAACGACCAGTGGAACTACGACCTTCCCAACGTACCGATCGTGGTGGACCTGACGGTTGACGGGGAGGAAATTCCCGCCGTCGTGCAAACCACCAAGCAGGGGTTTATCTTCGCGTTCAACCGAGAAACAGGTGTACCGATTTGGCCCATCGAGGAGCGCCCCGTGCCGGAATCGAACGTGCCCGGGAACTGGACGTCGGCCAACCAGCCCTACCCGACGAAGCCCGAGCCCTTCGAGTCCTTCGGCCTCGGCGACGACCGCGTCATCGACTTCACCCCCGAGCTCAAAGCAGAGGCCCTCGAGATCTTGTCCGAGTACCGGATCGGCGACCCCTACATGCCGCGGCTGTATACCGGCCACGACTCCGGTGTGCGCGACAACCTCCGCTGCTACGGCGGGCTGAACATCACGCATCCCGCCGCCATGGACCCGACAACGGGAATCCTGTACGTGTCGCACTCCATGGGGTGCAGCGGCGGCTCCGTGATGCCCGGCGCCGAGAAAGACGAACCCGACGACCCGGGCACCACCGGCTCGACAATCTCCGAGTGGGTCGCGGGCCCGAACGGACGCCTGCCCACGGTCCGCGGCCTACCGATCTTCAAACCGCCGTACAACGAGGCGTCCGCTTACGACATGAACACCGGCGAGCGACTCTACTCGGTGCCGATCGGCAAGCCCGCAGCGGTGCTCAAGAACCGTGCCGCCGAGATGGGCATCGACCTGTCCGAGGCGGGCGGTGGGCCCCATGCCATCCTGATGGTCACCGGCAGCGTGTTGCTCACCAGCGAGGTTCTCGCCGATAACCGCCCGGTCCTCACTGCCCGCGACAAAGCGACCGGTGAGCGCTTGGGCTCGGTCGAGCTACCGGCGCCGGCCCAGTACGGCATGATGACGTATCTGCACGACGGACGGCAGTACATCGTGGTGCAGATCGGCGGTCGGGACTATCCGAGCTCGCTCGTGGCACTTGCCCTCCAGTGACCGTCGCGCGACAGCGAGAGCAGGCTGGGGCGACGCCGGCAAGTCGCAACCGTCGCTCACGGGGAACGACCCGATAGGAGAGTCTGATGCGCACAGACAGCAGGTGGTCCAAACTCACGACGTTAGGCGCAGTTCTGGTGGCCGTGGCGGTCGCGGGCTGTGCATCGCAGGGGACCGGGTCGGGGGGCGCGAGCAGTGAAAAGGCGCCTCCGATACAGGGCGAGCGAGGGGCAGGAGCTCTTCGGCCATTACCAGAGACCGGAGCCTTTCCCCAGGCCCTTGCCAGACGATCTCCACTCGCACGACGGGTGGACTTGGGGGTCCGTGGGGGCGGTATTCGCTGAGAGCTCGGACCGGATCTGGATCGCGCAGCGCGGCGAGCTACCGCTGGCGGAGGGCGCCGACCCGTGGACACCCTACAGTCTGTTGAATCCCTCCAGGGGCAACGCGCCCGCCACGACCGACGGGATCAGCTCCACGTGTCGGGAGACGGGGAACCTGCGCGGTTACGAGAGGCGATTTTTCCATGTCATCTTCGTCGTCGACAGCGATGGCAATCTGGTTGACGAATGGCCGCAGCACGATGGGCTCTTCGGGGCGCAGCCCTGCGGGCGTGGGCCGCACAAGATCAAGATCAGCCCGTACGATCCCGACAAGCACGTTTGGGTCATCGACGACCAGCTGCACGTGATCTACAAATTCACCCAAGAGGGGGAGTTGGTGCACACGCTGGGTGAGTTGGGAGCGCAAGGACGCAGCCCCAACAACTTTGACCGTCCGACGGACATCGCCTGGCTTCCCGACGGGACATACTTCATCAGTGATGGGTACGGAGGCACCCGGGTCGCGAAGTTCGACACCGACAACAACTTCATCATGGACTGGGGGGGACCCCCCGCCGATCCGGCCAACCCCGGCCCGAACGAGTTCAACACCGTCCACAGCATCGCAATCAGCGCCGACAGGAGAGTCTACGTCGTCGATCGCGCCCACGCTCGGATCCAGATATTCGACGAGAACGGCACCTTCCTGGACATGTTCTCGACAGGCCCCCGAGCCGCATCCCGACCGTACGCCCACGAGATCCTCCGTGATATGGAGACCGGAGAAGAGTTCATCTGGGTCTCGGACGGTGGAACCCATCGAATCCTGAAATACGATCTGGATGGAAACTTCCTCTACAGCTGGGGCCGGCGGAGCGGGCAACGCGGCCAGTTCAACGGCCCACACTCGCTCACCGTCGATCCGGACGGGAACCTGTACACGGCGGAGGTGTTTGCCGGCCGCGTCCAGAAGTTCGTCCCGCGACTGAACGCCGACGCCGCGAAGCTGGCGGGGCATCAGCTGCGCGAATGGGACTGAACGAGAGACCACGGGAAACCTCCCCCATGCCGCCAGCGCCGAGCTGCTCGATGATCTTGTAGGGGCCGAGGGAGGTGCCGATCATCCAGAGCCGTCCGCCGGCACCCGCTGCTTCAACTCCTCGAACCAGTTGACGACGACGGTGAGCAGAACGGGCGCGCGGTTCATGTTCTCGACCATCAGGAAGCGATCGGTGCCAGGGTCGTAGTCGTACAACGTGCGGTAGCCTACGCCCGTGTTGAAGGTAGCAACCGAAAAGAGTGCTTCCCTCTCCACTCCGAAAACAGGCTCAGTTTCCAAGTGGGCAACCATCATCCGTTGATCCTGGATGTAGAAGAGCTCTGTTTCGTCGGGGCCCCACATCGGAGAATGGCCGCCAGCGTTGGAAACAGTGCTCCTGCTGTCAAAGCTGGGGAAGGGGCGAACGTACACCTCGTTGAGCCCCGTTGCCCGAGTTCCCCCCGTGGGGGAAACATAGGCCAACCAGCGACCATCGGGTGAGACCATCGGCGTTTGCTGGTTGAACTGGCCGTCGGGGTCCAGCGGATAAGACACGGTCTGGTCTCCGTCCATCGAGATCATGCCGATTCTGCGCTGCTGCGTGGCATCGATCTGCTCGTGTGACAGGAGCTGCGTGCCTTTATTTGCCCAGGAGATCGGGAAAGCGTTGCCGCTCGTTCGCCAAAGCTCCTGGGGCTCGCTGCTGAAATCGGCATCGCTCCAATAGATCGCCCCACCGGAGGTGAACAGTACTTTCTCTCCGTCCAGCGTCCAGAGCGGCGCGGTGCCGCGGGCCAGTGGATTCCACGCGCCACCCTCGACGTCGTAGAGCCAGATTCCGCCAGACTCCACTGCGATCTGTCTGCCGTCGGGCGACAAGCGAACAGCACCGAGGTTGCGCTCACCCTCGAAAACGCTCGTGAAGTTTCCTTGCCGATCGACCCAGACGATCCGTTGGCGGCCTGGGCCAGGTCGCCGCCGCCGGACGGTACACAAGGTGGCCCTCCTCCGAGAACGTGTACCACGCCATGCCGTTGCCCGGCAGCATGCGAACGCCCTGCTCCATGCGCACCGGGGGGCCCAGCACTTCGAGCCGCTCTGGGTCGAAGGGCACGGCCTCGAGCGTGCCTCCCGGCCGGGCGTAGACGACGTGCCCCGTTGTTGCATACATCGGATCCGTACCCTGCTCGGCGACGATCGTTAGTTTGCCAGTGTCGAGTGAGACGACCCAGATGCCAGCGGTCGCGACGTCCGCCGTATCGCCCCAACCCTCCACAAGGACGCCTCTGCCGCCCGGCAAGAAATGTGGGCGGCCGTACCTGGCGATTCCTGCCTGGGCATCCCGTTCGGCGACCAGGAAACGCTCGCCGCCGTTCTCGGAGATCCTCCAGAGGGAAAAGTCTTGGACGAAGATGATCTCGTCATCGGCCCACGTAGCTTCGCCCGGAGCGTCGTGAATGTTGAGAGGCGTCCCACTCGAAATCGGGATCTTCCAGAGGCCCTCCCCCGTTGAGTACCCGAGCCACTGGCTGTCGGGCGAGAAGAAGGAGCGGTCCTGCGTTATCCCGCTGTCCGGGACACCGGCGATCAGAGCAGATCCCTCTTGGTCGTTTGACTTATGGTAGATCTTGACACCGTCGACGCCGGCCACGCCCCACACGAGGTGCCGGCCGTCGGGTGATAGAAGCGGAGCAATCACAGCTCCAGCGGACGCCGGGATGCTGATGCTGAGTCGCTGCAATAGCCGCGGCTCCGACATGGGCGACCTGGCGGCGTTCCAAACCAACAAGCTTGCGATGGCCGCCACGACGACTACCGCCGCTGCGGCCAGGCTCAACCGAATCCGGCGCGGCCCGAGGACGACGGACGGGCCCGAGTCCCCTTCGGCGCTACCCAGTGGCACCGCCGAGCCCGAATCCTCGAGCTCAATCCTCGCATCGGCAATGTCGTGCACGCGGCGGTCGGGATCCTTCCGCAGGCATCGCTCGATGAGCGCGCGCACCAAAGGCGGGGCCGCTGCAGGTAGCGCCCCCCAATTCGGGTCGGCCTCGAGGATGGCAGCGAGCGTGTCGGCAACGGTCTCTCTATCGAACGCCCGCCGTCCAACCAAGGCTTCATAGAGAACACAACCGAACGCCCAGATGTCGGCCCGCTTGTCGAGCGCCTTGCCGCGCACTTGCTCGGGGCTCATGTAGGGGGCGGTGCCGAGGGTCACCCCTGTTTGCGTGCCCGCCATGGTCAGCGTCGGCGAGTGGCTCATGTCGGTTTCGCGTGGAGCGGCCTCGACCGTCTTCGCCAAGCCGAAATCGAGTACCTTAGCCTTCCCCTTCGGACTGATCAGGATATTCGCCGGCTTCAGATCCCGATGGATGATGCCCTCACCGTGGGCCGCCTCGAGAGCCTCGGCGATCTGCTTGCAGAGGTCCAGCGCCTCCTCGACCGGCATGGGCCCCCGGGAAAGCCGCCTCTCGAGAGACTCACCCTCGACGAGCTCGAGCACGAGAAAGCGGATACCGTCCGCTTCCTCGAGGCTGTGGATGGTGGCGATGTTGGCATGGTTTAGGGCCGCCAGCAGGTGGGCTTCACGTTCCAGTCTGGCGAGACGATCCGGATCGGCGTTGAGCTCCTCGGGCAGGATCTTGATCGCCACCTCGCGCTTCAGCGTCGAATCCCGAGCCCGATACACCTCACCCATACCGCCAGCGCCTAGCTGCTCGATGATCTTGTAGTTACCGAGGTAGCGTAAGGAAAAAGGGCGTTTCTTCACTGGTAAAGTCCGGTTTGCCCAACCAACTCAACCAGGAGAAACGCCCTCATGGAATCGTATGTTGGCATCGACGCACACTGCAACGCGGGACTGGAGCTCGCCGCCATAGAGGCACGCAGTGGAGAACTGCTATGGCGGGACCGTTGTCGGCTCGATGGGGATCTGTTGCGAGAAGCGATCGGTCTGATCTGCCCCATGTGTTTGGGCCACTTGTTAACTCATTGAATCGGTGCTGACAAGAGGTTGTTGGAGCCAGCGGAGCGGAGCGCCGGTGCAACAACATCGCCTGTCAACGCGGTGAGACGGTGGACGCGTAATTAGTGAGCAAGGGTGGCAGGCTTGTTGATCCAGACGGCGGTGGGGAGTTGACGAAGCGCTCAGGCCGGGCCCGGTAGGCGGCCAGCAGGACTTCGGCACGCCGGTCGCGGGTCTGCTGGGCGAGTCCGTCCTGCACCGTCGCCGGAGTCATCAGGCCGATGCCCGAGTGGCGATGCTGGTAGTTGTACCAGTGGAAGAATGCCCGGCAGAAGAGACGGGCGTGTTCGATCGACTCGAAGCGAGCAGGGAACTCGGGTCGGTACTTGAGCGTCCTGAAGTGGGCCTCGGAGTAGGGATTGTCCGACGAGGTGTAGGGCCTCGAGTGTGTCTTGGTGACCCCGAGATCGGCGAGCAGGAAGGCGACCGGCTTGGAGGTCATCGAGCTGCCGCGGTCAGCGTGGATGGTGAGCTGATCAGGTCCGATGCGTTGCTGGAGCAGCGCCTGGTCGATGAGCTGCTCGGCCAAGGGACCGCTCTCGCGGTGCTGGAGAGTCCAGCCCACCACGTAGCGGCTGAACACGTCGAGGATGACGTACAGGTAGAAGTAGGTCCACTTGGCAGGGCCTCGCAGTTTGGATATGTCCCACGACCACACCTCGTTGACTCGCTTGGCGAGCAGCTCGGGCTTGTTGTAGGGCGGGTGCACGAGCTGGTTGCGCCGCTCGCCGCCCTCGCCCTGGGCGGCGAGGATCCGGTACATCGTGCGCTCCGATGCCAGGTAGCGGCCTTCGTCCAGCAGCGTCGCCCATACCTGGGCAGGAGCGCAGTCGACGAACCGCTCGCTGTGCAACTCGGCGAGAACCTTCTGACGTTCGGGCTCCGACAGCGCCCTCGCCGGCTTGGGCCGCGGTCTGCTCGGTCGGGGCGCAGGCGGCCGGCGGCGGCGGTAGATCGTCGCGTGCGAGGCGCCCAGCGTCCGGCACGCCGGGCGAGTCCCGATGATGGGAGTGAGTTGTTCGACGGTTTGCTCGATCATCGCTTGGTAGTCGCGTTGGCGCCCCTGGGCTCGAGCAGCTCTCCCAGAAGCGCGGAGACGTTTCCCTGCACCTCGATTACTCGCCGTGCTTTCTCGAGCTCCGCCTCGGCCCGCTCGGCTCGGCGACGCAGGTTGGCAAGCTGCGCGTCTCGGGGATCGGGCGCCGGCCGGCCGCGTGGCTTAGCCAGCGCCACCAATGCCCCGGCGTCACGCTGCTTGCGCCACACCGACAGATGCGACGAGTACAGCCCCTCGCGCCGCAGCAGCGCGCCGACCTCGCCGGGCTTCGAGCACCCGTCCGCCTCGCGTACCACCCGGACCTTGTACTCGGCGGTGAACTTGCGGCGCCGTGGTCGCTCGACCAACTGGGGGTCGGGGGCCGGGACCGCGGGCTCGCGCGACGTCCGCTTTCGGTCGCCTCCGGCTCCCTGCACCGGACGTCCGGTGGCCTCGTGGTCTCCTGCACCGTTGTTGCTCAACTCCGACATTCTTGTGTCTCCGACCTCGCCCTCTTGCTCAGTAATTATCCAACCTCCATCGTCTCACCCCACGTTGGACAGAGGGCGCAGCCGGCTGCAACAACATCGCTTCGGGTGCGGGTGGCCGATAGTCCAGCGAGCTATGGGGCCGCACGCGGTTGTACTGCTTGCGCCATCTCTCGATCAGAACCTCTGCCTCCTTAAGTGTGTAGAAGATCTCTCCGTTCAGGAGCTCGTCCCTGAGCTTGCCGTTGAAGCTCTCCACGTAGCCGTTCTCCCAGGGCGAGCCGGGCTCAATGAACAACGTCTTGACCCCGATCCGCCCAAGCCACTCCCGCACCACCTGGGCCGTGAACTCCGGCCCGTTGTCCGAGCGGATGTGATCCGGAACACCCCGGCTCACGAACAGCTCAGCGAGCCGCTCCAGCACGTTCTCGGAGTTCAGCCTCCTTGCCACATCGATCGCCAGGCACTCCCGTGTGTACTCGTCGACGATCGTCAGCAGACGAAGCGCTTTCCCGTCGTGCGTTCTCTCGTGCACGAAGTCGTACGCCCACACGTGATCTTTCCTTTCCGGCCGCAGCCGCACGCAGGACCCGTCGTTGAGCCACAAACGTCCTCGCTTCGGCTGCTTGCGCGGCACTTTCAGCCCTTCACGTCGCCATAACCGCTCGATCCTCTTGTGATTGACGCGCCGGCCTTCACCCTGAAGCAGCGCCGTGATCCGACGGTACCCATAGCGCCCATACTGCGTCGCTAACTGACTCATTCGCTCAACGAGCGCCGTTTCGTCCTGAGGCACCTTGGCTCGATACTGCTGCGTCGAGCGCCTCTGGCCGAGAACTCTGCAGGCCCGCCTCTCGGAGACCCCCAGCGACTGCTGTGCGTTCCGCACTGCCCGGCGTCGCCGCGCCGGGCTCAGAAGTTTCCCGACGAAGCTTCCTTCAAGATAGCGTTATCGAGCATCGTCTCGGCCAGCAACTTCTTCAGCCGGGCGTTCTCGCGCTCGAGCTCCTTGAGCCGCCGCGCCTGATCCACTCTCAGACCGCCGTACTCCTTCCGCCACCGGTAGTACGTGTTCTCGCTGATGCCCAGCGTCCGGCATACCTCCGGCGTCTTGACTCCCCGCGCCAGCTCCACCTCTGCCTCTCTGAGCTTGGCGATGATCTGCTCGACCGTGTAGCGCTTCCGTGCCATTTATCCCCCTTCTCGAACCCGTCTGAGAGCCTCAAATCCTAACTCTTAAACTGGCCCGACTATTGGGGGGCAGGTCACAGGCGCTCCAGCATGCAACCACGGAGTTGCAACGCTGGCTCATGAGCGACTACGGCTTCGACGAGCGCGGCGCCCTCGCTGCTGATGGGGCACGCGATGGAGTACGAGATTGCGCAGGTGGTCGACCCGACCTTTACGGTCGTGGCGAAGATGAGGAAGGATTTGTTGCCGTGAAGAAACCGCGCGGCGCCGGCTGTGCCACCGCGGCGCTTCTCGTGTGCGCATGCACATCGTGTACGGGCTCGACCGGCTGGGACGAGCCGGTTCTCGAGGAAGGCCAGGGCGCGCTGCGGATCACCGTGCGCGACGGCGACCGGGTGGTACCCGCCCGGCTGGAGCTGATGGATGACGAAGGTAACCCTCACTTCGTGCCGGACGCGGTGCCTGTCGGTGGTGATTGCGAAGATCACGATCGGCCGTTGAGTCCGGTCGAGGCCCGCGATCTCATGCGCGCCCCGTTTCACAACAGCGTCAGCGACACGCTGCAGTTCTACACCACGGGTCGCACGCAGCTCGCGCTGCGGCAGGGCACCTACACGCTCAAGGCACTCAAGGGACCGGAGTACCGGATGAGCACATATCCTGTGCAGATCGACGGCGGCCGCATCACTGAGCTGCAGGTACAAGTCGAGCCCTGGATACGGATGGCGGAGCGCGGCTGGTACAGCGCCGACGCTCACCTGCACATCCCACGCCCCGACCCGTCGCAAGATTCCGCGATCAGTGCGTGGATGCGCGCCGAGGGTCTCAACGTTGCCAATCTCCTGCAGTGGGGCAACTCGCGCGGTTTCAACAACGCCGTGCAGTTTGCCTACGGCGCCGACGGCACCCATGCCGACGCCGACGTGCTTCTTCTTCCGGGGCAAGAAAATCCACGAACAGGTCTCCTGGGCCACGCCATGATCCTCGCTCCGGACGCTCCCATCCGATACCCCGACGAGTACCTCGTGTATCGGCGTTTTTTCGAACAGGCCCGGGACCAGGGCGCGATCGCGGGGGTGGGACACAAAGGAAATTGGGGCGGCTACGAGGCTGTCGGTCTTCTCGCGCCCCGCGATTTGATCGACTTCATCGAGGTTTTCACCTTCAGGACGCCAGACTACGACCTCTGGTACGAGACCCTCAACGCCGGGTTTCGCATCGCAGCGGTCGCCGGCTCCGACTTTCCGTGTGGTAGGGGGGGCGTTCCTCCGGGCGAGCAGAGGTTCTACGTCAGGTCGCCCGACCCGCTTACCGCGGAATCCTGGAAGGCGGGCCTTGCCGCGGGCCGGACCTTTGTAACCAACGGGCCGATGATCGAATTCGCAGTCGAAGGGCGAGAGATGGGCGACGAGGTGACGCTCGATGCCCTCGGAAACGTGACCGCGGTGGGGAAGCTGCTCTTCGATCCCGACCGTGACCGCATACGAGTCGTCGACCTACTGCTGAACGGAAGAGTCGTGCAAACGTTTTCGACGGTGACCGGCGCGGGCCAGATCTCCTTTTCCGTTGAGGTTCCCATCGAGGGGTCGTCCTGGCTGGCGATGCGCAGCTTCGGCACCAAGCTGAACACGCCGTCAGCTTGGCGCAACAGCTTCGCCCATTCCGGGCCGGTCTTCGTCGAGGTGCGAAACTTTCCGGCTCTGCGCGACGGCCCACGGGCACGGGCCGTGGTGCAAACCTGGCTCGATCGCCTGTCTGTCTTCCAGGGCATCGTTACGGATGAAAATCAGCTCGCTCAATTCGCATCCGCCGCCTCGGACGGCACATCCGCGGACGTCCTCATCGATCAGCGCTTCAACCTGCTACGCGAGATCCAGGAGTCCAAATGGCTACTCCAGAGCCGCTTGCAGCAGTGACTACCGGATATAGCCGAGTGCGCGCAGAGCCTCGATTTGCTCCGGCGACAACTCGGCGTTGTCGGACGCCGTGAAACCGGCGGCCAAAATGCCTTGCGTGTCCCAATGCCGCTGCAAGGCAGCCGCATACTTGTCGACCATGTCCGGGTGGAGATCAGCCACGTCAACGACGCACTCCGGATCCAGGAGCAAATCGCAAATGCGGACTTCGGTCGACGCAATGGGATCTTCGGCATGGAACACGGGGGAATGCCGCGACGCTCCCCAGCGACCGTCGATGATCTCCAGCCAGCCGGACATGATGCCGTCGGGGAATGCGTACACCTCGTCCAACACCACGGGCCCACGCTCCATGTCCTCGCCCCGCAAAAATGAAGCCAGCGACTTGCCCTGCAGCGCTTGAGGAACCTCCGCGCCGGTGATCTCCAAAACGGTCGGCACGATATTCATCATCGAAACCGGCTGCTCGATGCGCCTCGGTTCGAGATGGCCCGGCCAGATGAAGATCATCGGCACCCGGGTTCGCATCGAGCCCATGATCGGAGCGGTGCGGTCGGGGATCTCCTCCAGATCACCGATGCCGTGGGCGCTGCCGTGATCGCTGGCGATTATCAGCAGCATGTTGTCCCACTCTCCACGGGCTTTCAAGTCGCCGACGAGCCGCCGCAGCTGGGCGTCGTTGTGGAGCATCGACTCGTCGTAGAGCCCTTTGGCTATCGAGAAGAACTCATGGCGATCGATGCCCGTCTCTTCGAACATCGCCAGCGGGTATCTCCAGGCATGCAGCCATTGCGGCCGGGACAAGCGGAGGGCGGCGGCCAGCTCGCGTTCCCAGGCATAGAACTGCTCACGCTCCGCTGCTGTCGTGAAGCTTCCCAAGAACGGTTCGACGGGTTGCCAGGGCCAATGTACATCGGTCGTTTGGAGGTGAACCCAGTACGGCCAGGCCGGATAGGCACGCCGCCACTGCCAAAAGTTCGCGTGCAGCTCGACGCTCGAGACGGCGTTATGGGCTACGCCGCCGTCACGAAGCAAGTCGAGGCCTCGCTCCAGGCCCGTCATCCGGCCGGCAAAAGGATTCGAGGTAATCGACGCCGTCAGATACCCGACCTCGTGCAGGTACTCGCCGATGGTGCGCGCTCCGGCCGGCAGCCGTGCGGTCTGGTCGTCGGTGGCTCGCAGCGCGCTGCTGTGCAGAGACGTCAGAAAGCTCGGCGTGGAGATCTTGGTCCACGTTGAAGGGCTGTATGCACGTTCGAATACGATGCCCTCCGCGGCCAGCTCCTCCAGAAACGGCGTCGTCGGCCGTTCGTACCCGTAGACGCTCATGTAGTCGGCACCTGCGGCATCGATAACGTAGAAGATGACGTTGGGCCGGTCGGAGGGAACGTCGCTGAACAGCGTCGGCGCAGCCCACGACGCCTCCGCTCCTATTTCCCCGGAGATCGTCTCGAAGACCAAATCGATGTCCTGCCCTGCCCACTCGGACAGGCTGACTCGATGTATCTGCCAGTTCTCAGAATCGGTGTACGTCTCGTCGAGCACAACCGTTTCACGGTCACCGTTCCGAGCGACGATGCGGTACGTAATCGTCGTCTCGTCCTCGGCATTAGACAGGGAAACACTCAGGCTGGGCTCCGCCGGCACGCGGACCTGGAATGTCAACCGGCTCGCCGTCTTGGTCCCAATCGAACGCCGCCACGCAATTCCCCGCTTTGCATAGGTGATGGCGGGGCGTACTACGCGGGGATCGGGGTCGTTGTAAACGGCCTCGTCGAGGATTTCCTCGAGATGGATCGGTCGGATCGGCGCATCGCTGCCGCCACACCCGAAGCTGATCAACCCCGCCAGCAGCGCAGCGCCGAGCGCCGCAAGCCGACCGGAGGGCTGGCGAGCAGACTGGAATATGGGCTCAAGGTCATCGTCGCTTTTCCGCGCCCCAAGGGCCGATCAGCCAACCGCATCAGACACCCGAATCTGCCGCGCCGCAAGTCGAGACAGGCACGCCCCTTTGCTCCCCGCGCACATGTTACACGGTCGGCAAGTCGCGAGATGGCGCCGGAAATGCTGGCCCACCCCATGGTTCACCACGGCCTGCTAGGATCCGCGTGTGCTGAACACCAACGGGCTGCGCACCAAGATCGGGCTTTTCGGCGTTCCCGCGGTGGCGCTGGCCCTGCTGCTGTTCGTCGACCTCGAGCCCGGTCGGCCCCAGATCACCCGCATGGCTGTGGTGGCAGTGCTGATGGCCGGCTGGTGGATCACAGAGGCGATCCCCATCCCGGTGACGTCGCTGTTGCCGGTGGCGATGTTCCCGTTGCTTGGCATCCTCGACGGAAAACTCACCGCGTCGCTGTACTTCAACGACACTATCTTTCTGTTCATCGGCGGCTTCATATTCGCCCTGGCGATGCAGAAATGGAACCTGCACCGACGCATCGCGCTGCGCATCATCCTGATCCTCGGCTCGGGACCGATGCGCCTGATGCTTGGCTTCATGGTGGCGACGTGGTTTCTGTCGATGTGGATCTCCAACACCGCCACAACCATGATGATGGTGCCCATGGCGCTGGCGATTACCGTGCAGCTGAAGGACCAGTTCGGCGCGGCAAGGGTAGCGAACTACACTGTGGGGTTGCTGCTCGCCGTGGCCTACGCGGCGTCGATCGGCGGCATCGCTACCATCATCGGCACACCGCCCAACCTGTCGTTCCGCCGCATCTTCGCCATCCTGTTCCCGCGGGCGCCGGAGATCTCCTTTGCTGACTGGTTCATCTTCGCCCTGCCGCTATCGGTCGTGTTCTTGCTCATCTGCTGGGGGCTGCTCGGGCGCATGTTCGCCCGCGATGTCGGCATCGACCCGCAGAACACGGACATGTTCCGCCGTGAGTACAAAAAGCTCGGCCTGATGAGGTTCGAGGAGCGCGCAGTGCTCATGCTTTTCTGCTTGCTGGTGTTCCTCTGGATGTTTCGCCGCGACCTGTTCTTCCTGCCCGGCTGGTCGCGGCTGCTGCCGAACCCCGACCTCGCCCACGACGGGACTGTCGCCATCGTCATCGCCATCATCCTCTTTCTCATTCCGGCGCGCTCGGGCTCCGCCGAGCGGCTGATGGACTGGGAGACGGCGGTGAAGCTCAAGTGGGGCATCGTGCTGTTGTTCGGTGGTGGTTTCGCGCTCGCTGGTGGTTTCACCGAGTCGGGGTTGTCAGCCTGGCTCGGCAGCCGGCTGGCGGCCTTCGCCGATTTTCCGCCCATCGTCCTGGTGCTGGTTACCTGCACCGCGCTGACCTTTCTCACCGAGCTCACCTCCAACGCCGCCACCATCGAGATGGCGCTGCCGGTGCTCGGCTCGCTCGCGGTGGCTATCGACGTCAACCCACTGCTGCTCATGGTGCCGGCGACTCTGAGTTCCTCGTGCGCCTTCATGCTGCCGGTAGCGACGCCCCCCAACGCCATCGCCTTCGGCACCGGCGAGCTGTCGATGAAGGACATGGTGCGTGCCGGCATCCTTCTCAACCTCGTCGGCATCTTGCTGATCACTGCGGCGATCTACCTGCTTGGGCTTGTGGCCTTGGGTATCGACCTGAACGTCATGCCCGACTGGGCCGTGGGGTCGTAGCGACCGCCGCCAGATCCCGGCGTCGCCTGCAAGGTGATGTTGGAGTCATCGTCGATGAGGCACGGACTTCTGCCTCAGGGCACTAGCCGTCGATCACTTCGTCGACGTCCAGCCGTGGGAAAAGCGCCTCGGCCGGCTGCAACTGCCGCGGCACCAACGCCGGGTCGAAGAGATCGTCGAGGCGCCAGTCGGACGCTGGGACGTCCCAGCCCAGCGCCGACGCCATTGCAACCGTTCGCTCGGGCATGACCGGGTGCAACAGCACGGCGACCTGACGGATCGCGGCGGCAAGCTCGGCAAGCACGGCGTCCAAATCGGCGGCTCGTTCAGGATCCTTGGCCAACTCCCAGGGCGCCTGCTCCTGGATGGCGGAGTTCGCCGCCGAGACGATCTGCCAGGCCGCCTTGATGGCCGCCTGCAGCTCGTAATGCTGCATCGCTTCGCGGTATTCCGCTACCGCGTGCTCGGCAACCGCGCCGAGACCGGTGATCGACCCGCCGGGAGAGCCGTTCAACGTGCCGTCGCGATACTTCATGGCCATCCCGATCGTCCGCTGCAGGAGGTTGCCGAGATCGTTGGCCAGATCGGCGTTGTAGCGCGCGATCAGCCTCTCATGATCGAAATCGAAGTCGCGACCGAACGGCGCTTCGCGCAGCAGGAAGTAGCGCAGCGCGTCGGCGCCGAAGTACTCGGCAGTGCTCACCGGATCCATGGCGTTGCCCATGCTCTTGCTCATGCGACCACCGCCGGTAAGCACCCAACCGTGGCCGTAGATCGTCTTGGGCAGCGGCAAGCCGGCCGACATCAACATCGCCGGCCAAATGACAGCGTGGAACCGCGTGATGTCCTTGCCCACTAGATGCACGTCGGCCGGCCAGAACTTCTGATAACAGTCGGTTTCGTCGGGAAACCCTGTGGCAGCCAGGTAGTTGGTCAAGGCGTCGAACCACACGTAGATCGCCTGCCCCTCGTGCCCCGGCATCGGAATTCCCCAACCGTCGCTGGCGCGCGAGGCGCTGATGTCCTCGAGGCCTTCCCTCAGCAACGAGAGGAGCTCATTGCGCCGCACCTCCGGCTGTACAAAATCGGGATTCTCCTCGTAGTGGGCGAGCAGCCGGTCGGTGTAGTCGGAGAGGCGGAAGAAGACGTTCTCCTCTTCGCGAAACTCCGGCTCTGTTTCGTGCACCGGACAGGTGCCATCGACCAGATCGCGATCTTGGTAATAGGCCTCGCAGCTGACGCAGTACCAGCCGGTGTACGTACCGTTGTAGAAGTCGCCCGCCGCCGCGGTGCGCTCGACCAACGCCAACACCGCCCGCTTGTGTCGCTCCTCCGTCGTCCGGATAAAATCGTCGAACTCGACGTTGACCGCCGCCCACGCCTGACGAAAAACGTCCGCCATCCGATCGGTGAACTCGAGCGGGTCGAGCCCCTCCTCTTGAGCCTTCCGCTCGACATTCTGCGAGTGCTCGTCGAGGCCCATGAGAAAGAACACGTCCTCCCCCGCCAGCCGCTGGTAGCGCGCGATCGTGTCGGCGGCGATCTTTTCGTACGCCGTACCGATGTGGGGCTGGCTGTTCGGATAGTCGATGGCACAGGTGATGTAAAAGCTCATCAGATCACGGGTCGAAATTCTTGTTGTCGTAGCTGCACAGGTCCTCGATGCAGCACGCCCAGCACTTCGGCCGGCGCGCGTGGCACACCTCCCTGCCATAGCGGATCACATTCATGTGCAGTGGATACATGATCTCGTCGGGAACGTGCTGCTGGATGTCGCGGTTGGCACGTCCCAAGTCGCGCGTCTCGACGATCCCGAGCCGCTGCAGGATACGGTGCACGTGCGTGTCGACCGGAAAAGCAGGCAAGCGCAAAGAGAATAGCAGGATGCAGTTGATGCTCTTGGCCCCGACGCCCTTGTAACCGGCAAGCTCGGCGCGCGCTTCCTCGATGCCGAGCTCGCCGAGGTAGTCGAACTCGTAGTCGCCGCGCTGTTTGTGGAGCTGGCGCAGCAACTGCTTGATGCGCTGCGCCTTGGTGCGATGCAATCCGCCGATCTCGATCGCCTTGGCGATTGTCGTCACCCGGGCTCGGGCGATTTCTTCCCAGTTGTCGAAGCGCCGCCACAACGAAGCCCAGGCGCGATCACGGTTCGTGTCGGTGGTGTTCTGCGACAGGATGGTGAACACGACCTCATCGAGCGGCGGTTGGAACGACTCCTGCCGCGGCGTGCCGTACTTGTCGCGCAGGCGGTCCTGCAGCACGAGTAAGGCTTCGCGAATCGACGCGTCGCCGGGCGCCACCGGCGGCAATGGTTGCGGGCGTGGCGGTCGTTTCTTGCGGCTCCTGCCGCCGGGTCGTGCCGGCGCGCCGCCGCTCACGGGGCCGCGACGAGCTTGTCAGCCAGGTACTCGGCCAGGGCGTCGAGCGCGACGCGCTCCTGTTCCATCGTGTCGCGGTCGCGCACCGTCGCCTTGCCGTCGTCGAGACTGTCGAAGTCGAAAGTCACGCAAAACGGCGTGCCTACCTCGTCCTCGCGGCGGTAGCGCTTGCCGATGCTGCCCTGCTCGTCGTACAGCACGTTGAATCGACTCTGCAGATCGTCGGCGAGCTTGCGGGCCGGCTCGCCGATCTTCTTGGAGAGCGGAAACACGGCGACCTGACGCGGCGCGATGTGGGGCGCCAAGCGCAACACCGTCCGCTCCTCGCCATCGACTTCGTCGACCGTAAAAGCGTCGGCGAGCACGGTCAACACGGTGCGGTCCAAGCCCGCCGAGATCTCGATCACCGACGGAACGTACTTCTCCTGGCGGGCTTCGTCGAAGTACGCCTGATCCTTGCCGGAGTGCTCGTTGTGCATGCTCAGGTCGAAGTTGCCGCGGTTGGCAATACCTTCGAGCTCCTGCCAGCCGAACGGAAACTCGTACTCGACGTCGGTCGTGTAGCGGGCGTAATGGGCGAGCTCGTCGGCGTCGTGCTCGCGGAATCGGAGTCGCTCCTCACGCACGCCGAGGGCCAGATACCACTGCATGCGCGCCTCGCGCCAGTAGTCGAACCACTGCCGCTCTTCGCTCTCGTGCACGAAGAACTCCATCTCCATCTGCTCGAACTCACGCGAGCGGAACGTGAAGTTGCGCGGTGTCACCTCGTTGCGAAACGCCTTGCCGCGCTGCGCGATGCCGAACGGCACTTTCATGCGCGTCGTCATCTGCACATTGCGGAAGTTCACGAAAATCGCTTGTGCCGTCTCGGGCCGCAGATAGGCAACCGATTGCGAGTCCTTCGTGGCCCCAACAGACGTCTCGAACATGAGACCGAAATCGCGTGGCTCGGTGAGCTCGCCGCCGCAGTTGGGGCATTCCTTCGGTAGCTCCGACACTCCGAGATCACGTACCAGGTGGTCGGTGCGGTAACGCCTCTTGCACTCGGTGCAGTCGACCATCACGTCGTAGAAGCTGGCGACGTGGCCCGAGGCCTCCCAAACCTTCGGGTGCATGATGATCGAGGCGTCGTAGCCGACGACATCTTCACGCTGCCGCACGACGCGGTCCCACCAAAATTCGAACACGTTGTTCTTCAGCTCAACGCCCAAGGGACCGTAATCCCAGAAACCGTTGAGACCGCCGTAGATCTCACTGCTTTGGAAGATGTAGCCGCGCCGCTTGCACAGCGAAACGAGCGGTTCGAGGCCTTCGAGCTGTTGATCTTCGGACATGCGCAGATTCTATCCGCAGGAAGCAGCGACTGCTGAAGGCTGCGGGCCGTCAGGCCTGGCAAGACCCTGATCGAGTCTGGTTGTGGCGTCGAGAGACTTGCCCGGACTTCTCAAGGGGTGGCTACGGCTAGAGTGAAGACAATAGTGACGCGGCACACTAGAGCTCGGCGGCGTGCTCCTGCACCTTGGCAAGCGCCCGGGCGATGTCGATGGCGTCGTCTTCCCCGGCGAGCAGCGCCTGCTGGCGGAACCACACGGCATCGCGGGCGCAGGCGCTCTCCGCCGCCGGGCACTCATCTTTACGATAACGCACGCCCGCGGTGTCGCTCCGGAACAGCGGCTGGTCGTACGGCGGCGACAGGTACCCGCTGGTCGTCGGCACTCCTTCGGCGTTGAGCGCCTCCACGATCCTGCTCTTCGGCGCATCGGCGAACGAGCCCGGATCGAGGCGAACGATCACCAAATGCCAGGAATGCCGGTCGCCGGCGGCGAGGGCCTGTCCCGTAACGCCGGGGATGTGCTCGAGCTCCGCGCGCAGGGCGCAAGCGTTGCGGTCGCGCCGCTCCAGCTGCTCGGGATAGCGATCGAGCTGCGCGTTGAGCACGGCGCCCTGGAATTCACTGAGTCGGAAGTTGCCGCCGAACACGGTGTGCAGATAGCGGTCGCCGACGGCGCCACGGCCGCAATCGGCCAACGCCCGACAGCGTGCCGCCAAGGCGTCGTCGTTGGTCAAGATGATGCCGCCTTCGCCGGCTGTGATGTTCTTGCTCGCCTGAAACGAGAACGCGCCGGCGTCGCCGAGCGCGCCGACCGGGCGCCCTCCCGAAGTGCTACCCCAGGCCTGCGCCGCATCCTCGACAACGCGCAAATCGTGCTGCGC
Source organism: Acidobacteriota bacterium (assembly GCA_965214245.1). Lineage (GTDB taxonomy): Bacteria > Acidobacteriota > UBA890 > UBA890 > UBA890 > CBDCBL01. The sequence goes on from CBDCBL010000009.1 coordinate 990,032, forward strand.
CGCAAATCCGTTGATCGCCTCCATGTTTGCTGCCCGCCCACCCAGATGCACGGGCATCAGCGCCGCCGTCGCCTCGCCGACCATCTCGTGGGCGCGCTCGACGTCGAGGCAGAGGGTCACTGGATCGACGTCGGCAAACACCGGAACACAGCCGGCGCGCAGCACCGCCGTCGCCGAGGCGACGAACGTGTACGCCGGAATGATCACCTCGGCGCCCGGTTCCAGCTGCAACGCTTCGAGCCCCAGGTGAAGACCGACCTCGCCGTTGGCGACGCAAATGCCGTGCGCCGCTCCCTGGTACGCCGCGAAGCTCGCTTCGAACCGACGCACCGCCGTGCCGTGGCTGCTCGTCCAGTTGCCCGACTCCAGTACGGCGCGCAGCCCCTCGAGCTCTTCCGGACCACCCTGAGGCCAATGCGGGTACGGAGCATCGCGCACCGGCGCACCGCCGTTGATAGCCAGATTCACCACTACAACAGGTCCTCCAGGCCCGAATCCTTGAGGCGCTCGCGCAACAGCTTGATGTCCTGGCTGCGATCGAGCGCCGCGACAAGCAACACATCGCCCGTGTACACGACGGCCAGATTATCGACGCCCAGCAGGGCGACGTGGCAATCCGGCGCGTGCACCAGATTGGCAACGGAATCCACGTCGATAACCGACCCGAAGGCGACGTTGTCGCCGGCATTGTTGTCCGTGACCTCTTGGAGCGCAGCCCACGAACCGACGTCGGACCAGTCGAACGGCGCCTTGACGGTGGCTACGTTCGACGCCCGCTCCATGACGCCGAAGTCGATCGAGGTCGCCGGCATGGCGGCGTAGGCGGCAGCGCGCTCGTCCGCTTCGCCGGCGGCGGTCATCCGGTCGGCCGCCTGACGGGCCTCGGGAAGTTGCTCCTGGAGCGCCTCGTTGATGTCAGCGACCGTCCACACGAAGATGCCGCCGTTCCACAGGAAATTGCCCGCTGCGATGTAACTCTCCGCAGTCGGCAGGTCGGGCTTCTCACGGAATTGATCCACACGGTAGACCTCGATACCGGCGGCGGCACCGTCGATCGGCATCTCGTCGCCCGCCTCGATGTAACCGTAGCCGGTTTCCGGATAGCGGGGCGGCACCCCGAAGGTCACCAGCGACTGATATTGCACCGCACACCGCGCCGCGGCATCGACCGACGAGCGAAACGCTTCCAGATCGGTGATCAGGTGGTCGGCCGGCATCACGACGGTTACGGCGGCGGCGTCGCGACCGGCGATCTCCGTGGTTGCCCAGGCGATGCACGGCGCCGTGTTGCGCGCCTGCGGCTCGAGCAAGAGGTTGTCGCCCGGCAACTCGGGAAGCTGCTCGCGCGTCAGCTCGTCGTAACCGGCCGTCGTGACCACGAGGACTTCTTCGGGGCCGTCGACCACCTCAAGGGCGCGGTCCCAGGTGGTTTGCAGCAGCGAGCGGCTGCCGGTGATGTTGAGAAACTGCTTGGGGAGGCTGCGCCGCGACAGCGGCCAGAACCGCGTGCCGCCGCCACCGGCCATGATGACGGCGAACACGTGTGGGTTGCGATCGGCCACCCTAGCCCTCCGCCACCCCGAGCTCCGCCTCGATACGCGCCAGCCGCTCGTTGAACAACTGCTGGATCTCTTCGAGGCGCTCCGGACTCTCGGCTTCGAAGCGCAGCACGATAACGGGTTGCGTGTTCGACGGCCGCGCTAGCCCCCAACCGCCGTCGAACGCAGCGCGGACGCCGTCGATATCGATCACCTCGAACTCCGCGGCGAGCTCGTCGCGCAACCGGTCGCAAATTTGGAACTTCGCCTGCTCGGTGGAGTCGTAGCGAATCTCGGGTGTTGCAAAGGTCTCCGGCAGGTCTGCCAACAGCTCGGAAAAACTGCCGTCTTGACGCGAGGCGATCTCGAGCAGCTTGGCGCCGGCATAGATGGCGTCGTCGTGCCCGAAGAAATTCTCCGAGAAGAACAGGTGGCCGCTCATTTCGCCGGCCAACAAGGCGTTTTCCCGTTGCATCTTTTCTTTGATGAGCGAGTGGCCGGTTTTCCACATGATGGGCCGCCCGCCGTGCGCCTCGATGTCGTCAGCCAGCTGCTGCGAGCACTTCACGTCGAAGATCACCGCGGCGCCGGGGTTGCGCTCGAGTAGATCTCGGGCCAGCAGAATCGTCAGCCGGTCGCCCCACACGATGTCGCCGTTCTCGTCGATAATTCCGAGGCGATCGGCATCGCCGTCGAAACCGAGGCCGACGTCGAGATGCCGTCCCACGACCGTCGCCCGCAAATCGACCACCGCCTCTTCGAGTGTCGGATCCGGGTGATGGTTGGGGAAATTGCCGTCGACCTCCGAGTACATCTCCACGACTTCGCAACCGAGCTCGCGATAGAACCCCGGCGCGATGGGCCCCGCCACACCGTTGCCTGAGTCGACGGCGATCTTCAGCGGCCTCTGCAGATGAACGCGCTCACGCAACATGTCCGTGTAGGCGGAAACGAGGTTCGTGGTCTTGCGCACGCCGGAACCAGCTTCGAGGTCGCCGATCTCGATGCGGTGACGCAACACTTGAAGCCCGGCACCGAAGATGGTTTGCGTGCCGAGACAGGTCTTGAAGCCGTTGTACTCCGGCGGGTTGTGACTCCCCGTCACCTGGATCCCACCGTGGGCGCTGAGCTCATGTAGTCCGAAGTAGAACAGCGGAGTCGGCCCTTCGCCGATATCGATGACGTCGCATCCGGTCGACAAGATGCCCTCGGTAAGCGCCGCCGCCAACTCCGGCCCCGACAGGCGGCCGTCGCGACCTACCAAGCAGCGGCTGCCGCCGGTGGCGATGACCTCGCTACCGAAAGCACGCCCGACCAGCTCCGCCACATCCGGGGTGAGGTCCTCCCCGACGACTCCGCGGATGTCGTAGGCCCGAAAGATCTCAGACGAAACGATTGCCATTCTTGGTCTCCTCGGCGAACTCCTGGCAGCATGGCGCCGCTCCGGGGTGGCCGTGCGCCCCCGCCACAGCCACTTCACTCTCTGATCGGGCGCCTCGAGCGCCTCAGGATAACCCGCCACGGGGCGGATCCGCAGGGTCCTCGTGGTCCTAGGCTGTGAACCGCTCGTAACGGATCAGGTTGTCGCGGATCCGGTCTTCGAGCACTTCGTGCCCGAGCCCGACGCCGGTGGGCACCGTGACATAGCCGTCGTCCGCGACCTCCACCGCCGGCTCGATGAGGTCTTCGTGCCAGTAGCGCTTCGACGCCGACAGGTCTCCGGGCATCTGGAAGTTCGGCAACGAGGCAAGCGCGATGTTGTGCAGCCGGCCGATTCCTGACTCGAGCATGCCGCCGCACCAGACCGGAATGTCGCGCGCCGCACACAAATCGTGCACCGCCAGAGCAGCGGCGCGACCGCCGAGGCGCGACGCCTTGATGTTGACGATCCGGCAGGCCTCGGCATCGAGCGCCCGTTGCGCGTGGTGCGGCGAGTGGATGGCCTCGTCGAGGCATATCGCTGTCTCGAGCTCGGCCTGCAGCTCCGCGTGCACCTCGATATCGTCATGCGCCAACGGTTGTTCGATCATCAGCAAGTTGAAAGGATCAAGCTTCTTGAGGTCATCGATGTCATCGCGCCCATAACCGCAGTTGCCGTCGACCATCAGGGGAATGTCCCCGAATCGCTCGCGCACGGGCACGACGACGGTGACATCCATCCCGGGTTCGATCTTCAGCTTGATGCGCTGGTAGCCCTGCCCGAGTCCGTTCGTGATCTGATCGGCGAGCACTTCGAAATCCTGCTGGATGCCGAGCGAGATGCCTACCGGGATACGCTCGTTCGTGGCGCGGCCGTTGGCGTACAGGCTCTGCAGCGAGATGCCCCGGCGCACCGCCTCGAGATCCCACAGCGCCTCCTCGACGACGCCACGGGCCATCGGATGCCAACGCCATGAGGCAAAGTGCTCGGCGTAAGCCGTCGCCGTCCCCTCCTCGGGCCAGTCTTCGCCCAACACCACCGGTGCCACGAAATTCTCGATGATGCTCCAGCAGGTTGCGGTGGTTTCGTACGAGTACAACGGCTCGCCGTCGGCACCCGACTCGCCCCAGCCGCTGACGCCGTCGGCTGATGCTTTAACCAACAGGATCTCGCGCTCCTCCGTGGTCCCGAATGAGGTGGTGAACTGCCCGACCATCTGCATTTTGATCCGGAAAAGTTCCAGTGATTCGACCTTCATCGACTACTCCTGCACGCCATCTACTTCGAGCTCACCGCGCTCGAACAAGTAGACGGTCTTCGACTCGCCGCGATCGTCCAGCCGGGTGCGGGCACACTCGCGGGCGAAATACCCTTTCGCAAAGTATCCGGTGAAGACGGCCCGCGTCGCCTCCCGCCACGCGGTCGCGACACCGTGGTCGTGCTCCTTGACCTCCTGGACGCTGCCCGGGATCTCGCAGCGCAAGCGGCGGGCATCGAGATCGAGGTTCGGCTCGCCGGGCGCCCAGCCATCGGCCTGCAACACCCACGGGGCATCGACGTCACCGACAACCAGCGACTCGAACAATTCGGAACGTCGCCCTTCCTGGAGCGCCGCAACGCGTGGCGAATCCATCATCCACTTGAGCGTCAGGCGATCGGTGGTCGTTCCGGAGTGCAGCCTGCTCGTGGTCGCGCCGTACAGATTGACGTCGTAGTGATCGGCCAAGCCACCGAGCTTGCCGAAGTTCAGACAAGCGTTCTTCGATTCGAGCGGATCAAACGTCCACACCATGATCACAAGTCCCCCCGCCAGGCAGATGTCCCGCTGCGCCCACTTCAGCCGCGTGCCCAGCCCCGCGTCTTGTGCTTCGTCATCGACAGCGAGCATGTGCGAGCAGTGCACCACGCGCCCCTGGTTGTCACGACCCAGGAATCCGTAGCAAAAGCCGCGCAACTCGTCGTCGGCGTCGAATGCCCCGAGGACCAATCCGCCCCATTTCTGGGCCGTGACCAGATTGGTTTGGGGGATGATGTCGATATCGTCGGCAAATGCCCACGCCTTGGATTGCAGTCGCTCGCACGCCTTGTATTCCTCGAACGTCTCGAGGCGCCTCAATGTGTAGCTCATGCCGTTTGTCTGGTCAGCACCCTGCTAGATTCCCGTCGGGTGTTCGATCCACTCCGTGGCCACACCGAATCGTCCGGCAAGCCATTCACCCACAGCTTTCACGCCGAACGTCTCCGTGGCGTAATGGCCGCCGAACAAGCAGTGAATGCCATGGTCGCGCGCCGCGTGATATGCCTCGTGCACCGGTTCACCGGTAACGAAGCAGTCGGCGCCCGCGGCCACGGCGTCATTCAAGAAGCTGCAGCCGCGGCCCGTTACGACCGCGATGCGGTGGATCTGCTCGGGACCGAACGACCAAATGAGTGGTTCCTCACATCCGGCGGCGGCGAGGCGGCCGGCGAGCCCACCCGGATCGCCGGGCGGATCTAGCGTCGCCAGCGCGCCCAGCTCAGTGCCTCCGAGCAATCCGAAGCTGCCATCTACGCGGGCACCGAGGGCGCCGGCCAGCAACACGTTGTTGCCGACCTCCGGGTGGGCATCGAGCGGCAGGTGCGCCGCGTACACGGAGAGACCGGCAGCGAAGCACGCTTTTACCCGCCCCGCCGTAATGCCGGTCAACGCCGACTGCGGGCCCCAAAACAACCCGTGGTGCACGAGCAGGAGCTGGCAATCGGCGTCGACGGCCGCATCGATCGTCGCCTGTGCAGCATCCACGGCAAGAGCCACGCGCTCAATGGACGCCCCACCCTCGACCTGCAGGCCGTTGAGCGAAGCGTCCTCGGTGCCCGTGATATCGAGATATTCGTCGAGGGCAGCGATGATCTCGTCCCGTTGCGCCATGGCTCCCTTCAGTCGGCGTCGCTGACCGAATACGGACCGGCGACGGCCACGCCACACCGATCCGGATGCAGTCGCCGTAACGCCACCTCCTGTATCTGCTCGGCACTCACTCCGCCGATCAGATCCGGGAAGCGAGAGAAGTAATCGAGACCCAAACGATACTGCTCCATGGCGTGGAGCGCCCCCGCCATCCCCTCGTTGGTTTCGAAGGTCCGCGGCAACGAGCGAATGATCGCCGAGCGCGCATCGTCGAGCTCCTCCTTGCCGACCGCCTCGGTTTGCATCCTCGTCATTTCCTCCAAGATGCAGTCGACGGCGGCATCAACGTTGGCGGCGTCGACACCGGCACGCACGACGAACGGACTGGGACCGACGCTGGCCCCGAGCGCCGAGTATGCGTAGTACGCCATACCCTTTTCCTCGCGAATGCTGTGCCCCAGGCGTCCGCCCATGGCGAAGCGGCCGAGAATCATGTTCATCACCGCGGCGGCGTAGTAGTCGTCGTCTTGGCGACGCATCCCGGGATGGCCCAGTGCCAGGTCGGCCTGGGCTTTGTTGCTCATCGTCTTGGCACGACGCTCGACCCCCGCCGGTGGCTCGACGTCCGCGATGTTCGGCAGCGCCGCAGGAAGGCCTCCGCCGTCGGGACCCTGGACGCCGGTTGCAGCCGTCCAATCGGTAAACGCCTCGGTGACGGCCACGGTAACGCGTTCCACGTCGACCGCCCCGACGACCACGACCACCGCGCCACCGGGACCGAAGTGTGTCTCGTGAAAGGCGGCGAGATCGTCGCGCGTAATGCGTTGAATCGTTTCCTCGGTTCCGAGCAACCGCCAGGCGTAGGGGTGTTCCTCGGGGTAGATCGAAGCGCGCAACAAGTCGGTCGAGATCTGCCCGGTATCGTCGGCGTCCTCGCCAATCGCCGTGAGAATGTCGCCGCGCAGCTTCTCTGTTTCCGCCACCGGAAATGCAGGCATCATGACGCACTCGGCGATCAGCTCGATCATGGACGTGAAGTCGGCGGCGCGTGACTTCGTGCCCACGCCGGCGGTGTGGCGCGACGCCCCGGCGCTGAGCAAAGCACCGGTGAAGTCGAGGAGCTCGCCGATCGCTTCTTTGCTGCGCTTTGCCGTACCGCGTTTGAGCATGGCGGCGGCGAAACCCGCCAGACCCAACGTCTCTCGGGTCTCGAAGGCGCCTCCGGCAGCGAGTCGGATGCTCACGTTGACCGCCGGCGACGCGGGGTTTTCTTGAGCAAGCACGGTCACGCCGTTGGGCAACACGAAGCGGGTCGGCTCGAAGTTGATCGCGGCAGTGCTCATGCCACGGGTCGAGGTCGGAACCAGCCGACCGTCCTGTTGCTCGCCGACAAACGGCCGGCGGCTACCTCACGAACCTGCTCTGCTGTGATTGCCTCGATTTCTTCGGGGATGGTCCCGAAACGGCCGCGTGCGCCGATCGTGGTGAAGAAGCCGAGCTGGTGGGCAATTCGCGTGACGCCCTCGTCATCGTAGGCAAGCTCAGCGAGCAGCTGGTTCTTGGCCTTGCGCAGGGCGTGATCGGACGGCTTGGTTCCAGCCGCGGCGTCGAGCGCGCTGAACAGAGCCTCTTCGATGGCCGTCTCGGCGACACCGTCACGGACGGTTGCGGAAATGCTGTAGAGATAGGGTTGCTCGGTGGGCAGCAAGGCGCTCGACACGCCGCTGACCAACTCCGGCTCGACCAACGCCCCGTAGAGCGGTGACGTCGTACGCGCGTTGCGGCCGAAGCCGCCCGACCAAAGGCTGATGCCCTTGCCTCCGGAGAGCACGGCGTCGGCAACCAGCAGGCTCACGAAATCATCGTCCGCGAACGCCGGTGCATGGTAGGCGACCTCGATGTAGCGCGTCGTTCCGGGCCGTTCGACGACGACGCGCCGCTCGCCCTCCTGATCCGGTTCACGCGTCCGTACGCCGGCCGGTAGATCGCCCGAAGGAATGCCGCCGAAACGCTTCTCCACCGCCGCAAGCGCGGCGTCGTTGTCGACGTCACCGGTAACCACCAAGGTCGCATTGTTGGGCACGTAGTAGCTTCGGTAGTGGGCATACAGCTCATCGCGGCCCATGGCCTCGAGGTCCGACAACCAGCCGATCACCGGCCAGCCGTAGGGATGAGCGCGAAACGCCGCCGCTGCGACCTCGTTGCCGAGCAAATAAGCGGGGTTGTTCTCGTTGCCCTGGAGCTCCGAGATGATCACCGTGCGTTCCGATTCGAACTCCTCGGGATCGTAGAGACAGTCGGTCATGCGCTCTGCTTCGATCCGCAGGGCCAGGTCGAGAGCATCCGCCGCCAGGGTTTCGAAATAGGTCGTCTGGTCGATCCAGGTGTAGCCGTTCCAGGTACCGCCGGCGCGCTCGATCCACACCTTCAGGTCCTCGCGCGAGATGCCGCGCGTGCCCTTGAAGTTCATGTGCTCCACCCAATGGGACGCGCCCGTCGTGCCGGGCGCCTCGTTCTTGGATCCGACGTGGTACCAGCACCAAACCGACACCAACGGCGCCGTGTGCAACGGCTGGATCAGCACCTTCAGGCCGTTGCCGAGCTGCTCCTCGATGATGCTGTCACCGTTACCCCGCATATCTCAACGCCCTCCTGCTGCGGGCGCCGAGCCGCGCGCGAGACATGCGGGGCTACCCGTCATTGTTCGCCGCCCTTGGCGAAAAGCGACGGCTGGTACTCGGCCATCAGCCGCCGCGTCGGTTCGTCGGCCGGCACAAAGGCCGGCTGCAGCACGTTGACTCGCCACACGTATCGCCGGGGATCGAGGCGACCTACGGTGCAGGTGACGTCCATCGTGCCGTAAAAGCTCGAAACCACCGCGGCGTCGCAGGTAACAGGCCCCCGCTGCGCCAGAAAATCGCCGAGCGGCACCTTGCCCTCAGCATCGTATTCGGCGACCACCTCGATCGAGCGCCGCACGTCGCCGGCAGCGTGCAGCTGATAGAGCGTATAGCTGGCCACGATGCCCAGCAGCATCGTAGGCAGCACCAGGAACCAGTTGTCACGACTTATCCGCATAGGCTATTCCGCTGGACCAGGCGATTCGCGTGTCTAGCAGGGTTCTTCAGCACCCTGCTAGCCCACTAACATCCCGGCAATGAAGTACAGCACCGTGGCGATGCTGCCGCCGATCAGCGCGTACGGCAGCTGCGTGACGACGTGCTCGATGTGATCGACACCGGCCGACAACGACGAAATAACCGTCGTATCGGAGATCGGCGAGCAGTGGTCGCCGAAGATGCCGCCGCCAAGCACCGCGGCGGTGATCAGTGCCACCGAAGCGTCGAGCGTGAAGGCAACGGGAATGGCGATCGGAAACATGATCGCCCAGGTTCCCCACGAGGTGCCGGTCGCGAAGGCGATGAATCCGGAAGCCACGAAGATGAGCGGTGCCGCGGTCACCGCGTTGATCCACGGACTCACCGTTGCCGCGACCCATGGTCCGGTGCCCAACCCACGGCACACGGCACCGAGCGCCAAGGCCAGGGTTAAAATCGTCGCGACGCCGATGAGCTCACGGAAACCGACGACCGCGAGCTCGGCCATTCGCGGAAACGAAAAGAACCCCTGTGCCCGGTACATGATCATCGCCGTGGCCACACCGGCAGAGACCGCCCACAGCACTGATAGCGAGCCGGACCCGGCCAAAATGCGCTGCAACACGGTGGCACCCGGATCGCCGCCCCCCGTGACCCAAAGCCCGACGGGCATGGTGAACACCGTCACCAGCACCGGCAACACCATATTGATGGCGCGCTCCGGCGGCGGCTCTCGGGCGGTTTCTTCGCCGGTTGCGACATCGGCCGACGCCAGTGTCTGCTCGGGCAATGCCCCGCTGCGCCCCTCGAGCGCTGCCTGCTCGGCCTTGCGCATGGGACCGATGTGCCAGCCGGTCAGCGCCACAAGGATCACGATGAGCATCGCGGTGATCGCGTAGAAGTTCAGCGGCACTGCCGAGACCAGCGTCGGAATGGGATCGAGCCCCTCAGCGGCCAGCAAGGTGAGCACGTAGGCACCCCAGGCGTTGAGCGGAATCAAGATACAGATGGGCGCCGATGTGGAGTCGCACATGTAGGCAAGCTTGGCGCGCGACAACTTGACCCTGTCGTACAGGGGCCGCGATACGGCGCCGGTAACGAGGCAGGTAATGTTCGACTCGATGAAAATCGATGTGCCCACGATGATCGACAACACCTGGGCAGATACCGGTCCCCGCACCCAGCCGCGCTGCACCATCCAGTTGGCAAAGCCGTGCACACCACCCGATTCGCGCATCAGCACGATCAGGGCGCCGACGACCAGCGTGAACATCAAGACCTCGGCGTTGCCCCGATTCGTGACCACCACGATGAGCTGCTCGATCGACCCCGTCGCCCCGACGAGCGGATTCCAGCTCGCCAGGATCGTTGTACCGAGGAGGATTCCGGTGAACAACGACAGGTAGACCTGGCGGGTGATCAACGCCAGCGCGATTGCCGTGATCGGGGGAAGAATCGAGATCCATCCGTACGTGTCCATGGGGCGTGATCCTATAGCAAAGAGCGGACGACGGCGTTTGCCGCCTTGCCGTCGAGACGGCCCTTGTAGCGGCTCATCAACTCGCCCATGACGCGACCCATGTCGGCAGGTGACGCGGCGCCGATGTCGGCGATGACTTGGTGAACCGCGGCGGCGAGCTCGTCACCGTCGAGCTGTTCCGGAAGGTAGCCGCGCAACACCTCGATCTCGGCACGCTCGTCGTCGGCGCGGTCCTGACGTCCGCCTTTTTCGAATTGCTCGGCGGCCTCCTGGCGCTGTTTGACGGCGCGCTGCAAGACCTCGACGACCTCGTCGTCGCTGAGATCTTCGCGGTTGGCGATCTTGCGGTTGTGCGCTTCCGCCAGCACCATGCGCAGCACGCGCAGCGCCACAGCGTCGCGCGCCTTCATGGCCGTAGTGAGATCGCTTTGCAGTCGTTCGAGCATGGTGCCGGGCACCTCCAGAGGGAGCGTTCATTCTACGCCAATCAAGACGCCGACAAGCACCCTGGTAGACTCACGTGATGGACCGAGCTCATCCCGACCTCAAGCTCTACTACACCGGAGCGGCCCGCCTTCGCTATCCGGTGCAGTGCCTGCTCACGGCACTGTGGACGGCGCTCTGGGGCAGCGCCTCCCTGGTGATCTCGCTCTTCGACCGGCGCGGCCGAGGCGTCCACGCCTGCGCCCGCAACTGGGGAGCCTGGATCCTTCAGACCTGCCGGGTCAAGGTCGATGTCGAGGGCATCGAGCATCTCGAAGCGGGCAAGTCGTACGTCGTGATGGCGAATCACAAGAGCCTGTTCGACATTCCGACGATGCTCACCTCCCTGCCCTTTCCATTCCGCATGCTCGCCAAGGCGTCGCTGTTTCGCATTCCTTTCATGGGTTGGTACATGTCGCGGGTCGGCTATATCCCTGTCGAGCGAGAGGATCCGAAGCAGGCGCGCTCGAGTCTCGAGGAGGCAGCGAAACGCGTCGTGTCGGGTCTGTCGGTGGTCATTTTCCCCGAAGGCACCCGCCAACCAGAGGGAAAGATCGCCCGCTTCAAGCGCGGCGGCGTGAACCTGGCGCATGCCGCCGGCGTGCCGGTTGTGCCGGTCGCCATTCTCAACAGCGGGCGGCTGTTACCGCGCGGCTCGTGGCACGCCGATCCCGGTGTGATCCGCGTCAAGATCGGTCAACCACTCGACCCGAGCGAGTTCACCGAGCCGCGGGCGCTGGCCGATGCGATCCGTGACGCGGTGATCGCGATGACCGAAGAGCGGCGTGAAGCGGCGTGACGATGAGGTGCAGCCACCCATGACGACGCAACGAGACGAGAGCTCTTCTCCGCCGGTTGATGCCGACGCCCTCGCCGATGAGAACCGGCGCCTGAAGCGCCTGCGCTTCCTCGTGTCCTTGACCTCCGCGGAGCTAATGCAGGCGGATCTGACACTCGACGAAGCACACGCGGTCGTTGAGCGCATGCGGGCTGCGGCGATGGCGCTGTTTCCCGGCAGCGAGGCACAGTTCGACTTGATCTACCGGACGAGGTTTGCGCGGATTATCCGCGAGCGGTTCGGCGCCGTCACCGGGGAGCCCATGCATTGATTCCGCTGCGCGATGACAACCCGACCCACATCACGCCGTGGGTAAACCACGGACTAGTGGCCGCCAACATCGCGGTGTTCATCTACCAGGGCCTGCTGCTGCGCGAGAGCAACGAAGCCTACGTCGGGTTCGTGCAACAGCTCGCGGTGACGCCGAGCCAGTTGCTGTCGCCCTCGACCTGGTCGCAGACGGCGATCCCGGCGCCACTGACGTTGTTCACCTCGATGTTCGTGCACGGCGGCATCTTCCACCTGGCGGGCAACATGCTCTATCTGTGGGTTTTCGGCGACAACATCGAGGACACGCTGGGCCACGCCAAGTACTTGCTGTTCTACATCGTGTGCGGTCTCGGCGCCGCGGTCTCGCAGGTCATGATCGACCCGGGAAGTTCCGTTCCCATGGTCGGCGCCAGCGGCGCCATCGCCGGTGTGCTCGGCGCGTATCTGGTGTTGCACCCGCAAGCCAACGTGCTGACGTTCGTCTTTCTGGTTTTCTTCATCCGGGTCATGTATTTGCCTGCGGCACTTCTGTTGGGCATCTGGTTCTTCATTCAGATTTTCTCGGCGTTCACCGGCGGCGGCGGCGTTGCCTGGTACGCCCACATCGGCGGCTTCCTGGTCGGCGTGCTGCTGGTGAGCCTGTTCAGCGGCTCCGATCGCGGCCGGCCGCACCGCCAGCGCGGCAACCTCCACGTCGTGCACTGACCCTAGTGTTGGAAGTGTGGTGGGGCTGGCAAGTGGGACTTACGTATGAGCATCAAGATCTTCCGTGGCGCTGAGATCCTCACGCTTGATTCGGACACCCCGACCGTCGAGGCACTGCGTGTCGAGGGGGAGAAGATCACCGCTGTCGGCTCGCTCGACGAGGTCGACGCCGCGTCGGCGGACGAAACGATCGACCTCGAGGGTGGCTGCCTCATTCCCAGCCTCAAGGACCATCACCTGCATCTGACCGCGGTCGGGCTTGCCCTCTTGAACGCCGAAGAAGACGAGCGGGTGAACCTCGACCTGGCGGGCGCCGCCTCAGCCGACGAGATCGTCGAGCGCGTCCGCGAACGAGCAAGCCGGGTGGAGCCGGGTCTCTGGATACTCGGCATGGGATGGAACCAGCACGACTGGGGCACGCCCGAGTTGCCGTCGCACGAGGCGCTGAGCGTCGCGGTTCCGGACCACCCCGTGTTCCTGGTTCGTATCGATGCCCATTCGGCTTGGGTAAACGACGCGGCGATGCGCGCCGCCGAAATTTCCGAGATGGATACCGATCCTTACGGCGGCGAGATTCGCCGTAATGCCGGCGGCGCCCCGTCGGGCATGTTACTCGAGCGCGCCGTCGAGCCGGTGCTCGACGAGATCCCCGGACTCGCCGGCTGGGAAATACGCGCGGCGTTCGGCCATGCCGCCGACGCGCTGGCGGCGCGCGGCGTGACCGAGGTTTTCGACGCCGGCTTCATGGCCAGCCCGGCGATGGTCAGCATGACGGTCGATTTCGAGCTCTACCTCGAGCTGCTGGCGTGGTCCGATGCCGAGTCGCCGCTCGCCGTCGACGTGAACTTGATGATCCCGTCGCCGAGCCCGCTGGCCGACAAGATCGTCGCCGATCCCGACGCCTATCGGGAGCTTTCGCCGCGCCACCGGGTGACCCATATCAAGCTCTTTGCCGACGGTGCTTTCGGCAGCCGAGGCGCCGCGCTCGGCCATCCATACGTCGACGACCCGAGCACCCGCGGCTTCATGTGTATGAGCGATGCGGAATTGCTGCACGAAACGCGACGCGCCATCGAGGCCGGCCTCGACATCTCCACGCATGCCATCGGCGACGATGCCGTGCATCGGGTTCTGAACGCCTACAGCACGGTGGCCGATGCCACCGGCGCCGACCCCCGCCGTTTCCGCATCGAGCACTTCGCCTATGCCTCGGCTGACGACATCCGTCGCGCCGCTGCAGCGGGATTCGTGCTCGTCGCGCAGCCACAGTTCATCGACCCCGACGCCAACGGCAAGGCGATGGAGGACTGGCGGCTGGGAGCGGAGAGCGGCGATCGGGTGTATCCGTGGAAGACACTGCACGACCTGGGTGCCAACCTGGCGATGTCGTCGGACTACTACATCGCCCCGGGCCCGGCGCTTCTCGATTTCTACGTTGCCTTCTCGCGCTGCAACCGGGAGGGACTGCCGAACGACGGCTGGCAGCCGCAGGAGCGACTATCCCGCGTCGAGAGCCTACGCATGGCAACGGCGCTACGCCCGGCTGGCGGCGGCGATCAGCGCGGCGGCGTGCTGCGCGCCGGAGAACCGGCAGACCTGGCGTTGCTGTCGGCCAATCCCCTCACCGCAGATCCGTTGGAGATTCTCGGGATCGATGTAACGGCGACATTCCGCCGCGGCGAGCCCACTTTTCCCGACTCGGGCTAGCCGCGGCGAGAGATCCCTCGAGGCAGCCTGTGGTCCGTCGACCGTACAAACCGTCAAAAGGGATTGAATCCACCCCCCCCCTGGGTCGTCAAACTGTGCACACACGTACGTCTTCGTGCCCACTACGACACAGAAAATCGGCGCACTTGGTCAGCACGGAGAGGGGTTTGGGAATGGGGTGGCGGACAGCTGTACTCGCAATTTGCCTTGTTGCGACGGGCGCTTGCCGTATGGACGGTGTCGAAGTGATCCCCATGCCGGACGGACTCATCGGTACCTGGGAAACGGACAATCTCGAGTACGCTGACCGCTTTTTTACTTTGTCGACAGACGAGTTCGAGCTCCTCCTGATCGGCACGGGCACTTCGATCCCGGCACGCTACCAGATCGATGCCGTGACCAGGATACGCGACGACATCGGCCTGCTGCACACGATCGAGTACTCCGATACCGACGGCACGGACTACCACATGGCGTTCTATTACGACCCCGCTGGCGATGGGAACCTCAGGTTGAAGAACCAACTCAACATGACTTGGCGAAAGAAGGGGCGCTAGATGGCCGCGAAGCCCTACAAGCGCCGGCGAATTCTCATCGATCGGCTGCAAATACGGCTGCTCACCATTACGTTGCTGTATTTCACCGCCGCCGCCACGATCTTCGTGGCGGCGCTGTTTACACCCCTGATGTTGCAGCTCACCGGCGAGACCGAAACGCCCCAAGCACGAGCCGCCATTGCCACCGAGTTTCTCACCCTGCACACGCGCTTCTGGCCGGCAATCCTGCTCACGTTCGGGTTGCTTGCGGTGCACTCGATTTTCACGTCGCATCGCATCGCCGGCCCGCTGTTCCGCTTCCGCATGGTCTTCAAGGAGATGCAGGACGGCAACTTGGTGCCGTTCGCCAGCATCCGCGAGCGCGACCTGCTGGGCAATGAAGCCGCGGCTCTCAACGCCATGTTGGTGTCGCTGCGCGAACGCGTTTCCGGCATTGCCGAGGAGCAGCGCTACTCACGAGAACAGTTCGAGCATTTGAGGAGGGCTATCCGATCCAACTCGGAAGAGGATGTCGCCTCTCATATGACCGGCCTGGAGGAAGGTTTGACCGGGCTCGGCGAACGGCTCGGCGGCTTCAAGCTAAGAAAGAGCTGAACCATGGATGCGCGTCCGCAGCCGATGATTATCTCGAGGGCCCGCCGGGCCTCGGTACGGGCCCGGCTCGAGCCACGGCTGCGCAACCCGCTGCTGCACGACATGCGGCGCTCCTGGAGCAGGGCGTTCTCGATGATCGAGATTCTCATTATCGTCGCCATTCTGGGTACCATCGTGGCAATCGCCCTGCCCCAATACATGGAGTCGCTCGACAACGCGCGGGTGGCACGCGCCATCGGTGACATCGTGGCGATGAGCTCGGAAGTCGGCCTCTTCTGGTTCGACAACGGCAGGTATCCCACCACCCTCGCGGAAATTGGTCGCGGCGCCATGGAGGACCCGTACGGCCAGGCCTACTTCTACAAGGACCTCGTTGCTGCCGCGAAAGGCGGCGGCAAGGGCGGTGGGGGCGCCAGCGCCGGCGGCCGCAAGGACAGGTTCATCGTTCCGGTAAACTCCGACTTCGACCTGTACAGTGCGGGAAAAGATGGAACCACGGTCTTGGCGTTCACCGCCAAGACAAGCCTCGACGACATCGTCCGGGCCAACAACGGCGGCTTCATCGGCCTCGCCGAAGACTTCTGATGCCCAACAACCCGGAGCCCGATCAGTCGACGCCGCAAGCGGCGTCGCGCTGGACCCTGCTGACCAGTAGGGTCGCGCGCCGCATCTTCCTGCTGTTCATCGTTTGTGCCCTGGTGCCGATCACGGTGCTCGCTGTGTACTCCTTCAGTCGTGTCAGTAGCCAGCTATACGAGCACGGCGAGGAGCGGCTCCACGACGCAGTGCGGGCAACCGGACAGGGCATCGCCGAGCGTCTCCTGTTGCTCGAGGCCGAGCTCCGCCTCCTTCCGGGCCTCCCCCCTGTGGAGCCGGAGACAGAAGTAGTGGCCGGGTCGGAAGAGTTCAATTGGGTGACCGGCGCTCGCTTTCTGAGCGTTGCCGCGGTTGACGGCGACGAAGCCACGTTACTGCGCGGATCGGCAGCGGCCCCCGTTCCCGAACTCGGCCCGGCCGAACGAGCTCACCTTGCCGGCGGTGGCACCGTGCTGTGGACTCAGATTCTCCCGGGAGCGCCGCCGCTCATCGTGCTGGTTCAGCAGCCCGACCACGACGCCCCGGGGCGGCTGCTCGTCGGGTGGGTCGATCCGCGTTTCGTGTGGGCCGGCGGCGCCGGCTCGTTGCCGCGCAACACCGAGCTCTGCGTTTTTGACCACACGCACGCCGCTCTGTTCTGTACGCGCCCAACCGACGGCGTCGTGCCCCCTGACGTTCATGCGGAGATCGAAGCAGGGAATTCGGACAACTTCGAGTGGGAGATCGACGGCGACGAGTACATCGCCAGCCGCTGGGCCATGCCACTGGCCTCTCAATTCGTCGTTCCACAATGGACGATGATGCTGAGCGAAGCAAAGGCCGACTTGTTGAAGCCGATGGATGCTTTCCGCCGCGCCTTTCCGATGGTCATCTTGCTGTCGCTGTGGCTGGTGGCGTTGCTCAGCGTCCAGCAGATCCGCCGCAGCTTGGTGCCGCTCGAACGTCTCCACGAAGGCACGCGCCGCATCGCCAAGCGCGAATTCGACGTCAGCGTCGAGATCGACAGTGGCGACGAGTTCGAGGAACTGGCGGACTCGTTCAACCGCATGGCGGGACGTCTCGACAAGCAATTCACGGCGCTGGCAGCCATCGCCGACATCGACCGGACCATCCTGTCGAGCCTCAACATCGAAGAGATCGTCGAAACGGTTCTCTTTCGTATGTCTGATCTGGTCGCCTGCGACTCGGTGAGCGTGACGCTGATGTCCCCGGACCAACAAAAAGTACCCCGCACCTACACCCTTCCCCCGGGCGCCAAGTTTCGCCCTTCGGTCGAGACCACGTTCTTCACCCAGGCCGATTTTCGTCGCTTCAGCCGCTCCCCGGTGCATTCGAAAATCGAGCCGGGCACCCCGATTCCATCGTTCGTGGCGCCGATGGCGCGCGCCGGCTGCAAGCGCTTCGTCGTCCTGCCGATGTTCATCCGCGAGGAGGCGTCGGGCGCTATCGCTCTCGGATTTATCGAGGCGCCGACCTACCACGACGATGATCTCGAGCAGGTGCGCCAGCTTACCGATCAGGTCGCCGTAGCCTTGGCGAACACGCATCTCGTGGAAGATCTCGACGCGCTCAACTGGGGAGCGTTGACGGCGTTGGCCCGCGCTGTCGATGCCAAGTCACCGTGGACCGCGGGCCACTCCGAGCGGGTCACCAGCATGGGCATCCGGCTCGGCGACAAGCTGAAGCTCACCGCCGACGAGATCGACATCCTGCACCGCGGCGGCCTGCTCCACGACGTCGGCAAGATCGGCGTCCCCGCGGCGATCCTCGACAAGCCCGGCAAGCTCACCGATGAGGAATTCGACATCATGAAGCAGCACCCGGCGATCGGCGCCAACATCCTGCAGCCGATTGCCGCCTACGCCGACGTCCTGCCGATCGTCCGCCACCACCACGAGCGCTGGGACGGGGCGGGATATCCCGACGGCCTGGCCCACAAGAAGATTCATTTTTTCGCGCGCATTTACGCGGTGGCCGACGTCTACGACGCCCTCGTGTCTGATCGTCCGTACCGCGACGGATTCTCGCTCGAGAAGATCATTGCGATGATCGTCGAGGGGCGCGGCAGCCATTTCGATCCCGAAGTGGTCGATGCGTTCCTCCGCGTGATGGAGGACGAAGCCGAGCAAGCCGAGCAAGCCGAGCAGGTCTCCGAAGCCGTCGAATCACCCTGACGTAGGCGTAGCCCGGACTTGTCTACGAGATACGTCGCGCAGTAGCCACCCGTTGAGCTAACGCTCGCCGACGGCCGTTTCGAGAGCCCGGTCCAGATCGCCGATCAAGTCGTCGACGTTTTCGATGCCGACCGAAAGCCGCACCAAGCCTTCGGTGATTCCCATGTAGCCACGCCGCTCTTCCGGGAGATGCCGGTGGGAGGTCATCGCTGGAATCAGCACCAGACTCTCCAAATCGCCGAGCGTGCTCACCGGTCGCCACAGTTCGAGCGTGTCGAGGAAGCGGCGCGTCGTCTCGCCGGTTGCGCCGACGATCTCGAAGGCGACCAGGGAGCCGTAGTGGCCGTGCGGGAACAGACGCTCGAGCGTCGCCTGTTCGCGCGGGTTGTCGCGGCGTCCGACTCCCGGGTAGTGAACCTGCTCGACAGTATGATGCGTATTCAGGTGGGCGGCGATCTGTTGCGTATTGGTGCACTGGCGCTCGACACGCAGCGGCAGCGTGCGTATGCCGCGCAATACCAGCCAGGCGGTAAACGGATCCGCGATCGTGCCGTCGAGCTTGCGCCGCGCCTTGGCAGCTTCGATGAGCTCAGCGGATCCCGACAGGACCCCGGCGACGACGTCCCCGTGACCGCCGAGAAACTTGGTGGCCGAATGCGCGACCAGCGTCACCCCGTGCTCGATGGGCCGCAGCAAGCAAGGTGGCGTGAACGTGGCGTCGACGATCAACGGCACGTGGGTGTCACGACAAGCCGGACCCAAAGAATCGAGGTCGACAAGGTAGGTCAGCGGATTCGACAAGGACTCGCAATACACAGCCGCCGGCGCCTCGTCGCGCACCGACTTCGAGGTAAACGAGCGGTCGGCAAAGTCGACGTAGACAATCTGCCAGTCGTTGCGCTCGGCTTCCCGCTCCAGCCAGGTAATCGTGGTGCCGTACAGGTCACGGGCCGTCAATATCTTGGAGCCTCGCGGCAGGTCGAGGGCAGCGAAGGCGCCGGCGATCGCCGCCATGCCGGACGAGTACGCCGCCGCGCTTTCAGCCCCTTCGAGGTCGGCGATCGCCGCTTCGAGCGCGTCGACCGTCGGGTTGTGGTAGCGGCCGTAGACGTAACCGCTGCGCTCGCCGGCGTAGACCTTGTCGATCGCGTCGGCGCTGTTCTGCTCGAACGCGGAGCTGGCGTAGATCGGCGTGGAGGTCGGCGTACCGACAGCGGGCTCTACGTCCTTGCCGGCTCGCACGGCGCGGGTGTCGAAGTGCCGGGTACGGCCCTCGTCGCCCGCTGTGTCGCTCACCCGGTGTCCGTACCCTCGCCGGTGCCGAGAATGTCGCCCATCGTCGCGCCGATGGCCGCCGGGCTCTCGACCACGGTGGCTCCCGCCTCGGACAGAACCTTCATCTTCTCGTCGGCGGTGCCTTTGCCACCGGCGATGATGGCGCCGGCGTGACCCATGCGCTTGCCCGGTGGCGCGGTGCGTCCGGCAATGAACGCGACGACGGGCAAAGGGTAGTCGTCGGCCAGATAGGCCGCCGCCTCTTCTTCCGCCGTTCCGCCGATTTCGCCGATCAACACGACCCCGTTGGTTTGCTCGTCCTCGGCAAACATCTCGAGGCAATCCTTGAACGTCGTACCGATAACGGGATCACCCCCGATTCCTACGGAGGTCGACTGGCCCAAACCTACGCGGGTCAGCTGGTCGACGGCCTCATATGTGAGGGTGCCGCTCCGCGAGATTACGCCCACAGACCCCTCCTGGTGGACGAATCCAGGCATTATGCCGACCTTACACTGCCCCGGCGAAATCACGCCGGGGCAGTTGGGCCCGACTAGGCGGGTGCCCCGATCGCGGCAGTAGGCGACCGTGTCGACCATGTCGAGCGTCGGAATGCCTTCGGTGATGCAGATCGCCAAGCGTACGCCGGCGCCGGCCGCCTCCATCACCGCGTCGGCGGCAAAAGCCGGCGGCACGAAGATCAGCGACACATCGGCGCCCGTCTCGCCCACCGCCCTCTCGACGGTGTCGAACACCGGCACCGAAGCCTCGAAATTCTGACCGCCCTTGCCGGGCGTGACGCCCGCGACGATCTGCGTGCCGTACTCGATGCACTGCTTGGCGTGGAACGAACCTTCGGATCCCGTGATGCCCTGCACCACAACCTTGCTGTCGGCGTGAACCAGGATGCTCATCGGCCCGCCTCCACCGCCTTGCGCGCCGCTTCGTCGAGCGTCTCGGCAACGATGAACTCCAGCGAAGATTCGTTCAGGAGGGCGCGACCCTCTGCGGCGTTAGTTCCCTGCAGGCGCACGACCACCGGCACGCCAACCTTTATCTGATCGATCGCCTCGATGATGCCCTTGGCAACGCGATCGCCTCGCACGATGCCTCCGAAGATATTGATCAGCACGCTGTTGAGCTTCGGCGCCTGCATCAGGATCTTGAAAGCTGCCGCAACACGATCCACCGACGCCCCGCCGCCGACGTCGAGGAAATTCGCCGGCGACCCGCCGGCCAGCAGAATCTCGTCCATCGTCGACATCGCCAGCCCGGCGCCGTTGACCATGCAACCAACCGTCCCATCGAGCGAGATGTACGAGAGGTCGTGCTCGGCTGCGGCAACTTCGAGCGCGTCGTCTTCGCTCCGGTCGCGGAGCTCCTCGAGATCGGGGCGCCGGAACAACGCGTTGTCGTCGATGTTGATTTTGGCGTCCAGCGCCATGACCTCACCGTCTCCGGTCACCACCAACGGGTTGATCTCGGCCAGGGAGGCATCGAGATCGCAAAACATGGCGGCGAGCTTCTCGATGATCGCCGCGGCGCCGCGCTGCGTTTTGCCGCTCAGTCCGAGACGGAACGCCAGGCGCGAGGCCTCGTACGCTTGCAGCCTCCAACCCGGCGCGATCCACTCGTTGTAGATCGCATCAGGCGTGTTGGCCGCAACCTCTTCGATCTCCACGCCGCCCTCGGACGAGGCGATGATTACCGGACAGCGGCGCGAGCGGTCGATGGTGATGCCGAGGTACAGCTCGTTGGCGATATCGATACCGCCCTCGACCAAGACGCGACGGACGTTGACACCGTCGGCCCCGGTCTGCGGCGTGACGAGCCGGGTACCGAGCATCGCCCCGGCCAGCTCTCCGGCTTCTTCGGGAGCCTTGGCGATCTTGATGCCACCGCCCTTGCCGCGGCCGCCGGCGTGCACCTGGGCCTTGACCGCGAAGATTTCGTAGCCCTGCTCGGCGAGCATTGCGGCGGCGGCCACCGCGGCGGCGGCGCTGTCGGCGACGGCGCTCTCGGGCACGGGGACCCCGAATTGGCGCAGCAGCGCCTTTGACTGGAATTCGTGAAGCTTCAACGTTGCGACAGTAGGTTGGGCCAGCGGTGATAGGCGGCCGCCGCGATGCCGATCTTGATGGCATCACCCGGAAAATCACTCGGAGCGAGGCTACCCAGGTGCGGTGTGTCGGTCAAGTTGCCCTCGCCCGCAAGACCCACGCGCCAGACCCATCACCCTTTCACCACGGCCTGCTAGGCTATCGATCTTCCCAGCGCCGGCGCGATCTGCCGCAGCTGCTCCATGAGCTCCTCGAACTGCTCGGGGTAGAGCGACTGGGGACCGTCCGACATGGCCTTCTCCGGGTTCGGGTGGACCTCGATCATCAGCCCGTCGGCGCCCGCCGCCACGGCGGCACGGGCCAACGGCGCCACCTTGTCGCGAATGCCGGTCGCGTGGCTCGGATCGGCGATGATCGGCAAGTGTGTCACCTGCTGCACCACCGGAATCGCCGAGACATCGAACGTGTTGCGCAGGGCGGTCTCGAACGTTCGGATACCGCGCTCGCAGAAGACCACCTTGTGGTTGCCGCCGGCCAGGATGTACTCCGCCGACATCAGCATCTCTTCGATGGTCGCCGACAACCCGCGCTTCAACAGCACCGGCTTGTCGACCTTGCCCAGAGCCTTGAGCAACGAGAAGTTCTGCATGTTGCGGGCGCCGACCTGGAAGATGTCGACATATTCGCTCATCAATTCGACCTGCGAGGTGTCCATGACCTCCGACACCGTGCCCATGCCGTGCGCATCGGCAGCCTCGCGCAGGAAACGAAGCCCTTCGCCGCCCAGCCCTTGAAACGAGTACGGCGATGTACGCGGCTTGTAGGCGCCGCCACGCAACACTTTGGCGCCGGCCTTGGCAACGATCTCGGCGACCTGGTGGATCTGTTCTTCGCCTTCTATCGAGCAGGGGCCGGCCATCACCACCACGGATTCATCGCCGATGCGCGCGCCATCGATCGAAATCACCGAGTTCTCGGCCCGAAACGAGCGCGACACCAGCTTGTACGGCTTGCTGATGCGGAAGACTTCCTTGACGCCGTCGAGAACCTCGAGCTCGCGAGGATCGACCTCTTCAACGTTACCCCCTACCGCACCAACCACCGTGCGCTCGGCCCCGCTGGATCGGTGGGCGTCGAAGCCGAGCGCCGTCAACCGTTGAATGACGTGTTCGATCTGGGGCTCCGAGGCGCCCTGTCTCATGACAATGACCATGCCGTTTCCTCCCAGCCCCCGCACGAGAGCTTTCGTTATCGTGTCAACTCTTGTCATCGCTCTTGTGAACAAATCTTTCGAGGCGCCGCGCCTCATCGAGGATGCGCTCGAAAAGACGCCGGATGGCGCCGTCATCGAGCGGGCCCTTATTGGCGGCGACCACGCTTTCGAAGATCTTCTCTTCCCGATCCGGCTGATAAACAGCCTCGCCCAGGACCTCCTTGGCGTCGCCGATGCGCTGCACGTGCGTCGCCCGCTCGCTCAGCAGACGCACGATCTCCTGGTCGATTTTGTCGATTTCGACGCGGGCCGCGTCGATCGCGCTGGGCGCGCTATCCTTCGGATCGTTCATGTCTTTGTTCCCCCGCCAGGGTTGTTCGTTTCCGCGAGTTCGTCTGCCGCGGCACGCAGCGGCGCGAGCACGCGAGCCGCCGCGATGGCCGGATCGTCGCCATCCGCCTCGATTGCGTCAATCAGGGCGCTGCCTACCACGACGCCGTCGACGTGTGGTCCCAACGCCGTGACGTGGGCGCCGCGCTTGATGCCGAAACCGACCACGAACGGCTTGACCGCCAGCCGTCGCATCCGCTGCAGGAATTCTATAGTTCGATCGTCGATAACGCTGCGCGCCCCGGTGACCCCGGTAACGGTGACGCAGTAATTGAAGTGCGTCGACGCCTCGTCGACCTTCAGAACGCGATCATCGGGGGCGTTGGGGGCAACCAGAAACGTCGCTGATAAGCCATGTTGCCTGCAGCCTTGCAGGTAATCGGCCGCCTCGTCGGGTGGCAGGTCGGGGACGATCAGCCCATCGACACCCGCGGCCACGGCGTCGGTGAAAAATCGATCCAAACCGTAGGCGATGAGGGGATTCAGGTATCCCATCAGCACTACCGGGGTAATCAAGGCGTCGCCGCGCAACTCGCGTACAACGTCGAGTGTACCCGCCACGGTCGTGCCGTTGCGCAGCGCCACCTCGCTGGAGCGCTGGATGGTCGGGCCGTCAGCCAGCGGATCGGAGAAGGGCATACCGATCTCGACGATATCGGCGCCGGCTTCAGCCATCGCCGCGACGATGGGTCGGGTTGCGTCGGCAGTCGGATAACCGGCCGTGACGAACGGGATCACCAGCGGTCTACCAGCCGCGCGACCGGCGGCAAACGCCGCCTCGATGCGCGTGCCGCCTCTCGGTTCGCTCGTCAGGTCGTTCATCGACGCAGGTCCTGGTCGGGGTGGGCTTCGAGATGCCCGGCGATGGTCTCGACGTCTTTGTCGCCGCGCCCCGAGAGGCAAACGACGATTCGGTCATCGCTGCCGAGCTCGCCACCGGCGGCCATCTCGTAGAGCTTGGCGATGGCGTGGGCGCTCTCCAGCGCCGGGATGATCCCGTCGCCGCGCGACAGTCGTTGCAGCGCTTCAACGGCCTGCCGGTCGGTAACCGCCGTGTAGGCGACGCGACCCGAGTCCTTCAGGAAGGAGTGCTGCGGCCCGACGCCGGGATAGTCGAGGCCCGCCGAAATCGAATGCGCCGGTTCCACCTGACCGTCGGCGTTCTGCAGCAAGTACGAGCGCGCACCGTGCAGCACGCCAACCCGGCCGCGGCACAGGGTGGCGGAGTGTTCGCCGCTGTCGACCCCATGACCAGCGGCCTCCACCCCCATCATGCGGACGTCGTCATCGAGCCACTCGGCGAACAAGCCCATCGCGTTGCTGCCACCGCCGACACAGGCGAGAAGCAATGTCGGCGGCGCTTCACCGGCAGCCGCTAGCTGCTCCTTGACCTCGCGACCGATGACCGCTTGAAAATCACGTACCAGAGCCGGATACGGGTGCGGGCCGACGACCGAGCCGAGTATGTAGAACGTCGATTCGACGTTCGTTACCCAGTCACGGATGGCCTCGTTGGTAGCGTCCTTCAGCGTTCGGCTGCCCGAGGAAACCGGCACCACCCGGGCCCCCAGCAGCTCCATGCGGAACACGTTCAGGCGCTGGCGGCGCATGTCTTCCTCGCCCATGTACACGGTGCAATCGAGGCCGAACATCGCGGCGACCGTGGCGCTGGCGACACCGTGTTGCCCGGCTCCGGTCTCGGCGATGACGCGCTGCTTGCCCATGCGCTGCGCCAGCAGTCCCTGCCCGATCGTGTTGTTGATCTTGTGTGCCCCGGTGTGCAAAAGGTCCTCGCGCTTCAACCAAACCGCGGCGCCGCCGAGCTCTGCGGCGAGGCCCGGAGCCGCGTACAACGGCGTCGGGCGGCCAGCGTAGTCGCGAAGCAAGAGGTCCAGCCGTTCGTTGAACCCAGGATCGCACATCGCCTCGGCGTGGGCTTCCTCGAGCTCTACCAGCGCCGGGATCAGCGTCTCGGGGACGTAGCGGCCGCCGAACTCGCCGAAGCGACCGCCTTCGTCGGGAAGCGATGCGTGCGTGATCGAGTCGCTCATCGGTAGGCCTCCAGCGCCACGGCGAAGCGGCGTAGCTCGTCGTGGTCTTTGCGGCCCGGGCTCTCCTCGACGCCGGAGGAAACGTCGATTCCCCATGGCCTCACGCTCTCGACGGCAACGGCCAGGTTGTCGACGTTGAGGCCGCCGGCCAGAACGACGCAGTGGGATCCGGCCAGCGCCGCCGCCACCGGCCAGTTGGATTTCTCTCCCGTGCCGCCGTACTCGCCGGGTACCGACGCGTCCAGCAGCAGCGTGCAGTCCGCGTACGCCGACGCCCGCTCGGCGGCCTCTTCTGCGGAGGTCTCCGTTGACAAGCGCAACGCTTTCCACGACGGGCGGGGCGCCGCGGCACAGACTTCGGGCGACTCGTCGCCGCTGAGCTGCACGAGGTCGAGCGGCACCCGGGTGGCGGCGGCGGCCAGCTCCTCGATGGACGCGTCGACAAACACACCGACCTTGTGCACGGACTCGGGCACCTGCCGCGCGACTTCCGCCGCGGTATCGAGATCGATGAGCCGCGGGCTGTGCGGCCAGAACACGAAGCCCAGAGCGTTGGCGCCGGCAGCCACTGCGGCGCGGGCGTCGGCCTCGTTGGTAATGCCGCAGACCTTCCAGTACAAGCCGCTCATAGCAAGTGCGCCCCCTCGAACGGACCCGGGGTCGATGCCTCACTCGCCACCTCAGACTCGGCCGCAGCGGCGCCCGCATCGACGAGCTCGCGCAGAATATCGCCCGGCTCCTCCGCCGTGACCAGCGCCGTGCCCACGAGCACGGCGTCGAATCGGGCCGCGGCGACGCGGCCAACGTCAGCCGCCGCCGAGATTGCACTCTCCGCCACCGAAACGACGTCGCCCGGCAACTCCTCCGCCAGCCTGATCGCGTGCTCGGAGTCGACCTCCATGGTGTCGAGATTGCGATTGTTGATGCCCACCAAACCGCTTGCCGCTTGCACCGCGGGTACCAACAACTCGGGACGATGAAACTCCACCAACGCATCGAGACCGACGCTATGCGCCGCCTCGACGAACTCCGCGAGGGCTGCGCCGTCGAGCAGCTCGGCGATCAGCAGCACGGCCGAGGCTCCGGCGCTCGCCGCGCGGAAAATCTGGTACAGCTCGACAACGAAGTCCTTGCGTAACGTGGGCAGCTCGAGGCTGGCGCTAACCGCCTCCAGATGATTGATCGAGCCGGCGAAAAATTGCTCCTCCGTGAGCACGGAAATCGCCGCCGCGCCGCCGTCAGCGTAGCAGGTCGCCAGCTCGAGGGGCTCGAAGGGATCGCGCAACGTGCCGCTGAGCGGGCTCGCGCCCTTCACCTCGGCGATCACCGAAACGCCGGGCGGCCGCAGGGCAGCTCGGAATCTGCCGGGACCGCCGCTGCGCGCTCCCAGCGCTTCGGTCTCGCTGCGCAATGCGGCTTCCGACACATGCCCCCGTTGGCGCGCGGTGGTAAACCGCGCCGCCTCGACGAGATCGGACAGGTGCAAGCGGCTCACGCTACCGCCTCGCCGGTCGCCCGGATCAGCTGGTCGAGTCGCTCGCCTGCTTCGCCGCTGTCAATCGCGCCCCGGGCCATTTCCAGCCCCTGCGCCAGATCGGCGGCGGAACCACTCGCGTAGATCGCGGCGCCGGCATTCAGCAGCACGATATCGGCGTGCGGTCCCGGCTCGCCATCGAGAATCCGGCGCACCACGGCGGCATTTTCCTCGCCATCGCCTCCGGCCACCTGCTCCGCCGTTGCCCGTGGCAAACCCAGATTCTCGGCGTCAATCTCATACGTACGGACGTCCACCCCATCCCACTCGGCAACGCGGCTGGGACCGAGTGTCGACAGCTCGTCGAGCCCACCGGCGCCGTGAACCACGAGTGCCCGAACCGCACCTAGCTCGCCCAGCACCCGGGCCAGGGTCTCGGTCAGTGTGCCGTCGTACACGCCGACGAGCTGGCGGCGCGCCCCGGCCGGGTTGGTGAGCGGACCGAGCACGTTGAATATCGTGCGGATCGCCAGCTCCCGGCGCGGTCCGACGGCATGCTTCATCGCCGGGTGCTGGAACGGCGCGAAGAGAAAGGCGATCCCCACCTCGTCGAGGATTCGTGCCTGCCGCCCTGGATCGTCGATCAACGTCACGCCGAGCGCTTCGAGCACATCGGCGCTGCCGCATTTGCTCGATACCCCACGGTTGCCATGCTTGGCCATGCGTACGCCGGCGCCCGCGGCGACGAGCGCCGCGGCAGTCGAGACGTTGATCGTCCCGGCACCATCGCCGCCGGTTCCCGCCGTGTCGACGAGATCGTCGGTGGCGACCTCGACACGAACGGCAGCGGCGCGCATCGCCTCGGCGCTGCCGGCGATCTCATCGACGGTTTCGCCCTTCATGCGCAGCGCCACGAGGTAGCCGGCCACCTGCGCCGGCGTGGCATCGCCTTGCATGATCGTTTGCATCGCCGCGCGTGCCTCCTCGCGCGTCAGATCGACGCCGCGCACCGCACTGTCGATGGCCGTCTCGAGCATCGCGCTTATTCCCCTCCGCCGGCAGATCGATTGACGGAGGCGGGCTCCGCCGCGCCCGCGGCGATCAAGAAATTCCGCAGCATTTGCGGACCGTCGGGCGTGGCGATCGATTCCGGATGAAACTGCACGCCGTACAGTGGCCACTTACTGTGCCGGATGCCCATCACCAACCCTTCGTCGGTCCAGGCGGTGACCTCGAGCTGCTCCGGAAGCCGGTCGCGCTCGACGACCAGCGAATGGTAGCGCGCCGCCTCCAAAGGTTCGGGCAGGCCGGCGAACAAACCGTCGCCGTTGTGATGCACCTGGCCCGTCTTGCCGTGCACCACCACGGGAGCACGCTGCACGACGCCGCCCAGAGTCGCCGCGATCACCTGGTGCCCCAAGCAAACCCCGAGTGTGGGCACCGTCGGCCCCAGATGTTCGACGAGCTCGCAGCAACAGCCCGCGTCCTCGGGCCGCCCGGGACCCGGCGACATGACGATCGCGTCGGGGGCCAGCTCGCGAACAGCGTCGACGTCGACCGCGTCGTTGCGGCGCACGTCGACGTCGACACCGAGCTCGCCGAAGGCCTGCACGAGGTTGAACGTGAACGAGTCGTAGTTGTCGATGACCAGGATCATGACGAGACTACGCTGTCGAGGTTTTCGGGCGGTGCCACGGTCGCCTCTTCGGCCTCGGTGGCCCAGGCCAGGGCCTGCAACGCCGCCGCCGCCTTCTGGTTGGTCTCGTCGTACTCGCGCGTCGGCACCGAGTCGGTGACAATGCCGGCACCGGCCTGCACGTGCGCGCGGCCGTCCTTCATGACGATCGTGCGGATGGCGATACACGAATCGAGATTGCCGGCGAAATCCGCGTACAAGATGGCCCCCGCGTACACACCGCGGGCCTGGGGCTCGAGGTCGTCGATGATCTCCATCGCGCGGATCTTCGGCGCACCACTCACCGTACCCGCGGGGAAAGCGGCGAACAGCGCCTCGAATGGGCCGAGCTCCGACCGCAGCATCCCCTTGACGCTGGAGACGATATGCATGACGTGCGAATAGCGCTCCACGATCATGTACTCCGGCACCTCGACGGTACCGTATTCGGCCACCCGGCCGACATCGTTGCGACCCAGGTCGATGAGCATCAGATGCTCGGCGCATTCCTTTTCGTTGGCGAGAAGTTCCGCTTCCAGCTCTTGGTCCGCGGCGGGATTCGCGCCGCGCGGCCGGGTGCCGGCGATCGGCCGATTCTCTACCACGCCGCCGCTGACCCGCACCAACATTTCGGGTGACGAACCGACGATGTGGGCGTCGCCGGTATCGAGCAGGAACATATACGGCGACGGATTGATGGCACGCAACGCCCGATACACGCTCAGCGGCGGCGCCGTCGTGCGGCGGCTGAGGCGCCGCGACAGCACGATCTGAAACGCGTCGCCGGCAGCAATGAGCTCCTGGGCGGCGCTCACCACGTCGCAGAATTCATCGTGTCCGAGGCTCTCGTCGACGTCTTCGCCGATCTCGAGGTCGATCCCCGTTCGATCGCCATGGATCCGATCGAGCGGTGCCGCGTCGCGCGGCTCAGCGTCGAGCACCGCCGACAGCTCCCCCAACCGGTCGATTGCCTGCTCGTACGCGCGGCGCAGCTCGGTTTCGCCGGCGCCGGCCTCGATGCGTGCGTTGGCCACCAGAACGACGCGATGGCGCAGGTGGTCGAAGGCCAGCACCGTGTCGTAGTAAGCGAGGCTTACCCACGGCATGTCGGGATCGGACGAATTGGCAGCCGGGATGCGTTCGACCCAACGGACGGCGTCGTAGCCAATGTAGCCCACGGCACCGCCGGTAAACGGCGGAGCTCCCGGGGCCGGCTCGGCACGATACCGGAGCTGCAAAGCGGCCAGCGCCTCTACGGGGTCGCCCTCGATGCGTCGCTCGGTGCCGTCCGGTTGGCGCTCTGTCAGCCCATCGGCATCACCCTCGACCTCGAGAAACGGATCGCCCCCCAGAAACGAATAGCGCCCGATGTGCTCGCCGCCCTCGGCGCTCTCCAGCAGGAACGGGCGTCGCAAGCGACCGATGATGCGCAGGTAGGCGCCAACCGGCGTCAGCAGGTCGGCCAGGCGCTCGGCGCACACGGGCACGAAGTTCCCCCGTTTCGCCGCGGCGGCGAAGTCTTCGAAATCCGGGAACACACGCATGCACCTTGACCGTTCTGTCAACGGCCCAGCCTCCGTCGTTTTATTTGTCAGGGAAAAGCGAAGAAACGGAAGCCGGCCCCTACCGGGTCCAGGACCAATATCGCCAGGCGTACGGGGCCAGCATAGACGGAGCGGGCGCGCCGAGACGGCGGTGCCGGATTGCGGTGATGTCGCGCATAGCGGTCGCTCCGTTGATGAAGCAGGATGGTAGCAACGTCGCGACACGACGGTCAATCGGCGCGGCAGTTTTAGCGTTGCCGTACCGACAGCTCTGCGAGCCGGCGGGCTACCCGGCCTGGAACAACGCGCCGAGCATCGCGAACAACGTGCCGAACGCCCACAGGATGGCACCCAACACTATCGCCATCCCCTTCGACAGCTTCAGCAGCGCCATCGAACCGGACACGATCAGTACCATCCACCAGAGGCTGAACAGGTCGATGCGCATGAACAGCGCGTTGAGCCAGCCCGGCGTGTCGCCCGAGAACCCGAGCAGCTCGAAGAGCAAGTCGAGACCGAGCGTCGGCGTCATCTCCTGGATGTCTTGGGCGCGGCGTATCTCCGGCGGATTCATCTGCAGGATGATGGTTACGTACGCGCTGTAAAGCAGCGGTTTGATGACCGCCGCGTCGCTGGCCAACGCGAAGCTGCGGCCGAACGTCACCTTGCCGCCCATGATCGTGGCGATCAGCCAGATCGTCAGGGCAACGACGGCGATCATCAGCAAGATGAAAAGGACGCCCGCGTAGGCAGTGATGTCGGCGACCCAGGCCATCGTTGCAGCGGACTGGCGTAACTGTTCCTCGGTTACGTCGCCCTGAGCCTGCATGGCCGAGCGGGCGCCGGCAATCATGGCCTGCCGGGTGAACGGCAAGTTGATGAACCCCAGAACGGTTTGCAGCACGCCGATCCAGAGGGCGATCCAGATACCCAGCAGCGGGCGGGCGTCGAGCGCTCTCCAGCAATCGGCCGGACCGAGAATGGCGTTGAAGAAGGGGCCGAAGATGGCCGCGGCGCCGCTGGGGGCCTCCTCGCCGTCGGAATAGGAGGGCTCCTCGGTGATGTCCGCCGTCACGGATTCCGATGCGGTGTCGTAGCCGTCCTGCTCGTCGCTCATGTCGCTCTCCTCATGGGTCGGCGTTATCCGGGATTCTCTCCCAAAGCTTCGAGCGCCGCGGCACGCAACCCGTCGAGCGGTTCGATCGAGCGGTCTCCGGTCAAAAGGCAGTACTGGGCGGCGGCCTGGCGGACGAACATTTCGAGGCCGTCCACGGTGGTGCAGCCCCGCGCCGCGGCTTCCCGCAACAAGACCGTGCGCCGCGGACGGTACACCATGTCGACGACAACCTCGGTTCCCTGGAGCCATGCGACGGGGAACGGCACCTCCGATTCGGCGCCGCCGCCCTGCATGCCGACCGGTGTGGCGTTGATGACGATATCGAACCTGCGGTCGGCGAGCTGCTCGAGCGGCGCCGACGCGCTGCCGGCGAACTGCGCCACCGCGTCAGCACGCTCGGCGGTTCGATTGAACACCGTCACCTCGGCGCCGGCTTGGCGAAGCGCCACCGCCGCGGCGCGCGCCGCGCCGCCGGCGCCGACGAGAGCAACAACCGAGGCGACCGACACCTCGACGACTGTTTCCGCCGCCTCGACGATCGCGGTGGCGTCCGTGTT
Organism: Acidobacteriota bacterium; assembly: GCA_965214245.1. GTDB lineage: Bacteria > Acidobacteriota > UBA890 > UBA890 > UBA890 > CBDCBL01. The sequence goes on from CBDCBL010000009.1 coordinate 1,021,736, forward strand.
GTACCCGACCCAGCCTTCGGGGCTCGCCACGACCGTGTTCACCGCGCCGATCTTCTCGGCGAGCGGATCGAGCTCCACGCAGCGGGCCGCCATCTCTTCCTTGAACGGCATCGTCACGCTCAAACCGCGAATGGCGGTTTGCTCGGCGAAGTCGACGATCGGGGCGAGCTGCGGCCCGGCCAGGGGCACATAGGCCAGATCGACGCCTTGCTCCTGAAACACGGCGTTGAACATCGCCGGCGACAGCGAGTGCGAAATCGGGTGGCCGATCAGGCCGCAGAACTCGGTACCCGTGCCCCATCCAGGCACTCGAAAGTCGTTGATCAGCCGGTCGACCGGCCACTGACCGGGCGCCACGGCCGCGGTCACCGACGGCGCCGCGTACATGATGGCGGCGGCGTGGGCGACTGCCAGGAGGCGACTCGCCGCCCCCCCGTCGCCCATGCAAAAGCAGGTCGCCCGTTGCCCGCCGTCGGCCAGCGCGCGACCTGCCTGCAACAGCGGCAGCGCCTCGGCGGGCGACTCCGCCGTCGCCACCAGCTTGGCGACGGACGGTCGCAGCTGCCGCACTCGCTGGACGCGTAAATCCAGGTCCGCGGGGCGTGGCTCTTGCCAATGGTGCGAGACGACAACGGGGCACCTCGCCGCCGCAAGGAAGCCCTCGACCCAATCGGCATCGAGCTCGACGTCAACGAAGGCTGCGCCGGACGCGGCGGCAATGTCGAGCAACGCCCGCCTGTCTTCCTCAGAGGCGGCGTATCCGCCGCCCTGCCACTTCGGCCGCAGCGTGAATCCCACAGGTGTCGGACCAGCCGTCACGACCCCCTGCAGATCATCGCCGCTGAGCGCCAGTGGATCGTCCAGGCTGTCGAGGCGCACCTCGATCAAGTCGGCGCCTTCGACACCGTGCATCTTGGCGCGCAGCGACGCGAGATCGGGCGCCCCCAGGCTCACACAGATCTGGCAGCGATCGTACGGCCACGGCGGCGGTTGGTTCGTATCGATCACTGAGTCATCGTCCGCCGCGGTCACGCCGAGTCTCCTTCGATGGTCAGGGGGACGAAGCGGTCCCGCTCGAAGCGCCAGCACGCCGAGTTCGTCGATTCGCCGCCGGCGCAGGCGACGATCAGATAGAGCCAACGACCCCAGGCGTCTTGCCGATCCGTGCTCGAGGGTTCGGGCACGCCGTCGGGGTGAGAGTGATAAACGCCGAGCAGATCCTTGCCATTGCGAGGCGCTGCGCGCATCGCCTCGAACACCTGGTGAGCGTCGATGTGAAAGCGGTCGTCACGGGAAGCCCGATTGACGGCCGGTCGGGCCGCCTCGATCGAGTAGCCCGAGCCCTTGTCCTCACCCAGAAGAAACCCACAGGCTTCGGCCGGGTAGCGGCGGCGACACTCCTCTTCCACCTGCGCGCTGACCGAGTCGGGAACGCGGACCTTGTCAGTCGCTGTTGTCACGGCACACCGCGACCGCGGTAGGTTTCTCGATCGACGGCTCGTCACCACACAGCGCGCAGCGGGTATCCCGCCGCACGCGGACCGAGCGAAACGAGTTCTCCATCACATCGATCAGCAAGAGGCGCCCGAGCAACGACGAGCCGAGGCCGATGATCAGCTTGATGGTCTCGGTGGCGAGGATCGTGCCGACAACCCCGGGCAGCGAAGCCAGCACGCCGGCCTCGCGGCATGGAGCCTGCTCGGGCGGCGGCACGGGGAACACACACCGGTAACAAGGCCCGAGCGGCGAGTGGATCACCGTGAGTTGGCCCTCGAACTGGTAAATGCTGCCGGTTACCAGCGGCAGCCCGCCGAGCACACAGGCGTCGTTGACCACGTAGCGTGTCGCGAAGTTGTCGCTGCCGTCGACCACGAGATCCCAACCATCGATCAGCTCATCGACGTTCGACGCGCTCAGGCGCTCGACGATCGGCAGCAGCTCGACGTCGGGATTCATCTTCCGGAGGCATTCGGCGGCGGCCGTGGCCTTGTCGCTTCCGAGATCGTCGACACCGAAGAGGATCTGTCGTTGTAGGTTCGATCGATCGACGATGTCGTCGTCCAGCAGCCCGAGCCTGCCGACGCCGGCGGCGGCCAGATACTGGGCAGTGGGACATCCCAAGCCGCCGACACCGATCAGCAACACGCTGGAGTCCAGGAGGCGGCGCTGCCCCTCGACACCGATTTTCGGCAGTGTGAGGTGCGCCTGGTAGCGCTCTGTCTGCTCCACGGAGAGGCGTCCGCCGCTCATTGCACCTTCTCGGATCCCGGCAAGTTCCAGTGGATCGGCGCCGAGCGTCGATAATCTTCGGACTCCACCTGGATGGTGGTGTGGGTGATCGAGAACTCGTCGCGCAGCAGCTGATTGACGCGGCCGAGCAGCGCGTCACACTCGGTCAACGAACCGAGGCGAACCTCGACGTGGCACGACAGCGCCGGCATGCCGGAGGTCAAACTCCAGATGTGCAGGTCGTGCACGCCGATGACACCGTTGAGCTTGGCGATGGCCACGCCGACTTCCTTGAGCTCCATGCCCGCGGGGATCGCCTCCAGCAGAACGTCGACCGACTCACGCAGCAGGCGATAGGCACCGATGATGATGATCACACCGATCAGAATCGACAGGATCGGGTCGATCAAGTAGTTGCCGGTCATCCACATGAAGACGCCACCGGCCACAACTGCCACCGACGACAGCAAGTCGCCGAGCACGTGCAGATAGGCGCCGCGCATGTTCAGGCTGCCGTGATGACCCGACAGGAACATCAGGCCGAAGGCGTTGGCGACCAGACCGATGGTCGCCACCAACAGCATCGTTCCGGTGGACACTTGCGGCGGTTCGAACAGGCGCTCGTAGCCCTCCCAAAAGATGAACAGCGACATGACCACCAGCGTCACGCCGTTTACCAGGGCCGCTAGCACCTCGAGGCGGTACCAGCCGTACGTCTTTCGATGCGTCGGCGGGCGGGTGGCGAACCCCAACGCCACGTAAGCAAGGCCGATGGCCAGCGCATCGGTGAGCATGTGTCCGGCGTCGGCAAGCAACGCCAAGCTGTTGGAAAGAATGCCGCCGACGACCTCGGCCACCAGAATGGTCGCGGTGAGCCACAGCGCCATGCGCAGGCCGCGGCGTTCACCCTCGCGATGGCGACCACTGGCGTCGCCATGTCCGTGGTCGTGACTGTGGAGGTGCATGGGCGAATTCTAGCAGGCCGTGCCAATAGGGAGGTCGTTGCGACCACCGTGGCCGCAGGCTGCGAATCGGCCTCAGGCCGTTGCCGCGCGGCCGATAACTTGCAACAGGATGTGTGCTGCGTTCGCCGCGGTGATCTCCGTCGGATCGAGCGCCGGCGCCATCTCGACGAGGTCGAGCGCAACGACCGGCTGCCGATTCCAGATGGCCCGCAGCAGCTCGAGTACCTGACGGATGTCGGGCCCACCGGCTACCGGATATCCGGTGCCCGGCGCGTGCGCCGGATCGAGGACGTCGATGTCGAGGCTGATATACAGGTCCTTGCCGTCGGTCGCGTCGTGGATCTCCTCGGCCAATGCCTCGCCGCCCAGCTCTCTCCAGGGCGCCGCAGGAACGACCAAGCCGGCGGTATCCATGATCTCGAGCTCCTCGACGGCATAGGAGCGCACTCCAGCGATGCAGGTGTCGCCGGCGGCGAAACCGGCACGGTCCCACAGCCGTGGCAGTACACACGCGTGCGAGAGCGGATCGTCATCGTAGATCGGGAAACAGTCGGGATGGGCATCGAGCAGCAGAAACGCCAGATCGCCGTGCACCGCCTGCGCCGCCGCCGCCAAGGGCGGCGTCACGGCGTGATCGCCACCGAGGCCGAGCAGGAAAGCGTCCGGGTGCTGCTCGTACGCCGCGGTCGCGGCCGAGTGGATGGCCTCCCACCGCCCCTCACCGGAGTCGTCCGCGGTTTCGACATCACCGCAGTCGACGACGCGGACCGTGTCGAGCGGCATGCCTTCTTCCGTCACCGCCTCGGCTGTTCGCGCCCACTCGCGGATGGCGCGCGGCCCTTCGCCGGCGCCACCCCGGTAGGCATCATCGCTGCCGAACGGACAGCCGACCACGGCGATGGTACGCTCGGCGCTGGTCGCATCGACGAGTCCGAACCATGGGCTGATTTCGCGCATCCAGCGAGGGTGCTGAGCACACCGCCGCCCGTCAAGAGCACCACGGCCTGCTAGGCCGCGAAAACGCAAGAACGGAAGGACGAAAAGTGCCGTCCAAGAGGAAATACGAGGGATTCAGCACCAAGTCGGTGCACGTGGGGCAGGCCCCGGACCCTTCTACGGGGGCCGTGATCCCGCCGATCCACGCCACCTCGACCTACATCCAGCAGGAGCTTGGCACACCGGGAGAATACGTCTACAGCCGCAGCGGCAATCCGACGCGGCGGGCGCTGGAGGCTAACCTCGCAGCGCTCGAGAACGCCGATCATGCCGTGTGCTTCGGCAGCGGCACGGCGGCGATCGATGCGAGCCTGCGCTTTCTCGGTCCCAACGACCACGTGGTGTGCTCTGAAGACGTGTATGGCGGTACCTACCGGCTGTTCGAACAGGTACTGCGCCGCGCCAGCGGCCTCGACTTCAGCTACATCGACACCTCCGACATCAACGCAATCGAAAAGGCATGGCGCGAAGAGACTCGCCTCCTCTATATCGAAACGCCGACCAACCCCTTGATGAAGCTCACCGACATCCCGGCGGCGGCCGAGCTGGCGCAGAGTACCGGTGCGTTGCTGGTGGTCGACAACACCTTCATGTCGCCGTACCTGCAGAAGCCACTGGACCTCGGCGCCCATCTGTCGTTGCATTCGACGACCAAGTTCATCAACGGTCACTCAGACAGCATCGGCGGCGTCGTGTGCGCCAACCGCGAGGACCTGGCGAAGACGCTTGGCTTCGTTGCCAAGAGCGCCGGCGCGACGATGTCGCCGTTCGAGGCGTGGCTCATCCAGCGGGGCGTCAAGACCCTGGCGCTGCGTATGGACCGGGCCCAGGAAACCACCGCAAAGCTGGTCGACATGCTGGTCGAGCACCCGGCGGTGCAGCACGTCTACTACCCGGGCCTTGCCGACCACCCCGATCACGCCCTGGCGAAGCGGCAAATGCAGGGCTTCGGCGCCATGCTCAGCTTTGACCTCCCCGACTACGAGGCCGTCAAACGGTTGCTGGACGCTGTGGAAGTGATGACGCTGGCCGAAAGCCTCGGCGGCGTCGAAACGTTGATCTCGCATCCTGCCTCCATGACTCACGCATCGATCCCCGAAGCGATTCGCAAGGAGCGTGGCGTGGGCGACGGGCTGGTGCGCATCTCGGTGGGGATCGAGGACGCAGAGGATCTGGTCGCGGATATGGACAGGGCGTTGGCCCAGTTGTAGTAGCGGCTGAGATTGGCATAGGTCCTGATTTTTTTGATTTCCCGCCGCCCGCCCCCGGCCTCTCGGTGCCTTCGGCACCTTCGTTGCCCGCCAGGCGCACAGGTGTCAGATCGACGCCGACCAACCCTACGGCGCCAAACTCCCCGACAACCAAGCCAAGTACCCCTCATACCCACCCGCTATCAGCAGCGCCACCACTTCCGGACACTCGTACGGATGCTCGGCAACGAGACGCTCGGTGAGCTGCTCGAGATGCGCCGCATCGGTCTTGATGATCATCAGAACCTCATCGTCGTTCTGCACCTCTCCCTCCCACCAGTAGAAAGAGCGCACGCCGGGCACGACGTTCACGCAGGCCGCCAACTTGTCGCCGACGAGAATCGCGGCAAGCTGTGCCGCGACGTCATCGTTCGGTGCGGTGCTCAAAACCACGAGTCCGGCATTCGACATTGTCATTCTCCTTCGACCCCCGGGTGGTCCGCGAATCGTCCCGAAGTGCTTGTCCCGCAAGGACTTCCCTGCTACATTCAGCCTCGCTGAGCACCGGACCGCCGAGGCTCCGGATGCTTCGGGGCGAATGCGGCGGCGCGTGGGCATGATCGAGATGAAAACCGCCCTCTGGCGGGCATCATCGGCAACCGCCTGGTGTTTTGCAACGCCTGATTCTGCAGGCGGACGGCGGCGTTTCGTTTTTCTCTCTTCGCGTTCCGCCGTATTTCGCGTTCCTCGAGCTCGTGTTGGACCTCGAAATCTGCCCGTGACGGACGCGATATGCCACTGATCGAACACGTTCACGCCCTCGAGATACTCGACTCGCGCGGCAACCCGACCGTCGAAGTCGACGTGGTCGCCGACGACGGGAGTTTCGGGCGCGCCACTGTACCTTCGGGAGCTTCGACGGGACCCGCCGAGGCCCTTGAGCTGCGTGACAACGATCCCGACCGCTATCTGGGCCGCGGTGTCCTGCAGGCGGTAGCCAACGTCAACGGGCCGCTGCAGGAGGCACTGCTCGGCGTCGAGGTGATCGATCAGATCTTGGTCGACAAGATCCTGATCGAGCTCGACGGCACACACAACAAGGCCAACCTGGGCGCCAATGCGCTGCTCGGCGTCTCGCTCGCCGCCGCCCGGTGCGGCGCCGAAGCGTGCGGTTTGCCGCTGTTTCGCTACCTCGGAGGCGCCCACGCCTCGATTCTGCCCGTCCCGCTGCTCAACGTGATCAACGGCGGCGCTCACGCCGACAACACGCTCGACGTGCAGGAGTTCATGCTGGTGCCCGCTGGCCTGGACGTGTTCTCCGACGCCCTGCGCGCCGCCACCCAGTGCTTCCACGCCCTGAAGGAACTGCTGCAGCAGATGGAGCTGGCCACCAGTGTCGGCGACGAGGGCGGCTTCGCCCCGGCGCTGTCGACGGCCAGTGAAACCCTCGATCTGCTGATGGCCGCCATCGAGGCGGCTGGCTTTCGCCCGGGAGAGGACATTTACGTAGCGCTCGACGTCGCCGCCGGAGAGCTCGGCTCGCCGGAGGGTCCGCCGTACCGTCTTCCCGCCGAGGGGCTCGCTGAAGCAACCTCGGAGGAAATGATCGACTGGTACGTTGATCTAGCCAAGCGCTACCCGTTGGTCTCCATCGAGGACGGGCTCGGCGACGAGGACTGGGCCGGGTGGAAGAAGCTCACCGACGCCCTCGGCAGCGAACTGCAGCTCGTTGGCGACGACTTGTTCGTCACCAACACCGAGCGCCTGCTGCGCGGGCTGCGCGAGGGAATCGCCAACGCGATACTGATCAAGCCCAACCAAATCGGCACGCTCACCGAGACGCTGGACGCCATTCGCATGGCGCGCAGCCGCGGCTATAGCGCCATGATCTCGCACCGCTCCGGTGAAACATCCGACACCACGATCTCTGATCTCGCGGTAGCTTGCGGGTGCGGGCAGATAAAAGCGGGGTCAGCATCGCGCGGCGAGCGGGTCGCCAAGTACAATCGCTTGCTTTGGATCGAGGAGACCCTCGGCGAAACAGCAACGTTCGCGGGTACCTCGACCTTTCGTCACACGGTGGAGGGGTAGCCTAGGTGCGAGTCAAGATCCTCATTCCGAGGCGGGCACCGAAGAAGCTGGTGGCGCGGTCCAGCCAGCGAACGACGCAGATGTCTCTCATCATTTTTCTGGCGGCGCTCGTCGGCACGCTGTACGCGCTGCTCGGTGACAGCGGCCTGATGTCGGTGCTGCGCATGCGGGCGCGGGCCGTGCAGCTGCAGTATCAAATCATGGCCAAGCAGCAAGAAAACCAGCAGCTCCGCGACACCATCCGGCCGCTGCGCGAGAAAGACCCGGAGGCCATCGAGAAACTGGCGCGCGAGCAGTTGTTCATGGCCCGTCCGGGCGACACCATCTACGTGCTGCCGCCGGGACCTGAGCCTCAGGTCCCGGCGCCCGCGGGCAACGGCGAGCCGGGCTCACCCACAGCACCGGTGCGTCCTTCTCGTCACTGAGATCCTCCATGGCACGATTCGGAGTTTTCGGGTGGGGCGTCGTCGCCCCCAAGAGCCGCAACATCGACGCCTTCGCCGCGAACCTGGCGTCGGGCGAGTCGTGGCTCGCCGCCTTCGACGGCTTCGGTCCGTCGACGTTCCTCGCCGGTGAACCCGAGTTCGACTTCGACGACTATCGCTCCTGGGTCGAGGAACGCTTCCCGCCCAGCAAGTTTCCGCAGCTCCAGCAGAAGATGGGCTGTACGACGCTGTATTCGCTCGGCGCCTTCATCCAAGCGCTGGGGCAAAACCCCGGCATCGAGCAAACCCTGCAGGAGCTCGGCCCGCAAACCCACGTGCTCGTCGGCACGGGCGTCGGCGATCTGCCGACGCAGTACGACATCAGCCTCGAGCTGCACGCCGCGCAGCGCCGCTGGAATCGTTTCTGGGCCTCCCCGGAGCGCAATCCCGACCGGGCGGGCTTCGAAAAGGCGGGCAGCGACGAGCGAGAGAGCCTCGCCGCGAAGTGGGGCATCCCCACCGATCCGCGCGAGCTGCCCGAAGACAGCTTCGAGCGTGAGACGGCATACGAAACCTGGGACGCCTTCTGGATGCGCCGCTCGGATCAGCTCGGCACGTACCTCGACGAGTTCGAGGCGATCGAGTCGGAAGGCATCGGCGACAACATCGACGCCAGCAAGCTGCGCCTCATCCGCAAGAAACGCAACGAGCTCGGCCGCCTGCAGAAGAAGTGGCGATGCCCCGATCCACCGTGGCTGTCGGTATCGCCCAATCTGATCTGGAACATCGCCAACACGCCTGCGGCTCAAGTGTCGATGATGGGCAAGCTCACCGGGCCAGCCTACGCGCCGATCGCCGCCTGCTCGTCCTTCGGTGTTGCCCTCAAGCTGGCGATGCAGGCCATCGAGACCGGCGACGCCAAAGCCGTCGTGGTCGGCATGTCGGACCCGGCGCCCCATCCCATACTGGTCGGCGCCTTCTACAAGGCGCATGTGCTGGCCGCCGACCGGCGCCCGTCTCTGCCGCTCACCAACCTTCGTGGCACGCATATCTCCGGGGGCTCGGTGCTGTGGATTGTCGGCGACTACGACTTCATGACGGCGCAGGGGTATGAGCCTCTCGGTCTCGAGATCATGGGAGTCGGCGTGACGTCCGACGCGCAGCACATCATTACGCCGTCGAGGGAGGGCCCGCTCAACGCGATCCGGATGGCGCTCGAAGATGCTGACGCCACCGGCAAGCAATTCGGCACCTGGGACCTCCACGCCACCGCCACACCCGGTGACTATCAAGAGATCACGACGCTACGCGAGGTCTTCCCCAACAGCCTCGCCGTCACGGCCCGCAAGGGAATTTTCGGCCACGGCATGGCGTCCAGCGGCGGCTGGGAGCTGACGGCCCAGTACCTCGGTTTGATGTGCGGCAAATTGCAGCCCACACCGCTGACCGACGACGCCATCAACCCCGAGATCAAGGACGCGCCGTATCGCTACGTCACCAATGCCGGCGACGATGCCCCCGACGGGCTCGCCGGCAAGCTGTCGATGGGCATCGGCGGCATCAACGCCTGCGTGATCTCGCGCCGTTGGGACGAAGCACCGGCCGACTGAGCTGCGGGTCGCTCATCGGTAATCATCCCGACGGTGCCCCACCGCCAGGACCAAGACCACGACGCGATCATCCTCGATCCGGCAGATCAACCGGTAGTCCCCGACACGATAGTGCCACACCCCGGTTTGTGGACCGGTCAGTGGATGCCCGATGCGGCGCGGATCCTCGGTGGTCGCGATACGCTGTCGCAGGAACGCCAAGATCCGACACCGGGTCGCCCTCTCCAACCGCCGGATCTCCCGAGCCGCGCGGTCGTCAATTTCGACTTTCCACGTCAAGGTCGGCTTCCAAATCGTCGAGGCTCCAGCGCTTTCCCGGATTTTCCAGCCGCTCGATCGCGATATAGCGATCTTCCATGTCCTCGAGGTAATGGACGATGGCTTCCCGCACGTAATAGCTCTTGGTACGCCCGGTCTTGGCGGCCAGCTCGCTCAGACGACCTTCGACCTCGGGCTCCAATCGAACCGACAGCATTTGCGTCTCCCTGTCCTCGAACTGCTCACACCCGTTCGCAAACTAGTGCCATGAGCGTCACATTTGTCATACAAGTACAATGGGGCGTGTCCATGTTCGAAATGACATAGGTCGCGGGAAAGCTTGATATCCGAAAAGCGGCGCAGTACCGCCCCTGCCTATTGTTGACGGGCACGGATCTTGGCTGTACCTTCACAATTCTGGATGCGGGGTGGAGCAGTCCGGTAGCTCGTCGGGCTCATAACCCGAAGGTCGCCAGTTCGAATCTGGCCCCCGCTACTGGCGTAAACGCCGAAGAATCAAGGGTTTGGGAGAAATTTCCCGAGCCCTTTTTTCTTTGGACCGCTTCCCGGTTGCGACAGATAGGTGGCAGATGAGACAGCCGGCGGCAACAGAAGGAGTGCCGCATGAACATCAGCAGAACGATTGATCGCAACTTCCGCGGCGGCGCCAATGCCATCAAGTCAGGGAATTACCGCCGAGCCGTGCAGCGACTGCGCAAGTCTCTTGACGTCATGCCCGGAAGGGATGAGTTCAACTGGCAGCGGGGCGCCGTGCACCAGCTACTGGCCATCGCGTTCCACAACCTTGAACGACACGAGGAAGCTACCGGAGGCTCTCGCGCAGTGGGCCCGGTTACCACCCGGACGACCCCGAGGCCCATTTGGATCTTGGCCTGGCTCTGGACGCCGCCCGGAAAGACGAAGCCGCGGCTAAGGCATTGAGCCGGACCGCTGAACTCGACCCCCATAACGCGACGACCTGGCGGCATCTCGGCCTCGTGCAGGTTCGGCGTGGCGAGGTTCAACAGGCTCGCGATGCGTTTTATCAGCACCTCGAACTCGACCCGGACGCCGAGGACGCCGACGAGGTCGGGGCGTTTTGTTTGGCGATGGACGATGAGGCAGCGTGAACAACCAGAAAGGAAACACCGACATCATGCAGCAAGCTGACGCAGCGATCGTGACCGAAGGAACGGAACCCGACACCTGCGCTCTCGATGAAGTAAGAGCCAAACGATTCGTCCTCGAGGACGACGACGGCAACGTGCGCGCCGAGATCAAGATGATTCCAGGGGCGGCGAACAGTAACGGTGGCCCGGCCATCTACCTCTACGACCTCGGCCGCGAGAAGCCGGCCGTTGCCATCACCTCCCGTGGTGACAATTGGTCAGTTGTCCTCGACCTGGACGGGCGCGACGCGGTCGCGGTTACCTCCGTTCGGGGCAACGGAGGAGAGATCCAGGTGTGCGACTCCGGCGGCGCTATCCATGCCTGGAAGCCCAACGCACCCGTTCCCGTCATCGCAGTGGAAAGGGGCAACGAGCAAAGAAGCGGCGAAAACTAGGGAAGCGAAGCCGTGAGGTGCAGCCGCGGATTCTTGTCACGAGCTCGCTCAAGGAAGTCGCTACGCGCCGACGTAGTATCAAGCTGGCCGAGGGCCTCCAAGAACTCCTCTTTAGACACCAGCCCCTTCTGGATGAGTAGCCCTTGTAGAAGGTTCGATTTGCGCCTCATTAAGGGCATCCACCCCTCGGGGGACCTACCAGCGTCACCTGGACAAGTGAGGAGCTGGGAGCGGATGCCGATTGGGGCGATGATCGGCGTCGGCGATGTTAAAATCACCTATACCAGAGTTTTTCGAGGCAACGTCGTTCGGAACTGACCACGAGCAGCGGCCCGTCCGCATAGGCGCACAACGCTGCCCCTCGTTTGGCGCCGAAAATTCGCGGGGTCGGTGATCTTGTACAGTGTAGAAGGCGTCGTGTGCGCTGCGGATTTCACTGTTGGCGGGACCAGGGGAGGCAAACAACGCGATGATCCTACGAGCTGCATCCATAGTTCTTGCAGGCATGCTGATCGCTGCACCAGCAGCCGCGCAGCAACAGACAGCCGCTCCCGTCGAAGTCGATATCAAAGCCGCCCTCTCGGGGCGCTTCCCCGCCGGGAGCACCATCACGCAACAGGGGCCGTTTACCGTCGTGTCGATTCCGATCCCTGAGGACCAGCTGCCGATACTTCGGGCGGCAGCGGGATTCGGGCTGGACGACGATGACGATGTGATCCGTGCGGACGACGAGATTGCTGCGAAGCCCTTCGCGCTCGCGGTGGGCGCCAGCATCTTGACGCCGTCATTGAGAAACGGGATCACCAGCAACGACGTGGCACCTCTGGAATTCACCGACTACTTCTACTACTGGGTAAGCGCAAACTTCAGCAGCAATACGGTGACCAAAAACACCAAGTTCAGGCTCAGAGGGCCAGGCGTCGGCTTCGTCCTGAGCGAACCCCTGGACTATGAGGGAGCAAGCCTCGTGCTTTTCTTCCTGCCATCAGACCCCGCCATTATCGCAGGCATCTACAAGCTGGACGTGAAGATCAAGGGCAGTCCGAAGGTGAAGGCGCTCGTCTGTGTGGGATGCTGATCGTAAGAAGGGCGACGGGGCAGGCGACAGCGCACGGGAGGCAGCTCACCGTCGTCCTTGCCCCGCCGCCTGCGGGGGTTCTATTCGTCCGGCAACGCCAGCGGGATCCCGAAGCTCTCGTCAACCCACGACGCAAAGCGCTCCCAGCGCGCCCAGTTCCGCGCGTGCTGCTCGGCCGGCACGGTATCGATGATCTTGCCCGTCAGCTTGGCGACCTCCGCGACAGCGAGGAACAGCGCGTCGGGGTAGGCGCTCACGTCGATCTTGATTCCTTCGGGCATCAGTCGTACTCCCACCACCGCAGCGGCTCTACAAAATTCATGACGAGCCGTACCGCGCAGGTCCCTTCCCGGGTGGTCGCAAGCTCGACACGCCCACGCGCTGCTTCACGGTCATAGCTCGCTTCAGGCTTCGGAGCTGGGGCAGATCGCAACTTGGCGGGTCGAATCATGCCGTCCTCCAGGGTCGATCTCTGAGCCATTGGCGGTAAAATAGGGCTGTGCCAGAAGCGGTCCACCAGCACCAGCGTGCAGTCGGACCTACCGTTGTGGTAGCCAAAGTCCAGCGTCGGCGCCCACCGCTGGCAGATGTAGTGAACCGTCTCGTGCACGACGTCTACGTCGTCGAGTTGCCACATCTCAAAGGTCAGTTTCTTGTCCTGCGCATCGGAGCCACTCCAGAATGCCGTGGACGTTCGTGTGTTGGGGCTTTGACGAAGCATCTGCAACACCTGGCGCCAACTGCCTGGCCCCCGCGAACTGTCTGGCCGTGCCCATGTGCCGGGCAAGATCCTCCTCATAGCGGGCGAAGGGCAGCGGCGCTTCGGTCCAGACACTCCACGAGGTAGGCCGTGGTTGCCCGGGGAGGTTCCTACACGCGCGTAGTACAGTTGACAACTGAAGGGAGGCGTTGCTAACCAACCCGGTCGGCGGCGCCTTTTTCATTACTCCAGAGTGAATTGTGGTGAATTGAAATGGGCCTGACCGAGAAGCAAACAAAGGCCGCCGAAGCCCTTGCTACCCGTACATCTGACGAGTCCATCAAGGATGTCTGTGAGCGCGCTGGCATTTCACAGCCGACACTCTGGCGTTACCGGCAAGACGACGAGTTCCGCAAGCTCGTAGACCAATGTATCGAAGAACGTACCTGGTCCGACCGCGGACCTGTCCTCGCTGCCATCGCACGTAAAGCCAAAGAGGGAGACGTGCAAGCCGCTCGGCTTTTCTTGCAGCACCGCGGCGAGCTCACCGAGAAGCATGAAGTTCAACAGACCCTACGGGAGGTAAAGGTCTCGGAGCGGGCTGCCGGCCCGGCACCGAAGTAGCGCATGGCGAAGCGAGCCGACGCCAACCAGGCCGAGATCATCAGCGCGTTCCGTGCTTGCGGCGCGGCGGTCCAGACACTCCACGAGGTAGGCCGTAGTTGCCCGGATCTGCTCGTCGGCTTCCGCGGCCGCAATCTCCTGGTCGAGGTGAAGGACGGCAGCAAGCCACCGTCGAAGCGCCGGCTTCGGCCGGATCAGGTTCGCTGGCATCAGACGTGGCGCGGCCAGGTCGCCGTAGTCGAGTCGGTGGAGTATGTGCTCCACGTTCTCGGGACCGTGGCGGCATGAGCCAGGTCGAACTCATCGAACGCCCCGCGATCGAGACATACGAGCCGAGCTCACCGCAGCACAAGTTCCATCACGCCCGAGAGCATTACCGACGCCGCTGGTTCGTCGCCGGCATCCAGAGCGGTAAGACGGAGGCCGGTGCGTTCGAAGCGTTCATGTTCGCTACCAAGTACGCACCTGGCGGCAAGGGCGCTATCTTTGGTCCAGATTTCCCCAAGGCAATCGAGGCCCGCGACCGCTTCAACTCTGTCGTCCCCTACGAGTGGCGCCGCTGGAACGGATCCGAGCGCGTATGGAAGATCCGTGCTGAGAACGGCGCCGAGTCCACCGTCTATTGGCGATCGATGCACGACCCCGATGCACCTCGAGGGCTCGTGCTGGATTGGGCGTGGTTGGACGAAGCAGCCATGTACTCGGAGGAGGGGTGGAACAACCTACGTCCTCGCGTGGCGGTCAAGCAGGGGCACATTTGGGGAACGTCCACGCCCCGCGGTCGCAACTGGCTATGGAAGCAAGCGGTTCAGAAGGCCGAGCCGGACGATCTACTCGTTCTGACCAGACCCCGCGGTTAGTACCACCTTCTATCTCAGTAACACGGTGCTGACAAGAGGTTGTTGAGGCCGGCGAAGCGTAGCGTAGCCGGTTTCAACAACACCGCTTCCGGTGCCGGAGGTCGATAGCCCAGCGAGCTGTGCGGTCGTACGCGGTTGTACTGCTGGCGCCATCTCTCGATCAGAACCTTTGCCTCCTTCAGCGTGTAGAAGATCTCCCCGTTCAGCAGCTCGTCTCTGAGCTTGCCGTTGAAGCTCTCCACATAGCCGTTCTCCCATGGGGAGCCCGGCTCGATGAACAGCGTGCCGACGCCGAGCCGGCCCAGCCAGTCGCGAACCGCCTCGGCGGTGAATTCCGGTCCGTTATCTGACCTGATGTGCGCTGGAATACCTCGATGAACGAACAGTCGTCCTAGTCGGTGAAGTACGTCCTCGGAGTTGAGCTTCCGCGCCACGTCGATTGCAAGGCTCTCCCGTGTGTACTCGTCGACGATCGTCAGCAGCCTCATAGCCCGACCGTCATGCGTCCGGTGGTGGACGAAGTCATACGCCCAGACATGATCCTTGTTCTCGGGGCGCAGTCGGATGCAGGAGCCATCGTTGAGCCACAGCCGTGCTCGCTTGGGCTGTTTCTTCGGTACTTTCAGCCCCTCGCGCCGCCAGATCCGTTGCACCCGCTTGTGGTTCACGAGCCAGCCCTCCATGCGCAGTAGCGCCGTCACTCGCCGATACCCGTAGCGGCCATACTCTCGGGCTAGGTTCACGATCCTCTCCGTCAGCACCTGCTCGTCGTCCGGTTGCCGTGGCACGTACCGCTGCGTCGTGCGCGACTGTTTCAGCACCCGGCACGCTCGTCGCTCGGAAACGCCCAGCCTCCGCCGAACATGCTCAACCGCATCTCGGCGACGTGCCGGGCTTAGAAGTTTCCCTCCGCAACTTCCTTCAGGATCGAAAGATCCAGCTCCTTTTCCGCCACAATCTTCTTGAGCCGGACGTTCTCCTTCTCGAGTTGCTTCAGCCGCCTGGCCTGGTCGACCCTCAGCCCCCCGTACTCGCGTCGCCACCGGTAGTAGGTGTGCTCGGTGATTGCTAGCTTGCGGCAGGCATCCTTGACCGTCGCGCCTCGGGCCAGCTCCACCTCAGCCTCCCGTAGCTTCCGTACCATCTGCTCTGCGCTGTGCCTCTTCGCCGGCATTCTAACCTCCCTTTTTCGACCCGGATCGTGAGATTACCTCTGGATCCGTTTTGGGGGGTCAGGTCACCTCAGCCCCCCGTACTCGCGTCGCCACCGGTAGTAGGTGTGCTCGGTGATTGCTAGCTTGCGGCAGGCATCCTTGACCGTCGCGCCGCGGGCCAGCTCCACCTCAGCCTCCCGTAGCTTCCGTACGATCTGCTCTGCGCTGTGCCTCTTCGCCGGCATTCTAACCTCCCTTTTTCGACCCGGATCGTGAGATTACCTCTGGATCCGTTTTGGGGGGTCAGGTCAGCCGGGTCGAACGATCGAGCAAACAGGAAATTGTCCTGCGCGTAGACGAGGTGGCCGGTGGGAACCCAGCGGGCGTGGTGCCCGTTGCGGAATAGCTCGGCTCGCGTGCCGCTCTCCGGGTCGAAGAGCGACACGTACCAACTATCGTCCCAGTCTCCGTAGAGCACTTTGCCGCCCGGTAACTCCTGTGGCCAAACGTGGGCCTCCTCGCCCTTGTCGGTGTCGAGCGGCAGAAACCCCTTCGACTCGCCGCCGCCAGCGGATACGACGCGGATGTTCTCGGTCCAATTCGGGACGAAGAAGATACGATCGTCCGCTCCCCAATGCGCGCCGAACAACGCCGAGCTACCCAGCGGTGTGATCAGCTCGAGGTTACCGCCAGCGAGCGGCAGTTTGCGCAGGCCACCATTTACGAGGTAGCCGAGCCAGCGGCCATCGGGCGAGAAGAACGGGTTGAACGCATCTTCGGTGCCGAGCAACGGCACGACGCCCTCGCGTCGATCCAGGTCGTAGAGGAAGAAAGGACCGGAGCCTGCGTCGGCGACGATACGCCGGCCGTCAGGGGAGATCGCGATGTAGCTGTCTCCCAGAAGGTCGCCAGATGGGGGGGGGCCAGCGTCAGCTAGGTCGGCCCCGGGGTCGGGACGCTCTCTCGGGCGCCGAGCCAAACGGTGATGGCGGCAACCAGGGCGAACAGCACTGCTATTGCCCACGGCGCGGCCTTGGCGAGTATGCGCCGCGGCGCTGCACCTTGACCCTTTGCCGAGGCGCCATCGGCGACTCCGTGGTCCGTTGCCGCTGCTGCCCCCGACTCGACATCGGCGGCGAGCATCCGGAGGTCAATCACCAAATCCCCCGCTCCCTGATAGCGGCGCGCGGCGTTCTTGGCGAGGCATTTCCTGAGGATGCGATGCAGCTCGACCGGGTGGTCGGGCTGGAACTCACGCAGTGATTGTGGCTCGGTGCGGGTGATGGCGTGCATCGTGTCAAGCACCGTCTCGCCGCGGAAGGCGCGTTTGCCGGCAAGCATCTCGTAGAGCAGGCAGCCGAAGGCGAACAGATCGGCGCGGTGATCGACCGCCTCGCCATTGACCTGTTCAGGCGCCATGTACCCCGCCGTCCCCAACACCTGCCCCGCCACCGTTCCGAGCATCGTCGGTGACATCGACAACCCACCGCCCGCTGGCGCAGCGACCTCGGTCAACTTCGCCAACCCGAAGTCCAGCACCTTGGCGTGACCTTCTTCGGTAACGAAGACATTGTCGGGCTTCAAATCCCGGCGAACGATCCCGGCCTTGTGTGCGGCGATCAATGCCTCGCCAACCTCGGCGGCGAGATCGAGCGCTTTGTCGAGCGGCAGCGCCCCCTTTTCAAGCCGCTCCCGTAGGCTCTGCCCCTCGAGGTACTCCTGGACAATGAAGTGGGTGTCGCCTTCGGTGCCGATGTCAAAGACGGCTGCGATGTGCGGGTGATTCAGCGCAGCGGCAGCCCGAGCCTCCTGCTCGAAGCGGGCGAGTCGCTCCGGGTCGCTGGCGTACTCCTCCGACAGCACCTTGATCGCCACCTTGCAGCCCAGGCGTGTGTCCTCACCGAGGTACACCTCGCCCATGCCGCCAGCGCCTAGCTGCTCGAGGATCTTGTAGGGGCCGAGGGATGTGCCGATCATCGGGAGTCATCCACGACGGAACCTCGGTTTTCGGAGATGTCGCTTACTCCCGGCGCACGACGCCCTCCGGATGCCGGCTCGAGCCCGAGTAGCCGCACCGCATTCAAGGAATAGAATTTTTCGAGCACCTCGGCAGGCAAGCCGAGCCCCGGGGTCGTGGCCGAGTACGACGTTCCATACTCTTGGAAGTCCAGCGTCTCGTTGCCGCTCAAGTATCGCCAGTGCAGCGTCAGACGCCGCTCGATGCGATCTCGCTCGCGCCGGCGAGCTTGCTCCGACATCCCGGCCGCCGGCGAGCCGATGCCGAGGTCCGTTCCGTAGAGGATTCGATCTTGGTATTCGACGAAGAAATCCCGCACCTTTGCAGCCGGCTGCTTGGCGAGGTCACCGAAGCGCGCCGCGGTGCCCACGAAAAAGTTGGAGTAGAGCTCGAGGCGCCTCGCAACCTCGTCGACGTCGTAGGCCATGCTCCCAAGGTGCGCCCCGATGACGGTCAAATCGGGGTTGCTCGCCAGCCAGTTGTCGCGCGCCCGCATGATCGTCTCCCAGCTCGGAATCTCCGGATGCTGGTAGGCGTGGTACTGCGGATTGTTCCGGTAGTAGCCGTAGTGTGGGCTTTCCTCGTCGAGCGGTAGCCAGGCGGCTCGCGGCTCGCCGATGTGCGCCAGCACGGGAATGCCCTCGGCGGCCAGGAAATCCCAGATGGGCTGGAAGCGGGAATCGTCGATTTGCACGAATTCCGCGCGCTCGTCCTGGATCACCATGCCCACTTCTTTCCAGACCTTCACCATCCGGGCGCCCGCGGCGATCGCCTCGCCAAGCTCGACAACGACGTGGTCGGCGAATCCGGGCTCCCCCACCCTCGACGGATCGAAGGAAGCACACAGCAGCAGGTGCTCGGGATGCCCTTCTGCGTGCGTCAGCATCGATCGCCAACGCCGCGAAGGTAGCTCGTCGACGCGCACGACCTCCACAACCATCGCGCGCATGTTCCAGGCGTCGAGCAGCGGCATGAGGTAGTCGCGGCCATACGTGTAGTGGGCGTGCAGATCGATCTTCGGAACGGAGCGCGGATCAGCCTGCGCACGGGTGTGGGATGGCGCGCCACAGGCCAGCACCAGGACGAGCCCGACGAATAAGCGAGCAGCTCGTGCCCGAGACACCTCACCCATTCCGCCCACACCGAGCGGTTCAAGAATTTCGTAATGACCTAAGGTTTTGCAGACCACGGTGGCAGCTTCCTGTCGGTAGAAGACCCGGCAGGATTCTATCGGTTGAGCGGGATCGCGCCACAGGTGCGCCGGCACCCACCGCATGTACCCCGATGGTTGATCGTTACCTTGACCCGGTGTCGACGCCGTTCCTATGGTTACGCACCCAATTCTGATTCCACATTCCTTCTCAGGAGAATTCGGATGCAACGAACCTTCCCGGCAAACTGGCTCGTATCGATTGCCCTGGTGCCGATACTCGGTATGGTGGCCCCGATTGCAGCATATTCGCAGGATTTTCCATCGCTCCCAGACATCGATACGTCGACATCCGACAACGGTGTGGTGCCACTCCCGAGAACAGTCGACGAGGCCTATCACGTGTTTTCAAGGTACACGAAGGTCGTCGCCCCCAACGGAAAACCGATCCATATTGTCGGCGAGGACGGTTATTCGGACGAGCAGATGGTGTATGCGCGCAAGGTACTAGCGAACCATTTGACAAGTGTAGCGGGCTCCAAGTACGGCAACGACAAGACGCACATTGCCAACAGCATGGCGAACAGCGAGGCAGTCTTGACGCTCTATGCAAGCACGGAGT
Source organism: Acidobacteriota bacterium (assembly GCA_965214245.1). Classification (GTDB taxonomy): domain Bacteria; phylum Acidobacteriota; class UBA890; order UBA890; family UBA890; genus CBDCBL01. The sequence continues at coordinate 1,041,269 of CBDCBL010000009.1, forward strand.
CCATGCGGTCCCCGGCGGCCAGAAAGTTTCGCGAAGCCCGTATTCCTTCGCAAGACCTTCGGGCATACGAGACGATCATTGAAGGGACTGCCGAGTACATGTCGGACGATCCGAGGCGCGATGCCTCCTACGAGGAAATTCTCCACTTCGTGCAGGACTACGGCATCCTACGAGCCGACCCAGAGCTGGATGGAAAGCTTTGGGAGGCCTACAGAGGAGCCCTGGTGAGCGATATCTATACGCACGAAGACGCTGAAACGAACGAGTACTTCATCTGTGCCCTGGAAGCGTATTTTGGCCTTTGGCGCCACGACCCGACCGGCAACGGCACGCGCGAAGGGGAGTACGTTCCGATCTCACGGCAGCGACTCCTGGAAGTCGATCCGGCAATGTACGACATCATCGAGGGTTTCTTCGGCAAGTTCTGGCTGTACACGGCGGAGATCACAGCAGAATTCGACGGTACATTTTCTCTAACTTTCGATGCGGACCTGACGTACACCAACAAGTCCCAGTACCTGACCAAGGCGACGTTGACAGGCAGCAACGATTCCAGCCTGATCGGCAACAACGAAGACAACGTCTTGGCGGGCAACGACGGCGACAATGAGATCACGCCAGGGGGCGGGGACGATGTGGTCAACGGCGGAGAAGGTGTCGACACGGCCGTCTTCCCCGGCGAGTCAAGAGACTATGTCGTCATCAAAGCTAGCGGCCAAATCGTCGTAGATGGCTTCAACTATTCGCGCGACGGCAGGAACACGCTGGTGAATATCGAAAGGCTGCGCTTCAGCGATGCGGAGATCGAGGTCGGCGATCTGTAGACGGGGTCGACCTGAGCAGACATACGCGAGCCTCCTTCGCCCCTGTCGATTGCGGTCATCAGGACCAGAAATCGCTAGCGCCCCGAGGCGCGTTGCAGCCGCTCCAGCAGCTCTCGATACCGCGCGTCTGCCTCGGCGATGCGCGGTTCCAGCAGCTCGCGTTGCTTGTCCCATTGCTCGAGCAACAGCGTGCTGGTTTCCCAGGACTCCAGGTCGTTTTCTGGCTCGATCGGGGCGGTCAGGAGCTCTTGGAGCTTGCCGCGATGGAGCGCTACCAGCTCGGGCACGGCCTCCGGCTTCCAGAACGGCTCGCCGTCGACAATGACGAAGATCGGAGCACTGTGGGCGACGGTCATGTCCCTGGGACCATCCCGATCTCCGAAAGCTCGGACCGCGATCCACATGCTCCTGTTCGCCGTCAGCTCGGTACGCAGCTCGATTCGATCCCGCCCGTCAGCCGGCTCCACCGCGACCACGTCGCCGTGCACCACGAGCTCCAGGCGATTCAGCCCGTCCACGTCGGGGTTGAGCGCCGCTCCGGCCACGATCTCGAGAGTCGCGCCGCGCTCGACGCTGAGCTCCTCGCCCATCTCACGGCCGGCGACGGTGAGCTCGAGAAACGGACCGTTGCTCACGTACACGCGGCCGAGGCGGAACGAGTCGTACCAGGCGTCGGTATCGAACGGGCCGTCGAGCTTGACGTAGGTCCGCTCGACGCCCGGCAGCGTCGGCCCGAAGTACGGGTAGTCGGCCCCCGCGACGGGGAGCACCTTGTAGCCGATGTTCAGAAAGCTGTACCAGATGTCGCCGAACAGGCGTCCGCCCTGGAGCACCTCGATGAAATCGACGATCCCGAAGGGGACGTCCAAAGCGAGACCGCGCTGGCCGTTGAATAGCTGGCCGAGGTGCGCATAACCCGAGATTCCCCCGCGGCGGCGCGATTCCTCGAAGACCTCGTGGTACAGGAAGTAAGAATCGGCGTCGAGGTGGATGGGCTCTTCGAGATTGTGGTGGATGGTGTGACCGCGCTGGACGGTTCTGGGGTCTTCCTGCCCCGAAACGAGCACGTGGTCGTCGCGAAGGTACCACCGGCCCGCCTCACCCCATGCCGGCTGCTTGAAGTGCGTGACCGCGATATTGCCCATCTCCAGCAGGTTCGCGACGTGAATATCCTCGGCGGCGATCTGTCCCCAGACCGCGTCGTCGTCGGTCTCGTCGCGGGCGATGTGGACGTGCGAATCGCCGGAGAACCAGCCGCGGCCGGGCAGGTCGTCGTAGCGTTCCAGAGCGACCGTGATCGTGCGAGTCTCGCCACCGCGAACCTCGACCTCCTCGCGATAGGCGCGGTACTCGGGCCCGCGGGTGGCGACCAGCTCGTAGGTTCCCGCCGGTAGGCGGGCTTCATAGTCGCCGTCCACGTAAAACGCCAATCGGTTCTCCGAGGGCCAGAAGGTCCGCTGGTTCACCCAGAGCAGGCGAACCTCGTCGGTAAATCGATGCACCAGGATCGACCGCTCTGACGGCAGCGGGGCTCGGCCCGTGGCGTCGTACAGCCCAATACGGGCGGGAACGGGGCGCCCCGAGCCGGCGTCCTGCACCGCGAGACGTAGGCGTCCGAACGATGCGGGAACCACCGTGGTCCCGCTGCGGGCCAACTCGACGTCACAGAGCGCCATCCCGCCCCGACCACCGATAGCCAGGTCGGTTCCCTTGGTTCCCTGCCCCGCGAAGCGGGCGCGATCCAGCGTCAGCGTCACTTGGCGGAAGGTGGCCCCTGGCTCCGGCTCGATCGGCTCCGACCTGCCGATGCCGTCGCCGCCGTTCCTGTTCCAACCAACGCGGAATGGAGCCGTGAGCTCCGGGGCGTAGGTCACCGTCAGATCCACGGGCTCGTCGATGTCGAACGCAAACCCGTCGTCGACGTCAAGGGCGATGAGCGGACCGACGACGCACGATCTGTTGCCGATCGTCCTTATCTCGAACGGGGTTTTCCGTCCCCCGATTCCGAGCTCGGAACGGGACACGCCGAAGGTGCGAGCGATGTTGTCTCTCGTCCACTCGAGCTCCACCACGTAGCGCGCTTCGCTGCCGTGGGCGCGCGACAGTCTGACGTCGGCGGTCACGAAGAGGCAGGCTGTCGCTACGAGTAAGAAAGAAGGAAGGATCCTGCGGTCGCCTCGGCGCATCGTTTGTCTCCTTCGCTGGCTCGATCCCTTGCCGCAAAGCAGGATAGGCGGTTAACGGAGAGGAGACAAAGGACGCGGCCGGCTGTCGGAGAGGTCTGAACCATGCTCCGGGCGACCGGCCGCTGACCCTCTCGCGTACCCCCTACTGCTGTTTGGGGTACGGATTGTTTTTTCGGGTGAAACCAGCAGCGGTCTCGGATTTGCCCAGGAACCCCTGTAAAAGCCCGGTCGAGTCGAAGTAGTCATAAAATCGCAAGGTGCCGGGAGGCGGCTCCATGTCGACCGAAATGCCGTCCTTGAACACCATCTGTACCGTGCGAATGTTGGAGATGTTCTCGAGCGGGTTTTCCGCCAATACCACGAGGTCGGCGAGCTTGCCTTCCTCGACAGTACCGAGCACGTCGAGGAGCCCCATCATGTCGGCGCCGTTGCGCGTCGCCGCGATCAACGTGTCCATCTCGCTGACGCCCGAGAGCACGAACTGCTCCATCTCCAACCACCCGATCTCGCCGATGGGCATCGAGTCGGAGCCAATCAGCAGCTTGACGCCGGCCTCGGCCGCCTTCACCAGCGCCTGCCGCTGGTACAGCGCGTGCTCCGGCGAGCGTTCGTCGGCGTAGGCGATCAACGTGCGCAATCGCACCGCCTGCTCGTCCTCCGAGTAGCCGAGCGACGCCAGCCGCGCCTCGCGCTCTTTGATGTACTCGTCGCTCAGATTGCAGATGATCGTGGGATCGTAAAATGTTCCCATCTGGGCCATCAGCTCGATGGTTTTGTCGGTGAGCCCATAGCCGTGTTCGAGGGAGTCGACCCCCGCCTCGACGGCCGCCCAGGCGGCCGGCTCGCGCGTGTGGGCGGTGACGTGCACACCGAGGCTGTGGGCGGTCTCGACAACCGCGGCGAGCTCGTCGGGTAGCATCTCGACGTTGTGGATCTTGATCGTGCTGACGCCGTTTTGGATGCGGCTGCGCACCGCCTTGCGTACCGCCGCCACGCCATCGGCACCGTCAACCGTCGAGCCCCGGTGACCGGCCGTTGGCGAGACCGGCTGGCCGCTGGGGAAGATCCGCGGACCCATGGCGTAACCCTGATCGAAGGCCCGCTGCCAGGTCACGTCGATGTAGTCCTCCTCGCCCACAGAACGCAAGGCGGTGAAACCGTGGCGCAAACCCTCCATGGCGTTGACGCCCGCCCGAATAACCTTCGAGCCGCTGCTCGCGCCATCGAGCGCGTGGTTGTGGGGCAGCAGCGCGGTCAGGTGGGTATGCATGTTCCAGAAGCCGGGAACGACATAGGCGCCATCGAGATCGACAATGCGCTCCTCGTTGCCGCTCGGCTGGTAGGCGCCAGGCGTGATCGAGGTGATCGTGTTGCCGGTGATCACGACCGTCATGCCCTGTTGCACGGGACTGCCCGTCGCATCGATCACGTTGGCGTTCGTCAGCACGGTGATCGGTCCCTCGACGGCCTGCGGTGCCGCCGGAGCCGGCGCGATCAGCAGCATCGACAGGGCGAGGAGCATCATGATTCTTGAGGTGTTCATGGCTTGGTCTCCAAGGTGCGGTGAGCTGTAGGAGCTGAGATTGTCCACGATAGAATGCCCCAGTGTCACCTTGTGCCAAGGAGTGTTGTGCGATCAAGACGATGCACCGCCGTATTGTTCGGGACGATGGCTCTTCCACTGATCGCGATCGCCTGCGGTGGGAGCCTCCCGTCGGACGATGAAAACTGGCCCCACTTTCTGGGGCCGGCCGGCATTCCGGTGGTCGACAATCCCGCCCTGCCGGATTCGTGGTCGAGAACCGAAAACGTGGAATGGAGCGCCGAGATCGCGGGCACGGGCTGGTCTTCGCCGATCATCTGGGGGAATCGGGTATTTCTCACGGCGGCCACTAGCGAGCAGCCGATGAAGCAGCCGCGGCTGGGCGTGGACTTCGGCAACAACTACATCGCCGAGCTGCGGGCCCAGGGGCTGACATTGTCGGAGGCAGAGCAGATCGCCGACGCGCGTGACACGGAGTTTCGCGACCAGATCTCGATCAGGCTGACGCTCTATTGCCTCGATCTCGAGAGCGGCGAGCTACTGTGGGAGCGTGTGGTCTACGCGGGCAACCCGGCCGTCGGTCGCCATCTCAAGAACAGTTTCGCCTCCGAGACCCCGGTAACCGACGGCAAGGCCGTGTACGCCTATTTCGCCCATCAAGGACTGTACGCCTACGATTTCGATGGCAACCAGCTATGGGCGACGCCGCTGCAGGCGTACCCGGTTTTCCTCGAGCTGGGTGGTGGCGCCTCGCCGGCGCTGCACGGCGACAGCATCTACATTCTCAACGACAACAACGAGGCGAGCTTCATTGCCGCCTTCGACAAGCACGACGGCCGGGAAATCTGGCGCACACCGCGTGTCGGCCTCGGCGATAACCACCAGTCCGGTTGGTCTTCGCCCTTGGTCTGGGAGAACGACCTGCGCACCGAGCTGGTCACGATCGGGCCGACAACCGCGATCAGCTACGACCTGAAAGGCGACGAGCTATGGCGGATGGGGAAGATGGCGAACATGCCGATCCCGACCCCGTTCGCCCACGACGGCCTACTCTACCTGGTTTCCGGCCCCCCGAGCAGCGAATCGCGCCCCATCGCCGCCGTACGGGTAGGCGCCGCTGGCGACATCACCATGCCGGAGGGGGCGACGAGTAGCGCGCACGTGGCCTGGTACGACTGGCGGGCCGGCACCTACCTGAGCACGCCGGTGTTGTACGAGGGCAAGCTGTACGTGCTCCAGCACAACGGAATCATCGTCAAGTACGACGCCGGCACGGGCGAGGTCGTCTACCGCTCGCGGATCGCGCCGGGCGCCAGAAACTTCACCTCGTCGCCGTGGGCCTACAATGGAAAGATCTTCTGCTTGAGCGAGGAGGGCGACACGTACGTTATCGGCACCGGCGACGAGTACGAGCTACTCGGCATCAACCCGCTCGACGATTTCTCGCTATCCACCCCGGCAATGGTCGGCGACCGGCTGCTGCTCCGCACCCAGCACCACCTGTGGTCGATTCGGGACCTCGGTTCTTCATGATCCTTACCAGACGATGTACTTGTACATCAGCCGGACCAGCATGTAGCCCTCGGTCATGTCGCGGACGGTGTATTCAACGGTCGTGCCGTCGACGCGGCGCATGTCGGGCACCTCCTGCAGGATGTCGACGCGGGTGGTAGTCGCGAAGCGCACGCGGACGACGGCGGGTTTATCGGGCACCAGGGGCGAGATCGACGCCAGGTTGGCGAGCGCGTCGAGCGTTGCCTCGCGCAGCTTCGGGCGAACGACCTCGGGGTGGTCGAGGCGCGCCACCAGGGCGCCGATCGCCTCCTTGGTGGCCACGGTGCGAGTACCCGGGCCAATCAACTTCGAAAACTGCTTGGTGAAGACGAGATCGCCCGCCGCCACGATTACCGGAACCCCGTGGGAGCCCGCGTAGTAGGCGTTCAAGCCGCCCTCACCCACCTCGACCCCGTTGACCCACAGCCCCTTTACCGAACCGGTCCCGGTGTGGGCGAGGAAGCCCCCTTCCGTGCCCGCCCGGGCGTGATAGCCGATGAAGATCGTGGCGTCGAACGAGCCGTCGAGCCCCTCCACCATGCCGAGCGGCTTGATGTTGCCCTGAATGTACTGGACGCGCGGATCGAGACGTGTGTGGAGCACGTTCCGCATGCTGCCGTGCGAGTCGTTAACCAGGATCTCGGCCCGCCCATGCTCGAAGATCGCCGCAACCACGGTGTTGACCTCTTCGGTCATCAGCTCCTGGCCGAGCGCGTAACCCGTGCTTCCGGCGCTGGTCATGGCGCTCGTGCCGATGCCGCCGATCCCTTCCATGTCGACGGAGATGAAGATCTTGAGGGAATCCTGCTGTCCGGCCGCAACTCCGGAAGACCCGGCAGCCAGCAGGGCAACCGCGACCGCAATCCGGGTGATGCGTATCCGGGGGCTTTGCCTCATGTCGTTGCTCTCCTCTTTGGCGATTGAATTGGCGCCCATCTTCTGCCACGGTGGGTCATGAAAACCTCCAGCCCGTGGGGAAGCAAGTTTGAATCTAAACCGGCAGCTGGGGCAGGCGCCAATCAGGGATCAGCTCGCGATCATCGCGGTAGCAGCCGCTATCACCGCGCTGGCGTTGCTCTTCACAGGACAACCGTTCTGGTGCGACAGTGGCGACCTCTCGCCTTGGTCGGGGGCGATCAACAGCTCGCATAATTCACAGCACCTCGCCGATCCTTACACGCTGACCCACGTGCTGCATGGAATTTTGTTGTACGCGGGGGTATGGGCCGTAGCCGGAACCCGGTTATCGACGATGAGCCTTTCGCCGTGGCGATGGGACTCGAAACGGCCTGGGAGATCTTCGAGAACACCGCCTTCATCATCGACCGCTATCGTGTCGGCACCGTTTCGCTCGATTACTACGGCGACAGCATCCTCAACTCGCTCGGCGATTTGCTGGCTTGCGCGCTCGGCTACGCCGCCGCGGCCGCTCTCCCGGTGTGGGGATCGGCCGTCGCCGTTGCTGCCGTCGAGATCCTGCTGCTGATCTGGATCCGCGACAGCTTGCTGCTCAACGTGGTGATGCTGGTGCGGCCGTTCGAATCGATCCGCGATTGGCAGCTCGGCGGCTAACGAATCAGATACCAGCTGGTCTGCGGTGGCCGCAACAGCACATAGCCTTCATCGGTGAGGTAGGCGTCGTCCTCGAAGGGGATCGTCAGCGTCTCCCCGTTCCACTCCGGTATCGCAGTCGTGGCGCTCAGCTCGATCGATCGGTAGGCACCGGGCCGTAGCACCGAATCCCGTGCCGGCGGGGCGGCCAGCACCATGTTGCGGGCGTTGATGCTGGGACCCAGGGCGTGGCCGTGGTAGCCGATCGCGTGGGAATAGAGGCTCGGGAGGAAGTCAACGCCCTCGAGCATCGCCATCGTTGCGGTGGTGGCCTCCCGCCCGGTCATGCCGGGGCGTGGCGCCTCGAGCATGGCCCTCTGGCTCGTCAAGGCGTTGCTCAGGGCAACCTTCAGCCCCTCCGGCACGTCCTCCTCCCCCTCCCGTAGGACATAAGTGACCTTCTGCCAGTCGCTGGCGAAGCCGAGATAGTTGATGCCGGTATCGAGGTGGATGACGTCGCCCCGTTGATACACGAGATCGTCGGGCGCGGGGTGGACGTAGGGAATCGTCGCGCCGGTCTCCGGCGCGAAGCGCTGGACCGCGGTGTGGATCTCGAACCAGGGCTCGGCGTCCACACCGAGATCCGCGATCTGCTGATTGAACCACCACTTCAGGTCCGCGGCGCTGGTTACACCGGGCGTGATCACGACGTTGGAGAGGGCCTGCTGGGCGAGGACGTCGGTCGCCAGCACGAGCTGGCGGTAGTGTTCCAGCTCCTCGGGCAGGCGCGTGTCGAAGTACTCCTCGATCAGCTCCCGCGATGAGATCAGACGGTGTTCCTCCGCGGGGCCGAGGGCCTCGATGAGGAATCGATAGGCATCGAGGGTGAGGGCGCTGTTGTGGCCCCGGCCGCCGCTCATGTTGAGGGCGATCGTCTCCGGCCGGTAGCGATCGAAAAGAGCTGCGAGCCGCGCGCCGGCGTCGCCGCCGCGCGTCTCGGACTCTACCGGCGGTAGCGGCTCGAACAGGCGTGCGTGGTCGGCATTCGGCCGCCCGTAGCTCGAGAAGCGCCCGAGTCCTGCCTCGCCGGCATCGACAAAGACGTGCAGGTCGCGCCGAGAAACATAGACGAGGTCCGGAGCGACGTATTCCGTGGCCGGATCGTCGTTGAACTCGTGATTGACGATGATCCACGCGCCTACCCCATGGCGCCGCATCATCTGCAATAGCTGGCCGTGCTTCTTCTCGAGCCATTGCACCCGCAAATCATACTGCTCCCTGACGCCCTCGAGCTCCGGCAAAGGCGGGATGAGCCGGCCGTCGAAGAGCCGTACCGAACCGTCCATGAGCCTCTCCCAGTGGGGTGATCCTTCGCCCGGGCGGGCGGCGAGCCCGTCGGCGTTACCGTTCGCGTCGCCGCCGACCCCCGAGCAGCCGAGGATCGCCAGACCTGCGAGGGCGCAACCCAGCTCGATCCGCCACCGTCGGCGGCGGACCGCGTCGCCGCGGAATGTGTTCATTGTGGTTACCTCCATTCATTGCATGTCAGGGCGTCGAGTCGACGGCCAGAGCACAGACTACTAGAACACCATTAGAACACCATGCCTTCGTCGTCCGGCGTACCGCCCTCGAAACGCACCCAGGCAAACGGCTCTTCGGGGAGGTCAACAGGATCGCCGGTGACCCAACCCGTCAGCGCCTCCCCCACCGCCGGCGCCAACATGAACCCGTGACCGCTGAAGCCAACGGCGAAGCCGAGGTTGTCGAGTCCCGGCACGCCACCGAGTATCGGACGACGGTCGGGCGTCGTGTCGTAGATCCCGGCCAGCACACGACGCACCGGCAGCTCGTCGAACCGGTTCCAGAGGTTCAACCCGGCGCGCAGCGCCTTCTCCGTGAACACCAGCTCGGGCTCTTCGCCCGATTCCGCGAGCCAGCCGATGTAGAACCCACCGCTTGTCAGCTGCTTGCCGGCAAAGGCCACCTCGGGAGCGATCACCAGCGGCGGCATGACGATGTCGTCGTACGGCAATGTGAACGCCAGGCGGCGGCGCTGAGCAACGATCGGCAATTCGATCCCGACGGTCGCAGCCAGCGGAACGCTGTCGACGCCCGCCGCCAGGATCACCTTGTCGCAGTGGATGGCGTCCTGTTCGCGCGTGCCGACCAACCATCCCGACCCTTCCCGACTCAGCTCCGCGGCCTCTTCGAACAGGATGCGGGCGCCGGCCTCCTCGGCGCGCCGAGCGAGCAGGTGGGTGACGCCGTGGGCGTCCTCGATGAAGCCATCCTCTCGGCAAAAAGCGCCCCCCAAGATCTCCTCGGTGCGCAGGGCCGGCAACATGGCACTGATGTCGTCGGGTCCGAGAACCTCCGAGGGAATCCCCAGGGCGTTCTGCCGCTCGACGTTGCCTTCCAGCCGGTGCAACAGGCCAGGGCCATGGGCGACGAACAAATAGCCCGAGCGCTCGAAATCGAACGGGTGGTCGGGCTCGAGAATTTCATTGATCGTTTCCCAAAAGCGCACCGAACGCTGCGCCCACCGGCAGTCCGCTTCGCCCTCGAACTGTTGGCGAATGCCGCCCGGGCAGATTCCGGTGGCACCACCGGCCAGCGTACTCTTCTCGAGAATCACGATGTCGGAAACGCCCGCCCGCGTCAGGTGCCAAGCAATCGAGCAACCGATTACCCCACCCCCGACGATGACGACGTCCGCAGTGCGTTCGTTCATGGTCTGATGCCCTGAGGATACCCGAGCACGGTTCGGGTATGACTACTGGGCAGGCAATCGCGTGAACCGATCGTCCAGATCGACGCCCCGGCCCCGGAGCTTGCGCCACTGCACGACGAAGATGAGGCTGGCGATCATCATCACCAACAGCCACAACCATGTCGAGTGGAAGTACCAGGCGCCGACCTCGGAGCTGAGATCCTTGCCGACGTGCACAACGAGATAGATCAGCAGACAACCGGCGCCCAGCGATCCGATCGCTACCTGCGTCCGCCGGTTGGTAACGAACCGGACCTCATGAGCCAACTGCGGGTTTCGGCCGGGCAGCATCAGCACCGAAAGGCACATCAACAGGAAGTTCACCAGCATCGAGGTCACCAGGATGTCGACCCCGAGGAAGAAGTCCCCCGCCAGGTGGCTGCCCAGAATGCCGCATGAGGCCATGGCGGCGCTGGCAAAGATGGCGATGTGCGGCGTGTGCCAGCGGGAATTCACCCGGGCGACGACGGCGGGGAAGATCCCGTCTTCGGCCCAGGCGAACATGAGACGCGACACGGCCATCACCATCGCCGGCAGGTCGTTGATCAACGCGATCGCCGCACCGGCCACGATCGCCACCGTCCAACCCGGCGACAGCAGGTAGCCGAGCAACCCCGGGGCCGTCAGGTCCTGACTCCGAGCCCGCTCGGCGACGTACTGCCAGGGCACAGCGTGGTACACAGCCGCGGTAAACAGCATGTAGAACGTCCCCACACCGATGACCGCAATCCCTATGGCCAACGGCAAGTTGCGGTTCGGGCTCTTGGCCTCGCCGCCCGCCTGGGCGATGGAATCGAAGCCGATGAAGCTGGAGAACAGAATCACAGAAGCTGCCAGAAACGACCCCAGCGAAAACGCTGGCGGTGCACCTTCTACCAGGGCGGCAACGTCGACGCCGTCGTGCGCCCGGACGGCCGCCGCGAAATCCGCCTGGCTGAACGAGAAGCCGGCAACCACGACCACCGCGCCGCCGGCGAACATCAGAAACATCAGGGGAATGAGGGTCCGCTCGTAGAACTTCACACCCAGAACGTTGACGCCGGTGAACACCCACAAGAACGCCAGCGCGATACCGATGCGCCACGGCCCGCTGTCGAGCGCCACGGTCAATCCGAGAAAACCCAGTGCCTCGGCGATGTCGCGCAGAAACGGAACCAGCAAGTAGGAAACGACTCCGATGGCGATACTCAGCCCGAACCACTGCGAGAAGCTGGCCACGAAGCCCAGGTAGGGGTTCAACGAGCGGCTGGCGTAGATGTAGCTGCCGCCGGCGCGCGGCATCGCCGAGGCCAGAATCGCGTACGCGAGCGCCGCCAGAATCGCCGGCGCCACGCCAATCATGTAGGCCGGCAGCACCCACGGGCCGATGCCGGGGACGTTGCGCTGGATCATGATCGGCACGACGTTGATGGCCGCGCCCATCATGGAGCAAATGCCGGTGGCGGCGAGGCCGAGCAAGCCGAGATTGCGAACGAGCGTCGGGGAGGATGTCATGCGATCGCCGAGCAGGCCGTGGTGAAAGTGTGATGGGTCTGGCGCGCGGGTATTGTAGTAGAGGGCAAGGATCGTCGACGCAGCCAGACCCATCACACTTTTCACCACAGCCTGCTCGGGTAACCGAAACCGTCGAGAGCTTCGCGATGTTTTGGTTAGAAAAAAGCTGTTTAAACTATTAAAGATCTAAGAAAGTCATTCTGAGTTAGAAAAGATAAATTTAGGATATTAAAAGCTATTATTAGTCAGTGTTACGCACTTGCATCGAAGACGGAGGTCAAGTGTGAGCGTCCCCTCTCACTTCGGCAGATACCGAGTGTTACGCGCTCTCGCCACCGGCGAGATGGGCGTCGTCTATCTCGCCGAAGACCCGTTGATCGGCCGCAAGGTAGCGATCAAAGGAATCCGTATGGATCCGGACACGCCGGATGCCGACATCCGGGGCCTGCAGGCGCGCTTCCAGCAGGAAATCCAGATCGCCGGCACGTTCGCCCACCCCAATCTCGTCATCCTCTTCGACGTCGGGCATCAGGCCGGCCGCACCTTCATCGCCATGGAGTATGTCGAGGGCCGCAACCTGCGCGCCGAGCTGCAGGCGACCGGCCCCCTGCCCGTGCGGCGAGTTGTGGACATCATAGAGCCCGTGTGCAATGCGCTCACATATGCCCACGAGCGCGGCGTGATTCACCGTGACATCAAACCGACGAACATTCTCCTGTCGGAGGACGGTGTCCCGAAGGTCACCGACTTCGGTGTTGCCCGACTCATGGGCTCGACGCTCACCCGCGCCGGCAAGATCTTCGGAACGCCGGCCTGCATGTCACCGGAGCAGACCATCGGCAGCGAGCTGACCGGCGCCTCCGACCAATTTTCCGTCGCCACACTCGCCTACGAGCTGCTCAGCGGCGAGCGGCCCTTCAAAGGCACGTCGCCCGCGACGGTGATCTACGAGGTGATCGAGAGTCATCCGGCGCCACTCGACGAGATCGCCCCCTTGGTGCCCAACACGGTCGCCGAGGTGGTTGCCCGTGGCCTGCAAAAGGATCCGAAGAAGCGCTTCGAGAGCTGTGCTGATTTCGGTATCGCCCTCAAGGAAGCATTCGAGTGGTCGCAGGCCAACCCGAATCTTGCGTACCTCGGAAAGCTACCACAGCTCAAGGACAAGGTCGCGCGCTCAGCAGCGCTGCTGTTTAGCGGCGAGTTCTCTTCGCCCACGGTACTCGAGAAGGCGCTGACAACGCTGCGCGAAAAGGCAACCGACCTGTGGCGACGGTGCCGCGCCGAAGCCTTGTCGGTTTCGCAGGAGCCGGAACCCCATGTGCTCACCGGGATTGCCGGCCTGATGGCCGCCGTCGTCTTGATCGCCGCGACCTGGTCGGTACTCGGGGGCGACTCGTCGACGCTGGTGAGCACGCCCACCGCGCTGGCGGCCACGGAACCGGTAACCGCGCCTGCGGTCACCTCCCGCGGCAGCGCGGCAGGCCCCAAGCAAGCGATCGACACAGCGAACAACGACGGTCCTGGTAGCGACACGCCGACTTCCGGCGGCGCCGTAGTGGAACTGGAGGAGGCAAGCCCGACGGCGCCGGACACGTTCAGCTTTCGGGTAACCAGCCGACCGGCCGGCGCTCTGGTGACGTTCGACGGCATACCGGTGGGCGGTGCCAGCCCCGTGCCCATCGAAGTCGGCCGGACCGGCGACCACATTCTGCGGCTTGAGCTCGATGGCTATGAGCCGCTGACTTGGCGCTTCTCCGCCGACAGGCTGACGGAGGAGCACTTCGCCAGCGGCGTCCTCTACTTTCCGCTCATCCCGCTGATTGCGCAGAGCACTCGTGCCGCCGTGCGGCCTAACAGCCTCGAGTCGCGCGCTGAGCCGCTGGAGATCCGCAGCGGATCGCCGGCGACACGTGGCGGCGGGCTGGAAACCGCGGTGGCGTCGACGCCGGATGCACCGCCGGCCGCCGACAGCATGGTGGAGATCCGCCGGGTGAAGGCGCCCGCCGAAACACCCGAACCGACGAAGCTGCACCACGTCGAGCCCGTACCCCGGGCCGCGCCGATCGACGGCGGCACGGTCGTATTGGAAATCGAGATCAGCGCTCGTGGCAACGTGGTGCAGGCCAAAGTGCTGCGCAGTATGGGGCCGGAATTCGACCGCGCCGCCCTCGACGCCGTCGTACGTTGAAAATAGGAGCCGCCGACACTACAAGGCGAGCCGGTTCACGTGGTGATGACCGTCACCATGAAGTTCACCGAGAGCTAGCGAGCCGCGGTGAGAGTGGGATGGGTCACACTTCCACCACGGCCTGCTAAATCTCGTCGACCACGACCAATGTGCCGCGGCCGCCTTTCTCGGCGTGGTCATCGATGTTGCAGTAGAACTCGAACTCACCGGTCTCCCGGGGAAGAAACTGCACCGTCACCTGCTGGCGCGCCGGAACGTACGAGTCGATCTGGAGACCCGCGTCGGGCGAAAAGATCGAAAAGTCATGCCCGGATATCAACGTACCGTTCTCGAGGATGAGCCTTACCGGCACGCCAACCTTCACGATCAGCCGGCTGGGCTCGAAGTAATTGCTCTCGACCTTGAGTCGCAGCACCTGTACCGAACCCGCCTGCTCGGCGACACCGAGGCTGGGACAGCCGGTCGAGGCCGGACGAGGCGCACCCCGTCGTGGTGACCAAGACGCAGACGGCAAGGAACAAACCGGGCAAGAGACCGTTTCGCATGCCTAAGAACGTATCCGATTGGGCGACCGCCTTGAACCCTTTTGCACGCCGGAAACAAGAAGGGGGTCAGCCTTCCGGCTGACCTCCCCTTCCCCGCCGTTGATTGTTCGCAGGCGTAGCGACCCTTGGCGGCGCAACCAGACCCCTCGCACCTTCACCACGGCCCGCTACGTAATGTGGGTTACCTGCGGTGCGCCTCGAGCAAGATGTCGATGGTCACGTCGCCACCGACCACCATCGTCGCGGCCCAGCTGCCGGAGCCGACGCCATACTCGTTGCGGTCGATCGTCGTCGATGCTTTGAAGCTGGCGATCTCCTTGGCGCCGCCCAGCATCCCGCGCATCTCCTCCGGGATCGGCTGCGTTCCCAACCATCTGATCGGCAACTCGACCTGGCGCTTCTGGTCCCGAATCGTCAGGACGCCGCTGGCCACAAACGCGTCGTCCGACACCTTGCGAATCGAGGTGCTCTTGAAGGTGATGTAGGGATATTTTTCGGCGTCGAAGAAATCGGCGGTACGCAGATGCCCGTCGCGCTGTTCGTTGCCGGTGTTGACGCTGGCAACCGCGATGCGCGCCTCGACGCTGCTGGCGGTGATGTTCTCGGGGTCGAGCTCCAGCGTGACCTCGAAATCATCGAAAGTACCGGACACGGGCGTGAAAAAATGCGTGACCGAAAAGTTGACCTCGGTGTGCGCCGAGTCAATTCCCCACGCGTCGGCGAGCGTGGCCGCGTCGGCGGCCCCGTTCCAGCCGTACGAGGCGACAGGTACGGCGCTGATGAACAACAAGCTGGCGATAGCAAGAAGCTTTCTCATCTACAAGCTCCAGTGGTTCTGGGAGAAGCTCTGAAGACAGAGGTCTCCCGTCGGTTGGATATACGTTTCTCGGATCAGCCGGATCGGCCGATCCAACTGCGCGCCGGATGGGTGCGCGTTCACCCCTAGATTTGCCCCGACGGCGGGCCCGGTTTCCGCTTTCCTTTGCGGCCGGGCTACAGAGCTGTGTGCGTCGTTACAGCGGGCGGCGAGACGCAGCCGCCACCCATGCGCAAAAGGATACGGGCAGCGTAACGGCACCGCCGGGAGCTCTTCAGCACCCTGTTAGTGGCTGTGCGAGTGGTCCTCGGTCGCCGGCGCGGTGTTCGGGATCGGGTAGGTGATGTGCTCGTCGTTGAGCGGGTGATGGTAGAGGTACATCACCGCCATCGCATCGACCGGTTCCGAGCTGCTGTTGTCGTACACCGATTCAATCTCGTACTCGTGATCGGGGTAGAGCGTGAACCCATCTTCACTCGAGTACGGCGGAATCGCCGCGATCTGCACGTGTTCGGCATCGGGTTGGTACGCCAGCTCGGTCTCCCACAGGACGACGCCGTCGGTCAAATCAGTGAGCTTCATCGAGCGGCCGTGATTGTGCATGTGGACCAAGCCATAGTGAACGCTGGTCTGGACACCGACCAGGTTGCTATAGCGCTGCCGGATGACCTGCTTGCCCGGCGGCACCATCCAATGGCCCGGCTTGCCCATGGTGGTCTGCGGCAAGCTCGACGGCTCCAGATTGTCACCCGACAAGACGATCGTATCGCCGCGTTCCCACGAAGCGGTGCCCACTTCTTCCTGATTCGGAACAACCGGAATACTCGCCTTGTAGAGCTTGTCCACGCCGGTCGCATCGGGCTCGACGTAATCGAGTGTGAAGCGAATCTTGGTGCGTCAGCTCAGATCGGAATCGTAGTTGTTCAGCACCATGCCGAACAGCGATAGCTCATTCCACGGGGCCTCCAGGTCGTCGACGATTTCTTTGATCGGGATTCCGAAGCCCTCAGGAAAACGGATCTCGTCGATACCGGTGGCCGCCACCATGAGGCGGGCGGTGGTCGCCAGCTGCAGCTGGCTGTGGCAGAAGAACTCGTTGCCCAACGTCTCGCCGGTCTCGGCATCGATCACCTCCGTGCGAAAGCTGGTGATCCAGCCAATGTCCTGAGGGTCGAGATGAACCCGCTGCCATGGACCCTCCATCGAGTGATACACCTCGTCGATGTCGAGCGGATCGGTTTCGGCAACGCGCGTCTTGACGACGGCGGCGGCGGGCGGATCGTCGGAGCCCGCACAGGCGACCGTCGTCCCGGCGAACCCCAAGAGAACCGCCGGCAGGGTCAACAGAATCGGGCGTTTTCGCATGGTAAACTAAGAATAGGCCGTTTTAGGCTGTGTACTCAATCCTTAGTTTCGCCCGCTGTGAGCTGTGTTTTGGATGCCCTCTGAACACCCTCACCGACTCGACACACTGAGCCAGAGCTCTTCCGATTTCGGGCAGCATTGGCTGTATACTCGCGCCCATGTCGAGCGACGCCGCGCCCAGCCCCCTGGACCGCTCTCTCCGCCTCTTTGCCGACGTGCGCGCCGGGGAGGGTGCCACCGTCTTGCTGCTGTCGTCGAACATCTTCCTCCTGCTCACCTGGTTACTACGTACTACGCATCATTCGCGATGGTTTGATCATCTCGGACTTTTCCGCCGGGGTGAGTAGCTACGCCTCTGCCGGGACGGTGCTTATCCTCAGCATCGTCGTTCCCTTGTACGGGAAACTCGCTGACCGCGTCCCCCGGCGACGCCTCATCAACATCGTTACGATGATCTTCGCCGCGTGCCTGGTGCTGTTTTACGTCTTGGGGCAGGCGGGTCTGTCACTCGGCATCGTCTACTTCGTGTGGCTGAGTATTTTCAGCGTAATGCTCATCGCCCAGTTCTGGGCATTCGCGAACGACATCTACACGAGGGAAGAAGGCGAGCGCCTTTTCCCGATCGTGGCCCTCGGACAGACTCTGGGACCCATTCTCGGCAGCCTTGTGGTCCTTTCGCTGGTGGCGCCACTCGGCACCTACTCGCTCATGCTCGTCGCAGCCGCCCTGTTGGTCGCACAGGTGCAGGTAACGAACCCCATCGATACCCGCGAGCGCCGCTTGAAAGAAGCCAAGTTGCCCGACCAGGAAACCACGGCGATCCTGACCGCGACCAGCACGATCAGCCTGGCCGAGATCCACGACCGGTTGGCCGCGTTCCAAGGTACAGAGGATGTTCCGTTGGACGCCACGTTCGACGACGCTCCCGAGGAACAGGCTCCCGAGCCGACAGATTCCGAAGAGAACACGGGAACCGGCGCGTTCGCCCTGGTGTTCCGGACCCGCTACTTGCTGCTCATGGGCCTGCTCCTGATGGTGCTCAACTTCGTAAACACTAACGGTGGATACATCCTCAACGCGGTCGTCGAGGAGGTCACCGCGCGAGACTTCGCCGCCGGCGCCACCGGAGGCCTCAACTTGACGGACTACACCACGCAGTTTTACGGCGCCTACAACCTGGGAATATCGATCCTGACCGCGCTGATCCAGCTGTTTTTCGTCTCGCGCATCGTCAAGTACTTGGGCGTTGCGGTCGGCCTCATGATCCTGCCGGTAATCTCGCTCGGCGCCTATTCGGTGATCGCCTTTTTCCCGGTGCTCCAATACCTCCGCTGGGCCAAGACTGTTGAGAACGCGACCGATTACTCGCTTCAAAACACCGTGCGGAACATGCTGTTTCTGCCGACGACGCGCGAGCAACAATACAAGGCCAAACAGACGATCGACTCGTTCTTCGTGCGCTCCGGCGACTTGTTGTCTTCGGTTCTCGTTTTGGCGAGCGCCACCGTTCTCGGCCTGACGACAACCGGATTCTCCATGTTCAACATCGGATTGGTCGTCGTCTGGCTGGGGCTCGCCTTCGTGGTCGGCAAGGACTACAAACGTCTGGTCGCCACCGGCGAAACGCCGCAGTAGACGCTCGCCGCGCCCCGCCCCGACCAGGGCAACGCCGACCCATTGAACGGCCGATTCTCCGGCGGGCCGGATCGCAACCGACGCCATTTCGGCCGATAATGTAGGCTCCTGAATCACGATACCTGAGCCACACCCGACTCTGAGTTTGAACGGCCGCCGCCCTCTGTGAGGCGCGCCGGCCGCCGAAAGGAATCAAGCCGCATGGGCGAAGCACCGACCGTAACGATCGCCTCCGGGGAGGGCCGGCTCGGCATCCTTACGCCTGGCATGGGAGCCGTGTCCACGACCTTCATGGCCGGGGTCATTGCCGCGCGCAACGGCATCGCCAAGCCCATCGGGTCGCTCACCCAGATGGCAACGATCCGCATCGGCAAACGCACCGAAGACAACGTGCCGCTGATCAAAGACTTCGTGGACTTGGCGAGTCTCGACGATCTGGTTTTCGGCGGCTGGGACATCTTCGAGGACAACGCCTACCAGGCCGCGAACAACGCCGGCGTTCTCAACAACGAGCTACTCGACCAGGTCAAGGACGAGCTCTCCGCCATCAAGCCGATGCCGGCGGTGTTCGACAAGGCCTACGTCAAGAAGCTCGACGGTACCAACGTCAAGAGCGGGGGCACGAAGTGGGACTACGCGCAGATGCTCATGGAGGACATCACGCGCTTCAAGGAAGACAACGACTGCAACCGCGTCGTGATGGTTTGGTGCGGCAGCACCGAGATCTTCCTCGAGCCGGGCCCGGTGCACGCGTCGATGGAGGCCTTCGAAGAAGGCATGAGGAACGACGATCCCGGCATCGCGCCGAGCATGATTTACGCCTACGCGGCGGCGAAGATGGGCATTCCCTACGCCAACGGCGCTCCCAACCTGAGTGGCGATTTCCCGGCGTTCTACGAACTTGCCAAGGAAACCCAGACGCCGATTTGCGGCAAGGATTTCAAGACCGGCCAGACGCTCATGAAGACCATCCTGGCGCCCGGTTTCAAGGCCCGGATGCTGGGGCTCAACGGCTGGTTCTCGACCAACATCCTCGGCAACCGTGACGGCGAGGTGCTCGACGACCCCGAGTCGTTCAAAACCAAGGAAGAGAGCAAGCTCGGCGTGCTCGAGCACATCCTACAGCCCGACAAGTACCCCGACCTCTACGAGGACATGTACCACAAGGTGCGGATCAACTATTACCCGCCGCGTGGTGACAACAAGGAGGGTTGGGACAACATCGACATCTTCGGCTGGCTCGGCTATCCGATGCAGATCAAGATCGACTTTCTGTGCCGCGATTCCATTCTGGCGGCGCCGATCGTCCTGGACCTCGCCCTCTTTCTCGACCTCGCCAAACGCGCCGGCTTCTCGGGCATTCAGGAGTGGCTGTCGTTCTACTTCAAGAGCCCGACGACGGCGCCCGACCTGTACCCCGAGCACGATCTGTTCATCCAGCAGATGAAGCTGAAGAACACGTTGCGCTACATGGCCGGCGAGGAAAAGATCACCCACCTGGGCGCCGACTACTACGACTACTACCGGTAGCCGACGGACTCGCCGTTCCGGCGCGTCTTTGGGCACGACGACGGCCGCCCGACTGAACGGGCGCTAGGCTCTCTAGGTGGAAGCCACGCCGCGAGCATTGCGGAACGACGCGCCGCGTGACCGTCTACACCCTTTGGAGGCTTGCATCACTGGTTGCACAATGTAGCTACATGACGCTACATTGAAGATATGGTCAGCGTGGGAATTCGTGAGCTCAAGAATCGCCTCAGCGAGTACTTGCGCCTGGTTCGGGCGGGCGAGCTGGTGCAGGTGACCGACCGCGGCACCGTCGTCGCCGAAATTCGCGCCCCGGGACAAACGCGAGATGCCGACCGCATCCCAAGCGGATTGCTCGAGCTGGCGCGGCGGCAAAAGGTGGACTTGGGCAAACCCAACGAGGCCTCGCTCTACAGTGTCGGCAGGCAGCCGTTGCTGCGGGGAACGTCCGCCAGGGAGCTACTCGACGAAGACCGCGGCGAGCGATGATCCTCTATGCGGAATCGAGCGCCGTACTTGCCTGGCTGCTGGCCGAGCCGGAGGGTAAGCAGGTGGCGGCGGTGCTGCGGAAGGCAGCCCACGTCATCGTCTCCGATCTTCTGTTCGTCGAATGCGACCGGGCATGCATCCGCGCCGAGGCGCTTGGAGCGCTCACGCCGCGGCCGGCGGCTGCGGTGCGTGCTCGCCTCGCAACAGTCGGTGCTCATTGGGAAACACTACGTCTGTCACCTACCGTAATCGAGCGCAGCCGGCAGCCCTTCCCTGTCGAGCCGGTTCGCTCGCTCGACGCGATCCACCTCTCGAGCGCCCTGGACGCACGCGCCAATTTGCCAGGCATGCTCGTGCTGAGTCTCGACGACCGCGTCCGTAGGAATGCCCTGAAGCTGGGCTTCGAGATTGTGCCGGCTGGCGGCTAGCGGCCGAGACGAAGACCAGGGGTCGCATCCAGTCGCGGTCGCCGGGGGCTGCGATGCGCAGCACGGAGGGCGTATCGTTAGGCCTGATTTGTCGTGCCACCGAGCTGTTACGAGGCCGCTATGATCGGCGCCATTCTCCCCCGCGCTTCGAAACGCAACGAAGAATCTACGGCTCTCACTGTTCTTTCGAGACCCGCCCCGGACCCGCGTCCTTCGAGTTGTGTCCTTACCTCGGCTTTCATCTTGCCCTGGGTGCTGATGGCGGGGCTGGCGACAGGATGTGGCGGCACCGATCCAGCCGACGAGTCGACGCCACGTCAAAGCTCTCCGCCGGCGCTCCAGCTAATCGCGACGATCGGCTGCACCAACTGCGACGACGAGCGACAGATCACGCCGACGGCGGTCGCGCTGATCGACAACGATCGGGTGGCGATTCTCGACAGCTGGGAGCCGTTCGTGCGTATCTTCGATGCCGCCGGCAACCCCGAGGCGAGCTTCGGCAATCAGGGCCAGGGCCCCGGAGAGTTCGGCGTCAGCGGTGGCTCACGGCCAATCCCCGCTGCGTGGGTCCTCGGCATCGATGGTGCCGTTGCGGTCATTGACATCTTTCCCCCAATGCTCGAGGTATTCGACAGCGCCGGAGAATTCATCGAGCAGCGCCCGCTCGACGTACCGCCGGTACCGATCGATCAGGCGTTCAACGCCACTTCCCTCGCTTACTACCGGCGGGGATTCAACCCGATCGCCAGGTCAGAAGGGCCGGCGGTTTATCGCTGCGTTCTCGACCTTCGAGCCGCCGTGAATTGCTCTCAGGTGGCGGGCTTGGAGCAGTTCACCTCGGCACCCTGGGAGCCCGGCGCGCAAAACGCCGACCTCCGTATGGTCGCGATTGCGGCAACGCCCACCGGCGACCTCGTGTTGGCCGACCGGCGCAGCTATCGAATCGGGGCGGCCAACGCGGCGGGTGAGATCGTCACCCAGACCGGTCGCGACATTCCACGCCGCGAGAAAACGGCGGAAGAAATCGAGCTCGAGCGCCAGAGAATGCGGGGCGCCCCGGCCGACGCTGAAATCGACCCGCTGCACCCGCACATCGAATACAACGGCCTGGACATTGACGGCAGCGGCCGCATCTGGGTGTTGACTACTCGGTGGACCGAAACTGAGTCGATCTTCGACGTGTTCGCGCCCGACGGCGAATACCTGGGCGAGGCCACAGCCAACGCCCTCTTGCGGCGCGGTTCCTGGGCCGTTGCGCCGTTCTTCATGGGCGACAATCGTCTCGCCAGCGTCGTCCAGTTGCCCGACGGCAGCGAGCAGGTGTGGGTGTGGCGCATAGTCGCCGGGCGACCCTAGTCGGGCAGCTACCTAGATACACCGAGCTACGCAACACGCGTGTGCACGAAACGCTACCTGAAAGTCCCCGTTCGCTTCTCGGGCCTCAACGCCGGCCGCGGAAGTCGATCAGCGTGTCGATGATCGCGATCTCGACGCGGCGGTTGCGGGTCCGCGCCGCCTCGGTAGTGTCGGCGACCAGCGGCATCGCCTTGCCCAAGCCCTGCATCGAGATGATGTCGGGCTGCACACCGGCTCCGACGAGGTAGTCGCGCACCGCTGCGGCACGCCGTTCGGAGAGGCCCTGGTTGTACGCTGCCGTGCCCACGTCGTCGGTGTGGCCGAACACCTGGATGGCGTATCCCTGATCGGCCGAGGCAATGAGCACGCCGGAAATACGGGCCAGAAGCTCGCGCTCGTCGGGTCGCAGCTCCGACTGGTCGAACTCGAACTCAATGCGGTCACTGCCGAGGTTCAGTACGATGCCGATGGCCGTGCGCCGCGTCTCGACGATCTTGCTGAATGCCTCCTGCATGCGATTCATCTCGACCTCGCGCTGCTTGCGGATGGCCTCGGCCTCTTGACGCGCTTCGCGGGCTTCTTCACGGGCCGCGGCCTCGGCGCCGCGGGCCCTCTGCGCCTCGAGCTCGGCGGCTTCGCCCTCGGCAACGGCGACGACAGCTTCCCTCTCGGCGACGTCGCGCGCCTCGAGCGCAGCAGCCCGGTCGGCAGTGGCGAGGCGCGCCTCCTGATCGGCTTGCTCGGCGCGAGCCAGGGCATCTTCAGCACGAACGGTGGCGGCCGCCGCCTCGCCTTGGGCGGCCTCTGCCCGCCCCTCTGCCGCAATGGCGGCCCGCGAAGCGGCGTTGGCGCTCGCCTCGGCCTGCTGGAGCTCCCGCTCGGTCTGTGTGACCTGGCGATCGAGGTTGGCTACTTGTGTCTCGAGTTCGGTAACGCGTACGTACACGAAGTAGCCCGCCGCACCCAGGAGTACGAATCCGATCAGGGCAAAAACGGCAGCGCGCTGTTGCATCGCAGACCTCATGACGGTGGTTACGCTTTTTGTTTCATCTTGTTAGACGGATCTGCTGCGCCGTTAGTCGGTTTTTTTGGAGAAGCGAGACCAACCTTGTTTCTCTGGCAACATCGCGAAACCAGCCGGTCAGCGACGCGCCGTGGGCGTCAACTCCGTCTCGTAGCGCTCGCCCCCGCGGATGTACACGATGGCGATCGTCACGTCCACCTTCGCCGAGTCGAGCGCGAAGGTGTAGTCATAGATATTGGTGATCTTCTGGCCGGCGAACTCGACGATCACGTCGCCGCCCCGCAGTCCCGCCTTTGCGGCCGGGCCGCCCTCGATCACACCGCCGAGGAGCAGACCCTCGATGTCGGCCGCGTAGTCGGGAATCGTTCCGGTGAACACGCGCACGGTGTCACGCGAGCCCATCTGCGCAGCAGTCTGAGCGACCGCCACGAACTCCGGCGCCTCCTCGAGGTTGGCAACGCGGCGCGCCAGCAGGGCGCCGAAGCGAGCAACCCGCTCCAGATCCTCGTAGTTGATCAGGTCCGCATCATCGCTGGGGCGGTGGTAATCCTCGTGACTTCCGGTGAAAAAGCTCAGCGTCGGCACGCCGGCGGTATTGAAGGCCAGGCTGTCGGTCGGCAAGTACGGATCGTCTTGCAGCCGCAGATCGAACCCCACCGGCACGTTCGTGCGCTCGATCAACGCCGGCCAGGCCGCGCTGCTGCCGACGGCCTGGACGTTCAGAACGTTGTCGCGCACCCGGCCCACCATGTCGAAGTTGATGTAGGCGGCGATGTTGTCGGCAGGAATCACGGGGGCCCCTACAAACGCTTTGGCGCCCAGCAGGCCGAACTCCTCGCCCGACCAAAAAGCCAGGACGACACCGTGGCGGTGGCTCATCGCGGCAAGCTGGGCACCCGCCTCGAGCACTGCAGCGACACCCGAAGCATTGTCGTCGGCACCGTTGTGAACCTGGCCCGCTTCCCCGTCGCGGGCCAGCGAGACGGCGCCGCGGCCACGGCCGAGATGGTCGTAGTGCGCGCCCAGAACCACCACGCCGTCGGCCTCCGTATCGGCAGCAGGCAAATAGCCGGCAATGTTGTAGCCGGTGCGCCGCTCCCGTTCGATCTTCACGTCGAGAGCCATCTCGACGCCGGGAAAATCGAAACCGACAACATGAGGATTCCCCGTGTCGAGATCGTCCTGAACGGCGGCCAAGGACTTGTCGGAAAGCGTCGCAAACAGCGCGTCGGCGATCTCCCCCGAAACCGACGCGGCGACGATGCCGGACCCCGCCACCGCGGTGTCGAAGGTCATGGGAACCAGCTCGCCGGCATTCGGTGAGCGCGGGCCGGTGATGACAACGAGCGCCTTCGCGCCGAGCTCGCGGGCCCGCATCGCCTTGTAGCGGATGTCGGAGTAGCGGCTCAGAATCGCGCGATCGTCCGGCTCGACGTCTTCGGGGATGTAGCGCAAGACGACGACGATCTTGTCCTCGACATCGAGCGTCGCGAAGCTGTCGTAGGGGTAGTTCTGGCCGTCGGGCACGGTGATACCGTAGTCGGCGAAGATCACTGGGCCGTTGACTTCGCCGCTGTCCGAAAATGACAGGGCGCGCACATCGATGTCGGCCTTAGGAAACGGCTTCTCGGCACCACCGACGGTGAGCCGCAGGCTCGATCCCGTATCGTTGAGACCCGCAGTGAACTCGAAGGGCAGGTGGAAGCCTTCGTGTCCCGGCAGTGGCTGAGCGCCGATCTCGCCAAGCTGCCCGGCGATGTACTCGGCGGCGCGATGGGCCCCCTCTGACCCCACCAAGCGACCGCCAAGATCGTCCGACGCCAGAAACTCGACGTGGCCGCGCGTCGCCTTCCGCGGTGGCGCTGCGGCAATCAGTTCGAGGGCCCTCTCGTGGTTCCAATTCGCGATGAAGATCTGTCCCGAGCCGCGGCCGCCCTCACTGTTGCGGCTCGAGGTCCAGGCGAGCATCGCGCCATCCGGCGACGGTACCGGCAAGGCGTCGAAACCATCGGTGGTTGTCACCCGTACGGGTTCCTTCCGGCCGGCGGTATCGACGATGTAGACCTCGAAGTTGGTGAAGCCCAGCTTGTTGGAAGCAAAGAAGATGTACTCCCCCGAGGGGTGGAGGTACGGGGCCCAGCTCAGGGCACTGAAATTGGTTACCCGATACTGATCGCTGCCGTCCGGGTTCATGGTCCAGACATCGGCCATCAGGCCATCCTCCGTGAAACGGCGCCAGACAATGCGCGAGCCGTCGGGCGAAAAGAACGGACCGCCATCGTAGCCGGGCACTTCCGTCAGACGTCGCTGGCCCGAACCGTCGGGGCGCATGATGTAGATCTCCATGAAATACGACGCGTCGATCTCCAGCTGCGCCTGCCCCGCTTCGCTCAGCTCGCGGTTGTAGGCATCACGATTGGAGGCGAAAACGATCCACTCGCCGTCCGGCGACATGCTGCCCTCGGCGTCGTAGCCGCGTATATCGGTCAGCCGCAGCAGGCTCGACGGATCGACTTCGCCGTCGGGAGCCGCCGCCGCGACAGCCGGCCCGGGAGCGATGTAGATGTCGAACTGCGGGTCGTAGTCAAAAGCGTAGCGGCGCTCCTGGCCGCTGGCTCGGAAATCGAGCTCTCTCTGCTGCAACTCGCGGGAACGCGGGTCGTGGTGCGTTGAGGCGAACATGACCGCCCCGGTGCCCGCTTGGAAGAAAGAGCAGGTGGTCTTGCCGAAACCGGGCGACACCCGCGACGCGTCACCGGTGGTCAAATCGAGGTTGTAGATCTGATAGAAGGGATTCTCCGAATCGCGCTCGCTCTGCAGGATCAAGTGCGTGCCGTCGGGAGAGAAATACCCCTCGCCCGCCCGCCTCCCAGCGTAGGTGAGCTGGCGAATCCGACCCAGCAACTGCGACTCGTCGTACTCTGCGGACTGGACACCGTCGGCAGCCGGGGAATGACTCGGGCGTAGGGCGGCCGAGGCCCGCGAACCGACGCCGATGACCGATATCGTGGCGATGGAGAGCCACGCAGCGGACAAGCGTATGCAAGACTTTGCGTACACGAGACACCTTTGGAGGGGAAGGAGCTGCGCCGCGAATTGTAACCTGAGTGGCAAGCAGATGCCCTTACCCCGGACCACGGAAAGGCCGTCATTCTTGACCGATCGTAGGGTCCCTCACCCGAGCAGGCCGTGACTCGTCTCGACAAAGTGCCCCACGTCCTCATCGCCGCCGGCGGAACCGGAGGCCACATCTACCCCGGTCTGGCGGTCGCGCACGAATTCATCTCGCGGCATCCGGACGCCGACGTGACCTTCGTCGGCACGCCGCGCGGGTTGGAGGGCGAGCTGGTCGGCGAGGCCGGTTTTCGGATCGAGATGCTGCGCGTGGAACCGCTGCGCGGCCGTTCACTGTGGTGCAAGCTGACAGGCATTCTGGCGCTTTTCCCGGCGCTGCGCGACGCTTCACGCTTGCTGCGGCGTGAGCGCCCCGATGCCGTCGTCGGCGTTGGCGGCTATCTCTCCGGGCCGATATTGCTGAGCGCCTCCTTGAAGGGCATTCCCACGCTCATCATCGAGCCCAACTTCGAGCCCGGTCTGGCCAACAAGTGGTTGGCCCGCTTCGTCGACAGCGCCGCGGTGGCGTGGGCGCCCACGGCCGAGCACTTCCGCGGCAAGGCATTCGTTAGCGGAAACCCGGTGCGGACGGAAATCTGTGCCGTTCCCGATGTCGACGTCGGCACCTCGTTCAATGTGCTGTTGTTCGGCGGCAGCCAAGGCTCGCGGCCGCTCAACGACGCGATGATCGCCGCCCTGCCCTTTCTGAAGCCCGCGGCGGCACCCGACGGGGATGCCGGCGACGAAACGCAGCCGATTCGCGTAATGCATCAGACCGGTCCGGACGATCTCGACAGGGTGCGGACGGCATACGAAGAACACGGCATCGACGCACGGGTCGAGCCCTACCTCCACGAGATGGCTCGGGAATATGCCCGCGCCGCCATCATCGTGTCGCGTTCCGGCGCCACAACGTGCGCCGAACTGACCGCCGCAGGGCGAGGCGCCGTTCTCGTACCGTTGGAGCTCGCCGGCGGCCACCAACGCTACAACGCCGAGGCGCTCGAAAGCCAAGGTGCCGCTGTCGTCGTTGCCCAGGCCGAGCTCAGCGGCAAGAAACTGGCTGAAACACTGCACGAACTGGCCGCCAAGCCGAACCGTTGCGCCGAGATGGGCGCGCGCGCCCGGCGCCTGGCGCGACCCAATGCGGCGGCCCGCATCGTCGATCGGCTCGATGAGTTGATTGCCGCCCGCTAGCGGAGAAGGAATCGCGCCTGCGCGGGGGCGCCTCGTGTCGACAGAAGGTGCTCGGTGGTTCTTGGTGGGGAACGCTCCGATTAGTTTGAATACCCGCCACCCTGCCTTTTCATTTTTCCGCCCGTGAATTCCCGGTAAAGCACTGAAGACACTGGCCGGACGGGGTGTTTTAACTACTTTCTCCGCCACGGGTACGCCATCGGGGAATACCAAAGCCTGTAAAGCCCGCCTAGGGGTCACAGGTGCACGGTTCCACGCAGTTCCGAGGTTTGGCAGAAGGTGTTTTAACTGATCGATAAGGGTATCGATTTCTACGGCGTCCGGCGTGGCCAGCAACAATGCCTGTTCCACTTCCGTGCGTCGGCTCGTCAGCAACTGATTTTCCTGGTCGTACACGGCTTGCTTGATCCGCCCCTCGTATATGAAGGCTTGGCGTAGCTGGCGCTCCTTATCCGCCAGCGTGTTGAGTTCGCGGGTCAACCGACCGCGTTGTTCCGCACCGATTGTTTCCTGCTGCTGAAAAACATCGCGCACGACTTCACGGAACAGCGGCAGGTAGCCCGGGTCCAGGGACAGGGCGTCCAAGTGGGTAACGAAGGATGCGTGAAGCTTGCCCCGCCGCACACAAGTGCCCCGGCACGCACGGCAACGGTAGTACGGGTACATTTTGTGCGCTTTGCCCCTGGCCCAGAATCCGGTTAGTGGTCTGGCGCACGTCGCACAGAATGCGAAGCGGCGAAGCGGGAAATCTTCATCTCCGTACCTCCGCCTAGGAACGCCCCCGCTACCCAATCGCTGCTGGACCGCTGCGAACGTGCGCTCGGAGATCAGGGCCGGGAAGGCCGCTGGAACATCTGACCTGTGCCCTGGAAACTGGACCGCGGATAGTGAGAATTTCTCGATAAGAAAACGAGGAGGGAGATTCTCGTGAAGAAGTCGAGGTTCACAGAGCAACAGATTGTGTACGCGATCAAGCAGGTCGAAGCCGGGGTGCCGATCACAGAGTTGTGTCGGAAGTACGGAATATCCCAGCAGACGTTCTACCGCTGGCGCAGGAAGTATGGAGGGCTGGCGCCGCGCGAGCTGCAGCGGCTCAAGGAGCTCGAGCGAGAGAACACGCAACTGAAGAAGCTGGTGGCAGACCTGAGCCTCGACAAGCAGATCCTGCAGGATGTGCTCGCAAGAAAAGATTGAAGCCCGCGCGCAAGAGAAAGCTCGTTTACCGAGCGCAGGAGCAGTATGGAGCGTCGGAACGGCGAGCGTGTGGGCTCATTCAGATTGGTCGAACAACCCACCGGTACCAGAGCATCAGGGACCCACAGGATGAGCTGCGGTTGCGCTTGAAGGAATTGGCGGCAGCCAGACCGCGGTACGGATCTCGGCGTCTGCACATCTTGCTGCAGCGTGAGGGCTGGAAGATCAACCACAAGCGGGTTTGCCGGCTGTATCGGGAAGAGGGCCTACAGGTACGTAGACGACGTCGTCGGAAGGTTGCGGCGCGCCCTCGGGTTCGGCTGCCGGCCCCAAGCGAGCTGAACCATCGGTGGAGTCTGGACTTCGTCGCCGACGAACTGGTGAGCGGTCGCCGTTTCCGGGTACTGACAGTCATCGACATCCATAGCCGCGAGTGCCTGGCGCTGAAGGCTGGCTTCTCGCTCACCGCACAGATCGTCACCGCACAGCTGGAGGAGATCATCGCCGAGCGCGGAGTGCCGGTCGCCCTGACCCAAGACAACGGGACGGAGTTCACCTCGAGGCACTACGATGCCTGGGCGTTCTCGGCGGGGATCCAGTTAGACTTCATCCGGCCGGGACGTCCGGTCGAGAACTGCTACATCGAGAGCTTCAACGGCAAGCTACGAGACGAGTGCTTGAGCCAGAGCTGGTTCCTGAGCCTCTCCGAGGCTCAGGAACAGCTGGACGCATTCCGGAAGGACTACAACGAAACGAGACCGCATTCTTCTTTAGGCAACCTGCCGCCTGCCGTGTATGTCCAACTGCTGCAGGAGGTTGTGACCAGACCCCGCGGTTAGTACCACCTTCTATCTCAGTAACACGGTGCTGACAAGAGGTTGTTGAGGCCGGCGAAGCGTAGCGTAGCCGGTTTCAACAACACCGCTTCCGGTGCCGGAGGTCGATAGCCCAGCGAGCTGTGCGGTCGTACGCGGTTGTACTGCTGGCGCCATCTCTCGATCAGAACCTTTGCCTCCTTCAGCGTGTAGAAGATCTCCCCGTTCAGCAGCTCGTCTCTGAGCTTGCCGTTGAAGCTCTCCACATAGCCGTTCTCCCATGGGGAGCCCGGCTCGATGAACAGCGTGCCGACGCCGAGCCGGCCCAGCCAGTCGCGAACCGCCTCGGCAGTGAATTCCGGTCCGTTATCTGACCTGATGTGCGCTGGAATACCTCGATGAACGAACAGTCGTCCTAGTCGGTGAAGTACGTCCTCGGAGTTGAGCTTCCGCGCCACGTCGATTGCAAGGCTCTCCCGTGTGTACTCGTCGACGATCGTCAGCAGCCTCATAGCCCGACCGTCATGCGTCCGGTGGTGGACGAAGTCATACGCCCAGACATGATCCTTGTTCTCGGGGCGCAGTCGGATGCAGGAGCCATCGTTGAGCCACAGCCGTGCTCGCTTGGGCTGTTTCTTCGGTACTTTCAGCCCCTCGCGCCGCCAGATCCGTTGCACCCGCTTGTGGTTCACGAGCCAGCCCTCCATGCGCAGTAGCGCCGTCACTCGCCGATACCCGTAGCGGCCATACTCTCGGGCTAGGTTCACGATCCTCTCCGTCAGCACCTGCTCGTCGTCCGGTTGCCGTGGCACGTACCGCTGCGTCGTGCGCGACTGTTTCAGCACCCGGCACGCTCGTCGCTCGGAAACGCCCAGCCTCCGCCGAACATGCTCAACCGCATCTCGGCGACGTGCCGGGCTCAGAAGTTTCCCTCCGCAACTTCCTTCAGGATCGAAAGATCCAGCTCCTTTTCCGCCACAATCTTCTTGAGCCGGACGTTCTCCTTCTCAAGTTGCTTCAGCCGCCTGGCCTCGTCGACCCTCAGCCCCCCGTACTCGCGTCGCCACCGGTAGTAGGTGTGCTCGGTGATTGCTAGCTTGCGGCAGGCATCCTTGACCGTCGCGCCGCGGGCCAGCTCCACCTCAGCCTCCCGTAGCTTCCGTACGATCTGCTCTGCGCTGTGCCTCTTCGCCGGCATTCTAACCTCCCTTTTTCGACCCGGATCGTGAGATTACCTCTGAATCCGTTTTGGGGGGTCAGGTCAGAGTTCCCGGACATCGATATTTCGGTTTCTCCGAACGGAATCGTACCGATGCCCGACAATGCGCATGAGGTGTTCAACGTATTCGATCGCTATACAAAGGTGATAACGCCCAACGGTAGGGCGATACATATTGTCATTGCGCCGGGATATCCGGATCGGATGGCGGTCTACGGACGCAAAGTTCTGGTCAATCATCTGACGGCGGTGGAAGGCTCGAAGTACGGGGAGAAGCGCGACAAGCGCCTGGTGCCGAACGCGATATCGACGAACAACGGCGTCTTGACCTTTTACCCGACCACGGAAATGCACCAGGCACACAGGCCGAACCTATGGGCGGCGGGTGTGTTGAGCCAGGATCTACGCGAATACGAAACGATTATCGAAGGAACGTCGGGGTACATGGACCAAGACGATCCGACCCGCGATGCCTCGTACGAAGAAATCATGCATTTCGTACAGGGCAAGGGCCTCGAGTATGCGCATCCCTCGTTTATCAACGCGTTGAATGATGCCCACGACAAGGCACGGGCGATCGGGATGTACAACCGCAACACGACGGGCGAGTACTGGATCTGTGGTTTTGAAGCGTACTACGACATGTGGCGGCACGATCCGACGGGCGATGGAACACGCGAAGGCGAATACACGCCGATCAGCAACTTCACCCTGAAATCCAAAGATCCGGCGATGTATGACCTAGTCGAAAACTTCATGGGGACTCATTGGTTGTACACGGCCGAGGTGGTGGAGGAGTTCGAGGGTACATTCTCTTTGACGCACGACGAGGCTCTGACGTACACGAACAAGTCCCAGTTTCTTCGGAAAGCGATGTTGACGGGTGGCAACGATTCCAATCTCACGGGGAACGAAGAAGACAACAATCTCTTCGGCAACAGTGGAGACAACGTGATCACGCCGTTGGGCGGGTCCGACGTGGTCGATGGTGGACCCGGTATCGACGTTGTCTCGTTTCCCGGCGATCGCAGCGACTATATTGTGCGGGCACAGGACGGCAGAATTGTCGTCGAGGGAATCAACTTCGTCCGCGACGGCTACAACATTCTGCTGAATGTTGAACAACTGCGGTTCCGGGATGTCGAGATTGATACGGGATCTTTGTAGAACGGTTATCGCAAAGTCCAAGTCGTGGTCGGTAGCCCGGTCCTCGCCTCGAGCGAGTGACGTTCAGTGCACCAACAAGATTCGCTCATTCGGCGGGTGAAGGAATTCCACCCCGCGGCTCGACACGACGTGATTGCCTTCGATGTTGAGGCAAAGTGGTAAGCCGGGTCTTTCCGGAAGATTCGTACAAATCACGAATTCGAGTGAGAACAGGTGGTTCTCTTGAACCATCAAATGGTCGCGGTCCGATCGAAACACCGCAACCGAGGGGCCTACCGTCACCAGGCTGCCGCCATTATTACCCTGAGTGTGAAGATCGATGGAGAAGCTTGATTGGTTGGTGTTAGCCAACTTCGCCTGCACGTTCATGTAGTTTTCCGGCGACTCATCTGTAAAGGGCGTATAGATATACTCCGCTGCTTCCAGGGCCACGACGAGGTCCGCCAGAATCTCGCCGGCTGTCTTGCCGACCGCTATCTGTCCGCGAATGATGCTCCGCGCGCCGATTGCCTGATCATAGGCGTACTGTAGGCTCTCGGGAACGCTCGTTTCCCCTTCTCTCATGATGTACGCATTACGCTTGTAATCCGTCCCGAAGTAATCCAGGTATCGCACGCCGTTGTCGAAAGACAGGAAATCGCCGCGTTGCAATACGTACTGCGCAGACCTCGTCTCCGACTGATCTGAAACGGCGGAGTAAACGACCCCCGGCGAGCCCACTCGAGAACCGTATCCCCTTGTTAAACCGCGCTGATGAAACTGTTCCCGAACCCACCAGCCAACCTGCTCCCGCGTCGTTACGCCGGGTGTGATGACTTCATTGGACAGGGAGCGCTCGAGGATCTGACGATGAATTTCCAACGCGCTCGTCATGAGCGATATTTCTCTGAGAATTCTTCTCGACCTGAAATCGGTGATCAAATTCTCAGCGGAGATCATCCTCGGTGCGTATGTAGGCCCCAGTATTTGCTCGAGCCTGAGATATTGCGTATGTGAAATCCCGTCGGCTATCGCGAGCCAATCAGAATAATTCACGGCAATCACCTGCGGGTCACGCTCGGTAACGAATGCCGTTATCTCGTCGTAGACCCCGGGGTCCAGCTTGTTGCTATAACCATTGAAGGCTCGGCTGACTTCGCGGGAACCGCGCACATCGATATCTCGAACAGCTCCTGACCCCCCAAATACAGCCCGTTCGATCCGGTCACCCAGATCGGTAAAGATCAGATAGCCGGAGGTCGACCCGAATTCCGGAAACATCGGATCAGGGTCTCCTTGACGAGTAACGTGGATCCACATGTCCACGTTGTTGTCGCGCATCGCCCCCGGCAAGATCAGCTCGAGTTTTTCCTTTCTTATGAGATCGAGGATCTCAGACCCGACCTTTGCCGTGGCCAAATCTCGCTGCGCATAGGAAATATTTCCTGTCGCGAATACGGCAACCAAAATCATGATGGTTCGTAACATGAGTATTGCCTCCCGAATGGTCCTGGAGAGCACCGAGCTCATCTGAGCTGGCGGCCGCGCGCGTTCTTTCTCGGCATCATCTCGTCGCGCATGGCCGAGTGATAGACGAACGTCGCGATGATCGCGACATTGTGCTTCAGCGTTTCCTCGCTAACGAAATCGAGCACGTCCATGTTCGAGTGGATCTGCGTGTAGAAGTATTGCTGCGGATCCTGAATCCACTCGAACGCAGGGATGTTCACGGCGTCGAAGCCGAGGTGATCGGTACCCCCCGCGTTCTCGACGGTCACGGTCTCGGCACCCAATTGGTGGAACGGTTCCAGGTAGCGCTCGAAGATCGGCCGGATGGCCTCGTTGCCCTGCCCGTGGATGCCGCGAATATTGTGCCCGTTGTTATCGTGATTGAAGTACACGGAGATGCGCGATAGCTCGCCCTTGTCCGCACCGGTGTCCGGGTCGGCAACGTACTTGGCGATATAGCCGCGCGAGCCCAGGTGGCCCTGCTCTTCGCTGCCCCACAGCACGAGGCGAATCGTCCGCCGCGGCTCCAGGCCGAGGGCCATCAGGACGCGCATAACCTCCATCGTCACGGCGGAGCCGGCACCGTTGTCCGCCGCCCCGGTGCCGCTGTGATAGGAGTCGAAGTGCCCGCCCACGAGCACAAGCTGGTCCTTCAGCTCCGGGTCCGTGCCGGGGATCTCGGCGATGAGATTCGTGTGATACGTGGGGTCTTCATGGAACCTGACGTCGAGGTGGAGCTTCAGCGTGATCGGCGTGTTTCTCTCGAGCATCCGCAGCATCCTGGCATGCTGTTCGCGGCTGATCGAAAAGTACGGCACCGGCTTGATGTCGCCTTTCCGGGTATAGCGCTGCTGGTTGGCGTCGAGCGTCCCCGGCGCCTTGCTGCTGCCCCGGATGACCGCTGCGACGCCCTCATCGAGCAAGAACTGGTTGATGTCGCCACCTTCTGAGCGGCCCCGCCCCCCGCGGCCGCGAGCCCGGGAGCGCTCGAGGTTGGCATTGTCGAGACGACCTTCGTTGTCGGGGTCGGTCTGGCGCTCGGCGTTGGCCAACTCCTCGTCGGTGAAGATCCCCTCGCGCAGCCTTCCCCGCGCTCGTAACTCCGGCGACAACAGGATCCTGCCGCGTAGCTGACCTTTCAGCTCCTGCAACGCCTCCCAGGAGGTGTAGTCGACGAGGATCGGCTCGCCGGTGACCTCGCCTTCGGTACCGCGCGTCCAGGCATCCGGCAGCGCTGTTATGTTCATGTAGCGGGGCTCGACCATCTCGACGGAGTAGGATGTCGCCTCCCAGCCGCGCAGGTCGTCCCGGTAGGGATCGAGGTGGACGTTCGCCAGGTCCCAGCCCTCCAGGCGCTGCTTGGCCCAGACGACCGCTTCGTAGTACGCGGGCGTACCTGTCAGACGAGGGCCGTAGACATCGGTCAGGTAGCTCAACGTGTCCAGCACCCGAGAACGCTGGAACGCTTCCTCCTTGATGCGAGCTACCACATCGGTGTCGACGGGCTCCTGGGCAAAGCCACTCGACGCGAGGATCGACAACGCGACGACCAGTCCAACTCTTGTAGTCATTTGTCCTCCGGGAAGTAGAGTTTCCAGGTGCTCGCGGCCGCCGTCGCATAGAATCGGCGTTTACCGTCTATGAGCAATGATGGGCGCATTCTACCGTGTCCGACACGACATGGGCCGGATGGCAGGGCACGGGCGCGACCGGCCAAGGAACTCATTCAGATTCTGAGAAGAAGATGAAGCCAGGTGAAGACGCATGAAGGCCGTGTTCTACCAGGCGCACGGTGGCCCCGAGGTCTTACAAGTCGGCGAGCTTCCGGTTCCTGAACCCGGAGACGGTCAGGTCTTGGTGCAGATTGCGGCAGCGACGGTCAATCCCATCGACCGGCGGCTGCGAGCTGGTGAGTTACAGGAATACATCACCCGCACATTTCCCGTTGTTCCGGGATGGGATTTCTCCGGCCGTATCACTAAAGTCGGCACCGATGTCACTCGCTGGGAAGAAGGTGACGAGGTGCTGGGGTTGGCGTTCACTTGGTCCATTCAACATGGCACTTACGCGGAGTATGGAATCGTCGATGCGTCGTCGATTTCCCTCAAGCCAAAGAGCCTGTCCTTCGCTCGAGCTGCCGCCCTGCCCTTGGTGAATCTAACTGCCTGGCAAGCGCTGGCTGAATTCGCCAACGTTCAGATTGGCCAAACCGTGCTGATTCAAGCCGGTGCAGGTGGGGTGGGCAGCGTAGCAATACCGATTGCCAAGCATTTGGGGGCGACGGTCTATACCACTGCCAGTCACAGGAATACGGAGTACGTGTCCCAGCTGGGTGCCGATCACTGTATTGACTACACGACGGTAGACTATGAAAGCTTTGTGAAGGAAAAGGAGCCCGATGGCGTCGATATGGTGCTGGAGGCGCTATTGGGCGATGGCATTGCTGAGGCGGCAATCAGGATGACCAAGTCCGGCGGTAGCGTTGCCTATATGAATAATGAGCCGCCGGAGATGCCTGACATTTCCGCCAGAAATATCAAAGCGGAATTCTTGCACCATAGACCCGACGGAGAAATGCTGAGCATGTTGGCCGGTCTCTATGACGGTGGAACGTTGCCACCGCAGAGAATTGAAGTGATGCCGTTGGATGGCGCGCAAGAGGCGCATAAACGGTCTGAAAGTGGTCGAACTCGAGGCAAAATAGTTCTTCATATTCAAGATATGTAGGGAGTCATGCGCACAATCGACGACCAAATCGCACGGCAAGACTCGCTGTGGGGCGCCGTGCAGCGAGACCTCCGACTCCTGTGGCGAATCCGGAGAATGCTCTTCCAATACTTCACGGCTGGAGCCCGGACAAGGAAAGCGTACCGGGCCAAGGAAGCCGCCGGCGAAACGTACTGGGTAGATGACTAACCGCCGCCGGAATCGCGCCGCTGCTCGATACCCCCTCTTCTTCAGGTCTTTGTCATGAGGCCCCTTGACCCACCACCGCCGGAATACTCGTTCGGCTACAGATCGCCGCCTCAATCCGGCAACGACATCAACGGATTGGGCGTCGCCGAGAAAGTTCGTGCCCGCCCCGTTTTTCACCACTCTCAGGGGAAGCCCATAGCGTGGCAGGCGCTCGACGATTTTTTCAGCAGCGTCAGCTCCTGGACGGTAATCCGCGAGATCGTCTTCAACACGTGGCAGCTGCGACGCCAGGACGGCGCCGTTCGGAAGGAACGCCGTGTTGTCGACGATCGTGACGCCATGGCCGCGCAGATCAAGCTGGAGGCGAAACGGGCGGGTGCCGCTCTGGTCGGCATTACGAACGTCACGGACGAGGACCTGTACGAAGGGCGGCAAGTGCCTTACCAGTACGCAATCTGCATCGGCCTGGACATGAATCGGGACGAGATGCTGTGTGCTCCCCAGGATCGCGCGGCGGTAGAGGTGATGCGCGCCTATCGACAGGTTTCCAAAATCGCGATTCGCCTGGCGGAGAAGATCCGCGCCATGGGATGGCCGGCAAGAGCCTATGGAAATCCCAACTCCACCGATATCCTCCACATTCCCCTGGCTCTGCGTGCCGGGCTCGGCGAGCTTGGCAAGCACGGCTCGATGATCAGCAAGGAACACGGCTCCAATTTCCGGCTCTCGGCGGTGCTGACAGATCTTCCGATGGCCTTGGATGAGCCCGTCGACATCGGCGTCCAAGACCTGTGCCTGAACTGTGTCCGCTGCGTGATCGATTGCCCGGCCGACGCGATCTCCAACGACCAGCAGCTCGTCCGCGGGGAGCGCAAGTGGTACGTCGATTTCGACAAATGCGTACCCTACTTCGTCAAAACCAATGGCTGCGCCATCTGCATTGAAGTGTGCCCCTGGAGCGAGCCGGGCCAAGGCTTCAGCTTGACCGAAGAGCTACTACGCCGCCGCAGAGAACGGAGTCTTACTCGTAGCGACAGCTAGCGGGTTGCGAAGCGCTCGACCTACGCGCCCGCGGCCTCCAGCGCCGCGAGCACACGCTCCTCTCGAAACGGCGCTCGGCGAAGACGAACGCCGGTCGCATCGTA
Organism: Acidobacteriota bacterium; assembly: GCA_965214245.1. Classification (GTDB taxonomy): domain Bacteria; phylum Acidobacteriota; class UBA890; order UBA890; family UBA890; genus CBDCBL01. The sequence goes on from CBDCBL010000009.1 coordinate 1,078,820, forward strand.
GATGGCGTTGGCGACCGCCGCGATCATCGGTTTGCAGATCGCCTCGCCGGCTCCGTAGGGCGCCAGATCAGACCGGTCCGGATCGGGATCGCCGTTGACCAGCACAACGTCGATCTGGTCCGGCGTGTCGGAGTGCCGGAGGCTGGGATGAGACAGCCAGTCCACGCTCGTGACCTTTTCGGTGTCGAACTGGACCTCTTCCCAAAGCGCCCGGCTCAGCGCGTGCAACATCCCGCACTCGATCGTGCGGCGCAGCCCCTCGGGATTGATGACGAGTCCACAATCGTGCGCGCAAACGAGCCGCTTCACCCAGACGCGACCCGTCGCACGATTCACCTCGACCTCGGCGATCTCGGCGACGATCGTCTGGCTACGAAAGGTGTACGCGATGCCTCGTCCGGTCAGAATCGGTCCCGTGCCGCGCGGTTTCGGTGAAGGCCGCGTGTCCCAGCCATAGGCATCAGCGGCCGCACGAACGACCGCGATCGAGCGCGCCCGTCTATACCCACTATCGTCGTCGGTGCTGCCGGTGAGCAGATTCAGCCGGAACTCGACGGGGTCGGCGTTCGTTGCTGCCGCCAGCTCGTCGATGAACGACTCGGACGCGAACGTGACCTGCGGTCCGTTGGGATCCCGGAGATTGCCGGTGCGCAGCGGCGTTTCCCAAATCATTGGAAGCCGGACAACCTGAGTCGTCGCGCGCCGGTTCGAGATGGCATACATGTCCGACGGCGTCGCGGCGCGGCCGCTGCTCGGCGTCGCGGGTCGCGTCCCCATGAGTTGTGCGATCAAGACGGTGTCAGGATCGTTGTACCCGACGTGGTTGAAGTCGGCACACTGCGTGTCGTATTCCAATGCGACCAGCTTGCCCTGGTCATCCAGCCCGCCACGCAACCTGAACGTGAACGCCGGCCCCTTCGTATCCCAGGCCGTTTCCTCGTCCCTCGTCCACTGCATGCGAACCGGCCGGCCGAGCTCTTTGGCCAGAAATGCGGCCTCGAAGCCCGCATCGTCAGCGGCCGTGCGGCCGTACGCTTGGGGACCTTCCATCCAGACGACGCGCACCCGGTCCCGGGGCATCCCGAGAAACTCGGCGATTCCGTTCCGCATGCCGTACGACTTCATGTCGTTGGAGTAGATGGTCATCTGACCGTCGGAAGGGTCGGCCAGAGCGTGCGCCGGCCCGATGGCCGTGTGTCCCTGGAACGGGACATCGTATTCAGCCTCGATGACCTGTGCGGCGCCGGCGAGCGCCGCCTCGGGATTTCCCTCGATGTCCGGATCGCTACTCGAGGTGGGCGTCGCGCTCCGCATGTAGGCGTACAACTCGTCGGACGTCGGGAACGGTGCGGCAGTCGGTGCGTCCCAATCCACCTGGAGCCGTAAGGCGGCGAGGATCGCCTGCTCTTCCCGCTCACAGACCACCGCCACATAGTTCCCGCTGCTGACCACGCGGATGAATCCCGGCACGTCCCCGACCGACGACTCGTCGATGCCGAGGAGTGTGGCGCCCACAACCGGCGGCCTCACGTTGCGTGCATGAAGCATCCCGGGCAGCGTGACATCCACTGCCCATGTCAACGATCCGTCCACCTTCGGGGGAATGTCGTAGCGCTGCGGCGACTGGCCGACGATGCGGAAATCCTCGACCGGCTTGACGTCAGCCACTCCCGTGGTCGCGTTGATATTGCGTCCCGTCAGCGTGACATTGAAGCGCTGATCGCCGACCAACTCCGCGTAGGTGACCGTCCTCGAGGAGTCTGATCTCACGGCGATCACCGCGTTGCTGACGTCGAGTTGCTCGACCGGAACCTCGAACCGCTCGGAGGCCAGCTCCAGCAGGACGCGCCGGGCCTCGGCGGCGACACGCCGCATCGGCCAGCCGTCTCTCTCGATCGCGTCGGATCCGCCCGACCCACCCTGATCGGGGGTGATGTCCGTGCGACCCATGACGAGGCTGGTCATGTCGTAGGCGATATCGAGCTCGTCGCACATCATCTGCCGAAATGCCGTTCCCGTACCTTGACCACAGTCCGTCTTTCCGACGTAGAAGGTCGCCGTGTTGTCGGCATGAATTGCGATCCAGGTATCGAGCTGCCTGAAGTCGGGGTCGGGATACGGGCCCGCTGCCTGGCCCCGTGCTGCCTCGCCGGCGCCCGCCACCGCCGCGAGTGCGTCGGTTCCCGTGACCGCCGCCGCGCTGAAGCTCACGACAAGAGCGCCCGAAGTCTTGAGGAAGTCCCGCCGAGAGGTCGAAGCGTTCACGTTCTCCAAGACGTCTTCGATGGCTCTCGGAACGTTCGTGAAGATGGTCATTCGGCCACCTCCTTCGAGATGCCCCGTCCTCCGGTCTGCTCCCCTCGCGCCACACGCTTGATCGCCGCCTGGACCCGGTAGTACGTCATGCACCGACACATGGCTCGGTCCATCCCCTCGCGAATCTCGGCATCCGTCGGATTCGAATTTCGGTCCAGCAGGGCCTTGGCGGTCATGATCTGCCCGTTCTGGCAGAAGCCGCACTGCGGAACCTGTTCGTCGATCCACGCCTGTTGCACCGGATCCAGCGTGCCGTTCTTGGCGAGGCCCTCGAGCGTCGTTATCTCGCCGCTGACCCGAGACGTCGTCGTGACACACGAGCGAGTCGCCACGCCGTCGATGATCACCGTGCATGCCCCGCACTGGCCGAGTCCACACCCGAACCGCGGCCCCCGCAGACCGAGATCATTTCGCAGGACATAGAGCAGCCGAGTCGACGGGTCGATGTCCACCGTGTGTGTTGCTCCGTTCACATGCAATGTGACGTTGCTCATCAATCATGCTCCTTCGCGAGGTGTGTCTTTTGCTCCCCGGCAGCACTAGCAGGTACCGCTGCACCATGATCCTGCCTGCCGGATGGCACTGTCAACTGAACCAAGCTGTGCCGAGATCAGCCAGTCCTGGGCCCCTCGGATCGGGCCGTCGAACCCGTCTTGCGTGCGGAATTGCCCCGTCAAGGTTCGAGTCCCTCCCTCGGTACTTTGTTTCAACGAGTTGCCGAGATCAGCAAGATGTGGACGATCGGCGGGCTGGCTGATTGCCCCCGGAACCCAACACCCGCGAACAGTGCCAGGTTGATGTTTAGAGAATCGGTGTACTGTAGGCCTCCTGCAGGAGGCAGCGAGGAAGAGGCGAGAACACGGCCCTGACCTGCGACGTGTTTGCGCCTGGAGGCATTCATGAGCGGTAGATTGACCAGACCCCGCGGTTAGTACCACCTTCTATCTCAGTAACACGGTGCTGACAAGAGGTTGTTGAGGCCGGCGTGACCTGCCCCCCAATAGTCGGGCCAGTTTAAGAGTTAGGATTTGAGGCTCTCAGACGGGTTCGAGAAGGGGGATAAATGGCACGGAAGCGCTACACGGTCGAGCAGATCATCGCCAAGCTCAGAGAGGCAGAGGTGGAGCTGGCGCGGGGAGTCAAGACGCCGGAGGTATGCCGTCAACGCTGACGGTGGTCACGCGTAGATTAGTGAGCATTCTCGAGGGTGGCAGGCTTGTTGATCCAGACGGCGGTGGGGATCGCCGGCGGGCTGGGTGGGTGGTTGACGAAGCGCTCAGGCCGGGCCCGGTAGGCGGCCAGCAGGACTTCGGCACGCCGGTCGCGGGTCTGCTGGGCGAGTCCGTCCTGCACCGTCGCCGGAGTCATCAGGCCGATGCCCGAGTGGCGATGCTGGTAGTTGTACCAGTGGAAGAATGCCCGGCAGAAGAGACGGGCGTGTTCGATCGACTCGAAGCGAGCAGGGAACTCGGGTCGGTACTTGAGCGTCCTGAAGTGGGCCTCGGAGTAGGGATTGTCCGACGAGGTGTAGGGCCTCGAGTGTGTCTTGGTGACCCCGAGATCGGCGAGCAGGAAGGCGACCGGCTTGGAGGTCATCGAGCTGCCGCGGTCAGCGTGGATGGTGAGCTGATCAGGTCCGATGCGTTGCTGGAGCAGCGCCTGGTCGATGAGCTGCTCGGCCAAGGGACCGCTCTCGCGGTGCTGGAGAGTCCAGCCCACCACGTAGCGGCTGAACACGTCGAGGATGACGTACAGGTAGAAGTAGGTCCACTTGGCAGGGCCTCGCAGTTTGGATATGTCCCACGACCACACCTCGTTGACTCGCTTGGCGAGCAGCTCGGGCTTGTTGTAGGGCGGGTGCACGAGCTGGTTGCGCCGCTCGCCGCCCTCGCCCTGGGCGGCGAGGATCCGGTACATCGTGCGCTCCGATGCCAGGTAGCGGCCTTCGTCCAGCAGCGTCGCCCATACCTGGGCAGGAGCGCAGTCGACGAACCGCTCGCTGTGCAACTCGGCGAGAACCTTCTGACGTTCGGGCTCCGACAGCGCCCTCGCCGGCTTGGGCCGCGGTCTGCTCGGTCGGGGCGCAGGCGGCCGGCGGCGGCGGTAGATCGTCGCGTGCGAGGCGCCCAGCGTCCGGCACGCCGGGCGAGTCCCGATGATGGGAGTGAGTTGTTCGACGGTTTGCTCGATCATCGCTTGGTAGTCGCGTTGGCGCCCCTGGGCTCGAGCAGCTCTCCCAGAAGCGCGGAGACGTTTCCCTGCACCTCGATTACTCGCCGTGCTTTCTCGAGCTCCGCCTCGGCCCGCTCGGCTCGGCGACGCAGGTTGGCAAGCTGCGCGTCTCGGGGATCGGGCGCCGGCCGGCCGCGTGGCTTAGCCAGCGCCACCAATGCCCCGGCGTCACGCTGCTTGCGCCACACCGACAGATGCGACGAGTACAGCCCCTCGCGCCGCAGCAGCGCGCCGACCTCGCCGGGCTTCGAGCACCCGTCCGCCTCGCGTACCACCCGGACCTTGTACTCGGCGGTGAACTTGCGGCGCCGTGGTCGCTCGACCAACTGGGGGTCGGGGGCCGGGACCGCGGGCTCGCGCGACGTCCGCTTTCGGTCGCCTCCGGCTCCCTGCACCGGACGTCCGGTGGCCTCGTGGTCTCCTGCACCGTTGTTGCTCAACTCCGACATTCTTGTGTCTCCGACCTCGCCCTCTTGCTCAGTAATTATCCAACCTCCATCGTCTCACCCCACGTTGGCAGAGAGAGCGGGCCGGACGCGGGCATCAGCGAGAACACGCACCGAGGTGGCGCAGAAGGAGTACGCGACGCTCTGAGAGTGGATCAGGCCGCGGCGGCTCAAGGAGCTACCGAGCGCGAGACGCCCGGCTGAAGAAGTTGCTGGCCGAGACGATGCTCGATGCTATCTTGAAGGAAGCTTCGCCGGGAAACTTCTGAGCCCGGCGCGGCGACGCCGGGCACGCGAACGATCACAGCAGTCGCTGGGGGTCTCCGAGAGGCGGGCCTGCGAGTTCTCGGCCAGAGGCGCTCGACGCAGCAGTATCGAGCCAAGGTGCCTCAGGACGAAACGGCGCTCGTTGAGCGAATGAGTCAGTTAGCGACGCAGTATGGGCGCTATGGGTACCGTCGGATCACGGCGCTGCTTCAGGGTGAAGGCCGGCGCGTCAATCACAAGAGGATCGAGCGGTTATGGCGACGTGAAGGGCTGAAAGTGCCGCGCAAGCAGCCGAAGCGAGGACGTTTGTGGCTCAACGACGGGTCCTGCGTGCGGCTGCGGCCGGAAAGGAAAGATCACGTGTGGGCGTACGACTTCGTGCACGAGAGAACGCACGACGGGAAAGCGCTTCGTCTGCTGACGATCGTCGACGAGTACACACGGGAGTGCCTGGCGATCGATGTGGCAAGGAGGCTGAACTCCGAGAACGTGCTGGAGCGGCTCGCTGAGCTGTTCGTGAGCCGGGGTGTTCCGGATCACATCCGCTCGGACAACGGGCCGGAGTTCACGGCCCAGGTGGTGCGGGAGTGGCTTGGGCGGATCGGGGTCAAGACGTTGTTCATTGAGCCCGGCTCGCCCTGGGAGAACGGCTACGTGGAGAGCTTCAACGGCAAGCTCAGGGACGAGCTCCTGAACGGAGAGATCTTCTACACACTTAAGGAGGCAGAGGTTCTGATCGAGAGATGGCGCAAGCAGTACAACCGCGTGCGGCCCCATAGCTCGCTGGACTATCGGCCACCCGCACCCGAAGCGATGTTGTTGCAGCCGGCTGCGCTCCGCTCCGCTGGCTCCAACAACCTCTTGTCAGCACCGATTCAATGAGTTAACAAGTGGCCCAAACACATGGGGCAGATCAGGCGAAGCGTAGCGTAGCCGGTTTCAACAACACCGCTTCCGGTGCCGGAGGTCGATAGCCCAGCGAGCTGTGCGGTCGTACTCGGTTGTACTGCTGGCGCCATCTCTCGATCAGAACCTTTGCCTCCTTCAGCGTGTAGAAGATCTCCCCGTTCAGCAGCTCGTCTCTGAGCTTGCCGTTGAAGCTCTCCACATAGCCGTTCTCCCATGGGGAGCCCGGCTCGATGAACAGCGTGCCGACGCCGAGCCGGCCCAGCCAGTCGCGAACCGCCTCGGCGGTGAATTCCGGTCCGTTATCTGACCTGATGTGCGCTGGAATACCTCGATGAACGAACAGTCGTCCTAGTCGGTGAAGTACGTCCTCGGAGTTGAGCTTCCGCGCCACGTCGATTGCAAGGCTCTCCCGTGTGTACTCGTCGACGATCGTCAGCAGCCTCATAGCCCGACCGTCATGCGTCCGGTGGTGGACGAAGTCATACGCCCAGACATGATCCTTGTTCTCGGGGCGCAGTCGGATGCAGGAGCCATCGTTGAGCCACAGCCGTGCTCGCTTGGGCTGTTTCCTCGGTACTTTCAGCCCCTCGCGCCGCCAGATCCGTTGCACCCGCTTGTGGTTCACGAGCCAGCCCTCCATGCGCAGTAGCGCCGTCACTCGCCGATACCCGTAGCGGCCATACTCTCGGGCTAGGTTCACGATCCTCTCCGTCAGCACCTGCTCGTCGTCCGGTTGCCGTGGCACGTACCGCTGCGTCGTGCGCGACTGTTTCAGCACCCGGCACGCTCGTCGCTCGGAAACGCCCAGCCTCCGCCGAACATGCTCAACCGCATCTCGGCGACGTGCCGGGCTCAGAAGTTTCCCTCCGCAACTTCCTTCAGAATCGAAAGATCCAGCTCCTTTTCCGCCACAATCTTCTTGAGCCGGACGTTCTCCTTCTCAAGTTGCTTCAGCCGCCTGGCCTCGTCGACCCTCAGCCCCCCGTACTCGCGTCGCCACCGGTAGTAGGTGTGCTCGGTGATTGCTAGCTTGCGGCAGGCATCCTTGACCGTCGCGCCGCGGGCCAGCTCCACCTCAGCCTCCCGTAGCTTCCGTACGATCTGCTCTGCGCTGTGCCTCTTCGCCGGCATTCTAACCTCCCTTTTTCGACCCAGATCGTGAGATTACCTCTGAATCCGTTTGGGGGGGTCAGGTCAAGATCGCGATCCACCGTCTGTCGACTCGGCGCGATTTTGTTGTCGCCGCCGTCCTTGGCTGTCGCGCAACAGCCGGGCGACGTTGAACGGGAGGATGCTTATCGCTGCTTGTGGGCATTCTCCTCTGCTGGTGCGGGGCGGCCGAGTCGAGCCGCGCTGGATGGAGGACGGGGACAGCTTCTGGTACGTGGACAGCACGCCACCCGGTTCCGTGATTTGGGTGGTTGACCCCGTGGCCAACAGCAAGGAGCCGCTCCTTGATACGGGAAGAGTGCGCGTTGCTCTTGCTGAGGTGCTCGACGATGAGCTGCCTAGCGGGGGACTCCCCTTCGACTCCTTGGCCTTCGTCGACGAAACACGACGAACCATCAGGTTAGAGCTCGACAGTCGCGCCTTCGTGGTGGATCGCGAATCGTATGCGGTCGAGGAAATGACCCGGGGGGGGGGGGCGCGCAGCGGACAAGAGCGCCCGATCCCCGGCCCGGCGAGATCCTCCTCTCCGGATGGCCGCTGGTTTGCGAGCGTGAGGGACGACAACCTCTGGTTGCGTTCCGCGGCCGACAGTCGGACCGTCGCCTTGACCGAAGACGGGGTCCCCGACATGGCGTGGGCCCCCAGGACGAGACGACGTTCCTTCACGTTCGTGCCGCAGCAGAAATGGGCATGGTGGTCACCCTGGTCGCCGGACGGACGGTGGCTTGCCGCCAAGAAGGTCGACTATACGGGGGTCCCCAGCTTTCCCATCGTCGACTGGCTCAGCAGCGACTATGACATCGAGTGGATACGGACGGATTCAGCCAGCGGACAGACCTGGCAGGACGAGCTGCACCTGCTCGACGTCGATTCCGGCCAGCAGGTGCATGTGCAGACACCCGAGGCACGCGACCGCGTCATCGTGATCCTCGGGTGGCGACCGGACGGCTCCGAGCTTCTCTTCTCCCACATCGATTCCAGATGGCAGCGTCTCGACCTGATGGCGGCAAACCCGGAGACCGGGGCCGCACGAACTGTGCTGACGGAAACTCAGAACACGTTCCTGTTCCTTCCGACCTGGCGGGGTCCCTTCATCACCCTGCTGCCGTCCGGCGACCGTTTCGTGTGGAAATCGGAGCGCGACGGATGGAGCCACCTCTACCTCTACGACATCGACGGAACGATGGGGAGACAGCTCACCGAGGGGCCATTCCCGATCGAGCGGGTCGTCGCAGTGGACGAGCCGAACGGCTGGGTCTACTTCATCGCCCACACCAACCCAGATCGGCCGTACGACGCTCACCTCTGCCGCGTCGGCCTCGACGGCAGCGGGTTCAAACAGCTCACCGAGGCGCCGGGGCGCCATGAAACCCAACTGTCGCCGTCGCGGCGCTTCTTTCTCGACACGCACACGAACGTCGACCTTCTCCCTACGACCGATCTGCGATGGACGGACGGGGAGGGGGTGCGAACGCTCGCCGAAACGGACCCTGGCCCGGTCGAGGCGCTGGGATGGAGCCCGCCGGAGGAGTTCCAGGTCGCCGCCGCCGACGGTGAAACCGAGCTATGGGGCGTCTTGCACAAGCCCTATGGGTTCGATCTCGACAAGATGTACCCGGTACTCGATCTGATGGTCGGCCGTCCCGACACGGGGGCGAACGAGCTGCAACGTAGCCACTCCCGCGGTGCCGAGGCCTGGGCCCGGCTCGGATACGTCGTCGTCCAGGTAGGTGCAAGAGGCACGCCCGACCGGGGCAAGGCATTCCACGACGTCGTTTACGGCAACCTCGGCCGCCATGAGATCCCCGATCACGTCGCCGCACTGCAGCAGCTCGCTGCGCAACGTCCCTACATGGATCTGGAACGGGTCGGGACGTACGGGAATGGCTGCAGCAGTTACTTCGCGATCCGCGCGATGCTACTCGCGCCGGAGATCTACAAAGTGGGCGTTTCGCTACCCGGGACCGTCAACGCCGAAAGTTCGTCGTACTGGATCCGGATGTATCTCGGGCTGCTCGGCGACAACGAGGAAGGCTACGAGTACGCCTCCAACATCCGTTTGGCCGGCCGACTCGAGGGCAAGCTACTGTTGATCCACAGCCTGGGAGCGGCCGATGTATCGCTTTCTCAGCCTCTGCGACTGGTGGACGCCCTGGTCCGCGCTAGCAAACCCCATGACCTGCTCGTGATTCCCGGCGACTCGCAAGATCCGGCCAACGTGCGCTACACCCAGCAGGCGCTGCGCAGATATTTCGCGGAGCACCTGAGGCCTTGAGCTCTAGGTGGGTCGACGTTCGGCGCGGCCTGGACGCGAGTCCGGCAGCGAAATGTGTTCGGACGAGCCGGGTGATCCTTGTGGCTCCTGGTTGACTCGTGCAAGGTCGGGTCGACATCAACTTCTTCGTAGAAGCGTTGACTCCCCCAGCCATGAGGATCCCGATGGACACAAGACATCTCTCACCCAGCTTGGTTGCGACTATCGCGGCTGACCAGACCCCGCGGTTAGTACCACCTTCTATCTCAGTAACACGGTGCTGACAAGAGGTTGTTGAGGCCGGCGAAGCGTAGCGTAGCCGGTTTCAACAACACCGCTTCCGGTGCCGGAGGTCGATAGTCCAGCGAGCTGTGCGGTCGTACGCGGTTGTACTGCTGGCGCCATCTCTCGATCAGAACCTTTGCCTCCTTCAGCGTGTAGAAGATCTCCCCGTTCAGCAGCTCGTCTCTGAGCTTGCCGTTGAAGCTCTCCACATAGCCGTTCTCCCATGGGGAGCCCGGCTCGATGAACAGCGTGCCGACGCCGAGCCGGCCCAACCAGTCGCGAACCGCCTCGGCGGTGAATTCCGGTCCGTTATCTGACCTGATGTGCGCTGGAATACCTCGATGAACGAACAGTCGTCCTAGTCGGTGAAGTACGTCCTCGGAGTTGAGCTTCCGCGCCACGTCGATTGCAAGGCTCTCCCGTGTGTACTCGTCGACGATCGTCAGCAGCCTCATAGCCCGACCGTCATGCGTCCGGTGGTGGACGAAGTCATACGCCCAGACATGATCCTTGTTCTCGGGGCGCAGTCGGATGCAGGAGCCATCGTTGAGCCACAGCCGTGCTCGCTTGGGCTGTTTCTTCGGTACTTTCAGCCCCTCGCGCCGCCAGATCCGTTGCACCCGCTTGTGGTTCACGAGCCAGCCCTCCATGCGCAGTAGCGCCGTCACTCGCCGATACCCGTAGCGGCCATACTCTCGGGCTAGGTTCACGATCCTCTCCGTCAGCACCTGCTCGTCGTCCGGTTGCCGTGGCACGTACCGCTGCGTCGTGCGCGACTGTTTCAGCACCCGGCACGCTCGTCGCTCGGAAACGCCCAGCCTCCGCCGAACATGCTCAACCGCATCTCGGCGACGTGCCGGGCTCAGAAGTTTCCCTCCGCAACTTCCTTCAGGATCGAAAGATCCAGCTCCTTTTCCGCCACAATCTTCTTGAGCCGGACGTTCTCCTTCTCAAGTTGCTTCAGCCGCCTGGCCTCGTCGACCCTCAGCCCCCCGTACTCGCGTCGCCACCGGTAGTAGGTGTGCTCGGTGATTGCTAGCTTGCGGCAGGCATCCTTGACCGTCGCGCCGCGGGCCAGCTCCACCTCAGCCTCCCGTAGCTTCCGTACGATCTGCTCTGCGCTGTGCCTCTTCGCCGGCATTCTAACCTCCCTTTTTCGACCCGGATCGTGAGATTACCTCTGGATCCGTTTTGGGGGGTCAGGTCACGGCGATCGGTCTGCTGGTTCTCCTACTCACCGCGCCGGTGGCGATCGCCCAGGTCGACGCCCGCATGCTTCGCTACCCGGACGTCTCCGAGTCGATGATCACGTTCGTCTACGCCGGCGATATCTGGGTGGCGGACAAAGGTGGTGGCGCCGCACGACGCCTGAGCTCGCCGGCGGGTGAGGAGTCGTTCCCGCGCTTTTCGCCCGACGGCGCGATGATTGCGTTCTCCGGCACCTACGACGGCAACGTCGACGTCTACGTCGTTCCTTCGACGGGCGGCAGCACCCTTCGCATCACTCATCACCCCGGGGCCGACCGACTGGTCGATTGGACGCCGGACGGCTCGGAGCTGATCTTCGTGTCGTCGCGCGAGAGCGGCAGCACCCGCTTCAACCAGCTCTACCGCGTGCCTGCAAACGGCGGTTTGCCCCGCAAGCTCCCCGTGGCGTACGGCGAGTTCGGGGCTCTTTCCCCGGACGGCAGGCGCCTGGCCTACACGCCGAAGAGCCGCGAGTTTCGTACCTGGAAGCGGTATCGGGGCGGCATGGCACCCGAGGTCTGGCTCATCGATCTCGAGAGCCTCGATGCCACCAACCTCAGCGCCAGCGACGCCAACGACATGCAGCCGATGTGGCGGGGCGAGACCGTCTACTTCCTCTCGGATCGGGACGACAACCAGCGCGGCAACATCTGGGCCTACGAGCTCGACGGAAACCTGACGCGGCAGGTCACCGACTTCGTGGAGTTCGACATCACCTGGCCGGCGATCGGGCCAAACGACATGGTCTTCCAGGCGGGCGGCCGCCTATACCTGATGGACCTCGACACCGAGCAGTACAAAGAGGTGAGCATCGACATCGTCACCGACCGGGCGACACTGAGACCGCGCAACGAAAACGTCGGCGAAAGGATCACCGGAGCGGGAATCTCGCCCACCGGCGCGCGGGCGGTCTTCGAGGCGCGTGGCGAGATCTTCACCGCCCCCGCCGAGCACGGCGTAGTGCGCAACCTCACCAACGCCTCGGGCTCCGCGGAGCGCAGCTCGGCCTGGTCGCCCGACGGACAGCACATCGCGTACTGGAGCGACCGGTCGGGAGAATACGAGCTCACGCTCCGATCTCCCAGCGGCAACGGCGAGCCACGAACGCTGACGCGGTTCGAGCCGGGCTTTCGCTACGGGATCTTCTGGTCGCCCGACAGCAAGAAGATCGCGTTCATCGACAACGCGCAGAGGATCCAGCTGTTCGACCTCGAGACGGAGCGGCTCACCGAGATCGACCGCGGGCTGTGGAGGCTGCACCCGGCCCTTGCAGGCTTCGAGGTGAGCTGGTCTAGCGACAGCCGTTGGATCGCGTACTCGCGGGGGCTCGAAACGAGGCAGAGCGTTATTTTCCTTTTCGACGCGACCTCCGGCGAGCGGCACCAGGTGACCTCCGGCTACTACAGCGACGGCGCGCCGGTATTCGATCCTGACGGCGACTACCTCTACTACAAATCCTCCCGCAACCTCAGCCCGATCTACTCGGATCTCGACGCCACCTGGGTCTATGCGAACACGACCAACATCGTGGCCGTCCCGTTGCGAACAGACGTGCCCTCGCCGCTGGCACCGCGCAACGACGAGGAGCCGATCGCCGAGAGCAGGAACGAGCCCGCGGGTGAGGAGGAAGCTGCTGAAGCCCAGGCCCCGGAGGGCGAGCCCGCGACGGATACTCCCGCCGGCGGCGAAGCAGAGGAATCGACGACGGAAAGCGAGGCCCAACCGCCGGCCGTCGATGTCGAGATCGACGGCTTCGAGCAACGGGCGGTGGTTTTGCCCCCGGAGGCCGGCAACTACGGTGCGCTGCGCGCCGTCTCGGGCAAGGTCCTCTATCACTGCCAACCGCGCTCGGGCTCGTCGGATCGCCAGCGGCCGATCGTCATGTACGACCTCGAGGAAAGGGAGGAGACTCCGATCATGGGGAACGCCTCCGGATTCGAGGTGTCGGCCGATGGCAGCAAGCTGCTCGTCGCGGCCAACGGCGGCTGGGGCATCGTCGACGTCCGTTCGGGCCAGCGGCTCGAGAATCGCCTACCGACGGGCGACTTCGAGATGACCGTGGATCCATGCGCCGAATGGCGTCAGATCTTTCGTGAGGTGTGGCGCACGTATCGCGACTACTTCTACGACCCCGCCATGCACGGGCTCGACTGGGACGAGATGGGGCTCGTCTACGGAGCGCTCATCGAGGATGCGGTCACGCGCTGGGACGTGAACTTCGTCGTCGGCGAGCTCATCGGCGAGATCGACGCCTCCCACACCTACGTGGGCGGTGGCGACGTAGAGACGCCCGAGCGCCGGCAGGTCGGGCTGCTCGGTATCGATTGGCAGCTGGAGAACGGCGCGTACCGGGTCGGCCGCATCGTGAGGGGTGCGCCCTGGGACGCCGAAGCCCGATCGCCGCTGGCCGAACCCGGCGTGGAGGTCGCGGAGAGAGGGCGACTACATTCTCGCGGTCAACGGCGTGAGCATCGATACCGGCAAAGACCCCTACGCCGCTTTCGAGGGCCGGGCGGGTGCGCCGGTGCTGCTGACGGTCAACAATCGGCCGAGCATGGAGGGCTCCCGCGAGGTGCTCGTCGAGACCCTGAGCAGCGAGGCGCGGCTGCGCAACCTGCAGTGGATCGAGAAGAACCGTAGCCATGTCGACGAGGTGACCGGGGGCAAGGTCGGCTACATCTTCGTCCCGAATACGGGGATCAATGGGCAGACGGAGCTCGTGCGCCAGTTCAACAGCCAAATGCGGCGGGAGGGGCTCATCATCGACGAACGCTTCAACGCCGGCGGCCAGCTACCGGATCGCTTCATCGAGATGATGAACCGCCAGCTCGTGAATCGCATTCACTTTCGCAACGGCGGTGAAGCGACGCAGCCCAACGTCACCCACTACGGACCCAAGGCGATGCTGATCAACGGTTGGGCCGGCTCCGGCGGCGACGCTTTTCCCTACTTCTTCCGCACGATGCAGGTGGGGCCGCTGATCGGCGAGCGCACCTGGGGTGGCTTGATCGGGCCCGCGGTCCGCCATCAGACCATCGACGGCGGCTCCTTCACCGCGCCGCCGGGGCGCATCTACGGTCCCGATGGCCGGTGGTGCGCCGAGGGCCGTGGCGTCGAGCCCGACATTCCCGTCGTCGATCACCCCCGCGAGATGGCGCGCGGTGGGGACCCGCAACTCGATGCGGCGATCGCCGAGGTCCTGCGCCTGATCGAGGAAAATCCGCCGACGCTGCCCACGGCGCCGGAGTTCGAGCGGCGCGTGCTGCGACGTGGAAGGCGATAGTCGCATGCGCCGCAGCAACTGGCTGGTGTGCCTTTTCTTGACCTCGCTCGTCGGCGCCTCGGGAGCGCAGGAGACGCGGCCGGGGTATATCGATCCCGAACCCGTCTTGCGGGCGGCCGAGGCCGCCATCGGTACCGATAACCTGTCGTGCGTCACGATCTCGGGGAGCGCCTATGCGGGAATGGTCGGTCAACAGCGACTCAACGGCTACGAGGTCGACTGGCCCCGTGGCGCGCCGCTGACGAGCTACCGGCGGGTCATGAACTGGGATGCCGGCACGATGCTCGAGGAGTTCGACCGCGAGCCCGGCAACAACCCGGCGTCGTGGAAATACGGGCTGGGCTGGCGGGGGGGCACGCCGCTCCAACAACAGACGCGTCAGATCTTCGCGGTCAACGGCACCCACGGCTGGGCAATCGACGGGCCGGGCAGCGACGCGGTTGCGGCGCGCCCCGAGGATGCCGCGCGATGGCAGCTCGACCTGTGGATCAACCCGCACGGGTTTCTGAAAGCCGCACGGCTTCCGGGTGCCGATCCGCAGGCCACCTGGCGATGGGAGCTCGGCGAGATGGGTCGGGACGGCGCCACCGTGAATCCCGAGAAGGTCACCATCGTGTCGATCAACGTGCTCGGGAAATATCGGGGCGACGCGACGATCAACTCGGAGAATCTGTTGCAGCGCATTCACACCTGGGTTCCGGACCCCGTGATCGGCGACATGAACTACGAGCACGAGTTCACCAGCGACAGCTACATCGACCTCGGCGACGGCATCCGATTCCCGACCGGCTGGCATTCCCACCAGGGGTGGGACGACAACTACCAGGCCCAGAGCGTGAACGCCGGCCACAACGCCTTCGGCGGACAGATGGCCGACATCCAGGCCAACGTCTGCAACGAGCCGCTCGATGTGCCGCCCTCGGTCGGCAACGCGACATTCCCGGTCGACGTCGAAGCGTCAGAGCTTGCCAACGGTGTCTGGCTCATGGGGGGCGCGTCTCACAACAGCGTCGCCGTCGAGTTCGACGGCTACCTGCCGGTCGTCGAGGCTCCTCTGGACGAGGCAAGAAACCTCGCCGTCATCGACGAAGTGGTGCGTCTGGTTCCCGACAAGCCGATACGGTTCCTCATCAATACCCATCAGCACCACGACCACATCGGCGGCCTCCGCACATACATGCACATCGGTGCGACAATCATCACGCATCAGAAAAACTACGACTTCTACACGCGCGACGTCCTGAACTACGCGCCGCGAACACTGAGCCCCGACATGGTGTCGCTGTGGCCGCCAACCGAGCTGGCGGAGGGCTATCAGTACGAGACGATTCGGGAGAACTACTGGCTCAACGACGGCTCCCGGAGCATGCACGTTTCCTACGTGCACCCGCTCGGCCACGTCGAGGGCATGCTGGTTGCGTATCTCCCGAACGAGCGCATGTTGATCGAGGCAGACCTTTTCGACTCGACGCCCGCCGGCGCGCCGCGTCAGGCGCCGGCCACCTCGGCGAACCAGAGTCTGTATCGTCATGTCCAGCGTCTCGGGCTGGACGTCGACACGATCGTGCCGATTCACGGACAACCCGTTCCTTGGGCCGACTTCGTCGCGGTCGTGAGAGGGAGTGGCTGAGCTCCACTCGTGATCGTAAGGGTTCGAGTCCCTCCCTCGGTAACTACGGTGATCCGTTCGGAACGCTCGTTCGATCCGCCCCGAACACACGCTGCGCGATCCACATGCCGCCGATCATGGCAGGCACGAAGACCAAGGCTTCGGTTTGAACCACCCCCAGATTTGCGAGTGCCGGCCCGGGGCACAACCCGGCGAGTCCCCAGCCGACGCCGAACAGCACCGCCCCGACGATCAACCGCGCGTTGATCTCCCGGCTCGGCTGTCCCGGCTTCTCACCGCCGAGAATCGGCTTGGTTCCCCTTTGCAGCAGAAGGTTCCAGAGTGCGAACGTCACCAGGCCGCCGCCCATCACGAGCGCCAGGCTCGGATCCCAGTTGCCGGTCACGTCGAGGAATCCCTTAACCTTCGCCGGGTTGGTCATGCCCGAGATCGCGAGCACGGCACCGAACAGCGCGCCGGGGATCAAGAATATGAGGGCGCGCATCAGGCTCCTCCTCCGAGCACGTGGTGCATCAGATACACCGTGACGATCGCCCCGCGCCCATGAACACGAGCGTCGCCACAATCGAGCGCAGGGAGCCCCGGCCAATGCCGCAGATGCCATGGCCGCTTGTGCATCCGCCGCCGACGCGCGTACTGATTCCGACCAGGAGCCCCGCGAACATGGCGAGGGGCAGCGGAGGCGCCATGTCGAATGCCGCCGTGTTCGGAAACAGCTCAAACAGCAGCGCGGCGCCACCGATCAGGCCTGCCAGGAAGAAAACACGCCATGCGATATCTCCGCTCTCAACGCGGAGGATTCGCGCGCAGAGGCCACTGATGCCTGGGATCTTGCCGTTGAGTGCGAGGGCCCAGGCGCTGGCGGTGCCGATCAGGATGCCGCCAAAGAGCGCGGTCCAAGGCGTGAAGTCGGTGATGGTCATCTTGAATACTCGTGATCCTGCAGGCTGAAAACCGTCGGCGCAAGATCAGCGGGCGGTCGCCGGTTCGGGTAGTCGACGTGACAGTGGCATGTCTAGTGCTCAGGTCGGCGCGTTTGTCGTTTTGCGCAAGGCGTGATCTGCTTGTCGCCGTGAGCCCACCCCTTCGCATTGCTGTCGTCGAACCGCTGCCGGACTGGATCCGCGATCTTTACACTGCGGAGCTCGATGGCAGCGACATCGAGCTTCATTGGGTAAACGACGACCCCGCGGGGTTTGCCGACGTGGGCGGCCCATTGGTGCTGATTACCGGCAAGCGGCGCGTCACGGCCGAGCTCATCGAAAGCGCCGCTCCCGACCTGCGCTTGATCCAGGTGCTCGGGCGCGCCCCCTGGACCGTCGATTTCGAGGCCGCCGAAGGTGCCGGCGTCGACGTGTCGTTCATGCCGCACCGTGGCGCCATCGCCGTCGCCGAACACGCGCTGGCACTCGCCCTCGGTGTGTATCGAATGCTCGCGCCCGGGCACGAGCAAACGGCTGCCAGTGGGTACGTGGAACGCGGCATCGAGCCCATCGATACCGATGAGCGCACGATCGCGTTCAATTGGATGGGGCTCGGTGAGATCCGCGAGCTCTACGGCAAGACCGTCGGATTGGTGGGCCTCGGCGATGTCGGCCTCGAGGTGGCGCGGCGCGCCCGCGCCTTCGACATGGACGTTCTGTACGCCAAGCGAACGCCGATTCCCACGGGCTTCGATGACATCGTCGGCGCCCATTACGTAGCACTCGGCGAGCTGCTCGAACGGTCGGATATCGTCAGCTTGCACGCACCGCACACGCCACAAACGGAGGGGATGATCGGCGCGGCGGAGCTCGATGCGATGCGGGAAACCGCCGTTCTGATCAACACTTCGCGCGGCGGTCTGGTGGACGAGGAGGCGTTGGCGGCCAGCCTGCACGAACGGCACATCGCCGGCGCCGGGCTCGACGTCTTCCGGCAGGAGCCGATTCCCGCCGGGCATCCGCTGCTGGAGCTGGACAACGTTCTGATGTCTCCGCACACGGGCGGCGGTACGGGGGGCGGGCAAAAGGGACTCGTGCGCGACGTTGTCGCCAACGTTCGAAGGATTGCCCAGGGCGAGAAACCGCAGCATCTCTTTGTGCAACAACGGCGTGAGGTGTGGCCGTGATCAGCGATCCGATTCTGCTGCTGGCATTCATGTTCGCGGTAGTCGCCTTTACCCGCTGGTTGGAGGGCCGCTACCGCTTCGTCGAAAAGATCAGCTCCGCGGTGGTCTGCACGCTGCTGGGAATCGCGCTCGCCAACCTCGGGATCATCCCGTTTACCTCGCCAGCCCAGGAAGCGGTGTTCAACTTTGCGGTGCCCTACGCGATCGTCCTGGTGATCTTGGGATCGGACTTCAAGCAGCTCGCCGGCGCCGGCCGGCCGATGATCCTCGCCTACCTGTTCGCCTGCGCCGGCAGCTTCGCCGGCGGTGTGCTCTCGGGCGTGGCTCTGGCCGGCTGGGTGGGACCCGAGACCTGGAAGCTGAGCGGCGCCTTTTCGGGAGCCTTCGCCGGGGGTGGGATGAACTTCGCCGCCGTCGGGAGGGGCTTGGAGATCGCCCCGGGGACCTTTGCCGCCGCCGCCGTGGCCGACAATCTGTCGACGGTTCCCTACCTGCTCACCCAGGTTGCTCTGGTGGGCGTGCTGGGCGCCTGGTTCGCGCGCCGCGCCGCGGCTTCCCTGGACGGTGAAGCCGCCGCCGCAAATGTCGACGATGTGCGCCGCTCCTGGTCGGAAACGACGCTCAGCATTACGGATATCGCGGTGCTCGGTGCCCTACCCTTGCTGGCCCTTTGGAGCGCCCGGCTCTTGTCGACGCGCTTCCCGTTGATTCCCGAGGTGTTGTGGCTAACGACCTTTGCCCTGGTCGTTGCGCAGTTGCCGATCATCAAACGACTGCGCGGCGCCGCGGTCGTCTCCTACTTCGCGCTCCACATCTTCTTCATCGTGCTGGGCTCGGCGTCGGTGCTGGCCGAGGTGGTCGAGGCCGGGATGCCGATCTTCTCGTTGATGATCGCCATCATCCTGCTGCACATGCTCGTCGCCTACGGCCTCGGCTGGCTGGCTCGACTCGACCTCGCCACCGTTTCCGTGGCCAGCCAGGCGGCGATCGGCGGCCCCGGCTCGGCGCTGGCCCTGTCGATGGCGATGAAGTGGAACACCCTGATAACGTCGGGTGTCATTGTCGGAATCTTCGGCTACGCGCTGGGCAACTACCTCGGTTTCGCATGCGCCTACCTGGTGGCGGCACTGACGTGAGGGAGAGCCTGGAGGGTACGGATGCCGTGGTGACCGGCGCCGGACGGGGGCTCGGGCGCGCCATCGCGCGCGCCCTGGCGGCCGAGGGCGCGCGGATCTGGGCGGTGGATCACACCAACGAAGAGCTGGACGAGACCGTCGCCCTGATCGAGCGCGCCGGAGAACGGGTGACCGCCCTACGGCGCGACCTCGCGGACCCGGGGCAGTGCCGTGAGGTGGCCGCGGAGGTAGCATCCGGGGCGTCGCGGGTAAGCGTTCTGGTGAACGCCGCCGCCGTGCTGAAAGAGGCCACGCTTGCCGACACGACGCTCGATGACTGGACGTCGACGCTGGCGATCAACCTGACGGCGCCCTACTTGCTCGCCCAGGCCTTTGTGCCCCTCATGGCGGATCGAGGGGGGTCGCTGATCAACGTTTCGTCGCGGGCCGGCATCGCACCGTTCCCGCGCGAGGCTGCCTACTGCGCCTCAAAGTACGGCATCGAGGCGCTGACCAAATGTCTTGCGCTCGAGCTCGCCGAGGCGCCACTGAGCGTCAACACCATCACGCCCGGGCTGCGCATCAAGCCCACCGGCCTCACCGAGGCCGCCGCGGCTGCGGCGCCGAGCGCGCGGCGGCAGGGGTGGCAGGATCCCCTCGAGCTGGGGCCCGCGTTCGCTTTCCTCGCCCGCCTCGAAGGCGAGGTCAGCGGCCTGCGTTTCGACGCGTCGCGGCTGGCGCAAGCGCTAGACCGCGATGGCGCCGAGCAGGTATTGGCCCGCGCCCAGGAGCTTGCCGAATGAAAACGGGACGCGTCGCCGAATCCCTGGCGCGCCGCGTGCGTGGCCTCACCGAGGTCGCACCCACCGAAATTTACCCGCCGGCAGCAGCGCCCACCGCCGGGCTGCTCGACGAGCTTCGCAGCCACCTCCTCGCGGGTGAGACGCACTACACGACGCGGCCCGGCATCGTGGCGCTACGCGAGCGGATCGCGGCGCGCATCGCGGCGGCCGGCGGGCCTAGGTATGACCCGCGCACCGAAATCGTCGTAACCGCCGGCGAGGGAGAAGCCGTTCTGGCGGCCGCCCTGGGATGCGGAGCCGGCGAAGGCGCTGCTATTCGCCTGGCTGGCGACGCCAGCGGCGCAGTCTTGCTCGAAGCGCTGGGCATCGAGCTGATCGGGCCGGAGGACAAGAGTCCGGGAGCGCCGGGAGCAACCGAGATCCAGGTCGTGAGCGCTGCCGGCTTCGGCGAGTCCCCCACTGCCTGGGCGTCGATCAATGAGGACTCGGTCGTTGTCGGCAACCTCGACGGTGTGGCTGGAATGAGCGCCTATCGCGTCGGCTATGCGGCCGGTCCCGCGGCGGCGATGGCCGAGGTCATGAAATGGAAGCAGGCATTCTCCATTTGCACGGCGGCGCCGTCGCAACGTGCCGCCATCTGGATACTCGATGAGACCGGAGGCAAGGAATGAACCGGTTGTGGATGCTCGACGCGGCCGGAGGCGGGGAATGACACCGTCGTGGATGGTGCGTCGGCGATGAAGAGGCGTTTGGTTGCGTCGGGCGAGAAGGCCACATCGCTGCGCTACAACCTCATGGAGTTGGCTGCCGAGATGGACGACGTCATCTCGCTCGGTCGCGGTGACCCCGACCTCGACACGCCTCCCGAGATCATCGAAGGTGCCCTGGCGCGCATGTCATCCGTTCCCGCCGCGATGCCGGCGCGGGGCCTGCCCGAGCTGCGTCGGGCGATCGCGTGCCACTACGAGGTCGACAAGGGGATCTCGTTCGATCCGGACTCCGAGATCATCGTCACCAACGGTGGGCAGGAAGCGCTGTTCCTGACCATGCTGGCGCTGGTGGATCCCGGCGACCGGGTGGCGACCCCGGATCCACGTTACTCCTCGTACGATCAGGCGATCGGCGCGGCCGGCGGTGACATCGTGGAGATTCCCACCGGGCGCGACCTGTGCTTCGAGCTCGAAGCCGAGGATCTTCGTCGCAGCATCGACGGCGCCAAGATCCTGGTGCTGGTCAATCCCAGCAACCCGACCGGGGCATTCGTGGGCGCCGATGGCGTCCGCCGCATCGCCGCAGCGGCGCGCGATCTCGGGCTGGTCGTGGTTTCCGACGAGATCTACGAAGAGGTCATTTACGACGGCGAGGAGCTGCTGTCGATGGCGGCCTGTGACGATATGCGCGGCCGAACGGTGACGCTGTCGGGGTTCTCCAAGTCCTACGCCATGACCGGCTTCCGCGTCGGCTACCTGCTCGGGGACCCGGCGTTTATCGACGCCATCGAAAAGCTCAAAGCTCTGACTTCGGGTCCGTGCCCGTTGCTGTCACAAAACGCCGCCCTCGCGGCCCTGGAAGATGCGCCCCACGTACCCGCCGCGTTCCGGGAGATCTACCAGGCGCGCCGGGATCGCGCGGTTGCCGGACTCGACGCCATGGGAATTCCCCACGGACACGCGGGTGGCGGCCTCTTCATGTGGGCCGACGTCGGCTCGTTCGGTGTCCCGGCCGAGGAGTTTTGCCTCGAGCTGCTGCGCCGGTGCGGTGTGCTGATGTTTCCGGGCCGGTCATTTGGCGACAAATGGGAATACTTCGTCCGCATCTCGCTGCTCGTCGAGGAGGCCAAGATCGTCGAGGCGCTCGAGCGCATGGGCGACTTCGTGGACTCGCTGGACCGCGACGCCGGATAGCGCCACTGACCAGACCCCGCGGTTAGTACCACCTTCTATCTCAGTAACACGGTGCTGACAAGATGTTGTTGAGGCCGGCGAAGCGTAGCGTAGCCGGTTTCAACAACACCGCTTCCGGTGCCGGAGGTCGATAGCCCAGCGAGCTGTGCGGTCGTACGCGGTTGTACTGCTGGCGCCATCTCTCGATCAGAACCTTTGCCTCCTTCAGCGTGTAGAAGATCTCCCCGTTCAGCAGCTCGTCTCTGAGCTTGCCGTTGAAGCTCTCCACATAGCCGTTCTCCCATGGGGAGCCCGGCTCGATGAACAGCGTGCCGACGCCGAGCCGGCCCAGCCAGTCGCGAACCGCCTCGGCGGTGAATTCCGGTCCGTTATCTGACCTGATGTGCGCTGGAATACCTCGATGAACGAACAGTCGTCCTAGTCGGTGAAGTACGTCCTCGGAGTTGAGCTTCCGCGCCACGTCGATTGCAAGGCTCTCCCGTGTGTACTCGTCGACGATCGTCAGCAGCCTCATAGCCCGACCGTCATGCGTCCGGTGGTGGACGAAGTCATACGCCCAGACATGATCCTTGTTCTCGGGGCGCAGTCGGATGCAGGAGCCATCGTTGAGCCACAGCCGTGCTCGCTTGGGCTGTTTCTTCGGTACTTTCAGCCCCTCGCGCCGCCAGATCCGTTGCACCCGCTTGTGGTTCACGAGCCAGCCCTCCATGCGCAGTAGCGCCGTCACTCGCCGATACCCATAGCGGCCATACTCTCGGGCTAGGTTCACGATCCTCTCCGTCAGCACCTGCTCGTCGTCCGGTTGCCGTGGCACGTACCGCTGCGTCGTGCGCGACTGTTTCAGCACCCGGCACGCTCGTCGCTCGGAAACGCCCAGCCTCCGCCGAACATGCTCAACCGCATCTCGGCGACGTGCCGGGCTCAGAAGTTTCCCTCCGCAACTTCCTTCAGGATCGAAAGATCCAGCTCCTTTTCCGCCACAATCTTCTTGAGCCGGACGTTCTCCTTCTCAAGTTGCTTCAGCCGCCTGGCCTCGTCGACCCTCAGCCCCCCGTACTCGCGTCGCCACCGGTAGTAGGTGTGCTCGGTGATTGCTAGCTTGCGGCAGGCATCCTTGACCGTCGCGCCGCGGGCCAGCTCCACCTCAGCCTCCCGTAGCTTCCGTACGATCTGCTCTGCGCTGTGCCTCTTCGCCGGCATTCTAACCTCCCTTTTTCGACCCGGATCGTGAGATTACCTCTGGATCCGTTTTGGGGGGTCAGGTCACCCCCGCTAGGCTGAGGTGCCAATGACGAGATCATCACGTGTCTCGTCGATCACCCCATAAAAGCAGCACCACTCGCCTGCCGAAACCGATGGCCGCGAGCGCAGACCGAAGACGACGCCGTCACACGGCGCGCGGACCTCGGCGACGACCCTACCGTGCAGGTCGTAGATCTGCCCGAGCAACGTGTCCTCTTCGAGTGGCTGCTCGAAGGCGAGCTCCGGATTGCCTACGAACATCCCGGACGCCGGCGCCAGCAACGCTTCCTGGTGTCCCATGCGCCAGGCGGGAGCGTAGACGGCGGCTCCGTCGAGCATCCCGTAGTGGCGAAGCACGTTGACGTAGCTGCCCGCGAGATCGTCGGCGACCTCATGGAAGTCACGCGTCAAAGAACGGCAGTTGCCGCCCAATTCGATGGTGATTCCGGCCTTTCCGTCGGTGGCGATCTTCGACGAAGGGTTGGCAGCGCCGGTGGGTGAACGGAAGACGAGGTCCCAGCGGGTCCCCATTGCGGCGGCGAGCTCGAGGCTCTGCGGGTTGTCCGAGGCGAAGATCATGTGGGCCAGGTAGGAATGATCGCCCCCCGAGTGGATGGCGATTTGCAGGTCGCAGCTCGGCCGCATCGCTTCCCAATGGGCCCAGGCGGCGCGCTCCGTCGGATAGCCATCGGCGCGGCCGGGATAGATGCGGTTCATGTCGTAAGAAAAGGTGTCGGCGGGGTCGCCGCGCGTGCCCGCGGCGAAGGCCGGCACGTTCATCGCCGGAACACCGATGATGGTGCCACGCAGCCGCTGGGGATCGATGCGCTCGAGCAGCTTGAAGATCGAAAACGCACCCTCGGGCTCATCGCCGTGCGTGGCCCCGTTGAGCCAGAGCGTCGGGCCGTCTTCGGCGCCGCGGCAAACAATAACCGGGATCTCGACGACGATCCCGCGCAGGTCGGTGCCGACCGGGATGCCGCCGTGCGCCACGGCCCCCGGCGCCGGCGCGGCGGTTCCGATTCTCGGTCCTTCACTCATTTGTCGTCTCCTGCGAGCCGGCTTCCAGGGGAAACGCCACGCCGAGATCGACCGCGAGCCGGCGCAAACCCGCCACGGTCTGGACGTCGATGGGAATACCACGTTCGCGGCGCCGGCGCGCCCTTTCCTGCTCTGCGGCTCCCGGCAGCGTCACCGGTTCGTCCGCGTTGATCGGCGGGGCTGACAGCACTTCATCCACGAGTTGCTCGAGTCGCTCTTCGAATGCCGGCCGCCCGATGAAGGCATCGGGGTCGATGGCGATCATCATGTGGCCGACGTCGTAGTTGGTGTCGTCTTGAAAGACCGACCCACCAAACAGAGCCCCGGTCATCACCCCGCAGAGTACGTCGGTAACCAAGCTGAGGCCGTATCCCTTGTGCTCTCCGATCGGCAACAGTGGCCCGTCCATGGCGTGCGACGGGTCGCTGGTGCGCTCACCGGAGGTGGTCAACGCCCAGTTGTCCGGAATGGGAAGCCCCGCCCTCTCGAACCAGCGCATCATTCCCTTTCCGGATTGGGTGAGCGCCATATCGAGAAGGATCGGGGCGCCGTGGCGGCGCGGTATGGCGACCCCCCAGGGATTGGTGCCGAGCACCGGCTGCGTTGCTCCCCACGGCGCCATCTCGGCGCCGGCGTTGGTTTGAGCGATGCCGATCAAGCCGCTCTTCCCGGCCGAAAAAGCATGATAGCCGGCGATGCCGAAGTGGTTGCTGTTGCGCACGCCGACCATGCCGATGCCGACGGCGCCGGCCTTGTCGACGGCCAGTGCCATGGCGCGCTGCCCGGCGACGTATCCGAAACCCTTGGCGGCGTCGAGCAACGCGGTTGCCGGGCTGTCGCGCACGGCTTCCATTCGAGCACCGGGACAGATGCCGCCGTTGCACACCCGCCGCGCGTAGCGAAACAGCTTCTCGAGCCCCTGGTGCTGACCGGGATGCCACCAGCAGCATGCGGTCATCAGGCCGTCGGTGACGATCTCGTTTTCCTCGTCGGTGGCGCCGAGCGCCACGAGGATGTCGCGCGTGAAGCGGCGCAGCGTCGCTTCGGAGTATCGAGCGACCTCGACCTTGTCATCCAGCTCGTAGGCAATGGTCCTGGCTCCCTGCCGCTCAGTCGGCGGCGTGCGCTTGTACGAGCTCCACCGTGACGCCGCCGACGCGGTCAGGATAGACCAGCGCGCTGCGGCCGTTTTCGGTGTCGATGATGCCGTCTCCATAGAAGGAAACGCCGAGCTCCCGCAGGCGGGCGACGTCGGCATCCAGGTCGGCTGTCTTCAGCGCCAGGTGATCGAGGCCCTCTCCGCGCTGCCGCAGGAAGGCGCCCGACGGCGAGCTCTTGTCGGGATCGTGGGCCAAGTGGAGCCAACAATCGTTGTCGAACGGGATCCGGGCTCCACCGGACCCGTCTCTTAGAGTCTCGGCCGCCAGGCCGAACAGGCGCGCAAAGCGCCTGATGCTCTCCTGCACGTCGTCCACGGCCAGGCCGAGGTGTTGTAGCCCGAGGATGTCGAGCCTATCGCTGACCGGCTTGCCGATCGCCTCGCCGGGGTAGACCCAGCTCCTTTCGTGGCCCTGGATGAGCTCCACAGTTAGCCCCGGGAGCTGGTCGGGAAAAACGAACGCTTCGTAACCGTCGTTGGCGGGAAAGATCCGGTCCTCGAAGATCGGCACACCGATCTCGCGCAGGTGGGCCACGTCGCCTTCGATGTCGTCGGTTTCGATGGCGATGTGCTCGAGCCCCTCACCACGGTCGCGCAGGAACTGGTTCACGCGCGCCCGCTCGTCCCAGTTCTGCACCAGGTGCAACCAGCACTCGTTGCCCAGCAGGATGCGGGAGTCGTACTGCATCCCCTTGCCCTGGTCGTCTCGATAGTCACGGGAGCACAGGTCGAAGAGCCTCTCGAAACGCTCGCACGTTTCCTGGAGATCCTCGACGACGACGCCGACGTGTTGCAGGCGGAGAAACGACATGGAGCAACTTTCTGGGGAAGATCTGAAATTATAGGGTATGCGCTCCCGGCAACCGCTCGGACGCCGGGGTCAGCCGGGCAGCCCGCTCCGTTGTCTCTCAGGTCACGGAATGGACGGGCCGGGCGGGATCCGAACGGTGGAGCGCGTCGCCCCGATCCCATGCAGGACCACATCGGCGCCGTCCACGTTGGCGGTAGCGTACACCCTCTTGCCGGAAAGCTCGTCACGCATGAGGGTCACGAACACGCCACTGAGGCAGAGCATGGCCACCAGGTTGGGAATCGAAACCACGGCGACGGCGATGTTGGCGAGCACCCACAGCCGATCCACATCGGCAACCCTCGCAAAGAGAACGCCCGGAACGAAGTACAGCCAACGAAGAAGCTTGAATGGACGGACGCCCACGAGGCTCACCAGCGAAGTCTCGAAGATCACGTAGAAGCCGATCTGTGTGGACAGGCAGAACGTGGCGATGGAAACGGACACGATGAGCGACGCAACGGCGGGAGGAAGCACCTGAGCGAACGCCGACAGAAGTAGCTCGATCCCCGACTCCCCGCCGGCCAAGGCCCCGGTGGAGAGGATTGCCAGCGCCGTGATCGAGCAGATCACGATGGTGTCGAAAAACACCTCGAACGCCCCCCACACGCCCTGCTGGAAGGGGTGCTCGGTGTCCGCCGTCGCGTGCACCATCGGCGCGGTACCGAGCCCGGCCTCGTTCGACAGCATGCCGCGGGCCATGCCCTGCTTGATAGCGGTGCTCACGGCGACCCCGGCGACGCCGCCCGCCCCCGCCGAGGCAGAGAAGGCGTGGGAGAGGATCGAGATCATGACTCCCGGAAGCGCCTCGAAGTTGGCGGCGATCACGACGAGTCCGCCGGCCAGATAGGCGAGCGTCATGATCGGCACCAGCCGCTCCGAGAAACGGCCGATTTGCCGCAGGCCGCCCAGGACCACGAGCGCCGTAATGATCGCCATGGAGCCGGTGACGAGGTACGGATCGAGGTCGTAGCTTGCCAGGAGGGCCCGCCCGACGGTGTGAGCCTGCAGCAATGACGCGGCCAGCACGGCGTTGATCAACATTCCGGCGCTGAAGAGCACAGCGAGCGGCGTCCAGCCGAGCCCGCGACGGATGCTGTACTGGGGGCCGCCGCGCATCTCGCCGTCGGCGCCCCGCTCACGGTAATACATACCGAGGGTGATCTCGGCGGTCTTCGACATCATCCCGAACACCGCCATCACCCACATCCAGAAGATGGCGCCGGGCCCACCCACCGAGAGCGCTGTGGCTACACCGGCCATGTTTCCCATGCCCACGGTGCCGGCCAACGATGTGGCGGCTGCCTGAACCGGGCTCAGGAGACGCCCCTTGGCGACGGCGGCGCCGGGAGCCATGCGACCGATGGTGTTGCGAACGATGTAGCCGAGCCCGGTGAGCTGGAAAAAACGCGAGCGCACGGTGAAGAAAATGGACACTCCGGCGAGAAACGCCATGGTCCAGGGACCCCAGAGGAAGGAGTCGATGAGCGCCAGGTTCTGGAGAAGAAACTCGAGCATGCGATCTCGCCTAACGGACCGAGCTGACTGGAGTGGGCGTCCCATGCTATAGGAGAGGGATGAGCGATACCTCCACAGGCATGAGGAGCGATACCACCGCAGGCATGAGGCCGGATCGGTGAACGACGCGACGGCCCACGACCTCGTCGTGCACGGTGACATCGTGCCGCCGGACGGCAGCGTTGTGCAGTCCGGGTGGCTCGGCGTCACGAACGGGCTCATCACCGAGTTGTCCGCCGCCCCGCTCACGGGGTCCGAAGTCGTCGATGCCTCGGGCTTCCTGATCCTGCCCGGGTTCGTGGATGCGCACGTCCACACCAGATCCTCCGTGGACGAAGGGATCACCACCACGACAAGGGCGGCAGCGACGGGCGGGACGACGACCATCGTGGACATGCCGTTCGACAAGCCGGCGAGACCCGTGAGCTCGCGAGAGCGACTCGAGGCAAAGGCCGTAGACGTCGGCAACGAGGCCGTTGTCGACGTCGGTCTCTACGCGACGTTCCCTCCCGAAGGAGACCTCGGAATCATCGCCGAGATGGCTGCGGCCGGCGCCGTGGGATTCAAGGTGTCGACCATCGAGGTCGACCCCGTCCGTTTCCCGCGCATCCCCGACGGTCGCTTGTACGAAGCGTTCCAGGAGGTCGCCCGTACCGGACGTCCGGTAGCAGCCCATCAGGAGAATCAGGAAATCGTCTTCGCCCAGGCCGCGGCCTTTCGGGCTCGCGGCGATACGAAACCCTTCGATCATGCCCTGAGCCGCCCGCCCGTGGCCGAGGCCGAAGCCGCGGGCCGCCTGCTCGAGCTGGCCCATTGGACGGGAGCTCGGCTCCACATGGTCCATGGCACGTTGCCCCGCACGTTCGAGCTCATCGAGTGGAATCGCGCCCAGGGAGTCGATGCCACGGGAGAAACGTGCCTTCACTACTTGCTCCTGACCATGGATGCCCTGCGCGAGCAAGGAGGCCGGGCGAAGTGCAATCCACCGCTGCGCTCGCAGGAAGCCGTGGACGGGCTGTGGATACAGGTGCAGGACGGGCTCGTCGACATCGTCACGTCGGACCACTCCCCCTATCCCCTACAGCGGAAAGAAACCGACGACATCTTCGATGCCCATGCCGGAATGCCCGGCGTCGAGACGTTGGGGACGTTGCTCTACAGCGAGGGCGTGGCGAACGGCCGCATCGAGCTGCGGCGATTCCTGCAGCTCGTATCGTCGGGACCCGCCACCGTCTTCGGATTCGAGCAGAAGGGCCGACTCGCGGCGGGTGCCGATGCGGACTTCGTGGTCTTCGATCCCGATGCCAAATGGACCGTGAACGAAAGCGAGCTGCACCACCCGGTGGGCTGGAGCCCCTATCATGGTCGCGACGTTCGGGGCCGGGTGGTCTCGACGTGGCTGCGGGGTCGCCGTGTGTACGGCGATGACGAGATCACGGCCGAGCCCGGAACCGGCCGATTCGTAAGCCCGACCTAGGACGCGCATCGATCTGGAGCCGAGCTCCAGCAAGTCTAGAGCCCACATTCGACCCATCGAGCATCATGGACCTTCAAGGCGTTCTTCCCATTCTTCCTACTCCGTTCGCCGACGACGGGGCCATCGACGAGGGCAGCGTCAGGCGCCTCATCGACTTCGAGCTCGAGGTCGGCGTTCACGGCATCAGCGTTCTCGGGTTCATGGGCGAGGCCCATCGGCTGTCTACCGGGGAGCGCAGGCAGGTCGTGGCAGCGGCGGTCGACCAGGCCGCCGGCTCGTTTCCGACCTGGGTGGGGGTCCTGGCCTTCGGGGCAGCCGGCGCCATCGAGCAGGGTCGCGAGGCGCAGGAGCTCGGCGCCGACGGCGTGTTCGTAGCTCCCATCGCCGTGCAGAACGACCAGGTGATCTTCGACTACTACGCGTCGGTCGCCGACGCTCTCGACATCCCGGTGACGATCCACGACTTCCCGGAGTCGTTCCAGACCATCCTGTCGGCCGAGCTCATCGCCCGCATGGCCAACGAGATCGACGGGGTGAAATACATCAAGCTCGAGGACTATCCCGTTCTCGCCAAGATGAGCCGCATCCAGGAGTCGGCGCCCGACTCCATCGGCATCTTTGGCGGCCTCGGGGGCGTTTACTTTCTAGAGGAGCTGCAGCGGGGCTGCCGCGGAATCATGACGGGGTTTGCGTTTCCGGAGGTATTGCTCGCCGTGTACGACGCCTACAGGGAGGGCGACCCCGGACGGGCCGCGGCCCTCTTCGACCGCTACGTGCCGCTGATTCGCTACGAGTTCCAGCCGAAGATCGGCCTCGCCTACCGGAAGTTCGTCTATCAGCGACGCGGCATTATCGACTCCACCTTCATCCGACCGCCGGGCCTGCAGATCGACGACTACACGCGCGCCGAGCTTGCGGCCATCATCGAACGAGTAGGGCTCGATCTCGACGCCCGCGGTGCGCAGCCGGTGGAAGTGGCCTCAGGCTGAGGTGCGGACAGCAGGAATCTCGGCGATTACTCATCCGGCCGTGGTTTTTACTCCCGCCGCAACTGCCGCAACAGCTCCTCGTTGCCCTCGACATCGAGGAACGTGTCCCACTCGAGGAAGTAACCCTCCGGGTCGTAGCCGACGAACACCCGGACGCGGCCGCTTTCATCACCGATCTCCTTGTCGCGAAACTCGAAACCGTCGGCTCTTTTCATGTACTCGAACCAGGCGTCGACGTCGTCGACGAACAGAGAAACGGTGACGCCCTTGTCGTCGGTGGCCTGATGCAGGCCGCGCTCGCCGTCGACGATGCCGACAAATCCCGAGCTCGACGCCTGGTGGGCCCAGGCCCAGCCCTGGTCAACGATGGGACCGGCGCCGAGAATATTGGTGTAGAAGAGATTGGCGGCTGTCGTGTCGCGGTAGTAGAGCCACAAGATCGTCGCCCGCACACCGAGCTCCGCCGGCCGGCCCGAGTCCATACCCGGCTCCGGGTACAGGGGCTGCAGCCGTTCGAGAGCAGGCAGGAGCTGCTCGTTTTCCTCGTGCGGCTCGAAACGCTCGAACTCGAGGAGATAACCCTCGGGATCGACGGCGACGAAGCCGACGTGCGGTCGTCCGCTCGCCGGCCGGAACTCCGAACGCATGGGCACGCCGGCGTCGCTCAGATACTCGTACCACCCTTCCACCTCGTCGGTTATCAGCGCCAGCGTCGCCGTCTTCGGCTCGTCGGCGGAGTGCATGCCGCGCTCGGCGTCGACGAGCGTCAAATACGAGGTCGGCGCCACCCTGAGGATCTTGGCGAAGCCGAAATCGGCTACCGTCGACAGGCCCAAGATGTCGGTGTAGAAGCGCCACGCTGTCTCGACGTCGGCGTAGTAGTAGAAAGCATTGGTGGCGTCAACGCTCGGCCGCACCGGGTCAGCCTCCGTCTCTTGTGCCGGCGCCTCGGTTGCCGACTCCGGAACGGAGTCGGAAGTGCAGGCTGCGGCAAGCGACAGCAGGGCCATGGCGGCAAGCGCTCCGACCATCCGATTCCGGCGCACGGGCAGGCTCCTGCGGTTGGGGGGTGAGTGCGGCGGCGTCCCCGATTCCGAGTTAACTTGACTGTATCCTCGACGGATCCTCAGTAGGGGCGCAGGTTCCACGAGTCGCGCATGGCGGGCGTCCACTGCGGCTCCAAGGTTTCTCGATCCACCCGCCGCTGGAAGCTGTGACCGCTCGGCGGAGCCACGTACACCTTGGTTTCCGAAAGCTCCGGCTTCTTGGCGCGCAGGGCGTTGATCATCATCTCGTCTTCGACGAAGTTGACGTCGCGGTCGTTCGTCGCCACGTGAACCAGCAAGGGCACCTCGAGGTGGTCGACACGGTACATGGGCGAGCGCTCGATGTAGATCTCGGGAACCTCATGGGGAAGCCCACCGATGCGCTCCTGAGTAGCATAGGAGCGCTGGTATCCAGGCCCCTTGAAGGCGAAGGCCAGACGGAATACCAGGTTGGTCACCGGAACCTGGGCGACGCCGGCTTGGAACGGATGCTCGTCGCGAAACAACAGGTGGGAGGCAATGAAGCCGCCGTGGCTCCAGCCCATGATGCCGATGCGCTCCGGGTCGACGTGCGGCAGGTTGCTCTCCATCCAGTCGACGGCCGTAACCACGTCGTCGACCTCGTAGCCGCCGTAGTCGATGGCCAGGTGGTGCTCGCTGCCATAGCCCGTGCTGCCGCGATACTCGGGAGCGATCACCACATAGCCGCGATCGACAGCTTCCTTGACGAACGGAAACATCGTGATGCTCCAGTTTCCGTGCACGCCGCCGTGTACCCACACCATCGCCGCTTGGCCCCGGGGTCCCCGCTTCTCCAGCGGCTGAAAGACGTAGGCAGGGATGTCCATGTCGCCCACCCGACTGCGGTATGTGATCTTCTGGTAATCGAGGACGCCCGCGCTCGCCGCAAGGTAGCGCCGGTCAGTTTCCGCCTTACCCTCGACATCGCGAGCGTAGTCGCGGTCCGGATGATCCTCGGGGTCGGTGCTCACGTACAGGGACCGGGCACGCGCTTCGTCCATCTGTCCCTGGTAGCCGCGGCGCTGCGTCCCTGGCGTTGCCTGCCCCAACGCCGACGACGCGCACGCTACTACCAGGAGAAGAGGGAGCGCGGAAACCGCCGGTCGCCACGTGAACGTACACCGCCCCAAGTTGACGAGATGCATTTCCCTGCCCTTCCTCTTCAGCATTCTGTCCACGATACCGGCGTCATGACCGGACAAGTCAGGACGCGTGTTACAGCGCCTCGCTCTACTGCGAAGAGCTCGGCCACACCACGCCCTGGTCCCGCTGCGGGACCGACCCGAGGCCCATGAACACGAACTTCTGCAGGCGCTTTCCCTCGTAGGTCTCGGTCGTGTAGATGTTGCCCTGCGAATCGGTGGCGATACTGTGCACGCCGAAGAACTGCCCTGGCTGGCGGCCGCCGTCGCCGAAGCTGGTCAGCACCTCCATCGTCTCCCGCTCGATGATGTACACCTTCATGTTCTGGCCATCGGCGAGGTAGAGGAACCTTTGCCCTGGATCCTTGGAGAAGGCGATGTCCCACGTCGAGCCGCCACCCAACGTCTGGGGTGCAACGAACGCCTCCTGCACGTACGTGCCGTCCTTCTGGAACACCTGAATCCGGTCGTTTGCCCGGTCGCAAACGTACACGAACCCGTCCTCCGAGGGTTCGGCGCAGTGCACCGGATTGCGGAACTGCGGGGCCGGAGGATCGTCGGGGTTGTACCGACCGAGGTCGGTGTCGTCGGGCTCGTTGCCGTAGGCGCCCCAGTAGCGCTTGAACTCGCCGCTATCGACGTCGACCACGATCACACGCTTGTTACCGTAGCCGTCGGCTATGTAGGCCTCGTTCGCCGCGGCGTCGATGGAGATCTTGGCCACCCTGCCGTAGTTCTCCGTGTCGTTGCTGCCGTTGTTTCCACCGGAGCTCCCCAGCTGCATCAGGAACGTCCCGTTGCTGGCGAACTTCAGGACGTGCGCGTCGGTCCCACCGTTGCCGCCGATCCAGACGTTGTCCATGTGATCGATCGTGATCCCGTGGTTCGACGACGGCCACTCGTAGCCCTCTCCGGGGCCACCCCAATGGTTCACGAGGTTGCCCTCCGGGTCGAACTCGAGGACGTTCGGCGCCGGAAAACAGCACACGGCGATGGGCGGGTCGGCCGTGGCGCCGATCTCGGTGTTCGCGTTGAACGTGGTCTGCCGATGGATGACCCAAACGTGATCCCGGGAATCGACCGACACGCCGATCGTCGAGCCCATGATCCAGTGGTTCGGCAGTGGCTTGGGCCAGAGCGGGTCCACCTCGAACATCGGCGCCATCACTCCGCCGGCGGCCGCCGCTGCGTCGGTCGCCGTATCTTCAGCCACGTCCGCCGCGGGTCCGCACGCTACAATGAGCGCGAGCAACGCCGCTGCGAACGGATGTCTCGCCATCCGCCTCATAGCCGTCCTCCCATTTCGATGTGAGCTGTGTTGTTGCGCCTCGAGCTTACCCGAGTCGATCGAACACGCCCGTCTCTTCTGCCGGGCGTCTCACGCCAGCAGTATGCAACGAACTTGAAACTCAGGACACTAGCGACGAAGAAATGGCTGCAGATCGTCGTACACGATCCGCGCCGCGACGCGGTGCCCTTCGTCTGTAAAGTGTGATCCGTCGGCGAATAACTCTTTGTTCTTGAAGGTCGAGTAGAGGTCGATCAACAACACCCCCTCGCTGCGCGCCACATCGCCGGTTGCCGCGTTGTATGTGTGGGCGTTGGTTTTCCATCGAAGCTCGCTGCCGACAGCGCCGCTGTAGGGTCGGGTCATCAGCACCACCTGAACGTCGCGCTCGGCGCAGGCCTCGATCATCGTGATCAGGTTCCGGCGGTAGTCCTCGAGGCTGACTCTTGCGCTGAGCTCCTCGCCACTGCTTCCCGATCGATCGACCAGGGACAGAACCAGTTGCCCCAATCTGAATCCGCCCAAGGCTGGCGCCAGGCCGAGCGTTCGCACGGGCATCGCGGCGAACTGCTGATCTGAGCTGGCGACCGGGTGGGCGTCGTTCGATCCGAAGCTGATCAACACCAAGTCGGCGTCCAACTCGAGCACTTCCCGGAGCCGGATCAAACCTTGGTGCGACGAGTAGCCCCACACCCCGGCGTTGACCACAACCGCCCCCGGATTGGAGGCCTGGACGAGCTCGTTGAGATCGGCTGGCCAGTTTGCCCCACCTTCTCCCGCCCAGCCCAGGGTGTTGGAGTCGCCGACGGTAAAGATCCGAAAGGCGCCCGGCTCCCTCGCCGCGGCGAGCTCGGGCCCGCGGAACCCCTGCGAGTTGAATACCGAGAAGCCCTTCTTAGGCCGCCAGATCGAGTCGGGATCGTAGACAAAATGCTCGTCCTCGAAGAGGTGGAACGCTCGGGAGTCATTGCTCGATCCCACCTCGATGGACAGCGGCGAGTATTCATAGCCCGCGACGGCGAGGCCGCCTTCCACCACGGCAAGGGTCAGCAACACGGAAAAAACCGCGGGCGCGGCGTTGGCCGCACGCCCCGAGGTTCCCGCCGCCTCCTGCGGGCGCTGGTTGCCCGACCGTTCAGGGGTCTCAGCCATCGCGCGCCCAGGCTTCTAGCTCCGCAACCACGTCGGCGTGGCCGCCGAGTCGTGCCCACGTCAACGCGTCGACGCTGGTGACGCTCTGCGCCACGTCGGCGCCCGCCGCGAGCAGGATCCTCACCATCTCCAGGTGGCCCTGCCGCGCCGCGTGAATCAAGGCCGTCTTGCCCGCGGTGCTACGGAAATTGACATCAGCCCCGGCCTCGACAAGTGCCGCGACAAGGTCCACGTTCCCCGCATAAGCGGCGTACAACAACGGCGTCCATCCCAGCTCACTGGCCCGGTCGATGTCACCGCCGGCCTCGGTCAAGGCACGCGCGATCTCGGCCTGGCCGGCGGCGGTGCCGACGAGCAAAGCCGTCCAGCCGTCTCTGTCGACCGCATCGACGTCGGCTCCGGCCCCAAGCAGGAGGGAAGCGATCTCTAGTGTCGCCGCGCGCGGCTGCCGCCATCAGCCCCGTTTCGCCGGTGTTCGCAGCGGCGTTCGGTGCGGCACCGCCGTCAAGCAATCGCTCCACCTCATTGCCGTCGCCTCTCCGCGCCGCCAGCAAGAGCGCCGTCTCACCTCGGTCCTTGGCAACGTCGACAGTGACACCGGCCGCTTCGAGGATCCGGACGCTCTCTCGACTTTCCCGCGCCCGCGCCCGCGTTAACGCCCGTGCCGCTTCGGTGCCCGAAGCACCCCTGTCTACAAGGAGGCTCAGAATTGCGGGCTGGTTGCGCCGCACGGCCCCCTCTCTGCCAACGTGGGGTGAGACGATGGAGGTTGGATAATTACTGAGCAAGAGGGCGAGGTCGGAGACACAAGAATGTCGGAGTTGAGCAACAACGGTGCAGGAGACCACGAGGCCACCGGACGTCCGGTGCAGGGAGCCGGAGGCGACCGAAAGCGGACGTCGCGCGAGCCCGCGGTCCCGGCCCCCGACCCCCAGTTGGTCGAGCGACCACGGCGCCGCAAGTTCACCGCCGAGTACAAGGTCCGGGTGGTACGCGAGGCGGACGGGTGCTCGAAGCCCGGCGAGGTCGGCGCGCTGCTGCGGCGCGAGGGGCTGTACTCGTCGCATCTGTCGGTGTGGCGCAAGCAGCGTGACGCCGGGGCATTGGTGGCGCTGGCTAAGCCACGCAGCCGGCCGGCGCCCGATCCCCGAGACGCGCAGCTTGCCAACCTGCGTCGCCGAGCCGAGCGGGCCGAGGCGGAGCTCGAGAAAGCACGGCGAGTAATCGAGGTGCAGGGAAACGTCTCCGCGCTTCTGGGAGAGCTGCTCGAGCCCAGGGGCGCCAACGCGACTACCAAGCGATGATCGAGCAAACCGTCGAACAACTCACTCCCATCATCGGGACTCGCCCGGCGTGCCGGACGCTGGGCGCCTCGCACGCGACGATCTACCGCCGCCGCCGGCCGCCTGCGCCCCGACCGAGCAGACCGCGGCCCAAGCCGGCGAGGGCGCTGTCGGAGCCCGAACGTCAGAAGGTTCTCGCCGAGTTGCACAGCGAGCGGTTCGTCGACTGCGCTCCTGTCCAGGTATGGGCGACGCTGCTGGACGAAGGCCGCTACCTGGCATCGGAGCGCACGATGTACCGGATCCTCGCCGCCCAGGGCGAGGGCGGCGAGCGGCGCAACCAGCTCGTGCACCCGCCCTACAACAAGCCCGAGCTGCTCGCCAAGCGAGTCAACGAGGTGTGGTCGTGGGACATATCCAAACTGCGAGGCCCTGCCAAGTGGACCTACTTCTACCTGTACGTCATCCTCGACGTGTTCAGCCGCTACGTGGTGGGCTGGACTCTCCAGCACCGCGAGAGCGGTCCCTTGGCCGAGCAGCTCATCGACCAGGCGCTGCTCCAGCAACGCATCGGACCTGATCAGCTCACCATCCACGCTGACCGCGGCAGCTCGATGACCTCCAAGCCGGTCGCCTTCCTGCTCGCCGATCTCGGGGTCACCAAGACACACTCGAGGCCCTACACCTCGTCGGACAATCCCTACTCCGAGGCCCACTTCAGGACGCTCAAGTACCGACCCGAGTTCCCTGCTCGCTTCGAGTCGATCGAACACGCCCGTCTCTTCTGCCGGGCATTCTTCCACTGGTACAACTACCAGCATCGCCACTCGGGCATCGGCCTGATGACTCCGGCGACGGTGCAGGACGGACTCGCCCAGCAGACCCGCGACCGGCGTGCCGAAGTCCTGCTGGACGCCTACCGGGCCCGGCCTGAGCGCTTCGTCAACCACCCACCCAGCCCGCCGGCGATCCCCACCGCCGTCTGGATCAACAAGCCTGCCACCCTCGAGAATGCTCACTAATTACGCGTGACCACCGTCTCATCCGCGTTGACAGGCACCGCCTTCGCGTCCTCGAGCGCGACCGATGAGGCGGTCCCACGGGAGGTATAGCCGTCGTCCGTTAGCTCGATAACGAGTAGATCGGGCGTCACATCCAATCTCGAAAGCGCGTGCAGCTCCCGAACTTTCGGCCGCGTTCCTGTCTGGGGACGGCGTAGGCCGAGCACGATATCGGCAGCACCCGCATAGGCCGACGACCCACGGCCAGCGATCCCCACAGGCCCGCCGGACTTACGTTCGTGTCGAATCGCTAGGACCGCGAACCCTTTAGCCGCAGCGTCCTGCAGCGGACGCATAGCCTGAAGCACCTCTCCGGTGGAGTTCTCCGCGTCTCCCTTGAAGTCCATGAACGTCGGCGCAGTATCAACGACGATGAGGGTGGCGCCGACCTCCGCTGCCTTCTGCGTGGCAAGGGTCACCGTGTCGGCCCACGTCACCCGCGCCACCTCGTAGCGCGTCATCCAGTGGAAGTCCGCACACCCGACCAACCCGGCCCGGCGCATCGCCTGCGCAAACGTCGTCTCCGTCTCCTCGGTCAGGTAGACCACGGGGCCGCGTTGGACTCCGCCACCCAGGAAGCGCTCACCCCCGAGCACGGCGCGTGAGAGGTGCGTCGCGAAAGTCGTCTTGCCAGCTCCCTTGGGGGGGCCTGCGAGGTCAGTGATGCCACCGGCGACGACGTAGGGCTCGACCACCCACGGCGGGTCCGCTGATGCGGCGTTTAGTAAGTCAGCCCCCGTCCGCCAGGTGATGTCTATTCTTTCTTTTCTCACACCCTCCCCTAGGTGGAAAGAAAGCATTTCGACTTTCGCCTCCAATCCTTTGCCACCGTTCATCGCGGACTTAGAGACGTCATTCGCGCCGGTGACGATGCGCCGCAACACTGCCTTGGCTTTCACGATGCCCCCGTAGTGAGGAACATCCGGCGCCCGTGACAGACCATCGAATAGGCCCGCGAGGTATGGGTACCCGCCCGCCCGTTCGAGGAGGTCGCTGCCGAGTTCGTCGCCGATCGTTATGGCGTCGATCGACGCACCGCTCCTCTCAGAGAGCGACACCATCGCTCGAAAGATGAGCTGATGAGCTTTGACGTAGAAATCCTCGGGCTCAAGGATCGCGCCCACAGCCACGAGCGCCTTGCCGTCGAGAAGGACTGCCCCGAGGATCGCTTGCTCGGCCTCGGGGTTGTGAGGTAACGCTCGGTCGGCCTCACTCACGATGCCACCCCCCGGCGTTTTTCCAGCTCGTCAAGCACGGCGGTAGCCAGGCGCTTGACAGTCAAATCGAGCGTCTCTGGGCCGTCATCGGCAGCGGCAGCCAGCAGGCGCTGTGCTCCCGCCCCCTCGCTCACGTCGAGCTCCGCGAGCGCGGGTACCCCGACTTGCAGAGCATGGGCGGCCCCCGTGTTAGCGTCCATGTCTCGAACCTCCGAAACGAGCGCCTCGACGGCCGCCTCTGCGGCCCGCTCGAACTCAGTCGGCCGGGCGCGCATCGTCGCCTCTCTG
Organism: Acidobacteriota bacterium; assembly: GCA_965214245.1. GTDB lineage: Bacteria > Acidobacteriota > UBA890 > UBA890 > UBA890 > CBDCBL01. The sequence continues at coordinate 1,117,566 of CBDCBL010000009.1, forward strand.
CCTACGCGGGCCAGCGTTGGATGTCGACGTGCCGGCCAACTGCTCCGATGTGGATTGCACCTCTCGTTCGGACACCCATCGCGACAATTCGCGCGGGCGGTAGCGCACAGCTCGCGGCGACATCCGCACATACCGCAGACCGACGCCACGCAGGCGCCAATCTTCGAGCGTCCGGGTACTAAGGCCAAGCGCCTCGGCAGCCTGCCGGGTGTCGAGTAGCCGCGCTCCGAAATCGTCTAGTACCGTAGGCCCCGTGTCCATGCCGCCCACGATACGGGGTGGGCTGCGCGATAGCTCAGTTGCTGCGCAGGCGGCCGCGGGTCACATAACTCCGGAACGTTGCGAAGACGATAGTCCTCTCGAGGCCCGTCCTGTCGTCCACCTGGACCACCTTCTCGCCATCGCGGTAGACCGGGTTGTAGAGGTTTTCGCCTTCGGGGATCAAGTCCCATATCTCGCGGGCAGTGGCGCCCGGATGATTCGCAACAAACTGGTCAACGACGTCCTGTACAATGGCCAAGCGCTTCGGTGCCCGGCCGCCCCGGCTCCGGGCGCCGTCAAGAGCGGCTTTCTCGACCTGAGCCTCTAAGCCAGCCGAGAGAGCGTCGGGTAGCTTGTCTGAATCCACCTGTAACCCCGCCATGTGAAAGAGGCGGCCCGACATGCAGGCCTGTAGCTCGGTGAGCAGTACCTTGAAGGTGGAGATGACGGTCCCGTCAGGCGCGATGCCCCACCCGGTCGCGACCGCATCCTCGGGGAAGTCACCTGCCATGACCTGCTCCTTGGTGTAGGGCTTCGCCAGCACCTCCATCTCGCGCGGTAGCTTGTCGTCCCCCTTCACCGCCGGCGCTCCATCAGCACTACGTCAGCGAGCTGGCTGGCCATCGCCGCCGCGATCCTGCCGGCTACGGAGTCGGCCACTTCACGGAGCCGCGCCATGTCCACGTGCAGATAGTCATTGAGCACGGGATCACGCGTCAGCGACCGGCCGGTCAGCATGCCAGCGTAGGCTGGTGCGAGCTCGAACGCGACGGTCTCGAACGTGTGCCTCAGGCAGTGTGTATCCGCACCGGAGATATCGGCCACCTTGTAGATGAGTCGCCGGGGCTTGTCGAGGCCGCGGTATGGCTCCGACGGATCGCGGGGCGACGCCACTACCGGCGCCTCTGGGTTCAGATCGTCTGGCTTGATACTACGCAGCAGATCGATCGTTGCCGTCCCGAGCGGCAGCATCCGCGGACCGCCACCCTTGCCGCCAGCGCCGCCGCCGTGTGCCACCAGCGCGTAGGTGCCGGCCTCGAGGTCCAGGTCTGACCACCGCAGCCCTTCGCGCGGGCCTCGGCGTGCCTTGGTCTGGTGGCCGAGCAGCTCAGAGCGTCTCATGCCGGTCATCGCGAGCAGCCGTAGCGTCGCCGCCGCTGCCGGGTCCACCGCGTGGCCGTCGAGTTGGCCAATGGCTTCGACACCGTCAAGGACGCTGCCAAGCCGCGCCAGCTCGTCCAGGGTCAGCGCGCGGCGCCGCTTGGCGGGCTTCGAGTAGCGCTTCACCGGCGCGGCTGGGTTGGTGCTGATGAGCCCCTCGGTTAGCGCTCGCTCGAACACGGCGTGCAACACGGTCCGCACGTGATCGGCCGTCGGTGCTTTGTCGGCGAGCGTCCTGTGGACGCGGCGCACGTCCTCGACGGTCACGTCAGCTATCTTGCGCCGCAGCATCGCCGCCGGCACGTGGCGTTTGACGAGCCCACAGGCAGACTCCCACCCCGACAACCGGCCGCGCTTCGCCCCGGCCTCGGCTCGCGCACGCAGGTCGTCGAGGTAGCGGGCGACCACGTCGGCCAGCGTGTCGCCTTCGCGCTCCTGCCTCTTCCGCTCAGCGGGATCTTCACCTACCGCGACGCTGTACAGCTCACGCTTCGCCAGCTTGCGCGCCTGATCCACGGTCAGCGGCCCGTGGCGCCCGAGTGTGACGCGGCGCTTGCGGCCGCCCTTGCGGTACTCAACCACGTAGGACCTGGCGCCGCCGCTTGAGACGCGCAGCCCGAATCCTGGTAGCTCCGTGTCTTGGTAGATGGTCTGGCGCGTGCTCCCGTCGGCCCCCGGACTCGGAGCTTTGGCCTTAATGACCTCGGTCTTGGTGAGCTTGGCTTTCGGCATCGTCCACCCCTTCGGTTGGCGTCGATTCCGGGGCCGGAGATCGCTCCATGTAGCCACTGTGTAGCCACGCGACGCCGTTTTATGCGGTAGACGAGCGTATCACGTTCGGAAAGAGAAACCGTCGGAACCCTTGAGGAACCCTTGCTATTCTCGGGTTTCCGGCGGTTTTTGTCAGTGGACCGTGGGGGATTCGAACCCCCGACCTCCGGCATGCGAGGCCGGCGCTCTCCCAACTGAGCTAACGGCCCAAGTCCTACGTGCCACCTCGCGGCGGCGAACCATCATTCGTCATTCTCGCCCGCCGCGGGCGAGTTAGTCCGAGGAGGCGATCGCTTCGACCATCTCGATGATGGCCATTTCCGCGCGGTCGCCGGCGCGCGTCGCCAGCTTCATGATGCGGGTGTATCCACCGGGACGCTCGGCGTAGCGTGGCGCCAACTCGTTGAACACCTTGCGCACGACGGCGGCGTCGCGGATAACGCGCGCGGCTCGGCGCCGCGCGTGGAGCGTGTCGCGCTTGCCCAACGTGACCATGCGTTCGGCCATCGAACGAACCGCCTTGGCCTTGGCGAGTGTCGTAGTGACACGCTCGTGGCGTAGCAGGTCGGTTGTCAGGTTGCGCAGCATAGCGTCGCGGTGCGCAGCCGTGCGGCCCAGCTTGGGGACCTTCTTGCGATGACGCATCCGAGTACTCCCTACTCCTCCGGCGGCTCCGGCAAGTCCATGTCCATGCCCAGGGTCAGACCCATCTCGGCCAGGACTTCTTTGATCTCGTGGAGCGACTTCTTCCCGAAGTTCTTGGTCTTGAGCATCTCGGGCTCGGTCTTCTGCACCAAGTCGCGAATCGTCCGTATGTCGGCGTTCTTCAGGCAGTTGTACGAACGGACGGAAAGCTCGAGCTCGTCAACGGGTCGATTCAAGGTGTTATGGAACGCGGTGAAGTCCTCGTCGGGCTCATCGTTCGCAACCGCCGGCTCTTCCTCGAAGTCGATGAAGATCGCCAGATGGTCGCGGAGCAGCTTCGCTCCCAGGGCGACCGCGCGGTCCGGGGTGACCGTGCCGTCGGTCCAACACTCGAGGACGAGGCGCTCGTAGTTGGTGGCGCGGCCGAGGAGGGCCTGCTCAACTACGTAGTTGACTCTGCGCACCGGCGCGTGCACCGCGTCGATGGGAATCCACCCAACGCTCATATCGTCTTCGAGGTTGCCGTCGGCGGCAACGTAGCCACGGCCGCGGCGCAGCCGCAATTCCATGGACAGCGAGCCGCCCTTGGAGACGGTGCAAATGTGCGCTTCCGGCGCCAGGCACTCAAAATCCGGGTCTTCCTCGATATCCGCCGCCGTTACCTCGCCGGCCTTGGTCGACTTCAGGATCAACGTCTTGGGCTTGTCGACGTTGAGCTTGAAGGGAATGTCCTTGAGGTTGAGGATCAGATCGGTCGTGTCTTCAACCACGTCAGTCAGCGAGCTGAACTCGTGCAACACGCCGTCGATCTTGATGGCGGTGATGGCTGCGCCCTCGATGGACGAAAGCAATACGCGCCGCATACCGTGGCCGACCGTCGTCGCGAAGCCCTTCTCGAAGGGTTGGGCGAAGAACTTACCGTAGCGATCGGTCAACGACTCCAGGTCGAACTCGAGCCTCTTGGGCCGCTGGAAGCCAGTCCAAAGCATCCTGTTTCTGCCTCCTGATTTCCCCGCCGTGCGGGGTTGAATCTCTCGGTACTGCCGGGGTTCTCGTTACTTCGAGTAGAGCTCGACGATTAGCTGTTCCTGAATCTCGATGTCGATGTCGTCACGCGTCGGCAGCTGCACCACGGTGCCCGTCATGCCATCGAGGTCGACGTCCAACCAGGCGCGGGGCGGCGCCGCCTTGGCATTCTCGGCGGCCACCTTGAGCTCGACGTTTTTCTTCGAAGTCGGCGCGACCGAGATGAGGTCGCCCTGATTCGACTGGTACGACGGGATGTCGATACGGCCGCCGTTCACATGGATGTGACCGTGACGGATGATCTGTCGGGCGTGAGGCCGCGACAATGCCAAGCCCATGCGGTATACGACGTTGTCGAGGCGGCGTTCGAGCATGATCAACAAGGCCTCGCCGGTGATGCCGCGGCGGCGCGCCGCCTCACGAAAGTACTTGCGAAACTGGCGCTCCAAGACGCCGTACATCCTCTTGACCTTCTGCTTCTCACGTAGCTGTACCTGGTAGTCGGACGGCCGCCGGCCGCGACGCCTCCCGTGTTGACCGGGCGGATAGTTGCGGCGTTCGATGGCGCACTTGTCCGACATGCAGCGGGTGCCCTTGAGGAAGAGCTTGATTGCTTCCCGCCGACAAAGCTTGCATACGGGACCACTGTAGCGAGCCACTGCTTTCCTCCTAGACCCGACGCCGCTTCGGCGCCCGGCAGCCGTTATGTGGAATCGGCGTGACATCACGGATCGCGATGACGTCGAGGCCGGCCGCCTGCAGCGCGCGAATCGCCGACTCACGGCCCGAGCCGGGACCCTTGACGCGAATCTCGACGCGCTTCATGCCGTGGTCACGTGCCTTCTGGGCAGCGTCCTGGGCGGCGATCTGCGCCGCGAACGGAGTGCCTTTGCGCGAACCCTTGAAGCCCTTGGATCCGGCGCTCGACCAGGCAATCGTGTTGCCGTCCGCGTCCGCGATCGTAATGAGCGTGTTGTTGAACGTAGCCTGAATGTGGACGATGCCCTGCGGTACGTTCTTCTTGACCTTTTTCTTCTTCTGCTGCCGCTTTGCCATCTAAGTCGTCCTAGTGTCGGGCTACTTGCTTCTTCTTGACGGCCAAGGCCTTGGGGCCCTTGCGGGTCCTGGCGTTCGTCTTGGTCCTTTGCCCGCGAACCGGCATGTTTCGACGATGCCGCAGCCCGCGATATGACCCGATCTCGATCAGCCGCTTGATGTTCATCTGCACTTCTTTTCGCAGATCACCCTCGACGCGCCCCTGGCGGTCGAGGATCTGGCGAATCCTGCTGACTTCTTGCTCGGTCAGGTCGCGAACCCGCTTGTCGGAATCGACCTTGGCGCTCTTCAGGAGCTCGTTGGCACGCACTCTACCGATCCCATAGATGTCGGTCAGCGCAATCTCGATGCGCTTGTCGAGCCTCAGGTCAATTCCGGCAATACGAGCCATTCCTACTCTCCTCTCCTCCGCGGAGCACCTCGACCCCGTTCCGGGAGATCACACCGCGGCAAACACCCCGTTCTCGAATTCTGAAAGCTCGGCGAACCAGGCGGCTATCCCTGGCGCTGCTTGTGTTTCGGGTTCTCGCAAATTACGTACAGCCGCCCCCGGCGCCGAACGATCTGGCACTTGTCACACATGCGGCGCACTGACGCACGAACTTTCACAACTTACACCTTTCGGGGGGGTTCGCCACTGAACGGACGAGAGAGGTGATTTTATCAGTACCTCCCTGCGAACGACAGCCACCCCCCGCGCCTATTTGTACCGGTAGACGATGCGTCCCCGGGATAAGTCGTAGGGGGAAAGCTCCACCAAGACCTCGTCTCCCGGGAGGATGCGAATGAAGTATTTCCGCATCTTTCCAGAGATATGCGCCAACACTTTGTGTCCGTTGTCCAGCTCGATCCGGAAACTGGCGTTGGGCAAGCACTCGGTGACTTTCGCCCGAACTTGAAGTGCCTCGTCTTTTTCTGACATACCATCCTTTGATGGGTCTGCTATTCGTAGCCGCTGGCCTTCTGCATACGGCGCTTCGGGGCGCTGAGCACCCAGGGCCCGTCCTCGGTAATCGCCACGCTATGCTCGAAATGCGCTGACGGGCGCCGGTCGCGCGCCACCGCGGTCCAGCCGTCATCCAACACTTCGGCCTCGGGGCCGCCCATGTTCACCATGGGCTCGATGGCGAGAACCATTCCCGCCCTCAACCGCTGGCCGACACCCGGCCTTCCGAAGTTGGGGATTTGTAAATCTTCGTGCAACACCGACCCGATACCATGACCCACGAACTCGCGAACTACCGAGAAGCCGGCTGCTTCCACGTGGGTCTGCACGGCGTGCGAAATGTCACCGACGCGCATGCCGACGCGACATTCGTCGATCGCTTTCTGCAGAGATTCTTCGGTCACCCGCAGGAGGCGATCGACGCCATCGTCGATCGGAGCAACGGCCACCGTAGTGGCCGAGTCGCCGTAAAAACCTTCGAGCTTGACGCCCAGATCCATACTCACCACGTCACCCGGTGCTATGCGGCGCTGGCGCGACGGGATGCCGTGGACGATCTCCTCGTTGAGCGAGGCACAAAGGCTGGCCGGAAAACCACGATAACCCTTGAAAGCCGGCTCGCCGCCGAGCTCACGAACCCGCTTCTCGGCATACTCGTCAAGCTCGCCGGTACTGACGCCCGGTGCGACACGATCGACAAGCTCGCCCAGCACCTGGGCCACGACCTGGTTGGCACGGTGCATGACGTCGAGCTCGAATTGTGATTTACAGATGATCATGCCTGCACCGCGGCGCTGGTGGCGGTGCCAATCCGCTCGTAAATTTCGTCGATTGTCCCTACCCCATCGATCTCGCGCATGACGCCGCGCCGGCCGTAGTACTCGACCAGTGGCTCGGTGAGCTCGCGGTATACCCGCATGCGTTCGAGCACGACCTCTTCCTTGTCATCGTCGCGCTCGCCGTCGCCGTCGCCGTCGGCCTCGGCTCGCCGGCCCGAAATACGCCGCACGACCTCTTCCTCGGGAACTTCCAACATCAGTACCAGCCCGACTTCTCCCAAGCCGAGCTTCTCGGTGAGCGGGTCGAGCGTCTCGGCCTGACCTCGCGTACGAGGGTAACCATCGAGAATGGCGCCGCCTGCACAATCAGGCTTGCCGAGTCGTTCTTCGACAACTTCCAGCATGACGTCATCGGGAACCAGGTCGCCGGAGGCCATGATGCCTTTCACCCGCTCGCCGAGCTCGGTTCCTTCGGCGACGGCGTCGCGCAACATGTCACCGGTCGAGACCTTGGGCAACCCATAGCTGGCAGCAAGGCTCTCGGCCTGGGTTCCCTTCCCGGCCCCCGGAGGGCCCAAGAAAACGATGATCATCAAGAGTACCGTCGTGCTTTGATGCGGCCGCCCTTCAAGAAGCCTTCGTAGTGCCTCATGATGAGCTGGCTCTCGACCTGGCGCACGGTGTCCATCGCGACACCGACGAGGATGAGGAGCGAAGTACCGCCGAAGTAGAAGTTGATACCCAAGCCGGTTGTGAACCAAATCGGCAGCATGGCGTCGAGCCGATCACCGATGAACGGTATCGGCGCCACTTGGAAACCAGCGAGCAAGAACTGCGGCAGCAACGACACCGCGGTTAGATAGAGCGCGCCGATAAACGTTAGCCGCGTGAGAATGCCGTCGATGTACTCCGCCGTACGCCGCCCGGGTCGGATGCCGGGAATGAAGCCACCGTATTTGCGCATGTTGTCGGCGACGTCGACCGGATTGAAGATGATCGCGGTGTAGAAATAGCAAAAGAAGATGATCGCCGTCGCGTACAGGACTGTGTACATGGGATGGCCCCAGCTCAGCGCGTTGGTCACCGCCTGCGCCCACGGATGCGTTACGAACTGGGTGATCGTCTGCGGAAACATGATGATCGACGAGGCGAAGATGACCGGAATGACGCCGGCGGTGTTGACACGGATCGGCAAATGCGTGCTCTGCCCGCCGTACATGCGGCGGCCGACGACGCGCTTGGCGTATTGCACCGGAATGCGCCGTTGCGAGCTTTCCATCAGGACGACAAACGCGGTAACCCCCACCATGACGAAGCCCAGCAACGCCACCGTGAAGACGTTCAGCGAACCGATCTCGAGCTGGCGATACGTGGTAATGACGCCACCCGGGATACCCACCGCAATCCCCGAGAAGATCAGCAGTGAGATGCCGTTGCCGACGCCGCGCTCGGAGATTTGCTCTCCAAGCCACATCAGGAACGCCGTACCGGTGGTCAGCGTCAGCACCGCCATGAACCGGAAGCTCCACCCGGGGTCCAGGACAAACGGCTGGCCGCCTTGCGACGGCGCCTCGAGCGCCACCGAGATGGCGAACGATTGGACGAGCGAGAGCGCGACGGTCAGGTAGCGCGTGTAGCGGGTGATCTTCTTACGCCCCAGCTCACCTTCTTTCTGAATCTTCTCCAGGTAGGGCCACACGACGGTCAACAGCTGCAGGATGATCGACGCCGAGATATACGGCATGATTCCCAAGGCGAACACGGTCATCTGGCTGAGCGCCTGTCCCGAGAATAGGTTCACCAGCCCGAAGAAGTTGCCCGCCTGAGCGTTGAAGAACTCGAGGATCGCCTGCGAGTTGACGCCTGGAATCGGAATGTTCGCGCCAACGCGAAAGACCGCCAGCAGGCCGAAGGTGTAGAGAACCCGGTTGCGAAGGTCGGGGATCGCGAAAATGTTGCGAACCGTGTCCTTCACGCGATGACCTCGGTGGTTCCGCCGGCCGCCGCGATCTTGTCCACGGCGGTCTTCGAGAAGCGTTGCGCCTTGACCGTCAGCGCCAGCTCGATCTCACCGCGACCGAGAATGACGATGCCGTCGTAACGTCCCTTGACCATACCAGCAGCGCGCAAGGCATCCGGATCGACGGTGCTGCCGGCGTCAAAACGCGACAAGTCGCTCACGTTGACCTCGGCCCACGCCTTGCGAAACGGGTAGTTGCTGAAGCCGCGCTTCGGCAGGCGGCGAACGAGAGGCATCTGGCCACCCTCGAAGCCGGCCTTGTGTTTGTAGCCGGATCGCGACTTGGCGCCCTTGTGCCCGCGACCGCTCGTCTTGCCCGTACCGGAAGCGCGGCCGCGCCCGACGCGTTTACGATCCTTTGTAGCTTCCGCCTTGCGTCGCACGTCGTGCAGCTTCATGACTTGTCTCCGCTCCCCTTCTTCGCCGTTTTCTTTTTGGCGGCCTTCTTGGCGGTCCGCTTCTTCGCCGTCTTCTTGGCAGCCTTCTTCGTGGCCTTCTTCGCGGCCGTCTTCTTCGCGGCCGTCTTCTTCGCCGTCTTCCTCTTCGCCGTCTTCTCCTTGGCGGCCTTTGGCTCGTCAGCCGGGGCGACCTCGATCGCTGCAGGCTCGGGGGCAGTCGCCTCGGCGGGCGGCGCCTCGGGCTTGGCGTCTTGCAGTTCCACGGCCTTCGGTTCCGCGGCCTCGGGCTTGGCGGCCTTCGGTTTCGCCACCTTTGGTTTCGCAGGCTTCGGTTTCGCGGCCTTCAACGGCGCCGACACCGACACACCGGCAGCCGTTCCCGGCACGCCGTTCACCGTCACGAGATGCGCCACCAGAAGTACCGCGCCCCGAACGGCGGGGCTATCCGGCCGCTCGACCGTGTGCCCGATACGGCGCAAGCCGAGGGTTCGCAGGACCTCACGCTGCTTGAGCGTCTGCCCGATCTTGCTGCGAACTTGACGGATGTGCAGCGTCGCTTCGTTTCCCAATTTCGTGTTCCCCGTGCCCTCAGCCAACGTCGGTGTATGACTGATGGGGTTGGACTTGCTCGGGATCGAGCCCGCGAGCCCGCGCGATCGCTGCCGGATCACGTAGCTGGTCGAGGGCGTCGATCGTAGCTTTCAGCATGTTGTGAGGATTACGTGAGCCCAGGCATTTGGTCAGAATGTCCTGGATGCCGACGAGCTCGACCACAGCGCGCACTGCGGCGCCGGCGATAACACCGGTACCGGGAGCCGCCGGCTTCAACAGCACGCTGCCGGCTCCAAATCGCCCTTGGACGCCGTGCGGAATCGTCGTGCCCATCAGCGGCACGCGGCGCAGATTCTTGCGAGCAACCTGAACCGCCTTGCGAATGGCCAGCGGGACTTCTTTCGCCTTGCCGAGGCCATGGCCGACGTGGCCGTGGCGGTCGCCGACCACGACGAGGGCATTGAAACCGAGGTTCTTGCCGCCCTTGACCACCTTCGTGACGCGATTGATCGCCACGACGGTGTCCTGCAGCTCGTGCTCCAGGCTGTCCGGATCAACATGTTCGACTTGACGCATCTCGTCCTTCCTCAGCACCCCGTTAGAATTCGAGTCCAGCCTCGCGAGCGGCATCTGCGACCGCGCGCACGCGGCCGTGGTAGGCGTGGCCGCCGCGGTCAAATACGACCTTGTTCACGCCGACGGCCTTGGCTCGCTCTCCCAGGAGCTTTCCGGCCGCGGAGGCCGCTGCAACCGTTGCGCCATGCTGGAACCCCTGGTCGCAAAAAGCTGCTTCTTGCGTGGACAGCGAAGCGACGGTGCTTCCCGCGACGTCGTCGATCACCTGCACATGCAGATGCCGGCCGGAACGAAACACGACCAGCCGCGGTCGCTCCGCCGTGCCGCGGACCTTCCGACGAATCCGCTGCCGCACGCCCTGCCGGCGAATTTCCTTTTTCTTTCGACGCTGAATAGCCATGGCCCTCTACCCCTACATTGCGCTGACGCCGGCCTTGCCGACCTTCTTACGGACGACCTCGCCTTCGTAGCGAATACCCTTGCCTTTGTAGGCGTCGGGCGGACGGACGCGACGAATCTGCGCGGCAATCTCGCCGACCTGCTGCTTGTCGATACCCTTCACGGAAATCTTCGTCTGGTCCTCCACGTCGATCTCGATACCCGATGGGATCGGGAAGTGCACGTGGTGGGAGAAACCGACCTGCAACACCAGCTCGCCGCCCTCCATGCGGGCGCGATAACCGATGCCCTCGATGCTCAGGCGACGCTCGAACCCTTCGTGCACCCCTCGCACGGCGTTGGCTGCAAGAGCCCGCGTCAAGCCATGGTAGGCGCGCGTCTGCTTCTTGTCATCGGCACGCTTGAAGCGCACGGTACCGTCTTCTTGGACCATGCTAACGCCCGGCGAAACCGGCGTGCTGAGCTCGCCTTTCGGACCGCTGATGTGCAACGCGGACCCATCCTGTTTGATGGATACGCCGTCAGGCACGGTGATCGGTTTGAGTCCTATTCGCGACATGGCTTACCAGACATTGCAAATGACCTCGCCGCCGACGCCGAGCTCTCGACATCGCTTGTCGGTCAACAGGCCATGCGACGTCGATACGATGGCGACGCCAAGGCCATTGAGAACGATGGGCACGCTGTCCTTGTTGCAATACACCCGTCGCCCCGGCTTGCTGATGCGCTCGAGGCGCCGAATCGCCGGGTCGCGGCTATCGCTGTACTTCAGCGACACGTGGATGTCCTGCGCGTGCTCACCCTGCTCGAGACTCACGTCCGAAACGAAGCCCTCTTCCTTGAGAATGTGCGCGATCTCCTTCTTGATTCCCGACGCAGGAATCCGCACAACGTCGTGCTTGGCCGACAGACCGTTACGGATCCGCGTGAGCATGTCGGCAATCGGGTCAGTCATCATGGTTCTTTGTCCTACCAGCTCGCCTTGCGGACGCCCGGAATCTCACCTTGAAGGGCGCGCAGCCGGAAACAAATCCGGCACATTTGGAAACGACGCAAGTAACCGCGACCGCGGCCGCAGATGCGGCACCGATTTACCTTGCGCGAGCTAAACTTCGGCTTTCGGTTGGCCTTTGCTATCCATGCAGTCGTTGCCACGTTCCCTACCTATTCGTCTCGGGCAAACGGCATGCCGAGGCCGGCCAGCAAAGGCCGGGCCTCCTCGTCCGTTTCCGCCGTTGTGCAAATCGTCACGTTCATGCCCCGAACCCGGTCGACTTTGGTGTAATCGACCTCGGGGAAAATCAACTGATCCTGCAGGCCTAGCGTGTAGTTGCCGCGGCCGTCGAAGGAATCGCGTGGAATGCCGCGAAAGTCACGGACACGCGGCAACACGATCGAGATCAGGCGATCGAGAAACTCAAACATACGCTCACCGCGCAGCGTCACCGTTGCGCCGATGGGCATTCCCTCGCGGAGCCGAAAGGAGGCCACCGACTTGCGGGCACGGCGAATGCTGGGTTTTTGCCCGGTCACCATTGCCAGCTCGTCGACTGCCTTGTCGAGCTCCTTGATGTCCTGCGTTGCCCGACCTACACCCATGTTGACCACGACCTTGACGAGCCGCGGCACGGCCATGGGATTCGGCTGACTGAGCTCCTCCTGGAGCTGAGCCCTCAACTCGTTGTTGTGGAACTCTTTGAGCCGTGCAGCCATGACTAGGACTTATCCAGTGCCGCGCCGGACTTCCGTGCGATGCGCACGCGACTGCCGTCTTGCAGGACCTTGCGGCCCACGCGGGAAGGAGCATTGGTCTCGGGACAAACCACCGCGACGTTGCTGATGTGGAGGGGGGCCTCACGCTCGACCACGCCGCCCTTGACGTTCTTTCCGGGGTTCGCCTTCATGGCCTTCTTGACCATGTTGACGCCCTCCACGAGCACCTGACGCTTTTGGGGGTATACCTGCATGACGCGGCCCGTCTTGCCGCGGTCCTTGCCGACAATCACATAGACCTGGTCGTCCTTGCGAACGTGCACGCGGGCGCTCCGTGCCATCTCTACAGAACCTCCGGAGCGAGAGACACGATCTTCATGAAGCGTCGCTCGCGCAGCTCGCGAGCCACCGGTCCGAACACACGGGTACCGATGGGCTCGTCATTCGGGCTGATAAGCACGGCTGCGTTGGTGTCGAAGCGAATGTAGGACCCGTCGCGTCGGGCGGTTTCCTTGGCCGTCCGGACGATGACGGCACGGACAACCTGTCCCTTCTTGACCGTCCCTTGGGGCACGGCCTCCTTGACCGACGCCGAGATAATGTCTCCGAGTCCCGCCGTCTGGCCGATGCTCGATCCACCGAGGGGCTGGATGCACGCGATCTTGCGCGCCCCCGAGTTATCGGCCACTTCCAAAATGGTCTGCATGCGGATCATGACAATTCCCTACCAACTGCTCAGGCGCCGGGAGCGCGTTCGAGCACTTCGACCACCCGCCAGCGCTTGCGTCGCGATATCGGGCGGCACTCCATGATGCGTACCCGATCGCCGGACCGGCAGTCGTTGGTCTCGTCGTGGGCGACGAACTTCCGCCGTGTCCTGACTACCTTCTTGTAGAGTGGGTGCTGCGACGCCCGCTCGACGGCGATTACCACCGTCTTGTCCATGCGATCGCTCAACACCACGCCGATCTCCTCGCGCGTACGCCCGCGAACAGCCGTTGTGCCGGTCTCGTTCTGTTTAGCTGCCATCGTCGATTTCCTTCAAACGTTCAGTCTTCCGAACTGCTTTCTTCCGGTGCCCCGTCGGTTTCCTTCGCGGCGACGCCGGCCGTGCTGACCTCGGGCACCTCGATTCCCAGCTCGCGCTCCCGCGAGATGGTCGCCGCGCGCGCAATGTCACGGCGCACGCCGCGCAGCATTTGGGGGTTTTCGATCTGCCCCGTGGACTGCTGAAAACGCAGCTTCAGCGCCTGCTCGCGAAGCTCCTGTACACGATTGCGGAGTTCTTCGCGCGAGTAATCGCGCAGCGCGGCGGCCCTCATTCGAGCTCCTCCTCGACGCGCTTGGCGAAGCGCACCTTGATGGGCAGTTTCGCGGCCGCCAGGCGCATGGCCTCGCGTGCCAACTCCTCGGACACGCCTTCCATTTCGTACATGATGCGGCCCGGCTTGACCACGGCCACCCACTCCTCGGGTGCGCCCTTGCCCTTACCCATGCGGGTCTCTGCCGGCTTCTTGGTAACCGGCTTGTCCGGGAAGATGCGGATCCACACCTTGCCGCCGCGTTTGGCGTGACGGGTCATCGCGATACGGGCGGCCTCGATCTGTCGACTGGTGATCCAGCCGTCCTGCAACGCCTGCAAGCCGAACTCGCCGAATGCGACCGTAACTCCGCCCTTCGCGCGACCGCGACGGCGACCGCGGTGCATCTTGCGGTACTTCATTTTCTTCGGCATCAACATCGTTCAGTTTCCTCGGTGCTTCAGCTCTGCAATGTCTAGTGGTCGGCTCGCAACCTCGCGCTCCGATCCGCGATGTCGAGGATCTGGCCGCGATACACCCAAACCTTTACGCCAATCTGGCCGTACGTCGTCTTGCTCTCGGCGAAGCCGTAGTCGATGTCGGCGCGCAGCGTATGCAGTGGCAGGTTGCCCTGCAGGTACCACTCGACACGCGCGATCTCGAGCCCACCCAAACGGCCGGCACAGCGCACCTTGATGCCCTCGGCGCCAAAGCGCATTGCCGTCTCTACGGCGCGGCGCATGGCGCGCCGGAAGGCGACGCGGCGCTGCAGCTGTAGGGCGATGTTCTCGGAGATCAGCTGGGCGTCGAGCTCCGGGCGGTGCACTTCCTGGATGTTGACGTACACCTCGCGGTTCGTCTGTGCCTCCACATCCTTCTTTAGCCGATCGACCTCGGATCCGTTGCGCCCGATCACGATGCCGGGACGTGACGTGTGGATGTCGATCTTCAGCTTGTTGGCCGCCCGCTCGATATCAACGCGTGAGACGCCGGCATGATGGAAGCGCTTCTTGACCATGTCGCGCAGGCTGATGTCCTCGTGCAGCAAGTCGGCGTAGTCACGCTTGGCGAACCAGCGAGAGCGCCATTCCTCGGTGTAGCCGAGTCGAAAGCCGATCGGATGAACCTTCTGCCCCATTTCAGCCTTTCCTCTCTGACAGCTTCACCGTTATGTGGCTGGTTCGCTTGAGGATCGGAAAGGCGCGGCCCATCGGCTGGGGGCGAATCCGCGGCGGCAACGACGGCCCCTGATTCACATACACCTCGGCGACCACGAGCTCGTCGATATCGACACCCGGGTCATTGCCTTCGGCGTTGGCGATTGCCGACCGCACAACCTTCTCCAGCTGGCGAGCCGCTTTCCGGTTCGACAGCTCGAGCGTTCCGAGAGCCTCGGGAATCTTGCAGCCTCGAATGCTGTCCGCCACCAACTGAACTTTGGTCGGAGCGCCACGCACATAGCGAGCTGTTGCCTGACTGACAATTTCCATCGTCTGCATCCCGATCAACCGAAGCGGGCCTGACGCTCCGACTTCCTTCCTCCGGCGTGACTCCGGAACGTCCGGGTGGGCGCAAACTCGCCGAGCTTGTGTCCCACCATGTTTTCGGTGATGTACACCGGGATGAACCTTTTGCCGTTGTGCACCGCCAAAGTGTGACCGACCATCTCCGGAGTGATCGTCGACCGGCGCGACCAGGTCTTGATGACCTGCCGCTCACCGCCGCGGTTCATCGCCTCGATCTTGCGAGCCAACGAGGCCTGCACATACGGTCCTTTCTTAAGCGATCTCCCCATCTTTACCCTCGTCGCCGGCGGCCCTGGTTGCGACGCCGCACGATGTACTTGCCGGTACGCTTGTTGCGCCGCGTCTTGGCTCCCTTGGTGGGCTTACCCCACGGTGTGCAGGGATGCCTGCCGCCCGACGCCTTGCCCTCGCCGCCACCCATTGGGTGGTCGACCGGATTCATCGCCACGCCACGCACGTGGGGGCGACGCCCGAGCCAGCGACGGCGGCCCGCCTTGCCGTAGCTTACGTTCATGTGATCGACGTTGCCGATTTGGCCGACAACCGCCTTGCAGTCCATGTGAATCAGCCGCACCTCGCCCGACGGCAAACGCACGTGCGCGTACTTGCCTTCCTTGGCCATCAGTGTCGCCTCGGCGCCGGCGCTGCGGGCGATCTGTGCGCCTTTCTCGGGCTTCATCTCGATGCAGCAGATCGGCGTACCGAGAGGAATCGAGCGCAGCGGCAGAGCGTTGCCCAGGCGCGGTTCCGCTCCGACCCCCGACATCAGCGTGGCCCCAACGCGCAGGCCGCGTGGCGCCAGGATGTAGCGCTTTTCGCCATCGGCGTAGTGAAGCAGCGCGATGTGGGCCGAGCGGTTCGGGTCGTACTCGACACTGTGCACCTTCGCCGGGATCCCGTCCTTGTTGCGACGGAAATCGATCTGGCGATAGAGGCGCCGGTGTCCGCCGCCGCGGTGGCGAATCGTAATCCGTCCCTTGTGGTTGCGGCCCGAGATGCGCTTCTTGCCCTTGGTGAGCGCCTTGTTCGGCTTGTTGCCCTGGCTGAGCTCGGGATACTCCGGCGCCCGACGGAAACGGGTTCCCGGAGACGTCGGCTTGAGTTGCCTGAGACTCATCGAACTACACTCCCTCGAAGTACTCGACCATCGTCTGGTCGGGCGCCAGCTTCACGTAGGCTTTCTTCCAGTCCGGGGCGAACCCCTCGAAGCGCCCCAGACGCTTTCTCTTGCCCCGCACGTTCATGACGCGAACGTCGTCCACTTTGACCTTGAAAACGAGCTCGACCGCGCGGCGCACCTCCAGCGCGGTGGCGCGGCGGTCTACTTCGAAGCAGAGCGTGCGCTCGTCTTCCTTGAGGATCGTCGCCTTCTCGGTGATCACCGGTCGGCGAATGACGTCGTACGGATTCATCGCAATGCCTCGTCGATGCGCGCGATTCCAGCCTCCGTCGTCAGCAGCCAGTCGTGCAACAGCAATTGGTACACGCTCAAACCGAAACCGTTAACGACCTGCACGCCCGGGATATTGCGCGCGGCGCGCTGCAGGTCTTGGTTGGCGTCCGGGTCGTAGATGAGGACGCGCCCATCGAGGTCGAGACCCTTCAACATGGCAACGACTTCTTTGGTCTTCGGGGCCGATATCTCCAGGCTGTCGACAACGACGATCTGCTCGTCGCGCTGCTTCACCGTCAACGCCATCTGCAAGGCATGGCGTTGCTTCTGGCGACCCATCGAATACGAGTAGTCGCGCGGCTTCGGCCCGAAGACGATGCCGCCCTTGCGCCAGATCGGGTTGCGGGTCGAGCCTACGCGAGCCCTCCCGGTGCCTTTCTGGCGCCACGGCTTGCGGCCGCCACCAGAGACCTCACCCTTGCCCTTGGTGCTATGAGTACCCTGGCGCTTCCCGGCCTGGTACTGCACCACGGCTTCGTGCAGGAGGCTGCGCTTGACCTTGCGGTCGAAGACAGTCGGGGTGACCTCGACCTCCCCGACGGCCTTGTTGTTCTTGTCTTTCACTTGAATCGTCAGCATGGCTCTTAACCTCGCAGCGCCGGACGAATGAATACGTAGCCTTGCCGCGACCCGGGAACCGAACCGGCAACCAGGAGCAGGTTCTCCTCGGAGTTGACCTCGACCACACGCAAGCCCATCTCGGTGACCCGCTTGTTGCCCATTTGCCCCGGCATGCGCTGCCCCTTCATGACCCGCGCCGGATACGCCGCCATACCGATGGACCCGGGGGCGCGGTGGTGCATCGAGCCGTGCGTCGCCTTACCGCCACCGAACCCGTGCCGTCGCATGACGCCCTGGAAGCCACGACCTTTCGAGGTGCCGACGATGTCGACCTTGGCAACCTCAGCGAAATGCTCGACGGTGATCTGGTCGCCGGGGCTGACTTCTTCGCCCTCGTCAACCTCGAACTCGCGGATCACGCGGATTTGAAGGGTACCGGCCGCAGCCAGGTGCCCGCGCCGAGCCTTCGTCTGGTTCTTTTCCTTGACGCTCTCGTCGACCAGGCCGAGCTGTACGGCGCGATAGCCGTCGGTCTCTTCGTTCTTTACCTGCAGCACAACGCACGGGCCCGCCTTCAGCACCGTAACGGGCACATGGTTTCCGGCGTCATCGAACACCCGAGTCATCCCGATTTTTTGACCTATCAGTCCCTTGACCATTTGCTTCCACCGCGCCTCTTCGGCTCTAGTGCTCCGGGCCGAAGGCCTTGATCTCAACGTCCACACCGGCCGGCAGGTCGAGCTTCATCAATGCGTCGACGGTCTGCGGGGTCGGCTCCAGAATGTCGACCAATCGCTTGTGGGTGCGGATCTCGAACTGTTCGCGAGATTTTTTGTCCACGTGCGGTGACCGCAACACGGTGTAGATGCTGCGTTCGGTCGGCAAGGGGATCGGCCCTGCCACACGCGCACCGGTGCGCTCGGCAGTTTCGACGATCTCGTGTGCCGACTGGTCGAGCACGCGATGATCGTAGGCCTTGAGACGAATTCGAATTTTTTGGTCCATTTTGGTTGTCGCTCGTGCCCTGGTCGGGCCTGCTTACTCGGAAATCTCCGTGATCGTGCCGGCGCCGACCGTACGGCCACCCTCGCGGATGGCGAATCGCAGGCCCTTGTCCATGGCAATCGGCGTGATCAGCTCCACCTTGAAGGTGACGCTGTCGCCCGGCATCACCATCTCGATGCCCTCCGGCAGCTCCACCGAGCCGGTCACGTCCGTCGTCCGGAAGTAAAACTGCGGCCGGTAACCCTTGAAAAACGGCGTGTGCCGGCCACCCTCTTCCTTCGTCAGCACGTACACCTCGGCCGAAAACTTCGTGTGCGGCGTGATCGACTTCGGATCCGCCAGCACCTGTCCGCGCTCCACCTCGTCGCGATCCGTCCCCCGCAGCAGAACTCCCACGTTGTCTCCCGCCTGACCCTCGTCGAGGATCTTGCGGAACATCTCCACTCCCGTCGCCACCTTCTTCTGCGTGTCCCGAATCCCGACGATCTCGATCTCGTCGCCCGTGTTCACCTTGCCCTGCTCGATACGTCCCGTCACCACCGTGCCGCGGCCCGAAATCGTGAAGACGTCCTCGATCGGCATCAAAAACGGCTTGTCGATGTCACGCTGCGGCTGCGGTATGTAGCCGTCCAGCTCCGCCAGCAGCTGCTTGATCGGCTCCACCACCTCGCCCTCGCCGCCCGCCTCCACCGCCTGCAGCGCCGAGCCCTGGACCACCGGAATGTCGTCGCCCGGAAAATCGTACGCGCTCAGTAGCTCCCGTACCTCCAGCTCCACCAGCTCCAGCAACTCCGGATCGTCGACCTGGTCCGTCTTGTTCAAAAACACCACGATCGCCGGCACCCCCACCTGCCGCGCCAGCAGGATGTGCTCGCGCGTCTGCGGCATCGGGCCGTCCGCCGCCGAGACCACCAGCACCGCACCGTCCATCTGCGCCGCCCCCGTGATCATGTTCTTCACGTAGTCCGCGTGCCCCGGGCAGTCCACGTGCGCGTAGTGCCGGTTTTCCGTCTCGTACTCCACGTGCGCGATGGCGATCGTTATGCCCCGCTCACGCTCTTCCGGAGCCTTGTCGATGTTCGAAAACGGCACGTAATCCGCCATCCCCGCCTTGCTCTGCACCAGCGTGATCGCTTCCGTCAACGTGCTCTTGCCGTGGTCCACGTGGCCAATCGTTCCCACGTTTACGTGCGGCTTCGTTCGCTGGAATTTCTCCTTCGCCATCTGCTACCTCCGAAACGCGGATGAGTCGGCGGCTACACGGTGTTCCCGCGTACCCGCAAAATGACTTCCTCCGTGATGTTCACTGGAACCTTGCCATATCGACGGAAATGCATCGTGAACGTCGCCCGGCCCTGGGTTACCGACCGCACGTCGGTGGCGTACCCGAACATCTCGGCCAGCGGCACCTGACCGACGATGATCTTGAGGCCGTCTCGCGAATCCATTCGCTCGATGCGTCCGCGGCGGCCGTTGAGGTCCGCGATCACCTCACCCATGTACTCCTCGGGAACAACGACCTCGACATCCATGACCGGCTCCATCAGAACCGGTTCGGCGCGCTGTGCCGCATCCTTGAACGCCATGCTGCCGGCGATCTTGAAGGCGATTTCCGACGAATCGACTTCGTGGTACGAGCCGCCGCAGAGCGTCACCTGGACGCCTTCGATCTCGTAGCCCGCCAACGGACCGCACTCCATCGCCTCGCGCACACCCTGCTCGACGGACGAGATGAACTCGCGCGGAATCGCTCCACCGACAATCTTGTTGACGAACTGGAACTTCTGGCCCTCCTCGGGAGGCAGCGGCTCGATCTCGACGAGCACGTGACCGAACTGGCCACGACCACCTGTCTGGCGAACAAAGCGGCCCTCGCCCTTGGCGGGCTTGGTGAGCGACTCGCGGTAGGCGACCTGTGGGCGGCCGACGTTGGCCTGCACGCCGAACTCGCGCAACATACGGTCGACCAACACCTCCAGGTGCAGCTCACCCATGCCCGAGATGATCGTCTGGCCGGTTTCGTCGTCGCGGTGACGCTCGAATGTCGGGTCTTCCTGAGCCAGTTTGGCCAGGGCGTCGGACAGCTTCTCCTGGTCGGCCTTGGTCTTGGGCTCGATCGCCATGGAGATCACCGGCTTCATGAACTCCATCGATTCGAGGATGATGGGGTGGGCCGGATCACACACCGTGTGTCCCGTCGATACGCTCTTCGGGCCAACCAGCGCGGCGATGTCACCGGCGCGCACCAGCTTGATCTCCTCCCGCTTGTTGGCGTGCATCTTCAGGAGGCGACCGATGCGCTCTTTCTTGCCGGCGGTGGCGTTGTACACCGTGCTGCCCGACTCGACCGTGCCGGAGTAGACGCGCAGAAATGCCAGATGGCCGACGAAGGGGTCGGTCATGATCTTGAACACGAGCCCGGAGAACGGCGCGTTGTCCGATGGCTCGCGCTCGACGGTCTCGCCGGTGTCGGGGTTCTGTCCTTCGACAGTGCCGACGTCGAGAGGCGACGGTAGATAGTCGATAACGGCGTCGAGCAAGGGCTGGACGCCCTTGTTCTTGAAAGCGGTACCGGCCAGGACGGGCGTGATCTTGAGTGCCAGGGTTCCGGCGCGCAACGCACGGATCAGCAGATCCGGCGTGATCTGTTCTCCGGAGAGATACTTCTCGAGGACCTGATCGTCGATCTCGCTGGCAACCTCGAGGACCTTCTCGCGCGCCGCCTCGAGCGCGGGGAGGTACTCCTCGGGAACGTCGACCTCTTCGTAGTCGGCACCGAGCGTCTCATCTTCCCAGCGCATGGCGCGCTGGCGAATGACATCGATGACGCCGACGAATCCGTCTTCGGCGCCCCACGGCAACTGTACGGGCACCGTCTTGGCGTTCAGCCGGTCGATCATCATCTCGACACAGCGATCGAAGTTGGCGCCGACGCGATCCATCTTGTTGACGAAGGCGATGCGCGGAACGCTGTACCGATCGGCCTGGCGCCAAACCGTCTCGGTCTGCGGCTCTACGCCGGCAACGGCATCGAAAATGGCAACGGCGCCGTCGAGCACGCGCAGCGAACGCTCGACCTCGGCAGTGAAGTCGACGTGCCCCGGGGTGTCGATGATGTTGACTCGGTGCTCGCGCCACTCGCAGGTCGTCGCCGCCGACGTGATCGTGATGCCACGCTCCTGCTCCTGCACCATCCAGTCCATTTCGGCGTTGCCGTCGTGGACCTCACCCAGCTTGTGGGTGATGCCGGTGTAAAACAGGATGCGCTCGGTCGTCGTCGTCTTACCGGCATCGATGTGCGCCATGATGCCGATATTGCGCGTATTGGCGAGCGGTATTCTGCGGGCCACTGTCTCGTTCCCTCGTCCGCGTCTACCAGCGGTAGTGGGCAAAGGCCTTGTTGGCCTCGGCCATTCGGTGGCTGTCTTCTCTCTTCTTCACGGCGGCGCCGCGACCTGCGGCGGCGTCAAGCACCTCGGCCGCCAACCTGGCATCCATCGTTTTCTCACCGCGGCTGCGCGCCGCATTGACCAACCAGCGCAGCGCCAGCGACGTCTTGCGGCGCGTATATACCTCGACCGGTACCTGATACGTCGAACCACCAACGCGGCGCGACTTCACCTCCACGGACGGGCGAACGTTGTCGACGGCCTTCTTGAACAGCTTCAGCGGCTCGTCATCGCCCTTCTCGCCAACCATCTCAAGGGCGCCGTAGAAGATCTGCTGGGCCGTGCTCTTCTTGCCGTCGAGCATCATGTGATTGATGAACTTCGACACCAGCCGGCTGTTGTACACCGGATCGGGCACGATCTCATGCTTGTCGGTCTTTATTTGCTTGCGGGACATACCCGCACACTCCTCAGACTCTGCGGGACCGGGAGACACGTAGCCCCGGAACCACATTCTTGACGGGTCAACCTAGGGTCGGAATTCGGGAAGATACCGGCGGTCGCCGGTATTCAGGCGGGCAGGGTCTAGGCCTTGGGCTTCTTCGCGCCGTACTTGGAGCGACCCTGTTTTCTACCTTCAACGCCGGCGCTGTCGAGCGTACCGCGAATCACATGATAGCGGACTCCGGGAAGGTCCTTCACGCGACCTCCCCTGATTAACACGATCGAATGCTCCTGCAAGTTATGACCGATACCCGGGATGTAGGTCGTGACCTCGATCCCGTTGGTCAGGCGTACACGCGCCACCTTGCGGAGCGCAGAGTTGGGCTTCTTCGGCGTCGACGTGTACACGCGCGTGCACACGCCTCGCTTCTGAGGCGACCTCTGCAGAGCCGGGCTGGAGGTCTTGGAAGCTGCCCGCTTCCTTCCCTTCCGAACCAACTGGTTGATCGTCGGCAAATCTGGCCTCCGAATTCGAATAAACCCCGCCAGGCACACATACCCTGAGCCCGTTAACAGGCTTCGGTGAAACTTCCAGGGAATGTGCAGTGACGAGAGACGATACCGGGGGAACGGGACACACAATTCCCCCGCGGTTGCAAGGCATGATTATAAGCAGGACGAAGCCGCTCGTCAACGTTCTGGGGACTCTAAATGCCCGTTTTTCAGCTATTTAGCGACGACCGGAGCGAATGCGTGACGCGCCAGTTCTTCTCGATTCCCGACTGCCCACCCCCCACCGGAGCGGCGCGTCCCGCGCCACTCTGCCCACTTTACGCGGAGGTGGGGGGTCTAGAACGAGAATACGGGAGCTTCTAGGCGTCCTCTCCCTCCGAAACAACCCGCGTTTCGGCGGCGTCGGCCTCGGCTGCTGCCTCGGCCATTCCGGCCAAGATGTCCTTCGAACGCCGGCGCTCGGGCACCTCTTCCAGCAACCGCACCCGCTTGTAGTCCTCGAAGCCGGTGCCGGCGGGAATCAAGCGGCCCATGATGACGTTCTCCTTGAGTCCGCGGAGTCGGTCTACGGCGCCGTTGATTGCCGCCTCGGTGAGAACCCGGGTCGTCTCCTGGAACGATGCGGCGGAGATGAACGAGTCGGTCGACAGCGATGCCTTGGTGATGCCGAGCAGCAGCGGGCGAGCGGTGGCCGGGGTCCCTTTCTTGCCATTGACGCGCTCGTTCTCGTGCTGGAAGCGGAAACGATCGACCTGCTCGTTGACCAAGAAGTCCGTGTCGCCGACGTCCTCGACCCTCACCCAGCGCATCATCTGGCGAACGATCACCTCGATGTGCTTGTCGTTTATGGTCACGCCCTGCAGGCGGTAGACCTCCTGGATCTCGTTGACCAGGTACTCCTGCAAAGCACGCTCACCGAGAACGTCGAGGATGTCGTGCGGGTTGATCGGGCCGTCGACCAGCGCCTCGCCGGCGCGAACCGAATCACCCTCACGCACATTGACGTGCGTGCCGCGAGGTACGGAATACTCCCGCGCCTCTTCCGTTTCCTTGTTGGTCACCACGACTTTGCGCAGACCCTTGGTGATCTCGCCGAAGTGCACGATTCCGTCGATCTCCGTGATAACCGCAGGCTCCTTGGGCTTGCGGGCCTCGAAGAGCTCCACAACCCGCGGCAAGCCGCCGGTGATGTCGGTGGTCTTGGTGGTCTCCCGCGGAATCTTGGCGAGCACGTCGCCAGCATGGACCCGCGCTCCATCAGGCACCGTGACGTGCGCCCCGGAAGGCAAGTGGTAGGCACGCAGCGCCTTCTTGCGCTTGGCTTTCGGATCGAGGATCTGAATCTGCGGTTGCTTCTCTTCCGACGAGTCGATGACCACGAGGTGCGAGAGGCCCGTGACTTCATCGACCTCCTCGCGGGTGGTCACACCGGTGATCACATCCTTGTAGTCGACGTTACCGTCTTCCTCGGTGAGGATGGCGAACGAGTACGGGTCCCACTCCACGAGCACCGCACCCGGCTCGGCCTTGGCACCCTCCTTGACCTTCAGGTGGGCGCCGTAGACCACCGAGTAGCGCTCGCGGATGTTGCCGTCCTCGTCTTCGATCGCGATGGCGCCGTTGCGGTTCATCACCACGAGGTCGCCCTTCTGGTCGGCGACCGTCCTCAGTTTGAGGAACACGATGGTACCGCCGTTCTTGGTTTCCAGCGTGCTCTCTTCGCCAACGCGCGAGGCCGTTCCACCGATGTGGAACGTACGCATGGTCAGCTGAGTGCCCGGCTCACCAATCGACTGAGCGGCGATGACGCCGACCGCCTCGCCTTTCTCGACCAACGTACCGGCGGCCAAGCTGCGGCCGTAGCACTTCTGGCACACGCCCCACTCGGACTCGCAGGTGAGCACCGAGCGGATCTTGACCTTCTCGAGACCCGAGTCCTGAATTTCGGCGGCCAGCTCGACGTCAATCTCCTGCCCCGCCTCACACAAAACGTCGTCGGTAAACGGATCCCCGATCGCCTCGAGCGCCACACGGCCGACGATGCGGTCGCGCAACGGCTCGATGATCTCGCCGCTCTCGACAATGGCGCTAACAAAGATTCCGTCCAACGTGTTGCAGTCCTCCGACGTAACGATCACGTCCTGCGCCACGTCGACCAATCGACGGGTCAGGTATCCCGAGTCGGCGGTCTTCAGCGCCGTATCCGCCAGACCCTTGCGGGCGCCGTGCGTCGAGATGAAGTACTGCGCCACCGTCAGTCCCTCGCGGAAGTTGGCGGTAATCGGCGTCTCGATGATCTCTCCGGACGGCTTGGCCATCAGGCCGCGCATACCGGCGAGCTGGCGAATTTGCTGCGATGAGCCGCGGGCGCCCGAGTCCGCCATGCTGTAGATCGGGTTCGGCGAGCCCTCGAGGTCGAACTCTTCCATCTGCCGGAACATGGCTTCCGAGACCTTCTCGGTGACATCCGACCAGATGGCGATGACCTTGTTGTAGCGCTCACCGTTGGTAATGGTGCCTTCGAGGTACTGCTGCTCGACCGCGACAACCTCCCGTCGCGCTTCCTCCACGAGTTTTTCTTTCACGATCGGTACCGTCATGTCGTCGATACCGATCGAGAAGCCGGCCATGGTGGCGTACTTGAAGCCGAGATCCTTAAGCGCGTCGAGCGTCTGGACCGTAAGTTCGTCGCCGAAGCGGATGTAGCAGTAGTTGACTACCTGCCCCAGGCCCCGCTTCTTCAGGACGCCGTTGAGGAACGGAAAGTCGTCCGACAACGCCAGGTTGAACAACACCCGACCGACCGTGGTGTCAACGATCTGGTTGGTGCAATCCGTCATCTCGGCGTGCACCACGTCCTGGTCGTCAGCGGCGAACTCCAAATCGATCAACTCGCCGCTGTAGCGCAACCGGATCGGAGTTTGGGTGGCAACGCCACCGGCTTCGAGAGCCATGACGACCTCGTCCATGCTGCCGAACAATCGTCCGGCGCCCTTCGCGGTGCGCCTCGCCTTGGTCAGGTAGTAGCAACCGAGAACGATGTCCTGGCTGGGAATCGCGATCGGACGACCGTGCGCCGGCGACAGCAAGTTGGTGGTGCTCTTCATGAGCACTTCCGCCTCGATCTGTGCGCGCGGCGACAACGGCACGTGAACCGCCATCTGGTCGCCGTCGAAGTCGGCGTTGAACGCCGTGCACACGAGCGGGTGGATCTTGATGGCCTTGCCTTCGATCAACACCGGCTGGAACGCCTGGATGCCGAGACGGTGCAACGTCGGGGCACGGTTCAACAGGATCGGGTGCTCACGGACAACCTCTTGCAGGAAGTTGTAGACCACCGGATCGTGCTGTTCGACCATCTCCTTGGCGGCCTTGATGGTGGCCACCATTCCCCGCTCCTCGAGCTTCTGGTAGATGAACGGCTTGAAGAGCTCGAGCGCCATCTTCTTCGGCAAGCCGCACTGATCGAGGCGCAGCTCCGGGCCGATGACGATGACCGAACGACCTGAGTAGTCGACGCGCTTGCCGAGCAAGTTCTGACGGAAACGTCCCTGCTTGCCCTTGAGCGTGTCGGACAGCGACTTGAGCGGCCGGTTGTTGGCGCCGCGCAACGTGCGCCCGCGACGCCCGTTGTCGAACAGCGAGTCGACGGCTTCCTGCAGCATGCGCTTCTCGTTGCGCACAATGACGTCGGGAGCCTTCAGCTCGATGAGCTTCTTGAGCCGGTTGTTGCGATTGATGACCCGGCGATACAGATCGTTCAGGTCCGAGGTCGCGAAGCGCCCGCCGTCCAACGGCACCAGCGGTCGCAGCTCCGGCGGAATTACGGGGATGACGTCGAGGATCATCCACTCCGGCTCGTTGCCGGACTTCAGGAAGGCCTCGACGACCTTGAGGCGCTTGGCGATCTTGGCGGTGTTCTGCTTCGACGTCTCGGTCTTCATCTTGATGCGCAGATCGGTGGACAACGTCACCACGTCGATGCGCTTGAGAAGCTCCTTGACGCCCTCGCCGCCCATCATCGCCAGGAAGGAATCGCCGAACTCGGCGCGCAGCTCTCGATACCTTTCCTCGCCGATAAGCTCGCGCTCCTTGAGGTCGGTCGGGCCCGGATCGATAACCAGGTACGCCTCGTAGTACAGGCAGCGCTCCATATCCCGCATGGTCATGTCGAGCAGGTGACCCATGCGCGACGGCAGGCCCTTGAAGAACCAGACGTGCGACACCGGGCATGCGAGCTCGATGTGACCCATACGCTCGCGACGCACCTTCGACTGCGTCACCTCTACGCCGCACTTGTCGCAGATCACGCCGCGATGCTTCATGCGCTTGTACTTGCCGCACAAGCACTCCCAGTCGTTGACCGGGCCGAAGATAATCGCGCAGAACAGCCCATCACGCTCCGGCTTGAAGGTCCGGTAGTTGATGGTCTCCGGCTTGGTTACCTCACCGTGCGACCACGACCGGATCTTCTCCGGCGACGCCAGACCGATGCGGATGGACTCGTACTCGTTGATACTGACTGGCTTCGACTCGAAGAAACCTAGCGCGCTTCTCAAGGATTAACCCTCCCGAACCGTTTCATTAGCAGGGTGTTGCCTCGGACAACCGATCCGATTTCGCTTCTCTCAGCATGTTTCTTTAAAATAGCTTCTCGAGCCCGTCATCAGACCGTCGTCTCGACTTCGACGGCGGCGCCACGTCGGCGGCGCAACTCGACATCCAGCGCCAATCCCTGCAGCTCCTTGATGAGGACGTTGAACGACTCGGGCAACCCCGGCTCGATGTCGCCCTCCCCTTTCACAATGGATTCGAAGATCTTGGCGCGGCCGTACACGTCGTCGCTCTTCACCGTCAGCAACTCTTGCAGGATGTGAGCAGCACCGTAAGCCTCCAGCGCCCAGACCTCCATCTCACCGAACCGCTGACCACCGAACTGCGCCTTACCGCCGAGTGGCTGTTGGGTGATCAGGGAATACGGCCCAATGGAACGCGCGTGGATCTTGTCGTCCACCAGGTGGGATAGTTTCAGCATGTAGAGGTAACCAACCGTGATCTCGTTCTCGAAGGGCTGACCGGTCATACCGTCGTACAGCAACGTCTTGCCGTGCTCGGGCAACCCGGCTTCGGCGAGCCGCTCCTTGATCTCGGCCTCCGAGGCGCCGTCGAAAACCGGCGTCGCGAAATGCAATCCGAGCGCCTTGGCGGCCCAGCCGAGATGCGTCTCCAGCACCTGGCCGATGTTCATACGCGACGGAACGCCGAGCGGGTTGAGCACGATATCGACCGGCGTGCCGTCCGGCAGATACGGCATGTCTTCTTCCGGCACGATCTCGGAGATGACGCCCTTGTTGCCGTGGCGACCCGCCATCTTGTCGCCGGCCGACAGCTTGCGCTTCATGGCGACGTAGACCTTTACGGTCTTGATGACCCCCGGGCGCAGCTCGTCACCGACGCGCCGGGCTTCCTTGCGCTCCTCGACGTTGGCCCGCAGCGCGTCGACGCGCTCGTCGGCAGCGCCGATCAGCGCGTGGATCTGCTTCTCCGCCTTCTGATTCTTCTTGGCCAAACGGATCTGACCGAAAGCGGCAGCCGGGAAGGTATTCAGCAGCTCGACCGAAATCGCGTCGCCCGAGCTTGCCAGCTTTTCCTTACTCTCCGAGTCCTCGATGTCGGCGGTCAGCGTCTTGCCGGCGGCGGCCCTTGCCACTCGCTTGGCCAAGCCGCGGCGGATGATGCGGATCTCGTCGCGCAGATCCCTCTCCATCACCGCGATCTCGGCTTCCTCGATCTGCACGGCGCGCGGGTCCTTGTCGACTCCCTTGCGCGTGAAGACCTTGACGTCTACGACGGTCCCCTCGATACCCGGCGGGCAGGTCAACGATGCGTCCTTCACGTCGCCGGCCTTCTCGCCGAAGATCGCCCGCAGCAGCTTCTCTTCCGGCGTCAGCTGGGTCTCGCCCTTGGGCGCCACCTTGCCGACCAAGATGTCCCCGGGGTGCAGCTCGGTGCCGATGCGCACGATGCCGCTCTCGTCGAGCTCCTTGAGCGCCTCTTCCGAGACGTTGGGAATGTCGCGGGTGACCTCTTCCGGACCGAGCTTGGTGTCGCGGGCCTCGATATCGAGCTCCTCGATGTGGATCGAGGTGAACGAGTCGTTCTTAACCAGGCGCTCGGAGACCAAGATCGCGTCCTCGAAGTTGTAGCCGCGCCACGGCATGAAGGCCACGAGCACGTTGCGACCCAGGGCGAGCTCGCCCGCGTCGGTCGACGGACCATCCGCCAACACCTGCCCGGTGACGACGCTGTCTCCGTCGGCGACCAGCGGCTTCTGGTTGATGCAGGTGTTCTGGTTCGAACGCTTGAACTTGATGAGCCGGTAGATGTCGGCGTCGACGTCGTCGCCCTTGCCGTTGACCCGGACGATGACCCGCTCCGAGTCGACAGAATCGACGACACCATCGCGCTTGCAGATCACCACCGCGCCGGAATCGCGGGCGGTAACGAACTCCATCCCGGTGCCGACGACCGGCGCCTCCGGTTTGTACAGAGGTACTGCCTGGCGCTGCATGTTGGAGCCCATCAACGCACGGTTGGCGTCGTCGTTCTCGAGGAACGGAATCAGCGATGCGGCCACCGACACGACCTGCTTGGGCGAGACGTCGATGTAGTCGACTTCCTCAACCGGCACCAGCTTGAACTCGCCGCCGACACGCGCCGTAACGCGCTCGCGCTCGAACTTGCCGGTCTTCGGATCGATGGGTGCGTTGGCCTGAGCGATCGTCGAGCGATCTTCTTCGATTGCCGACAAGAAGAAGGGCTTGAGCTCGTACTCGGCGCCACGCTTCTTCAGCTTCGCGACGCGCCGGTTCTCCTTCTCGACAGCGTCGAGGGCAACCTCGTCGCCCACCGAAAACTTCGTGCCGTTCTTCGCGGTGATCACGGCGTGGGTCTTCACCTTGGCGTCCTCCACCTTGCGGTACGGACTTTCGATGAAACCGAACTCGTTGATCTGCGCGTAGCACGACAGCGATGAGATCAGGCCGATGTTCGGACCCTCCGGCGTCTCGATCGGGCAAATGCGCCCGTAGTGGGTCGGGTGCACGTCGCGCACTTCGAAACCGGCGCGCTCACGCGACAGCCCACCCGGGCCGAGCGCCGACAAACGGCGCTTGTGGGTGATCTCGGACAGCGGATTTGTCTGATCCATGAACTGCGACAGCTGCGACGATCCAAAGAACTCACGCACCGCGGCCATGACCGGCTTGGCGTTGATCAGATCGTGCGGCATCGCCGTTTCGATTTCCTGGTGCACGCTCATCTTCTCGCGCACGGCACGTTCCATGCGGACCAGCCCGA
Source organism: Acidobacteriota bacterium (assembly GCA_965214245.1). Lineage (GTDB taxonomy): Bacteria > Acidobacteriota > UBA890 > UBA890 > UBA890 > CBDCBL01. The sequence goes on from CBDCBL010000009.1 coordinate 1,147,420, forward strand.
TGCGGAACTGGTTCTCGAGGAGCTCGCCCACCGAACGAACGCGCCGGTTGCCGAGGTGGTCGATGTCGTCGACCCGGCGCGGATCGTCGGGGATCGACAGCAAGTAGCGCACCACCGCCACGAAGTCGTCGGCGTCGAGCAGACGGTCCTCGAGGTCCTTGTCGTCGTCCATCTTGTGGTTGAACTTGAGACGACCGACGCGCGAGAGGTCGTAGCGCTGCGGGTTCTCGAACATGTTGGTGAACAAGTTGCGCGAGCTCTCGGCGGTCGGCGGATCGCCGGGGCGCATCTTGCGGTAGATCTCTACCAACGCTTCCTTGCGGCTCGAGACGCTCTCCTTGCGCAGCGTGTTGCTGACCACGATGCCGCCGGGGCTGGCTTCCGGGAAGAAGATCTCGACCTTCTTCGCCTTGGCCTCGATCAAGCGATCGGCGGCCCCTGGGGTCAGCTCTTCGTTGGCTTCGACGAGTACTTCGCCGCTCTCGACGTCGGCTACGTCGTGGATCGTGTAGCTGCCCTCGAGGTCGGCGATCTCGAGGCTGATCTTGGTCGGGCCGCCGTCGGCCATGCGGCGCAACGTGCCCTTGGTGAGCTTGCTGCCGGCCGGCAGGATTTCCTTGCCCTTGTACTTGCCCTTGGTGCCCTTGACGGCGTTCGAGAAGCGGCGACCGATCAGTCCCTCGTCGACGTCGACCTTCATGCTCTTGGCGGTCAGCGACAGGGTAACGGGGCGATAAAAGGCACGGAGGATCTCTTCCGGGGTCTCGAGGCCCAGAGCCTTCAGGAACACGGTCGCCGGAAACTTGCGGCGCCGATCGATACGCACCTGGACCAGGTCGCGGCTATCAAGCTCGAACTCCACCCACGAGCCGCGGTACGGAATGACCTGGGCGATATACGTCGTGCGCCCACTGCCCGGATGGAAGAAGATTCCCGGAGAGCGGTGGAGCTGCGAGACGATCACGCGTTCGGTGCCGTTGATGATGAACGTACCGCGGTTCGTCATCAGCGGAATATCGCCGAGGTAGACCTCCTGCTCCTTGATGTCGCGGATGGTCTTCGTGCCCGTCTCGGGGTCCTTGTCCCACACCACGAGACGCACGGTCACGCGTAGCGCCACGGCGTATGTCATGCCGCGGCTCTGGCATTCTTCTTCGTCGAACGGCCACTCCCACTCACCGATCGAGTACTCGACGAACTCGAGCGTCGCGGTCTCCCGGAAGTCGCTGATCGGGAAGATCGTGCGGAAGACCTCCTGCAAGCCGACGTCTACGCGCCCGGCTACGGGCACGTCGAGCTGCAGGAAGCGATCGTAGGATTTCCGCTGCACCTCGATAAGGTTGGGCAGCGAAATCGCGGCGGGGATTTTTCCGAAGCTCACCCGCTCACGTAGAGGAATCAAGGGCGTATCAGCCATGGAAACAGGGCTCCTTGGCGGTGCTATCCGCTATCGATGAGAACCAAGACACAGGGGCAACCCGGACACCGCTGAGCGGTGCGCCAACGGCCCGATTGAAAGCGTTCGACGCAAGGCGAGGTAGGTCAGCTGATTTCTACCTCGGCACCGGCTTCCTTGAACTTCGCTGCGATCTCGTCGGCCTGTTCCTTGTCGACACCCTCCACGACCGGCCTGGGAAGGTTGTCGACCAGTTCCTTGGCCTCTTTGAGACCGAGATTGGTGACCTCGCGGACCACTTTGATCACGTTGATCTTTTTTTCGCCAAACGACTTGATGACAACGTCGAAAGCGGTCTTCTCTTCCGCCGCTCCCTCGCCACCGCCAGCGGCACCCGCAACCATTACCGGAGCGGCCATCGCCTGGGCACTGACGCCGAACTTTTCCTCGAGCTCCTTGACCAGATTAGCCAGCTCGAGGACCGACATGCCCTCGATATGCTCGATCAGATCCTCAGTCGAGAGTTTCGCCTTTGCCACGACTACCTCCGTTTTTTTGGTTCGGCCCGCCGATTCCCCTCGGCGACCCGCACTGCCTGTAAGTTCGTTGGTCACTCATTGCGACCGCTGCGCAGCGGACGCGGAATTCCCTATTCTTCTTCCTCGTCGGCCGCCTCTTTGGCGTCGGCAACTTCCGCAGCGTCTTCAGGGGCAGCATCTTCGGCCTCGGCAGTAGCTTCTCCACCCTCCTCAGGGGCTGCCTCTTCGGACTCGGCCGTAGCTTCTTCACCTTCCTCGGGGGCTGCCTCTTCGGGTTCGGCAGTCGCCTCTTCGGACTCCGCCGTGGCGGCTTCCTCGGCTTCCGCCGGGACGGCCTCGCCGGCGGCCTCTTTCTGTTCGCGAATCCGCTCGAGCACGGTGACGGCCTGCTGCAACAAGCCACCGAGGACCGTAACCAGCCCGCTGACCGGATAGTTCATCAGGTACAGGGCCTTGGCGATCAGCTCGTCGCGTCCCGGGAGCTGGGCGAGCTGGTCGAACTCCTCGGCCGAGATCGGTTCACCGTCGACGATCCCAGCCTTGAAGCTCGGCGTCTCGAACTCCTTGTGGAACTCACGCAATACCTTCGCCAAGCCGACGGCATCGCCACCGGTGTAGGCGATTGCAGTTTGCCCGACGAACGCCTCGGATACCTTGCCGAGAGGTAGCTCCTCGACGGCGCGCAGCGCGATCGCGTTCTTGACGACGCGGAAGGTCGCTTCCTGCTCCCGAACCTTGCGCCGCAAGTCAATTGCGCCCGCGACGTCGAGCCCTTCGAAATCGACGAGGAAAGCGTGCAGAACTTCGGAAAGATCCTGCCGCAACGTCTCGGCATTTTCTATTTTCTGTGCTCTCGAGGTCGCCATGATTTTTACTTGGGTGTGAGGTCGGCGGTGTCGATCGAGACGCCGGGACCCAGCGTTGATGCAATGTGAACGCTCTTCAGATAACGCCCCTTGGCGGCCGCCGGCCGTATACGGATGATGGCGTCCATCAGGGCCTGGATGTTGTCGTTGAGTGCCGTTGCCTCGAACGAAACGCGGCCGATCGGCGCGTGAACCACACCGTTCTTGTCGGCGCGGAACTCGAGCTTGCCACCCTTGATATCCTCGACGGCCTTGGCGACCTCGAAGGTCACGGTACCGGCCTTCGGGTTGGGCATCAGGCCGCGGGGCCCGAGCACACGGCCGAGCTTGCCGACTTCGCTCATCATTTCGGGCGTCGTTACGACTGCGTCGAACTCCAAGAAGCCATCGGCGATCTTCTGGCAGAGCTCCTTGCCGCCCGTGATATCCGCCCCGGCGGCTTCGGCAGCTTTGAGCGCCTCGCCCTGGGCGATCACCGCGACCCGCTTGCTCTTGCCGGTGCCGTAAGGCAGCACGACGGTGCTGCGCACCATCTGGTCGGCGTGCTTCGGGTCGATGCCCAGCACGATGGCGATCTCGACGGTCTCGTCGAACTTGCCGAAAGCGTTGCTCTTGACCGCGATGACTCCCTCGGCGAGCGCGTAGTCGCGTTCTTCCACGCTCTCGCGTGCCGCCCGATACTGTTTTCCGTGTCGTGGCATGCCTAGGCGCCCTCCTCCAGACCTTCGATCTTGATCCCCATCGAACGAGCCGTTCCGGCGATGATTTTCACCGCGTCATCGACGTCGTAGACGTTGAGGTCCGGCATCTTGGTACGGGCGATCTCCTCGACCTGGGCGCGGCTCACCGTGCCCACCATTTCCTTGTTCGGCTCACCGGCACCCGAAACGACGTTGGCAGCGCGCTTCAGGAGCACTGCCGCCGGCGGCGTCTTGGTAATGAAAGTGAACGTCCGGTCCTCGAAGACCGTGATCACCACCGGAATGATCAAGCCATCGTCGTTCTTGGTGGCCTGATTGAAGGCGTTGCAGAAATCCATGATGGCGACGCCGTGCTGACCCAGCGCCGGGCCCACCGGAGGAGCCGGAGAGGCCTTGCCGGCGGGGATTTGCAACTTGATCATGCCGAGTATCGGTTTTCCGCTTGGTTTCTTTGCCATTGTTCTTTACCGCTGCGCCCGCTGTACGGCAGGCGTCAGACCTTTTCAACTTGGAAGAAATCGAGCTCTACAGGGGTGTTGCGACCGAAGATCGACACCATGACCTTCAGGGTGTTGCGACGCGCATCGACCTCATCGACCTTGCCGGTGAAGTTCGTGAACGGACCGTCGATGATGCGGACCGACTCGCCCGTGCTGAACTGGAACTTGGGCTTCGGCGCCTCGACCGACTCTTCCATCCGATTGACAATTTTCTCGACTTCGTGCTGCTGCAACGGAATCGGCTTGCGCCCGGAGCCGACGAAACCGGTAACGCGCGGCGTGTTCTTCACGACGTGCCAGATGCGGTCGTTCATTTCCATACGGATCAGCAGATAACCGGGAAAGAACTTCTTGGCCGTTACGACCTTCTTGCCGCCCTTCATCTCGACGATGTCCTCGGTGGGGATCAGCAGCTCCGCCACCTGCTCCTGCAACTCCATCGTGCGGATGCGTTCCTCCAGGCTCTGTTTCACCTTGCGCTCATAGCCCGAATACGTGTGGATGACGTACCAGTGCATCCCGTCATCCGGCTCCGCGTACGCCGTTGCCGCCTCGGCAACTTCCTCGCCGGCCGCAGCGCCTTCCTCTTCCGGCACCAAGGCCGTCAAATCCACCGGCGCGTCCTCGTCGCCCACGGGTTCGACTCGTTCGTTCTGATCCAACACGCTCACCGTTCCTGGCGATTGGTTTCGAAACTGACTAGCTGCCGAAATACGAGTAGAGCCAGGTCACGACCCTGCCCATCACGATGTCTACTGCCCACAGAAAGACGCCGAAAACACACATCGTCACGATCACGACGGCAGTTGTTCCGACTACTTCCGTGCGCTTCGGAAAGGTGACCTTGTTGAGCTCAGACCGGGCCTCCCGAACAAAAGTCATGAACCGCTTGATCATCTCAACCCAGACCTCCGCCTGTGACACTCACGCTGGGCCGGCACCCTCGGCTGACCCAAACCGCCGCGCCCATCTGCCTCCCGGTCTGGCAAGTTTCTGGCAGGCCAGGAGGGATTCGAACCCACAACCCCCGGATTTGGAGTCCGGTGCTCTGCCAATTGGAGCTACTGGCCTCCCAGATATCCGTACTACTTGGTCTCCTTGTGCTCGGTATGCGCGCGGCAAAACCGGCAATACTTCTTCAGCACCAACTTGTCCGGCGTCGTCCGTTTGTTCTTGGTGCTGGCGTAGTTGCGCCGCTTGCAGGTCCCGCACTCAAGGGTGAGTTTCACTCGCATGGCCTGCTTACTCGGAAATCTCCGTGATCGTGCCGGCGCCGACCGTACGGCCACCCTCGCGGATGGCGAATCGCAGGCCCTTGTCCATGGCAATCGGCGTGATCAGCTCCACCTTGAAGGTGACGCTGTCGCCCGGCATCACCATCTCGATGCCCTCCGGCAGCTCCACCGAGCCGGTCACGTCCGTCGTCCGGAAGTAAAACTGCGGCCGGTAACCCTTGAAAAACGGCGTGTGCCGGCCACCCTCTTCCTTCGTCAGCACGTACACCTCGGCCGAAAACTTCGTGTGCGGCGTGATCGACTTCGGATCCGCCAGCACCTGTCCGCGCTCCACCTCGTCGCGATCCGTCCCCCGCAGCAGAACTCCCACGTTGTCTCCCGCCTGACCCTCGTCGAGGATCTTGCGGAACATCTCCACTCCCGTCGCCACCTTCTTCTGCGTGTCCCGAATCCCGACGATCTCGATCTCGTCGCCCGTGTTCACCTTGCCCTGCTCGATACGTCCCGTCACCACCGTGCCGCGGCCCGAAATCGTGAAGACGTCCTCGATCGGCATCAAAAACGGCTTGTCGATGTCACGCTGCGGCTGCGGTATGTAGCCGTCCAGCTCCGCCAGCAGCTGCTTGATCGGCTCCACCACCTCGCCCTCGCCGCCCGCCTCCACCGCCTGCAGCGCCGAGCCCTGGACCACCGGAATGTCGTCGCCCGGAAAATCGTACGCGCTCAGTAGCTCCCGTACCTCCAGCTCCACCAGCTCCAGCAACTCCGGATCGTCGACCTGGTCCGTCTTGTTCAAAAACACCACGATCGCCGGCACCCCCACCTGCCGCGCCAGCAGGATGTGCTCGCGCGTCTGCGGCATCGGGCCGTCCGCCGCCGAGACCACCAGCACCGCACCGTCCATCTGCGCCGCCCCCGTGATCATGTTCTTCACGTAGTCCGCGTGCCCCGGGCAGTCCACGTGCGCGTAGTGCCGGTTTTCCGTCTCGTACTCCACGTGCGCGATGGCGATCGTTATGCCCCGCTCACGCTCTTCCGGAGCCTTGTCGATGTTCGAAAACGGCACGTAATCCGCCATCCCCGCCTTGCTCTGCACCAGCGTGATCGCTTCCGTCAACGTGCTCTTGCCGTGGTCCACGTGGCCAATCGTTCCCACGTTTACGTGCGGCTTCGTTCGCTGGAATTTCTCCTTCGCCATCTGCTACCTCCGAAGGCGTTGCATTCCTGCAACACATCAATCGACAAGTTGATCCGGAAGTGGGATGAAGCCCACGACCGGGATTGAACCGGTGACCTCTTCCTTACCAAGGAAGCGCTCTACCACTGAGCCACGTGGGCCCCACTAGTTATGGATACCGTGCTCTCTGACCTCAGGACGATCGCTGCGGGCGTAGCGATTCACAAGGTATGGAGAGCGGGAAACGGGATTCGAACCCGCGACCCCCAGCTTGGAAGGCTGGTGCTCTTGCCAGCTGAGCTATTCCCGCCCCAGGTGTCGGACGACGCGCAAACTCCCCAATGTAAGGGACAAATCTTAACAGTAGACCGCACCCCACGCTAGTCGAGCGGCCGTGATTCTAACACCAAGGTGGGGAGTGGAGGATTCGAACCTCCGTAGGCGTACACCGTCAGATTTACAGTCTGATCCCTTTGTCCACTCGGGCAACTCCCCACAGTCCCAGAACGGCCCAAAAAAAGGAGCTGGTGAGAGGCATCGAACCTCCGACCTGCTGGTTGATTCTCCGCGTAAGAGCGCCAGGGCGCAAGTCGAGCTCGGGCAGTTTGGGCGTTGGGTGTTCGTTTCGCGAGAAGCTGCCGGCTGGGTTCGCTCGCCCGTTGATCTCCGCAAACGATTCCACGTACGCTAACGGCCGCACTTCCCCCCACTCGGAGCCGCCGCCTTGATCGGCAAGACCCTCGGCCATTACGAAATCATCAAATGAAGCGACTCGTCCCCGCACGACAATGACATGATCGGCACTTCACTCGGCCCCTACAAGATCATCGAGCAACTCGGCGCCGGCGGCATGGGCGAGGTGTATCTGGCCGAGGACACCCGTCTTGCCCGCAAGGTTGCGGTGAAGGTGCTCCCCCGAGGCGTTGGCTGCCGACGGCGAGCGGCTGGCGCGCCTCGAACGCGAGGCCCGCGTCCTGGCGCAGCTCAACCATGCCAACGTGGCGGCAATCCACGGGCTCGAAGAGCATGGCGAGCGTCTACTGCTGATCATGGAGTACGCCGCGGGCGAGACATTGGCGGACCGCATTCAAGCCGGCGGCGCCATGGCGCTCGTCGACGTCGTCGACATCGCCGGCCAGGTGGCCGACGGACTCGAGGCGGCGCACGACAAGGGCATCGTCCATCCGCGACCTGAAGCCGGCCAACATCATGGTGGCCGACGATGCCTCCGGCTCGGCGCGGGTCAAGGTGCTCGACTTCGGCCTCGCCAAGGCCTACGAGCCCGACGGCGCGCTCGCCGAGATCTCCCCCGAGCTGAGCAAGTCGCCCACCATGGCGGTGGCCACCATGACCGGCGTCATCATGGGCACGGCGGCCTACATGAGCCCCGAGCAGGCGCACAGCAAGCCGCTCGATCGGCGCGCCGATGTGTGGGCGTTCGCCTGCGTCCTGTACGAGATGCTCAGCGGCGGCAAGGCCTTCGATGGCGACACCGTGTCCGACGTGCTCGCCGCCATCCTCAAAGAGGAGCCCGACTGGTCGCGGCTACCCGCCGACACACCCTCAGGACTGCGCGCGCTCCTGGAACGCTGCTTGCGAAAGGATCCGGCACGCCGCTTGCGGGACGTCGGCGACGTGCGGGTGGCGATGGAAGACGCAAGCGCGGGCGCAACGCCGTCGCCGGCGACAGAAGGCGCTCCGGCGCCGCTCCCACCCAGCGCCGCTGCACGGCTGGCGCCCTGGGCCGCAGCAACAGTCGCCATGACGGTGGCCGCTTGGGCCGTATTGGGCACACCCACCGACACCGACACAACCGCTGCCCCGATGCAACGGTTCAGCGTCATCGTGCCCGAAGATCAGCTACTGCCGGTGCGGAACTTCATGTTGATGGTATCGCCATCCTCCGGCGAGATCGTTTACTCGGCGGAGCGTGACGGAGTATCGATGTTGTACCGCCGACGCATCGACAGCTTCACTGCTGAGCCGATGGCCGGCACAGAGGGCGCTGACAGGCCGGCTTTCGTCACCGACGGCGAATCCGTGGCTTTTCGCCAGGGGGCAACGCCGTGCGCGCAGTGTCGATGGATGGCGGGGGCCTCCGCACCCTGTGTGCACCATGCTTAGCGGAGTATGGATTGGCGTGGGGGTCGGACGGTACGGTAATCGCGGCGTCGGTGTGGGCGGCGCCGCTCGAGATCATCGCCGGCCCGCGCGATCCCGGGGTTGTCACCGAGCTTGATGCGACGCGCGGCGATATCTCGCACCTGTGGCCGCAATTCTTGCTGGGCGGCGAGAGCGTTCTGTTCACCATCTGGGCCGGGGCAACCACCTACGGCGCCGTCCTTTCTCTCGACGACGGCGCCAACTACCGCTACATCGAGCCCGGATACCTGGTGTCGGCTCGGGAGGGTGCACTAGTTGCCGTAGCCTTCGACCTCGCGTCGTTGCAATCCACCGGTTCGCAGATCGCGGTCGCCGACGATGTCATGATGTCGGTAGACGCCTTCGCGTCCTACGGCGCATCGTCTTCCGGGATGCTTGCCTTCCGGCGCGGCAGTTCGCTGACCCGCATCGTGTGGGCGGATCGAGACGACGGAGAAATGACCGAGGCCTGGCCCCGGCCGGGCAGGTTCAACTCGGTGCAGGTGTCGCGCGACGACCGTTACATCGTCAGCGAAGTAGCAACAAACAGCAATTCCTTCGAAGTGTGGTTGCTCGACATCGGAGCTGGCACCCCGCAACTGCTCAGCAACGGCACCGACGACGCGAGACCGGTGTTTTCCCCCGACGACAGCGCGGTTGCCTACACTTCCGTAACGGACGACGGTTACGCAATCCTCTCGGTCTCGGTGGAAGGATCCCGGGAGCCTGAAGAGTTGTTACGCCGCAATGCCTTTATCGTTCCGACCGGCTGGTCAGCCGACGGCCGCTATATCGCGTACTACGCCGAGGCTCCGGTTGGGAACGTTTGGCTGCTGCCCACGGATGGAAGCGAGCCGATCCCCATCACCGACAGTGCGGCCGCCGAAAAGTGACCTGCCCCATGTGTTTGGGCCACTTGTTAACTCATTGAATCGGTGCTGACAAGAGGTTGTTGGAGCCGGCGGAGCGGAGCGCAGCCGGCTGCAACAACATCGCTTCGGGTACGGGTGGCCGATAGTCCAGCGAGCTGTGCGGTCGTACGCGGTTGTACTGCTGGCGCCATCTCTCGATCAGAACCTTTGCCTCCTTCAGCGTGTAGAAGATCTCCCCGTTCAGCAGCTCGTCTCTGAGCTTGCCGTTGAAGCTCTCCACATAGCCGTTCTCCCATGGGGAGCCCGGCTCGATGAACAGCGTGCCGACGCCGAGCCGGCCCAGCCAGTCGCGAACCGCCTCGGCGGTGAATTCCGGTCCGTTATCTGACCTGATGTGCGCTGGAATACCTCGATGAACGAACAGTCGTCCTAGTCGGTGAAGTACGTCCTCGGAGTTGAGCTTCCGCGCCACGTCGATTGCAAGGCTCTCCCGTTTGTACTCGTCGACGATCGTCAGCAGCCTCATAGCCCGACCGTCATGCGTCCGGTGGTGGACGAAGTCATACGCCCAGACATGATCCTTGTTCTCGGGGCGCAGTCGGATGCAGGAGCCATCGTTGAGCCACAGCCGTGCTCGCTTGGGCTGTTTCTTCGGTACTTTCAGCCCCTCGCGCCGCCAGATCCGTTGCACCCGCTTGTGGTTCACGAGCCAGCCCTCCATGCGCAGTAGCGCCGTCACTCGCCGATACCCGTAGCGGCCATACTCTCGGGCTAGGTTCACGATCCTCTCCGTCAGCACCTGCTCGTCGTCCGGTTGCCGTGGCACGTACCGCTGCGTCGTGCGCGACTGTTTCAGCACCCGGCACGCTCGTCGCTCGGAAACGCCCAGCCTCCGCCGAACATGCTCAACCGCATCTCGGCGACGTGCCGGGCTCAGAAGTTTCCCTCCGCAACTTCCTTCAGGATCGAAAGATCCAGCTCCTTTTCCGCCACAATCTTCTTGAGCCGGACGTTCTCCTTCTCGAGTTGCTTCAGCCGCCTGGCCTCGTCGACCCTCAGCCCCCCGTACTCGCGTCGCCACCGGTAGTAGGTGTGCTCGGTGATTGCTAGCTTGCGGCAGGCATCCTTGACCGTCGCGCCGCGGGCCAGCTCCACCTCAGCCTCCCGTAGCTTCCGTACGATCTGCTCTGCGCTGTGCCTCTTCGCCGACATTCTGACCTCCCTTTTTCGACCCAGATCGTGAGATTACCTCTGGATCCGTTTTGGGGGGTCAGGTCATAAAATATGCGCCTGTCGAAGGATGTGTCCCGAAGTTTGTAGAAAATCGTCTGGCGTGGCTCCGAGCTTGGACGTTTGATGTTACCTGCTACGCGGCCAACTCCTCCTGTTGGTCGATGATCGCGGCGAGATGCCGGTACCCGTCGATGCGGCGCATGCGGATCTGCCCGAACGCGATCAGCCCCCACAGCAGCGTCACCCCGGCCGCCTCGGTGCTGAACGATCCCTGGGTCTTGGTACGGCGACGGAACTCGCGGTTGAGGTTCTCCAGTGGGTTCGTCGTGCGCAGCGTCTTGCACATCGGTTTGGGGAACTCGTAGAAGGTCAGCAGCACCAGCCCCGCTTCCTCGAGGCTGCGCGCCACCGCCGGCACCAACCTCGACCACTTGCGCACGAAGTTGCTGTACGCGGCCCTCGCCTCGCTGCCGTTTGCCGCCTTCACGATGCGGTCCCAGTCTCGTTTCAGCTCGTCGTGGGCGTGTGACGGGCAATGCTTCAACAGATTCTTCCACTTGTGCTGAAGGCAGCGCTGCACCTTCGCTTCGGGCCACACCGTCGTCGCCTTGGCCAGCCCTTTGTGGCCGTCGGCGATGATCAGCCGGGGCGGCCGAAGACCTCTTTGCTCTAGGTCCTCGATCAGCCACTTCCAGTGACACCCGGCCTCCGAAGCGGCCCGACGCAACGCCACCAACACCTTGCGCCCATCTTCCGCCACTCCCAGCGCGGCGAAGATCGGCACCGACACGACCTGCCGCGCCAACCTCACCTTCAGGTGGAACCCGTCCAGGTATACGATCGGGTACGACTCACCGGTCAGATCGCGCTCGCACCACGTCCCGAACAGCTTCTTCAGCCGCCCCACCACCCTCGAGATCGCGCTCTTCGAGAGGTTCGCTTCACCCAGCAGCGGCGCGAGCGCCTTGCGGATCCGTCGGCTATTTGCACCCGCCAGGTACACCCCTAGAATCGCCTCGTCGACTTCCTCGGTGCGCCGTTGATACCGCGGCAGGATCGTGCTGCGGAACTCCCCGGTGCTGCCGTCCTCTCGCAGCAGCCGTCCCCGTGGTACCTCCAGATCCTGCGGCCCCTGCGCCATCGTGATCTGCCGCCGATACGTCCCGTGCCGATATCCTCGCCGCGAGCCGTTGCGCTCGTACGGCCCGCATCCCAACGCCTCGGCGAGCTCCTCCTCAAGCGTGATCGTAATCGCCTCCTGGATGCGGCTGTGCAGCAGCTCCTGGATGGCGCTACGGAACTCGATGACCGATACCTCTCCCGTGCTACCGTTGCTCATGGTGTGACCTCCTTGTTGTCGCCGTTTCCAGCGACTCGTTTTTCCTACTCGGAGGTTACGCCATTTCTTTTTCTACAGGACTCGGGACGGATCCCTCGTGGTTGCTGGAATCCAGGAGTGGGCTCGCCGGACTAGAGAGCTGCGTGTTGAGCTCGGTTGGCAGATCATCAGCGGAGTCACTGTGCGGGAGATGGCGACAGAGGAAGACCTGTCCGATTCGGACGCTGATCTGATTTCCATGGGACCAGACGACTACCTGCTCCTCTCCACCGAGCCTGACCGCGACGCGGCCCACCGTTGGAACGTGGCCCATACGATCCGCAACAAGGATGCGTCGGTAAGGGACAAGGAGCTTGAGTACTTTAGGGAGAATGTCGGGCGGCAAATCCTGAACGAAGAACTCCGATACGTGGCAGGGGACGACGCAACCGAATGGGCGCGACGCGTTCGCGAACTCCGCACGGAATACGGGTGGCCGATTCTTACCAAGTCGACTGGGAGACCTGACCTTTCAGTGGGCGTCTACGTCTTGGAGGCTGACCGGCAGAGCCGGGAGCATGATCGGAGAATCCCTGACCCGGTGCGTCGGGCTGTTCTGCGACGCGACGAATACACCTGCCAGCATTATGATTGGACTCACGACCTATGGAATCGCTCGGATCCTCGTCACCTGGAACTTCATCACATGGAGCATCACGTAGATGGTGGCGAAAACGTCGAGGACAATTTGATTGTCGTTTGTACGGTCTGCCACGACGTCATCCACGCTGAGGACTAGAGACGGACCAATTACATCTCAGCGGATCAACATCATCCTGAACTGGTTCGAGGAGTTGAAGGAGCGGGTGCCAACGGGACGATAGCCCTCCTGACCGACCGCCACGCCGCGTAAATCCGCAGGGCCATCAACTGGACCCCCGCTGCGATTCGAGGGGAAGACACCGTATCTTCGTGGACCCCCAACCGGACCCCCAGGCCGCCCTTCTTTTGGGCCGGTACAGCTAACCTATTGAAAACAAAGAGCTGGCGGCCGGATTCGAACCGACGACCTGCTGATTACAAATCAGCTGCTCTGCCAACTGAGCTACGCCAGCGCCGCGTTCAAAATGATAGGGCCTAGGTGGTTAGCGGGCAAGATTGCGGGAGAGTTTGTGGAGGCGCCCACCCGCCGCATTCGGACCTACTTCCCCTGCTGCCTGATCACCTCGTACACAACCGCCGCAAACGCTGCGCTGGCGTTCAACGCGCCGATCTTGCCGTGCATCGGCAAGGCCACGCGGTGGTCGCAGCGTTCCCGCACGAGACGCTGCACGCCCTTCCCTTCCGAACCTATGATCAGAGCAATGCGCCCGCGGTAATCGACTCGATCCCAAGGCTCGTCACCATCGCCGTCGAGCGCCACGGTCCAATAGCCGGCTTCCTTCAAGTTATCGACGAGGTTGGCGACGTTGCCGACGCGGAAGATCGACAGATGCTCCGTGGCGCCGGCTGACGCGCGAACCACGGCCGGGGTGATCTGGGCGGCGCGCTTCTTCGGGATGCAAGCTCCCAGACAGCCCGCCGCCTCGCAGGTTCGCAGAATCGCCCCGGTGTTCTGCGGATCTTCGAGGTGATCGAGGACCACCAGCACGCCGGGACCATCAGCTTGCCACGGAATGTCGTCCTCAGCCTTGTAACGGAACGGCGTGCAACGAGCGGCGGCGCGCTGTGCGTCGACAAGGTCGAGGCCGGCAAAGGTCGTCCGGGCGACGATCCGCGAGGCAACTCCACGCGCCTCCGCCGTAGCGAGCAGCTCGTCGAGGGTACCGGAGGGCGGACCTTCTTCGATCCACAGCTCCTCGACATCACGGTTGGTGCCCCGCAAGGCCTCAGCCACCGCCCGACGGCCCCAGAGCCATTCGCTCGCCATCGCCTCAGGTGCCGGTTACGACCGCCACAGCGTGCGCGGCGATGCCCTCGCCCTTGCCGATGCTGCCGAGGCCTTCGCCGCGCGTCGCCTTGACGTTGACGGCGTTTGTCGACAAGCCGAGGCAAGCCGCGAGCCGCTCGCGCATTTCTACGAGGTGCGGCGCCAGGCGCGGCGCCTCGGCCAGGATGGTGGCGTCGACGTTGGTGGGGCGATATCCGGCGGCCGCCAGCTCATCGACCACCATTGTCAATAGCTCGAGGCTGTCGGCGCCCTCCCATTGCGGATCGTCCGCCGGGAAGCGGAGACCGATATCGCCCATGCCCGCGGCGCCAAGCAGCGCATCGGTCACCGCGTGGGCGAGAGCGTCGGCGTCGGAATGACCGGCTAAACCACTCGGATGGTCGATCTCGACGCCACCGAGGATCAGTCGGCGTCCTTCGACCAGCGGGTGAATATCGTAGCCCTGGCCGACACGGAACGGAACCGGCTCGCCCCCCATCAGGCGTGAGGCAAGCGGAATGTCTTCGGGGGTGGTTACCTTCATGTTGGTCGTTTCGCCGTCGACGGTCGCCACCCGCTGACCTGTTCTCTCGACCAGAGCGGCGTCGTCGGTGGCGGTCTCCCCGGCGGCGGCTGCTCGTTGGTGCGCCTCCCACAGCGGGCCGAAGCGAAATCCTTGCGGGGTTTGGGCGTGCACGATACGGGCCCTGTCGAGTGATTCCGCGACCGTGCCGTCGCTCTCCACACGCTTTAGAGAATCGCTGGCGGGCAATACCGGAATTGCGGCGCCGACTTCAGCGGCTGCCGCCACGACCCGCCACCACAGTTCGAGACTCGCGCACGGGCGCGCCGCGTCGTGGATGAGGACAAGGTGACCATCGCCGGTGCCGCCGTCGCGCAGCGCCTTCAATCCGGCATACACCGATTCCTGTCGCGTCGCGCCGCCGGTGACGAACTGCACGGACACGCCCTCCGCCGCAGTCTCGAAGAGGTCCGACAAGCTACCCGAATCAGCGGCGGGAACGGTAACGACCAGGCGCCGTGCCGGTAGTCGGGCGGCCGTTCTGATCGTCCACGACAACATTGCCGCGCCGCCGATCTCGACGAAGGCCTTCGGGCGATCGGCGCCAAGGCGGCTGCCGCTGCCGGCGGCCGCAACGATCACGTCGACGGGATCCGAGCCGCCCATGAACCTCTCAGTGCTAGGCCGCGGCAGTCGCCGCGGCCGCTACTCTCGCGCTGCGCCGCCGCTGCGCCAGCGAGAGGAGCCCGATGTACAAGTAGCCCGCCTGGTACAGGACGAGGAAAGGCACCGCCGGCCACATGCGCAGCTGGATGGCCACCAGGACGGTGACGCTGAAGTAGAGACCGATCGCCAGTTCCGCCCAGCCCAACCAGTTGTCGCGCCCCCGGTACATCTTCTGACGCCACGACTCGCCGGTACGCACGAGCGAGAACTTCGGTGTCCGCACGAACTCACCCGTGTCGCCCAGCAGCCCTTCGGCAACCGCCACCGAGTTGCTCAGCGCAATCCCGGTGTCCATGAGGATGAGGCCCGGAAGCGAGCGCAGCACGCTACGATCGAGGCGACCCAGCTCGCTCTGCGACAACAGGTAGTACAGATAAACCGACACCGTGCCGAGCAGGAACACCGGCACATCGATGAGAAGGAACGGACCGAACCCCGTGCGCATGCGAATCAGCATCGCCGGGAACAGCAACGCTGCCAATGCCAAGTTCGCCGGGTAGTTCACGTTCGCCGTCAGGTGGAACGTCGCCTCGATCTTGGCGCGCAACGGCACCGTGCTCCGCCAGATCCGCGACAACATCTTGCGCGCCGTTTGCACCGCGCCCTTCGTCCAGCGATGGCGCTGGGTCTTCAGCCCGCTGATCTGCACGGGAAGCTCGGCGGGGGCCTCGAGCCCGTTCAGATAGACAAACCGCCAGCCGCGCACCTGGGCCCGATACGAAAGGTCCAGATCCTCGGTCAGGGTGTCGTGCTGCCAGTTGCCGGCATCTTCGATCGTCGTACGCCGCCACACTCCGGCAGTCCCGTTGAAGTTGAAGAAGCGGCCCGAGCGGCTGCGAGCGGCGTGCTCGATGACGAAGTGGGCGTCGAGTTGCAACGCTTGAGCACGGCTCAGCAGCGAGTAATCGCGGTTGAGATGTCCCCAGCGCGCCTGAACCATGCCGACGTCGGGAGCGTCGAAATGCGGCAGCGTGCGACGCAACATGTCGGCGGGGGGCAGAAAGTCCGCATCGAAAACACATACGAACTCGCCGTGTGCCCGCGCCATGCCAGCCGCCAGCGCGCCGGCCTTGTAGCCGACACGATCCGTCCGGTGCAGGTGGACGATGTCGAACCCGCCGGCGCGGAGCATTGCGACCCGCCGCGCGACAATGTCGCGGGTCGCGTCCGTTGAATCGTCCAGCACCTGGATTTCGAGCCTGTCCTTGGGGTAATCGATGCGCGCCACCGCGTCGATGAGCCGCTCCGCCACGTACATCTCGTTGAACAGCGGAAGCTGTACAGTAACGTGGGGCCAGCGGTCCATTGTCCGGCGCTCGACCGGCGCCCGGTCGCGGCTGCGGCGGTACAGCAAGACGATGACGAGCCGATGCACACCGTAGACGGCAAGCAACCCCAGGACGGCGAAGTACGCCGCCAGCAGGATCCCTTCCAGGGTGCTGAGCTGGACCAAAGGGGCCATCATCGATCGGGTTCGGCACGCGCCGGCGTCATGCAGCTGCTGACACTGTCAGGATGGTGGCTGCTGCTCGCCGCCGGCTACGTTGCGTTGTTACGGGTGCACGATCTGCGGGGCACACCCATGCGTTCCATTATCATCCTTCTTCTGGCGGGATTCGTCTACGCCATCTCGTGCCGATGGTTACACAACGGTTGGCCTAAATGGGACCGGGTGACGTCGCGCCGGATGACCTGGATGATCGTGCTGGGGGCGATCGGCTTCCGATTGCTGCTGATCGGCGTGCCGCCCAGCCTGTCTGACGACATCTACCGCTATCGCTGGGACGGCCGCGTTCAAGCGGCCGGCATCAACCCGTACGCCGAGCCGCCGGCGGCGGCGGAACTGGCGCCGCTTCGTGATCCTGCCTGGCTGCGCATCAACTATCCCGAGATCCGCACGATCTATGGCCCGATTGCCCAGTGGCTTTTCGCATTGACGTATCGTGTCGACGGCCGCCTGATCGCCTTCCAAGCCACCGCGGCACTGGGTGATCTGCTGGTGATCGCCCTCTTGCTGGCCTGCCTGCGTCGGTGGCAACTGCCCGAATGGAGAGTGGCAATCTGGGCCTGGAGCCCCCTCGCGGCATTCGAGTCGGCATCGAACGGCCACTTCGACAGTTGGCCGATCGCCGCGGTCATGCTCGCTGTGTACGCCAGCCTGCGCGGCGCCCAGGCCCTGTTTACCAGTGGGCTCGCCGCCGGCGTGCTGCTCAAGACATGGCCGTTCGTATTCGTTCCCCTCGCCTTGGCGCGCCGCCCGCGCTGGCATGTGGGATTGCTGGTCGGGATCGTGGTCGCCGGCCACCTCCCCTACCTCGACGCCGGCTTCGGCCTCATCCAGCCGTGGCTCGACTATACGGGCCGCTGGCTCTTCAACGACGCGGGGTTCTTCGTTCTGCGAGGGTTGACGGGCTCGCAGAGCGCGGCCAAGGGAATTGCCGCCGCCATCGGGGTTGCCATGCTCTACACCTTGTGGCGCCGCGGCACCGACCCGATCCGCGGCGGCTACTGGCTGTTGCTGCTGGCGCTGTTCTTGATGCCGACGATCCATCCTTGGTACTTGCTGTGGCCGCTGCCGCTGGCGGCAGCCGCACTCGATCTCGGCTGGATCACGGTCACGATTCTGGCGCCGCTGTCGTATTGGATTCTGGTAGGCGCCGGACCAGATCCCGAGGCCTGGGTCGAACCCGTCTGGGTGCGCTTCGCGATTTGGCTCCCCGCCCTGGCATTGTGGGCTTGGCAGACGCGCCAACAAGGCCCCCCGGCCCCGCCTGCGGGCCGAGTTGGCGGGGCTTCAGAGCCCGTGCGATAATCGCCGCCTCCGCCCGCGCGTAGCCTGTTCTCCCGTCTTTGTCAGAGGTGTTTCGCCAATGGATGTCCTGGTCGTCGGTGGTGGTGGACGGGAACACGCGCTGACCTGGGCGCTGCATCGCAGTGAGTCGGTCGACAAGATCTACTGCGCCCCGGGTAACGCCGGAATCTCCCGAATCGCCGAATGTTGGGGCATCGTCGTCGGCAATATTCCGGCGCTGATCGAAGCAACGCTCGACAACGACATCGACCTCGTCATCGTCGGCCCCGAAGCTCCACTTACAGCGGGACTCGCGGACCGCCTCGGAGAAGAGGGCGTTCCGTGCTTCGGGCCGTCGAGCCGCGCCGCGGTCCTCGAGGGCAGCAAGGCGTTCGCCAAAGAGTTCATGGCGCGCCACGCCATTCCGACCGGTGGTTTCGAGGTCTTCGATGATGCCGTGGTTGCCGAGCGTTTCGTAACCGACTGCCCCTGGGAATACCCGGTTGTCGTCAAAGCCGATGGCCTGGCCGCCGGCAAGGGCGTCGTGATTTGCGAAGATGCCGCGAGCGCTCGCGCAGCCGTGCAGGCCGCCATGGTCGATGCGGCATTCGGGCGCGCCGGCGAGCGCGTCGTCATCGAGGAGTTCTTGGTCGGGGTCGAAGCGACCTGCATGGCTCTGTGCGACGGCAACACGGCGCTCCCCTTACTGACCTCACAGGATCACAAGGCCGCCTATGACGGCGACAAAGGACCGAATACCGGCGGTATGGGCGCGTACTCACCGGCTGGCAACGTTATCGACGCGGCTACTGCCGAGCGTGTGCTGAACGACGTG
Organism: Acidobacteriota bacterium; assembly: GCA_965214245.1. GTDB lineage: Bacteria > Acidobacteriota > UBA890 > UBA890 > UBA890 > CBDCBL01. The sequence goes on from CBDCBL010000009.1 coordinate 1,166,204, forward strand.
CTGCAACCGGTGGTCGATGGCATGGCCGCCGAAGAGCGAGCGTTTCGCGGCGTCCTCTATGCCGGCCTCATGTTCACCGCGGAGGGACCGCGCGTTCTGGAATTCAATTGCCGCTTCGGCGACCCCGAGGCGCAGGCGGTGCTGTCGCTCATCGATGAAGACTTGGGCGACCGGCTCATGGCCATCGCCAGTGGCGACGGCGTCGGCGACCCGATTCGTTGGTCGGGGCAAAGCGCCGCGTGCATCGTGCTTACCGCTCCCGGCTATCCGGGGCAGAGTCCGACCGGCCTGCCGATTAGCGGGCTCGACGAAGTGGCCGACTCGCCGGACGTCGTCGTCTTCCACGCCGCGACCGGCACCGACGGCGACAACATCGTAACCACCGGCGGACGAGTGCTCGGAGTCACGGGTCTCGGCGGCTCGCTAGACGCCGCCCTGGAGAAAGCCTACGGCGCGGTGGAGATGATCAACTTCGAGGGCATGCAGTACAGAACCGACATCGGAAAACGCGGAGGACAGGACGTATGAGCGCACCTCGGGTAGCGATACTTATGGGCAGCCTGTCGGATCTCGACGTGATGATGAACGGCATCAAAGTACTGCAGGCGTACGGCATCGAGTACGAAGTGCATGTGCTGTCGGCGCACCGGGCGCCGGATGCCGTGGGCGAGTTCGCCAAGGGCGCCGCCGATCGAGGCATCAAGCTGCTCATCGGCGCAGCCGGCGGCGCCGCCCACCTGGCCGGCGCGTTGGCGGCGCACAGCTCTCTGCCGGTGATCGGCGTGCCCCTCGTCGCCTCGTCGCTCGCCGGGCTCGACGCCCTGCTGGCGACCGTCCAGATGCCCGGCGGTGTTCCCGTTGCAACCGTCGGCGTCGGCAAATCAGGCGCCGTCAACGCTGCCCACCTCGCCGCACGCATGCTGGCGGTTGAGGATGAAGAGCTTGCCCAACGAGTCGCCGACGAGCGGGCTGCGCAGCTGGCGAAGGTGATGCAGATGGATGAAGACCTGGCGAAGCGGCTGGAAGAGGAAGGGTTGTAGCGTCGCCAGCCGCGCCGCCTTTCATGCAGAAGGTTTTCCCCTGAGCCGGGAGCGGGTGGTATAGGCCCTCTCGGGTCCTCCCGTGCTCCTTCAGGCAGAGCGGATAAGTAGCGGTGCCTTCGGGTTTTATTGAGATCCGCTCTGCTGATGGGATCCCCCACAGGTCCCCCCGAACCGGGCCCATGCCACCCGCTCCCGGCGCGTGACATTGGCTTCGGATCAAAGGCGCACACACTAACCGGGGCGGTGAATCCCACCCTTCCTTGGAGTTGCCCCGCTTTGGTGGACGGTTTCCCGCTCACATTTAAGCGATCTGAGCGTGCCTCCTTTCGTACCCCATGGGCGAGTCGTAGTCCAGGGGTGAGTGTCTGCGACGCGGGTTGTAGAAGCCCTCGATGAACTCGAAGACGGCCATGCGGGCTTCCGCCTGGGACCTGAACCGCCGGCGGTTCAGGAGCTCGCACTCGAGGGTGGCGAAGAAGCTCTCGCACATCGCGTTGTCGTAGCAATCACCGGCTGATCCGGTCGACGGTCGCACCCCGACCTCCTGGCAGCGCTGACCGAAGGCGATCGACGTGTACTGCGTACCTTGGTCACTGTGATGAATCACCTGTTGGGGCCGTCGTTGCGAGATCGCCATGTTCAGCGCCTCGAGCACGAGCTCGGTGCGCAGATGGGTCGCCATTGACCAACCGACAACGCGACGGCTGAAGACGTCCACGACGACCGACAAGTACAAGAACCCTGCCCACGTTGGGATGTAGGTTATGTCCGCCACCCAAAGCCTGTCGGGGCGGTCGGCTCTGAACTTGCGCTCGACCAGGTCCGGAACTGGGCGGGCTTCCCGATTTCGCCGCGTTGTCCGAACGCGTCGCCTACGGCTGACACCCTGCAGGCCTGCACGTCGCATCAAGCGCCCCACACGCTTGCCGCCAACACCCACACCGTCGGCTCGCAGATCGGCGTGGATCCGAGGGCGACCGTAGGTGCCTCGGCTCTCCCTGTGGATCGCTTCGATCCGTGCCTGCAGCTTTGCGTCCGCCCGCGATCGAGCCGACGGTTCCCGCCGGCGCCACGCGTAGTACCCGCTGGTGGAGACCTCCAGCACACGGCACATCGTGGCAATCGGATACTTCGCCTGGTGACCGCTCACGAACTCGAAGACTTCGGCGGTACCGAGTCGGTCTCCCGAGCGAACCAGGCCGCGGCTTTTGAAAGGATCTCCCGCTCTTGCTTCAGCTGGCGGTTCTCTTTCCGCAGCCGCCCCAGCTCCTCGCGCTCAGCAGTGCTGAGCCCTTCGGCGCTGCGGCCTTCGTCGCGGTCAGCCTGCTTGATCCACTGGCGAATCGTCCAGTACGACGGCTCGAACTTCTTGGCCAGCTCGGCGACGCTCCGCCCAGCTCGTGCCACTTCTATGATCCGCCGCCGAAACTCCGCCGGGTACGGCCCTCTTGTCCTTGGCATCCTGAACACCTCCCGTGTACGTCGTAAGGTGTCCACGAAATCGGGTCAAGTCCACCTCGCCTACTTCTTCAACGTACCCAGGTCAGCGCCCGAACCGGCGCCCCCGTGTATCTGTGGGAAAAGTGGGCAAGGAAGACGCGGAACGCGACTTCCGGAGGGGGTGGGTGGCTGGGTATTCAAACTAATCGGAGCGTTCCCCGCCAAGAATCGCCCGACATGCAAAGCGCCCGTTCCGCCTAACAACCACCCCACCAACAAAGCACCCGCGCCTTCCTCCCCCGCTACTCCCCAGGCTGCAACGAGTGCAGCTGCCCGCATGCCGCCGCAATATCCTGGCCGCGGCTGTGGCGGACCATCACGTCTATGCCGCCGTCGAGCGTGGCCAAGCGGAACCGCTCGATCTGCTCCGGGTCGGGGCGCTCATACGGCAGCGTCGGCAGCGAGTTCCACGGGATCAGGTTGACCTTTGCCGGGAGCTCCGCCAATAAGGTACCCAGGAGCCGTGCGTCCTCCAGGCTATCGTTGACGCCGGCCAGCAACACGTACTCGAACGTCACGCGCTCTCGTTTGCGCCAGCGCACTTTCTTCAGCGCACCCAACAGGTCGGCAATCGGCCATTTCCGGTTGATCGGCATGAGCTTCGAGCGGACGTCGTCGGTGGTGGCGTTCAGCGAGACGGCCAACCGCGGGCGGCGCGACCCCATGTCCGCCAGTCTTTGGATCGCCGACACGATACCCACGGTCGACACCGTGATGCGGCGCCAACCCAGCGCCGGCCCCTGCGGGTCCTGCAACGCGATCAGGGCGGCCTCGACCTGGTCGACGTTGTCGAGCGGCTCTCCTTGACCCATGAATACGACGTTCACCGTACGGTCGAGGGAGCCTTGCTCGGCACGCAAACGCAATACCTGGCCGACGATCTCGCCGGCCGACAGGGAACGTTGCAATCCCATTTGTCCCGTCTGGCAGAAGCCGCAGTCGAATCGACAACCGACCTGCGATGAGATGCACAGCGTGACCCGATCCGGATACGGCATGTATACGGACTCGACGCGCGCGCCGTCCGCCAACTCCAGCAGGAAACGGCGGGTACCGTCGACCGACTCGAACATACTCGCGACGGCGGGCGGCGCGACGCTGTAGCGCCCGGCAAGGCGCAGGCGCAACGCTGCCGGAAGGTTGCTCATCGCGTCGAACTCGAAGACCCCGTGCTGGAAAACCCAGTTGGCAAGCTGGTCACCCCGATATGCGCCGTCGCCGGAGTCTTCGAGGGTCGACCGCCAGGCGCTCGCCGGGAGCTCGAGCAGGGAGTCTCGTCCCACGGTGGATGGGGCCTCGGTGGATGGCGTCGCGGGGTCGCTCATGAGCAGGGTTCAGCGATCAGTGGTGAACCTGCGGTGGAACCCATCACACTTTCAACCATGGCCTGCTCATTGTCGCACTTGCACGCCGCGTCTTCCGCGCCCCTTGTAGCCTCACCTATAATCCTTGTACCCACCCGGACGGCGGCGCCCGGCCGCCGAGACCCCCGTAAAACGTCAATGTATGCGGCATATACGGTCCTCTACCTGATTGGCGTGTGCGCCTACTTGCCCCGTGCCCTGTGGCGCATGGCAAGCAGCGGCGCTTACCGGAGCGGCTTCAGGCAACGCCTGGGGCGAGTGCCCGCCGAATTGCGGCAACTCAGACCCGGAGGGTTCTGGATCCACGCGGTCTCGGTGGGCGAGGTGCACGCCGCCAAAGGACTCATCGGGCACCTGCGCGCCCGCTTTCCCGACGTACCGATGGTGTTGTCGACGACCACCGTCACCGGCCAATCGTTGGCTGCGCAGGCCGGCGCCGACGCGGTCTTCTACTTCCCGCTCGACCTGCCGTGGACCGTGCACCCGTATCTCGATGCCCTGCAACCGCGCGCTGTGTTGCTTGTGGAAACCGAGATTTGGCCGAATTTGCTCAACGCCTGCCATCGGCACGGCATCGCGGTGGGGCTGGTAAACGCGCGACTGTCGCGAACATCGCATCGCCGCTACCGCCGCCTCGGATCGAGCTGGCAACACGTACTGGGGCAACTTTCGGTAGTTTGCGCCCGCACGTCTCGGGAGGCGTCACGCTTCCAGGACCTCGGCATACCGGCTGCACGCGTTTTCGTCACCGGCAACTTGAAAGCCGACGCACTGGTTCTGACCTCGCCGGTAGAAGTTCGCCAAGATCTTGCCCGGCAACTGCGTTTGAACGGCAACTGGCCGCTGCTGGCGGCAGGTTGCACGATGCAGGGCGAAGAAGAAATCGTTCTGGAGGCCTTTGCCGCGGCCCGAGCCGCGGCCCCGGCGGTGCGGCTGCTGCTGGCGCCCCGCCATCCGGAGCGCTTCGATCAAGTAGCGACTGCGGTAGCCGCCGCCGGCTGGAGATGCCGGCGCCGGAGCAGCGGTGGACCGGACGATGCGGACGTTCTGCTCCTCGACAGTATCGGCGAGCTGCCCGCCGCCTATGGCCTGGCAGTCGCGAGTTTCGTGGGCGGAAGCCTGGTGGAGACCGGTGGACACAATCTGTTGGAGCCGGCGATTTACGGGCAGCCTGTGTTGTTCGGCCCGTACATGCACAACTTCGCGAGCTTGGCGCGCGACATGCGCGAGTCGGGCGGTGGCATCGAGATCGTCGACTCTCACGGGCTCGCCGAGGCCTGGTCGCGCCTGCTGTCCGACGAGCGCCGGCGCCTGGAGATCGGCTCGCGGGCGCGGCAGGTAGCCCTGCGTGACGCTACGGCGGGGCTGCGCACCGCCTGCGTCGTCGCCGACCGACTCGGCTACGCCTGACAGGTAAGATACGCGCCATGTTCCGCATCCTGGGGTACGGGTGGAGGGCGGTCGCAGCCTTGCGGGCGAGGTTGTACGAGCGGGGATGGCTACAGCGTCATTCTCTCGACCGCCCCGTCATCAGTGTCGGTGCGCTGTCCGTCGGCGGTGCGGGAAAAACCCCGACCACCGCGGCGATCGCGGCGCTGCTGCTCGACGCGGGATACCGCCCCGCGATCTTGAGCCGTGGTTACAAGCGCCGCGGCTCGGCGCCGCTCCTCGTTTCTCGCGGCGACGGTGCAGGACCAACGGTCACGGTCCGGGAGGCCGGCGATGAGCCTTTCTGGCTGGCCAGCGTCTTGCGGCAGGTGCCGGTTGCCGTCGCTGCCCGTCGCGAAGAAGCTGCCGAGATCGTTCTCGATTCGGCCCCTGTCGACGTTTTTCTTCTCGACGACGGTTTCCAGCACGTCCGGATTCAGCGTGATGTCGACCTCGTCGTCGTACGCCCCGACAGCCCGTTTTGGGAGGACCGGCCGCTGCCGGCCGGACGACTGCGGGAATCGCCGGCGGCCGCCGACCGCGCTTCGGCATTCCTGATCGTTGGCGACGCGGCAAGCGGCACCGGTGAGGTGCTCGACCGCAGGTTCCCGGGCAAACCTCGCTTCGCGTTCCGTCCCCAAACACCGGGCACGTGGCCCGCCAGACAAGACCCTCCCGAAGCCACGGTCGCGGTACAAGCTGCGACCGACCCCGCCCAGGAAATCGGCGGCCCGGCCTACGCCTTCGCGGGGATTGCACACCCGGAGCGTTTCTTCCACGATCTGGAAGAATCAGGCGTGAGCGTCACCGGTAGCCGCCGTTTCGCTGACCACCATGCCTACAGCAAGTCCGACATCGCCGAGCTCGGTGCCGCGGCGCAGCGCAGCGGTGCACAAGTGCTGATCACGACGGAAAAGGACGCGGTACGCCTGCCCGACGAGCTCCCCGACCTGCCGGTGCTGGTGTGGGGCTACCGCCTGTCAGCTACCGACTCGCACGGTCTGCTGGCTTGGCTCGAAGGCCAGACCGGCTTGGAGCGCCGCGCGCATGATTGACGGGAGCCACGCATGAGCCTCGGGGGGTGGGCCACACGAACCGCGGTCAAGCTCGTCCCGCGGCTGTCCTTCCGAGCGGCATCTCGCGTCGGCCGCGGCCTCGGCACGCTCGCCTGGGCCGCGGACTCTCGCCATCGGCGAGTGGCTGATGCCAACCTGCGTCTCGCGTTTCCCGAGATGCCTTCGGCGGAGCGACGCCGCCTGGTCAGACGAGCCTTTCAGCAGGCAGGCCGCACGACCATCGAGATGCTCTGGACCCCAGCACTCGACACCGTGGCGCTCGACACCATCGCGGCGTTCTCGGGCAAAGAGCACCTCGACGCGGCGCTGGCCGCCGGACAGGGAGCGCTGATCACGACCGCGCACTTCGGCAACTGGGAGCTCATGGGCGTGGCGCTGGCGGCAGCCGGTGCGCCGATGAACGTCATCACGCGGAGGATCGACGACCATGAAGTCGAGCACATTCTTCAGGGTCTGCGTACGCGGACCGGAGCGAATGTCGTGCACAAGGAAGACGCCGTCCGTGCCTCGCTGAAGATCTTGCGCGCCGGCGACGTGGTGGGCGTGCTCATCGACCAGAACACCCTCGCATCTCAGGCGACGTTCGTTCCGTTCTTCGGCCAACCCGCGGCGACGACCAAACTCACGGCACAGCTGCATCTGAGAACCGGGGCGCCGATCCTGATGACGTTCTGCATGCCACGGGACGACGGCTACGAGTTCGTCATCGAGCCGCCGCTCGAACCGGCGCTCGAAGGCCTGAGCAGCGAAAAGAAGATGGAGGTCCTGACCGCGGCCGCGACGGCGCGCATCGAGAGCCGCGTTCGCGAGCATCCCGAGGCATGGCTGTGGATCCACGATCGCTGGCGCACACCACCGCCGACCGCGGTCTCGGACGCCGCAGCTCCCGGTGCCGACAGCCCGGTCCCCAATAAGGCGTTGGGCACCGAGTGACCGGCGAATGGATCGTTCGGCTGCCCACGTGGCTGGGCGACACCATCATGGCGGTACCGACCGTTCGTGCCCTGCGCCGCGCTTGCGCAGATCCGGTAGCCCTGTGGGGGTCCGCGCCCTACGCGGCCCTGCTGCAGGAGATCGGCCTCGCCGGTACCTTCATCCCCTACCGCCGGCGTCAAGGCCCGGCGGGCGTCAGCGACGTGATCCGCACGGTGGCCGACGTCCGTCGCCGCCGACCGGCCGGTGTGATCCTGCTGCCGAACGCCTTCGAAGCGGCGCTGCTCGCCGGCCTAGCGGGCATTCCGACTCGCATCGGCTACGCCACCGACGGGCGGGCGCGATTGCTTACGCACCCGATCGCCCCGCCGCCGGAAAGCCGGCGGGGCCACGAATCAAACCGCTTCGCGGAATTGCTGCAAGCAATCGACGTCGCCGCCCCACATCCGAGCGACGCCGACCTGCAGCCGTCAGACCTGCTGATCGAACGGGCGCGGCGACTGCTTCCCGATCGGCGGCCGTTCTTCGGCATCGTCGCCGGATCCGCCAACGCGCCGGCCAAACGCTGGCCGCCCACCGCCTACGAGCGCCTGGCGAGTATCGCCGCGCGGCGCTGGGATGCGACCCCGCTATTGCTCGGCAGCGAGGCTGACCGGCCGATCAACGAAGCGGTGCGCGACGCGTGCGAGGTCGAGACGGCCGATCTCACCGGCTGCGACATGCCCGATCTGGTTGCCGCACTGTTGCGCTGCCGACTCGTTGTCAGCAACGACACGGGGGCTGCTCACCTGGCAGCGGCGCTCGGGCGCCCGACAGTGGTGCTCTTCGGACCGACCGACGAGCGCCGCAGCGCCCCGGCGGGCGCGGCAACTGCCACCGTGTCGCAAGCGTGTTTCCGCCGCCCCTGTATGGCGTCGGTGTGCCCCCTCGATCACCGGTGCATGGCAACCCTGTCGCCGGAGAGGCGGTGGTCGAAGCCGTCGCTTCGCTGTGGGATACTGATGCCCCGATTCGGTGACCTCTTCATGTCTACTCCTTCGAACTTACCCGCACTGGCCACTCTCTGCCCCCTGGTGGACCGCTTCCGCGAAGCTCGTCTGGCTGTCTGGGGTGACATCGTCGCCGACCGCTTCATCTACGGGTCGACGACCCGGATCTCGCGTGAAGCCCCGGCCCTGGTCGTGCGCAAGGAAGATGCCGAGATTCGCCCCGGCGGCGCCGGCAACACGATGATGAACGCGGCGGCGCTGGGCGCCCGGGTGACCGCCCTCGGATACCTGGGCGACGACGACACGGGCAACACCTTGCGCCAAACCCTCGAGGCCGGCGGCGTCGGAACCGAAGGTTTGATCCGCCGCGACGATGCCTCGACCCCTACCAAGACGCGGGTCATGGCGGGAGGGCTTCACACGGTGCGCCAGCAGATTCTGCGCATCGACGACGATGCGTCGTGGCCCGCGGACGCCGCTGCGGCAGAACGCCTCGAGCGTTCGCTGACAGCCTGCAGCGACGAAGTCGATGCGCTGCTGCTCTCCGACTACGGGATGGGAAGCGTAAACGGCGATTCGTTTGCCGCCGTGTTCTCGCGTTGGACGGAGCGCGGCGCTCCCGTCGTCGCCGATTCCCGCGCCGCGCTGCTGTCGTACCGTGGCGCCAGCGCGGCAACGCCGAACGAGGAAGAGGTCAAGGACGCACTCGGCGTCGATCTGGAAAGCGATGACAGCGGCCTGGAGCGCGCCGGAGCGGAGCTGCTGGAGCGCCTCGGGAGCGCGACCGTCCTCGTTACGCGGGGCTCCCGCGGCATGTCGCTGTTCGAAGCGGACGGCAACATAGCCCATCTCCCCATCCATGGTACGGATCAAATCGCCGACGTCACGGGGGCAGGCGACGCGGTCATCGCTACCTTCACGACGGCCTTGGTGGTTGGCGCCACGCCTCTTGAAGCCGCCTGCCTGTCGAACGTAGCCGCAGGCCTCGCGGTCATGAAGCGCGGCACCGCTGCGGTTCCCGCCGCAGAGCTGCGTGCCGCCCTCGAGGGCGCGACGTGACCGAGCTCGACAACGCTCCGATTCTCGATCTCGACGACCTCGCCCGTCGCCTCGAAGAACGGCGCCAGCGTGACGGATCGACGGTGGCGCTGGCCAACGGCTGTTTCGATCTGTTGCACCTCGGTCACGTTCGATTTCTCGAAGGGGCGGCCGCCGAGGCCGACCTGCTGGTGGTCGGCATCAACGCCGACGACACCGTCAGCGCGCTGAGGGGAGAGGGACGCCCTGTGCAAAGCGCCGCGGAGCGCGCCGGCTTGGTCGCGGCGCTGCGCCCCGTAGACTACGTGACGATATTTTCCGAGCCGACCGCCGACCAATTGATCGAGAAGTTGCGTCCCGAAGTGCACTGCAAAGGTACCGACTACAGCGGTGGCGTTCCGGAGGAAGAGACGGCTCGGCGCGTCGGCGCCCGCATCGCCCTCGTCGGGGGACCGAAGATTCGGAACACGACCGATATTCTGAAGACCATCCGGGAAGACGATTGAACGACCCCGGGCCATGAGCGTCGACATCATCCGCAAGTGGCGCCGGTTCGCGGCGCACAACCGCGTCAGGGTTACGATCATTCTGGGTCTGCTCTACCTCGCCTTCAGCGTGCCCACCGCCAACGGGCTGTGGGTAGGCAGCGTGCTGGTCGCCGTCGGCCAGGGAATCCGCTTCTGGGCAGCCGGATTTCTCGAGAAGAACGTCCGCTTGGCCAGCGGCGGTCCGTATCGCTTCGTCCGCCACCCGCTGTACCTGGGCAGTTTCGTGATGGGCCTCGGGCTCGTGATCGTCGCCGCCGCGGCAATCTGGTGGCTCGTCGCCTATCTGTTGCTGTTCATCGGCTTCTTCTTGCCGGCTATCCACGTCGAGGAGCTACACTTGCAATCGATCTTCGGCGCCGAATACCAGGACCTGATGGTCGAGGTTCCCGGCTTGATTCCGCGGCCGTTCCGACTGAGCGTCGGCACCGCCCCCCCCGTGTCGTCGTTTTCCTGGCGGCGCGTGGTCGCCAACCGAGAGTCGCGCTCCGCCGCCGCCATGGCGGCGCTGATCGCCCTTCAAGCGGCCAAGCTCGGGCTCGGCTGACTGCCGACCGTCGACAGCGGTCGCCCGTGCACGATGCGCACACGGTTGATCACTTCACGCACGCCGCGCACGCGCGAGACTTTCTTGAGCACCTCGCGAACTTGCTCGAGACTCGACTGCACCCCGCTCACGACCACGACACCATCACGTGTCTCGATGCGGAGATCCGCGCTAGCGATGTCGTCGTCCTCCTCGAGAATCCGTAACACCTCCGCGGTGATTCGCTGATCCTCGGAAACGGGGTCACCGTCAACGCCCCCACGGGCGGCGCAACCGACGGCGAGCAACAGCGAAACGAGCACGATCAGGCGCATGCGGCGATTAACCCAGGCACCGATCAACGGGTCAACCGAGGTGTCCGGACCGGGGCCGCCGACCGACACGATTGCTCAGCCCTCTGTTTCTGCACGAACCGGTCTGAATCGGTGCATGTTAAGTTCTTTGGACTCGCTTCTACCGTGTACTAAGCTTTGTCCTAACTTCCGTAGGAGACCCTCGAAAGTGGCAGCAGAGTACAAAACAACGAAATTGCGCCCGATAACAGGCGAAAATACACACGCGTCCGCGTCTCGCACCCGGTGAAGATGGAGGCGACGCTCCGCGGTCGCTTTATCGACATCATGCGGCTCGAAATGAGCAGCGTGACCATCGACATGAGCGAAGGCGGCTTCTCGGCAAACGTCGACCAGAGCATCGCTCCCGGCGCCCGGTGTCGTGTCGAGCTGGTCGATCAAGACGGCGGCGAACCACGCAGCATCTGGGGACGTGCCCGCCGTTGCACCACGGGCAGGAACGGCTTCGTGGTGGCGCTCGAGTTCGACGAACCGGTGGCCGCCCTCGAGGCACTACGGAGCGCCGGCGCCATCAGCGAGGACACCACCGCCGAAATGCTCGGCCCCAGTGGCAGCAACGGCGACGCCGACGAGGGCGAAGAGGCCGCCGGTGACGCCGAAGAGGTCGAGGAGGCCGGCGGCGAGGCCGATCCTGACGCCACTCTCGAACTGGACGAAGAGGGCGAAGAAGCCGTCGAGGCGGCCGCCGAGAAAAAGGCCTCGCCGCGCAAGAAGAAGACCCGCCGCAAGCGCAAGACGACCTCGCGCGCCGGGCGCAAGAAGGCCGGCTAGCGTACAGATTGATTGGCGGCAGCGCCTGGGAATCGAACCCCGGGCGACGCACTCGGATCCGCCCCGGCGAGCTGACTGAGCTACCTCGACCAGGCGCTCACGTCGCCGGACTCGAAACCATCCGTGAAGATGGGCTCCGGGAAGTCACTGAAGTCGAAGAGGTCGTTCAAGAAGTCGGGGTTGCCGTCATCGAAACCGCCCTTCCCGTCCCGGCTCGCTCGGGACCGAGGCGCATGCCCCTCCATGAACAATTCGGCTCTCGCCTTGTTCTCCGCGCCCATGATCAGAAGTTCGGCAGCGTTGCTTACATTCCCCGACCTGAGTTCGTTGAAGGCATCGAAATCGTTCCTCCCGGCGTCCCTGCAACGCCTTGAGCGCCTTGCGTGCCTTCGTACGGCGCGCTGGAGCGTGGCTCTGGTCCATCGCCGCGGTGAGTGCCAAGACGGCGTCCGTGACCCTGCCGCTTGCGCTCAAGATCAACTGCTCCGCCTTCGCGGGATCGCTATTAAGCTCGACGAACGCCTCGATCTCCAGGTCAAACGCCTCGTTGATCAAGGCGATGATCGGCTCCTCGGCGCTACCGGAAAGGCCGGAGAGCAGCACGTTGTCGGCGAACATGATGCCGCCCGGATCCAGGTTGACGGCCCCCCAACTGCCGATCAAGCTGTCGTCAAAAAGGTCAAAGTCGCTCGCGGGAAGAACCGGCATGGTGCGTTCGATGATATCCCACGACGAACCTACGTCAGGGCGTAAGCGGATCATCGTCCAGTTCCTCGGGGTTCCGCCGTCGTCCAGGCGGACTCCCCGTTGCACCTCGCACCACGCGTCGGTCGCATCCTCGTAGAAGAAAGTATTGGGCGAATCGCCGTTCCCAGTTCGGCCGAAGGTCAAGACTCTGTCGTCAAACGGCACGACGCCGCAGAACGTGAAGTCGAGTGGATCGCTCCCGTTGACATCGATCTCGACCGCGGCAAAGGTGTTCCTTTTTGGTTGATGCCGTCGAGAAGAGGGACCCCCCCGTCGGTCCGGACGCCGAACTGGCCTTCAACCATGACGAAGGGGCCGCCCTCACGCCTCACATTGACGATGCCGAACAAGTTGGGCTCATTTCCCTCGAACACGTTCACGTCGTTGGTCGAAAAGCCGAACAACTCGTCGGAGAGAGACGGTCCCGGCCCGACGTTTATCGTTACACCGGCTCTTTCGAATTTGAACTTGTACTTTTTGAATTTCTGAAGCTCGAAGCTGATGAAATCCGTTCCCGGATCGTCGAAGTTGGAAAAGTTGACCGGCGAATCTGCGGATCCCTGAGCACCCGTGAGAGCGCCCCGAACCGGCCCCGCCGCACCGACCACGAGAATCAAGCAAAGAAAACCAGCAATCGAGAGCTTTCCATAGCGCAGCGAACGACCCGCGTCACGGGTCGTCTCGTCTCCTGATGTGTCGCTAAGCAGCATGCGTCTCCTTCTTTCACATCGGTGAGGGGCCGGAGTGCAACACAGAATCAGGCCGATCTCAAGGGTCTGACAGGCGAGTCCGGTAGAGGTGCCGTTGGGGACACAGCGCCCGCCGCCCCTCGCATCAACGTCTGGATAGAATTGGCGGAAGCGCCTGGGAATCGAACCCAGCGAGGCCGCCTTTCGACAACCCCCAGCGGATTTGAAGTCCGAGGAAGCCACCAGACCCCATTCGCTTCCGCCTGAGACCAAACGTCTTGAAGTCAGCTACTTACCGAGCCGATCTAGTCCTACTTCACTTCCACGCGCACGGGTTGTCGATCGAATCCAGAGCCTCGCCGAACCCCCGCACGTCGTATCGGACCGATCGCAACGGAAAGCCCGGAGCGTCCAATATGATCTCGAGACGCTCGTGCGCGAGTATCTTCGAGATCACGTTGCGAACGTCATCCTCTGGAACGAGAAGATTCGATTCGGCTTGCGCGCCGATGTGCAGCATCAGCTCGGTCTGCGCACCCGAAAGCGTCGCTTGATCTCGCTGCAGCACCCGAATCACCTCGGCTCCCCCGTCGTAGCGAAAGAACGCGCCGGCTACGACCGGCCTCGGCCTCGCGGCAGTTAATCCCGAATCTATGTGCAAAAGGGCCGCTCCACCTCTGCAACCGAGAGACACGATCGGAATTGTCGAAAAAGTTGCCAGAGTAAATCCACGCCCGGCCGAATCCAAGGGGTCTCCGGCGCCTTGATTCGACGCAGCCATGAATGTTCGGTTTCCCCTGAGCGTCAGAATGACCTCGTGTGTCGGTTCCCCTGGGGAGCCTTGGCTGTCGATCCGCCAGTTGCCGTGCTCTTGGCCTCGGCTTGCCACGCCGGCCAAAAGCAAAGCCCCAAGCGCGACGGCCAAGCCAGCCGTCGCTGGTCCTGTGCGGATTGGCATCGTCCCTCTCGGTCGAAAAGAAGCGTTCGGCCCCGCCGGTGCTCGGTCCGCCTGTGCTCTACGAGTCGATTGTACCGCGGCGCCCAGTGGCCCAGAGATCCGCTTCCGGCCCCGTTACCGGTTCTCCCCCACGATGACCTCGGTACGGGGGCCCTCGACCGACACCACCCGCCGGCTCTGGCGGTTCTCGTCGAGGCTCCAGACACTCAATGTGTACGAGCCGTGCGGCACGTCGGGCAGCGTGAAAGTGCCGTCCCTCCCGGCGACGACGCTGTACGGGCTCGACGTGACGATGATGAACGCCGCCATGGCGGCGTGCACGTCGCACAGTACCGCGTAGGCACCGGGATCCTCGAACGTGAGCTGGAAGGTGCTGTCCATCGTGGGCGTTGCGACGTTGGCCACGGTCGAAGTCGTTTCGCGATCGACCACATGGACGTTGTGCAGCACGTCCTCGCTGTTACGAAACTCGACGGTCTGTCCGGAACGCGCCACCAGCACTTCGGGCACGAACGCCATACCGAACTGATCGATGATCACAGGCTCTTCCGGCACAGCAACACCTGCAGCGACGCCCCCGGGCGTCGCCGGCTCCAGAATGACAACCGAAGGAAAGCCCCCACTGGCTTCCGGAACCCTCCCGGTCAACGTACCCGTGCCGGGGCGCGCCGCCGGCGCCGCCTTGCTCGTAACCGCCGGCTCGACTGCGGCCTCTTCGGATAGGCTCGCCTGCCGCTCAGAAGGAGAACACGCGGCCGCCGCGGTACACGAGAAAAGCAGCGCGATGACCCAGAGCGGGAGTTTTTCGCCCGCATAGTCCACTAGCTTGAAGTTCACGCACGCTCCACCCGGTAGCGATCTACCGGCCTTTATGAACCCGGTTGCCGCGCCCCATTGTGGCAAGCGCACGCACGCGGGAGCAAACTTTCCCGCAGCAATTCCGTTAGAATGATAGAGAGGTGTCCCCTAAGGAGCGAAGACGGATGAGCGAACAAGCCGAAACGGAAGAACAGCAGGAAAGCGGACAGTTCAGCGACGGCATCGGGCGGGTCTGGAGCGAGATCAAGCAGATCTCCAAGCAGGTCGAGCGCGAAACCCGCAAGAGTGGTCGGACCGCCCGCCTCAAGTTGGACATTCGCAGCCTTCGCCGCGAAGAAGACGAAGTACGCGCCCGGCTCGGCAAGGCCGTGTACGCGGCGCGCCAGGAGCACGACGACTCGATCGCGCTGCGCGAGGTCGAGGGATTCGCCGGCGGCGTTGCCGCGCTCGACGCCCTGGGCCAGAAAATCACGGCGAAAGAAGCCGAAGTGGAGCAGCTCCGCCAGGCCGGCGCGGTCGACGCGCAGCCGCTCGAGACCTCCGACGAGGTCGCCTGAGCCACCTTCAGCGGATAGAATTCGGGTCCCGATCTTCGCGCCGCCACACGGCGAGCAGCGAACCTCAGGTGGGGCTGTAGCTCAGCTGGGAGAGCGCGTGACTGGCAGTCACGAGGTCAGGGGTTCGAACCCCCTCAGCTCCACCATTTAAACTGGTGGCCCACCGCAGGCGCCGGGTCACTACCGCTTCCCCGGCAGCACCAGCCGGTAGCGCTTCACCATGATCGTGCCGGCTTCGTCCTCGGCCACCAGCAGGAACCCGTCTTCGAGAAAACCGGGGCGGTGTCTCGGCGTCGCGCCGGCGGGCACGCCGACCTGCCCCAGGAATCGGCCGGATTCCTCGTCGAAGACATCGAATCCGCGAACGTCTCGCCAACACGCACGCCCCTCCGCGGCCGTACTCGGGTTGCACCCCGCAACTTCCCGTATGCCGATGACGCGGCCCACCCATATCCGCCCATAACGGTCACCAAAGAACTGGTCGAAAGCGGGTACGTACTCAGGAACCGGGTCGACATCCCAGGACCAATCAGGCTGCATCGACCGCATCCAAGTGGTCCAATAATCGGTGAACCAGTCTCGATATGCGTCAGGAACTGTGGGCAAGTCAACGGTTCGCTTGACCGCCATGCGGATGCCGTCGCCGCGCTCGACTTCGAAGCTGTAGCCATCGCCGACGCCGCGCACAACCGCACCCGAGGCAAGCACCGCGAAGTGCGCCCGCGGCCCGTACATGACGCCGATTCCGATTTCCCTGTTTCCCTGCACCGCCGATAATTGCCAGGGCTCGGTGTCATTAGTGGGGCCGGTAACGCGGCGCCCTTCCGTACCGTCAGGGGCTATTCCCGCCAGGCCCGAGTGACGGACTTCACCGTCATTCCATCTCCAAGAAACGAATGCAGTGCCGTCGAAGGCTACGACCAGCGGGGCTGGGCCTCGACCGCGATACGGCCAAGTCTCGGTAAGATTGTCATCGAGGTCAAAGACGCTGACGCGCCTTCCGTCTTGCACGATCACCCGACCGTCGGGGTCTATCCCCATCCTCGAAGGCCGATCGAGCTCCCCTGGACCTTGGCCCTCCCGACCGATGTCGAACAAGTGAGTGCCGTTCATGTTGTACGCGCGCACGACGGATAGCTGCCTGTCGAGGACGTAAATCCGCTCGGTGGTGGCGCCAACGGCACCCACCTGTCCCAGCAGGTATGACTCGTCGCCTACTTCCGCTCCGATGGAGAGCGTTTCCTCCAGCTCTACCTCGCCGCCCCACACCGATCCCGATTCATTGACGACGGTGGTGACGTCGCCCTCGCTGGTGATCGTGCCGACCCAGGGACCGTCGGCGCCTGTTGGGTTCTCCTGGGGGCCGCAGGCGTCCACGGCGAGGGCGACGGCGGACACGGCGATGACCGAGCGTAGATTCATGCGCCGGAGCCTACGACGGACGCCCCAGGCCCATCAACGGGCCACAGCGAAAGCCCGACGCCCTGAAAAGCCGGGCTTCGTGCGGCTCCCGTCGGAGCAGCCAAGTCTTGCCGGCGCGCTCGAACGCCGAGCTTGTGTCTACAAGGATCAGGGAACGCAGTACACGTCGATCGCCTTCGCTGGACTATGTGTCGCCGATCAGCTACGAAAGGAGCTATAGTCTCGCCGCGTAAATCACCAATGTTGAACTGTCCACTGAACCGGGGTAGGTCCAAAGCCGGTTCTTGGCAGGCGTTGGTGTATGTTGGCGGGAGTTGGTCAGAGTAACCAACCATCGAAATCAAACACCAGGAGGACCACGTGTCAGACAGCGCAAGCCAATGCCCGATGTCGGGCGCAAACACCGCGATTGGGAGCTCGCCGACCCAACAATGGTGGCCGAATCAGCTGAACCTGAGGATTCTCCACCAGAACTCTCCGCCGTCCGATCCCATGGGCCAGGAGTTCAACTACGCCGAAGAGTTCAAGACTCTCGACTTGGATGCCCTGAAGAAGGACATCATATCGGTGATGACGACGTCGCAGGACTGGTGGCCGGCCGACTATGGCCACTACGGGCCGCTCTTCATTCGGATGGCGTGGCACAGCGCAGGCACGTACCGTATCGGCGACGGCCGCGGCGGCGCAGGCTCCGGCACACTCCGCTTTGCGCCCCTCAACAGTTGGCCCGACAACGCGAACCTCGACAGGGCGCGTAGGTTGCTCTGGCCGATCAAGCAGAAGTACGGCCGGAAAATCTCGTGGGCCGACCTGATGATCTTCACGGGTAACTGTGCCCTGGAGTCGATGGGATTCAAGACGATCGGTTTCGCCGGCGGGCGCGAGGACGTCTGGGAGCCTGAAGAGGACGTTAACTGGGGGCCTGAGGATACGTGGCTCGGAGACGAACGCTACAGCGGCGACAGGGAGCTCGAGAATCCTCTCGGCGCCGTTCAGATGGGCCTGATCTATGTGAATCCGGAGGGGCCGAACGGTAACCCCGATCCGCTCGCTGCAGCCAGGGACATACGCGAGACGTTCCGTCGCATGGCGATGAATGACGAGGAGACGGTTGCGCTCATTGCCGGTGGACACACGTTCGGCAAAACCCATGGCGCTGGCGATGCGGCGCTTGTTGGTCCTGAGCCAGAGGGCGCCAACATCGAGGAGCAAGGCCTCGGCTGGAAAAGCAGCTTTGGCAGCGGAAAAGGCGCCGACTCGATCACCAGCGGGCTGGAGGGCGCCTGGACCACCGAGCCGGCGAAGTGGGACAACAACTTCTTCGACAACTTGTTCGGCTACGAGTGGGAGCTGACGACGAGCCCTGCCGGTGCAAACCAGTGGACTCCCACAGATGCGTCTGCCCAGGGCACGGTGCCGGATGCTCATGACCCGTCGAAGAAGCACGCGCCTACAATGCTCACGACGGACCTCTCACTGAAGATGGATCCGATCTATGCGCCGATCTCGAAGCGCTTCCACGAGAACCCGGACGAGTTCGCAGACGCCTTCGCCAGGGCGTGGTTCAAGCTGACGCACCGCGACATGGGGCCGCGCTCGCGCTATCTCGGCCGGTTAGTTCCTGCGGAGCCGCAGTTGTGGCAAGACCCCGTCCCCAACGTTGATCATGAATTGATTGGGGAGCAGGACATCGCTGCCCTCAAGGACAAGATCGTCTCGGCAGGACTGTCCGTTTCCCAGCTGGTCTCGACTGCCTGGGCGTCGGCGGCAACGTTCCGCGGCACCGACAAGCGCGGTGGGGCGAACGGGGCGCGCATTCGCCTCGCACCGCAAAAGGATTGGGAAGTCAACTCCCCGGCCGAACTGGGAAAGGTTCTGCAGACGCTGGAGGAGATCCAAACGAACTTCAACAGCTCGCAGTCAGGCGGCAAGACGGTCTCGCTCGCTGACGTGATCGTTCTGGGCGGGTGCGCAGCCGTCGAGCAAGCTGCGAAGAACGCCGGGCACAACGTACAGGTTCCCTTCTCGCCGGGGCGCACGGACGCGTTTCAGGAGCAAACCGACGTGGACTCCTTTGCCGTGCTCGAACCGACCGCAGACGGGTTCCGCAACTACCTTGCAAACGGACACAAGAGACCGGCGGAAGAGCTGCTGGTGGATCGGACTCAGATGCTGACGCTGACCGCTCCTGAGATGACGGTGCTCGTCGGCGGCATGCGCGTCCTGAATGCAAACGTCGGGCAATCCGAACTCGGCGTCTTCACCGAGCGGCCCGAGACGTTGACCAATGACTTCTTCGTGAACCTGCTCGACATGAACACCGAGTGGCAGGCGTCGTCGACATCCGAAGACGTGTTCGAGGGGCGCGATCGCGGGACGGGCGAGCTCAAGTGGACCGGCACAGCTGTTGACCTCGTCTTCGGTTCGAACTCCCAGCTCCGAGCCGTCGCGGAAGTCTACGCGTGTGACGACTCGCAGCAGGCATTCGTACGTGACTTCGTGGCTGCGTGGGACAAGGTCATGAACCTTGATCGCTTCGACCTGCCTGATCAGTGCGGATAGGTCTTCCTTCGAGCACCTGGATCATACGATCGGGCTCGTTCGTCCACCGAGGCTACTTCAGGGATATCTGAGATGCGCCGATCGCTCGTCTGGTTCACCGTGACCGTTGTTGTTTTGTGGAGCTCGGCCGGACCGGTACCGACGCCCGCCGGTGCGGTCGAGCCGGCGACACCCCAAGCCGCGGGCACAGGACCGACGCAGCCGCCGGTCGTCGAGGCCACCGACCCCGGTACGCGGATGCAGGCCTGGGCCCGGCATCAGCAGATGGAACGCGAGTCTCCCTCCGTCGATCTCGAATGGCGTGCCGTTGGCCCGCGCATGCAGGGCGGGCGCATCGAGAGCATCGACGTGGCCGCCGGCCGGCCGGCGACCATCTACGTCGGTGTGGGCTCGGGGAACCTGTGGAAGACGAGCAACAACGGCACTACCTGGACACCGATCTTCGAAAAGGAGTCGACCTTCACCATCGGCGACGTGGCGGTGGCGCCGTCGAACCCCGACATCGTTTGGGTGGGCACCGGCGAGGTGCTGATGGCGCGCAGCTCGTACGCCGGCACGGGGGTATTCAAGTCGACCGATGCGGGAAAGACCTGGACCAACATGGGTCTGCAAGACAGCCACCACATCGCCCAGGTGGTCATTCATCCCCAGGATCCCGACACCGTGTGGGTGGCGGCCATCGGCCACCTCTACACGGAGAACGAGGAGCGCGGCGTCTTCCGTACCACCAACGGCGGCGACAGCTGGGAGCGCGTTCTGTACGTCGACGATCGCACCGGTGCCATCGAGCTGGTGATGGATCCGAGCGATCCCGACACGCTCTACGCCGCCATGTGGGAACGCTCGCGCGAGGCTTGGGGGCACACCACAAACGGTCCCGGCAGCGGCGTGTACAAGAGCACGGACGGCGGCCGCAACTGGCAGCAGCTCGGCGACGGTCTTGCCAACGGCGCCGGCCTGCCGGTAGGCGAGCGCATCGGTCGCATCGGCCTGGCCGTGGCGCGCTCCAACCCGAACGTCGTCTACGCGCTGGTCGATAACTACGCGCCCGCTCCGGCGCCGCCGGCCGATACCGGGCGCGGCGGACGTGGCCGGCCGCGCCGTATCGGCGGCGAGGTGTACCGCTCCGACGACAAGGGCAATAGCTGGCGCAAGATGAACGAGGAGCCGGTGGCGTCGGGCTATGACTTTTGCCTCATTCAGGTGTCGCCGAACGACGAGAACACCATCTATCTGCCCAACAACCGCTTCCTGGCCTCCGAGGACGGCGGTCGCACCTACCGGCAGATCGAGGGCACGCTGGTGCACCTGCTGCCGCACGGCTCGCGGGTCTTGCATCTCGACCAACACGAGCTATGGATCAACCCCGATGATGGCGATCACATGCTGCTAGGCAACGATGGCGGCATCCATTTGAGCTACGACCGCGGCGCTTCCTGGCTACACCTCAACAACCTGCCGATCGGCGAGTTCTACGCCGTCGCCGTCGACATGGACGAGCCCTACAACATCTACGGCGGCACGCAGGACGATGCGGCGCTGTTCGGCGCCTCCGACCAGGTCATGGAGGACGATCTCGGCGATCGCTGGACGCATGTGTACCTCGACCGCTGGGGTGGCGGCGACTCGTATTTCACCTATCGCGACCCGCTCGATCCCGACCTGATCTACTACGAGCACCAGATGGGCGATCTGCGGCGCAAGCGCATGTCGACCGGCGAGAACGTGACGATCCAGCCCCAGGCCGCCGAGGGTGAGGAACCCTTGCGCAACAATTGGATGACGCCGTTCTTCATCTCTCACCACAATCCGCTGACGCTCTACTACGGCGCCAATGTGTTGTTCAAATCTCTCGATCGCGGCGACACATGGACGCCGATCAGCGCCGACCTCACGAGCCGGCCGGGACAGCAAGGCAATGTCCCTTGGGGCACGCTCACCAGCGTCGCCGAGTCACCGCTGCTGCCCGGTCTGCTCTATGCCGGCGCCGACGACGGCCACATTCACGTAACCCACAACGACGGCGACACGTGGACGCGCGTCGACGAAGGGTTGCCGGCACGCTGGGTTACCCGCCTGGCGGCGTCGCAGCACGACGTGGCGACCGTGTACGTGTCGCTCACCGGCTACCGCTACGACGACTTCGAGAAATATCTCTACGTTTCGACCGACTCGGGCGCCAACTGGGAGCCGCTCTCGAGCGACCTGCCGGCGGAGCCGATCAACGTCATCGCCGAGGACCCGGAAAACCCCGACATCCTCTACGTCGGGACCGACACCGGTGTGTACGCCTCGCTCGACCGCGGCGCCAGCTGGCACGCGCTGTGCGCTAACCTGCCGACCACGCCGGTATACGATCTGCTGGTGCACCCGCGCGACGGTGAGCTGGTCATCGGTACGCATGGGCGCAGCATCTTCGTTGCCGACGTGACCGCGATTCGCCAGCGGGCGGGCCGACAGTAGATTCGCCGCGGCCGGCAAACTCGGCGAAACAACCGGATAGCTGCCCGAAATGAGACAAGCGCTTGCGCTCCTCGACGTACTGGTGCTGGTCGCTGCGATCGCGGTGACCACCGACGCTTCCCATGCCGGCGCGCCGCCGCAAGCAACCACCGCCGAGGCTCGCCTTCTGTCGTGGGAGCAGCACCAACGGTTGGAAGCGGAGTCGCCGTTCAATGGTCTGGAGTGGCGCGCTATCGGCCCGAAGCAGGCGGGGGCGCGGGTCGAGGCGATCGCGGTTCCGGCCGACGACCACGACACGATCTACGTCGGCGTGGGATCGGGAAACCTGTGGAAGACGACCAACAACGGCCTGACCTGGGAGCCGATCTTCGAGAAGGAGTCGACCTTCACGATCGGCGACGTGGCGGTCGCCAGCGTCGATTCCGACATCGTTTGGGTCGGGACCGGCGAGACCCAGCCGCGCCATAGCGGCTATTCGTACGCCGGAACCGGCGTCTTCAAGTCGATCGACGCGGGCCGCAGCTGGCAAAACATGGGGCTGCACGACAGCCACCACATCGGCAAGATGCTCATCGACCCCGTCGATCCCGACGTCGTCTACGTGGCCGCCATCGGGCACTTCTGGACGCCCAATGAGGAGCGCGGCGTCTTCAAGACGACCGGCGGCGGCCGCAGCTGGGAGAAAGTTCTCTACGTGAACGACAGGACCGGCGTCGTCGACCTGGCGATGCATCCTTCCGACCGCCGAACGATCTTGGCATCGGCATGGCAGGCGGTCAGCGGCGAGCCGACCGTCGCCGGGCAAGAAAGCGGGATCTACAAGAGCAGCGACGCGGGCGAGACCTGGACGAAGCTCGCCAACGGCCTACCCCAAGGAGCGCTCGGTCGCAGCAGCCTGAACTTCGCGCCGTCAGACCCGAATATCGTCTACGTGTACATCGACAACTGGGCGCCCCTCGAGCCGCCCCCCGGCACCCCGTCGGAGCAACGCAATCGCGACATCGTCGGCGGTGAGGTCTATCGATCGGACGATAAGGGAGAATCTTGGCGCAAAGCCAACGTGAACGACATCTACCCCGTTTTCGGCATCTACGGCTGGAAGTTCACCGACATCCGCGTCTCCCCCGACAACCCGGACGATCTTTTTATCCTCGGTAACCGCGCCTTCCACTCAACCGACGGCGGCAAGACCTTCGCGCAAATCGGCGAGCAGATCATCCGCATGCACGACACGCGGGGCCTGGTGATGCACCTCGACCACCACGAGATCTGGATCGACCCGCACAACCCCGATCGAGTGCTGCTGGGCAACGACGGCGGCCTGTTCATCTCGCACGACCGCGGCGCGACCTGGTTGCACGTCAACAACATCCCGGCGGCCGAGTTCTACGCCGTCTCGACCGACATGGCGGACGCCCTACAACATTTACGGCGGGACGCAGGACAACGCGGCCCTCTATGGACCCAGCAACGTCGAGCTCGCCGACGCGACCGACGATCCCTGGGAGAACGTCTACCTCGACCGCTGGACAGGCGGCGATTCGTTCAATACCTGGCTCGACCCGACCGACCCGCGTATCGTCTACTATGAGCACCAGCACGGCAGCATGCTGCGGATGGACATCACGGGTGGGGACGTGCAATCGGGGGGCGAATCGAGCGAACGCATACCGCCGCGCGCGCCGCGAGGCGAGGAGCCCTGGCGCTTCGGCTGGTACACACCCTTTTTCATCTCGCGGCACAACCCGCTGACGCTGTACGCGGGCGCCAACTTAGTGCTCAAATCACTGAACCGAGGCGACGACTGGCGCGCGATCAGCCCCGACCTCTCGGACTCGGCGATGGGCGAGCGTGGGGTCGCGCCGTTCGGCACGATCACGATGCTGTCGGAGTCGGCCTTCCAAGCCGGCCTTCTGTACACCGGCACCGAGGGCGGTAGCGTCTGGCTGACGCGCAACGACGGCACGGACTGGGAGAAGGTCGACCAGGGATTGCCCGACAAGTGGGTGAGCCGCGTGATCGCCTCGCAACACCGAATCGGTACCGTCTACGTCTCCTTCACGGGGTTCCGAGAAGACGACTTCGAAAAGTACCTCTATGTTTCGGACGACTTCGGCGAGACGTGGCGTTCGATCGCCGGGAATCTGCCCTCGGAGTCGATCAACGTGATCCGAGAGGATCCCGGGAATCCCGACATTCTCTACGTGGGAACCGACCTCGGCGTGTACGTCTCGCTTGACCGCGGCGAGAGCTGGCTGTCGCTGTGCGCCACCTTGCCGACCACGCCGGTACATGACCTGAGTAATTCACCCGCGCGACAACGAGATGGTCATCGGCACCCACGGCCGCAGCGTCTTCGTGCTCGACGTGAGCGCGATTCGGCGCTCGCCAACCCTGGAGGATCTCAACATGAAAAAGCAACGGAAACTTCTCTCGGCCTCCCGGACGGCCTTTCTGGCTTTCTTGTGGGTGCTCGTGGCGCCCGACCTCGGGTCTCGGCTACAAGCCAGCGCGCATCCTCAGGAACGACCCGACCCGCCTGTCGCAGAAAACAACCAGATCCGCCGCGACAAGTTCGACGTCGTGCTCCCCGAGGTGATGCGGGAGCGCGGCATCGACATGTGGATTCACGTCGTCAGGGAGGCGATTCCGGATGCCTTCGCCGCCGGTGAGCTCGGCATCACCTCGGGAGTCGTCATCTTCACGGACCGTGGCGCTGACCGTATCGAGCGGGCCATTCTCGGGCGCCGCTGGGGAGCCGGGCAGCGGGACCTGGTGGCTACCGAATACCTCGACCCAGTCGGGAGCCTCGATGCGTACGACATCATCGGCAGGCCGGTTTTCGTGCGCCAACCGGTGGCGGGTCCGATGACTGAGCATGACTACCGCTTCCAGGGTCTCAGCGCGTTCGTCGCGGCGCGCGACCCGCAGCGCGTTGGCGTGAACTTCAAGCGCGATCTGGTCAAGTGGCCGACGTCCCGAGGAATCGAGGATGGCCTCTCGCACAGCGACTACCTCCTGTTGGCGGAAGAGCTCGGTCCGAGGTACGCGGAGAGGCTGGTCTCGTCGGAATGGGTGATGATGGACTACATCCACCGAAAGGTCCCGAGCGAGATCGAGCTCCTCAGGAGAATGCAGGCCGAAGAGGTCGCCGGCGCGGAGAGGGCGTTCGCCGCCGTCGAGCCCGGAGTCACCCCGGCCCGCGGAAGCGGAACAACCGTACTTCGTCGGATGGGCAAAGGGTTGTCGCAGAGAGGGCGGAGCACGGGGTGGGAAGACACCGTGATCCAGGGAGGCGATATCGTCGCCGCGCCCAGCGTCGGCATGTACGCCTATGTCCTGCGCGCCGGGGAAACCGAGCCGCCCGCTGAAATCCAAAGGCTCTGGGCTGAGTATCTGAAGGTTGACCGGATTCTGGCCGACACCATCAGCGCCGGATTGACGGGCCGAGAGATCGTCGAAAACTACACTCCGCGATTTGCCGAGGAAGGGATCGTCGTTCGGGCGGAGCAGCTGCACATGGCCATTCCGAAGAACGATTTCGGGGCATACTCCGCCGCGTTTGACGCCGGATTGACCCATCTGGCCATCGACGTGCACGGTTTCATGAAGGGTGCGCGGCCACGACCCGTCGAGACCTATTTCGGCCCCAGGATCGGCTCGAACGGTCCGGAATGGGCGCTCGACATACCGTTGCAGCCCAATCACCACTTCGTCATCGAATACTTCCTCTACCTCCCGTCGCCGGGCAACGACGGCGAAAACCAATACCTGCTCTGGTGGGACCACGAACAGGCCATTGCCACGGATCGTGGAATCGAGTATTTGACGCCGCCGCAAACGGAGCTGATCTTGATCCGCTGATCCGCACCTTGCTCGAGCGTTCGCGTGGTTTTTTGATCCGCGACTCGTTTCTGGGTACCGTTGTCGGGCTTCAGGCTGAGCAGCAGGCTGCGGAAATACTTTGAGGTCGTAACCGTGGGGACAGGTCGCTCAGCCTTCCCTTCCCAAGGAGCCCAGATGGCAGATTCGAAGAAGGACAAGGACGACCGGCGCGAGTTCCTCAAGGACGCGACGTTCGGCGCTGCGGTTCTGGCAGGTGACGCGGGGGACGAGGGCGGCGAAGAGATCGGCCACTCACACGCACACGAGCACGAGCACCAGGTTGTTCCCGACGACATCGCGCTGCGCGTCCGTGCCCTCGAGTCGGTGCTCGTCGACAAACAGATGATCGACCCGGCGGATCTCGACGCCGTGGTCGATGCCTACGAAAACCGGATCGGGCCCCGCAACGGGGCGCAAGTGGTCGCCCGCGCCTGGGTCAATCCGGAGTACAAGGCTCGTCTGCTCGACGACGGTACGGCGGCGATCGCCGAGCTGGGCTTCGGTGGCGCCCAGGGCGAGTACATGGTTGTCAAGGAGAACACACCCGACGTGCACAACCTTGTCGTGTGCACGCTCTGCTCGTGTTACCCGTGGCCGACGCTCGGCCTGCCCCCCGTCTGGTACAAATCGGCCCCCTACCGGGCGCGGGCGGTCATCGAGCCCCGGGCCGTGCTCTCCGAGTTCGGCACCGAGGTCGACGATGACGTCGAGGTGCGGGTGTGGGACAGCACCGCGGAGATCCGTTATCTGATTCTCCCCGAGCGCCCGGCGGGCACCGAGAACATGACCGAGGACGAGCTCACCGAGATCGTCACGCGCGATTCAATGATCGGGGTGACAAAGGTCGCGTCGCCTTAAGGATCGGAGACACCATGAACACGATTCACGACATGGGTGGCATGGATGGTTTCGGTCCTGTCGAGGCCGAAGAAAACGAGCCGGTATTCCACGAGACCTGGGAGGGGCGCGTCTACGCCCTCCATTTGTTTGGGATCCGACCGTGGCTCCGCGGCCGTAACGTCCCTTCGAGCCGGTGGACGCAGGAGAGCCTGCCGCCCGAAGAATACCTGCGCATCTCGTACTACGAGCGATGGTACGTGACGGACAAGAGTCGCCTCCTCGGCGCCGGCCTGCTGACGGAGCAGGAGATCGAGACCGGGTATCGGGATCCGGGGCGGCCGTTGCCCACTCAACTTCAGACAACGAGCGGTGTCGGGCAGACAACTCCCGACCCCGATGCCGGCTTCAACGTCGGGGACGAGGTGCGCGTGCGTAACTTGCATCCTCGCGGGCATACTCGGCTGCCCCGATACGCACGCGGTAAACGCGGCGCCGTCGTTACCGACAACGGTGTCTGGGCGCTTCAAGATACCGACGAGAACGGGCAACGGCTCGGTAACTTCCGCCAGCACGTATACACCGTACGGTTCGAGGGCGAAGAGCTGTGGGGAGACCGCGCCGCGCCACGCGACGTGGTCTACATCGACATGTGGGGGGAATACATTGAGCCTGCCTGAACCCGAGGTCGACCGCGAGCGCATTGCGGCGCTGCCGCCCCTTCCCCGGGACGGCGGCGGGCCCGTCTTCGCCGCGCCGTGGCAGGCTCAGGCGTTCGCCCTCGCCGTCAGCCTCTCCGAGCAGGGGCACTTCACATGGAAGGAGTGGGCAGCTGCGCTCGGGGGCGAGCTCAAGGGCGCGGAGGATCGGGGAGAGCCCGACGACGACGGATCGCGATACTACTTCCACTGGGTGGCCGCCCTCGAACGCCTGGTCACCGAGAAGGGGCTGACGGATCATCCTGGGCTCGCTGAGCGCAAGGAAGCGTGGGCGGACGCATATCGTCATACTCCACACGGCCAGCCGGTGGTGCTGCGCGACAGGCGATCGCTCACCGACAACGATCTCGTTCCCGCCGATACGCATGCCTCGGACCCGTCCACGCACCCGAGTGAGGATTCATGAGCTCAATCGAAGGTTCCCCGTCACCGCTGACATGTCGCTTGTCCGTAGCCGCACTGGCGCTTTCGATCCCCACTCCCGCTTTTGCCCATCACGGCATGGATGGACAAACACCGACGACGATTCTGCAAGGACTTTTGTCCGGCCTCGCCCATCCGGTAATCGGGGCCGATCACCTGCTGTTCCTGATCGTGGCCGGCGTGCTGGTCTGGATGCTCGACGGTGCCTCGAGATACCGCGCCGTGGCCTTTCTCGTAACGGGTCAACTGCTCGGCACGAGCATCCATCTCGCTGCAATCAGTCTGCCGATCGTCGAGGCAGTGATCGCTCTTTCGGTGGTTGTCGGAGGCGGCCTCCTTCTTGCGCATCGGCGCCCCAGCGCCCGACAACTCGCCGTGCTTCTCGTGGGCGCCGGCACCTTCCACGGATACGCCTTCGCCGAGGCGATCGTCGGCGCTGAGACGACTCCGCTCGCCGCCTACCTGGTCGGCCTAGCGGTGATTCAGGCGCTTGTTCTCATGGGAATTTCCGTAGCGCTGGAAGCGGTGGAACTGCGCGCGCGCGCGCCCCTGGTCGCCCGTGGTCAACGCCTTGCTGGCGGGATCGCCGTCGCCGGCGGCATGCTGTTTCTCGCGCTCGCAATCTCCTGACTGAAGCCGGACGCGACGCACTGGGGCAGACTTTGCTGGAAATTGAAGCCCGCTAAATTCTTCTTAAAGGGATTGGGCAAGGAACTCACTAAGGAAAGAGAAAATGAAGAAATTCATGCTTCTGCATTTCGGATTCGAAAAACCCACCCCGGAAATCATGGCCGCCTGGGGCCAATGGTTTGAATCGGTGGCGGACAAGACGGTCGACAAAGGGGGGCACTTCAGTGGCGGGCGAGAGATCTCGCATGCTGGAACCAAAGACCTCCCGTTGGGAAGGGACTCCATCACTGGCTACACCGTCATCAGCGCGGACAGTCTTGATGAGGCTGAAGAGATAGCACGGGGCAATCCATTCATTGCCAGCATCAGGGTTTATGAACTGATGACGATGTAGAAGATGACCAGATTGCGCTCGCAGTCCCGATGAGAGCCATTGGATGCGAGAAAGAAGGAGAACCGATCATGTCCACTCGACGCCGTGATCTTGCAGGGCTTGTTTTGGCCATGTTTCTGGTTCAGTCCGATATTTCGGCGACCCAATCGACCTTCACCATTCCCAATGAAGCGGAGTATGCACAGCTCAGCATCGAGGAGCTGACGGCGCAGATCCGCCGGGACAAGTTCGATCAGATCCTGCCGGTTGTCATGCGGAACCATGGAATCGACATGTGGATTCACGTGATGCGGGAGGGCAACGTCCATTCGTTCGGCAACTACGTGAATTCCGGTTTTTATGCCGACCTGGGGAGCAATTCCGGTCTCTTTGTCTTCACCGACCGGGGTGGTGACCGGATCGAACGGGCGGCGATCGGTCGTCGCTGGTCGAGACCCGACGGCTCGTATCCCGTTCCGAATCCGCCGGCCAACGCCGTCGAAGAATCCGGAGCGTACGACATCATTAGCGAGCCGATTCGCCGCCGAGAAACGCCGGGCGGCCCCTTGACCGAATACGATCATCGATTCGAGCGCCTCAGGGAATTCGTGGCGGAGCGCAACCCGGAACGGATCGCCGTGAATTTCAAGGACAAGATGGGTCCGATCCGGCGCACGCCGACAAACGACGGCATCTCGCATACCGACTATCTTCTGCTGACCCGCGAGTTGGGCGAAGAATTCGCCGACCGTCTGGTCACGTCGGAAATGTTGATCTTCGATTATCTTTCGCGGCCCGTGCCCAGCGAGCTTGCGATGTTCAAGCGGATTCGCGACGAGTTCGAAGCAGCGTTCGAGGCGGATTTCGCGAAGATAGTCCCGGGGGTAACCAGGCGGCGGGATCTCAGTACCGGTTATGAGGGAGGGCTTTCGATCCGCAAGAGATTCGGAGATGGTGGACCTGATAACGATGTGGTCCAGCGAGGCGACTTCTTCATCATCGACCATGGCGCCGAGGGAGACTACGACCTGGAGGGCGTGAGGGATCGCTGGAAATACGGAAACTTCTACGAGATGAAGATCGAGTACGGCTATGTGTTGCGTGAAGGAGAGACGCAGCCGCCCGAGGAGCTGCGAAAACTGTGGGCTGATGGAATGACGATCCGCAAGGTCATCGAAGACACCGTAAAGGTGGGCCAAACCGCTGCGGAAGCATTCGAGATCATTAAGCAGGAGCTTGATGATGTGGGGATCATTGTCAACGACAGCCAACAGTACAGAGATCTGGACCCTGCACAAACGCAGGTGGCGATCGACCTGCATGGGCTAGGCAAAGGATCCTATCCTCCCAGGATCGGTTCTTTAGGCCCCGATTGGCAACACGAAATGACAATCCAGCTCTATCACCACTTCACGATGGAAATGTTCATGTACCTGCCGTTGGCTTCGACCGAAGACGGAACGGACCATTTGACTCTATGGTTCCACGACGGTGCGCACGTCACCGAAAATGGCGTCGAGTACTTGACTCCACCGCCTTCGGAAATTCACCTCATTCATTGATGAGTTTACCCGATCAGCTCGGGCTCGGATTTGTCGACCGCCCTGGTTTCTGTCAGGCCGGTACTGTCGCGCGTGTAGTCGAGCACTTCGTGAAGCTCTGAAAACTTGTTGACGCCCGTGCTGAACTCGATTTCTTTGCCGCTGAATTGGCACGGATGCTGGTATCCACAGGCAAGGGAGAGCGACAGGAGTTCCTTGCGGAAGCTTCTGATGTAGCGCGCCATTCGCTGGGCCTTGTCCTCGACGTCGAGCCCCGCCTGTAGCCAGCGGTTTTGCGTGGCAATGCCGGTCGGGCAGTGATCCGTATGGCACTTTAGCGCCTGAATACAACCGATCGCCAGCATCGATTCGCGGGCCAGCTGAATCGCGTCGCAGCCCATCGCGAAGGCGATCACCGCCCGGTCGGGAAACCCCAGTTTACCACTCCCCAACCAGACCAAACCTTGCGAAATGCCCTCTTCTTGAAAAATCGGATAAACGCGAGCGAACCCGATCTTGAACGGCAGCGAAACATGGTCCGAGAAGGTCAGCGGCGCCGCGCCGGTGCCGCCTTCGGCACCGTCGATCGTGATGAAGTCGGGGCCCTCGTCGCGCTCACGCATTCGCCGCGCCAGCCTCTTCCAGAACCCGATAGTGCCGATCGCACTCTTGATTCCCACCGGCAATCCCGTGCGGCCGGCGATCATTTCAACCCAATCGATCAGCCCGTCGACGGTGTCGAATTCGGAATGGGCGTTTGGCGAGATGCAATCCTGCCCGATGGGAACGCCCCGCGCCTGCGCGATTTCCGCGGTGACTTTCTTGCCGGGCAAGATGCCGCCCTTGCCGGGTTTCGCGCCTTGCGAGAGTTTGATCTCGATGCAGCGTATGAATTTATTTTCTTCGACCTTCCCCCCAACGGCATCGAGCGAAAATTTGCCGCTGCTGTCGCGAGCGCCGAAGTAACCGGTTCCTATCTGCCACATGATGTCGGCGCCGTGACAGTGATACGGGCTGACGCCCCCTTCGCCCGTGTTGTGGAAGCAATTCGCCTCCCTGGCCCCGATGTTCATCGCCGACAAGGCGTTTGCGCCGAGTGACCCGAACGACATGGCCGAGATGTTGATCACCGATTGCGGCCGGTAAGGCCGCTGTCGGCCGTGTGTATCTCCCATTACCTTCAGGCACGGGATGTATGTCTTGTCGTCGCTGGCGTATTCCGCCTTGTGTTCGGGAAACGGGAAGGCCGCGTGTTTGATGATCGGGTAGCCGATGCTGTAGAGCTGCTCCGTCGTGCCGAAGCCGAAGTTGGCATTTTGGTCCTTGGCCGAGGCGTAGATCCATTTGCGCTCGTCGCGGTTGAAGGGCATCTCCTCCTTGTCATTGGCGACCCAATATTGGCGCAACTCGGGCCCGATCGTTTCGAGCCAATAGCGGATGTGACCGACGACGGGAAAATTGTGCCGAATCGTGTGTTTCTTCTGGATTAAGACGTCGTAGAGGGCAACGACCAGCAGGAAGCCAACGATCCCGCCGAATGTGAGAAGAACCCAATGATCGGTGATTGGTGCCAGCATGAGGTTGAGCCTAGTCGGAACGTCGGTCCGAGATCAATGACCATCCCGTTGGTGCCTCCCTGGTGACTCCTCCGACCGATCAGTTGGCACCATCCCGGGCCGTGTCGCCAAGGACACCCAGGATCACTCGTGCCTTGACGCGGCATCTGGCGACGGCGCACCGGCGATGGTAGCTCCGTTGAGCGCCCTCAAAAATGCCACGAGCGCCGCCTGCTCTTGCTCGGTAAGCGACAGCGTGCGCAGCCTGTCGTCGCGGTAGGGGTTCGCGTTGCCACCACGACTGTAAAAGGCGACCACGTCAGCCAGCGTCGCCAAACTGCCGTCATGCATATACGGCGCGGTGCGCTCGACGTCGCGCAGAGTCGGGGTCTTGAACTTGCCGGTGTCCTCCACCGCGTCGGTGACGATGGCCCTGCCCTTGTCGTACGGCTCACGGCCCCACGAAACACCCGTGTTGTGGAGTTCCTCATCGGTGAGGTTGCTACCCGCGTGACAGTTGGCGCAGTTCGCTTTGCCCCGGAACAGCCGTAATCCTTGCTGCCCCAGCGGGCTCAGCGCCGCGCTATCGCCCGCCTGGTAGCGATCGTACCGAGAGGCTCCGGAGGGAGAGCAGGGTGCGGACGAAGGTCGCCAGCGCCTGCGACAGAGAGCGTGCATCGGGAGGCGTGCCGAAGACCTCTTCGAATACCTCGCGGTACGCGGAGTCGGCACGAAGTCTCTCGACCACTGTCGGTACGTCCGATCCCATCTCGCTCGGCTGCTGGATGGGCTGCAAGACCTGCTCCTCGAGCGATTGGATTCGCCCATCCCAGAAGAACGACCGCCCGTAGGTGCGGTTGATGATGGCGGGTGTGTTGCGATTTCCTCGACGGCCGCCGATACCCACGGCCACCTCGCGGCCATCCGAGAAGCCGCGCGCCGGCTGGTGGCAGTCGGCGCAGGCCAGGCTGCCGTCGGCGGAGAGCGCCGGGTCGAAGAAGAGGCGTCGCCCCAGGTCGGCCTTCTCCTGGGTCACCGGATTGTCCGGGGGCGCCAGCAGGCGCCGGTCGAGTCCGAGCGGGGCCTGCAGCACCAGGAACAAGAGCAGCGCGAACATGGTGCCGGCGAGTCGCCTTCAGCGACCGGAGCTCGTCGGGGAGGTCTCCGGCAGGAAATGTTCCAGAATCCAGATCTTGGATCCCACGTCTCCGTTTCGGTCGAACACCCAGTGCTTCCCGTCCGCGCTCACGGCTTGCAGCCGGTAGCCCTGCAGGTCCTCCACGAGCACCGTTTCCTCGCCGGTGTCGATGGAGAAGGAATACAAGCGATTCTCGCCACGTCCTCTTGTGTACAGAATATGGCGCGAGTCCGCGTCCCAGCGCAGCCCGAGCCGGTTTACGTCCCGCGCCAGCACCGTGTCACCTCCACCTGACATGGAGCGCAGCATGAGTCGAACCGTGCGCTCCTGCCCGAGGGCGGCCGCCGGGCCGTGCAGCCAGACAAGATGGTCTCCGGACGGCGATAGCGCCGCGGCGCCGACTCCAGTTTCAGCGAGCGGAATGGACTCGACGACCTTCTCCGTCTCGATGTCGATCGCCGCCAGAAAACCGGGAGCCGCGGACAACGAAACCAAGGTGTACAGCAGCCGCCCGTCGCGGGACCAACCGACCGTGCGGGCGTATCCTTCCTCATCTCCCTGTGGCGAGAATACCTGCAGCAAGGCTCCGGTTTCGACGGAGCGCACCATGATCACGGGCTTGTTCCGATCGTAGGCGCGCAGGGCCATCTTCTTGCCATCAGGAGAAAAGGTGGGCGGCCGAAGCGTCCTGAATCACGATTCCACCTGGACGTCGTTCAGGATGCGCCCTTGGAGGTCAGTGAAGCGAAGGTATTTGTCGGCTTCGGCGGGTGATCCGGCGATGTACACAACCCGCTGTCCGTCCGGGAGGAAACTAGGGAGGGAGTTCGACAGCGTTCGCACCTTCGGGAAGACTTTCGCCACCTGAAGGGTCTCCGCACGCTGATCGGCGCGCTCCGCGATGGCGATGTCCTTGCCGCCGATCGCCTCATGGACGTAGAGCCGACCGTCGGTCGTCACGCCGCGCAGACTAGACGCTTCCCCGATGTTGGACTCGAGCAGGCGGGCAGGCCCGGCCGACCGGCCATCCGTCATGGGGAGGCCGTACAGATCCCACTTCCCTGCTCGATCAGTACGAAAGAGAAGGAAACGGCCGTCGTGCGTCCACAGCGGAGAAAGGTCATGACCGGGTGAGTCGACGAGCACGGTTTCCTGCGCCCCGTCAGCACTGATCAGGTATATCGCACGGTCGCCGCCTTTGGTGGAATCGTAGGCGATGAAGCGCCCATCCGGGGAGTATTGCGCTCGGTTGGGGGTCTCCCAATCCAACGTCACCAGACGATCGAGGATCCCCTCCTCAATGTCGAACGTGGCCAGATACGTCGAGCGATCCCCCGCCTGTCCGGCAATCAGGATGGTCTTGCCGTCCGGACTCCAGTCCCGGGTGTATAGGTCCACCACCTCTTCGGCGTCATAGATGACCTCGCGGTTGCCGGCCTCGAGATCGCGTCCACCTCGACCCGTGTGTTCCCGGCGTCCGAGAGGTTCGGATAGCGGACAAAGGCCACCCGTTGGTCGGCCGGCGAAAGAATGGGGCTCCCGAACCACTCGGAGGCCCCGCTCCTCCAATCCGTGCCGTACAATCGCCGACTCTCACCGGTGACGACGTTGCTCAGCGCCAGGTCGCCGGTCAACGAGTCGGTGAAGACGAGCGTTTCCCCGTCGCCGCTGACCTCGAAAAAGCGGCCGATCAACGGTCCCGGCCCATCCGGCCCATTGATTACCAGATCCGTCCTGACTTTGGTAACAAGCGACTGTGGCGCCTCTTCGGCCTCGATGGCATCCAGCTCGGCCAGGCGTTGGCGCGCTCGCGAAGCGGGCATCGTCACGTCCGCATACTCGTCCTGAATGCGCCGATAAACCGTCAGCGCGTTGCTGTCCCCGAGCTTTTCGTAGCAGCCGGCCATTTGTAGCAGGGCGCGTGCCGCGACGTCACGGTCAACGTCGGTGCGGGCGACGATGCCCTCGTAGATCGAAATCGCCTCCGCCAGGTCGCCATCGACGAGCTCGGCGCGTTTGCCGCTCTCGAGCATCACCTCAGGCGAGCTTCCCGACTGGCCGTAGCCGGGCGCCGCGATCACCAACGCCACCAACAGAACACACGCGCGTTTCAGTATCTGACTTCTCCCGATCGTCGTGACGGCGTCGATGTGGGTTGCTCGCCGTCTTCAGGAGTAAAGGCTAGGTGGCATGGGTCAGGCGATTGGCAGGGGGATGTGGGAATCCGGTGAGACAAATTCGAGGAAAGCCTGACATTCGCGGAGCTCTTCATCCTTCGAACCGGTACCCGACGCCATGCACGCTCACGATGTGACGGGGTACGGCGGGATCTTCTTCGATCTTCTGGCGCAGGTTCGCCACGTGCGTGTCGACGGCCCGGTCGGTTACGTACGTACCGTCTCCCCAGGCCGCATCCAACAGTTGTTGCCGGCTCAGTACCGCGCCGCGGCGGCGCGCCAGGGCAACGAGCAGCTTGAACTCCAGCGGCGTCAGCTCGATGCGCTCCCCGCATTTGGTGAGTTCGAACCGGTCGACGTCGATTTCGAGCTCGGCGATCTTGAGGATTACCGCCCGCGAATCCTGCCTGCGCCGCAGCAAGGCCCACACTCGCGCCCGTAGCTCCCGCGGGCTGAAAGGCTTGGTGACGTAATCGTCGGCGCCGAGATCCAACCCCATCACCTTCTCCGCTTCTTGCGACTTCGCCATCAGCATCATGATCGGTGTTTCGATCCCCGACTGGCGCAGTGCACGGCACACATCAAACCCGTCGACTCCCGGCAGCATCACGTCGAGCACGAAAAGATCGAAGGGGTCCTTCTGCGCCCGCTCGAGGGCGGCTTCCCCATCACCGACGATATCCACTTCATGGCCTTCGAGGCGCAGGTCCTCCTGTAGGGTGGCGCCGATATCGGGCTCGTCTTCGACAATCAGAATGCGGCTCATCGGGATTCCTCGAGGGGTATCGACAGGGCGAAGATCGAGCCTCCACCGGCCCGGCTTTCCACCACCACGTCGCCGCCGTGAACGCGGGCAATCTCACGCGCCATCGCCAGCCCGAGGCCGGTGCCTTGCACCTGGCCGTGCGCATCATGACCTCTTGCGAACCGGTCGAAAATCGCCTCTCGCTCGTTGGCCGCAATACCCGGCCCGCGATCGCAGACCTGGACGGTACCCTGCCCGCCCTCGCTGCAAATCTTGATCGCGACCTCGGCCCCGGCGGGTGAGTATTTCACCGCGTTGTCCTACAGGTTCCAAAGGGCACGGGTGAGAGCGTCACGATCGGCGTGGACCAACGTGTCCGGCACTGATGCGTCGACACGCACTGCAGCGAGCTCGTCCGCCGTTTCGACGTTGAACGATTCAGCCACTTCCTGCACCCAGGCGATGAGCTCAAAAGGTTCTCGAACGAGCTCGAAGGCGCCCGCCTCGAGTCGGCCGAAGTCGAGCATGCCTTGGACGAGGCGCTGCAGGCGGTCGGTGGCGCGCAGCTGCATATCGTAGTAGCGGTGCTTATCGTCGGCGCTCTCGACCCTGCCATCGGCCAGCGCTTCGGTTGTCTCGCGCAGCAGCGTCAGGGGGGTGCGGAACTCGTGCGACACGGCGGCCACCAGGCTCGACTTGAGGTCGGCGACCTTGAGCTCACGGCGCACCGACTGGGTACTCAACACGCCCCCCGCCACCAACAGCACGGTCATGACAACGAGTCCGGCGGCAAGAAATCGGCGGCGGCCGGCGAGCAGCGCCAGCTCCTCGTCGAGATCCGCGCTGAAAACCTGAAGATCCCACGGCAAACCGGTTTCCGCGGCGCTGCGCCGGGCGATCGGCATGGTCGGGGAGTCGGGGGGGATGGGCGAGCGAACCAGGCTTTGCCCATCTTGGTCCAACAGAAGAACATCAGCCCCATACCGATCGAGCAGCGGGCTGATCTTGTCGATGATTCGCCGGCTCACGAAATCCGGGCCGGCGATCAGCCCGATCCATGTGTTCTCGAGAGGCTGTCCCACGACCAGCACCGGGCCGTCGCCGTCGGACATGGGCCCCAGTCGGGTAGCACCCCGACCGGCTCGCCAATCGCTCCAGAGCTGCTCCACCGCGAGCGCGTTGGCGAATGCGGGCTTAGGAAGCTCCTCGGGCGCGAAATTTGCGGAGCCCGCGAGCCAACCGTTGGCCTCCGACCAGTCGTGCTCGAAGGTGACCCGGAAAACCGCCCAGCCCCGCCGTTTCAGGCTGTCCAACAGCCCTCGCGCCTCTTCTTCCAGCGCCGCAGCATCACCGATCTAGTTCCATGTCGCGAGTCTTCCTTGCCGGGCCAGAAGCTCCGCCGGTCGCCCGCCGACGTACTCTTCGCCACAATCGAACAATTGGTCGTAGGCCTCGAGCGCCTCCTGATGGCGCCCCGACTTGCGCAGATTGGGCGCCAGCCGCACCAACGCGCCGGCGCGAACGCCGGCGTCCTCCGACTCACCGAGCTCGGCGAAGAACGCCGCAGCTGCCTGCGAATTGCCTTGCCGAAACTCGAGAACCTCGCCTTCGGTGTAGAAACTCTGAAGCCGTGGACCATCGTCTTCCGGGATGGGACGAAAGAGCAACCGGCCGCGCGGCCAGGCGCCAACGCTGTCGCCGTCGAAGAGCACGACCACGGTATCGTCGGGGAGATCCTCGACCCATCGCGTCGGTGGTGCGGATGGGCTCGGCCCGGACAAGGCAAACTCCGCCAAACTCGCGCTCATCGCCGCCACCACCGCACGCAACTCGAGCGCCAAGGCGTCCGCCGATGTCTCGAGCCGATCGTCGATCTCCTGGCGCTGCAACGACCTGTCTTCTTGCAGAAGGCGCCAGCCGACAATTCCGGCAACGATTCCGACGAGACCGATCATGGCAACGTACGCTGCCAGGCTCCGGCGTACCTGGTTGTCCCTGCGTTTCTCCATTAGAATGGCATCCATCCCACCGTTTCAGTGCGGTGCCCGGTCGGGCGCTCCCCTCTACGACATTATAGAGATGAATGTCAGGCGACCGCCGGACGGATGTCAGGGTTCCCTGACAAGTGCGGCGGAAGACACCCGTTGGCGCTAAGCAT
Organism: Acidobacteriota bacterium; assembly: GCA_965214245.1. GTDB lineage: Bacteria > Acidobacteriota > UBA890 > UBA890 > UBA890 > CBDCBL01. Next base: position 1,204,190 of record CBDCBL010000009.1, read on the forward strand.
TAGCCTGGCGGCGTCCTCGCCTAGCCGGAACGTCGCCCGCCGACAGTCGCAGCCACAGCCACCTTCCGACTACAATCCTGCCGGCTCTTCGCCCTACAGCAAGCTGGAACCTTGGTCGGCAAAACCCTAGGAGACAATGGTGGGTAGAACGAATCTGAGATATTGGTCAGTCTTGCTCATTCTCGTTCCGCTTGTTGCAGGTTGCGCACCGAGTAGCCGAGATCCTCTTGTCGCCGAGATGGGCAATTACGACGATCTCGTTGCGCTCTTTCACGAGTTCCGCGAGTTTCAGAGGCCGCTGGAGGTTGAAGGCGTCCCCGACTACACGCCTGCGGCAATGGGCGAACGATACCGCCGACTTCGTGAGTACCAGCAGCGACTCGCCGGGATCGAAGCGAGTGGCTGGCCGGTTGCGCAGCAGGTGGATTATCACGTTGTACGGGCGGAAATGAACGGCGTCGAATTCCAACATGCCGTCACCAGGCCGTGGGCCCGCGATCCGGTTTTCTACCTTTACTCCATGGGGGGTGCGGGCCCGACGGCCGCCGGCAGGCCGCGAGTCTCCGAGCTCCCGATGACTTCCGAACAAGCGGCGTCTTTCAGCTCGCAGCTCCAGGCAGTGCCCGGGTTGCTCATGCAGGCACGGAGCAATCTCACCGAAGGGTCCGCTGATCTCGCCCGTTATGCTCTTCATTTCCTCGACAGCGAACTCGCCTTGTACGAGCGCCTCCGCGAACGGCTGCGTGAGCACCACGCCGACATGAATGCCGACCTGGGTCGTGCGATTGCCGCGGTCGAGGAATACGGGGCATGGATCGAAGCGAATATCGATACGATGACCGCCCCGGCGGGAATCGGCAAAGAGAACTACGACTGGCTGCTCAAGAACGTCCACCTCGTGCCCTACACCTGGGATGAGTTGTACGTAAGTCTCACCCGCGAATACGAGCATTCGGTGGGCGCGCTCAAGATCGTCGAGCACAGGAACCGGGATCTACCTCCCCTCCCCCTGGTCGCCTCCGACGAGGAGTACCTGCAGCGCTGGCTCGATGATGAGGCGTATCTAGGCGAATTCATCCGCGACAACGAGCTGTTCACCGTGCCTGACTACCTGACTTCGTTTCATCCGGGAACCTGGTGGAACGCCCCGGGCTCGGAAGCGTCCCAGGACTTCTTCGAACAGTGCAGGGACCGGGACATGCTCGCCGAGGTGGCGCACAACACGTTTGGCCACCATCTGGACGGGATGATCCAGGAGCGCGACGAACGTCCTATCAGAGGATGGAGCCGGCTATTCGATATCGACATGATCCGCAACGAGGGGATGGCGTACGGCCTCGAGGAGATCATTCACCATGCGGGAATCTACGAAGAGCGGCCGCGCGCCGAAGAGGTCAATCTGATCGCCAAAGCATTCCGTGCCACGCGGGGCCTGGCCGACCTGAACATCCATGCCCACGAATTCACTTTGTCCGACGCGCTCCGCTACTGCTACGACAAGACTCCCTACAACTGGATGATCGATGGGGGGCACGAAGTATGGTTCGAGATGAACACCACAACCCGTGCACCCGGGTGGCACATGGGAATGGTGCTCGGGAAGATCCAGATGCTGAATCTGATCGAAGATGTGGCCAACCTGCGGGGCGATGATTTTGCTCTCGGCGCGTTCATCGACGAATTCAGAGCCGCGGGAATGATTCCCATGTCGCTGGTTCGCTGGGAAATGACCGGGCTCACCGACGAGATGGACATGCTGCGGTGACGGATCGCCAAGAGGTCGGCCCGGAGCGGCTGCTCGCAATCGGCAAGCAGCTCACCGAAGACGGAGAGAGATGGCACCACCACGTGCTGTCGGCCGACTGTGCGCTCAACCAGCGCCAACAGTGTGCGCTGATCCTCGAAGCATCGGACCGGTCGCAGATCTTCGTGACCTACTCCGACGAACCGATGATGGACGTTGGTCGCTCCCTGGCCGAGCTGGTTCACGGTGCGGATGTGCTGCAACCCACGATCGAGCCCGCGCCGGGGCGCGCCCCGCAGCCGGACTCTCCGGCCGTGGCCGAGATGATGCGACGCGCCAGGGCGCTAACCGCCAACGGCAAGCATTGGCATCACCACGTCCTGTTTCCGGAGTGCTGGTTCAACCCGCATCCTGGCGACTGGACCCTGGTGTTCGAGGATCCAGACACCGGTGAGACCCTCGAGAGCGTGACCACCGACAGGCCCGACAGGGATATCCGGATCACGGAGAGGCTTTTCTTCTCACAGTCGGTGCACAGCTGAGGGTAGACGACTGGCCCCGCTCCGCTTCGTCCTCTTCCTTGGTTGATGCCGGTGTCCGGGCCACGAGATCGCTCCGTTGTCATATCCCGGAGTCCCCTAGTAGCATGATTCGCGTTCATTCACCCTAGAGGAGGCGGGTATGAAACACGCGCGGAACACTTTGTCGGCTTCCCGGACGACTTGTTCGGGTCTTTTGTGCTTGGTCCTGTTGATCGGGCTCGTCGCCCCGTTTCAGACCGCGGCGGAGGCTCAGGGAAGGCGCGGAAGACCTTCGCAATACATCGAAGAGAACAACCAGATTCGCCGGGACAAGTTTGACCTCGTTCTGCCGCAGATCATGCGGGCCCGTGGCATCGACATGTGGATCCATGTGATGAGACAGGCGATTCCCGATACCTTCGGCGCGGAAGATCTGGGCAGCACGTCCGGTGTTTTCATTTTCACGGACCGGGGCGGTGACCGGATCGAACGGGCGATTGTCGGGCGGCGCTGGGGAGCTTCACAGCGTGAGAGGATCGGCTCCGACTACGCGGATCCGATGGAAGCGCTCGGAGCGTACGACATCATCGCCGACCCGGTTTTTGTGGGCGAACCGGTGTCGAGCCCGATGACGGAATATGACTACCGATTCAAGGGCCTCAGAGAATTTGTCGAAGCGCGCGACCCCGGACGCATCGCTGTAAATTTCCGGGAAAATCTGGCGACGTGGCCGACTTCCTCCAGAACGAATGACGGTATCTCGCACATCGACTACCTCTTGCTGGCCGAAGAGCTCGGCGAGACATATGCCGACAGGCTGGTTTCGTCGGAATACCTGATCATGGACTACAACATCAGTCCGGTGCCGAGCGAGGTCGAGCTGCTCAAGAGAATGCGTGCCGACGAGCTCAAACGCGTCGAGGCAGCTTTTGCTGGAATCGTGCCGGGCGTCACCAAGAACAGCGAGGCGGGCGTGACAGTTTTTCGCCGAATGCGAACCGGACTATCGCAAAGGGGACGGAGCGAAGGCTGGGAAAATAGTGTGATCCAAGGAGGCGACATCCTTGCAGCCCCGAGCCAGGGAATGTACGCCTACGTGCTGCGTGACGGAGAGACGGAACCGCCCGCCGATATCGAGAAGCTGTGGGCAGAATATCTGACGATCGACAGGATTCTGGCGGAAACCATCAAGGCGGGACTTACCCCCCGCGAAATAATGAAAAGCTATACCCAGAAACTCGAGGACGCCGGCATTATTGTCAGGGATCCGCAATTGCATATGGTTCAGCCAAAGAACGATTTTCCCGCCTATTCGGCGGGCTTTGAGCCCAGGAAAACCCATCTCACTCTTGACCTCCACGGCAAGGGGAAGGGAGCGCGGGCGGGCAAGTTCGATATCTACATGGGCCCCAGGATGGGTTCCTATGGCCCGGATTGGACTTACGACGTACCGCTCTCACCCAATCACCACTTCGTTCTAGAGTATTTCTTCTATATGCCGTCGTCTGCGGGCGAAGGCGAAGACCAATACTTGCTGTTCTGGGACCATGAGCAAGCGGTTGCCACTCCCAGTGGAGTGGAGTACTTGTCGCCACCGCAACGAGAGCTCTTGCTCATTCGTTAGTTGTCAGTCGGCCCGCAGCGCCTTCATCGGATCGAGGCGCGAGGCCCGGTGCGCAGGGATGGAGCCGGCGCCGAGGGATATCGCGCCGAGCAGGACCACCGCGGCCGCCAGCACGACGGGATCGTGACCGCTGACCTCGAAAAGCAGCGATTCGGCCGCCCGCCCCAGCGCCAAGGCGCCGACCAGGCCGACGCCGCCGCCGATCAGCGTCATCACCGCCATCTGGTGGAGGATGAGGCCGCGCACCTTGCCGGGCGCGGCCCCCAGGGCAACGCGCAACCCGATTTCCCGGGTGCGCTGCGCCACGGTGTAGGCGAGCATGCCGTACAGGCCCACGGCAGCAAGCAGCGTCGCCAGCGTCGCGAAAGCGGCCGACAGCACGCTGATAACCCGGTCGCCGAAGGTGTTTTCTTCGATCTGCATTTGCATCGTGCGCAGGTTCTCTACCGGCAGGCTGGGGTCGAGCCCCGAGACCAGTGGAGCGATCGACGAGAGCTGCTGCCCGGGGTCGAGCTCCGAGCGCACGTAGAACGCGATCGAGCCGATGCTCTCGTGGTGCCGGTAGGGCAGGAAATACTGCGGCGGCGCCTCGTTCCTGACGTCGCTGTACTTGGCGTTCTGCACGAGCCCGACGATCTCGATGGCGAGCTCGTCGTCGCGGCCGACGCGCATGCGCCGGCCCACCGCAGCGCGGCCGAGGTTGAACTTGCGGGCGAACTCCTCGTTGACGATGGCTACCTTCGGGGCCCCGAGAACGTCCGAGCGGGTGAAGTCACGCCCCGCCAACATCGTGATCCCAAAGGTGCGGAAATAGTCGGGGCCGATCCAGTTGAAGCGTGCGTTGTTGTCGACGTCCGGGCCGTCTTCGAAGCCCTCGACACGAATGCTGGAGCTGGAAATTCTGCCCGCCAGCAGCGGGATCCTCGACGCGGTCACGCTGGTAATTCCCGGCAGCGCGGCAAGCGCGTCCTCGGTGCGCTCAAATAAGGTCGAGGGAGGCGGAGGGCTCGTAGCTGTTGCGATCCGGAGAGATGGCGAAGGTAATCACGCCGGCAGCGTCGAATCCCAAGTCGGTGCGGCTGACCGCCGAAAGGCTGCGGAAAACAGCCCCGCCGACACCAGAAGCGCCATCGACACGGCGATCTGGGCGGTGGTCAGCACGGCGCGGAAGCGCGACGCCGAGCGGGCGCCCGCCGGCTGCCCGGCTTGCCCCTTGAGGGCCGACAGCATACCAGGCCGCGACGCCAGCAGAGCCGGAAACAAGCCGGAAAGGATGCCGGCGCCGAGCGCTGTGGCGGCCGTGAACGCCATGACGGGCCCGTTGAGCGTCGGGTCTATCGTCACCGCCGCCGCGTCCGGCAGCATCGAGATGATCATCGTCAGCGTCCAGCGGGCGACCAACAAGCCGGCGACGCCGCCGACGGTCGCAAGCACGAGCGATTCGGTGAGAAGCTGGGAAACGAGATGCCGCCGGCTGGCGCCCACGGAAAGGCGCACTGCCATTTCTCCGGCGCGCCCCACGGCGCGCCCGAGAAGCAGGTTGGCGATGTTGGCGCAGGCGATCAGCAACACCAGGCCGGTGACCCCGTTGAGCAGCGTCAGGGGCGCGGCGGCACCGCTGTGCAGGTTGCTCTGCCCCCGCCTGCCCGGCTCGGCGCCGATCTGCCTGGCGCGAAACTGCGCGAGCCTCGCTGCGGTCATGGCCGTCTGTAACGGTGCTTCGATGTTGTTGATGATGGCGCTGTACTGGCCACCGATGGCGGCACGGGCACCCTCGATGTCGACCCCCGGATTCAAGCGCGTGAACAGGTAGACCCAGTAGCTGCGCCAGTTTTCAAAATGACCCGTCAGGCGTGGGTGCAGGACCTCGCGCATGGTGATGGGGACAAACACCTTGGGCATGGTGCCCAGCGTCGTGCCGTTGAAACCTTCCGGAGCAACGCCGATGATCGCCAGCGGCTGGCCGTTGACGACAAGGGTGTCGTTGAGGAGCGAAGGATCACCACCGAAACCCGTCTGCCAGTACGAATGGCTGAGCACGACAACAGCCGACTCGCCGAGGGTGCCGTCGTCGCTCGGACCGATGAGGCGACCGACCTCCGCCTGCAGGCCGAGCACCGGGAAATAGCTGCCCGAGACCATCATGCCGTCGGCGATCGAGGTCTCGCCGTCATGGGCCAAGTTGGCGTCAAACGACCGGTGTGCCGCGATCCCGGCAAATACCGTCTGGACCTTCTCGAGGTCGCGGAACATCGGGTAGCTGAACACGGCGTCGCAACCGCCGGCGATGTTGCACGAGGTTGAACCCGACTTCGCACCCGGCGTGCTGAGATTCACGAGGGCGTCCGGATTCTCGACCGGCAGCGGCCGCAGCAGCATCTGATGGAACAAAGAGAAGATCGCCGCGTTGGCGCCGATGCCGAGCGCCAGGGAAAACACCGCGACTGCCGTGAACGCGGGGCTCCTGCGCAAGCCGCGCAGCGCGAGGAGCACATCGGTGCGTATTCCGTCGAAGATCATCGTCTTGTCCCTCTGCCTGGGGGGCAGACGAGACCCGTGCAAGCGCGCCTCGCGACGTAGATGAAACAGATTGGTCGATATCAGCTGGCGGCCAGTACCAAAGATGGGCGCGACGCCTGCCGTCGCGGGCGCAGCGATACAGGAACCCCTCGGCAAGATCGCCCTGCACCTGGTCGCGGTAGCGCGCCGGCAACATCACGCCGAGAAACAGGCGGGCGATGCGCGGCGGACGCGCCGCCCTCATCGGGGCACTCTCTCCAGGCGACCACGCTCCTTGTTCGGCATGACGTGTTTATTATTATGGTGTTGTCATACAAATACAAGTTCCGCCGCCTGATACAGACCTTGACCTCGACGGTCAAGGTCAGAGTCAGGCAAATGTCGAAACGTTCCGAATTTCGTCCGGGTGGGTCGGTTTCGCCGATTTCGAGCGAACTTGCCGGTACCCCGCCGGTGGTGCGAGTGTAGGCCTGAACTCAGCTAGCGGCCCCGGCGCGCCCGTCGCTGCAGGTCCCGCGGCAGCTCCTCGCCGACGATGATGTCGTGGCGCGGCTCGACGTCGACGAACGTCACGAAGCCGAAACCCATCTCGTCCGTTGTCGGGCGTCCCCAACCGACGTCCCGGTTCGGATCAGGGTTCGACGGGTTGTCGGCCGAGTTGTCCCACCACAGGGTCAGGTCGATCCTCGTGCCGCGGGGCACGAATATCGGCTCCTTGAACTTGTAGGTCTCCTGCCAGTTGAAGTCGTACTGGGGGACCTCGAGCAGCAGTTGCTGGCTGGCGTCGGGGAAGGTGGCAACGTACCTGGCCGCCTTGCCCCGCAGATGCATGTGCGGGTTGAACCAGAGGATGTGGGCGTCCTGCTGGAAGAGATAGAAGGCCATGTCCGAGTAGTTCGGATCGTTCGCCGGAATCAAGAAGTCGACGGTACCGAGCATGTATCACTCGATCACGTAGTTGATCTCTCGCCGGGCTCGTAGAACGTAACCGGGGCCATCGACTGATCGTAGACGGCAGTACCCGGGCCGGCTTCCTTGTGGTAGTGCATCTGGAAGTTGACGACCGTTCCCTTGCGGAGCAACGTGCTGTAGACATCGTCGAAAATCTTCGGCTCGTAGCCGGGCGCGATGCCGCCAAGGGGCGACGCGATGATGTGGTGCACCGCCGAGCTGCCCGGACGAAACTCCACCGCCTTGATCCATTTGTCCTCGGGCAACATCGCCACGGGAATCACCACCTCGATGTCGACGTATTCGTCCTCGATCTCGTCCGCTACCAAGTAGGGCTCGTCAAACTGCACGATCAGGTCGGGCTCGCCGATTGCCCAACCGGAGGTATCGGACGCGAAGGAAACTGGCGGCGGCGCGGCGGCGGGATCTCCCTCGGGATCCCCGGATCGCACCCAGCCCACGATCGTATCGATCTCGGCCCGAGACAGGACGCGCTCACCTTTGAAGAGCCCGTGCTGATCCGGCGAGGCGTGCCACGGCGGCATGTAGCGCGCCTCGACGAAGGTCGCGATCTTCTCCGTGTAAGGACGCACTTCCTCGTAGGTTCGCAGCGACATGGGCGCCACCATGCCGCCCATGTTGGCGCCGTTGGGGCGGTGACAGACCTGGCAGTTTTCCTGGAAGATCGGCAGGACGTCGCGCGTGAAGGTCGGGTCGGGCGCCGATTCGCCGGCGCTCGCGGCGAGCTGCTGGGCGCTTTGCTGGCCCCCGGCCAACGTAGCTAGCGCCATGATCGCGAGGAGCACCGGGCCAATGGGGAAGAGCTTGCGGACGCGCATGGATGCCTCTCCATGTTGAGATCGAGATCGATCAGGCTCCAGTCTATCAGCGGTGGGTGGGCGCCGGTCAGCGGCGCCCGATATCCGACGTCTGCGCCTCTCGGATTGTCGCCTCGGCGCGTCTGTGCATTACTTGTCGCCGGATCGCTGGTCATTCGAGGAGGGTCGAAGTGACGGACCGTATCCTGTCAGGCGCGCTGGCGGTGGCCCTTCTGGCGCTGACCGCCCCATCGGCGGCTCAGGTGCAGTGGCCGCTCTTCCGCGGTCCCGGGGCCGGCGAGGTCGCCGACGATCCGGCCCTGCCCGAACGCTGGAGCGAGACCGAGAACGTCGTCTGGAGGGTCGACATCCCCGGCCAGAGCTGGAGCTCGCCGGTCGTCTGGGGAGATCACATCTTCGTTACCTCTGCGATCAGCGCCGGCGAGGAACCGGCGCCGATTCCGGGGCTCTACGACCCGGGCGACGACAACGGAGCGACGCGATCGTCGGCCGTGCACCGTTGGGTCGTGCTGGACATCGACTTCGATACTGGGCGCCTACGCTGGCAGCGGGAGCTTTACCGCGCTGCGCCGACGATCGCCAAGCACATCAAGAACAGCTACGCGTCAGAAACGCCGGTCACCGATGGCCGACACGTGTACGTGTACTTCGGCAGCGTCGGCCTGGTCGCCGCCATCAACCTGAGCGGCGAGACCGTTTGGACCCAGCAGGTCGGTGCCTTCGAAACAACACTAGGGTTCGGCAGCGCGGCCTCACCGGCGCTGCACCGGGACCGTCTGTACATCGTCAACGACAACGTCACCGAGTCGTTCATTGCTGCTTTCGACAAGCAGACGGGCGAGGAAATATGGCGGGTCGCCCGCGACGAGCGCGGCCAGAATTGGTCAACGCCGTTCGTTTGGGAGAACGAGTTACGCACGGAGATCGTCACAGCGGGCACGCGCGGAGTCCGCTCCTACGACCTGGACGGCGAGCTTCTTTGGGAGATCCACGGAATGTCAGGGCTGACCATTCCTACACCGTTCGCCAAGCACGGGCTCGTGTATATCAGCTCGGGATATCCGGGCGGTGGACTCCGCCCTGTGTACGCGGTGCGGCCCGGCGCTTCAGGCGACATCTCGTTGTGGCTCGACGAAAGGCGTGGCCTGTCGACCGGATTTCCCGGGCCGTTGAGGTCGTCCGACGCGGTTGCCTGGTCTTACCCGTTGCTGGGCACGTACAACACCTCGGCGCTTGTCTACGGCGACTACTACTACACGTTGCTCGACCGCGGCTTCCTGCTGTGCAACGACGCCCGAACCGGCGCGGCGGTCTACGGCCGCCAACGCCTCGAGATCGGCAACGGTTTTTCGTCCTCGCCGTGGGCCTACAACGACAAGATTTTCCTGCTCAGCGAAGATGGTGATACGTACGTCGTGCAGGCAGGGCCGGAGTTCGAGATCGTCGGCAAGAACTCGCTCGACGAGATGACGCTGGCGACACCCGCAGTGGCGCGCGGCAGCGTCATCATCAGGACGAAGTCGAAGCTCTACAGGATCGCGAACCAGGAGCAACCATGACCCGGCCTCGGCGACTAGCCTGGGGCGTCGCGTTATGCCTCTCCTGGACAGGCGCGGCCGGCACCGGCAGCGATCCCGGATTCGGAGGATCCCACACGGCTGAGGTCGGCAGCGGTTCCGCGCAGCAAGTGGGCCACCAGCTCGTCGGCTCGATCCCAGGACCAGCCGACCTCGTGCGGGCGCACCGCGGGCACCTCTATGTCTCGGCTGGCAAGACGTTGATGATCTACGACGTCTCCGATCCGGCCGCGGCAGAGCTGCAGGGGTCGTACACCTTCCCCGAGGAGATTTGGGGGTTCAGGCTCGCCGAATCCCGCGCCTACGTCGGCGCCAACTTCTATGGTCTGGGCATACTCGACATCTCGAACCCCGCGGCGCCGTCGCTGGTAAGCGCCCACAAGACCCTCGGCCAGACCAAGATCGGCGCTGTTTTCGACACCAAGGTCGTGCTCATCGACCACATGGAGGGCCTGGTGATGCTCGACCTGTCCGACGAGACTGACCCGGTCGCGGTGGGCTCGTTTTTCCTTGACGGTTACGCCCGCGACGTCGTGACGTCGGGATCTTTCGCGTATGCGGTGGATTCGCCGACAGGCCTCTACGTGTTCGACCTCTCGAGGCCGGGCCCACCGGAACCGGTGGGTGTGATCCACGCCCCCAGCGCGCCGCGTTTCATCGAAGCTTCCTCGGGCGCAGAAGGCTTGGCGCCGAGGCTGGTGTGTGGGGCCGGTGGTGGCAACCTCCAGGTTTACGACGTGTCGAACCCCGCGGCGCCCGTCAGAGCGGCTACTTTCCGAACCCCCGGTACCGCCCAGCGGGTAGCGCTCGACGGCGCACTTGCGTACGTCGCTGATGGGCGAGAGGGAGTCCAGGTCGTGGATCTGTCGGCGCCCGCGGCGCCGCGGCTCGTGGGCTCGTACCGGACACCACGACCGGCGCGCGATGTGTCGGTCGGTGAGACGCACGTCTTCGTGGTCATTGGCGCCACCGGAGAGGACCAAGGGGAAGATAGCGAAGTGCTCATATTGACGAAGCCGAGCGGCAGCTGAGCCGTAACCTCTCTACCCCTCCCTTCACTTGTAAGCAGCGGATGGCACGGCCTCTTGACGGTAAAACTACGTGTGTAGTATATATACCGTTATGACCCGAGAACAGAACGACGTGCCTGCACGGCTGGGAGACTTGGAAGCAGAAGTAATGGCTGTCGTCTGGGAGAAAGACGAGGCGACGGTACAGGAAGTGAAGAACTCCCTCGAACCTGGCCGTTCCCCGGCCTACACGACCGTAATGACGGTCATGTCGCGCTTGGCAGAAAAAGGCATCCTGGAGCGTCACAAGGAGGGACGCGCCTACGTCTACCGCCCAGCGACGGCGCAGGAGAAGCTCGCCGGCTCGATGCTGCGGGCTCTGATAGGCCGTTTGTACGGCGGGTCTTCGGCGCACGCGATCGCCCATCTCATTGAATCCGATGAGGCGGTGGACGACGCGGAGCTCGCCCGGCTCGAGAAGTTGATCCGACAGAGGCGTCGAAGGTCGTAGCAATGAGCACCTTGCAGCAGTTTCTGCTCTACAATCTGCTGCCCGGCCTGGTAGTTGGTGCTTTGGCCTGGGTAGCGGTGCTCGGCGGCATCGAGTTGTTGCGCATCCGGCACGGATCCCTTCGCTCTTGCCTGCTCGGTTTCCCGCTCGTCAAGTCCACGCTTGTCGTCCTCGGTGTGGGCATGGTGCTGCCGTGGCCTCGAGAAGTATTCGGCGCATGGCATGCGAATGCTTTGCCTCTGCGAACCGTCCTACCCGCATACCTAGCGATGACGGTCGTTGTGTTGACTGGCCGGGCGCTTCTGGTGCGACGATCTCGCCAGCGCGCCCTCCAGGACACGTTACCCGCGGAGGAGAACTCCCCGAGGCTCGTTCGGGCACTCGACACCGGGTGATGACCGCGTATGAGAGCCAGGAGGCACGGCTCACAGGAACCTGTCGGTACGCGCCGATTCCCCGGCGGCCCGAGCTCTTGGTTACGCGCCGGCCGCTGCACTCACCTCTCGTGGTGACCGCGGGGCAGCCCGTTATCGTTTTTCCGGAACGATTGGTGCACGACCTGACTGACAAGGAGCTACAGGGAGCCATCGCTCACGAGGTAGCCCACATGTGCCTACGAAGGCACACGATTTGCTCCACAGAAAACGTCAAAGCGATGGCTGCGGTGAATCCGATGGCGGCGCTGATGGCGGCGCAGCTGCATCGCGAAGAGGAAAAGGCCTGCGACGACATGGCGACGGTGGCACTCGGAGATCCCGAGACCTACGCCGAGATGCTGTTGAAGAGCTACCGATTCGCGACGCACGACGGATTCCCTGTCTTTGAGCAGCTGCACTATGTGCCCCAGTTACTGGGGATCAAACCGATACTCTCGAAGCCCATTGAGCGTTTGCTTGATCGCCGGAAAGCGGAACCCAGCCTGCGCCTCCAATACCTGGCAGCAAGTTGCTTGTCGATAGCACTCTGGCTGGTCTTTTTCACCGACTCTCTGTAGGGGAGATTTTCGGGAAAACTTCCCCATGGAGTACGATCGCTGGGGGCAGACGAAACCGATGCGGACGCCGTGCTGGGAGCAGAGGTGAGGCAAGCGGTCATGAGGGTCCGGATAACGCGACACTTACCCACGGCGCTCGTATTCGCTATAGCCGTCCCGGCCTTTGCCTCTGCCCAAGAGCCCGTGGCGTCGCCGGACATCCGCAAGGAGGCCGGGGTCATGGTCCCGATGCGGGACGGCGTCAGACTCGCCACAGACTTGTACTTCCCACCCGACGCTGTCGGCCCGGTGTCGACGATCCTGATGCGCACGCCGTACGGAAAGGATCGCGAGTACCCGTACGGTGGAACGATCCAGATATTCGTCGAGGCGGGATACGCGGTCGCCTTTCAGGACACCCGCGGCCGTTACGACTCGGAAGGCGAATTTACGGTCCGCTTCTCGGATCGGGAGGACGGCTACGACGTGACGACGTGGTTAGCCGATCAGTCGTGGTCGAACGGCAAGATCGCCACCTTCGGCTGCTCGTATCGGGGTGAGACCCAGATCACCCTCGCTGCCGAGCGGCACCGCAATCATGTCGCAGCGATTCCGATGGCTCCCTCGGCCGCGTACGACATCGGCGGGCGTCCTTGGACGGCCTTCGATGGTGGCGCGTTCGAGCTCGCGCAGACGGCGGGTTGGTTCATACTCGGCAGCTCCTCTGACCGTCTCGAGCTGTACCGTAGCCTCCCCGTCGTGGACGTCGTGGCCGCGTCCGGGGCGGTCGGTACCGACTACGAGGACTATGCATCGAGCACGCCGATCTCCGACTACTTCCGTTCACTCGACTTCATTCGCGCCGACGACCGTTTCGACGTCCCGGCCCTCTACATCGATTCCTGGTACGACTTCGGCGTCAACGAGACGCTCCAGCTGTTCAATCAGCAGCGGGAGAACGCCCCCTCTCCGCTCGCGCGAGGGATAACCAGTACGTCATCGTCGCCCCTTCGACGCACTGTGCGTGGATGCGCCCGGTGAGCAGCCGAGCCGGGGCGCGCGATGTGGGCGAGTGGCGGCTCGACTTCGAGGAACTGTACCTCCGCTGGTACGGATATTGGCTCGACGGCGACGACACCGGAATCACCGAGATGGCGCGGGTCCAGTACTACCTGATGGGCGCCAACGAGTGGAAGAGCGCGGCGGCGTGGCCGCTTCCCGGAACGGAGTTCGTGCCTTTCTACCTCCGGGGAGAGGGCAACGCCAACACCCGGATGGGCGATGGAGTGCTGTCGACGACAGCCCCAGGTGACGAGTTCTCAGACGTCCTGGTGTACGACCCGGCCGACCCGGTTCCGTCCTTGGGCGGCCAGGCCTGCTGCACCGGGATGAGCACCGGATCGGGCGGCTACGATCAGTCCGAGATCGAGATGAGAGAGGATGTTCTCGTCTACACGTCGGACGTGCTGGACGAAGGCATCGAAGTCACGGGCCCGCTCCAGGCGTTGTTGTATGTGACGAGCGATGCCCCCGACACCGACTTCACGATAAAGCTGGTCGATGTATACCCAGACGGGACCGCGTACAACATCCAGGAGGCGGCAAGGCGCATGCGCTTCCGCGACAGCCTCACCGAATCGGTTCTGATGTTAGAAGGCGAGGTCTACGAGATCCGCCTGGACCTCCATGCGACGAGCAACTATTTCGGGCCCGGGCATCGCATTCGCATCGAGGTATCGAGCTCGAACTTCCCCCGCTGGAGCCGGAATCTGAACACCGGGAAGGACAACCACACGACGACCGAATGGGAGATCGCGACGAACACCGTGCACCATTCCGCCGCGTATCCATCGCGCATCATTCTGCCCGTCGTCCGCTAGCCGCCCAGCCGTCTAACCGTCGTGGCGAAGGATTCCGGGTCCGGGACCCCGGAATAGCAACAAACAGCGCTCCCGGCCCGCACGCCGGCGAGTACGGCCTCGGCCGGGCGGGACCCGGCGAGGTAGGCGAGCGCGCACGCCGCCCCGAAGGCGTCGCCGCACCCCGTCGGATCGACGCCGGCCACATCGGGCGCCGGTATGTGATCGCGGCACTTTTGGCCATCGCTCCGGTACAGCGCCTGGGCACCCTTGTCGCCCATGGTCAGCGCGATCAGCTGCGGGCCGGAGTCCGCCGAGCCGACCTCACCGACGATCTCGGACAAGCCCGCGGCGGTCGCGTCGGGCTCCGCCGTGCTCGGATCGCGGCCGAGTATCGTGGCTCCTTCGACCAGGTTGCATTGGACGACGTCGGCACAGTCGAACCAGTGTTGCCAATCGGAACGGGGCCGGTAGGAGCGACGACCGTCGTCGGCCTGGCCGAGCGCCATGCTGTGGACGTCAAGATAGACCCTGGAGCAGCCCCGCCGAATTCGGCGCATCGCGGCGAGATCGAGATCGTCGCCCGAAATGAAATTGACGAGCGTAAGATCGGCGCCTTCGACACCGGCCACCTCCTCAGCGATGAGCGGCGGTAGCGGGTTCATCAGCCGCTCGGTGCGCTCTCCGGGCGCGCCCCCGTCCGGGTACGAGAGCTCCACGGTCGGGTTGGGCGCCGGGTCGCGCAGCATTCTCGCCAGCGTCACACCGGGAAGCGCCAGCGCAAACCGCTCGAGCCGCGGCCAGAGGTCCTCGCCGACACGACAAAACGGCTCGATCGCGTGCTGGTCGGGGGCGAGGCAGGCGAGCGCGTTCAAGGTATGGGCGATACCCCCCAGGCTGGTCGCCAGCGTGCCGTCCGGCTGTTCGATCGTGTCGGCGACGACCGTGCCGACGACCGCGATACGCGCCCCTGCGCCGGCACCTTGCGGCGCCCCCACAGCCCGGTCAACGGCGTTCATTTATTTAAATCTGGTGCTCCGGATGGGTGCAGCCCTCGAACTCCACTAGTGGCGTGCTTCCTCTGTAGCGCAGCTCCTCGTGAATGCCAATGGAGGAGGTGTAATACCCATTGATCGTCATGGACTTGAGACGTCTGAAGAACAACTCCAGCTCCGTGGTCGGCGTCCCCTCATTAGCAGCCATGCGCGCCATGATCTGATCTTGCTGCTCGGGCGTGCACTGCAGGAGAGGCTTTTGGAAGCGCTCCTGCGCCTCGTTTTGCACGGCCTGGAGACCGTCAGCCCACGCTCGCTGCACGGTGCTGCCACTGTGGTGCACCATGAGGTCGATGAAGAGGCTGACTTTCGCCTCATGCGCTCCGGGTGAACGATCGTCGGCGGGGATGATCATTTCCGCAAGACGATCCAGAAGCTCGTTTTGAGCCGGACTGAAAAACTGGAGCTCATATTCACCGGGAGCCTGGGCCATCGCCAGCAACTGAGATCGCGCCACCTTCACTCGAGTCGCCAGCACGCCGGCTCCGATGAGCTTCAACGCAGTACGCCGTTTCATGCCTATCTTCCTGCCTTAACCTGTTCAGTCGAGTTCACAGCTCGAGCCGCTTCATCTGCTGGATGATGTAGTCGGAGGCCCGAGCGGCCAACGCCCCAATCGTCAGCGTCGGACCGTACCCACCCGAGGTGACGAAGGATGCCCCGTCTACGACAAATAGATCCTTCACGTCGTGAGCTTGATTGAACTTGTTGAGCACACTTTTCGTTGGATCGCTTCCCATACGGGCAGTGCCCATGTCATGGATCATGGATCCGGGCGGGCGGAGCTCGGTTCGCACCTGTACGTGTTCCGCGCCGAGAGCATCGAAGAGCGCTGTAAGGTTCTCCACCGCGTCTTTCGCCATCTCCCGTTCATTGTTCCCGAACTCGCAGTGGATCTTCAGGACAGGAATGCCCCAAGCATCGACGACGTCGTTGTCGATCTCGATATAGTTTTCCCATCGGGACAGGACTTCAGCCCTGGTGTTGAAGCTGACGGGCGTCGTGTACCAACTCCGCACGCTTTCCTTGAACTGGTTGCCATAGCCGACCATGGATCTCGCATGGCCGGGAAACCGCCGCGCCCCCGACCCGCCTTCGTGGACATACGAGCGAATGAAGTTCGGATGGCGCGATTCGATGTTGCGGTACGGCACGATGTCGACGCCACTTGCCTTGCCGTCCTCGTTGACCGGCTCGCGGTCTCGTAGTTCAGGCAGCAGCCCGGAGACCCCGGGTCCGCCGAAGTTGTCCATCAGATAGCGGCCCAGCACGCCACTGGAGTTGGCGATTCCCTCAGGCCAAAACCGCGATCGCGAGTTCAGCATGATGCGGGTGGATTCCAAGGCCGATGCGCCGAGTACGATCACGCGGCCTTTGGCTTCGTAGTCCTGCTTGCTCTGGCGATCGACAAAGGCAACCCCTGTCGGCTGGCCCTCGCCGTCCACCAGGATTTCACGGACCAGCGAATCGGACCGCAGTGTAAGTCGACCCGTACTCATCGCGGCGGGGAGAGTATCGGAGACGGAGTTCCAAAACGCACCGACATCACACCCGCGGCCGCAGCTTCCGCAATAGTGACAAGACGACAGCCCGTTAACACTCTTCACCCGCTGTGCTGTACGTTTTGGGATCACGCGCATGCCTAAGCCCAAAGTCGGCGCTACCTTCTGCACGATTCGCTCGCCACAATTCAGGGGAAGCGCAGGCAAGTACTTTCCATCGGGATAGTGCGGAATGTTTTCAATCGAAGCACTCACACCGATGAAGCTTTCAACCTTGTCGTAGAAGGGCGCCAGTTCGGCATAGGTAATCGGCCAGTTTTCGCCGTAGCCGTCACGGTCGGCGGCCTTGAAGTCGTAATCGCTCAGCCGGCGCGCATTCCTGCCCCAGTGGAGGAGCTTTCCACCAACGTTGCGAGATCGCACCCACCTGTACGGTTTCCCGGACGGCGTTGTATAGGGGTGCTCGCGATCTTCAATGTAGAGGGCGCGGGTATACTCGCCGGAAGTCCACTGATTCGGGTAAATCGCTTGCCGATCCCCCGGCTTGTCAAATCCACGAAACGGCATTTCGTAAGGCCATTTGTGCGTATGAAAGTCGGTGGCCTGGTTGAGTCGCGGGCCCGCCTCAAGGAGCAGCACCTCGAGGCCCCCTTCCGTGAGCTCTTTTGCCGCGAAGCCTCCGGATGCCCCACTCCCGACCACGATCGCGTCGTAGGTCTTAGCAAGGTCTACCGTGGCTCCTAAGCCTCTTTGCACCGGGATCTCCCAGATAGCCAATGTCGCGTCACGCTACTCCCCTCGGTGGAGGTGAAGACGCCTGCATGCAATCACAGATGCACAGTTTTCTCCATGGATAGCTGGCGCAGACCCCGTCTTGCGGGAGAGCTTACGAGCGGAGATTCTGCTGCTAAACAGTTTGCGTGACCGGTGGTTCTGCCAGGCTGGTCTACGCGGAAAACATCGAGGCGGCAGCCCGAGTTCCTGTATCCTGCCTCCAGCAACTCAACACCTTCGTCCCGGGGAGGCTTTGATGTTCCATCGATCCGATACCGTCCTGCTGGCCGTGCTGCTGGCGGTCGCGGGGAACCAGGCGGGCCAGGTGCAGTCGCTCGATTTGCTCATTCGCGGCGGTCGTCTCATCGACCCGCGCAACGGGATCGACGCCGTCATGGACGTCGGGATCGCCGACGGCGTGGTGGCGGAGGTCGCCACCGGGATCGACCCGGCGCGTGCCGAGACGGTCGTCGACGCGGCCGGGCTCGTCGTGGCGCCGGGGCTCGTCGACCTGCACACACACGTTTTCTTCGGCACCCAGCCGAACTCGGACTACAGCGACGGCTACAGGGCGATCCCGCCCGATGGGTTCACGTTCCGGGTCGGTGTGACGACGATCATCGATTTGGGCGGCGCCGGCTGGAGCGACTTCGTCCAGTTCAAGGAGCAGGTCATCGACCGCTCTCAGACCCGCGTGCTGTCGTTCCTCAACATCGTCGGCCGGGGGATGAAGGGCGGGCCGATCGAGCAGGATCTCGCCGACATGGATCCGAAGCTGACCGCGATGCGCGCGATGCAGTTTCCGAATATCGTCGTCGGCATGAAGGTGGCACACTACATCGGCGCGCAATGGGATCCCGTGGATCGGGCAGTAGCGGCGGGCACGCTGGCGGATGTCCCCGTCGCGGTCGACTTTGGCCGCCAGGATCCGACGTTACCGCTCAGGGAGCTCTTCCTCGACCACCTCCGGCCGGGCGACATCTTCACGCTCGCCTATGCCCAGGTGTCCGGGCGCGAGGCGATCGTGGACGACGAGGGCCATCTGAAGCCTTACCTGGCCGACGCGCGCGCCCGCGGCATCGTCTTCGACGTCGGCCACGGCGGCGGCAGCTTCCGCTTCCGTCAGGCCGTGCCGGCGATGCAGCAGGCCTTCCCGCCCGACACGATCAGCACCGATCTCCATGTGGGTAGCATGAACGGCGGGATGAAGGACATGCTCAATGTCGCGTCGAAGTTCTTGAATATGGGGATGTCGCTGCCGGACGTCGTGTCCAAGTCGACGTGGGCGCCGGCCCAGGCCATCCACCGGGACGACTTTGGACACCTGAGCGTTGGCGCCGAGGCTGACATCGCCGTCCTGGCGGTGCGCGAAGGGGAGTTTGGGTTCCTGGACGTCGGCGGCGAGACGATGCAGGGCCTCCGAAAGCTCGAGGCCGAGCTGACAGTGCGCGGCGGGCGGATCGTCTGGGATCTGAACGGCCGCGCCGGCACGCCCTGGGACCCGCGGGCGATGGCCTTCGCTCAGCAACGTCCAGATCCGAATCGGCCGGGGGCGCGGGAGGTGATCGAGTACGACGTCCCGGACCAGGTCGACATCGACTATGAAGTCCTGGACAACATCGACACTTCACCTACCGAGTTTGGCGTGGTGCCGTTGCCGGCCGACGTCGGCAGGACCTTGACGGGTCTGTTCACCAAGTACACGAAGCACGTCGCCCCCAACGGCAAGCCGATTCATATCCTCGGCCAGTCACGGGTAAGTGATCTGCAAATGGCGCGCGCCCGGGAGATTCTCCGGTACCACCTTTCGGATGCCCCGGGCACCAGGTACGGAAGCGACAAGGCCGAGATCGCCAACCGTATGGGAGACGTGCGAGCGACTCTCATCTACACGGATACTCAGGCCCGGGCGTTCGCAATGTACGACATCCTCGAACCCTCGGACCTCGCTCTCCAGGATCTGTATGCCACGGAATCCCCGGTGGAGGGCGACTACGTCTACCTTCACAACGAGGCTCCGCAAGGAGGTTTCTTTACCCGCGACGCCTCGTACGAAGAGATCATGCATTTGGTGCATGCCAAGGGCATTGAGGAGGCGCTTCCCGAGTACCACGCTGCGATTGAGCGAGCTGAGAAGCGGGCTGTCGACGCCGGGATATACAAGTACGGTAGGCCAGCACCGCACGAATACATCATCAGCGGTTTCGACATCTATTTTGGGCTGTGGGACCACGACCCCCAGAGCGACGGTACGTCATACGGTGATGAGTATCCGTACCACACGCGCGCCGAGATGAAGGAAGGCGACCGCCCCCTATTCGACGTGGTCGAGGACTTTTGGCCCGAATACCTGACCTACAACGCTTACATCGACCCGTCGTTCGAAGGGACGTTCGTGATGGTCCACGACGAGGCCGTCGAGTACACCAACAAGTCCCGATTCCTGGTCGACGTGACCCTCACCGGCGACAAGGACACCAGCGTTTCGGGCAACGACCAGGACAACGCGCTCACGGGCAACGTCGGAGACAACGGCTTCACAGGTGGTGCCGGAGACGATGTGATCGCCGGCGCGGCCGGAAGCGATCGAGTCTTCTTTACCAGCGTGGCGTCTGACTACCGGGTTGAAACCAGTGGGGCGAGAACGACCGTTACCGACACTGTGGACGGCCGCGACGGCACCGATGAGTTGACGGGTATCGAGGTTCTCGTCTTTCAGGATAAGGAAGTCGAGCTCGAGCCATGAGCGAGCTGGTCATTGATCGACGACAGCTTTTGAAGCTGGGCCTTTCCTCGGGGGTGCTTGCCTCTCTGCCGTTCGCTTGCATCTCCTTGAACAATGATGACTCCGTCGAGTTGCTCCAGTTCGTAAGCGACTCCGACTCGCCCGTCGACGAGACGCGGACCGGCGTCCTGGGCCAGGACGAGTTCGACGCTCTGTCAACTTTGTGCCGGTACGTGAACCAGGCCTGGGAACTAGATGCCGACATGCGCCTCTATTTCGACCGCCTAAGAGCGGATCTCCAATTCAAAACAGAGGAGGAACCCAGCTACTTGACGGAATACGAGAGCGCCGTCGAATTGTTCAATCTGGTGGGAGGCAGCACCCCCGGTGTCGAGCAGGCGTGGGCATCCCTTCTCTTTTCAGAGTTCGACGTCGAGAATTTCGGCTCCACAAAACTCGGACGTGCCAGGCGCTTTGTCTTCGCCGAATTGATCAAGCATCAGATTCCGATGTCGGGCGCCTTCAAGAGCTTTGGGCTATGGAACTACACCGGCTATTTCGGTGGTTCGTTCACGGCCCCCGAGAGTTACAGGAGAGGAGCCGTCTAGCATGAAGTCCATCATCATCGTCGGCTCCGGCGTGGCCGGTGCGACATTGGCAAGGCAGCTGCTCAAAACCGAGAACGACTATCAGATCACTGTTTTCGAGGCAGGTCCCGACTTCAAGCCTGGCGATTATCGAATATGGCTCGATCAAGTAATGGCCGACAACAACAATCTCTACGAAGATTTCGTGGACGACCCGACACCTGAGTACGAAAACTTCGGACTACGTGGCTCAAGGCTCTTTGTGAAAGGCGGCACCACCAATCACTGGGGAGGTCTGACGCCACGCTTCAAGCCTGAGGACTTTGAGCTGAAATCCCGCACTGGTTTCGGGACCGACTGGCCAATCGGTTACGAGGATTTGGCGCCCTATTATACGGAGGCCGAGATTCTACTCGGCATTACGGGTGATTCAGAGAATGATGATCCACCCCGGTATGGTGCGAAATACCCATTCCCACCAACCGATTTTACGTTGGGTGACATGGTGATTATCGAGGCCCTCAAAAGCCACGGCATATCCTACGGGCATATGTCGCTAGCCAGGAACGGCGATCGATGTATTACGACAGGAACCTGCAATTATTGCCCGGTGAATGCCCGCTACACGGCTCTCTACGATTTCGCACAACTGCAACTTGCATATGACGGCAAGCTGACTCTCAAAACTGAGTCGCCGGTCACAAGAATATTGATGGATGGGAAGGAGCGGGCCCGAGGGGTCAGCTTTCTAAACCTCGAGACGGGTGCTTCTGACTCAATGGAAGCTGATGCGGTTATCGTTTGCAGCGGCACAATCGAATCCGCGAAACTTCTGCTTGCCTCTGCCAACGAGGACTGGACCGACGGTATTGGCAACGACTCAGGCCATGCCGGCCGGCATTTGATCGGCCATCCCGTGATGGGCGCCGCAGGTGTTCGGCCAGGAAACCGGGACAAACTCCATGGGGAGCTCGGCTTTGACTCTCTGATCAGCCGACATTTCGATTCACCGGAATATCAGCACAAAGGCAAAATGTGGTTTTCAGGGGGCGTCAGCTCAAACTCCTCTCTGGAAAGGCAAATCCTCTCGAATGCGTCGCGGGCTGATATCGACGCAAGAATGATTTCTGAGGTGAGAATCTCCGTGGGCGGCGAAATGGAGCAATTTGAAAGCCCGGAAAATCGAGTGAGCTTGGGAAGCGGCACGACGAGACATGGCCTTCCCACTACAGAAATCGAGGTTGCCGTTCACGAAGTCAATATAGAAACCCGGCAGGAACATGTGCAGACGTTTGTGGAGATACTGAAAACCGCAGGGTGTGCGGAAGACAGTATCGAAGGCTACGCTGCAGATCCTGACGGAGCCCATGCAGCGGCAACCTGCCGCATGAGCAACTCCGATGTAGACGGTGTCGTCAATCCTGATTTACAGGTTCACGGCACGGATAATCTCTATGTGTGTTCGAATGCTGTCTTCCCCAGTATTGCAGCAGCTAACCCGACGCTAACGGTATCGGCGCTTGCCGTTAGATTGGCGGAACATATTGGCGAACAATCGCCGCTAGTACGGTGATCCTAGTCCTCACAAGCGGTCCGCTGCCGGATCTTCGACTGTCACCCGAGCGGTTCTATTCCCCCAAGCCATCACGAGCACCTTCGTTCCTTCGGGCGTATGGTCGAAATAGAATTCGAGCCGAGGGATGGACTCTGCGCCCGTATCGACAGCTGCTGCAAAGGAAACGGAACCGGGTTCGAGCAACTGGCCGGGCAGCGGCGACGCGGTCCATGGCCAGCTTCGATCGGCGTGGGGCACAAGGGTCAAGCTGTACCGGCCGGCCCTCACCAGCTCACCGCCGATGATGAGATCGCCCCGGGCTTCGAGTACGACCCCCTCATCGCCGAAGCCCCACGCTTCGTCGAAGGGCACGTGCTCGCCGAAGAGCGACGTTGCCTCGGCGAACTGTCGACGATAGGAGAGGGCCAGCTCGCTCTTTCCCACGGCGTTCATCACCATGGCTGTCGGCTCGCTCGCCGCGTGATCTTCGGCGGGTGTCTGCCCGCCGTCCGAGAGGGCGATGTGCACCTCTACGTATTCCCACAGAATTCGCGCGATGACGCCGCTCTCACGTCGCTCGTCGAAGAATACCTCCAGATTTTCCTTGGAGTTGTCCTCCAGTTGCACATGCGCCGGGACGCTCAGAACCTCGTCGCCATCGCCCGCGCGCCCTCCCCACTTCTCGAAGATCACGGTCCACCTGGAGGCGCCATCGTGGAACTCTTCGGGAACGATGTCCATGGCATAGGTACCGGCGGCCAAGCGCTGACCCTCTAACTAGGATGTCCCGGTTGCTCGAGAAAAGCGCCGCGTTGGGAGCACCGATCGACCACCGGCCACTGTAGGGCACATCTTCGCCAAACAACCGGTCTTCACGGCCCGCAACCGCGGCCCGCCGATACTGGAACATCACGTCCGCGCCGCCGATTCGTTCAACCACAACTGCTCGCTCGCCCGGAACAGTGACAGCCTCGAGCTCGGCCCGCAGGTCGATCCGCGGCCGGTTCATGTCGATGGCCATCCGGAAGCCCATGTGATCGTCGCTACTGAACTGGTCGGTAGATTCGCGCCGGTCAGACCGGATGCTGTGGCCGCCCTCTCCGAGGCTGAGCTGTCCCGAGGCGTCGGTCCACGCACCGCCTCGGATCGAACGTTGCAGGTTGCTGCCCCAGCCGCCGGGAATCGAGTACTTGTGGCGGGTCAGACTTCGAGCGGGGCCGGCCGGATCAGTCGCTGGGCTATTCGCGTAGTACCCTTCGTCGAACCAGTCGTACAGCCAATCGATAGTGTTGCCCGCCATGTCGTAGATTCCGTACGGCGAGCGGCCAGCCGGATAGGCACCGACCGGCGAGCTCTGGACGTACCCATCGTCTACGCCGGCGCTCGGATTCCGGCGCTCGGCAAATCCATTCACGTAGTTGACATCCGCGAAGTTCGCTTGGCTCCCGTCCGGAGGGGCGTCGCCCCAGGGGTAAACCCGCCCATCTGTGCTGCGCGCCGCCTTTTCCCACTGGGCTTCCGTGGGAAGAGTGAAATGCAATCCGGTAACCACGCTCATCCACGCGGCGTAGGCCATCGCGTCATTCCAGCTCACGCAGAGCACGGGTTCGTCCTCCCGCTGGGCGACATACGGTGCCCGCCAACTGGCGTCGTAGCGGACGTCACCGGGCTCCTCACCCAACAGCCTTCGGCCCGTTCGGCGTCCGTCACATATCCGGTATCCGCGACGAAGGTGCGAAACTGTGCCACCGTGATTGGGAACTTGCCGATCCAATAGCCGCTGAGCATGACGGCGTGTACGGGCTGTTCGAAAGGCTCCCCATCGCGGGACCCCATTTCAAAAGGGCCGGCCGGTACATAGATCAGGATGTGACCGTCACCGAGGTCCGATTCCCGATAGCCGCGATCGTTCTGCTCGACTGCCAGCGCCTGCTGGCGAACCGCCTCGAACGCCAAATCGGGCCTGGACTCATCGGTTTCCGTGTCGGGCGCACACGCGACGCCGCACATGAGCAACAGGACCGCGGCGATCAGGGAACGCCGCACCGTCATGGAACTTCTATTCTCTACCATGTACCCGCGAACTGGCTCTCGAAAGCGACGTCGAAGCCATAGTGAACGGCGGCAGCCGGTTCGTACCAACTCGACCATCCGCCGCCGAAACTCCGGCGCGTACGGCCGACGTGTCTTCCCCATCGTGGACTCCTTTCACCCAAACTCTTAGGTGTCCACGAAACCGGGTCAACTCCAAGCGCCTCCTCAGTAGAGCCGGTTTGGATCGAGGAGGTTCATCAGCGGTTGCCCTACCAAGAAGCGCTTCAGGTTCTCGCAGAAAAGGGCGGTGATCCTACGGTTCTCCCGGTCGCTGGTGCTCGCCGAGTGCGGGCTTACGAGAACGTTGGGCATTCCCCAGAAGGGGCTGTTTTCGGGAAGCGGTTCCTCTACGAAAACATCGAGGCCTGCCCCGCCCAGATGGCCCGAAGCGAGGGCAGCAGCGAGAGCTGGCTCGTCCACCAATGGTCCTCGACTGATGTTGATCAGGATCGCGCCCTGCGGCATCAGGGCTAGCTCCTCCACGCCGATGAGGTTCTCGGTCTCCGGAGTGTGCGGCGCGATTAGCACGAGATGTTCGGCTCGGGGGAGCACCTTCCGAAGGTCTTCTACGGGGAAGAACTCGTCGGGGGGAGAGGAGAGGGAATCGAGAGAAGAGCTCGACCTGCCCACTCCGATCACTAGCATTCGCAGTGCGCTGCACACCCTCGCAACTTCCTGGCCCACGGCCCCGAGCCCGACGATGACGACCGTGCGTTCCGCCAGGGTCGCTCCCGGCGTACCGCTCCCAGTGCTTCCTGGACTGGTCTCGGACCATCCGGAACACCCGCTTCCGGAACATGAGCATGACCATCACGCAGAACTCAGCCAGCGGTTGGCCGTGAACCCCCCTGGCCTTCGTAAAGACAGTGTCGGGCATGCGCTTGCCATAGCCCATCGCCACCACGAATTGCCCAATCCCGGAGCTGGTCGATTGGATCCAGCGGACGTTCGGGGCCAGCTCCGGGAGATCCTCCCGGTGGGTCTGATCGAAATCGAAAAGAACGTCGGCCGTTGCCAGAAGCTCCCGCCACCGGGCCTCTTGAGCCGGAGTCCGTTCCCTCGGCGCGCCCTTATGGTCGGCGGGGTAGCGCGGTGGCTGAAGGAGGTCGGGTTCATTGATCACCCTGATCCGGGGATCCACCCGACCGATTCGGTGTACGTACTCTTCCTCCAAGAAGCTGGCGATGAGCACGTTGACCTTCCCACTCTCAGCCATCGTTGTCGCTCGTCGCTCCGGTGAGTCCGGCAGCCTACCTGTCACGATCCCGACGGCGTGGTCTCCCAAGTGTACTCCCGCTCCATCGCATATTTCTCGAACCATTCCAGCTCCGCTCTCGCCGAGCGAATAGAGCAACTCGCCGCCGTCCGGGGAGAGCAACGGGCTGCCCACGGATGGGATCTCCAATAGATCAAAGTGTCAAGCTATTCCTGGGACAGCACACTAGCCCTTATCTATAAACTCGCACAGCTCATTCCAGATGGCGTCCGCAATCTCGATCTTGCCCGTTTGTCTGGCTTCTTCGGCGGCGGCATCGCCCTGCTCGCCCGGTAGGACTACTTGTTCCCCGGGCAGAGGCTCGGCTGACTTGACCTGTTCTACAAGTGCCGTTGATCGCTCCATGAACTCGGCTTTGCCCGCCAGCAATCCCGGGTCGATTGCCAGCACGAACGTTCCACAGCCATCGTCATCATGTACGCCCGGCGTTGCCGCGAGCGAGAAAGCGCCTCCCAACACTTGCACAAACAGCGACAAACCAAAGCCCTTGTGACCTGCGAAAGTGGCTACGGAGCCACCCAGGACGGCAGCGGCATCGGTGCTGGGGTTGCCGTCTTTGTCGTAGCCAATCCCCGCGGGGAGTGGCTCACCCTTCAGCTGTGCTTCGACAATCCCGAAATACGCCATCGCCGAAGTTGCAATGTCGAAGACAACTTCCCCTCCGTTGTACGGAAAGGCGTACGAGAACGGGTTGGTGCCGAGCCGAGGTTCTGCTGATCCGCTGGGAGCTACAAAAGCCCAAGGACCGTTGCCGACGCACACAAAACCTATGAGTCCGTTCCTGGCGATTTGGCGAGAGAAATAGCCGATCGCACCGGAAGAGGTGTGCGCATGGTTGCTCGATACGACACCGACGCCATGCTCCTCGGCCAAACTGACTGCCATCTCCGCAGCTCGTGCGGTGGCAACCATCGAATGTCCACCGGACAGCAGTGCGCCGCACTTGCTCGTCTTGGTGACTTGGAGCTCTTCTACGTCAATGGCCTTCGGAACTCCACCGGTGGCGATCTTGGTAATTCCCTGATTGTTGCCGCGCATCTCGGCATACAGCAGCACGTCGGCGATGATCTGCGCTTCCGCGCCCTCATAGCCGAGCTGTTGAACCCCTGTCAGTACCTTCTCTTCGAGCTCAGTGACGCTGACGAACATCGGCCTTCTCCTCGTTTTGAGCTGATCAATAGCAGCAGGGTTCGTAGACGATGGCTCCGGCATCGCCTGCGTCGGCGCTCCTTGCCATCGACTACAATACCCACGCGCCAGACCCATCACACTTTCACCACGGCCTGCTAGGGTCTCGACCCTGCTCCATCGACATGAAGCCCCGTAACCTGCCAGTCGAAGTGCGTGCCTCGGTCCACTACTACAACACCGAGGACGAGATCGAGCGCTTCGTGGCGGAGGTGGCCGAGCTTTCGTAGGGGTCCGACAAGCTGATGACTACTCGGAGAGCGACCACGATGAGGGCGTGGCGGTCTCGGGGCCTGGGTGTGGATGACCTGCGGCTCGAGACGGTGGACGTCTCCCCTCGCCCGGGGCCGGATGCGTGCTGCTCCAGGTACACCATGCGGCGCTGAATTTCAGCGACCTCCTGATGATCGAGGACAAGTATCAGGTACGTCCACCGCGCCCGTTCATTCCGGGGCAAGAAGTCGCGGGCATCGTGGTCGAGGCCGGGCCGGATAGCCACCTATGCCCGGGCGACCGGGTGGCAAGTAAGGTGTTGTGGGGAGCGTTCGCGCCATGGGCGGTCGTCCGGAACGACATGGCCATGGCTCTCGATCGGTCGGCCGATCTGGCGTTGGCGGTTGCCCTCCCGGTTGCCTACACCACCGCTTGGGTCGGCCTCGTCGAGGAAGCAGGATTGGTCGCAGGTGACGTGCTGCTGGTGCATGGCGCCTCGGGCGGGGTCGGTCTGGCGGCGGTCAAGGTCGGCAGGGCGCTCGGAGCACGCGTCATCGCTACCGCGAGCACCGCGAGCAAGCGGGCGCTGGCGCAAGACCACGGAGCCGACACGGTTGTGGACTATGGGATTGCCGGGTGGGTCGAGGAGGTGAACGAAACCACGGACGGCCGCGGCGTCGACATCGTGTTCGATGCGGTCGGAGGTGCAATCGGAGAACAGAGCCTGAATTGCATGGCGTGGGGCGGCCGCTTCCTCGTCGTGGGGTTCGCGTCCGGAGCCGTCCCCAAGCTCGCGGGCCACCGCTTGTTGTTGCGCCGGTTGCGGGCCATCGGCGTGTATTGGGACCACGACCGGGACGGGAAGATGCTCGCGAGAGTCGCGGACCAGCTTAGAGAGCTCCTTGCGCAGGGGAGCATCCGCCCCCATCTCGATCGGAGCCACTCGTTCGAGGCGCTCCCCCAGGCCCTGACCTCCCTCGCCGATCGGACGACGAAGGGGAAAGTGGTTCTCTCGATTTCCGGAGCTCGTTCATGACGACGAGGCACGAAGGGTCGCCGGCTCCGGGTCTCCTGGACGGTATTCGGGTGCTCGACCTGACCCAGGTGATGTCCGGCCCCTTCTGCACCGCGATGTTGGCCGACCTGGGAGCAGAAGTCATCAAAGTCGAAAAGCCCAGCGCCGGCGACACCGGACGCCTGTTCGCCCCTCACATCGAGGGGGAAAGCGCCTACTTCAATATGCTGAATCGGGGCAAGCAGAGCGTCACGGTTCAACTCAAGGACCCGGCGGGTGTGGACGTCGTCCGCGACCTGGTTCGCTGCTCGGACGTGCTCGTCGAGAATTTCAGGCCGGGCGTGATGTCGCGACTCGGACTCAACTACGCGTCCATGCGGTTGCTCCGGCCCGAGTTGATCTACGCGTCGATCACCGGATTCGGGGCCGAAGGGCCGTTTGCCCAGCTGCCCGCTTTCGATCTGGTCATTCAAGCGCTCAGCGGACTGATGAGCATCACCGGCGAGCGAGATGGTCGGGCGAATGCCGTCGGCGAGAGCCTGGCCGACGTTTGCACCGGCATGTTCGCGGCCTGGGGAATCACCGTGGCGCTTTTCGAGAGGGAGCGAACGGGCAAGGGCCAACATCTGGACGTTTCGATGTTGGACTCCGTGTTCTCGATGTTGCTCACCGGACTCGGCCGCGAGCTGCACACCGAGGTGCCGGCCACCAGGGTCGGGAACTGGCACCCGGAGACCTATCCCGTGGACAGCTTTCCGACGCTGGACGGGGACGTGGTCCTGGTGTGCTTTTCGGATCCTACGTTTCTTGCCCTGCTGACGGCAATGGGGCGGCCGGAGCTGGCGGAAGACCCCCGATTCCAGGGCAATCCGGCCAGGAACGATCACGAGGACCTGCTGCGCGGGATCATCTCCGAGTGGACGAGTGGGTTGCCGCAGGAAGACGTGCTTGAGGCCCTGCGCGAGGTCGGAGTGCCCTGTGCGCCGGTGTGGACACTGCGGGAAGTGATCCAGAGCGGACTCCCAGAGCAGAGAGGGATGATCCTGCCGGGCACCAGCACGCGTCTCGGCCCCATCCGCCACGTGCCGCAACCCGTGCACTTCCGGGGCGCGCCGACACCTTCGGGCGCGATCTCGCCGCAGCTTGGTGAGCACACCGAGGAGGTGCTGCAGCGGGTCCTCGGATACGACGATGAACGCATCGCCGAGCTGCAGGAAGGGGAGGTGCTATGACCCGTGTGGTTCGCGCCCCCACGGGCACCGCGCTGACCGCCAGGAGTTGGCAGACCGAAGGGGCCTTGCGTCTGCTGATGAACAATCTGGATCCGGCGGTCGCGGAGCGCCCGGAGGACCTCGTGGTCTACGGGGGAATCGGCAAGGCGGCGAGGAATTGGGAGTGCTTCGACCAGATCGTCGACTCACTGCGCGCCCTCACCTCGGAGCAAACGCTGTTGATTCAATCGGGGAAACCAGTCGGCGTGTTTCCAATGCATCCTGGTGCCCCTCGTGTCCTGATCGCCAACGCGAATCTGGTGCCGAACTGGGCCAACTGGGAGCACTTCGACGAGCTCGACCGAGCCGGTCTCATGATGTACGGCCAGATGACCGCGGGGTCATGGATCTACATCGGCTCGCAGGGAATCGTCCAGGGTACGTACGAAACGTTCGCCGAGATCGGCCGACAGCATTTCGCTGAGGACCTGACCGGCCGCTGGATCCTCACGGCCGGATTGGGGGGCATGGGCGGGGCGCAGCCTCGCGCGGCGACCATGGCCGGGGCATCCCTCCTGGCGATCGAATGCGACCCCGAACGGATCGCGTTCCGAATGCGAATCGGGTATCTGGATCTTGCCGCCGATACGCTCGACGAAGCACTCGGCGTCATCGACGAGGCCCGCGCCAGCGGCAAGCCACTGAGCGTCGGCCTTCTCGGGAACAGCGCGGAATGTTTTCACGAGATCTTCGAGCGGGGTCTCGTCCCCGATGTGGTGACCGATCAAACGTCGGCCCACGACCCGGTGCGCGGCTACCTTCCCGCCGGTTGGACGCTCCCTCAGTGGCGTGAGCGCCAGAAGAACGAGCCCGAGCGGACGGCCGCGGCGGCCAAGGAATCGATGGCCAAGCAAGTCGGTACGATGCTGGCGTTCCAGGACGCGGGGGCCGTGGTGGTGGAGTACGGCAACAACCTTCGCTCGATGGCGAAGGAGGGGGGTGAAACCAGGGCTTCCGAGATTCCCGGCTTCGTCCAGGCTTACGTTCGCCCGCTGTTTTGCGAGGGCAAGGGACCCTTCCGGTGGATTGCCCTGTCGGGCGATCCCGAGGATATTTACCGCACCGACGAAATGGTTCGGGAGCTGCTTCCCGACGACCCTTCGCTGCACCGATGGCTGGACCAGGCGCGCGCGCACATCCCCTTCCAGGGCCTGCCGGCGCGAATCTGCTGGATGGGCCTGGGCGATCGGCATCGGGTCGCGGTCGCCTTCAACGAGATGGTCGCTCGGGGCGTGCTTAGCGCTCCCGTGGTCATCGGCAGAGACCACATGGACAGCGGATCGGTGGCCAGCCCCACCCGCGAGACGGAAGGGATGCTCGACGGCTCGGACGCCGTGTCCGATTGGCCCATCCTCAACGCGATGCTCAACGCGTCGTGCGGAGCCACCTGGGTCTCCTTTCACCACGGCGGGGGCGTGGGCCTCGGGTTTTCGCAGCACGCGGGGATCGCGGTTGTCGCGGACGGTACTCCGGAGGCCGGCGAAACCCTGCGGTGTGTCCTCTGGAACGATCCGGCGACCGGTGTCATGCGGCACGCCGACGCCGGATACGACCTCGCGTCAGAGACCGCGCGAAAGCACGGCCTGCTATTGCCGATGGACTCCTGATGGGCGCCGAGTGAGGAGTGTGGCCGCGGTAAGTCGTCTGCTCCCCGGCTCTCCCGCCAAGACTCGCCGGACGGGCCGCACGTCGGTTAGAATGCGTCCTCTTCAAATCCCGGCGATCGGCGATTCGCACCCATGAAACCGGCACAAGTCTCCAAGTCAGTCTCTCTGGACGGGAACTCATTGCGCATCGACGATGTCGTCGCCGTAGCGCGGCACGGGGTGTCGGTGTCGATCATACCCGGGGCACTCGAGCGTCTCGAGCGTTCGCGGCGCGTGGTGGAACGGGTGGCCGGTGGCACCGATCCTGTGTACGGAGTCAACACAGGATTCGGCAAGCTCGCCTCCGTGAAGGTGCCCGAGGAGGAGCTCTCGCAACTGCAACGCAACCTCGTGCTGAGCCACGCTTCGGGAACCGGAGACCCGTTGCCGATTAGCATCGTTCGAGGCCTGATGCTGCTTCGAGCCAACATCTTGCTGAACCCGATGAGCGGCGTCCGACCACAGTTGGTAACGGCCGTCGTCGCAATGCTCAATGCGGGCATTCACCCGGTGGTTTCCGAACAAGGTAGCGTGGGTGCCAGCGGCGATCTGGCACCTCTAGCGCACGTCGCCTTGGGGCTGATTGGTGAGGGCAATGTGGACGTCGCAGAGCCGGGAAGCTCACCGGCGTGCGTACCGAAACGGCTTCGCGCCGCTGATGCTCTTGCGGCCGCAGGTATCGACCCTGTGGAACTCGCACCCAAGGAGGGCATTGCGCTGATCAACGGCACGCAGGCCCAAACCACGATCCTGACTTTGTTGGTCCGCGACGCCCTCGATCTTTGGCGGACCGCACACGCAGCAGCCGCTATGAGCCTCGAGGCTCTGAAAGGGACCCCAGCGCCGTTCGACCATCGCATTCACGAAGCCCGCCCGCAATCGGGGCAAGTGGAATCAGCTGCGCTTCTTCGCCAACTCTTGGAGGAAAGCGAGATTCGCGAGTCGCATCGGTATGACGATCCTCGCGTGCAAGACGCATACAGCCTCCGCTGCACGCCTCAAGTGCATGGCGCTGTCTGGAGCACTATCGACTACGCAGCTCGCGTCGCACGTACGGAGCTCAATAGTGCTACTGATAACCCGCTCGTATGCGGCGAAGACATCATCTCCGGGGGCAATTTCCACGGCCAACCGATCGCGATGGCTCTCGACTTTGTCGCTATCGCGCTCACGACTCTTGCGGGAATCGCCGAACGGCGCCTCGATCAGATCATGAATCCCGACCTATCGCCCGGTCTTCCCGCGTTCCTCGCCACTCGCCCGGGTCTCGAGTCCGGGCTGATGATGCTGCAAATCTGCGCAGCGTCCTTGGTGGCCGAATGCCGCGTCCTGAGCACCCCGGCATCTGTCCAATCGATCCCCACGAA
Organism: Acidobacteriota bacterium; assembly: GCA_965214245.1. GTDB lineage: Bacteria > Acidobacteriota > UBA890 > UBA890 > UBA890 > CBDCBL01. The sequence goes on from CBDCBL010000009.1 coordinate 1,236,587, forward strand.
CGCGAACCAGGAAGACTTCGTTCCCATGGGTATGGCTTCGGCCATGAAGGCCCGACGTGTATTGGAAAATGCGCGACGGGTTCTTGCGTGCGAGCTCATATGCGGCGCACAGGGCCTGGAGTATCACAGACCGCTACGCGCGGGTCAGGGAGTGGAGCGAGCCTACGACGTTGTTCGCGAAGTCGTCGCGCCGATCACAGGCGATCGTTCGCTAACGGAGGATATCGCGAGCGTGGTTGACCTGATGGTGAAGGGGCCGCTCGCGTAAAGGAGCTTGAACATGTCTTCTCTCCCCCGCCGTAGCTTCTTTGCTTACCTCGCCGCCGCCGGCGTCTCCACACCCGCTGTCCTCTTTCCCGGCGTTCTCTGGAGCAAGCTCCAGGAAGCGGGCGTCGATGAAGTCACGCCCGAAATGATCCTCGACGCAGCGCGGGTAGCCGGCCTGGAGGTCACCCTGGAGCAGGCGGAGGCCATGGTGGGAGAGGTCGAAGACAGCCTGGCCACGTACCAGGAGATCCATGCCGCGCCGCTGGGAAACGAAGTGCCTCTGCCCCTTCATTTCAATCCCCGAGTTCCTGGCATTACCGTCGACGCTACCCCGACCACGATGCGGGCAAGTACTCAGGCAGCGGAGCGGCCTGCTGATCTGGAGGCGACCGCCTTCTGGCCGATCACCCACCTCGCCCATCTGATCGAGACACGCCAGGCCAGCTGCCTGGAGCTCACCGACATGTACCTGCGCCGGCTGCGGCGCCACGGACCTACCTTGAACTGTGTCGTGACGCTCACGGAGGAACGGGCGCGAAGGCAGGCGACCGAAGCGGACGAAGAGATCGCGGCCGGCCGCTACCGCGGACCTCTCCATGGCATCCCGTACGGCGTGAAGGACATCATCGCGGTACGTGGCTATCCCACCACCTGGGGCGCCGCCCCCTTTGCGGACCGGGTGATCGACCAAGACGCCACGGTGGTTCAGCGGCTCGATGAGGCCGGTGCGGTGCTGGTAGCCAAGCTCACAACCGGCGAACTGGCTTTCGGCGATCGCTGGTTCGGCGGCAGAACCAACAGTCCATGGAATCCGGAAGTGGGCTCGAGCGGATCCTCGGCAGGATCCGGTGCCGCTACGGCGGCGGGCCTGGTCGGCTTCGCCATTGGCACCGATACGGGAGGCTCCATACTCGGGCCGTCGGAACGATGCGGCGTCGTTGGTCTGCGGCCCACGTTCGGACGGGTGAGCCGGTATGGCGTTATGGCGGCCGGCACGACACTCGACAAGGTCGGCCCTATGTGCCGGTCGGCCGAAGGTGCCGCCCTTGTGCTGCACGCTATCGCCGGACCCGACGATCGGGACCTCTCCGTGGCGGATATCCCGGTGCACTGGAACGCCGGTATGGATGCGACAGAGCTCCGCCTCGGCTACCTTGCTTCCGCCTTCGAAGACGAGGAGGATCCGGAATACCGAGCGGAACACATCAGGGTCATAGACCTACTACGGGCGCGGTGGGGCGAGCTCCGGCAAGTGGATCTCCCGGCCAGCAATCTCAATTTCTTCGTGGAGTTCGTGGAGCGGGCCGCGGGGTTCTCCGAGTTGCTTCGCGACGGACTGGAAACGCAACTCGTGAGGCCGAGACACGGCATGGAGCTGCGGGCGAATCATCTGGTACCAGCCGTGGAGTACCTGCAAGCAAACCGCATGCGGCAGCGGCTAATGGAGGAAACTCACCAGGCGCTGAGCGAAGTGGACGTGGTGCTCTCCCCCCACGGTATCTGGTGGCATCCGAGCCGGAGCCTGAACCCGCTCACGAGCCTTACCGGACACCCTGTGGTAGCAGTACCGACGGGCCTCGGGTCGAATGGCGAGCCCCTCGGCGTCACGCTCGCGGGCCACCTTTATCGGGAGGGCGAGCTTCTCGCTGTCGCCCAACGTCTCCTGGAGGCAACGGGGTTCCACGAGCAGCACCCGCCCCTGTTCTCCTGACGAATTGACAGCGCGGCTCTCATAGAAGAAGTCCGCTACGCTGTCCCCTGAGCGACGGGCGCGCCTGGATTGCGAGTTCACCATGCGAGCCTTTCGGTGCCGGCGATTGCGTCGAAATGCTCGTCACGGCTGACAATCGGCTGGTCGTGCTGTCGGGCGAGTGCAGCGATCCAAACATCATTCTCCGGGATCGGGTGCCCGTTTTCGCGCAGTTCGTTCCTGACGGAGGCGTAGTGCACCGTGGTGGCCACATCGACGCGAAGCACGAGCGACTCGCGGATGAGAGTCTCGAGGAACGCGCTCAGCGTCTCCCGGTGTCGGGAACGGTCCAGGCCGTAGCGGTACTCGCCGATCACGATCACCGGAAGGTGATGGCGTTCAGAGGGCTCGAGTACATGGGCTAGATCGGCGTCCCCGCTCAACAGCGCGGAAACCGCGTTGGTGTCGAGAATCACTTCCACTCTTCCGGTTGAACGCGCTCGAATTCTGCCCCCACGGCAGCGTCGATTTGCTCGACCATTGCCGCATCAGCGACACCGAACACGCTCCTCCAGCCCGTTGGGCGGTGGGAGTGCGGGCGCCCGGTTTCGCCGAGGTAGTCGCGCAGCGCCGCGGTAAACAGATCCTTCAAGCTCTCGCCGCGCAGTGCCGCCTCAGCCTTGCTTCTGCGGAACAGCTCATCGTCTAGCTCGATCGTGGTTTTCATGGAACCCATATTCCCCTATTTACGGATATATGTCCATCCCAGAAGAGCCAACGCTTGGGCCATCTACGACCGATTGCCGCTCGCATGGGCGAGAGAATCCCTGGAGAAAGCAGTGCACCTGTGGTTGCATCCCGGTGTCTCCGCCTTCACCGAGGAGAGTAGCGTGACTCGAGCGTGGCTAAACCGCGGGTCAAGGGGTTTCCTGCACCTCGTCGTCCTCCTTGCCGTTGCGTTGGGCGTGGCCTCCCCGGGATACGGCCAGGCCCCCCGCACGAGCGTCGAGTTCGGGCTCAACCGTACCGCCAAAATCCTCTGCTCGGCAGTGTTCGTGTCGGGCCGCGACATGGACGAGGCCATGCGCAACAGCGCGCGGCGCGTCCTCCCCGACGCCGACTGGCGATTGCTCGCGTCGGGTGCGTCAGACGGCTCCGGGGCCGGAATCAAACTCGATCCAAGCGCCGGAAAGGTCGAGGTGACGCTGCGCGGCTTCACGGGTCGGGCACGATACTACGGCGACCAGGGATGTGTGATCTTGCCCGCCGGCTTCGACGATGTGTTCTTCGAGCCCGTCGAGCTGACGAGCTCGCTGCCGGATGCCATGAGCCAACCGTGGCCGATGGGCGACCGGGTTGGGGAGGTACGGCTGCGCCGGGGCCTGGACGAGGCTTTGGTTCAGCGGGCCGTCGATGCCGCCTTCGAGGGCGACGGGCTGACCGCAGCGTTCGTTGCCGTCCACCAGGGGCAAATCATCGGCGAGCGCTACGGTCAGGACGCCGACAAGGACACCCAGCTCGAGAGCTGGTCGATGGGCAAGAGCCTCACGGCCACCCTGGTCGGTGTCCTCGCCCACCAGGGCCACCTGAGCCTCGACGATCCGGCGCCCGTGGCGCTGTGGCACGAGGACCCGGAGGATCCCCGGTCGAAGATCACGATCCGGGACTTGATGCGCATGAGCTCGGGCTTGCGGTTCACCCACTCGAGCCAACCGGCCTACGAATGGGGCCGGGGCATCGCGGATCACAACTACGTCTATTCCGATGGGATCGACGTCTTCAACCTGTCGATCACGCGACCGGTCGAGTTCGCCTCGAACACAGTGGGCCGCTACCGCAACTCCGACCCGCTGACCCTCGGATACATCATTCGGCGCACCGTCGAGGGGTTGGGCGAAAACTACCTCGCGTGGCCGCAAAAGGCCCTGTTCGACCGCATCGGCATCCGCAAGCAGATGCTCGAGCCCGATCCGTACGGGAACTTCATTCTGACCGGCTACGACTTCGGCACGGGGCGCAACTGGGCCCGGCTCGGGCTTCTCTACCTGCAGGACGGTATCTGGGAGGGCGAGCGGATCCTGCCCGGCGGCTGGGCGGAGTTCGTCAGCACGCCCGCACCGGCGTGGAATCCGCCGGTCTACGGCGGGCTCTTCTGGGTCAACACCGACGGCCGCTGGAACGCCCCGCCCGGTGCCTACTACATGAACGGGGCCGGCGGGCAACGGGTGATCATCGTACCGAGCCGCGATCTCGTGGTCGCCCGCCTCGGCCATTCGCAGGGCGGTAGGGCCGGAATGGCGGCCCTCAACGTAGCTCTCGGCAAGCTGATCGAGGCGATCGACGCGGCCGGGTCTTAGGGACCTGAACCCTTGTCCCGATGCACCCTTGCCCGGATCGAGGCCGACAGGATCCGCCATCTCCTGATCCTCGAGACCATCGTGGGCGGCGGGACGATCTACTCGAGCGAAAACCCCGGCCCGTGACACGTGGCGTCTGACCGGCCGCCTGTTGCTTGAGACGGACCTGCAGGATCGCGTATCCTGCAGATTGAGGCGCTGTCTGAGCCTGAGTCGGCGATGCTGGCCGCGGGTTCGGCCGTCGGCCCTGGCTGTCTTGGGCCGGTCCATCAACTCCCCGTGTCGAGGTCAGCATGAATTCTTCGAAGAGCAAACTTCTGGTCCGGTTGGTCGTAGCAGTCGCGGTCATCGCCTTGTTGGCGCTGCCGTCCGACAACTATGCGCAGAACCGCGGTATCGGCAAAGATTTCGCCACCCGTTCGGTGGCAATGGCCAGAAACGGCATGGCTGCCACCAGCCAGCCACTGGCAACGACAACCGCGCTGCAGATCTTGATGAAGGGCGGCCACGCGGTCGATGCGGCCATCGCCGCCAACGCCGTGCTCGGGCTGGTCGAGCCCACCGGCAACGGCATCGGCGGCGATCTGTTCGTCATCATCTGGGACAACGAAAACAAAAAGGTTCACGGATTCAACGGCAGCGGCCGCTCGCCGAGGTCGCTGACGCTGGCGGAATTCGGGCGCCAGGGTCTCGATTCGATTCCTAACCTGGGCCCGCTGGCCGTGTCGGTTCCCGGAACGGTCGACGGCTGGTTCCAGATCCACGAGAGATTCGGTCGCCTGCCGATACAAGAAGTGCTGCAGCCCGCCGTCGACTACGCGCGCGCCGGGTTTCCGGTAACCGAGGTAATCGCCAACGGCTGGCGCGGCGGCGCCTTGCAGCGGCAGGAGTATCCGGGCTTCCAGGAGATCTACATGCCGGGCGGCCATACTCCGGAGGCCGGCGAGATCTTCCGCAACCCGGCTCTGGGCGACACGCTCGAAACGATCGGTCGCGAGGGACGCGACGCCTTCTACAAGGGCGACATCGCCCGCACCATCGATCAGTACATGGAAGAGATGGGTGGCTTTCTGTCGTACGCCGATCTGGAAGCGCATGAGGGCAACTGGGTGGAGCCCGTGTCTACGGACTACCGCGGCTACACCGTCTGGGAGCTGCCTCCCAATGGTCAGGGGATCGCGGCGCTGCAGATGCTCAACATCCTCGAGGGCTTCGACATCGCCTCGATGGGCTTCGGCAGCCCCGAGTATGTCCACGTGCTGGTGGAAGCCAAGAAGCTGGCCTACGCGGATCGTGCCAAGTTCTACGCCGATCCCGACTTCAACGAGATCCCGACCGATTGGTTGATCTCGAAGGAATACGGCGCGCAGCGGCGCGAGTTCATCGACATGAACAACGCGGCGCTCGAGTACGATGCGGGTGATCCGAAGCTCGAGAGCGGCGACACGATCTACATGACCGTGGCCGACGGCGACGGCAACATGGTGTCACTGATCCAAAGCAACTTCTCGGGCCTCGGCTCGGGCATGACACCGTGGGGTCTCGGCTTCCAGCTGCAGAACCGGGGCACCCTGTTCAATCTCGAGGAGGGACACTACAACACCTACGAGCCCGGCAAGCGCCCGTTCCACACGATCATTCCGGCGATGGTTACCAAGGACGGCGAGCCGTTCTTCAGCTTCGGCGTGATGGGTGGCGCAATGCAGCCGCAGGGCCACGTCCAGATCATCACGAATTTGATCGACTTCGGGATGAACGTGCAGGAGGCTGGCGACGCGCCGCGGGTGCGCCACTCGGGCTCCTCGCAGCCGACCGGTTCGGTGATGACAGACGGTGGCTCGGTGAGCATCGAGTTCGGCTTGCCCGAAGAAACGATTGCCAGACTGCGCGCCATGGGCCACCAGATACGGGTGGGCGCGGGCGGCTACGGTGGCTACCAGGGCATCCGTTACGATCCCGTGAGCGGCGTCTTCTTCGGCGCCACCGAGTCGCGCAAGGACGGGTTCGCGGCCGGTTTTTGAAGCGGGCGCCTCGAGACATGTTCAAACGGACTCTGCTCGCTGCGTTCGCCTCCTTCGGGGCGGGCGTCGGCCTCGTGTACTTCCTCGCCTTGCAGGCCGGCACCAGCGTCGACGACGACCCGGGCTCGGCCGCCCTCCTGGTCGCGACGGAGCTCGCAGCGGCGGTCGAGCCTCAGCAAGACACACAGCAGCCGCCGCAGCAGCAGATCGCCGAGGAGCGGCGCAGCGTCATCGTCGAAGCCGTGCAACGCGTCGCCCCCTCGGTCGCTGCGGTTCGGATCACCGGCATCCAGCGGGTGCCGTTGTTCAACGATCCGTTCGTACGCGACTTCTTCGGGGCTCGCTTCGGGCCGTCAGAGCGCCGCCGCGTCGAGGTGCAATCCGGCTCCGCCGTGATGATCTCCGGGCGCGGCGAGTTCCTCACCAACGAGCACGTGATCGCCGGTGCGGAGACAATCTCGTTGCTGCTTCCCAACGGCCAGGAACGTATCGCCGATTTCATCGGCAGTAGCCCCGAGCTCGACCTGGCGCTGCTGCGCATCGATTCCACCGGGCTGCGACCCGCACCGCTGGGTACTTCGAGCGATCTTTTCGTCGGCGAATGGCTCGTGGCCGTGGGCTTTCCCGTGGGCGGCCGTGGCATCACGACGGAAAGCCGCTATCAACCGACCGTCACGGTGGGTGTCGCGTCGGCGGTAGAGCGCTCGTTCGCGCCTTCCAACAACAAACGGCTGTATTACGCCGACATGATTCAAACCGACGCGGCGATCAATCCCGGCAACAGCGGCGGGCCGATCGCCAACGCCGCGGGCGAGGTCGTCGGCATCAACACGTTCATTCTGTCGGAGAGCGGTGGTTCGCAGGGGTTGGGGTTTGCGATACCGATCGACCGCGCCCTCCGAGCCGTCGAGGAGTTCCGCGTTTACGGGCGTGTACGACGCGTCGACCCGGGTAACTGGACCGTGTCACCGGTCGACTCTGCGGTCGCCCTCGACTTGGATCTCGACACCGAGCACGGCCTGCTGATTCGTGCGGTGGCCGGCCCGGCGGCAGAAGCGGGGTTGCGACCCGATGACGTCGTGCTGGCGGTCGACGGCGAGCCGGTGGATACGATCGACGACGTACGGCTGGCGCTGCTGCCGCGTTTCGTCGGTGAGCGTGTGACGCTCATCGTTGTGCGCAACGGCCGCCTCACCCGAATCACCTTCGTCCTCGAGGAAGCCGTGGGCATGCCCGGATGAGCGACGACGATGCGGCCAAGCTCGACGTCGAGCGCCTCGAATCGATTCAGCGCCTGGACAGTCTCACTGATACGCTGCGCGATCGGCCCGCGGGGGACTTGTTCGGCGCCGATCTCGAGGAAGCTCGGACGATGGCGCAGCACGACCGGCGCTTCAAGGAGCTCGCCAACGGCCTGGAGGCAACAACGCTGGGCGAACGCCTACACGCCATCAACACGTTCTTCGATCAGATTCCGGCCGCCGAGCTCGCCACGCTGACCCTGCCCCCGCATCTGAGCCAACTGCGATTCATCTATCTCAGCTCGCGGGCTTGAGCACAGCGCGCACCAAGCCCCGGCGTCAGATATACAAGATGAATCTCGCTACGACGAAACGCTAGCCGCCCTGGCCGCCTGGGCCACGTGTCGGCGTCAAGCGGAGCCATCCGGCGGGGGAATCTCCAGCCGGCGGGCTTCAACCCGTAGGTCCGCCATTTCCTGATCGAGACCCTCGAGTCTCGCTTCTTCGTCACGCATCTGGCTTCGTACTTCCGCAGTCGAGCGGCTCGAGAACAGGAAGGCGCGTTCGGTCCGCCTCAGGTCCTCCAGCGCCACGTCTATTTCAGCGCGCTCGGGGTCTCGATGGCCCGAAGCCTCTCCTGCCAGTAGGCGCGCGTCTGCTCGGGCGGCACTTCTTCGGGCTCCGGCTCCGGACCCTCCAGACCGCCCTCCGAATCGGCAGTCATTGCGGGCGCCACTACCGGCGCGCCCTCGGGCTCGACGCTGGCGTCTTCGACGATCCGATCGACCAGCGCCAGCGGAATCGACACTTCGCCGGCGTACTGGATGAAAATCACCCGGTCACCATCGATCCGAACCGACGAGGTACGGATGGCGCGCCCGTTCTTCAGGTAGATCGTGACGGCCGATGCCGACGCCGCCAACCCGAAAACGAACGCCAGAGCCAGTAGAGTCAGGGCAATTCGATATCCTGCATGCAGTTTGTGCATGGGTTCAGGCTATCATGTCGCCGCATCGTTTCTGAAGTATTGTCTGCCAAATTGCGGAAGAGACGAGAACCAGGCCAAAACGGCCGGAACAAGCGAGCCCAGCATGTCGACACCCGACTCCCAGGCACCCGCTTTGAGCGTCGTGATTCCGTTCTTCGACGAGGAGGGAAACGTCGAGCCCCTCTTCGACGAGCTGTGGACCGCAATCGGCGGATTGGGGATCGATTTCGAGGTCATTTGCGTCGACGACGGCAGCGTCGACGGCACCTTTGCGAAGCTGCGGGAGGCGACGCAGCAGCGCCGCGAGGTAAAGATCCTGCGCTTTCCGAGGAACTACGGGCAAACGGCAGCGCTTTCCGCCGGCTTTCACGAGGCTCGGGGCGCCGTCGTCGTCACGCTCGACGCCGATCTGCAAAACGATCCCGCCGATATTCCCCGCCTGTTGGAAGCCCTCGACGACGGCTTCGACATCGTCAGCGGCTGGCGCCGCTCGCGAAAAGACGGCTTTCTGCTGCGCACCCTGCCCTCGGGAGTCGCCAACCGGTTGATCTCACGGATCACCGGCGTGCACCTGCACGACTACGGGTGCACGCTGAAGGCCTACCGCCGCGATCTATTGCAACGCTTCGAGCTGTACGGCCAGCTGCACCGTTTCATCCCGGCGCTGGGCGCTTGGGTCGGCGGTCGGGTTACCGAGCTCGAGGTGAACCATCGTCCGCGACAGCAGGGCACATCGAAGTACGGCATCGGGCGCACGGTCACGGTGCTCCTGGACCTGATCATCGTGAAGTTCCTGATGAGCTACGGGGCGCACCCGATCCGGGTGTTCGGCATGGCCGGCGTCACGTCGTGGCTCGTCGGCATTGCGTCCCTGAGCGCCGCCATCTACATGAAGCTGTGGAGGGAGGTCGACATGACCGGCAATCCGCTGCTCTACCTGTCGGTGCTCGGGGTCATTGTCGGCGTACAGTTCCTGCTCATGGGCGTGCTCGCCGAGATGCAGATGCGCACGTATCACGAGGCCCAGGGCAAACGCCCGTACGTGATCGCGGAGCGGGTCGGGTAGCTACCGGTTTCGCTCTCGCCTAGCCCAGCCTAGTTTCTTGCGGTTCCGCTACGTCGCGCCCTGTCCCCGAGGTTCACGGGAAAGACGGTTTCGACGATCATGACCGCCGCAACCTCGGCGCCCACGGCGATGATCACACCGTTGCCCAGCAGCATCGGCGGCTCCACAGCACCGGTCGTGGTGAACGCAGTCGCCGACCGATAGATGGTCGCGACGTCGCCCGGAGTCCAACCGGTCGGACCCCCCTGATCGATAATCACGATGTCGGCCTGTCCGTAGGTCTCTCGCGTGGCGACGCCGATGCGAGCTTCGCCGGAATCGGAGAGCACCGACTCGAGCTCACCGAGGATAATCGTGGCATCGGCCTCGTCCGGCGTGACGAGCTGTTCCCGATTGAAGGGCGGAATGTCGCTCACCTGCGGCACGGCGCGGACGATCGGCTCCAGCAGATACTCGCCGATCTCGATCTCCCGACATGACATCGTGATGCACGCCATGGCGCGACTCGAGTCGACGTCGATGATCTCGGCGAAGCCCAGCAGACCGATGGCGTCGCCTACCTCTTGGCCGGTTACTGGATGGCGAAACGGGCCGTAGCTGCGCACGAACTGGAGCTCCTCACCGACGGTGAGGGGCGCGGTCCCCTCGCCCTCGACGTACACCAAGTCCCCCAGGGCAAACGACTCCCGCAAGGCCTGCGGTCCGGCCACCACCCGCGGGCCGGCTGTCGGCGGGTCACCGGGGAAAAGGAGGCAGTCGTTGTTGTTCGAAGGCTGAAACGGCCTCTGCGGAGCGGGTTCGGCCACGGGAGCAACGGCGGCGCCGGCCACCGGGCTCAGCGCGGTGGCCACGATCAGACCCACCAGCCCCACCTGTTTCATCGTACGGCTCATGCCCTTGTCTCCTGACGAACGGTCTCAGGAAACCCGCCCACCCCAAAGCAGCGGGTTACGTTCCGTTCAGCTCGCGCAAGCTTTTCTCCGCGTCGTCTACTTGCTCGCAGTCGGGATACTCGTTGATGACCTGCTCATAATAACGAACAGCGTCCTCGTATTTCTCCCCCTTCTTGTAAGCTTGTGCGAGAGTGAAGATAAGAGGGCATTTGAGGGTGGTTTCGGGATAATGCTCGAGGGCCCAGTTGACCCGATCGACAGCCGCATCCCAGTCCCGCTCGCGCTTCGCCTGCCATTCGGCCACTTGCAACTCGTGCGCCGCAAGCGCGTCGACGGCCGCTAGTCGCGCCGCCACCGCCGCCTCATACAGGGGGCTTGCAGGATACGTATCGACGAACGTCTCGAACATCGCGATCGCCTGGCGCGTCGGGGTCTGATCACGATCGGGCGTTTTCATTTGCTTCTGGTACGCCATGCCGACCATGTATTGGGCATAGTCGACGTGCTCGTGCGACGGGTGGTAGGTCAGGAAGCTCTGGAAGGAATCGATCGCCATGATCAAGTTCTCAGGACGCCCTTGCTCGTAGTACGCCCGGCCGAGACCCAACCTCGCCTCCGCCAGATAGGGGCTCGACGGGTAGTTCTTCAGCAGTGAGTCGAACGCGGTGACCGCGGCGGCCCATTTGCCCTCCACGAGAGCGTCTTGCCCTTGCTCGAACAATATAGTCCCGCTCGGATCGGCGGTTAACAACGGTGCCTGACCGCCGCCGCAACCGGTGAGCACAACAACACCGGCGAGCAGCCAGAGCAGACGCCGGTCAGTGAAAGTGATGAGTGTTTCGCTCATGCTCAGGATTCGGACGGTGTCTCGGTGAGCCACTGCCAGTGGCGCGTTACTCCGTCTTGCAGGGATATGCGGGGGATAAAGTCGAGCGCGGCTCGGGCACGTTGGCAGTCGGCCTGCGTGGACCGCACGTCTCCAGGTTTGTCGGCTTCGCGATGAATCTCCAGAGTTCGCGCCGAAACCGCTTCAATCGTCGCGATTACCTCGTTCAGCGTCACGCGACTTCCTCCTCCGACATTGTATACGCCGCCGGGTGCGCCCGTCTCGGCGGCACGGCGGGTGGCTTCTACGGTATCGGCGACGAAGGTGAAGTCGCGGCTCTGTTCACCGTCGCCGAAAACACGAATCGGCGTGCCGTCGCGGGCCGCGGTCAAGAATCGCTGCATCGCCATGTCGGGGCGCTGGCGCGGACCGTAGATGGTGAAGAAGCGGACGCTCACGGTCGGCACACCGAAGTTTCGGTGGTACAGCCGCGCCATGTGCTCACCGGCCAACTTCGTCACACCGTACGGCGAGTACGGCAGCGTCACCCCGGTCTCGGTCATCGGCAACACATCCGTGTCGCCGTACACCGACGACGAAGAGGCATAGACGAATCGACGCAACGGATGATCTTTGCAGGCTTCCAGAAGCGCCTGCGTCGACAACACGTTGTGCTGCAGATAATCGGCGAACACCGCGCCCCAGGACGGCCGTACGCCGGGCAGCGCCGCCAAGTGAAAAACACGGTCGACTCCGTCCAGCGCCTCGGCAAGGTCGAGGTCGAGGATCGCCGACTCGATGAACCGGAAGCCCGGCTGCTCGCGCAGGCCTGCCATCTGCGACTCTTTTCGCTGGCGCCCGTAGTTGTCGAGAAAACAATCGACCCCGACGACTTCATCGCCGGCTTCGATGAGCAGCTCCGACAGGTGCGAGCCGATGAAACCGGCGGCCCCGGTTACCAGTGATTTCATGATCGGCCGGCGCGCGCTTGCTCGATGATCGCGGTCGCCGCCAGCACCGGATCGTCGGCCCGGTACACGGAAGAGCCGGCCACCAGGATGTCGGCGCCCGCCGCGGCACACGCGGCAGCGTTGCCGGCGTCTACGCCGCCATCGATCTCCAGGTCGACGCCCTCCAGGCCGGTGGCGTCGAGGCGAGCCCGCAGCGTCGCCAGCTTGTCGACGCTCGAGCCAAGAAACTGCTGCCCGCCGAAACCCGGATTCACCGACATGACGACGATGAAGTCACCGTCGGCGAGCACGGGCTGCAGCGCGTCCGGCATCGTTCCCGGATTGATCGCCAACCCGGCGCGGGCCCCGCTGTCGCGTATCCGGCCCAGCGTCCGCTCCAGGTGGACGCTGGTTTCGTAGTGAATGCTGATCCAATCGGCTCCGGCGTCCCGATAGGGCCCGATCCACTGATCCGGTTCAGACACCATCAAGTGCACGTCGAGCGTCGCCTCGGTAACCGGGCGCAGGGACTTCACCACCGCTGTTCCCATGGAGATATTCGGAACGAAGTGGCCGTCCATCACGTCGATGTGAAAGATATCGACGATGTCCTCGAGCTGCCGTACGGCGCCGCCGAGGTCGGCGAAATCAGCCGCCAACAACGAGGGTGCCAGGCGGATGTCGCTCATCGGATGTTCACCACCAGCTGGATGAGATCACCCTCTTGCACGGCGAAGCCCAGTGGCGGGTTTTGGCGCAAAATGGTCCCCAGGGGCTGTCCGGCATCGAGCCGGTTCGGCGGCCTCTCCTGGATTCGAAAGTCCATCGCCTCCAAATGCTCCCTGACCTCGCCGACGTTCCGGTACACCAGGTCCGGCATGACGTATTTTTTTGGCGGCGGCCCAAGCGACACGAGGAGTCGCACCGGCACCATGACACCCTCGGGAAGCTCGGTACTGTTCGGTTGCTGGGCAATCACCAGGTCCTTGTCGAACTCCGTCGAATAAACGCGCGAAACGTACTCGACGCCCACGTCCTGCTGCTCCAGGGCGATCGTGGCGCGCGGCAGAGCATCACCGACGATCATCGGCAGCTGACGCTTCGGCTGGCCCGACGACAATGTCAGGCGAATACCGCGCTGCCGCTTGATTGCCGTGCCGGCGAGCGGATTCTGTCGCAGCACGTGACCCTCGGGGATAGCGTCGTCGGTCAACTGTCCCTCGTCGACCTCTACGAGCAGACCGTTGGCCGTCAGGATGTCCTGCGCTGCGGCGAGTGGCAGCCCCACGACACCGGGCATCTGGAATTCTTCGGTGCTCAGCGACCACATGACGGCCACATAGCCACTGGCCACGAACAGCACTCCCCAAAAGGCGATCACGCAGACGATCTTCAGCAGCGAGAGTGACGTCGAAAGAAAGCCAGACATGCGAAGGTGGCACCGGTGATGTGGGCAGGTTCATTTATAGCATGAGACGCGAAAAACCGGTGGCTGGTCGATCAGCTTCTGCGCCGGCGAATCATCGCCGCGAAAAATCCGTCGAGCTCCGGATAGCCGGGGTAGGTGCGAAAGTAGCCGTCGGGGCCGACAAACGCGCCGCCGACGTGGTCGTCGACGGTTTCGGCGACTAAATCCGGCGACACCTCGACGACGGCCTCGACGACGCGCTCGTTTTCCTCGGGCTCGGTCGAACAGGTGACGTAGAGCAGCAACCCGTCGTCAGCGAGCAAGGCCGCGGCGTTCGTGAGTATTTGCCGTTGCAACCCGGCGAGCCGCTCCAATCGCTGTAGATCGTTGCGCCACTTGAGCTCCGGCCGCCGGCGAACCGTGCCGAGGCCGCTGCACGGTGCGTCGACGAGGATCGCCGAGAACGTTGTGCGAAACGCTCCCGGGCGCGATAGATCGCCGGCCACCGCGCGCACCTCCGGAGTTCTGGCACGGCGCGCCGCCTCGCGACAAGCGGCGAGTCGCCAAGCCGACAGATCGTGCGCCACGACCATGTCGGCTGCCGTGTCCTCAGCGATCTGGATCGACTTGCCTCCCCTACCGGCGCAAGCGTCCAGCAGCCGGCCCCGGATGTCCGTGGACAGCAGCGAGGCAACAAGCTGTGAGGCGTCGGAACGCAGGCTGAACGACCCCGCGCCAAGCAGATCCGAACCCACCGGGTTGCCGGCGGTAACCACCAGGGAGTCGGGTGCGTGGCCGCTCTCTTCCACCTCGACACCCTCGGCGGCAAGCTCGCGAACCAGCTGATCCTTGTCAACGACGCGAGGATGGCGGCGCAGGACGAGCGGAACCGGGAGGAGGGCGGCAGCGAACCAATCCTCCGACCGCTCATCGCCGTAGCGGTCGCGCCAGCGTTCGGCCCACCATCGCGGCACGTCAAGCCGGGTAGCCCAGTCCGGATCAACGAGCTCCCCACCCGGCTCCTGCGCGCCGCGCTGCCGGAGGAAGGCGCGCAAGATGCCGTTGACGAAGCCCGCTGCCTTCGGCCGGCGTGCCTTGACCGCCTCGACAACGCTATCTAGGGCGGCATGATCGGGAACGCGGTCAAGAAACAGGACCTGATAGACGCCGAGGCGGAGACCCGCCAGCACGGCGAAATCCAGCTGGTCGAGCGACCGCCGGCTGTGCCGCGCAATGGCCGCGTCCAGCGTGCTACGGCGACGCAACACCCCGTAAACCAGCTCCGTGGCCAGGGCGCGATCGCGGCGCTCGAGGCGACGCTGTTGCAACGCCCGGTCCAGCGCCCGGTCGCTGGCGGTGCCCTTCTCGACCCGCACGAGAACATCGAGGGCGGCGCCGCGTGCGTCGGCCGGCTTCACGCGTCGGACGGGGCGGACGCGCCAGCGGCGGCGAACCGGGATCCCTCCGCGACACGGCGGCCGCGCAGAAACTCGGCGGCCGACTGGCGGCGGCCTCCGGCGCGCTGCAGCTCGACAATCTCGAGCAAATCTCCGTTGCCACAGGCAACCCAGAGAGCCTCATCCGTAACTCGTTCTACGCGCCCCGGTACTGCGTCCTTCGCGGCCGCCGTGTGGGGCCGCACCCGCCAAACGCCGATGCGCTCGCCTTCAAGAAACGTAAACGTGCCCGGCCACGGCTGTAGCCCCCGTACCCGGCGGTCCAGCTCGTCGGCGGGCCGGCTCCAGTCGATCTCACCGTCTTGTTTCGTGAAGCTCGGCGCCGAGGTTGCCTGAGCGTCGTCTTGCGGCCGGGGGGCAACCACACCGGTTTCCAACCCCTGGAGGGTTTCCAGCAACAGCTCGGCGCCGGCCGCCGCGACGCGTGGTGCCAGCGTTTCTCCGGTATCCTCCGGCGCGATCGGCAACCGGCTCTGCAACAGGATCGGGCCGGTATCGAGCCCCTCATCCATGAGCATGGTGGTGGCACCGGTCTCGCTGTCCCCGGACAGGATCGACCAGGCCACCGGCGCGGCGCCCCGATGGCGCGGCAGCAGCGAAGCATGCACGTTGATGCAGCCACGCGGCGGCAGCTCCAGCACCTCCGGCGGCAAGATCAAGCCGTACGCGACCACGACGATCACCTCGGGAAAGTAGGCAGCCAGGCTTTGCCGGGCTTCCGCCGTACGCAGCGTCGCCGGCTGCTCCACCCGCACCCCGGCGTCCTGCGCCCACTCCTTGACTGCCGAGCACGCGGTTGTGCGGCCTCTTCCCTTGCCACGATCCGGGCGGGTGACAACCGCCGCCACTTCGTGAGCCGAGGCGAGCGCCTCGAGGGCGGGCACGGCGAAGGCGGACGTCCCCATGAAGACGGTACGCAACTGCCTACCAGTCCCCGGCGCGAATGCGCTTGGCGATCTTGCGGCGCGCCATGTCCTGCTTCAGCGGACTCACACGATCGATGAAGAGGACGCCGTTGAGGTGATCGATCTCGTGGTGCAGACAGCGGGCGAGCAGGCCTTCTGCCTCGATCTTTATCGGGTTGCCGTCGAGATCCTGGGCGACTACGACAACCTGGGCCGGGCGCGGCACCACCAGGATGAGCTCGGGGAACGAGAGGCAGCCTTCTTCATCGCGGATCTCGCCCTCCTCCGACTCCACCGTGGGATTGACCAGATTCAACAGCTGCTGCGGATCGGTGCCTCCCGAGACGTCGACGACGGTCAGCTGAACGCTCTCACCGACCTGTGGTGCGGCCAGGCCGATTCCCGCCTCGGCGCGCATGGTGACGACCATGTCCTGTGCGAGCTCGCGCAGATCGTCGTCGAATTGCTCGACGCGGTCGCCCGGCTCCTGCAACCGCGGATCCGGGTACTTGACGATGGTACGAAGGGCCATGGTCGAAGGATAGCGAACCCGAAACATGGCCGCATCCCGGCGCGGTAGCATGCGGGCCCATGCGAATCCGCCTCACCGTCGCCTACCGCGGCACCAACTACGCCGGCTGGCAGGTCCAACCCGACCAACCGACGATCCAGGGTTCGTTGCAGCGCATCGTCGCCGAGATCGTCGAGGACGAGGTCAAAGTAACCGGTGCCAGCCGCACCGACACCGGCGTTCACGCCGCCGGCCAGGTGTGCCACTTCGATAGCCCCAAGACGATCGACCCCGCCAAATGGCAACGCTCTCTCAATCGTATGCTGCCCGACGACATCCGCGTGCTGCAGGCAACCGCAATCGATGACGATTTCCACGCCCGCTTCAGTGCCACCGGAAAGATCTACCGCTACTACGTCGATCCCCGACCCGTGGCGTCGCCATTCCCTGCACCGTTTGCCTGGCACCGACCCAACATCAAGGCTTACGACGACATGGTGCAAGCCGCCACGGCGCTTGTCGGTCCCGTGCGGCAAAGCGTTTTCGCCAGCCAGCCCGCGGGCGACCCCGACCGGCGCGCGGTGGACTCGTTCGATGTCGCGCGCGGCCGCTTGATCACCTTCACCGTGCGCGGCCGCAGCTTCATGAGACACGCCGTTCGGGGCATGGTGGGCAGCCTGTTGGAAGTCGGTTACGGACGTCGCTCGGTCGCCGATCTCGCCGCCATGGCGGCGGCCGACGAGGGTCACTCGCCGATGGTGAAGGCACCGGCGCACGGGCTCTGCCTGCTACAGGTCTTCTACGAACCGAATCCCGGGCATGGCGGGCGTGCGTGCTAGCATGCACAGGGACGCTTCCACCGGCCCGGCGGGGTGCTGAGGCCTCTTTCCGAACATGCATATCCTCGTGACCGGCGGCGTGGGCTACGTCGGCAGCCACCTCGTCCGTGCGCTTCTCGACGAAGGCCACAGCGTTGCCATCGTCGATGACCTGTCGTCGGGACACCGGCAGACGCTTGCCGACGGCGTGGCGCTCGAAGTCGGCCGCTGCGGCGACGTTGCGGCTCTCGACCGCACCGCCGCGACACGCACGCCCGATGCCGTCATGCACCTGGCCGCCAAATGCTCGGTGGAGGAGTCGGTTGCGGATCCCGGCTTGTACTACCAGTACAACCTGCAGGACAGTCTCGCCTTGCTCGACTGGATGGTCACCAACGGGGTCAAGCACATCGTGCATTCGTCGACCTGTGCGGTGTACGGCTGTCCCGACGAGCAACCCATCGGCGAGACCGTGTGCCCGCGACCGGTGAATCCCTACGGCGCCAGCAAGCTGGCAGTGGATACGGCACTGGCAGCCTACGAAGGCACCTACGAGGTCGGCGCGGTGGCGCTGCGCTACTTCAATGCCGCCGGCGCCCACCCGGAGGGCATACTGGGTGAGGACAAAACGCCGGCAAGTAACTTGATCCCGTGCGTTTTCGATGTCGCCCTGGGCAAGCGACAAGCCATCGACGTCTTCGGCAACGACTACGACACACCCGATGGGACCGGCGTGCGCGACTACATTCACGTGACCGACCTGGCTGCAGCGCACATCGCAGCCTTGAACCGGCTCGCTGACGGGGGCAGCGGCGGCGTCTACAACCTGGGCACCGGACAGGGGCACAGCGTTCTTGATGTGGTGAACACAGCCCGCGAGGTCACCGGCCACGAAATCCCGACCCGCGCCGCGCCGCGGCGCGCCGGCGATCCCCCTGCCTTGATCGCAGACCCCACGAAGGCGCGATCCGAGCTCGGCTGGTCGGCACAACGCGGCGCTCTGGCCACGATCCTCGAAGATGCCTGGCGCTGGAGAAAAGAGCATCGCTCCGGCTATGAACCGGCAACGGTGCCGGCATGAGCCGCGCCACGGCCACGGCCGCCGCCCCCGAGGAACTGCGCAGATACCTGGGCGAGAACCAGGAAGCCCTCTCGTTGCTCGACATAATCGACTGGCAGCGGCTGCCGCGCCACGTGGCGGTAATCATGGACGGCAACGGGCGGTGGGCCGAGCAGCGCGACATGTCGCGGGTCGAAGGACACCGGGAAGGCATCACCGCGGTGCGCGAGGTAGTGGAAACAGCGACCCGGGCCGGCATCGAGGTGCTGACGTTGTACGCGTTCTCCGTAGAGAACTGGAAACGGCCGCAAGCCGAGATCGACACGCTGATGGAGCTCCTCAAGGAGTACCTGGCGCGCGAGCTGCCCACCCTGCTGGAACAATCGATCCGCTTCGAGGCCATCGGTCGCCTCGGCGAGCTGCCCGAGGACGTGCAACGCGACGTGCGCGACGCCACCGCGGCCACCCGCGCCAACACGGGGATGCGGTTCGTCATCGCGCTGAACTACGGCGGCCGCTCAGAGCTCGTCGACGCGTGCCGCAGCCTGGCGCGAAAGGCCCGGGATGGAGGACTTTCGCCCGATGACATCGACGAAGCCGAGCTGGGACAAGAGCTGTACACCAGGGAGCTTCCCGATCCCGACCTGTTGATTCGAACCAGCGGCGAGCTGCGCATCTCGAACTTCCTGCTCTACCAAATCGCCTACGCTGAGATCTGGGTCACCGACAAGCTCTGGCCCGACTTCCGTCGCGCCGATCTACTCCGGGCAATCGTCGACTTTCAGCGCCGCGAGCGCCGCTACGGAAGCGTCGATCGCAGGGGGCGATCGTGATCCGAGTCCTCACTGCCATCGTTCTGCTGTCCATACTTGGGGCCACGCTATGGGGACCGCAGATCGCCTTCGTCCTCGTTCTGGCCGTGTTCCTCTCTGTCGCCTGGAACGAATACGCGACTCTGGCTGCCGAGGCCGGCGCCGCGCCGCTGCGCGGCCTCGGCGCGCCGCTGGCAATGGCGTGCGCAGCTTCGTTCGCCCATCCCAACCCGCGTATGCCGGTCGCCATGCTCGGGGCCACGTCCTTGCTGGCGGCCCTCGCCGGCCTGGCAGCGGGCAAGCGGCACCCCGGACTAGCGGTGCGCCGTGTGGCGGCCACGATCGGCGGGTTGGTGTGGCTGGGTCTGCTGCCGGGGTTCTCTGTGGCGCTGCGCTACGCGGAGCACGGCGTCGCGCTGATCGTGCTGCTGTTCGCCGCCGTCGCCGCGGGCGACATCTTCGCTTATTACGGCGGCAGCTTGTTCGGCCGCCATCCTCTGGCTCCGGAGCTGTCACCCAAGAAAACGCTGGAGGGCACCGGGTTCGGCCTGGCGGCGAGCGCCGTCGGTGCCGCCGTCGTCTGTTTCTACTGGCTGCCGGAAACCACATGGCCGACCGGATTGGGAGTCGGCCTGCTCCTCGGCGTCGTGGCGCAGGCCGGCGACTTGTTCGAGTCATCGCTCAAGCGCGCCGCCAGCGCCAAGGACTCGTCGCGGATTCTGCCGGGCCACGGCGGTATTCTCGACCGGCTTGACGGCCTGTTGTTCGCCGGCGCGGCGCTGTACGCCTGCGTTTTCTTCGGCTTGCTGTGATCTCCCGATGACCGGCAAGCGCGTCGCCGTACTGGGGTCGACCGGCTCCGTCGGCACCCAGGCGCTCGAGGTTATCGAGAAACACCCCGATCGACTGCAGGTCGCAACCTTGGCCGCCGGCGAGAACGCCGAGTTGCTCGCCTCGCAGGTGCAACGCTGGCAGCCCGAGCTGGTTTCCGTAGCCTCGGAAGCTTGCGCGGCTCGACTGCGGGAGCGGCTCGGTTCGGACGCGCCCGAGATCGCGATCGGCGACGACGGTTTATTGCGCGCCGCGACCGAGGCGGACGCCGGCATCGTGCTGAACGCGGTGGTCGGCGCCGCGGGGCTCGCCGCCACGTACGAGGCCGTGACCGCCGGAATCGACGTGGCGCTGGCCAACAAGGAATCGCTGGTGATGGCCGGCGAGCTGATCATGGCGAAGGCGTCGGCAACGGGGGCGGCGCTGCTGCCGGTGGACTCTGAGCCCAACGCGCTGCATCAATGCCTGCGCGGCACGTCGAGCAACGACCTGCGCCGTCTCATCTTGACGGCCAGCGGTGGGCCGTTTCGCACCAGCACGCCCGATGAGCTCGCCGCCGTCACCCCGGAGCAGGCGCTCGATCACCCAACGTGGCGCATGGGACCTCGCATCACCATCGACTCGGCTACCTTGATGAACAAGGCCTTCGAGGTTATCGAATGCCGGTGGCTGTTCGGGCTACCCCATGAAACCATCGACGTCGTGATCCATCCCCAGAGCATCGTCCACTCGCTGGTGGAGCTGGTCGACGGCTCGATGATCGCCGCAGCGGGCCCCACCGACATGCGGCTACCGATCCAAGACGCCCTCACCTACCCCGAGCGCTGGCAACCGTCGGTTACCCCACTATCGCTCGTCGACAGCTCCCCATGGACGTTCGAGGCCGCCGATCCCGAGCGCTACCCGGCCCTCGGCCTGGCGCGCGCTGCACTCGATAGAGGCGGCACGGCACCGGCGGTGTTGAACGCCGCCGACGAGGTCGCGGTGGAGGCTTTCTTGGCGGGCCGACTGCCGTTCGACAAGATCCTCGACGTCGCGGAACGTACTTTGGACGAGGTGCAAGACGCCGAGGCAGCCACGCTGCAAGGCATCTTCGCGGCCGACCGCGAGGCCCGGCGTATCGCGTGCCGTATGTTCGAGGAGCTGGTCACCTGATCTAGCAGGCCGTGGTGAAAGTGTGATGGGTCTGGCGCGTGGGGTCTTGCGGGCGAGGGCAAGGCGGGCCGACGACGGCGATGCTGAGGCATCGTCGAGGAGGTCCAACGCGGGCATCGCCCGCAACCCCCCAGCGCGCCCCAACGGGTTGCGACGACAAGAGGCCATCTGCGGCGTTGACGCTCCTCGACGATGTATTCAACATCGCCGTCGTCGCGTCGCCTTGCAGATGGCCTCTTGTCGTCGCAACCAGACCCATCACACTTTCACCACGGCCTGCTAGGGCCTGTTGACACTTGCTAGTTCGCGGCCACTGACCCCCGCCTGCTACAGTGAAGAAACCATGTTCGATATTCTGACCAACGTGCTGGCGCTTATCTTCGTTCTCGGGATCATGATCTTCGTCCACGAGTTCGGCCACTTCGCCACGGCGAAGTTCTTCGGCGTTCGGGTCGACGTTTTTGCTCTCGGTTTCGGGCCTCGACTCTTCGGTTTTCGCCGCGGCGACACCGACTACCGAATCTGCGCCTTGCCGCTTGGTGGCTATGTGAAGATGAAGGGCGAGAACCCCGACGAAGAGATGACCGGCGACGACGACGAGTTTCTGTCGCGTCCCAAATGGCAGCGCTTCCTCGTGCTCCTCAACGGGCCGGTGATGAACGTGGGGCTGGCGTTCGTGCTGCTCACGATGGTGTTCATGCGCGGCATCGAAACCGAATCGTGGCGTTTCGATCCCGTCACCGTCGGCTGGATCATGGCCGATTCCCCGGCTGCAGCCACCGAGCTGGCCCCGGGTGACCGGATCCTGGCGGTCGACGGCCAGCCGGTGGCCACGTGGCAGGACTTCGACCTGCGCGTGCTGATTTCCGGCGGCCAGGAGATCGAGCTCACGGTGGAGAACGAACGCGGTCGAAGCGTCATCGCCGCCACTCCAGAGCGGCAGATGCCGAACGACCAGGGATGGCTGGGCGCTCTGCCACCGTTTCCGGCGGTGGTCGGCAGCGTCGCCGAGGGAACGCCCGCTGAAGAAGCGGGACTGATGGCCGGCGACCGCTTCGTTGAGGTCAACGGCGAAGCCATCGTCGACTGGAACCAGCTCACCGTGACCATCCTCGATCGACCGGAAGAACCGACGGCGATCGTCGTCGACCGTGACGGCGAGTTGATCAGCTTCACCGCCACACCGGGCACGCGCCCCGAAGAGCAAGGCGGCGGCGGACGCTTGGGTGTGTATCGAGTCTACGATTTCGAGCTACGCAGCTTCGGCTTCACCGCGGCGATGGCGCGCTCGGGCCGCGAGATCCGCCGTCAGACGGCACTGATCGGCGAGATCCTGTCGCGCCTGTTCACCGGCCGCATGTCGGTGCGAACGTTGTCCGGCCCCATCGAGATCGCGCGCTTCTCCGGCGCCACGGCGCGCAGCGGCGACCCCTTCATGCTCTTCTGGCTCATGGGCATCGTGTCATTGCAGCTCGGGCTGCTCAACCTGATGCCCATCCCGGTGCTCGACGGCGGGCATATCGCGGTGCTGGCCTTCGAGGGCATCACGCGTCACGACCTCAGCCTGCAGGTCAAGGAGCGCATGATGACGGTGGGCGTCGTGCTGCTCGTGGCGCTCATGCTGATGGTCATCACGTTCGACATACTGAAGAGCTTCGGCAGCTAGAGCAGCTCGCGCTCGGCAAAGAAGAAGGCGATTTCGATCGCCGCGGTCTCTGGAGCATCCGAGCCGTGCACGCTGTTGGCCTCGAGGCTCTCGGCGTACAGCGCCCGGATCGTGCCCTCGGCGGCTTCCTCCGGGTTGGTGGCGCCCATGACCTCGCGCAGGTGTGCGATGGCGTTGTCGCGCTCGAGAACGAGCGCCACGATCGGTCCCGAGCTCATGAACTCTGTGACGCTGTCGTAAAATGGGCGCCCGGCGTGCACGGCATAAAAGGCGCGCGCGTCGTCGCGGCTCAGGCGCAGCTTCTTGAGGGCGACGATCGCGAATCCCTCGGCTTCGTAGTGGGCGATGATCGTGCCGATCAGGTTCCGGGCGGCGGCGTCCGGCTTGATCATCGCCAGGGTGCGCTCAACCGACATGGCTACAGCTCCAGCTTGGCTATCGAGTCCTTGACCTCGGCTACCGAGTCCTCGAACGCGGCGCGTTCGTCGTCGGACAGCTCGATCTCGAAAACCGACTCCATGCCGTCTGACCCCAGGACCACCGGTACGCCGACGTAGGCGTCCTCGACGCCGTATTCGCCCTGCAGATACGCGGCGCAGGGCAGGATCTCCTTCTTGTCGAGCAAGATCGCCTCGACCATCTGGGTCACCGACCAAGCCGGCGCGAAATAGGCGCTGCCCGTGCCCAGCAGCTTGACGATCTCGCCGCCACCCTGGCGCGTGCGCTGCACGATCCGGTTGATCTGCTCCTCGTTCATCAGCTCGGTGATCGGCACCCCGGCCACCGTCGAGTAACGCGGCAGCGGCACCATGCTGTCACCGTGGCCGCCGAGCACGAAGGCGTGAGTGTTGTCCACCGACACGCCAAGCTCCATGGCTATGAACGTCCGGAAGCGCGCCGAGTCGAGCACGCCGGCCATGCCGATAACGCGCTTGCGCGGGAAGCCCGACTTCTTGTAGGCCAGGTAGGCCATGATGTCGAGCGGGTTGGTGACCATGATGATGATCGCGTCGGGCGAATACTTGGCAACCTCGGCGACCACGCTGCCGATGATCTCGGCGTTCTTGAACAGGAGGTCGTCGCGGCTCATGCCCGGCTTGCGAGCCAAACCGGCAGTGATCACGACGATGTCGGATCCCTGCGTGTCGACGTAGTTGTTCGACCCGGTGATCTCGCAGTCGTTGCCGACCAGCGGCGTCGCCTCCATCATGTCGAGCGCCTTGCCCTGCGGCAAACCCTCGATGATGTCGGTCAAGACGACGTCGGCCAAAGCCTTGTTGACGATGGCCAGAGCGGTGGTGGCGCCGACGTGTCCGGCACCGACGACCGCTACTTTCTTGCGCGCCATTGCACTCACTCCAGGTTGGCGACGATGGCTTCACCGAGCTCCGACCGCGACAAATCGGGGCCTGGCGCAAGCTGAAGACGTGGGAGAAAAAGCGGCTGGAAGGCCTTAAACCGATTCTTACACGGGTCTGGTGATCCGGCAAGAAAGTGGGCAGCCTGCCATCCAAGACGCGGCGGGTTTGTTTGAAGGCCCACCGCCCTCCCCCAACCGAGCGCCGCGTTCCGCGTCACTCTTGCCCGACTTTCCGCTACAGCTCCACCGCTCGCGACCACCGGATAACGTCCAGTCCCTCAAACGCTTCCAGGGTTTCCCCACCCAGCGCCTGATCCAAGGTCAGCACCGCGATGGCGATGTTCTCGGCGCCGGCCGCCACACCGGTGCCTGTCGTCTCGCCGCCGTCGGCGCGCGCCAGCCGAATCTCGGCAATGTTGATGTCGTGCTCCCCGAGAAACCCGCCCACCGTACCGACGACACCGGGGCGGTCTTCGTTGGCGAACAGCAGTAAGTGACCTTCCGGGGACAGCTCGATCGGCAGGCCTTCGAGCTCGACAACACGGGCGCGGGCTTCGTCGAACACCGTGCCGGCCACCGTGTGCAGATCTCCACCGACGCGGCCGCACACCCGAATCAGGCTCGAATAGCCGTGCCCGGTCGTGCTCGATGACTCCTCGACCTCGATGCCGCGCTGGCGCGCAATGTTCCACACGTTCACCGGATTGACCTGCTCGGCGAGATGCGGCTCGAAAAAGCCGGTGAGCACCGCGGCGCTGACCGGCTTGAGCGTGTACTGCGTGATGCCGCCGTAGTACTCGACGCGCAGCGCCTCGATGCCCGAGAAGCACTGCGACAGCAGCGAACCCAGGCGCCTTCCGAGATCGACGTACGGCAGCATCGGCACCTGCTCCTCGGGGGGCAACGCCTGCACGTTGATGGCGTGATGGATGGTGCCGTTCGCCAGGAAGTCGCCGATCTGCTGGGCGATGCCCTCGCCGATCTTCTCCTGCGCCTCCAGCGTCGCACCCCCCAGATGCGGCGTGCCGATGAAGTTGGGCTCGGCGACGAGCTCCGGATCGGGCTCCGGCTCGGTCTCGAAGACATCGAACGCGGCGCCGGCAATGTGGCCGGAGCGCAGCTTGTCGATCAACGCCTTCTCGTCGATCAGGCCGCCGCGGGCGCAGTTGATAACCCGGGCGCCGGGCTTCATGAGCTCGAGCGCCGGACCATCGATGAGGTGCTCGGTTTCTCTGCTGAGCGGGACGTGCACGGTCAGAAAATCCACGCGCGGCAGCAGATCTTCGAGATCAACCAACTCGAAACCGAGATCGGCGGCGACCTTCTCCGACATGTACGGGTCGGCGGCAACGACTTTCATCTCCATCGCCTGAGCGCGGCGCGCCACCTCGCGACCGATGCGACCGAAGCCGACGACGCCGATCGTCTTGTCCTTGAGCTCGACGCCGAGGTACGGCTTACGGTCCCACTCGCCGCGGCGGATGGCCGCCGAGGCCGGCGCTATGTTCCGGGCGCTGCAAAACAGGAGCGCCATCGTATGCTCGGCAGCGGTGATCGTGTTGCCCCAGGGCAAGTTCATCACCAGGACCCCGGCGGCCGTTGCCGCTTCCACATCGATGTTGTCGACGCCTACGCCGGCGCGGCCGACGACGCGCAAGTTCTTCCCGGCGGCGATCGTCGCCGCATCCACGAGCTGCTGCGAGTGGATGATGACGCCGTTATAAGGCGCGATGACATCGGCCAGAGAGCCGGCCTTGCGGTCGGACCGGTGGTCGACGTCGCACCCCGCGTCCTCGAGGATGGCCAGTCCCCTGCCCTTGAGGGAGCCGCACACCAGGATCTTGTGCGCGTCGCTCACGCCGGCGCCTCGACCTCCAAGGCGGCCGCGGCCGCCGCCACTGCGGCGCCGGGAACCAACGAGTGCCCGTGGCTCGCCAGGACGCGTTCGAGTGCCGCCAGCAACCCGAGAAGATCGAGGCCGTCGACGTAGCCGATGTGGCCGATGCGAAAAATGTGCGACTTGAGATCACCCTGCCCGCCGGAAAGTTGGGCGCCGTGGCGCTCGCGCAGCGCCGCGACGATGTTCGGCCCGGTGCCGGGCTCGGGCGCCTTGATCGCCGTCACCGCCGGGCTCGGAGCGGCCGACAACAGATCGAGATGCAGAGCCGCGGCGGCCGCACGGCAGGCGGCGGCAAGAGCAGCGGCGTTGTCTTCGAGCGCCGCGATACCGCCCGCTTCATCGATCGCCTCGAGCGCTGCCTCGAGCCCCTGCAACAAGCCGATGGCGGGGGTAAACGGCGTCGACGACTTGGCGGCCGAAGCTTCGTACTTGCGCAAATCAAGGTAGTATCGCGGCGTCGCCCGCTCCCCCTGAATAATCTCCCAGCCGCGCGGCGAGCAGGCCACGAACGCCAGCCCCGGAGGAATCATGAACGCCTTCTGGGCACCGCCGACCACGGCGTCGAGCCCCCAACCGTCGGTGTGAATCTGCATGGCGCCGACCGCAGTGATGGCGTCGACGACGATTACGATATCGGGGTACTGGGCACGCACGGCCTCGGCGAAACCCCGTATGTCGTAGATCGTCCCTGTGGAGGTTTCGCTGGCGGTAAGCAGCAGCCCGCGAACATCACCCGCACCGCCGAGGTGCTGCATCAACGCATCCACCCCGAGCGCGGCACCCGCTTCGACCCGTAGCGCCGTGGCGTCGAGTCCATAGGCCTTGGAAATCTCGCCCCAGCGTTCGCCGAACTTCCCGCCCTCCACGGAAACCACCCGGTCGCCGGCGGCGAAGAAGTTGGCGACCGCAGCCTCCATCGCACCGGTGCCCGAAGTCGCCAGCACAGCCACCGGCCCATCGGTGCGAAACGCCGCGCGCAGGTGGACCTGGACGCGATCGAGCAGCTCGCTGAACGCCGGTGTGCGATGGTAGGGCACCGGGCCGGACGCCGCGCGCATCGCATCGGGATGCAGAGGCGTCGGACCTGCGGTAAACAAACGGGGCTTCTTGAGCATGGCGGTATTGTTGCAGAGGCCCTGAATGCATGCGAATCGGCCTGCTATGCCATTGGATTTCGTTTGTGACAACTGCGGAGCGACGACGCAGCTCACCGCACCGAGCGGCTGGCGATGCGCCTGTGGCGCTCCATGGGATCTGCCGCCGGGACCTCCATTCGATGTTCATGGAATCGACCGCGGATCCGGCGGTGTCTGGCGATACCGACAGCAAATCCGGTTGCCCGCCGGCGCCGCGCCACTGACGCTCGGCGAGGGCAACAGTCCCTGGTTGCGACTGCGCCAAGGACCGTGGGTGGCCTGCGCCCACATGGAGCCAACCGCATCCTTCAAGGCGCGGGGTGCCGCAGTGCTGGTAGCCTGGGCACGCAACGTCGTGGAGCCGCCGTTGATCGAGGATTCGTCGGGCAACGCCGGCGGCGCGGTGGCAGCCTATGCGGCGGCGGCCGACCTGCCGTGTCGCATCTACGTCCCGGCCTACGCCCCAGCGGGCAAGGTGGCGGTCCTCCGCGCTCTCGGCGCCGAGGTTGTCGAAGTAGGCGGCGAACGAGCAAAAGCCACGCAGGCGGTTCTGGCTGACACCGACGGCACCTACACGAGCCACGCCTGGAATCCGATGTTTCTGGAAGGCATGAAGACACTGGCGTTTCAGTGGTGGGAAGAGCGCGACGGGCAGCTTCCGGCGCGCGTCTACGTGCCCTCCGGGCAGGGATCGGTGGCACTCGGCCTGCATCAGGGATTTGCGGAGCTGCGCGCCTCATTCCCCGATCTCACAACGCCCGCGCTCATCGCCGTACAGCACAGTACAGTGACGCCGCTCGTCGACGCGGTTGCCGAGCGGCAAGGCCACCCGACACCGGCGGTGCGCGCGGAGCCCGGCGGCGACGACGTGCCGTCACTGGCCGACGGCATCATGATCGCCGACCCGGTGCGTCGTGATGCTCTCGCCGAAGCCATTGTCGGCTCCGGCGGGCACGTTGTCACCATCGGCAACGCCGAGCTCATCGCCGCGCACCGGCGCCTGGCCGCGAACGGCCTGTGGGTGGAACCAACGGCCGCCGTCGGACTCGCCGGCTACGAGGCTGATTTCGGCAACGACGCGGGCCCCGCCGACGCCGACTCTGTCATCGTTCTCACAGGTAACGGCCTCAAGGCGGGTATCGAGGTGTCGTGGTAAAGCCCGGCGACCCGCTCGGCGTGCTGCTGGCCGGCGGCCGAAGCTCACGCATGCACGCCGACAAGTCGGCCGTGCGGCTGGGAGAAGACAACTTGGCTCTGTGGACTGCCGCCGTCTTAGAACGTGTCGCGCCCGAGAATATCCAGGTTGGTGGCGGCAGTATCGAGGGGATCGACTGGCCCCGCATGCCCGACCTGCGCACGGAATGTGGGCCGGCGGCCGGCATCGAAACCGGGCTGACCGCGGCGCACGCCATTCAGGCGGGCGGCGTGCCCATCGCGGTCCTGGCCATCGACATTCCGTTCGTTTCGCAAGAGCTGCTGCGCTCGGCGTTGGAAAGTGTCGCCCGTGGCGCGTCGATCGTCGCGCCTCGATGGCAGGACCGCTGGCACCCGCTGTGCGCCGCTTACGCCCCCGGCATGCTGGAGCCATTGCAAGCTCGCCTCGACGCCGGCGACCTCGACCTGCAAGGGTTCCTCGACGAATGGGCCACCCCCATTGGTGGGGACGAGCTGCGAGCTTTCGGCGACCCTGACCGCTTCTTGCTGAACGTGAATACGCCGGAAGATCTCCGCCAGGCAGAAAAGTGGTTGCGAAGCAACGGGCAAGAGTGACGCGGAGCGCGGCGCTCGGTTGGGGGAGGGAGGTGGGTATTCAAACAAACCCGCCGCGTTCCGCGTCGCGGGCTCTCCGTAGATAGGGTGGTCGCGGCTCGGAACGCTCCGATTTTTTTCGAATACCCACCACCCACCCCCTCCGGAAGTCGCGTTCCACGTCTTCCTTGCCCCCTTTTCCCACAGGAACAGGCGGGCGCCGGTTGGGTTGGCCGCGATCCGACACCTAGGCGTCGGTTGGGAGGGCGCCTACCTTCCACCTCCGCGCACAGCGGGCCGGGAGCTACCGTAGGCAGCGACAGGTCAGGGGTGGGTGGTGGGAAATCAAAAAAACGGGTGGCGGGAAATCAAAAAAATGAACGCGTTCCGCCCAGCAACTTCCCCTACCTGCAAAGCGCCCCTAGGCTCCGAACTTCCCCAACCTACCCGCCTGTGCCAGCGTCAACGGCAATACATCCATGCTGCGCACGCGGCCCAGCGCGCCGTTGACACACGCCATCTCGCCGAATCCCGCGGCGGCATTGGCACGGCAGTGCGGTCCCCAAATGAGCACCGGAACCGGGTGCCATGAATGCGCCTTGTAGGTCGCCGGGGTCGAATGGTCTCCGGTGACCATGATGGCGTCGAAGCCGAGCTCTAGGAGACCGGCGAGTGTCTCGTCGGCGCGTTCGATCTGCTCGACCTTGGCGTCGAAGTCGCCGTCTTCGCCGCGGCTGTCGGTGGCCTTGAAATGCACGAATATGAAGTCGTGGTCGGTCAGCGCCTCGCGGCTGAGCGCCACTCTGCTCTCGATCGTGTCGTCGGCTTCGAACACCGTCATCCCTACCAACCGGGAGACGCCGCGGTACATCGGGTAAGCGGCCACAGAAGCCGCCTGCAGCCCGTACAGCTCGGCGAGCGTCGGCAACGGCTCATACGTATCGAAGCCGCGCAGCAGGACACCGGTGGCCTCTGGTTCGTCGTGCAGCGCCCGCCGTGCCTCCGCAACAAAAGCCGCGACCAGCTCGGCGGTGCGCTTCGACGCCTCGTCGAGCGCCTGGGGATCGAGCGGCGGCACGCCGATCTGCTGCGGGTCGGTGTCGGCGATGTTGCTGGCCAGCCCGGCGCCGCGGAAGATCACGCAGGCCCTGTATTCCTTCACGTGACGCACCAGGCACTCGACGTCGGCGGCGATGGCGATCGCGTCGAGCCTGTCGACCAGGGGTCGGGCGGTTTCCGAAGAAATGCGCCCGGCGCGCCGATCGGTCACCTTGCCGTCGGCATCGAGAGAACAAAAGTTGATGCGCGCCGCCACGTCGCCGGTGCGCAGATCGAAATCCACGCCGAGCGCCGCCAGGACGCCGCGCCCGACGGTGGTCTCGATGGGATCGAATCCGAACAGCGATAAGTGCCCGGGGCCGCTGCCCACCGCGACGCCGGGCGCCACCGGGTCGATCAAGCCGGTCTCGCCTTCATCGGCCAGCCGATCGAGCGTCGGCGTCGACGCCGCCTCGAGCTCCGTCGGGCCTCCGGCCGATCGCGGCAGACCGCCCAGCCCGTCGATCACGTAGTACAGGACGCGCGACGCGGCCGGACGCGCCAGGCTCTTGTAGAAGCTCAAATTATCCATCGTGGGGCGCCCTTTCTCGATCGGTCGGTGAGCTGGTGCGCGCTGGTGCTACAGGTTTCCCCGGCGAAGCGTCGGCACGCCCCGCCTGGCGAGCCGGCGCAAAGCGGAGCGCGGCGACCGTCCACAAGATCATGCCACCAGCCATGACCGTCCCCTTGATGGTGCCGCTGATCTTCGAGCGCCCGACGCGCCGACGATAGCGCACCGGCACCTCGGCAACACGCAGACCCCGTTGCAACGCTTTGACCTGCATTTCGGCATTCCAACCGTACGTAGGATCGCACATTTCGAGCTGTTGCAGAGACTGCCAACGAATGGCTCGAAACGGACCCATGTCCTCGTACGCGAAGCCGTGCAACAAGCGTATGAGCCAGGTCGCGAGACGGTTGCCGTGACGGACTTGAGGCGGCAACGCTCCCTTCTCGGCGAGCGCGACGCGGCTGCCGCACACGAGGTCGGCAACACCTTCGAGAATCGGCGTCACGACGGCGGTCATGTCCTCCGGGTAATCGCTGTGGTCGGCGTCGAGGATTACCACGACATCGGGCGGCGACTCGTCGAGCACGGCAAGTCCGGCGAGGCATGCCCGGCCGTACCCGCGCACCGGTTGCGACACGACCTCGGCCCCAGCGGCGCGAGCTACAGCTGCCGTGGCGTCGGTGCTGCCGTTGTCGACAACAATGACGCAGGCCTTCAACTCCGCCGGAATCTCGGCGATCACCGAGGCCAATGCCTTCTCTTCGTTCAACGCCGGAATAACAACAACTAATTCTTGCTCCACAATTGCATCTTAGTTGCGCGGAATCGCCGAAGCACCTCGGCTGCTATTCTTCCTCGCATGTTGTCGGCCGCGCTCGCTATCCTTCTCGTTCACGGTGCCATCGGCGTGCTCGCGTGCGCCGCCATCGCCCGCTCGCCGGCGGGTCCCGGCTTCTACCGCATGACGCTGCTGATCGGCCTGGCTTGCCTCTTTCTCGGGCTCGGGCTGCGCTTCGGTGGGGCGAGCACGGTGCTGACGCCGCCCACGCCGCTCGCCGTCGGCGGCTACGCACTCTCGGTGTTCGCTGTGATCCTTTTCGCCATCCAGCTGTGGCCGCAAACCGATCCGACCTTCGCGTGGCTGAACGTGGCCGCCGTGGCCGGCTTCGTGGGTGCAGCCGCCGATCCGGCGCTTCGCGGTTGGAACGGCGACATCAACACAGTCGGCGCGACGCTGTACGTTGCCGGGCTGGTAAGTGCGGTCGCGGCGGTCGGCTCGGTGCTGTTCGCCATGCTGCTGGCCCACTGGTACCTGATTGAACCGCGCATGCCGCTGGCGCCGCTGCGCCGTGTGCTGATCGTATTCGCCGCCACCCAGATGCTGCTCGTCGTACAGCTCGTCGCCGTCGTCGCATTTCACTGGACTGCGTGGACGTCGATGGACGGCGGCTTGCTGCGTGCCTTCACGCTTGGCAACGCGCTGTTCGTCGCCATGCGCGGTTTCCTCGGCGTGCTGGCCCCGATCATGCTGGCCTGGATGACCTGGAAAACCGTCGAGATCCGCTCGATTCAGTCGGCCACCGGAATACTGTACGCTGCCGTGGTCTTCGTCCTGTTCGGCGAAACCATCTGCATATATTTGTCGCTGGCCAGCGGCCAACCCTACTGAGTTCCGCCACATGAGCTACCAGAGCCTCGATTGGCGTTGCGACGCGTGCGAACGACCGAACCAACACGACTTCGCCGACGCCCGCGGAGAAGCACCGAGGGACGACGCCGGCGCATCGTCAGACGCGCCGGCAGGCGGGAACGGGACGTGGGGATCTGAAGAAACCTTGACCTGTTCGAACTGCAACCATACCCAACCTCTCGCTCCCGGCGCCCTCGATGCCGGCCGCAACCTCATCGACCCTCTGGAAGTCTGTGGCGCCTGCAACAGCAACCGGCTCTACTCGCAAAAGGACTTCAATCGCAAGCTCGGCGTGGCGATCGTGATCGCCGGTGCCGCGCTTTCACCGTGGACCTACGGCCTCAGCTTGGTGGTGTGCATGGGACTCGACTACGGCCTCTACCGCTTCGTACCCGAGATCACCGTTTGTTACGCCTGCGATGCGATCCATCGAGGCTTCCAGCACAACCCGGCGCACCGGGCTCACGATCCGTTGCTTGCGGAACGCTTCCGGCGCGAGGCCAGGCAGGAACTGGGACTCGAAGAGGAGGCCGTCGATGCCAGGGAGTCGACCGGGCCGGACGTCGCCCAAAAGCCCGGGCCGACGATCTGAATATGCCCTCGCATGGGACCAGGAAATCGCCGTTTCCCAGCCTCTCGAATGGTTTGACACCAGGGGGGGTGTCCAGTAGTTTTCCGAGTCAGGTGGGGCTCCAGACGACGATGAACGATACGAGTGCGCAGGATGACATCGAGCGTCCGGAAGACGCTGAAGAATCGAGTCCACTGCGAGTCGCCCTCGGCTTCTTCATTCTGCCACTGCTTCTTGTCGTCGGAGCGGTGGCGGTGTTTCTTGTTTTCGGTCTCATCGCCCACGAAGACAAGTCGGCCGAGGAATACTTGGCAGAGGTTACGGGTGGCGGAATCAACGAGCCATGGCAAGGCGCCTTCGGCCTGGCCAACAAGCTGGCCCGAGACGAGAGCTTGCGGGGCGACCCGAGGTTCGCACGACGCATTGCCGAGGCCTTCGAGCATCCTAATGGCGCGGATCCTCAAGTACGCAGGTTCCTCCTCTTGGCCCTCGGGCGAGTCGCCCACGAATCATCCGTGCCTGTTGTGGCCGAGCAGCTCGACGATCCGGACACCGAGGTGCGTATCAACGCGATCTGGGCGCTCGGCAACATCGGGCCGCCGGCGGCCGGTCAAGCTGCCGAGGAATTGGCGCTCCGGCTCAAGGATGAAGACGTTTCGGTGCGTGGTTACGCTGCCTACATGCTCGGCACACTCGAGAACCAAGCCGTCGTCGAGCCGCTGCAAATCGCGCTCAACGATAGCGCCGCGCCGGTCCGCTGGAACTCGGCAGTGGCCCTTGCCCGCCTCGGCAACAGCGCAGGCCTGCCGGAGCTGTACCGTATGATCGATCGTGACCACCTGACTTCGAGCACCGAATTGAACGACCAGCAGCAACAGGACGCGATGATCGCGGCGATTCAGGCGTTGGGAATGTTGCAGGCCCGCGACGCGGACGCCGAGCTCACCGATTTGAGAGATAATGACCCCGATCTGCGGGTGCGTGCGGCTGCGCGCGCCGCGCTGGTTTCCATCAACCGGTTGCCTCCTCCATAAGGGTGCCGGCGACATTGACCGATCTGAGACAAAGTGATGGCTGATAACGCTGGCGAAGCTACCGCCGACAAGACCGTCGCCGCCGAAGCAACCGACCGTCGCGACTTCCTCAAGTCGCTTCCGTGGCTGGGCATCGCCTGGGCCTCGCTGGCCGCGTCGGTCGGCGGCGTCCTGGCCGGTACGTTGCGCTTCATGTATCCGAACGTCCTGTACGAGCCGCCGCAACAGTTCAAGATCGGCTTTCCGAGCGACTACCAGGTCGGCGAGGTGTCGATCCAGTGGAAGAACCGCTTCGGTGTGTGGGTGGTGCGCAACGACGAGGGATTCTACGTCCTCATCTCGGTGTGCACACACCTGGGATGCACCCCCAACTGGTTGGCCAACGAGAACAAGTTCAAATGCCCCTGCCACGGCAGCGGCTTCTATGCGACGGGGATCAACTTCGAGGGTCCGGCGCCCCGACCGCTGGAGCGCGCCGCGGTCGCCCTCGCCGCGGACGGGCAGATCGAGGTCGACAAATCGCGCAAGTTCCTCTACGAGCAGGGCGGCTGGGACGACCCGGCTTCTTTCCTCTCCTTCACCTGATGATGCGAGAGAACACACGGAGTAATCGCTGATGTTGAGCCGCATGAAGGGCTGGTTCTCAGACTTCACCCGCACTCCGGTGTGGAAGTCGCTCTTCCGCCACAAGATGCCCAAAGACCCGAAGAACCGGGCCCTGGCGGTGTTGACCAACGTGTTCCTGCACTTGCACCCGGTGCGGATGCGCAAGCAGGGGCTGCGCATCTCCTACACCTGGTGCATGGGTGGAATATCGTTCTTTCTGTTCTTGTCGCTCACGGTCACCGGCATCTTGCTGATGTTCTATTACCGACCGACGGCGCAACACGCGTACCCCGACATGGTCGACCTCACCGAATCGGCCACGTTGGGCCTCATGCGGGAGATGCATCGGTGGGGGGCGCACTTGATGGTGATCACCGTGTGGCTCCACATGCTGCGGGTGTTCCTGACCGGCTCGTACAAGCCACCCCGCGAGTTCAACTGGGTCGTCGGCGTCCTCCTGCTGGTGCTCACCCTGCTGTTCTCGTTCACCGGCTACCTGCTGCCCTGGGACCAGCTAGCGATGTGGGCCGTAACGGTCGGCTCCAACATGGCACGGGCTTCACCCGGCATCGGTTTGGAGGGCCCCGGCTCGCAGCTCATGAAAGTCGGCGACGTACCGCTGATCACCGCCGGTTCCGATATGCGCTTCATCCTGCTCGCCGGGCGCTTCGTCGGCGAAGGCGCGCTGCTGCGTTTCTACGTGCTGCACTGCGTCGGCATTCCGTTCATCTTCGTCATGTTGCTGGCGACGCACTTCTGGCGCGTGCGGCGCGACGGCGGCATCTCCGGCCCCGGTAAGGGCGGGCCACTGGCGCTCTAGGGGGATCAACGGTGGATACTCTCCAAAGCTGGATCAACGTGCTCTTCCGCCCCGAGCTGCTGCTCGCCATCTCGGCGGTGGCGCTGTTCCTGTTCTGCAGGTACCGCAAGTTCTGCACGCAGAACAAGATCATGAGCGCCGTGATTCTCGGCTTCCCGATCGTTTTCTTCGCGATCTCCGCCCTGGAAGAGAACTTCTGGATCCAGTTCAAGCGCCCCGACAACGTGCCCATCTCCGCGATGCTGTGGCTGGTGGTCTTCTTCACCTGGCTGGCTATCAAGAAGGGCGTCGAAAACGATGAACGCGTCGCCGAGGGCAGACCCGTGTTCGAGGCGGAGCCCGAGGAAGAGGAAAAAATCTTCATCTGGCCTGATCTCGTGTACACCGAGATGCTGTGCCTGCTGCTGGTCAGCATCTTGCTCGTCGTCTGGTCGATCCTCATTCCGGCTCCCCTTGAAGAGCCCGCCAATCCGCAGCTAACGCCGAACCCGTCCAAGGCGCCCTGGTATTTCCTGGGCCTGCAGGAAATCTTGGTCTACTTCGACCCCTGGCTCGCCGGCGTGGTGATCCCGACGTTCATCCTGCTGGGATTGATGGTGATCCCATTCATCGACCCGAATCCGCGCGGCAACGGCTACTACACCTTCGCCGAGCGCCGTTACGAGATCTTCATATTCTTGTTCGGATTCTTGATTCTTTGGGTACTGCTGGTGTTCCAGGGAACGTTCTTGCGCGGTCCCAACTGGAACTTCTACGGACCCTACGAGTACTGGGACGTCCACAAGGTCGTTCCGCTGACCAATGTGCAGCTCTCCGAGTTCATCTGGTCGCGGTGGTTGGGCATCGGGATGCCGGGTAACTGGCTGGTCCGCGAGAGCTTCGGCATCATCCTCTTGCTCTTGTACTTCATCGCCCTGCCCTACTGGCTCGCCAAGACGTACTGGAAAAAGTTCTACGTCCAAATGGGGCTCGTGCCTTATGTGATCGGCTCGCAGCTGATGATGTGGATGCTGATCGTGCCGATCAAGATGTACCTGCGGTGGACGGTGAACTTGAAGTATTTCGTCGCGATTCCCGAATTTTTCTTCAACATCTGACAGGGCTGGAGCTCGGATGGCTAAGCGCAAAGGTGTCTACGCGCGCGATATCGACAGGCTGAACCTGATCTTTGCAGCGGTGGGGATCGGCTGCATGCTGAGCGTCTTCTGGATGATCTGGGACGACTACGCTCGCGAATGGAAGCGCTATCAGCGTCAGTTCCAAGTCATTGAACAAGAGGTCACGCAGCAAGAGATCGACAGCGAGCAAGCCAATATCGACCAGGTGCGGCTGGCGCAGCTCACCCAGCAACGCGACGCCGCCGAGCAACAGCTGGCGACACAACAGGAGCAGCTCGACGCGCTGGAGAGCCAGGCGGCCGAGATCCAAGTGCGTCTCGACCTGGCGACCCAGGAGTTCCGTTTCGCGCGCTCGGTTTACGACTCGCGGCGCTATTTTTACGAAGAAGCCGAGCACGATCCGAACCGAGATGCCGGCCGTGAGCTCGGGCGGCTGCAGGGAGCCCAGGCACGAGTCGACGAGACCAGCGAGGCGCTCGAAGACGTGACCACCGAGTTGGCGGAGGTCCAGGTCCCACTCGATGCGCTGCGGCAGTCGCTCACCGACGCCGATTCAGGTCTCGTCGAAATGAACCGCGAGATCAACCGTCTCAACGATCGGCTCGACTCGCTGCGCTTCGGGTTCACGTGGGCGGTCCGCAACGCCCCCATGCTGGATGCCCTCAACCCGTCACTGCGCATCCGCCAGGCGGTCATGGCCGACCTGACGATGGACCTGAACTTCGCCGAAGCACCTCGCGTCGACCGCTGCCAGAGCTGTCATCTGGGCACCGCCAACGAGGCCTACGCCGATCAGTCGCAGCCGTTCACCAGCCACCCGCGACTCGACCTGTTCGTCGCCGACGCTTCGGTGCATCCGGCCGGTGAGTTCGGCTGCACGGTGTGTCACCTCGGCAAGGGGCGTGGCACGTCGTTTTACTCGGCGATACACACGCCGGCCAACGAGAGCGAGGGGCACCGCTGGGAGGAGGAGTTGGGCTGGGCCCACATCGAGCTGTGGGAATGGCCTATGCGGCCGTCGTACGAAACCGAGGCCTCGTGCCTCAAGTGCCACATCGACGACACCTGGATCCCCGACGCCGACGAGCTGCAGTACGGCCTCGACTTGATCGAGAACCTGGGCTGCTACGGTTGCCACCAGCTCAACCGCTTCGACGACCAGCGTAACTCGGGACCGAGCCTCGAG
This sequence comes from Acidobacteriota bacterium, assembly GCA_965214245.1. Classification (GTDB taxonomy): domain Bacteria; phylum Acidobacteriota; class UBA890; order UBA890; family UBA890; genus CBDCBL01. Next base: position 1,274,288 of record CBDCBL010000009.1, read on the forward strand.
CACGTCGGTGTGAAGACGACTCCCGAGTGGGCGTACAACTGGGTCATGGACCCGAAGGCGTTTCGACCCAACGCGGCGATGCCGAAGTTCTTCAACCTGGCGAACACCTCGGACGCCTATTGGACGGAGCGTAACAAGGTCGAGGCCGACGCCATCGTCGCCTACGTCTTCAACAGCTCGACTGACGTGGAGCTCGATACGGCGCCTTCCGGAGACCCGGTCCGCGGCCAAGCCCTCATCAACAGCGTCGGGTGCCTCGGTTGCCACATCGTCGACGAGCCCGGCTCCACCGACTTCCCGGACGACGAACCACGCTTCGCCGGTTACCGGCAGCAGGGGCCGAATCTCTGGGGCGTCGGCAGCAAGGTCAACGCCGACTGGCTCTACACATGGGTGCGGAATCCGGAGCACTATTTTCCGGACACCGTGATGCCCAACCTGCGACTCACCGAGCGCGAGGCCGCCGACGCCACGGCCTTCTTGATGAGCCTCACCAACCCGGCCTGGGACGACCCGGCGATCCCGCCCGTCGACGTGAGTCTGCGCCACGAGGTTGCCCTCGAGTACCTCAAGAACGCGCGCACCACGGCCGATGCCGAAGCCGAGCTGGCGGCGATGGACGACGAGAACACGCGGCTGTACCTCGGCAACCAGCTCATCGGGCGCTACGGCTGCTATGGCTGCCACGTGATTCCTGGTTTCGAGGATCGCGGAAAGATCGGCACCACGCTGTCGGACTGGGGGAGCAAACCGGTACCGCGGCTCGATTTTGGCCTCCTCGACATACCGCACGAGCGCCGCGCATTTCTCGAGCAAAAGCTCGCCGTGCCGCGCAGCTACGATGATGGCAAGGTGAAGGCGCCGCAGGAAAAGGCGCGGATGCCGAATTTCGACCTGACGCCGGAAGAAGTCGGGGCCATCACCACGGCGATCCTCGGCTACACCGACGAGGTGATTCCAGACGTCAAGAAGCCGGCGCCGACGCCGCGTAGGGTGGCGATGGAGGCCGGCCGAAGCCTGCTTCAGAAGTACAACTGCCGCGCTTGCCACATCATCGAAGGCAAGGGCGGCGCCATCCAGGTGCCGATCATCGCGCTCGGCGTGGCGGCCGGCCAGGACCGTGCCGTTGCCGCAGCATACGCCCCGCCCAACTTGAACACCGAGGGCGCCAAGACGCAGCCCGAGTGGCTGTACAACTTCCTGCACGATCCTTCGACGTCCATTCGACCGTGGCTCGACGTGCACATGCCGACGTTCGGTTTCAACGACGAGGAGCTCAACACGCTGACGCAATACTTCTCGGCCGTCGATGCCGCGGCGTACCCGTTCGATCTGAAGTTCACGTTGGCCCATGAATATCCGCGGGACATAGTGCAGGCGGGCCGGACGCTTGCTGAAGGTCAGCCGCAGTGCTTCCGCTGCCACGTGCAGGGCGGCGTGAACCCACCGGGGACCGAAGACAGCTGGGCTCCGGACCTGGCGTTGGCAGCAGACCGTCTGCGCTTCGAGTGGATCCAGGACTGGATTGCCGATCCGCAGACCATCTTCCCCGGCACCAGGATGCCGCAGTACTGGCAAGACCTCGACGCGCCGAGCTTCATGCCGGAGCTCGACGCCAACGCGCGCCTGCAGATCGAGGCGCTCGCGGCCTACATCATGTCGCTGGGCCAATAGGACGCGTCACGAAAAAACACACGGACTTTCACGAACCGACGAGTTCCGAACTCCTAGAACAATCCTAAACAAAGACTGACAAGCAGCGCCCCCGACGGCGCCTCAGTCTTCAAACCCTGGCCGGAACGGCGGCTCACAGGCCGCGCCGGTGGTGGAGGAAAATCATGTTGAAGAAAGCACTGACAGCCGGTGTGGCTGTCTTCGCAACGGTCGCGGTTGCCGCCTGCGGCGGTGGCGGCGACGCCCCGGCATCCGGCGGCTCTGCCCCGGCGCCCGGCGTCGAGGTCATCGACCCGGCGTCGATCACCGACGGCGGCAACATCACCGGCTCGATCGCCTTCGGCGGCGATGCTCCACAGCCGCAGGTGCTGCAGATGGCTGCCGATCCGTACTGCACTACGGCGCATGCAGGCACCGACGTCACAGCCCAGCGGCTGGTGGTCAACGACAACGGCACGGTTCGCTACGTCTTCGTGTACGTGAAAGAAGGCCTGGAGGGCAAGGCGTTCCCCGCCGCGACGGGCAGTGTGCAACTCAGCCAGACGGGCTGCATGTACGATCCGCACATGTTCGGCGTGCAGGCCGGCCAGACGATGACGATACTCAACAACGACGACACGCTGCACAACATCAATGCCCAGCCGACCAACAACGACGGCTTCAACTTCGCGCAACCGATCATGGGTATGACCACCGACGTTACGTTCGGCAACGCCGAGATCATTCCGGTCAAGTGCGACGTGCACCCGTGGATGCAGGCTTACATCGGCGTGGTCGACCATCCCTACTTCGCCGTGACCGGCAACGACGGCGGCTTCGCGATCAACAATCTGCCGGCCGGTGACTACGTCGTCGCCGCGTGGCACGAGACCGAGGGCGAGCAGACCCAGGCGGTCACGGTCGGTGCCAACGAGACGGCCGAGGTAACCTTCACCTTCGGTAGCTAACGCCTCGTCGATTCGGCGCACCCCGGGGTCGCCAGGCCGGCGTCCCGGGGTGTTGTCGTTTGAGGGCTTGTTGCCAAGGTTTCTCAGCAGGCTGCGCAGGGAGGAGAATCGGTGAGCCGCACGAACCGGAACGGCCGCTGGCTGCACCGCTACGCGTTGCTGACCGCGTTCTGCACGTTTCTCCTCGTCATTGCCGGCGGTCTCGTAACCAGCACCGGATCCGGCCTGGCGGTGCCCGACTGGCCGCTGTCGTACGGCATGTTCTTCCCGCCCATGGTCGGCGGCATTCTGTACGAGCACGGCCACCGCATGATCGCCGGAACGGTCGGCATCATGACAATGGTGCTGGCCGCGTGGCTATGGATGCGGGAGCCGCGCCGCTGGGTTCGCCGGCTGGGCACCGCCGCGGTACTCGCCGTGCTCGTGCAGGCGGGATTGGGCGGCCTCACAGTCATCTTCCTGCTGCCCACGGCAGTGTCGGTGGCGCACGCCGGGTTGGCGATGGCCTTCTTCGGCATGACCTGCACGTTGGCCCTCGTCACGTCGCCACGGTGGCCACGGCAAGGAGAGTCCGCGCCGACCGCGGGATCCCCTCCCCTCCCCCGCCTCGCGGCACTCACGACGGGCGTGGTTTACCTGCAGATTCTGTTTGGTGCGCTGGTCAGACACACCGGATCGGGACTTGCCTGCCCCGACTTCCCGCTGTGCAACGGCAGGGCCATCCCGGCACTTGATTCGCTGGGTGTTGCGCTGCACATGACGCACCGGCTCGGTGCGGTCGTCGTGGCCTGCATGATCGTTTGGCTGTACCGGCGAATCCTCATTCAACATGGACAGGTCACCAGCCTGGTCGTAGCCTCGACCCTCGCCGTGGCCCTCGTCGGCGTGCAGTTCTTGCTCGGAGCCCTGACCGTCTGGAACGCCTTGGCGGTGGAGCCGACCACGGCGCACGTAGCCGGCGGTGCGCTCCTGTTCGTGACCACACTGACCCTCACGGTGGAATCGTACCGGCGCTTTTCATACGGCGCGCCTGAATCTGCCGCCGCAACCGAGCAGGAGGCGCTCGCATGAGCGAGCCGACGGCGGCCGATACGCCCGTGGTCGCCTCCACGACCCGCTTCGGCGATTTCGTAGAGCTCACCAAACCACGCTTGACGTCCCTCGTACTGGCCACGGCGGCCGTCGGCTTCTTCGTCGCATCACCGCAGGGGGCGGTGGCGCGCCCGGCGATCGCACTGATGGTTGGAATGGCCATGGTCGTCGGCGGCGCCAACGCCCTGAACCAATACTGGGAACGCGAAGCGGACGCCCGCATGCTTCGCACCCGCAATCGACCGCTTCCCAAGGGCAGCCTGCGCCCCGGCGAGGCGCTCGCCTTCGGTGTGACGATCAGCGCCATCGGCGGCGTGGCGCTTTTCTGGATGCTCAATCCGATTACTGCCGGGTTGGCCGCCACCGCGTGGGGTTCTTACGTGTTCGTGTACACGCCGCTCAAGCAGCGAACGGCGGCGTGCACACTGGTTGGCGCGATTCCGGGCGCCCTGCCGCCGATGATCGGCTGGGCAGCGGCGCGCGGTACGGTAGACGCCGGCGCCTGGGCGTTGTTCGCCATCATGTTCGTCTGGCAGATCCCGCACTTCTTCGCCATCGCCAGCGCCTATCGTGAAGATTACGCGCGCGGTGGCTTTCCGATGCTCAGCGTGCAGGACACGGGCGGCTTGGTCACCGCCCGCCTCAGCGTAGCGTACTCGATGATCCTCATCCCGCTCGCCTTGCTACCGGCGACTTTGGGCCTCGCTGGTAACGGCTACCTCTACGGCAGCGTGGCGCTGGGTATCGCCTTTTTCGGCGTCACCGTGTGGGCTCTCCAATCCCCCGGCTACTACGAGCGCTGGGTCTTCCTGGGATCGCTGGTATACCTCACGGCCCTGATGACCCTCTTGCTGATCGACCGCGTGCCCCCCGCCTGAGGGCCACGATGCCTGACTGGGTTCCTTGGCTGCCGGCCGTCAACGCCAGCCTCAATGCCACCGCCAGCATCTTCCTGATCAGCGGCTACCTGATGATTCGACGGCGGCACATCGAGACCCACAGGGCGTGCATGCTCGCCGCGCTCCTCACCTCGGCGCTGTTCCTGACCTCGTATCTCACCTACCACTACTACGCGGGCTCGATACCCTTTCCGGGCAGCGGCTGGATACGCCCCGTCTACTTCACCATTCTGATCTCGCACATCATCCTGGCGATCGTCGTGGTACCCATGGCGTTATGGACGGTGTGGCGGGCATGGAAGGAGCGCTTCGAACAGCATGCCCGTCTGGCGCGCTGGACGCTGCCGATCTGGCTCTACGTGTCGGTGACCGGGGTGATCGTGTATCTGATGCTCTATCAGATGTACTAGACCGCAACGGCTCGTTCCGGCCATTTCAACGTCGTAGGCATCGCCATCGACAATATCGGGACCTTTGTCCACTCGTCCAGCTGATTGCCGTCGCCGTGATCCCTGTGTCTGTCCCCACCGACTCCCTACGAAGCGAACTGGCCCTCCCGGGCCACCACCTTGCCGGCTTTGATGACGACCGACGGATCGAGCTGGCCGAAGCGGTACGGCAGCTCGGCGTAGTCGTCGACGGCGTAAATCTGCAGATCGGCCTGCTTGCCGACCTCCAGGGTGCCGACGGTTTCGCCGCTGCCCATCGCCCAGGCAGCGTTGCGCGTCGCCGCCACCAGCGCCGCCGCCGGGCTCATCCGCATCAGCAGGCAGCCGAGCGCCACGATCACGCCCATGGAGTCGATCGGCGAAGTACCGGGATTGAAGTCGGTGGCGAGTGCGAGCGGCACGCCGGTCGCTTGCAGCCGGGCAGCCGGTGCCTGGCGGCGCGCCATCACATACAGCGGCACCGAAGGCAGCATCACGGCAATCACACCTGATGCGGCCAGCGCCTTCATGCCACCGGTGGATATGTGGTCCAGATGATCGGCGGATATCGCGCCGAGCACGGCAGCGAGCTCGGCACCGCCGCAATCCGAAAGCTGGTCGGCGTGCATCTTGATGCCGAGGCCGACCTTGCGGCCGTGCTCCAAAACGCGACGGCTCTCCCGCAGGGTAAAAGCACCGACCTCGCAGAAAACGTCGGCGAAGGCGGCGCGGTCGGCCAGCGTATCGATCATCTCGATCACCAGCTCAACGTAGCCGTCGCGATCGTCGCGGAACTCCTCGGGAATCGCATGAGCGCCGAGCAGCGTGCCAACGACGTCCCAGGGGCCGATCCCGTCGAGACGGTGGACGACGCGGAGAATCTTGGCCTCGTCGGCGAGACTCAAGCCGTAGCCGCTCTTCGCCTCGACCGTCGTCGTCCCAGCTGCCATCATGCGCCGCAAACGTCGCTCGCCGATCTCGACGAGCTCGTCCTCAGACGCCGCTCGGGTCGCCGCTACGGTGCTGAGAATGCCGCCGCCGGCGGCGAGAATTTCTGGGTAGCCGGCACCCGCGATGCGCTGTGCGAACTCACCGGCGCGCCAGCCGCCGAAGACCAAGTGCGTGTGTGGGTCAACGAAACCCGGCAGCACGATACCACCGCCGGCGTCTATTCGAATGGCGTCTTGGGCCACCCGTACCGCTGCCGGCAGCCCGTTGGCGGGGCCGACGTACACCAACTTGCCGCCGCTGGCGGCGACGGCGGCGTCGCGAAGCTCGGCAACTTCCTCCTGCGACTCGCCGACTGCCGGACCCGGCTCGCCGGCAGCCATCGTCAAACAGCTGCGTACGCCGGTGACGACCAGAGTGGCAACGGGTTTGTCGGCGGCGTCACCATGCGGGCGCTCGCTCATGCATCCGCCGGTGCAGAGGGCAACTTCATGTCGTGGCGCCGCGCCGTGTCGATGGCCTCGACGTAGCCGGCGTCGGCGTGACGCACCACGCCCAGACCCGGATCGACAGTCAGAACCCGATCCAACCGTTCAGCGCGGGCATCGGTTCCATCGGCCACGATCACCATGCCGGCGTGCAGCGCGTAGCCGATACCGACGCCGCCGCCGTGGTGGAACGAAACCCACGAGGCGCCGGAGACGGCGTTGAGGCCAAAATTCAATAACGGCCAATCGCCGACTGCGTCGGAACTGTCGCGCATTGCCTCGGTCTCCCGATTCGGTGACGCTACGGACCCGCAATCGAGATGGTCGCGGCCGATGGCAACCGGCGCCGAAACCTTCCCGTCGGCAATCAGATGGTTGATGGCGGCACCGAACTTCGCCCGGTCCCCGTAACCGAGCCAGCAAATCCGCGCCGGTAGCCCGAGCTGCGGTACCCGCTCACGGGCCAGGCGCACCCAACGATGCAACATCAGATCCTCGGGAAACACCCGCAGTAGCTCATCGTCGAGCGCCGCGAGATCCGCCTCGTCTCCCGAAAGGCAGGCCCACCGAAACGGTCCTTTACCGGCGCAGAAGAGCGGCCGGATGTATGCCGGAACGAAACCGGGATAGCGGAAGGCGCCCTCCTCATCACGCACATCGAGGCCCCCCGCCTCCGCCTGACCGCGCAGGTTGTTGCCATAGTCGAAGCAGATGGCACCCAGCCGCTGAAGATCGAGAATCGCCTGGGTGTGCCGCATGATCGTGGCGACGCTGCGGCGCTGGTACTCGGTGGGGTCGGCCAGGCGCAGCTCGTCGAGATCATCGAGATCTCCTTGGGGGACGTAGGACAACAGGTCGTGCGCCGACGTCTGATCGGTCACCACGTCCGGCATCTTGCGGCGCGCCGCGAGCTCGGAAAACACGTCGGCCGCGTTGCCCACCAGGCCGACCGACAGCGGCGTTCCGGAGCCGGTCGCTTCGTCGATCCAGGAAAGCGCCTCGTCGAGATCTGTAGTCATGCGATCGCAATAGCCCTCATCGACTTTGCGGGCAATTCGTTCGCCGCGAACCTCTACGATCAGGATCGCCGCCTCGTTCATCGTGCCTGCCAGCGGCTGCGCCCCGCTCATGCCCCCCATCCCGGCGGTCAGCACGAACCGGCCCTTGAGGCTGTCGGCACCGAATTCCTGCCTCGCCAACGACGCGAACGTCTCGTAGGTACCCTGCAGGATTCCCTGGGTGCCGATATAGATCCACGAGCCGGCCGTCATCTGCCCGTACATCATGAGACCGAGTGCATCGAGGCGATCGAACTCGTCCTGCGTGGCCCAGTGTGGCACCAAGTTCGAGTTGGCGATCAACACACGCGGGGCGTACTCGTGTGTGCGGGCGACGTACACCGGCTTTCCCGATTGCACGCACAGCGTTTCGTCGGGAGCCAACTCCTCGAGCGCCGCCACGATCTGCCGGTAGCAAGCCCAGTTGCGCGCCGCGCGCCCGGTGCCTCCATAAACGATGAGGTTCTCCCAGTCGACTGCCACCTGTGGGTCGAGGTTGTTCATCAGCATGCGCATCGCGGCCTCGGCGTCCCAAGTGGCGCAGCGCCGTTGCGTGCCGCGCGGTGCATGGATGGGCTGCGACGGGCGCTGCCCCCAGAACATAGGCCGATTGCTGCGCCGCTGCGAGACTTCCGACATTGTGTCTACCCCTTGATGACGCCCATGGGCTTGAGACGAAATACCTCGTCCGAAACACCGGCACCTGCCATCACGTCGACAACCTCGGCGACGTCCTTGTAAGCGTAGGGCATTTCCTCGGCCACGGTGCGCTTGCCGGCGGCGCGCACGATCACGCCGCGCTCCCGCATCTCGCCGAACAAGTCGCGGCCGCGGCTCTCGCGCTTGGCGCGCGCCCGACTCATGACACGCCCGGCGCCGTGGCACGTCGATCCGAACGTCAAATCGAGGGCTGCCGGAGCCCCGATCAGAACGTATGAGTAGCGCCCCATATCGCCCGGGACCAGGACCGGCTGGCCCACCTCGCGCAGGCTCTCGGGAATCCGTTCGTCGCCCGCCGGGAAGGCTCGCGTCGCACCCTTGCGGTGCACGCAGAGACGGCGCGCCTCTCCGTCGACGACGTGGTCCTCGAACTTGGCGACGTTGTGACAAACGTCGTAAATGAGCTTCATCCCCAGGTCCGCAGGTCCGAGCCCGAAGAGCTGCATGAATGCGTTGCGCGCCAGGTGCGTGATGGTTTGCCGGTTCGCCCACGCATAGTTGGCGGCACAAGCCATGGCTTTCAGGTAGGCGCGGCCCTCGTCGGAGCGGAGCGGCGCGCAGCACAGCTGGCGGTCGGGCAGCTCGATGCCGTACTTGTCTACGGCTCGGTGCATGACGCCCAGGTAGTCATCACAAACCTGGTAGCCGAAGCCCCGTGAGCCGCAGTGGATCAGCACACAAACGGTACCGGCTTTGACGCCGAGCGCTGCGGCTTTTTCCGGGAGGTAAATCTCGTCGGCAAAGCCGACCTCGAGGAAATGATTGCCCGACCCGAGCGTGCCGAGCTGGCGGCGACCGCGTTCGATGGCACGCTCGCTGAGCACATCCGGATCGGCGCCCGAGAGGCAGCCGAGCTCTTCCGTATGCAAGAGATCCTGCTCGTCGCCGAAGCCCATTTGCTTCACGACATACGCGGCGCCTCGCGTCAGCACGCGCCGCATGTTGTCCTTCGACAGAGGCTTGATGGCATTTGCCGAACCCACCCCCGTCGGCACCGCGCGGAACAACGCGTCGATCAGGTCCCCGGTTTGCCTACGGATGTCACCCTCTGACAGGTTCGTCGCCAGCACGCGAACACCGCAGTTGATGTCGTAGCCGACGCCACCCGGTGAGATCACACCGCCGTCGTCGGGATCCATCGCCGCGACTCCGCCGATCGGGAACCCATAGCCCCAGTGGATGTCGGGCATCGCCAGTGAGGCGGAGACGATCCCCGGCAGGTGGGCCACGTTGGCCACCTGTTGGAGGCTCTTGTCGCGTTCGATGTCACGCATCAGCGCCTCGTTGGCGAAGATGCGCCCGGGCACGCGCATGCCGCCGCGCCGCGGAATCTCCCAGACGAACTCGTCGATCTGTCGCAACCCGAGGTTCGCCGGCTCGCTCTTTCGTTTTCGATCAGACATCAACGATCACGGTAGTGCGCCACAGGTCGCCGTCTTTTCCGACCTGCATGCCATGGTACGTGACCGCCTTGATCTCGGTATGCAGCGTGTGGCGGGTAGGGTCATGCGCTTCCCCCCGGAGGGTGCCTTCGATTCGGTCTTCGACGCACCGGACATCGGACGCGTGAGCCGTCAACCAAAGGTCCGCCTCGAGCAGCAGGTAGATGTCCTGAAGCCAGCGGACGACCCGCTCTTCAGCGCTCGCCCCACGAACCACGAGCCGCCGCCGGTCGATCGGGACAACGGCGTCCCGGTCGTAGCAGATCTCGGCTAGGGCGGCGGCCGCCTCGGCGTACATGCCGGGCAAGGTCGGCGCCCACACCTCGAAGCCCAGGTCGGCGGTGTGGTCGATCTCACGGTGCCCGCCGTTCACCGGTTGGGGGCCGAGTCTCCGGAAGTCGCCGGGGACGGCAAGCGATAGATCGTGATCCCCGAGACAAACGCGTCGCCCATCGGCATATCGCGAACCGGCTCAAAATACCCGCCGAGCAGTCTGTCCCACGTATTGAGGATGCCGTCGCCAGCGCCGCCGGGGCCGCGGTCCTCGTAGAGCACCCCAACGTGGTCCTCGATGGTCACCAGGTCACCGGGACGGACTTCCTCGAACGTCACGGGTCGCAACGGGTCGGCCGTGTGGTAGTAGTTGCCGTCATCGGCGAGGAACATCTCCTCGACCACCAGCTCGGTGCGGGCCGGCAGGTTTTCCCAGCCGAAAAACGGCAGCTCGACATCGCCCAAGCGGCGCTGGGTAGCGATCCAGAAATCCAAGATCGTCCCGCCGATAAAGCAGGTCGCCGGATGATCCGCCGCGGGGATACCGGCGGCAACGGGAACGTAGGGTAATCCCGAGAAGCCCAGGATCACACCCAAGGCGGCGTCTGAGGCACGCACCGACACACGCAGTGGCTGTTCGGCCAGCGTCGTCGCATGCACGCCTTCCGCCCCCGGGGATACGGCCTCACCCAACACTCGGTTGCGCACGTCACGGATGACGGCCTGCACCTTGAACCGCATCGTACCGACATCGACACGCGGGAACGCATCTCCGGTGGGCCTGATGTCGGCGGGGTGTTGATCGCGAAATCCCCACGCCAGCATGAACGTATCGGTGTACAGAATTGTCGCCGGGTCGAAGTCGTCCACCATGGCTTCGTTGTCGAAGGCGTACACCGGCTCGACTTTGAACCAGAGCACCTCAAGCTCGTTCCACCAGGTACTCCAAGGTCGCACATCGACGATCTCGGCTCCTTCGCCCCCCAGACGGACACGATCAACAGGACCGTAGAAGCGGCGCCGGTTCCCCGTTCCCGTCTCGACGACGGCATACAGGGTCACGGGAGCCCCGGCAAGAACCTCCTTCGGGGCCGCCGACGCTATCTGGTCACCGAGGCTCGACGACACGACCCAAACACGCTGCAGCTCAGGGGTTGTCCAATCGAGAATGCGTGGCACCCCGAACCAAAAAGAGAGAGCCGCGGCGACGACCGTCGAAACGATCAACAAGATCCGAATCGTCTCGCGGTTGACGGCGCCACCGGCGGTGCGCAGCGTCGGATTGGCAGGTTGCTGAAGAGCTCCCGAGGGTGCCGTTACGGGCACCCGGAAACTCTTCAGCACCCTGCTAGATCGTGGAGGGAGAGTCACGGAAGCACCGTACTCAGAGTGAGTTGTAGGCCTGCCGTTCCATCGACGGAGTGCGCACGTCCGGAACGCGGAGCGTGAGGGAGTAGGATCGGTATCTCCTATCGCCACCGTCTTCGACGGCGCGCATCACGGTGATCGCGAACACCAACCCTGGCGGCGCGGCACGCAGATCGCGCCACCACGCTTCGATGTCCTTGATCGGTTCGCCGTTTACCACGGCGATAACGTCGCCCCGGCGAAAACCGGCGGCCTCACCGACCCCCCCTCCTCAACGGAGGTGATGCGAAGCCCCTGAGCCGCCAAGCCGTAGCGTAGCTTCCCGTGTTCGCTGGTTTCGTAGAACCCTTCGATTCCATGATCGAACACCGGCGTTGGGTTCTCGTCGTACGTGCTGACTGCGTCCTCCAAGCGGTCCATCAAATCACCGACCCCGGCACGGCGCTCGTTGCGATCAGGCGCGTGCCCGCGGCGGCGAGCGTGCCACCGACATTGAGCTCCGTCACCCGGCCGTCGAGCTCGACAACCTCTCCCGGAGCGCGGGCGCCGAGCGCCTTGATGGCATCGTGGACCGCGAGATCGACAGAAGCACCGAGGCTGAGCGAGGGCATCCCCGGAGGCCCCGTAAGCTGAATGATCGCCAAGTCCAAGAAGCCGCTTTCGTGAATGACCATTCCCGGGATGCCGGAGTGGCCGGGAAAATCGACTTCGACGACCGTTGCCCCAGCGGTTACGTGCTGGTTGGTGATCAGAAGCTGGCCGATCTCCGAGTCGACAACGAACCCGGAGCCCGTTCGAACGGCGTTTCTGGCGGCGCCGAGGACACGAACGAAACCGACGGCATGGGCTGCCGACTGCCCGTCACGTTGCAGGCCGGTCAACTCGACGCGGCCCCCCGACGCAAGCGCGACCGTACCTTCCGTAGCACCTAGCCCCTCGGCCGGCTCGGCCTCCAGCCCACCATCGCCGATCAGCCGCTGCGCGATGACCCTTACCAAGTTCATGGGAATGGCGAACCCGATTCCCGAGAAACCGCCCCGGCGGCCCGGGTCGTTTTCGTCGCCGACGATGATCGCCGTGCTGATGCCGATCACCTCGCCCCGTAGGTTGACCAACGGCCCACCGGAATTGCCCCGGTTGATCGGTGCATCGGTAACGATGAAATCTTCGTACCGCGCGATCCCGAGCCCCTTCTTGTGCAACCCGCTGATGATGCCGCTGGTCGCTGTGGCGCGCAGGCCGAACGGCGCACCCAGGGCCAAAACGAACTCACCGACCTGGAGCGAATCGGAATCTCCGAGAGCCGCCGCGGCCAGCGGTTCCGTATGCTCGACCTTGACCACGGCGAGGTCGGTGCGGCGATCGACGCCGTAGACCTCACCTTCGAGATCCAACCCGTTTTCGAACGACACCGCCAACGTCCGAACGCCGCGCACCACGTGGACGACGACCCCCGATCCGCTACGGCCCTCCTCGGCGACGGTCATCACCGCCACCGTGGGGCTGACCAGCTCCAACACGCGGGCCATGGTCTCCTCGGGGGCCACGCTCCCGAGACTGACGCGCACCGAGCCGCCGAGGGGCAAGACGTTGCGGTTCAGCGGGGCCGGACGAAAATAGAAGCTGCCGGCAAGAGCGAACACGAGCATTGCCGCGACGATCGCCGCGACAAGGACCAGTGCGGGCCCAGCACGGGGTGTCGAGCCCTGTTCCGGTTGCATGCTGTAGTCCACCGAAGCACTCCAGCGGGTTGTCTTTCCCCTTGGGGACGTGTCCACGGCAATGTGGGGACTTTCGGGGAACAACGAAATTTTAGCACGCAGCCACACCGGTACTGAAGTTACCCGACCCTTTCGGCGTGATAGGCACGGATCGGAGCAATCGGTGCGTCGTCATTCTGCAGCGCCCGAATACCCTCGACGGCGGCCGCCGCCCCGGAAATGTTGGTAATGCAGGGAATTTTGTGGTCCAGCGCCGTGCCACGGATCGCGGTTTCGTCGAACCTGGATTCACGCCCCAGGGGTGTGTTGATCACCAGCTGCACGTCGCCGTTGACGATGCGGTCGGCGACGTTCGGACGGCCTTCGTTGACCTTGAATACGCTCTCGCACTCGATGTCGTGCTCGGCGAGGTAAATCATCGTCCCGGCAGTAGCCAAGATATGGAAGCCGCACTCGCGTAGACCCCGAGCTACCGCAACGGCCGCGGACTTGTCGTCGTCCCGTACCGAGATGAACGCCGTTCCCGCCGTCGGCAGCGGCATGCCGGCCCCTGCGGCGGCCTTCGCGTAGGCGACTCCGAAGCTCGGTCCTGCCCCCATGACCTCTCCGGTGGACCGCATCTCGGGCCCGAGCAGAGGGTCGTAACCGGGGAACCGATCGAAGGGAAAGACAGGTACTTTGACGAACACCGACCGCACGTCGGGATCGTCGACCAACCCCAGTTCGTCGAGCTTGGCGCCGAGCAGGAGTCGGGTCGCGATTCCGGCCAGCGGCACTCCCGTCGCCTTGGCCACGAACGGGACCGTGCGACTCGCTCTCGGGTTCACCTCGATGACGTAGATCTCATCGCCGGCGATGGCGAACTGGACGTTCATCAGTCCGACTACGCCGAGATCGAGCGCCAGGCGTCGGGTCCACCGGCGAATCTTGTCGAGAGCTTGGTCGGACACATCGAACGGCGGCAACACGCACGCCGAATCGCCGGAATGCACGCCGGCCTCCTCGATGTGTTGCAGGATGCCACCGATCACGACTTTCTCACCGTCGCATAACGCATCGACGTCGAGCTCCTGGGCCGATTCGAGAAACTTGTCGATCAGCACCGGGTGGTCGGGAGACGCTTCCACCGCTTGCTCGATGTAACCCCGCAAGCTCTCCGCCTCGTAGACGATGGCCATAGCGCGGCCGCCCAAGACGTACGAGGGCCGCACTAGGACGGGAAAGCCGAGCTTTTCGGCCACGGCGATCGCTCCGTTGACGTCGGTCGCCGTGCCGAAGGGCGGTTGGGCGATGTCACGTTGCCGCAGGAAAGCGCTGAAGCGCTCACGATCCTCCGCCAGGTCGATCGTTTCCGGCGGTGTGCCGAGGATTCTGACGCCGGCGCGGTGCAACGGCAGGGCCAGTTTCAAAGGGGTCTGCCCCCCGAACTGCAGGATCGCGCCGACGGGTTGCTCTCGTTCGACGATCGCCAGCACCTCTTCGAGCGCCACCGGCTCGAAGTACAGCCTGTCGGCCGTGTCGTAGTCGGTCGACACGGTTTCCGGATTGCAGTTGACCATGATGCTCTCGTACCCGGCGTCCCGGGCGGCGAAAGCCGCGTGACAGCAGCAGTAGTCGAACTCGATCCCCTGGCCGATGCGATTCGGGCCGCCCCCCAGCACCAGCACCTTCGGCGCCGGCGTCGGCACCGCTTCGTCGGCAGCCTCGCTGCCGTCGATGATGCTGCCGTCGTCACGCACCCGCACGCCGCCGGCGTCGAAGGTCGAATACAAGTACGGCGTGTGGGCAACGAATTCGGCCGCACAGGTGTCAACGCGGCGAAACGTCGGGCGAATGCCGAGACGCTCGCGCCTCGCGCGCACGAGGTCGGCGTCGCTTCCCGTAAGCTCGGCGAGCCGCGCGTCGCTGTAGCCGGCGCGCTTGGCCGCCCGCAGGCTGTCGGCGTCCAGGTCGGCGAGCGACTGTGAGCGCAGCGCCCACTCGTGGTGGAACAGGGCTTCGAACTGGTCGACGAACCACGGGTCGTAGCCCGTCAGCAACGCCATTTCGGCGCCCTGCAACCCGCTGCTGAAGCCCTCCCAGAGCGCATCCAATCTGTCGCTCTGCGGCCGGCGCAGGCGCTCGCGCAGCGTCGCGACGTAGGGGTCCATCAGCAGTTGCGACAGCGGCGCGACCCCCCGCTCGGTGACCGCCATCGCGCGGGTTCGGCTCGCCCCGCCGCGATCGGAACCGGGAGGCTCCCCCCACCCGCTGCGACCCGTTTCGAGCGACCGAAAAGCTTTCTGCATTGCCTCTCGAAACGTGCGGCCGATCGCCATCGCTTCGCCGACCGATCGCATCTGGGTGTTGAGCGTCGGGTCGACACCGGGGAATTTCTCGAAGGTGAAACGCGGGATCTTGACGACCACATAGTCAATGGTCGGCTCGAATGCCGCCGGCGTCTCCCTCGTAATGTCGTTGGGAATCTCGTCGAGCGTGTAGCCGACGGCCAATAGCGCCGCGATCTTGGCAATCGGGAAGCCGGTCGCCTTGGAGGCCAGGGCAGACGATCGCGACACCCGAGGGTTCATCTCGATCACGACCATCCGGCCGTCGGCGGGATGGACGCCGAACTGAATGTTGCTGCCGCCCGTTTCCACGCCGACGACGGAGATCACACGCCGCGCCCAGTCGCGCATCTGCTGGTACTCGCGGTCGGACAAGGTGATCGACGGCGCCACCGTGATCGAATCACCGGTATGCACACCCATCGCGTCGAGGTTCTCGATCGAGCACACGACGACGAAGTTGTCGGCCCGGTCGCGCATCACCTCGAGCTCGTATTCCTTCCAGCCGAGAATGGACTCCTCGACTTGCACGGCGCCGACCGGCGAGGCACGGAGCCCGGCTTCGACGATGCGCTTGAACTCCTCGACGTTGTAGGCAACGCCGGCACCACCGCCGCCTAGCGTGAACGAGGCGCGTACGATGCTCGGGTAGCCGGTGGAGCGCACCAGCGCGAGTGCCTCGTCGACGCTGTGGGCGTCGCCGGCTTGGGGCACCGGCAAGCCTTCTTCCTGCATCGCTTGGCGGAATTTTTGCCGATCTTCGGCGAACTCGACGGCCCTGCGCGTGGCGCCGATCATCGCCACGCCGTAGCGCTCCAATACGCCGCTCTCGTCGAGCGACACGGCGAGGTTGAGGCCGGTTTGGCCGCCGACCGTCGGCAGGATCGCGTCGGGCCGCTCGGCCGCGATGATCTTCTCCAGAACCTCCGGAACCAGCGGCTCGATGTAGGCGTCGGGCGCCACCTCCGGATCCGTCATGATGGTCGCCGGATTGGAGTTGACCAGGACGACCCGATAGCCCTCCTGGCGCAGCGCTTTGACCGCCTGCGTGCCCGAATAGTCGAACTCGCACGCCTGGCCGATGACGATCGGCCCCGAGCCGATGACGAGGATGCTTTCGATGTCCGTGCGCTTGGGCATTGGCCGCGTGCTGAAGAGATCCCAGCGGAAGGCCCGGATCGGCGTGCGGGAGCGGGTTCGCTCACCTTCGGCACAGTAGCAACGCCCCGCAGGACCGTCAAACAGGCGCCAACCGGCACCATTCGGGGCCGCTTAGCGGCCGCTCGCGGGCTTAACTGCCCGGCCAAAGCCGCCGTGTTGCCTCATTCGCACGAACACCGGACGATACACGCCATGCTAAAGTTTTTACAGCTACAGGTTGGCGCGACGGGGCGGCCGCCGCCGACCGCTGCTCCGCGCAGCTTCGACGACAAATTGTGGACGATCGACGGTTGTTCTGCGCCGGCAACGTGCGTCGAGCAACCTCCGAGGTAGCTTCATGTCTGCCAAGAAGATCATCATCGCCATCGCCATCGCCATCGTCGCCGTCGCCGGGGGTGGAATCGCGGCCAATGTCTGGTGGAAGGAATCGCCGGCCCCTGAGGTCCAGGTGGAGGCCGTCACCCGGAGAGATCTCACCGCCACGGTGTCCGGCTCGGGCGCCATTCGACCGGCCCGCGAGGTCGACATCTCGTCGAACGTCATGGGCCGGGTCACGCGCCTCGCCGTGGAGGAAGGCGAGATCGTGCGCGCCGGCGACTTCCTACTCGAGGTCGACCCGCAACGGCTGCAAAGCACCGTCGATCAGATGGGGGCGAGCCTCGAGTCGGCCAAGACACAGGTGCGTCTGGCGGACCAGGATCTCGAGTACGCCCAGCAGGTGCTCGACCGCCGCGAAGGCCTGTACCGCCAGGATCTGCTGTCGCGCGAGCTCTACGACCAGGCGCTGCAGGACGTGCTGCGCGCCGAGCGCACACAGGAGGTTCGCAAGCAGGACGTAGCCCGCATCGAGGCGCAGCTCGCCCAATCGCGCTATGACCTAACGCAGGTGACCATCGACGCCCCCATGGATGGCATCATCACCAAGCTCAACATCGAGGCAGGTGAGAACGTGGTCACGGGGACGATGAACAATGCCGGCACCGTGCTCTTGACCATCGCCGACCTGTCGACCGTGGAGGCCGAGATCGAGGTCGACGAGACCGACATCGTCTTCGTCGAGGTGGGCCAGCCCTCCACGGTTCGCATAGACGCGTTTCCCGACCAGGAGTTCGAGGCGATCGTGACGGAGGTCGGCAAGAGCCCGATCGGCAGCACCGGCCTGGGCAGCGCCGGCAACCAGGCGATCAACTTCAAAGTCGTCGTCCGCCTCACACGATCTGTGAGCGGCGCGCGCCCCGGCCTCTCTGGTACCGCCGACATCGTCACCGCGACGCGCCAGCAAGTTCTCGCCGTGCCGATTCAGGCGTTGATTCTGCGCGAGGTGCGAATCGACAAGAACGGCGAGATCATCCGCGAAGACGACCTGTTCATGGGCTTCGGCCCGGAGGCAAACGGACCGGCCGGCGGCACGTCGCACGATCGTGACGAGGGCGAGACCGTGGAGATGGAAGGCGCCTACGTGCTGCGCGACGGCCGCGCCGTGTTCGTGCCGATCAAGATCGGCATCGCCGGCGAGCGCTACTTCGAGGTGCTCGATGGGGCTGGCGAAGACGACGAGATCATCACCGGCCCGTTCGAGGTCATCCGCACGCTCGTCGATGGAGAGTCGGTGCAGAGAGAAAGCGACGACGGCAGCCCCTTCTCGCGCTCCGGAAGAGAAAGCTAGCAGGGTGCTGAAACGATGAGCCCGCACGCCCCAACCGCCGCGGAAGAGTAATGGCGCCTAGCAAGCAGATGCGGCGCTCCCGGCGCAAGCCGGTTCTCGGCCTCTACGAGGGCGTTGGCATCGCCCTGGAGGCCATCTGGGCCAACAAGCTGCACGCCTTCCTTACCGTGCTCGGCAACGTCATCGCCATCAGCTCGATCATTCTGGTGGTGTCGATCATCCAGGGCCTCGATGCCGAGATCACCGCGATCTTCGCCTCGCAGGGGACCGACATCTTCACGCTCGTGCGCAACGATAACGTGTTTTCCGAGCTCGACGCCCGGAGGGCCCGCGGCAATCCGCTGCTGCAGCGGAGCGACGCCCAGATGCTGCGCGAGGAAGGCACCACATTCGGCGCCATCGTTACCGGCGCCAGCAACCGCGGCCGTGTCGAGTACCGCGACATCAGCCTCGACCGCGCCACGTTGCAGGGACGCTCGTACGAGTTCGCCCTCATCGATACGTTCGGCATCCAGGTGGGGCGTTACTTTTCCGTGATCGCGACGCGCCGCAACCGTGCCGTTGCCATTCTCGGCGCGAAGATCGCCGAGGAGCTCTTCCCGGGGCTGCCGCCCGCCGCGGCAATCGACAAGCGGATCCGGATCAACGGCCTGCACTTCACGGTGATCGGCGTGCTCGAGGGCAAGGGCGCGCTGCTCGGCCAGAGTCAAGACGAGTTCATCGTGATGCCCATCGGCGCCTTCGAGCGTTTGTTTGGGCGCCGCGCGATCGGCTCGATCACCATCAAGCCGCGTGACCCCGATCAGCTCGACGCTGCTATCGACGAGGCCCGGTTGCTGATGCGCATCGAGCGCCGGTTGCGACCCGGCGACCGAGACAACTTCGGCATCACCAGCGCGGATACGTTCATCGACATCTATCGGTCGGCAACCAGCGGCATCTACACGGTACTTATTTCCGTGGTTGCCATGTCGCTGATCGTCGGCGGCATCGTAATCATGAACATCATGCTGATGGTGGTCACCGAGCGCACCAAGGAGGTCGGCATTCGCAAGTCGGTGGGGGCGACCTATCAGGCGATTCTCTGGCAGTTTCTTGTCGAAGCGGTGACCCTGTCCCTGGTTGGCGGCGTGTTCGGCATCCTGCTCGGCTACGGTGGCGCCTCGCTGGTGGGGGCGTTTACCCCCCTGCCCTACAGCCTGGCGGCCTGGTCGGTCGTCATGGCGATCGCAGTGGTCACCGGCGTCGGCGTAGTGTTCGGCATCTACCCGGCCAGCCGCGCCGCCAAGCTCGACCCGATCGCGGCGCTGGGCTACGAGAGCTAGGAGCGAGCGATGCGCGTGCGCAAGGGACTCACCGGCGAGATCATCGGTATGGCGTGGGAGAGCCTGCGCACCCACAAGATGCGCTCGGCACTCACCGTGCTCGGCATCGTCATCGGCATCACCATGGTCGTCGGTGTCACCAGCCTGATTCGCGGCTTCGACAGCACGATCACCGGCGAGATCCAGGAAATGGGCCTGGACGTCATGTTCGTGGCCAAGTTTTCTATCTTGTCGATGGCCTCCGGGCAGGGCTTCCGCGAGTTGCTGGCACGTCCCGACATCGATCACAACGACGCCCGCATCATCCGCGAGCAGGCCACCACCGCGGCAAAGGTATCGATGCTGTATCAAGCGCAGCCGGGGCTACCCGGAACACCTACTCCGGTGGCCTGGTACCGCGGCAAGCGAACCTCCGGCTTGGTGGTCCAGGGTGTATCTCCAGAGTTCCTCGAGGCATCCGACCTCGAGCTTGCCTACGGACGATTTCTCTCGCAGGTCGACGAGCGCCAGCGCGCCGACGTAGCGCTGCTCGGCTGGGGGCCGGCAACGGCGTTGTTCGGCACCAACCAACCGATCGGCCGCCGCATCCGCATCGCCGGACGCGAGTACCGCGTGATCGGCGTGATCGCGCAACGCGATATCTCGAGCCTGCTCGGCGACGGCGCCAACAACTTCATCGCCGTGCCGTCGACGAACTTCCGCAAGCTTTATGGACCCAAGGCCGGCTTGCCCACGGTGGTCGTGAAGGCCAAGGACGGCGTACCCATCGAGGAAACGCAACGAGAGATCGAGGCCATCATGCGGATCCGCCACGGCCTGCGGGCGCACGAGCCCAACGACTTCGACTTGCTGACGCAGGAATCGATCATGGATCTGTGGCGGCAGATCTCCACGGCGTTCTTCCTGGTGCTGATCGCGCTGTCCTCGGTGGCGCTCATGGTCGGCGGCGTCGGCGTCATGACGATCATGCTGGTATCGGTGACCGAGCGGACGCGAGAAATCGGTATTCGCAAGGCGATCGGGGCGCGGCGCGGCGACATTCTTTATCAGTTTCTCGCCGAGGCCGCGGCGCTGGCGGCAGCCGGCGGTGCCATCGGTGTGGGGATCGGTTCCGCAATCGGCTACGCAATCTACTTGGCCACCGGTTTTCCGGTATCTTTGCCCTGGTGGTCCTTCGCCGTGCCGGTAGCCTTTTCCTCCCTCATCGGGATATTCTTTGGAATCTATCCTGCCAGCCGTGCCGCGAGGCTCGACCCGGTCGAAGCTTTGCGGTACGAATAGGTAACTGAAACTTTCTGGCAGTCTCCCCGTTCGAGAAACAGGACCTTCGTGTGTCGAAGGTATTGAATACTCAAGAAGCTGACTCGCGCCTTGAACGGGCGACCCCCGGTCATTTCCTCGCTCCCGAGGAGGTAACTTTCTGATGCTGAGCCGTAACTTCACACCGCAACGACCGCGCACCCTCGCACGCCCGACGCTGGCCCTACTTCTAGTGCTGACCCTCCCGGCGATCGCGCCGGCGGCACAACAAAACGCACCCGCGGAGACACCGGACGATCCGGCGCTGACGCTGCCCGAGTCGTCGATTCTCCGCGCCGCGCTCACCGCCACAGGCAGATCGTCGCTGCGCGCCCAGGTGTCGCTCGACAGCGCCATCATCAAGGACCTGGTGTACGGCCAGGATCAGCAAGCGGATCCGGAGACACCGGGCTCCGGCCGGGAGACGTACGAGCTGAGCCTCCTGGACGCCGTCGAGCTGGCGCTGCGCAACAACCTGACGGTACAGATCCAGCGCTACAATCCTGAGAATTCGTACGAGGGCATCGACGCGGCACGGGCCCAGTTCGACACCAATCTCACGTTTCAGATCCCGCAAACGTTCTCACGCAGTGTCACCGGCCAGACCGTGCAGACAGCCGGCGCCGACGTCATCACTTCCGAGAGCTTCCGCGGCGGCTTCACGTGGTCGGAGAACCTCGAGTGGGGCACCAATTACTCGGTCAGCTGGAACGGCAGCCGCTCGGTCAACAACAACCAGTTCAACACCTTCAACCCGACGCTGACCTCGGGCCTGAACTTCAGCATCAACCAGCCCTTGCTGCGCAACTTCGGCGACGTCAACCGGACCGGCATTTACGTGGCGATGAACAGTTACGAGAGCAGCAAGGAGGGCTTCCGCAATCAGGTTCAGGGAATCATTTTCCAAACGGTCAACGCCTATTGGCAGCTGCGCGCCGCCATCGAGCAGATTAGCGTGCGCCAGCAAGCTTTGGACCTGGCGGAAGAACAACTGGCGCGCAACAACATCCAGGTGGAAATTGGCACGCTGGCGCCCATCGAAACGGTGCAGGCGGAGACTCAGGCGGAGAACGCCAGGCTGCAGCTCGTCGGCGCCCAGTTGCAGCTGGATAATGCCCTGGATGCCCTCAAACAGCTCGTCAACTTCGACTCGGTAGTCGACGACCCGTTCGCCTTCGACTTCGTGCCGACCGATGAAGCGGAATCTACCGTCGCGCCCATCGACGTCGCGCAGGCCATCGAAGTGGCGCTGGCCAACGACCCGGCGCTCATCCAGCAGCGTATCAACGTGCGCAACTCCCAGCTGCAGCTCGACCAGGCCCGCAACGCCCTGCTGCCCGACTTGCGCATCACTGCCGGCATGAACCTGACGGGCCGTGGTGGTGACCGGATTATCCGTGGCGGCCTCGGCGGCGACGTGAGCGAGATCCAAGAAGCCGGCTTCACGACGGCGCTGGCGCAAGTCTTCTCGGGTGATTTCAACGCCTGGAATATCGGCCTCAACCTGACTTTTCCGCTGCATAACTACTCGGCCAAGGCCGGGGCCGCCCGCGCTTCCATCAGCGAGCGCCAGGCCCGCACTTCGTTGGACCAGCGCATTCAAGCGGTCACCTACGCGGTGCGCCAGCAGGTGCGCACGGTCGAGAACCTCGCCCGCCAGGTGCAGTCGGCCACGTTGAGCCGCCAGCTCGCCGAGCGCCAGCTCAACGCCGAGCAGCGCAAGTTCGAGGTCGGCACGAGCACGAACTTCCAGGTGCTCACCTTCCAGAACCAGTTCTCGACCTCACAGCTCAACGAGCTGCAGGCGAGCCTGAGCTTGCAGCAGGCCATCGCCCAGCTCGAGCAGGTCAAGGGAACGTTGCTGCAGAGCCTCGGCGTCACGATCGAGGACGCGGGGCGCGGCGGCGGCACGCGCTGATTCGGCCAAAGGCGCCCGTTCGACGTGTTGGCACGTCAGCCGAGGGCAACCTTGGCGGCGATTACATCGTCGAGCTCTCGACGCAGCTCTGGCAGTATCTCGTCGTACGTGTAGGCACCGACGAGCTCGGGGCCGCGCTTCAGGTTTACGTGCGTCGGGCCGCACCACAAGCCGAGGTCGGCGTCGTCGGTCTCGCCGGGCCCGTTGACGCGACAACCCATCACCGCGATCGTCACGGCGTGCGCCTCAGCGTAGCGTGACATTTCGCGAACCTGTTCCGCCAACTCGACGAAGGCACCGTTTTCCACGCGTGAGCACGACGGACACGAGATGATGTTGAGCCTGTCGTTGGCGAACTCGGGCACCGAACGAAAGCGGCCGGCAGCGATGTCGTCGAGGATTTCCTGACCGATTCGAATCTCTTCGGGCTTGTGCTCGTTCGCCAGCGTCAGTGACACGCGAATCGTGTCGCCGATCCCCTGCGTCAACAGCTGCTCGAAGGCGATGCGCGTCTTGATCGCCCCGTCGGGCAGCAGCCCGGCTTCGGTAACGCCGAGGTGCAGCGGTACGTCGGGACGCTCGGCGGCGAAGCGCTGGTTGCCTTCGATAACCTTGTTGGGATCGGAGTCCTTCAGCGACACGACGTAGCGCGCGAAGCCTACGTCGTCGAGATAGCCGCAATGTTCCACGGCCGAGGCCACCATGGCGCCGACCGAGTCGTCGCCGAATTTCTCGGCAATCGCCGGATCGACCGATCCGCAATTCACCCCGACGCGCACCGCGCAATCGTGAGCGCCGGCGGTCTCAGCGATGAACGCGGCCTTGTCCGCTGCGCTCTTGTCTTTCTCGTGGTGGTAGAGGTGTCCGGGGTTGTAGCGCAGCTTGGCGACATGCGGCGCCACCGCCGTTGCCAGCCTGTAACTCTCCTGGAGATCGATGCACAGGTTCGCCGGGCTGCGCTGGGCGATCTCCGCTACCGCTTCGGCGTCCTTCTTCGAATCGACGGCCAAGCGCACCACCCCGGCGCCGGCAGCGTGCAGCGCGTCCGCCTGCGCGACGGTGACATCGACGTCCTGGGTATGCGTGGCGCACATCGACTGCACGGCGATCGGATTGCCTCCTCCTACGGTTACCGGACCAATGGAGACGGCGCGGGTGGGGTTGCGTTCGACCATGGATACAGAATGCCACCCGGAGCACATCAAGTCATTCCATGGCGGCCCGCAAGCGTCCCGGCCGACGCCCAGCCGGCGCAGCTACGGTGGTAGAATTACCTGTTTAGGTGACCCCCTTCGCTGGGCGGACCCGACCATTCCCTGAACGGGCTCGCCCCACCATGACGCCGAGAACATGAAGCATCGTGCTCAGCAGGACGTCTTGCGTCGAGGCGCTGTCGCCGGGATGGTTTGCCTCACCGCGGCCCTGCCGATCGCCGCTTGTGACGGACCTTTGGGCGGCTTGGGCGACGCCGTCGGTACCGCACCCGCCGCCACGCTGCCGACCGTCGTCTTTGTGAGCACCGCCCCACCGGGAATGCTCCCAGCGGAGGAAGCAGCCGCTTGGGAGTGGCTACAGCTACAACCGGAGCTGCGCGCCGAACATGTGCAGTTCGTCGATCTGGCAAGCGCCCGGCTGCCGCCGGAAGCCGTTCTCTGGTGGCACTACGCCGACGAGCCCAGCTTGCCGTCGGTTGCCGTGCGGCCCGAAACTCTCGCTGCGGTGCATCGCCATCTGGGCTCCGGAGGCGGCATGTTGCTGACCCTGTACGCCGCCGCGTACGTGGTGCCGCTGGGTATCGAATCGACCCCGCCCGACGTCGTCGACACCCGGGCAACCGCGGCTAACGGACCGCTCTTCGGCGGCCTCCAGTCGCCTCTCGGTCACCCGCTCTTGGAGCGCTTCTGGGGCGGTGCATTCACCTCGAGCACGGCCGCCGCGTCAGCGCGGCCGGTTGCCGTATACACCGGTGATCGCTGGCCGGCCGACGGCAGTGTGTGGGCGGTGGACAAGACGGAGCACAGCGTCGACACGTCGATCAAGATCGGCGTCGAGTATCCGACTATAGACGCCCTTGGCGGTCACCTTATTACGCTGGGCGCCAACTGCTACTTCGCCGACGCCGCGAACCCGAACCGGCCACAGCTCTCCCGGATCATCACCGACTCCTTGCTGTACCTGGGTGACAACAACGCCCCGGCCCGCGGCACCGAGGAACCCGATCTCGTGGTAACCGGAGAACCGTATTGGCAGCCCGAAGAGTCTGTTGGCGGGATCTCCAGGAGCGTTGTGGTATCGACAGATGTCAGACTGCCGGCCGACATGGGCGCGGTTCTCAACGATGTCGAAGCGACCCAATCGGGCATCGAAATGGTCGGATTTCCGACCGCCGATGTGGCGTCGCCGTTTACGATCGCCAGCCCCACGGCGGTCGTGTACGGCTCGCAGATGGGCCGCATCGAGGCATTCAGGGCGCATCCGCTCCGCATTCTTCGCAACCTTCGATTCGCGGTCGCGCGGCCCGACCGCGGCGTTACGTGGCTCGACACGGGCGGCGGCGATCGTACGTTCACGGCGCGGCCCGAGGGGTCCGAGCTTGTCTACACCGACGGCGAGATTCAGGTAAGCCTGCGGTTTGCTGTCGATCGGCGGCACAGCGCGTTCGTTGCGCTTATTGCGGTGCGCAGCCCCGCCGCCCTCGACCTCGTCGCCGCTTGGGAAACCGACCTCTCGAGTGATTGGCCGCGCCGCCAGCCGGTACTCGGGCCGCTCGAGATCGCCTGGGACGAGGGCGCCCAGGCCGTCGTCTGGCGCGACCGGCCGGAAAGCTATAGGGCCATGGCCGGATTCGGCGGCGCCCCGTCTCTGCCTTTCCTGGGCTTCGATCCGGAGCGCCACATCGACGAGGGCGGGCTGGTGGCCGACGAGATGTTGAGCGGCGGCCGCGTTGCGACGCAGGTTCGCATCGAGCCTGAGCCCGGGCGCCCGACGCTGGTGTCGTTCATCGCCGTCGGCAGCTACGAAGCCGATCTGAACGCCGCGGCGATCTACGCCGAGTTGAGCGCCCGCCCCGGCGATCCGTGGACCGCGAATGCCGCCTACTATCGCGAGTTCCTCGACGTCCGCACTCTGAATCTGATCACCCCCGACACCGAGCTCAACGACCTCTTCAAATGGGCCAAAGTCGGCACCGAGGCGTTGCGTGTTTCCAGCCCGTCGATGGGCAGCGGTATCTTCGCCGGCTACGGCCCCCCGTCACCGGAGGAACGGCGCCGCCCCCTGTCGAACGCGTTTGGCGGCAACGATGCGCTGTGGGCCTCGATGGCGGCCGACGCCTACGGTGATTCGAGTCTCTCGGCCGACACGCTGCGGCTGCTGGCGAGATTCCAGGCCATCGACGGACGCATCCCCAGCGCCGCATCGCTTTCCTGGCAATTGCGCTACGACGATGCCGCCGCCACACCGATGTTCCTGATCGCAGTTGACAACCACCTGCGCGCCTGGGGCAATCTTGAGTTGCTGGAAGGAATCTGGCCCGCCGTGACCCGGGCCGTGGAATACGGCTTTGCCGCCGACCGCGACAACGACGGGCTCATCGATAGTCTAAGCGACGCCGATCGTTGGTCCGCCGGGCGCGATATCAGGACAACGATCCACCTCGCTGCGCTGTGGGGAGCGGCGCTCGATGGCGTGGAACGCCTGGCGACGGCAATGAACGAGCCGGAGCTGGCAAGCCGAAGCCGCGACCAGGCGGTGATCGTGCGGCAGAGCTTGAACGAGCAGTTCTGGAACCCGGCCGGCCGCGACTTCCATTTCGCGGCGCTCGGCGATGGCCGTTTCGCCGACGCCCGCTCGATACTTTCCGCAGTCCCCATGGTCTTCAATCTGCTCGATACCGGCATTGCCAACGCCCCCCTCGACTCGTTCGGTGCCAATGAGCTCACCGTAGACTGGGGCGTGGCTCTGGCCAGCACGGAGCCGCCAGACCTGCCCGGCGAGACCCCCGCGGAAACGCTACCGCCACCGCCAAGATTGCCGGAACACGCCTCCGAAATGGTGAGCCCTCTTTTCACGGGGTGGGCAGCTCTCGCGGAGTACGCCAACCACAGGCCCGAATCCGGATTCCTGCACAGCGTTTCGAATCTCGAGACGTTGCGCTACAACAATCTCGGCTACGCTGCGGAGAGTCTCGACCGCTCGCGGCTGGTCCCGGCACGCGGCATGCCGCACTCAGCAGCCTCCCAGGCCATGACGATACTGCCCATCGTCTGGGGCATGTTGGGAATCCGACCCGATGCGACGGCCCGAAGGATCGAGATCGCCCCGCATATTCCGGCAGGCTGGAGCCGCGTCATCGTCGACAAAGTACGCCTCGGAGCCGACGAGTTCCGCATCCAGATTCGCCGCGCGCCGACCACCACCGAGTTCAGGATCGACCGCCTCAGCGGTAACCAGTCCGTGACCTTCAGGCTGGGCGCCCACGTGCCCACCGACGTTGTCTTGGGTTTCGACCGCGCGAGCCTGACCGGGGCCGAGCTCGTCGCTGAGGACGGAGTGGACGAGATCATCGTGGAGTCCTCCGTCGACAAGAGCTCGACCGTGACCATCACGCCGACGGAAAACAACGTGACGGCCGTGTTTCGACACGGCCCGTTCCCCGAGCTCATTCCCGAGCCGCCACTCCTGCAGCCCGGTCAGGAGTCCGGTGGCCTGCGCGTCATCCGCGCCCGCTATCTCGGCGAAACGCTGAGCCTCCAGCTCGAAGGGTTGCCCGGCCAAGCGTATGCGCTCAGGCTGGCGACGCCTTGGCCCGTGAGCCAAGTCACAGGCATTCCCGACATATCGTTCGCCAACCTCGAGCCCGGCCGCGCCCTCATCGAGGTAGCCGTCCCGGGCACCGGAAACCGGTATCGCTCGATCGACCTCGAGGTCTCGTTTCAAAGATGACGATCCCTCCGGAGGCCGACGCTCGCCATCCTTGGTACTCACCCGAGACCGGCGAGATCAACCGGATCACGTTCGCCGGCTGTCCCGACCCGACGGTCGGCATCGAGGTCGAGTACATGATCATCGACCCCGAGACCGGAGAGCTCGCGCCAGGCGGACCGCCGATCCTCGATGCCTTCGACAAGCCGTACGCCAAGCCCGAGCTGTTGCAGTCGACTGTGGAATTGAACGTCGGGCCCTGCAAAGACGTGAAGGAAGCGGAGAAAGACCTGCTCGAGCGCCTCGCCGCGCTACGCGCCGTCGCCGGCGACCTGGGCTAC
This sequence comes from Acidobacteriota bacterium, assembly GCA_965214245.1. GTDB lineage: Bacteria > Acidobacteriota > UBA890 > UBA890 > UBA890 > CBDCBL01. Next base: position 1,302,306 of record CBDCBL010000009.1, read on the forward strand.
GGCATGATCGCTGCCGGCACCCATCCCACGTCCCACTGGGAGGCGCAGCTCGTCACCGAGACGGACCGTTACCAACACCTCCTCGATCGAATGCAATGGCCGGCCCGGCGGCTGATGATCTTCGGCGTCCACGTTCACGTCGGCGTGAGCTCGGGAGAAAAGGCAATCGCGATCTCTAACTCGCTGACGACGTTCCTCCCGCACCTGCTGGCGCTGTCGGCATCAAGTCCGTTCTGGCACGGCGAAAACACAGGTCTGGCGTCGGTTCGCGTCAAGATCTTCGAATCCTTGCCGGCTGCCGGATTGCCCTATCGAATGATCAACTGGGGCGAGTTTCAGCGCTTCATGAACACGCTTATCAGCGCCGGCGCCATCGAGTCGATCCGCGAAGTCTGGTGGGACGTCCGGCCACACCCCGTGTTCGGCACGATCGAAATTCGCATAGCCGATGCCCTGCCCTCGGTGCGCGAAACAATTGCTCTAGCGGCGATGATCCAATGTCTCGTGGTCAGGCTCGGCGAGCTGTACGACTGCGGCGAGTATTTGCCGCTCAACCGCCACTGGATCATCGCCGAGAACAAGTGGCGTGCGGCCCGCTACGCCGACGAGGCATTCATCATCGCCGACGACTCCGGCGAGCTGAAGCGGCTCGACGTCATGGTGCGGGAAATGGTGGAAAGCCTCGAGCCGGTCAGCAAGCGGCTCGATTGTGTCGACGAGCTCCAGGACACGCTGCGGATATTGGAGGTACGACCCGCCTTTCACCGGATGCGAGCGATCCATGAGAACACGGGTGACCTGCGCGAAGTGGTTCGCTACCTGGAGCAGCAGATCGTCGACAACGATCCGTTCTAGCCCCAACTTCTCACCGGGTCACGGCTGCCTGAACGCAATCGCCGGGTGGCTTCGCGACCCGTTGAGAAGTTGGGGCTAGAACCGCACGGTGACGTCACCGCTGCTGGTGCGAATGATCACGGGAATGCGGCCGTCGCCGGTCCGACCCCGGAGTCGGCGCCTGCCGCTGGCCTGCTCATCGAGGCCCGGAAGCCGCACCGAAATGTCGCCGCTGCTGGTTTGCACGTTGAAACGCAGCGATGGCACCTCGGAAAGCAGGCGCAGATGCACGGCCCCGCTACCGGTATCGAGCTCTACGGTCTCCGCAGCTCGGAGATCGGCAGAGAAGTTGATCTCGCCGCTGCCCGTGTCGACGATGAGGCCGCCGCGGACGCGAACTTGTTCGCCCTTCTATGTCGCCCGATCCCGTGTCGCACGAGATCGATCCGGCAACGTCCTCGAGCGTGACGTCACCCGAGCCCGTACCAGCGGAGACCGTGGTGCCGACAACGTCGCTGAAATCGACGTCTCCGGAGCCGGTGTCCGCCCACACGCTACCGGCCACCTGTTCGACGACGACATCGCCGGACCCCGTGTCGGCCGCACGTCGCCCTCGTAGGCGCTGACGAAGATATCGCCCGAGCCGGTATCAAGAACCAGTCCGCCGGTGCCGCCGGCGACGTTGATGTCCCCCGACGCGGAGGACGCTTCGAGCGCGCCGGGCACCCCGGTGGCTTCGATGTGGCCGACGATGTTGCTGACCTCGACCCTCACGTTCGGCGGGACACGGACGACAAAATCCACCCACACTGCCGCCGCACCGCGGGGGCTGTTGGTCACCATGACGCGCGTTCCTTGGTAGCGCACCGTCGTCCGCGAGCTGCCGAGCCACATCGGCAGGCCTTCGCCATCCCGGTTGCCCTGGTAGAAGAAGCTGTGGTGGTCGTCCACCGGATACGCCGCCAGGACGGCGAGCCGTTCGTCGCTCACGTCGATTTCCACATCGATTGCGGCGAGCAATTCTTGCGCCTCGGCTTCACTGTCTCCGGCGGCGTGCAACGTGGCAACGATCTCGAGCTCACCGTCGTGGCCCTCGATAACCACCGGCCAGATTGCGTATCTACAGGACGGTGGCTCGGGTGATCGAGAAACTGCGCTCCACCAGCCGCTCCAGGTGATGCTCGGGCAGCGGCGGCGGTTCGAAGTTGATCGTGCAGCCGCCGGCGAGCGCCACAAGGATCAAGAGGGCAACGAATCGACCGCGTGCCGGCTTGCGTTTCGACATCATGGCGTTTCTCCTCCCTCTTGTCTGACGCACCCACGCCCACAGTGTTTCAGTCGCCCGCCGATCGTGCCGACGGCCGCGATGCGCACGTTCCGTTCAACTCTGCGAACCGACGCTCTGCGGGCGCCACGAGTGCCGACAGCGTTGCAGCGGACACGGTGATCAACGCACCGAGAGGCGCGTACCACGGCCAGGCCAGCCGTCCCGTGAAGTGCACGCCGATCACGGCGATGATGCCCAGCAGCATCGCGGCGGCGGCGCCGTTGGCGCTTACCCGCCAGCGGGTCTGTCCGACCAAGAAGATACCGAGCACCGCACCGAAAGTGATTGACGTGATCGTCAAGCCGGCAACCAGAACAGAGCCCCAAGCCTGGGCCACGAATGCCACGACGGCGAGTATAACCGCCCACACGATGGTGAATCGGTGCGACATCTCCAAGGCAGCGGCATCAGCACGCGGTCGCCGCCGACCCCACAAGTCGATCGTGCTCACCGACGCCAATGAGCTCAGCGATGATGACAGCGTCGACATCGCGGCGGCGAACACAGCGGCGATCACCAGTCCGCCCAAACCGGCGGGCAACTCCTCGGCGATGAAGCGTGGAAACACGCGGTCGGTGGCCGCGAAAGGCACGGCCGGCGGCTGCGCTTCATAGAAGGCGAAGAGCAACGTCCCGATCCACAGAAAGAAGGCGATCTGGACGAACACGATCACGCCGCTGGCGGTCACCGCCAGGCGTGCTTGGCGCGGCGAACCCGTGGCAAGCAACCGCTGAACGAACATCTGGTCGGTGCCATGCGTCGCCGCGGTCAGCAGAGCGCCACCGATCAACCCACCCAACAGCGTGTAAGGGACGGAAAAATCAAGGCTGGTATCCAGCCAAACCAGCTTGCCTGCGGGTTCCAGGCGGGCCACCACACCGCCCCAGCCTTCGGGGATGCGCTGCAGCAGAATCAGGGCGCCGAGGCCGGCGCCGCCTATGTAGATGACCTGTTGCACGACATCGTTCCAGATGACAGCGCGCAAGCCGCCGCGCAGCGTGTAATAGAGCGTTACGCTAATGACCGCGAAGATTGCTGCCGGCAGGCGCAAAGACTCCGGCATGGCCAGAGGCAACAACTCGATCAGCACCAAGGCCGTGGCGAACAAGCGCACGCCGTCGGCGAGCACGCGGTTGATGACGAAGACCACGGAGGCGGTAGTCTGCGCGTTGCCGCCGAAGCGGCGGGCGAGAACCTCGTACGCGGTGTTGAAGCGACCGCTGAAATAGCCCGGCACCAGCACGGCGGCCACCAGGAAACGCCCGATCACGTACCCCATGGCTACCTGCAGGAAGGTCAGATTGCCGCCATAGGCGATGCCCGGCAGGCCGATGAACGTCAACGTCGAGGTCTCGGTGGCGACGATCGACAACGCGGCGGCCCACCAGGGCATGGTACGACCGGCCAGCAGGTAGTCGTCGAGCGATTCTTGCGGCCCGGCGAAGCGCCGCCCGATCCAGATCGTCAAACCGAAGTAGACGACGACGATCGCTGCGTTCAGCAGCTTACCGGTTCCTTCTGACGGCCTCGTCGACGGCGTCGACAACGGCGGAGTGGAAGGCGATCCTGGCGTCGCGGATTTGGGTGTTCTCTCGCGTCGGGTGAACTCGATTGGTGAGCAAGATGACGAACAGATCGCGCGCCGGGTCGATCCACACGGACGTACCCGTGAAACCCGTGTGGCCGTATGCCCGTTCCGAGAACATCGTCCAGCTCTGACTCGGATGCGCGGTATCCCAGCCGACGGCGCGACTGCTGCCCTCCGGCTCGTTCTGCCGGCGGGTCCAGCGACTGACCGTGCCGCGCTGGAGGATCCGCTGGTGATCGTAGCTGCCGCTGTTGAGTAGCATCTGCGCGAAGATCGCCAGGTCGCCGGCGGTCGAGAAAAGCCCCGCGTGGGAGGACACGCCTCCCATCGCTGCGGCATTTTCATCGTGGACCTCGCCGCGCAGCATGCGGCCGCGCCATGGGTCCTCCTCGGTGGGCGGAATGCGGGCCCGCCAGTCGGCCGGTAGATTCCACCGCGTGTGGCTCATGCCCAGGGGCGCGAAGATCTCCCGGAGCGCGTATCGCTCGTATGTCTCGCCGAGCGCTCGGTCCAGGATCTCGCCGAGCAAGATGATGCCGAGATCCGAGTACGAGTAGCGCTCGCCGGGAGCCGTCTCGAGCTGTGTCGCTTGAATCCGCTCGAGAATCACGGCGCGTGTAACCGGACCCGAATCCTCTGGCTCGTAGTCGAGAAAAAAGCGCACGTACGCCGGCAGCCCGGAAGTATGGAGGAGCAGGTGGCGCACCGTAACCGCGTCCTTTCCGGCGCCGACGAACTCCGGAACGTAGGCCTGCGCCGGATAGTCGAGTCGCAGTCGTCCGCTTTCAACGGCCTGCATGGCGACCGTAGTGGTCGCGATTACCTTGGTCAGAGAAGCCAGGTCGAAGACCGCGTCGTTCTGCATGGTCGGGGCGTCGGCCGCGTAGCTCATCTTGCCGATCGCACCGCGCTCGACCAGAACATTTTTGTGGCCGACCGCGTAAACGGCACCGGGAAAGGCCTTCGAGGCGACGAACTGCTCGAGCACGGCACGCGCCGGGGCCAGATCGTCGGCAGTCAACGACGTCGCGGGCGTGTGGGTCTGCTGGCTGTTCTCGCCGTCGCTCGGCGCCGGCTCGGCACGCTGCAAGCGGGCGTCGAGCGCCGGCCGTTCCAACCCGTGGCCGATCGGATAGAGGCCCGGAATGGTTACCGGCAGGTGGCCGCGCCACGGCTGATGTCCCGTGAGCGCGTCGGCGAGGGCGCGTTGAATCGGGTCGCTCCAGCCGTACGCCGCGACGGCTGCTCCGGCGGAGGGAAGCGCTCCGATGATGTACGGGCTGCCGAGCGCGATCACCACGACCGGCGTATCGACGCGGGCGAGCAGCTGGGCGAAGCGCTGCTGCTTGTCGGGCAAGCTGATGCGCGCCTGCCCCGAGCGCACCCGGGCCCGGACAGCCATCACGACGACGCCGGCGCGGGCCGCCGCGGCCGTCAACGCGGCTGCCTCGCCACCACTGGTGCGGCCGTCGATGCTGCGTGACGTCACATCACCGAGGCAACGGCGCAGGGCGTTGCTCAGCACGGTCACCGATACCGGCGCGTTGGTATCGGACACGCCGACAACCAGTACCGGCGTCCGCTTGCGGGCATCGAGTGGGAGTACGTCGCGGCGATCGCGCAACAGCGTGACGGCGGCCGCGGCAACCTCGGTGGCGCGTTTCGCGTCGGAAGCCGGGGCGAACCTTTCTGGTAGATCGGCGAGCGTATAGGTGGCCGAGGGATCCTGCAGGCCCAGCCGGGCCTTGTACTCGAGAACCCGGCGGACCGCGTCGTCGAGGCGTTCCGCCGCCAGTTCACCGGTTTCGACGGCGCGTACGATGGCGCCCCGAACGGCATCCGGGAACGGCGGCAACAACACCATGTCGGCGCCCGCCGCCAACGCCCGAACCGCCGCCTGTCCACTCCACCAGTGCTGATTGATCCCGCCCATCTCCATGGCGTCGGTAATCACGAGCCCCTTGAATGACAGCTGTTTGCGCAATAGGTCGGTCAGGACCGCTTGCGACAGAGTGGCGGGAAGCTGTTCGTCGGCGGTAATCGCCGGCACCGACAAGTGCGCCGTCATGATCGACGCGACGCCGGCGTCGATGGCGGCGCGGAACGGCGCGAACTCGACGGTTTGCAGCCTCTGGCTGTCGACGCGCAGTACCGGCATCGATATGTGCGAGTCGACGCCGGTGTCGCCATGCCCCGGAAAATGCTTGGCCGTAGCCATGGCGCCGGCAGCCTGGGCCCCGGTAACGAATGCGGCCGCCATTTGCCCGACCTTCTCGGGACTCTCACCGAAAGAGCGGACGTTGATCACTGGATTGCGCGGGTTGTTGTTGACGTCCGCTACCGGCGCGAAGATCCAGTGAATGCCGAGGGCGCGGGCGTCACGGCCGCTCGCTCTACCCATCCATTCGGCGGCTTCCACGTCGTCGGTCGCACCCACGGCCATCGCGGTGGGATACGGGACGGCGCCACCGACACGGAACTCGGCACCCCACTCAAAATCGGCGGCGATCAGCAGGGGCGGAGCACCGGCCCGCGCCGCGATGGACTGCAGGTCGGCAACGAACGCGGCGACCTCGTAGGCTTCCGAGCGAAAAATGATGACGCCGCCGAGGTCGAGGTTCTCGACCTGGTCGGTGAGATCGAGGCGCGGCGCGGCGTCGACCGCATAGTATTCGCCGAAGGCCCGAACCATGAGCACCTGGCCGGCACGCTGCTCCAGGTCCATGGCGCTCAGCGTATCCTCGACCCACCGCGTCGCTTCGCGCGGCAATGGGACACGCGGATCCAGCGGCGCAACGAGCTCTGGAATCTGAGTTCTCGGCGGCGGCGTCAGCGCCGGTTCGGCTGCGGGCAGCGCAGAATCGTTCGGAAGAACGGCGATCTGCAGCGCAATGAGCGTCGCCACCGCCAGAGCTGCGGGCCAGCCGCGTGGGTTAGTATTCGCCGTGCTGGATTGGTTCATTCGCCCACACACCCCGGGGGGATTCGGTATCGGGGGTGAAGATACACGCCCCGAGTCTGCCTCCGTGAACGACGCCGCCCCACGAACCGGGAGTGTAGCAGACCGTGGTGAAAATGTGATGGCTCCGGTTCCGACGACAAGATGTCATGGGCGGCGGCGACCCTCTACCGTGCTCGCCCATACGCTGATTGCAGTCGCTGCAGCGACCACGCTGCCGGCAACGGTACAACACACCCGCGTCGGCATCGACGTATGGGCCGAGCGCGGCTTCGCGCCGCTCGCCGGCAAGCGCATCGGCCTGATCACCAATCACACGGGCCGCGACCGGAACGGTCGGTTCACCGTCGAGCGCCTGCTGTCGACCGACGGCCTCGAGCTCGCCGCCGTGTTCTCACCGGAGCACGGCTTCTTGGGCGTCGAGGAAGGGAACGTCGGCTCGACCACCGATGCGCTCAGCGGCCTCCCGGTGTTCAGCCTCTACGGCGAGACACGGCGACCCACGGTCGAGATGCTGAGCGGGCTGGAGGGCCTGGTGTTCGACATTCAGGACATCGGCACGCGCTTTTACACCTACGCCACGACCATGGCGTACGCCATGGAGGAGGCAGCGGCCCACGGCCTGCCGTTCGTCGTCCTCGACCGTCCCAACCCGATCACCGGCGGGCCCGCACAGGGGCCTCTGCTGGCCGCAGATCAACTCTCGTTCGTCGGCTACGCGCCGATCCCCTTGCGCCACGGCATGACGATGGGAGAGCTCGCCGCCTACTTCAATACAGAGCGCGGCGTCGGCGCCGACCTCACCGTGATCCCCGTCGAGGGCTGGGTCCGGGACGACTGGTACGACGCTACCGGCCTCGCCTGGATCAACCCTTCGCCCAACATGCGCAACCTCGTCGAAGCGATCCTATACCCGGCCGTCGGCCCCCTGGAAGCGACCAACGTCTCGGTGGGCCGCGGTACCGATGAACCTTTCGAATGGTTCGGCGCGCCGTGGATCGATGCCCCCGAGCTGGCCGCCCGCCTCAACGCCGCCGGGCTTCCCGGCGTTCGCTTCGTGCCGCGCAGCCGCACGCCCGAAAGCAGCGTCCACGCTGGCGAGGTGTGCCGCGGCGTCGACCTGATTCTCACCGATCGCGACGTTTTTGCCGCCGGCCTCACCGCAATCACGCTTGCCGCAACGCTCTACCAGCTGCACGGCGACGTATGGCAGATCGAGCGTTTCCCGCGGCTCTGGGGGCGTCCCGAAGTGGTTGAGCAGCTGCAGTCTGGGATGAGCGCGACCCAGATCGCGGCGTCATGGGCTGGTGATTTGGCGGCGTTTATGGAGGTCAGGGAGAAGTACCTGCTGTACCGGTAGGCGGGGGCGCTTTGTAGGTGGGGTGGCTCTTGGTGGGGAACGCTCCGATTAGTTTGAATACCCGCCACCCTCCCCCTCCGGTGGTCGCGTTCCGCGCCCACCTTGCCCACGTTTCCCACAGGAACACGGGGGTGCCGGCCTGGAAGGCCTCGATCTGACACCTGGGCGCCGGTCGGGGTGGCGCTACCTCACACCTACGCGCATAGCGGGCCGGGAGCTGGGTGGGGGGGTTGAACCAAACAGCGACAGGTCGGGGGTGGGTGGCGGGAAATCAAAAAAAATGAACTCCATCCCGTACCGCAACCGCCCCACCTACAAAGCTCCCGCACCGCCCTCCCCCAGATCCAGGTTGGGCGTCAGCTCGGAGTCACCAGCCGGTAGCGCTTCACCGTGATAACCCCGAGGTCATCCTCCATCTGCGTCACGATCTCGTCGCCCCGGATGTGCGACGTCTCGTCGAGCTGCAACCCTCCAGGCACTTCAACCGGCCCCAGAAACTGCCCTTCAACGTCGAACACCTCGTAGAGCCGTTCGTTGCCCCAACAATCCGGCTCCCAAATTCCCGTCTCGGGATCTCTCTCGCACCCGGGCACCTCGTACCCCGGCCCCGGACGCCCGACCCAGATGCGACCGCTCAGATCGGCGATCAACTGATCGTAGGCCGGCTTCACCGTTGGTAGGTCGGCGCCCTCCCACACCCACTCCGGGTCGCCGTCGCGCATCCGCGCCGTCACCTGCTCCCGGAACCAGGCGCCCTCCGCCGGGGCCACGGCGATGGGCTCGGCGTCCTTCACGACGCGTGTTTCCTGGCCCGACGGATAGGTGATGTCGAAGCTGTACTCGCGGCCGACGCCGGCGATCATGGCGCCGCTCGGCGCCAGGGTCCAGACGATCTGCGGCGAAAACGGCACACCCTGCATCATGACCATAACTCTGCCGCCGCTGCGTCGTTGGCGTGTGAAGCGGCGCGGCTCATAGTCGAACTCGGGCCGCGGGATCGGTTCGCCATCGACGCCGCCGACGCCGCGCGGCACCATGCCCAGCTGCACACTCCGCATGCGGGCGGCGCTGAAATCAGTGGGCATATCGCCGATGCGCCCGGGGCTGTAGACCTTGCCGTCGCCGGTCATCACCATACCGGTGCCGGGCCCCAGGAGCATGAAACCGCCCTCGAGCGGCAACGTTTCGACGAGCTCGCCGTCCGCCGTGAACACCGTGATGCGACCCTGGTTCATCGAGCGCACGAAGAGCCTGCCATCCGGCGCCACCAGCAGAGAGTCGGGCCGCCGGAACTCGCCGGGGCCGTCGCCTTCCGCACCGATGTCGCGCGCATAGTTTCCCTCCCGATCGTAGACGCGCAGCGCCGGCACGTCCCGGTCGAGGACGTAGATATTCTCGTCGGTGCTGGCCACTCCGGCGATGCTCCCGAACATGTACGCATCCTCGCCCTGGTCTACACCGATCGACAGGTTCTCGACCAATTGCGCCGGGGCTCCCCACACCGAGCCCGACAGCGTGCGCACCGTCGTCACGTCCCCTTCGGTGGTGGTTTCCGCTTGCCAGCCGCCGCCAGCCGCGTCGCCGCTATCCGCCGAACCGCAAGCCACACTCGCCGCCGCGACCATCAGCAACGTCACGGCCAACGCCGCGAAGGGGGTTCCTCCCTGCGCCCGCCTTTCCTGGCTCCTCGCCGAATTCGTCATGTTGTCGCTTCCGCCTCCTCGTGCGTCGGGGAATAGTTGTCCTTGCGGTCCAGAATCTCGTAGAACACGGGAATCACCACCAGCGTCAGCAACGTCCCGAGGGATTCGCCGCCAATGATGGCAATGGCCAGCGGCCTCTGCAGCTCGGCGCCCGCTCCCAACCCCAGCGCCATCGGGATCAACGCGAACGTCGTGGTCACCGAGGTCATGACGATCGGCCGCAGCCGCATCGCCGATCCTTCGAGCACGGCGCGGCGGCGCGCGTAGCCGGCGGCCCGCAGCCGGTTGATCGTGTCGACTTTGACGATCGCGTCGTTGACGACGATCCCGGTCAGCACGACGGCGCCGATGATGGCAATGACGTTGATCGACTGACCGGTCAACGAGAGACCGAGCACGACACCGACCCAGCCGAGCGGCAACGTCAAGAGAATGACGAACGGATGATTCAGTGACTCGAACTGCGCCGCCATGACCATGTACACGAGCAGCGCCGCCAGCGCCAACGCCCATCCGAGGCTACGGAACGACGACTGCACCGCTTCCCGCTCGCCTGCCACGACGTACCGGTAGCCCGGCGGAAAGCTCATCTCCGCCAGCGCCGCTTCGGCGCGCTCGACCGCCTCCGACAGGCGAATCCCGGTCAGCGTCGCGGTGATCGGAATCTCGCGCATACGATCGGTGCGCAGGATCTCCGTGGGTCCGGCGGAGATCTGCTCGTCGACCAGCTCGCGCAGCGGGATCGACCCATTTGCGGTCGGGAACGTCCGATCCAGAACCGTCGCCAGGCCGTCCAGGTCGCTGCGCGCCGACACCCGGATATCGATGCGCCGATCGAACTCCGCGAACTGTGTGTCGGCCAGCGTGCCCTGCAATGCCCCCACCAGGGCATCAGTAACCTGCCGCATCTGTAGCTCGTAGCGCGATACCGCGTCGCGGTCGACAATCAGGCGGATCTCCGGGTTGCCCTTGGCGTTGTGCGCCAGCACGTCGTCGAGGCCGGGAATCTCCGCGAGACGCTGCGATGCATCGGCCGCCAGCCGGTCGAGCACGTCGAGATCGTCGCCGCGCAGGGCAATCCGGAAGCCGACGGCGTCGGCGCCCAACAGCATTTGCAGCGGCGAGCGCTCCGCGTCGATCAACAGCGTTGCTTCGCGAAAGCGCGCTGCCGTCTGGCGCACCGCCGTCATCGCCGCCTCCTGCGGATCGGCGCGGCCGCGCGACCTTTCGCCGACCATCACCACCGTCAAGAAGGCTCGCGTCGGCGCCAGGTCGAGGGCACCGGAGGCAGCGCCGGGGGCGGTGGCCGTTTCCAGTCCAACCGTGGCGAACGTCGAGGCCACCGTGGGCACCGAGCGCACCGCGGCATCGAGCTCGAGCACCATTTGCTCGAGGCGCTCATAGGGCGTGCCCGGTGGTGCGTCGAGGCGGACTTCGAAGCGCCCGGTGTTTACCGGGGGCATGAGCTCCCACGGCATGCTCCACGCGGTCGCCGCGCCCCACAACATGAGTGCCGCACAACCCACAACGGTGAGCAACTTGTGCTGCAAACAGGTCTCCAGGGCGACGTGATACAGGTGTGCGAAGTTGTCGTAGATGGCACCGAATCCACCAGCAATCGGCCGCAGCACAGCGGTCAGCAACCACACCAGGCCGCGCAACCAGAACAACGGCACAGCGATGGCCCAGGTTCCCAGCACTGCCAACCCGGCACCTGATGCGGCCGCCCACCGTCGGACCGCTGCAATGGGCCGGAAAGGCCGTTTCGGAGGCACGGCTCTCGCCTCGCCCGGATCTTCGTCATCGACCTCGTCGATCGGCTCGGCCGCCGTTGTGTCGGACGGCGAAAGCTCTTCTTCTTCCTCGAGGTGGAGCTCTGGTTCCAGCGCAGTCACCCCTTCCTCGATCGCCCCCGGCATGGCGCCCTCGGCCCCGACCTCGGCGAAGGGATCACGGAAGACCTCGCCTTCGGCCAGCCGCATGAACCGCGCCGCCAGCATCGGCAGCACGGTGAGCGAAACGACCAACGAGGCGAGCAGCGAAAAGGTCACCGTCCAGGCCTGGGGAGCGAACAGCTCGCCGGCGACGCCTTGCACGTACGCCACCGGCAGGAAAACCGCCACGGTTGTGAACGTTGCGGCCGTCACCGCCATCGCCACTTCGGAGGCGCCCCGGTCGGCGGCCTCGTCGGCGTCGGCGCCGAGCTGTCGATGGCGAAAGATGTTCTCGAGCACGACGATCGAATTGTCGACCAGCATGCCCACCCCCAAGGCGAGTCCACCGAGGGTCATGATGTTGAGCGTGATGCCGGTGAAGTAACAGAGTACGAAGGTGGCGATCAACGACACCGGAATCGATATGCCGAGCAGGATCGGATTCCGCGGATCCTTGAGGAACAAGAACAAGATCGCGAAGGCGAAGAATCCGCCGATGGCGATGTTCTGGACGACGCTGTCGATCGCCTCTCTGATGAAGGACGCGTTTTCGAAGGCGAGCGCGATGGTCAGCGCCGGATACTGTGCGCGCAACTCGTCGAGCGCCACCTCGGCGGCGGCAACCGCCTCGATGGTGTTGATACCGGATTCCTTGTACATGAGAACGCCGACCGCCGGGTCGCCGTTGAGCAGCGCCCCGGCCTGGCGCGGGCGGGAGCCGTCGATGACGGTGCCGATGTCGGCAACGGTGAGCAGCGTCCCCTGCTGTGTCTGCCCCACCGGCACCATCGAAATGTCGTCGACCTCCAGGAACTCGCCGACAACGCGCACCGCGTAGGCGAAGTCGCCTTGCAACACGGTGCCGCTGGAGGCGCTGGTGTTGGCGCTCTCCAGTGCGCTCTTGATGCTGGAAACCGTCAGGCCGAACAGCTCCAGGCGATCGGCGTCGAGCTTGACTTCGATCTCGCGTTCGGCGCCGCCGGTGACCTGGGCACCGGCAATGCCCTCCACCTGTTCGAGCCGCGACACCACGACTGCCTCGACGAGCTCGCGCAGGGCGGCGAGCGTGCCGGGACCGGCCACGGCGATGCCCATAACCGGCTCGCTACCCGGATCCCAGCGCAACACCGTGGGGCGGTCGGCAGTCTCAGGCAGCTGGTCGATGACACCGTCAACTTCTTCACGCACATGCAGCGCCGCGAGATCGAGATCGACGCCCCACGGGAAGGTGATGGTGACCACCGACATGCCCTCACGGGACACCGAGGTCACGCGCTGCTGCCCCTGGACGCCACTCACCGCACCCTCGATACGCCGCGTTATTTCCGACTCGATTTCGAGCGGCGCCAAGCCGATCGCACGGGTCATCAAGGTGATCCGCGGCGTGCCGATATCCGGCAGCAGGTCTACCGGCAAGCCGCCGTATGACACCAATCCGAGCAGCAACACGCCGACGCACATCATGGTCGTGGCGACCGGGCGCTGAATGGCGACGGCAGATACGGACATCAGGCGTCCCTACGAGCCTCCGCCATCGGGAAGGTCGGGGTCGATGACGTTGACGGCGGTGTCGTGGGCCAAAGTAAAGTGGCCGCTGGTTACAACGACGTCACCTTCCTGCACACCGCTGAGGACCTCGTACCACTCCTCGTTCTCGAGCCCAAGCTCGACATACTCCCACTGCGCTCTGCCGTTGCGGACGACGAATACGAGCGGACGGTTCTGGTCACGAATGAGCACCGCTTCGATCGGCACGAGAAGCCGGTCGTCGAAGATGTCCGTGTCGAGGACGACCTGCGCGAACATGCCCGGTTTGAGGCGTCGATCGCCGTTGGGCAACGACACCGTTACGGAGAGCGTCCGGCGATCGGCGTCGACGACGGGATCGATGGCCTCGATCGTGCCGTAGAAGATCTCGCCCGGATACGCCGGGAACGTCACCTCGGCGCGGCGCCCTTCGCGAACGAACGAGATCTCCGATTCGATGACTTCGACACGAACCCGAATCGGATTCGGGTCCACCAGCAGCATCAGCTCGTTGCCCGCGCTGACTCGCTGGCCGACGACCGGCCAGCTCTTGCTGTTGGGCCCGCTGCTGGCCTCGATGCCGGCCACCTGGCCGCCGAACGGCGCGGTAATCGTGGAACGGACGAGGTCGAGCTCGGCGCGCTCCAAGGCCACCCGGTTCGCGGTGAGCTCGGCTAGTGCCGCGAACAGGTCTTCGCGGGTCAGCTGGGACAGTCGCTCCTCAAGATCGGGCTGCCGCAGCATGGTGCCGTAGGCCTCGTCGTTGATGTAGCGCTGCAGGAACTGCAAGGCGTTCTCACCGTCGCTCGATCGCTGGCTGCTGGAAGTCGCCGCACCGGGAACCACGATCTGGTTGTTGGCGAAGATCATGAGCTTGTTGACGTACGCTTCGGCGGCGCGGTCGCGCTCGAGAACAAGCTCGGTGTCGTCGATCTCCAGCAGGAGCTGGCCGGCCTCTACCCATTGCCCTTCCGCCACACCGATGCCGTCGATCTTGCCGGCAACCTCGGTCGTTACGCGGAGCAGGCGCTCGGCTTCACCTACCCCGTTGGCGGTGATCCGCTTGATCAGCTCGCCGCGATGCGCCGTCGCTGCCGTAACCGAAACCGATCCTGCCGGCGGCGGCTGGAAGCTTGCCGCGGGGGTGGACCCCGATCCTTCTTCCGGCTCATCCGCCGCCCCGCTCGCCGGCATGAACTGCCAGATACCCACCGCCAGCAGCACCACAGCGACGACGCTGGCTGCATATAGCCCTGCGCGGCTCATCGTTCCCCCACTCGTGCTTGTCGTTGTTTGGTTCGCATTCTTCGAAATCGGTCGTCAGGCCGGCAGCTCCCGCCAGACTTTGCCGAGCCACACCGTGAAGCTTCGGGCTCGAGCTCTGCCGCTCTCCACCAGGGTGTAGAGCACCGGGGTTACGGAAAGGGTCAGAATCGTCGCAGCGGTCAAGCCGCCGATCGTCGACAGAGCAAGCGACGACCACATGTCCTGGCTACCGGACGTCTGCTCCGAGCCCTGTACGATGACCAGCGGCAGCAGGCCGCCGATCGTCGTAATGGAGGTCACGAGAATCGGACGCATGCGCTCGGCGGCGCCGCGCCTGACGGCCTCGAAGAGCTCGAGTCCCTGACGCCGACGCAGATTGATGTGGTCAACGAGGATGATCGCGTTGTTCACCACGATGCCCGACAGCAATACCACACCGATGCGAGCCGATGGATCGAACGCTTTGCCCGTAAAGTAGAAGATCAGGAACACGCCGATCATCGCGCACGGAACGGTGAGCAAGACAATGAACGGCTGCACCAGCGACTCGTACAGCGAGGCGAGGATCAGGAAGATGATGATCAACGCCGTCACCGCGACGTAGAAAATCTGGGTTTCCTCTTCGTCGGTGAGGAAGAACGCGTCCCGTCCGCGGTCGGCTGAGTATCCGGGAGGCAGCTCGAGGGCGGCGAAAATCGAGTCTTCGTAGTTGGTCCGCGCCCGGCTCGAGCCGCGATACTCCCAGCGCACCCAGCGATCGTAGCGTTGATCGTCGCGCGTGATGACGCCCGGGACCTCGCGCATCTCGACGTCGAGCACGTCGCGCATCCGGACGCCACGCCCCGACCCGCCCAGGAGCGGGGCGTTGAGCACCTCCTGCAGCTGGCGCTCATCGACGCCTTCGTTCTTGACGCGGATTCGCCACTCTTCGGTGCCCAGCTTGAAGGGCATCTTGAGCAGATCACCGCGCAGCAACGTGCGGACCTGGTTCAGGACGTTGTCGATCGACAGGCCGTGGGGTGTCAATGCGGCGCGATCGACGGTCAGGACGAGCTCCGAGCCCACGGCGCGGTAGAAGCGGCTGCCACCGGCGGTCACCACCGCCTCCTGCACGCGCGGATGACGCTGCGCGACGCGCACGATCTCGTCGCCGATCATGCCGAGCTGGTCGTAGTTGTAGCCGAACAGATGAATCCCGGAGTTGTACGACGGGCCGTAGCCGAAGCCGCCGTTGTAGTACGGATCGGTATCGAACCCCGAAACGTTGATCCGCACGCCGGCGTAGCGCGTTGCCATGGCCACCATCTCATCCTTGACGAGCAGCGGATACGCCGTCGGCTCGAGCTCGTCGGGGAAGGTGACGACCAGCCGCGCGCTGTTGTTGTTGACGTCGACGTTGAGCTCGACACGCTCGGTATCGGGCAGGCTCAGGGCGTACTGCTCGAACGGCCGAATTTCCTCGTCGATGCGCGCCGCCTCGGTGCCCGGCGGCAGCGTCAGTCCGACGTAGAGCCGGTCGTGGGTGGTACCGAAGCGGAAACCGCCGCTCGGCACGTTTTCGTCGAAGAGGACCCACGAGTAGTAGCCGACGCCGGCCACGAGCATCAAGATGATCCACGGGTGGCGCAACGCGAAGCCCAACGCTTGACCGTAGCGCTTGCCCGGCTCGCGTCCGAGATTGGGAGCCCGCAGCACCCATCCCCGCCCCGCCGCCGCCGGCATCAGGGTCATGGCTACGAAGAACGACGATGTCAGAGCGAAGGTCACCGCCAACGCCAGCGGCAGGTAGAAGTCACGCAGGCGGCCCTGGAAGATCACGAAGGGACCGAATACGGCGACGGTGGTGAGTGTCGCCGCCAACACGGGAACCAAAACCTCGGCAGTGCCCCGCTCGGCCGCCTCCTGCGCCTCCACTCCCTGTTCGCGGTAGCGCACGACGTTCTCGAGCACGACGACGGCGTTGTCCACGAGCATGCCGAAGGCCAGTGCCAGACCGGTCAGGGTCAACAGATTGACCGGAACCTCGAAGTGATAGAGGGCGATGACGGTCAGCGACAGCGCCGCGGCCAGCGAGGCGCCGAGAAACAGCGGCGTGCGCAGGTCACGCAGCAGGACGATCAGCAGCCCGGCGACGAGCACCAGGATGATCAGCAGCCGCCAGCTCAACAGGTCGAGCTCCTCCTCGAGCGCCGCCGCCTCGTCGTTGTATACCTCGACGGTGATGTCATCCGGCAGCTCGGCCTCGACCGCAGCCATGCGCTCGCGGATGGCGGCGGCAACCTCGAGCGTGTCGGTGCCCGGGCGCCGCTCGATCGACAACATGACCTGCTGCTCCCCGTCGATCCGGACGTAGCGCTCGGCCGCCTCGTGAACCACCTCGACGTCGCCGATGTCGGCGACACGTACGATCGTGTCGCCGACCTTGCCGACCGGCAGGTCGCGCAGTCGTTCGAGATCTTCGACGGTATGGTGCACACGCACGGCAAAGGCGGTGCCCCGCATCTCGACCTGGCCCAGCGGCAGCGTTTGGTTGACGTCGCTGAGCGCCTGCGCGATGGAGAAAGCGGGAATGTCGTACAGCTCCGCCAGCTCCGGGTCGATCGCGACGCGCAGGTAGGGGTCGGTGCCGCCGACGACATCGGCGCGGCCGACGCCGTCGAGCGATTCGAAGCGCACCCGCAGCTCGTCGAGCGCGTAGCGCCGCAGGTCCGAGAGTGGGCGCGGCGACAGCAAGAGGTACTGGATGAGCGGGCCCGCCTGCTGGTTCTGAAACTGCCGTGGCACGTGGCGGCTGACAGCCGGACGGTTGGCACCTGGTGGAAGGTCGTCGATGAGCAGCGCCAACCGGTCGGTGATCTCGAAGACAACCATGTCGAGGCTGGCTTCCTCCTCGAGCTCCAACTCGATATGGGAACGACCTCGCGAGGATTGCGAGATGACGTGATTGATCCCGGGTATCGATACCGCCAGCGCCTCGATCGGGCTGGTTACCAGCGCCTGTACGGCTTCGGGTGCCACCATGCCCCAGGTCGTGTCGACGTAGACCTTGGGGTAGTTGCCCGTGATCTCCACTTCCATGGGCAAGTTGATCCAGGCCGCGACCGCCAGCAACGCGAATGCCACGTAGATCATCGATACGGCGACCGGGCGGCGTACCGACTGGGCGATGAGCTGGCGCATGCGGTTCCCTCCAGAACGCGTCACATGGACGGACGTTCCCCCTGCTGTTTAGACGGCCAGGGGCATTATTTGTCGAAAAAATTGCGAAAAAAAGGGCCCTTAGGCGATGCTACGATAGCGTGCCGACTCCGCGTTCTCGAATGGAGCACAGATGCCCTGGCCTCCCCCCTTCGCCAGCCGACGCGTCGCCCTCGTCATCTACGGACTGGCGCTCATGGCCTACATACTGCTGACTGGGATGTTCACGCTCGCCGGCCTCGATCCGCGCGCCGTGGTCATCGCGGCACAGTTGATCGGCATCCTCGGGCTGTCTCTGTGGCTGGCGCGGCTCATGGGGCTGCCGCTGGCGGAAGCCTTCTCGTTGCGATCGGCGGCGCGTGTGCATTGGCTGATGGTCGTTGCCGCCGCACTGCCGCTGCAGCTCGCCGGCGGCGCCCTACAGTTCGTCATCTTTGCGCGAACTCCCGAAGATTCGCTTTGGCGTCGGGCAATGGAGCAACTCGATGATTTCGTTAGGATCGAGACGACTGCCGACATCTTGCTGCTGTTCGGCGCCGCCGTCTTGACTGCGGCGGTATGCGAGGAATTCCTGTTTCGCGGCCTCCTGCTGCAACTCTTGCGCCGCCGCAGCGGCTGGCTCGTGGCCATCGTGTTCAGCGCATTGCTGTTCGCGGTATTTCATCTGAACCCCGTGGTGCTCGCCCCGGTGGGGCTGGTCGGCGCCTATCTGGCCGTGCTGGTATGGCGTTCGGGCTCGCTCTATCCCGCAATCCTGGCGCATGCGCTCAACAACGGGCTGGCGCTGTTCGCCTCACAGATCTTCGCCGACGACGGGCAAGCCTACGAGCAGCATGTCATGGCGACGCTGGGGCTTGCCAGCACGTTGTTCGTGGTCATGCTGGTCATCTACCTGAGAAAAACCGAGGCTCCGGACGGCCGCTTACCGCGCCACCAGGAGGCTCTTCCATCATGTTGAGTTCATTGCTCGCCGCCGGCGTGCTGTTGAGCATGCCACAGCAGCCGACCGCTCAGGCTAGCGGTCTCGACGGGACCAAGTTCACCCAAGAGTTCGCCGTTCTCGGCGGCTTCACGACAGGCAAGGTCTTCGACGAAAACCGTACGGCGGTCGACTTCGTCGAACTGTTGGGGCGCTGGGCGATCAACTTTCCGCGCCGCGGCAGCGGCGCCTGGCGCGGACACTTCGGCATCGTCATCGAGGGCGTTGCGATAGGCATCGACCAGGAACCGCGCGCCACCGGAGGCGGCATCAACCTGATGTTCCGCTACACCTGGGCTGCCGGTCGATGGCGCCCGATCTTCAATGTTCGGCGCCCGCGTGTTGTTCACCGACGAGCGCGTACCGCCGGGCGAAACGACGAAGAATTTCACGCCGCAGGGAGGCGTCGGCCTGCAGTACTTCGTTACCGATCGGCTGGCGATCGGCGGCGAATATCAGTTTCATCATCTGTCCAACAACAGTCAAACCGAGACGAACCCCGGCATGAACTCACATCTGATACTCTTCGGCGTCTCCTGGTACCGGTAGCGGCAGGCAACGTTGACACCAAACTCTTCGATGCAAGCGGGCATCTGTGCGGCCACCGGCGGCGTCGCGCGCGGCTTGGCCGTCGGCGTGTCCGTCTTGTTGATCGTGTTGGCGACGGCCGAGCCGGCGGCGGCGCAAGACGACGCCGCCGCGGCTTCCGGTGCGGTAGGCGCGGCACAAGACGCGCAGGGGCAGACGCCGTCGGCGATCGAGATCTCGCCGTACAATCCACTCAAGCCGGAAGGCGGCACCGTCTGGGGCGTGTTCTACGGCTTCGGCGTCAACCAATCGATCAACAACTCGGTCCCCGGCATCCACTCCGCCACGCTCGGCTTTCGCTGGAGCCACATGTGGACGGCGCGGCTGGGCTCGTTGATCCGCGGCCACCCCGGCTTCGCCATCGAGATCGTGCCGCTCACGACGTTCTTGCAATCCGACAAGACCACCTATTCCGGCGGCGCCAACCTCGTGTACGAGCACCATTTCGCGGTAGCCGGCAGGGTGCTCCCCGTCTGGAAACTCGGCGCTGGCTTCCTGTACTCGAACATAAAGTTGCCCGAGGGCGAGACACGGCTAAACTTCTCGCTGCTCACCGAGCTCGGCGTCGACATCATGGTTACCGACAGCAGCGCCCTGTTCCTCGCCTATCGCTTCCATCACGTGTCGAACGCCGAGACCGGCGACGTCAATCCCGGCGTCAACCTGCACACGATGATGTTCGGACTCTCGTTCTATCGATAGCAGCCCGCGGTGGAACGTCATCGCGGAGGAAGCGAGATCAGTCGCCGCGCCCGGCGACGTGTTCCACGTAGGCGAGCAGGGCCTCGCGCCCGCTGAATCGCGGCCTGAAACCGAGCTCTTCGGTCATCCGCGCCGTGTCTCCAACCCACGGGTAGCGAATGTAGTCGAGCAGTCCGGGCGGGAAGCCCAGCACCCGTAATCGCCAGGCAAGGGCGACGAGCGGATAGAGAACCGCGGCCGGCAGCGCCACGCAGGGTCGGCCGGCGAGCCGGCAGATCTCCTTGTACAGAACGACACCACCACCGGCGGCATTGAAAGTGGCTGCCGGGGCGTCGGTCATCGCCCACCACATCATGTCGACGGCGTCTTGCTCGTGCATGAACTGCATGGGCGGATTGTGGCCAGCGACACGGAACATCACGGGCCAGCGTGTGATGTGCGTGACGATGTTGCGCGCGTTGCGGCCGATCACGATGCAGGCGCGGGGTACCACGTCAACGCGGCGTTCCCGATCGAGGTCGTGAATCGGGTCGAAGATCCATGCCAGATGGACCAGGATGTCCGGTTCGAAGGCTTGCAGCTTAGCGGCCAGAGCGGGATCCGTGACGTCCTGCTGCTCGAACACCGCTGCCGCCGGCCAGCCGCCCGCGGGCCGGCGTATATCCATTCCGAGCAGCGTGGCGCCCGTCGCCACGCTGCGCCGTGCCAGCTCGACGCCGAGGTAGCCAGCCGCCCCGGTCATGGCGACCCGCAGGTTGTCGGCGCTCATGCCGAGCGCATTTCCGAGAAAGGACCCAGCAGGTCGCCGACGCAGTTCGTCGCGATCCCGTCGACGCCAGCCTGCAGCAGGCCGGCGACAACTTCGGCCGAATCGGCCACGTACGCCCCCACACGCAGCCCCTCAGCATGAGCCCGCGGCACGATCTCCGGGTGCTGCAGGAGTCGCCGCGTATAGGCGACCAGGTAATCGGCGTTGACGGCCAACGACTCCTCGACCATCCGCCGGTGCCGCCACCAGTGAAACACCAGGCCGAGCGGCAATTGCGGCGCCTTCTCGCGGATCCGCTGCAAGGCCAAGGGAGCAAACGAAAGAACGCCGACCGAGTCGAGCATCCCGGTGCGCCGCGCCGCCTCGACGAGTTGCGTCTCCACCCCGTCGGCCGTCTCCGTCACGGTCTCGGGCTTGATCTCGACGAAGACCACGGCGCGCCCCCTGGCGAGGTCGAGCAGCTCGTCGAGGCGCGGCACACGCTGGCCACGATACCTGTCGCCGAAGCTTGCCGGGTAGCCGGCCTCGAGCTCGGCGACCTCGGACCACACCAGGTCGCAAACGGCACCCGAGCCGTCGGTCGTGCGATCTAACGTGGGGTCGTGGACGATCACCGGGACGCCATCGGCGGTCAGCTGCACGTCGCACTCGAGAATCTCGGCGCCGGCGTCGATGGCTGCCTCGAAGGCGGCAAGCGTGTTCTCCGGCGCGACGGTCGAGAAGCCGCGATGGGCGATCAGGAACGGGACCTCGTCCCAGCCGCGGCCGCTCATGCGGAGCCCAAGCTGGCACCGCCGTCCACGGTGACGATGGTCCCGGTTATGTAGTCGGGAGCGTCGGCCAGGAAGCGCACTGCGGCGGCGATGTCCGCGGGCGTGCCGATGTCACCGGCGGGGATCTGATCCACGACCGCCCGGCGCTCGGCCGCGGACGTTTCTTCGGGAAACAGCACCGTCCCCGGAGCCACGCCGTTCACTTGAATGCGGGGTGCCAGTGCCTGCGCCATGCAGCGCGTCAAGGTATCGAGGCCGGCCTTGGCGACGCAGTAAGCGGCGTAGTTCCCTAACGGTGAGACGCCCGCGGTGCCGCAAATATTGATGATCCGGCCGCCATCGCCCTGCAGCATCATGCGGGCGGCTCCCTGCGCCACATAAAACGGCCCGTGGATGTTCACGGCCAGCGTACGGCGCCACAGATCGTCGTCGACCTCGAGGAACGGCCGCCGCTCGAAGATCGCCGCATTGTTGACCACCAGGTCGAGACGGCCGTATTCATCCCGTGCCCTGTCGAGGAGGCGGGCAACGTCGTCGCGCCGGCTGACGTCGGCGCCCACGGCGATCGCCGCTCCGCCGGCCTCGACGATATCCCGGACGAGGGCTTCGGCCTCAGCGGCGGAGCTGTGGTAGTTGATCACCAACCGGTAGCCGGCGGCGTGCAGCGCCATGCTGATGGCGCGCCCGACGCGCACGGCGCCGCCTGTTATCAGCGCAACTCTTCTTGTCAACGTTCCCCTCCCGAGTGGATTCTAGCCTGCTACCGTCACGAGCAGGAGCAGCAGGCAGCGCGGATTTCCACCATGGCTTGCTAGCGGCGGAACGTGCCCTTGAAGGGGCGGCATTGCGTATGCGGCGGCCATGCTAGGATCGCCAATTCTGGGGAGAAAACAGACTTGAGCCGCAACGTCATCATTCTGGGTTCCGGCTGCGCCGGGCTTACCGCCGCCATCTACGCCGCCCGAGCCAATCTGCAGCCGTTGGTCATCGAAGGCCTGGAGTTCGGCGGCCAGCTGTACACGACCACCGACGTCGAGAACTTTCCCGGCTTCCCCGAGGGCATCATGGGCCCCGAGCTAATCGATCGGATGAAGACCCAAGCGACACGCTTCGGAGCGGAGTTCGTCTCCCACCAGCAGGCCACGCAGCTCGACCTTTCGCAGCGCCCGTTCAAGATCACGGTGGACAGCGGCGAGGCCTACGACTGCCAGGCATTGATCATCGCCACCGGCGCTTCGCCGAAGCAACTCGGCCTGCCCAAGGAGATGGAGCTGCGCGGCTACGGTGTTTCAACCTGCGCGACGTGCGATGGAGCTTTCTTCCGCGACCGCGAGATCGCGGTTGTTGGCGGCGGCGATACGGCGATGGAAGAGGCGCTGTTCCTCACCCGCTTCGCCAGCAAGGTCTCGGTTCTCGTGCGCCGCGACGAGTTGCGCGCCAGTAAGATCATGCAGGACAGGGCCTTGGCCAACGAGAAGCTCGAGTTCCTGTGGAACACCGAGATCGTCGAGTTTCAAGGCGACCCCCAGAACGGACTCACCGGGCTGCGCATCGTCAACAACAAGACGAATGAAGAGCGCGAACTGCCGGTGCACGGCTGTTTCATCGCCATCGGCCACGACCCCAACACCGAAGTGCTCACGGATTCCCCGATCAGCCTCGACGACCAGGGATACGTCACACCCGACGGCCGCCACTTTCCGTTCACGCCGATCGAAGGCGTCTTCGTGGCCGGTGACGTGCACGACCACCATTATCGCCAGGCGGTTACCGCGGCCGGACACGGCTGCAGCGCGGCAATCGACGCCGAACGCTGGCTGGAGGCTCAGTAACGGGCCAAGAACGGGTTGGTCGCCTTCTCTTCGCCGATCGTTGTCGACGGGCCATGCCCCGAGTACACCGCCACATCGTCGCCCAGCGGCAGAAGCTCGTTGCCTATCGACGCCATCAGCGTTTCGTAGTCGCCGCCCGCTAGATCGGTGCGACCGATGGACCCGGCAAACAGGCAGTCACCCGAGAACACGGCGCGCGCCGCGGGGATCCAGAAGGCAACGTGCCCCGGGCTGTGACCCGGAACGTACAACACCTCGATTTCCAGATCACCCAATGCCAGGTTGTTCCCGGGGGTTAGCTCGCGGTCGGGCTCGGGCAACGGGTCGATCCGCACGCCGAATGCAACTCCCTGCTGCGGCGCAGCTTCGTACAGGAAGCGATCGTCGGGGTGCAGCCAAACCGGCGCGCCCGTTCGTTTGACCGCCTCGGGAACGCCGGCGACGTGGTCGAGGTGGGCGTGCGTCAGCCAGATAGCTTCGATGTCGAGGCCCGCTGCCGATGCCGCGCCCAACAACAACGGCACCTCGCCACCGGGGTCGACAAGGACTCCCTTGCCGCTGGCGGCGTGCCCAATGACGTAGGAGTTCTCGGCAAGAACGCCGACGACGGAAGCATGAACGATCAGTTCGTCGGACATTCACGCACTCCCATCACGACCTGCTTGGAGGCAAGGCCGGCCTCGTCTGCAGCCGTTTGGCAAGCCGCGTACAACGATGCAAGGGGGCGGCATTCTTCACCGCCCGGCCAACGGCGCGGCGACTGCCCACCAACACGGCCAGCTTCGTGGCGCGGGTCAGCGCCGTGTACAAGAGGTTACGTTGCAGCATGGGGTAATGCTCGGTCAGCAGCAAGACAACGACCGCCGGATACTCGCTTCCCTGGCTCTTGTGCACGGAGATTGCGTACGCCAGAGATAGATGTCGGACCGCCTCCTGATCGTAGACCACTCGACGCCCGTCGAAGTTCACGACCAGGTCGCCTTGGGGGCCGGCTTCCAGCACCGCTCCCACATCGCCGTTGAACACCTCGCGGCTGTAGTCGTTGCGTTGCTGGATCACCCGATCGTCCGGTCGCAGCTCGAAGTCTCCCAGCTTGCGGCCCCCGGTGCGGTTGTTGAGCTCGTGCTGCAACGAAGCATTGAGCCGCGCGACACCCGCTTTGCCGCGGTGCATCGGCGCGACTACCTGAATGTCACGACGCGGGTCAAGGCCGAAACCCGCCGGGATTCGGTCGGCGACCAGCGCCACGGCGAGCTCTCGGGCCCGATCGGCGTCCTCTTCAGCGATGAAGTAAAAATCGCGCAGCTCCTCACCGTCCCACGACGGCGGCGTGTCGAGGCCCTCAGGAAGCTCGCCGCGATTGACCTTGTGGGCGTTGCGAACGATGAGGCTGCGTTGCGCCTGCCGGTAGATCTCCGTCAAGCGCGCGGTAGGCAGCATTCCCGACGCCAGCAGGTCTCGCAACACCGCCCCCGGGCCGACCGGCGGCAGCTGCTCGGCGTCACCTACGAAAACGACCACCGCACGCGGCGGAACGGCCGCCACCAATGCGTCCATCAAGAACAGATCGATCATCGAAGCCTCGTCGATGATGACGACGTCGGCGTCGATCGGATGTGACGCGTTGCGCCCGAACGCGGCATCGCGCGGACGGAACTCCAGCAGCCGATGGATCGTGCGGCTGGCATGCCCTGTGGCTTCCGACAGGCGCTTGGCGGCACGCCCCGTCGGCGCGGCGAGCTCGATCCGGGCGCCCACCGCGGCACCGCAGCGCACGATCGAGTTTATCAACGTCGTCTTTCCGGTTCCGGGGCCGCCCGTGACCAGCAACACCTTGTGTGAGAGCGCGACGCGGATCGCCTCCCGCTGATCGTTCCCGAGCTCAACACCGAGCTGATCCTCGACCCACTCGGCGGCCTTGCGGGCCCTGTCCCCGGACATCGCACCCGGGAGTCCTTCGGCGGCCGGCGTCGCCGAGATGGTGACGAGCCGGCGCGCCACTCGCCGTTCCGCATCGACGAACGCAACCTTGTATACGGCGCGGGCGACGTCGGCGTTGACCGTGGCGTCGTGCACAGGCAATCCGAGCGCCGCTGACTCGTCGTCATCGAGCGGCTCGGCGACAAGGTGGCCGCGGGCCAGCAGTCCCGCCACCGCCCGCCGTACCCCTTCGTCGTCTTCGACCTCGAGGAGCGCGGCGCTGAGACGAATCAGACGGTCATACGGAACGAAACAGTGGCCGTGGTTGGACTGCTCGGTGAGCACATGCTCGACGCCGGCGCGGGCGCGGGCGTCGGTTCCCGCTTCCCAACCCGGCAACTGGCGCGCCAGCTGGTCGGCGCGCCGAAACCCGATCCCCGGGATGTCCTGAGCGCTCACCAAAGCGTAGGGGTTGTCGCGCACCCGGGGCTCGGCTTCCTCGCCCCAGGCGCGCAAGATCTTGTCGACGAAGAAGGGGCCGAGTCCCAGCCCTTGCAGGAAGATCCTAGTGCCGCGCTCCGCCTCCTGTGCGGCCCAGCATTCCTTGATGCGCCGCAAGCGAACGCGGCCGATGCCGCGTATCGCCAGGAGCTTTTCCGGATGCCCGTCGAACACCTCCAGCGTCTCGTCGCCAAAGTGAGCGACGATCCGCGAAGCGAGCTCCGGACCGATTCCAGGAACCACACCGGACGCCAGGTAGCGTTCGATGGCGGTGGCGTCGGCGGGGCGCACCGCGACGACACGCCGGGCGCGAAACTGACGCCCGAAACGCGCATCCTCAACCCAGGAACCGTCGAGCTCCAGGCGCTGTCCTTCGAATACCGGCGCCAGGTCACCGACGACACTTTCGCTGGCGCCCTCGTCGGTGCGCACGCGCACCACGGCCCATGCGCTACCGGGGTGCTCGTACACGACACGCTCCACCGTACCGACGATGTGAGCGCTGAACAGATCGTCGCTGGCCAGTGGTCCGGTGTCCTTACGCGCCGCGCCGCTAAATATGGAGCGCGCGCCCATCGACGGCAAGCGCCGCCTCCTTGAAAGCCTCGGAGAGCGTCGGGTGGGCGTGGATTGTGAGCGCCAGGTCCTCGGCACACCCGTGGTAGTTCATTGCCACGACTGCCTCGTGAATCAGGTGGCCGGCCTCGGCGCCCACGCAGTGCACGCCCAGGAGCTTGTCGGTCTCGGCGTCGGCAATCACCTTGACCCAGCCTTCGACATCGTCACGAGCCCGCGCCCGACCGGCGCCGCGGAACGGAAAGCGACCGACGCGGATCGCGTGTCCTTGCTCACGGGCTTCCTCCTCCTGCAGCCCCACCGAGGCAAGCTCGGGATGGGTGAACACCACGGCGGGCACCGCATGATAGTGCATCTCGGTCTCCTGGCCGGCAATGCGCTCGGCGGCGACCACGCCTTCGTCCATGGCGACGTGGGCGAGCATTGGTGTGGGGACCACGTCGCCGATGGCATAGACGCCGTCGACGGCCGTCTGCAGCCCGGTATCGACGGGTAGAAAGCCGCGCTCGTCGACCTCCAGACCGACGGCGTCGATGCCGAGACCCTCGACGAACGGCCGGCGTCCCGCCGCCACGAGAACCTTGTCGGCGGTGATCCATCGCTCGTTTCCTTCGATTTCGTAGCGCACGATGGCCTGCTTTTCCTCGAGATCGACGGAGGTAACGCGGGCACCGAGCTGAAACGCCAGTCCCTGCTCGGCAAGCATGTCGGCGGCCGCCGCCGCGATCTCGTCGTCCATCTCCGGAAGCACCCGATCCATCATCTCCAGCACCACGACCCGGGTGCCGAGGCGCGCAAACACGCTCCCCACCTCCAGGCCGATATAGCCGGCGCCTACGACCACGAGCTGCTCGGGAATCTCGTCGAACTCCAGCGCCTCGCGCGATGAAACGACGCGATCGCCATCGAACGGCGCGCTCGGAATCGCCGCCGTTGCCGACCCGGTCGCGATAATCACGTTGTCCGCCCGCACGACACTGCTGCCGCCGGCGCTCAGCTCGATGTCCAGAGCACCCGGGCCGGCGAACTTGGCCATTCCCTCGATGAGCTCGACGCCGTTCCTGCGCAGCAGCCCGGCTACGCCGCGCGTCAGTATCTGCACGGTCTTGTTCTTGTGCGCCTGCACGCGTGGGTAGTCCACCGTGATCTCGCCGGCATGGATTCCGAGGTTCTCGGCGTTGCGCACCTGCGACAGGCGGTGCGTCGTCTCGAGCAACGCCTTCGAAGGTATGCAGCCGATGTTCAGGCAGGTGCCGCCGACGAATTCCTTTTCAACCACCGCCGCGCTGAGCCCCAGCTGTGCCGCGCGGATGGCGGCGATGTAGCCCCCAGGCCCCGACCCGATGATCGCTACGTCGATCTTCTTGTCTTCAGCCATCGTTATCCCTTCAGGCCGGCGAGCAGCTGCAGCTTCGGATCTTCCAGAAGCTTCACCAGGTCGCGAACGAACAACGCCGCGACGGCGCCATCGACCACGCGGTGATCGCACGACAGCGACAGGTTGAGCATATGGCGAATCACGATCTCGCCGTCGCGGACGACGGGTCGCTCGCGGATGCTGGTGATGCCGAGAATAGCGACTTCCGGCAGGTTGATCACGGGCGTGGCCAAGAAACCGCCGATGTTGCCGGTGCTGGTGATCGTGAACGTGCCGTCCTGCAGGTCGTCGAGCGAAATCGAGCCGTCGCGCGCCTCCTCCGACAAGCGGAAGATCTCGGCGGCGAGCTCGAACAAGTCGAGGGCGTCGGCGCTCTTGACCACGGGAACCATGAGGCCGCGCTCGGTACTCGCCGCGACGCCGACGTTGTAGTAACGCTTCAGTACGATCTCGTCGGTTCCCTGATCGAGCATCGCATTGAGGTACGGATGGTTCTGCAGCGTCAGCACCAGGGCCCGGATGATGAACGGCAAGTAGGTGAGCTTGATCCCCTTCTCGGCGGCGATTGGCTTGGCTTCCTGGCGCAGCGCCACCACCTCGGTCATGTCGACCTCTTCGACGTAGGTGTAGTGCGGCACTGTGGTCGTCGCTTCGACCATGCGCTCGGCAATCGTCCGCCGCAGGCCGCGAAGCGGCACCCGTTCTTCACGGCCGGTGCCGTCGCCGGCCGCGGCGACTCCGGTGGACAAGGGCTCGATGACCTCGACCTCCGGCGCCGGTCCCGACTCCGCTTCGGGCTGCGGCTCGGGCTCCCCTTCGGGTTCCGGATCGGTCTCCGGCTCGAGCGCCGCTTCGGGTTCCGGATCGGGCGCCGCTTCGGGCTCCGGATTGGGTTCCGGATCGAGCGCCGCCGGCGCGCCGACGACCTCGACCTCGGCTTCGACCACAACGTCGGCAGGCACACCGGTCGCCTCGGGTTCTCCGGCAGCATACGCGCGGACGTCTTCCTTCGTAACCAGGCCGCGGTCACCGCTCCCCGGGACTGCGGCGATGTCCACGCCGAGCTCTGCCGCCAGGCGGCGCGCCGCCGGTGCGACGGCGCCCGCGGGAGTCGGTGGAGCCTCCCACGGCTTACGCTCCGCGCCGTTTTCTGCCACGTCGCGCTCGGCCTTGGCTACTTCGCGAGCTTGTGCCAGGTCGTCCGCCGTCACGGCAGCGGACCCAGCGTCGGCGGCCGGCTCTCCTTCATTCGTTTCGTCGACCGTCGGCTCCACGGCGGAGGTCTCCTCGCCGCCATCGCCGGGCGCCTCCCCGAAAACGAGGATCGTCGTGCCGATTTCGAGGACGTCGCCCTCGGCGGCGCGCAACTCCACGATGGCTCCGCCGCGCGGCGACGGGATCTCGACCGTCGCCTTGTCGGTCATGATTTCGACGAGCGGCTGGTCCTCGACGACGGTGTCCCCCACCGCGACCAGCCACTTGACGATCTCACCTTCGACGAGACCCTCGCCGATGTCAGGAAGCTTGAATTCGTCGGACATGAATCCCTCAGTAGTTCGTAACGCGCTCGATGGCCCTCAAGACGCGATCGGTATCGGGCATGTAAGTATCTTCCAGGGCGTAGGGAAACGGCGTGTCGTAGCCGCTAACCCGCAGCACCGGCGCCTGCAGATGAAAAACCGCCTTCTCGGCCAGGATTGCGGCAATTTCAGCCGCGTAGCCGCAAAATCGGGGCGCCTCCTGGACGATCACGGCACGACCGGTCTTGCCGACCGACTCCAGAACCACGCCAATATCGAAAGGCAGCAACGTTCGCAAATCGAGCAGATCCACCTGGATGCCGCTCTCGGCGGCCTTCTCGGCGGCCTGTATCGCATCGTGCACCATCGCACCATAGGCGATTACCGTAACGTCACCTCCCTCACGAAGGTGGGCGGCTTCGCCGATTTGCACCGTGAAGTCGTCGCCGGGAACGTCGCCGGTCACGGTGCGATACAGCCGCTTGGGCTCCAGGAGCACGACAGGGTCCTCGCCGCGAATGGCGCTGCGCAAGAGGCCGACGGCGTCATAGGGGTTCGAGGGCGCCACGACAACGAGCCCGGGAGTATGGGTGAAATACGCTTCTGGGCTCTGGGAATGATAGGGCCCGCCGCCAACGCCGCCGCCGAACGGCATGCGGAGAACCACCGGACAAGAGTATTGGCCCGCCGAGCGATATCGGTACTTGGCCATCTCCGAGACGATCTGGTCGAAACCCGGATACATGAAATCAGCGAATTGAACCTCCGGGACGGGCCTGAGGCCGTAGAGCGCCATGCCGACGGCGGCGCCGATGATGCCGCCTTCGCCCAGGGGCGTGTCGATGACGCGCTCGGCACCGAACTCGTCGAGCAGCCCATCGGTGGCCCGGAACACGCCGCCGAGCGCCCCCACACTGTCTCCCATCAGGACCACGCGGTCGTCGCGTCGCATCTCGCCGCCCAGGGCGAAGTTGATCGCTTGCAGCAGGTTGAGCTCAGACATCGTCGCGACCCCCGTCGGCGAGCAACCGCTCACGCTGTTCCTGCAGCATCCAAGGCAGCTCGCCGTAGACGTCGACGAGCAGCGAGTCGCGCACCGGACCCGGTGCCGCCGCGGCCGCCGCCACGGCCTCTTCGAGTCGCTCGCCGAGCTGTGCATCGAGCTCTTCCTGGCGCGCCGCGTCCCATGCGCCGCGGGCTTCGAGGTAGGCGCGAAAGCGCACGATGGGCTCGGCCTCCGGGCCGATCCCGGCGGCCTCGATCAACGTCGCCCCGGCACCCTGCACGGCGTTGTCGCGAGCCGCGGCAACCGCCTGAAGGACTGCCAAGACGTCGGTCCCGTCGACTCGTACGCCCTCGAGCCCGTAGGCAACGGCGTGGCCGGTGACGGAGTCCGGCGGCACCGGCGAGCCGGCGGCGGCGGCGGGAAGATCGACGTTGCGGCACAGGAACACCACCGGGGCTGTGAACGAGGCCGCCAGGTTCAGGGCCGTATGAAAGTCGCTGGTCGATGCGGCGGCACGGCCAAACGAAGCGAGCACGGCGTTGCGGTCGCCGCGAATCTTGATCGCCATCGCACAACCCGTTGCCTGCACGATCTGTGTGCCGATGGGGCTCGATACGGAGACGAAGCGACCGTCGGGAAGCGAGTGATACCCGGGCAGTTGTCGGCCACGCGTCAGGTCCGAGTCGTTGCCGAAAAGCTGATCGAGCCAGGCGCGCAGCGATCCGCCGCGCAGCAGGTACACACCCGGATCGCGATGCGAGGGAAATACCCAATCCTCGGAACGGAGCGCCGCGGCGGCGCCCACCGCCGCCGCCTCCTCGCCCCGCGCCGCGACGTAGAAACCGATCTCGCCGTCGGCATGCAGGCGGGCGCAGCGCGCATCGAGCGCGCGCGCCGTGACCATGGCTTCCAGCAGGCGACGCAGCTCGGCGTCGGAGAGCTGTGGGCCGTCGGCTTCGACGGCCTCCAGATCGCCCGACAGAACACGCAACAGCTCGTCAGCCATCAGGCCACTCCGCGTTGCTCGATCAGGCGGCGCACGAAGAACTCTCCAGCGCGATACGAGCTGCGCACGAGGGGGCCCGAAGCCGCATACAAGAACCCCATTTCTTCGGCCTGCTGGCGGTACGCGTCGAAAGACGCCGGGGAAACGAATTCGCACACTTGCAGATGTCCGGGCGTCGGCTGCAAGTACTGACCGAGCGTCAGGAAGTCGACGCCGTGGGCCCGCAGATCGTGCATTGCCTCGAGAATTTCGTCGGGGCGCTCGCCGAGGCCGAGCATGATGGAAGACTTCGTGTAAGGCGACGATCGATGCCCCTTCGCCCGCTCCAGCACGCGCAACGATCGCGCGTACTCGGAGCGCCGGTCCCTGACCGTGCCCTGCAGGCGGCTGACAGTTTCGATGTTGTGGGACAGCACGTCGGGGAGGGCGTCGCATACGGTATCGACCAGATCCAGACGGCCGCTGAAGTCGCCGACCAACGCCTCCACCGGCACGCGCGGAGCGCACTTCTTGATCTCTTCGATGCAACGGGCGACGTGTCCGGCTCCCTCATCCGCCAGGTCGTCGCGGTTGACCATCGTCAACACAACGTAGCGGAGACCCATGGCGGCAACCGCCTCCGCTACTTTCTGCGGCTCTCCGGGATCCACCGCGCCACCCGGGTCGCCGCTGCGCACGGCGCAAAAGCGGCAGCCCCGCGTGCACACGTCGCCCAGCACCATGAACGTCGCGGTGCCGCCCCCCCAGCATTCTCCGAGATTGGGGCAGCGCGCCTCCTCACAGACCGTATTCAGCCCACGCTCGTGAAGAACTTGCTTCAATCGCACATAGGTTTCGCCACCCGGGGGTCGAACCAGCAACCACGGTGGCTTGGGCTCACGTCGTCCGGCCGCAGGCCTCATGAACACACCCCCGCGCAGCGAGCGGCCGCCAACCGGAGGTCGAGCTCGGCGGCCAGCTTGGATCCCAGGGAGCCAATCCGACCCCGCCAGCCGAGTACGTCCATCGACGTGACCGGCTGCTTCAAACCGCAGGGCACGATGTGGTCGAAGTGGCTCAAATCGGTGCGCACGTTGAGGGCGAACCCGTGCCGTGTGATGCCGCGGCGCACCGCAATGCCGATTGCGCAGATCTTCCCTTCCGTGGTCCACACCCCTGTCAGTCCCGGTCGGACGAAGGCGTCGATGTCCTCGACGCGCAAGACCGCGACCAGCGCCGCTTCGACGTCGCGCAAGAACTCACGGACGTTACGCCCACTCCGCCGCAGATCGACGATCGGATAACCAATCAATTGACCGGGGCCGTGATACGTAGCGCCCCCACCCCGATCCGTTTGTAGGACGGGCACACCAGCGCGCATCAGCACCTCCGGCGGGCGGCGCAGCTGCCCGGCTTTCGTACCGCGGCCGAGCGTGATCACCGAAGGATGCCCGACGAGGAGGAGTTGATCGGGGCCACCGGCGGCAACTGCGCGCGCCGCGCGCTCCTGCAACGCGCATGCGTCGGCGTAGCTGCGCGAGCCCAGGCGACGAACCTGCAGGGCGGCGTGCCGGCGGTCGTCCGGCGCGAGGTCTGAAAGGGAGTACATTCACGGCTCCTTGGGCCAGACCGGTAGCCGAGGATACGGCGGCACGGAGTAGCCCCGAGACGATCTCGATTATGGCACAGGCCGGCCGCGGATTCAACGAACCGGAGTCGTGCTATGATTCGTGCAACCTGTTCATAAAAAAGGACTTAGGAGACACCAACGCGGCTCTTCGAGGACCTTGATTCGTTGACGCGCTACCACCCACCTGGCTACAATCCGCAGCGGTTTTTCCTGCTCCGCGACGAAAGGCACCCGGATGAACTCCGACTGGTGGCGACGCTGCCTCGCCGAAGGGATCGCCACGTTCGGCCTGACCTTCATCGGCGCCGGCGCGATCTGCGCCAACCAGTACACCGGCGGCGAGCTCGGCCTGCTGGGTATCGCGCTGGCCCATGCGACGGTCTTGATGTGCATGGTCTACGCTACGGCCCATGTCTCCGGTGCCCATATCAATCCGGCAGTCAGCGTTGCGGCATTCGTCGTGGGCAAGATACCGGCACCGATGGCCGGCCTGTACATCGGCGCCCAGCTCACCGGCGCGGCAATCGCCGGCTTCCTCCTCGCCGGCTTGTACACGCCGGAAATCTGGCAGCCGGTGAATCTCGGCACGCCGACGCTGAGCCTCGAGGTCGCATTCTCGACCGGTGTTTTCATCGAAGCGGTGTTGAGCTTCTTCCTGGTGTTCACGATTCTTCAGGTCGCAGTGGACGAACGCGCTCCCGACAATGTGTATGGTCTGGCTATCGGATTCGTATTGCTGTTCGCCATACTGGCGGGAGGACCGCTCACCGGAGCGGCACTGAACCCCGCTCGCGCCTTCGGACCGGCACTGGCCTCCGGAACTTGGGCAAACCACGCGGTCTACTGGATCGGCCCCATGTCGGGGAGTTTGGTGGCCGCACTGGTCTACACGCTCTTGCAGCCGACTGGGACGGAGTAACAGGAAGGCATGGAAGTATTGCGCGATCGTGAGTTGCAGGACGGTCCGCACCTCGTCTTGCAGAACGAGGAAGGCAAGGACACGTTCGTCGCGCTCAGCGAACCGATCACCATCGGACGACGGACATCCAACGCGTTGCAGATCCTCGACCCGACGGTGTCACGGGAGCACGTCCGGGTGTCGTACGGCGACGGCAGCGGCTGGGTCGAAACCTGGGCAGCACACACGGGACGTTCGTCAACGACATCCGCTCACGGCAAGGCAGGCGCTCAGCCACAACGACCGCCTGCGTCTCGGCCGCGCCAACAGCAATACGATGATCTTCCGCACCCATAGGGAGTTCTCGGACCTGATGGAGACCGCTGAGGACATCGAGCCGACGGCCGAGAACCTGCGCAACCTGTGGGCCTTGCTGGAGATCAGCAAGGCGCTGAACTCCTCCCTGCGCCTCGACGACACGTGCTCGAGAAGGTGATCGAGGCGGTGCTGGCGCTGACGCGAGCCGAGCGCGGCATGCTGCTGCTGGGCAAGGACACCGAGCACATGGAGGTCAAGGTCCAACGCAACTTCGACCCCACCGGCTCCGCGGATTCGCGTTACAGCTCGACGGTGGTGAACGATGTCGTGACGACGGGTGAGCCGACGATCTTGACCGATGCGGCACAGGACGAGCGGTTCAGCGGCCAGGAGAGCATCGTCGGCCTCAACCTGCGCACCGTGGATGTGCGTGCCGCTGCGCCTCGGCCATCGTCGCATCGCGTCGCTGGACGACGGCAACTCGGAAGCCGCGACCGCCGCCGTCGACAGCTCGTCGGGCGCCACATCTACCGCAACGTCGGCAATTTCCGAGGTTGGCGATCAATCGGGCGAGCTGGCTGCAGATCTCAACGTGATCGGTGTGATCTACGTCGATCGCCGCTCACCGACGCGCTTCTTCACCGCCCAGGACCTGGCGCTCTTCGAATCGTTCGCCAGCCACGCAGCGTTGGCGATCGAGAACGCCCGCTTGTTTGAGGAAGCGCTCGAGAAGCGGCGTATGGAAAGGGATATGGAGGTGGCCCGCGAGATCCAGCAGAGCCTCCTGCCCCACGAGTTTCCCGAACTTTCATGGGCGTCGATCTACGGCACCAACGTGCCGGCGCGCCAGGTCGGCGGCGACTACTACGATGTCTTCCTCACCGACGAGGGAAACATGGTGTTCGCCGTCGGCGATGTCTCCGGCAAGGGTGTGCCCGCCTCTCTCGTCATGTTGATGTTGTAGTCGTCGTTCCTCGCCGAATCAGCGGCGCACCAGGATCTGGCGCTGGTGTGCGAACGCGTCAACGAGTTTCTCGTACAACGCACCACCCCGGAGCGCTACACCACATTCTTCGCCGCCCGGCTCGATACCGACGGTACCTTCGTGTACGTCAACGCCGGGCACAATCCGCCGATGCTGCTGCGCGCGACGGCGAAGTGCACCTGCTAATGGGCGGTGGCCTGCCGCTGGGACTGTTCAAGGGCCGTTCGTACGAGCTGCAGGAAAACAAGCTCGAGCAGGGTGACCTGCTGCTCGTATACACCGACGATGTGACCGAGGCCAACGATCCCGACGAGCAGGAATTCGGCGAGGAACGCCTTCTCGAGGTGGTCAGGGCAAACATCGACGCCGACGTCCGCACCGTATCCGACGAGGTGTTCGCGGCGATCGAGGAGTTCAGCCGCGGCCTACAGAACCCGCACGACGACATCACTCTGGTCACCGTGCGGATCCACTGAGTTAGCCCGGACTTCTCAGGCGTTCGTTGATGCGGCGTGCCGGTCGCGTTACCCAGCGTTCGAGGAATCTGCGTGTCTCGTCGTCGCGAGCAAACGCCTCCGACAACGAATACGGGTAGCCGCTCATGGCGTGGAACGGCAAGGGCTGGACACGATCTCCATGCGCCGTGTTGATGTCGCCGTCCTTGACCCAACCGTTCAAGTACACCAGGTAGTCGCGGCGCCAGCCGTCACGCAGCGGTGGGAGCGTGTCGGCAAAACGAACGACGAGCTCGTCTCCGGTGCCGACGATCACGTAGCGATCGTCGGCATCGACGACCAGCGGATCGACGGGGCCGAACCGCGTGTAATGACCCCGGTGCTGCTCCCACGGAGCGGTGCCCAGGACGGTCTCATAGTCGAACGTCTCGTAGCCGTCGGCCGTGCGGATGAGTCGGGAGAATCCACGCGCCCTGAGGTCGGCGTCCTGCGGCGCGAGCACGTGTATGCGCAGCGGCACCTCGGTGTCGGGACCGCCGGCGCCCGGCACCAACCGGAGCTCGCCGGCGCGCGGCACACGCCACTCCTGCTGCCAATCGCCGGCCGGCACGATCCCGGCGGGGAACGACCCGCCAACCGTGTACAGCGCCGCATCCCAGTACAGGCGCATCGTGGTACGCAGCCGAAGGCGCGGGTCGCTTCTGTCGATGAGCTCTGTCAGGTCGACCACGAAGGTGCTGTCCTTGGCGTTCGGCAAGCCGATATCTTCGATCGCGGTGCGCCAGCCGCCGTTGCCGTCGGGCACATCGAGGCTGACCGGCGTGAACGCGTGACGCGGGTCCTGGTCGGCCGCTAGATTGATGCTGCCGGTGGTCCAGTAAACCCAGCCCGTCAAGTACAGGTGAATCGCGGCGTTCGCCGCCGTACCGGCCGCATCGTGGAGTGTCAGCTCCAACTCGTGCGGTGTCGCCATGCCGTCGTATGGGCCGAGCTCGAAGGGAGTCGCCCAGCGCCCGTCGATGGCGGCCATCTCGGTGGTCCAGTCACGATGTTGCTGGTCGATGACGCCGGCGCCGACTGCGTCTTCGAACAGGAAGAGGCGGAAGTCCGGATGCGGCGGCGTCGAGAAGCGCTCGTCGGGAATCACCGTGGTGCCCACGGGATGGTCGACGGCAAGCAGCCGCGCGGCATCGATGTAGCCCGTCTCACGCAGCTCTTCGGTAAGGCGTAGCTCGAACACACCGTCGGTGGCGGCCAGCATCTCCGCCGGAACCGGCACGTACTCGTCGAAGTCCGGCACGTGGTACACATCGGCGGCGAGCGGCAGACCGAGGGGCGCGACGCCGAGCACTTCGTTCACGAAGCGCCACCGCGTTCCGTCCCAGGTGTACAGCAGGGGGCAGGAACCTTCGAGCCGTTCCAGCTCCGTCGTACCCACGTGGGCGTCGACCACAGCGTCGAGAATGTTCTGAACGATGCCGTTGGGCCAGCGGATGCGCACGACGTCGAGCCGCGGCTGACCACCGAGGCCGAAATGCAGCGGCACACCGCGCAACGGTCGAAGTTGGTACAACCCACCGGCCTTCGATTCGACCGTCGCGCCGATGCCCTGGAGGTTGTTCTTGATCCCGGTCAACCGCACGGCGATCCACGAATCTACCGGGCCGGTTTGCCGAAGAACGACAAGCTCGTCGCCACTACGGGTCACGAGATCGACGGCGCCGTCGACATCGACGTCGGCGGCCGCGATCAGGCGAGCGGAGACCCCCAAACCACCGGCCACGGGTTCGAAGGCCGAGAATCGGAAGCCTCCCTGATTGGCGAAAAACCGTGGACCGGTAACCGAATTGATGACCAAGTCGAGGTAGCCGTCGTTGTTCCAATCGGCCGGTAGCACGCCTTCCCCGGAGCCCGGCGTTGCGACCACCGTCGTGTCGACGGTACGGAAGGTTCCGCCCCCGGTGTTGCCCAGCACGGTCAGCCCGGCGCCACCGAACAGGACGAGATCGAGATGACCGTCGTTGTCGAAGTCCTCGGCAACGACGTGGGTGACATCACCGGGTCCGGAGGCGCCGACCGCCGCGGCAATCTCCAGAAAGCGACCGCCGCGCTGGTTGGAGTACAGGGCGTTGCCCTCGCCGCCCCAGACGTAGAGATCGACATCGAAATCACCATCGAAATCACCCCACACGGCGCCCTGTGACGGGCGCGGCGTGGCCAGCGCCGACACCTCGGTAACGTCGGTAAACTCACCGCCACCCTGGTTGCGGAGTATGCGGTCGGCAATGGCGGCGCCGACGGCGTTGCGGCCGTGCGTGACAAAGACGTCGAGGTCGCCGTCGTGGTCGTAGTCGACCCACAAGACCGACGTCGGCGCGCCGCTTGCCGTCAGTCCGGTGGTCGCAACCCGTTCGAACGGCGCCTGCGGCGTGGCGCCCGCCGCGGGCGTCAGAACGTTGCGAAACAATTGATCTCCGCTGCTGTGCGTCACGTACAGGTCGGGGGCTCCGTCGCGGTCGAAATCGCCCAGCGCCGCCGGTCCGGCGGGCGTCGCCAATGGAAAAGCACGGTAGCCCTGCGCTCCCGACAACCAGACTTGTCCGCCCGGCCCAGTAACGACCCAATCCGGTCGATCGTCGCCGTTCACATCGGCCGCGGCGATCCCACCGACGTCGGCGGGCAGCGATAGGCGCACGCCGCTGGCGCTGAGAGAAACATCGGCGAAGGTCGCCTGCTGCGGCCCCACCAGTGCCAGGTTCGGAACCAAGATCATGCTGTTGCGGCTCTGCTCCAGCGCCGACGGCGACCGCTGCGCCTGCGAGAGGCGCTGATTCCCCGCCTGCTGCAGCTCGATCATCGGCGCCGCAGCCTGGCGATCGCCGCTCCGCAGGAGGGCCTGGAACTGCCGGTACAGGGCGCTGACGTAGTGCTGCAAACCGACGTCGAAGCCCATCGCGATAACAACGTCGAACTCCTCACCCGCCGCCGGCTCGCCGCCGAGCTGGGCATACACCGTGCCGAGGTTGTAGCGGATGGCGGGGTCGGACTCGTCGATGCGACGCGCCGCTTCAAGCTGCTGCCGGGCGCCCTCGAAATCTCCGCCGCGCTTGGCAATCAGACCACTCAGGTAGGGCACGCCCGCCAGGCTCGCATCGAGGGCGCCGGCAGTGGCCGCCGCCGCCGCTGCGCCCACGTCGTCGCGATTCCGGTACAACGCCAGCCCCAGGTTCAAGTGGTCCTGGGCGGTTGCTTCGGGCGACGCGGCAACCTGGGCAAAGACGTCGATCGCCGGAGCGTACTGACCTTCCTCGTATTGTGCTTTGCCGAGGTTGCGCAGCTGCTGCAGCTCCGACTGGGCTGCTGCCGGGGCCGGCCCGAAGGCCGGAGCGATCAGCCGGATAGCCGCCGCAGTCACGAGTATTGCGCCAAGAACCACGCCGGGACGCCGCTTCCGCTTCGACTGCGGTGTATTCATGCCGGCAGTGTATCAACTAATGTGGTGACCGTCGCTCGGCCCCATGTGTTATAGACATGGACCATGATGAAGCCGGTTTTGACCTTGATCGGCGGTATCGTCAGCGGTATCGCCATCGCCCATTTCGTCTTCGGACCCATCGATTGGACCGGGGCTCGCGACCGGACGGGCGAGGTCGTCACCGATGTCGCCACGGCTACCGCCGTACGCGCCGCGCTGGCATTGCAAAAGGACTTCGAGCTCTTCGGCGACATCGATGTGGCCGCCGACGACGGGCTCGTGACGCTCTCAGGTCGGGTATCAACCTATGAGCAACGTCAACTTGCGGAACTGATCAGCCGCGGCGTGCACGGTGTAACCCAGGTCAACAACGAGCTGGAAATCAGCGCCCCCGCAGAAGCTGAAGGCACGACGGGTCGGGACGCGCAGGATCCGGGTCGGCGACCTTGATCGACTAGCAGGCCCTGCCGATGAGCCCTCTGTTCGCTACCGCGATCTGCCTTGCCGCCTATGCCGTGGCGTATCGCTTCTACGCAACCTACCTGGCGAATCGACTGTATGAGCTGAGCCCCAACCGGGTCACGCCGGCCCATGCGTTGCGTGACGAGATCGACTATCTGCCGGCGAACAAGTTCGTACTGTTCGGCCACCACTACGCCTCGATCACCGGGCTATCTCCCATGCTGGGCCCGGCGATCGCGGTGATTTGGGGCTGGGTACCGGCAATGATCTGGATCGTCGTAGGCGCCGTGTTCGTCGGCGCGGTGCACGATTTCAGCGCCCTCTGCGTGTCGATACGGGCCAAAGGCATGTCGATCGGCAAGGTTGCGGAAGGGCTCATCGGCCGGCGCGCCAAGAGCTTGTTCCACGCCATCATCTTCTTCCTGATCTCACTGGCGATGGGCGTTTTCGTGCACGTCGTGGCGCAGCTCTTCTCGCCGGACTTCTATCCCGAGTCGGTTCTGCCGACCGCGGCGCTCATGGTGATCGCCGCGATCATGGGCGTGTTGGTATACAAGCTCGGCTTCCGGCTGCCACGGGTCACCGTCGCCGGCTTCATGGCCATGCTGGCGTTCATCTACGTCGGCCTCTCGAACCCGATCGTCGGACCCAGCGTGACGCAATGGAAATGGCTGCTCCTCACCTATGCGTTCGCCGCCAGCGTCTTGCCGGTGTGGTTGTTGCTGCAACCACGCGACTACATCAACAGCCTGCTGCTGTATTTGGGACTCGGCGGCATGTACGTCGGCATGTTCCTCAGCAATCCGCAATTCGTCGCTCCGGCGGTGGACATGAACCCCCCCGGGGCACCGCCGATCTTCCCGTTCGTCTTCATCGTCATCGCCTGTGGCGCGGCGAGCGGCTTCCACTCCCTGGTCTCGTCGGGAACCACCGCCAAGCAGCTCAACAGCGAGGCGGACGCCAAGTTCATCGGTTACGGGGCGATGATCGGCGAGTCGCTGCTCGGGCTCATGGCGGTGTTGGCCTGCACTGCCGGTTTTATCTCCCGCGACCAATGGTTGACGCACTACGCCAGCTGGCAGACGGCCGAGGGGCTGGGCAACAACATCAGCGCCTTCATCAACGGCACGTCGCGATTCCTCGAAGGTCTGGGGGTGCCCGGCGAGGTCGGCAACGCGTTCATCGCCGTGGTCGTGGTGTCGTTCGCGCTGACAACCCTCGATTCCGCCACCCGGCTACTGCGCTACAACATCGCCGAAATCTCCGAGACGCTGAAGCTGCCGGTTCTCGGCCAACGCTACGTCGCGTCGGGTCTGGCCATCGTGGCGATCGGCTTCTTCGCCTTCTACGAGGTCGGCGGCCAGGCCGCCGGACTGACGCTGTGGACCCTGTTCGGCACGACGAACCAGCTCATGGCCGGACTGGCGTTGCTGGCGGTCACCCTGTACCTCCTGCAACGCGGCAAGCCCATCGTCTACACCGCGGTCCCGATGGTGTTCATGCTGGTTTCTACGCTCTCGGCAATGGTCAGCAACATCCGCGATTTCTGGAACGCCCGCGATTGGATCTTGCTTGCCACCGGGACCACGCTGTTCTTGATCGGCATTTGGCTGTCAGCGGAGGCGTGGCTCGCCGTGCGACGATACCGGCGCGAGCCGACCGTCGCGTCGCTGGAGATCGAGTTCGACTGACGTGCGGCGCTAGAAATGAGGGGCGAGGGAGCGTGGCTCCCTGGCCTTAGTCTTTTCACGAGCTGCGTACGGGGAATTCGCTACGCCGGTGGGTCCATCCCGGAAAGTACGTAGTTGTAGTCCGTGAAGCTCGCCCACTTCTCCGGAACTTCTTCGTCCATGAAGATGGCGTCCACGGGGCACACCGGCTCACAGGCACCGCAGTCGATGCACTCTTCTGCGTGGATATAGAGCATTTTCCGGCGCGCCTCGTCTACCGCGCCACCGTGCTCGCTGTCGCCCTCCTCGGGAAGCTCGTAGATGCAGTCGACGGGGCAGACCTCGACGCAAGCCTTGTCCAAAACGTCGATGCAGGGTTCCGCGATGATGTACGTCATGCTCGTGCACTCCTCATTTTCGAGTTGTTCTTCCGGGGCGATCAACCCCGAACGCCCGGAGCTTAACACCCTCCCAAGTGTATGCAAACTCGCTGTGAAGCGCACTTCAGGGGGGGCGCTGGTGGGGGCGCCTGTAGGTGGGGCGGGGGTTGAGCGGGCTGTTGTAGGCGGGGTGGTTGGGGGGCGGCGCAGGCGCTTTGTAGGTGGGGCGGTTCTAGGCGGGGAACGCTCCGATTAGTTTGAATACCCAGCCACCCACCCCCTCCGGAAGTCGCGTTCCCCGTCTTCCTTGCCCACGTTTCCCACAGGAACACAGGGGCGCCGGCCGGGAGGGCCTCGATCCGACACCTGGGCGCCGGTCAGGAGAGCGTCTACCTCCCACCTACGCGCATAGCGGGCCGGGAGCTGCCGTAGGCAGCGACAGGTCGGGGGCGGGTGGTGGGAAATCAAAAAAAATGAACTCCGTTCCGACCTCTACCACCCCACCGACAAAGCGCCCGTGCCATCCCGCGCCCCCCACCTACAAAGCACGCGCGCCCGTCAACAACCACCCACCCACAACCCCCGGACCCAACCCTGCCCCAGCCCCGAACAAACCCTTGATTTTCCCCCATTTTCGTCTTACCTTCGTATATGGGTGAACGTGCTATATAGTGAACGCGTGACGCAATGGCGACCGCGCTATCCACAGGTTTTCCACAACCCCTGGTAGGTCAAACCGGAGGATTACCCAATATCTTGTGCTTTGGCGCTTGACTTCATCTTCCAAGCCCCGTATAACCTCAGGGTTTTCCGGCAACGTAAAGCGACTCGTCACCCGGACATGCCGCTGACTCGGTTGGCGTGCCACTAGCTTCATTATTGGAGGGACCGCAATGGCCGCTGACGAATACACCGAGCCTGATAGCCCGGCGGCCGACACCGACGCTTCTGAGTCGTCGCCTCAACCCGGCACCACTCCCGCGAAAGCGGCAAGCGCCGGGGACGGCGCCCAGAAGGCGACGCAAAAGGGCCTCAGCTTCAAGCGGTTTTTCACCGCCGATGGCGTACATCCGTACGACGCGGTCGAGTGGGAACATCGCGACGCAGTCATCCTCAACGCCGAGGGTGAGACGGTGTTCGAGCAGAAGGGTGTGGAGTTCCCGAGTTTCTGGTCGCAGCGGGCGACGAACATCGTCGCCTCGAAGTACTTCCACGGCCAGCTCGGTACCACCGAGCGCGAGTCGAGCCTCAAACAGCTGATCGGCCGTGTTGTCGGTCGCGTCGCCCAGTGGGGCATCGACGGAAACTACTTCGCGACCAACGAAGCCGCGGAAGTTTTCTCCGACGAGCTGACGCACCTGCTGCTGCACCAGATGGTGGCGTTCAACTCCCCCGTTTGGTTCAACATCGGCGTCGCCGGTGAACGCCAGCAAGGTTCCGCTTGCTACATCAACCACGTCGACGACACGATGGATTCGATTCTCGACCTCGCCAAGACAGAGGGGCTGATCTTCAAGTGGGGATCGGGCGCGGGCGTCAATCTGTCACGCTTGCGGGGCTCCATGGAGTCGCTGTCGGGCGGCGGCGTCGCCTCGGGCCCGGTCTCGTTCATGAAGGGCTTCGACGCATTCGCGGGCGTCATCAAGAGCGGCGGTAAGACACGGCGTGCCGCCAAAATGGTCATGCTCGACGCCGACCATCCCGACATCGTCGAGTTTATCGAGAGCAAGGCGCACGAAGAGCGGAAAGCCTGGTCACTCATCGAGGCCGGCTACGACCCGGCACTCGACGGCGAGGCGTATTCGTCGGTGTTCTTCCAGAATGCCAACCACAGCGTTCGTGCCTCCGACGCCTTCATGCTGGGGGTCGAGAACGACGGCGATTGGGAGACCATCGGCCGCGTCGACGGCAAGCCCATCGAGAAGCTGAAGGCCCGCGAGATCATGGGCAAGATCTCCACGTGCACGTACCAGTGCGGCGATCCGGGGATGCAGTTCGACGACACCATCAACCGCTGGCACACCTGCAAGAACACCGACCGGATCTACGGCAGCAACCCGTGCTCCGAGTACATGTTCTTGGACGAGACGGCGTGCAACCTGGCGTCGTTGAACTTGATGAAGTTCGTCCGTGAGGACAGCTCGTTCGACGTCGAGTCGTACCGGCGGGCCATCGATGTCACGTTCACGGGCATGGAGATCATCGTCGGCTACGCCGAGTATCCGACGCCCAACATCACCAAGAACTCGTTCGACTACCGGCCGTTGGGGCTCGGCTACGCCAACCTGGGCGCCCTCCTGATGCATCAGGGTCTGCCCTACGATTCGGCCGCCGGGCGTAGCTGGTCGGCCGCGATTACATCGATCATGTCCGGGGAGGCCTACCTGCAGTCGGCACGCATCGCCGAGGTGAAAGGCCCGTTTGCCGGTTATCCGCGTAATCGCGAGCCGATGCTCGACGTCATGATGGCGCACCGCGACGCGTCGTACGACATCGACGAGAAACTGGTACCCAAACGCCTCGGGCGCTGGGCACAGAAGGTCTGGGAGCAGGCCGTCGAGCTCGGCGAGCAGCACGGCTACCGCAACAGCCAGGCCACGGTGCTGGCGCCGACCGGCACGATCAGCTTCATGATGGATTGCGATACGACAGGCGTTGAGCCTGACCTCGCCCTGGTGAAGCACAAGCGACTGGTGGGCGGCGGCACGCTGCGGATCGTCAACGATACGGTGCCCTCAGCGCTCAAGAACCTTGGTTACAGCGACGACGAGATCGCCG
Organism: Acidobacteriota bacterium; assembly: GCA_965214245.1. GTDB lineage: Bacteria > Acidobacteriota > UBA890 > UBA890 > UBA890 > CBDCBL01. The sequence goes on from CBDCBL010000009.1 coordinate 1,346,582, forward strand.
ACATGATCGAGTTCATCGACGAGAACAGCACCATCGAGGGCGCACCGCACCTGAAGGAAGAGGATTTGCCGGTGTTCGACTGCGCTTTCCGTGCTCTGGGTGGCAGGCGCGCCGTTCACTACATGGGCCACTTGAACATGGTGTCCGCGGTACAGCCGTTCATTTCCGGCGCGATCTCCAAGACCATCAACGTCCCGGAGAACGCCACCGAGGAAGAGATCGGCCAGGCTTACCTCGAGGCATGGCGCCTCGGCACCAAAGCCGTCGCGGTCTATCGCGACGGCAGCAAGCGAACCCAGCCGCTGGCCACCGCCGGTAGCGCCGCGGCCAAGGCCAGCGCCGCCAGCGCCGGTGCGAACGCTTTGCACCTCGCCCAAGAAGCCGGCGTCCACCCGATTCGACGCAACAAGCTGCCCGACGAACGCCACTCGCTGACCCACAAGTTCAGCATTGGCGGCCACAAGGGTTACGTCACTGTCGGTCTGTTCGAAGACGGGACGCCCGGCGAACTGTTCGTCACGATGGCCAAGCAGGGCTCGACGATCTCAGGCCTCATGGACTCATTCGCCTGCATGACTTCGTTTTCCTTGCAGTACGGTGTGCCGCTGAAGTTCCTCGTCGGCAAGCTGAGCCACGCCCGCTTCGAACCGTCCGGCTGGACCGGAAATCCGGAGATTCCTTACGCCAAGTCGATCACCGACTACATCTTCCGATGGCTGGGGCTGCGCTTCCTCACTGCCGAGGAGCGCGCCGAGATCGGCCTGCAGACCGAAGAAGATCTCGAGACGCTCGAAGACGGCGGCGACGACACCATCAACGAAGCCGAAGAGCAGGCTGAAGCCGGGCCGTCGACGCCGCTTTTTGCCGCCGACATCGGGGCGGCCGAGCCGGTGACCTTCGCGCCGCAACCCGACGCGCCGCTGTGCCACGGCTGTGGCTCGCTAATGGTGCGCAGCGGCGTTTGCTACAAGTGCATGAACTGTGGAGCGACGTCCGGATGCTCGTAGGTTCGCAGGCGTGGGGCGTAGTTCCCGAAAAAAGAGATGCCTCGTCAGCGTGCGCGGCGAACGGGCCGCATTGGGGTGGGCGGCGGTCATGTTCGTCGCGCCGCTGCCGGGCGCTGATCGCGCAAAGCGGTCGGCGAGAAAAGAGCGGAAGCTGCGGGGAGGCCTTCTAGGGAAGATATAGCGGGCCGGCCGGGGCCGATGGCTGCCTCCCGCCGTCGGTTGAGGGCTGCGCCGGCCAGCCCGCTTCTCATTACCTGACTGACAAAGGGCGCGATTGTAGCAAACGCGCCCTTTGTTTTTGAAGGGGGGTTAGAAAAACGCGCTTACGGCGTTAAAACGATCTTGCCGGCGCTACCGTCGGCGAGGGCGGCGAAAGCTTGCTCGTATTCGGCCAGCTTGAGGCGATGGGTGAGGACGGGGTCCAGGTCGACCTTGCCGTCGACGAGCAACGACTGCATCTGATACCAGCTGTCCCAGATGCGCCGTCCGATGACGCCGACCAGCGTCACGCCCTTGAAGACCACATCGCGGGCCACGTCGACGGTCAGCGGATCTGACGGAATCCCCAGAATGGCCGCCGTGCCACCCGCCCGCAGGGCCTCGAGGCCCTGATTGAACGCCTGCGGGTGACCGGACATCTCGAGCAATACGTCGACCCCTCCCCTGTCGGTGGTCAGGTCGCGCAGCCATTCGACGGGATCGCCGGACGTGGCGTTGAACGTCGCCGTCGCACCCATCTTCAGGGCAAGATCCAAACGAAAGTCGACCACGTCGATCGCATAGACGGCGGCGGCGCCCAAGGCCTTGGCCACGGAGATGGCGAACAGGCCAATCGATCCACAACCGAAGAGCGCGACGCGCTGCGAGCGAACGTCGACGCTGAACACGGTGTGTACCGCGTTGCCGAACGGATCGAACACCGAAGCCCATTCGGTGGGAACGCGCGGGTCGACGCGCCACACGTTGCCGACGGGAACCGCTACGAAATCGGCGAATGCACCGTCACGATCGATGCCGACGATCTCGGTGCGCTGGCAGACGTGCTTGGCGCCCGTCCGGCACTGATAGCAGGTCCCGCACACGATGTGCCCCTCGGCGGAGACGAAATCACCTTCGGCAAACCCCGACACCTCGCTGCCGACGGCCGCCACGTGGCCGCAGAACTCGTGGCCCAGGACGCGCGGCGGGCGGACGCGACTAGAGGCCCATCGGTCCCACTGATAGATGTGAAGGTCGGTACCGCAAATCGACGCCGCAGCGACGCCGATCAGCACGTCAAGCGCCCCGATGCTCGGCGTCTCGACGTCACCGAGGATGAGGCCGGCTTCCGGCGCCGCCTTGATCAGTGCCTGCATGCGGTGCCGTTGCTCAATACGCCCCTGCCGCCCCCGAGCGGCGCGGATCCGCCACCGCCAGCCGCGCTCCGCCGGGAAGGATGAAGATCGAGTGAGCGTCGCCCTGCGTGCCGCGGATCGTGACCTCGTGTCCCATGCCGGCGAGCGTGTCCGCCACTTCCTGCGGGAAGCCGCGTCCGAGCGAGACGCTGTCGGGCAACCACTGGTGATGGATGCGCGGCGCGGCAACCGCCGCGGCGAGACCCATCTCGAAGTCGACGACGTTGACGATGACGCGCAATACCGTGTTGATGATCGTCTTGCCACCCGGGCTACCGACAGCCATGACCGGCTTGCCATCACGCGCCAGAATCGTCGGTGTCATCGACGACAACATGCGCTTGCTGGGGGCTATCAGATTGGCGTCCGTACCGATGTAGCTACCGGCGGTGATCCCCGGCCAGCCGTTGAAGTCGCTCATCTCGTTGTTGAGCAGAAAGCCCGTTCCCGGCGCCATCGCCTTGGCGCCGTAGCCGGCTTCGATCGTGTACGTGATGGACACCACGTTGCCATCGCCATCGACCACCGAATAGTGCGTGGTTTCCATCGACTCCGGCTCGACGATGATCGCCTCCCCCAACTCCGCGCTGCTGCGCGCCCGATTGGCATTGATCGCGGCGGCGCGCTCGCCGGCGTATTCCTTCGAGGTCAGGCGTTCGATCGGCACGTCGATGAAATCCATGTCGCCGAGATGCGTGGCGCGATCCATGTACGCCTGCCGCATGGCCTCCACCATCAGGTGGACAGATTGCGCGTCGTTGGACTCGAGGCCGGTCATGTCGAAAGTCTCGAGAATGTTCAGCATCTCCACGAGGGCCACCCCACCGGAGCTCGGCGGCCCCATCGAGATGACCTCGTAACCGCGGTACGTGCCGCGGATCGGCTCGCGCTCCTTGGCCTCGTAGGCGGCCAGATCCTCCATCGTGATCAGCCCACCGTTCGCCTCCATGGCCGCGGCAAGGCGCGCCGCGATTTCGCCCTTGTAAAACGCGTCTGCCCCGTCGTCGCGGATCCGCTCGAGCGACCAGGCGAGATCCGGCTGTCGCAGGCGCTCACCTTCGGCATGAGGCGTGCCGTCGGGCTTCAGGAACGCAGCGCGCGAGGCGGGGAACGGTTCAAAGCTGCGCGCCGCGTTGGCCAGTGAGCGGGCCAGATACGGATTCAGGAGGAAGCCCTCGTCGGCCAACCGCCGAGCAGGCTCGACGAGCCGCTCCCAGGGCAGTCGCCCGAGCTTTTCGTGAACCAAGGCAAAGCCCGCCACGGTGCCCGGCACACCCGGAGCCAGCCAACCGACGCGGTTGATACCGCGCACCGGACGCCCATCCTCCCCCAGGTACATGTCGGCGGTTGCAGCGCCGGGCGCCTTCTCGCGGAAATCGAACGTCGTGTAGCGCGCCTCGTCGGCCACATAGACCGTCATGAAACCGCCACCGCCCAGATTGCCCGCCGCCGGGTGGGTCACGGCGAGAGCGAAACCGACGGCGATCGCCGCATCCATGGCGTTGCCGCCGTCTTGCAGCACGTCGATCCCCACCTGGGTCGCCAGTCCGTCGACGCTCACGACGGCACCCGCCGCACCGACGGCAACCTGTCCGATGCTCTCCAGGTAGTCGTTGCGAGCCGCCGTCGTTGTTGCGGTCTGCGAGCCGCCGGTGCAGGCCGCCGCGAACAGGGTCAGCGTCACTACCAGGGTGGTCAACTTGCGCTCACGCATGCAACGACTCCGTATTTCGCACCGGCCCCGACGTGGACCGGCGCTCGTGCGACCGGGGATCCGAAGAGCATAGCAAGCCTAGCCAGACCGTGACGGAAGTGTCGTGAGTCTGGCAAGTGGGACTCGCCGGCGACGGCCACACCTCGAAAGCAACGCAACGCTGCGCGCTCATGTGCAGTATCGCGGAGGTAACCTTCGCCAAAACTTGACGACCCGCGAGGTCGTGTTCGTATAATCGATGCTTCGCGGATTTGCATGGAGAAGCTAGTTGCGTTCGCAGCTGGTGGGTCCGTCATCCTCATATCGACCCCCGGGAGGCCACTGCGGAATGTTGGAGCCTAATGCCGATCATGCTGAACGGTTGTTGTGGGCCGCGGTCATCAAGCGAGCCATCGACGACTATCGAACCGTCGTCCGCTATCGCGAGCAGCGAGAGCTTTCCAAGGCTGAAGAACAGCGCCTGTCGAAGATTTACAACCACGGCAGCGATCCGGAAAAATGGATCTTCGGCGACGACTCCGGGTTCGAGGACATCTGCCGCTACGTCGGTCTGAATCCCGATCACGCGCGTGCCAGTCTCCGTCGTACCGGCGGAGAAGCTGGCTAGCCGAGTCGGTCGCGACCGAATTCGATCGCTGCAGGCATGTGCTTGGCTTGCAGCAACACTCGATGGGCATCGCCCATCTCCGAGAACAACAGGTGCCTGAGGCCCTGGTGCCGGCGGAGTGCTTCGCTGAACCCAGCGGATCCGCGCGTCGGCAGACCTTCGCCGTCGGCCGCCCCGAAGCCGACGAGGAACACAGCCAAGCCAGACTCGCCGACAACCTCGAGGCCGAGTCGAGCACCACGCCGCCTCAGGTTACCGAAGTCGACGTGGGCGCTGACGTCCTGATCCCCGACGCGGACGTAGGGATCGTTGCTGAGCTGGTAGCGGAACTGGCAAACCAACGATCCCTCGCGCCGTTCCGGCGCGTACAGCGCGCCCGTGTCGGCACCGTAGTCGATGGTCAGCACCAACCCGGATTCCAGCACCGCATCCACGGCGGCAAGCCAGGAGGCGGCGGCGAGGCACAGCTCGGCCACTTGCCCCTCCGCGAGCGTGATGTCGTTGAACTGCAGGTATTCGACGATCGCTGCGGTGGACAACGGTCCCTCGCGTTGCACAAACCGGTCACCCTCGACATCGACGTAAAACTCTCGCGCCTCACCGTCTCGCCAAACGAGACGATGCACCGGCAAGGCATCCACCAGCTCGTTGGACACTACGAGCCCAATGAGCCCGCCGGGAAGCTCCGACAGCTCACTTGCCCATCGAACACGGTCGCCGTGCTCGGCAAGACGCCGGCGCTGGTGCTCCCCCAACGTCGCGCTACGCTCGATGCTCCATACGCGAAGCCGCCCGTACAGCGCCGGGTTCCGGGAGCGCGTAGCGTCGCAGATGTCGGCGAGCAGGCTGCCGTCGCCGCCGCCCATCTCGACCAAGTCGATGCAGGCCGGCTCACCGAGCACCGCGTCGCACTCACGCAACAGCTGCGCCACCGATCCGCCGAATGCCGCGTGGACCTGCGGGCCGGTGACGAAGTCACCCTGTCCTTCCCACGGAGATTCGGAACGGGTGTAATAGCCGTAACCCGGGTCGTACAGGGCGCGCTCCATGAAGTCGCGAAAGCTGATCGGACCCGAACGTCGAACCCCCTCGGCAATGTGCCGAGCCGCCGGCGTCGGCTCCGCGGAATCCTGTGAATCGCCCGAGTTCGGCGAGTTGACCGGCTGAGGGGTTGACACTATATTTGCGCCATATATTTGAGGAAGGTGTGTCTGCTCGGCGATTCTAACAGTTCGCTGCGCCACCCGACTCGAATGGATAACCGCGCGCGAATGAAACGCGACGACAAAGTAGAAAAGCTGCAACACCTCATCAAGAAGGGCAAGAAGCGCGGCTACCTCACGTTCGAAGAGGTCGACGGGATCCTTCCCGCCGGTGCTTCATCCGGCGTGTCGCGGCAGCAGCTCACGACGATGTTCGAGGACATGGAGATCGATGTCCTCGAAGAAAGCCCCGCCGAGGATTTTGAAGAAGACGACTTGGAGGGCGAGGAGGAACAGGAGGCGGCACCCCGCAAAGGCTACGAGCGGAGCGTCGGCGACCTTGACGACCCGATCAAGATCTACTTCCGCGAGATGGGCGAAAAGCCCCTGCTCGACCGGGAAGGTGAGATCCGCTTGGCACGTGCCATAGAGGAGGGGCTGGAGGACATCGAGAAGGCCGTTCTCAATTGCCCGGTTGCCAGCGACTACCTTCTGGAGATTCGCGACGACATCCGCAGCGGCGAGATCACGCTCGACGAGCTGGTTCGCAACCTCGCCGAGATCGCCGATGAGAAGGCCGAGATTCGCGCTTTCCTGCGGACGTTGGCCAAAGTAGACAAAGAGCGCCAAAAAGTCCGCGCCATCCGCACGAAGCTCAACCGCAAGCTGCGCGAGGAAACCGAGCTGCGCATCCGGCTCGAGCTCATCGAGGTGCAGGCGCGGATTGCCGGAATCACCGAGGAGCTGAACCTCACGGAGGAGCTCATCGACGACATCATCGTGCGCATGCGACAGCTGCAGGCCCGTTTCGCGATCGCTGAACGCGACGGCGACGAGAAGCGCATCAACGCAATGGTGCGCGACAACCTCGTGACTCGCACCGAGCTCGGTCGCTACCTGAAGTCGCTCGAAGCCGCAGAAACCAAGATGGAATGGGCTAAGAGCGAACTGACCCAGGCCAACCTGCGGCTGGTGGTGTCGATCGCCAAGAAGTACGTCAACTACGGACTGCCATTCTCCGACCTGATCCAGGAAGGCAACATCGGCCTGATGAAGGCGGTCGAGAAGTTCGATTACAAGAAAGGCTACAAGTTCTCGACCTACGCCACCTGGTGGATCCGCCAGGCGATCACCCGCGCCATTGCCGATAAAGGCAAGACGATCCGGGTCCCCGTGCACATGATCGAGACTATCCGCAAGGTGTCGCAGACTTCGCGCCGCCTGTTCAAGGAAAAGGGCCGCAAGCCGACGCCGAAGGAGATCGGCGTCGAGATGGACATGCCTGCCGACAAGGTCAAGGAAGTTCTGCGCGCCGCCAAGAAGACGCTCTCTTTGGAGACGCCTATCGGCGACGGCGAAGACTCGTCGCTGTCGGACTTCATCGAGAACGAAGCCGTCGTGTCGCCGCTCGACATCGTGCTGTCGAAGAACCTCTCCGACCAGACCCGCAAGGTACTGTCAACGCTGACGCCGCGCGAGGAGAAGGTGCTGAAAATGCGCTTCGGCATCGGTGAAGAACGCGAGTTCACACTGGAAGAAGTGGGGTCATACTTCGACGTGACGCGCGAGCGCATCCGGCAGATTGAGGGCAAGGCGCTGCGTAAGTTGAGGCATCCGTTGAGGAGCAAGAATCTCAAGGAGCTCTTGGAAGAGTAGGAGGTAGACGGAACGCGGCGATTTTTTTTTTGAATACCCGCCACCCTCCCCCAGCCGAGCGCCGCGTTCCGCGTCGCTCTCGCCCACTTTTCCCACAGGAACAGGGAAGCGCCGGCTGGGAGGGCCTTCGATCTGACACGGCGGCGGCCGGTCGGGAGGGCATCTACCCGACACCTGTGCGCCTAGCGGGCCGGGAGCTGGGGGGGGGGTTGAACCAAACAGCGACAGGTCGGGGGTGGGTGGTGGGAAATCAAAAAAAATGAACCCGCTATCGCCCAGCTACTAGCCCACCTACAAAGCTCCCGCGCCGCCCAGCTACCACCCCACCTACAAAGCGCCCGTGGCATCTACCTGCGGCGCAGCCACCTCTCCGGATTCACCGCGTCCTGCCCTTCCCTGACCTCGAAGTACAGGCTCGGACCTTCCAGCGACCCGGTCTCTCCAACAGTTCCGACCTGGCCGCCGGCGTCGACCCATTCGCCGGTGCGCACGCGCACAGCGTCGAGATGTCCGTAGATGGTGAAGAAGTCGTTACCGTGGCCGACGATCACCATCAGCCCGTAGTTTTGAAACCAGTCGGAAAACTGCACCCGCCCCTGGTAGACGACCCGCACCGAGCTGCCAGCCGGAGCGCGGATTTCGATGCCTTTCGACAGCGTGTAGGTGTCATAAACGGGGTGCCGGTGGCGTCCGAAGGTCAGTGTTACCGGGCCATCTGCCGGCCACGGAAGGTCGCCCCGCGTCGTGGCAAAGGCCGGCGGCATCGTGGTCGATGGCGCCGGCGCGCGGCCCAGGTTGGCGGTCGTCACGTCGTTCGGCGTGATGGCGCTCACCCTGCCCAGCAATCGTTCCAGCGCCGCGGCGCTGTCTTCCTGTTCGGCGAGCGCCTGGCGACCCGCAGCCGCCTCGATATCGATCTGCCGAATGAGCTCCTGCCGCACGGTCTGCTGCGCCGTCAGGTCGATGACAGCTCGGGATTCTTCTGCCCGAACGTTGTTGAGGCGCTCTGTCGTCGCTTCCAGCTGCTCGACGGCGCGCTGATGCTCCACCAACCGGGTCCGAACGGAGGAAACCAAGGAACGATCCTGGGCAGCCAGGCGTCCGACCAGTTGATAGTTGGAGAGGATCTCGTCGGTGTTGTCGGCAGCCAGCAGAAACCTTGAGTACGAGAGCGGGCCCATGCGATACAAAGCCACAACGCGGGCGGCAAGCTGCTCACGTGCCGTCTCGAGCTCACCGGAGAGTAGTTCCACCTCGGCGGCGCGCTCGACCGACTGCTCGTCGAGCACCTCGAGCCGCACACGAATTAGTTCCAGGCGTTGTCGGCTCAAGGCAGGCCGCACGTCGACGGACTCGAACTCGTCGACCAGCGTCTCGCGGCGCCCCCCCATGTCAGCGAGCTGCGCCTCGAGCGCCGTGATCTGTGCTTGCAGCCGCTCCAAGTCGCGTGTCATCTCCGCCGGGCTGCGCTGCTGGGCAGCCGGCGCCATGGCGAACGAGATCAACGAGGTGACCAGCGCCAAAGGTGCCGCAATAACCCACCACCCGCTCTTTGCAGCGCGCTGAGAAACTTCCGTGGTCGGCATGAGTTGCGCGCTCAGTAGCTGTAGAAGCCTTGGCCCGTCTTGCGCCCCAGTTGCCCGGCGTCCACTAAACGCCGCAACAACGGGCAGGGTCGATACTTCGGATCGCTGAAGCCATCGTACAAGACCTCGAGGATCGCAAGACAGACGTCGAGGCCGATCAGGTCGGCGAGCGCCAGCGGACCTATGGGATGGCTCATGCCCAGCTTCATCACGCCGTCGATGTCCTCGGCGGTAGCAACCCCCTCATAGAGGCAGAAAACGGCCTCGTTGATCATCGGCATGAGCACGCGATTCGACACGAAACCGGGAGCGTCGGCGACGGTGAGCGGCGTCTTGCCGGCGGCCTCGGCGACCGCCATGACCTGGGCGTGGGTCGCGTCGCTCGTGTGCTCACCGCGCACCACTTCGACGAGCGGCATCAGCGGCACCGGGTTGAAGAAGTGCATGCCGATCACCCGGTCGGGGCGCGATGTGGCCGCCGCCAGACGGGTAATCGAGATCGAAGACGTGTTCGAGGACAGGATGGTCGCTTCCGGGCAACCGGCGTCGAGCGTCTGGAACACGCTGCACTTGGCCTCCTCGTCCTCGATGATCGCTTCGATCGCCAGGTCCACATCGAACAGCTCCTCGAGGTCAGTGGTACCGCGGACGCGTCCGCGAATTCCCGCCGCCTCGTCTTCGCTGACGCTCTCTTTGCGCAGCCAGCGTCCCAGCCCGTCTTCGAGGCGAGCTAAACCGGCCTCCACGAGCTCCTGTTGCGGTTCGCGCACCACGACCTCGAAACCGGCCTTGGCGCACACCTGGGCGATGCCCGCCCCCATCGTGCCGGCCCCGACGACGCCGATACGCTTGACGTTCATACCGACTCCACGGCCACGGCGACCCCGTTGCCGCCGCCCATACACATTGCCGCAATGCCGCGACGCGCCGACCGGTCGGCCATGGCGTGCAACAGGGTCGTGAGAATTCGGGCCCCGGAGGCGCCTATCGGATGGCCGAGAGC
>CBDCBL010000010.1:0-1406727 GCA_965214245.1 Acidobacteriota bacterium
GACTTCCAGCGTCATTCCGCCGGCAACCGGCGTGTACACGGGCAGCCAGCGCCAACTCGAAATCCGAAGACGGAACGGCAACGTTATGTCTGTCGATTCCTGCGGCTTCACTCCGGCCGCTGCGCGCCGGATCCCCGGGACGAGGGTTCCGGCGGCAAGCTCGCGCACGACGCGAAACTCCCCGCTGTCGATCGAATAGGCGCCCAGGTTCGTGGCGGCCCTTAAGCGCCCTGCTGTTGTCGGCGCAGCGTCGGCCGGCAAGAACAGCAACTCGGCGCCCAGGCTGACCGTGGATCCGAGAATGATCGCGTTCTCCAGCGGTGTGCCGCTGACGTTGATCGTGCGCCGATTGCGCCCGTCGGCCGTTGCGATGGTCAACGCGCTGCCTGTAGAGAAGCCGACCCGCGGGGGGTTACGACGCGAAAAGCTCGAGCCTGACGTGTAGAACAGGCGATGTCCGCCGGGGACATCGCGCAGAATGACGCGATCCTGGATGGCTCTCCGGCCAATGATGCGCAAATCGAGGCCCACGGTGCGCCCGCCCGCAGGGCCGCGCCGCGACAGGTAGGCAATGTTCCCCGCGCTGATGAACTGCGGCGCGAACGTATGCCTGCCGGTCAAGCGAATGAATCCGCTGCCGTCAGTATGCAGCAACCAGATCTCGGTGGTGCTGCCGCTCGCATCGGCGACCGCCATGACGACGTTGTTGCCGGCGTACGAGATCGTCCCGAGCTGGATACGCGCCTGGTCCGGAGTCAACGTCGAGTTGGCGAAGACCATCGGCAACGCAACGATGGCGATAGCGAAAAGTGTGAGTACGCCGGCGAGAATACGGCCGCGGTTGAACAGCCCGCCACGCCCTCTTTCCTCGTCGCCGCCGCCCATTGATTCGCCGGGTTGTCCGGAGCCGCGGAAGACCTCGGCCCAGGTGAATACCAGCATCGACGTCAACAACACGGCGGCGGCCACCAGTGTCACCTCGACGCCCAGCCACTGCGGCTCGAGGCGGGGCAGCAACCCAAGCTGCGCCCACATGACGAAGATCATGGCAAGCAACCCGAGCGTCATCGCCAACCCTGCCGCCGCGGCGGTCAGCGGCCGGGTCAACACCGACGAGCAAAACACCGAGCAGGCGAACAGCAAGAAGCTGAGGCTCGCCAAGGCGAACGGGTCGTACATTGTCGAGCTCAGGCTGGTCATGATCGAGCCGAACGTGGTCGTAGCGCCGGTGGCCAGGCTGATCTGGTTGACCCCCCAGATCACGATGAGCGAGAAGACGCCGATCACCGCCAGCCCGCCGCTGGCGAGCGCCACCTTGCCCCCCCAAACCTGGCTGCGCGACACCGGGCGTGAGAGCAGGAACCGCATCGTGCCCTCTTCGGCTTCGGTGGCGATGGTGATCGCACCTGCAGCCGCCGCCAGCAACGGCCACACGAACGCAAACAAGGCGATCGGCAGCGTGTCGACGACGTCCTCGAACGTCGGATTCAGCTCGGTCACCGTGACGCCAGCCATCATGAACAACGGCATCGCCAGCGCGATGCCGCAGCCGGCAGCCACGACCGGGCGTTGCTCACGCCACTCCTTCCACGCCAGGACTTTCAGCATGGGTCGCTCATGGGTAGATGATCCGGTTCGAACGACTTTGGAGATTGACGACGTTCAATTGCTGGTCCGCGGAACAGCACGACTTACCTCCCACCCTCGGTCACGATCGTGATGTCGAGGCCCTCGCCGTCGGGATCGAGGTAGCCGTTGATGAACCCGCCGGGATCGCGGTAGCCATTGACGAGCCTGTTCGCATCGTACCGGCTGAACACCACCAGACGTCCGTCGCCGCTCCACTCGCGGATGCGCCAGTAAGGGCGCAGGTTCAGCTCCGTCTTGTCACCATCAGGTGTAACGAGAAACGTAGTGTAGAGATAGCCGCGGCGACCCGGCAGGGGGTCCAAGTAGTCGACGAGCGTGCGCACATCGACGAGGACCCGATTCGCAGGCTCGGAAAACGACAGGTCCGTGACCTGCCCGTCGAATTCCGCCAACAAGCGATGCGTGCCGCTGTCGATGTCGTACACGCGAAGCTGGCCGATCGCCGAGGCCGTCCTGCAGCTATAGAAGAGCTGCTGTCCGTCGGAGGAAAGCTGCCAGCGGCCGCGATCCGAGCACAGGCGCGGGAAGTCTTCCAGGCGCCCCGTGTCGATGTCGAACAGCTTCGAGGCGCTGTTCACCTCGGGCTCGCCCGACAGATACTGGTCTACCGATACGGCGTAGTTCTCCCGCAAGATCACCCGGTTGCCGGACTGACCTATCATCCTAATGTAGGCCAGCTCCCGCTCGGGTGTGTAGCCCGTAGCCGGGTATTTACGGCTGAGTCCTACTCGCTACGGCTCACTACCTAACACTTTTGTTTTCAAGAACTTAGGGCCGGCTCAGGGCCGACCCCTTTACGGCTCCTTACCGGTGAATACGGCTCGGACCGCTTACTTTTCGCTTACTTCTTGAGCCCTCGTATCTCACGAATCGTCTTCCCCAGGCGGTGGTGTCGGAGCGGTAACCAACCGGTCTCCTTCATGTGTTCTTCGATACAATCGATGACGGCTTCCCACTCCCCCTCCTCGAATACCACCTCCTCGAATAGGAACCCCCCCTTGCCCTCGGCGCTGACCCGGTAGCCCGCGTCTTTTTTGACCGTATTGTCCATGGGGAGGTTCAGCTCCTCTCGGTGTCCAACGGCTCGGACAGGAACTCGTCCATCGGGTTGAACGGCCACTCGCCAGCCGTGGTGTGGAGCGCCCCGGCGCAAGCGGCCCGCACTCGCGCTTGGGCGCCGGTGATGATGAGGGCAACATGGTGAAAGGCGTCATCTTCCTAACCATCGATGAGCGCGCTGAACGCGTGACGTTGTACTTCATCGAGGCGGTTGATGATGTCCCGGTAGGTAACTCGCATCGCGCTTCCCTCCTTCGTTTTGTGGTAATCGAAAACCTGCACCCCCCGTGGTCCACCAAAATCACTTACCCGTCCCTTCCGACAACGCGCAACGCCCTCGGCGCCGGCGGCACCAAGGCGTCAAGCCGCCCCATGGCCTCGGTGCTCGTCGCCTGGTACACGTGCCCGTAGATGTCGCACGTGATTTGGATGCTGGCATGGCCGAGCTGGGCGCTGATGACCTGACCCCCCAAAACGGATCCAGAGGTAATCTCACGATCCGGGTCGAAAAAGGGAGGTTAGAATGCCGGCGAAGAGGCACAGCGCAGAGCAGATCGTACGGAAGCTACGGGAGGCTGAGGTGGAGCTGGCCCGCGGCGCGACGGTCAAGGATGCCTGCCGCAAGCTAGCAATCACCGAGCACACCTACTACCGGTGGCGACGCGAGTACGGGGGGCTGAGGGTCGACGAGGCCAGGCGGCTGAAGCAACTTGAGAAGGAGAACGTCCGGCTCAAGAAGATTGTGGCGGAAAAGGAGCTGGATCTTTCGATCCTGAAGGAAGTTGCGGAGGGAAACTTCTGAGCCCGGCACGTCGCCGAGATGCGGTTGAGCATGTTCGGCGGAGGCTGGGCGTTTCCGAGCGACGAGCGTGCCGGGTGCTGAAACAGTCGCGCACGACGCAGCGGTACGTGCCACGGCAACCGGACGACGAGCAGGTGCTGACGGAGAGGATCGTGAACCTAGCCCGAGAGTATGGCCGCTACGGGTATCGGCGAGTGACGGCGCTACTGCGCATGGAGGGCTGGCTCGTGAACCACAAGCGGGTGCAACGGATCTGGCGGCGCGAGGGGCTGAAAGTACCGAAGAAACAGCCCAAGCGAGCACGGCTGTGGCTCAACGATGGCTCCTGCATCCGACTGCGCCCCGAGAACAAGGATCATGTCTGGGCGTATGACTTCGTCCACCACCGGACGCATGACGGTCGGGCTATGAGGCTGCTGACGATCGTCGACGAGTACACACGGGAGAGCCTTGCAATCGACGTGGCGCGGAAGCTCAACTCCGAGGACGTACTTCACCGACTAGGACGACTGTTCGTTCATCGAGGTATTCCAGCGCACATCAGGTCAGATAACGGACCGGAATTCACCGCCGAGGCGGTTCGCGACTGGCTGGGCCGGCTCGGCGTCGGCACGCTGTTCATCGAGCCGGGCTCCCCATGGGAGAACGGCTATGTGGAGAGCTTCAACGGCAAGCTCAGAGACGAGCTGCTGAACGGGGAGATCTTCTACACGCTGAAGGAGGCAAAGGTTCTGATCGAGAGATGGCGCCAGCAGTACAACCGCGTACGACCGCACAGCTCGCTGGGCTATCGACCTCCGGCACCGGAAGCGGTGTTGTTGAAACCGGCTACGCTACGCTTCGCTGGCCTCAACAACCTCTTGTCAGCACCGTGTTACTGAGATAGAAGGTGGTACTAACCGCGGGGTCTGGTCAACGGCACATCGTGGCAATCGGATACTTCGCCTGGTGACCGCTCACGAACTCGAAGACTTCGGCGGTACCGAATCGGTCTCCCGAGCGAACCAGGCCGCGGCTTTTGAAAGGATCTCCCGCTCTTGCTTCAGCTGGCGGTTCTCTTTCCGCAGCCGCCCCAGCTCCTCGCGCTCAGCAGTGCTGAGCCCTTCGGCGCTGCGGCCTTCGTCGCGGTCAGCCTGCTTGATCCACTGGCGAATCGTCCAGTACGACGGCTCGAACTCCTTGGCCAGCTCGGCGACGCTCCGCCCAGCTCGTGCCACTTCTATGATCCGCCGCCGAAACTCCGCCGGGTACGGCCCTCTTGTCCTTGGCATCCTGAACACCTCCCGTGTACGTCGTAAGGTGTCCACGAAATCGGGTCAAGTCCAACCCATCGAGACGCTAGCAGACCGTGGCCAGGCCCCGATGCGTGTGGTTGTGGCCGATCGCCGCGTCGGGCCTGCAGCCTGCTAACATCGGCCGGCAGGTGGTCCGGAGATCAAGGTGAACAAGAACGCGCTGTCGCCGTGGGTCCTGAGCCAGGTCGTCTTGTCCGGGCTCGGTCTGTTCCTGTTTCACGCCCTGATCACCAAGCAATATCGCGGCGCGCCGCTGACCCTCGCCGCCTGGCTGGCGGCGGCGTTCATTCTCGTGCTCGTTATCCGCCGCATGGCCCGTAACGTGGCCCTCGACTCGCGCTCTCGTTGGCAGCAAACCTGGGCCGGGCTCGACGAGATCGGCCTGGCATTTGTGGCCTTCTTTTTCCTGCTGCTTGTCGTGTTCGACAATCAGTATTTCCGCGCCACCGCCGACGGCCGCGAGTATTTCGCCCACGTCCGCTCGCTGGTCATCGATTTCGACCTCGACTTCGCCAACGAGAACGAGCTCTTCCGCACCGGCGGCGTGCCGCAACACTTCCCGTTCGGCAGCGCAGTGTTGTGGCTGCCGTTCTACCTCGTCGCCCACCTGTGGCTCGGTCTGTTGAATCTTTTGGGCGGGTCGTTCGATCGCGACGGGTTCCACAACACCTACCAGATGGCGATCGGCCTGGGGACACTGACGTACGGTTTCATCGGCCTGTTGATGATCTACCGGATCGGACGTGACTACTTCGCCTCGCGCATCATCGCCGCTGCAACGATGTTGCTGACCGCCGGCTCCTTCCTGGTCTGGTATCTGGCGATCGAGAGCTCCTACACGCACGGCAACTCGATGTTCGCCGTCACGCTTTTCTTACTGCTGTGGTACCGGACGCGCGACGAACGATCGCTGCGCCAATGGGGTTGGCTGGGACTCGCTGCCGGCCTGATGGTGATGGTGCGCTGGCAAAACGCGTTATTCCTGCTGTTCCCGGCAGTCGATGCGGCAACCATGGTGATCGGCTTGCTGCGCAACGCGCCGCCAGCGGACGAGGATGAGGGCGCCACGTCCCCCGACACGGTGGTGTCGCTGGGCCGGTCGCTGGCCGTGTTCGGGCTCGGCCTCTTTTTCGGGTTTCTGCCCCAGATGATCTTCTGGCGGGTCGTCAACGGTGGTTGGTTGGCTTTGCCGCATGGCCAGGCGGGCCAGCAATGGTGGTCGGATTCGCTGATGGTCGACGTGCTGTTCTCGTCGAACCACGGCCTGTTCGCCTGGCACCCGATCATCTATCTGGCGATACTCGGAATTCCGCTGTTCATGCTCCGCGACTTCTGCTTGGGCGGTCTGCTGACGCTCGTGTTCCTGATCCAGATCTACGTCAACGGCGCGGTCGCCACCTGGTGGGGAGGCCATGCGTTCGGCGGTCGGCGCTTCGCCAGCTGCACCCTGCTCTTCGCCCTCGGGCTGGCGGCGTTCATTCGCTTCCTGCAAAAACGTCCACTCATCGATCTCGGCGAGGCGGGCGACGAGCGCTACCTCGGCCGCGGCTGGTCGAGATCGCAGCGGGGTCAACGCGGCTCCTTTCGTTGGGGTCTCGGGCCCGAATCCGTGGTCATGGCGCCGCTGAAGGCGCCCGAGTTCCTGCGCCCCGGCGTGGCCCAGGTGCAACCCGACTATTTGCTGCGGTTTCGCGCCGACCCGTATCGCGCCGATGACGGACGCCCTCAGATCATCGAGTTCTGGGTCAACGGTAAGCTCGTGGGTCGAGAGGGGCTGCTACGAGACCTGAGACAATACGAGGTCGAGATCCCGGGCCGGGTGGTGCAACGCAACCTCAACGAGATCGTGATGCGATACTCGCATTGGCGCCCGGATCCGGGCGTCGGGAGCGCTGCGAGTCGTCGCCAACGAGCGGTGCGTTTCGACAGAATCGACCTCATCCGGCAGTCCGTGCCGTTCGACGCGAGAGGTCGGTAGGCGCGCGTGAGTGAGCGCCGTTCACGCA
The DNA here is from genome assembly GCA_965214245.1 of Acidobacteriota bacterium. Lineage (GTDB taxonomy): Bacteria > Acidobacteriota > UBA890 > UBA890 > UBA890 > CBDCBL01. The sequence goes on from CBDCBL010000010.1 coordinate 6,813, forward strand.
TCCGCACCTTGCGCGCCGCGTTTTCTCTGGTCGGCGCGATTCTGCAAGGAGGTAAGGGCCGCGCCCATGAATCCGGAGCGGTGTGTCGCGATCGCCAGGGGGCGTTGGGCGAGGATTTCGGTCCGACCGACGTCTACCGTCCGGTTGCGGGTCCGCCGACGGATACCGCCGTCCTCATGATGCACGGTCTGACCAAGGCCGGCATCGACGATCACCGGATCCCGACGTTTGCCGCGACGGTGGCGCGTGGCGGCATGCCGGTTATCGTGCCGGAATTCACACGGATGAGGCGTCGCTTGATGAGCACGAAGGACCCCGCCGACGTGCTCCACGCCGCCCGGGCGATTCCCGAGGTCTTCGGCGTCGACAGGGTCGTTCTTCTGGCGCTGTCGTACGCCGCCGTGCCGACCTACCTGGCCGGCGCCCAACTAAGCGACGACGAGCTCGCCGGCGTCGTGACAATCGGCACCTACTACGACGTCGAGCATCTGTCGGAGTTTACGGCCACCGGGGGAGTGACGTCGTACGGCACGAAGCAACCCAAGGTGCACGACGCCGCCAAGCAGCTCGAGGGACGCTGGGTGTTTCTGGCCAGCGCCGGCCGCTGGCTCCCCGACCAAGACGACGCAGAGGTGTTCGCCGCCGGTGCCGAGGCGTGGAAGGAAGACACGGCGCCCCCCTGGGACGAGGTGCGCACGAGGCTTTCTCCCGCGGGGCGCGATCTCCTCGACTACATCACCCTGCCCGACCCCGGAGCGCACGCCGAGGCGAGAGAAAAGTTGGCGCCGGGAATCCGGGAAGCATTCTCGCAGCTCACGCTGCGCGGTAACCTCGCCTCTCTGACCGCCCCCGTCGTGCTCATACACGGGCGCCACGACGTGCGCATCCCTTATCGTGAGAGTCTCCTGCTCGAGGAACAGCTGTCGGGTCAGTGCGACGTGAAACGCGCCATCCTCGATGCCTTCGTGCACGCCGAACGTGCCTACGGTTGGTCGAAGTTCTGGCGTGTCGCCGGCGACGGGGTCAAGTTGGGGCGCTGCGGCTTCGAAATCCTGCGCTGGGCGGTCTAGGTGTGAGTTCTAAACAGGTTGTTCACGGTACTTACTGAGTCTGGAGATCGGGGTTGCCTGCCTGACGTCACCGTGGTGAGAACCGCGTGATCACCTCGAAGCTCCACAATGGCACGACGCCCAGGCTCGGCGCTTCGGCGCCCTCGGCCAGTTCCCGAATGATCGACAGCCCCGTGTCTTCATCCAGCGCCAGCAGCGTCGCAGCGACGTGCTTGCACAGCCGGTACGACGCTGCTTGCCCCTGAAAATCGCGGCAGCCATGCTGGATGCGCCGCGCTGTCGAATCGACGACAACGTTGTAGTTGGCGACCGCGGCGATCGCCAGTTCGCTGTCCGCAATCAGGAACTCCACCTTCGAAACAAGCTTGCGGGCACGATCCAAGCGCCCGCTCTCGGTGCACTTCGCCAGGTATTCGAGGCGCGCGTCGTCGCCGCCGGCGTCGCTCATCGTCCGCCTCGCCGCGCCCGGTGAATGGCGAGAAGATCGGCAACCACGGAGTGTCCGGTGGACCGCCGGCCGGCCCCCGGTCCCGTGATGACAACGGGGCCGAGAGCTTCGGTGTCGAAGAGTAACAGGTTCCCGGCGCCGACCACCGAGGCCAACGGGTCATCTTTGTCCAGCTCCTCGGGAGCGACCCGAGCGCTCCACCCACCGTCGCGTGGCTCGACGCTGGCAACCAAACGCCAGCGTCGGCCCCGCCGCCGTGATTCGTCGACGATGGACCTGTTGATGCCAGCGATGCCCGTGCGCTCCACGTCGCCGAGCTCGAGCCCGGCATCGAGCACACAGTTCGCCAGGATCAGCGCCTTGGCGGCGGCGTCCCAGCCCTCGACATCGCCGTTCGGGTCGGTCTCGGCGTAGCCCTTCTCCTGCGCCGATGTCAGCGCCTCCTCGTAGCCCGCGCCCTCCTCCATCTCCGACAGGATGAAGTTGCAGGTGCCGTTTACGATGCCCCGGATCGCGCGTATCCCGGCGCCCGCCAGGCCCATTTCGCACAAGTTCAGCACCGGGGTGCCGGACATCACCGTGCCTTCGAAGCGGAACTCCAGACCAGCCGCCGCAGCCTGGTCACGAAGCTCGTCGTGGGCGAGGGCGACCGGTCCCTTGTTCGTCGTCACCGTGTGGAGGCCGGCGGCCAACGCCTGGCGCAGGTGCGAAAGTCCCGGCTCACCGGTCTTCAGATTTGTCGGCGTTACCTCGACCAAGACATCCGCCGCCGCCACATCGAGAAGCTCCGGCATCGCCGGTGCCGGGTCCGCTCCATTCGCTTCGGCGAGCGGCCGGCCGGCGTCGGCAAGCTCCAGAAGCTGCTCGAGGTCGAGCCCATCGGCGCGGTGAACGCTGCCGACCACCGGGTCGATGATGGCCACGATCTCGGGCCGGCAACCCCGTCGGTCGAGCTCGGGGCCGGCGTCAAGCAGGCTCGCGGCAACGCCGCGACCCACCGTGCCGAAGCCGACGAGGATCAAACGCATGTCTTACAAGGCCGTGGTGAAAGCGTGATGGGTCTGGTCCCGCGCCGCCCGAGAACCGGGCAGCGGCAGAGAAAAACGAAGCCCAGGTGATCTCCACGATCGCCTCCCGCGAAGTCTTCTAATCTCCCGCGGGGCCTCCGACAGCTTCGCAAAATCGAGGGTTTCACCTGGGCCTCGTCCAACCTAACAGCCACTCACTACGTGTCAACAACATTCAACGCGCGGCTTTTTTTTCGCTGTTCACAGCTTGCGAAAAGTGCGCGACGCTGCCACCGTCGCCGAATTTTTCGAGCGCTGCGGTGTCTTCTTGCCCTACCGACGGCCGGGCAATGTCATCTTCTGGTAGCCCTCGGGTGGGGTCCAAGTCACCGCGTCGAAGCTGGCGCTCGAATCGATGGCACGCAGGGTTGTCGTGTTCGTCGAGCCACCCGCATCGGTAATGATCTGCACCGGAAACCCATCGGGCATTTCGGCGGCGCCCAGCTGCGCCTTGACGGTGTCGATCAAGCTGCCGCCGCCACCGCCGCCTCCCATGCGGCTGATCATCGGATCGTTCAGCAGCCCGCCCATCGAGTCCATCATCTGCGTCGCCACATCCCGAAAGTCCGCGTCGACGTCCATCGAGAACCACATCGTCACGTCGCCATCCTGTTCTGGATGCTCGACCTTCACCTCGTAGGCGTTCCACTCGCCGACCTGCTTGGTATTGCCGGTGCGGGTAAACGTCGGCGGCGTCCTGTCTTCGATCTCTTCCTCGACCTCAGGAGGCGTTTGCCCGCCCATCATGCCGGCCATACCCATCATTATCTCGGGGGTGAACTCAATGTACATCTTCTGGGCGTGCTGGATCATCAGCATCTTGCCGTCGTCACCGCCGAGCGACACCATCGAGACCTGATCGGTGTCGAATCGCATGTTGCCATCGCCGAGGGCGAGCTTGGTCAGCCGGGCGGGACCGCTCCCGGAGCTCTCGATCTCGAGCGTTATGCCGCTGCTTGCCTGGAACGCTGAAGCCGGCACGCCGGCAATCAACACCAGGACGGCTGCAGCACCGAGGGCGCGGGCGATGGGTGTGATCTTCGAGCTCATCATCGGTTTGTCTCCGTGATCCGCCGCCATTCGAATGAGACGGCTACGCATGTCTATTGTCCGAGTCTAACTCAGGCGGCGTGAAAAAAACTCATGGATCCCCGGCTTCGTGGCGCAACGCGACCTCGGGGGCTCTCAAGTGTCGCCAGCCACGCCCTCCAGGACCTTCTCGACCACGGCGGCCTGGTGGTCCCACGTGTATCGCTCCTCGACCAGCTGTCGCGCCGCAGCCCCCATATGCCGCACCGCGTCACGGTCCTGCGCCATCTCGATGAGGGCTTCGGTCAGCGCCACCGGATCACCGGGCCTATAGAAGTTGGCGACGCCCTCCGGTAGCAGCTCGCGCAGCTCGACGATGTCGGCGGTGATCACCGGCAGCCCGGCCGCCATGTACTCGAAGATCTTGATCGGCGACCAGAACCAGCTGAGCTCGAGGGCGCTGAACCGGTCGGGCGCGAACGGCGCCAATCCCACGTCGGCAGCCGCTAGGTACTTCGGCACTTCGCGATGCGGGATCTTGCCGACGAACTCGATGCTGGCGTTGAGTCCGGCTTCGGCCGCAGCTTCCGCGGCTATCTTGAAACGGGGGCCGGTGCCGATGCAGGTTACGTGAATCGCGACGCGGCGCCGTACACAGTCGGAGAGCGCCGCAACCAGGTCCTCGGCACCGTGCCATGATCTGAAGCTGCTGACGTACACGCACTTCAACGGACCGGTATCCAGCGTCGGCTCGCCGGGCGTGAAGCGCCTCGTATCGACACCGTTGACGATCACCGTGGCGCTTTTCTGCAGCTCCGGCGGCACGAGGTGGGCTGAGGTGGTGTACACGGCAGAGCTGCGGCGCAGGACGCGTTGGCGCCATCGGTCGACCGGACGGATCAGCGTCAGCCGATCCAGCGTGTCGCGCAGCGAGCCGGGATACGGGCGGGCCGGCGAGTTGACCTCGAGGACCGCCGGAATCCCGAGCCGATGTGCCGCGATGATGCCGGCGCCACCGAACGTGTAGAACCTCTCGATCACGACGTCAGGCTCGATGCGGGCGGCGAGCCGGCGCACCGCGCCACTCGCCGTCCATTCCAGCAGCGTCGTCGGGAGCCAGCGACGCAGCGGGTGCAGGACAACTCCATCGAGATCTGTAGACGGCGCCGAGGATCGCAGCGCCACCAGGTGAACCTCATGGCCGCGGCGCGACAGGGCACGGCAAAGCTCCAGCGCGTGGACGCTGCCACCATGGGTGCCGGGAATCGGCGTGCCGGCTGCCGAGTAGAGGATTTTCAATCTAGTACTCCAGTTGATCGCGGCCCAATTTTAGCAGTTGCACTTTTGGCCGGGGCGACGGCCCACGTAGTGTTCTGCCGATCGCGCGCCGCGCTAGAGATCCGTTGAGAAGTCCGGCCCTGGAGCCCGCCTACCGAAAGGCGTTGTCGACGGCCTAGGCAGGGTGCTGAAGCACCCTGTTAACATTGGTGGATGAACCCTCGTCGACGCTTCCCGAGGGGAAGCACGCTTCTCAGCCGCCGCAAACTCGGGGTCGCCGCGGTCGCGCTGTTGCCGGGCCCCTCGTTGCTCGCCACGCCCCTGCGATCCATTCGTTTGCCGGAGCTGAAAGGCCCACCCTTGCCCCAGGACAACACGGAACACGTAGCGATCACCTCTGTTGACGGCCTGAAGGTAGGGCACCACACGCGAGCCGACAGACCGACGGGATGCACCGTGATCGTCGCCGAGGAAGGTGCGGTCGGTGGCGTTGCGGTGCGTGGCGCCGCCCCCGGCACCCGCGAAACCGACCTGCTGCGATCGGAGAACATGATCACCGCGATACATGCCGTGTTGTTGACCGGCGGCAGCGCTTTCGGGCTGGCCGCGGCGGACGGCGTGATGCGCTTCCTGCGCGACCGCGGTATCGGCTTCCCGACCGGCGGTGGACCCGTGCCGATCGTACCGGGGGCCGTCCTATATGACCTCGGGCTCGGCGGCAACAGCTACCCCGACGCCGACGACGGCGCCGCTGCCGCGGCGGCCGCGTCGGCGGCGACACCCGAAGAAGGCAGCGTCGGCGCCGGCGCCGGGGCGACGGTGGGCAAGATGTTGGGCAGGGGGCAGGCGATGAAGGGGGGCATAGGGACTGCCGGGTATCGATTCGATGACGGCACCGTGGTCGCAGCAATGATCGCTGTCAACTGCCGCGGCGACGTACGCGACCCGGCAACCGGGCGCATCGTTGCCGGCGCCCGCAGCGAAGACGGCGGCTTCGTGAACGCTGAAAAGGTGATCCTCGACGGAGCCGACGGCGCCCCGAACCCGGCGGAGAACACCACCATCGGCCTGGTCGCCACCAATCGGACGCTGACCAAGGCGCAATGCAACCGGCTGGCGGGAGTTGCCCACGACGGCTTGGCCCGCGCCGTAGTTCCCGCGCACACGTACTACGACGGCGACACGCTCTTCGCGATGGCGACGGGTACGCAAGGCCCTGTCGGCCGCTCGGATACCGATCGACTCGACGTGGCGGCGGCAGCAGCCGTCGCGGAATCCATTCTGCGCGCCGTGCGCCTGGCTACGAGTGTTTCCGGCATCCCCAGCGCCGCAGAGCTCGGCACCGCGTGAGCGAAACCACGAGGGCCGACCTTCGCGCATCTTGCCCGACGCGCGGCCAACCGGTACGATTCGGGGGGTTGAACCCACCACCGTTCCCACGGACGAGACCATGAGCTACTTGCTGATCGCCTTCGGCGCCCTGGCGCGACTGCTTCCGCACGCGCCCAATTTCACTCCGATCGGCGCCATCGCGCTGTTCGGCGCCGCCTACGGCGGTCGCCGCGCCGCGTTGATCGCGCCGCTTGCCGCCATGGCAATCAGCGATCTGGTGATCGGCGGTCACGGCACGTTGCCCTACGTCTACGCGTCGTTCGTGATGATCGCCGTCATGGGTATGTTCCTGTTCCGCAACGGGGTCACCACGTCACGCGCGATCGGCGGCGCGCTCGGTTCGGCGGGGATCCTGTTCGTGGTATCGAACTTCGGTGTTTGGGCCGCGAGCTCGATGTACGAGCCGACGCTGCAAGGGCTGATCACGTGCTACGCCATGGCGCTGCCCTACCTGCGCCAGTCCCTCGCCGGCGACCTGTTCTACGTCGGTGTGATGTTCGGCAGCTACGCCCTCGCAGAGCGACGCGCCCGCAAGCCCGCGGCGGTAGAGGTCCTCGCCCGCTAGTCGGCTTCCGGGACCTTCACAGGGTGCTGAGAAACTCCTGCTGAGCGAGCCTTCCTTTCTGGCGGAGAGGTGTCCGAGAGGCCGAAGGAGCGCGCTTGGAAAGCGCGTGTGCGGGTGATCCCCGTACCGTGGGTTCGAATCCCACCCTCTCCGCTCTTTAGAAAAGGCCCTATCGCGATTGAAGTAGCACCCCCATCGCGGTGGCATCAGGCGGCCCTGTTCTCACGTCTCGCTTTGTTCCTCCAGGATGCGGCGGAGGGTCGGCAGCGTGAGCCGGTCCTTTTGGCGGTCAGCCGCTTCTTTGGAGCGGATCACGTCGGCGAGCGATGCCACCACGACGCGAACGCCGCGGATGTCGATCTGCACGGCATCCCGCCTGAGGTCGTCGAACCCCTGGGTCCCCGCCGGCCGCAAGGTCAGGTCGAGGGCGCCGTAACGCGTTACGAGGTTCCAGATGTCCGCGCCGGCGAGCGCTTCGGCGGACCTGTCGAACGCAACGCCGTCAGGCTCGTTGTCGACGCGCAGCCGGGCGTCGAGATCGACAAGCGACGCGGCGAGCTTCTCGAGGTTCTCGCCGTCGAGACTCGGCGTGATATCGACGTCGGTCGTGACGTGCGGCGAGCCGTACAGCGTCGCGGCGAGCCCACCGATCAGCACATACCGTACGCCGTGGCGCTCCAGCGTGGCAACGATCGCCTCGGGATCGAAGGGAGCCTCAGCCACCGGCATCGGCCCCGGCGGGTGCCCCGCCCTTCGACGCGGCGCCGGCAGAGATAGCAGCTCTACCGGCGCGCATGAACGCCACCGTTCGCGTCAGTTGATCGAGGCGCTGCACCGGTGTGAGCGCCAGGTTTTGTTGCGCCAGGCTCCACTCGGCGTCGTTCGCTTCACCGATGCTGTACCGAAGCTGCAGACCGCAGGCAACGACGATGCGACGCAGTGCCTCGAACGACGGCGTCGAGCCGCCCGACTCCCAGCGGGCCACCGCCGACTGCGTCGTCGCTAAACGCCCGGCGAGGTCCGCCTGCGTCAATCCAGCGCGGCGCCGCGCCTGGCGAATGAGATGTCTGGTGATCATGGTAGTACTATAGCAGATCTGCTATGTATCTTCGTCGAGATGCCGGGCGATCAACATCTTGATCAGCGACTGCTGCCTGCGAATGCAGGCGCAAGAAAAGATCTCTCCCAAGGTTGCCTCAGCGCAGCTGCTGCTCTACAGTTTGTAACTGAGACTCAGTCGCAATAAGAGTTGCGCCGTTCCGAACTTTCGACACAACGCCCACTGCGGTCATGTACAACGCTTTCGTCATCACCCTCCGAGAGGGTCTCGAAGCCTTTCTCATCGTCGCCATCAGCCTCGCCTATTTGCGCAAAACCGGCCGCGCCCATCTGACGCCGGCGATTCACTGGGGTATCGGCGCCGCTGTGGTGGTCAGCATCATGGCGGGCGTGGCACTGCAGCGGGTTGCCAACCAGGCTCTTTGGGAGGGCATCCTCGCCATGGTGGCGGCGATCCTGGTGGCGTCGCTGACCGTGCATATGTGGCGCTCGGCCAAGCACATCAAGGGCAACATCGAGCGCAACCTCGAGGCGTCGTCGCAGAAGTCCGGCACGGCGGCTTTCTTCGGCATCTTCGGTTTCACGGTGCTGATGATCACGCGCGAGGGCATGGAAACAGCCCTGCTGATGAACGCCCTGATCTTCCAGGTGAAATCCATGACGTTGATCACGGGTGCCACGCTCGGCGTTCTCGTCGCGGCCTTCATCGCCTGGCTGTGGACCCGGTACGGGCACCGGGTCAACCTGGGGCTGTTCCTCCAGGTGACCGCCGTGTTCCTCATGGTGTTCGTGGCGCAGCTCTTTATTTACGGCTTCCACGAGCTGTCCGAGGCGCACATCTTTCCGTACAGCGACACGCTGCACTGGGCCACCGAGCCGTACGGGCCCGACGGCGTCTACGGCAAGTGGCTCACCTACGGGCTGGTTGCCATGCCGCTGACCTGGCTGCTGTTTGCGGCCGCCTTCCACCACCGCCCGGCCGTGGTTCGGGAAACCCCGCCGACCGCCTGATCGTCGACACGAACCCGGGGCCTTGATCGCCCCCTCTCGGCCCACCTGTTTCGATGTCTAACGGGGGGGGGGGCCGGTGCAGAAAACTCCGGGGGCGTTACGAGCAGCGTGGGAGTTTCTCAGCACCCCTGCTACGACTCGGCTTTCACTTGAGGCGATTCCGGGCGCGTGGCACCATCGGGCCACCGCCGATTCCAACGATTTTTGGCCGTGCTAGGTGGGGAGTTAGCGGTGCCCTGAACCTGCAATCCGCTATAGCAGGACCGAATACCACCCTGAGGAGCGCAGCACTCGTGGTAGGGCATTAGCGGGGAGAAACGACGCCGGGCCCTGTGCGGTGCAGACCTGCAAACCCCGTCAGGCCCGGAAGGGAGCAGCGGTACGTAGGCACCTGCAGGTGCCGCAGGCCAACCCGGCGGACGTCCCGCAAGTGTCGTCGCCCGTGTTGTTGCCTTCGAAGGGTGGTGCACGGCCGCTTTTAGTTGTTTACCATAATTTACTGTATCTTCCATGACCGATCGAACCTACCGAGTGCTGGCGCGGAAATGGCGGCCGCAGAAGTTCGATCAGGTCGTCGGCCAGTCGGCAATCGTCCGAGCCCTGAACAACGCGCTCGAACAGGACCGCATTGCCCACGCCTATTGTTTTTCCGGCATTCGTGGCGTCGGCAAGACGTCGATTGCCCGGTTGCTGGCCAAGGGCCTCAACTGCCGCAACGTCGAGGCCCCGACAGCCGACCCGTGCGGCACCTGCGAGGCCTGTGTCGAGATCGAGGAGAGTCGCAACCTCGACGTAATCGAGCTCGATGCCGCCTCGCAAACCGGTGTCGACGATATCCGGCAGCTCAACGAGGTGGCGCGCTACACGCCATCGCGCGACCGGCACCGCGTGTTCATCATCGACGAGGCGCACATGCTGTCGGCCAGCGCCTTCAACGCGCTGCTCAAGACGCTCGAGGAGCCACCGCCGCATGTCATCTTCATGCTGGCGACCACAGAACCGCACAAGATCCTCCAGACTGTGCTGTCGCGCTGCCAGCACTACCCGCTCGGCCGCATCAGCCAGGCGGAGATCACCGAGCGGCTGCGCGAGATCGTCGAGGCCGAAGGGGTGCGCGTTTCCGAGGACGGCCTGTCGATGGTGGCGATGGCCGCCGATGGCAGTCTGCGCGACGCGCAGAGTTTGCTCGACAAGCTCATCGCCTTCGGCGGCGACGAGGTCGACGACGAAACGGTGGCCGATTTGCTCGGCATGGTCGATCGCGAGCTGTTGTTTACGGCCACCGGCTTGATTACCGAGCAGGATCTGGCCGGGGTGCTGGGCTTCGTGAACCAGATGGTGGAGCAGGGGGTCGACCTGCACCAATTCACACTCGACTTTCTCGGTCACCTGCGCGCCCTGCTGGTAGTCGCTACGGTCGACAACGGAACGGAGATCCTCCACCTACCCGAGGCCGACATCGCTCGCCTGCAGGAGCAAGCCCGGCAATTCGAGATCGAGGACCTCGATCGCTCGTTCGCCCTGGTGTCGGCCAACGAGTACCGCATCAAGCAATCCGAAGTGCCGCGCTACCACCTCGAGATGCTGCTGTCCCGCCTGGCGCGCATGCCGCGGCTGGAGCCGATCGAGGATCTCATCCGCGAGCTGCGCGCCGGATCCGGCGGGACTTCCGGGGGGACCCCCGGTGGCGTCGCCGGCGCTGGGCGTGGCTCCCGAGGCCGCTCGAGCGGCGGCGGCGGCGTTTCGGCCCGATCAGCCAACGCCGCGCCGCAAACGAAGCCACCGCCCCAGAAGCCGGAGGCGGCAGCGCCGGCGGCGGTCGTCCCGCGAGCCGACGAGCCGACGCCCATCGACGACGAGAAACCGCCCATAGGTGAAGAACCGCCGCCGTTCGCAGATCAGACCCCGCGCTTCGACGTGCCGCCGCCGCGCGGCACCGAACCCCCGTCCAACGGTGGGCAACAGGCTCCGCAGCCGCCGCCGGTACGAGGTTTCGGATCCGATGCGAAACTGACCTTGGAGCGCCTGAGGGCCGACAAACCGCTCGTCGCCTGGGTCGTCGAGCGGGCCACTGGCGTTGCCTTCAACGACGACACCCTGTCGTTGACGTTCCCAGAGAACGGCGGCCTCTCCCGCGCGCGGATGAGCGATCAGGCGGCGGTGGCAGCGATCGAGGAGGCGGGGAGTGCCGCTTTGGGCCGTACCATCCGCGTGGTCGCCAGTTTCGGCGGCGAGGAGTTGGGTCCCGAGGGCGCTCCGCCCACCGCTCCTGACCGCCAGGCCTCGGACCCAGGCGGCCTGGCCGAGCAGGAGCGTACAGAGTTGTGGCAGCGCGCCGAAGACGAACCTCTCGTGCAGAATTTTGTCGAAGCGCTGCGCGGCAACCTCACCGACGTCGAGGAGCCCTAAAGAAGTGTGGTGGGTTCTGGCGGCGTACCATACGGTTCCCGTTTGTTGCAGGTACCGAGGAATCCCATGATCAACAAGAAGATGAAGAAGATGCTCGAGGAAGCCCAGCGCATGCAGGATCAGCTGCGGCGCGACCTGGGCGAGCTGCGCGTCTCCGCCAGCTCCGGCGGCGGCGTGGTCACCGCCACCGTCAACGGACAAAAAGAGCTCATCGAGCTCACGATCCAGCCGGATGCTGTAGATCCCGATGACGTCGACATGCTGCAAGACCTGGTGGTGGCGGCGGTCAACGAAGCGGCCCGCCGAGTGGACGAGGAGGTTCAGCAAAAACTCGGCGGCCTGATGGGCGGCCTCGGGTTGCCGGGCATGATGGGATAACGCGCGTGGCTCTCGACGACTCCGGGCCGGTAGCGGTCCTGATCCAGGAGCTCTCGCGGCTGCCGAGTATCGGGCGCAAGACAGCTCAGCGCCTCGCCTTCTACCTTCTAAAGGCGCCGCAGGACCAAGCCGACCGTCTCGCCGACGCGATCCGTGAGGTGCGTGCCGGTGTGCGCCCCTGCGGCAAATGTCACATCCTGACGCATGAGGACCCGTGCACGCTGTGCGCCGATTCCCGACGCCAGAACGACGTGCTGTGTGTCGTCGAGGAGAGCCTCGACGTGCAAGCAATCGAGCGCACCGGGCGCTTTCAGGGGCGCTATCACGTCCTCGGCGGGGCGCTGTCGCCGCTCGATGGCATCGGCCCCGACGAGCTCACTCTCGACAGCCTCTTGGAGCGTGTAAAGGGCGGCGCGGTGCGCGAGGTAATCGTGGCCACCAACCCGACCGTCGAGGGAGAGGCCACGGCCGCTTACATCGCCCGCCTGGTCAAGCCGCTCGGGCTTTCTGTAACACGCATTGCCGCCGGCATCCCGGTGGGTGGCGATCTCGAGTACGCCGACGAAGTCACCATGGCCCGGGCGCTGGAGGGCCGCCGCGAAATCTAGTCCAGGGCTCGAACCGGAGCCTTTCGACTGCTTGTTGCGGCCCTATTTGGGTGCTACTTTCATACTGGTGGGACGCTAGTTTGCGGCCCGCCAAAGTCTTTCAGGTTCCTGAGTAGCTCAATTGGCAGAGCATCCGGCTGTTAACCGGAAGGTTGCTGGTTCGAGTCCAGCCTCAGGAGCCTTTTTTTTGTAGCAAACGACGTCAGCACGGAGACGGAACCATGAGCGAATCCACGGAGTTCTTCAGCACCCTGCAAGTGTGCCGTCCCCAGATGGCACACTAGGATGACGTTATCTTGGTTTAGACATTGGCTCGGGAGGTTCCGCATGGTCGATCGCCGCTTGCCGGTCTTGCTCACCGTATCGGCCCTACTCGCCGCAACCCTGCCGGTGCTGGGCGCGCCGCAGCTTGCTCCGGTGGCACAGGGATATGCAGCAGCCATCGAGGAAGCCCGAGAGCTGGTTGTCGCGCAACGCGAAGAGCTCGGCATTCCCGGTATTTCGGCGGCCGTCGGCATCGACGGAACCATCGTCTGGTCGGAGGGCTTCGGCTACGCCGATCTCGAACATCGCGTGCCGGCCACCGCGACCACGCTGTACCGAATCGGCAGCGTCTCGAAACCGGTCACGGCTACGGCGGTGGTGCAGCTGGTGCTCGCCGGGGCGCTCGATATGGACGCTCCGGTGCAGCGCTACGTTCCGACGTTCCCGGAGAAGGAGTATCCGATCACGACGCGCCAGCTCGCCGGCCACATCGCGGGAGTCCGCCATTACCGAGGCAACGAGTCGGTAGGCGAGGGGCAGCGCCACTACAACGACGTTGTGCACGCGCTGTCGATTTTCGGTGAAGACCCGCTGCTTTTCGAACCGGGGACACAGTACTCCTACTCCAGCTACGGCTGGAACCTGATCAGCGCCGTGGTGCAGGGCGCCACCGAGGAGCGGTTTCTCGATTACATACAGCGCGAGGTGTTCGATCCGCTGGGCATGAACCACACGCATGCCGACGACCCGCGCTGGATCATTCCCGATCGCACCCGCTTCTACTCCGTGAGCGACGATCGCGTCATCAACGCACCCTTCGTCGACAACAGCTACAAGTGGGCCGGGGGCGGCTTCATCTCGAGCGTCGAAGACCTGGTGCGCTTCGGCTCGGCGCATCTGGAGCCCGGATTCCTGCCCGCCGAGGGGCTCGAGCTCTTGTTCACCTCACAACGGCTCACGAGCGGCGAAGAGACGGGCTACGGCGTCGGTTGGAGTGTTCGCTTGCTCGGCGATCTCTTCTCCGAAAACAGTCCCATGCGCGACTCACCCCTTGCCGACCTGCGGGTCATGCAGCACGGCGGCTCATCCGTGGGCGGCCGCGCCATCCTCGTGCTCATCCCCGAGAAGAAGATGGTGATCGCCGGCCTGGTGAACTTCTCCCGCTTCCGCGGCCAGCCGCTGGCCGGCTCCATCGCCGCAGCTTTCCTCACCGAGTAGCAGCGCGGTCGAACTCGAGCGTTTCACCTGCGCGAAACGCGGGGAAGGAGGTGCCGAAGGCGCCGACTGGCCGGGGGCGGGCGGCGGGAATCAAAAAAACCAAACCCGACAGTGAACCAAGAGTTCTCACCCACTTCTCCCGCGGTCGTGGAGAAGCGTGCGGATACAAGGCGCGCGCAGCGAGGGCGACTGAGTCGCACTTATTGTGCTTCGAAGGAGCCCGAGCAAGCGCAACGCAGTAGACGCGCGCTTCCTCGCGACCGCGCTAGGCCGCGGCGTTGTCTTCGATATGCTGCAGCAACTCGGCCGTCTTGAAAGGCTTCAGCAGGTATGGCTGGCCGATGCGATCGAGGATCTCCACCGTCTGCGGATTCGCCAGGTCTCCAGAAATCACCGTGACCTTGCTGGCCATCTCGGGCTTGTTCTTGCGTAACCACTCGAAGAACCCCTCGCCCGACAGATCCGGCATGCGCAGGTCGAGCACGATCCCGTCGTAGTCGTTGTTGATGACCAACTTGAGCGCCTCGCGGCCGGTGGATGCTTCATCGACGTCCTGCCCCTTGCCGGTCAGAAAGCGGCGGGCGAGCTCGCGGATCTCTTTTTCGTCATCGACGACGAGGACTTTCAGGCTCGACGCCCAGCCCTTTTCAGCGAGCACGAAGGCCGGCGCCTTTCGGGTGCCGCCGATCGTTTTCTCCGCCTCGTCGACATCCTCGGCAGCGCGCGGCAACTCCAGCGTGAACGTGGTTCCCTCGCCCGCTTCGGTCTCGACTTTCAGGTCGCCGCCGTGTGCCAACACGATGCTGTGGCTCATGCTCAACCCGAGTCCCGTTCCTTGCCCCACTTCGCGAGTAGTGAAGAACGGATCGAAGATGCGCGGCAGAACGTGCTTCGGGATTCCCGATCCGTTGTCGGCGATATCGACCGCGACCCCGTCGTCGGTGGCCCGCGTCGTGACCATGAGCATTCGCTCTTCTTCGGGAACCTCGTCAAGCGCCCGTTCAGCGTTGATTATCAGGTTCATCAACGCACGCTCGATCTGTGCCGGATCGACCCATACCAACGGCAGATCGTCGGCGCAGTTCTCCTGCAGCGTGATGCCGTGGGTCTCTATTTCGTAGCGCCGCCCGCGCAGGATCTCGCGCACCAGGACATTGATCTCGTAGGCATCGCGCTCCCCCTCCCTGCGGCGTGCGAACACGAGCATTCGATCGGTGACCTCGCCGGCACGGCTCGCCTGGCGCTCGATGACGCGGACGTCGTCGATCACATCCTCCGGCAGGCGCTCGTCTTCCATGAGCATCTGCGCGGCCAGCGATATCGCCGCCAGCGGGTTGTTGATCTCGTGTGCCGCGCCGGCGGCCAGACCACCGCCCAGGGAGGCGAGGCGCTCGGCGCGGCGCAGACGCTCCTCGCCTTCCTGCTCATCGGTGACGTCGGACTAGAAGACCAGCATGCGGAGCGTCTCGAGGCTGAGCTTCGAGCCGCTGAGCACGAGCACGACGGTTTGGCCGGCGAAGCTATCGGCCGACTTCAGAAAAGCCCCCATCGATAGCGCCGCGGCGCCCTCGATCATCAAGTGGTGCTTGTCGAGCGCCAGCAGCAGCGCCTCGGCGATCTCGTCCTCCGTGAGCAACACGAACTCGTCGATCAGCTCTCGGCACACGTCGAACGTTATCGAGTCGTGATCGATGCCGCCGGCGGTGCCGTCGGCAAGCGTCGAATCGGACGGCATGTCGAGAATGTGCCCCTCCTGAACCGACGCGGACATGACGCTGGAATTTTCGGGTTGGCAGCCGATCACGCAGAGGTTCGGCTCGACAGACTTGAGATACCCGGCGACGCCGGCCGCCAGACCTCCACCGCCCACCGGGATGAAGATGGCGTCGATGTCCTCGAGCTGTCGGCGCAGCTCCAGGCCGATCGTTCCCTGACCACCGACGATCTGTGCATCGTTGTAGGGCGACATGTAGATCAGGTTCTGCTCGGCGGCGTGCTGGCGCGCCCGTCGCTCGGCCTCGATCCCGTCGCCTGGGATCAACTCGGTTTCGGCGCCGTACGACTGGATCGCCTCGAGCTTGGCGGGCGACACGGTTTCGGGAAGGTAGACCTTGCCGGGGATTCCGAAGCGGGTGAGCAGGTACGCTACCGCCGTCCCATGATTTCCCGACGACGCCGTAAGGATGCCGGCGTCACGCTCTGCGTCGCTCAGCGACAACAACTTGTTCGTCGCGCCGCGCAGCTTGAACGAGCCGGTGATCTGGACGTTCTCGAGCTTGAGGAATACGTCGGCGTCGGTCGCCCGGCTCAGGTAGGTGCTGCGCTCGAGCGGTGTCTGCCGGATATGCGAGCGAATCCGCTGCTCGGCGGCGAAGACCTCGGCAGGTACGTCGAGGGCTGCCCCGCTCACGCCGTCTGGAAGGCGCGCGCCCGATACAAGAAGTCAACGATGTTGCCCTCGTGGGGCTGCAGCCAGTTGAGCTGGATCGTCGGCACTGCGCCGAGGTTGAGGCGGTCGATGTTGTGGGCGTCGAGCAACTGGGCGCGGAAGCCCTCCTCGTTGGTGATACCCGTGGCCACCAGAGTCTGGCCGATCGACGAGATTATCGTGTCTTGCGGGCAATCGACCACGGTGACGAACGGGAACATGTACTCCTTCGTTGCCGCCGCGGAGTCGGGAGAATCGCAGTGCAAAACGGTCGGCCGGACGTAGTCGCAGCGCTCTTGCGGTACCAGCCGGTCTCCTTCGCGGTGCTGGGCGGTGACATCCTCGACGCCGGGCGCGTCGACGGTGGCGTCGATGTCTGCGGAGATGGCTGCGGCTTGGCCCGACACCGTGAAAGCGGCCAGCGCCGCCTCGGGGTCGTCGGGCGGCAGCGGCGCTATCGGTCCGAGGCGCTCGGCGAGCGCTTCGGCGATCTCGTGCCCGTGACGCGGCGCCCAGATACCCGAGCAGTTGATACACGAGCGGCCACTGTTGACCAATACGCTGTCGGCCATCAGGTCGAGGTATTGCGGCCAGTCGTCGACCGTGTCTTCGCCGAACAAGATCTTGCTGAAGCCCGGCCCGTGCACCTGCACGGCCGGGTTGCTTTCGTACTGCTCGACGGTCGGCAGGCCGCCGAAAATCAGGCTGCGCGGCGTGCTCTTGAGCACCGCAGCGCCGATGTCGCCGCCCCCCGGGTACAGGGCGATCGCCTGGCGCGGGACGCCCGCCTCGAAGAACGCTTGCGACATGCGCCATGGCGTCCACGGCTCCTGCGGTCCGGGCTTCAGCACCAGACCTATCTGCAGGGGAATGACCGGCAGCCACAGGCTGTGGACGCCGGGCGAGTTCGAGGGCAGGACCATGCCCAACACCGGGGTGTTGGCCTGATAGCTGCGCATCAGGCCGTCTTCCTCGCCGTAGCCCTGCGACAGTAGGTCCAGCGGCAGGTTGCGGGTCAGCGCGCTGAGGATGTTGTCCGTCTGGTCGAGGACGAACTTGAGCTTCTCCATGTTGGCGCGGCACATGTGCTCGGGCAGGCCGGTGGTCGCCGACTGTTGAACGACGAACTCGTCAGCGGTCTGCGTGCCGTCGCCCAGTGGTAGCTCGGCCTCCATGAACAGGTCGCCGGCGCGTTGCACCATGTCGACGAGCTCGGCGATGGGAATCTCGCGCAGCGCATCGCGTGCCTTCTGCGCCTTGCGCAGATCTCGCTCCACCAGTCCGCCATTCGCCTGGCTGACCTCGGCGAGCTCCTCACCGGTGGCGAAATGAACGACCTTTTCGACCTCGAGGCTCTGGTAGGGTTCTCCCCACCGAAGGACCGGAAAATGGATCACGCACCAACCTCCGTTTCGTCGCGTTGCTTGATCTTAGCGCAACACGGGGAACAGGATCGCCGCCGATGAGAAGACCGAGTGCGCGAGTGGCATCGGCTTCACAACGCCCTGCACTAGGGACGATTTGCGCCGCTTCGGCTGCCCTGATTTCGGCGGCACTCGCCTGCTCGCCGGGCACCGACGCTGGCTCGGGCGTCGAGCTGCCGCCTGTCGACGCCAAGGAGATGAACGTCGTTTGGTTCATCATCGACGATCTGGGATGGCGCGATCTCAGCGTTACTGGAAGCATGTTCTATGACACGCCGAATGTCGACCGTCTGGCAGCCGAAGGAATGCGTTTCAGCGACTTCTACACCGCCAGCTCGGTGTGCTCGCCGACACGCGCCAGTTTCATGAGCGGCAAGCATCCGGCGCGGGTGCACATCACCAACTGGATCGGCGGTGAGCAGGAGGGAATGCTGCTGCAAGCCGACTACGAACATCAGCTGCCCCTCGAAGAGGTGACCGTCGGGGAGGCGTTCAAGGCAGCCGGCTACGCGACGGGGTATATCGGCAAGTGGCACCTGGGTGATGGCGAGTTCCTGCCCGATGCCCAGGGGTTCGACACCACCGTGGCGGTCAACGGCGGCGGCCAGCCGACGACGTATTTCTGGCCTTATCGGCGGCAGGAGCCATCGGTCTGGGACGTTCCCGACCTCGAAGATGGCGCCGAGACCGAGTACCTGACGGATCGGCTGACCGACGAGGCGCTCGCGTTCCTCGACCAGCATCGCGACGAGCGGTTCTTCCTCGTGCTGTCGCACTATGCCGTGCACACTCCGATCGAGTCCAAACCAGAGCTCACCGCGAAGTACGAGGCCCGGGCGGCGGCGTTGCCCCCGACACCGGACGCCGAGTTTCTGCCTGAAGGTACACTCGGCACCACCAAGCAACGTCAGGACCATTCCGTCTATGCCGGCATGATCGAGAGCGTCGACGACAGCGTCGGTCGCGTTCTCGATCGCCTCGACGAGCTCGGCCTGGCCGACAGCACGATCATCGTGTTCGTCTCGGACAACGGCGGCTTGAGCACGCTGCGCCCAGGCCGAACCAGCATGCCGACGTCGAACGCGCCGCTACGCGCCGGCAAGGGCTGGCTGTAAGAAGGCGGTACGCGCGCCCCGCTGATTGTCAAATGGCCGGGTAGGGCGGCGGGCGGCAGAGTAAGCGCCGTGCCCACCACCAGCATGGACCTGTACCCTACGTTGCTCGAGATCAACGGTCTGGGGCGGCGCCCCGATCAACATCAAGACGGCATGAGCCTGGCCCGTGTTCTGCTCGGCGATGACGACCTCGAGCGGCGGGAAGCCTTGTTCTGACACCTTCCCCACTATCACGGCTCGGGCAACCGTCCATCCGGAGCGGTGCGCGACGGTCGTTTCAAGCTCATCGAGTGGTTCGAGGACGGGCGCGCCGAGCTGTACGACCTGTCTGTCGATCCGGGTGAGACCACCGACGTGAGCGTCGAGCAACCGCGCAAAGCAGCCGACGAGCTGCGCCGGCTGCTCGGCAGCTGGCGGGTGTCGGTGAACGCCCGCATGCCCACCGCCAACCCGGACTGGGATCCGTCGCGCTAAACGATCAGGGGCTATTCGTCGTCGGGATAAAGGCGCGACTCGGCGGAAGCTTTCGCCACCTTTAAGGGATGCCTCCACTTGTAGAGAATGACCAGGGCCGCGCCGCCGGCGAGCGCGATCATCAGGAGGGTAAACATGCGTCCGTAGACCAGGTTGATCAAACGCTCGCTTTCGGCGAAGGACTCCTGAACCGTGTCGTCCATCAACGTCTCGATGCGAGCGAGGACTTCGTCGATCCGCCCCAGCATGTTGGCGTCGACCTGGCTTATCTGGCGTTCGATGTCGCCCATGATCTCGGCGCGTTCGGCGTCGACGCCGGCGAAGATCAGGTCGCGCTGGCGGTGTCGACCTCGACGACGAGCTTGGCACGCTCCGCGTCGATGAGGGCACGAATATCACCGATCGAGGCACGCATGTCCTCCTTCACGTCATCGGGAAGCGCCTCGATGAACGTGCTCAGCCGCAGCAGGCTCGAGGTGATCAAGTCGAGATCTTCCATCGACTCGCCGATATTCAGCTCGTCGTACAACGTCTCGTGGACGATCAACTGACTCTGCCAGCGAATCGTGCGCGGCATGATGCTGATGTAGCGCTGGTATTGCGTGACGATCTCGCCGACGCCCGTCTGCAGCCGTCCGAGAGCGGCGAAAAGGCGCTGTTGTCCTGGCTCTCGAGCTGGTTGGCGAGCAGGACCGCTGTCGAACCGCGCACCATCAAGTGCGATTCGAACGGGTTTTCGTCGGCCCAGGTGTTCACCAGGTTCCTCACCCGGCTGGCGGGACGTTCCGTAACGGCGCTGATCACCCGTTTGACCTCTTCGTTTACCTGCCGAACCGCCTCGATGACGGTCGCTTGATAAGGACCGAACAGGTCGGCTCCCGCTCCGTCCTGGACGAAATCGTACAGCTGCAGGCAGAAGGCCCAGGCGTCGACGAGGGAGGCCACGGGGTCGACTTGGTTCAACGAATTGAGGAAGAGGTTTACGGTGCGCAGCCGGAATTCCATGGCGTTGCGGTGCACGATCTGGTCATCGGCGCCGTCGATGACCAGTTCCGATGCCTCCTCGATGTAGGCGACGAAGTACTCGGCGAAGTCGTTCAGACGAATGCGAAACTCGATGAGGCTGACGGGAAGCTCCGCCGACGCGAACAGCGGCGGTGTAGTGTCGACCGATCTGCAGCCGGTCGCGGCGGCGGCGATGCACAGGCAGATGGCGAGGAATCCGGGTATCCGGTTGCGATTCGTGGATGACCCGCGTCTGGTCCCCGGAGTCCGGTGGCTCATAAGCGATTCCTCAATAAACGCCCACCGTCGTGGTCTTGGCGAAACGGCTGAACGGCCGCAACCCACTGACGCCGTCCCAAGGATACGCTTCGTAGGGCGGTTCGCGCTCGCCTTCGTCGCGCTCCGGAAATCGCGGCAAGAAGAATTCCTCGGTCAGCGTGGTCAACACCACGCGACCCGTTTCTCCGTACTCGACGATCTTGTCGAGATCGTCGGGGTCGACCACCTGGATCACGGCGCGCGGCTGCGGCGCATAATACGTGATCTTGTAGTCGTTGTCCGGGCCGCTCGGCGAGCTCGCCGCCAGCCCCATCAGCGTGTTGCCGTACGTCGGCGTCATGTACACGCCCTCGAGCAGCTCTTCCTGCGCGAAGCGGTTCCACTGCGGCGTGAACTCCGTGCCGCCGGAAAAGATTCCCGTGATACCGGCCTCACCGATGCTCGAGCCTTCTTCTTCGAGGCGCAGCGCCAGCGCTTCGAGCAGCTTCGGCGTGGTGAACAGGCACTTGATATCGTGCCCGGCCGACAGAGTGGTGACGGCCTGGTCGATGACGTGCTCCTGGTAGGCTTTGAGGTGCTCGCCCCAGCCCTTCTTGATGAGCTTGATGACCCAGCGCGGGTCGAGGTCGACGCAAAAACAAATGCCGCCGCGAAACTGCGCCAGGTGCTCTACGGCGAGACGCAGCCGACGCGGCCCGCTGGGTCCGAGCATCAGCCAGTTCGACCCCGGCGAAAAGTATTCATCGGGCAGCGTCGCCGAGAACAACTCGTAGTCAGTGCGAAAATCTTTGAGCGCGACGCGGCTCTTGGGGATGCCCGTCGTGCCGCCGGTCTCGAAAACGTACACCGGCTTGCCGGCCAGGCCCTTGGGGACCCAGCGCTCCACCGGGCCGCCCCGCATCCACTCGTCGTCGAAGATGTCGAACTTGACGAGGTCGTCGAAGCTTTGCACGTCGGCGCGCGGGTCCCAGTCGGCTTCGTTGGCCCAGTCGAGCCAGAATGGGCACCCGGTTTCGGGCGAGAAATGCCACTGGATCATGTCGCGCAGATGGGTGTCGAGTTGCTCGCGCGCTTCTGCTGCTCTTGCTTCGAGGGCTGCGTTCATGGCGCACAATCGTAGCGCGATCGGCGATCAGACGCGTGCTACGATCAGCAACGCCCAAGGAGGATGTGATGGTCGACGCGGAACTGCTGGAAATTCTCGCCTGCCCCGAAGACAAAACCCCCGTGCGTCTCGCCGAACAATCGGAGCTCGACGCGCTCAACCAGCGCATTCGGGCCGGTGGGGTGACCAATCGCGGCGGCGAGGCGGTCAGTGAAGAGATTACCGAGGGGTTGATTCGCGAAGACGGCGAGTACCTCTATCAGGTGCGCGACGACATTCCGATCATGCTCATCGACGAGGCGGTTCCGCTGGCATAACCGGTGTTGACCCCGCCTCTAGAGCATACAAACGGTTGCGGCTGAGGATATACAACACGCCGTCCCGCGCCACCGGCGTTGTGTAGACGGCGGCGCCCATGTTGAACTCGCTGAGCTCCTCGAGCTCGCGGCCGTGTCGCAGCACCACTACGTCGCCGTCCTCGTCGCCGAGGTACACCCTGCCGTCGGCCACGTAGGGGGAGCCCCAGATCGCCGCGAATGCGTCATAGGTCCACAGCCGTTCACCGGTCGCGACGTCGTGGGCGTAGAGGAAGCCCGACAGATCCGCGATGTAGATAATCCCGTCGGCGATGGCCACCGTCGACATCGTTCGGTTTATCTGCTCGCCACCGAGGTGCCAGACGGCGTTGGTGGCCGTGACGTCGCCGCGGCCGGTCGCGTCGATCACCCAAAAGTTGCCGGGGGCTTCCCCGTGCTCCGGATCCTGGCCGACGCCGACGAACACCTTGCCGTCGTGAATCACCGGTGTTGCCAGCACGTTGTTGCGCGTGCCGCGGCCGCCCAGCGCCCACACTGCGTCCTTGGGGTTGAGATCGAATTTCCAGATCAGCTCGCCGGTCTCGGGAACGAAGCTATAGAGCCAGCCGTCGCCGCCGGGGAAGATCACCTGCGGCGTTCCGCCGATGACGCCGTACGCCGGGTTGGTCCAGGTCCCGTGCAAGATGTTCTCACCGGGCAGCGCGCTTTCCCAGATCAACTCGCCGGTGCGCTTGTTTAAGGCCACGAAGCTCGGCCCGAAGAGCGACGGGATCGTGATGTGACCTTCGTCGACTCCGTTGCCGGTGCTGGCGAACACGATGTCGCCGACCACCAGCGGCGAGCTCGTCGCCAGGTTGTGCGGGAACGCGTCGAGCTCGTTGATCAGGTCGAACGACCACATCAGGTCGCCGGCGGTATCCACCGACACCACGTGGGCCTGGTTCGATACGTAGTACACGCGGCCGTCGGCCGCGAACGGCGTCGAGCAGACGCCTTGTAGAGGCCAATCATTGACCCGGCCGGCGGGCAGCTTGGTATGGGTGACCTGCCAGAGAAACTCGCCGGACGTGGCGTTGAAGGCCATGACGACGCCGCGATCGCCGGTTTGTGAGGGGTCGCGCGATCCTTCGTTGTTGGTGCCCACGTAGACCTGTCCGTCGTAGATCACCGGGCCGGAGTACGCCTGCGAGCCCACCGGCGCCGACCACTTCACGTTCATGCCGCTGGCGACGTCCCATTCGCCCGGCAAGCCGGTCTCGTCGGAGACCATGTTGCGCGACGGCGTGTTACCGAACATCGCCGCCTGCTCGGATTGCCCGGCAGTCATCCCCGCGGCGCTGCCTGATCCGACGGTCGTGGCAACCACGGTCGCCGCCGCCAGCAACAGGGTCGCAAGCACAACGCCGCGCCGCGCCGCGCCGTTCACGCTGTGTATTCCAGCCATACCCATCATTGGTTCTCCATGACTCGTACGTTGTCGAAAAAGATGTCCACCGGCGAGTAGCCGTAAATGCCGGGGGCGCCGTGGCTGATCCGCATCGGATCCTCGACCGTGATCGTCCACTCTTCGGGCTCGGGCGTACCGCGCTCCCACACCTTGCCGCGAATCACGCTCTTGTCGATCTCGACGTCAACGCGCAGTTTCATCGTGTACCAGGTGTCTTCCGTCCACTCGAACGGCACCTGTGGGGCGACGAATTTCGGAATTCGCAGCTCCGAAGCCCAGGCGCGCAATTCGAGACGTTGGTAGTTGCCCTGCAGGTCGAGCGTGTAGCCGCCGTTGATGAGGCCCAGGTCCGGTCGCCGCCGGCGCTCGCGGGTACCCATCAGATCGGCTTGCACCGTGTACCCCGTCATCGAATCGGGTCCCAGGTAAATCACGTGCCGGTGCAGTCCCGAGGGTGAAGGACCCTTGCGCAGCACCAAGCCGCCGTCCAGATCTTCGACGCCATACCGGCCGCCGCCCATCCACCAGCTGGGCTTTGCCCCGGATTCGAAGTTTTCCTCCCAGGGCAATGGGGCGAATACCCGCAGGCGTGCCGCCGAACGTATGCCGCCGAGCTCGGCGACGACTTTGCCGGCTTGGTTCCCCGACGCTGCGGCGGCGCGGAACACTCCGTCCCCGTTGATCGTGCCGCTCAAGGATTCGAGCAGCCAGGAGCCGCCGTCGACGGCGCCGAGCGGGTTGCCGTTGGCGTCGAAGGCGCGCAGTTCGAAGTCGATGTCGGTGCCGGCCGCGGCGATGACCTCGGCAGGGACGACCTGGATCGAAGCCGGATCGCCGGTCCCGGCGCCGATGTTCCAGTCCTCGGTGATCCCCTCGCCGCTGAACGGGGCATCGGGGTCGCCGAGACAGAAGATGCCGTTCTCGGTGGACAGATAGATGCGCCCGTAGGCGATTGCCGGAGAGCCGTAAATCTCGGCGTGGCGTCCCTCGGGCATGGTGATCTCTTCTTCATGGGTGATCTCGGCGCCCTCGGGGCCCGGTTGAAGGATGAAGAACCGGCCGTTGACCTCGGTGTAGTAGATCATTCCGTCGGCCCACACCGGCGAGCTCTTGCCGACCGTGCCGGCGTTGATCCGCCAGCGCTCGGCGCCGCTTTCGGCATCGAGGGCAATCAGGTTCGACGAGTTGTCGATGACGTACACGACGCCTTCGTGATACGCCGGGCTCGAGAAGCCAACGCCGAGCCCTTCAGCGCGCCACAGCTCGTTCGTCGCCGTGATGTCGCCGCTGCCGGCACCGTCGATCGCCACCATGCGGCCCATCGTCGGCGTGTCGACGTTCTCTTCGCTATGGGCGATATACACAGTGGTTCCTACCACCACCGGGGTCACATTGATGCCGCGCTTGCTGAGCTGGAACTCCCAGATCGGCGCGCCGGTATTGGCGTCGAGGGCGTACACCCAACCGTCGACGCCGCCGGCGATCATCACGCGGCGACCATTGATCTCGGCCACCGTGGGAGTCCCCTGCGTGTTGGCGTCGGCCCACGGGCGGTTGGCCGGCTGCGACGTCCACAGTACGTCGCCGGTACGCTTGTCGAACGACCAGAAGCGATGCCGCGGCGCGGCGTACTCGCCCCAGTTGGCGCCGATGTTGCTGAGGATCACCTGGTCGCCGTCGATGATCGGGTTCTGCGTGCGGCCGCCGTATCCTGAAGCCCGGCCGCTGTCTTCGCCGAGGCGCCATTCCCACACCGTGTTGCCTTCTTCATCGAGTGCGATCAACAGGCCGTCGACGCCGTGGGCGTACAGGTAGCCAGTTTCCGGATCACCGATAACGCTGCTCCAGCCGACGCGGGTGAACGGCACAGTGGTGTTGTGCACGTCGAACGTCCGCTGCCACAGCGGTGTGCCGTCGCCGGCGTTCCAGCAAGCGACGGTTTCCTGTATCGAATTATCGGCGCCGGTGCGACCGTTGGCACACACCCGGCCGTCGAAGACCACCGGCGTGGAACGGCCGGTGAAATCCTGCCGCCAGATGAGGTTCTCGCCGTCGATCGACCACGAGCTGATCAAACCGACGGCGCTCGACGCGCCGGTATCTTGCGGACCGCGCCAACTCGCCCATTCCTCGGAAGCGCCTCCGACACAGCCGGAACCGATGATCGCGGCGGCGGCAATCACGAAGCCGGCGATGGCGCGCCGGGGGGTTGAGCGCTGCGAAGCATGAGTTTCTAGCGTGGACATGCGGAGTTTCTCAGGGCCTCTGCGTGGGGAAGTCAACGGATGGTTCCGTCGAGGGTCCCATGATCGTACGTTTGCGGTCCCGAGGTCGCAAGCGAGGTGAAGAGCCAACCTTGTCGGATCTTGTCAGGGCGGTCAGAGTGATAGCTTGCCGAGTACTCAGCTGCCGAACAGACGCGTAATCGCCCAATAGAGGCCGACGAGCCCGATCGCCAGTGAAAGCGGCACGGTGATGCGGGACCGGTACCAAGGGCGATCTTTGAACCAGCCGATGGTAAGGAACGCCGCCAGGATCACCGCGAGCTGCCCGAGCTCGACGCCAGCGTTGAAGCTCAGCAGAGCAGTCAGGTACTCGCCGCGCGGCAGGCCGAGCTCTGCAAGCACGCCGGCGAAGCCGAGCCCGTGCAACAGCCCGAAGCCGAAGACGACGGCGGGGCGCCACGGCTGGAGCTGGTCGGTGACCATGTTCTCGAAGGCAATCCAGGCGATCGACAGAGCGATCAGCGGCTCGACGATGGCCGGCGACAGGCTCACCACCCCGTACGTGGATAGCCCCAGCGTTAGCGTGTGTGCCGCGGTGAACGCGGTTATCTGGGCGAGCAGCGGGCGCCAGCTCGTGTTGAGCAAGAACAGGCCGAGCACGAACAGGATATGGTCGGCGCCCAGCGGCACGATGTGCTCGAAACCGAGCACCAGGTACTGGCGAATTACGTCGAGGCGGCTCGGTACCGGCGGCGGACGATCGAGCGGGTAAGGGTCGCTGCGGGCGCCCCGTTCCATCGGCTGCCGGTAGGTGGCCAGCTCGTCGAACCCCGTGGTGAAGGTGCCGTCGGCGGCGACGATCTCGGTGGCCGGCTCTCGAAAGGCCTGGCGCAGCGCTTCGTCGATTGCCGCCAAGCGCGGCGCCGGGTCGGATTGGCCGCGCAAGTCGACGATCGAGAGGTGCAGTGGCGGGAAGGCCCGCGAGGCCTGAATGGTCAGCTCGAGCGCTTCCGGAGGGACGCTTCCGGTGAGCCGGGCGACGAGGCCGAGGACGGTGTCGTTGTCGCGCGCCCGGGGAGTGTCGCGGTCGGGGAACGCTACTTCGGGGGTTTCGGGGTTACCGTCGAAGCGGATGCGCACGCGGCGCAGGAACGTTTGGCGCAGATTCTCGATTGCTGCGTCGCGGTCCTCGGGGCGCATCGCATCCAGGATGCGCACCAGCGTCGCGTCGTCGGCATCCGGCGACACCCCGAGCGCCAACGCGTCCAGGTCGATCACCATGTCGACGCGGAATCCTCCGTCCGGCAGCAGCGCAACGACGGTTCGCGCAAACCCGAAGTTGTGGGCAACGGCCCGTGGTGCCGCTGCGGAGATCACAATGGCTGAGAGGAGCAGAGCGAGCAGCCACTTGCTGCGGAGTTGCGGCCTCGGTGCGCGCCGAGCCCGGGAGGGAGAATCCGGGTGACGCCCGCCTCGCCCGCGCCCGCAAGGCCCATGCGCCAGAACCATCACACTTTCACCACGGCCTGTCAGGGCGTGTTCGCCGTACCGATGGCGTACAGATGCTGGTGACCGCGCAGGTAAATCTTGCCGTCGACGATCGCCGGCGTCGCAGAAATCGGCTCGTCGATCGAGTTGTGAGCGACGACGGCGAACTCCGGACCCGTCTGGATGAAGAACGTGTCGCCTTCCGGTGTCGACATCATGATCTTGCCGCCGACACCCAGCAGCGACGAGAGCAACATGCTGGCCGGCACCGGTATGCGTCCACCCTCGTACAGGATTTCACCGGTCGCCGCTTCGAGGCAGGTAATGATGCCTTTGTCGTTGGTAACGTACAGGCGGCCCTCGTACACCAGGTTGGACGACACGTAGGCGGCTCCCTTGCGGTACTCCCAAGCCACCGCCGCGGCCGGGCCGTTGTCTTCCGATGACAACCGGATGGCCTTGATCACGCTGCGCGGATAGCCGGCGGTCACGTAGAGACGCTCGCCGTCCCACAGCGGCGCGTGAATGGCGTTGTTCCGGAGGCCCTCGAGCCGCCACAGCTCGTCACCGGTGGCCGGGTTGTAAGAGATCAAGAACTCGTTGCCCGTGGTGAGGAGCTGTGCTGTCCCGGAGGCGTCCGTAATGAGCAACGGTGTACCCCAGCTCGCCTCTATTGGACGCGTTTGGCGCCAGACCTCGGTGCCGGTTCCCTTGTCGAGCCCGACGATGAAAGAACCTTCGCCCTCATCCTCATCGACCTTCAAGATGAGCACGTCGTCGAAAAGAATCGGGGAAGTCCCGATACCGACCCCGAACGAGCCGATGTTACCGACGCCGGTGCTCCACACCTGCTCGCCTTCGAAGTCGTAGGCGAACAGACCCTGCGAACCGAAGTAGAAGTACACCAGTTTGCCGTCGGTAACTGCCGTCGGCGAGGCGTACGATGCCGCCCGGTGGCGATTGTCGTAGACGCGCCCCTCGTACACGACATCGGTGCACAGAATCTCGCCGCTGTGGCGATCGATCGCCATGACCTCGAGCGTGTGGCCGCGGTTGGCACCGACGCTGGCCGGGTGCTTGAACAGCTGGCCGCCGATGAAGTGAACGGGTGCATCGGCTCCCGGGATTACGTCGCCTTCGAGTGCGGTGGTCAGGAAGATCCTGTCGCCCCAGACCACCGGCGATGAATGGCCGCGCCCCTCGATGGCGGTCTTCCACAGTATGTTCTCGGATTCGCTCCAGCTCGTCGGCACGCCGGTGTCGGGAGAGATCCCGAGCCCGCCCGGACCGCGGAACTGCGGCCAGTTGTACTCGACGCCATGAGCGTGCTCATCCTGAGAATGGAAGGCCAGCAAGCCGGCAACGGCAATCACTGCCAAGGCCGCTGTCTTGAGCGCTCGGGTGTTCATCTACTTCTCCAGGGGCCCGCTCGGGGAGGTGACCGGAGATGATTCTAGCAGGGTGCTCCAGATCCCGATAAAATCCCCAGCTACGCCGGTCCGGGTCTTTCCCGGAGGCATCGGGGTAATCTGGGAGCCCACCCATGAGAATCACCAAGCTCGAATTTCTCGCTCGTCGTCTCACGGTGACGCTTGTTGCGGGACTTGCTGCCGTCTCCGTAGCTTGCGGCGGCGCGGCGCCTGCCCCCGACAGTTCGGCGCCCGCCATCGACACGATTCGCGAGGCCGATTTGCGTGCCGACCTGTTCTTCCTCGCCTCCGACGCGCTGAACGGTCGCGCCGCGGCTACGCGTGACGTTGCGGTCGCCACCGAGTTCATCAAGGCGCGCTTCGAACGCCTCGGGTTGACCCCGGCGGGGCCGGACGGCTCGTACTTTCAAAACTTCGATCTCGCCACCTTCGGCCTCGGCGACCGCAACTCGCTGGTGATCGGCGGCGTTGACACCGACGGTCCGCGCAGCCGGTCCGTGGGCCAGGACTACTACCCGCTTAATTTCAGCGCCAACGCCGCGGTGCGCGGCGACCTCGTCTACGTGGGTTTCGGCATCGTCGACCCCCGCTTGGGATACGACGACTACCGGGGCGAGAGTGTCGAGGGGAAGATCGTGCTGGTGCTCGACAGCGAGCCGGGCGTGCGTGACCCGGAGAGCCCGTTCGACGGTCTTGTCACCGCGGAACAGTCGCGTGACTGGCGCAAGGCGCTGGCGGCTCAACAGCGCGGCGCCGTCGGCATTCTCTTCGTGCGCGACGTTCACAACCGGCCGGACGACGCCGACTACCAGCGCAGTGCGGCGCAGTACTGGGCGCCGGGGCGGACGCGTTATTCACTCGCCGCCTGGATGGACAAGATCGAGATTCCGGCGGCGCGTATTTCAGCCCGCCTGGCCGAACGCCTGGTTCGGGGGACCGGAAAGTCTCTCGAGCAGCTTGCTGCCGCCGCCGAAGTAATAGACGACAGCAGCGGCCACGGTGTCCTGCCCGTCGACGGACCGGAGATCGAGCTCACCGCATCCATCGAGCGCGGCGCGACGGCGGCGCGCAACGTGTTGGCAATGATCGAAGGCACCGACCCGGAGGTCGGCGACGAGGTGGTCATCATTTGTGCCCACTTCGACCATGACGGGGCGAACGACAGCGGCGTGTTCAACGGCGCCGACGACGACGGATCGGGCACCGTAGCACTCCTGGAAATCGCCGAGGCCTATGCCATGGCGGCGGCGATGGGAGATGGGCCGCGGCGCACGGTGCTGTTCGCCGCCTGGGATGCCGAGGAGCGCGGCCTCTTGGGCGCCTGGTACTACACCGAGGCACCGACGTTTCCCCTGGGAGACATAGTTGCGGCGCTCAACATGGACATGATCGGTCGCAACGAGGAGGTTCCAGAGGACGGTGGCGGGCGCTTCCGCGGGCTCGAGCCACAAACCGCTGAATCGAACGCCAACTCGATCAACATCATGGGTTACACCCACAGCGCCGATCTGCGCACCGAAGTGGAGGCGGCCAACGAACGCATCGGTTTGGATCTCAAGTTCGGCTACGACAACAACCTGTCGAACCTGATACGCCGCTCCGACCACTGGCCGTTTCTGCAGGTCGGTGTGCCGGCGACGTTCTTCCATACGGGGCTGCATCCCGACTACCATCGCATCACCGACACACCGGACCGCATCAACTATCCGAAAATGGCCAGGATCGCGCAGCTGGTGTACCTGACGAGCTGGGCCCTGGCGAATCAGGACGGGCGCCCGGCGCTCGATAGGGACTTGTAACGAATGCGCATGTGGCTGAAGTACGCGGGTTGGGGCGCCGTGATGTGCCTCTTTTTCGGAGTGGCGTCGTCGCAATTTGCCCTGGCCGGCGGCGGCGTTGCGGCCGGCGACTGGCCGATGTGGGGCGGATCGATGGACCGCAACATGGTGGCCGAGGCCAGCGGGTTGCCGGCGGAGTGGGACGACCGCAGCGGCGAGAACGTGAAATGGGTTGCCGACCTGGGATCCAACAGCTATGGGAATCCGGTCATATCAGGCGGCAAGGTGTTCCTCGGCACCAACAACGACCTGTTCCGCGACCCCGAGGTCATCGGCGACAAAGGCATCGTCATGGCACTCCGTGAGGCGGACGGATCCTTTCTGTGGCAGATGGTGCACGACAAGCTGGACGCCGGACAGGTCAACGACTGGCCGTTTCAAGGGATCTGCTCCTCGCCGTTGGTCGATGGCGACCGCCTCTACTACGTGAGCAGCCGCGGCGAAATCGTGGCGCTCGATACGGAGGGTTTCCGCGATGGTGAGAACGACGGGCCGCTGACCACAGAGGAACGGACGCGCGACGTAGACGGAGACGTCGTGTGGATCTACGACATGGCCGGCGAGCTCGGTGTGTTTCCGCACAACATGACGAGCAGCGCGCCGGCAGCGTATGGCGATCTGCTGATCGTCAATACGTCGAACGGACAGGACGAACAGGGTCGCGTACCGGCACCGCAAGCCCCCGACCTGATCGCCGTCAACAAGTACACGGGCGAGCTGGTATGGCAGGCGGAGCCGCTCGGCGAGCGTATCCTCCACGGCCAATGGTCGACGCCCGCAGTTGCTGAGATCGACGGCGTCGTGCAGGTGGTCATCGGCCAGGGGGACGGTTGGGTGCGTGGGTTCGACGCCGCCAACGGCGAGTTGCTCTGGGAGCTCGACACCAACCCGCCCGGCTCCGAATGGCCGCGCACCCGCAACAATGTCATCGCCACGCCGGTGATCTGGGAAGACAAGGTGTTTGTTGCTAACGGACAGGATCCGGAGAACGGCGAGGGCAACGGCCACCTGTTTGCCATCGACGCCACCCAGCGCGGCGACATCACACAAAGCGGCGTTGTGTGGCATTTCCAAGACATCCGCCGCTCGCTGTCGACCGTGGCCATCCACGACGGTCTGCTGTACATTGCCGACTTCAGTGGATTCTTTCACTGCATCGACGTGGCGACCGGCGAGGAAGTGTGGGTCTACGATACGTTCGCTGCCGTGTGGGGCTCCCCGCTGGTGGCCGACGGCAAGGTGTATCTCGGCGATGAAGACGGCGACGTGATCGTGCTGAGCGCCGGACGCGAGATGAACGAGCTGGCCGAGATGAACTTGGGGAACGCGGCGTACGGCGCTCCGGTCGCTGCCAACGGCGTGCTCTACATCAACACCCGCAACCAGCTCTTCGCCCTAGAGCAGCAGTAGCCGAGGGCCGCCTTCGCTTCTTGTGGGGAAAGCGGGCGAGAGTGGCGCGGAACGCGCCGCATCTTCTTCAGGCCCGTCCTCCCAGGTGGGCGGCGGGCCTTCAAAAAGATCCGGCACGTTTCGATCTACCGACTCCCTACTTAGTTTCCACCCTCCGCGATCGCGTACAGGTGGTCGCCAGCCCGGATGTAAATCTGTCCGTGCGAGAATGCCGGTGTGCTCAGCGTGTACCCCGGCAGTGAGTTCTTTGCCAAGATCTCGAACTCGCGACCGGCTCGCACTACTGTGGTCACGCCGTCCTCGCTGATGGCGTAGATCTTGCCGTCGGCCAGAATCGGCGAGCCGCTGTAGGTGCCGGGCTCGAGCCGCTGGTTCTCATAGATGATCTCGCCGGTCTGCAAATCGAGAAGGTTCAAGATGCCGCGATCGGTGAGAACGTAGAGAACCTCGCCGTCGCTGACCGGTGTCGGCACGTCGGGGCCTCGGTCAAACGACCAGATTCTGTGGGAGCTGGTGACGTCGCCGCGCCCGCCCGCCTTGATGGCCAACATCGGGCGCTCGCGCGTCGGCGCGATGATGATCTCGCCGACGACCAGCGGCGACGCGATGATCCGGTAGTTGGCATCGTTTCTGGGATTTAATCCGTCGGCACGCCATAGCTCCTCACCGGTCTCCGGGTCGTGGCCGGTGACCACGTCGCCACCGGTGATGACGATCTCCGTCTTGCCGTCGTACTGTAGTAGCGCCGGCGTCGTGTAGGAGTCGGGTGATTCGCGAATGGCGTCGGTCGGCCGCTGGACCATCCATACAGTTTCGCCGGACATCTTGTCGATGCGCAGTACGTACGACGGGTCGTCGGTTCTCATGCCGTGCAACACCTGGACATACAACGCGTCTTCGTGGAGCAGCGGCGACGATGCGAAGCCCCAGTTGAGGCCGAAGCGCCAATAGTCGTTGGAAATGTTGCGCGACCACAGCTCGTTGCCGACGAAATCGAGCGCCCGCAGCCAACCGGTGCCGGTCATCACCCAGACGTGCTCGCCGTCGGTGACCGGCGACGGCGACGACATGTTCTGCTTGCGCTCTTGGTGGTCGTTGTCGCTGAGGAACTTCTTCCAGGTGATCGAACCGCTGCGGCGGTCGACGCGCCACAGTTCGACGTTCAGGCTCCGCGCCTCTGCGGCCGCCTGTTCGGCTGGGGCTCCACGCCCACGGCCTCGACGCCGCCCGCCGCCACCACCGCCTCGCTCCACGTACGAAACCATCAAGAAAATCGTGTCTTCCCAGATGATCGGCGTCGCACCCGTCCACGAGGGCACCTCGAGCGTCCAGGCAACGTTTTCCGTATCGCTCCAGGTTGTCGGCAGGCCCGTCTCGCCGCTCGTGCCGTTGAGGTTGGGGCCGCGCCACTGCGGCCAGTTCTCGGTGGCCGCTGCCGTGCTTCCGGCAGCCGGCTGGCCAATGGCACCTGCCAGCAGAAGCGCCGCCACCGCAGCGAAAGGGACGATATCGACAATCCGGCGTGATTTTCTCAAAGCACGGTTCTCCTCATCGGGACGTCGGGAGCCTCAAGGGGACGTTTCAGTGTTTGTGTGCGGTACCGGTTGCATGTAGACGCCGGTGGGCAGCCGCATCGCCTTCATGTTCCACGTTTTCTCGGCTGCCGCCAAGGCCTCGGTCGTCGGCCGGGGTGAAGCCGGCGACTTTGAGCCCATGATCGCGGACCAGGTGGGCGCGCAGCGGATCATGGCCGAAATCTTCGTCGAAGTCGCGCCAAACGCTGTGTACGTGGTTGGCGTTGCCCTGCGTGTTGTCGTATTCGATCACGAACGTCGGGCCGTGGATGCGATAGTAGTGCGGTTCACCCGGTTGCAAGCCTCCAGCCCATGCGAAGTGGACGCGTTCCACGCCTGCCTGTCGGATCTTGGCCAACTGATAGGCGGCCACAGCCGGGCTCATGCGCGCCCTATACACGTCGAAAAGCTCTCGGAACATCCCCCTTTGCTCGTCGGTCATGTCGCCGAGAGCCATACCGTCAGGAGCACCCATCTCGGCGCGGGCCGAGTTGGTTGTGAGGACGTCACTCGGCGCTTCGGCGTCGATCACGACGATGGCCCGCTGGTCGGGGGCAAACGCTTGGACGAGCTGGCGACCGAGGTCTTCCTCGGCGGCGAAGGCGCGGAATCCGGCGCGCTCCGGATAGTCATCGCCGACGGTGGCGGGGTTGCCGCCGAAAAAGGCCGGTGTGCCGGCGACGATTTCGCCGTCGATGATCGTGAAGTTCACCGACGTGTGATGACCTTCGAAGCGCCAGCCCCAGGCGCCTTCCGTCGACGGTACGCCGAACGTGGAGAGGAAATAGTTGCCCGGGTCGCGCATGGCGCGGCCGCCGGAAAGCGTGAACAGCACCTCCTCCAGGGCGATGACGTCGAAGACCTTGCTCGTGCCCGCGCTGCCGAGCCCGGTGTCGAGCAGCTTGCGCAGCTCACTCTGCTGCGCCTCATCCATCTCGCCCAGCGGGAAGCCGGTGCGATCAACCGGCGTGTAAAACCACGCCATCCGCTCGTCTCCGTCAAACGCGAATCCCATGCGGTTCATGGCTTCGGGGCCGAGTTTGCCGGCCACCGACTGCCAGGCGTTGAGCATGGGGTCAGCAGAGGGTCTCTGCGGTGCCGCGGCTTGTTCCTGACCTGCGGGAATCGGGGTGGCTGCGGCCTGAGATAGCGCTAACACAGCAGCAGTTGCGATCGTTAGCACGAAAACGACTGGCTTGCGGGTCACGGGGCCCTCCTAGGCTGGGCACAGCGATAACTTGATGGGCCCAAGATGTAACACAAGAAAGGCCCAAACTTCAGTCGTTGTCGCTGTGTTGCCGAGTATCTGTCGATCTCGTCGTGGGGAGCGAGGATTCGATCGGTAGGATGCGTCGATTCGACCCCGGGTTTACTTCGAGGTGCCCGCCAACGGCGAAAAAGCCTCGCGGAGCGCGTCTGGGGCGCGGCAGGTACTCTGGCCCGCGACCTCGATCCACAGATGCTCGGTCGAGCCGGTGGCCAACAGCAGCTCGCCGCGATGCACCTCGTAGGCGAAGTGGATGGCGCGGCTCGGCAGGCTCTCGATCCAGCACGTCACCTGCACCGTATCGCCATAGTGGGCCGGCTGCCGGTAGCGGAGGGCGGCCGCGGAGTTCATCAGGCGGTATCCGAGACGCTCGATATCAGCGTAGTGGTAACCGCTCTCTGCGCATAGCGCCGTGCGTGCCAGTTCGAACCAGACGAGGTAGTTAGCGTGGTGCACGACGCCCATCTGGTCCGTTTCGAAGTAGCGCACTTCAACGTCCACTTGTTTCCGGACCGGATCACCCATCCCGTCGCCTGCTTGCTTGTCCTGGCTTAGCAGGCTACTGAAAGACTCCCCCAGCACCCTGCTAGTACCTCCGAAGATCAGGAGCGTAACTCCGGGAAGGACCTATTGACAGGCGCAGCTGCCCGCTGACAGCATCGCTGCCATGTCGGAGGAAACATACAAAGGGCCGGAAAGAAGGCGGTTTCGCCGTATCGAACTGGAGTGTCCGGTTCGCATCGAAACCGTCGGCAAGGGCGAGGGCGCCGCGCCGGGCCTGGTGTCCCAGGGAATCATGGTGAACCTCAGCTTCGACGGCGCCTTGATGGGCGTCACCGACACGAGTCAGTTGCAGGGGGCCGTGCCCGTCAGCATCTCCTTCTTGGAGGCGCGCCAGGGTGTTCGCCCGCCCGACCTGACGGCGGTGGTCTGGCGCCTCGAGACCGACCCAGATGCGGCTCAATTCGCCGTCGAATTCGATGAACCGCTGCTGGCTTTCGACGGATCCCTGGAGCTCGAGGAACGCCTAGCCTGGCTGAGCAACATGGGCGGCGAGGAGTTCCGCGACGACATTGTCGGCATATTCCTCGACAACGTTCCCGAAACCCTGTTCCGGGCTGCCGAAAGTGACAGAAGCGGCGACCTGGCCGGTGTCGTGCACGCTGCCCGCTCCGTGAAGTCCAGCGCCGCGGACGTTGGAGCCGTCAGCCTCTACGAACTGGCGCGGCGCGTCGAGCAGGCGGCATTTCAAGGCGATGTCACGGCGGTTGCGCAAATCGTCGGGCGCCTCGACGAATACTTGGAGGCCGTCAAGACACAACTCGAGCGGCTCCGCAGTGGCCGGCGTTGAGCGCCGAGGAGGCGCTTCGCAGCGCGGCGCCGGTATGCTGGGATGGCTCAGAACATCCTGATATGATCTACACAGGCTTATAATAATTACATTGGATGTTTACCTCTATAAAACTGTCTAAATGTAGTCTATGGTGGGCATTTATATGCAGAGATACAGGCACGGGGTCGCAGTTTTCCCTACATTTCAGTGAAGAAAAGAGCTGCACCTCGACCCCCGGGAGTTTTCAACACCCTGCTAGAAGCCGTTGGGAAATGGGGACGTAATGGCCTTGCAGATCACTCCGTACGCGATCTCGCTCTTCGTGGCGGCGTTAATCTGCCTCAGCGTCGCCTACCTGGGATGGCGGCGCCGAACGTGCGGCTCCGGTGCCTTCTCGGTGTTGCTCGTGGCCGTGGCGCTGTGGGCCGCCGCCTACGGCCTCGAAGTGGCGAGCATTTCGCTGTCCGACAAGTTGCTGTGGTCACGCGTCCAATACCTCGGAATTGTCACCGTTCCGGCGGCTTGGCTGGTATTCGCGTTGCAATACTCGCGGAACATCCTGCGCGTCCCGGCGGCATTGCTCGTTGCCCTGCTGGCGGTTCCGACGAGCACATTGGTGCTGCTGTGGAATCCCTCGACTCAGGGGTTGATCTGGCGCAGCGCCGGCGTGCGCGAGTCCTCGGCAATCAGCGTGCTCGAGCTGACCTACGGGCCGTGGTTTTGGGTGCACACCACGTACAGCTACACGCTGTGGGCGGTTGCCGCTGCGATCCTTTTGCGGACGCTGTTCCGCGCGCCGCACGTCTACCGGAAGCAGGGCCTCGCCGTCGGCATTGCGATCTTCGCCCCTTGGGTTCTCAACGTCATGCACCTGAGCGGGCTCAGCCCGATGCCCTTGGATCCTACGCCCTTCGGGTTCACGATCACCGGTGTCGCCGCATTCTGGTCGGTGACCCGCCAGCAGTTTCTTGACATCATGCCGATCGCGCGTGCCGCAGTGATCGAGGGAATTCGCGACGGCGTCGTCGTACTCGATGCCGACGAGAGAATCGTCGACCTGAACCCTGCCGCCGAGGAGATCATCGGCATGGACGCCGCCGACGTACTGGGCGAGCATTTTGACGATGCCTTCTCCGGGCGCATCGAGCTTCACGAGTTGGTTGGCGACGGAAACGAGCTCCAAGTAGAAGCGGCGCTCACCGCGGGACCAACGCGTCGCAACTTCGAGCTCCGCCGCTGGCCCCTCGACGACGAGCCCGGCGAAGACGGCGGACGTCTGATCGTATTTCGCGATATCACCGGTCAGAAGCGCGCCGAAGAGGCCCTGCGGGGCAGCGAAGAACGCCTGCGCGTGGCCATCGAGCAAATGCCGGCCGTCTTGTGGACGACCGACGCAGATCTCAGGTTCACGCAGATGCTGGGCCGGGGGCTGCAGCAGCTCCGCATGCCGTCCGACGCCGTGACCGGCCTGGATCTGTTCGAGTTCTTCGGCACGATCGACGAGACACATCCGGCGATCGCGGCACACCTGCGCGCTCTCGACGGGTTGCCCTCGACCTACGCGGTGGAGCTCTTCGGGCGCGATCTCGAGTGCCACGTCGAGCCGCTGATCGACGCCCGCGGTGCTCCGAACGGGATCATCGGTGTCGGCCTCGACGTGACCGAGCGCGAAGACCTGCAGGAGCAGCTCCGCCAGTCGCAAAAGCTCGAGGCGATCGGCCGCATGGCGGGTGGTGTGGCGCACGACTTCAACAACCTGCTCACCGCCGTCGCCGGCTACGCGCAGCTTGCCCAGGAGGACCTTTCCGCAATCGACAACGAGCCGCACGCCCTAGCCAATCTGCGCCGCGACCTCGATGCCATCGAGCACGCCTCGGAGCGCGCCACGTCGATTACCGCCCAGCTCCTCGCCTTCAGCCGCCGCCAGGTGCTGCAACCGCGCGTTCTGAACATGAACGCAGTCATCGAGGAGATGGACAAAATGATGCGCCGGCTGGTGGGCGCGCACGTCGAGCTCCTGTCTCTCCTGGATCCCGACGTCCATCGCATCAAGGCGGACCCTGTGCAGATCCAGCAGGTGCTCATCAACCTCGTGCTCAACTCGCGCGACGCGATGCCGCAGGGAGGCAAGGTCAACATCGAGACCATGAACGTCGAGTTCGAGGAGAGCTACCCGGTGCGCTACGACGTCATCGAACCCGGGAAGTATGCCGCGCTGGTGGTGACCGATGATGGATTCGGGATGGACGAGCGCACGCAGCAGCACCTGTTCGAGCCGTTCTTCACCACCAAGGAAGAAGGAAAGGGGACCGGCCTCGGGCTGTCGACGGTGTACGGCATCGTCAAGCAGAGTGACGGCTTCATCGAAGTAGCCAGCACAGTCGGCGAGGGGTCGACGTTCAGGATCTACTTCCCCGCCGTTGACAAGGACGAAGCGACGATTGCCGAGGAGGCGATTGTCGTCGGCGACAGTCAACTGCGCGGTACCGAACCGTGCTGTTGGTTGAAGACGAGGAGATGGTGCGCGTGCTGGCCGCACGAGTGCTCCACAGTCACGGCTACCTCGTTCTCGAGGCCGAGGACGCCGAGGAGGCGATCGAGATGTGTGGTCGCCACGAAGGTCCGATTCATCTCATCATCACCGACGTCGTGATGCCGGGCATGAACGGTCGCGAGCTCGTCGGGCGCTTGTCAGAGCTGGTCCCCGATAGCGCCGTGCTGTACATCTCCGGATACACGGGCGGAGCGCTCGTCGAGCACGGCGTGCTCGAGACGGGCACCGAGTTTCTCCAGAAGCCATTCTCACTGCACCGCCTCACGCAGAAGGTACGCGACGTGCTCGACCGCGTGCCGCCCGAGGAGTCCTGAGGTCGCGGTCTCTGGTGTCAAGGGCGTCTCCGATCGTCCCTGGCGGGTTCGTGGAGATGGGGCTAACGTACCCTGATGCAATGGTCGTCCGTCTTGTCGCGAGAGCGCTCGCCGAAGTTCGCCATTGAGGAGGCGTTGGAGAACCTCTCCGCCGTCCTCGATGAAGACCCGAACCTGGTCCTGGTGTTCGCCTATCCGAACCAGGTCGACCAATATCCATGCGTCTCGGAGGCGGTCGCCGAACGCTATCCGCGCGCGGCCCTGGTCGGTTGCTCCGCCGCTGGTGTGGTCGGGGGAGGCAACGAAATCGAACACAGCCCGGCGCTGTCACTCACCGCGGCGGTGCTGCCGGACGTGGAGATCGATGCGTTCCATCTGCAGCCCAACGAGATCGAGGTGCTCGGCGAAGAGGGATCATTGTGGCGACAGCGCTTCGGGATTGCCCCCGACGAGGATCCGCAGTTCGTGCTTTTCCCCGATCCCTTCACGTGCGATGCCGGAGCACTGATCAGCGCCCTCGACATCGCCTACCCCACCAGCCGCAAGGTCGGCGGCCTAGCCAGCGGAGGTAGGGCGCCGGGCGACAACCAGCTTTTCGTCGACAACCAGATCCACTCGGCCGGCGCCGTGGGGGTCGTGTTGCGCGGCAACGTCGTGATGGACACAATCGTGGCCCAGGGTTGCCGTCCGATCGGCGAGCCGTTGTTCGTCACGTGGGCGGAAGAGAACATCCTGTGCCAAATTGACGGCCGGCGCGCCACGGAAGTGCTTTCGGAGCTCTACGACTCGCTACCGGAGAGCGATCGCGAGCTGTTCCGCAATTCTCTATTCCTCGGCGTCGTCATGAACGAGGGGCAACAGGTGTACGAACAGGGCGACTTCCTGATTCGCAACGTGATCGGCATGGACCCCGACTCCGGTGTCCTGGCTGTCGGGGAGCAGCTCTGCAACGGCCAGGTCGTGCAGTTTCATCTGCGCGATGCCCTTACCTCGTCGACCGATCTCGAGATCATGCTGGAGCGCTGCAAGCAGGATCTCGGCGGCTCGAATCCGGAGGGAGCTCTGTTGTTCTCCTGCCTCGGGCGCGGCGAACAACTCTACGGCGTAACCGACCACGACAGCCGGATGATTGCCGAACAGTTCGGTCAGCTGCCGATCGGCGGTTTCTTTTGCAACGGCGAGATCGGCCCCGTGGGTGGACGCAGCTTCCTGCACGGCTATACGAGCTCGATTGCTGTGTTTCGTGCCCGCGATGATGCATAAATGATCCCCCAAAGGAGGTCCATATGAGCAAGTTCAAGTGGTTGAGCAATGCAGTCGCAGCGCTCGTTGTGTGTTTCTTGCTGGCCGTTCCGTCGCTACAAGCGGGCGGCGGCCAGGCGCCCGACACCGAGCAGATCAACGCCAAGATTCGCGAGGAGGGCTGGGAAAACCCGCAGGTCATGCGGACGCTGCACTTTCTCACGGACCGCTACGGACCCCGCCTGAGCGGTTCGCCCAACCATGAGAACGCTGCCAAGTGGGCGATTCGTCAGATGGAAGAATGGGGATTCGAAAACGCGCACCTCGAGCCGTTCGATTTTGGTCGCCCGGGCTGGCTCAACGAGCGTTTCTCGGTACACATGATCGCGCCGATCAAGGACCACCTCGAGGGAGAGGTGCTCGCCTGGACACCGAGCACGCCCGGTACCGTTACGGCCCCGGTGTTCCATCTGATTCCACCGGAAGGTCCCATGGAGGCCGAGCTCGCCGCGTTCTTCGAGACCACCCGCGCCGACGTGGCCGGCAAGATCGTCTTGGTCGGCGATCACAGCGAGCTCGGCGTGAGCTTTGAGACCACGTCGAAACGCCGTGACGACGAGCAGCTCCGGCGACAATACGATCCCGACAACCCCCAGCAGGGTGGTCGCGGCGGTCGTCGCGGCGGCCGCGGCCCACAGCAGACCGACCCGGATGTCCTGAGCGCCCGCGACGTGACAGCGCGCATCGATGAGTTTCTGATCGGCAACGGCGCCGTGGTGCGGCTCAACGACGGTGCCCGTCAGCACGGGCAGATCCGCGCTTTTTCGAATCGAACCTACGATCCGGCGCGCGTATTGCCGACCGCCATTTTGCGCAACGAGGATTTCGGCCGCATCAGCAGGCTGATCGAATACGGCGACGGCGTTGTTCTGGAGGTCGAGATCCTGAATCGCGACTACCCGCAGGGAAGCACCGTGTACAACGCGATTGCCGAAATTCCCGGGACCGACAAGGCCGACGAGGTGATCATGCTCGGCGGCCACCTCGACTCGTGGCACGCGGCGACCGGCGCTACCGACAACGCGACGGGGTGCACCGTGATGATGGAAGCGGCGCGAATACTCCAGGCGATCGGCGTACGGCCGCGCCGCACGATTCGCGTTGCCCTGTGGGGCGGTGAGGAGCAGGGGCTGTTGGGCTCACAGGCCTATGTCGCCGAGCACTTCGGTTCGGTGGAGGACCCCAAGCCCGATTTCTACAAGTTCGGTGGCTACTTCAATATCGATTCCGGTACCGGACGGGCCCGCGGTGCGAGTGTCTTCGGTCCGCCCGAGGCGGCCACGATTCTGCGTGAGGCGTTCGAGCCGTTCGAAGAGCTCGGCGTGATGGGCGCGTTGAGCACAGGTAGCCGGCGACGCGGCGGAACCGACTCCACCTCGTTCAACGAGGCCGGGCTGCCGGGGATCGGCATGAGGCAGGACCCGATCGAATACGGCACTCACACGTGGCACACCAATCTGGATACCTACGAACGAGTTGTTGAAGAAGATCTGAAGAGCTCGGCAATCATCGTCGCGGCAGCGGTGTATCAGCTCGCCATGCGTGACGAATTGTTGCCTCGTTATTCGGCCGAGGAGATGCCGCAGCGCCCCGGTGGACAGAATCGCTGAGGCCCGAGTCCCGGATTAGCAGGGTGCTGAAAACTCCCGAGAGTTCTTCAGCACCCTGCAAGTGTCGAGCTATTCTGGGGACGGCCCACTAGGCTCCAACTGTTTCGATCAAGTCGGTGATCTGCCAGCCGTTGTCGAGGTAGCGCCGCAAGCCGAGCTCCTGGAACTCGAGGCGGTGGTCACTGGCGCTCGTGCCGACGATCTTGATGCCGGGGCGAATCCGCGCGAGCTCCTCGACAAAGCCACCCATGTCGTCGATGGGCATCTCGTAGTCGAGGATGACGACACCGATCTCCTCGTCGGCCCTGAACAACTTTAGGGCCAGCTCCTCGTTTTCGGCCTTGTAGCAAAGGCAGCCGACTTGCTCGAGAAACTGGGCGCACAACGAGCGAACCTCGCGGACGTCGTCGATCACCAGGACGTGATCTTTGAACGGCCATTCGATGGAGCGCGGCCGATCGATCTCGAGCAAGGTCTCGATCAGCGGGTCGTCCTGCAGCGACGCCGAGGTTGCCGGCAGCAAGACCAGAATGCCGCCGTCCGGCCATGTCTTCGACCTCAGGAACCAGGAAATCGGCTGGCGCGCGGTGGGAGACAACTCGACCCAGCGCGTGTTGGCATCGACCAGGTGGGTGATCGCCGACTCCCCGAACAGGTCCTCCAGCCGCATCGCTTCAGCACCGACGGCGGTTTCGTCGAGCATCTCTCGAGCTTTGCAGTTGGTGTTGATGATTGTTCCGACACTGTTCACTTCGACGACGCCGAAGAGCGCCATCTGCCCGGTGTGTTTGGTTGCCCCGGCCTCGTTCACGGCGGCGACCATGTCGGCGAGCTCGAACGGCTTCTCGATGAAGCGGAAAACGCCGGAATGCTTGGCATCGCGCTGCAGGTCAGTGGATGGGAAGCCCGTGATCACGATTGCCAGCAACTGCGGATCCACGGCGCGCAGCACGTTGGAGACCCGCAGGCCGTGGATATGGTCGTGCAGCATCCAATCGGTGATCAGCACCTGTGGGCGGAAGCGGACGCCGTAGTCGATGGCAATGCGGCCGGTATCTACGGTGCTTACTTCGAAGCCTTGCTCGGCGAGGCTCGCCCGCAGGTAGTCACGGTAGCGTTCCTCATCATCGGCGATCAGCACTCTCACTCGGACGGGCTCACGTTCAGCGGTAACTCGACGGTCACCGTAGTCCCCTCAGGCGGATAACTCGTCACGTCCAGAGTGCCGTGATGATTCGTGATAATAGCGTGCGCGAGGCTGAGGCCAAGCCCGGTGCCGCCGCTTTGCCGGCGCGTCGTGAAGAAAGGATCGAATAGATTCTTGACGAGCCCGTCGGGTATGCCGTGGCCGTCGTCCTGCACGCTGATTCGCAGCCGCCGATTATCATCGTCCACAGACGCTCCAATGGTGATGTTGCGACCTCCGGCCTCGACGGCGTTGTTCAGCAAGTTGACCAAAGCCTGCTCGACTTCCGTGCGGTTCGCCGACAGAGGCGGAAACCCTTCGCCGGGATCGAAACGCCACGCAACATCCCTGTCGGCGGCGTTCTTTCGGGCTTGCGTGACGGCCGCCTCGATCACTTCGTTGACGTCACACTCGTGCCGTTCCGCCTTCTCCTCGCGCGCCAACCGCAGCAGCCCGCGGACGATCTCGCGGCAACGCTTGGCATCTTCCTCGATGTCGGCCAGCGCCTTGCGGACGATCGAATCGCCGTCTTCGCGGCCCAAAGCACCGCCGGCGTATTGCGCCGCCATCAGAATGCCGCCTACCGGGTTGTTGATCTCGTGGGCGATCCCGCCAGCCAGCGTTCCGATGGAAGCGAGCCGCTCGTGGCGGCGCAGCAACTCTTCGAACGTCTTGCGCTCGGTGATGTCGTTCATGAATCCCACGGTGCCGCAAATCGTTCCATCGGCGGCACGGATCGGAACCACTGTGAGGCTGACGATGAACGACGATCCGTCCCGTCGTAGCCGCGCCACTTCCTGTCCCTCTTCTCTTTCGATCGTCTCTCTCCGACCCGTACGCGTGCCAGGATCGTCTCCGCGGCCTCCCGAGCATCCTCTGGAACCAGGCTCATCAGCGTCTGCCCCACAACGTCGTCAGTCGAGAAGCCGAGGAGCTTCTCGGCGGCCGTGTTCCAGTTGACGATCCGTCCTTCGAGGTCGACGGCGACGATTGCTCCGGGCGACGCCTCGACGGCGGCGGCGAGAAAACTGGTCGTGTCTTCGGGGTCAGAGGTCATCGTGGCTGATCGTACAGCGTCGAACTGCGGGCGGCGAGGACGAGCGCGTTGGTGTCCGGTGGGCCACAGTGAAAGTGCAATCAGCCCCACCACACTTTCACCACGGCCTGCTAGAGTCAGCGCCGTGAGCGCGTCCCGGAAGCTGAGATTCGAGCAATTCCTCTTGCCCGGCATCGTGTTTCAGTCAGTGCTTATCGGCGGTGCCTACGCGACGGGACGGGAGATCGTGCAATACGGAGCGCGATTCGGCGCCGTCGGCGTGTGGAGCATTGTGGCGATCTTTGCCGGTTTCTCGTTGATGTGCGCTCTTGCTTTCGAGTTTGCGCGGATCAGCGGTACCTACGACTACCGTACGTTTGTGCGGGCGCTGATCGGTCCTCTGTGGCCCTTGTTCGACGTGCTCTTCGTGGCCATGGCCATTCTGGTCATCGCGGTGGTGGGCGCCGCATCGGGCGACGTGGTCGAGGAGATTTTCGGGGTACCGTACTGGGCAGGGGTTGTCGGTGTCATCGTCTTGGTCGGCAT
The DNA here is from genome assembly GCA_965214245.1 of Acidobacteriota bacterium. Lineage (GTDB taxonomy): Bacteria > Acidobacteriota > UBA890 > UBA890 > UBA890 > CBDCBL01. The sequence goes on from CBDCBL010000010.1 coordinate 51,316, forward strand.
CCTCAACGCCCGCGGCCGGGCCACCATCGAGAGGTTCAAGACGATCGGCTCGGTATTGCTGTACGGCGGCTACGTGTTTTTCGCTGGCGCCGTGCTGTCGCAGCGTTGGTCGTCGGTCGTCGCATCGCTGTCCGGCACCGCAGGCGCTCCGTTGCCGGACCGTTCCGTAACCACGACGGCCACCACCGCCTTCGCGATCGGAGTGCTGTACGTGGGCTACAACCTGGCTAGTCTGCCCGCGACTTTTTTTACCCTCGACCGTCTGGTGTCGCGCCGCCAGACCTTTGGCGCCGGCATTGTGGCGGGAGTCATGGCCACGGTCCCCTTCGTGCTGACGTACTTGGCGGTGATGGCCTTCTATCCGGACGCCCGCGTTTTGGACGCGAACGTTCCGTGGCTCGAGATGCTGCGGCGGGTCGGTGGCGAGAGTCTGCTGGCCGTCTACGCGTTCGTCATCGTGTGGACGCTGATAGAAACCAGCACCGGCATGATCCACGCGATCATCGACCGTATCGCGGTGAATCTGCGAGAGGTCGGGCGCCCGCCGATGACCCCCGCCCGGGTCGGTGGGCTCTCAGTCGCCGTGTTGTCGATCGCGGCGCTCCTGGCGCGGTTCGGCCTCATCGAGCTGGTAGCTCGGGGTTATACGGCGATGGCCTATGGGTTCTTGCTACTGTTCGCCTTGCCGCTGTCGACCGTGGGCGTTTATCGGATCGCGACCCACCGGCCTACCTGAGGCCCGTCGCCGGCGCGGGGAAACAGCCCTCGGTTGCACTGTTACCATCAGGCAGTCGGCGTTCTCTGTTTTCCGCAAGTTCGAGGGGCCCCGCGTGAGCGAACACGAGCACAGCTGCCACGGCGAGCATTCCGAGCATCCGCCCGCCGACGAAGTCGCCACTGCGAGCGCGTCGATGGCTCCGGGATCCGCCTGGATCTGTCCGATGTGCCCGAGCGTGCGGGCGGAGGAGCCCGGGCCGTGCCCGATGTGCGGCATGGCCTTGGAGTCGGAAAGCGTGGAGGCGCCGGCGACGCGTTCGCAATACACCTGCCCGATGCACCCCGAGGTGTGCAGCGACGAGCCCGGGAGCTGCCCGATCTGCGGCATGGCCCTCGAAGCCGTGATCGTTACGGCCGAGGAGGAGTCGAACCCCGAGCTCGACGACATGTGGCGCCGCTTCGTGATCAGTTGCGTGTTCACGGTCCCGGTGTTCGGGCTGGCGATGTCGGAGATGATCCCCGGCCGGCCGCTGCAGCAGGTGCTGTCGGCCACATGGCTCGTCTGGATTCAACTCGCGCTGTCGACACCGGTCGTATTGTGGGGCGGGCTACCGTTCTTTCAGCGTGCCTGGGCCTCGTTCGTAAATCGGAGCCCGAACATGTTCACGCTTATCGGCATCGGCACCGGCGTCGCCTACGTCTACAGCGTCGTCGCCGCGGTCGCTCCGGAGCTGTTCCCGGGCTCGTTCCGCAACGAGGATGGGACGGTGGCAGTGTATTTCGAGGCTGCCGCCGTGATCGTGACCCTCGTGCTGCTCGGTCAGGTACTGGAACTGCGGGCGCGGAGTCGTACGAGCAGCTCGATCAAAGCGCTACTGGGGTTGGCGCCACACACGGCACGGCTGATCGGTGACGGTGGGGAGGAACACGACGTGCCCCTCGAGAGCGTCGAGGTGGGGAACCGTCTGAGAATTCGGCCCGGCGAGAAGGTGCCGGTTGACGGCGCCGTCCTCGAGGGCAGCAGCACGGTGGACGAGTCGATGGTCAGCGGCGAGCCGATTTCGGTGAGCAAAGCGGTAGGAGACCCGCTTACCGCCGGCACGGTCAACGGCAACGGTGCCTTGATCATGGTTGCCCGCAAGGTAGGGCGGGACACGCTGCTTGCCCGCATCGTGCAAATGGTCAGTGAGGCGCAGCGCAGCCGCGCCCCCATCCAAAGGCTCGCCGACGTTGTTGCGGGGTATTTCGTGCCGGCCGTGGTTCTCGCCGCGGTGGTCACCTTCGTAGTTTGGGCTTCCGTGGGTCCGCAGCCGCGCCTGGCGTACGCTCTCCTTAACGCGGTCGCGGTGCTGATCATCGCTTGTCCCTGCGCTTTGGGCCTGGCAACGCCGATGTCGATCATGGTCGGAATGGGGCGCGGTGCGACCGAAGGAGTGCTCATAAGGAACGCCGAGATCCTCGAGACGCTGGAAAAGGTCGACGTCCTGGTGGTCGACAAGACCGGCACGCTCACGGAGGGCACGCCGCGCCTGGTTTCGGTGCCGGTGGTCGCGGGGACATCCGAGTCCGACCTTCTGACGCTTGCAGCGTCGCTCGAGGGGGCCAGCGAGCATCCGCTGGCCAGCGCCATCGTCGCCGCCGCGCAGGAGCGTGGCCTGAGCGCGCCGCCGACCGTCGATTTCGCGGCAATCACCGGGCAAGGTGTAACCGGTAGTGTCGGGGGGCGCGACGTGGCGATCGGCAACGAAAAACTGCTCGACGCCCTCGGTGTCGACGCCGGCACCCTGGCAGCAACGGCGGCTGATCTGCGCCGCGAGGGGCAAACGGTGATGCACGTGGTCGTAGACGGACAGGTGGCCGGGCTGCTCGGTGTCACCGATCCGATCAAGGACACGACCCCGGAGGCCCTGGCGGCGCTGCGCGCCGAGGGGCTGTCGATTTTCATGGTCACCGGCGACAGCCGGGCCACCGCGGACGCGGTGGCCGGCAAGCTCGGCATCGAAGAGGTCGAGGCCGAAGTCTTGCCGGAGCGCAAGAGCGAGGTCGTCCAGCGGCTGCAGCAGGACGGCCACGTGGTGGCGATGGCCGGCGACGGCATCAACGATGCCCCCGCTCTGGCGACGGCCGACGTCGGCATCGCCATGGGCACAGGCACCGACGTCGCGATCGAAAGCGCCGACGTGACGTTGGTGAAGGGCGACTTGAGGGGTGTGATCAGGGCCCTGCGCCTGAGCCGCGCCACCATGAAGAACATCCGTCAGAATTTGTTCTTTGCCTTTGTGTATAACAGCCTCGGAGTGCCTCTCGCCGCCGGGATCCTTTATCCTGCTCTCGGGTTGCTGTTGAGCCCGATGATCGCCGCCGCCGCGATGACGCTCAGCTCGGTTTCGGTGATCACCAACGCACTGCGGTTGCACTCCTCGAGTTTGTAGCGGCCATGTCTTTCCTTGAATCGATGTTCGACACGTTGCGCGGCGGATCCCCTCGGATGCAGGAATCGGCGGCCGGCAGCGAAACTGAAATCGTCCGCAAGATTGCCCAGGCGCTCGATGCGCTCGACCAGGATCGGGCCGAGTACATCGCCCTTTTTGCCTACATCCTGGGGCGGGTGGCGAACGCCGACCTCGACATCAGCGACGAGGAGACGCGGGCGATGGAGCGTATCGTCGTCGATCGGGGAGGGCTGCCACCGGAACAGGCGGTGATCGCGGTGCAGATCGCCAAGACCCAGAACCGGCTCTTCGGCGGTACCGAGAACTTCCTGGCGACGCGGGAGTTCAACGCCGTTGCCAGCCGCGACGGCAAGCTGGCCCTGCTGCGCTGCATGTATGCGGTTTCGGCCGCCGACGACAGCGTCTCGACGCTCGAAGACAACGAGATCGGCAAGGTGGCCAACGAGCTGCATCTCGATCGCGCCGATCTGGTGCACATGCGGGAGGAATACCGCGACTATTTGGCGGTCCTCAAGAACACCTCCGAGCCCGACGACGCCTAGCGGGACGGTGGGAGTGGCAGTGACGGGGGTCGGGGGCGCGCGGGGCGCCTGATTGACGGTGCATGTCGTGTTCTCATCCGCTCGTTTCGTTGGTTGCCCAGCAGATCAACGGCGACATGCGAGCCCCCGCTTACCCGACCCCCGTCACCCGCCGACCGCTCTACCCCGGCAACCTCCCCGCAAGGCGCGGCGTGAGATGCCCGGTCTACTGCTCGCTGCGGAACTCTTGGCGCGTTCTCATGATGGGGAATATTTGCTCGCCGTCGAGAGCCCGGTCCAGGAAGTTCCAGTTGGTTAACCCGTCCGACGAGCGCGGCTCGAGAAGCACGAAACCGAGCCTGCCCAGCGGCTGGAGAAATCGGTGAGGACGACCAGCGTGTCAGCCGGCAGCGTGGCTTCCGTAGCTTCCCAGGCCCAGGCCCCTTCTACGGTGCGCTCCGTGTGGCCCTGGAACTCGCGCGGCGCTACGGTCGACGAAGTGATCATGAAGCGCTCGAGTTGCAGCGTGAGTTCCTCGCCCAGTGGCTCGACCGCGACGCCGTGCAGCGCCAGCTTGATCACGACGTCGGTTAGCTCCGAGGGCACGAAATACGCCGCCGGGGCGATCTCCGTTGCCGATGCCTCGAACGTCCCGGCCTCGTACATCATCACTGGCTCGACCACGTCGAGGCGCTGGTTGACGTAGCGCCCGCTGTAAGGGTTGAGCACTGGCTCAGTTGCGCCCATTAAGATCCGGACCTGCTCCTCGGACCGTTTGGGCACCGCCCACACCGCCAGCTCCTCGCCGGCGATCGAGTGCCCCTCGGCCTCGGCCACCACGTCACGGATCAACTGGGCGTTGGCTTCGGCGTACTCGATGATCTCCTCGACGAGGTACAGTGAGGCCAGGATCCGCTCCTCGAAGGTGGCGTAGGCGTAGGCCTCGCTGAGGACGGCGAACCGGTTACGCAGCCCCACGTAGTTGTTGTTGAAGCGCGGCCGGTAATCGAACGTTTGCCATACGGGCGTTCGTTGGATCCCTGCCCTCTCGGCGCCCCGCCTGCCGCCCTGGCCTCCGCGTCCTCCTCCAGCGGTCGCCGCATCGGGCCCGCCTCGCCGGCCTCAACAACCTCTTGTCAGCACCGTGTTACTGAGATAGAAGGTGGTACTAACCGCGGGGTCTGGTCACTCCGGGTAGGGCCGCAGAGGGGCCGAACACTAGCCCCCCCCCCGCCCCCGGCGTTTCCTGCTCAGCCGCTTACTTCTCGCTTACTTTTCGCTCCCTTGTAAGAAAAAGGGACCCGGATAATTCGGCCAAATCCCTTTGCTGGCGCTGGTTACAGCCCGTTGCGTCGGCCCGGTTCGAACTAGCGACCTGGGGGCGTGTAGCCCGCCGTCCATTATGGAGAGTTTCCCATGTCTATTCCGGCCGAGGGCGGGTGCCTGTGTGGCGCCATCCGCTACCGTATTTCAGCCGAGCCGATGGACGCCATGCACTGCCACTGCACGAACTGCCGGAAGGCGAGCGGCGCCGCCGTGCTCACCTTTGTCACCGTAGATCCGGAACACTTCGAGTGGCTAAAGGGTGAGCCGCAGCGCTACGCCTACGACAGCGAGCATTTCGGCGGCGCCGTGTCGCGGCTTTTTTGCGGCACATGCGGTTCGCAACTCGGCTGGAGCAACGACGACGATCCCACCGTCGATCTGACCGTCGGCAGCCTGGACGACCCCGACGTCGTGCACCCCGCCTATCACGTGTTCGTTCGCAGCAAGGTGCACTGGATGGAACTCGACGACAACCTGCCGCGCTACCAGACACGGAGTTCCGGCTAAAGGTTAGTGGGCGCGCTCGCGCGGTAGCGACCCGTTGAGAAGTCCGGGTTAGTGTGCCGCCGCGTAACGCTTCGACTCGGGAAAGAACGACTTCCAGCCGCGTCGTTCGTAGGCGATCACCGTGACCATCGTGTTGCCATCGGCATCCGTAGCCCAGGCGGTCATGCCCTCGGCGCTGTAGCCGATGGTGACCTGCTGGCCGCCGACGGCCATGGTCACGGGCATCCCGGCCTCTTCGAGCTCGGGGAACGGGAAGTACCAGGCGTCGCTGCCCACCGCCAGGCCGAGTCCCAGCGTCGAGGTGTCGTGATCGCCGGCCCGTTGCCGCCGCTCACCCGGGACGAAGTCCTGATACAGATACGGACGCCCCTCGCGCCCTTCGACCACCATCACCCAGGTGTCGGGGTGCTCTTGCCGCCAGAACTTCCAGGTGGTCTGCATCGACGGCATGGCGGCGAACGGCGTGCCTTCTATCTCGCCGAACACTGCCTTGCCGACGAGCTGCGACCAGACGCTGTTGGTCTCACGGTCGACGACCAGCAAGTTATCGTCGATCAAGCCGGACGCGAAGTCGAAGGTGAACTCACGCTCGCCGATGCTGCGGGCGTACACGACGCCCGATCCGGTGAGCGGTCACCAGGTGGGGGCCAGCGGCGTGTCACCGACCCTGTCATTGATCACCTCAAACATGGACAGGTAGCGGATCGGATAGGCAATCGGCTGACCCTCGATTACCAGGCCGAGGACGAGCTCTCCGTCCTTCGAGCTGCGCTTCGCCGGCCGCCACGGTCTTGGGGTCGACCGGCACCTCGTGGACGCCCATCTCGATGTCTTCTACCACCGGGCCGCCCGGATGCGCCTGCACGCGGGCTCGCACGGTGTGCTCCTGCTCCTGGGCGGTGAGCGGCGCCGCGCTGGCGATAATCAATAGAACGAGTGTCAGGCTGGCAAGTAATTTCTTCATTTGTTGCTCTCCAAAGGCGCTAGGAACAATCGAACTCGGCGATCACCGGCGCATGATCCGAGGGCTTCTCGCCTTTCCGCTGGTCACGATCGACGAAGGCGTCGGTGCAACCGGCGGCGAGTGCCGCCGTGGCCAGGATGTGGTCGATCCGCAGGCCGTTGTTCTTGGGGAAAGCCAGCATGCGGTAGTCCCACCACGAATACAAGCCTGCTTCCTGGTGGTGAATGCGAAAGGTGTCGACCAGGCCACCGTCGATCCAGCGCTCGAAGTGGGCGCTCAGGTCCTCGTTGTACAGCACACCGCCTTCCCAGCGCTCGGGCCTTGATACATCACGTGCCTCCGGGGCGATGTTGAAGTCGCCGCACAGCGCGCAAGGGCCGACGGCAACGCCTGATTGCAGCCATTCATCGAGGCGCGCCAGCCACTGGAGCTTGAGCTCGTACTTGTCGGAGTCGATCTGTTTACCGTTGGGCACGTAGATCGACACGATGCGCGCGCCGTCGATGGTGCCGCTGATGACCCGCGCCTGCGAGTCGTCGCCGCCGTCGTCGAAGCCGGTGGTGACGTCCTCGATTGCCCTCTTCGAGAGGATGGCGACGCCGTTGTACGTCTTCTGGCCGTGCACCGCGGCGTGGTAGCCGGCGCCTTCGATGGCGTCGTATGGGAACTGCTCGTCGGTGCACTTGAGCTCCTGCAAACACACGACGTCGGGAGCACGCGTCTGGAGCCACTCGACGACCCGCTCCTCACGGGCGCGAATGGAGTTGAGGTTCCAGGTGGCCAGGAGCATGCCGGCGATTCTGCGTGCCGCAGCGTGGATGCGCAAACCGGTTCTGTCCTAATCTGGACACCACCCGCAAACCGACAACGGCCGCCCTTGTGCCGCCGACGCCGGCGAACGATCTTTGTATAACGTGACCACTCCAGTTACTTCGATTGCTTGGTCGCCTTGCTTCTCTTCCGCAACGGCGATCCTTGGGGAATGGGATCGAGCGAGCGCCGCTAGGAGGACTTTTCGATGCACGCGATGATCGAATTCACGAGAGGCGTCATGGCGATGCCGACGCCGGTGCGCGCCTGGGTGATGCTGCTGGCGCTCACCAACATGGCGTCGATTGCGTTTATCGGTCACCTGGAAGCTCAGGTGGTGTTGGCCGCGCTGATGCTGGGCGGCGGGATCCAGGCGGCGATCAACGCCAAGCTGGGGTTCGTGCGACTGCTCGGCGTCGGCCATTTCCACTGGATCCCGATGCTGTACTGGCTCTACATCCGCCTAGACACGATTCGGCCCGAACCGGCCTTCTACTACTGGATCGTCGCGCTGCTGATGATGAACGGCATCTCGTTGGTGATCGACGTGATCGACGTGGTGCGTTATGCGATCGGCGACCGGCAACCGACCGCGGCGCCGGTTTGATGTGCCCGGGTCGGCGCGAGCCTCGGCTAAGCGCGGTCCCCGGTGCGAGCATGCGTGGTGGGCGCGTGAGATTCAGCTGCCGCCGTGCCAGAATCGATTCCGCCGTAGCCCTCGCGCCGCAGCCCCCTCTCTTACTTGCAAGGAGCATCGAATGGCCGACATCACGTTGTGGAACCTCGGACCTTCGCCCAACAACATGAAGGTGCGTATCGCGATGAACTACAAGAGCATCCCCTTCGATACCGTCGAGGTGGATTTCATGGACGAGGAGCGCGCCGGCGTGGTCGAAGTTTCCGGGCAGCCGTTGACGCCGGTCATCAAGCATGGTGACGCCGTGGTGTACGACTCGCGCGCCATCCTGCGCTACCTCGACAACAACTTCCGCGACACGCCGTCGTTGTTTGCCACCGATCGACCGACGATGATGGAGCTTGAGCGTCAGGAGCACTACGCGCGGGATGCGATTTCCAATCCCGTCGGGATGGTCTTCGGCCAGGCTTTCGAACAGCCGCCGGATCTCGATGTGTGTGCGGAAGCGTCGCGGCTGATCAACGAGGCGACAGCCCCCTACGAGGAGCGCCTGCAGAGCCAGCAGTTCCTGGCGGGCGATCACCTGACCGTCGTCGACGTAACCGCGGCGCCGTACGTGTCCTATGCCATGGTTCCGCCCGAAGCCGGGGGGAGAATCCAATCGTCCAGTTCTTCATCGACAATCTCAGCCTCGGCGAAGGACGCGACAAGACGCGCGAGTGGGTCGGCCGGGTGATGGCGTACGACCGCTAGAGCAGGGTCGACGCGGCGCTCGGGCCTCGGGGAGGACGCGAACGATAAATAGCGACTCATGAAGCACCGCCTCAAAATGCCAAGATCGGCTGTGTTGGTCGTTCCTTTGTCGATTTCCCTCATTGCGTTGCCCTCCTGTCAAGGAGAGGAGTCGGAGGAGCCTCGAGGAACAGGTGTTGAAGCCGAGTCCTCGGCACCTGGATCGAATCGAAGCGCCGTACCCGACACAGATGAGTGGTTTCTTTCCGAGTTCGATCCACAAGCGATCGCAAGCGGCATGCCCGAGACGCGTGAATGGGAGCCGATTCGCACAGTGCAGGCCAGCGAGGTGTTCGGTTTCCAACGAATTTTCGAGGTGACACGCTACCCGGATCGAGCCGAAGCCACCGAGGAAGAGATGGCCAGGGCAAACGAACTAAGGCAACAGGTTTTTGCTTCGGCGAAGGCCCATGGGTGGTTCGATTTCGAGCAGGCGGCCCGAGACGGCTACTACCTCATGTTCGGTGATGAGGTCCACTATGTGAACGAGAGTTTCGTTACCGACGACGGCGTCCTGGATCCCGATCGGCCCGAGGCCCTTCTCTACTACGAGACTGTGTACGGCAAGCGGCTCGCCGCGGCCATGTTCCTAGCGCGCGCACGCGACGAGCACGGGCCGCAGATCGCCGGGCCGCTGGCTGTTTGGCATCATCACCTCTTTGCCAACCCGGGGTGTTTGCTCTACGACCTGATCCTCGTCGGTATGGCAGGAGCGAACGGCGAGTGTGCCAGAGGAACCCCACACTACCGCTCTCCCGAAATGATGCATGTCTGGCTGGTCGATCATCCACAGGGACCCTTCGCGACGCGAATGAACTTCGAGCGCGACTATATGAGTGGAATCGACGGGCCGGATTGGCCTCCCACGGAACTGGGGAACCGGGATGGGTCGCGCCAATAAGGACCCCGGGGAACACAGGGAGCCTGTCGGAAAACCGTTTCTTCGTGTGACTCAGTCTGCGCCGTTGACGGGCGCCGATCTTCCGGCGACGATTCCCCGACCTTGGATCACGATCAGGATTTGGTCTGCTGCCAGGCCCTCGAACGTTTCGATGGCGCCGTCAGGCCACCGGATCTTGAGGTCGTCAACCGTGGTCGCGCGGCCAAGGCCGAAATTCAGCCGCATGTCGTTGTGCGATAGGTAGCTTGCGCCACTTCGCACCTCGGCGACTTGCACGTGATCCCCGACGCGGACCGTGACACGTGCTCCGATCGCGTCTCGGTTGCTTTCCCTACCGATCAATCGCAGCTTGAGCCAGTGGTTCCGGTTGCCCCCATCGTTGCGGAGCAATGTGGGGCGGTCGTTCAGGTTGATCACGGCGATGTCCATATCGCCATCGTTATCGTAGTCACCGAAAGCGGCTCCGCGGCTCGATTTCTCCAGCAGCAGGCCGCTACCCATATCGCCCGTAGCTTCTTCGAAATTGCCGTCGCCAATGTTTCGATAGATTTGGTTCTGCTGGCCGAAATTCGTCCCCATCCCAAACTCGCCAATCTCCGGATAGACGTGCCCGTTGACAATGAACAGGTCCACGAAACCATCGTTGTCGAAATCCACGAAGCCCGTCCCCCAACCGAGAGACAGCCACGAGCGCTCTCCGAGACCGACCCTCTGGTTCACGTCCGAAAAGAACCCTGCTTCGCTGTTGCGATACAGATTATTGGTATCGTGGGAAAAGTTCGTGACCATGAGGTCGAATGCCCCGTCATTGTTGAAGTCACCTGCATCCACTCCCATGCTGGCCTGTTTTAGCCCGTCCTCGCTCAAAGCCAACCCGGCCATGTAGGCGGCCTCCGAGAACGTCCCGTCACGATTGTTCAGGAAGAGGAAGTTCGGCGTCGAGTCGTTTGCCACATAGATGACCTGACCCCCCAAAACGGATCCAGAGGTAATCTCACGATCTGGGTCGAAGAAGGGAGGTCAGAATGCCGGCGAAGAGGCACAGCGCAGAGCAGATCGTACGGAAGCTACGGGAGGCTGAGGTGGAGCTGGCCCGAGGCGCGACGGTCAAGGATGCCTGCCGCAAGCTAGCAATCACCGAGCACACCTACTACCGGTGGCGACGCGAGTACGGGGGGCTGAGGGTCGACGAGGCCAGGCGGCTGAAGCAACTTGAGAAGGAGAACGTCCGGCTCAAGAAGATTGTGGCGGAAAAGGAGCTGGATCTTTCGATCCTGAAGGAAGTTGCGGAGGGAAACTTCTGAGCCCGGCACGTCGCCGAGATGCGGTTGAGCATGTTCGGCGGAGGCTGGGCGTTTCCGAGCGACGAGCGTGCCGGGTGCTGAAACAGTCGCGCACGACGCAGCGGTACGTGCCACGGCAACCGGACGACGAGCAGGTGCTGACGGAGAGGATCGTGAACCTAGCCCGAGAGTATGGCCGCTACGGGTATCGGCGAGTGACGGCGCTACTGCGCATGGAGGGCTGGCTCGTGAACCACAAGCGGGTGCAACGGATCTGGCGGCGCGAGGGGCTGAAAGTACCGAAGAAACAGCCCAAGCGAGCACGGCTGTGGCTCAACGATGGCTCCTGCATCCGACTGCGCCCCGAGAACAAGGATCATGTCTGGGCGTATGACTTCGTCCACCACCGGACGCATGACGGTCGGGCTATGAGGCTGCTGACGATCGTCGACGAGTACAAACGGGAGAGCCTTGCAATCGACGTGGCGCGGAAGCTCAACTCCGAGGACGTACTTCACCGACTAGGACGACTGTTCGTTCATCGAGGTATTCCAGCGCACATCAGGTCAGATAACGGACCGGAATTCACCGCCGAGGCGGTTCGCGACTGGTTGGGCCGGCTCGGCGTCGGCACGCTGTTCATCGAGCCGGGCTCCCCATGGGAGAACGGCTATGTGGAGAGCTTCAACGGCAAGCTCAGAGACGAGCTGCTGAACGGGGAGATCTTCTACACGCTGAAGGAGGCAAAGGTTCTGATCGAGAGATGGCGCCAGCAGTACAACCGCGTACGACCGCACAGCTCGCTGGGCTATCGACCTCCGGCACCGGAAGCGGTGTTGTTGAAACCGGCTACGCTACGCTTCGCTGGCCTCAACAACCTCTTGTCAGCACCGTGTTACTGAGATAAAAAGTGGTACTAACCGCGGGGTCTGGTCAGTCATGGAAACAACAATCCCCGCCACCCCGGATTGGGATCGGCGGGTCGTGGCACGGTATCCGGAGGATGACATCCTGATGAGCGGATGGCTCATCGGCGAGGAGCAAATCGCCGGCAAGGCAGCCGTCGTCGACGTGCGCTACAAGAAAGGACACATCATCCTGCACGGAATTCGGTCGCACTATCGGGGCCAGAGCCACGGCACGTTCAAATTCCTCTTCAATTCGCTGCTTCATCCCGGCTCGGAGCCCGCCCCGGGCGAGAACACCGAGGGCACACCGAGCGGGAGGTGACGAGCGTGGCGGCGGCGTTTTTTCCATTCGCACCGATTCTCAGGAGACCCGATGCCGGCCGTCGATCGTGATCTCGCCACCACCCTGACGCAGGACCTTGTAAGGATACCTTCGGTCAATCCCGACCTCTTGCCGGGCGCGCCGGGTGAAGCCGAGGTGGCCGATTACATCGCCGGCAAACTCCGCAGCTGGGGGTTGGAGGTCCGCGTCGGCGACGCAGCCCCCGGGAGACCGAACGTTATCGGCATTCTCGAGGGGACCGGGGGTGGTCGAACGCTGTTGTTCAACGGGCACATGGACACGGTGGGTACGGAGGGAATGGCGGATCCCTTTTCCGGCCGAGTCGAGGGCGGGAAGGTTTACGGCCGCGGAGCGATCGACATGAAGGGGTCGCTTGCTGCGACTCTCTGCGCCACGAAGGCGATCGTCGACGGCGGCGTCCAACTGCGTGGCAGCGTGATCTTTACGTACGTTGCCGACGAGGAATATGCCAGCGTCGGCACCGAAGCGGTCGTTGTCGATATCGAAGCGGGCCGGCTCCCGCACCCCGATGCGGCGGTCAACACCGAGCCGTCGGGGCTGCGCGTCGGCATCGGCCACAAGGGGTTCACTTGGTTGGCGGTCGACGTCGTCGGCAAAGCGGCCCACGGCTCGCGCCCGGACCTTGGCGTCGACGCCATCGTCCACATGGGGAAGGTGCTCGCCGAGATCGACCGCTGGCAGGAGCGCCTCAGCGCCGGCCCTGAGCATCCGCTGCTGGGGGCCGGTTCGGTCCACGCGTCGCTCATCGAAGGCGGGAGAGAGCTGTCGTCCTATCCGGATCGTTGCGCGCTGAAGCTCGAGCGGCGCACGGTTCCACCGGAAGACGCAGACGACGTGCTGACCGAGTTGCAAGATATTCTCGAGAAACTGAGCGCCGATGTCCCGGATTTCCGGGCGACGAGCGAGCAACTTCTAGTTCGCAACCCTTGGGAAGCAGACACGCAATCCGACGTCGTCGAAATCGTGTCCGGCGCGATCTCGAGCGTAACCGGGAATCCAGCGGCTACCATGACCCACACCGGCTGGTTGGACTCCGCCCTCCTGGGCGACGCCGGGATACCGACGGTCATCTGCGGTCCGATCGGCGAGGGTCTCCACGCCGCCGTCGAGTGGGTTGACGTGTCCTCGCTTGGATCGTGCGCCCAGGTCTACGCCGACGTGATCGAAGATTTCTGCCGATAGGTGCACCGATGAACGCTGTTGTCCTCGCTGTCTTGCTGATGCTCGCCTTGAGCCTCATGCGCGTCAACGTCGTCCTTGCGCTGGTCTTCAGCGCGCTGGTCGGTGGAACCGCCGGTGGCCTGTCACTGGTTGATACCGTCAATACCTTCGGCAGCGGCTTGGGTGGCGGCGCGGCCATCGCCTTGAACTATGCGATGTTGGGGGCCTTCGCCGTGGCCATCTCGAAATCCGGCATCACGGATGTGCTGGCGCTCAAGGTCGCTTCCAAAATCCAACCCGACGGCAATGCCAGAACGGTTGTCTGGCTCAAATCGATCCTGCTCGGTGCCATCTTGTTGGCAGCCGTGTCCTCGCAGAATCTCGTGCCCGTCCATATCGCCTTCATTCCGATCTTGATTCCGCCGCTGCTCCATGTCATGGCGCGGTTGAGGCTCGACCGACGCCTCGTTGCCTGTGTGCTGACTTTTGGCTTGACGGCCACCTACATGCTGCTGCCCGTTGGCTTTGGAGCGATCTTTCTGAACGATCTGTTGCTCGAGCACTTGGTTGCAAATGGCGCGACGGTGACCGCTGACCAGCTGCCGTGGGTGATGGCGATACCGGTTGGCGGGATGTTTGTCGGCTTGCTCGTGGCGATGTTCGTCACCTACCGCAAGCCCCGCGACTATTCGATGGACCAGATTCTCGCCGCGGAGCCCGAGACGCAATCGCTGAATCTGTGGCACATCGGCACCGCGATATTGGCGATCTTGGTGGCTTTATCGATGCAGCTTTACACGGGCTCGATCATCGCAGGATCGTTGGCCGGCTTGGTGACGTTCATTATCGGCGGGGTCGTTCGGCTCAATGAAACCCAGGACGTCTTTACTCGGGGTGTGCACATGATGGCAATGATCGGCTTCATCATGATTGCCGCCTCCGGCTTCGCCGAAGTCATGAAAGCAACGCAGGGCATCGACTCTCTGGTGAATTCGGTGACCCGGCTCATCGGCAGCAACCAGCCGATGGCGGCCCTGCTGATGCTGTTGACCGGGCTGTTGATCACGATGGGCATCGGCTCTTCGTTCTCGACCATTCCCATCATCGCGTCGATCTATGTCCCGATGGCCGCCGGATTCGGGTTTTCTCCACTGGCCACCGCAGCGCTGGTAGGTACCGCCGCGGCACTGGGCGATGCCGGCGCCCCAGCCTCTGATTCGACGCTGGGACCAACCTCAGGTCTCGGTGCCGACGGACAACACGATCACATCTGGGACAGCGTGGTGCCGACTTTCGTCCACTTCAACATTCCGCTGATCATCTTCGGCACCATCGCCGCCTTGATCCTGTAAGCGCTGGCGGCCCCTAAAATGGCGACCATTCGGGGTTGCTGTTGGACACTCCCGGCTGGTCATCGGAACGTGCGCGACCCGAGGTTGTCAGTCGCACCTGGTTCGTTCCATCGATGTTCATGACATAGATTTCGCGGCCACCATCCCGAGAGGAATCGAACGCAATCCGGGTGCCGTCGGCCGACACCGAAGGGTACGAGTCGGACCCTGGGGCGTTGGTCAGGCGGCGCTTGTCGGAGCCGTCGACGTTCATGATGTAGATCTCGTAGTTGCCGTTCTGCGGCTCACCGTCGCGATCTGTCGAATAAACGATCTGCTTGCTGTCAGGGGTCCAGTTGGGCACTTCGTCGAGGGCCCGGGTGAACGTCAACCGCTGTTGGTTCGTGCCGTCAACGGCGTTGGCGAGGTAGATCTCCGGGTCGTCACGGTCCTGGTCCGCTTCGAAGGCGATCCACAGGCCGTCAGGCGACCACGCAAGGAAGTTGTTCACTCGTCCCAGTGGGTGGTCGTCGGTCAGCTGTGTCACGTTGTATCCCCAGCTTCCCTCGTCGACGTTGGTGCGCCACACCTGCGAGCTACCGCTGCGGTTTGAATCAAAGGCGATCATCGAGCCATCGGGCGACCAGGAGGGCCCGCCGTCCCTGGCCGGGTCGGTTGTCAGCCGTGTCAGGTTGGAGCCGTCGGCGTTCATGATGTAAATGTCGTTGTTGTCGTCGCGCGACGACGCGAACGCGATCCGCGTACCGTCGGGTGACCAGGTTGGGGAGCCGTCAGAGCCCGGGTTGTTGGTCAGCCGCGTCACGTTGGAGCCGTCGGCATCCATGACGTAGATCTCCGGGTTGCCATCCTGGTTCGATACGAAAGCGATTTTGGATCTCATGCTCTGCGCCGACGTCGAATGGATGTGCAGTCCGGTGGCGAGGGCGAGCAGCAGGCAGCTGCCGAGCATGGCGAAACTCGTTGAGTTGCGGTGCATGTGGTTCTCCGTTCTCTCGGCTGGATGCAGGCTCCATGAGGAGCGTTTCCCGAGGCCCTTTGTTGTCCCGTGCTCGCGTTGTCTCTGCCCTAGCTTCCTTGACGTTGAAACGACGCAATCTTCATACTTCGACGAGCCTGAGTAAACTTCCTCGAGAGCTTCTGAAAGGAACCCGTACATGAGTCGTTTTCCCACCGTCTCCATTTCGGGGAGCTTGGTGTGCGTCGCTTTCGGTCTGGTCCTGACCTTCGGATTCCGTTCACAGGCGGACGCCATTGCCCCACAGGACCAGCAATCCGTCGGATCTAAGATCGTCTTCAGCTCCGAACGCGACGGCAATCCTGAAATCTATCTCATGAACCAGGATGGTTCCGGGCTCGCCAGGCTCACCGACAACCCTGCGGCCGACTCGCTCCCATACTGCTCCCCGGATGGCTCGCAAATCGTCTTTTCGTCAAACAGAGAAGGGACTAAGCAGCTCTACTTGATCGAAATTGACGGCAGCAACCTTAGGCGCCTTACGCACAACGACTACCACAGCGGCTCGGCGTCCTGGTCGCCGGACGGCAGCAAGATTGCATTCAGCTCCGGCGGCAACAGCACGCCCTCGAATCTCTACACCATCCAGCCCGACGGGTCGAACGAACGGCAAGTGACGAACCGTGCCGGCTACAACTTTCTTTCCCCGACCTGGTCGCCAGACGGGCGCAAGCTAGCTGCCGAAGGGGGCAAACTGGGGGAAACCATCGATACCGAGTGGGGCGAAGCCGGAAGACTGCAGATCTGGACGTTCAACGCCGATGGTTCCGATCCTGAGCAGTTAACGCAGTTGGACGCATACAACGGCTACCCCGCGTGGTCTCCAACCGGATCGCACATCGTCTTCGACTCCACCTTGGAGGGCTGGGCCGACATCCTGTCGGTGAGCGTGGCAGACGGCAGCGTTGCCAACCTGACGAAGGACCCGCGTTCGAACGAATTTGCTGCCTGGTCACCGGATGGTTCCAAGATCGCCTTCGTTGCCGATCGGGACGGCAACAACGAAATCTACGTGATGGATGCGGACGGTGAGAACCAGACGCGACTGACGCATAACGAAGCTCAAGACTCAGGGCCTGCCTGGTGCTCACGCGAGTAGGTCACCCTTCGAAGCGAGGTCTGATCATGTCAAATGCAAGTGGATTCAGATTGGTTGTCGCGTTGGCCATCCTCGGGTGGTTCGGCACGGGAGTCGAGGCCGTCACCCAGGCACTCCCGAATCCGTATCGTACCGTTGATGGCTGGGCGCAGCTACCTGACGGGCGGCAGATGGGAGCGGTCGGCGACGTAACGACCGACGCTGACGGCGACCATATCTGGGCAGTGGTGAGATGCGACGCCACGGATCCGGATCGATTCGGCAACGAGTGTCTCGATTCGGATCTCGACCCGATCCTCAAGTTCGACCTGGACGGCCATGTCGTGGAGAGCTTCGGGGGCGGGATCTTCATCTGGCCCCACGGGATCGACGTCGATCCGGACGGCAACGTGTGGGTGACCGATGCGGTGGCCGCCGCGCGAACGCCGGCGGGGACCCGAGGCCACCAGGTTGTTAAGTTCAGCCCGGAGGGAGAGGTGTTGATGAGACTCGGCACGCCGGGAGTGGCCGGAGACGGTCCTGACCATTTCAACGCGCCGAGCGATGTCGTCGTGGCCGACAACGGGGACATTTTCGTTACGGATGGACATGGCGACGATACGAACAACCGTGTGGTGAAGTACGCGAGCGACGGGACGTTCATCAAGGCCTGGGGGCAAACCGGGTACGCGCCGGGCGAATTCCGGACGGGGCATTCCATCGCCATCGATTCCAGGGGCCGGGTGTTCGTGGCCGACCGGTCGAACAACAGGGTCCAGATTTTCGATCAGGACGGGAACGTTCTCGCCGTGTGGACCCAATTCGGGCGCCCGAGCGGGATCTTCTTCGATGACGCTGATCAGATCTACGTGGCCGACTCGGAGTCCGACGATGTACAGAATCCGGGTTGGGAGATGGGGATCAGGATCGGGGACGCGCGAACCGGGTGGGTGAGAGCCTTCATCCTCTATCCGTGGGGGGATCCGCGGGTGACCGCTGGGAACGGAGCGGAGTTCGTGGCGGTGGATCGCGACGGCAACCTGTATGGTGGAGAGCCTCGTCCCCGGAAACTACAGAAATACGTCAAGGTAAGGAGCTTCAGATGATTCGTAAGCACGGAATGATGCTGGGGGTCGCTCTGTTCGCGTTTGTCGGAGGTCTGGCAGTGAGCCATTACGCCGTGACCGAGGCGCAAGCGGCGCAAGGAATGAATCGCGTCTTCGAGCTGCGCACGTACACTGCAAACGAGGGCAAGTTGCAAGCACTGCTCGACCGATTCGGTGGGGGCGAAACCGATTTGTTCGAGAAGCACGGCATGCGTGGTATCGGCTACTGGGTTCCTGCTGAATCACCGCTTGCCGAAAACACCCTCGTCTACATGCTGGCGCACGAGAGCCGCGAGGCAGCGCGGGCGTCCTGGCAGGCGTTCGGCGCTGACCCCGACTGGGCGACCATGCGGGACGCCTCGGAAGTCGACGGGCGGCTGACGGGCAACGTTGAGTCCATCTTCTTGAACCCGACGGACTTCTCGCCGGTCAAGTAGAGGTTTTAAATACTGAGGTCCGCGGTCGGCAGGAATCGCGGCGCTCGCCGGACTTTGGTCGCTTGCTCGAATGCGTAGGCCAGGCGCCACGACGTCGGCGATGCGAACCCATGTGCCCGATTCAGGGGAGGCTCACGGCCTCCGCAGTTCGGTCACTCACGTGCTCGGGAGGGTTGCGAGCGTCGCCTCTCCGTCGGTGAGCTGCTGGGCCGGCATATTCGGCCGGTGCCCCATTAGGCGTAGAACCTCGGGTGGTTCCCTGTTGCCGGCGGGCGGGTGCGGCCCGGTTGCAGTTGCCGCCGCTGCCGTCCAGTCGCTCATCGCATCGAGAAGGATCGCCTGGTACAGGTCGCAGTAGGGGTCGTCGCCGAGCAGATCGCCCGCTGTGCCGTGTGTCATGCGACTGGTGTTGTAGACGTGGTCCATATCACCGCCGCCGCAAAGGAACCGGTAGTGGCATTCGCGGCACTGGGGGCGCTCGATGACGGTCGTGTCCCGGAACCGACGAGCGACGTCCGAGTCCAGCCACAGATCACGCAGCGAAGTACTCGAGATGTCGCCGAGAGCGAGCTCCGGATGCTGCGTCAGGGCGGGCGATGGGAAGACCTTGCCGTTGGTGTACAGGCAGAGCGACGAGAAGCAGTGATTGGCGAGGTCGTACTTGAGTCCGGGCGCACCGTCGATGCGCGTCTTCCAGCTCGCATAGGTGAAGAAGCTGATTCCCTGCTTCGCCGCAGAATCGCGGATTCGTCGATACCCCTCGATGAGTTGCTGCACCGAGGGCGTCAGGTCGTCGCGACTCTCCTCGAGGGCCCGGCCGCGCTGGAACGGCCACAGCACGTGCAACCGGTGGACGCCGAGCTCCTTGAGGAGCTTGGGCATATCCTCGGCGTACCGCGCGTTGATGCCGTTGATGGCCATGGTGACCGTCACGCGGCAGTCTGTTTGTTGCGCGTTCTTGATGCCTCGGACGGCACCCTTGAAGGAGCCGTTGCCTCGGATCCGGTCGTTGACCTCCTCGGTGGGGCCGTCGAGGCTGATCCGCAGCTCGACGCGATCGTCGGCGACCTCTTTCAGTTGCTCCAGGACCTTGCCCTTGAGGCGGGTGCCGTTCGTCAAGGTGGTGACCGACCGATGCGACTCCGACAGGACCAGCTCGTACAGGTCGAAGATATCTTCGCGGAAGAAGGGCTCTCCACCGGTGATGCCGATCATCTCCGCGCCCAAATCCAACGCCTGCCCGACGGCATCACGAACCGTTTCATCGGGCAGCCCGCGCCCGCCCTCCGGCGAGGAGCTCACCAGGCAGTGCGAACACGTCAGGTTGCAGAAGTCGTTGATCTGGACCCAGAACTCCTCGAGCCGGGTGGGTTTCAGGACCTGCGAGCGACCCTGATAGACATCGTCACCTGCGGGCTCCAATGCGAGCAGCTGAGCCTCGATCGCCGCCGCCAGAAACGCTGTGACTTCATCCCATGCCGCCGACGGCTCGTGACCGTTGCCGAGCACGCTTTCGTAACTTCGCACCAGCTCGCCGACACTCTTCGGCGATTCGAGCGCCCGAAGCAGGAGCGCACCCGCCTCGTTAGTGGCTGCCCAGTTCGGACGCGCCGGATCCACGACAAAACAAAATTCGTCGTTCTCGAGGTGGTGCAGCGACCGCGCGAAGATCGTTTGGTCGTTCGAGAATTGCACGGGGACATCCTCGGTCGGGGAGAGGAAATCGACCTGCTAGCGACATGATAGACGTTCTCAACGAGCCGCGGCGGTCAGGCGATCACCGGATACACGATCAACGTCGCCACGATTACGAACAACACACCGAGGACCCGCATGATCAGCTCTCGGGGGGCGCGCGAGCCGATTACGCAACCGATCTGTGCGCCGATGATCACGCCGGGAATGGTGAACATCACCAGATTCCCAACGGCGGCGAGCATCTCGGGTCCCATGCGCACGAAACCTATTAAGTGCCCGCTCGCCGCCGCCACCACTGTGCCGGCGATCACCAGGACGCTGGTGGCGATGGCGACGTCGCTGGGCATGCCGCGGCGCTTCATCAAGTAGAAGGCGTTCAGCTCGCCGAGCCCGGCGGAGATCATTCCCAGAAACAACCCTCCGATTCCGGCGAACAGCGTGCCCTCCGCAGTGTGCGGGTTGGTTGCGCCGGCGTCTGGAGCTTGCCGGTCGGGTGAGGTCTCGTCCTCGGGCTTTGTAGCGCTTGGTTTGGATTCCGACACACCGCCGCTCAGAAAGCTCGCTGCGATTGCCAACAAGCCCACGCCAAAAACTACCCGCAGGTAGGTCGGGTCGATCCGGGCCGCGAGCCACACACCCAGCACCGCCATCGGGATCGAAGCCGCCATCAGGCGGACACCCAACCGATAGTCGATGAGCCCGCGTCGCACATAGCCGGTGAGCCCGCTGGCAAAGCCGAACGTGGCGGTGATCAAGGCAGCACCGATCGCCATGCGCAGCGGCAACCCCAGCCACAGCAGGAAGATCGGTGTGTAGAAGGTCGCTCCGGCGACACCCGACGATATCGACACCGTCGAGACGACGATTGCGACGGGAAACATGTACCAGTATTGGAAGCTCATCGGGAGAGGTTTTCGGTGTTCGCAAACATGGTTGCGTGCCCCCTGCCCTTTGGACAGTTCGACGCGGGTATGCTACCAATGGCGGCGCTCGTTCGGCGCCACAGGGGACTGAGGCTTGAAGGCAACTACTACCGCTCCCCGGACCTTGCAACTCCCCATCGTCGGGCTGATCCTCGCCTGCTTGGCGACAGGTGTGTCCGCGGCCGCCATGCATCCCGCCGCCCGTCCGGTCGCCTCCACCCAACAGGCCGCGCAAGCGAACTGGCCCCAATGGCGAGGTCCTCTAGGAACTGGCGTCGCACCGATGAGCGACGCCCCGATACGTTTCAGCGCCACGGAGGGCGTCAAGTGGAAAACGGAGATTCCGGGCCGCGGCATGTCCAGCCCGATTGTTTGGGGCGACCGTGTCTTCGTTACCACGGCGGTTGCCACCGAACAGGCGGCACCCGCCGATCGGTCGCGCCGCCGCAGCCGCATGCGGCTCGTTCCCCACGAGTACCGGCTGCTGGTAATCGATCGCCGCACCGGAGACGTGGTCTGGTCGCGCACGGCGATCACCACCATGCCGCACGAAAGGTATCACCGCTCGAACTCGAGCTTCGCCAATGCGTCGCCGGTAACCGACGGCGAGCGCGTCTACGCGTTCTTCGGGTCTCAAGGGCTGTACGCCTACGACTTCGAGGGACACTTGATGTGGGCCCGCGACTTCGGCGTCAAGATGGAAGCGCTCAATCACTTCGGCGAAGCGAGCAGCCCGGCATTGCACGGCGACACGCTCGTGCTGCTCTTCGACCATCAGCAACAGTCGTTCATCGAGGCCGTTGATAAGCACACCGGCGAAACCAAGTGGCGCCATCTTCGCGACGAGGAGACCTCCTGGACGTCGCCGGCGATTGTCGAGCACGAGGGACGCCTGCACGTCGTTGCCAGCGCCGGCAACTTCATTACCAGCTACGACCTTATTACCGGAGAGGAGATCTGGCGCGCCAGCGGCATGACGCCGCATCCGGTGCCGACCCCGGTTGCCGGCAATGGGTTGCTGATCGCCGCCAGTGGCTCGGCCGAACGCCGCGTGATGGCGATCCGGCTGGATGCATCGGGCGATCTCGACGGCACCGACGCGATCGTTTGGGAGCTCGACAAGGCAGCGCCCTACAATCCCTCGCCGCTGCTGTGGGGTGATTACCTGTATCTCGTTCGCGACGGCGGCCTGTCGTCGGGCACCAGCCGGCTGTCGCTCTTCGACGCCGGCACCGGGCGCGCCCACTACGCCGAGGAGCGTTTGCCCGACGCCTACACGATCAAAGCGTCGCCCGTGGGCGCCGGTGGCAAGGTGTACCTCGCCACCGAGGAGGGCGACGTGGTCGTCCTACGCCGCCGGCCTGACCTCGAGGTCATCGCGGTGAATTCTTTCGACGAACGTTTCATCGCCTCGCCGGCTATTGCCCGGGGTGAGCTGTTCCTGCGCAGCACGAGGCATCTGTTCTGCATCGCGGGCGAGGCAGAACAGCGATCGCCGTAGGTGCTCGTTAGGCGACGAACTTGTAGCCCATTCCGTGTACGGTGAGGATGAACTGCGGGTGGCGCGGGTTGGGCTCGACTTTCTGCCGCAGCCAGGCGACGTGGACGTCGACGGTGCGTGTTGAAGGCATCGCGTCGTACCCCCATACGTTGTTCAGCAACTCGTCGCGCGACAGCACGGCGCCGCGGTTTTCGATGAAGTAGCGCAACAGCTGGAACGCGCGCGCCGACAGCTCGACTTGCTCGCCGTCGCGTACGACTTCGGCCTTGCGAAAATCGACCGCAACGTTGCCGAACTCGTAGACATCGACGGAATGGCCGGAGGGCGTGGTCGAGGCGCGCCTCAGCAATGCCTCGATCCGCGCCAACAGCTCAAGGTTCTCGAAAGGCTTGGTCAGGTAGTCGTCGGCGCCCAGCTTCAGTCCCACTACCTTGTCGGCGACCTCGGCGCGCGCCGTGAGCATGAGGATGGGCAGCTCCACTCCCGCCTGGCGGAGGTCACGGCACACATCGAAGCCGTTCTTGTCGGGGAGCATGACATCGAGGATGATCAGGTCGAACGCGCCCTCGGTGGCGCGTGTGTAGCCCTCTTCGCCGTTGCCGACGGCCTCGACCGTATAAGCCTCACTGCGCAAGCGATCGGAGAGAGTCAGCCGCAGTCCGGGTTCATCCTCGACCAGCAGAATCTGCTTCACCATCAGGAGATTCTACAGGGAGGAACAGCACGAACGAGCTGCCCTCGCCGGGCGAGCTGTCGACGGTCACGCGCCCGCCGTGCGCCTCGAGAACGCGCTTCACGAGATTCAAGCCCAACCCACTCCCTTGGATCTGGGCCCGCTGAGCGCGCTTGCCGCGGAAAAAGGGCTCGAACAGGTGCGGTAGCTCAGCAGCTGGGATGCCGTCGCCCTGGTCGTGCACCGCGATCTGGAACCCGGAGCCGCTCTTGGCGCTGGAAACACGTGCCTGCAGCTTCACGATACCGCCGCGGTGGCTGTACTTGATGGCATTCGACAGCACGTTGCCGAGTGCGGACTTCAGCGCCTCGGCGTCGGCCATCGTGGTCGGCAGGAACTCGGGAACGTCCTTCTCGATGACCACCGACTGTTCCGCCAGCAAGCTGCGGCTCGCCTGGATCGCATCGGCGATGACCTCACGCATGTCCACGCGATTGCGCTCGAAGCGCTGGTTTTCCGAGCGGATCTTGGAGAACAACAGGACGCGCTCGACCATGTCGGACAAACGGCGCCCCTCACGATCGATCAGCTTGCCGTATTGGCGAGTCTTCTCGGAGTCGTGGACCACCTCGTCGGCCAGGTTCTCGCCTGCCGCCCGGATGACCGCCAGCGGCGTGCGCAATTCGTGCGATACCCCGGCTACGAACTCCATCTGCTGCTCGGCGAGGCGCTGGGCGCGGCGTGTCGAAACCACGATCATCCCGATGCTACCGCCAAGCAAGGCGAGCACGCCCAAGCTAATGGCCAGACTACGGTTGCGCGCCGCCTGGACCGCCGATTCCAAAGACCCGGCCTGATGCTTGACGAGCAGATTCCAACGCGAGCTGGCGCTTTCCTCTACCACTCTCCAAGCGCGGCGGTTGCTGATACTCCTCTGGTCGAAGTGCCAGGGGTGAAGCGAATAGATGCCTCGCTCTGCGTCGGGCTCGGCAAAAGAGTCCGCGGTCAGGTCCGGGTTCGAGGCGTAGACAAGAGACTGCGGGTTGTCGGAGCTCTGAATTGCGACGTTGAAGTCAAACGACTCAGCGCCGTAGATGTAGCGGTCCGCGAGCTCCGGGATGAGCTGGCCGAAGATCGCGTCGCGACTCAAGATGATCACGATCCAGCTGATCGACTCGCGTTCCTGCAACGTATCGAATCGGCGGGTCAGGACTTGCTGAATCACCAGCGCCGGGATGTCGTCCTGTAGTGGCGGGGGCCCGACAAGGAGCTCGAACTGGGCGTCGCTGTGTCGTAGGGATTGCTTGAACTCGGGCCTGAGGTGAAGGATGTCCTCCGGCCATTCATCGAGCGCTACCAGATGATCGGTGCCGTGAAACTGCTGGATCACGAGCCCCGTGTCTTCGTCGTTGTTGATCCAATAGAGGCGATCGATGACCTGGACCTCGACGGCGTCGGTCCACTCGGCGTAGCGCGCCGCGATTTGCTCGGGGAAGCTCTCAGCTTCGCGATAGTCGACCTGGAACGTCTGATAGAGGTCGGCGAGATCGCCGTCGAACTCCCAGCGCACCGCGCGCACGGCGAGATCGACGCTGTCCTCCATGCGCTCCTGCTCCCGCTCTGACAGCTGGCCCAGCCAGATGTACTGGAAGACGGCCAGGGTGAAGAGCAAGCCGGCCAGCGCGATGATCGCCGCCAGCTGCGCCTTATTGGTTCGTAAGTAGCTCATTCGCCCCCGATTCTAGCAGCGAAAAACCCTTTTGTTCCGGGGGTTTGCGGGGTTTTACATTCTTAACAATTATTTTGCATCGGGTTAACCAGGAAAAGGTTGCTTTGGCTCATACTGAGCTTCACGATAATGAGGGTCAGACGATACCTGATGACTCATCAGCGTCTTGCTCTGCCAGAGATTTTAGAACGGCGCGCCAGGCGTGTCCCGTCGTTAATGGGGAGCGGCATGGACTTCGGCTGGCGCGCCGATTCTTTAGTTTCCGCGCGCGACACACGGAACGACGATGAAAACCCTGAAACGGTTCTTGACCACGGCTCTGAAGCTCGTTGTGTTCGCCGCCATTATCGTCGGTGGATACTACAGCTATCAGACGTTCATGGTCGAACCCGAGGAAGACGAGATCGGCGAGCTGCCGACGGTAGAAGCGGCGATTCGCGACATCACCGTGTCGGTGTCGGCGACCGGCGTGTTGCAGCCCATCAGGATCGTCGAGATCAAGTCCAAGGCCTCCGGCGAGATTCTGCAAATGCCCGTCGAGATGGGTGACTTCGCGCGCGCCGGGGATCTGATCGCCCAGGTCGATACCCGCATACTCGATCAGGAGTTCAAGCAGGTCGAGGCCGACTACGAGAGCGCCAAGGTACGGCTGCAGATCGCCGACAGCCAGTACGAGCGCGCCCGATCGCTGCACGCCGAAGATTTAATCTCGGAAAACGATCTCGAGACCAACCAGCAGAACTTCACTAACGCCGAGGCCCAGATGTTGCGCGCCGAGGCCTCGCTCGAGCTGGCTAGAGAACGCCTCGAGGACGCCACGGTCACCGCCCCGATCTCCGGCACGATTATCGCCAAGACGGTTGAAGAGGGTCAGATCATCGCTTCGAGCACCAACAACGTCTCCGGCGGCACCGTGCTGATCAACATGGCCGACCTCTCGGAGCTCGAGATTCGCACGCTCGTTGACGAAATCGACATCGGCCAGGTGGAGTCCGGCCTGCGCGTGGAAAGCACGGTCGAGGCGTTCGCCGACATGAATTTCACCGGCGAGGTGAGGAAGATCGAGCCGCAGGCCGTCGTTCAGCAGTCGGTGACAACCTTTCCTGTGCTGTCGCGCATAGACAACTCAGAAGGTCTGCTGCTGCCCGGTATGAACGCCGACGTGAGCATCATCGTTCATCAGCGTCCGGGTGTGTTGGCCGTTGCCAACGAAGCGGTACGCACTCCCGACGACGCCCGCGCCGTGATTGCGCTGCTCGGCCTCGACGCGACGATGCGCGCCGACACCATACTGACGGACGACAACGGTGATGGGCGCGACGCACAGCGGCCCGTCGACGCGGCAATGAGCGACAACACCGTGGCCGACGACCGTCATGATGACAACGGCGAAAACGGCAACAGCAACGGCAACAACGCCGGCAACAACGCCGGCGACGGCCGGCGCGGCCACATGGCCGACAACAGTGACGGCGAGCGCGCCCGCGTGATGGCGGAAATCCGAAGCGCGCGTGCGGGGGCCGACGCGGCGGCCCCCGACCCATGGGGCACCGAGGGCGGGCGACGCGAAGAGGCCGTCGTCTTCCTCCTCGATGAGAACGGGCAAATCGTGCCGCGCCAGATCATTGCCGGTATCCGCGACTGGGAGTTCACTGAGGTCCTGAGTGGCTTGCAGCCGGGCGACGAGCTCGTGTTGCTTCCCAGCACGTCGCTGTTGCGCTCGCAGCAGGCGATGCGCGATCGCTTCGCAAATCGCAACTCGATGATTTCGGGCGACGGTCTCAGATAAACGTTTTCTAGGGCGTCCTCGGACGCCGGAGTAGAGGGTGAGATGCTGTACTTCGAAATCATGCGGGTGGCGATCGGGTCGCTGAAGTCGAATCCGATGCGATCGATGCTGACGATGCTCGGCGTCATCATCGGTGTGGCCGCCGTTATCACGATGGTCGCGTTGGGCACCGGGGCCCAGTCGGCCGTCGAGGACCGTATTTCAGGGCTGGGCACCAACGTGCTCACGGTTCGCCAGGGTTGGGGCCACAGCCCCGGCGGCGCCCGCACCCGATCCGAACGCCTGGCGATCGAGGATGCCCGAGCATTGCAGGAGAAAACGCGCACACTCACCGAGATCGTGCCGACCTTCGAGCGCGAGACCCAGGTGGAGTACGGCAACGTCAACTTGAACACCCAGATCGTCGGCACCTGGGCCAACTGGGCCGAGGTCAACAACTGGGAGGTAGAACAGGGTCGGTTCATGACCCAAGCGGAAGCAGATGGGCGGCGCCGCGTGGCCGTGCTCGGCAGCGGCTTGTCGGCGCAGCTGTTCCCGGCCAGCGTCGATCCGGTGGGTGCCGAGATTCGCATTCGGGGCATCCAATTCGAGGTTATCGGGGTTTTCAAGGAAAAGGGTTCCGGCGGCAGCTTCGGTCGCAATCCCGACGAGAATGTCTGGATCCCGCTTTCTACATCACAGTGGCGTGTGTTCGGCACCGACCGGCTGTCGAACATTCAGGTGCAGGTGGCAAACGACAACCTGATTACTGCCGCGATGGCCGAGATCGAGAGCGTCATGCGTCGCCAACACCGGCTGCGCCCCGACGCCGACAGCGATTTCAGCATCAACAGCCAGACCCAGTTTCTCGAGGTGCTGCAGGAGAGCCAACAGACTTTCACATTGCTGCTCGCCGGTATCGCCGCGGTCAGCCTGCTCGTCGGCGGCATCGGCATCATGAACATCATGCTGGTGTCGGTTACCGAGCGAACGCGCGAGATCGGCATCCGCAAGTCGATCGGCGCCACCCGTTCCAGCGTGCAGTTGCAGTTTCTGATCGAGGCCGTCGTGTTGTCGTGCCTGGGCGGCGCGCTCGGCATCGCGCTCGCCTGGTTTGCCGCCGATCAGCTATCCACGAGTTTCGGGTGGAACATGGTCATCCCGCCGGATGCCGTCTTCATGTCGTTCGGTTTCGCAGCCCTCATCGGCATCATCTTCGGCTTCTACCCGGCCGTTCGTGCATCGCGTCTCGACCCCATCGAGGCACTCCGTTATGAGTAGGTTTCGAGTTCTCCTGGCGCTGGCGAGCGGCTTCTTGCTGGTCGTTCCCGCCGCTCTTGCCGTGCAGGACGCACAGGTCAATCTCGAGGTCGAGGCCAAGAAGGCCGCCAAGCAGCAGGCCGGACAGCGGGTTGTCCAGAACGACAACAGCGGCAACGGCAACGGTGAGGAGCCCGCCGATCCGAACGGCGCGCCCGATCCCGCCTATCTCGCCGAGGTGCAGGCGATCGACGGCAAGAAGATGACGGTGCGGTTTACTGACGCACCGCCTGAGATCGACGGTTACCTCAACGATCCCGACTGGAACTTCGCCGATCCGGTGACCGACTTCCTGCAGCGTGACCCCGACAACGGCCAGCCGGGATCCGAGCGCACCGAAGTGCGGATGCTCTACGACGGCGAGAACATTTACTTCGCGTTCAAGATGTACGACAGCGAGCCCGCCCGGATCATCGCCCAGGATCTGCGACGCGACAGCCGCATGGACGCCGACGACACCATCGAGGTGATCCTCGACACGTTCCACGACCGTCGCAACGGCTATATCTTCCGGATCAACGCGCTCGGAACGATGTATGACGCCGAGCTGCGCAACGAGCGGCAGACCAACGCCGACTGGGATGAGAAGTGGGACGTAGTGTCGCGGATCACCGACGAGGGCTGGGTGGCGGAAGCCAGGATTCCGCTGCGGGCGCTGCGCTACCAGACCGGCTCACACGTTTGGGGTGTCGACTTCAAGCGCGAGATCCGGCGCAAGAACGAAGAAGTCGCGTGGAGCAACTACCGGCGCGGCTTCCAGTTCAACAGCATCTCCCAAGGTGGCAACCTGGTGGGCTTGGAGAACCTCGGACTGACGCAGCGCTTTCGTTTCCAGCCTTATGTCACCGGCAGCGGATCGCAGTTCAACGGTACTGAGGAGCCTTTCAGCGAGAGCGACGGCAGCCTCGGTATCGAGAACTTCAAGGTCCAGATCACGCCCAACCTGACGGCCGATACGACCTTCAACACGGACTTCGCCCAGGTCGAAGACGACAACGCGCGCGTCAACCTGACACGCTTCCCGCTGTCGTTTCCGGAGAAGCGCGACTTTTTCGTCGAGTCGGCCGACAGCTTTTCGTTCGGTAGCGGCGGCCGCGGCCGCGGCGGTGGCGGTGGCGGCTTCGGTGGCGGCGGCGGGACGAATCTCTTTTACTCGCGCAACATCGGTCTGGTGGAGGGCGAGCCGGTGCCGATCATGTACGGTGCCAAGCTTACCGGCAAGGTCGGCTCCACCAACATAGGCCTGATGAACGTGCAGACCGACGATGTGTTTCTCGAGTCGGAGAACGAGACGCTTGCCCGACCCGGTGAGAACTTCACGGCGATTCGCTTGAAGCAAGACGTCTTCGCGCGTTCGACCATCGGCATGCTGCTTACGAACGTGCAGAGCGGTGGCGAGCACAACCGTGTCGCCGGCGTCGACGCCAGCTTCAGGTTCTACGACTACCTGAGCATCAGCGGGCAAGTTGCCCAGATGAACGATTCGGGCATCGACAACAAACAATACACGGGGCGCTTCGGCGGCGGCTGGAATTCCGATCTGTGGAGCGCTTCGGGCAGTTACGAGCGCATCGATCCCGATTTCGACAGCGATCTCGGCTTCATTCGTCGACGAGACATCCAGACCCAAAACTACCGCCTCGGCTGGAATCCGCGGCCGCAGTGGGCCCCGGCGGTTCGTCAATTCCGCTTCTCGGGCAGCATGACCTACGTCGAAGACATCGAGGGCGAGATCCTGACGCGTGACCAGAACCTGTCGCTGACCACGTTCTTCCAGTCAGGCGATCGCATTACGGTCAACTACGGCGCGAACTTCGAGCGCCTCGACAACACGTTCTTCCTGATCGACGAGGTTTTCGTGAGTCCCGGCGACTACAGCTACAACACCTGGTGGCTCAACTACAGCTCCTACAACGCCCGCAAGGTCAGCGGTAGAATATCCGTCACCGGCGGCGGCTTCTGGGACGGCACGAAGCATTCGGTCAGCCCCTCCGGCACGTTTCGTTTCAACGAGAAGTTCAGCCTGTCGCCGGGCTGGAATTTCAACCGCGTTTCGCTGCCCACGGGTTCGTTCGATACGCACCTCGTCACGCTGCGCACCCAGTACAATTTCAACGAGACCTGGCTGACTAACTCGCTCATCCAGTACAACACCCAGTCCGGCCGTGTGTCGATCTACGCTCGCTTGCGCATGGTGTACAACACGATCGACAACTTCTACCTGGTGTACAAGAACACCACGTTCTTCGGCGACAGCGACTTCTACGGGGTTAGCGATCATCAGGTGATCGCGAAGCTAACCTACTCCATCGACTTCTAAACCGCCGCCGCGGGCGCGGACGAACGCGGCTGCGGCGTTGCGCTTTGCTCGGGCTCCTTCGAAGCACGATTAGTGCGACTCAGTCGCCCTCGCTTCGCGCGCCTTGCCGCCGCGTCCGTCCGCGCCCGCGGTAGATCAGGTCGGGTTGTTGCGGAACCACTCCACCGTTTGCCGGATTGCTTCGGGCAGGGGTGTCGAGATGTCGCCGAAGGTGTCGACGAATTTCGTGCTGTCGACGACGAAGGGCTCGGTGAACTGGTACATCATCTCGACGAGCTCGTGAGCCTGGGGGTTGAAGAAGCCGAGAAACCGTACCATCAGCTTGCCGGCGGCCCGCACGTTCGTTGGATGTCCGGTTTCGGCGTAGATGAGGTCGAGCACCTGGCGCGTCGATACCGTTTCGGGCGACGGGATGTGCCATGCCTGGCCGAGCGCTTCGTCGCGTTCCCCCAGCAGCACCAGCGCTTTGCCGATGTCGGGAACGTAGGTGTAGGTGTGGGGCAGGTCGATGTCGCCGAGGACGGCGGCGGCGGCTCCCGTGAGCGCCGGCCGGAACACGCGGCCCCCAAGCGCCGAAAGGAGGACGCCGGGTCCGAAGAAGTCCGAGGCGCGGGCCATGGTGACTCGCACGCGACCTTTCTTGTGCGCCTCGTGCAGAGCGCCTGCGCCATGTTGGCGCGCCCGCGCCCCTTGCGGGTCATGGCGCGGTGTAGGGGCGGCTCTCGGCGAGCGGCTTGCCGTGTGGTGAGCCGTACAAGTACACGTTTTCCATCGAGACGAGCTTGGCCTCGGCGTGCGCCGCGCCCTCGAGGACGCCGGCCTGCAGACGCGGGAACAGCTCCGGCCAGCGATCGTAGGGTGGGTTGAGGCATTGATAGACGACGCTGGCCCCCAGCAGACATCACGGCAAAAGCTGCGATCGGTGGCGTCGCCGGCGACGATCTCGACACCCTGGGGCACGGTTCCCTCGCCGCTGCGATTCACCATCAGTACGCGCTTGCCGCGCCCCGTCAGCTCCTTCATCGTCGCCCGGCCTACGGGCCCGGTGCCAAAAATCACGTGCAAAACTGTCGACCGCTGCTCCATGAAGCCCCGAATCCGTCGCAACAAGAACCAACCGGGCGTCGATTCGACCCTCATTGGTACCACGGGGAGGCGAGGGACCAGCACACGGCCCTCCTGAAAGGACCCCGCACGCGTGAAGGGTCCCCCTTGCCTCGTGCGCGCGTTGGCGTTACAAAAGCTTTCCGACCGGAGGGAGCAGCCATGCTGACAAGGCGAAGACTTGTTTGGCGCGCGGCGATGGGCGCCGCCGCAACCGTTCTGCCGCCGGCACCCGGATTCGCGATCCAGCAGACGCCGGAAGACACTCGCTACTTTCACTGGACGACGATTGCGGCAGGCGCTCGGGTTGTTTTCGGCGCCGGCGGCACGTCGCTGGTCGTTGCCTCAGGCGGAGAGTCGCTGCTCGTCGACACCAAAGGCTATGGCCTCGGTGCCACGCTGCGCCGCGAGGTCGAGGCCGACGACAATCGCCTCGTCGGCGTGGTCAACACACACCATCACGCGAACCAGACCGGCGGCAACATCGCCTTCACGGCAGACATACCCGTCTACGCCCATGAGAGGGCCCAGTATCGCATCCGCGACGGCGTCGAGAGCGTGCTCGAGGCCGTTGCCCAAGATCCGACAGGGGTCATCGACAGTCGCCGTGATCAAATTCGCGAGCTGGCCCACACCGACGCAGGAGCGACGGCGGCGTTGGCAGACTTCATCGAGTGACCAGACCCCGCGGTTAGTACCACCTTCTATCTCAGTAACACGGTGCTGACAAGAGGTTGTTGAGGCCAGCGAAGCGTAGCGCAGCCGGTTTCAACAACACCGCTTCCGGTGCCGGAGGTCGATAGCCCAGCGAGCTGTGCGGTCGTACGCGGTTGTACTGCTGGCGC
Source organism: Acidobacteriota bacterium (assembly GCA_965214245.1). Taxonomy (GTDB): domain Bacteria; phylum Acidobacteriota; class UBA890; order UBA890; family UBA890; genus CBDCBL01. Next base: position 83,529 of record CBDCBL010000010.1, read on the forward strand.
CATCTCTCGATCAGAACCTTTGCCTCCTTCAGCGTGTAGAAGATCTCCCCGTTCAGCAGCTCGTCTCTGAGCTTGCCGTTGAAGCTCTCCACATAGCCGTTCTCCCATGGGGAGCCCGGCTCGATGAACAGCGTGCCGACGCCGAGCCGGCCCAGCCAGTCGCGAACCGCCTCGGCGGTGAATTCCGGTCCGTTATCTGACCTGATGTGCGCTGGAATACCTCGATGAACGAACAGTCGTCCTAGTCGGTGAAGTACGTCCTCGGAGTTGAGCTTCCGCGCCACGTCGATTGCAAGGCTCTCCCGTTTGTACTCGTCGACGATCGTCAGCAGCCTCATAGCCCGACCGTCATGCGTCCGGTGGTGGACGAAGTCATACGCCCAGACATGATCCTTGTTCTCGGGGCGCAGTCGGATGCAGGAGCCATCGTTGAGCCACAGCCGTGCTCGCTTGGGCTGTTTCTTCGGTACTTTCAGCCCCTCGCGCCGCCAGATCCGTTGCACCCGCTTGTGGTTCACGAGCCAGCCCTCCATGCGCAGTAGCGCCGTCACTCGCCGATACCCGTAGCGGCCATACTCTCGGGCTAGGTTCACGATCCTCTCCGTCAGCACCTGCTCGTCGTCCGGTTGCCGTGGCACGTACCGCTGCGTCGTGCGCGACTGTTTCAGCACCCGGCACGCTCGTCGCTCGGAAACGCCCAGCCTCCGCCGAACATGCTCAACCGCATCTCGGCGACGTGCCGGGCTCAGAAGTTTCCCTCCGCAACTTCCTTCAGGATCGAAAGATCCAGCTCCTTTTCCGCCACAATCTTCTTGAGCCGGACGTTCTCCTTCTCAAGTTGCTTCAGCCGCCTGGCCTCGTCGACCCTCAGCCCCCCGTACTCGCGTCGCCACCGGTAGTAGGTGTGCTCGGTGATTGCTAGCTTGCGGCAGGCATCCTTGACCGTCGCGCCGCGGGCCAGCTCCACCTCAGCCTCCCGTAGCTTCCGTACGATCTGCTCTGCGCTGTGCCTCTTCGCCGGCATTCTAACCTCCCTTTTTCGACCCAGATCGTGAGATTACCTCTGGATCCGTTTTGGGGGGTCAGGTCAGTGTGGTGCAGCGAGCCATCGATAGCGGCATGCCGCGTGAAGAAGCCATGGGGTTCATCCCGACCACCAACATGGGGAGGTTCCCCGGCCTCGCGCGCCGCGATCTGCTGCCGGTGAATCTTGCCGCCGTCTACGACGAAATGTTTTAGCGGGCCCGTCCGGACCCGCTATCTCCTTTGCGGCTCGTCGTTGAGTTGGATAGCCCACAAGCCGGAGTTGTTGTCGGCCACGTAGATGAGGCCCTTGAACGGCTGGGCGCCCCAGGTGCGGGCGGCGTTGGCTTTGAAGCCCTCGGGATCGTCGGGCAGGAAGTAGGCGATCTCGCGGCCCTGGGTGTACAGGTTGCCGAGAAGGTCGCCGGAAATGTCGACGACGCGCAGCCCCTGGTTGTAGTAGGCGACGTACAGAACCTCGTCCTCGATCCAGAAGTTGTGCGTGCCGCCCTCCGGAACCTCGTAGCGCGCGACTTCCTTGGCGTTGTCCCAGTTTTCGTCGAACTCGATGACGTGAATCCAACCGGCGGCGTTGACCGCGGGCCCCGAGAAGCGATCAATACCCATCGGGTTGCGCTCGATCGGGAAAGTCTCATCGCCGGCGAACACGTAATTCTTGCCGTTCTTGTTGATCACCGGATAGGCGGCGTGGTTCCAGCCGCTCGGGTAGGCGTACTGGCCGATCTGCACGGGGTTTGTCGGCGAGCCGCCCATGCCGGCGCCGCCGACGTCGACAACCACCACGCCGTCGGTCCAGTTCGACGACACCGCAATGCCGTCGACCAGCCACACGTCGTGGATGCTGTGTCCGGGCGTGTCGAGCTCGAAGCGGCCGACGCGGTGCGGGTTGGTCGGATCTTCGATGTTGATTACGTCGTAGCGCTGGCCGCCGCTCAGCGCGTACACGTGATTGTCTTGGATGAACACGTTGTGTACGCCGCCGGTGAGCTGGTCGTCGTAGCGGGCCAGCACCGGCACACCCTTGTTGCCGATATCGCTGCAGTCGATGATCACCAGGCCGTTGCGCCGGTTGCTGGCGCCCTCACGGCTGATGATGCAGATCGAGCCGTCCTCCGATGCCTTGACGTCGTTCACGGTGCGGGCGTCAACCCTCAAGGTTGCCGCCATGAAGATGTTGCTCGGGTCGGTGACGTCCCAGAAATAGGCGTGGCCCTCGGCGCCCCAGGTGCCGGTGATGGCGTAGTCGCGACCGTCGGGAGCCGTGAATATCCACAGGTCGGAGGTCTTGCGGTCCGTTACGCGACCACGCCCGACGATCTCGATGTATTTGCGCACGTTGCGATCGCTGATGGCGACGGTCTCCGAAGCCACGGCGGTGCCCGCCGTGGCCGTAATCGTGTACTCCCCCGGGAGATCGGCAACAAAGCGGCCCTCCTCGGTGATCAGGCCGGAAGACGCCGAGCCGAGATTGTGGTCCACCGTGCGCGCCCGGAAGGTGAATTCGACTGCCATCTCGGGCACGGCGTTGCCCATTCCGTCCATAGCTGTCGCTTCGAATTGCAGAACATCGCCGGTGCGGGCCTCCATGATGCTCGTCGACAGGCGAACGCCGACCGCGGGATTCTCCACGGCGTTCACCGTCAGCGTGCCGCTGACGCCCTCGGCGGTCGCCGACACGGTTGCCGACCCGGCGGCTGTGATGCGCAACAGGCCGAGACGCGTGACCTCGACGACCGACGTGTCGCTGCTGGTCAGCTCGGCTGCGATGTCCGTGCGCACGCCGCCCGCGACGTCGTTGATGACGATCTGCGGGCGCAGCGTCGTTTGCGTATAGAAGCGGTTCTGCATGTCGACGAATTCCACGGACGCGACCGCCGGGAAGGGCACGGTTACGGCGACCCTAGCTTCCGCCAGCGATGCACCGCGGCGTCCGCCACCATCGCCATCCGGCGCCACGGGCACGCGAACCGTGATGAAGTACTCGCCGGGGCGCAGCGCCTCGACCTCACCGGAGGCGGCAACCACGCTGACGGCGCGCCGCGACTGGGAGAAGAACAAAACCGGCCGCTCGACGACGTTGCCGTCGGCGTCCGTGACCGTGGCGGTCAGCGTGGCCTTGTCGCCCACCGCCAGGGTGAGGCGCTCCGGAGCCACGGCAATCGTGAACTGCGGGCCTTCCTGCGCCAGCGCCGGTACGGCGGCCGAGAGAACGAACAGAACGGCGAGAAACGGCGGTCGAAGTCGTGTCATGTGTGGAAGTCTCCTGTGCGTCGATTCGCGGGCCTCTGAGCCACGCTTGCGGGCACAGAGGTCGAAGTTTTCGAGCTTGGGGTTCCCACCTACCTTGCCACCCCGCTAGAGGCCGTACAACCGAAGCGGGGTCGGCTTTTTGACCGGCATTCGGGCACCGGCGAGGTTCCTCAGAGGCTGCCTCGAGTTGGATGGTGGGCAGGAACCGAGCTAGACGACGTTGTTGCCCGCGGCGGCCGCCGCTAGAATCGTTCAGGTCGTTTCCGGACCTTCACGAGATTGGATCACAATGCTCGAAAAACACTCGTTCCGTCGCTTTCCGCTCATTGCCGTCGCCGTTCTGATGGCCGCTTCCGCGTTGGCTCGCCAGCGGCCCACTCAGGACGGTGACAACGACTGGTCGCGCTTTCGCGGCGCCAACGGCAACGGCGTGTCCGACACGACCAATCTACCGACCGAGGTGGGCCCCGACATCAACGTGATGTGGGCGACACCGCTGCCGCCGGGGCACTCGTCGCCGATCCTGTCGAACGACAAGATTTTCGTCACCGCGGTCGACGGCGAACAGCTCGAGACCATTGCCCTCGATCGTGCTACCGGCGACATTCTCTGGCGGCGCCCAGCGCCCGGCGGCTGGACCGAGCCCGTCGACCCACGCAACAATCCCGCCTCGCCGAGTCCGGTGACAGATGGCGAGATCGTGGTGGTGTTCTTCGCCGACTTCGGCATGATTGCCTACGATGTCGACGGCAACGAGCTGTGGAGCCTTCCGCTCGGGCCTTTCGACAACGTTTACGGCATGGGCGCCTCGCCGATCTTGTTCGAAGACATGGTGATCTTGGCCGCCGATCAGACTACCGATTCTTATCTTCTGGCCGTATCGCGCGAGGACGGCAGTCAGGTGTGGCGCACGGACCGTCGCGAGGCCAGGAGCGGGCATGCGACACCGATCCTATGGGACGATCCGAGCGGCCGCACGCAGCTGCTCATCCCGGGATCGTTCTTTCTCACCGCCTACGACGTCAGCAACGGCGAGAAGCTGTGGTGGGTGAGTGGCCTGTCGTTCGAGATCAAGTCCACACCGGTCATCTACGAGGACATGATCTTCGTCAACGGTTTCGGTTCGCCGATGCAACAGCCCGGCCGCCAGCCGGACATCCCGCTCTTCGAGGAGGCGATTGCGCAGGACGCCGACGGTGACGGCAAGCTCAGCCGGGAGGAAGTTCGGGGTACCCAGGCCGCTAGCTGGATGGGGTTCACCGACCTCGACCACGACGGTGCCTTCGATGCGGAAGAGTGGGCCTACTTCCGCGCCGCCATCACGTCGACGAACGGCGTGCTCGCCATCAAGCTAGGCGGCGAGGGTGACATGACGGAGGAGAACGTCGTGTGGACGTATCACCGGGCGGTGCCGCAGCTTCCGTCGCCGCTCATCTACGAGGGCGTGCTCTACATGATCAACGATGGCGGCATCGTTACCTCGTTTGTCCCTGCCAGCGGCGAGGTGCTCGACCGGGGACGCCTCAAAGGAGCCGTGGACGCCTACTACGCGTCGCCGGTCGCCGCCGACGGCAAGATCTACTTCGTTAGCGAGCTCGGTTTGGTGGCGGTGGTCGAGCCCGGCGGAGGTTTGGATGTTGTCGCCGTTAGCGATTTGGATGACTTGACATACGGAACGCCGGCGCTGGCGGACAGCCGCATTTACCTGAGAACCAGGGGCATGCTCTACGCCTTCGGCTTCGAATAGCGGGTCCGCGGAAGCGCTAGTCGTCGCTCGGCGGCAGCGACTCCAGGCTGCCGATCCACTTCTCGACGTGTTGCCCGGCGATGTCGCGTGCGCCGAGCCCGAAAGCGAGAGCCGCGGCTACCGCCACCGACCCGAGAAGCAGGCCGAACGCGAGGTTGATGATGTCTTCCGCCAAACCCATCTGGCGCAGCGCCATCGCTCCGGCCAGCACCAAGATCGCGGCGTAGGCGGCGCTGCCGAGAATCCCCGATTGCGGTGCGCCGCTGGCCCTGATCGAACGTGCGGCGAGCCGCGCCAGGTACAAGCCGATGGCGAAGACAATCAGCCCGACGATTACCTGCCCTGCAAACACCACGAAGCCCGAGATCAGGGCCGCCAGATTGACGAAACCGAGCATGCTCGCCGCCTCGATGGCGGCAAACAGCATGATCGTCACCAGAATGATGGTGCCGGCCAGCGCCGACGGCGACGCCCCCCCTTGCGGCGGCGCATGGCTGATGCCGAGGTGATCGAGCACGTTGTCGAAGCCGGCGCCGCGTAGCAGGCTGACCACCAACTCCGCTACCAGTCGGGCGACAAAATAGGCGAGCGCGAGTAACAGCATGGCACCCAATACGAACGGTATCGCGTCGAGGATGCGCGACAACATCGAGCTCGCCGGGACCGTTATGGCATCGAGCCGCAACGCCTGCAGCGAGGAGATCAACACCGGAATCAGGATCAGCACGTAGAGCAGCAAACCAGTGAGCGACGATAACTTGCGATCGCCCAACGTCGCGCCGAGACCCACGCGATCGGCAAAGGTGTCCAACCCAGCGGCGGCGCCGAGGTTGCTTATCACCCTCTGTACCAAGCGCGCTACGAACCAGCCGATGACGAAGATCAGGAGCGCTGCGAACAGGTTGGGAACGAACCCGAGAACCTGATCGACCAGACGCTCCACGGGTCCGAGTAGCCCTTCGACGCCCAGAGCGCCGAGCACCGCCGGCAGAAAGAGCAGCAGGATCAACCAGTAGACGGCCTCGGCGAAGGTGCCGCTCACCGCCAGGTCTCCGTCGCCGGCCATCCCGGTCTCGCCACCGAGGCGGCGATCGACCTCCGCCGCCTTGAGCGATACCAGCAACACCTTGCGAATGAACGCGGCGAGAATCCACGCGATCAGAAGCAGTCCACCCGCGCCGAGGACGCGCGGCACGTGGCTGGCCACTTCGGAAAGCAGTGCGTTGAGCGGCTCGGTGATGACGGTGAGATTGAGGACGTCGAAAAATACCACCAGCGTGACCAGCATGGCCAAGTAGAACGCCACGCGGCCGGCGACGCGGTCGATGTCGACGGAACCGCCGGCATCGTCGGCCAGCACCTTGCTGATCCGATCACCGAGAGAGGTGCGGCGTAGCGCGCCCCTCACCACTGCAGCGATGATCAGCGCCGCGACCCAACCAACCAGCAATACCCCCAATGCGGCGAGCAAGTGGGGGACGTACGAAGAAACCACCTGCACGGTTTGCTGCCAGAGCTCCTGGAGCATCGAAAACCCTCCCCGGGCTTTGCCGGTGGAGGGTCCTCCGGAACGCGCCCGACCAGCGAGCGGCCGGGGATCCAGCGCCGGCCTTTGCGAGCACCCACCGAGCCCCATTCTCGCGCAGGCCAGCAACAGATGTAAGACGTCCGCTGCTTTTAGCGGGGCGACCCTCGCCCACTCTCAGTCGTCGGCCAGCCTTCGATAGCTGCTGGCGTAGAAGAGCAGCGGCTCGCCCGCTTCATCGTCGCGGTGCAGGGCCTTGACCTCGCCGACGACGATCCAGTGATCCCCGCCGTCGTGCATTTGCCGTACCTCGCACGCGACCGACGCCAGGCTGCCGGCGATACGGGGCACGTCGCCGGCCTCGGGCCACTCCACGAACTCGTGCTCGGGCTCCGTGTCAGCGCCGCCGAAGTGGTTGGAAATGCCCTCCTGCCCGGCAGACAGGATGTTCACCGTGAACCAGCTGCCGACCTCGCAAAGGCCCGAGATGCGGGCCTCCTTGGCCGGGCAGAACAGCAGTTGCGTCGGCTCCAGCGACACCGAGGTCACGGCGTTCGCCGTCATGCCGCGCACTTCGCCGTCTTTGGCGGCGAGGATCACGGTGACGCCGGTGGCAAACAGCCCGATCGTGTCGCGGTAGCTCTTTTGAAACTCGTCGCTCACCGCGTCGGCAACAGCACGATCCCGCCGGCCTGTTTGGCGATGTCGAGGTTGCTGACGCGCTTGAACGTTGACAAGTCATACGCCTCGACAGATCCCGGCTCTCCGCCGATGCCCTCGATGGTGGCGAAGGCGTAGCGGCCGTCGGGGCTGATTACGATGCCGTGCGGAATGGGGCGCAACGTTGCCACCCGACCGACCTCCTCGCCCTCTTCGAGATTCCAGAAACCGACCGACTTGCTGCTCTTGTAGGTCACGGCGAGCAGCGTGCCGTCGGCGTTCACATCGAGGTTGTAGGGTCCGGCGGGTGTTTCGAACTCGCCCGTGATCTCCCACGACTCGACATCGATCTCGAGGATCTTGGCGGCGCCATTGCCGGCCACGTAGATCTTGCCCTGCGGGGTCGGCGGCGTGGCCCACGTCGGCTTGACCACATCCATGGCCGACATGTCCATGCTGCCGTCCTCGGCCATGTGCCGGGCGTGCGTGCCGTCGAGCTTGTGCTCGCCGTAGGTCGAGAGACCGAACTGGCGGCTGATCTCCATGCGGTAGGTATCAATTTCGACGAGGACGTCGTCCATCATGTTGACGGAGTACAGACGCGACCCTTCGCGGTTCATGCGGGCGCCGTGCGGCATGACGCCGACGTCGACGCGGCCGACCTCGCTCATGCTATCCGGGTCCACCACCGAGATTGAGCTCGGCTCGGGCAGTCCGTGCAGGTCGAAGTTGGCGACGTACAGCAGGCCGATACTCGGCGATATCGCCATCGTTGCCGGAAACATCCCGACCTCGACCTCGCCGAGCCAGGCGTCGTCTTCGGTGGAATACTTCACGACGCTACCCCACGGACCGGGTTGACCGTGGGCCAGCGACAGGAACCAGTAGGCGCCGTCGGGTGATATTGCGAGGCCGTGCGGGCCCTCGATCTCCAGAGGCCAGGTACCCACCTCGACGCTGTTCAGGAGCCGCAGGGAGCCGCCGCTGAAGGCGATCTTCTCGACGACGTCATCGGACTCGGCGGCGACGTACATGGTGTACGTCGAGCTCTGGGGAGCGGCCGCGGAAGCCCGTGCACCGGCTCCCGCGATGAGCACGACCGCCGCAACAGCCAGTACGGACGCCGTCAACAGATAGCGATGCCGGAATTCCCCTGAGACACGCGTTGTCGTCATCTTCGTTTCCTCAGTTGAGTCGGCTGATGTCAGCGTTCCGTCTCGTCTTCTTCCTTGATGCGCACCGCCCACAATCCGGAGTCGTGGTCGGCAAAGAAGATGTTGCCCTTGTACGGCTGCGGGCCCCAGGCCATCGGTGCGTTCTCGACGAAGCCCATCGGGTCGTAGGCCAGGAAGTAGCCGATCTCCCGGCCCTGGCGGTACAGGTCGCCGAGTAGCTCGCCGGACACGTCGACGACGCGCAAGCCACCCTGGTAGTAGCCGATGTAGAGGATGTCGTCTTCGACCCAGAGGTTGTGCGAGCCGGACTCCGGCACCTCGTAGCGGGCAACTTCGCGGGGCTCACCCCACTCGTCCCACTCGATGATGTGAATCCAGCCGTTCATGCGCTCGGCTTCGCCTTCGTACCCCGGCGTGTTGCCGCGGCGACCGGCCTCGTCGCCGGCGAACATGTAGAACTTGCCGGCCGACTCGCTCCAGTACGGGAAGGCGGCATGGTTCCAGCCGCTCGGGTAGGCATAACTGCCGAGCAATACAGGATTGTTGGGCGAGCCGCCCTGGCCGCCGCCGCCGACGTCGACGGCGACGACGCCGTCGTTCCAGTTCGACGAAAAAGCAATGCCGTTGGTCACCCAAACGTCGTGGATCGAGCTCCCGGGGCTGTCGTGCTGGTAGCGGCCGACGCGGTACGGATTGGTCGGGTCTTCGATGTTGATGACGTCGTAGCGACGCCCGGCGCTCAGCGCGTAAATGTGATCCTGGAAAACGAAGAGGTTGTGCACGCCGCCGGTGAGCTGGTCGTCGTAGGTTGCCAGGATGCGGGCGCCGCCGCTCGCCATGTCGGAGACGTCGAGAATGACCAGGCCGTTACGGCGATTGCTGGCGCCCTCACGGCTGATCACGGCGATGCGGCCGTCCTCGGAGACCTTCACGTCGTTCACCGTGCGCGCATCGACGAGCACCGTATCGATCATCTTCATGTTGCCGGGATCGGTGACGTCCCAGAAATAAGCGTGGCCCTCGGCGCCCCAGGTTCCGGTGATGGCATAGTCTCGGCCGTCGGGACCCTCCCACACCCACAGGTCCGACGTGTGCCGGTCGCGTACGGCGCCGTGGCCGACGAGCTCGATCTCACGGGTCACGTCGCGCGGCACGATCTCCAGCGTCTCCATGCTCGAATGATCGCCGGCGTTGGCGACGATCACGTACTCACCGGCCACATCGGCCACGAAGCGGCCGTCTTCGGTAATCAGGCCCGACGGCGCCTGGCCGAGGTTGTAGTCGACGGTGCGCGCCTGGAACGAGTACTGAATCGGAACGTCGGGCAGCGGGTTGCCGTTGGTGTCGACCGCCTGAGCGTTCAGGTGGATGACGTCGCCGGCGCGCCCCGTCGTTGCGGACGGGCGTAGCTCGATGCGCGCCGTGGGGTTGGTTTCGACGCGCACGGGCAGGCTGATCGAAGCCGACTCTGCGTTGGCGGTGATTGTCGCTTCGCCCGCGCTCAACAGCTTGACGCGCCCCAGCGTCGTGACCTCGGCGACAGCCGAGTTGCTGGTCTCGAACTCGACGTCGACGTCGGAACGCGTGGCGCCCGAGCGGTCGGTCAGCACGACCTCCGGACGGAAGCTGGTGCCGGCGTAGTAACGACCCGGCGTGCCGACGAGCTCGACGGCGGTGATGGGCGGATACGGCACGATGACCGGAATCGTTGCTTGTAAGCGGGCTTCTCCGCGGCGACCGGTGTCGTTCGCATCCATGGGCACGCGCGCCATGATGTTGAACTCACCCGGGCGATAGGCCTCGACCCGGCCGGCCGGCGTCACGCCCACAGCGCGACGCGAGGTCGAAAAGAAGAGCACGGTGGCGCCCTCGATAACGTTGCCGTCGGCGTCTTGCACGACAGCGGAGATCTCGGTGGTCTCACCTACCTCGACCGTGAGCGTCTCCGGGGTAATCACCAGCTCGGCGGGTTCCGGGCCTTGTTGCTGGGCAACGGCGGGAATCACCATCGCTGAGACAACGAGCAGAACGGGAAGGGCGCGAAATGCTCTCATCGAGTCACCTCTGGAGGTTGGTATAGAGATCGCTATTCAAGCTGCATGCGATGGGGATACCGCCGGAAATCCTACCCCGACGGTCAGCTAAGCTTGCCACCGGGTGCGCAGATCTACAACTGGCGGGACGTGCAGCCCTGGTCGGACAGCGCCCATGTCCCGGTGCCGCGCTCCAGTGTCGGAAATCGCCTGTTCAGCCGTTGCGCCGCGCCCTGCTGAGTGGGGGGCTGCTATGCTGGCGCGGAATAATGATCTTGGAACTGTGACGCTCCCACCGTGCACCCCCGCCTTCGGGCACACTCGCTCCCCGAGGAGGCCCCATGATCACTGTAATCCTTCCTTCGTCGATGCAGGAGCGCACCGGTGGCTCCCACGAGTTCACCATCGACGGCGCCACCGCCGGCGAGGTCTTGCGCAATCTGGAGCGGCAGGAGCCCTCCGTCGCTGGCTGGGTGCTCGACGAGCAGAGCCGCCTGCGACGGCACATGAAGCTGTTCGTCAACGCCGATGAGGCGGAGCTCGACACGCTGCTGCGGGCCGGCGATGAGCTCTACGTCGTGAGCGCCATCTCGGGAGGCTCTGCCCCGGCCGCGGCACCCGATGGCGATTCGGCGACTGCGCCGATTGGTGGCGAGCTGCTGGTCGGCACACACAAGGGGCTGATCGTCCGGCGCGGCGATCGCGGCGGCCCGATGGAGATTGCCGGGCGTGAGTTCCCGGGCCAGGCGGTGGAATACGCGATCAAGGACCACCGTACCGGAAGGTACTTCGCCTCGGTTACCCACGGGCAGCACGGCCCGCGACTGTTTTTCACCGACGACCCCGCTGACGAGTGGCAGCAAGCCGACGGGCCGAGCTTTCCGAAGTGGGCTGATGCTTCCGCAACTCGCCTATGGGTGATCGCGCCGGGGGTCGAAGACGGTGTCGTGTGGGCCGGCGTGGCGCCGGCGGCGCTGTTTCGCAGCGACGACAACGGCGAGACCTGGACACTCAACGAGGCGTTGTGGAATGACCCGTCCCGACCGCAGTGGGAGGGCGGCGCCGGCGGGCTGTGCCTGCACTCGATCTGTCCGTGGCCCGGCGACCCGCAGCGGCTGGCGCTGGCAATCTCGGCGGTCGGCGTGTGGATCACCGACGACGGCGGTGAAAGTTGGTGCAACCGCAACAAGGGACTCGTATCGCGTTACCTCCCTGAGGAGGCCCGTGAATCGACGCTCATGCACTGCGTGCACAACCTGTGGCGGGCTCCGCGGCAGCCCGAGACCATGTTCATGCAGTTCCACGGCGGCGTGTATCGCTCCGACGACGCCGGCGAGTCGTGGAACGACATCGCCGCGCAAACCGAACTGCCTGCCGACTTCGGCTTCCCCCTGGTTATCGATCCCGCCGACCCCGACAGTGCCTACGTCATCCCCATGGTGTCCGACGAAGACCGCGTGACCGTCGACGGCAAGGTACGGGTGTACGAGACGCGGGACCGCGGCGCGAGCTGGACGGCGCGCAGCGACGGCCTGCCGCAAACGAATGCCTATTTGACCGTCTTGCGGCAGGCGTTTTGCGGCGCCGGGCACGCGCCGCTGGGGCTGTACTTCGGCGCCGAATCCGGCGACCTGTTCGGCTCGGCCGACGGCGGGGCCACCTGGGCTACGCTGGCCGAGCACCTGCCGCCGATCTTGTCGGTGCGAGCGGCTCACTGAGGTGGCTGACCGGCGCGACGCCGCTCAGGAAAACGAATCCGTCTGCGGCCCCGGGCTGATCTCGATGATCCCGTCAGCGGAGATCGTGACCCATTGGCCATTCTCGAACTTCTCGAAATCTTCAGGCTCGACCGTGAGCACCGGGAACCCGCGGCCGTAGAGCTCGCCGGCGACGATCGACGCCAGCACCAGAAACGAGCAGATCCCTGTTGTAACCAGCGCCGCCGGCGCTTTGTCCTGGCGCACCGACTCGAGCAGCACCGCTGTCGTTGTGCTGGAACCGCGCGTATGTGGGATCGCCAAGATCCGCCGGCTGGCGATCTTGCCGGAAAGCGGGTGGCGGCGGTCGATGATCTCGCCGGTGTCCTGGTTGTAGCCGCCCCAGAAGCTCAGCGGTTGGTCGCTGCACAGGGCGAGGCCGGCAGCTTCGCCTTCGACCAGCGGCTTGGCGCGGATTACGTGGTCCATGGTCGGCTACCCCTCCCAGAGGCTCAGGTCGCGGGTGACACGACCGGCGGCGGCGGAGTCGACGCAGTCAGCCATGCTGCCGAAGGCCATTTCCACGTCCAGTAGTCCGGGCGAATAATAGGCGTACTTGGCCGAATTGGTCATCATGCGCCGGGTCTGCGGAAACAGCATCGGCGTCGTCAGGATGCAGGTGTCTACCGTCACCTTGCCGCCGAAGCTCTCGAGCGGCTCCAGCAGCCCGGCCTCGCGCGCCAGCTTGACCATTGCGCGGCTCGACGTCACCAGCAATTCGACGCCCGGATCGCGCTGGCGCCCTTCGAACAGCGGCGCGAGCTGACGAAACTCCGCCAGCGAGAAATGCGGGCTGCCCAACACGACCATGTCGAGCGCCTCGCCCTCGGCGGTGTCGAGCTCGGCGCGCCGGCGCCGCAGATCGTGCATGCCCAGGCGGTGGACGTCGTTCGGGTCGCGCCCTCGAAAAGCGTCGCTGAGGGTTGGTGCTTCAGGGGTTTGCCCGACGATGTGGATCAGGTGCACGGAGCCGGAGCTGGCGGCGCCGGCGCACAGAGCCTTGAGCTGATCCTCCGACAGTCGCACGCTGAGTCCTTCGATCACCGAAACCCGATCGTCCGCGATGATGCCGATCATGTGGCCCAGCACTGGGGCAAACGAATCGTCATGTTGCAACGCTTCGGGAACACCCTCGAGCTCGAGGAGCACCTGGCCGGCGCGGTTCTCGTCCAGGTGCAGGCCCGTGGCCGGCACCCGCCCGGTGATCGCCGCACAGATGTCGAGCAGGTCCGGGTACTGCACCGTACGGGCGCCGAGGACGGAGTTGGCGAAGCACACGGCGTTGGACTCGCCCCAGGCGACCTGCTCCCCCAGCTCCGGGCGCTCCGCCACCTGGTAGGGGGCACAGGTCCAGGTCGGCTCACAGCCCATGTTCTGGTAGGCGACCATCTGGCGGTGCGCCTTCTCCGCCCAATCCGGCGGCACGGCCCACTCCTGCCAGCCGTGCTGATCGACGCCGCTGACGTTGAGCGTCGACGGCACCTTGACCTGGGCGCCCATGCCGGCCAGCCGCTCGGCGAACTCGAGCGTCGCGTCGCCCATGAATAGCGAGCTGTCGATGTGGGTGCGCGTAATGTCGATCAACTCCTCGGCTTCCTGGATCTCGCCCATACGCACGAGGATCGACATGGTGAACTTACAGGCGGGGCCATGGTCACCCGCCAGGCAGGCTTGGTCGTATTCCGAGAGATTCATCGGCCGGATTCCGGCGGAGAGGAAAGGGGCGAATGGTGGCGAACTCGGCGTGTCAGACGCCGACTGTTCAAAGATACACGATCGTCACGGGGCCGGGGGTGCCTGCTAACAGGCCTCTCGGCGCCACAACCAGACTCATCAGCGTCTCGCACGGCCTGCTAGGATCCAACCGTCGCTCCCAACCTACCGGCGCATGATCTCGCGCAGGGGCAGAACACAGTGAGAAAGTCGCCGACGATTCTTCTCAGAGGTACTTTGGCTGTGGTGACGGCGCTCGCGAGTGCCGCGGGTGCCGTGCACGGTGGGGCAACGCTGCTTGCGGAAGCCACCGAGCAGGCGACCGGTTCAATAACCGGTAGCATTCAGTTCAGCGGCACCGCACCACAGCCGGTGATGCTCGAGATGGCTGCCGATCCGTTCTGCCTCGTCTCGCATCAAGGCGAAGCGGTGACCACCGAGACTCTGGTGATCAACGACAACGGCACCGTCCGCTGGGCCTTCGTATACGTCAAGGAGGGGGCACCGGGGAGCTCCGGGTCTGCTACCCACGTTGTTCTCAACCAGCAGGGCTGCATTTACCAGCCGCACGTGATGGGCATGCAGGCCGGTGGCACCGTACAGATCACCAATTCCGACCGCACGTTGCACAACGTCAACATACAGCCGCGGAGCAATCCGGGTTTCAACGTGGCGCAGCCGATTCCGGGGATGTCCATCGAGCGCTCGTTCCCCAATCCGGAGGTCATGATGCTGGTGCGTTGCGACGTGCACCCCTGGATGCAGGCGTTCATCGGCGTCTTGCCCCACCGCTTCTTCGACGTGTCCGGGGACGACGGGTCGTTCGAGCTGCAAGGTCTGCCCGCCGGCGATTATGTAATCGAAGCATGGCACGAGACTCTCGGCGCCCAGACGTTGAACGTCAGCGTGGCCGCGGGGCAAACCGCGACGGCTGACTTCAGCTTCGCGACCGATGGTTGATGCGCCGCCCTCAGCACAGAGAGCATGGGCGAGGAACGACTATCGCGCCGTCCTCCCGACCGTCGATGCTACCCGGCAGGTTGTTCCTGCTCGGCACGGCGGCGGCGTTATCGACGCTGTTGTTCGCCGCCGTGGGCACCGGCTCGGCATGGTTTCCGAGCCAGCAGATGCCCGACCTCAGCACGCCCAAGGGCTTGTATGAGGCCGGTTGTCAGTACTGCCACGCCACCGACGGGCGCGGCGTCGACCTGGCAACCGTCGGTTTCGACGTACCGTTGCCCGACTTCTCCGATTGTAGCTTCGCCACCCGCGAGCCCGATGCCGACTGGTTCATCGTCACCCACCAGGGGGGGCCGATCCGCGGCTTCGCCAACAACATGCCGTCGTTTGCTGACGCCTTCAGCGATGCACAAATCGATCAGGTCGTAGATTACCTGAGAGTCTTTTGTAACGACGACCGCTATCCGCGCGGTGAGCTGAACTTTCCTCGCCCGTTCGTTACCGAGAAGGCGTATCCCGAGGACGAAGTGGTGTTCACACTCGGCGGCAACGCCGATGGCCTCGGTGGGGTCAGGGGCCAGTTCGTGTACGAGCGTCGCGTCGGAGCGGCAGGGCAGATCGAGATCGAGGTGCCGATGGGCCTCCGGCAGATCGAAGCCGACGGCGCCTGGGTGGGTGGTATCGGAGACATCGAGCTCGGCTACAAGCAGGCGCTGGTCCACAGTCTCGACAAGGGCTTCATCTTCAGCGCCAACATCGGCGGCAAGCTGCCCACCGGAGACGAGGAGAAGGGGCTGGGCGGGGGCGCGTTCATAATCGAGCCCTTCGTGTCGGCGGGACTCGCCTTGCCGGCCGACAGTTACATGCACCTGCATATCGGTGGCGAGCTGTCGACCGACACCGAGAAGGTGGCCCACGAGGCATTTTATCGCGCCGCCATCGGCACCACGTTTACCGCCGGTCGCTTCGGTCGCGCCTTCTCACCGATGATCGAGATCCTCGGCCTCAGCGAATTCGAGGACGAGGGTACGGTCAACGAGCTCGACCTGCTGCCGCAGGTGCAGATCACGTTGAACACGCGCCAGCACGTGATCGCCAGCCTCGGCGTGCGCTTTCCGGCGACCCACCGCGAGGGCCGCAGCACGCAGATTCTGTTCTATTTGCTGTGGGAGTGGTTCGACGGCGGCTTCTTCGACGGCTGGTAAAGCTGTCGCCGAGCAAGCCACTGGGTGGCAGTCACGATGCCGTCATCTACCGCTGTGCGGCGAACGGCACGGCACCGCCACAAGCGCGCGCGGTACCTAGCGCAAGTGCTCGTTGAAGAACTCGACCGTTCGCTCCCAGGCCAGCGCCGCCGCCGCCTCGTCGAACCGCGGCGTCGTGTCGTTGTGGAATCCGTGGTTGGCGCCCTCGTACATGTAGACCGTGTAGCTCTTGCCGTTCGCCTTCAGGGCTTCCTCGTAGGCCGGCCACCCGGCGTTGACGCGTTCATCCAGGCCGGCGTAATGGAGCATGAGCGGCGCGTTGATCCGGGGCACGTCTTCCGCGCCCGGCTGGCCGCCGTAAAAGGGCGCACCCGCCGCCAGATCCGGGATTCGTACGGCCAGCGTGTTCACCATGCCGCCGCCGAAGCAAAAGCCCACCGCGCCGACGCGGCCGGTGCACTCGGCGTGGGCCTGCAGGAACAACGCCGCGGCTACGAAGTCTTCGGTCATCTCGGCGCGGTCGCGCTGCCGCTGCAGCGCCCGGCCGTCGTCGTCGTTGCCCGGGTAACCGCCGAGGGGGAAAAGAGCATCGGGTCCGAAAGCCAAGAAGCCGGCGAGCGCCGTGCGCCGCACGACGTCCTCGATGTGAGGGTTGAGGCCGCGGTTCTCGTGGATCACCACCACCCCCGGCAGGTCGCCGCTCGCGCCGGCCGGCCGGGCCAGGTAACCGCGCATGGTCCCGGCGCCCTGTGGCGACGGATACTCGACGTACTCGGTTCGCAAACGCGAGTCATCGGCGGCGACCTGTTGCGCCTCGACGTAGCGTGGATTTAAGGCTTCCAAGATGCCCGCCGCCGTCATGCCGCCCACCGCGAACTTGGCGGCGCCGTCGAGAAAGCCGCGGCGGCTGATGTCGCCGTGAACGTAGCGGTCGAAGAGATCGAGAACTTCGCGGTCGAAATCGCTGGCTTTCTTTCTTTCCATAGCCTGTCGGCTCCTTTGGCAGGGTGCTGAAGAACTCCGGGGGGTTCCTCTAGAATCGCGGGGAAAAAGAATCGGGATCCAACGGGTCACCATATCGTTGCCGGCGTCAGCGTCCAAGTCCGCCCGCAGCGGAAGCTGGCTACGCCCCGTTGCCGAACCCCCGCTGGTGCCCTAAGTCAGGACAGCATCGAGCCCCCGTTCTCGGGTCGCCGCAGCTCACCATGAGTTACCCTGTACCGGTTCTGATTTTCCCCATGGAGGCAGGCACGTGTCCGCAAGAATTCGTTACATGGTCAAGGGAATCTCCTTCGAGCGCATTCGGCCCGTGGTGCTGCTGGCCGGGACGATGGCTGTCGCTCTGTTCGTTGTGGGCGTGCTGCAGGCGAGCGCCGTGGAGCCCGCCCAGCAGCGCGGCGGTCGCGGCGGTCGCGGCGGCCAAGAGGCGCCGCAAGACGGGGCGATAACGCTCACCGAAAGAGGCGTCGAGTTGGTCGCCGAGAAAAAGTTCGAGGAGGCGCTGGAGGCTTTCGATCGGGCGATCGAGGCAAATGCCCAATACGGCATGGCGTACTACCAGCGCGGCCGCGCCTTGGCCCTGATGGGTCGCATGGAGGAGGGCAGGGAATCGCTGCTGCTCTCTACCCAACTCCAGCCCGGGTTTGCCCACGGTCACCAACTCACATCGTTGGCCTCGCAGCAGCTTGGAGACTATGAGACCGCCTGGGATCAGGCCGTGCGCGCCGTCCTCGCCGGGGTTGAAGCGTCGGCATTCGGCAGCCTTCAACAAGCGTCACCGCCGCCCGCCGACATTGAAGATCTGCTCGCCGCCTGGAAGGTGTTCGTGGTCGGTGTCGACACGCGGGAATTGTTGACCCGCGAGGATGGGCCGTTCAACGCAGATGACCCCAACAACCGCGAGCTTGCCGACCGCAACATAAGGACGACGCTCACGCAGATTCAAGCCGACTTGATAGAGATGCAGAGGCGCCTGTCCGTCGCGATCTCCGACACGCCTGGGTTCGGCCTCGTGCCGAACGCCGAGACGGCGCAATACTTCCTGGTTATCACGCCCGACTCGATTGCCTCCGATCCGCGCGCCACGATGGAGGGAGAGTTTCGACTCTACGAAGTGGAGGATAACGAGGTTGCCTTTGTCAGGCCGGTCTCGTTTCGTAACCTGTCCGCCGAATCGGCGGTAACGACCGAGATCGAGCAATTCATCAGAGTGCTAGAGAACTGGAAGTCCGAAAGCCAACGGCCCTAACGGGTACGGGCCCCGGTCAACCGCCAAGCTCGAGATCATGGTCGCCGGCCAGGGTCCCGTGCGTGTCCGGCGCGCAACATAAGTCAGCGCAACACAGCATAAACTTACGTTGCACTACAAATCTCTCCAGAACTGAAAAATCGCTATGAACCCCCACAAGGATTGGGTTTGCGGCGATTTAGGGTTTGCTCCGGGCGGCCGGATTTAGCTACAAACAACACTTGCGCAGGGGCTGAGGCAAGAGGTGAAGACTACGGTCTTCGCCTGGGGCGACTACGCTAACGGTCTCCCTTCAACACCGGCAGCAGCGGCACGCGCAGGGCTCCGGCAACCGCCGCCAGGCTCGAGATCATGCCGACCCCCAGCACCGCTAGCAGGATCAGGCCGAGCGAGCCCCAGGGGAGGCCGAACGAGCCGCCGACGAAGCGAGGCGCCACGGCGAGCAGCGACGCGGCGCTCCCCAGCGCCGTGCCGAGAACCAGCAGGAAGGCGTTCTCCGCCAGGACCATGCGCGACAGGGAGGCGCGCCGGTAGCCGAAGGCGCGCAGGGTGGCGAGCTCGGCGCGACGCTCGATGACGTTGCGCAGCAGCACCACGCCGAGACCCACGGTGCCGAGCAGCAGGCCGAGGCCGCCGAGCATCTGGAAGGTCGACAGGTAGGTGTTTTGGACGACGAGGAAGCCAGCGAGCTTGTCGTCGGTGCGCGTCGCGTCGAAGCCATAGTCGCCGAGATTCGCTTCCAAAACCTCCGCAACGAGGTCGGGGATTTCGTCGGCCGGGGTGTCGATGTTGCCCGGAAAGCTGGACGCCTCGACCATGAACGTGGAGTAGCCGCCGCGGCTCGGAAAGTTGGCGAGCAAGTTTTCCTCGGAAATGAGCAACTCGCTGCGGAACACGCTCTCCGCGAAGATACCGACGATGCGCAAGCGGATGGTTTCGCCGAGCTCGTTCTCCATCTCGAAGTCGCTACCCAGCCCGAGGTGAAGGATCCACTGCACCGAATTGGCGTCGCCGAAGGCGGGGATGACGCCGGGCTCGAGCTCTTGCCGCAGTAACGTCCAGGGGTTCTCCGGATCGTAGGCGACACCCGTCGCACCCACGAAAGCATCAGAGGCCCCCGCACCAGGCTCCAGCGTCGAGGCGAATGTGAACCCGCCACGGCTGATCAGATCATCGCCGACGCCGAGGATCCGTGGATTTTGCGGCCGGTACAGGTTCAGGCAGCTCGCATCGTCGCCGGGCACCGTGCGCAGCGAAAAGATCCGCGCCTCTTCGAGGAATGGGGCGACCTGATCGGGGAATCCCAGGTCGAAGCGCGCCTCGGGCGAGTTGAGATCATGGTGGATCGGCACGTCGGAGATGGCGTACAGCCCGAAGCCGCCGGTGCCCGACTCCAGGGATTGGATTTCGAGCGTCGGGTCTCTGTGGTTTGCCGCCACCGTCACGATGACGAATGAGGCGAAGGCAATCAGTGCCACGCTCAGGATGCTCCGTCCCGGGTTCCAGGCGCTGTTGCGCGCCGCCATGCCGAGCAGCGCTGTGGCGCCGGGGCGCCCCAGGCGGCCGCGCGTAGAGCCGCACCAGGCGGCGAAAGCGGTAAATCCGGCGATCAGCAGCGGAAAGCCGATGGTGCCGAAAACCATCGGATCCATCGTCGTTCCAGAGGCCACGGCGTACGCCAGCATCGCCGCGGCGAACCCGCCGCTGCTGATGGCGACCATCTTCAGCCTGGCACCGCTTCGGCCTGCGGCTCCCGGAACGGCGTAGAATGAGCCCTTTAGCAGCGACGTTGCCGATACCCGCCCGAGCCGGCGCACAGTGAACCAGATCGACAGCAGTACAACGATCACCGAAATTGCCCAGCCGGCGACAAGGCTCCCCGGTACGACGTGCAGCGTCAGCATCGGTGTACCGACGGCGTCAACCCAGAGAGTGCGCAATCCGGCCATCATCAAGGCGGCATAGCCGACCCCGACCGCCAATCCGACAAGGGCGCCGATTGCTGCCACCATGCCGCCTTCGCCGAGCATCCGGCGGCGTATCCGCTTGAGCGTGTAGCCCACTGCCAAGAGCAGCCCGATCTCGGCGGCGCGCGCCTGTATCCCGAGGCTGAACAGCAGGCCGACAAGCATCGCCGCCGAAGCGATGATGAAGAAGCTGAACGAGATGAACAGCACACTGAAGTCGGTGGCTCCCGCTGCCGCCCGCAGCCCCTCGGCCTTGACCTCGAGAAAGCGCATGCCGAACTGGGCCAGGTTGAGATAGTTGATGAGGTCTACGCGAAAGGCCACCAACAGCTCGCTTGGATCCACGTCCGTCGGCGGCATCAGGCGGATCGAGGTGATGCTGCCGTAGCGGGTGCTCCACAGCCGGCGCGCCGTTTCTTCGGCGACGAAAGCCTTGGGGGTGGCGCCGTATTCGTCCCAGTAGTCTTCATCTTCGGTGCGAATGGTGCGCAGATCGACGGGAAACGGGGGCTCCCAATCGGCGATGTTTTCGGTGCCTTCGATGCCGGGGTAATCGGGCGTCAATCGGCGATCGGCCGCCAAGCCGCTCATCGCCACGATGCCGCCGACGACGAAGTCCTGCGCAGCGGTTTCGAGTTGCTCGTAGGGGCCGACGACGTAGTACTCCATGCGCAGCGTGTCGCCGGTCTCGGCCTCGAGGTCGGCGGCGAGAATTTCATTGATCACAATTTGCGTCGCCGGCAACGTCGCCGGCACCGCTGAGCCGTCGATCAACATGAGCTGCGGCACGCCAACGGAATTCGCCGGCGCGTTGCTGATGCCGATCGCTGCCACCGTCGAGTAGGGAGCCGTGTGGCCGCCGGTCGTCATGGCGTTGGCGAGATAGCTCTGCACGCGGGTCACGGAGGCGTCGTGTTGCAGCGCCGCCGCCTCGATGGCGCCGGCGACGTTCGGACGCAGCACGAACTCGGTGCTCTCGATGATTAACTCGCCGGCGCGGGGCTCGATCAGCAGGCCGAGATCATCGATGCTCAGCACACCACGCAGCATGGTTTGGGCGGGCAAAATCGCGCCGGCAGCTCCGCTGGTGGATACAGGCTCGCGGGAGCCGGCAGCGCCGGCGACGAAGACGGCGTTGACCTTGCCGGTCTGATCGAGGGCCGCTTGTAGATCTGCGACTGCTACGTAGGCGTTGGGAGGAAACGCCTGGTGCGGCGACAGGCTGAAACGCCCCAAGTTGGCGTCAGGCACGATCGCCGTGACAACGGTACGGATCGAGCCGACCGTTTCGGCGGTTTCCTTGCCTCCCAGCAACGTGTCTTCGGGGACGTCGTCACGGGTGCGGAAGTTCA
This sequence comes from Acidobacteriota bacterium, assembly GCA_965214245.1. Lineage (GTDB taxonomy): Bacteria > Acidobacteriota > UBA890 > UBA890 > UBA890 > CBDCBL01. The sequence continues at coordinate 105,165 of CBDCBL010000010.1, forward strand.
GCAGCATCGCATCGCCGACCTCAATGCCGAGCTCGCGCTCCAACGTTTCATTGATGATCGCCGACGGGAACAACTGACCGGCGGCGCGCGACAGGTCGAAAGGCGTTTCCGTGAAGGCCGGGAACAGCGCCGCGAAACGCTCGTCGACACCGTGCACGTTGACCTGCGAGGCGCGCGATCCGGTATCGGTGTTGACCGCACTACCGGGCAGCAGGATGGCGCCGACCGCCGTCTGATATTCGTTCTCGAAGTCCGTGGCCGCTGCCAGTCGATCGGCCAGGTCCTCTGGAAAGAACCGCTCGGCCACCAGCGCCAGGTCGATCTCGCCGAGCCGGTCAAGCGTCATGTCGCGCAGGCTGCCGCGCACAGAATCACCAACCATCAAAGCGCCGGCCAGCACCGCCGTGTTAACGGCGGCGGCAAGGAGCACGGCGAGATTGATCTTCCAGTAGTGCTTGAGGCCGCGGAGCATCGTCTAGTGTTTTGCCGGATCGGCGGCTGTGGACTCACTGCCGGCTTGCTTCAACACACCCTCGCGCAGCTCGAAGTGGCGCGGCAGCTGCGCCGCCAGCTCCAGGCTGTGCGTTACCACGACCATCACATTGCTCTCGTCCCGGTGCAGGTCGAGCAGCAGTGACACCACGGAATCCGCGGTTTCGACGTCGAGGTTGCCCGTCGGCTCATCGCACAGCAGCAATTCCGGTTGGTTGATCAAGGCGCGGGCAATGGCGACGCGCTGTCGCTCTCCGCCGGAGAGCTGTGCCGGTCGATGTTCCAGCCGGTGCTCGAGACCGACGCGGTTGAGCAGCTCCAGCGCACGCTCGCGCCCACTACTTGCGTCGGTGAAGGCGAGCGTCGGGATCAGCGTATTTTCGAACACCGAGTACTGCGGCAGCAGGTGATGATCCTGGAACACGAAACCGATGGACTCGTTGCGAAAGCGGGCGAGCTCTGGCTCGGAAAGTGCGAAGGGGTCCTGCCCGCCGATCGCTACGCAGCCGGACGTCGGGGTGTCCAGCGTGCCGATGATGTGCAGGAGCGTGCTCTTGCCCGATCCCGAAGGCCCGGTGATCGCCGCCGCCCCACCGCCGGAGAGCTCGAACGAGACGCCGCGCAGTACGTCGACGACATCGGCGCCGGTGTCGTACCGCTTGGTGATGTCGTTAAGCGTTAGATTCGGGCTCCCCATCGCCACCTTCCAGTGCCTGGGCGAACCACTCCGGGATCTCGATCGGCTCGGGGGCGCGGTCGTTGTGGATGATGCAGCACACCGCCGTCGTCTCGCCCTCGGCGATCAGCGTGTCACCACGCCGAAACTCGAAGCTGTAGGTCATCGACTTTACACCGCGCCGCTTGACCCGTACCCGCACCTCCAGCACCTCGCCGAATTCGGCCGGCGCCCGATAGTCGCACGAAGCCGAGACGCGCGGCCAGCTGATGCGCTCGCCGTCGACATGTTTGTCAACGCTGGTGCCGAGGGCGCGCAGAAACTCGTGCTCGGCGGTCTCCATGAACACGAAGAAGCGCGAGAAATGCACGATTCCGCTCATGTCGGTGTCCGAATAATCGATGCGCCGCTCGTATTTGAACTCTGCCATTCGATCGGTCCTGTTGGTTAGCGTGAGGCCCTTTCGACCCTCAATACGGTATCGCTCGTCACGTTGTCGCTGCGGCCGCGTGCTTTTCTACGTACGCTGAATACACATCCAATGTGGCTTCCGCCATCTTCGTGTCCGAGAACCCGGTGTGCACCGCCGACTTGCCGGCGGCCCCGAGGCGGTTGCGGAGCTCGGCGTCCATCATCAGGGTTTCGAGACGCTCGGCCACTGACCCTGGGGAGCCAGGCTCGGCCAGCAGGCCGCCGCCGGTTGCCTCGATCAGCTCCGGAAAGGCCCCATGCCGCGGCTGCACCACCGGGGTTCCGTTGGCCATGGCCTCGAGGACGAAGAGCCCCTTCGGATCCCGGTATGTCGTAGGAACCGACAGCACGTCGACTTCGTTGAGAAACCTGATCTTCTCGTCACGGCTCAACTCTCCGGCGTACTCGAAGCGATCGGCGAGATCGAGCTCAGCAACACGATTCCGGAGGCGCGCCAAGTAGGGCTCGTCGCTCTTACCCAGGTAGCCGGCGGCGCGCAACACGATCTTGTCCTTGCCGACCCGCTCGGCGAGCAAACGGAATGCCTCGATCAGGGTGTGGAGGCCCTTCTCGGGGGCGATCCTTGCCAGGTACCCGATCGTGAACGGCACCTCGCCAGCCTCGCCCGGGAGATTCCTGCGATCTTGCTCGCCGTGCCCGTCCAATTTGATACCGAGCCGTATTACGTGGATGCGGTCCGCCGGAACGGCGAGGTACCCCGCCATGAAATCGGCGTAGTAGTTGCAGGTGGCCACCAGCCCGTCGACGTGCCGCGCGTGGGCCTGCAGGCTCTCGTGTACCTGCGTCTTGAACGGCTCGGCGAGATCGTCGAGGAAGATGTCTTCGCCCTGTAGGGAGCACAGCACGGGAACGCCGAGCTCGCGCTTCAACGGCTCGGCCAGCCCGAGGAACATCGAGTTGGTGATGTGCACGATCTCGGGCTTGTAGTCGTCGCGCAGCCAATCGACGAGCTCTTCGAGCTCGCGCTTCTGCTTGCCCTCTTCGCCCAACGCCACCGACAGCGTCAGATCACCGAGCTCCTTCGCATCGATCGACACACCGCGGCCCACAACCCAGTTCAACAGAGCCGGCCGGTCCAGCATTGAGTGAATGGCGCGTGGCAGGTGGCGAAACAACGCAGCCTTCTGCTCCAGGTACACGTTCACGGCGCCGTAGAACACACGGTCGATGCTGACGTCGACTTCGTCGGTCCTTGTCGGCGTGTACGTGGGGATCAACGCCACTTGGTGGCCGCGCGCTATCAACGCGGCTGCCAGCGTGTTGTCGTGCAAGCAGCTGCCGCAGTACATCCCGGCGGCACCGGCGGTGATGTACGCGATCTTCACGTCGGCGCCTCCGTGCTCCTAGTGTGTGGTGGCATGAGCGAGGCGAATTCTCAGGACACTAGCTCGCGGTGGGGAAGAACTTCTCGACCCTGGCGTCGTCCGGTGGGCTCGACAACAGCGAGCCCACGATCATGGCGCCGGCCGACGCAATGGTGATCGGAAACACAGCCATGACGCCGCTGCCGCCCACCGTGTAGTCGGCGTTCCCCCATCCCTGGCTGAAGAAGTAGGTCCACAGCACGACGACGGTGATGAGCGACGCGAAGGCGCCCACCTTGGTGCTGCGTTTCCAGAACATGGCGGCGACGACGATCGGGAAGAGCGCCGCGAAGCCGGTAAACGACCAGGTGCCCATGGCAAAAATGGTCGTGCGGGTGATCAACGACAACAGATACGTCACCAACAGGATGCCGGCGACGAACGTGCGACCGATGAATACTTGTTGTTTGTCGGTCATGCGCTCGTGGTGACCGTAGTGCCTGACGATGTCCTGCGTGAACATCGTGCCCAGCGACAAGACCTGCGAATCGAGTGACGACATGACGGCGGCGAACACGCCGGCGGCGAGCAGTCCGGCGAGCACGCCGGGCGCGTGGAGGCTGATCAGCCGCACCAGCACCGAGTTCGAAGCCGGCACAGAAAGGCCGGGAAAATCCAGGTTGCCGGAGACGCCCAGCAGCACGCTCGGCGCCCACACGACGGCGATACAGATCGGATACACCGCCACTGTCAAGCGGAAGTTGCTCATCTTGCTGGCGGTCAGCCAGTGCATGAACAGGTGCGGGAACATGCCGACCGACAGCGGGATAAACGAATACGTCAGGTAGCGGACCGGTGTGTAGCCCTCGCTGCGAATGAGCAGGTCGGGGTAACTCGTGGCCAGCTGCTCCATGACGCTCGCCAGCCCGCCCATCTGGTTGATGATGTACACGACGGTGACCGCGCCAAGGATCATGAACACGAGCGTCTGGAAGGTGTTCGCCCAAGCGGTGCCGCGCAGGCCGCCGTAGGTGACGTAGGTCATTACGACCAAACAAATCACCAGGCCGCCGACCCACTGGGCGATCTGCCCGTCGGTGATGTTGCTCAACGTCACCCCGGCGCCGAGCACGCCGATCAACAGGTACGGAATCACGAGCGCCACGAGCACCACGAAGAGCAGCGCGCCGAACAGGTCGGAACCCCAGCGGTCGCGGAAGTACTGCACCTGAGTGATGTAGCCGAAGCGCTTGCCGACGGCCCAGGCACGGGTGCCGACGAAGAAGAAAATCGTCGGGATCACGAGGCCGGATATCGCCGGCATCAAGCCGAACAGTCCGATGCCGGACCGGTACGCCTCGCCGGCGCCGCCGAGGAGGGCGAACGCCGTCATGTTGGTGCCGAACAACGACATCAGCAGCACGAACGGACCGATGGTGCGAGTTGCCAGGAAGTAGTCCTCGCCGGTGCCGCGGAACAGCCGGTGGCTGAACACGCCGACCGACAACACCATGACCATGTAGATGACGATGATTGCCAGCGTCATTGGTCGTCACCCTCGGCAGCTGCCGCGGCGCTGGAGCTCGCAGCACGTTCCGCCGCCGCCTCGATCTCCGATGGCCAGGCGTATTGCACCACGAGCCAAAGGGCTCCCGAGGCCGCCACCATCCAGGCGAGGTGGTACGTGAACCCTATCGGGAGACCGAGAACCAGCCTCGGGTCGTCCCAAAACCAGACGTCCGTATGTACGGCGTACAACAGGGCCAGCAGCAAGTACGCGACGTACCTCATGTGCGAGAGCGCTTTCTCGGGATCAGCCGGTTAGCTCGGGTCGTCGATATCGATGGGTTCGTACTTGGGGAGCGAGCGGTATTGATCCATGGACTCTAGCAACCCGTCAACAGGATGTCGGTATACATTGCCGATCAACAGGTGCACAAGATTCTCCTCCTGCTCTGGAAATTGCTTGAGAAACTGCGCGATGCTGAAATCGGGATCGTAGTAGGCGTACACGAGCTTGCGCAGCGCATCGATGCCGGCGACGAAGTGTCGGCCGTGCTTGCCGAGCTGCGCCGCCGAGAAATCGCCTTTGTCGAAGCCCTCGATGATCGAGTCGGCGGCCAGCTCGCCGCCCTTGAGCGCCAGAAATACGCCCGACGAGTAGATCGGGTCGATGAAACCGAAGGCATCGCCGGCCAGCACCCAACCGTCGCCGGCGATGCTGGTGGCGGCGTACGAGAAGTCTTTCAGAACCCGGATCTCGTGGAGACGCTCGGCGCCCTCGACGAGCTCCTGCAGCGGCTTGCAGAGCGCCAGCTCCTCATCGAAGACCGTTTCCGGATCGTTGGAGCGGCCCTTTACGAGATGGTCGAGCGATCCGACGACGCCCACGCTGACCACGTCGCTCGGCTGCGGGATGTACCAGAACCATGACTTCTCGTGCGCGGTGTGCAAGATCAAGGTGGCGCCTTCATCGATGCCTTCGCCGCGCGCCGCGCCCGAGAGGCGGGTGAAGAAGGCGCAGTGCTTGAGGTTCGAATCGGTGCGCCGCAGGCCGAGCCGGCGGGCAATCAGGGCGCTTTGCCCGGTGGCGTCGACAACAACCTTGGAGCTGATCTGGCGCCGTACGCCGTCGGCGAGCTCAGCGTCGACCCCGACGGCACGGTCGCCGTCGAACAGGACTTCGTGCACCCGAGCTTCCTCGAACGCATGCGCCCCCTTTTCGATGGCGTTGCGAAACAACATGTGGTCGAACTCGAGACGATCGACCTGCCAGGTTTGTGAGCTTTCGTGCGGATCGACCTTCGAAAAATAGTAGGGTGCGGCGCCCTTTCCGCTCTTGCCGAAGAACTGGACGCTGTGCTTCTGGGGGAAGTGGCTGCACTTCATCTTGTCGAGCACGCCGAGGCGCTCGAGCGTCCAATACGTTGCCGGCATCAGCGACTCACCGACGCGGAAGCGCGGGAATTTTTCGCGGTCGAGGAGCAGGACCTTTCGGCCGGCGGCGGCGATCAGGGCCGCCGCCGTCGAGCCGGCGGGGCCGCCGCCGACCACGGCTACGTCATATTCCGGGTCTGGGTGCATGCCTGGCTTCTGCGGATTTCCGACTCTAGCAGGGAGCTTCTCAACACCCTGCTATCGTCGGTACGAGACTCCCAAGTACACGGTAATGGGGTCGGCGGGAATGATCGAGTTGTTGCCGAAGCCGCGCTGGTTGTACTCCCGGTTGGTGAGATTCTTGATGTTGACGTCGAGCTGCAACTGGCGGAAGGCGTAGCTCGCCATGGCGTCGAAGGTGAGCACGCCATCAATCGCGAACTCGTTGTTGGCGGCGATGAATTGGTTGCCCACGTAGCGGGCGCCGCCGCCGATAAGGAAGCCCTGGGAGAAACCCTTGCTGACCCAGGCGTTGAAGATGCTCTTGGGTGCAAATGCCGCCGCGTTGCCGCTGCGATCGACGGTTCCGAAGATCGGGAAAAAGAAGACCGGATCGAGGCCGACGATGATTCGCTCGCTGAATTCCGTGAGAACGGCGTCGTTGTAGGCGTAGGAGCCCATGAGCCGCACGCCGCCCGGCGCCTCGGCGACCACGTCGGCTTCGAAGCCGCGCGACCGCTGGCTGCCGACCTGTTGGGTGACGCCGTTGTTGTCGGGAATGCCGATATTCCGTCGTTCGAGCTGATAAACGGCGGCAGAGAAGCGGGCCCGGCCGTCGAGAAACTCGCGTTTGACTCCGAACTCGATTTGCTCGCCTTCCTCGGGTAGCACGTCGCCGGTTTGCACGCGCGGCGCCGGGGGAGCGAACGACTTGGAGTAGTTGCCGTAGATGGAAGTTGCTTCATCAGCCACGAACACCAGGCCCAGCATGGGGCTGGCCTTGGTGTCGGTTCGCGACACGTTGCGTGAATCGTCCTTGAAGTCGATCGTGTCGAGGCGAACCCCGGCGAGAACCTGGAAGCGTTGATGTACCTGGATCTGGTCGATAATGTACGGCGCCGCAATGATCGCCCGAGAATCACCCGCTTGCGAGAACGGTGGCAGGATGATCGGCTGGTCGGGCGCCGTCTCCACCGGATTGTTGAGATCGATGTCGGGCAGCAAGCCGATGTCGAGCGTAAAAACGTCCGCCTGCCGTGCCAGCTCGACACCGAGCAGCAGGTTGTGATGCATCGATCCGGTAGCGCTGCTGACCACGGCTTCCAGTTGGTTGCCGAACCAGCTCTGGTCATCGTCGAGCAATACCAGGTTGCGGCTGACCAACAGCCGGCCGGTCGGCTGGAAGAACGGGTCGAACTCCGGGAATACCCCGTTGTATAGCGTTCCGTTGGAGAGCCACTCGAGGCCGCGGTAGTAGAACTTGTTGCGCACCGTGACCGTATCGTTGAGCTCGTTCTGGTAATCGACCTGCAGCCGATAGACGTTCTGTTCGGAGGCGTCGGAGGGCGACTGGTAGTTGTTGGTCCGCGGCACGTCCGGAACGGTGTTGAACGCCAGGGGTACGCCGCTGTCGGGGAAGTAGTCGGCCTTGACGTACTCGAAGTTCACGTTGAGCGAAGCTGTGTCGCTCACTTGCCACGTTGCCGCCGGGTTGATGGCGAAGGTGCGACCCTCGATGCGATCTCGGTATCCCTCGCGGTCGCGGAACACCGAGTTGAGGCGGAAGAAGAAATCGCCGTCCGCGTTGCCGTAGTTGACGTCGGCGGCGCCCTCGAACCAATTGTAGCGACCGAAGTTGGCGCGCACGCTTCCGTTGGTGTTGGGCGTCGGTTGCTTACGCACCAGGTTTGCGGTGCCGGAGAGCGGGTTGCTGCCGTACAGGAAACCGCTCGGACCCTTGAGCACCTCGACGTTCTCGACGTTGTACAGCTCGTAGAACGTCGCTTCCGGCTCGGCAGCGCCGTCGGTCATCACCAGGGCGCTCGACAGTGAGTCGAAGCCGCGAATCAGAAAGTAATCGTGCACGCCGTTGCCGGGCTGCACGTTGACGTTGCTCACGTTGACCAGGGCATCGGGCATGGTCACGTCATACTGCTCCTCGAACAGCGCCCGCGTCACGATGCCGACGTTGAACGGCGTTAGCTGCAGAGACAGCGGCAGCTTGGCGGCGATCGTGTTCGAGGTCGGCACGTACGGCAGGCTCCCTTCGATGATGTAGATGAAATCCTGTGCCCGACCGCGCCGCGGCTGTTGCCCGCTGCTCTGTGGCGCCGGCTCCGTGCTGTTCTGAGCGGATTGCGTTTGTTGTGGGGCTGCAGGGTCCTGGGCGATCGCCGGAAGTGCAATCGCCAGGCCCAACATGCCGATGATCAGAATACGCAGAAGCTTGAACACTCTTGTCTCCTTGACCCGGGGAGGGCCGTCATTTTCTAGGTGTAGCGTGCGTGCTGATACTCGGGTGCGTAGAACTCGGGGAGCAGCGAGTCGACGCGCAGCAATCCGTTAGTCGTGAGACGGACGCTGTCGTCGTCGATTTCCAGCATTTCTTGGTCGCGCAAGGTACGGAACGAGCCGGCGAAGCGCTCCAGAATATCGACCCCGAACTTGTCGTTGAAGTAACTCGGATGAATCTCGCCGAGCTTGAGCTGCAAGATCATCTCGCGGGTGAGGCGTTCGTCGGACGTCGTGGCGAAGGCGCGACTCAGCGGCAGCTCTCGCTTTCCGATGGCCTCGAGATACTCGTTCCAGTGCGGCGTGTTCTGCACGTGCACGCCACTCATGTGCCCGAACGAAGACACACCCAGAGCCACCATGTCGGCGCCCTGCCAGAGCGAGCTGCGGTAGACGAAATCACAGCTGTTCTTGGTTTTGACCATCGTGTAGGCGCTTGAAGTCTCGTAGCCTGCGGCGCGCAGTTGCTCGTAGGCATAGGCGTGCCACTCACGCTTGGTCTCCCAGTCGGCCGGCGGCACTTCGAGGCGGCCCTCGAAGAACTGTTTGGAGAAACGCGTGTTGAACGGCAACTCCATCTCGTAAACGGTCACCGTGTCGGCGTCGACGTCGATCGCCCTTTGCACCGTCTCACGCCAGGTTTCCCAGGTCTCGCCCACCATGCCGGCGATGAGGTCGATGTTGAGGCTCGGGAAGCCGATGTTTTCGATCCACGGCAGCACCCGGTTGATCTCCTTCGAAACGTGGGCCCGGCCGTTGAGCTCGAGAATGGTGTCGTCGAAGTTCTCTACGCCGAGGCTCAGGCGGGTCACGCCGATAGCGCGAATTGCTTCGAGCTTGGCCTCGCTCAACGTGCCGGGCTCGCACTCGAACGTGACCTCCTTGGCGTCGTCCCAGGAGATCGTCGACTTCAAGCTGCCGACCAGGCGTTCGAGGTGCTTTACCGAAATGTACGACGGCGTGCCGCCGCCGAAGTAGACGAACTCGGGTCGCCGGTTGGAGACCGCGATGTGCGGCGCGTAGAGCTCCTGCTCGGCGATCAGGGCGTCGACGTACTCGTTGACCTGATCCGCGTTCTTGTCGGTATAGACGCGGAAATAACAGAACTTGCAGCGTTTGCGGCAGAACGGAATGTGGATGTACAGCCCCATCGGCACGTCGGGTCGCGGCGGTTGGGTCAGGACTGCCTGATAGTCGTCAACTGCTTCGGGAGTCCAGAACGAGTACGCCGGATAGTTCGACACGAAGACGCTGCCGACCTCGGTGTTGCCCTCCAGATCGGTACGCGTGGTCGCCGGGTCCGGGTTGATCGACACACCCGCGTCGGCCGCTGGGCCGCCGGCTGCATGCCGATCCTCTCGGGTTGTGGGCGCGTTGCTCATGATCCACCTTGGGCGGAGGCAAAACCGTAGATCTGGCCGTCTTCGGTGCCGATTACCAGCATCTGGTTGGCGATCGCCGGCGACGCCACTATCGATGACCCGGTTTCGAAGGTCCAGCGCACTTTGCCGGTGGCCAGGTCGAGCATGCTCACTTCGCCCGTGCTGGCGCCGAACACCACGCGGTCGCCGACGATTACCGGAGAGCTGTCGATGCGGGCCCTTGTCCGATAGGTCCAAATCGCTTCGCCGGTGGCCGCGTTGATGGCGTGCATCATCTTGTCGCGCCCGCCGATGACGATGCGGTCGTCAGTGATGGCCACGGACGAGTAATAGGGGAACTTACGCTGCGGATGTTCGTACTCCCAGAGCACCTCGCCGGCTCTCAGGTCGACAGCGAGGACCTGGTTTTCGAAGGTCCCGAAGTAGGCGATGCCGTCGCGGATCGCCGGGCTGCTGCCGACGTAGGCGTAAACCTGCAGCTGCGACACGAGCTCACCGTTCTGCAGGCCGATGACCCGGCAGAAACCGTCGCAGCCGACGGATATCACTTGACCGTCGACGATCGCCGGCGTGCCGTTTACATAGCCTTCGGTCTGGATGCGCCAGGCGAGGGAGCCGTCCTCGGCGTGCACCGCGTAAATGCTGTTGTCGTACGAACCGAATACTAATAGGCCGTCGGCGTAGTTCGCCGCCGACACGATTCCGGCGCCGGTGGAATACACCCACTTTTCTTCACCGGTATTGGCCTCGAGCGCGTGGAACTCACCCATCTCGTCGCCGAAGTACACGACACCGCCGATCACCGTGGGCGATGACTTCACTTCGGCCGCTGCCTGGAACTTCCAAAGCGGTTCGCCGGTCTGCAAATCGAGGGCGTAGAAAAAGGTGTCGAGAGAACCGAAGTACACCCGTCCGTCAACGATAGCGGCCGTTGACTCGATGCTGTCGCCGGCCTCGAACATCCACACCGGCTCGAGCTCGGTGGCCAGGGCGCTGCCCGGCAGATTACCGTTCAAGGCGGCATCGTGGCGGAACAGGCTCCAATCGGTATTCTGCAGCGCGGCGCCCGCCAGGCCGACCCCCGCCACGAGCGCGAATGCGGCGAGGCTGAGGGCTATTTTCGGGCGCAAGACTCTTCGGTGGTTCATGATCTCAATAGGCGGCTTCGTACAGCGAGAGTAGGTCGTTTTCGTCCACCGGGCGCGGGTTGAAACCGGTGGTCCATTGCGTTGCCGCGGCGGCGGCGAGCTCGGGCAGGCTGGCGCGCCTCACGCCCAGGGCGCCGAGACTGAATTCGCCACAGGTGAAGTCTCGCAAGACTTCCAGCTTGGAGGCCATCGACGGTTCGAGCTCATCGTAGAGCGACTCCACTTCGGGCGCGTTGAAGCGGACGACTGCGGGCAACATCGCAGCCACCGCGATGCCATGTGTCACATCGAAGCGCGCTGTCAGCGGATTGGCGCAGGCGTGGGCCGCGCCCAGCATCGAGCACTCGATCGATGCGCCTGCCAGATAGGCGCCGAGCTGCATGACGCCGCGTACGTCGAGGTCTTCCGGATCGTCCAGGGAGCGCTCGAAGTTCGTCGACAGCAGTCGCCACGCGTCGCGCGCGTACATCTGCGAAACGGGATTGCGGGCCGTTGCCACGTAGCTCTCGACGGCGTGCGAGACGGCATCGAGCCCCGCCGCCACGGCCACCGGGCGCGGCACCGTGCCGGTCAGTGCAGGGTCGAGAATGACGGCGCGAAAGCTGACCTTCTCGTCGCCACAGGCCATTTTGTCGTGCGTTCCACGCCGTGCGATCAGCGCGAACGACTGCGCCTCGCTGCCGGTACCGGCCGTTGTCGGTATGCCGAGCGACGGCAGCATCGGCTTGGTGGCCTTGTTGCGCCCCCAGTAGTCCTCCATCTTGCCGCCGTTGGTCAGCAGAAAGTTGATGCCCTTGGCGCAGTCCATGGCGCTGCCGCCGCCGAGACCAACGATGAAATCAATGTCGTGCTCGGCCGCGAACGCTGTACCGGCATTGACGTGGCGTGTGGTCGGGTTTTCCTCGACGTCGTCGAACACGAAAGCTTCCGGCGCCTCGCCGGCAAACGAGTCGAGGGCTCGTGCGACGTGTCCGGCCTCACGAATGCCGGGATCGGTGACGATCAACACGCGCGTGCCGCCAAGCTCCTCGACCAGGGCTTCGATGCGATCCAGGGCGCCGACGCCGAATTCGACGCGTACCGCACCGATGCGAGCAGACCACGAGCCGACGGCGTTGCCGATAGCCACTGACACGAGCTTCGTGGGCATTCCCTGGGTCCTATAGTCGTCAGCGGGGAGACGGCCCCCGAGTCCCTACCGGCTGTTCGGAGCAGCGGGGACGCCCTGGGGGTATTAAGAAGGGCCGCAAGATCGTGTTTGAGGATACCCAAAAGATAACACAGGCGCACGAAAAAACTCTGCCGGGAGCAGGCTCGACGAAGGCTCCCTCACAAACGCGAGAATGCCAGAATTCCACGCGCTTCGTCCTCAACACACGCGCACGTCCGCTCCCGACGCATCCTGCGAGCTATTCCTGGGACAGCACACTAGCTGGTGCTGTCGGGGCTTTCCTGGACGGCCGGCGCTGGTGGTGCCGGCGCCACCGAATCGGGCTTGTACAACGCGACGAGGGCGCCGCCGGTGGCCGCCAGTACGATGCCGGCGACGAACTGCCAGCGGACGTTGGCCAGGCCCCCGGCCGGGGGATGGAAGGCATACGCCGTGATCGCGTTGACGATCGGCGCGCCGGCGAAAATGATCGACATCACCACGGTCGGTGTGCCCTTGGCGCCGAACGCCATCAGCACGAAGAAGGCCCCGGCGGCCCCTACGGTGCCGGCAATCAGCGACCAGGTAAGCCCCTTGGCCGGGAAGCTCCAATCGGCGCCGTTGAGCATCAAGACCAGCAGCGGGGCAAGAACCGCCGTGACGAAGTAGGCGACGCCGACGAACAGAAACGCCTTGTAGCGACCGTTGACCGGGTCGGCCATTGCCAATTGCCCGGTGTGCAGAAAAACGCCGTAGGTTCCCCATGAGAAAACGGTCATGAGGGCGAAACCGAGCCACGCCCAACCGGCGCCTCCTGCGCCTCCTGCTTCCATCGAGTCCTCCTCGTTGTCCGTGCGTACCTTATTGACGCGCCTCGCCGCAACATTTGGAGCGTCGGTTTGTGCCTTGCGGCGATGCTTTGACACTCCGGCTCCGAGGAACTTACTGTCTAGATAAGACCATGTCGATTGCCAAGCTTCTTCTTGCCGCCGTCCTGGTAACCGCTTCCGCCACATCGGCGGCGCCGGTTTCTCAGGTTGTCGACCCGGGCGCCCAGCTCCGTGCCGCGGCCAGCCGCGGCGACCTGGAAACCGTCAAGGCGCTACTCGATGGCGGCGACGTCGATGTCGACGCGGCCAACGAGTTCGGCGCCACGCCGCTCATCCTGGCGTGCCTGCGCGGCAACGTGGAGATCGTGAGCCTGCTGCTCGATCGCGGCGCAGACGCCGATCGGACGGATACGTTCTACGAGCGCACGCCGCTCGCCTGGGCGAGCGTGGGCGGATCCGAAGCAGTCGTGTCGTTGTTGTTCGACGCCTCCGCCGAGGGCTTCGCTGAGCTTTTCCAGGCAGCGGTTGCCGCCGCCGACATAGAGCGGGCCCGTGTTCTGCTGCAACTGCACATCCCCTCAGAAGAAGTTCTCGGCCAGGCGATCGAGGCGGCCATCGCCATGCGCAACGAGGAGCTTTTCGAGTTACTGCGTGAGTTCGGCGCCGAGCCCCCGCCGCCCCCGCCACCGACAATCATCGCGGTCGAGCCCGAATACCTGCGTCGCCTCGAGGGAGTGTACGTCGACGAAGTCGGCTTTTCGCTCAACGTCGCTGCCGACATCGGCACGCGCGTCCTGCTCATTCGCCCACCGGGCATGCGCAACGCGCTGCGTTTCGTGCCGGTGGGCAACGACCGGTTCCAATCGGAGCAGACCGGCGATGTCTACGTCGCCTTCAGCCTGCGCAACGCCGAGGTATTGAGCATGGCGTTTACACAGGGCGGTTTCACGCGCCGCATGATGCGGCAATGAAGCGCGCCACGCTGCTAGCCGTGTTGCTGCTCGCGGCGCCTGCGGGGCGCGCGCAAGTCGCCACGACCACGGAAAATTGGCCGTCGTTCCGGGGCCCCGGTGGCAGCGGCGTCGTCGAGGGGCCAGCGTTGCCCGAGTCGTTTAACGCTCCGGAGGGAACCAACCTGGCGTGGCAGGCGGAGATTCCCGGCCTCGCCCATTCCAGCCCCATCGTGTGGGGCGACCGCGTGTTCGTGACCACAGTCGTGAGCGGCGCCGGACCGATGTACTTCGAGCCGGGACACGCGGCTTCGCCGGTATCCATTCCTGGGCGCGGCGTCCACCAGTGGAAGGTCCTTGCCCTGGACCGGGCGACCGGCGCCGTTGTCTGGGAGCGCAACGCCGTCGAGGCCGTGCCGAAGACTGAGCGTCATCCCAAGTCGAGCTTCAGCAATGCGACGCCGGCCACCGACGGCGAGCACGTCGTGTCGATCCTCGGCTCGCAGGGAATGTTCTGTTTCGACCTCGAGGGGAATCTCCTGTGGCAAGTGGACCTAGGCGTGCTCGACGCCGGCTGGTTTTTCGATCCGACGTTTCAGTGGGGAAGCGCCAGTTCGCCGATGATCTGGAACGATCGGGTTATCGTGCAGGTCGACGTGAGCGCCGGGTCGTTCATCGCGGCGTTCGATGTGAGCACCGGCAACGAGCTGTGGCGCACGCCGCGCGATGGAGGATCCTCATGGTCGACGCCGGCCGTTTTCGAGGCCAACGGGCAGGCCGAGATCGTTGCCAACGGCAGCCGGGCGATTCGCGCCTACGACCCGGCCACCGGCGCCGAGTCATGGAGCCTGGCGCCGACCTCGCTCGGTGCTGCGCCGTCGCCGGTGTTCGGTGGCGGATTGGTCATCGTGACCTCCGGGTACCGGCCGGTTCAGCCGATCTACGCGGTGCGCTCGGGTGCTACGGGCACGATCGACCTGTCGAGCACACAGCGCCACGAGCACGTCAACTGGAGCTCAATGCAAGGGGGCTCACTGGTGGCGACGCCGATCGTCATTGGCGACTACGTGTATTTGCTGTCACACGACGGTGTGCTGGCCTGCTTCGATCTGGCTACCGGCCTGGAGATCTATGCCGAACCGGTGGATGAGCCGCCACCGCCTCCCGGTGAGGACGGCGAAGCGGCGGCGGAACCTTCGCCACCGGACCCCGTTGCCTACACGGCGTCGCCCGTGGCGTCGAACGGTCTCCTGTTCATCGCCGGCGAAGACGGGCAGGTTCGCGTGGTGCGCGCCGGTCCCTTTCTGGAGCGGGTTTCCGTGAATCCGCTCGGAGAACCGGTGCTCGCCACGCCGGCGATTTCCGGGGGGATGCTCTTCGTACGCGGTCGCAGCCACCTATTTGCCTTCGCTCGCTGACCCATGCTACTTTTTCCCTGCGGTAGCCGCGTCCCCTCGATGCGGTGCACGTGCCGAAGCACATCGAGGACCTGATCAAGAACCGGGTCTTTTTTTTGTTGGAGAGAGCATGGTCGAAATAAGGCTCAAGGAAGGTGATCGCCTGGAATGGGCGATCAAGAAGTTCCGGCGTGAAGTGCAACGCGCCGGGATCTTGCGCGACATTCGCCGCCGCCGCTTTTACGTGAAGCCCAGCGAAGCGAAGCGGCTCAAGGCCGCTGCCGCGCGCCGCCGCCGGCGCCGCCAGATACAGCGCCAGCGCCGCAGCGAATAATGGCCTGCTAGGCCGGCCGGCCAGCCACGGCGATGTTCTGCCCCTCTTGCGGAGCCGAATACAAGCCCGAGGTGTCGGAGTGTGCCACCTGTGAGGTGCCCCTCGTGGCGGAGCGCCGGGCAGAGCCGGAGCACCCGGACGTCAAGCTCGTCGAGGTGTTCCGCACGACCAATGCGGCGGTACTACCGGTCGTGAAGTCTCTCATCGACTCGGCCGGTATCGAGTACTTCGTGCAGGGCGAAGAGGCGCTCGGCTTGTTGCCCGTCGGTCCGATGGGCGCCGTGGTGAGCCGTGCCACGCTGGCGGCGATTGTTCACGTCAAAGAAGAAGACGCCGAGTCCGTCAAAGAAATGCTTGGCGGCCTCACCGAGGGCGAGCCCACGGTCGTGTAGACCGGCGTCATTTCACCGGTGTCGGCATCCAGTGTTGCCAGACCCCGACGGCTGGACAGCAAGACTGAATCCTCACCTACCCAGCCACGCAACGTCCATATCCGGGAGAGGGTGTCTTCCCAGCGCTCGCCGATGTCGAACGTCGCGGTTTCGACACCGGACTCGAAATCGAAGAAGCGCTGCGTCTGCAGATGGGGCGGCCCGGTGGCCATGGTGAAGCGCGATCCCTGCGGGGAGAAGCCGGCGGAGCGAATGCAGGACCCCGGATCACCCCTCGCCACAATCAAACGATCCTCGCTGCCATCCAGGCGAGCTGCCCGTAGCTGACACCCGTCGCGCATGTTGAGAGAACCGAGCTCCGACTCGTAGAGGAGCCACTGGCCGTCCGGAGAGAGCTCGCCAGCTCGCGCCAATCTGCCTGTGAGTCGCAAGAAGCTACCGCCGGCGCCAGCCAGGTAGTAGCTGCTCCCTGAAAACCCGCTGCGGCTCACGGCAACAACCATCGTGTTCGTGCCTTGAACCGCAGCGACTCATATCGGAGAGCTCGAGAAGGTCGGTACTATCGCCGGCGAAAACGCCCACACGAGCGTCGCCAGCAAGAACGGGGACGAAGCCGAGGCGGTCGGTTTCCGGGTCGACGTGCGTCGCGAAGGCGGCGCCAGCACGAATTGGTCCTCGCCTCCAGCTGGGCGCGCGGCGCCGACCGTGAAGGGCGCGAGCGGGGCGGTGCCGGCGAGCACGTTGGGCGACGCGCCCGGCGAGGGGGCATCGTGCTGAGAGCCCTACTCTGGAAGGAATGGCGCGAGCAGCGTCAGATTGCCTACACCCGGCTTGGCGGTGACGTTCTTGGTTCCCTCCGTGGTGATCGCGATCGGTTTCGACAAAGATTTCCTCCAAAGGCAAATCGAGGACCTCGACGGTTTCGGCGCCGTGGCCGCGGAGGGCTTCGTCCATGGCGGGGTCGTAGCGCGCAACGGTCAGCAAGGCCTGGTGCGCGTTGCGTTCGGCTCGCACGAGCCCCTCGATCGGAAAGGTGTCGGGAACAACGTTCGGATACACGGCACGCAGCTTCTTGAAGTCCATCTTCATTTGCTCGAGCGAGTTGCGGAGCCGCAGGGTGCCGTGGTGGATCATCGCCACTTCGTCGGCGACGCGCTCCATCTCGTGCAGCAGGTGGGTGGAAAAGAACACCGTGCCGCCCTCCGATTGCACGTTGGAGATCATCGCCTCGAGAAATTCGTGCCGAACCACCGGATCGAGACCCGACGTCGGATCGTCGAGGATGAGCAGCTCGGGCCGTGGCCCCAGCGCCATCACCAAACCGACCTTGGCCTGCATGCCGCGCGACAGGGAGCCCAGCTTGCGATCGCGCGGCAAGCCGAGGTCATCGAGAAGCCGGTTGCCGAGATCGTGGTCCCAGGTGGAATAGAACGCCGCGTTGAACGAGATGATCTCGTCGACCGTCATCCACGAGTAGTACGACGGCTCTTCCGGGAGGTAGCCGATGCGCTTGCGGATCTCGAGCGAATCCTTCACCGAATCGAGACCCAGCACCTGCAGGCTGCCCTCCGTGGGGCGCAAGAGGTTGAGCAACGTACGGATCGTCGTCGTCTTGCCGGCGCCGTTCTGCCCCAACAGGCCGAAGATCGAACCCTTGGGCACCTCGAGCGACAGGTTGTCGACGGCGGTGATCTTGCCGAAGCGCTTGGTGAAGTTCTGAATGCGAATGGCTGGGACGCTCATCACGTCACCTTTCGTTGTCGCCGGCGGCCCCCCGGCCGGCTCCACCCATGAGGAGATTCGTAACCTTCTTCATTGCTTGCCTGCCGCCTTACCACGCGTGAAATCGCTCACCAGGCGTTCCGTGATCTTCAAGACTTCGTCGAAGGGGATTTCCAGGTGATAGGCCTCGACCAGGGCGCGGTTGATGCTCTGCTCGAGGCGCCGCTGGCGTTCGTCTTGCGACCACGGCGGCACGCCGTCGGCAACGAAGGTGCCCTGCCCGGTCCGCGTCTCGAGCACACCCATCGATTCGAGAAGCTGGTAGGCCTTCGACGCCGTGTTGCGGTTGATACGCACCTGGGTGGCCAGCTCACGCACCGACGGCAGCCTGTCGCCGGAGCGCAGGGCGCGCAGCGCCACGAGCGTGCGGATTTGCTCGACGACCTGCGCGTACATCGGTACCGGGCTGGCCGGATCAACTCTCAGCTCCACCGGGTTTCTCCGTCAGCGGCCTTCGCGAGGCGGCGCTCGCTGGTCGGGTTGTCTGTTTGAAGGGATATCATTGCTAATTGTCCTACTGTCATAGGACAGTATGGAGCTGAGCCGCGACTCGTGTCAACCTCGATTCGCGGCGTATGCGTGACGGCCGTACTTCCCGTCGCCGCCAGCGGCGAGCGGACCCGCCAGCCGGGACCGCCCGTGTCGGGAGGTTGGTGAGCTCTTCCGGGCGATGCTATCCTCCCCTCGTCAGATGCTGGCCGGCATCTGTTCCGCGCCGTTAGCTCAACTGGATAGAGCGTCTGGCTACGGACCAGGAGGCTGGGGGTTCGAGTCCTCCACGGCGCACTCTCTTTTTTTGCCGGACGCCCGCGCGCCGTGCATTCATTCGACGACAAATCGATCGAAGCAACGTGGATGGCGGCTGCCCTCGAGCAAGCCCGGCGCGCCCGTGACGCCGGCGAGGTGCCCGTCGGCGCCGTCGTCGTCCTCGGCGACGAGATCATCGGCGACGGGCACAACACGACAGAGAACGACGACGACCCGAGCGCCCATGCCGAAGTCAAAGCGCTGCGCGCGGCGGGCAACGCGTTCGGTGACTGGCGTCTCGAGGGTTCCACGCTCGTCGTCACGCTGGAGCCCTGCGCGATGTGCATAGGCGTCATCGCGCTAGCCCGCGTCGAACGCGTCGTGTACGGGGCTAAAGACCCGCGACTCGGCGCCTGTGGATCGGTGCTGAATCTGGTGGACGAGCGCATCGCGCCTCACTTGAAGAGCGTCGAAGGCGGCGTTGCCGCGAAAGAGTGCAGCGGGCTGCTGCGGGATTTCTTCAAAGCGCTGCGTTAGTGGCCTGTAACAGAAGAATCGATAGCGTCTGGTTAGTCGGAACCGGCCGGCAGGTCGCGCTGCGACCGATTCCGCAGGCCAGTCCGGACATCTCAAAGGGGTGGCTACTGCGGCTAGCCTTGCCCCTCGCTGCCGCCGGCACCAATGAACTCGCCATCGTTGAGGATGATGTCGTCGCGGCTGCCGCTGGCCTTGTCCGCGCCGAACGACCTGAGCGTGTAGTCGTCGCCGTCGGACTCGTAGTCGAAGGCCTGTTGCCAAGCGTCGTCGAACGAAGTTTCGGTCGCCAGGAACTCGGGAACCAGAACCTGCAAGCCGCTACCTGTCTCGCCGACCGGATAGGAACTGTTGGCTGCTTTGTAGCCCTCCAGCGCGTTGGCCAGCTCCAACATGCTCTCCAAGGTGGCCTGGATCTGCTCCAGATCACGGATGCGGTACAAGCTACCCTCGAAATCCAGAGCGTCGAGCACCCAACCGGCATCGCTCGGCTGAAAATAGAAGTTGACGACTTGGTCGTTGAAGCGGGCAAAGGCGACGCCTTGGCCGTCGTCGTCGATCCGCGCCATACGCAGCTCGAGCTCCGCCTCCGGGAACCGCGCCTGGATCAGGGCGGTCGCCTCTTCCGGCTCGAACGTCGGGCCACCGCCTCCGCAACCGACCGCCGCCAGCGACAAAACGAGCGCCAGGACGGGAAGAGTTGGGGCTCTAGCAGGGTGCTGAAGATCGATCATCACGGCTTTATCCGTTCCACCGGGTGACGCGCCGCGCCTCGGACGCAGCACGTTCAAAGTCTCCCACGGCGCCAATCCGCCGCAAAGCAAGTTATCACGGTAAGGTAGGGCGCCATGCGCACGAAACTCATCCTCGGCATTGCCACCGCCGCCGCCGGATTCCACTTGTACGCCGCCGGAATCTCGAAGTACACGGCGCTGGTGCAGCGGCCGACGCACCTCGCTTTGATGGCCGGTCTCGGGTTCCTGGGCATCGGCATCCGGGCCTCGGCACGAAGCGACGTCGAACCGTCGCATCGCGAGGCCGTGGCAACGGTCGTGTGGATCGGCGCCACACTGTTTGCCTGTGGCTACCTGGTGATGCAGCACGAGGCACTAGTTCGTAGGATCGGTGCCGCGACCACCGCCGATCTCGTCGCCGGCGGCATTGCAATCCTCGCGGTGCTGGAGCTCGCCCGACGCGCCTGCGGCTGGGGATTGGTATCGGTGGCGATCGCGGCCATCCTGTACGCCTTCGCAGGACCTTACTTGCCCGGCTTTCTCGCTCACCGCGGCTACAGCGCATCGCGCCTGATCGAGCACCTCTACCTGTCGACGGAGGGCATCTGGGGCATACCGCTCGGCGTGTCGGCAGACTTCGTGTACTTGTTCGTGCTGTTCGGCGCCATCCTCGAGGCATCGGGCGGCGGCAAGCTGTTGATCGGGCTGGCCGGTCGTTTGGCCGGCCGCACGCGAGGCGGCCCGGCCAAGACCGCCTCGTTGGCGAGCGCCCTCATGGGATCGCTTTCCGGCAGCGCCGTGGCCAACGTGGCCACGACCGGCAGCCTGACCATTCCGATGATGCGCCGCTCGGGCTTCGAGCCCCGGCTGGCGGCGGCAATCGAGGCGGCCGCCAGCACCGGCGGACAACTCATGCCGCCGGTGATGGGAGCCGGAGCCTTCATCCTCTCCACGTGGACGAACATCCCCTATCTGCAGGTCGCCACCGCGGCGCTCATCCCGGCGATCCTCTACTACGTGGCGCTGTACACGGCGATTCACCTGGTTGCGGCGCGAATCGAAACACGTGCCGACGATGAGCCCGCACCCTCTTTCATGGTGCGACGCGCTCACCTGCTGGTCCCGGTGGCCGTGATCGTGCTGTTCCTGGCGCTGGGACGCTCGCCCATGAGGGCCGCCTTTTGGGGGGTGATCAGCGCCGCGGCAGCCTCCATGCTGCGTCCCGAGACTCGTCTCGACGGCGACGGGTGGCACCGGACGTTGATCGCCGGCGCTACCGGCACGGTTCAGGTAGCCGCTGCCTGCGCTACGGCCGGAATTGTGGTGGGCGTGGCGTCGCTGACCGGCATCGGGCTGCGTATGTCGGAGCTCATCGTGACGCTGGCCCAGGGTCAACTGCCGATCGCCTTGGTGCTCACTGCACTGGGTTCGATCGTGCTGGGCATGGGCTTGCCGACGACCGCCGCCTACGTCGTGCTCGCGGCACTGGGCGCCCCGGCGCTCACCGAGCTCGGCGTGCCGTTGCTCGCCGCCCATCTGTTCATCTTCTATTTCGGCTGCCTGTCGAACATCACGCCGCCCGTTGCGTTGGCGGCGTACGCCGCGGCCGGGATCGCCGGCTCGTCACCGCTACGTACCGGCGTTACGGCGATGTCGTTGGCTACGCCGGGCTTTCTGGTGCCGTTCGCCTTCGTCTACGGGCCGGAGCTGCTGCTCCTTGGCTCCCCGCTCGCCATCGCGCTGGCCACCCTGACCGCGGTAGCCGGCGTAACGGCCATCGCCGCCGCGGTCGTAGGCTACGCGCGCGGCCCGCTGCCGGCATGGCTTCGCGTCCCTACGGGACTCGCCGGAACGGCGCTGTTGATGCCCGGTGTAGCGAGCGATGTCGGTGGCCTGGTGGCGCTGCTTCTGGTCGCCGGTGCGGCGGCGAAGTCGGGCCACACCTAGCAGAGCTCCTCTAGCAGCGTGCTAAACCCCCGAATTCACGTCCGCTTGTGGGATCTGGCCGTCCCAAAAGCGAACAGCGCCTGGGGTGCTGTGACGACGGCCGCGAAACCTATCGTGCACGGGCCCCTAATATCCTTCCCAGACCCCGTACAAGAGGGGGTTTTGGCGCCAGAAGAGCGAATCTCGCTGAGAACGCCGAAGTCGGCACGGTGTTTGCTCTGATAGTTGCTGAAGATTCCGCCATTTCGAACGTTCTGAGGCCCCGATGGACATCAAGCGCGACACTTCAGGCAAGAAAGCGCGCCGCGTCGTAACCGGTGTGGTGGTGGCGCTGGCCCTCGGCGGCGTCACCTACGGCCTGTCGCAACTGGAACGAGCAGCCCCGACCGTCGATCGCGCGACTCTCTGGACGGATGTGGTGTACCGCGGCGAGCTGCTTCTCGAGCGGCGCGGCGCCGGCACCCTCGTACCGGAGGAAGTTCGAGCCGTCACAGCCCGTTCGGCGGGGCGCGTCGACGAGCGTTTGCTTCTTCCCGGTGCGCCGGTCACCCCTGATACCGTGATTCTTCGCATGAGTGATCCGGACGTCGAGCTGGCGGCGCAAAATGCCGAATGGGCGCTGGAGGCCGGTCGGGCCAACCTGCGCAACCTCGAAGTGCAGCTCGAAACCCAGCGTCTGCAGCAGCAGTCGGCGGCGGCGCAGGTGCAGGCCAACTTCTTGACGGCGAGACTACAGGCCGACCTCGAGCAGCAGCTCTACGACGAGCAGCTGACCTCGCAGTTGCAGCTTCAGCTGCGAGTCACCGCCGCCAACGAGGCGTCGATCCGCCACGAGATCGAGCAAGAACGACTGCGCATCATCGACGAGTCGATCGAGGCGCAGCTCGATGCACAGCAGACGCAGGTACAGCAGCTCGAGGGGCAGTACGAGCTGGCCATGAACGACCTCGAAGCGCTCAATGTGAAGGCCGCCATCAACGGCGTCCTGCAGGAGCTCCTGGTCGAGGTCGGTCAGTCTGTCGGTCCGGGCGCTGTGCTGGCCCGCGTCGTGCAGCCCGACAAGTTGAAGGCCGAGCTGCGCATTCCGGAGACGCAGGCGAAGGACATCGTGATCGGCCAGCCGGCGGTTGTCGACATCCGCACGGCGAAGATCCCGGGAGTGGTAACGCGCATCGACCCGGCGGCGACGCAGGGCACGGTGACGGTCGACGTCAAGCTGTTGCTCGATCAGCTGCCGGACGGCAAGCTGCCGCCTGGGGCGCGGCCGCAGCTGTCGATCGACGGCACCATAGAGATCACCCGTTTGGCGGACGTGCTGTACACGGGCAAGCCGGCGTACGGGCAGTCCAACCAACAGGTGGGGTTGTTCAAGGTAGTGGACGATGGCGGCTACGCGGTACGCACCACCGTGCAGCTCGGCCTCGGCTCGGTCAACTTGATCGAGATCATCCAGGGACTCAACGAAGGTGACGAGGTGATTCTCTCGGATATGTCGCGCTGGGATTCCGTTGAGCGCGTACGGCTACGCTGACCCCATTAGTCCCACCAGCCAGGGAGTATAGCCATGAGCTCGAACGGAACGTCGCTGATCAGCCTCGACGGCGTGACGAAGATCTTTTACACGGAAGAGGTGGAGACCCACGCCCTTTCGGACATCAACATGGATGTCGAGAGCGGTGAGTTTGTTTCCATCGCGGGCCCGTCGGGCTCGGGGAAAACGACGTTGCTGTCGCTGCTGGGCCTTCTGGACACGCCGTCGAGCGGCAACTACGTGCTGAACGAGCACCCGGTCGAGACGCTGACGGCGTCGGAGCGTGCCCGGGTACGCAACCGCGAGATCGGTTTCATCTTCCAGAGCTTCAACCTGATCGGTGACCTGACGGTATATGAGAACGTCGAGCTGCCGCTGACCTATCGGGGGATGGCGAAAGCGGAGCGCCGCGAGCGGGTCGAGGCGGCGCTGGAGCGGGTCGGGATGGCGCACTGGATGAAGCACTACCCGAGCCAGCTGTCGGGTGGTCAGCAGCAGCGGGTGGCGGTGGCGCGCGCCGTGGTGGGAACGCCGTCGATCCTGCTTGCCGACGAGCCGACGGGTAACCTGGACTCAGGCAATGCCGAGGCGGTGATGGGCTTGATGGGGGAGCTGCACAACGAGGGCGCGACGATCTGCATGGTGACGCACGATCCGCGCTGGGCCGGCTACGCCGACCGCACGATCAACCTGTTTGACGGCCGCGTGGTCGAGGACGACGTGCTCGCCGACCAACAGCTCGTGCACCACGTTGCGGTGGAAGATAGCGCCGCGGAAGAGGCTCCTGCCGAGGAGGCTCCGGAGTCGGCATAATCAGGAGTGGTTGCTTGTTACACTGATCTCGTGCGTACGAACTCGCAGCCCCATATCCTGATCGCCGACGATCAGGACGACGTCCTGGAGGCCCTGCGCCTGTTGCTGAAGGGCGAGGGTTTTCAGTGCGATACCGTCACCTCGCCGGCCGGAATCATCGCCGCCCTCGAAGAGGGCGACTTCGATGCCCTGCTGATGGACCTCAACTACACGAGGGACACGACGTCGGGGCGCGAGGGACTCGATTTGTTGCCGCAGATCCACGCCTTCGACGCCACCCTTCCGGTCATCGTGATGACCGCTTGGGGCAGCGTCGAGGGCGCCGTCGAAGCCATGCGCAACGGCGCCCGCGATTACATCGAGAAACCCTGGGACAACGCCCGCTTGATGGCCACGGTGTGCACCCAGCTCGAGCTCGGCCAGGCGTTACGCAACAGCCAGCGGCTCGAGGTCGAGAACAAGATGCTGCGCGGCGAGGGCCTGCCGGAAATGATCGCCGAGTCACGCGCCATGGAGCCGGTGCTGCGCATGATCGAGAAGGTCGGGCCGTCCGATGCCAACGTGCTGATCACTGGAGAGCACGGTACGGGCAAGGAGATTGTGGCCCGCTGGCTCCACGCCAGCTCCAACCGCGCCGACCGGCCTCTCGTCACGGTCAACGTTGGCGGGCTGTCCGAGGGCACCTTCGAAAGCGAACTGTTCGGCCACGTCAAAGGAGCGTTCACCGATGCCAAGGCCGATCGGGTCGGCTACTTCGAGCTCGCCGATCACGGCACCCTGTTTCTCGACGAGATCGCCAACGTTCCGATGCCGCAGCAACCCAGTCTGCTGCGCGTCATCGAAAGCGACGAAATGCAACGCGTCGGTTCTTCTACCACTCGGCGCATCGACGTGCGGATCGTATCGGCAACCAACGTCGACGTGCAGGAGGAGATCGAACGTGAGCGATTTCGTGAGGACTTGCTGTACCGCCTGAACACGGTAGAGATCGAATTGCCGCCGCTGCGCGACCGGCGCGAGGACGTTCCGCTGTTGGCCGCCCACTTCCTGCATCGCCACGCAGCGCACTACGGCAAAGACGTCACCGAGTTCGACCCGGGGGCGATGAAGCTGCTCCTCGATCATCCATGGCCCGGCAATGTGCGTGAGCTGGAGCACGCAGTGGAGCGCGCCTGCCTGTTGGCCGGCGGCACCAGCGTGGGTGCCGATGACCTGGGCCTGCGCGAGCGTACCGACGGTGCCGCACGCTTCGAGCAGATGACTCTCGACGACGCCGAGCGCTATCTGATCCAGAAGGCTCTCAGCCGCGCCGACGGCAACGTGAGCCAGGCGGCCGAAACCCTGGGGCTCAGCCGCAGCGCCTTGTATCGACGCTTGCAGCGCTTCGGCCTGCACGCCCCAGAAGAATAGGAATCAACGCCGGGAGAAGCGCATGGGTCTACGCGAACGGTCGACGCGCTCGTTCAGCTACGAAACCCGTACGCTCTTGCTGGCCCTCGCCTCGGGTCTGCCGGCAATCGTCACGACGCTCTTCCTGCTGTGGCGCGGCGGCTTCAGCCTCAAGGTACAGCTCACGGTGGGTGTGATCATCGTTTGCGCCTGGCTCGGTATCGCCGTGGCGCAGCGCGAGCGCATGGTGCGTCCGCTGCAAACCCTTTCGAACCTGGTCGCCGCGTTGCTCGAAGGCGACTACTCGATCCGCGTGCGCGGCGCGCGACGCGACGAGCCGCTCGGCCTGGCGATCACCGAGGTCAACCGTCTCGGCGAGATCCTGCGGGAACAGCGACTGGGCGCCATCGACGCCACGGCGCTGCTGCACAAGATCATGGACGAGATCGACGTCGCGATATTCGCCTTCGACGCCGACAACCGCTTGCGGCTTCTGAATCGCGGCGGCGAGCGCGTGCTCGGCCAACCGAGCGACCGCATCATCGGCCGCAGCGCCGAGGATCTGGGACTTTCGGAGGGTCTCGAGAGCGAAACACCGCGCATCGTCGACATCTCGTTCCCCGGCGTCTCGGGTCGCTGGGAGGTACGACGCAGCACGTTCCGTCAGGAGGGTCGTGTGCACCAGCTGCTGGTACTCTCCGATTTGACTCGTGCGTTGCGCGAGGAGGAACGGCAGGCCTGGCAGAGGGTCGTGCAGGTATTGCGCCACGAGATCAACAACTCGCTGGCACCGATTCGTTCGCTGGCCGGCAGCCTGAGCGATCTTCTCCGCAGGGAGCCCGCGCCCCCCGATTTTCGCGAAGACCTGCAGCAAGGGCTCAAGGTAATCGCCGGGCGCTCCAAGGCGTTGAGTCGTTTCATGGCGTCATACGCGCGGCTCGCCCAACTTCCTGAGCCCGAGCTCGAGCCACTCGACGTCGGCGATTGGGTGCAACGCGTTGTCGATCTCGAAACGCGCCTCGAGATCGACATCCAGCCCGGACCACCGGTCAACATCCTCGCCGACGGTGACCAGCTCGACCAGTTGCTCATCAACCTACTGGGCAACGCGGTCGATGCGGCAATGGAAACCGGCGGCGGCGTGCAGATTCGCTGGTCGGAGCTCAACGGCTACGGCCGGCAACTCGAGCTGTGTATCGAGGACGAAGGGCCTGGACTGCCCGATCGCCGCAACCTGTTCGTTCCGTTCTTCACCACCAAACCCCAGGGCTCGGGAATCGGTCTGGTATTGAGCCGCCAGATTGCCGAGGCTCACGGCGGCTCGTTGAGCCTCGAGAATCGCCGGGTACAAGCTGGATGTCGGGTGCGCCTGCGGCTGCCGTCGGAAGTGGTTTCATAGTCAGGCCCTCTGCTAATTGGCGACCGGCAAGGTGAAGCGGAACGTGGCTCCTTCATCGGGGTTTCGCAGCTTTGATCAGCGTGTGAAAACGGCTCTGATGGTCGTATCTCGCGTGATCGGTAGCTCGAGCTCCGGCTTCTCGATAACCTCGCCGTTCACCAGCCAGTGCGAGAAAAGGCGCCGCCGGGAGTTGAGCTCGACGGTGATCTTCTGCCCGTCGCGATACCACCCCCTGTACCGGTCGTGTTTCTCGTACCCGTCGACGACCATCGCGCCGGGCTGACCCAAGTCGAGACTCACCCTGTGGATCGGTCGGATGCCGAGCGTGGTCTGCAGATCGCGAACGATGAAGGCCGGTCGGCGGCGCATGAACAGCGCCAAGTCCACACTGCTGAAGCTGCCCGGGGGATCGCTCGTGTGTGCGTATCGATCGAGCAGCTTGTTCAAGAATCTCCGGTCGATGTGATGGTTGAGCAACCTCAACATCAGGTCGCCGAAGTAGTCGAGAAACTCCGGGTCCAGGATAAGGCGATTGAAGAGAACGGCGCGAATGTCGTTGCCGCGCTCCCCGGTGGAGGCGCCCGTAAACAGCCCGAAGGCGGGCTTGCGCACATCAACCACCGGCGGCGCCGTGTCGTTCTTGGCAAAGCTGTGGTCGAGGTCATAGTGCAGCCACGTCCACTTCGAGTCCGGCTCGGTCGCATCGCGAAAGGCGGCGCCTTGATACGGGTCGCGCTCCCCTGCGAACGCGAATGTCATCAGGTGGCGGGAGAAGTTGTCGGCGTCGATGTGGCGGGAGGCCTCTTCGAGTGTCACGTCGACGTCGGGATCCTGAGCCCAAGCGTTGCAGCTGTTGGTAGGCGCTCAGGCTCGCTTCGTGCGCCGCCCCGGCGTCTCGGTAAACGTAGAGCAGGTAGTCGTCGTGGCCGAAGTACGAGCGCCCCCAACCCTCTCGATTGATTTGCTCGATCAGCAGGTAGTTGGTGCGGTACTCGCCGTTGAGGAAAAAGCGCACTGGCTTGTACTGCGGCGTCAGCGCCCCGTTCTGCCGGGCGATCTCGAACGCGAAGACGTTCGAGTAGAAGCCCTGGTGGGGCGGAGCGCGAATGACCCATCGGCGCGCCGGCTCTCCGTCCGGCGTGTGCAGCACCACCGGACGGTTCGGATCCACTCGATACCGATCACGGAAATACAACCGGAACATCGGCGCGCGGCGGTCCGCCCGGCGAGCATCCCCGCCATGCAGGCGAACGCCGACCCGACTCGAGACAACCAGCTCACCGTCCTCGAAATAGGAAACCTGCCCCGTGCGCTCCCAGTTTCGCCCGCGCTCCAGCGGATTGGCCATGATCCCGTCGTCCGGGTCGTTCAGGTCGGGTTCCGCTATCACCAGCGAAACCAGTGGCCACCCGAGTTGCTGGTCCTCGTCACCCACCGCGGAGGTACTGAGAAGCGGCTCGCGCGGTCCCGGAAGAACATCGAGCACGTCGCCGTTGAGCTCGTGCTCACGGATGAGTTGAGCGAAACTGTCAGCCAGACCGACGGTTCGATAGTTGGTGCTCAAGCTCTCGCGGGCCTGCTCGAAATCGTCGGCGATCTCGAGATTCCAACCGAGTACGGCAAAAAACGTCAGTACAAAGACGATCGTCGGCGCTGTCTTGAGATTGTCCCAAAGCACCTGTTTGGAGCTCGTGTCCATCGTTACCCATCGATCCCCGCCTCAGATTGCCCTCAGGGTACCTAGCCCGGGCGCGCAAGGCTAGACGGGACGAAGCGGCCGACTAGCCGGATGGGCGAGACTCCTGCTCCAAGCGCACCGCCTGGTACCCGCCTCGCGAACGAAAATAGAGGATCAACGACAGGTAACCGATCGCCATCATCAGCGGCACCAGCGCGGTCCACCTCAATGCCGCTTGTCCGCCGTGAATGGAGGCGCGCAACAGCGCCCCCCGGTACTCGTTTTCGACGGCGGTCAACTCGCCCGGTGGAGCTTCCAGGATGGCGCCGACCCCGGCGCCGTCCAACCCCGCGATCTTCGGAAACATCAAGAACCCCCGCTCGGTCGGCGATCGGTATTCCTCGTAGACGAACGGATGTCGTTGCTCGAGGTATTGCGACGCGAAGTAGTCCTGCTTGTAGCCGATCCCGGGCCCACCGAGAAGCCCGGCCGACAGCATCCCCGCAGCCCCGACGGCTCCCAAGGTCAGGGCTCCACCGCGCGGATACTGCTCAGAGACGACGCCGAGCATCGTCGGCCAAAGGAATGTCTTGCCGGCGCCGTAGATGGTCGCCGCAGCGAGTATCGCCAACCCGGTGCTCGACGAGCCGAGCATCATCAGGCCGGCACATGCAAGCAATAAGCTGACGAACAGCAAACCCATTGGGTTGATGCGGCGGGTGATCGGGCCGGCGAAAAAGCGCAGCGCGAACATCAGGGCGGAGGTGTAGATGAACAAGAGGAACGCTTGGCCCTCGATGACGTTCTGCATGATGTTGACGATCCAGCTGTCGGTGCCCAACTCGACGTAGCCGACCATGGCGTGCAACAGCAGCAGCAGCAGCAGTACGGGGGCCGCAAACTCTCGCAGCATTTTCGCGAAGGAGACACCGGCGGCACGCGCCTCGGATACCGGGAAGCGCACCCCATAGAGCAACAGACCGTAGAGCAGGGTCGGGACCAGGAAGAGACCGACGAGGATTTCCCAAGGCACATGGCTGATACGCGCGTTGGCGCTGGCGAACCCATAGGCGATCAGCCCCCCGATGATCAGCCCCGCCGGCCAGCCGGCATGCAGGACATTCAGATAGTGGGTCCTGTCCTCCGGGTACAGAGTCGCCGCCAGAGGATTGATGACCGCCTCGCAAATGCCGTTGCCGATGGCGAACAGGAACGTCCCAACGTACAGAACCCAGTAGGCGGAGACGTTGCCGGCGCTGCCGTCGCCGTAAATCGGCGTTGCGGCAATCGTCACCACGGCGGACGTCGCGTGGAGAAAGAACGCCACCCACAGGAGCCTTCCGTATCCGACCCTGTCGGCGATCGCACTCGCCGCCAGGATGACGATGCCGAAACCCACCAGGCCCGCCACCGGTAATGGTCCCCAGCTCCGTCTTGGTGAAGCCGAACTGGGTCGCCCAATCGCCCAGAATCGCACCACGAATGGCGAAGCCGACGCCGACCACGATGAGGGTCGTGAAGCTGGCGGCGAACAACCGCTTTCTGTGTTCCATACCTATCGAGGCCTTCCGGAAGCTCAGCGTTGAGGGATATCTTGCGATCCGGGCACCCGGTGCACGGTCAGATACGTCACCTCTTTGTAGGGCGTCCCGTTGCGCCCCGCAATGTCCATGCGAATCATCATCTGATCCACCGGCCGCAGGTCGTCGATCATCAACAACACCGAGCGGCCGTCGGCGGCGACAACGGCGCGTCGCACGGGCACCGAATCGTTGCCGGTGGCGCCGGGATTGTCGAGCGACCAGTGCGCCGACCCGTAGTTCGAGGTCCAGCGATAATTCCAGCGCTCCACCGTGTAGTTGGCGACCGTCGCGGCCGTCTCGGTGTCGAGCTCGAAGCTGAACACCAACTCGATCCCGTCATTGCGGATGTGGGTTTCGGTGAGCAGATGGGCGGACGCCCCGGTGTAGCGCACACGGTTGAGGCTGCCGTCGCGTTCTGTTGCCTCGGCGTCCCAGCCGGTGAGGCCGACGAGGTACACCTGCCCGTCGGCCGGGTTTACGCGTAATCGCTGCACCCCGGCGTCGAACTGGAACGGCAGCGCGACCACGGCCCCCTGGGTCACGCCTTCCGCCTCTTCCTGCATGTGGTAGTAGATCCACCCTTTACCGAAGCTCACGTGCATGAGCTTGCCGTTCAAGGGCCCGAAGCGCTCGTCGTGCACGACGAGCTGGCCGCCCGTCGAGTTGTCGAGCTCGCGCGGCATCCAGACGATCGGTTGGACAAACGTGTCGAACGCTTGCTCCCTGGTCTGCGAGACGCCCAACCATGGCTGAACGTCCTCGCCGACAGGTACGGCGGTGATCTTCGACGCCGGAACCCAATTCCCCTCCTGCCCGCTCACGTAAATGGTGTCGTTCTGTGGATCGATGCCCATGCCGTTCGGCACCCGGAAGCCACGGGCGAGGACCTCGATATCCTCGCCATCGGGAGAGATCTTCATCAAGGCGCCGGGCAGCGAGTAGTCGGTGTACCGGCCCGGCTTGGTGAAGTAGAGGTTGCCCGCCGAGTCGGTCTGCAGATCGAAGTTGTAGGCGTGAAACCCGTTGGACACGTCGGTGTCGGTGTAGAAGTCCTCGTAGTAGTCGGCTTCACCGTCGTCGTTCAGATCGTGCAGGCGAAGAATGCCGTCGCGGGTGGTCACGTAGACGAGCCCGTCGATGACACGGAGACCGAGCGGCTCGAACAAGCCGGTCGCGAAGCGGCGCCAGCGAAGCCGCTCGAGCGTGTCATTCACGCCCGCAACAACCCACACATCGCCGCCCAGCGTGGAAACCGCAATGCGGCCGTCGTCGAAGAAATCAAGCGCCGACATCCTCATCCAAGCGTTCCACGGGTTGTCGTCCGGGAGCGTGAGATCGTCGACGACGTAGGCGGGATCGGCCGGCAACGACACGCGCGGCCGATCTTTGATCCGGAACGGACTGATGCCCTCGGTGCGGCGGTAGTCGATGGGGTCGTAGCGCGCCTTTTTGACGTCGAGGATCCCCGTGGTCTCGATAATCGTTGTCCAGCGCGGTGCCCCGCCCTGTTCTGCCGCCGCCAGATCAGGAGCGGTCAGCAGCCCGTTCTGGATGACGAGATCGGCGTAGTCGCGAAAGCGGCCAAAGTCCTCGGCGCCGCTGCCGGCGAAGCGCAGGACCCTGATAACGAGCGGCTCGCCGCTGGCCGGGATGTGCAGGCCAAGGCGATGTTCCGCGGTCACTTCCCAGCGTAGCTGAGTGGTATCACCGGCCACCGCGGCGGCGACGAAATCGATTCTGGATGCTTCGCCGCGAGCTTCGTCGGATGTTTCCCCGGGCGGTTCGCCCGATGCTTCCGCAGGGGCTTCTCCGGGCGCCGGCAAATCACCCGCCAGCACGATGGCCCGGTCCGCTGAGCCGGTCTTGTCGAGCACCGACGCCAGATCATCCGACAATTCGCCCGCCAGCCCGACCAGACCCTCGATTGCGGGATCGCCGTCGAATGCCCCGACGGCAAGTCGCAGCGGGGTCTCACCCGGGGCGACGCGAATCACGTTCTCGAGCACCACGAAGTCGCCCAGCCGATGCACCCGCGGCCGCTCCAGCACCTCGCGGTTCAGCACCGAAAAGGAAAGCGTGGCCGTGCGGCCGTCGAGATAGTGCCCGTTGTAGCGCATCATCTCCGGATCCGTCGGGCCCATCGACTTGCCGTTCTCCAGGCCCTGCATGAGCGAGTTTTCCGGCGCCGGCTCGAAGTCCGGCCCGTACGCCCAGTGGTAGGTCTGCAGGCCCTCGAGAGGCGCGCCGTCCGGGAAGGGCTGCCGTTCACCTCGGTAGCGCATGTGCTGGGTTTGGGACAGGTTCAGAAAGCCATCCCAGACGTAATGCTGCCGCATACGGTGAAGGTCGTACGAGGCGAAGACGCCCTCGCCGAGATCGAAGGTCATCGCCCGGTTCACCTCACGCCTGAACTGCGAGGTGAGCACCGGTCCGTAGTCGCGCGGGTGCCCGTCGGGTGGTATCAGATCTTCTCGGGGCGTCCCCTTGGGCAACGAGTCCAAATACTCGTCGGTGATCTCGAAGTACTGATCCCGGTTGCCATCCCTGATGAGGACTCGACGAATGAAATGGACGGCGTCGTAGCGTTCCTCGGGGGTGTACTGCGTCTGCGGCACCATCTGACCGAATCCTTCAGTCAGCGTCTTCCACATGCTGTACGGGTCGCTGCCGGCGCGCAGCTCGTCGCGGTTGAAGGACCTCGCATCAGGCAACCGGGCCTCGCCGTCGTAGCCGTGGCAAGTGTAGCAATGGGTGTCGTAGATCTTCCGCCCGCGGGCACGATTCGCGTCGGTCCAGGCGCGGATTATCCCGGCGTGGTCGACGTCTTCGTCGGCGGAGGTGTCCTGTTGCTGGGCAACCGCCGAGTGAGCCAGGCACAACAGCAGAATGAGCGCAGCACCGCTAAGAAGCGGCCGGATTTTCTTGACCCAAGCACGCATGGCGACTGTCCTGCCGAGGTTCCGAGGACGGGCGGAGGTGGCTACCGCCTCATGGCACCGGCAAGCATAGCCGTTTGTGCGAGGCGGCCGCCAGCTGCCAGTTCTCAGGCAGCCGTGGGCTCGGCACCCTAGCTTGCCTCGGATGGGCATTACCAACGCAACGAAGCTGTAGCTGGGTCGGGCCACTTCTCGTCGAGCTTCGA
The DNA here is from genome assembly GCA_965214245.1 of Acidobacteriota bacterium. Lineage (GTDB taxonomy): Bacteria > Acidobacteriota > UBA890 > UBA890 > UBA890 > CBDCBL01. The sequence goes on from CBDCBL010000010.1 coordinate 138,379, forward strand.
GAATCGCCGCCCACAAGCTGGATGTCGGGCGCGCCTGCCGCTACCGTCGGCATATGAGAGTCATCGACCGGTGCTGGTGGAGCTTCCTTCTTGTCGTGGCCGTGGGCGTTGTCGCCGGCGCCTGCCGCGGGGACGGTACGCCGATCCGATTCATGAGCATCGGTACCGGCGGCACCGGCGGTATTTACTACCCGTTGGGCGGGGCGATCGCCTCGCTGCTGTCGACGTCGGATCCGGACCGCCAGTACACCGCCGAGGTTACCGGCGGCTCGGTGGAGAACATCGTCCGCATCGCGGCGGGCGACATCGACATGGGACTCGCCATCAGCACTTCAGTGCGCCTCGAGTACGATGGCGCCGACGGCACGCCGCCAATCCGCGGTCTGCGGATCATCGCGCCGCTCTATCCGAACGTCACCCACGTGCTGGCAGCTCCCGGTTTCGAGGCCAGGTCGCTCGCCGACCTCACCGGGGCGACGATTTCGGTAGGATCGGCCGGCAGCGGCACCGAGCAGTTCGCCGGGCAACTGCTCGAGGCCTACCGGCTCGACTACGACAGCATCGACGCGCGCTTCCTGTCGTTTTCCGAATCGTCGGCGGCGCTGCGCGACGGCGCAATCGACGCGGCGATCCTCTCCGTCGGCTATCCGGCGGCGGCCGTGCTGGAAGCCACCACCAACGCTTCGGTGCGTTTACTCCCCGTCGACGGCGCAGCCGCCGAAGCGCTGCTGCAGCGCTATCCGTACTACACAGTGACGACGATCCCCGGGGGGATGTATCGGGGCGTCGAACGAGATGTGCCTACGGTCGGCGTCATGAACTGGATGGTTGGATTGGAGAGCCTCGATCCGGAGGCCGTCACCACGCTCCTGGACATTCTCGATACGCGCCGCGCCGCGCTCGAGCGGGTCAACGAGATCGCCCGGCAAATCGACCTCGCCACGCTGAGCGATGCACCCATCCCGCTGCACAGTGCCACCGAGGCATGGTTGAGCCGGCGCTAGTGCATCGCCCCCAGATGAGCGAAGGCGATTCCCGGCAGCGCCGCGTTCTGCTGTTGATGCCCACCTCCACGTACCACGCCCACGACTTCGTGGGGGCGGCAGCACGCCTGGGGCTCGACGTAACGGTGGGTACCAACGGCACCCAGGCTCTGCAGGAGCTCGTGCCGGGGTCCACGCTGACGCTCGACTTCGGCGATGTCCGCGCTTCGAGCGCCACAATTGTCGACTTCGCCGGCGAGTTTCCGATCGACGGCGTGGTGGCTGCCGAGGACGAAACAACGGCGTTGGCCGCGACCTGCGCGGCGGCGCTCGGCATCGCCCATAACCCGATCGAGGCGGTTCTCACGACCCAGAGCAAGGTGTCCCTGCGTGCAGCGCTGGCCGCCGCGGGCCTGCCGTCACCCGGCTTCGCCGCCATCGCCCTGCGCGGCGCCGGGCTACCTCCTCAGCTCAGCTTCCCCTGCGTCCTCAAGCCCACCTTCCTGGCGGCAAGCCGCGGCGTGATCCGCGCCGACACCGCCGCCGAGTTCGACACCGCGGCGCAGCGTATTGCCCGCATCCTCGACGACCCGGAGCTCCAGCGAGCCGGCGGAGACGAAGCGGACAGGATCCTCGTCGAGGAGTACATCCCCGGATCCGAGTACGCCGTGGAGGCCATGCTGGGCGGCGGCCGCGTCCACCTGCTGGCCCTGTTCGACAAACCGGACCCGCTCGAAGGTCCGTATTTCGAGGAGACGATCTACGTCACGCCGTCACGCGCCGCCGCGCCGACACAAGACAAGATCCTCCAAACGGTGCAACAGGCGGTCGACGCCATCGGCCTGTGCGAAGGACCGCTGCACGCCGAGCTGCGGGTCAACGATTCCGGCGCCTACATCATCGATCTGGCGACCCGCTCGATCGGCGGCCTGTGTCCGCGTGTGCTGCGCTTCGGCACCGGATCCTCTCTCGAGGAGCTCATCCTGCGCCACGCGCTCGGCGAAGACTTTTCGTCGTTTGCTCGTGAAGATCGGGCAGCCGGGGTGATGATGATCCCGATCCCCGCCGCCGGCACGCTTCGCGAAGTCCGCGGCCTCGAAGAAGCCACCGCTGTCCCCGGCATTCGCGAGGTCACCATCACCATAAACCGCGGCCGCGAGCTGGTGCTCCTTCCCGAAGGCAACCGTTACTTGGGCTTCATCTTCGCGTCTGCCGAAGCACCGGAAGAAGCGGAAGAAATACTTCGCCGCGCGCACCAGAAGCTTCGTTTTGACATATCAGAGACGAAGGAACGCTGACGATCTAGCCCGGCCTACCTCAGGAACCTCGCCACCCTAGGAGCCGCCGCCCTTGCCCTGGCTGAAATAGGGATTCGAACCCGCGGCGTGGTCGGTGGTGTCGTAGACGCTCTCGATCTCGGGGACCTGCTCCACGATCATACGCTCGATACCCTGTTTGAGCGTCACGTCCACCATGCCGCAGCCCTGGCAGCCACCACCGAGCTCGACGTACGCCACGCCGTCTTTCACATCGAGAAGCGTTACATGGCCGCCGTGCGTCTGGACGCCCGGGTTGATTTGCCCATCGACGACGGTCTGGACGCGGACAAACAACGGATCCATCGTTGGGCTCGGCTCATTCGGATTCACGACGCTGAAGCCGCCGGAGGTGAGGCTGTCGACGTAATCGACCGTGGCGCCGCGCAACAGGAGGAAGCTGAAGCCATCGACGATCAGCTCGAAGCCGTCCTGGCGGATCACGACGTCGTTTTCCTGGCGGTCGTCGAACTTGAAGCCGTAGTCGTAGCTGGTGCGACCACCCTGCACATAGATGCGTAGCGGCTTGTCCTCGTCCTGTGCGGTGCTCTCGGCGAACTCGAGCACCTTCATCGCTGCGGTGGTCGAGAACGTGATCGGCTTCGCGTCAATCTTGACGTTCGCCAGCGGCGATTCGACTTCTTCGTGACTCATGGGCTCCTCGGCGATTCCTGGTAGCGGGCGGCTCGGGGAGGCGGGCCATGCGGCCATACGAATCCCCTGCTACAAGAGAGGTTACGGCAACAACCGGGCACGGTAAAGTGCTGCCCGCGGTCCGCGGTCTTCGACGAGCTCCGCTACCAATCGGAAGCAAGGTGCCGGATCAGCGTCGGCTTCTGGTGCCGAGACCCTTCAGGAGCGCCGAAATCGAGTCTTCGTCAAGGTCGGGCTTGCGGCTGAGCAGCTCATTCTCGTCGAGCGTCGCCTTCATGAGTTCTTCAGCCGCCGATGTAAGACATTTCGATGCGCTGAATGTCTTCGGTCTGCGCGGCGCGCAGCTCGGAATATCGATCGTCGCGGCGCTGCCAGATGTCGGCGAGGGTCTTGTACAGCGTTTCGTCCGATCCGCCGGAGCGCAGCGTGTCGCGTAGGTCGACCCCGGAGGCGGCGAACAGACAAGTGTAGAGAGTGCCTTCGGCCGAGAGGCGGGCTCTCGTGCATTCCCCGCAGAACGGCCGCGTCACCGAGGTGATGACACCGAACTCGCCGCCGCCACCGGTATAGCGCCAGCGTTTGGCAACTTCGCCGGCGTAGGCCGGCGTCACCGGTTCGGCCGGTAGCTCCTCGGTTATTCGCCGCACGATCTCGGCGCCGGGAACCACCTGGCCGAGCTGCCAGGCGTTGGTTGTTCCGACGTCCATGTACTCGATGAAGCGCAGCGTGTGCCCGGAGCCCTTGAAGTGGCGGGCCAACTCGAGGATCGAATCGTCGTTGATGCCGCATTGAACCACAACGTTGATCTTTACCGGCGCGAGGCCGGCGGCGGCCGCGACATCGATGCCCTCGAGCACTTTGGCAACCGGAAAGTCCGCGTCGTTCATCTGTTCGAACACGGCGTCGTCAAGCGAGTCGATGCTCACGGTGACCCGGTCCAAGCCGGCGTCAGCCAGTGCCTGGGCCTGCTGCGCCAAGAACGCGCCGTTCGTCGTCAAGGCGAGCTCGATTCCATCGATCCGGGCGAGCATGCCGATAAGCTGGGGCAGGTCGCTACGCAGCAGCGGTTCGCCGCCGGTTATGCGGACCTTCTCGACGCCGAGATCGGCGGCGATGCGAACGACTCGGTGGATCTCCTCGAAGCGCAGAATGGCGCGCCGCGGCAGGAACTTGTAGCCCTCGCCGAAGACCTCCCGCGGCATGCAGTAGCGGCAGCGGAAGTTGCAGCGGTCGGTAACCGACACGCGCAAATCGCGCAACGGCCGCGACAGCCTGTCGAGAGTGGGCTCAAGGCTGCTCATGGATGAAAGTGTAGCGCGTTAGCGGTGCTCGAAGACCTGGAAGATGCCGCGATCGAGGCCGGCTTCCAGAAGGCTCGCATCGAAGGCGCTGCGCGGCAGGTCGACGTCGATCAGGCCCGATCCGGACACGTCGGCATCGTCTGAAAGCGTCGATGCTGGGACACTCCCGTCACACGATTCTGTGGTCGATTCCATGCCGAGAACATCGGTGAAGGCACAGACATAGCGGCGTTGCCGGTCCATCGCCAGGCGCGGCTCGCCGATGCCGTGTCCCTGGCGCGGGTAACGCACGAAGGTCACGTCCTTGCCGAGATCGGTCAGGGCCTTGTAGAACTCGACCGCCTGCTCGGGTGGCACGCGCGCGTCGTTGGCGCCGTGCATGATCAAGATCTTGGCGGTGACGTTCCGGGCGTGACGGATCGGCGACAGGCGGCGGTAAATGTCCTCGTTGTCCCACGGCGTGCCGAAAAACCAGCCGAGGTAGGCCGGGATGTCCGTCGTCGAGTACATCGAGTAGAGGTTGGTGAGCCCGGCACCCGGGGAGATGAGCTTGAAACGGTCGGTTTGCGTCGACATCCAAAACGTCATGTAGCCGCCGTAGCTCCATCCGTAGGCAACCATTCGATCGGGGTCGGCCCAGCCCCGCTCGATCAGGGAATCGACGCCCGCCATGATGTCGTCGTAATCGCGGATGCCCCAGTTGTCCTGATTGGCGTTGAGGTGCTCCTGTCCGTAGTTGGAGCTGCCGCGAAAGTTGATCTGAAAGACCATGAATCCGTTGCCGGCGAACATGTGGTTCGTCGAGCTGAACGACTCCATCGAGGCGCCACTAGGGCCGCCGTGGGGATTGACGATCAGCGGATAGCGGACGCCCTCCTGGAAGTCGACGGGCTTGGTGACCACGCCTTCAATCGTGCCGCCATCGGAATTGGTCCACCGGATGGCCTCGACGGCGCCGAGTTGCACGCCCTCTTCCGCAACCCACGGATTGGCATCTGTTAGTTGGACGGCTTGCCCGTAACCGGCGCCCTGCTTGTCGACAGCCCAGATGTTGCCCGGGCGTGCCGGATCGGCGTGCACGAAAACCCACTTGTTGCCGTCGTTGGAAAGCTGCCACTGCGAGTTAGTGCCGCGCATCGGCGAGGTCGTGGTGCTCAGCTCGCCCGAGTCGATGTCGACGCCGAACAGCGTGGTAACCGTGCCCTGCCCCGTCGACCAGTACACCGTCTTGCCGTCGCGCGACCAGATCGGCGCCCCGAAACCCAGGTCGAAGTCGTCGAGCAAGACAATTGGTTCTCCCCCGTCCGATGGGAACAAGTGCAGCTTGCTGTACCACTGCGTGTTGCCGGGCTGCAGCTTCGACGCCAGCGCCAAGGTCTGGCCGTCGGGCGACCAGCGCGGGCTGCCATCGGGACCGGCGTTGTCGAAAAACTTCTCGGCGTTGCCGGCGAGATCGACAACCCAGACGTCGCTCCAGGCCGAGTCGTCGACCTTCGTTGTGGGCCGGGTCACGTAGGCGATCCTGCTGGAGTCGGGCGACCACTGCGGGTCGGAAACCGTGTAATCGTCGTCGGTGAGGCGTTTTTCTTCGCCCGACTCGATGTCGAACATCCACACGTGGGTCATACGGAATTTCTCGTCGACGACCTCGGCGTCATCGCCGATCTTCTGCCGCTTCTCGTCGTCGTCACTGAGCGGCTCACGGGCGGTGAACAACAGCTTGGTGCCGTCGGGTGAGATGGAATACTGACCCACCCCGCCGTCGTGGTCGGTGGCCTGCCAGGCCTCGCCGCCGTCTGCGTACATGAAGAACACCTGGATGCCGTTGCCCTGCCCGGGGCTGCCGGGACCGCCGGGGCCTCTTTCACCGCCACCTTCCTGCCCCCGCGACGACGAAAACGAGATCTTGCTACCGTCGGGGAACCACGCCGGCGACGCAGCATTGTCGTCGCCGAACGTCAGTTGCCGGGCGTCGCTGCCGTCGATGCGCACGCGCCAGACGTGCGTGGTGCGCCCCAGCTCCTCATCGTCCCAGTCGCGCACGCTGCGCGTGTACAGGACCCACTGGTCGTCGGGCGAGATGCGCGGACCGCCGACGCCGGCGAAGGACTGCGTGTCCTTGACGGTCATCAGGCGCGGTCCGCTTTCCTGCGCGGTTAGCGCGGCGGCGGAAACAGTGAGCACGACAGTGCTCAGGAGGGCACTCAACAGGCGACGGCTCGTCATGGTCGGTTCTCCATTCAGGTCAGGGAGCGCAATCGATTGGGCGCATGAGCCCAAAGAGTTCGGTAATGGTCATCGAGTGCGCCCGAACAAGCAAGGGAACGCGTTGGCGAATTCCGGCCGTTGAGCCCGGCCTCAGGGAGGCGTCGACGCCCGGCGTGCTGGCGAAGCTAGCCTGACTCGCCGGTATTACGGTCGACAACGGGTCGATCGAGTGCTCGGGTGCGATCGACGATCGAGTACAGGCCAGCCCACAGGCGACCGACCGGGCGCCAGCCGCTGGTATCGAGAAAGCCATCGTCCCACAGCCCGCGGGTCTCGGGACCCAGGCGCACGGCAACCACCTCGCCGATGCACAGGGAGTTGGGCGCGGCGCCGAGATCAACCTCCTTGAAGAGTTGGCATTCGAGCACCACGGGACAATCGGCCACTACCGGAGCGTCTACTTCCGATGCTTCCGCCAAGTCGATGCCCACTGCCTCGAATTCGCTGATCCCCGCCGGATAGTCCCCGGACGTCGCGTTCATCGCCTCGAGGTGTCGCTCGGTCACCATGTTGGCGCAAAACACGCCGGTCTCTCGAATGTTTTGCAGCGAATCTTTCGGCTCGTCACCCCGGAAACCTATCGATACACCGATCAGCATCGGGTTCGACGCAAGCGCGCCGAAGTAGCTGAACGGCGCCAGGTTGGCGGCGCCGGCAGCGGATCATGTCGAGATTCAGCCGATGGGGCGCGGCACGATGATCGAGGTCAGTAACCGGTACTTGTCACGACCGGACATTTCCTCGGCTCGGAGAACGTCATGGAGCTCTTCTGTCATGCAGCCTCAGCGACCGGCTGTGCCCGGGGCCGGCAACCGCGGCGGCTGCCTGATTCGGGTGATCAATCCGGATTCATCTATTGCTCGACGAGCCCGTAGGAAAGCATCTTCCATCGGCCCTCCGACTGGTCCCAAAGGAAAGCGATCGCACCACCCTGGTCGCCCCGGGTTTTGAAGCGCATCACCGTGGCCCAGTAGGGGCCCAGTGCGTCGGGACCGCCCGGCATCGACGGCGGATCCATGCCGCGGCGAGTGCTGCACATGAAGCTCGCCGCCACCGAGTTGCGCACCTGGATGATGGTGAACTCGCCCTCGAACGGGTGCTCCTCGATGCGCGCCGCCTGGTCGTCGTTTTGCGGCGGAATGGCGTCGATCGCCTCGGTGAGGTTGTCGCGGGCGGGAACCTGATCGAGCGCGGTGGTCATGATCTCGCGCATCGCAACGATGGCGTCCTGAACGCTGAGCAGCTCCGATTGGTTCCCCTCGTCGATATTGATGCAGGCGATTGCGCGATCGGAGAAGAACAGCATTGCCTCATCGATCTTCTCGCGCACCAACCAATCGGTAAAGAACTCCTGCGCCGCCTCGTGCAAGTTGCCGGGCGCCGCTCCGAGCGGTCGATCGGGAGGCAGCGGTGTCGGGAATTCCGACCCAGACGCAAGCGCCAACAGCTCGTTAGCTGAAACGGCGCGCCGAAAACCGATCCCACCGAGCGCGTCCTGCCACCAGTTGGTCAATCCTACCCAGCGACCGCTGTGCCTATCGTAGTTGTCGCCGCCGCGAACGTCCGAATTGGCAGACGTCAGGTGACCGTTGAAGAGCGCCTGGGGCGATTTGCTCGATCGGTAGTCGACGTCGATGTCGGCTCTCAACCCATCGTCGGAAACCGAGAATTGCATGTTGGGCACATCGCCCTCTTGTCGGTACGAGCGCGGGTAGCCGACGTGATACACGGTGTTCTCGTGACCCACATGGAACTGTGTCGAGCGCTGCAGAATGTCCTCGGTTTCAGGCTTGATGCCGACGTAGATCCGGAACTGCTGGTCGCCGCCGCGGCCGGAATACTGGCCGGCGATCCGCTCGACCCCGACGATCAGGTCGAGTGCCGTGCCCAAATCCCCGCCGTTCTCGTCGGTCAGCTCCGTCTGCTCGAGCGCGTTGGTCACCGCGTCGAACGTCGTGCGCTCCGAGAGCGTGAGCTCGGCGTCGAACCACTGCTGGGTGGTCAGGTTGCGGCCCGTCGCTTCGTTGAACGCCTGCGCCGGAGCGTCGAGCAGCTCCTTGCGGCTGTCGTCGAGGCTCGCGAAGCGGCTGAAGGTGATCTCGGCTCCCACCCTCGTGTCAGGCTGGACGACCAGCTTGCCCGGCCAGTTGCGGTCGATGCCGACGACCACGAACTCGTCAGCTTCCTTGCGGAGATAGACAATGAGGTTTTTGCCGGGGGTTTCGATCGAGTCGATCTGCGCGGCGAAGTAGTCGCCGACATCGGCGCTGAGAGCCGCCTCTGGCAAATCGAACGGAGAGGCTTCATCGAACGGGATTAGCGATGTGGCCTCCCTCACGTTGTCAAAGCTGTGCCACCCGATGACGACCTGGCTCGACGGGCCAATCTAGTACAACGTCATCAAATCGTCGAATTCGAGGCGGCTGTTCTCAACCCGGAAGTTGTCGAGCGGCAACACGTGGGAGAAGAAGGCCCGGCCGATCTTGTCGCGCCGTAGGATAAGCGCGTCAGCGAGCCACGCGGCGGCGCGCCCGTCGCTGTAGCCACCGGTTTCCGTGATCGCGCGGATCTCCTCGTCGGTGAAGCTCATCACCAGCTTGGCGCCCCAGTAAAGGTCGTCGGGAAGCCGGTTGGCCCAGGTTATGAAGTGGGTGTCGGCCACCCATTTGTCGGCATCGAACGCCACACCCTCGAAGCGACCGACAGCCGGAATGTGGCCCCCGTAGTCCGCCGCGGCCCAGCCGGGGTCGACGATGTAGCGGCGGATGTATTGGCTGCCGTTTTCTTCGATCACCGCCTCGAGCGTGCTCGAGGGATTGAACTGGTTGGAGTTGAGCCATGCATGCAGCACCCACATGCCGCGCAGGTCGCGCCGGTGCTCATGGGGCACCACGTCGTTAGGGTCATCGCTGCGGGTGGCGTAAAACTGATAGTTACCGAGGATCAGGCGGCGTGGAGTACGCGTCGCGACGGCGCGGAAGCCCCGATCGCGGTCGTAGGCGACTGTCTTCAAGAAGTTGTCGATGTCTTCCGGGATCAGATCGCGCAGCTCGCCGAAGCTGGTGACTTGTTCGGCGCCGTCGGGGATTATCAGCCGGTCGCGCTCGAAATACACCAAGTAGCCTTCGAGCACGTTATACCCGGCGGCCCAGTAGAACTTGGAGGCCACCATCTCCGCCCCCGTCTGCAGCTCGACGTGGTTCTTCGGATCGAAGCGCAGCAGGTAGACGACGTCGTTGGCGTCGGCTACCAGCATGCCGGTACGGTCGCCGTAGGGCTTGACCGCCAGCACCCTCCAGGGCTCGTCGGTGCGCGGCGGCAGCTAGTTGCCCGGCCCGGCGACGAGCTCCTCGATCGTCATGCGGTTGCGGCCGTGGCGATTGGTGAACCACGGGCTGTCGGGAACCTCGCCCAGGGTGTTAGTGTTCTGCGCCTCAATGACACCCCGCGACGGCTGGCGGTCACCAGGCCGGGTGAACTGGTTGGTGAAGAACTCCAACACGCCGGAGAGCGTCACCATCTGCGGATCGAGAGTGTCGAGGGGCGGCGGTTCTTTCCAGATCAGATCGTCGGGATAGAACTTCTGCGCCTCTGCGGGAGCAGCCCACACCAACCCACAGCCCACCAGGAGTGCGAGAGCGACGCGCCCGACCTGTGTGGTTTGTGCCATGCGCAGTTCTCCGTTCAGAAGATGTTGCTGAAGGTCCACATGAAACGGTAGCCCTCGTTGCCGTAGGCCTGATCGATACGCATAATCACCGTTTCGACGAACTTGAAGCGGAAGCCGAGGCCGCCGCCGTAGCGCAGATCTTCCCGGTACAGCTCGCGCGCCTCGTTGGCCACCTTCCCGATGTCGAAGAAGAGCGCCACGTCCATGCCGGAAAATGAATGCCAGCGATGCTCGAGGATTCCGTAGAACCGGCTTGTTGGCGTAAAACCGGTAGCGCTGAAAAGGACGTAAGTCATCGTTGCCGCCCAACACCGGCTGCAGGTAGAACGGCACTGCTTGCCCGTCTTCCACAAAAGACCAAGTTCCCTGCAGATGCAGGGCTACAACCTTCGTCCGGTTGGCATAAGGAAAGTACTGGTCAATCAGACCGTCGAGTCTACGGAAGTTGTACTGATCGGCTTCGGTGAGGTTCCAGTACTGCGTCCACTCCAGCTTGTAGTTGCCGCCGAAACGTGGCCCACCGGGGTTGTCGCGCCAGTCCACCTGCACGAACATGCCGGTGGTCATGAAGTCGCCCAAGACGAAAAGTCCGGGGATGGTGTCCGGATCGAACTGTTCTTCGATCGAGGAAGCCACGCTCCGTGTACAGAGGGGGGAAATAGAATTGTGCGTCGGCCATCCACGCTAGCTCGGGCGTGCCGCGCACCGTGGCTCGGAAACCGAAGCGGTCGTGCAACAGGTCGCTGCGCCGGTACCCGACGCCGAGCGAGAGGCCCTGACCGGAACGCATGCCGCCGATGACGAACTGGGCGCCATTGCCGCCGCCGAGCCCACTGGTGACGCCATCGAGAAAGCCACGTTCGACGAAGCCGTTGACAATCTCGGCAATCGGCGACTGGCGTTCAGGCCATAGGCGGGCGCGTTTGTCGCGCCGCTGCTGCTCGATGACCTCGGCGCGCGTCTGCGGCGTTCGTTCCTGGGCAACGGCGGCGAGCGGAAACACCAGCGCCAAGACCAAGGCTAGCGTGGTTGCTTTCACGGTCCCTCTCATCGCGTAAGACCTTACTGTATTGAGCGCTCAGTATCGCCTTCCACCCTCAGCCGCTCGCACCCTGGATCTCCTCATCCGAAATGCACATTGGCGCGGTTCCCTGGCGTTCGGAAGTACCGGCGGCGTACGTTACGAGGCACGATACGGATTCGCAGCATCATCCAATTTGGAGAGGCCTTCATGAAAGTCACCCGATTCATCGCCGTCCTGATCATCGTGCTCATCGCCGGCGGCCCACTCAGCGCCGTCACTACGCTCGCTGCACAATAGAAGCCTGCGATCACCGCCGCCGACTACAGTCGATGGGAAACGCTCGGCGCCGGCGTCTTGTCGCCCGACGGCGCACGTCTCGCCGCCGCCATTCGGCGCGTCGACGGCACATCGGAGCTGCAGGTTCACGCGATCGGGGCGGTGACCGAGCCGCTCCGTGTGGAGAACGGCAGCCGACCCGCGTTTTCCAGCGATTCCGAGTGGCTCGCCTACCAGATCGGCTATTCCGAAGATGAACAAGAGCGCCTGCGAGATCGCAACGAGCCGCTGCGCAACAAGATGGCGCTGGTAAATCTCGCCAGCGATGCAACCGAGCTCATCGACGCGGTGCAATCGTTTACCTTCAACGACACCGGCGCCTTCCTGGCGATGCGCAGCTACGCGGCGGAGGGCCAGGATTCGGCCGACTTGGTGATCCGCGATCTCGCCGCCGGCACGACCATCAACTTCGGCAATGTGGCGTCGTTCGCCTGGCACGACGACGGCGTGCTGCTGGCGATGACGATCGGCACCGAAAGCGGTACCGGAAACGGCGTTCAGCTCTACGACGCCGCCAGCGGCTCCTTGCGCGTGCTTGATTCCGGCGACGCGACGTTCCGCCGGCTGGCGTGGCGCGATAAAAGCGACGATCTCGCCGTCCTGCGCTCCACGGAAGACGAAGTTCACGAGGACCCGACGCATGTCGTATTGGCCTGGCGCGGCCTCGTATCTTCCCCCAGCGGACCCACGGAACTGCGTTTCGACCATCGTGAAACAGACGGCTTCCCGGCTGGCATGCGGTCGAGCACCGCGCACCGAGCTGGTCGGACGACGGCAGCGCCATCTTCTTCGGCATCCATGAGTGGGCGGAGAAGGAGGCGTCGGCAGTCGACGAGGACGCAGCCGCCGACGAGACCGAGGGCGCCGCGGAAACAACTTCGGGCGACGAAGCGGAGCCGGCTGCAACCGGACGCGCCGCCACCGAGCCCGCCGACGTCGACGTGTGGCATGCGCTCGATGAGCGCATTAACCCGATGCAGAAGCTGCAGGAGACTCGCGACCGGCAAAGCAGTTACCTGTCGGTGTGACACGTCGACGACGACACTTTCGTACAGCTAGGTTCCGACCTCCGCGAGACGGTCACCCTGCTCCGCGGCCAACAATACGCCACCGAGACCGACCGCGAGGAGTACATCTTCGACCGCATGTTCGGTCGCCGCTGGTTCGACGTCGACCTGATCGACGTGTCTTCCGGGGAGCGCCGCCGGGTCGTCGATCGTATCCGCTATTTCAATGGCGGTAGTGCGACGGGCGAGCACCTTCTCTACTTCAAGGACGACAACTACTTCAGCTACAACATCGCCAGCGGCGTCCACAGCTCCCTGACCGCCGACCTGCCGACCTCGTTCGTCAACGAACAAGACGATCACCCGGTGGAGCAGAAACGAGCTCACGGCATCGCCGGCTGGGCGAAGGACGACGCAGCAGTATTGCGCTACGACCGCTACGACATCTGGAGTGTGTCGCCCGACGGCTCCGCCGCCGCCAGGCTCACCGACGGTGCTGCCGCCGAGATCCGTCACCGTTATTACGCCCGCCTCGACCCCGAACAGCGCTCCATCGATCCCGGTGAGGCCCACTACCTGACCCTGTACGGGCAGTGGACGAAGCAATCGGGCTACGCGCGCCTCGATCCCGCGGCTTCCGCCGACGATCGGGACAGCGATTCGGGCGCGACGAGCGACGCACCCGGTGGCTTCAGCACCGACATGCCGACCCGCCTCGTGTGGCGCGACAAGAACGTCGGCCGACTCGTCAAAGCGACCGACGCCGATGCGTTCGGCTACGTGGTTCAGGACTTCGACGAATCCCCGAACTACTTCGCGGGCGACGCCGACCTGGAAAGCGCGAGACAAGTCACACATACCAACCCGTTCCAGGATGACTTCGCCTGGGGCCACTCGGAGCTCCTCGATTACAGCTGCGAATTCGGCCCCCGCATGCAGGCGGCCCTCAAGTACCCGGCCAACTACGAAGCCGGCCAGACGTACCCGATGATCACCTACGTTTACGAACTACGCTCGCAGACCCTGCACAGCTACTCGGTGCCTACCGAGCGCAGCCCCTACAACGCCGCGGTGTGGACCAGCCTCGGCTACTTCGTGCTGGCACCGGACCTCACGTATCGCGGCAGGCGCCCGGGTACGTCGGCCGTCGAATGCGTGCGACCGGCGGTGCAGGCGGCGGTGGATACGGGCATGGTCGACGCCAATCGCGTCGGCCTGGTGGGGCACTCCTGGGGCGGCTACGAGGCGGCCTTCATACCGACGAAGACCGACATCTTCGCGGCTTCCGTGTCGGGAGCGGCGCTCACCAACTTCTTCTCGATGTTCGGCGCCATCCACTGGAACCAGGGACTACCGGAGGCCGAGCATTTCGAGACCGGCCAGGCGCGGATGGACGTGCCTTATTGGGACGACATGGAGGCCTATGTCCGCGAGTCTCCGGTGATCGGCATCCCCGACCTCGAGACTCCCATGCTGATGGCGTTCGGCGACAGCAACGGCACCGTCGACTGGCACCAAGGCATCGAGATGTACAACTACGCGCGCCGTGCCGGCAAGCAGTTCGTCATGCTGGTACACGCCGACGAAAACCACAGCAACCGGCAGAAGAAAAACCAGGTCGACTACCACTACCGGGTGCTCGAGTGGTTCGGCCACTACCTCAAGGGCGAGGAAGCTGAACCCTGGATCACGCGCGGCACGTCAGTGATCGAGCGCAACGACGAGCTGCAACGGCTGAAGCGCTGAGAGGCCGAGCCTAGACGCCCTTACCCCGCTGACCTACACTTGCCGCTCTAGGGTGAGTGTGCGCCTCGACGATAGAGGCCCTGAGCATGCATGCAGCGACGACGACGCGACCCGATCGACCGGCCAACCGACACCGCGCGGCGTGTGGATCGTCCAGCTGGTTGTTGCTGACGGCAGTGGTGCTGTTGCTCGTTGGATGCATCGCATGCTCCGCGGATGCGCCTCCGGCCCGAGACGAGCCAGCCGACACCGAGTCGACCACCGCTGTGCCCTCGAAGGAAACGCTCGACCAGCTCCGCGCGCTCGGCTACGTGGACTTCGGGGCTGAGAAGGCCGACCCGGCCGTCGCCGGTGTTGTCGTCTACGATCCGGAGCGCTCCTACCCCGGCTATAACCTCTACACCGTGCGGCCCTTTTACCGCGCCGATCTCGTCGATGCCGACGGCAACCTTGTCCACAGCTGGGAGGGCGTCGGCGACCGGCACTGGTCGCGCAGCGTGCTGCTTCCCGACGGCGACCTGCTGGTTGTCGGCCCGCGGAAGTTTGTGGAGCGGCTGAGCTGGGATGGTGAGGTCAGGTGGCGGCACGAATTCCCGGCACACCACGACGTCGCCGTGACCCCGCACGGCCGCTTCATCGCCTTGCGGGACCGGCGGCGCTTGATCCCCGACATCGACCCTGAGCTCCGCGTTCGTGACAACCAGATCGTCGCTATTTCCGCCGATGGCCAGATCGTCGAGCAACTCTCGCTTCTGCGAGTGCTGCGCTCTGGCGATGATCTGTTCCGTCTCGAGCCCGTCGCATCTCGGCGCTCGGCGATCGACATCCTCCATTCGAATTCGCTGCGCTGGATCGACCTTCCTAACCTCGAAGGCGAGCACGAGATCTACGCGCCGGGCAACGTTCTTGTGAGCATCCGACACCAGGACAGCATCGCCGTCATCAACTGGGAATCGCGCGAGCTCGTCTGGGCCTGGGGGCGCGGTGAGATCATCGGCCCGCACGATGCGACGCCGTTGGAGAACGGCAACATCCTGCTCTTCGACAACGGGCTCGGCCGCGGTTGGTCTCGTGTCATCGAGCTGGACCCTCGCACCGAGCGCATAGTCTGGGAGTACCGGGCCCCGGATCCCGAGAGCTTCTACACGGCAAGCCACGGGGCCGCCCAACGCCTGCCCAACGGCAACACCTTGATCACCGAGTCAACCAAGGGGCACGCCTTCGAGGTGACGCCGGACGGGGAAATCGTCTGGGAATACTACTCGCCGCACCTCAACGAAAGAGAGCATCGAGCCACGATCACCAGACTCTACCGGTACGACGCGGATCTGATCGAGCGCCTTCTCGAAGCCCACTAGCCACAATATTCATGGCGCTTGGCCGCTACGACTTTCCCGTTCTCTGCGCCGCTGCACCCGTCGCCCTCTGCGGGACCGTGAATTCGGGTCGCCGTCGTACTCGACCCAGCAGATCTTCGCCGCATCGAGGTCGTAGAAGTCGATCCATTCGTCCAGCGCCAGGCGCAGCCGTTCCTTGTTCGCTTCCCGATCCATCTGAAATCGCCGCAAGCGGTAGTTGGGCGGCTGGTTGCCGTAGCGCCCGTTGATCGTCGGGATACCCGTAGCGATCTCTACCCAGGCGGCGTCGTTGTTAACGTGCCGGTAACCCGGTGGCGAGGTGCCCACCAACAGGAATGCCTCGCACTGCGGGCTGACGCGTTCGGCAACCCCGTCGATCAGGTCGCGGACCGGATACTTGTCTTCCCAACGGGGCGTCTGGACCTGCTCTGCGAAGACCACAGCCGCAAGCCCAACAACCAACGCATAGCGCCATTTCGATTGCCACCCCAAGAGGCGATCGAAAGCAAACGCCACACCAATCGAGGCGGGAAGGGCGAGAATCATCCCGACGCGGCCGATTGCCCGGATCGCCGATACGCCGGGTACCATGGCGTAGACGTACTGCCACAAGCTGAACCCCCCGAACATCGTCGCGCACAGGACCATCGTCAAGGTGCCGAGGGTCACGAGCCTGACGGCACGACGTTGCCACCCTGCTGCTAGCCCGAAAGCGACAACAGCGAGCATGGCGAAACCGAGCCCGTTGGCTTGGTTCGGGCCGCGAATGTCGGTAAACGGTCCCCCGCGCGCCTGCATCCATCCGTAGGCAAAACTGCGAGGACCGGTGAGCAACCAACCGACCGGGGTCGTTACGTTTTCCCGGTGGTAGTGAGGCGTTCCTATACGCTCGATCGTTAACAGGTAGTGCTGAGCCAGCGGGAGCAACGCGAGGGCGGCGAGCACAACAACGATACCGATCGCCAATGCATGCTGGCGGCTGAGCTGCAAGAGTGGACCCCGCGGCTCGCGGAGGACGAGCGCCCAAGCGAGTGTCGCCGCCGCCACCAGTCCAAAGAAGAAGAACACGTAGACCGCAGAATAGAACTGCAGAACCGCGGCCGCGAAGAAGACGGAGATCCACAGGCGCCTGTGGCGCGCTCGAGACGGATCGTCGAGCTCCGAGAACATGCTGAAGACCGCGATTGCCGCCACCAGAACCCAAATCTTCGGAGGCAGTTGCGGGTGGAACCACTGGCCTACCTGCGGGTTCCCATAGGCAAAGAAGTAGGCGCCCAGCGAGGCGCCCACGACGCCGATATGCAGACATCGCCGCAGCAGGTAGTAGGCCAGCACGAAGTTGGCCGACCAGACGGTCAGCAACCATAGCTGAAAGGAGGTGTCGGGCAGAAAGCCGGTGATACGCCAGATCCAATAGAAGGGGGCCAGCCCGAGCATCACGTCGGTGAATGCCGTAACGTTCGGGAAGGGGTAGTAGAGCGGCGTGTCCCAGAAGTTCTGGTGCGGTGGGATCTGCGTCAACCAGCGATAGGTATGCTCGAGCGTGTAGTTGACAAGTCGGCCATCGCCGAGGCCTCCGTGCATCAGCCGAAAGCCGCTGAGGATCATGGGGCGGAAGACGACAAAGGTGCCGACCGCCCAGGTCAGGAGCGGGAAGAGCAACTCCGTCAGCACGCGTCGTCCTGCCCAGGCTGCCACTTTGCTGCACACATCTAAAGGATAACTGTTGTCTACACCCGCGGCGAGATCAGGTGCTTGGTTGTCGGGACCGCCGTCCCCTCCCAGCTCCGCAGATCACGAACGCACTCGCTGAAGGCGTCAGCGATGTCGCGCAGCTCGGTGCGGCGCGCGGCGAACTTCTGGTTCACTTCGAGCTCGATGGCAACGTATCGCCGCCCGTCGTGGCGCTCCCGAATCTGCGGCAGGATGCCGTCGGCCGTGCCCGAGTAGGGCCGGTTGAGCCATACGACAAGACCGGTGCGCTCGACCAAAGCGTTGCGCAGCTCGTGTACCAGCGCTGCTTCAGGCTGGCGGTACGGATCGTAGAGCAGGCCGATGTCGTTGCCGCGCAACTTGTCGGCGAGCTGCGGCGTGTAGGTGTGGATACAGAGATGCACGCAGCGGCCGCGCGCCTCGATGATGGAAGCCACGCCGTCAGCCACGGCGTTGCGGTAGGGCAAGTAGTACTCCTCGATACGGCGCTCGATCTCCTGCTCGGTGAGGCCACGATTGAACGGAATCGAGTGCCCGTCCGAGCGCCGCCGCACGAGCACCGAGTTGCCCACCGTTCGGTTGAGGTCAACGACCAGCCGCGAGTACTCGCCGGCGTGCAACGGGGCGCCGAACATGTCGGCGAGCCGCTGGGCAATCGACAGAGCACCGGGATCCCAGGCGATGTGCAGGGCGAGCAGCTCGGCCGGCGCCTCCATGCCACGGGGCAGGCGATTGCTGGCATGTTCGCAGCTCACCAGGATCTGTCGGGAATCGAAGTTCATGCGATACGCAACGTCGTCGGCAGAACGGTCGCGGGATGACCATCCTTGATGCCGCTCGCAATCAGAGCATACCCGGCGAAATGGCATACTGGGGCCATGCTAGTCCGCTTCATCCTGTACGTTCTGGGCACCTGGCTCGTACTGACCGTGATCCGCGCCGCAATCAACAGCGTGGCGGCGCGCAATCCGCGGTACCGGCGTTCCGCGGTACCGGGCATGATCGACGTGCGGCGCAAGGCGCTCACCACGCTCGGTCTGTACGAGGGCGCATCGAAAACCGATATCAAGAAGGCTTACAAGGCAATGGCGTCCAAGTACCATCCCGACCGCGTCGCCCACCTCGGCCCCGAGCTCGTCGAGCTGACGTCGGAAAAGTTCAAGGAGGTCAACGCCGCATATGAGCTGCTCAACGGTCGTTGATCGAAGCCTCGTGCTCGCCGCAGTCGCCGCGCTCCTGGCCGCGGGCGGCTGCGGCGACGGCGGCGCGAATCCTTTTGCGGAACTGTTTGCGGCGGAAGCACAGACATTCGCCGCGCTGCTCGCCGCGGAGGACGCGCGACCCGTCGATGAGGCGGGCCGGCGACCGCTGAACGACGCGCTGCAGTCGGACAACCCGACGCTTCGCCGCCTTGCGGCGCGGGCTTATGGACGACTGGAGCAGGCCGACATCGTTGCACTCCGGCAGGCGCTCGCAGACGATGATCCATCGGTGCGCGCCGAGGCCGCCAATGCGGTGGCGCAATCGGTGTATGGCGAGACATCCGGCAACGCGCGAGAGCTGCTTGTCGCACGCCTCGACGAGGAACCCCGACCGTGTGTCATCGGCTCCATAGGTCAGGCGCTGGGACGCCTCCAGCCGGCCTCGCCGCTGGAGATGACCGCCACGGAGCGTACGCTCGTCGAACTGTCCCGCGACGCCCCGCTGGAGCAGCTGTTGCCGGTTGCTCGCGGACTCGAATCGCTGGCCCGCGCCAACGCCCGCAATATCGCGCTGAGCGACGCGACGGTCGAGCGTTGGGTGGAGCTGACGCGCTACGGTCGATTGGGCGCCGAGGGGCATGTCCAGCCTGTCGGCGATGAGCCTGTCGATTCGGAATTGCTGACCGAGCAGGCGAGGATCCGCCGTCTGGCGCTGGCGGCGTTGACGGCGGCGTCGCGAATCGATCCAGAGGTCGTTGAAACGGCCATTTTCGACCCCGACGACGAGGTCCGCCGGTTGGCCGCCATTGCCGCCGGGCGGCTGCAGGAAGAAGCCCGGGTGCCATTGCTTCTCGAAGCCGGACTCGGGGACGCCGCGGCGCAGGTTCGGTTCGAGGCATTGGGTGGCTACGGACGTCGGCTGCAGGCCGCGCTCGGCTGCGAGCTCGTGTTCGACGCCCTGGGCGATCCCGACGTCCACGTCGCGCTGCTGGCCATCGACCTGCTCGGCAATGGCTGCGAGAGCGCCTTGGCCGAGCGTTCGCCCGAAGAGAGCAACCAAGCCGTCGCGGCGCGCCTTACCGCGATCGCTGAATCACTGCCTGGGCGACCGGGACCTGACCCGGCGCGCGACGGCATTCCACCGCCGGCGAGTGCGGCAGCGAGCGCCGCCGCGACGCCCGTCGACTGGCATCGCCCCGCCCATGCCCTGCTGGCACTGGCGAATCTCGATCCGGCGGCCGTCGCCCGGCTGTTACCGGCCTTCAGCGGCCACCTGACCTGGCAAGTGCGCATGTACGCGGCCCGCGCGGCGGGCATTACCGGCTCGAGTGACAGTCTCGAACCACTCAGCCAGGACCCGCACCCCAACGTCGTGAGCGAGGCGCTCGCCAGCCTGCGCGCAACGATGGGACGATTGGCCGACGGTAGCGCGGTGCGGGCGCTTGGCAACGATGACTACCAGACGTTGATCAACGCGGTGCGGCTGCTGCAGGGCAGCGAATCACCGGACGTGCTGCCGGCGTTGAGCGAAGCTCTCGGCCGCATCACCGAGCAAAAGAGAGAAACGTCGCGCGATGCGCGCCGCATTCTGATCGAGCGCATCGGCGAGCTGGGAAGCGCCACCGACGCGAATGTACTGGCTCCCTATCTGCGGGACTTCGATCCCGCCATCGCGGCGCAAGCCGCCGAGGTTTTGTCTTCCTGGACCGGCGAGCCGCATGCCGCCGCCGCGCAGCCGCTCGAGCCCCTGCCTGTCCCGTCGCTCGACGAGCTCCTGGGGCTGCAACGGGCACACGTATCGATGGTGATGGACGACGGCGAGATAATCGAGCTGCGGCTCCTGCCTTTCGAGGCACCGACCAACGTAGCTCGCTTCGCCCGGCAGGCGCGCAGCGGCTACTTCGAGGGTCTCACCTTCCATCGCGTCGTACCCAACTTCGTGATTCAAGGCGGTAGCCCGGGGGCCAACGAATACATGGGCGACGGCCCGTTCACGCGCGACGAGCTCACTGCCCGGTCGCACCTGCGCGGCACCGTGGGCATCTCGACGCGCGGCCGTGATACCGACGACTCCCAGATCTTCGTGAACCTGGTCGATAACGTGCGGCTCGATCACAACTACACGATCATCGCCGTGGTCGTAGGCGGCATGGAGGTGGTCGACAAGGTGCTCGAAGGGGCCCGTATCGCCCGCGTGGAGATCGTGGAGCCGGCGGCTCTCGTGCCGGTATCGGCGGGGGGAGCGAGCTGAATGACCGCCACCCCGGCCGACCGAGATCAAAGAGTTCAAGCCGTTAGCCTGTTCATCTTGGCGACGGTGGCTGTGGGCTTCACCCTGTACTGGCTGCAAGCGGTCTTAGTGCCGTTTGTCCTGTCGCTGTTCATTGCGCTGGGCCTCTCGCCGCTCATCGAATATCAAACGACGCGACTTCGCTTTCCTCACTGGCTGGCGGTTGTGGGGACACTGGTGGTCGCCGTTGCCATCCTCGGGCTGGTCGGCGTATTGATTACCAACTCGGCCAGCGGCCTCGCCGCCAACGCCGGGGACTATCAGTCGCAGGTACGCGATCTGATCAACGGAGCCCTCGAAAGGCTGCCGCTCGACCGCTTCGGCATCGATCCCGACGACGTCGTGCGACTTCCCCTGACTGCCATCAGCACGGTTGCCGTTGGCCTGACCAACGCGATCCTCAACCTGGTGTCGCAGGGCTCGGTGGTGCTGATTTTCCTGATGTTCCTGCTGGTCGGTGGGTCGAGCTCGTCGGCCTCCGCCGGCGGCACGTGGGGTGAGGTCGAGACGCAAATCAAGCGCTACATCGTGTACAAGTTCGTGCTCTCGGCGATCACCGGCATCCTGGTCGGCGTGGTTCTCGGCATGCTCGGTGTCGACCTGGCGATGGCGTTCGGCCTGATGGCGTTCTTGTTGAACTTCATTCCGAGTATCGGCTCCGTCGTCTCGACGCTGCTGCCCCTGCCGGTGATCTTGTTCAGTCCCAACGTGACGGGTGTCGAGGCAGTCTTGGCAATCGCCATCCCGGGCGCCATCCAATTCACCATCGGCAACGTGATCGAACCCAAGGTGATGGGCGATGAGCTCGACCTGCATCCGGTGACGATTCTCCTCGCCCTCATGATCTGGGGCGCTCTTTGGGGCATCGTCGGCATGCTGCTGGCGACACCGATGACAGCGGTCACGAAGATCCTTCTCGAACGCACCGAGCTCACCCGTCCCGTCGCGAACCTGCTCGCCGGCCGCCTCGACGCCCTGGAGTGAGCGCCGGGCTGATCGTCGCCATCGCCCTGGTCGTGGGCCTGGCCGTGCCAGGCGCTGGCCCGGCACCTCCGCATTCCGGGCATCGTGCTGCTGCTCGCAGCGGGCGCCCTGCTGGGCCCGGACGGCACCGGATTGATCGATCCGAGCACCCTCGGCTCGGCCGCTGGAAGTTCTCGTCGGCTACGCGGTGGCGGTGATCCTTTTCGAGGGCGGCCTCAACCTGAACCTCTCGCGACTGCGCCGTCAGGCGGTCACCATACGCCGCCTGATCACCGTCGGCGGCCTCATAACCGTCGCCGGCGGCACCCTCCTGGCGCACTACGTGATGGGCTGGGAGTGGCGCTTCGCCATATTGTTCGGCAGCCTCGTCATGGTCACCGGGCCCACGGTGATCACGCCGTTGTTGCGCCGCACCCGCGTCAC
Source organism: Acidobacteriota bacterium (assembly GCA_965214245.1). Classification (GTDB taxonomy): domain Bacteria; phylum Acidobacteriota; class UBA890; order UBA890; family UBA890; genus CBDCBL01. The sequence continues at coordinate 160,654 of CBDCBL010000010.1, forward strand.
CCACCGCCTGCAAACCATCCTCGAAGCCGAGGGTGTGTTCATCGACGCCATCGGCGCCCTCACCGCCATAGCCGCCTTCGAGCTGGCCTTCGATTGGAGCGGCAGTTCGGCTGTCGAGGGTTTGCAGCATTTCGTCGTGAGCTTCGGCGGCGGTTGTCTGATGGGGCTGGTGGGCGGAGCGATCATGGCCGCCCTGGTGCGCTGGGATCGCATCGTGCCGCAGGGGCTCGACAATGTCTTCATCCTGTCGCTGGTTCTGGTGCTGTTTCAAGCGAGCAATGAAATGGTCGAGGGATCGGGCATCGTCGCGGCAGCGATTGCCGGTGTGTTGGTAGGCAACACGCCGTCGCGGCTGCGCCGCGAGGTGCGCGAGTTCGAAGAGCAACTCACGGTCATGCTGATCGGCATGTTGTTCGTGCTGCTCGCCGCCCAGGTACGGTTCGACGACGTGCGGGCGCTCGGCCTGCCCGGCGTGCTGACCGTCTTCGGCCTCATGTTCCTCGCGCGTCCGGTATGTGTCGTGGTCTGCGCTTGGGGCACCGAGCTCACCTGGCGCGATAAGGCGTTCTTGTCCTGGCTGGCGCCGCGCGGCATCGTGGCGGCTGCCATGATCTCGCTGTTCGCCCAGGACATGGCCCGGCAGGGCGTGCCGCGCGGCCCTGAGCTGCAGGCGCTGGTGTTCCTCGTCATCGCCATCACCGTGCTTCTACAAGGCCTGCTGGCCGGGCCGGTGGCGCGATTGCTCGGCGTGCGACGGCCCAACCAAGGGTACGTCGTGCTCGGCGCGAATCCTTTGTCTTTCGAATTGGGCAAGGTGCTGCGCGACGACGGCGGTCACGAGGTCATGTTTATCGACAACAACGCCAGCGCCATCAGTCACGCCGAGGAGGCGGGGTTCAAGGCGTTGTGGGGGAGCGGCGTCGACGAGGGCGTCCTGCAGCGAGCCGACCTCGAAGCACGACTCGCGGCGGTCGGGGCAACGCCCAACGAAGAAATCAACGGCGTTTTCGCGATCATGAGCCGCAACGACTTTCGTGTGCCGCGCGCTTGCGCCGCCATGCAGAAAGGGCGCATCAGCCTGATGGCGGAACGGCTGCGCGGGGGCGGCGCCGCGATCCTCTACGGCGCACCCACCGATCGCGACGTCTGGTCGCTCCGTTTCCAGCGGCGGCGCGCGAGCACCCAATCTTGGCGCCTCGAAAACGCTGCCGAGGGCGACAACCAGTGGGAACCGCCGGCCGAGCTCAGCGACGCCCTTCTGCCGTTGGCGTGGTCGAAACGCGGCAAGCTGTCACCGTTCACCGACGCCGTTCGGCTCAAGGCCGGTCACCGCGTCTGGTTTACCGTCTGGCAGGAGAAGGCCGAAGCGGTTCACGACTGGCTCGGTCAGGCCGGTTGGATGCCAGCCGCAGGCGGCGACGACGGCTCGGGGTAGCTCGGCGCCGGTGGTATTCTTCGAGCTTCAGATTTGAGATTCGGAGTATGGAGGGGTAGCGAAGCCTGGCCGTACCGCGCCCGACTCGAAATCGGGTTCTCGGGTTATAACCCCGGGACGTGGGTTCGAATCCCACCCCCTCCGCCTTTTCTTTGCTGGTGGGCACTTACAAGCCTCACCGGCCTCCGACACGCGCCCCCGCCGAGACCCAGGCGGGGACGTTTCTTGGCTTTCCGTAGCAGTTCGCGTAGCAGTTTCCTCTCCGCCGAGCGTCGGCATGCGAGCAACGGCTTGCTCTGAGTTGCGCTGAACAAGGTGCGCGTACCGCTGAGTTGTTGTGATCGTCGCGTGCCCGAGAACGTCTTTGATCTGCAACAGATCCGCACCGTTCTGGGCCATCCAAGAGGCGGCCGTGTGGCGGAGGTCATGGAACCGAACCCGACCGTCGATCCCTGCGCGCTTCACGGCACCTCGAAAGGCCGTGTTGATGCTGCGCAGTGGCGCGCCGTCGTTAGCAAAGACATGGTCACAGCTAGGAAACTTCGGTAAGCTGCGAAGCGCCTGCACAACCTCTGGCCGCAGCGGAACCGTCCGACGCTTGCCTGACTTCGAAGACTCGATTTCAACGCGGCCACTGCCCAGGTCGACGCTCCGCCAGCGAAGTTGGAGCAACTCGCCGCGACGCATTCCGGTGTACAGAGCGGTCAGTAGGAGCGCACCGATGATCTGTGACCTGTGCCCTGGAAACTGGACCGCGGATAGTGAGAATTTCTCGATAAGAAAACGAGGAGGGAGATTCTTGTGAAGAAGTCGAGGTTCACAGAGCAACAGATTGTGTACGTGATCAAGCAGGTCGAAGCCGGGGTGCCGATCACAGAGTTGTGTCGGAAGTACGGAATATCCCAGCAGACGTTCTACCGCTGGCGCAGGAAGTATGGAGGGCTGGCGCCGCGCGAGCTGCAGCGGCTCAAGGAGCTCGAGCGAGAGAACACGCAACTGAAGAAGCTGGTGGCAGACCTGAGCCTCGACAAGCAGATCCTGCAGGATGTGCTCGCAAGAAAAGATTGAAGCCCGCGCGCAAGAGAAAGCTCGTTTACCGAGCGCAGGAGCAGTATGGAGCGTCGGAACGGCGAGCGTGTGGGCTCATTCAGATTGGTCGAACAACCCACCGGTACCAGAGCATCAGGGACCCACAGGATGAGCTGCGGTTGCGCTTGAAGGAATTGGCGGCAGCCAGACCGCGGTACGGATCTCGGCGTCTGCACATCTTGCTGCAGCGTGAGGGCTGGAAGATCAACCACAAGCGGGTTTGCCGGCTGTATCGGGAAGAGGGCCTACAGGTACGTAGACGACGTCGTCGGAAGGTTGCGGCGCGCCCTCGGGTTCGGCTGCCGGCCCCAAGCGAGCTGAACCATCGGTGGAGTCTGGACTTCGTCGCCGACGAACTGGTGAGCGGTCGCCGTTTCCGGGTACTGACAGTCATCGACATCCATAGCCGCGGATGTGTCCCGAAGTTTGTAGAAAATCGTCTGGCGTGGCTCCGAGCTTGGACGTTTGATGTTACCTGCTACGCGGCCAACTCCTCCTGTTGGTCGATGATCGCGGCGAGATGCCGGTACCCGTCGATGCGGCGCATGCGGATCTGCCCGAACGCGATCAGCCCCCACAGCAGCGTCACCCCGGCCGCCTCGGTGCTGAACGATCCCTGGGTCTTGGTACGGCGACGGAACTCGCGGTTGAGGTTCTCCAGTGGGTTCGTCGTGCGCAGCGTCTTGCACATCGGTTTGGGGAACTCGTAGAAGGTCAGCAGCACCAGCCCCGCTTCCTCGAGGCTGCGCGCCACCGCCGGCATCAACCTCGACCACTTGCGCACGAAGTTGCTGTACGCGGCCCTCGCCTCGCTGCCGTTTGCCGCCTTCACGATGCGGTCCCAGTCTCGTTTCAGCTCGTCGTGGGCGTGTGACGGGCAATGCTTCAACAGATTCTTCCACTTGTGCTGAAGGCAGCGCTGCACCTTCGCTTCGGGCCACACCGTCGTCGCCTTGGCCAGCCCTTTGTGGCCGTCGGCGATGATCAGCCGGGGCGGCCGAAGACCTCTTTGCTCTAGGTCCTCGATCAGCCACTTCCAGTGACACCCGGCCTCCGAAGCGGCCCGACGCAACGCCACCAACACCTTGCGCCCATCTTCCGCCACTCCCAGCGCGGCGAAGATCGGCACCGACACGACCTGCCGCGCCAACCTCACCTTCAGGTGGAACCCGTCCAGGTACACGATCGGGTACGACTCACCGGTCAGATCGCGCTCGCACCACGTCCCGAACAGCTTCTTCAGCCGCCCCACCACCCTCGAGATCGCGCTCTTCGAGAGGTTCGCTTCACCCAGCAGCGGCGCGAGCGCCTTGCGGATCCGTCGGCTATTTGCACCCGCCAGGTACACCCCTAGAATCGCCTCGTCGACTTCCTCGGTGCGCCGTTGATACCGCGGCAGGATCGTGCTGCGGAACTCCCCGGTGCTGCCGTCCTCTCGCAGCAGCCGTCCCCGTGGTACCTCCAGATCCTGCGGCCCCTGCGCCATCGTGATCTGCCGCCGATACGTCCCGTGCCGATATCCTCGCCGCGAGCCGTTGCGCTCGTACGGCCCGCATCCCAACGCCTCGGCGAGCTCCTCCTCAAGCGTGATCGTAATCGCCTCCTGGATGCGGCTGTGCAGCAGCTCCTGGATGGCGCTACGGAACTCGATGACCGATACCTCTTCCGTGCTACCGTTGCTCATGGTGTGATCTTCTTGTTGTCGCCGTTTCCAGCGACTCGTTTTTCCTACTCGGAGGTTACGCCATTTCTTTTTCTACAGGACTCGGGACGGATCCCAAACACATGGGGCAGATCAGTCTTGAGCGTCCGGCTGTTTGTATTTTTGATGAGTTCGACCGGATGCCCCGGTCCGAAGCCCGGATTTTCTCAGACCTGATAAAGAGCCTTAGCGACAACGCGGTGTCCTCAACGGTTGTATTGGTAGGGGTGGCCGAAACCGTCACCGATCTAGTTGAGGAACATGCTTCCATCGAACGGGCGCTGGTGCAGGTACAGATGCCGCGCATGGAGAACGCTGAACTACAGGAGATTCTTGAGAAGGCGGCCGAGCAACTCGAAGTGACGTTCAGCGATAAAGCAACTCGAGCAATCGTCGGATTATCTCAGGGGCTCCCACACTACACTCACCTGTTAGGCCGGGAATCTGTTCGAAAGGCCGCGCGCCAGGGGCACTTGAGCGTTGTGCCTGCGGTATGTGCGCGGTGGCGTAGCAAGCGCGATTACGAACGCCCAGGAAACCATCCGCGATCAGTACGCACGCGCTGTTCGTAGTGCGCGGAAAGACGCGCTGTATTCCCAAGTTCTTTTGTCCTGCGCGCTCGCTGAAAAAGAGGAGAGGTCAAGCTTTCGCGCATCGGATGTTACAAAGCCGATGTCCAAAATCATGGGCAAGAGATACGACATTCCCGCAATAGCGCGACACCTGAAGGCATTCTTAGGTGCTGAGCGGGCTCGCGTGTTGCTACGGTCGGGAAAGGAACGCAACTACATATATCGCTTTCGCAATCCCTTGATGGAATCCTACGTATTGATGCGCGGAATAGCGGAAGACAAGATTGAGGCCGATCTAGTCAGTGTCGACCCGGTGCCGTGACCATCGCGCCTTAGCCGCTTTCTTGGCAATCTCGCTGCGCCGCTTCTTACTGAGCGTCTTCGCCCGCGCTGTGCCGCCTTTCAAGCCGCCCAACCGGCCACGCTTCGCGGCGTCTGATTCTTCCGGCTCGGGCGCCTCACCTGTCGCCTCCCGCACCAGCTCGAACGCCAATCGGTTCATGTCGGCGGGTCGCTTCTTGCGGTCGCTCTTTGACATGATCTCAGCGTAGCATGCAGTCAAGGTGATTCCAGCGGACTCATTTTTCAAACTTGCCCACTACCGAAATCTGATCTGCCGCCGGGTTCCTGCGCGCGGCCGTTTGGCCGGTAGCCTGCGCCTTTCGGGGCGCGGTTGGTCTAGACGTGCAGGAGCCCGGCAAGTGCTGTCTGCCGACGAGCGTGCTCTTGGTGTCCCCTCGACCTTGTCGAGACGCTGTTTGGCCGTCGCGCCGGAGACACTCTCGCGGAATCACGAAACGGCAAGATTAGGAAGCGTGGGGCCGCTACGCGCAGCACTAGGCGATCACACTTGCAGAGGGGGCTGGCGGCCAAGACCCTCGGCGCCGAGAGTCTAGGCAGTGCATAGTCTCCAGCTCCCCAGGCACGCTGAGCACTAGGGGTATGCATGCGCTTCAGCGAGGGCTTTTGTCGCTTCGCGCGATCGAGGCTGTCGACATAGACCAGTTTCCAGAGGTTGCGCGCGCGGCGGTCTTTTGGGTGCCCGTTCAGGCGTACTACGCTGTGCACGGTGTCGGCTACGCCTTGCTGGACGCGCTCGACGATGGACAGCCGCCGATGCGGCACACGGCCTTTCTGCGATCCATCGCCGCCAAGGCGAGGACGTACTTGCCGGACCCGCTGGGCGCAACCTGCAAGGGCGGCCCCGACGACGGTGCCATCACGATCGGGCGATCAGCCGTGTCGGTTGGCGCGGCGCGTTTGGCTAGCAACCTCTCTGACCCGAGCGTAGTCGGTCCCGAGAGGCTGGTCGCCAAGTGCTTGCTGACGACGCACCAACGAACTGTTGACGCTCGCCTCGAAGATAAACGCAGCCGACCACGTCCCGGACGTACGACCCGAAGGAGGCTCTCTGCCGCTGAGAAGATTGCGATCGCAGACAGGGTTGGAGAAACGAGCGTAGTGAGTTTCCTCTACCGAATGCGGTGCCGCTCCAACTACGACGACCCAGGCATCTACCTGCACGATGACGCGGGGCCTGAGCTATACGTGCAGCACTACAACGACCTGTTGAAACTCACCGACGCCTTGGTGTCGTCGTTTTGTCATGTGTTGGAGCGGCGGATCGGAACGGCGCGGATGAACCAAGCCACCGCGAACCTGCCGTGACGGTTCGATGCTCCGACATCCCAGTTGGCGTAGCAGTCAGGCGCGACGGCTGGTGGGTGAGCACCTCAGCGAAAACAGCTCCGTTTGTGGTTGCGGAGGCTGTCTGGTTCAAAGACCTTACTTCCCCTGATCGTTGTACTTGGGCTTCGATCGGGAAATGATATTCTGCTCCTTCTTGCGAGCCTCCGCGATCGATGAGACCTGCTCGATCTGCACCTTTGCGCCGGGAATTGCGCCCGCATCGAGGTGCTCGCGGATGCGCTCCTGCACACGACCCCTCTTGGCCACACCGACATAGTTCGTGCGATCACCCTCGGTCTTGATCCTGTACACCACGGGCTTGTCGATGGGGGCCTTCGCAGCTCCCGATTTGTTGAACTTGACCGTCTTCTTCACCATGATTCACCTCGCAATTCGATCGGTAGCCGCCTGTCCCAATCATACACCCGGCGCGGCTACTTGCGTACTTTCATCATTGGCTGTCTCCAAGATTTCTCCAAGACAGGGGTGTATGGAAGGAACCCGCGAAAACTCCAGGGGACACCGCGAAGGGTCACCCCACATCAACGTCATCCTCAACTGGTTCGAGGAGTTGAAGCAGCGGGTGCCGGGGGGACGTTAGCCAACCCTCGCCCCTGTAAGCCGCTCCCGCCTTCCGAGTACAATCCCGCTGGCCTTCTCCCGACAGGAAGCCATCAGCTTGGTCGGCAAAACCCTCCTATAAGGAAACGGAACTATCCGGTTGACAAACCACGGCCACGAGCCCTTTGTGGCGTGAATCCAGTCCGCCATCGCTTGTAGATCGTGCGCCCAGAAGACCGTCAGGCCGCGATGTTGGGCGTTTTTGAGGTTGCGCACCTTGTAGCCCCCACTCAGGACCGCCGCGCACACTACCTGCGTTGTCCCGAAGTCCTGTCGCCAGGATTCGGCCTTGACCGCAGCGTCGTTGTTGAGTCTCTTGACGGAGTTCGTCGACGAGTTCGAGACCTTGCACTCAAGTCCCATTGTGCGCCCGTCCCACATACCGATCACGAAGTCTGCTTCCCGGTCCCCTAAGAGAGTTTCTCGGCAAAACTCACCGGCCTTTGGCGCATCCCGAAGCGTGCGTATTCGCCGCGTATCGACTTTCTTGTAGCCGGTGCGGATGAGCTGCTGCTCGACGCGCCGTTCCTGAATCTTCTTGCCCTCATGGCGTCGCAGAGTCTCAACGCGCCGCATGGCCAGGAGCGCCGTGGTGGCAAGTATCGCAGCGTTCCGGTCATGCTCTTGCGGCTCCCACTCGTCCGTGACCCACGGGAAGCGCCTGCGGTAGTGTCAGTCGCGCATGAACGCAACGACGCGGGCTAGGAGTTCCGGGTCAGTGCGCAGCGTCTTGGGAGCGAGCGAGCGCGCCTGCATGAGCACCTTGAGATCGTCTTCGGAGACTGGCGGCCCGGACAGGTAGCGAAACACCTCACGCTTGCGTTTGTCCGACATCATGTCGAGGGCACACTCTTCGAGCCGCGTCAGGTCGACCGTCTCTTCCATGACCTCTTCGACGATGCCTTGGTACTCGTCGAAGAGTTCGAGGTAGACCTCAAGGGGCTCGGTATGACGGGACTCGCGGAAGTGGTCTTCTGCCCGTTGGCGCGCCCCGTCTAGCTCGTCCTCGCTCCAAACTGGCGGGGTTTTCACGCGGTGATTTCCAAGAGCGTGCCGGGCTCGGGAACGGGTATCCACTCCATCTCGCGGGGCTCGAACTTTGTCAGCCCGCCAGCGTACACGCGCCCGCCCCTCATCGTCGCGGCGTCGCGGAGATACTTCACAAGCGCCGTGAGCACGGTCGAGGTCATGGACTCGCGCGGGTACAGGCCGTGCGCGATGTTCAAATGCCGCGCCTCAGCCTGATTCAGTACGAATGCCGGGGGCCGGCGTGCCATGTACGTGGCGAGCACCGGCGCGGGCTCGCGGAGGCCCACAGACCACCATGCCTTACGATGCTGCGCCGTGTAGTTGTCCTTCCTGCCCATCATCTCGGCCCGTGCGAGAAACTTGTCGATAGCATCTCGCTTGCGCCCGGAGAACTCTGCTAGGTCTACTGGCAAGTCGATGACACACCGCAACATCGCGGCGTCTGCCAGGACGAGCCCGGCGCGGATCAACTCGACGGCTCGGGTGACGGTCGGAAAGAGAACGTCCTCGGGCAACCCCTCACTGTGCTCGCCAGCGATCCACACGCGATTTGCTCCCGTCACCTGCCCACGATGCACCCTGCATAGCTCGCCCAACTCCACGTAGCCTTCGGGGACCTCCTGCGCCTTGCGGGTGAAGTGCGACCATCGCGGCTCAGCTATCAGCCGTTCGCGGCGGACGCGCCGCCCGCCCGACAGGTGGTCAAGGTCGTCGAGCTTGTCGATACGGGCGAAGCGCGCCGACGTCGGCTGGCCGTTGACCGTGAACGTCGTTACGGCCCCTGTTGCCTGTGTGCCGGGGAACGGTTCGGCTTCGGGCTCGAGCAAGACGGAGACCCGGAAGCGGGATATGAATACCCGTGCGCCGTCGGGCGGATCGATCTGCTTGCGAAGCATCGGACCGACGCTCGCTGGCTCGTAGTCGAACTCAAGAGAAACCAGTCAAGCGACAAGACAGTCGGGCAAGTCCTTCGCTACGTCGGCTGGGTAAGACAGCACTTGGCAGAGCAAGGCCACGAGGTCGATGGGTTGGTGATTGCGCACAAGGCGGACGACACTATTCGGTACGCACTTTCCGCGACTCAAGGCGTGGAGTTGCAGTTGTATGAGGTGCAGTTTCGCCTTCGAGACGTGCCGCCGATCTAGCGTCATCAGAGGGGGGAGACCAAGCCAGCTAGCCCACGCTTCTCGCCTGGATCAAGAACGACCTGCCCGACGAGGAATCACAGCTACTGAACACGCATGTAGCTGACTGCCCGGAGTGTACGCCGCTGGGATTCCCAGCAACCTATCCGTTGTGCTGCATTATTTCTGCGGCGACCAGATCGATGTCCTCGACCACCGCAGCCCTGCTTTCGTCCTCTGCTTCATGCGCCCGCCTCGAAAGCTCGGCAAGCCTTGAATGCAGCGCGTCGGCTGGATCGTATTCTGGGATCGGAAGATAGCGGAGTGTTGCCGGCGAAACCGCCACGAAGTTCGCGTACCGGGTCATCAGGGTCTGCAATGGTCGGCTGTTGATCATCGCAGCAAGGAAGAAAGCCTCGTCTGCGTTTTCGGTGTTGAAGAAAGTCGCTTTGTGATCCGGCATTGGCAACACCGTGCGTCGGAGTCCTTCGTCCCATCTCGAAGAAAACACGGCTGCCGATGGAGGGTTGGCAATCTCGGAAATACAGACCAAGTAGCCGTGATCCATGTGGTCGGTTCCTTGAAGCTGCCACCAACACTCTTCCGTGGGACGGAAACTCATGTACGGCCTCCTCGCCAGCAACTTGTTCTTGAACCAATTCAAGAAGCGCCTGGCGCCAGGGAAATCATCCCGAAGTTGCTGCGCACTCAGCGGTCGGGAGCGTCGATCAGGCTCGTGAGCTACGAGTACATATAGGCTCGGCTCAGCGGAATAGGGGTTTATGTCTCGCCCTCGCACCGCCGGCACGACAAGCGTCGCCTCAACCATCCCAACTCGGGGACCACGTTGCCTGAGCTCAGAATCTCTGCCGAGGCTCGGTTGGTTGGCGACTCGGATCAAGCCGCTCTGGTTCGTGGTGCCTCGTCGGTCCAGGAATAAGATGCCGTTGGCCCCTCGCGTATCGAAGCCTTTGCCGTAAGTGTAGGGCGACGGTTCCCCTTGAAGTGCAGTCTCGCCTTCCATCCACCATGCCAAGGGCGATGCTTCGTATGTGCTGATGGGCCACCAACTCACCTCCGTCTCTCGGAAGATAAGCCTGCCGGACGTATTGCCAATCTCGGTCGATGATTTGCACACCGGCAACGCTACGTTCCCAGCGGCTGCCCTTCACGGGAAACACGGCTTGCTCGTCACGCTTGAGAACCATGACGATAGGCTGATTGCTCGCATCTGGGCTAAAGGGCTTGACCTCAGAGAAATCCATAATCTCCTTGGACTTGACCCGATTTCGTGGACACCTTACGACGTACACGGGAGGTGTTCAGGATGCCAAGGACAAGAGGGCCGTACCCGGCGGAGTTTCGGCGGCGGATCATAGAAGTGGCACGAGCTGGGCGGAGCGTCGCCGAGCTGGCCAAGGAGTTCGAGCCGTCGTACTGGACGATTCGCCAGTGGATCAAGCAGGCTGACCGCGACGAAGGCCGCAGCGCCGAAGGGCTCAGCACTGCTGAGCGCGAGGAGCTGGGGCGGCTGCGGAAAGAGAACCGCCAGCTGAAGCAAGAGCGGGAGATCCTTTCAAAAGCCGCGGCCTGGTTCGCTCGGGAGACCGACTCGGTACCGCCGAAGTCTTCGAGTTCGTGAGCGGTCACCAGGCGAAGTATCCGATTGCCACGATGTGCCGTGTGCTGGAGGTCTCCACCAGCGGGTACTACGCGTGGCGCCGGCGGGAACCGTCGGCTCGATCGCGGGCGGACGCAAAGCTGCAGGCACGGATCGAAGCGATCCACAGGGAGAGCCGAGGCACCTACGGTCGCCCTCGGATCCACGCCGATCTGCGAGCCGACGGTGTGGGTGTTGGCGGCAAGCGTGTGGGGCGCTTGATGCGACGTGCAGGCCTGCAGGGTGTCAGCCGTAGGCGACGCGTTCGGACAACGCGGCGAAATCGGGAAGCCCGCCCAGTTCCGGACCTGGTCGAGCGCAAGTTCAGAGCCGACCGCCCCGACAGGCTTTGGGTGGCGGACATAACCTACATCCCAACGTGGGCAGGGTTCTTGTACTTGTCGGTCGTCGTGGACGTCTTCAGCCGTCGCGTTGTCGGTTGGTCAATGGCGACCCATCTGCGCACCGAGCTCGTGCTCGAGGCGCTGAACATGGCGATCTCGCAACGACGGCCCCAACAGGTGATTCATCACAGTGACCAAGGTACGCAGTACACGTCGATCGCCTTCGGTCAGCGCTGCCAGGAGGTCGGGGTGCGACCGTCGACCGGATCAGCCGGTGACTGCTACGACAACGCGATGTGCGAGAGCTTCTTCGCCACCCTCGAGTGCGAGCTCCTGAACCGCCGGCGGTTCAGGTCCCAGGCGGAAGCCCGCATGGCCGTCTTCGAGTTCATCGAGGGCTTCTACAACCCGCGTCGCAGACACTCACCCCTGGACTACGACTCGCCCATGGGGTACGAAAGGAGGCACGCTCAGATCGCTTAAATGTGAGCGGGAAACCGTCCACCAAAGCGGGGCAACTCCACTTCACCAAGCGTCGCCGTCCCTGTGAGCCCGTACGCGGCGCGGACACCGAAATCCTCGTCGTCCTCCGTGTCCAGTGAACCGTACGCAACTTCTAGCGCCCGCCTCCACTCTCCGTAAAAGGTATCCGAGAGATCAGCTTCGTCCCTGTTGGAAAGGTGTTCGACCAAAACGGTGATGAGGTGCTGGGCAGCAACGGACCCAGATCCGAAGGCAGCGCTCAGGCTGGCTGCGGAGACAGCGGTCTTTGGGTGAGATCCGACGATCTCTAGGAAGCGACGACACGCAGCCACCGAATTCGCTTGCCAAACGAACCGATCCGCAGCAGCCAGTGGTTCGTCTGCGAAAAGCTCAAGTTGGGGGTCCATCCTGGTGTCGGATATGAGGAAACCCCATTGCCTTCCGTCGAAGACAACCGCCGTGAACATCGCGTCTTCGCCTAGTCGATCTCGCTCAGCTTCCAAGTAATCTAGAGCTTGTTGGGCACCGTGCTCCTTTCCGGATCCGGTCATTGCCCATTCGAATTCAACGACGACCCCACCGTACGCAGTGTCAAACTTGCCCGCGTCGTTCGGCCTTTCGGATCGAATTTGGTCTAGATCCAGACCGTACAGCTCCTTCAGCGCTATACGAATCTGGGGTTCCGCGAGAAGGCGCAGCTCCATTTCATTAGTGATCCGCGGAAGGGCAGACTCGATCAACTCGAAGAGCTTCTCCGCGTGCCTGTCAAGATCGGTATTCGAGGAAGGGCTCATGCGAGATGCCGTAAGAGGCTGGTGCCGGGAGAATCGCGCCGTCAGGCTATGTGGAGCAGTGCGAGGAATTCACGAGGCCCTCACTGGAACCGGATCGCTAAGCAGCGGGGGCAGAGGTATGGCGGGAGGCTAACCGAAGGGGGGAGATGTAATCAATAGTCACGGTTCCGCCGCGGCAGCCACGAGTCCGAGGCCCACACCGACTGTGACCACGGTGAGACCCATAGTGCACCGCCAAGCCCCAGCGTCGAAGCTCACTGTCGGCACCGAACGGCCCCAGGATGTACTGCGCCGATCGAAAACAGCAGGCCGCCTAGAGCGCGTCGTCTCCCGCGGGGCCGGCGACGACTGTCGCGGCAGGTGACAACGATGGCAGCTTCGCGAGATCGTTTGAAGAGGATCGCTCCGGATCGGGCTTCTCGATCTCGGGCGGATATTTCGTCGACCGCAACGAGAAACTACGGTTACGGCTTCGTCTGCAGAAACTCTGAGATGGACAAGCTGAGTCCAGCCTGCTTGATGATCTTCCGAAGCGTATCCGGACTCAATTCTCTGGGGTGCCTCGGAACGGGGAACGTCCGCCCGTCTGGGTTCCTCCACTTGACGTGGCTACCCCTGCCGGTCCCCGTTTCTTCGCATTTCGCCAAACGCCGAAGCCTCTTGGCGAGGTCCCTGTAGCGAACAAACCTGTCGGCTAGGCGTAGACGCTGGGACAGTGGACTTCCCCGATGAACGACATAGTTCGTCCTGCTGTTGACTCGGCTGAACCCGTGGAAAGCGTGCGAAAAGTTCCCCCAAACAGTCGCGCGAAGCGGCTTCAAGGCTGGAAGTGCCGCACGAAAATACTCCTCGGCCAGCTTCTCTCGCTGGAAATCGAAGAAGGGCACCCACCTCATCGCCTGCCGATATCCAGGTGGGCAGCCGTTCAGGTAATTCTCAAGCGCTGCGAGAGCCGCCTCCTTCTTCCTTTCCTCGCCGGGGAAGAGCTTGTTCCTCACTTTCCGGAACGCATACGTACATGCCAATGCCTCTTCCAGCCAGTCATCGGTTCCGGCGGTGGCCTGATACCGCTTCTCGAAGCCTTTTCGGTAAAGCGGCTGTCGGTGCCCTACCTCGAGCCGGGTGGCAAAAGCCTCAACGTTGTGGTGAAACGCCTCGTGGGAATACAGATACACCCGTGCTACCACGAAGGACTCGCGATACGTCAATTCGCCAGAGGCTTCGTCTTCGATGAACGTGGCGAGCCGCTGGACGCCCTCTAGGAGCAAATAGACGCCCCACCAGACCGGGTGGAAGTAGTGAAAAGGCAGGTAGAAGGCCAGAGCGTCCGGTGGCGGATAAGGGCTCCACACACCTCCCGACCCGGGCGCGCCCGGGAACGCAGCTGTGCCTCCAAAATCCGGACCGCCCAACCCGTGAAACGGTTCAGTCTAACCGAAGCCCCGATTTAGTACCAGTCAGAGGTTGAGGATTTGGTGTCCTTCGGCCTCCGTTTGCCACTGCCGAGCGAACTCCGAAGGAGTTCGCTCGGCCAGTGAGCTGTGGGGTCTTTGGGTATTGTAATCGAGTCTCCAAGCCTCGAGTTTCCGGCGGGCGTCATCGATCGAGAAGAACAGGTTAGCGTTCAGGCATTCGTCGCGAAGCCGTCCGTTGAAGCTCTCGATAAACGCGTTCTCCACGGGCTTCCCCGGGCGAATGAACTGCAGCTGCACACCTCTTCGATAGGCCCAGGAGTCCATCGCCTGGGAGTAGAACTCCGAGCCGTTGTCGACTCTGATTACTCGCGGCAACGGGCGCATGAACGACGCACGCTCCAGCGCCCTCGCCACCGTTTTGCCCGTCAGCGAGACACCCGCCTCAAGTAACGGACATTCGCGACTGAAGTTATCGACGACGGTCAGCACCCGAAACTGCCGCCCGCTCTCGAGCCGATCGGTGACGAAGTCCATGCTCCACTGTTCGTTGGGGGTTTCCGGAGACGGCACCAACAGTCGCACGTGGCTGGCTCGCTTGCGCCGCCGCTTCATCCGCACTTCCAGCCCCTCCTCCCGGTAAATGCGATACACACGCTTTGAGTTCACGACCCATCCTTCGCGCCCCGGATACGCCGCTGCGCATCCGTGATCTGCTGACGCGCTCCCTGAAAAAGCAGGCCGACGAGAGGTTGCGCGATGTCGGTGAGTGCCGCATCGCGGTGAAGGAGTACCTGGCCGATCTCGAGGGTGAGAAGCGGCGAGCGTTGGCAAGCGCGGGCACCACGACGGCAGCGGCCAACCCCTGGAAGCTGACCATACTGCTCGCCGTCGCTGCGCTTCTCATCGGCGTCCTCGGAACCTGGCTTGCCACCCGCCCCGTTCCGCAACCGCCGGTCCGCCTCGATCTGCTCGTCGACGACGGTATCTTTGTTGCCCGGGGCTCCAGCGTCGTGCTTTCTCCCGATGGAGCGCGCATTGCCTACGTACTCGGTGTCGCTGCAGGACCAAAGGAGCTGATGATTCGCTCCCTCGACCAACAGGACTCCACCAGCCTGGTCACCGGCACAAACAACGACGACTCTCCCTACAACCCGTTCTTCTCGCCCGACGGGCAGTGGGTGGGATTCGTGACCCCCAGCGAGCTGAGGAAGGCTCCAGTCACCGGCGGCACACCCCTTCCGATCGCCCAAGTGACCCAGAATCGCGGCACAGACTGGGGACCTGACGAGACCATCGGCTATACGCCGAGCCCGGCAAGCGGCCTTTTCTTGGTGTCTGCGAATGGCGGCGAGCCGGAGCCCCTGACGGAGCTGGCCGAGGGCGAGGTGACCCACCGCTGGCCGCAGTTTCTGCCCGGTGGCACGGCGGTGCTTTTCACCTCCCACGTGTCCGGTGGCAACTTCGACGCCACCACGATCGAGGTGGTGAATCTGGACACGAAGGAGCGCAAGGTGGTGCACAGGGGCGGCACGTATGGACGGTACGTCCCGACGGGACACCTGGTGTACGCGAATGCCGGGACGCTATTTGCCCTGCCCTTCGATCTGGGTGCCCTGGAAGCGACTGGCTCGGCAGCCCCGGTCGTAGAGAACGTCACGACCAGTGGAGACGGCGGGGCGCAGGTCGGCTTCTCCGAGACCGGGGTGCTGGCTTATTGGCAGGGCACGGGAGCATCCGGGGCTGAGTACACGCTCACCTGGGTGGATCGTGAGGGCAACACCGAGCCGTTGTCCTTTCCGCCCCGAGGCTACAACCGGCCGCGCATCTCCCCCGAGGAGGACCGCATCGCGGTAGACATCGCCGACGGAGAAGGGACACACATCTGGATTCTGGATATCGAGACGAGCACCTCGCAGCGGCTGACTTTCGAGGGAACAAACATCTACCCTGTCTGGTCGCCCGATGGTGAGTGGGTATATTTCGACTCGAACCGGGGTGGAGACCGCGACATCTGGAAGAGGCGAACTGACCTGAGCGCCGATGCCGAACTAGTCTACGAGGCAGAGGGCGCGCAGTTTCCCTACTCCATCTCAGCCGACGACACGGTGCTGCTGGGCGCCGATCAAGGCGCGGGCAGTTGGGACATCCAAATGCTTCGACTCGACGGCGATTCCGAGCCCACGATACTGGAGGGCACGGACGCGCTTACCGATTACCCCTGGATCTCCCCTGACGGGCGGTTGTTTGCATTCGAGTCCGACGAGACGGGGAGCTTGCAGATTCATGTGCAGGAGATCGAGACCGGAAGCCGCCGGACGATCTCCACGGGTAGGGGCAGATTCCCCGTCTGGTCACGGGACGGCACCGAGATTTTCTATGTGTCGGGAGGCGGACAGCGGTCGGTTGTCGAGGTGACGAAAGAACCGGAGCTTTCCTTCTCGGCCCCACGGCCCCTCTTCGAGGTCACGGGGTTCCTACCCCGGAACGACGTGAGCGCCGACGGCCAGAGGTTCCTGGGAACGATTCTGGCAGGGAACGTCGAGACTGCGGGAGAGCCTGTCACCCCCCGCATCAACGTCGTCCTCAACTGGTTCGAGGAGTTGAAGCAGCGGGTGCCGGGGGGGCGGTAGCGACCCACGTCACTGTCGCCCTGCCCCGCGTAGCAGTTTGCGTAGCAGTTTGGTGTCTAACTGGTCCAACGATGAGACGGATGCAACTCATTTCACTCATGGCTAACCCCTCTCGAACCAACGGGTTAGACCGGAATGCAGTGCCGCTGCGGCTTCGCCGGGAATTGGGTAGAATCGCATTGAATCCGACTCAAAATCGGGTTCTCGGGTTATAACCCCGGGACGTGGGTTCGAATCCCACCCCCTCCGCCTTTTCTTTGCTGGCGGGCACTTGCGATCAACTGCACTTCCGCAATGAGCAAGAGCATTGTGCCGTTCTCACGGCCACTGAGCACGCGAGGGAAAGTGCTGGCTGCCCTCCTCGCGGGTTGTTGCGCCGTTGTCCTCTATTCCCGCGTGTACCTCGATTTCCAGAGAGTGCGCGTGAGTCTCGTGCGGGAGGAGACGGTTCCAGCCGGTGGCTCCGTGCTGGTTCCTCTTCCCGACTTGTCCGGATTGGAGGGCCAAGCGACAGCGATCATCATACGGCTGGCAAACGAACAGCCTGAGCCAATGTCCGTGACGGTTCTCGTCGGCAATAATCAGCTGGCACGATTTGTCGTCGGTCCGCAGCGAGTGGCGCGCGTCGATCTCAGTGTTGGGGACGGCGCACAGCTGGCCACTGCCGACCGCCTGGAGATACGGGGCGACGGCGACCGCTGATCACTCACACACCTCGAGTTCGCCAACGCTCACGGCTTCTCGCGCGGGCTACTCGCTTTTGTCATCGTTCCAGCATCGGCCGACACCTACAGCGCCATGCCTGGCCTCGGTGCCGCCATGTTGTTTCTCGTCCTCCTGGCGCTCCCGAGTCTTTCGAGGCAGTACAAGGGAAGGGGGCAGCGCGGATCGCCAACGCGACGGCAGTCGTAGTCATCCTCTCGCTCTTTGGCCTCGCGCTGTCGGCCCCGATCGCAACTAACTACAAACTGCTCCTATCGCCGCAATTTTTCTTCCTGCTCACTGGAGGGTTGTATTTGCCGACACTCCGCCGGCTCCCGTGGGCGGTCCCAGCAGCGCTTGGTCTCCTCGAGTCGATGATCAGGCCTTGGTGGGAAAAACCGGTGCCCACGACGACGGCACGCTTTGCGAGGTCGAGGAATCCCGGGATGGCGAGGCGCAGACTCAAGGTTCTCGCCCTGTTGCTTGCGGTCTGGCTTCTCACTCACGCCGGCAACTTCGCGGCTGGAACCGAATTCCTGCCATCGAACGGGCCATGGATCGGCCGGATCGACTCGGTCGCTGCAACCGATCTCGATGCATACCAATGTCCGGGATGCAGCGTCGTCCTCATCTCGATCGACACCTTGCGAGCCGACCACCTCGGCAGCTACGGATACCCCCGGCCGACGAGCCCCAACATCGACGAGTTCGCCGACGCAGCGACGCTCTTCACCACGACGATAGCCCCAGGGTCTTCGACGTTGATATCGCACGCCTCGATGATGACTTCGCTCCTGGCCTTTCAACACGGCGCCCGGGTCCGCCCGCACATACCCTTGGCCGACGAAGCCCTGACGATCGCGGAGGTTCTCCAAGGCACTGGCTACCAGACCGCGGCTTTCACCGCCGGCGCCCAGCTCGCCTCGGTCTACGGCCTGCCCCAGGGCTTCGACGTTTACGACGCCCAAGCCCAGCGAGATCTTCGCGAGACGGTCAACGTCGCGATGGCCTGGCTCGACGCGGAGCCGCGGGGCAAGTTTTTCCTGTTTCTCCACACCTACGAGGTGCACGCCCCGTACACGCCGCATGATCGGTATTGGGAGCTGCTCGGAGCCGACCTGTCGGTTCCACGTAAGCGTGGAGACGCTCGAACGGCTCAACACGGAGCTCCCCGGACGGGCGACCCTCGTTCACAGACGCCGACGTACGCCACCTCGCCCGCGCCTACGACGCTGAGATCCGCAGCGTCGACGACGCGTTCGATCAGCTCCTCCGAGAATTACAGCGCCGCGGCGCGTACGACGAGCTGCTCCTGATTCTGACCGCGGACCACGGGGAAGAGTTCGGAGAACGTGGCCGGGTCGCCGAGCACGCCGCCTCGGGCTACGACGAGATCCTCAAGGTGCCATTGATCATCAAGTTCCCGCGCGGTGCTTTTTCCTCGAAAACGGTGCATTCGCAAGTGCGGACGATCGACATCGCGCCGACGATTCTCGATGTTGTGGGGGGCGTGCCGCCACCGTTGTTCCTCGGCTCCAGCGTTGTCGACGTCATTACGGGAGCCGGCAAGCCGCGGATTGCGATCAGCCAGGCTCGGCGGGGAGTCTTCACGATCCGAACCGACCGCTGGAAGTACCTGGACGGACAGCTCTTTGATCTGAGCGCGGATCCAATGGAGCGACACGATGTGACGCGCTTCTTCCTGGCGGTGAGGAATTGGCTGGAGGTCCACCGGGGTATGCTTTCTTCGCTTTCCAGGCTCGGGAGCGCCGAATCCGTCGTCCCGAGCGAAGAGCTGCTCCGCCAGCTGCGCGCTCTGGGCTATGTCAGATAGCGGCGACGCACTAGTTGGAGTCGGGCCGCGGAATGGTCCTCACGTGGCTCCAGGAGGAGCTGCGCAGCAATGGGCCGCGGATGGAGTAGACCTCGAGGGTAGGCAGATAGCTGTGCCGCCAGTCTGGGTTGCCACCCCATAGGTAGTGCGCGTGTTCCCGCTCTCGGCTCTGCCCCTGATCGAGCCGAAACGCGGATTCGCCGGGGATCTCGGGCGGCAGGTTCATCACGTCGAGTATGGTGGCCGGGATGTCGGTTATCGAGCTGGGGGCGCTGGAGATCGTCAGCGCGCCGCGGGCGCCCGGAGGCTTCACGACCAAGAGTGCCTGTGCTTTGCCCACCATCCTGGTGAACTCTCGAGTGAGGCCACCAGGCGGTTCGTCCCCGTCCAGCACGAAATCCGGCGACTCGAAGCCGGAGCCGTGGTCGGACGTCAGGAGAATCAAGCTCGAGTCGTAGATCCCGAGCTCGCGCAGTCTGTCGAGGAGCTCGACGAGGGCCGTAACGGCGCATCTGGATTGGTTGACGAACCCTTCGCGGCTCGAACGTAGCACGCCGGCGAATCCGCATTCGCCGTCGAGCACGACAGGAACGTGTGGCATGCCGACGTGGAGCACTTTGTACACCGGCGGCCTCCCTGACACCGCCATACGCTGGACGAAGTCGCGCATGAAGGCCAGGCCGTTGCTCGAATGATGGATCCGGTTGGCGCTCGAGAAGTTCCGGAACAACCAATCCTGCCGCTGGAGGAACCATGCTTCGTCATTGTAAATCCGGCGCTTCAGAATATCCGGGACGTGCCGAAACAGAGAAACATCGAAGAGCTGAGCCGACGACGCGCGCCGATAGTCCTCGTAGTTCACATAGGGCTTGGGCAGAGTGTATTGGCTGGTGATCGGCCCCTTGAAGTACCTGTTCATGATCGACAGGAAATCGACTTCGTACCCGTGCTTGGCGAGGGCGACAATGAGAGACCGCTTCGTGTAGTGCTTCGCCAAGAAGTCGTCGATCGGAATCTCGTTGCGGTACGCGACGCCGGTGAGCATGGCGGGAACGCTCATGTTCGTCGTGGGGAACGCCCCCGCGTGATCAGCAAAAAACGTGAACCCCTCCAGCCCTCGACGCAGCGCTTCATCGTCATCGACGATTTCTCCAAAAACATCTCCTTGGAACGCGTCGAGAACGATGTGCACGATGTTCTGCACCCTCGAGAATTCGGGCATGCCCGGCGGAAGTTCTTTCCACCCCCGACCGCGGCCGGCGCCCTCGTTAGGCTGCTGTGCGACCGCGACGACAACCACCCCCACCTGCAAGGCCACCAGCACGCCGCTGGCCGTCGGTGCCAGCGGCAGGATCCGGTTGCCGAACAGGGCGAGCAGGAGCGGAAGCCCGATCCAGAGTGCAAGTTGCTCGCCGGTTGCGATTGGATGCTGGCTCCAGTCGATGCCCGCTCCATCGAGCGGACCGTAACTACCGAGGAAAAAGTTGCCTTGCAGCCACAGGGCGAGCCCAACCCCGAAGAGGAACCCCACGTAGACCGCGTACCAACGATCGGAACAGAGGAATGCGACGAGTATAAGAACGGTGGCGCTCGCCAACAGGATTGCCAGCAGCGGGGTCAGCAAGGTCCCAAGGGAAAGGGTGAACTCATCCGCGTTGCCGGCGTACAGGGTGTAGGGACCGAACAGCAGAACTTGGCAGGGCCCGAGGAGCGCCGGGAAGAGAGCGATGACAAACCGGTCTTTCAGACTCCGCCGTGGCGCGGACCGATGCGTCGCCTCGAGTCCGAGCAACGACACGGCCCGTTGGTATGCGGCCGTGTTCGTCAACCGCCGTCGCAGCCGTGGCAGCTCGCGCACCAACCGCCGCAGCCTATACGCGAGGCGATCGACGCTGGCAGGACCGTAGACGAGCGCCACGCATAGCCAGAAGGCGCGAGTCGACAGCAGGATCTGGTACTCCGACAGCCACGGGAGGACCAATGTCACGCAAAGAACGAACAGACCGAGAAAGGCCAGGCCGAACTGAACGAGCCGAGCGAGTCTCCGCTTGCTGATGCGGAGCAGCACGAGCGAGAGGCTCAAGAGAATACTGAACGAAAACAGCGTCACGGCGGCCGAGGGCGACGGGTATTGGCGCGCGTTCGCGGACGCTACGACGAGACTGAAGAACCCGCTGGAGAAACCGTGCACGTTGGCGAGCTCGAGTGATCGTAACGACCACCCGCCTTCTTGACCGCTGACCGTGAACCTGGTCCCGGCGGCCAGGGTCGAACCCGAGCCGTTCGCAACGCTGAGATCGACACGCACCGCACGCTCCGCCGGCAGGAGTACGCGGGCGAGCTCCTCATCGTTGACCGCAATCGCCACGGTCTTGTCAACAGCGGCGTTGTTGGCGAGCCTCACGATGATGACTGCCGAAGATCCGGCGAGCCGCGACAGGTTCGGAAGGTAGACGGTCAGGGAGCCGCCGGTCGAAGCGACGGGACGCTCCGCCGTGACGACGTTGATCCGTACTCTTTCGAACTCCAGGTAGACCCGCGCATAGAGGACCGTTGCGCAACCTGCGGTGAGCACTCCAAGCAGCAGGATTCTCCACAGCTGAGGCCGGGATACACCGCTGCCGTTGCGCCCCAACAGTTGGTTCAGCATGGAGGCCCTATCTTAGCGGATCCCACCCGCCCGTCTGATCAGCGTTAGTGGCGCGCGATCTCGTCGTCGATGATCTCGGCGACCATCTCATAGGGAACGGCGCCGTTCGGCAACGGGCGGCCGTTGACGTATACCGCGGGCGTGCCGCTGACGCCTGCCGCAACACCCGCCGCCATCTCCGCTGTCACCCGGTCGGCGTATTTGTCGGAATCGAGGCAGGCGCGAAACGCCGCGGTGTCCATCCCCAAGCGGCCCGCCTTCTCATGCAGCTCCGGCACACCGTTCGCGCCCTGCTCGGCGAAGTACAGATCGTGGGCCTCCCAGAACTTGCCTTGCTCCGCCGCACACAGCGATGCTTCGGCGACCTTGGCGGCGGCGGGGTGAATGCTCAACGGAAACTGCATGAACACGACCCGCAGTTGACCGGCGTAGTTGGTCTTCACCTGCTCGAGCGTGGCGTTGAACTGCCTGCAATACGGGCACTCGAAGTCGGAGAACTCGACCAGTGTGACCAGCGCGTCGTCCGGCCCGAAAAACGGGGCAGCGTTGATGTCCAGATCGACTCGGAACGGCTCGAGCACGTAGACGACGTCACGGGCCTCGGCGAGGCCGTCGGCGAGCTCATCGAGCGTCGATTCCCGCGCCTGGTTCTCGAGGTAGTCGCGGATTTGCGGATAAAGCTGTTCGAGCGTCTGGCCCTGTAGCTGTGACTGGTTCTGGAGGTAGAACGACTGAATCTCCATGTCGGTGACCGCGGCTTGCCCCTCGAGCACCTGCTCGATGAGGGCGTCGGCGGTGAGACCCCGCGACGAAGCTTCATCTTCGATCAACCGGTCATGGACGGCGCGCCGCATGGCCGAGTCGATCAACGTGTGGCGCTGACTGAAGTACTGAAAGTCTACTTGCGAGAGTTGCTCGCCGATGAGCTCGTAGAGATCCGCCATGGTCACCGGCTGGCCGTCGATCGTGGCCACCACCTCTTCGCCTTGCGCCGCACCCCCCGACGCTGCGGCGGTGCGCGAAACGGCTGCCTTACCCTCGGTACGGACGTCGCCCTGACATCCGGCGGCCGCCGACGTGACGATACCGAGCAGCATGAGAAGGGAAACGCTCCGTGCGGCGGAAGCCCGCACGCACATTCCGGTGTGGTCGATCATCGTTTTGGTCGTGTGAGTGACGTGAAGGTCGAGAGGGATGGCGCAACTTTACCACCCATCCCTAGCCGATACGCCTGGTCTCAGTCGTCCGGGTGCGCCACGGCAGCCTCCAAGCGTTGCAACCGCGCCTCGATCTGCTCCAGCTTGTACAGGATCATGACGTGCGTCTTCTTGGCGTCGATTCCCACCGGGCTGTCATCGCTGAAGATCGACTGCTCGATCCGCTCGTAGGTGTCGTCGGGTATTTCCATTCGCTTCTCCTCGTGACGTCGTCGACGCTGCGGCTGCTACGTCGTGAAAGTGTGGTTGGGTCTGGCTACGCCACGGCATGCTCGGGTCAGATCAGCTCCGGATTCGACGGAATCTCCACCAGGGCCGGCCCTTCATAGGCAAGCGCTTCGCGGATGGCGTCGTCGAGCCGTGCGGGGTCGTCGACGCGAGCTCCGTGACCGCCGCAGTTGCGTGCGAACTCCGCGAAGCTCGGGTTGTGCAGCGACGTCTGCCACACCTGCCAGCCGCCGGCGAGTTGCTCCTTCGAAATCTTTCCCAACTCGCTGTTGTTCAACAACACGTGCGTGATGTTCATATCGTATTTGACGGCTGTTGTGAACTCGCCCATGTATTGACCGAAGCCACCGTCGCCGCTGACCGACAGGATCGGACGATCCGGCGCGGCGGCCCAGGCACCCATGGCCGCCGGGAAGGCGAAGCCGATCGAGCCCAAGTACCCGGACATCAGAACCGATTGGTGCTTGCACTCGAAGTAACGCCCGAACGAGTAGGTGTTGTTGCCGACGTCCACGGCGATGACGGCATTTTCCGGCGCGGTACGCGTCAGCGCCGCGAAGATCGCCGCGGAATTGATGCCCTGCCCGCGGTCGGCGGTGGCACGATTCTCCTTTTCGGTGCGCCACAGGGCCCAGCGCTCGGCGATCTCGGCACGCTGGTCGATAGCCGCAATCGAATCCGGCAGGCGGGTCGTCAGGAACTCCGCCGTCACGCCGATCTCGCCCCACACCGGCAGCTCCACAGGGTGGAACTTGCCGAGCGCCATGCGGTCGAAATCGATCTGGATGATCGACTTGGTCTGCTCGATTCCGGTGTGGTTGGCGAACGAGGCGCCGAATACGAGCAGCAGGTCGGCCTCGTTCATGAACCAGCTCGCAATCGGGGTGCCGCTGCGGCCCAAAACGCCCCCGGCCAGCGGGTGGTCGTCGGCGATCTGCCCTTTGGCCTTGAAGGTCGTTACGACCGGGGCGCCGAGCCGTTCGGCCAGGTTGATGACGTCTTCCATCCCGTGACGCGCGCCGTAGCCGACGATCACGACCGGTCGCTGAGCCGCGGCGATCTTCTTCACCGCCGCATCGACAGACTCCTGGGGCGGACTGATCTGCACCGGGCCAACGCGGCCGTCGAGGCTACCGGCGGCCTCGTCGCCGGCGTCCAAGACCTGGACCTCGTCGGGGACGATCAGGTGGCCGACGTCGCGCTTGACAAGCGCCGTCTTGAGCGCCAGCGTCATGAGCTCGGCGTGCTTGCTGTTGGGCAATACCACCTGGCTGAAGGCTGACACCGAGTCGAAGGCGGCGGACAAATCGATCTCCTGAAACGCGCCCGGACCGAACACCTGGGTGTTGACCTGGCCGGTGAGCGCCAGCACCGGTGCCCGGTCTACCTTGGCGTCCCAAAGGCCGGTGAGGAGATTCGTAGCTCCGGGCCCGGCGATTGCCAAACAGGCCGCGGGTCTGCCCGTCAATTTGGCGAAGCCGGAACATGCGAAGGCGGCAGCGCCCTCATGACGAATGCCCACGTAGGTGAGCTTGCCGGCCTCCTCCTGCTTGCGCACCGCTTCGGCGACACCGAGGTTGGAGTGGCCCACCATGCCGAACACGTGGGTCACGCCGCCGTTGACCATGGTCTCGATCATCACGTCGCTGACCGTGCGCGTCTCTTCGACGACCTCCTCGACGGCGACGTAGATACCGTCGTCACGGACTTTGAGAGCCAGCGCTCGGGCGCAACTCCCCTCCTGCTTCCCTTCACCGGTAGTCGGATCGAAGTCCCAACCGTGCCACGGACAGCGCAGCCAGCCGTTCTCGATCGACCCTTCACCCAGCGGCCCACCCTGGTGGGGGCAGCGGTTGTCGAAGGCGGCGTAGGCCCCTTCGGAATGGGTCAGCGCCACCGTTTGGCCTCCGGCGCTCGCCGTCTTCACGCGTCCTTCGGGAAGCTCGTCGAGCTCGGCGACCTTGTACCAGACGGTGCGTGTTTCCCCGGCCGCCCCGGGCTCGGCGTCATCCACCGTCGTGTCGAGTCCCGGATCGGTGAAATCGACATACCAATGGGTGCCGTCGCAAAAAGGCTTGTTCTTCGAGCGGCCGCAGCGGCACAGAACGTAATGCTCCAGCGAAGCTCCCTCGCCACGTTTGGTGTCCCGCAGCTCCACACCACCGGTAACGTAGTACGGGCCCGACGGAGTTACTTGGATGGTCGGAGGACGCTCCTGGTCGCGATGCTCGATCCCGTCAACCGAATGGCTGAGCGCGCCCGACGGACAGCGCCTGGTTTGCTCGGCAACGCGCTCTCCGGGAGCCCCGTCGGCGTCGATCCACGGCTCCACGCCCATTTTGAACACTTCCGGCAGTTGGTCCGTGCAGTATCCGATGTGCCCGCAAATGCCACGATTGTCGTGAATCGTGACCTCGTCGCCCTCGTAGTCGGCGCGAAAGTCCCACTCGCCGTCGGTGAGCTTTGCGGAACGAAAGTCGGTCTTCTTGTGCGTGCCGTCACAGAACGGCTTGCTGCTCGAATAGCCGCAGCGACACAGCGCGATGTTGTTCTTTGTTCCGGCGGCGGCGATATCCCAGCCCTTGGCGTCTTTGAGGTGCTCCAGCCCTTGGACGACCAGGGGGCCGTCCTCGCGCTCGCGGATCGTCGGCTTGTCGGATTTCGGGTCAGCGCTCAAGAATTCCTCCTAGCAGGGTGCCGGCGGCCATTGTCGGACAACGAAGGGTAAATCGAAACCGGGCTGCCGGGTCGCCGGCAGCTCCCTTTTTCGCAACGCGCCTGACACTGCCGAGGTCGCGTCTTGCTCGCCTAGCAGGCCGTGGTGAAAGTGTGATGGCCATCACACTTTCACCACGGCCTGCTAGATGATTAGGTAAGGGGTCGCAGCATCGACACCATCGATGAAACTACACACCAGGAGATACTTCATGCCTTCGGCCAACGCTCGACACATTCTCGTTTCCACCGAAGACAAGGCCAACGATCTGAAAACACAGATCAAAGGCGGCGCCGAGTTCGGTGAGATGGCCCGACAGCATTCCAGCTGCCCGTCGAGCGCCCAGGGCGGCGACCTCGGCACCTTCGGACCCGGGCAGATGGTGCCGGAGTTCGACGCGGTGATCTGGAAAGAAAATGTTGGCGACGTGCATGGGCCCGTCCAGACCGCCTTCGGCTATCACCTGATCGAGATCGTCAGCCGCGAAGACTAGGCCGGGATCCAGAGCGGGCACGCCGGCCGCTACCGAAATGCCAGCGGTTGATCCGTTCGTTAACCCACTGGAGGTCACCACCTACGACTACGACGAGGTCGAGGATGCGCTCGATGATTGAGGCCCGGGAACGTTCGATTCGCGGTCGGTCAGGTTGACCACGATCCCGTTGCAGGCCCTGACCAGATCTTCGGGGCTCAAGATGATCTCGTGCCCCCACACCCCGGCTCCGACGCCGAGTAGGGTGAACTCCAGCAAAGCCGCGTCGACAAACGACCGGAATTCCTCCGGCTGCCAGTGAAATGGGGGCACCGAGCCGACCTCGTAGCCCGTAGTTTCCTTAACGCCGTCGAGCGGACACATGCGGATGTTGCGATTGCCGATGGCCTTCTTGAGATGTCCGGAAATCGCGCTCTGATCGCCGCCCACGAGCACCAGCACGCGCTCCCCCTCCCCCGACTCGAAGATCAGCGTCTTGACCATCTGCCGCTCCTCGAAGCCGAGTGCCCGGGCGACGTTGGCGGCACCTTTTTCGGTGTCCGCGGGGAACGCGCGCTTCTCGTAGGCGATACCGGCGGCATCGAGGAAGTCGTGGGCGGGTAGCTGCATGGTTCTCAGCTTTCGCTGTCAGTGCTGTTGTCGCCCACGGCGCTGTGGGCTGCTGTTAGTTGCGTTCGCGGCGCCGGAAATCGGCGTCCATCAGGATCCATGAGTCGGGATCGAGCAGGACCTCGCTGGGCTCCTGCTCGAGCTCGACCTCGAATCGGGTAGCGGTGCGCAGCAACGGAATGTGGCCCGACCAGTTGCGTGGCCCGCCACGGCGGCCGCCGCCGGAGGCAAAGCGAATCTGCAGAGGAATCGGGATCTCGAAGAAGTAGCCGTCGTCGTCGATCTGCTGCAGCTCGACGACGAGCTCGTTGGTATCGGCGCGCCAATCCCAAGTTCCACGAACGTTCAGGAAGCCGCCTTGATAGAGCCACTGCTGAAAAAACTCGGTCAGGTCGATGTCGGGGCCGGCGGCGCGCTCCATGACCTCGCGAAGGTCGTCGGTCGACGCGTTGCCGTTGCGATACAGGCGGTAATACTCGCGAATCCCCTCCCAGAAGTCGTCTTCGCCCATCAGGCCACGCAGCATGTGCAAAAACCAGGCGCCCTTCTGATAGGTCATGCCCGTGGTGACTTGACGCATGTCGTCGAGGTTGTCGTGGACGATGCGGTAGTCGGGGTTGTCGGCGTAGAAGTCGGCGACGCGCTGCTTGGCGCCGGCCAGACCCTCGAGAAAGTCGCCGCGCCCGTAGGCGTAGTCGCGATACACCAGCGTGAAGTAGGTCGCGAACCCTTCCGACAACCAGACGTGGTCCCAATCGTTTTCGGTCACCGCGTTACCCCACCACTGGTGGGCGATCTCGTGGATGATCACGTTGCGCCAGCGCACGCTACGTTCGCCGGTAACCGAGTTGTCGCCGTAGAAGATCGCGGTGGCGGCCTCCATGCCGCCGCCGACGCTGTTGCTCTGCACGTTGGCGAGTTTTTCGTAGGCGTAGGGACCTATCCGGTCGGCGTAGAACTCCATCACCTCCTTGGTGGGCATGGCAAAGTCGTAGAAGCCGGCTTCGCGGTCCTGGGTGTAGACCCAGGTCTGCAGTGAGAGTCCGTTGAAGTCGTCGAAATAGTCGACCGCAAAGCGGGCGGCGCCGAGGACATACAGCCAGGTGGCGATCGGCACCGACTGCTTCCAATGCGTGCGACGCAGGTGCACGCCGTTGTCGGTTTCTTCGAGGTCGGTTTCCTCGATGAGCAGCCCGTTGCTGATCACCTGGTAGTGGTTCGGCGCCGTCACGATCATCTCGGAGGTCGCCTTGTCGTACGGATGATCGAGTGTCGGCAGCCAGTGGCGGGCGCGGTTCGGCCAGTTGTCGGAAAAGAACGTGCGGTCGCCGTGCATGTTGTCGCCGATCTGCAGACCGGTCGCCGGCGTGCCGTGATAGCCGATCTGGAAGCGCCGAATCTCCCCCGACTCCGAAGGCGACGACAGCTCGATGCGCAGCCTGTCATTTTCGTGTGTGTGCTCGACCCGGCCGACGCCCAACTCCCGCACGCCGTCAACGATCATGCCGGTTTCCGCATCGGCCTCAGCGCGGCCGACGAAATCGATCGCGAAATCGGTTACGGCAGCGACGAGAAAACGTACGTCGATCGTCGTCGTGCCCTCGATGCTATCGCGCTCGTCCGACAGCGCGACCTCGAAGCGGTAGTGCAGGACGTCGATATCGAAGTTCTTCGGATAGGTGTCGGCGCTGCCCGCTGACGACAGGCTGAGCCCGCCAAGCAGAACAAGAAGCGCCGCAGCGATTCCCTGGTTGCCGGGAAAGCAGCGAACTTTCGCGGTCGTGCGTGAGGTCATATTCGTTTCCGTTCTCACATCCCCGTGTACGGGGGAACGAGCTCGTACGTGGCGTCCAAGATGATGTCGTGCATTGGTCGCTAACTATATCTAGCGGACATCCTCCCGACACCCGGCACGGCCCGCCTGTGTTGCAAGAAGAAGGGCGGGACGCAGATCGCGAGCGAGGGCGGCACATTGTCGGTATCAGCGGCGGTACACACCGGCGGCAGCCGCTCCGCCAACGTCGCGGCCCGCACGAAGTCCATCGGGGTACGGGATGCGGCGGCGGGCGGAGCGGTGCGCCTCCGGTGCTAGCAGGCCATAGTCAGGCCCATCGGGGTGTTGCCACCGCCTACTAGAGCGCTCGACAGGTGGAGTTCGCTGGTGTATACGGGGCTGGCAGCAGAGAATGGGAGGAGGAAATCAGTATCTACCCATCAGGGAGGACACATGGCCGACGACCGCAACATCGAGGACATTCTCTCCAAGCTGGACACCAGCAAGATTCCACGCCCGCCCAATGTGTCGGCGGGCGCCATTGTGACCATCGTTCTGGTGGTCATCGCGCTGGTCACCGCTTTTTCATCCTTCTATCAAGTACGGACAGAAGAAGTCGGGGTGGTACAGCGCTTTGGCGCGTTCATCAAGATCACCGAGCCCGGGTTGCGCGTCAAGATTCCGTTTGTCGATACCGTGATAAAAGTGCCGGTTACCCGGCAGCTCAACCAGCAGTTCGGTTTCCGGACCGCGGAACCGGGGGTGCGATCGACCATCTCCGCCGTGCAGGCCGACGAAGAGTCTCTGATGCTTACCGGCGACCTCAACGTGGCCGTGGTCGATTGGATCGTGCAGTACCGGGTGACCGACCCGTATCTGTACGTCTTCAAGGTGCGCAGCATAACCGAAACGTTCCGCGACATGAACGAGGCGGTCATGCGGGCCGTCGTCGGCGACCGCACCGTAACCGAGGTGCTCACCGTCGGCCGCCAGGACATCGAGGTCACCGCGCAACAACGGCTTCAGGCGTTGTCCGATCAGTACGAAACGGGAATCACCGTGGATCGTGTCGTACTCCAGGACGTCAACCCGCCCGACCCGGTGAAACCCTCATGGGACGAAGTCAACCAGGCCCAACAGCAGCGCGACCGGATGATCAACGAGGCCCAGGCGCGCTACAACCAGGTCATCCCACGCGCCGCCGGAGAGGCCCAGCAGACGATCCTGCAGGCGGAGGGTTATTCGCTGAACCGGGTGAACCGTTCTGAAGGCGACGCGACCCGTTTCATCGCGATCTACGAGGAGTACCAGCGGGCGCCCGAAGTGACCCGCCAGCGCCTCTATCTGGAGACCATGCAAAACGTGCTGCCGCGGCTGGGCGGCAAGCTGTTCATCGACGAAGACGCCCAGGGCGTACTGCCGTTACTGCCGATGGAGACAATGCGGGCTCTACCAGGGTTGGGTGGATCTCAGACTAACGGCGGGGCTCCGCCTGGCGGCGGGACTCGACCCGGCGGTGGAGCACAGACCCCGCCCGGCGGCACGAGCCCGAGCCCGGAGGACAACCGATGAACGTCAAAGGAATTCTTGGCGCAGCAGCAGTCGTGGTCGTGTTGGCGGTAATGTCGAGCACCGTTTACATGGTCGACGAAACAGAGCAGGTCATCATCACCCAGTTCGGCGAGCCCATAGGCGTCGCCGTTACCGACCCGGGCGTCCATTGGAAGGCGCCGTTCATCCAAATCGCCCACTCCTTCGAGAAACGGTTTCTGGAGTGGGACGGCGTCGCCAACCAGGTGCCGACGCGCGACAAGCGCTTCATCTGGGTAGATACGTACGCCCGCTGGCGGATCAGCGATCCGTTGCGGTTCTTCCAGCGTTTGACCGACGAATTCGGCGCCAGAACGCGGCTCACCCAGATCCTCGACGGCGAGACCCGCAACGCCGTGGCGCGCCACGATCTCGTAGAGCTGGTCCGCACGAGCAATCGCGACGCGAGCGAGATCCTGCTCGACGCCGAGGAGGAAACCGCCATCCTCGAGCAAATCCAGATCGGCCGCGATGTGATCACCGATGAGATTCGTGAGGCGTCGCAGGGGGCTGCCAACGACCTCGGCATCGAGATCCTCGATCTGCAGATCAAGCGTATCAACTACGTCGAAGAGGTACAGCGCGACGTGTTCCAGCGCATGATCGCCGAACGCCAGCGCATCGCCGAGCGTTACCGCTCCGAGGGCGAGGGCGAGGCAGCGCGGATCGATGGCGAGCGCGAGCGCGAGCTGCAGCGCATCCAGTCGGAAGCCTACCGAGTCGCCCAGGAGATCAGCGGCCTGGCCGATGCCGAGGCAACGCGCATCTACGCTGCGGCCTACACCCGCGACGCGGCGTTCTTCGCCTTCCTGAAGAGCCTGGAAACCTACGAGCTGACGGCCGATCCCAACAGCATCCTGATCCTGACGACGGACAGCGAGCTCTTGAAGTTCATGAAAGCCAAGCAGTAGGCGAGAAGGAGAGACGATCTAGGAGGGTGCGGTGGGGGGTGCCGCTTGGAATGGCGCTGTCCTGTTCCTGTGGGAAACGTGGGCAGGAGCGACGCGGAACGCGGCGCTCGGTTGGGGGAGGGTGGCGGGTATTCAAACAAACCCGCCGCGTTCCACGTTAGCTAGTCACCATCCAGGTCCCCATCCTTAGCTTCTTCCTCGCCATACGTCCTCAAGGCGTCGTGCAGCTTGACGCGCTCCTCGGCGCCGCCGAAGAGGGTGGCGCCGGTTTGTGACAGCTCGTGTACGACCTCGTCGACACCCCGAATGGCGCGGTTACGCTGGTACTCGCTGACGTCCCCAATAAAGGGCCACAGGGCCTCCCGGATGTTGGGAGGCAGCACCTGCTCGAGATACTCGAGCGACAGGTTCTTGAGGTTCTCGTCGTCGAGGATGATGCCGTGGAAGGCGGTGCGCATATTGTCTGCGTCCAAGACGAGAGAGAGCTGACGGAACGTGTGTTCCAGGCTCAGCTCGCCGCGCACGCCGACACGGTCGTTGACGAAGTCATCGGCCCCCGCCTCAGCACCGTCGAGGATCTTCTGCAGCTCCCATATCGGCCGGTCACGGCCGACCTCTCGCTCGATGGCATTCCACACGATCTGCCGCCAGTCGCCCGACGCCACCGCCAAGCCGGCCTTGCGGCGCCGAACCAGGGCGATGGCGGCGCGATAGCGCACCTCGAAGCGACCGGCGGCCAGGGCGTCCAGCAGTGCCCGATCGGCCTCGGCGGTATCGACTTCCGATAGAGAGCGCGGGATGCGGCGGCGGACGACGAAGTCGGCATTCTCATCGTTCAGCGTTTCGATGAGCTGCCGCGCTCTCTCGTCGCCGATCGACACCAGGATGTCGATGGCTTGCCTGTAGAAGCGGCCGCGAGCCAGCAGTCGGATGACCGCCGGCACGTGCGTCTCGTCCCAATCGGTGAACTCCGTCAGCGCCGCGGAAACGACCGTCGTATCGGCTGCGGCCAGGCGTTCTTCGATGCTCTCCGGGGTCGTCGGCGCGTCGGCATCTCGATCAGCGACGGTGCCCGAATCAATACCCGCTTTTGCAAGTTCCCTCTCCAGATCGAGCCGCGACATCGTGACGGTCAGCAAGTTGCGGGTGTCGAAGCCGCTGGCGTCGATCTCGGCTTCCAAGGTCTCGCCGCCCTCCGCCAACCGCTGCCGCACGGTGCGGGCGTATCGCTTGCCCATTCGCAAGCTCAGGACGATGAACGCGAGCGACAAGCCGATGACGAAGAACGAAAGGTACGTGGAAGACAGGCCGGCCCAGGTAACCCACAGGAACAGCAGGGCGGCTCCGATGCCGCCGCCCACGCTGTCGACGACGGAGTCGATAAACGCCTTGGTCTTGCGCCGCACCGTGGGCGGCACCGGAACGTACAAGTACTCCAGCACCGAGCGGTGCAACGACTTGCGCAAGGAATTGTCGGCGCCGCGCACCGCAGTAGTTGTCCAGAAGAACAGCGAAGCAGGAACCAGCAGCATGGCCGTCGAGCCAAGCAGCAGTAGCGACGGCAAGACCGCCAAACTCAAGGCAATACCGGCCCCCGACATCAGGCGCGCCGCCAGAAAGACCTGGACCAGCAGCGCTAGGACACCGGTAAGGCCGAAGAACGCCGCGAAGAATCCAGCCAACCGGTCGCGGTCTTGGAAGGTGTTGCTGGCAACTTCGACGAACTGGTAGTCGAGAATCGTCGTGACCATCGTCGCGACGAACACGATCAGCGCGATGTTTCGCAGGTGGGGTCGCGCCAAGATGAGATCAAGCCCTTCGCGAATGGGCGTGCCCTTGGACTCTTCCGGCGAATGGTGATGGTGCGGCGCCAGCTTCGGCATGAACCGCTGCAACACGAACACGCCGCCGAGCAACAGGATGAGGCCGGGTAGAAGCAGCTCCAGAGTGCTGATCGACCGCGTCAGCCAGCTCACCAGCAGCCCGGTGAGCATGGCGCCCAACGTGCCGCCGGCGCCGATGACGCCGAAGAGTCGTTTGGCCTGCCGCAACGAGAACTGCTCCAAAGTCACCATCCAGAAGCCCGAGGTGAGCAAAGAGCCGCCAAGCACTGTGACCAGGTAGAAGCTGATGTTTGCGGCCTCGGGGACGGCCGGGAAAACAACGAAGATCCCGCCGATCATCACCGCAAGCACGATGAGAAAGCTGGAGTACACGACGTGCGGATTGCGACGTCCCATCGCACGAGCAAACAGACCGACGGCCGGCAGCGTCAGCACCGCCACGGCGATCGTCATGTACGGCCGCGCGGTGGCGCCGAACGTCGTGATGAAGAACGTCTCGCGCAGGGCGCGCGCCAGCGTCAGGAAGGAGATGGCGCAAAACGCGCCGAAAAAGGACAAGGCGACCCGGCGTGTTTCACCGGGACGGGTGTCGAACCAGCGGGCTAGGAGTTCGGCAACGGTCATCGAAGCTTGCGGAAGGAGCCTGCGTAGCGCGACACGTAGCATACGTACAGACTACGCCCTCGAACCGCCAGGAGAACCGCATGAGCCACCTGTCCGCGCCGCATCCGACTGAGCGATCGTCTCGATGCGCAGCCGCGCCAGCCGTCTTGCTGTGGCTGATCGTCGTGGTGCTGGGCGGTGGCCCGGCGCTCGCGGCGCCGCAGCAGGCGCAGCTCTCCGATTTCAGCGTGTCGATTCAGGAGACGGTGCAGAACGTGCTGCCCTCGGTGGTGCAGATCATCACCAGCGGCTATGCGCCGCTGCAGGCAGGGAGCCGCTCGACCGATCTGTTGAGCCGCACGCAGGGCGGCGGCTCCGGCGTGATCGTCGATATCCCAACGGCTACATCGTCACCAATGGCCACGTCGTGACCGGAGCGCGTCGCGTTCAGGTTCGACTCCCGTTGGGCACAACCGGCGGCGAGATCGGCTCGTCGATTCTGCGCCGTCCGGGCGACCTCGTCGGCGCCCAGGTCGTTGGCATCGATCGCGAAACCGACCTGGCGGTTCTGAAGGTAAACGCCAACAACCTGCCATTCGCCCAGCTGGGCGACTCCGACGATGTGGAAACCGGCATGGTGGTGTTGGCTTTCGGCAGCCCGTTCGGCCTCGAGAACTCCGTTTCCATGGGCGTCGTCAGCGCCCCGGCCCGTCAGCTCGAAGCCGACTCGCCGATGATCTACATCCAAACCGACGCCACCATCAATCCGGGCAACAGCGGCGGGCCGCTCGTCGACACCGCCGGACGCGTCGTCGGCATCAATACGCTGATCTTCAGCCTGTCGGGCGGCAACGAAGGCATCGGGTTCGCGGCGCCCAGCAATATCGTGCGCTTCGTGTACCAGCAAATCCGCGAGCACTTCCGCGTCAAGCGCGGCATCATCGGCGCCGGCGTGCAAACCCTCACCCCGGTGCTGGCGCGCGGCTTGCGGCTCGGTCGGGAGTACGGCGTTGTGGTGAGCGACATATTCCCGCGCAGCCCGGCGGGGGCAGCCGGGCTGCAGGTCCTCGATATCATCCTCACGATGGACGGGCGACCGATGGAGAACGGGCGCCAATTCGAGGTCAACCTCTACGGCAAGGAGATCGGCTCACAAGTGCAGCTCGACATTCTGCGCGGAAGCGACACGATTCGCCGTAACGTGACCGTCGTGGAGCGTCCCGACGCCGCGGCCCAGTTCCTCGATTTCACGTCGCCCGAGCAAAACCTCGTCGAGCAGCTCGGCCTACTGTGCCTTACCGTCGACGAGCGTATCGCGCCGCTGATCGGGGCGCTGCGCATTCCCGCGGGCGTGCTGGTGGCCGCCAAGGACCAGCAAGCCGGGCCCGGCGCGGACTTCGAGCCCGGCGACATCATCCACGCCGTCAACCGGACCGCGGTCACCACGCTCGAAGAGCTCAAGGCGGAGCTCGCCAAATACCAGGTGCTCGAACCGGTCGTCGTGCAGATCGAACGCCGCGGGCAGCTACGATTCATCTACTTTGAAATCGAGTGAGCGAACCCTAACAGTCCAACACGGCCTGTTAAGCTTCTTGGGAATTTCGCTACTATCTCGTGGGCGCCCGTTCGGGTGTCGGCATCAAGGGGGCAACATGGGTGAAGAGCTCGCGAAATATCGGGGCCAGCAGATCCCGATCAAGACCTAGACCGGCGGTCGCCATCTCGATTTCATCCTTGAGGTGTCGCCGACTGCCGTCATTCTGGCCACCAACGTCGACGGAACGGGTCTCAAGACCGTCTTGGCGCTCGATGCCATCGAGTCCTTCACGGCCGGCGGTGCGACCGGCGGCGCGGCCGGACCCGCCAAGTACAAGTAGGTTGCAGGCGGATTCAGGCCGGGTGGCTAAAGAGCGCCGGGTACCGACACGGGGAGACGGCCATGACGATCGAGCCTACTGCCCCTTCTTTTTGACCCGATCGATGGAACGACCCGGGCTCCGACGGCCGGGGCGTGTAGCCTCCCGCGTCTGCATGTTGAAGCGGTCGCCCGGGGCCATGAAGTAGAAAGAACCGCCCTCGCCACCCCCGCCGTCGGCGCCGACCGGACCGCCTTCCACCGAGGCGTTGGCATCGTGAATGAGCACATAGCCCTGCCCGATGACTTCGAAAGTGTCGCCGTTCACGACGATGGCGGTGTTTTCATCGAGGCCGATCCCCAGCAGCTCGGGACGCTGTTCGATGATCTCGATCAGGTCGAACTGGCGGTTGCGCACGAGTATGTGCTGGTCGATCGCCGTGCCCTTGAGGAAACCGAGGCCCTCGGTGTGATCGCCCATCATGATGGTGTTGCCGCTGGTATCGCCGCGCGCCAGGTACTCGCCCTGGATCGTGGCACCGGCGGACGAGCCACCGATCACGCCACCGCGCTCGAGCACGTCCCAGAACGCCTCGTGTGTCTTGGTGCCGAGGTATGAGTCGGCCAGATGCCACTGGCGGCCACCGTTGAACCACACGCCGCGGGCCCGTGTCAGCGGCTCGACAAACGCATCGCTGTCGGCAACGGCGCGGTCCTTGGTGTGCAGGACCACGATGTCGGTCACGCCGGCGTTCTTCCAGCCTCGCAGCCCCGAGCTCCACTCGTCGTACGCCTCGCCTCCTCCGGCTGTCGGAACGACGACGATGGGCGCGTCGGGTCCGCCGGCGAGATCGATGAAGCGCTGACGAATCGCCGGATCGCGCATGGCGCCGCCGACGATGACGAGCGAACCATTGGGCGGGCCGAATTGCGGCGCCTGTGCGCCGCGCCCGCCGCCGAACTGTTGCAGGCCCGGCTGGCCTTCGGCACTGGCGAGTAGCGTTGTCGCGGCGACGGCAACGACGGCGACAGCAACGACGAAAACAGCGGCGGTGATTGGCGCTCGCTTCATGAGATCTCTCCGGCGGGGAGTGGGCGGGTCGAGCGGATAATGCGGATAATACTGAGCCGGGCGCAACCGGACAACGGATTTGTTGTTCCAACGTGTGGCCGACGTTAAAGTCCGCTCATGCACCCAAGAGCCGCTGCCAACACCTTCCGCGTGCTGTTCAACGCGGCGCTGTTCTCCGGCAACGTTGTCGCCGAAGCATCCACCGACACGGGCTTCTGGCAGGCCCCGGAGGAACCTGAGGGAGACGAAGGGCACCGCCGGCGTTGAGCGCTTCGATCATCGTGATCTTCGTGGGCGGCCTCGCGGTGCTGCTCGTCGGCGCCGAGTTGCTCGTGCGCGGCGCGGCGCGCCTGGCGGGCGCCGCCGGAATCTCGCCGCTGGTAATCGGTTTGACCGTCGTCGCGTGGGGTACCGGCTCGCCCGAGCTCGCCGTCGGCCTCAAGGCCGCGCTGCAGGGTCAGCCGGACCTGACGATCGGCAATGTCGTTGGCAGCAACATTGCCAACGTGCTGCTCATTCTCGGTATCGCGGCGCTGATCGTGCCGCTCAAGGTGTCGCAGCGCGTCGTGCGGCTCGACGCTCCCCTGATGGTCGGCGTGTCGATCTTGACGCTGCTGGTGGCAGCCGACGGCCGTATCAGCAGGCTCGAGGGACTCCTCTTCGTGATCCTGCTCGTTGTCTACACCGTGTGGACAATACGCGCATCGCGACGTGCAAGGCGGGCGATCGTCGAGGAATACGCGCGCGAGTTCGGCGACGCGGCGGGACCGTCCGGCGCACCCTGGCCGTTGTTTGCCGGCTACGGCGCGATGATCGCCGGCGGGTTGTTTCTTCTCGTCCAGGGCTCGGAGTGGCTCGTCGACGGGGCAATGGCGATGGCCGAGGTGTTCGGGCTCAGCGAGCTGGTTGTCGGACTCACGATCGTCGCCATCGGCACTTCCTTGCCCGAGCTCGCCACCTCCGCCGTCGCCGGAGTGCGCGGTGAGCGCGACATCGCCGTCGGCAACGCCGTCGGCAGCAACATCTTCAACCTGTTGGCGGTGCTCGGCGTTACCGCGGTCATAGCGCCGGATGGCATCGGCGTGGCGGCGGCGGCGGTGAGCTTCGACATCCCCATCATGATCGCGGTGGCGATCGCCTGCCTGCCGGTGTTGTTCGCCGGCTATGTGATCGATCGATGGAACGGCGCGCTTTTTCTGGCGCTGTACGCCGGCTACCTCGCCTACCTGGTGCTTGCCGGCACGCAGCACGCCGCGCTCGGCGGCTTCAGCTCGATCATGTTGGTCTTCGTGCTGCCGCTGGTCGCCTTCACGCTCGCCGTGCTGCTGTACCAGGAGCTGAAATCGCGTCCGCCAAGCGACAACGACGCTTGATTCAGCCGGTGTCTAGCGAGCCGTGACAGAACCCTGATGGGTCTGCTTGCGGCATGCCGTCGCCTTGAACCGGTCCACGACGCCCAATAAGGTTCGGCGTCATGCGCGGTTTCCGGATCTTCTCCTCTGAGCTCGACGCCAAAGAACGACGGATTTACGGCGTCGTCACACTGGTCCTCGTGGGTACGTTCTTCGCCCTGCAGTGGCCGATTTACGCCTGGTTCAGCCGCATCCGGCCGTTTGTCTTGGGCATGCCGTTCTCGCTGTTCTACATCTTGTTGCTGCTGCTCTTGTGTTTCTTTTCGCTTCTTGCGCTGTACCTATGGGAAGACAGCCGCGGCAAGCTGGAATGAGCCGCTTCGCACTGCTGCGCCGCCGCGCCGCCGTTGTTTTTGTACCGGTCCGCCGCGATCCTGATCGATTTCGGCGGCGCTCAGCCTGATGGAAGCCTGGCTCATCGTCACGTTGGTCACGCTCGGCTACCTGTTTGTGTCGCTCCTCGTCGGCGTCCTGTCGGGCCGCCGTGCCTCGGCGTCCACCGTGGGCTATGTGGCGGCCGACCGCGCCTTCGGCTTCGTGGTGATGTACTTCATCATGGGGGCGTCGATCTTCTCGGCGTTCGCCTTCCTCGGCGGCCCCGGCTGGGCCTACTCACGCGGCGCCGCAGCGTTCTACATCCTGGCGTACGCAACTCTGGGGCTGGCGCCCTGGTACTTTTTCGGTCCCCGCGTCGCGGCGCTGGGGCGCAAGTTCGGCTACCTCACGCAGGCCGATCTGTTCGCCCATCGCTTCGACAGCCCGGCGCTGTCGGCCCTGATGGCCATCATCAGCCTGGTGTGCTTCCTGCCCTATTTGATCCTGCAGATGGAGGGCGCCGGCTACGTCTTCAATGTGGTCACCGAGGGCCGCATCCCGCCGGCGGCGGGTGCCGCGATTGCCTACGGCGTGGTGGTGATCTATGTCTACTACAGCGGCGTCATGGGCGTCGGCTGGACCAACACCTTCCAGGGGATCTTCATGATGACGCTGGCCTGGGGGCTCGGGCTGTACCTGCCGTACAAGCTCTACGGCGGCGTCGGCCCGATGTTCGCGGAGCTGGCGGAGAGCGTGCCAGAAATGCTGGTGGCTCCGGGGCTCGACGGCGCCGGCAATGCCTGGACGTGGGGCGGCTACTCGAGCTCCATCGCCATATCCGTGTTCGGCTTCAGCTTGTGGCCGCACTACTTCATGAAAATCTACGCCTCGCGCGACGTGCGCACGCTCAAGAGGACCGTCGTTTGGTACCCGACGTTCCTGATCTTCCTGGTGCCCATCCTGTTCATCGGCTTCTCCGGCATCCTGCGCTTTCCCGACGTAACGCCAAGCGACGCCATTCTGCCGACTATCATCACCTCGCTGGACTTGCCGGCGGTCGTCGTCGGTCTGTTCTGCGCCGGCGCCCTGGCGGCGTCGATGTCGACCGGCGATGCCATCGTCCACGCCGCCGGCTCGATCCTCGTCAACGACCTGTACAAGGTCTGGTTGAAGCCCGATCTCGACGACGTCGCCGAGCGCCGCCTGATCCGCATCCTCGTCGTG
Source organism: Acidobacteriota bacterium (assembly GCA_965214245.1). Taxonomy (GTDB): domain Bacteria; phylum Acidobacteriota; class UBA890; order UBA890; family UBA890; genus CBDCBL01. The sequence continues at coordinate 200,290 of CBDCBL010000010.1, forward strand.
GTGATCGCCGGCGTCGCCTACTACTTCGCGATCTTCTCTAGCTGGTCGCTCGTCGGGCTACTGCTGTTCTCCTACGGTTTCCTCGACCAGTTCTTCCCGCTGCTGCTGGCGGCGTTCTTCTGGCCGCGGGCGACGCGCCCCGGCGTGATCGCCGGCCTGCTCGCCGGCTGTGCCGGGGCCGTGATCTGGCGATTGTTTCCCGGCCTGCAGTGGCAGCAGATCGATCCAGGCATCTGGGGCCTGTTGCTCAACGTGCCGACGATGATCGTGGTGTCGTTGGCCACCCAGCCCATGGATCCGGAGCACGTCGCGCAGTTCGTGGTCGAGTAGCTGATGGAAAGGGTCAGATTGCGAGGTCTATTCGAGGCCCAGCAAATCGACGCGGCCGTATTGTCGGAAGTGACGGTCGAAGCTGAATGCTGCCCCGACGCCCCGACTTTCGATCACCGCAAAGGAAAGAGCATCGCAGAGGCTCCAGTCCTTGTCGGTGAACTTGAGGAGGATCTCGCGCGCCCGTTCTTCCTCGGCGTTGCCGACCCGGAGCACGGGTAACGCTCCCGCAAGAAGCCACTCCCGGGCAATCAGCCGCCCGAGCTTACGAACCAGAAGGGCGTGGGTTTCTGCCTCGACGTAGTTGGTAACGAAGCTCGGTCGTTTCTCTTCGGCGATGCGGGACGCAACGCTGACGGCCCGGCGGTGATCGGCATCGTCGGCATCAAGCAGCGCCAGGATTGCGCTCGAATCCCACAGCACGGCCCGCTTCATTCGTCGAGGATCGCGTGCTTGTCGCGGGCGCCCGGCTTGCTGCCCCCGCTGCGACCGGCACCCACCAGACGGAAAATCGGATGGTCCTTCGTAAGCGGCGGAATGTTGTCGCGACGCCGCGCCGGTTCGCTTTTCTCCAGAGCTTGCCGGGGAATCAAGCGCCGCCCTCCTTTCCGTATGCTGGACAAGTCTCCCCGGCGTATCAGCCTCCATATGGTTGAGACGGACACGCCGAGCGCTTCTCCGGCTTCGGCGACGGTCACGAACGAAGATTGTGTTGATCGGGTCATCACGGCACTTGTGTCAACAGGCTATTACCATATCAATCCTATCAGACCGGCTCCCGGTGGCGACCGCGTGTGCTCGAGCCCACTACGAGCGCGCGGTCGAGTTCGCCAGGCAGCCGGAATCAGCGGGCGGGGTTGTGGCAATTGACAAGAGAGACTGCGCACTCTGCCGTTTGCGGCTGGCTGGCGACGAATTGTAGAGTCGCAGGCTCACCATGAACCTCAACGTCGGCACCAGCGGCTTCAGCTACAAGGAGTGGAAGGGACCGTTCTACCCCGAGAAGCTGCCCGCCAAGGACATGCTGCGCTTCTACGGCGAGCAGCTCCCGGCTGTCGAGATCAACAACACGTTCTATCGGCTGCCCAAGCGGGAGGTAATCGCCAACTGGGCCGAACAGGTGCCCGAGACCTTCCGCTTCTCGATCAAGGCGTCGCGCCGGATCACGCACTTCAAGCGGCTCAAGGAAACCGACGAGGTCCTCGAGTACCTGCTCTCCGCCGTGGACGTGCTGGGCGACCGGCTCGGCGTGGTGCTGTTCCAGCTACCGCCCAATTTCAAGAAAGACATGGACCGCCTGGTGCCGTTTCTCGAGATGCTCCCCGGCGACGTGCGTGCCGCTTTCGAGTTCCGCAACGCGAGCTGGTTCGACGACGAGGTATACGACGTGTTGCACGCCCACGACGCTGCGCTCGTCACCGCCGACACCGACGGCAGCGACGCCGCGATCGTTTCGACGGCGCCGTTCGGCTACCTGCGCCTGCGCAAGGACACCTACAGCGACAAGAAGATCGCCGCCTGGGCCCAGAAGGTTACCGATCAGGAGTGGGACGATGCCTTCGTGTTCTTCAAACACGAGGACGCTGGTAGCGGGCCGAAGATGGCGAGGAAGTTTCTGGAAGCGGCTAGCTAGGTGGGTTTTTCTTTTCCATTACTGCCAGCAGTTCTTTCATTCCCGCCTCTCGATTTTGTTTGATTCCCACCTCCCGCCCCCCGACCTGTCGCTGCCTACGGCAGCTCTCGGCCCGCTATGCGCGTAGGTGGAAGGTCTGGCGCCGCGCGCCTTACTGGGCCCAGGCGAGCGTCCAAGTTCCGGGCCAGGGCTTCGTTGCCGGACAGCGCCTCATCGAGGTCGCTGATCTGGATCGATTCCTGGACCGTGTGGGCGAGGAGGTCGTCGCCGGGGCCGAAGCCGATGCAGGTTTGCCCGACCAGCGCGAAGTGCCCCCCGTCGGTGGCGAACTGCCACACGCTAACCGGCACGTCGCGGCCGAGCGTCGCGTCGAGGGCCTGTTTGGCAGCCTGAATCGACGGGTGGTCTGCAGCCACGACGTAGGCCGGGTTGTCGGACGGGTAATCCATCGTCATGCCGGTGAAGCTGGTGTGCAGGTGCGAGGTGATGTTGATCTCGAGGCGGGCGCCGTCGATTCCGGCAACCGCCGCGTCGGCCACGGCCTGCAGCCGCAAGCGCGCGTCTTCGCCGCTCTCGCCCGGCACGTTGCGCCAGTCACAGGTGAGCCATACCTCGCCGGGAACCACGTTGGGGCTGATCTGGTCGGTGCGGATCAGCGTCGGCACCACCGTCGACGACCCGAGGTCGGTGTCGTGCAGCATCTCCATGTCGTTCATTCCCAGAATCAGGCGAGCGATCGGTTCGAGCGCGTTGACGCCCTCGTGCGGGACGCTGGCGTGACAGCTTCTCCCCTTGGCGTGGGCGATCAGCTCGGTGCGACCGCGATGCCCGCGTCGCAACTCGCCGCGCGACGGCTCACCGATCACCACCAGCGGCGTATCGATGTAGTCGGCCATGTGGCGAGCGCCCATGCCGCCGACTTCCTCCTGCACCGTGCCGGTAACGTACACGTCACCGGCCGGCTCGAAGCCGTCGCGGATCAAGCGGGCGACGCCATGCACCTGAGCCGCCAGCGGCCCCTTGATGTCGACGGCGCCGCGCCCCCACACCCTGTCGTCGTGAATCTCGCCGCCGAATGGCGGGTGCGGCCAAGCGTCGTGCTCGCCCACGTCGACGTGGTCGAGGTGGGTGTTGAACATCATCGCCGGCGCCTCGCCGCGACCCGGGACCTTGCCGAGCACATTGCCGGCGTCGTCCAGATGAACCTCGGCGTAGCCGAGGCTTTCCATCTCGTCGCGCACCAGCTCGGCGATGTCGCCCTCGTCGCCCGGCAGGCTCTCGGTTCGAATCAGGCGCTGCAGGAAGTCCACACAGGAATCGAAATCATTCATGAAACGTCCTTTGTTCGTTACGGCCTATTGTAGCGCTGCTCGGCTTCTTGTCAGCAGATGGCAGAGGCTCGCAAGGGCCTTCAATCTTCGAGGGCTGGCGAGCCGGGATGGCACCTGGAGAAAGCAGTGCCCCTGTGTTTGCATACGTGCGTCTCACCTTCGCCCATGGAGATCCACTGATGGCGCAACTCTGACTCAATCCTTCGTTCTATCCCTCGCCCCAGCTAGCCGCTGAGGCGCCGCCCGAAAAGCTAGCCTACGTCACAATGGTGAACGGCACCGACGATGGCCGCCCGGACGCCATCGGCGTCGTCGAGCTCGACCCGGATTCGGCAGAGTACGGCACCCTCGTCGGGCGCGTCGACATGCCCGAAGCGGGCGATCAACTCCATCACTTCGGCTGGAACGCCTGCAGCTCGTGCCTCTGTCCCTGGGCCCCCACCCCCACACGGAGCGTCGCTACCTGGTGGTGCCGGGTATCCATTCGTCGAACATCTACATCCTCGACACGAAGCCCGACCCACGCAATCCGCAGATCATCAAAACGATCGACGCGGCGACGATCGCCGAGCGCACCGGCTACGCGGCTCCCCACACGGTCCATTGCGGCCCCGACGGCATCTTCGTCCTCGATCCCGAGACCTTCGAAATCCGCGGCGCCTGGGAAAAGGACCGGGGCCCGCAGGAGCTGGCCTACGACTTCTGGTGGCACCTCGGTCACGACACGCTGATCATCAGCGAGTGGGGAACGCCCGAGATGGTGACCAGCGGTCTGAACGCCGAGATCCTCCTGGCCGGCGGTTACGGCCATGCGCTTCACATTTGGGACCTGAACGAGGCTCGCCATCGCCAGCGCCTCGACCTCGGTGGTGAGCAACAGATGGTGCTCGAGTTGCGCCCGGCCCATAACCCGACCAACGCCTACGGTTTCGTCGGTGTCGTTGTGTCACTGGAGAACCTGTCGGCATCGATTTGGATGTGGCACCACGACGAGGCGGCCTCAAACGGCGATAGCTGGAAAACACAAAAGATCATCGAGGTTCCCGCCGAGCCGGCCGAGGCCGACGACCTTCCGGAGCTCCTCAAGGGCTTCGGTGCCGTGCCGCCGCTGATCACCGACATCAGCCTGAGTGTCGACGACAAGTTCCTCTACGTTTCCTGCTGGGGCATCGGAGAGCTGCAGCAGTATGACGTCTCCGACCCGTTCGAACCGAAGCTCACCGGATCGGTACGGATCGGCGGTATCGTCGAGCGCGCCGCGCATCCCGGGGCCCCCGACAAGCCGCTCAACGGTGGGCCGCAGATGGTCGAGACGAGCCGCGACGGCCGCCGGGTTTATCTGACCAATTCGCTGTACACGCCCTGGGATGCGCAATCCTATCCCGACGGGATTGAAGGATGGATGGTCAAGCTCGACGCCGATCCCAACGGCGGCATGAGCATCGACGCCGACTTCAACCCGGACTTCGATGGCTTGCGCTCGCATCAGCTTCGGCTGGAAGGTGGCGACGCCTCGTCGGATTCGTACTGCTTCTCCTAAGCATGCAGGCGCCTGACGTGTCGGCTTGGGCGCTGCTAGGGTTGGGTGCCTACCACGGCCTCAACCCCGGCATGGGATGGCTCTTCGCCGTCGCGCTCGGGATGCAGAACAAAAGCCGACGCGCCGTTTGGCGTACGCTGCTGCCCCTCGGCCTCGGCCATGCCCTGGCTATCGCCGCCGCCCTGGGGGCGGTAATCCCTCTCGGCGTGTTGCGATGGTTTACGGCGACGGTGCTCGTCGGCTTCGGTATCTTCAAGCTCATCAGCACGCGCCATCCGCGCTGGGGCAGCATGCGGATCGGCTTCGGCAAGCTCACCTTTTGGTCGTTCCTGATGGCATCGGCGCACGGCGCCGGGCTCATGTTGCTGCCGCTCGTGATGCGTGACGCCGGACCGGTGGGCGGTGCCAGCGGCATCTCGGCCACCGTCATCCATACCGCCGGCTACCTCGCGGCAACGGGCGTGGCGGCGGTCCTGGTGTACGAGAAGTTCGGGGGCGGCTTCATCCGCCGCGGTTGGATCAACGTCGACATCGTCTGGGCGATCGCCCTGCTGACCGCCGGAGTAGCCAGCGTGGCCATGTAGCGTCCTGAGTCGCGTGCTCGTTGCGTTTTGTGGTCATCGAGAGCCGCTAGGGCCGGTCTCCCGCATTGACACAGAACGCCCGGGGCTTTCTCATTAGGGCCATCGTTGACCTCGGAGACGTCAGTGCCTTCTCGCAGCGGACGACATTTCCTGCAGATCCCCGGCCCCACCAACATCCCCGACCGGGTTCTGCGCGCCATGGACCGTCCGGTCATCGACCATCGGGGTCCCGAGTTCGCCGCTTTGACCCGCGAGGTCATGGACGGCCTGCGGCAGGTGTTCGCGACCTCCTCTCCGGTAGTCATGTTTCCCGCCTCAGGTAGCGGCGCCTGGGAGGCGGCCCTTGTGAACACGCTGTCGCCGGGCGATCGCGTCCTCTGCTGCGATCAAGGTTTCTTCGCCAACGGCTGGGCGGCGGTTGCCGAACGCCTCGGCCTCGACGTCGAGACGGTGCCACAGGACTGGCGGCGCGCCGTCGACGCAGCGGCGCTGCAACATCGGTTGGTCGCCGACGACGACCACGTGATCAAGGCCGTACTGGTGGTGCACAACGAAACGTCGACCGGTGTCGTGAGCGACATCGCCGCCATCCGCGCCGCAATCGACGCAGCGGCACATCCGGCTCTCCTGCTGGTCGACACCGTGTCGTCGCTCGGCTCGATGGACTATCGCCACGAAGAGTGGGGCGTCGACGTTACCGTGACCGGCTCGCAGAAAGGATTGATGCTGCCCCCGGGGATGGGGTTCAACGCGGTGAGTGAGAAAGCCATCGCTGCGGGCGCCGGCGCCGAGCTGCGGCGCTCGTACTGGGATTGGCAGCCCATGCTGGGCGCCAACCAAGACGGCTTCTTTCCGTACACGCCGGCCACGCCGCTGCTGTTCGGCTTGCGGGAGGCGCTCGCCATGCTGCGTGACGAGGGACTCGAGAACGTCTTTGCCCGGCATGCCCGCCACGCCGAAGCCACCCGCAGCGCCGTCGCCGCCTGGGGATTGCAGGTATATGCACTCGAACCGGAAGAGGCCGGCAACTCGGTAACGGCGGTCGTCGTGCCCGACGGCGTCGATGCCGACGAGGTGCGTCGCATCATTTTGGAGAGGTACGACATGTCGCTGGGCACCGGCCTCGGGCAGGTAAAGGGCAAGTTGTTCCGTATCGGCCATCTCGGCGACGTCAACGACCTGATGCTCGCCGGCACCTTGTGCGGCGTGGAGATGGGATTGAAGGCGGCCGGGGTGCCGTTTACGCCGGGCGGTGTGGCGGCTGCCATGGAAGTGTTGTCGTGAGCAGCACCGATCAATGCGCCCGCCGCGCCTCCACTACGGAGCCTCACCTCGCGGGACCGGCGCTGGCCTTCTTCCTTGCCGCGCTTGTCGCCCTCGCTTCAGCCTCGGCCTGCGGCGGCCCCAGCGACGGGCCTATAGAGATCAAGTTCGGTCACGTCGGCGCGCCGGGATCGCTGTTCGCATTGTCGGCCGACGAGTTCGCGCGGCGCGCCAACGAAGCGCTGGCCGGACGGGCCGAGGTGGTGGTTTTCGGCTCCAGCCAGCTCGGCGGCGACGAGCTCATGCTCCAAAAGCTCAAGCTCGGCACCATCGACCTGGCGCTTCCCTCGACCATCTTGTCGTCTTTCGTTGCTGAGTTCGGCCTCTTCGAGATGCCGTATCTCGTGGAAGACCGCGAGCACATGCGGCGCATCGAAGAGGAAATCGTTTGGCCCGACTTGGTGCCACTTGCGGCGGCAGCAGGCTACGAGGTAATCGCCGTGTGGGAGAACGGCTTTCGCCACGTCACTAACAACGTCCGGCCTGTCGTTGTGCCTGAGGACCTCAGCGGCATCAAGCTACGCACGCCGCGCGGCGTGTGGCGGGTACGTATGTTCCAGGCGTTCGGCGCCAACCCGGCGCCGATGGCGTTGTCGGAGGTGTTCGTGGCCCTGCAGACCGGCGTGATGGACGGCCAGGAGAACCCCTTCGCGCAGATCTACAGCTCCAAGTTCTACGAGGTACAGCAGTACCTGTCGCTCACCGGCCACGTGTACACGCCGGCTTACGTTACGGCCGGTGTCGATCGTTGGGGTCGTTTGCCCGCCGATGTTCGCGCCACCCTCCAGAACGTAGCCCGCCAAACCCAGGAGTTCGTCTACGACACCGCGATGCGCCTCGACACCGAGCTGCTCGAGGAGATCAACGAGGCCGGTGTCGAGGTGAACGAGATCGATCGCCAGCAGTTCCTCGAGGCCAGCCGATCGATCTACGACGAGTTCGGCGCCGAGGTCCCTAGCGGCAACGATCTTTCGCGCCGGGCCACGGCGCTGGGCGGCTCTTGAGCAAACTCGAGCGCTTCCTCGAGATCATCGTCCTCGTATTGATGACCGCGCTGGCGGTTGTGGTGATTGTGGGGGTCGGTTTCCGTAAGGCCGGGGCCGCCCTGGTCTGGTACGACGAGCTCGCTTCGATTCTGCTGGCGTGGCTGACCTACTACGGCGCCTGCCTCGCGGCGCTGCGCCACGCCCACATCGGCTTTCCGAAGTTGGTCGACGGGTTGTCTCCGGCCCGCCGGCGCGCCCTGATCGCCGTCCGCGAGGTTATCGTCATCGGCTTCTTCCTGCTGGTAGCGTGGGCCGGCTGGCAGGTACAACGCGTGCTCGCCGGAACCTACCTGGTGAGCATGCCCTCGGTACCTACGGGATTAGCCCACTCGGTGATTCCGATCGGCGCCTTGCTATTCGTCGTTGCCGAGCTCGCCGCGCTGCCGGCGCGGCTGTCGGGGAACGAGCCATGACCTTGCTCCTCATGTTCTTCGGCCTGGTAGCGCTCGTGCTGATCAACGTGCCCATCGCCGTGGCCCTCGGCGTGGTCGCGGTGGTCGCCATGATTGCGGCTTCCGGAATTGCTGTCCTGCCGAATGTCGGCCTGGTGATGTTCGACGGCGCCACCAAGTTCCCACTGATCGCCATTCCACTGTTCATCCTCGCCGGCGCGATCATGAACGCATCGGGCATCTCGCGCCGCTTGATCGCCTTCGCATCGGCGCTGTTCGGCTTCGTTCGCGGCGGCCTGGCCATGGTCACCATCGGTGCATCGCTCTTTTTTGCCGAAATCTCGGGCTCCGCCGTGGCCGATGTCGCGGCGCTCGGCTCGATTCTCATCCCGGCGATGGAACGCAAGGGCTATCCGAAGGAGTTCGCCGCCGCCGTGACCTCTTCGGCCGCAACTCTGGCGGTAATCATCCCGCCGTCGATCCCGATGATCTTGTATGCGGTGATGTCCGGGAGCTCGGTGGTGGAGGTGTTCGTGGCCGGCATCATTCCGGGAGTCGTTGGCGGCGTGCTGATAATGGGCGTCGCTTACCTGATGGCGGTGAAGCACGGTTATCCCGTCGAGGAGACGTTTCAGTTGCGGCGTGTTTGGACGACTTTCAAGGAAGCCGCGTGGGCGCTTTCGCTGCCCGTGATCATTCTTGGCGGCATCTTCACGGGTTGGGTAACGGCCACCGAGGGAGCCGGCCTCGCCGTAGTCGCCGCCACCGTTGTCGGAACGCTTGTCTATCGCGAGCTAGATCTCGCCCATCTGCGCCAAGCCATGCTCGACGGCGGCGTGCAGACCGCCGTGGTGATGCTTCTGGTGGCAACCTCGGCTCTATTGGGCACGTTCCTGACCGAAGCGCAGGTGCCGCAGCAGCTGGCCTCGGGGATCATTTCACTGACCACGAATCCATACTTGATCCTGGCCATGCTCAACGCCTTCTTCCTGGTGATGGGCCTTTTCCTGCACTCTGCGGCGGCCATCATCCTGGTCGTTCCGATCGTCATGCCGCTGGTGAATGCCGCCGGCATCGATCCGGTACACTTCGGCCTCGTCGTGACTCTGAACCTGGGCATCGGCCAGCAAACGCCACCGGTGGCCAGCGTGCTCGTGACGGCGTGCTCGGTGGCCAAGGCCGACATCTGGGAGGTCAGCAAGGTCAATATTCGGTTTATCGCTGTGTTGTTGCTGGTGCTGATCATGGTTACCTACGCGCCGGTGATCCCCATGAGCCTCGTGAACCTGTTCTACCGATGAGCCCCGAGTTGCGCCTCGCGGCAGGCAACCCATCATGAGCGAGCAAACCAAAACCGTTCTGGTCGAGCGCCAAGGTTTCGTCGTCAGCGTGGTCCTCAACTGTCCGGACAAGCTCAACGCGTTGAACCTGGCGGCTTGGACGCGGCTCGGCGAGGTATTCGCCACGCTCAACGATGACGCCGAGGTACGTTGCGTGGTCCTGCGCGGCGCCGGGGGCAAGGCATTCGCCGCCGGCGCTGATATCTCGGAGTTCGAGAGCAAGCGCAGCAATGCCGATCAGGCGAAGCGCTACGGCGAATCGGTCGACGACACCATGAAAACCATTGCCGAGAGCCCGCATCCGACGATCGCGCTCATCGAGGGCGCTTGCGTCGGCGGCGGCCTGGAGATCGCCAGTGTCTGCGACCTGCGGATCTGCGGGGCCTCAAGCCGCTTCGGCGTACCGATCAACAAGCTGGGCCTGACGATGGCCTACAACGAGCTGCGGTCTTTGCTCGCACTTGTCGGCCCGGCCGCCGCCAAGGAGATCCTCCTGGAAGGCAAGCTGTTCGGCGCCGAGCGGGCGCTCGAACTAGGCCTCGTGAACCGTGTGGTGCCCGACGGCGACATCGAGGCTGAAACCTACGCAGCGGCACGCCATATCGCCGGCCGCGCCCCGCTGGTGAATCGCTGGCACAAGAAATTCATCCGCCGGCTCGCCAACCCGACGCCCCTCACGCCCGAGGAGCTCGACGAAGGTTACGCCGCCTTCGACACGCAGGACTTTCAGCGCGGCTACCGAGCGTTCTTGGATAAAGAGGATCCCGAGTTCGAAGGCGATTGACGTGAGCGCCGACATTGGCGCGAGACCCGATGGAGCCGCTGCGTTACGAGGGTCAACCGAACGCGATCGACGGCGGCTCGGGCGAGCCGTCGGCTCACTTGATGAAACGGATCGAGAGCGGGTACCGGTAGTACTGCCCTTCGTTCGATTTGATCGCCGCGACGATCGGGAAGACGATCGCCATCACGAGAATGGCGAGCAGCATCGGAATCCCGATCAGGATGAAGACGAAGACGGCGGCGACGAAGAACAACAGAAACATGGTGAGCTGAAAGTTCACCGCTTCCTTGCCCTGCTCGTCGATAAAGGGATCGTCATCCCTCTTGATGAGCCATACGATCAGCGGCCTCAACAGAAAGCCGATTCCGTTACCCAGGAGCCCGACAAATGCGCTGAGGTGGCAGATCGTTGCCCATCGGCGCGCCTCCCTCGATATCGGGGTCGTGGCGTCGTGCGTGCCCGTCGCTTGGCTGGAGTCGGGCGTATCGGTCGCGTCGTTCCCGGTTGCCTCGGGCTCGTCGATCGCACCAGCGGCGTCTACTGCTTCACTCATCTCATGCTCCCTCGAATTGATGGTCCTGTGTGATCGTATGGGTTCTCTGCCCCCCCTGAGTACTGTGCCACGCAGCTGTGCAACCTTCGCTGGTTTCTCGCCGTTGTTGGTTAGTCTGAATAGTTCCGTTGATCAGGCTTTGGATTCGGCCTCCGGACCGCAGCCCCCAGGATCGATTCCCAGCCCCTCGGACATCGCTGCCGCGAGCGTTCGCAACGCCTTGACTCTGGCGAACCGCTTGCAGTTGCCCTCGACAACGGTCCACGGCGCGTCGGGCGTACTGGTCTTGACCAGCATGTCGTTGACGGCCTGCAGGTACGCATCCCATTTGTCGCGATTTCGCCAGTCTTCGTCGGTGAGCTTGAAAGCCTTGTAGGGCGTGTCCTGGCGGGCTTCGAATCGCCGGAGCTGTTCTTCCCTGTCGAGGTGGACCCAGAATTTGACGAGCATGAAGTCGGCGTCGCGGAGCTGACGCTCGAAGTCGTTGATCTCGCGAAACGCTCGTTTCCACTCGTCTTCGCGGGCGCATCTCTCAACGCGCTCGACCATCAGACGGCCGTACCAGCTACGGTCGAAAACCGTGATCTGCTTCTCGTCGGGAGGCAGCAGCCGGCGCCAGAAACGCCACAGATAGTGATGCGTCTTGTCCTCGCCTTCGGGCGCGGCGATCGAATACACCTGGTAGCCGCGCGGATCGAGCTTCTCGGTGAAGCGCCGGATATTTCCTCCCTTGCCGGCAGCGTCCCAGCCCTCATACACGACCACGAGCGAGCGTTTCTGTTCGTACAGGCGAAACGCCAGATCACGCAACAAGAGCTGCTGCTCGAGGAGCTGCTCGTGATACGCGTCCGGATCAAGTGTCTTGCTGAGATCTACGGTTTCCAGCATGGTGCGCTAGCCCATCACACTTTCACCACGGCCTGCTATGCGTCGAGCTCTGCGAGCTCGAGCTCGAGTTGGTTGATGAGAGTTTCGAAGATCTTTACTCTCGCCCAGCGAGCATCGTGAGCCTCGACCATCGTTCACGGCGCCCATTCGGTTTCGGTACGCGCCAGCACTTCATCGGCCGCGGCGCGATGCTCGTTGTAGCCACGGTTCTGCTCCCAATCACGATCCGTCACCCGCCAGCTCGTCGACTCGTTCGCTTGGAGTTTCTCGAGACGTTCCGCCTGTTGCTCGCGTGACAGGTGCATGAAGAACTTGACCACGGCGTAGCGATCGTCGGTGAGGACACACTCGAAGCCGTTGATGTCCTCGAAACGTCCACGTCAATCGTCGTCGGAGAAGGACCCTCCTCCGTGGCCGAGCTCCATGCGCCGATGCCAGCTCTGGTGGAAGATCGCCATGCGGCCGTAGCTCGGGATGCGCAACCAGAAGCGGTACAGCCACGGCAGCGGCTTGAGATAGGTGCGGGGTTCGCGCACCGAGTAGATTTCGAAGGCTCGGGGCTCCAGGCGCTCGCTGAGCTTCTTGATTACGGCGCCCTTGTTCGACGCGCTCCAGCCCTCCACGACCACGACGACACCCAGGTCGGCGCCCCAGCAGCAGCGCTGGACATCGAACAGCCGAGCCTGCAGACCGGGCATGCGCTCGCGGTATTCGTCTTTCGACAGCGATTTGGAGCAGTCGATGTTCTCGAGCATCAAATATCGGTGTTCACAGCTGGTGTCGTGTCGCGAAACACACGGTCGATTCTCGTCCCGGTAAACTCCGCGAAGCGTGCGGGGAACCGCGCTAGCTGTTGCCGGTGGTCCTCTTCCAAGAAGGCGACGAGCTCCGCCATTTCGCCTTCCGGAGTTCCGCCCGAAGGCGTGAGGCCGAACTCAGCGGTCATTTGAAACTGCACCGACAGGTCGTTGAGGTCGCCGAGATTGTCTTGCAGCCGCTTGAGCGACCGGATGAGCCGCACGGCTGGCTCCTCGAGGCACAGGCCGCGGAAGAACTCCAGCAGGTAGCGGAGCTTCTTGCAATCGAGGCGCAGCCGGTGGAACTTCGAGGTCGGCGTGTGGCCGGAGATCGAGCTTCCGGTCTCGACCACGCGTCGGTGCGCCGCGCCTACCCCTTCGACAGCGACCTCGAGGACGGGGCGGTTGGCGTCTACTGCCGTCATCGCTTCGCCGTCCTCGGGGATCGCCGAGGGTCGCAGGAAGTCGTTCCAATCCGCTCTCAGGAGGCGGTAGCGATCGGACTCGAGAGCTTGGCGCACACGCCGTTGTTCCTCCTCCTGACGCTCGCGGAGAAAGTCCACAAACGATTGCAGTCTTTCCCCGAGCTCCGGTCGACTCCGTGTGTGCTCCTCGATGCCGACGAGATATACCTCGAGATCTCGGGCCGGGCCGGTAACGTCGCCGAGCCATGCGAAGTCCCGAGTGAAGCGCTTGGCCGCTGGCTTCGGATGGACCTTCCTGAATTGCCGCAGCCCGGTGCGCGTGCGGCGTACGGCGACGCGGAAATCGTGAAGGTACGGGTCCTGCAGGCCGTCCCGAACGCCGTCCTCGTTGGCAGCGATCCCCGGCAACAACGCTCGATACACCCGCTTCAGGGCAGATGACGCCGGTGTTTGCGGATCGAGCTCGACAACCGGACCACCGAAGTCCGTGAGTCTCGGCGGCGGAAACGGCTCGTCCTCAGCGGTGGCGGTGTGGCGGGCGTTGAGGGGCGCCGCCCCTTCAGACGTCCTCGTCACCGTGCCGCATCTTGTCGAAGGGTTGCACCACGGATGACGCGATGTTGCTGAGATGGGCGCTGACCCGCCGTAGGATGCGCGCCGCCGAGGCATAGACGATCGCCATGTCGGCCGACAGGTCGCTGTCTCCGAGGCGCGCCGTGTAGGCGATCAGGGCGGCCTTGATTTCCGTGTGCGTAGTGACGACGGTGCGGGCCAGGTCGGCGTCGTCATCACAGAACGCCTTTTCGCAGCTCTCGAACAGCGGCCGTAGACGGCCCGCCAGATCTCGCAGGTCGTCGGCATAAGGCCCGCTTCGGGGTCCCTTGGCGAGCTCCGGGAGCTCACCCAAGCCACGCGCGAAGTCGCCGACCCGCTCGGCGTCCTGCACGATGCTGACCAGGACAAGGCTGGCGACCAGATCTTTTTCCGGGCTGAGGCTCAAGTGCTGGAGGACCGTCCGGCGGATCATGCGTTCACCGTCATCGACGGCGTTGTCCATGTCGTCGAGATCGGCCTCGAGCGGCGTGTTGTCGAGCAGCGCCGCCATTGCCAGGTCGAACATCTTGGCGGATTGCTGCAGCATGCCGGAAAAATCGCGAAAAGCAGCCTCCACCAGCGTCGACTGGGCTCCTGATCCGAACAATCGCTTGAGCATGAGTCACTCCCCCGAGAAGACGCCGCTGAAAAACAGCAACAACAGCGGTATGCCGTAGAACACGACGACGATGTACACGCCGGCGAGCACCCGGTTGCTGCTACCGAGTTTACCGACAGCGCGGGCGAGGGCCAACGGGACGGCGCGCATCGGCGGCGGTACGTAGATGATCAAGGCCGCGGACATATTGAACAACAGGTGCGCGAACGCCACGGCGACGGCCGCAGGACTGCCCGTCGACAGGGCGGCGAGCATGGAGGTGATGGTGGTGCCGATGTTGGCCCCGATCGTGAACGGAAACAGTTGCTCGAGCTTCACGATTCCGGCGCCGACCAGCGGCACCATCGTCGATGTCGTGATGGAGCTGCTCTGCACCATTACCGTCATGCCGGTACCGGCGGCCACCGCGGCCCAAGGCGAGCGGAACAAGGTGCGATGCAAGACTTGCTCGGCGCGCTCCGACATCACCACCTTGAGGAAGTCGACCAGCAGCTTGAGGCTGAGCATCAGCATGCTGACGCCGACGATCAGCGTCAGCACTCCCGAGCCGCCCAACAGTGTTCCCGAAAGAAGCTCGGAGGTAGGGCGGACCACCGCCCGCAGCGGATCGAACAGGTCCACTCCGCCTACCCCTTCCAGAAATTCGGTGATGAGTTGCGCACTGTATGACAGATAACCGGTGAAGTACTCGAGGGGAAATAGGATCAGCACCGCCATCCAGTTGAAGAAGTCGTGGATGGTGGCGCCGGCGAACGCTCTCTGGAACTCTTCGCGCCGCGTCACGTGGGCCAGCGATACCAGCGTATTGGTTACCGACGTGCCGATGTTCGTCCCCATGACGATCGGAATCGCGCCTTGGAGCGTGAGCGCGTCGGCGGCCACCAACCCGACGACGATGGAGGTCGTCGTCGACGAGCTCTGCACCAGTGAAGTGGCGAGAATTCCGATAAACAGGCCGACAAAAGGATTCCGCGTTTGCGCGATGAGCGCTTCGGCAAAGCCGCCGCCGAACAGCTTGAACGACAGCCCCATCATGTCGAGGCCGACGAGGAAGCCGTACAGCAAAAACAAGAAGAGACCGATACGCCCGTAGACCCGTGAGGAAGCCATCTTCGTCCGTGCCTGGCAGCTAGCAGGCCCTGGTGAAAGATGAAGACTCGCGAGGAGCAGCTTACCGTGCGGGTTGACATCGCGCACGCCGCGCCGTGGCGAACGCGTGAGAACTAACTCCTACGCGGCGTGCGATAGGCTATCGCGGCACCCCGGGGAGTTCTCCAGCACCCTGCTAGGCCAGACCTCTTGAGCGTCAAGCGCATCGGCATCGTCGACCTCGGCTCCAACACCATGCGGCTCGTCGTCTACACCTGCGAGCCCGGCGAGTGGTACCGGCTCGCCGAGCAGGTGCGGCGAACCGGTCCGGCTTGCCGAAGGTGTGGCGCGCACAGGCGAGCTCACCCAAGCGGCCATGGATCGCGCCTTTACAGCGATGCAGTTGTACGGCGACTACGCGCGCGACACACACCTCAGCGACCTCACGGTCGTCGCCACCAGCGCCTCCCGAGACGCGTCCAACGGCGCCGAGTTTCTCGAGCGCGTACGGAAGCTCGCCCTCGACGTTACCGTGCTCGACGGGGAACAAGAAGCATCGTACGGCGTTCTGGCCGTGGCCAACAGCTTCGAGCTCGACGATGCCTGGGTGATGGATCTCGGTGGCGGCTCGGCCCAGGTCTCGCGCATGAAGCGGCGCACATTCAAGGCCGGGCGCGCCTACCCGCTCGGGGCTGTGCGACTGACCGAGAGCTATTTGTCGTCAGACCCGCCGAGCGACAAGGAGATCAAGAAGCTTCGCGCGGTGGCGCGTAAGAAGCTTGCCGACGTCGCGGCCGAGATTCGCACCAAACCCGATCCCCTGGTTGCCATGGGAGGAACGGTTCGTAACCTGGCCCGCGCCGTGCAGCGCCAAAATGGGTATCCCCTGTCGCAGCTACACGGGTATTTTCTCGACCGCGCCGACCTCGAGAGACTCGTCGAGAGCCTCAGGTCCAAGACCTCGGCTCGACGAGCCCGGATGGCCGGGATCAAAGCGGATCGCGCCGACATCATCATCGCCGGCGCGCTGGTGTACCAGACGTTGCTGCGCGAGGCTGATCTGCCCGGGATGTACGTCTCCGGGCAGGGCCCGCGTGAGGGGATATTCTTCAGCCGATTCTTGCCCGAGCCCCACCTTGTTCCAGTGGTCCGCGACTTCGGTGTACACAACCTGTTCTCGCACTTTCCGCAACCCATCGGGCACACGGGGCACGTCCGTTGCTTGAGTCGACGGTTGTTCGACGAGCTCAAACCGCTGCACGATTATGGATGGGAGGAAGCCCGCTTGCTCGACGAGGCGGCGCTGCTGCACGACATCGGCATGGCGGTCGGTTATCACAGCCACCATCGCCACGGCGCCTTTCTCATCGATACGGCACTGCTCCCCGGCATGAGCCACCGAGACTTGAGCCTGTTGACGTTGCTGGTTCGATTTCACCGCAAGGGTGATCCGCGGCCGGGACCCATGCGGACGTTGATCTCCGCAAGGGACAAGACGCTGCTGCTGCGACTCACGTGCTGCCTCCGGCTCGCCGAGTATCTCGAGCGGGCCCGCGCTCGTCGGGTCAAGGACGTCGACGTGCGCATCGGCAAGAAGAAGGTCACGATTCAGCTCATCGCCGAACAGCATCCGGGCGTCGAGGTCTACGAGGCCCAGAAGCAGGCTCCCCTCTTCGTACGCGCCTTCGGCAGGAAGCTGGACGTGGCTGTCGGGTAATCGGTTCAGCCGCAGATAATCACGCCCGCCGCTGCCAACTGCTCGATTCCCTCGTCTTTGTACCCGTGCTCTTGCAACACCTCGCGGGTGTGCTGCCCGAGGGTGGGAGCGCCGCCGACCACCGCCGTCGGGCTGGCACTGAACTTGATCGGGAAGCCGATGGTTTTCATCTTGCCGATGCCGGCGTGCTCAACCTCGGTCACCATGTCGCGCGCCGCGGTCTGCGGATGTTCGAGCATCTCCCGCACGTCGGCCACCGGCCCCGCCGGCACACCGGCCGGCGTGAACCGATCGAGCCATTCCTGTGTCGTCCGTTGCCGGAACGCCGGCTCGAGGATCTCGATGAGCTCCCCGCGGTTGGCCAGGCGTCCGGCGTTGTCGACGAAGCGCGGGTCTTCGGAAAGCCACAGCATCTCGACGATCCCGGGGATCTTCTCCCAACTTGCCTGGCTCGGGGAGCCCACGTTGATCCAGCCGTCGGCGGTTTCGAAGGCCTGATAGGGCGCGCTCAATGGATGGGCGGAGCCGAGTGGACCCGGCGACGTGCCCGTGGCCAGCGCGATGGCCGACTGCCAATACGTGTGCGTGATGCCGGCTTCGAACAGCGAGGTGTCGACGCGCTGGCCTTCGCCGGTGAGCAGGCGGTGCAGAATGGCTGTGACCACGCCGAGGGCGCCGAGAATGCCCGCCGTCACGTCGGTCAGGGGAACGCCGCACTTCACGGGGGGACGGCCCGGTCCTTCCCCCGTGAGGCTCATCAGGCCGCTGTACCCCTGGGCGATGAGATCGAAGCCGCCCTGGTCGGCGAACGGGCCGGTGCGCCCGAATCCCGAGATCTCGCACCACACCAAGCCCGGATTGTCGCGCCGCACGCTGTCGTAGCCGAGCCCCAGACGGTCCAGTGTGCCGATCCGGTAGTTCTCGATGACCACGTCGGCGGTGCGGATGATGCGGCGGGTCAGCGCCACACCTTCCGGCTTCTTGAGGTCGACGGCAATGCCGCGCTTGTTGCGGTTGAGCATCATGAACGCCGCCGACTCGCCGTCGATATCGGGCGGCACGAAGCTGCGCGACGGGTCGCCGTCCGGGACCCGCTCGACCTTGATGACGTCGGCGCCCATGTCGGCGAGCATACGGCCGCACACCGGTCCCGCCATGATGTGGCCCAACTCTATGACCTTGATGCCTTGGAGGGGGGGAGCCACGTTTATTACCTCTTGAAAGTCTTTGTCATTGCGAATCGCATTTGGCTGACGATACCTGGACGGCGCACCCGCCGCCTACAGATTCTCCAACACCCAGACGAGCTTGCGCCCGTGAATCATCATTTGCGCGAATGCTTCGGGGAGCTCGTGCTCACGGATCGCGGCAACCGCTCGATCCAAGTCGTAGACAACGCGATGGTGCTCGACTTCGAATTCACCGTTCTCGACGTCGAGCAGGGCGTAGGTAGCGCGCGGATCGCCATCGTCGGGCCGACCCACGCTGCCGGTGTTGATGAACGTCGTAGCCGCCAAGCTCCGCACGAACGGTCGGTGCGAATGCCCGCAGATGATGGCGTCGGCTGCCGCTATTTCGGCGAGCTCGACGAGACGCTCCTCGGGGGCGTCGGGGTAGAGGTGCTCGTGGACCGATGCCGGACTGCCGTGCGTCAACAGGACCGTCAGACCGTCCACGTCGATGCGGCGCTCACGGGGTAGTGCCGCCAAGTAGGCGCGGTTGTCGGCAGACAGCTGCCGCCATGCCCAGCCCAAGGCCACGTACTTCTCCGAGCGCTTGGACTGCCTCCACTCAGTGTCGTTCTCGGGAAACTCCAGAACCTTTTGGTCGTAGTTGCCGATGACGCTGACCTCACCGACCTCACGCAGGCGCTTTACCACTTCGTCGGGAAAGGCGCCGTAGCCGACGAAGTCGCCGATGTTCCAAACTCGGCGGGCATCCCTCTCCGCGGCGTGCTCGAGCACCGCCTCGAGCGCCGGAAGATTGGCGTGAACGTCGCCGACGAGCGCGATTCTCACAGACGCCCAGGGTTGCGCCGGCGACTCACTCGGCGCTGTGCCACGACCCCGGCTCGGCAAGCGACATCGCCTGCGAGTTGATCGTTTTTCCCCCGGGTCCGGGGGTCAGACGCTCGTACGTGCCGTCGGGCAACAGGTCTCGAGCCTGGGTGTTGTCGGCGAGCTGCCGGAAGAGAATCTCATCGCGAATCGCGGTGCGATGCAGCTCGTCCTCGATCGGGAAGACAACCTCGACGCGACCCTCGAGGTTGCGCGGCATCCAATCGGCACTGCCGGCAAACAGCTCCTCATCGCCACCGTTGCGGAAGTAGTAGATGCGCGAGTGCTCGAGAAACTGGCCGACGACAGATGCCACGCGAATATTCTCGCTGACCCGCGGCACGCCGGGGCGCAGGCAACAGATGCCCCGCACCACGAGGTCGACTTTGACGCCGGCTATCGAAGCCCGATAGAGCGCTCGGATCACCGCCTTGTCGACCAGCGCGTTCAGCTTGGCGGCAATGTAACCGCCGCCGCCGTCGCGCTCGTGCACCGCGATCTCCCGCTTGATGCGCGACAGGATGCCCTTTTTCAGATTGACGGGAGCCACCAACAGCTTGTTGTAGGTCTCCTTGCGCGAGTAACCGGTAAGCGAATTGAAAAGGTCCGAGACGTCGGCGGCGATCTGCCCGTCGGTCGTGAAGACGCCCAGGTCGGAATAGATGCGCCCGGTCACCGGATTGTAATTCCCGGTACCGAGGTGGACGTAGCGCATGATGCCTTGCGGCTCGCGGCGCACTACGAGGCACATCTTGGCGTGGATCTTGAGGCCCAGTAGGCCGTAGACCACGTGCACGCCGGCGCGCTCCAGGGAGCGCGCCCAGGCGATGTTGTTCTCCTCGTCGAAACGCGCCTTGAGCTCGACCATCGCCGAGACCTGTTTGCCGTTCTCGCGTGCCTCCATGAGCGCCTCGACGACCGGCGAGTTGCGACCGACGCGGTACAGCGTTTGCTTGATCGCCAGAACGTCGGGGTCTTCCGCCGCGGCCCGAATGAAATCGACCACCGGATTGAAGCTGTCGTAGGGATGATGCAGGAGGATGTTGCGCCCACGCAGCGTCGCAAAGATGTTCTCCTCGCTCGACACCAGCGCCGCCGGCATCACGGGAAGGAATGGCGGCTCCTTGAGACCGGGCCGGTCGAGCCGCATGAGCTGCATGAGGTCTGCCAAACCCAAGGGTCCGTCGGTAGCGAACACCTGGTAGGGCGCGACCTTCAGGTTGCTGATCAGGATGTCGAGGATCTTGTCGGGCATCCGCATGTCGACCTCGAGGCGCACCGATGAGCCGAAATGTCGCTGGCCAACGACCTCGACCATTGTCGCCAGCAAGTCCGACGCCTCGTCCTCTTCGATCTCGACGTCGGCGTCGCGGGTAATGCGAAACGGATAGGAGGCGACAACCTCGAGGCCGGGGAACAGGAGGTCCAGACTCGCCGCGACGACCTGCTCGAGGAAGACGAAGTCGACCGTGTCGGATCGCTCGAGGCCGGCGGTGACGACGTCCTCGTCATCACGCTGCGGCACGCGGATGAGCCTGTCGAACGTCGGCGGCACCTTGAGGCGCGCGAAGAGCTCGCCGCTTTCGGGGTCCTTCACCACAACCGCCAAGTTGACGCTCAGGTTCGAGATATGCGGAAACGGATGGCCGGGATCGAACGCCAGCGGCGTCAGCGCCGGGAAGATCTCGTTCTTGAAGTACTTGCGCAGCGCCTTTTTCTGCTTCTTCTTGAGGTCGTCGTGGTCGATAACGCGGATGCCGGCATCGGCGAGCTTGGGGCAGATGTCTTCGCTCCAGCAGGCGCCGAGACTCTCCAGCATCGGCGCAATCAGCTTGCGGATGGCGGCGAGCTGCTCGGCCGGGCTCATACCATCGGCCGGCGCCTCGAGGACCCCGCCGGCGAGCTGGCGCCGCAGGCCGCTTACGCGGATCATGAAGAACTCGTCGAGGTTGCTGGCGAAGATCGAGACGAACTTGGCGCGCTCGAGCAACGGCTTGCTCTGATCTAACGCTTCATCGAGTACCCGCTTGTTGAACTCCAGCCAGCTCAGCTCGCGGTTGATGTAGTAGGTGCGGTGGTTCAGATTAGGCGCACCGCGCTGGCGCGCAACGGTAGCCGTAGGGCCGCTTTTTGAAGATGCCATTCGGTGAACGCCTCCCAGCGAACGCCTCCCAGAAATTAACATAGCAAGGCTCGAAGCAAGGATCTAGCAGGCCGTGGTGGGAGTGTGATGGGTCTGGTTGAGGCGAGGAGGGGGCATCTGCGGCGTTGCTGCTCCTCCACGATACGTCAAGCATCGCGGTCGTCACAGCGCCTGGCATCTGCCCCCTCCTCGCCTCAACCCTTCGGGGCGCGCGCGTCTTGCAGCCGATGGCGGCGTCGCGCCTCCTCGACGATGGCTCCGGCATCGCCTGCGTCGGCGCTCCTTGCCCTCGACTACAATACCCACGCGCCAGACCCATCACACTTCCACCACGGCCTGCTAGCGCTCGTGAAACGATTAATTTTGCTACGGCACGGCAAATCAGATTGGCAAGCCGACTACGGCTCCGACCACGATCGACCGCTCAAGGGCCGAGGAACGAGAGCTGCGGAAACGATGGGCCGATTCATCTCGGACGCAGGCGAGGCGCCACAACTGGTCGTGTCTTCATCGGCGAAACGGGCACTGACGACCGCTCAGCTGGCGGCCGACGCCGGTAGTTGGGACTGCGAGGTCAGGGTCGAGCCGGCGCTCTACGGGGCGTCGACGGCAACCGTTCTCGGCGTGCTTCGTGAGCTCGATGACAGCATCGACTCGGTCTTGCTGGCCGGCCACGAACCGACGTTTTCGACGTTGACCGGAGAGCTCGTCGGCGGTGCTGACGTCCAGTTTCCCACCGCCGCCGCGGCCTTGATCGATTTGCGTATCGGTGCCTGGCCCGCTGCCGACTATCGAACCGGAACCTTGATCTGGTTCGTCACGCCGCGGCTGCTCCGGAACGCCGGTTTCTCCGGTCCGGGAGGCTAGTAGCAAGCCGTGGACGAGTCAGGCAAGAAGGGCAACGCACCCCGAGAAGACAAAGGCCGGCGTCGGCAACTTCGCGTCATCGACTCCGACGGCCATCGCCATCGATTCTTGCGCGGGATGATCACCCACGACCTCGTACAGCGGGGCCTGGACTTCGACGAATCGTACGAGGCCGCCCGCGCGATACGTGAGCGGCTAGGAGAACAGGGCGAAGTCACCACCGCACAGGTCCGTGAGGCGATCGACGTCCAACTCGCCGACATGTACGGTCCCGAACTGCCGATCACGCTTGCCGCACGGCCGCGTCCGACGTCGAAGATCAACGTCATCTATCACGGTCAGCGGCAACCGTTCTCACGCGGCCTGCTGGCGCGCAGCATGCACGCGGCGGGCGTCGATCTCGACCGCGCCTACGCCTTGGTCACCGAGCTCGAATCGGGGCTCCTGGCCGATGCGCAAACGGAGGTTCCGAGCAGCGAGATCGCGCGCCGTGCCGACGAGCTCCTCGAAGAACAGATCAGCGCTCGATCCGCCCAGCGGTATCGCCTGATGCGACGTATCCGCAATCTGCCTAGACCTCTCGTGATCTACGTCGGCGGCGCGAGCGGCACCGGCAAATCAACACTATCGCTCGAGCTCGCGCCGTTGCTGCGCATCTACCGGATCAACGCGACAGACACGATCCGCCAGGTCATGCGCATGGTGTTCACGCCCAACATCATGCCCGCCTTGCACACCTCGAGCTTCGAAGCCGCGGGGCCAGCAGAAGTCGCCGGAGTCGAAGATCGGCTCGGTTCGCCCTTCGATCCCGAGTTCGCCGAAAGGCTGATCGCCTCGTTCGACGAGCAGGCGAAGCATGTGTGCGTCGGCGTACGAGCGGTGGTCGAGCGCGCCATAGCCGAGAACATGAGCATTTTGGTGGAGGGAGTTCACTTGCTTCCCGGCCTCGTGCCGTTTCCCGACCTGGAGGGTGCCGCGTACCAGGTACCGCTGGTACTGGCGACGCTGGAAGAAGAGTCGCATCGCGCCCGCTTCCTGGCCCGCTCGCGATTCGGCGGTCGTCGCGCGGAGAGGTACTTGGAGAACTTCGAATCGATCCGCCTCATCCACGAATACATCCTGCAGCAATCCGAAGCCCATGAAGTCCAGGAGCTCGAGACGTCTGAGGGCGAAGCTCCCGTGATCCGGACGTTGCAATTGGTCACCGGAATGTTGGAGCGACGCTTGCCCTCACTGGCATCGTCGGCCATGCACGCCGCCGGCAGCTCGGTACCCACGTTGTTGCTCGTGATCGACGGACTCCCCGACCGACCGGTGCGTACCCTGGGTGGCCGCACACCGCTGCAAGCCGCCAACACGCCGACTCTCGACCGACTGGCCGCCGAGGGACAGTGCGGCCTCGCGGATCCCATTTCACCCGGAGTCGTGCCGGACACGGCGGCAGGAACCCTGGCGCTCTTCGGCCAGTCACCCCTTGCCCTCAAGCGCGGACCCGTGGAGGCGCTCGGCGCCGGTTTCGACCTGTCGGCGGGAGACGTCGCGTTACGCGGCAACTTCGCCACGGTTAACGCCGCCAGCACGGTGGTCGACCGACGCGCCGGCCGCATTCGCGAGGAAGCGGCGGAGCTCGCCGCAGCGATCGACCGCCTGCCGCTCCCCAAGGACCTGTCGAGCGAGGTCGAAGTCCGCGTCAAGGTCGGCACCGAGCATCGCCTGGCGGTCGCGCTGCGTGGCGACGGTCTTTCGGCGGACATCGAGGGGAGCGATCCCGGTGAAGGCACAATTCCTTCACAACCGCAGACGCCCCGGCCCAAGGACCCGAACAACGAACGAGCGATCCACACGGCGCGGGCGTTGGCGGTTTTCGAAAAGGCTGCGCGTGGTGCCCTTAGCCAGCATCCGCTCAACGTTGCGCGCCGCAAGGCAGGCCGTCCAGAGGCCAACACCATCCTCACCCGCGGCGCCGGGAGAATTCATCGCCTGATCCCGCTCGAAGAAGCCGGTCTGCCCCTCAGGCTGGCGTGCATCAGCGGCGACACGACCATTCTGGGGCTGGCCTCATGGTTGGGGGCGCGCCCGATTACCGCCGACGGCATGACCGCCAACCTCGACACGGACCTGGCGGCCAAGTTCGGCGCCGCCAGCGAGGCACTGGAACGCGACGACCTGGTGATCCTGCACCTAAAGGGGGCCGACATTGCGGCGCACGATCGTCGGCCGGATCTCAAGGTGGAGTTTCTGGAGAAGATCGATGTCGAATTGGCTCGCATCTTCGAGACACACGCGGGTCCGATCCGCGTCGCGGTAGCCTCGGATCACGCCACCTTGTCGGAGAGCGGCCAACACGCGGCGGATTCGCTACCCGTATTGATCTGGGGTCCGGGAATCGAAGCCGACAGTGTGTCGCGCTACGACGAAATGTCGACGGGGGGCGGCGCGCTCGAACGCTTTCCGTTACAGCTTCTGCTCGGTCGGCTTTTCGATCTCTCGTAAACAATGCTCCCGAACTCGTTACGTTTCTGACCAAAGCACATCAGAGGAGGAAGTACGAGATCTAAGCGCAGCGAAAGTTAGAGTTGCCTACTCAACGCAATCTGTCGTAAGGTTTCGTCCAATGCAGCCCACAACCGACCAAGCACTGATCAAGATTCTCGCCGACCTCTTTCGCGAGTGTGGCGAGGCGCACCACCGGGCCTTCCGTGACACCGACGGCGTCGACCAGGATTGGCCGCTGTGGTACGCCGATCACCTGATGAGCCGGCTGAGCAAACGCCTCAGGGCCAGATTCAGCAAGAGCGAGCTCGTCTACCTACTGCTCGCCGCCGATCGCGAGCGTGAATTCCGGGCGCCCGGCGCCGATTGGCCTGGCTACTACGCGAAGTTCTTTTACGATCGGTACCTGTAGCGGGTCCCCTGGGAAGACGGCCTGGTGTGATGGTTTCCCGTCGCGAGGGGCGAGCGCTCAGCCTGCGGTCCCATTTTCTCCTGCGGCGTCATCGCCGCCTTTGCACGGCGCCCGGCGAGAGTCTTCCTTACCTGAAGATCGCCTTCGGGATCATGGCGTGCACGCCGAGCTTCTGGTCGACGAGCTGGGTGATCCGCAGGTCGACGGCCAGGCTGATCAGCCGGTAGGCCTCGCCGGGCTCCAGGTCGGAACGGTCAGCGAGGAAGGCGATGGTCTGGTCGATGGCGATGCGGGTGGCCTCGGCGAGGTCCTCGTCGGATCCCATGGTGATCCAGTGGGTGTCGGTTTCGCCGAGCGGCCACTCCAGGCTCATGTCCTTGCGCACGGTCAGCCGCAAGCGGCCACGGAGAGAAGTTTCGATGGCGGTTTGATCGACCTCACCATCGCCCTGGGCGGCGTGTCCGTCGCCGATCTCGAACAGCGCGCCTTCAACCCACACGGGGATGTACAGCGTCGTTCCGGCCACCAGTTCCTTGTTGTCGATGTTGCCGGCGTGGATCCACGGCGGCACGCTGCTCCAGCGACCGGCCTCCGGCGGCGGCGTAACGCCCATGCTGCCGAAGAAGGGGCGCAACGGAATCACGATGCCGGGGGCAAACTCGGCCGTCATGTTCTCGCGATCGAGCCAGAAGAGACGCGAGCGCTCGGTGCGTTCCTCGGGGCAGTTGTCGCGCATGAAACCACTGCAACCGTTGTAGCCGTAGGCGATCGGCAGGTCGATTTCCAAAACATCGACCTGTAGGACGTCGCCCGGTTCGGCGCCCTCGACATGCACCGGCCCGGTCAGGATATGGCCGCCGGGTCCCCGGGCGTCGCCAGTTACCTGCTCGACGATGTCGCGCAGCGATTGCTGCACCTGATCCGGCGGTACGCCCATGGCCTCCAGCCGCCACGGGTTCGACGTCAGCATCGTATCGACGTCGATGATGTCGCCGGGGAGGCGATCCGCAACACCGGCTCCGCTTCCGACCAGTAGTAGCCGTAGGCAACTGTCGCCGGACCGGCCTCGAGGCGGTGCGTGCGCTGCGGTGCGGAGGCGTGGGCTCCGAGGGCGGCGGCAAGGACTGTCAGAAGGACTCCGGTGCCGAGAATGGCAGGCGGTCGTTTCATGGTCATTTCCTGTGAGGGGAACGCTCCGATTTTTTTGAATACCCACCTCCCTCCCCCTCCGGAAGTCGCGTTCCGCGCCTTCCTTGCCCGCGAGTTGCCAGCCGGGGGATGTTTCCCTCGCACGGTATATCCAGCTCTGCACACCCACAACGAAGGAGAGTCGTTAGCGCTGCCCGTGGCTGGTGAGCTCGTCGTCCTCGCCCTTTACGTGCTTGTCGAACCACTCGATCCAGCGGGCCCACATGTCGAGGTTGTTCTCGATGGCGCGCGGCGTGTATGACTCGAACGGGTACATGTAGAGCACGGCGGTTTTGCCGAGCGTGGTGAGCGCCTGGATCATGCGCTCCGACTGTATCGGCCAGGTGCCCGAGTTGTTGTCGGCACCGCCGTGGTACATGAGCAACGGCACGTCGATCTGATCGGCCGAGAAAAACGGCGCGATTTCCAGGTAGATGTGCGGCGCCTCCCAACTCGTGCGGCGCTCCGACTGGAACCCGCCGGGGGTGAGACTTCGATTGTAGGCGCCGTCGCCGGCGATTCCGGCCTTGAAGAACGGCGCGTGAGCCAGAACGTTAGCCGTTGTAAAAGCGCCGTAGCTGTGGCCACCGTGGCCAACTCTGTCGATGTCGACGTAGCCCATTCGATCGACCGCCCGAATCGCCGCGTACATCGAATCGCGCATGTCTGCGATAAACACGTCGTTGTACGGGTCGCCGATGATCGGAATGTCCGGATAGACCAGGGCGTAGCCCTGCGTCAGCCACATGTCCGACCAGCGCAGCCAGCTCATGTGCGTGAAGGCGTTGTGGTTGCGGGCGCGGGTCACGGCGTTTCGGTAGGCTTCGGCAGACGTGTATTCGCGCGGATAGGTCCAGAAAACCGCGGGAACCCGTTCACCTTCGCGGTAACCGACCGGCAGCGAGATGCGACCCTGGATCTCGAGTCCGTCGCGGCGGGTGAATTCGAAGTCGACGCGGCGCGCCGCCGTGATTGCCGGGAACGGATCGACGTTGTTGGTGAGGTTGTCGCCATACCCCGCGTCGGCGTCCTGCTTCGTGGTTGCCAGAATGGAATTGAAACCCGGCGACGCCACGATGACTTCTCCCGCGACGGCGTTGGGAGGGGCCCAGGTGTAGCTATCCGGAAAGTCTGTTTTCGACTCGCGCGATACGATCATGATCTCCGCGTCGGCATCGAGCAGAACCAGCGGCCGGTCGAAGCTGGTCGTCGAACCTTCGAAGATGCGTTCCGTGTTGCCGTCGGCGAGGCGCACGCGATCGACAAACGGCTGCGGTCGGAAATCTTCCTTGTAGCCGGCGCCCTGCATAAAGGCTGAAACGCCCTCGCCGCGCACGTGCGCGTACGTCAGCCCGTTGGACGTGCGCGTTGTCCACAGGTCGCCCGGCAACTCTGCAGGATCGTCGGTGTCGTGGAAGTCGACGAGCATGTGGGGCGTCGGGTCAGCGGCGCTCAGATCGAAATGCGCCAGCCCGCGGCGGCCGTCTCTCGACACCCCGGCGAAGGCCTGCCCGCCATCGAGCGAGTAGGAAACGCCGCTGAGTGGGTCGGGGCTCTCGACCACCTCCTCCGCATCGTCCAAGTTGAACGGCGCCGCCAGCAACATGATGCGGTCGGCGCGGGGGGCAGACTCGTCCTCACTCGCAGAGTCCGGCTGGCGTGGCGCCCTCTGCAAATAGCTCAGGCCGGCGCCGTCGGCGCGCCAGGCGAGCTCGCGCGGCTGGTCAGCGTTACCGTCACCCCCACCGCGACCGCCGCCGCTTTCGCGCAACTCGCGCTCGACGAGCGTGTTCATCACGGTTCCACGCATGTTCATGACCTGCGTCTTTTGCGCAAACCCGTTGTAGCCCGTGATGTAGGAGAAGGGCCCCTCGATTTTCTGGCTCAGCAGGTGGCGGCCGTCGGGGCTCAACAAGATCGACGTGTACATGCCTCGTTCACCGATCGGCCGCGGCTCGCGCCCGGGCGCCAGCTCGGCGATCTGGCTGGTCGTGTAGTACGTGAACAGCGCCGTATCGTGCTCATCACGCAGAAGATAGGGAACGGTGCGCGTAACCGTAGCCTCGTCCAGCGTGCGCCGGATCATCGGGCTGGGCGGCACCGGATTGCGTAGCGGCTCGACCCCACGGTCCGCCGGCACCAGCAACGTGATCACCGTGCCGTCGGGGGTCCACTGGATCATTCGCGAGGACGTCGGGTTGGCGAGCTGCGAGCGGGTGGCGATGGTGGCCAGTACCCGCGCCTCGCTGAGCGGGCCGGCTTCGCCGGTAGCGATGTCGGCCGTCCACACCTGGGTGCCGTCGGCCAGGTGGGCCAGAAAGGCGATCTTGTCGCCGGCCGGCGACCACGTCATGTCGGAGACAAAGATCCCCTCGGGAAGCCGGATGTCGTGGAATGCCTCGTTCTCGAGCGAGTAGATCCGCAGCCCGTAGATACCGAACGTGTCGAGGTGCCACAGCCGATCGGTCGACGGCCGGATCTGCAGCGTTGCCAACCTGTAGGTCGTCTCCGCCAATCGTTCGAGCGTCGACAGCTCTGTGTACAGGGGCACCAGGAAATGCAATCCGTCGGGGCCGAGGTTGTCGAGCACCGAATAGTTCTTGTCGGCGCCGAAGATGTCCTGGATCTCCTGCGCCGGCAGGACATACTGATCTTCCTGCTGGGCGACGACTCCGGGTACGTTCGCGCCGACTACGATGGCTGCAAACAACGCCCCGACGACGAGCTTTGAAAGATGCTTCACGCCAAACCTCCTGGTTTAACCGGGTGCCGAGAACTCCCGGGAGTTTCTCAGCACCCTGTTATTGGCCGAATCGACGTTCATTCAACGGCTCGATCCCCCCGATTACAACCTCGCCGCTCCGTCGCGCCGAGCCGCTCGATCGGCGCACCGAGCCGCTGAGCGACGCGCGGGGCCGATAGCCCGCCCAGTGCCCGCGATTCGGAGCCGCAACGGGTAGAATTGCCCGCCATGATCGAGATCGACGGGTTAGTCAAGAACTACGACGGCTTTACAGCGGTCGACGACCTGTCTCTGCGCGTCGAGAGCGGCGAGATTCTCGGCCTCGTCGGCCCCAACGGCGCCGGCAAGACAAGCACGCTGCGCTGCCTGTCTGGAATCATCCCCATGACCGCGGGCCGGGTTCGTATCTGCGGCTTCGACCTCGAAGAAGAGCCCATCGAGACTCGCCGCCGCCTCGCCTTCGTCCCCGACGAGCCGCACCTGTTCGATCACCTGACGACGTGGAACCACATGACGCTGTTCGCCCGCATCTACGGGGTCGCCAACGCCGAGCAACGGGCCACCGAGCTGCTCGAGCAAAACGATCTTTCCGAGCGGCACCACTCTTTTCCCGGCGAGCTGTCACGCGGCATGAAGCAGAAGCTGATCATCTCCTGTGCCCTGCTGCACGAGCCCGAGGCGCTGGTGTTCGACGAGCCTCTGACCGGCCTCGATCCGGGGTCGATGCGGCGCACCAAGCGCATGATCAGCAACACGGCGGAACACGGTGCCTCGATCATCGTTTCATCGCACATGCTGCAGCTCGTCGAGGAGGTGTGCGACCGGGTGCTGGTCGTTCAACACGGCAGAAAGATATTGGAGGGGACGCTCGACGAGATCCGTACGGCGCTTCCCGACCTATCGGCAGATGCCGACCTCGAGGAGATCTTCTTGCGCGCCACGGGTCAAGATGAGGACGCGTAGCGTCCGATGAACCGGGCACTGATCTTCCTGCTCGTGCGCTCGGTCCGCGGCCGCGTTATCCGGGCGATTCGCTTGCTCAAGCAGCCCAAGTACTCCATCGGGATCGCCGCGTTCATCGCCTGGATGGTGTTCTGGCTGGGCGGCGCCCTTTTCTTCGACGACAATGCTGGCGACGTCGAGATTCAGTTCGCCAACATCGAGCTGCTACAGCAAGTTTTCGGCGCCGCCCTGCCGGCCATCGCCATCGCCGCGGCACTCGTGATGGCCCTCGCCGTCGTTGTTTGGTGGCTGATTCCGTGGAGCCGTATCGCCCTCGGCTTTACCGAGGCCGAGATCCACATGCTCAGGCCGATGCCGGTAAGCCGCCGGCACCTGATCCAGTACGCCACGCTGAAGAGTCAGCCGGGGATCCTGTTCGGCTGTCTCATGATGACCATCTTCCTGGCCGGCGGCGGACCTGTTTCGAGGCTGCGCTGGTTCTTGACCTTCTGGGTCTTCTTGAGCATCTGGGACATGCACTCCAAGGGCCGCAGCTTGTGGCTCGCCCGCCAGAAGGAGCTCCCATTGAGCCGCCGCTGGCGTAACCACGGGCTACTCGTCGCTTTCTTGTTCACCTACGGGATAGCCGTCGCCGCGGCGGCGACCGGCGTGATCCTGCAGCTCATGACGCTGCGGCCAGCGCCCGCGCAAGAAGCGCTCGACTTCATTCGCCAGAGCGCCAGCACCATTGTGGCGGTGATCGATGCGAGCTGGCTCCCTTGGCTGCTGGAGCCATTCGTTCAACTCATGGCGCCCTTTCTCGTCGCCATGCCCGGCACGGCTCTCACCCAGCAGGTCACCGCCATGCTCTTTCCCCTCGCCGTTCTGGTGGTGCACAACGAGTGGGTAGTGCGCTCGCAGACGCAGTTCGAGGAGGTAGCGCTGGCACACGCCCGGCGCGAGGCCGCCAAGACAACCACGAGCTCGCTCTACTGGAAGACCTCGCTGCGCAGCCGCCGGCGCATGCCCTTTCCGCTCCCCGCCCACGGTGCCGCGGAGCTCGGCATCCTGTGGAAGAACTCCATGATGCTGACACGCTGGCCGATCAAAACGATCGTCGGGGCGGGGCTGACAGTGATCTTGATTGCCGCCGCCACACCGGCATTCCTACGGCTGCATCCGGTGCTCCTGTTCTTGATGCTGATGATCGGCTTCATGCTCATCGCGATCAGCCCGCTGACCGGGGCGCAGAGCTATCGCAACGACCTGCGGGGCGACCTGCTGCACATCGAGATGATCCGCCCGTGGCCAATCGAAGGGTGGAAGCTGTTTGCTGCGGAAGCCGCCGGCCCGGCGCTATACGCCACACTCGGGGCTCTGGCGGGCGCCGCCCTGATCATTGCCGTCAGCCTCGTCATGACGATCGCTGGCCTTTCGGTGAACGCGATGTCCGAGGTGGAGCTGCGCATCACACCGGATGGTGCGGCCGAGGCTCTCGGCGTGCCGGGGGCCGTGCTCTTGCCGTTGCTGGCGATCAGCGCCATCCCGGTATCCGTGTCGCTGACCTGTCTGGCGACGACACTTCAGAACCTCGTTGTTCTCCTGTTTCCCGGATGGATCCAGCTCGGTGCCGGCAAACGGGCCAAAGGGGCCGCTGCTTTCGGCCAAAACATGATCGCCTTTTTCGGTCTCAGCATCGCCATGCTGTTAGCGCTGCTGCCGGCGGCGATCATCATCGGTATCTTCCTGCTGATTCAGATATTTCTGCTCGAAGTGCCGATCGTTGCCTGGGAGTTCCCGCTGTTCAGCCTGATCGCCGCGGTTCCGGTGCTGGCAGTAGCGGGCCTGATCGTGCGCGCCGGTGGTCGAGCGTGGGATCGCCTCAACCCATCGCGCGAGGTCCTCGAGGGGGCAGCCTGAAGCACCTCGTCCTATTCGATATCGACGGCACCCTGTTGAGTACCGATGGCGCCGCCGGTCGCGCCTTCTACGCCGCGATGGCCGAGGTGTATGGGACTGCCGGTTCGGTAGGTCGGGTTTCGTTCGCCGGCAAGACGGACCCACAGATCGTCCACGAGCTGCTGGCGGGAGCCGGAATCGAGCGTTGCGAAGTCAAGCACCGACTGCCGGGCCTGTGGGAGCGCTACACCGAGCTCCTCGATGTGGAGCTGCGGACCGCCAAGGTCCAGGTGTTTCCCGGCGTCCTCCGTTTGCTCGATCTCATCGAAAAACCAGGGAAAGACGCTTTACTCGGCCTGCTGACCGGCAATATCGACGTCGGCGCGCAACGCAAAGTCGACGCCGCCGGCATCGGCTTCGCGCGTTTCGCCGTGGGCGCCTACGGCTCGGACGCCGAGCAGCGCAACGAGCTGCCCGAGATCGCGCTCGAGCGTGCCGAGGCGCTTACCGGGATCCGCTTCGCGGGAGAATCGTTGGTGATCGTCGGCGACACACCGGCCGACGTGGCGTGCGCCGCACATCTCGGAGCACGCACGGTGGCGGTGGCGACCGGGGTGTACGAACGCGACGAGCTCGAGGCTTGCGGCCCGGACGCGTTGTTCGACACCTTCGAGAACGCCGAAGCCGTGTGGGCGGCAATCGCCGGTCCATCGAGACGCTAGCAGACCGTGGCCAGGCCCCGATGCGTGTGGTTGTGGCCGATCGCCGCGTCGGGCCTGCAGCCTGCTAACATCGGCCGGCAGGTGGTCCGGAGATCAAGGTGAACAAGAACGCGCTGTCGCCGTGGGTCCTGAGCCAGGTCGTCTTGTCCGGGCTCGGTCTGTTCCTGTTTCACGCCCTGATCACCAAGCAATATCGCGGCGCGCCGCTGACCCTCGCCGCCTGGCTGGCGGCGGCGTTCATTCTCGTGCTCGTTATCCGCCGCATGGCCCGTAACGTGGCCCTCGACTCGCGCTCTCGTTGGCAGCAAACCTGGGCCGGGCTCGACGAGATCGGCCTGGCATTTGTGGCCTTCTTTTTCCTGCTGCTTGTCGTGTTCGACAATCAGTATTTCCGCGCCACCGCCGACGGCCGCGAGTATTTCGCCCACGTCCGCTCGCTGGTCATCGATTTCGACCTCGACTTCGCCAACGAGAACGAGCTCTTCCGCACCGGCGGCGTGCCGCAACACTTCCCGTTCGGCAGCGCAGTGTTGTGGCTGCCGTTCTACCTCGTCGCCCACCTGTGGCTCGGTCTGTTGAATCTTTTGGGCGGGTCGTTCGATCGCGACGGGTTCCACAACACCTACCAGATGGCGATCGGCCTGGGGACACTGACGTACGGTTTCATCGGCCTGTTGATGATCTACCGGATCGGACGTGACTACTTCGCCTCGCGCATCATCGCCGCTGCAACGATGTTGCTGACCGCCGGCTCCTTCCTGGTCTGGTATCTGGCGATCGAGAGCTCCTACACGCACGGCAACTCGATGTTCGCCGTCACGCTTTTCTTACTGCTGTGGTACCGGACGCGCGACGAACGATCGCTGCGCCAATGGGGTTGGCTGGGACTCGCTGCCGGCCTGATGGTGATGGTGCGCTGGCAAAACGCGTTATTCCTGCTGTTCCCGGCAGTCGATGCGGCAACCATGGTGATCGGCTTGCTGCGCAACGCGCCGCCAGCGGACGAGGATGAGGGCGCCACGTCCCCCGACACGGTGGTGTCGCTGGGCCGGTCGCTGGCCGTGTTCGGGCTCGGCCTCTTTTTCGGGTTTCTGCCCCAGATGATCTTCTGGCGGGTCGTCAACGGTGGTTGGTTGGCTTTGCCGCATGGCCAGGCGGGCCAGCAATGGTGGTCGGATTCGCTGATGGTCGACGTGCTGTTCTCGTCGAACCACGGCCTGTTCGCCTGGCACCCGATCATCTATCTGGCGATACTCGGAATTCCGCTGTTCATGCTCCGCGACTTCTGCTTGGGCGGTCTGCTGACGCTCGTGTTCCTGATCCAGATCTACGTCAACGGCGCGGTCGCCACCTGGTGGGGAGGCCATGCGTTCGGCGGTCGGCGCTTCGCCAGCTGCACCCTGCTCTTCGCCCTCGGGCTGGCGGCGTTCATTCGCTTCCTGCAAAAACGTCCACTCATCGATCTCGGCGAGGCGGGCGACGAGCGCTACCTCGGCCGCGGCTGGTCGAGATCGCAGCGGGGTCAACGCGGCTCCTTTCGTTGGGGTCTCGGGCCCGAATCCGTGGTCATGGCGCCGCTGAAGGCGCCCGAGTTCCTGCGCCCCGGCGTGGCCCAGGTGCAACCCGACTATTTGCTGCGGTTTCGCGCCGACCCGTATCGCGCCGATGACGGACGCCCTCAGATCATCGAGTTCTGGGTCAACGGTAAGCTCGTGGGTCGAGAGGGGCTGCTACGAGACCTGAGACAATACGAGGTCGAGATCCCGGGCCGGGTGGTGCAACGCAACCTCAACGAGATCGTGATGCGATACTCGCATTGGCGCCCGGATCCGGGCGTCGGGAGCGCTGCGAGTCGTCGCCAACGAGCGGTGCGTTTCGACAGAATCGACCTCATCCGGCAGTCCGTGCCGTTCGACGCGAGAGGTCGGTAGGCGCGCGTGAGTGAGCGCCGTTCACGCATCCGCACCTTGCGCGCCGCGTTTTCTCTGGTCGGCGCGATTCTGCAAGGAGGTAAGGGCCGCGCCCATGAATCCGGAGCGGTGTGTCGCGATCGCCAGGGGGCGTTGGGCGAGGATTTCGGTCCGACCGACGTCTACCGTCCGGTTGCGGGTCCGCCGACGGATACCGCCGTCCTCATGATGCACGGTCTGACCAAGGCCGGCATCGACGATCACCGGATCCCGACGTTTGCCGCGACGGTGGCGCGTGGCGGCATGCCGGTTATCGTGCCGGAATTCACACGGATGAAGCGTCGCTTGATGAGCACGAAGGACCCCGCCGACGTGCTCCACGCCGCCCGGGGCAAGCAGAGGGGACGTCTTCCACGACTGAAGCGAGAACATCGTGTGCTTCGGACAGCCGAAATACGCGACTTGGCAACATCGGCACGCTGCCCGTAGAGGCCGACCGAGTACTTGTTCGTGTGCGCCGGCCCGATACCGTTTCGGAAGCAGACGGCTCCGTGAGCTAGATCAGCCGAGCCTAACCGCGCGCTCTCGCTTGGACCGGCTTTCCTGGCCACCGGAATGCCGGCCGGGCCGTGTCCGGGCGCAGGTGGGTCGCTCTGGAGCTGGTCGGCGCCATTGTTGGGGCCCACGAACCAGTGTCTAGGTGAAATCCAGCGACGGTGCGCTTGCTCTCCTGATCTGCTCCATGTGTTTGGGCCACTTGTTAACTCATTGAATCGGTGCTGACAAGAGGTTGTTGGAGCCAGCGGAGCGGAGCGCGGAGGTATTCGTCTAAATCGCTCTTGGCGATCCGCACGTAGTGGCCGCATTTCATCGACGGCAAAACCCCGTCCTTGGTGCGTTGGTACACCCAGAGCTTTCGCACATTCAGGTACGCCGCAACCTCGGCGACAGTCATCAGGTGCTCCGTTTCTGTCGTGGTCATTGCTCTCCAGCCCCTCCTGTTTTTTTCCAAGCCCTAGCGGGTGATGGTCACGCTAGTTTAGTATTTCTCGTAATGAAAAAAATAAAGGCCAGCGTAATTGTTCCGTAACGTTGAGAGGTTTTCGTGGATGACTTGATGCTCTTCTCTTGGTACCACTCCCAGCGCCATGAGTGGGTAAAAACGTCCCCCATGGTCCGCGTGGACACCGATCTCTACCTGGCCTGCAAGAAGAAGAAGGACGCGCGCACCTGCCCCGTTTGCCACGGCCCCCTGAAATGCCCCAACAACTTGTGCGAAGGCAACGGGACGGAAAAGGAGAATGAAATCGACCGACGAAGCGCCGATATCTACAAGGCCCTGGCCGAGGGGTACTGGTTGATTGAGCGCCCCGACACCACGGGCAAAACCTACAGCCCCCTAGAAGACAAACCGGCGCTCTTTCAGCACTTCGCCCACACGGTAGCCACGCGTGAGGCGATCTGCTTATTCGCCAACGAGCACGGCCCCCTCGGCGCACACCGCAGGACGGTGAAAATCCTGGGAACGGAGCGCATAGGTGAGCCGTTCGACATGTGGAAGAACGAGATTCGCAGAATGCGCTACGCCGTCGATGTGTGGGAAGCCGTCCGTGGCAACGATTGGAAACGGCTACGCAGGTGGATCAGGCTCAACTTCGACAGGAAGGGACGATTCCAGGGTGCCTGGTTCCGGAGATTTGAGGCCGACCGCACCGCCGGTAACCTCCCGGAAAAAGATCGACCACCCTCACCCGGGGAGGAGCGCCTGATCGTCGGCGAAGGCCAACCCCTTGCCCGCTACGTTCCCCCGGGCACCCGGCACCACGAGGATCTCCAGCGAGTCGGCCTCTTCTACGTCCAGGCGGAGATCAACAAGCAGCTCGATGACCATTCCACCGGGTTGCGATTGTTGTTCAACCCGGAGACCGATACGTGCGAGCAGCGTGCGGTGCCGACGAACCTGCTAGGGGCGATGTGGTCGCAATTCGCCCAGGACGTTACCGGCAACAAGAAGAGGGGGTATGGCGGGTGCGTGGTGTGTGGAGCGTGGTTTGAGATGGCGCGGCCACACGCTAAGTACTGCAGCGCCAGGTGCCGCGTGCAAAACCACCGCAACCGGAGGGTCGAGGCGTGCCGTCGCGACGGCGGCGGCATATCCCACGATGAGATCGCGGCGGACTTGGGCACGACGGTTGAAACCGTCAGCGGTTGGGTAGACGCGGCCGAAGAGAAGCGCAAACAACAACAAGAAAAGAAGGGGAGGTAACAATGGAAGGCGTTTACAAGAAGCACCTCAAGGACGGCTCGGTTCGCTATATGTGCGTCTGGCGGGAACCCGACGGCAAGCAGAAAACGAAACGTTTCCGCCGGAAGAAGGACGCCGCCCGGTACCGCGCCAAGATGATCGGCGACGTACACGACGGCACCTACACGTCTGTGCAGAAGGTCCGCATGGATGAGGTTTTCGACCGTTGGCTTAGCCACTCCCTAGAGGTACGGGAAATGACGGGGGAGTTGAAGCCGTCCACGGTGGAGTCCTACAAGTGGTTGTTGGGGCGGCACCTGCGGCCGGCGTTTGGCCGCTACCGGTCCGACAGGCTGACGGCCAGGGTTGTGGGCGACTGGCGCCGGGAGATGGCAGAGAGAATCGCCGGCGGGACGCTGGCCCCTAAAACGTTCAACAACGCGCTGAACCTTTTGAGCTCGGTCATCGCGTGGGCACGGCACCCGGCCCAGTCATTCCTGGCCCAGGACCCGCTGGTCGGACAGAAGCGCATGACGGTCCCAAAGAAAGAGGCCACGTTCCTGGAGGACGCGGACATAGCGCGGCTGCTCGGGGCGGTAGCTGAGTACCCTGACGAGCACGCGATCATCCACGTCGGGTTGTTTGCCGGGTTACGGCGCGATGAGATGTTCGCGCTGCGGTGGGAGGACGTCGATTGGGGCAACGGGAACTACGGTCGGCTGCATGTGCGGCGGGCCTGGTCGGCGGGGGTGCTCACCACGCCGAAAACAAAATCATCCACGCGCTTTGTGGACGTCCCCCCGAGGTTGTTAAGCGCCCTGAGCCGCCACCGGAAGGCCCACCCCGGCGTGGACACCGACCTGATGTTCCGCTCGCCTGCGGGCAAGCCGGTGAACTTGGACAATTGGTACAAGCGCACGTTCGGCGCCATACGTACCCGCGCAAAGCTGCGCGCCGGCGTAGGGTTGCACAGCTTGAGGCACAGCTACGCGTCGTTATTGCTGCGAAACAACGAGAATTTGAAGTACGTCAGTGACCAGACCCCGCGGTTAGTACCATCTTCTATCTCAGTAACACGGTGCTGACAAGAGGTTGTTGAGGCCGGCGAAGCGAAGCGTAGCCGGTTTCAACAACACCGCTTCCGGTGCCGGAGGTCGATAGTCCAGCGAGCTGTGCGGTCGTACGCGGTTGTACTGCTGGCGCCATCTCTCGATCAGAACCTTTGCCTCCTTCAGCGTGTAGAAGATCTCCCCGTTCAGCAGCTCGTCTCTGAGCTTGCCGTTGAAGCTCTCCACATAGCCGTTCTCCCATGGGGAGCCCGGCTCGATGAACAGCGTGCCGACGCCGAGCCGGCCCAGCCAGTCGCGAACCGCCTCGGCGGTGAATTCCGGTCCGTTATCTGACCTGATGTGCGCTGGAATACCTCGATGAACGAACAGTCGTCCTAGTCGGTGAAGTACGTCCTCGGAGTTGAGCTTCCGCGCCACGTCGATTGCAAGGCTCTCCCGTGTGTACTCGTCGACGATCGTCAGCAGCCTCATAGCCCGACCGTCATGCGTCCGGTGGTGGACGAAGTCATACGCCCAGACATGATCCTTGTTCTCGGGGCGCAGTCGGATGCAGGAGCCATCGTTGAGCCACAGCCGTGCTCGCTTGGGCTGTTTCTTCGGTACTTTCAGCCCCTCGCGCCGCCAGATCCGTTGCACCCGCTTGTGGTTCACGAGCCAGCCCTCCATGCGCAGTAGCGCCGTCACTCGCCGATACCCGTAGCGGCCATACTCTCGGGCTAGGTTCACGATCCTCTCCGTCAGCACCTGCTCGTCGTCCGGTTGCCGTGGCACGTACCGCTGCGTCGTGCGCGACTGTTTCAGCACCCGGCACGCTCGTCGCTCGGAAACGCCCAGCCTCCGCCGAACATGCTCAACCGCATCTCGGCGACGTGCCGGGCTTAGAAGTTTCCCTCCGCAACTTCCTTCAGGATCGAAAGATCCAGCTCCTTTTCCGCCACAATCTTCTTGAGCCGGACGTTCTCCTTCTCAAGTTGCTTCAGCCGCCTGGCCTCGTCGACCCTCAGCCCCCCGTACTCGCGTCGCCACCGGTAGTAGGTGTGCTCGGTGATTGCTAGCTTGCGGCAGGCATCCTTGACCGTCGCGCCGCGGGCCAGCTCCACCTCAGCCTCCCGTAGCTTCCGTACGATCTGCTCTGCGCTGTGCCTCTTCGCCGGCATTCTAACCTCCCTTTTTCGACCCGGATCGTGAGATTACCTCTGGATCCGTTTTGGGGGGTCAGGTCATCAGCGCCCAGCTCGGCCATGCCAGCATCCAAATCACGTGCGACATCTACGGGCACGTGTACCAGGCGACGAGCACCGAGGCCATGGGGCGGCTTGACGCCTTGGTGCCGCCGGCGCCGAGGGCGTTGCGCGTTGTCGGAAGGGACGGGTAAGTGATTTTGGTGGACCACGGGGGGTGCAGGTTTTCGATTACCACAAAACGAAGGAGGGAAGCGCGATGCGAGTTACCTACCGGGACATCATCAACCGCCTCGATGAAGTACAACGTCACGCGTTCAGCGCGCTCATCGATGGTTAGGAAGATGACGCCTTTCACCATGTTGCCCTCATCATCACCGGCGCCCAAGCGCGAGTGCGGGCCGCTTGCGCCGGGGCGCTCCACACCACGGCTGGCGAGTGGCCGTTCAACCCGATGGACGAGTTCCTGTCCGAGCCGTTGGACACCGAGAGGAGCTGAACCTCCCCATGGACAATACGGTCAAAAAAGACGCGGGCTACCGGGTCAGCGCCGAGGGCAAGGGGGGGTTCCTATTCGAGGAGGTGGTATTCGAGGAGGGGGAGTGGGAAGCCGTCATCGATTGTATCGAAGAACACATGAAGGAGACCGGTTGGTTACCGCTCCGACACCACCGCCTGGGGAAGACGATTCGTGAGATACGAGGGCTCAAGAAGTAAGCGAAAAGTAAGCGGTCCGAACCGTATTCACCGGTAAGGAGCCGTAAAGGGGTCGGCCCTGAGCCGGCCCTAAGTTCTTGAAAACAAAAGTGTTAGGTAGTGAGCCGTAGCGAGTAGGACTCAGCCGTAAATACCCGGCTACGGGCTACACACCCGAGCGGGAGCTGGCCTACATTAGGATGATAGGTCAGTCCGGCAACCGGGTGATCTTGCGGGAGAACTACGCCGTATCGGTAGACCAGTATCTGTCGGGCGAGCCCGAGGTGAACAGCGCCTCGAAGCTGTTCGACATCGACACGGGGCGCCTGGAAGACTTCCCGCGCCTGTGCTCGGATCGCGGCCGCTGGCAGCTTTCCTCCGACGGACAGCAGCTCTTCTATAGCTGCAGGACGGCCTCGGCGATCGGCCAGCTTCGCGTGTACGACATCGACAGCGGCACGCATCGCTTGTTGGCGGAATTCGACGGGCAGGTCACGGACCTGTCGTTTTCCGAGCCTGCGAATCGGGTCCTCGTCGATGTGCGCACGCTCGTCGACTACTTGGACCCCCTGCCGGGTCGCCGCGGCTATCTCTACACTACGTTTCTCGTTACACCTGATGGTGACAAGACGGAGCTGAACCTGCGCCCTTACTGGCGCATCCGCGAGTGGAGCGGCGACGGACGTCTGGTGGTGTTCAGCCGGTACGATGCGAACAGGCTCGTCAATGGCTACCGCGATCCCGGCGGGTTCATCAACGGCTACCTCGATCCCGACGGCGAGGGCCTCGACATCACGATCGTGACCGAGGGTGGGAGGTAAGTCGTGCTGTTCCGCGGACCAGCAATTGAACGTCGTCAATCTCCAAAGTCGTTCGAACCGGATCATCTACCCATGAGCGACCCATGCTGAAAGTCCTGGCGTGGAAGGAGTGGCGTGAGCAACGCCCGGTCGTGGCTGCCGGCTGCGGCATCGCGCTGGCGATGCCGTTGTTCATGATGGCTGGCGTCACGGTGACCGAGCTGAATCCGACGTTCGAGGACGTCGTCGACACGCTGCCGATCGCCTTGTTTGCGTTCGTGTGGCCGTTGCTGGCGGCGGCTGCAGGTGCGATCACCATCGCCACCGAAGCCGAAGAGGGCACGATGCGGTTCCTGCTCTCACGCCCGGTGTCGCGCAGCCAGGTTTGGGGGGGCAAGGTGGCGCTCGCCAGCGGCGGGCTGGCGGTGATCGGCGTCTTCTCGCTCATCGTGATCTGGGGGGTCAACCAGATCAGCCTGGCCACCGGCGCTACGACCACGTTCGGCTCGATCATGACCAGCCTGAGCTCGACAATGTACGACCCGTTCGCCTTGGCGAGCCTCAGCTTCTTGCTGTTCGCCTGCTCGGTGTTTTGCTCGTCGGTGTTGACCCGGCCGCTGACCGCCGCGGCGGCAGGGTTGGCGATGACGCTCGGGTTGCTTGCCATGATCTTCGTCATGTGGGCGCAGCTTGGGTTGCTGCCCCGCCTCGAGCCGCAGTGGCTGGGCGTCGAGGTGACACTGGTGGCCGCCGCCGTGTTGTTGACGTCGATGCTGGTATTCACCTGGGCCGAGGTCTTCCGCGGCTCCGGACAACCCGGCGAATCAATGGGCGGCGGCGACGAGGAAAGAGGGCGTGGCGGGCTGTTCAACCGCGGCCGTATTCTCGCCGGCGTACTCACACTTTTCGCTATCGCCATCGTTGCGTTGCCGATGGTCTTCGCCAACTCGACGTTGACTCCGGACCAGGCGCGTATCCAGCTCGGGACGATCTCGTACGCCGGCAACAACGTCGTCATGGCGGTCGCCGATGCGAGCGGCAGCACCACCGAGATCTGGTTGCTGCATACTGACGGCAGCGGATTCATTCGCTTGACCGGCAGGCATACGTTCGCGCCGCAGTTCATCAGCGCGGGGAACATTGCCTACCTGTCGCGGCGCGGCCCTGCGGGCGGGCGCACCGTGGGCCTCGATTTGCGCATCATTGG
The DNA here is from genome assembly GCA_965214245.1 of Acidobacteriota bacterium. Lineage (GTDB taxonomy): Bacteria > Acidobacteriota > UBA890 > UBA890 > UBA890 > CBDCBL01. The sequence goes on from CBDCBL010000010.1 coordinate 241,850, forward strand.
CCGGAGAGCCATCCAGGATCGCGTCATTCTGCGCGATGTCCCCGGCGGACATCGCCTGTTCTACACGTCAGGCTCGAGCTTTTCGCGTCGTAACCCCCCGCGGGTCGGCTTCTCTACAGGCAGCGCGTTGACCATCGCAACGGCCGACGGGCGCAATCGGCGCACGATCAACGTCAGCGGCACACCGCTGGAGAACGCGATCATTCTCGGATCCACGGTCAGCCTGGGCGCCGAGTTGCTGTTCTTGCCGGCCGACGCTGCGCCGACAACAGCAGGGCGCTTAAGGGCCGCCACGAACCTGGGCGCCTATTCGATCGACAGCGGGGAGTTTCGCGTCGTGCGCGAGCTTGCCGCCGGAACCCTCGTCCCGGGGATCCGGCGCGCAGCGGCCGGAGTGAAGCCGCAGGAATCGACAGACATAACGTTGCCGTTCCGTCTTCGGATTTCGAGTTGGCGCTGGCTGCCCGTGTACACGCCGGTTGCCGGCGGAATGACGCTGGAAGTCATCGACATCGTTGCAGGCGATGCAACGGCGATTCGAACAGACCAGCACAGCGCGCCGCAGATCTCCGCATCATCTTGGCAGTGTCGCCTCGCCTCGGTGCCGCCGGCGCGCTCCTGGCGCCGCGAAGACGGCCGCCGCTTCCGCGAAGATCAGGTGTTGTTTGTCGATTGCTTCGGCGAAACGGGCGGCGAAGCGGCAGCCGCCCTGGACTCCGCGGTGGCCGCGCCGCGCTCCGAATCGGGTCAGTCGACGAACATTGGCGAATCGGGCCCCGTCATCCGCCTGCGCGGCCTGGAGTCCGGCGACGAGCGCCTCTGGCGTCTGCCGATCGACCTGACGCAGCATCGGGTGCAGCGCATGTTCTTGTCGCGCCCCCAGGACGCGGTGTTGCTCCACGTGCTCAACTTGAACGCCAACTACGGCTTCCGCGACAGTCGCGCTGTGGTCGTCAGCCTGGATGGCAGCACGCTGACGTTTCCCGACGGTTTCGTGCCGATGGGCTGGATCGGCCCGCGACGCATTTTGTTGCAGTCGCGGCCGAACAGTGGGGAGGTCACGTTCGCCGTCGGCGACATCGGCACCGGCCAGATTCTCGAGCTATATCCCGAGAACGAAGTCGTCCAACAGGGAGCAACGGAGCAGAGAGCAACGGAGCAGGGAGCAACGCAGCAGGGAGCGCGGCAGGGTGGGCGTCCGGCGCCGTTTGCGATCGAGGAGCCGCGCCGCCACGTCGCCACACGATTGGGGTTCCGTCAATGATCAAAGCACTGGCATGGAAGGAATGGCGGGAGCAGCGAGCCAATGTCGTGGCCGGTCTCGGTCTCGCGGCTGCCCTGCCGTTGTTCGTGATCGCCGGCGGAGTCGCGTTTTCCTCCGGCATCACGGCGCGGACGCTGGCCGATGCCATTCCCGTGCTCTTTGCGCTGGTCTTGTGGCCGCTGTTCGCCCTGGCTGCGGGAGCCAGCACGTTCGCCAACGAGCGCGCCGGGCAGACCATCGGGTTCCTGATGTCGCGGCCGATCCGACGAAGGTTCGTGTGGGCCGTGAAGGTGGCGCTCGCCGCCGCGGCGACGCTGAGTGTCATGGCCGGATCGCTGCTCGTCGCCCAGGTCCTCCAGGTGTTCGCCGGTCGACCCCTTGGTACCCAACTTGCCCTCGGGTCCTTCACCCCGACGCTCGATGCCTCAGATGCCCCAGTGGTGGCCGCCTTCGGGTCGGCGGCGTTGTACCTGACATTCGCGTCGGCGGTTTTCTTCTCGACGCGCGGCTCGCGCGCTCTCACGGCGGCGGCAGGCGCTCTGGTTGCCTCGTTGCTGATGCTCGCCGCCATCATTTTCGTATGGCCGTTGTTGGCGCTGATGCCGGATTTTCAGTGGACCTGGATCGGGGTTGAAACGGCGATCGCCGCTTCCTTGCTGCTGCTGCTGTCGCTGCGGCGCTTCACGTCGCTGGACACGTCCGCGTCGAGCTCGTTGCAGCAAACCACGGTGACACTGCTGTTGATCTTGCTGTTCACGCTGATGCTGGGCACCGCGCCGGCCATCTACGCCGATGCTTTCGCCGACCTCGAGGCTGTCGTTACGCGCCGGCTCACGGTGTATCCCGTCGGTGATTCGCTTATCGTCGAGGCGAACACCTATCCTTCGATCTTCGGGTCGATCTGGCGTATTGACATGAGCGAGTCGGACTCTGCGAGTGGGCCGAGCTCTGCGCGACTGACAAGCAATCTGGCTTTCCAGTCGTTCTCGTCGCCGGACGGCCGCCAGATCTACTACTTCTCACGTCGAGGATTCCTGGGACTTGCCAAGGGCGGCATCGATCTGCGCGTCGTCGATGTCGACGGCGGCAACGACAGGCTGGTTGTGGCTGGCGTCGCCCCGGGCAGAGACAGCCGTTACTGGCGCGGATTCGACTACTCGTGGGGGTGGCGAAGCTGTCTTTTCGCCCGATGGAACGCAGGTGGCGCTGAACGAAGGTTGGTGGGGCTACGAGCCGATGATCATCTCGCTTGTTGACGGGCGTGTCGATTTCGTGCCTGAAGTCGGTCCGCAAAGGAGCGTCGAGCTTGCCGTCATCGCGTGGGGTGCAGACGGTAGAGAACTCTTCGTGCGGCGCCGTTTGGTCGACGGTTTTCGTTCCTACCGCGTCGTTGTGGGGCGGTACGACCCGGACTCCCGGCAGTTGACGCCTCTGGTCGAGTCCCGGGGCCGTGGTGTATCGGCGTGGCCGCCCAGCGGCGGCGTGGCTGAGACGATCGCCTCCCTGCGACAACTGCCCGTAGTGGTGCGTGGTGAGGAAGAGCTGAGGTCCACCTTGCTGCTGCTAGATCTTGATGCCGGAAGCACGACGGAGCTGGTCAAGTCCGAATGCGGCTTGACTCGGGCGGCGATCGCCGCCGATGGGCGAACGATGGCCTACAGGTTCTACCGCACCTGCAGCGAGGACGAAGACGGGGACATCTGGTACGAGGAGCCCGAGCTCCACGTCATCGACCTGCAAGGAGGTCGAACCCGAGAGCCGATCTCGTTCTCCGGCAGGATGAGTATCTATGGCCTCTCCCCCGACGGTCAGCGCGTTCTCGTTGCGACGCGACCGGACGACGACGCGCGCTCCCGATACGAGGTCACCGATGCCGACGGCACGCGGCATCGGCTCAACCTGGGCCGCTACGTAGACGGTGTGCGGCAGAGCCCGACATACGCTCCGCAATGGCTCGACAACGAGCGCCTGATTACGCGATACGACCGCCGCTACTTCAGAAGCGGCCGCCGCGTCTTCATGCACGTTGAGGTCGTCGACGCCACGACCGGGGACACGTTGGTGCGCTACGCGCCGGATTAACAGATCCACACGCATCCATTCACGCGGCGTCGAAAAACGCCGGACTGGCGATGTGCTCCTCGATCGAGGCGGCGAGTGCACGCTGCCGTCTCTGCAAGTCGGTGCTTATCGCGTGGATCCAGGCCTGCGCGAGCTCCGGGTTTGTAGCCAGGATCTCGCGAATCAAGCTCACCGGTGTGCGAATCACGACGCTTTGTGAGCTCGCGTTCGCGGTGTAGAACCGATTCACCTCGCCGAGCAGTGCGACGTCGCCGAACGACTCGTACGGCCCGAACACACGGCAATGCACGGCCTCACCGTTCTCATCGCGGTGCTCGAGATCAACCTCGCCGTCGAGCAGCAGATATACGACATCTGCATCTTCGTCCTGGCGAAAGATCGTATTCCCGGCGGGGATGAGCTGGCACTCGCTACCTTGGGCGATGCGCTCCAGCTTGGCTGGCGGCAGTCCGCTAAGGCGCGAGTACATCTGCAGCAACGCGGGCTTGACCTTCATGACAACCTCCTCCTCCTACCAGGGCATTCCACTCGATACTTTGCTCGTTCGAGGAAAACGGTTACTGATGGAACGCCTAGACTTTGCTTCCGCCCAAACACTCGGGCGAGTCGGCCCGCTGTTGCTCGCTCTCACGCCACTCCGACGGCGTGAACGTTTGCATGGCGAGGGCGTGAATCTGGCCGCTCATCTCCTCGGCCAGCGCCCGGTAGACGGCCTGGTGGCGTTGCACGAGAGACTGACCCTCGAACGCGTCCGAGACGATCAACAGGCGAAAGTGCGACTCGGCGCCCGCCGGCACGCTGTGCATGTAGCTTTCGTCGGTAACTTCGAGGAGCGCGGGTGTAAGCGCCGTGCATACCTTGGATTCGATGGTGCTGTACATGGGACCGACGTTCGATGGTGCCGCCGAGGCGCCGCTGCGCGAATCTTGCATGGCTACGAGCCGTCTTCGCCGATCAGCGTGACTTCGTGACAATTGCGGCCGGCGTCCTTTGCCCGGTAGAGGGCTTCGTCGGCAACCTGAATCATGTCGTCCAGGTCGCCTTCCGCAACGCTGTTGGCTGCTGCGCCGAGGCTGATGGTCAGCTCGAGCGTTCCCTTGTGCGTTTCTATTCCTTCGCTGGCGATGGACGCCCGCAACCGCTCCATGGCGTGCGTCGCACCCTCGACATCGCAGTCATACAGCGTGATCAGGAATTCCTCGCCACCGTACCGTCCGACAGTCTCGTAAGAGCGCAACGCTCCGGATAATCGATCGGCTACAACCTGCAATACGACATCTCCGACACCGTGCCCGTGGGTGTCGTTCACTTGTTTGAAGTGGTCGATGTCGGCCATCACGATGGCGATCGGCTTGCTCTGGCGTTTCGCGCGGTCGAACTCCTGTTCCGCGACCTCCATGATCGCGCCGCGGTTCCACAGCCGCGTCAGCCCATCGTGCGAGGCTTGGTATTCGAGCGCGTCGCGCGCCACGCGCAGTTGCCAGTTCAGGTCGATGAGGCGCTCGTAGAGCCGGCTGCGCTCCAGGATGGCCGACACATGGCTGGCGACCTGACCGAAGAGGTTTTGGTGCTCGTCGGTATATGCGTCTTTCTGCTTGCTCGAAAACACGATCATCCCGATCGGTTTGTCGGTGACGATCAGCGGGCACGTGAGGCTCGATAGCATGCCCTCTTCGACGATGGACTTGGCAGCATCCGACGTCGGATGCTCCTCGGCATAAGCCGCCAGGTCGTTAACGACGCGCGGTTCTCCCGAATTAAGCACGAACTGCACGGCATCGTCCGCGAGCGTCGCGGCGTAGCCGATTCCCATCTTCACATCGTCGTCCTCCGATCGCGCCCAGCGCGAGCGCATCACCGCGCCGTCCTCTTCGCCAAGTGCCAGGCCGATACGATCATAGGGAATCACCGAGTCGAAGGTCTCGTAGATGAGATCGAGCACCTGCTCGAGAATCAGGCCCGACTCGGCCTCATCTTGGTTCCGCGACTCGCTTTCCGCGGCCTCGAACCGCTCGTCGAGCTTCAGTTCCAGAGTAACCAGCGCGTCTTCGAGCTTGCTCCCACGCACTTCTTTGTCGGTCATCGTCCCCTCGGGTTGCGGTTACCGTGATACGTACTTGCCGGTGTGGGGTCGCGAGCCAATGATATTCGGTTTTGCACCGTGTGGAACCCGAAAAGGGCAGTACCGTTTGGCCGCATGCAGCGGCACAAGAAAACCCGGCGACCCGCGCCGCGAAGGGAACGGGCTGCCGCGTTGGATCTTTTTCTTCACGGGCAGTGAGTAAGCGGACTAGCTGTCGCGTATCGTCTTCCACGTGATCGTTCCGCCGCCACCGCCGCCACCACCGCGGCCGCCAAACGAAAATTCACCGGACATCGTGTCGTCGTCGACCACACCAGAGAGCGGACGCGAGTCGCCGCGACCGCCACCGCCGCCACCACCACCGCCACGGCCGCGACCGCCACCCATCGACATGTTGAGCGTGACGTCGTTGCCGTCGCGGTGGTGGTGACCTCGGAGGCTCCTTCTTGGCCCTCAGCCTGCGAGGTGCCGGTGATCTCCGTGCCCTCCTGCATGAGGTCGAGGTGGATAACGCGCTCGCCGCGCGGCGTGGTCAGCGTCATGGTCCACTTGCCGGTGACGTCGGCGTTCTGTGCAAAGGCAACGTTACCCACCAACGACAGGCAGGCTGCGGAGCCAACAATCAGGCCGAACCGTTTCATGTTTCGGACTCCTGTTGGGGACGATGGTTGTTGAATCAGTGGGAGCCGTTCAACGCATCGGTTGAGGGCGCAATTCTACTCCTACTGGCGAAATGCGTCCAAGGGCGCGACTGCCGTTGTTCTTTGGCATCGGCCCGTGCCGATCGGGGCTCGGCAACGGCGACGCGTGGGCCCGCGGTCGAGGCTCGGCCGGTAGTTGTTTATGCTTCTCGGGGCGCCTCGTACGTGTGTGCGCCCGTTGGGAAGCTCTGGAGGCAAACCAAGCATGAGAATCCGCGCCGCTGTTCTCGAGGAATTCGGGCACCCCCTCGTCGTCCAAGACGTCGATCTGGCACCGCCACAGGCCGGCGAAGTGCTCGTCAGGGTCGAGGCCTGCGGGGTGTGTCATACGGACCTATACACCGCCAGCGGCGCCGATCCCGGCGGCTACGTGCCGACGGTGCTCGGGCATGAGGGCGCTGGCGTGGTGGAGGCGGTTGGGGAGGGAGTCACGCTCGTCGTGCCCGGCGACCACGTGATCACGCTGTTTTCGCCCGAGTGCGGCGAGTGCACGCATTGCACCAGCGGCAAGACGAACATCTGCCTGGCCATCCGCGATATGCAGGGCCAAGGCTACCTGCCCGACGGTACGCCGCGGCTGTCGCGCGACGGCGAGCCGATGCGCCATTTCATGGGAACCAGCACGTTTGCGGAGTACGCGGTGATGCCGGAGATCGCGCTGGCAAAGTTCAACAAGGAGGCCGCTTCCGACGTGGTTTGCACCCTGGCGTGTGGCGCGGCGACCGGACTCGGCGCGGCAATGTACAAGGCCGAGGTGGAGCCGGGCTCGACGTGCGCCGTGTTCGGCGCCGGGCTGGTCGGTCTCGGTGCGGTGGCCGGCTGCAAGATCCAGGGTGCCGAGCGCATCATCGCCATCGATCTTTCCGCGGACCGGCTCGAGACCGCCAAGAAGTACGGCGCCACCGACGTAATCGTGGCCGGGGGCGATGTCGACCCGGTGGAGCAGGTGCTCGAGATGACGTTGGGCTTCGGCGCCGACTACACGTTCGAGGCCACGGGATTAGTCAGCGTCATGGGCCAGGCTGTGGAGGCGGCGCGCATGGGCTGGGGAGTCTGCACGATCCTGGGCGTCGCCGGCAAGGGCGAGACACTCGATATCGTCCCGCGCTTTCTGATTACCGGGCGCACGGTGCTTGGCGGCAGCTTCGGTGGTACGCGCGGTCGTACCAACGTGCCGCAACTCGTCGACATGTACTTGGAAGGCAAGCTGGACCTCGGCGGTTTCATCTCCCACCATTTGACACTCGACGAGGTGAACCGGGGATTCGAGCTGATGGAAGCGCAGAACGGGATCCGCTCGGTGATAACTTTCTGACACTGACGCGATTCGAACGGAGGCCAGGACGTGATTGTCGAACGAGCCCTTAACGACCAGTACCTATCCAACAGCTTTGTAGTCGCCGACGAGGCGGGCGGCAGCGCCGTGATCATCGACGCCGGCGGGCCGGCCGAGCCGCTGGTCGCGGCCGTTGCCGACTACAACCTGGACGTCACACACCTGCTGTGCACACACCATCACGTCGATCACGTCAGCTTCAACGATTTCTTCGTGCAGAAGTACGGCTGCCCGGTGTTCGTGCCGACCGCCGAGGCCGATTTGTTCAGTGGGCCCTACGACGAAACGATCGACGATGGCCAGACGATCACGAGCGGCGGCCTGACGATCAAGGCGCTGCACACGCCGGGTCACACCAAGGGCATGCTCGCGTTCATGATTACAGCCGGGCACGACGATGGTGTGGAACACGGCAGTGCCACCGGCGTGTTCACCGGCGACACGCTGTTCAAGGGCACCGTGGGCGGCACGCTGGCCCCCGGCCATTCGACCTATGCCGACCTCAAGAGCTCGATCATGGACACGCTCATGGCCCTGCCCCACGACATGGCCGTGTATCCCGGCCACACCGATTACACGACCATCGGCGAGGAATGGGAAAACAACCCGTTCATCCGTATCTGGCGGGGTGTCGACGAGCCGCAGATCAAGCGCTGCACCGTGAAGGGCGAGGAAGCCGATCTGATCCTGCGTGCCATGGACTACGACGGCGGCACCAAGTGCTGGGTGCGCTACGACGACGGCAGCGACCAGGTGGCGCCGGGCAGCTGGGTTATCGACGCGGAGTAGGGCTCACGCGGTTCGACGTGGTGCCGCACATCGGGTTGCGGGACGCATGTAGACATGCGTGCGCGTCGAGGGTACAAAGGGGCGCATGTCCACTCCCGAAGACAAGATCTCCCGCCGCTCGGTCTTGAAAGCCGGGGCGGCGCTGGTCCCGGCAACCGCGCTGCGACCGCATCCGTGGCGGCGCCAGAACGCCGGGCCAAGAATTGTCGTCATCGGCGCCGGCGCGTTCGGTGGTTGGACGGCGCTGAACCTCCGGCGCCGCGGCGCCCGCGTCACTCTGTGCGACACCTGGGGCCCGGGACACTCCCGCGCCAGCTCCGGCGGCGAGTCGCGCGTCATCCGCCACACGTACAACGAGCGCATCTATGTCGACTGGGTGATCCGCGCTCTCGATCTATGGCGCGAAAGCCAGCAGCGCTGGGACCGACCGCTGTATCACGAGGCGGGCGTGCTGTGGATGGTGCAGGAGGACGAGACCTACGAGACGGCGGCGCTGACCCACCTCGACGCCGCAGGGGTTACATACGAACGGCTCAGTGCCGCCGAGTTGGCAGGCCGTTATCCGCAGATCAACCCGGAAGGCATTCGCTGGGCGATCTACGAGCCGCACGCCGGTTATCTTCTCGCCCGCCGCGGCTGCGAGGCGGTGCGCGACGCGTTCGTCGCCGAGGGTGGCGAATATCGGCAGGTAGCCTGCGTCGACGCCGACGTGGGCGGCGGCGAGATGCGCGCCGTGAGGCTTTCGGACGGATCCACACTGGCCGTCGATGCCTACGTCTTCGCTTGTGGACCCTGGCTCGGCCGTTTCTTTTCCGGCTTGTTCGAGGGCCAGAGCTTGATCACGGCGACGCGGCAGGAGGTCTACTACTTCGGGACGCCGCCCGGAGCTACCGACTTCGATGGCGGTAGCCTGCCGGTGTGGGCCGACGCCGGCGGCCGTTTCTGGTACGGAATTCCCGGGGCAGAGCGCCGTGGCTTCAAGTTGGCCGACGACCAGCACGGCGACATCGTCGACCCGACGACGCAGGACCGGCGGCCGTCCACAGAGGGCATCCGGCGGGCGCGCAAATACATGGAGCTCCGCTTTCCGGGGATGCGCGGCGCGCCATTCATCGAGGGGCGGGTGTGCCAGTACGAGAATTCGCCGGACGGCCACTTCATCATCGATCGCCACCCGCTGGCCGCCAACGCCTGGCTTGTCGGCGGCGGCTCGGGTCACGGCTTCAAGCACGGCCCGGCATTGGGCGAATACACCGCGGGGCTGGTTCTGGACGACGGCCAGACGGAGGCGATGTTCTCGCTGACGCGCTTCGCTTGACGAGCCCCCGACCGACGTGCCGGGCGAAGCGCTCGGCTACTGCTACAGGCCTAAGAGTCGAACCGTATTGCCGCCGAGGATGGCGGCGCGCTCGTCGTCGCTGATGTCGAGAGCGTCGATGCTCGAGATCATCTTCTCGAGGCTGCCGATCATGTGCGGGTAATCACTGCCGGCGAGGATCTGGCTGGTGCCGGCGAAATCGATGGCCAGCTGCAGCGCCGTCGGATCGAAGTTAACCGTGTCGTAGTAGAACTTCTTCAGATACTCGGTAGGCGGCTTGTCGATGCGAGCCCGGCAGTCTTCGAAGGCCTCATAGCCGCGGTCGAGACGCTCGGCGAGATAGGGGATCGCACCGCCCAGGTGCCCCAGCACCCAGCGGATCCCCGGATAGCGTTCGGGGACACCGGCGAACACCAGATGTGCCGCCGCCAGCGTCGTGTCCATGAGGAAGCCGACGAGCGGCATCAGCCAGTACTCGGTCATCGCTTCGACGACGACGGGGTCGATGGGGTGGATATACAACACGGCTTCGGCGGCGCTGGCGCGCTCGTACAACGGCCAGTAGCGCTCGTCGGCGAGCGGCGTGCCGTTGACGTTCGAGTACAGCATGCAGCCCTTGAAGCCGAGCTCCGAAGTGACGCGCTCGAACTCGACAACGGCGCTGTCAGGGTCGTTCAGCGGCAGCGTGGCGAGCGCCGTGAAATGCTCGGGACGCTCGTCCACGATCCTCGCCAGCTCGTCGTTGACCATACGCGCGAGTCGAACTGACTGCTCAGGTGGCTCGATGTGCGTGCCCGGCGACGTGAACGTGAGCACCTGCTTGTCGACGCCTGCCTCCTCGATGACCTGCTGGCGGAAGTCGATGATGCGATGGCCGGGAACGATGACGTTGTAGTCCCCGGGGTAGTGCAGTACCGGGTTGTCGTCCTCGTCGAAGGTGATGCCGACGTTGCTCGGCCCTTGCTGGATCGCCTCAAGGTATTGCGCCGGGTAGAAGTGATTGTGGAAGTCGACGATCAACGGCTTGCTCCAGTTCGAGTCCAGAGATAGTAGACGGGCAGTCCCACGACGACGAAACCGAGCCCTTGAGCACTTTCCAAAGGTGTCGAGATTACCTGATTGGTAACAATCGCGAACGCTGACAGCGCGAATACGATGGGTACCACGGGGTAACCCCAGATTTCGTAGTCCGGCTTACGTTCGCCGCGGCGGCGGAGAATTACCAGGCCGAGCGCCATGAGGCCGAAGAAGATCCACTCCGTGTAAATGACGCGGGTGAACAGAACGCGGTACGAGCCGGTGGCCACCAGCACACACGACCAGGCAGCCTGCAGCACGATGGCGCGGTGCGGCGTTTTGTACACCGGGTGCACCGCCCCGGCCCAGCGAAACAACAGCCCGTCCTGGGCCATCGCGTAGTACACCCGCGGCCCGGCCAACACGATCCCCGCCAGGGCGCCGAAGGCCGAGAAGATCACCAGCGCGGACATCATGGCGCCGCCGCCCGAGCCCCACACTGCGTCGGCGGCATCGGCGGCGACCCGGGTCGACGAGGCGATCGTGTCGATGGGCAGTACCCACATATAGACGGCGTTCATTGCCACGTAGCACACGGTAACCACGAGCGTTCCGAGAACGAGGGCGCGCGGAATCGTGGTGCGCGGCTCGACGGTCTCCTCCGAGTTGTAGGTGACCATGTGCCATCCGCCGAAGGCAAACAGGCCGGCGACCAGGGCAAGGAGGAATTGCGTAACGCCGGCACCCGCAGAATCTGCAGTGTCCCCCGCGGTTTGCGTTCCGGGCGTGCTGCCGGCAGCCTCGGCCGTTGCCGCGTCTGCGGCTGAACCCGACGCCGCCACAACCTGCTCGTGCGCTGCCGATCCGAACACGAAGCCGGTCACGATGATCAGCACGATCGCCACTAGCTTGCCGGCGGTGAATATCGTTTGCAGCTGGCTGCCGTGCCTCACGCCGATGTAGTTGATGGCGGACAACATCAGAATCACGGCGATGCCGACGGCGCGAATGCCGGCGTCGCCCAGCGGCACAAAGTAGGCGGTGTAGCGGCCGCACACGGTGGCGATGGCGGCGATGATGCCGGAGTGCATCGTCCAGAACATCGCCCATCCCCACAGAAAGCCAAGCGCCGGCGTGTACGCCTCGTTCAAATAGATGTACACGCCGCCGCTGCGTGTGAAGATCGACGCCAGCTCGGCGCACACCAGCGCTCCGAACATCGTCAGCACGCCGGCAACTATCCATACCGCAAAGATCGCGCCGACCGAGGGGACCTGACCGGTGACCTCCGAGGGCTGTACGAAGATCGCCGTGCCGATGATCGTGCCGACCACCATGGCGGTAGCCTGTGGCAGGCGGATGGCGCGCTCGAGGCGGTCTCCGCCCGGGCCGTCTCGCGACGGCTGGCCCTGGATGTCGCTAGGGTGCTCTGGGAGATCGTTGGGCTCGGGCACGCTAGCGCCCCGCGCCGTCGGCCGGAGGAATGAGCTCGCCGTCGCGTACAACGATGCTCACGTCGGCCAGGGCATGGATGTCGGCGAGGGGATCGCCGTTCACCACGATCACGTCGGCCAGCTTGCCCGGCTCGAGCGTGCCGAGCTCGTCCTGCATGCCGAGCGCCATGGCGCTGTTGCGCGTCGCGCAGATCAGAATCTCGGCAGGTGTGAATCCGGCCTCGACGAACAACTCCAGCTCACCGATCGGCATGACGCTGCCGCGCTGATAGGGAACGTCGGTGCCGAGCGCCACGATGCCTCCCTTCCGGTGGTAGCGATACAGGTTCGACGGAATCGGCGAGCCGCGCCCGCGCCGCGGGTAGCCCCAGATGTTGTTGGTACTCACGAAGATGAGGCCGGCGGCGGCCGCTTCGTCGAGAACCTCGTCGGGGATCGGGTAGACGGAGTATGGGCCAGTACGTCGAGGCCGGCGCGCACCGCAGCCAGCGCCTCTCCCGGGTTGATGACGTGGGCGCGCACCATCTTGCCGCGCTCGTGGGCGGCGGCGACGATCGCCCGCAACTCCTCCATCGACAGCGTCGGCCAGCCCCCGGTGAAGTCGTAGTCGGTATCGAAGCCGGTTTCGATGGCCACCTTGATCAGGTCGACGCCCTCGGTGTCGATCAGGTCGGCTACCACCGCGTAGGCGTCGTCGGCTCCCTGGATCGTCCACGCATACATGTGGATATCGAATTCCCGCCGTGTGGTCGGGTAGCCGCCGGGCACCGTGATCATCGGGCCCGCCAAGAAGAAGCGAGGCGGATGCTCCATGGAATCGACGAGCGCTCGCCCGGCGCGCGCCGTGTGGCGGATCGACGCCGTATCGACGAGCGTGGTAACGCCGGCGCGCAGCCACGGCGTCATCGTGTCGTCACCCAGGGTGGTGAGCGGCGAATTCGGCCAGAAGGCGTGCATGTGGTTGTCGATCACCCCCGGCATGATCAAGCCGCCGCCAGCGTCGATGATCTCGACGTTGCGGGGCAGGTCGACCTCTTCGGCTCGCCCGACGGCGACGATCTGATTGTCGCGGACCAGCACGGTGCTGTTTTCGATGACCGGGGTGCCTGTAGCGTCGAAGATGCGGCCGTTGGTGATGGCCAGGTGCGGCGGCCCGGGTGACGCCGGCTCGTCGCGTTCCCGCTCTTGCACGTTCGTGGTGCAGCCGGCTACGGCGACCAAAAGTATGATGAGCACCAACACGACAAGCGCGCCGCTGACTCGCTGCACCGTTCGCTCTCGTCGCCGCTTGCTCATCGGCGCCGGCCTCCACCGAAACGCCGGTTGGCGATGTCGACGAGACGCCGCAGCTCGGCGATCGGGTTTTCGCTGTCGTCCACCTGCAGGCGCAGAACGACGTCGTTGTTGAGCCATACGCCGCCATCTTCCTGCACGATCAGCATTGCCGCCGACTGCATACCGCGCGAATCGCCGCCGGCCGCTTGGCCGGCCTCGAGCGCCGCTATCAGGCGCAACGACAGGTGACCCTCGGACCCCTCGAAAGCCTCGATCATATCGTTGACCACCGCCTCACCGGCGAGGATGTTGCCCTGGGCGCTGGAGTATTCGCCGATCTTGTGGCCGGCCCAGTCCGACGCTTCCGGGCCGGTGAACGTCGCCACCTCGCCTTGCGCGTTCATCGCCGAGAACTGCCGGCCGGCCTTGGGCCACGGACGGCCCCGGTATCCCGGATCGAGATCGTTCTCCCAGATGGTCTCCACGATATCGGCCGGCGCCATGCCCTGGCGCAGCAACCCCAGCGCCTGCGGTCCATAGCTGACGTCGACGATCGCCTGCGTGGCGACCATGCCGACGTTGGCTTCACCCCACAACACGCCGTTGCCTACGGAAAAGACCCGCGACTGCACAGCGCCACCGACGAGCCCGGTTTCCGGGTCGTAGCCGAGGATCGAAAATGTCGCCACGCCGTCGAGCTCCTCGTGCTGTTCCGGCGCCTGCGCCACCGGCGCGCCCGCGTCGTACGCATGGTTCGGCACGTTAGCCGCCGATTGCTGCGGCTCGCTATGCAACGGCGCCGAGCCGCTCACGAGCAGGATGGCAACGGCCGCGCCGACCAGCAGGCCGGAGCGCAGGTGATTCTGTTCAAGAACCTCGATCCGAGTGTCCGACATGAGTTTTCCTTTTGGATTGCTGGCCAAAATCACGAGTCCCTATACTGGTTTGATGAATTGTTCACTGTGCCCAGCCACCGCGCCCGCTCGATCGAAACGGCGGCGCCCGCCCGCTCGATCGGAGCAACCGCGGCCGCCCGCTCGATCGGAGCGACAACGCCGCCGCACTTGCGCAGCCTTTATAGCGTTCTCGACGGTTCTTTTCACGGGAGCATGTGGGCCAGGCTCCAACACGAACGACGCTGGCAACCTGTTGGTCATTACCATAGACACCCTGCGTGCCGATCGCCTCGGTGCTTACGGCTACGCCGGCGCCGAGACTCCGGCGATGGACCGGCTGGCGAGCGAAGGGGTGAGGTTCTCGCACGCCGTGACCGCGGCACCGACGACACTGCCCTCGCATGCGACCATCTTCACGGGCATGACACCGCCACGCCACGGGGTGCGCGACAACGCCGCCGGCGTGTTGCCCGCGGCAGCGTTGACGTTGGCCGAGCAATTTCGGGGTTCCGGTTTCAACACCGGCGCCTTCGTCAGCGCCTTCGTTCTCGATTCCCGCTGGGGATTGTTGCAGGGCTTTGACGTATACGACGGGACGCCGGTGGCGCCAGGCGAGGCGCCTGCCAGCCCGCAGGAGTCGGAGCGAATCGGCGAACAAACAACGCAGGCGGCGCTCACCTGGATCGAGTCGCAACGTGGCGAGAATTGGTTCGCCTGGGTCCACCTGTTCGATCCCCACGCGCCGTATGTTGCACCGGAGCCGTATCGCTCGCGGTACGCGGCGGATCCGTACGACGGTGAAGTCGCGTACACCGATTCACTCATCGCGGAGATCCGCGCGCGGCTCGAGTCGCTCGGCATGTGGGCCGACACCACGGTCATCCTCACCGCGGACCACGGCGAAGCACTTCACGAGCACGGCGAACCGGCGCACGGTTTCTTCCTCTACGAGTCGACGCTGCGGGTCCCGTTGATCGTAAGACTGGCGAACAACGCAACCGGCGAAGGATTCTCCGCAGCGGCTGGGCGCGGCGCCGTGGTCGACACCGCGGTCGGCGTCGTCGACATCTTCCCCACCGTCGCCGAGCTCTGGGGCTTCGATGCTTCCGACCCGGTAGAAGGACGTAGCCTGGTGCCGGCGCTGCAGGGAGCGTCCATCGACACCGTGCCGATTTACAGCGAAACCATGCTGCCCGAGTTGTACTTCGGCTGGCACAGCTTGCGGGCGATCACCGCCGGTGACCACAAGTTCATCGAGGCGCCTTGCGAAGAGCTCTATGACCTGGTCGCCGATCCCGGCGAGGCGAACAACATGGCCGACGCGCAGCCGGCGCGTGCCGGCGAGCTGCGAGACCAGCTCGTCGCCATGGTTGAGCGGAGCGAAGCGGGATCCATCGACGGCGGCGCGACGATGGATCCCGACCGCATTGCCGCGCTGCGATCACTCGGTTATCTCGGCGTCGGTGGCTCTTCGGACAACGGCGACCTCGCCGATCCAAAGGACAAGATCGAGGTCTACGCCGCCATGATGGCGGCGCTGGGTGAGTGGCAGGCGGGTAAGATCGAAGAAGCCCTACGGATCATCGACGAACAGATCGTGGCGGATCCTGCGTTTGCCGGGGCGGTTCATTTTCGTGGCGTCATACTGGCGGGCTCGGGGCGCTATGCGGAGGCCGCAACTGCCTTCGAGCGTGCCCGCGACGCGGATCCCGAACACGCCCCCCCCCCCTCGAGGCTCGCGAGCTGGCCCGCGCCTACCGGGCGACGGGCGCCTTGGACCGTGGCGCCGAGGTGCTGCGTGGACTGATGGCGCTGGAGCCGCTCGACGTCGATCTGCGCTGGGAGCTCGCCGATACCTTGCTGCGGGCCGCGCGCTGGGACGAGGCCCGTACGCTTCTGGACGAAGGGCTGGTGCTCGACGCCGAGGCGGCCAAGATGCACTTCGGCATCGGTCTCGTCGAGTTGTTGCAAGCCGGCAACGCCGAAGCGGCGCTGGTGGCTTTCGAAAGCGCCCGCGAACAGGCGCCGTACTTACCGAACCTGAACTATCAGAGGGGTGTGGTGCTGGAACGGCTCGAACGTCTGGACGAGTCACTTGCCGCCTATGTCAACGAAACAGCGCGCCAACCGCGCCATTACCCGGCGCAGTTCAGTCGAGCGCGGCTGCTGGCCGCCCGGGGAGCGCCTCTAGAAGAAGTAATTGCGGCGCTGCGGCTGGCGCTGGCGGCGAGCCCCGGCGAGCCCCGGCGAGCCCCGGGCGCAGCTTTTTCTCGCCCAGTCCCTGGCCGACCGCGGCGACGCCGCCGATCTACCCGAAGCCGAAAGCCTCGCCATGGCCGGCCTCAGCAAGCTGAATATTCCGGCGCTGCAGACCATGGGCCACCTCACCCTCGCCCCAATACTCGACGCTCAGGGCAAACCCGGAGCGGCCGAACAGCACCGCCAAACCGCCCAACGCTTATCCGGCGGCCGCTAGCACTTAGGGCGTCGAGAAGCGCAGCGCCCTGAGGTTGAGCCCCAGATCCAGGTCGGTTTGCAGGCGCACGAGAGACTCCGCCAGGCGCGCGTCTTCGGCGTGATCGACGAGCTTGCCGGCCAGCCGAGGAGTCAGCGCTGTCGGGCGGTCTGTCGGTGTGCCGTCGCCTCCCGTCGCTTCGTCGCGGCCCGCCGCGGCATCCTTCATGCCCGCCGCCTCGCCGCCGCCCGCCGCCGTGGCATCCTTCACGCCCGCCGCCCCAAGAATCCCCGCCAACGAACCGAAGTCGTCGATGAGCTTGGCGGCCGTCTTCGGACCGATTCCCGGAACGCCGGGAATAGTGTTGGTCGTGTCACCGGCGAGCGCCAGCAGGTCGACGAATTTCTCCGGTGCGACACCGAATTTCTCTTGCAGATGCCCGCGATCGAGCCAGCGCTGGCCGAAGTGGTCGCGCACCGTGATGTTGTCGGAGAGAAGCTGCAGGAAGATCTTGTCCGTCGACAGGATCACCGCGGTCCCTTTCGCTGCCGCCACCTTTACTGCCAACGTCGCGACAACATCGTCGGCCTCGACCTTGGGCAGGGAGAACGAGCCCACGCCGATTGCCTGGAAGGCCTCTTGGTAGGCGGGCAAGGCAGCGCGCAGCGCCTCGGGCATCGGCTTGTGACCGATCTTGTAGTCGCGAAACAACAGGTGGCGCCAGCTCGGCTCCGGTCCTTCGAACACGACCAGCGCGTGCGTCGGTTTCGCTTCCCGCAGGGCACGCTGGAGTGATTGCACCGACGAGGTTTTGGCCCCCTCGGCTCGCTCGGGACCGTCGTCGCCGGGTTGGGCGGCATAAACGCGGCGGATAAGGTTGAGGGCGTCGACGAGGAGAAAGCGAATACTCATGGCAGCACGCGAGCAAGGGTACTCGCGTGCGCTAGCCTACCACCGTACCGAGTGTGACCGGCGACCTGTAGAATGGCGCCGGTTTCGATCACGTGTGGCCGAGTGATCCTGCAGGCCCGGCGGCGCGAGGGTCCGTCCCGCTCGGAGGAGAAAACAATATGCTCGTCGCGGTCGTCATTCTCTATCCGCTGATCCTTCTCGGCATCAGCGTCTATCGCGCCCGCTCGGTGACCAGCCACGACGACTTCATGGTAGCGGGCCGCTCGGTCCCCGTTTACATGCTCGTCGGCACGCTGGTGTGCACCTGGATCGGCTCGGGTTCGTTGTTCGGAGCCTCGGGCCTCGCCTATACCGTCGGAATTTCTGAGCTGTGGTTCTCGTCGGGGGCGTGGGCCGGACTCATCGTTGCCTACTTTCTTGCCGGCCGCGTACGACGCATCGCCGATTACACCGTGCCGGACCTGCTCGAAAGGCGGTACAACGCTACGGCCAGGATCCTCGGCACGATAACCATCATCCTCGCCTATGTGGCCATCGCTTCGTATCAATTCCGCGGCGGCGGCTGGATCCTGGCAATCGTCACCGACGGGGCGATCACGCCGATTCAAGGGATGCTGATTACCGCCGCGGCCATCGTCTTGTTTACCGCGATGGCCGGCATGGTGTCGATCGTTTCCGTGGACATCTTCAACGGCGTCGCGATTCTGGTGGGCGTGTTGCTGGCACTGCCGTACATGGTGTGGAAGCTCGGCGGCATCGGCGGCGTGATCGACAACCTGCCGGCCGAGCATCTGACGGTATTGGGCGGCCACAATCTGTTGTGGGTGGTCGGCATCGCTATGCCCACGTTTCTGTTGCTGCTCGGTGAAAGCGGCATGTACCAGAAGTTTTTCTCGGCCAAAGACGAGAACGCGGCCCGGCGTGCCGTTGCGGGCATGGTGATCGGCGTCGTCGTTATCGAAACTGCGCTAGCGCTGCTGGCCATTACCGGCCGCGCCGCCAACCCGGGTCTGCTCGGCACCAGCGAGATCATCGGCCGTGCCGCGTCGGAAACCGTCATCCTCGACATCGCGCGCAACCAGCTGCCGCTGGCGCTGGGCGCCATCATGCTGGCGGCCGGTATCGCCATCGTCCTGTCGACCGGCAACACCTTCTTGCTGGTGCCGTCGACCAATGCCAGCCGCGACATCTACCAGCGTTTCATCAATCCTGAGGCGAGCGAGAAGCAGCTACTGACGATGCAGCGCGGCTGCATCGTCGGCTTCGGCGTGATCGGCCTGCTGCTGCAGACGCAGTTCTCACAGGTTCTCGAGCTGGCCCTCTATTCCTACTCGCTCGTTGGGGCCAGCCTGACGCCGGCCCTCCTCGCCGCTTTCCTGTGGAAACGCGTGACGCCGCAGGGCGGCGTGGCGTGCATCGCGGGCGGCATGGTGACCGTCGTCGGCCTGGTCGTCATGTCTCGGCTCGGCGTGCCTTTCTCAATGGAGATCGGCGGCACAGTGTTCGACTTCACCAGCAGCGACTACATCGTCGTACCGGCGGTCCTCGTGACCGTTGGGCTGCTGGTAATCGTCAGCCTGATGACCCCTGCATCGGCGGACGAGAAGTGGGCGCCGTTCTTCCAGGAATCGGGGTCGGCCTGATCCACGCGGCTGGTCAGCGAGAGCAGATGCGGCTAGGCTACTGGCTTTCCAGGGTTCATCAGCCCGGAGGCTGATGAGAAGCCCGTTGTTGTCACCGTTCCAAGGAGATCGCAATGAATTCCAGGATGCGACGCTTTGGGTCAGCCCCAATCCTCGCGGCCATATTTGTCGCGCTTTGGCTGGCTGGATGCGCGACCCAGGAGACTGCCCCCGAGAGCGACGCCGCCGATGCAACCGATACGGCGAGCGAGGCCGCCGCAGAAGAGGCATTGCCGCGAGCCTTCTTCACCAACCTCGAAGACGGCCAAGCGATTTCGACTTCATACGAGATCATCTTCGGCGTCGAGAACTTCAACATCGTGCCGATTGAGGATCCGTTGGTAGTACGCCCGGGAGAGGGTCACTACCATCTTGCCTTCGACGTCGACTGCGCTCCTGCCGGAGAAGTCATCGTTGCGGGCAGCGCGTCTTACGTGCACTTCGGCAACGGCAGCGACCGGATCACTGCGCAGTTCGAGCCTGGAGAGCACCGGCTCTGCCTGCAGGTGGCTGACGGAGAGCACCGCGTGCTCGCAGGCCCGGAGAATGTCGGTTTGACTCAGGAAGTCCGGATTAGCGCCGCAGAGCAGTAGTCGCGCCGAGCAGGCCGTGGTGAAAGTATGACCCATCACACTTTCACCACGGCCTGCTAGAGGGCGGAACTTCACACCGAGAAGCGCACGAACAGAACGTCGCCGTCGCGAACGACGTAGTCCTTGCCCTCCAGGCGGATCAGCCCGGCCTCCTTGAGCGCTTTCTCGGAGCGGTGCTCGACGATTTCGTCGACGGTGAAGCGCTCGGCGCGAATGAAGCCCCGCGCCAGATCCGTATGGATGGCGCCGGCGGCGTCGACCACGGTGTCGCCGCGGCGTACGTTCCAGGCGTGGACCTCTTTGGGCCCGACCGTAAAGAAGCTCAGATAGCCGACGACCTCGTGGGCGAGCTTGGTGAGCCGGGCGCGTGCCGACGCTTCGATCCCCATGTCGTCGCGGAACGCCAGCGCTTCCTCCGGTTCGAGCTGGGCCAGCTCCATCTCGAACGAGCCGGCGAATTCGATGGCACGGTGGCGCTGTTCGATCTCGTCGAGAACAGACTGATTGCTGCCGAACGACGACTCGTCGGAGTTGACGATCACCAGGACAGGCTTTCGGGTAAGGAACTGGAAGCCCTTGATGGCCAGCCTCTCGTCGCCGGTCAGCTCCAGGTCGCGCGCCGCGCCGCCCGCCTCCAGCGCCTCTCGAACACGCTCCAACGCCTTGCCTTCCAACTTGATCTCATTCGTCGCGATTCCCTTGCGCACCGCTTCATCGATTTTCTCCAGCCGTTTCTCGGCGATGATCAGGTCGGCAAGCAGTAGCTCGTCGTCGAGCTTCTTGACATCGGCCACGGGGTTCGGCTCGCCCTCGACGGGGTCGGTGAAGTTGCGCACGACGTAGGCGAGCGCGTCGATGTTCTTGACCAGCCCCATCGTCGTCGGCGAGAAAACCTCCTCGGAACCGGATTGTCCCTCGTGGCGCGCCAGGCCGACGAAGTCGATGAACGTCACGGTGGCATAGACGGTTTTCTTCGGCTCGTAGATCTCGGCGAGGCGATCGACACGATCGTCGTCGACGTTGACGATGGCGACATGCGGCTCGGCCTTCGGGTTGGCGTACGCCGTAACCTCGACGTCGGAGCGCGTGATGGCGTTGAAGACTGTGGTCTTGCCCGA
Source organism: Acidobacteriota bacterium (assembly GCA_965214245.1). GTDB lineage: Bacteria > Acidobacteriota > UBA890 > UBA890 > UBA890 > CBDCBL01. Next base: position 262,825 of record CBDCBL010000010.1, read on the forward strand.
ATTGGGCAAACCGATCAGACCGGTTTCCATGGCTGCTTCGGGGGTCCGCCGTCTATTGGGGGTTGAAGATCAGCAGGATGCGAGGGCGTCAATCATCGTGGCGATACACGCGGCCGCCCTTCATCACGAAGCGGACGTTGCGCAGCGCCGCAATCTCCGCCGTCGGGTCGCCCTCGACGGCGATCAGGTCGGCGAGCAGGCCGGCGCGAACCGCACCGACGCGATCGGCGATATCGAAGTACTCGGCGTTGCGCGACGTGGCGGCGCGAACGACGTCGAGCGTTTCCATGCCGTAGTCGACCATGAGCTCGAGCTCGCGCACGTTGTCGCCGTGGGGGTAAACGCCGATGTCGCCGCCGAAGCAGATAGGTACGCCGAGCCGCATCGCCAATTGGAAGCTCTCACGCTTGCGGGCGATGCGCGCCGGCTCCGGGTCGATTTCCTTGCGCCAGCCGCCGTATTGGCTGGTGGCGTCGCCGGCCGCCAACGTCGGGCACAGCGCGATGCCGCGGGCCGCCATGAGCTCGAAGACTTCAGGCGTGCCGCCGTCCCCATGATCGATGGTGCGAACGCCGGCCTCGATGGCGCGCCGCATGCCTTCGGCCGTTCCCGCGTGGGCAACGACATGGCGCCCGGAGCTGCTGGCGACGTCGACGATCGTACGCAGCTCTTGCTCCGTAAACGCCGGTTGGGCGTCGCGGTCGGGGCCCCAGCGATAATCGGCGTACACCTTGATCCAGTCGGCGCCGTTGCCGATTTGCTCGCGCGTCACGCGGACCAAGTCGTCGTAGCCGTCGGCGACCCCTGGGCGCCCTTCGGAAAAGCGAACTCGGGTGCCGCCTTGGGGTTGTAGCTCCCGGTCGCGACAATCGCGAGCGTCGTGATGATCAATCGGGGCCCTGGAATCACGCCCTTGTCGATGGCCGCCTTGATGCCGACGTCGGCGTAGCCGGCGCCCTCGGTGCCGAGGTCACGCATCGTGGTGACGCCGGCCATCAGCGAGTCCCGCACGTGATTGACCGCTCGCGCGGTGCGCTCGCCGAGCGACTCGTACAACACTTGTTCGGTCCATCGGTCCAAGGGGTTTCGTTGTAGGGGTGCAACAGGATGTGCGAGTGGCCCTCGATCAGACCGGGGAGCAGCGTGAGGCCGGGCAGATCGACACTTTCCGCGCTCGCCGGCGTGACAATCTCACTCGCCGGCCCGGCGCCCGTGATACGGCTGCCCTCCACCACGACGATCCAGTCGTCGTGCAGTGTTTCGCCGTCGAACACCTGCGCCGGGCGCAGGATCGTTGCTGACGCTTGTGCGGACGCCGCGACGCCGGTTGTATCAACTCCGGCGGTGCCCCCGGAGGCATCGTTGGCGCCGATGAACGCCGAGGCCAGCAGAGCTACCGCAATCGTGCTGCGAATCACCGCAATGGTGCTGCGAATCACCGCGTCCCTCCTGTTGTCGGAACCTGTCTTGCGCCGAGAGACTATCGCAACACGAAGCCGTACACGTAGTCGCATTCGTGGCGCAGCGGTTTGCCGTCGCGCGCCGATTCGAGGTCGATCAGGACGTTTACGTGCCGCCGCCGAACAGGCGTACCAGCAGGAAAATGCCCAACATCGAGAAGGCGAGGGCAAACTTCATCGCTACACCGAGGAGCAGACCGATGGTCGCACCGATGCCGGCGATGCCGGCGTCCTGCAGTGACCGGGCGGCGAACAGCTCGCCGACGATGGCGCCAACAAAGGGCCCGAGCAGGATACCGGGGATCCCGAAGAAGATCCCGCCGATGGCGCCGAGCATCGCGCCGATGGCGGCGTACTCGGTGGCGCCGAAGCCCTTGGTGCCGAGCGCACCAGCGGCGAAGTCGACGGTGACCATGAGCGCGGTCATGAGCCCGAATACGAGGAGCGTCCAGAGGTCTACGTACGCGAAGTCTTCAGCCCAGGCTGCCACCGCCAAGCCGGCAAACAACAGTGGCGGCCCGGGCAGCGCTGGAAAAATGAGGCCCGCCAGACCCACAAGCACCAGTGCGACCGCCAGCACCCACAACAGAATCGTCGTCACCATTGGTCCTAGCTACGGGCTGACGGGGCTCATGTTCCCTCCAGCCTATGCGCCGCAGAAAAAAGCGCCCCATTTTTTTTCGACTGCTGCGCAACTTGTGGGGGCTCTCAGACGTCGTAGGTGTATGAGCCGAAACCCCGAGAAGGCCCGAAAACGCCGCCCGGCGCGAAGAAACCGGGGCTCAGACGATGACCGACATTGACCGCCAGAAGCTGCTGATGATCACTACTACCACGATTTTCGCGGCAGTCTGGTCTATCGCCAATCTCATCTAGCAGGGTGCTGAAGCACTCCGGGGGGGGTGCCGTTGCGGGTACCTGCCTCGTAAGACCCAGGCGCGGCCCCCCCCCCCCCCGGAGTGCTTCAGCACCCTGCTAGCCTCAGCGGCCACCATGTTCCGCCATCAGCGGATCGTCCCGCACGGTGATGCTGCCTTCGTAGCTCTCGCCATTGACCGTTAGGGTCACCCGATAGGTGCCCGGCTCTGCCGTCGTCGAGCCGATCTGCGGGCCGAACAGCGTGCGGCCGTCGGCGTAGCCGTTGAAATCGGCGGCGAGCTCGTTGCGGACTTGATTCAGCGCGCGGTCGTCGGTGGCCACGACCAGCCGGTTGCGCAGGCCCGCCAGCGCGATGCGTTTGTCGTCCTCGATCACACGGCCCTCCAGAAAGTCGATCGCCTCGGCCAGTCGCTGCTGCATCGTGGCGCGCGCGACGCCGGTCGACGGAAACTGGAAGTTCCAGAAGGCGCGGTTGATGCCGGCCTGCGGATCTCCTGGCACCCGCCCGCCCCGTGCGCCCGCGCCTCCAGCGCGACGGCCACCGCCACGACCGCCGCGAAAGTCCCCGCCGTCACCGCCGCCCATTCGAACGTCGGCAACGCGGTCACCGGTGAATTCCGACACCTGTAGACTCACATCACCCGGCGGTGCGGCCTCGAGCCAGAAGTTGATCGCCGCTCCGGGCGATGGGTTCTGGCCGCGAAACATGAAGCTCGGCTGCTTGCGGCCGAGGTTGATCGATACCCACCTGGTGGCGGTCTTGTTGTCGAACAGGTGGGCGTCGGACGTCGCCACGGCGGATGTCATTTGTCGCAACGGTGTGATGTCGTCGAGAATCCAGATGCTGCGCCCGTGTGTACCGGCCACTAGGTCGGCCTCGCGCGGATGAATCAGCAGGTCGCGTACGGCGACGTTGGGAATACCGCTCGATAGCTTGAACCAGTCGAGGCCGCCCGCGTTGCTGGCGTAGACGCCGTACTCGGTACCGACGAACAACAGGTTCGGATTCACCGGATCTTCCAGGACAACGTACGAGCCGATTCCGTCGGGAAGGTCGCCGGTGATGTCGGTGAAGCTGGCGCCGTAGTCATGCGTTACGTAAATGTGCGGGTTCATATCGTCGAGACGATGGTTGTCGAGGGCGACGTAGGCGGTGCCGGCGTCGTGGTGCGATGGTTCGACGCGATTGACCCACACCTCCCCCGAGACTCCCGGTAGATTGTCGCGCACGTTGGTCCAGGTGACGCCGCCGTCGCGGGTAACTTGCACATTGCCGTCGTCGGTGCCGATCCACACCAGAGCCGGATCGAGCGGCGATTCGCGGACTGTGAAGATCGTGAAGTGGTTCTCGCCGCCGGTAACCGAACGGGTCAAGCCGCCCTGGTACGTCGGGTTGCGCAGCTCCGGGTCGTTGGTCGTCAAGTCCGGGCTGATGATGCGCCAGCTGTCGCCTCGGTCCACCGACTTGAAGAGGTGGTTGCCGCCGAAATAGAGCGTTTTGGGGTTCGACGGCGACATGGTTAACGGGCTGTTCCAGTTGAAGCGGAAGTGCGGCGGCATCAGGGGCCGCAGTGGCCGGCCGTAGCGGAACCAGTGTTCTCCGGGATCGATGGTGTAGATAATCGGCGACTCTGCGTATCCGGCATCGGAGTAGTCGCCGAAGTTCACCACCGTCTCGGGCGTCGGCGTGATGAAAGCCGGCTCGCGGGTTTCGGGGTTCAACCGCATCGCGAAGCCGACGTGATTGACCATGTAGACGACGCGATGGTCGGTCGGATCGACCAGTGAAGCGAAGCCGTCGCCTTCGGCCAGCCACATGTTGTGCAGGTTGAGGATGCCGCGGGTCTCGCGTGAGTTGCTCGGCCCCATCCAGATGGCATTGTCCTGGAGGCCGCCGATCACCCAGTAGGGATCGCGCATGTCGACGCCGACCTTGTAATACTGGCCGATCGCCATGTTGTCGAGTGACAGCACTGTTCGCCCGTCGTCGATGGTGAGATGGGCGCCCTGGTCGGTGGCGGTATAGAAAATCTTGGAGTCGTACGGCGCGATCCAGAAGTCGTGATCGTCGCCGCCGCCGCCCCACCACTTGCCGCGCCAGGTTCTACCGCCGTCGAGCGTTACCTGAAACTCGCGGCCGACGGAAAAGATCCGTTCTGGATCGTTCGGATCGATCTGTACTTGCCCGTGATAGAAGGGCCGCGTGTGCGTGCGCAGGATCCATTTCCAGGTCGCGCCGGCGTCTTCGGAGACATAAATTCCCGTGCCCGGCGTGTTTTCCCAGGGAGGCTTGTTGTCGTCGTAGGGAATGTTCTCGTCGATCTCGTAGGCGGCCACCACGATGTCGGGATTCGCCAGGTGGATCGAGATGTCGATCATTCCGGCCTCGCCTTCGGCGAGTCCGTTGGTCAGCTTGACCCAGCTGGCGCCGCCGTCGGTGCTCTTGAAGATGCCGCCGTCGGGACCGCCCGAGTACATGGTCGCCGGCTGGCGGATGCGGTGGTACATGCCGGCGTACAGTACGTCGGGATCCCGCGGATCCATGATGATTTCAGTGGCGCCGACCTTGGTGTCTTGTGGAAGACCTCCCCTCCCATCGGCGCCCGCCGAAGAGTCGGTGACCACGGCCGCGTTGGTGCCGAGCTTGATCCAGGTGGCGCCGCCGTCGGTGGTCTTGAAGAGGCCACGATCGCCCGAGTAGCCCCACAGGTGTCCGGGCGACGCGGCGTAGGCGATGTCGGGGTCGGTCGGATGCGTGGCGATCTCGGCGATGTGGTGGGTGTCGGCGAGGCCGACATGTTGCCAGGTTCGGCCGCCATCGGTGGTCTTGAACACACCGTTTCCCCAGCCGCTCGAGTTGCGGTTGGCCGCTTCGCCGGTGCCCACCCAGATGATGTCCGGGTCGGGCTCGAACATGGCCACTGCGCCGATCGAGCCGGCGCCGCCGGAACTGTCGAAGATCGCCTCCCAGGTGATGCCGCCGTTGAGTGATCTGAAAACGCCGCCGGAGGCAGAGGCCACGAGCACGTGGCGATAGTCGGTGGACAACGCCTCGATCGCGGCGATGCGGCCCATCATGTTGGCAGGACCGATGTTGCGCCAGCGCAGGTCGCGCGCCAACGGGTGGTCGCTAGCAGGTGCTTGAGGGCTCGACGTCGCCGGCATGCTCGAGGCCGCCGGCATTGCCAGGAGCGCAGCCGCCAGCAGCACGAACAGGGCTATGGACAGGGGCTGTGATGCGAAGCGTGTACGTTTCATCTGGAGCTGGCCTGGCTCGGGGAAGCGGTGTCGAGTTCGGACCGTATCCCGCCGAGCTCCGCCCAGGCCCGCGCCACCGCCGGCCGCACAAACCAGGTGTCGAAGAAGTACTGGCCAATTGGATCGTTGCCGACGAAGCGCTCGGCCCAGTTGGCAAACGTGATCTCCCAGGCGGCCGCCTCGGCGTCTTGTCCCAGCTGGATGGCGGTGCGCACCGCGGCGATCTCGAACTCCACCAGCTCGATGACGAGGCGCACGTAGTCGTTGTCCACGAGAACGTCGCCGTGTCCCGGGACGAGATGTTCGAAGTCGAGCTCGTCAAGTCGGCGTAGCGTCTGCAGCCACCGCGTCTGCAGCCGGGCAAAGCCGAACGGTACGGGGTGAGTGATGATGTCTCCGGCGATCACCAGCTTCTCTTCGGGCAGGTACACCACCACATCCGAGCCCGCTTTCCCGAACCCTAGGTCGAGAAGTTCGATCGTCCGGCCGTCGCGTTGCAGGACAAGGCGGTCGCTGAAGGTTGACGTGGGCGGTGTCACCCTGACCTCGGCGTAGGCGTTTTTCACCGCATCCATATCGTGCTCGTAGTAGCGGCGCAGATACTCGACCACCTCGTTGTCCCCGTTCAGTCCGCGCGCTTGCACGCGGGCGATTTCCGTGGCGCCCGCCTCGCGTTGCTCCTGCATGCCGGCAGCGAAGCCGCGCACGCGCCCGGCAACGAGACCGTCGGCCAGGTACTCGCGCGTGCCCTCGCGGGCGATGATCTGCGCATCGGGAAACGCCTGAGCGAATACTTGATTGCCGAGCACGTGATCTTTGTGTCCATGGGTGTTGATCACTGTGGTCACGGGGGCGCTTGTCAAAGAGCGGATCTTGTCGACAACCTGGCGCGCCGCGACAGGCGACGATCCGGTGTCCACCACGACCACATCGTGGTCGTTGACGATGATCGTTACGTTACCGTGCACCGGCGAGCGATACGGGTCGCGCCGGTAGGCGAGCCAGATTCCCGGGCGAATCTCTCGGAACGACAGGTGGTACGGAGAGGTATGGGCGACAAGATGCCCGAGCAGCAGCTCGTTGATGCGCGTCGGCTTGCGCTCCATCAGCCAGTGCCCGGTGCGCTCCATCGGAACGAACTCATAGGGACCGGTGACGTAACGGGCGCTGGCCCGGGCGGCGGCGCGACCGAAAGCGACGTCCTCGGTCCCCCACACGTAGAGCGTCGGAACCGTGATCTCGAGCGCTATCGCCGAGGTCACGGTGGTGTTGGCGGGGCTCGATCTCAGGCGCATCGCCCGGTACCAGTTCAGCGCGGCGCCCAGCGCTTCGGGAGAACGGAGTGCATTGACGTACACTCGAACCGCCTCTTCGTCGGCCACACCGTCGAGCACTTGACGCAGATACGCCGCATTGTCGGCGAGAAAGCGCTCTTTCGCACCGTCGGCGCGGAACACGTCGAAGTACGCTGACCGTCGCTGTTGATCGGGGCTGGAGGAGAGCGCCGCGCCGAAGGCTCCGGGATGCGGCGTCGAGAGCACCGAAAGCGTGCGAACCCGCTCGGGAAACGTCGCCGCAAACACCCAGGCGACGGCGCCGCCCCAGTCGTGGCCGACGAGGTGGAACGAGCCGAAGCCGAGGGCGTCGGCGATCCCCGCCACGTCGCCCACCAGGAATCCCATGGCATAGTCGGCTACCTCCGAGGGGCGGGCATCGGCAGAGTAGCCGCGTTGATCGGGTGCGATGGCCCGGTACCCCGCCCGGGCGAGAGCTTCGAGCTGATGGCGAAAGGCGTACGACGTTTCCGGAAAGCCATGCAGCAGGATCACCGGGTCGCCGTCTTCCGGGCCGGCGGCCAGGCCGTCGAAGACGAACTCGTCGACCCGGATGGCGATGAGATCAACGAGATCGGATTGTGGAACCTGTGGCGTCAACGGGACGGGCGTCGCGCCGTTGAGCGACGTCGCCGGCGCAACGATTGCGGCGACGAGGGCGATCGAATTGAGCAACAAGCTAGTCCGCACGTTTACAGCCAGTGGTTCTCGAGCGCTTGATCGATAGGGTCCAACAGTGGAGCGACGAACGCGTCCGAGCCTCGAGTTTACTCCCACATCCCGGTCGAGGCGTAGCGCTCGCCGGTGTCGTTGACCATCGTAACGATGGACTCGTAGGTTCGACGGTCGGCGAGCTGCAGGGCAGCGTGCAGATAGGCGCCCGAAGATGGACCGGCGAAGACGCCATGGCGGGCCAGTAGCTGCGTCGCCTCCAGTGCCTGCTCGGAAGAAACGGCGAGGAACTCGTCGACCAGCGATTCGTCGAAGATCGCCGGGCGCATGTCGTCTGGCGCACCCAACGGCTTGAGGCCCTCGATGCCCGGGAAGCGCTCGGGGACGATGCACGCGACGTGGACTTCGGGTCGCACTTCGCGCAGGCGGCGGGCCACACCGGTAATCGTTCCGCCGGTTCCGACGCCGCCGACGAAGGCGGCGGGGGCCGTCGTCGTTGCGGCCGCGACCTGCTCGATAATCTCGACACCGGTGGTTTCGTAGTGCGCCTCCCAATTGTCGGGGTTTGCGTACTGGTTGGCATGCCAGTAGAGGCCCGGGTCCTCGGCCGCCAGCCTTTCGGCCTCGCGGACGGCGAAATCGTAGCCCTCGATGGGGTCGGTCAAGATGATCTCGGCGCCGTGCGCCCGGATGCGCGCCAGGCGCTCGCGGCTGGCGTTGCCCGGAATCACCAGCGTGACGCCGATCCCGTAGACCGCGCCGAACATGGCGTAGGCGATGCCGGCGTTGCCGGAAGACGAATCCAGCAGGCGCCGCCCCTGCAACTCGCCGCTTTCCAGGGCGCGGCCAATAATGCGTGACACCGGCCGGTCTTTAATCGAGCCGCCCGGGTTGACGGACTCGAGCTTGGCGAACAGGCGGACGCCGGCCGGCAGCTCGAAGGCGGGGCCGTCGAGCTCGAGCAGCGGTGTGGCGCCGACGGCGCCGATCAAGGCCTTTGCCGCCGAGACGCCTGTCCGCTTCCCGGCGCCGTTACGCCGTCGCGTTGCAGAAGTGTTCGTAGTCGACATAGCCCGGGAAGGTCGCGCCCTCACCGCAATATGGGCAGGCGGGGTCCCGCTCGAGCCGCAGCTCGCTAAAGCGCGGACGCAGGGCATCGTAGGTCAGCAGGCGGCCGACCAGCGGTTCGCCGATGCCCACGAGTATTTTGATGGTCTCGACGGCTTGCAGCAGGCCGATGACGCCGGGGAGCACGCCGAGCACGCCGGCGTCGGCGCACGACGGCGCTAGCTCGACGGGCGGCGGCTCGGGATACAAGCAGCGGTAGCAAGGGCCCGGATTCTCTTGGCGTCCCGGCCAAAACACCGATACTTGGCCCTCGAAACGGAACACGGAGCCGTGCACGTTGGCGATGCCGAGCTTTACGCAGGCGTCGTTGACCAGATAGCGGGTCGGGAAGTTGTCGGTGCCGTCGAGGACGACGTCGTAACCGGTGAAGATGCCCTCAACGTTGCCGCTGTCGAGCCTTTCCGGGTACTGGACGATCTGGACTGCGGGGTTGAGAGCCGTCAGTGTCTCCGTTGCTGATTCGACCTTGAGGGTGCCGACGCGGGCGTCGGTGTGGAGGATCTGGCGCTGCAGATTGGAACGGTCGACGATGTCGTCGTCGACGATGCCCATCGTGCCGATGCCGGCCGCCGCGAGGTAGAACGCCGCCGGCGATCCGAGACCCCCGGCGCCGACCAACAACACCTTGCTGTCCAGGAGACGCTCTTGCCCCTTCTCGTTGACCTCGGGGATCGACAGATGGCGCGCGTAGCGCTCGCGCTCCTCGCTGCTGAGCCCGCGCGGGACCGTCACCGGGAGCCCCTCGCTCGTCCAGCGATCGAAGCCACCCGCTACCGAACGCACGTCGTCGTAACCGAGCCGGCGCAGGTCGTCGGCCGCCAGCAGCGAACGGCTGCCGCCGGCGCACATCACCAAGATCGGGGTCGTCGCATCGGCGATCTTCTCCTCGATACGCAGCTCGAGAAATCCGCGCACGATCGGCTCGGCGCCCGCAGGGTAGCCGTGCGCCACCTCGTCGGGCTCGCGGACGTCGACGAGAACCGCGCCGTCCTGTTGCAGCCCGAAGGCTTCTACCGGGGTGACCTCGAGGATCTGCTGTCGCAGCTCGGCGAGACGTTTCTGTTTGAAGCTCATCGGAGATCTCCTCCCGCCACCGCCGGGATGATCGAGATGACCGCGCCGTCTTCGGTCGCAGTATCGAGGCCCTGCAAAGCGATGATGTTGCGGTCGTGGACATACAAGTTGACGAAGCGCCGCAGGTTACCGTCGCCGTCGAGCACCGGATCGAGGACTCCCTCATGATCGGCACCAAGCGCCGCCAGCGCCTCACGCACGGTCGTCGCTTCGACCTTCACTTCGTCGCTGCCACCGGTGTAAGAGCGCAGGGGCGTTGGTATTCGAATCGTGATCTCGCTCATGAAAGTGTCTCCGTTACAAGAATGCTCCGTTATGAAAGGGGCTGCTGGACTGGCGGCTCTTCCACGATCGTCTGCTCGATGAAGCCGCCATCTTTGAGAGCCCAAGCGCGCGGTTCCACGGCCGTGCCGTTGGCCACCGCCAGAATCAAGTAGACGTACCCGGGCCAGGCGAGCTCCAGGTCGGTTGCCGACGGACGCGGTGGATGGTCCGGGTGGGTGTGCCAGATACCGACGATATCCAGACCCTCCCGCCGCGCCGCGCGATCGATTGCCAGGAAGGCGTCGGGATCGAGACGATAGCGGTCGTCGGCGCGTTCGGTTTCGAGGTTTGCCGCAGGCTCGGCGCGATGGACGATGATGTCGTCGCCTGCGCGGCGGCCGACGAGCAAGCCACACACCTCATGCGGATAGCCGCTGCGCCCCAGCGAATCAAGTCGCGCACGGACCGCAGCGGGAATCGACAGGCGATGCGAATCGTCGGATTGTAATTCCGAGTACATAAGTTGGTTTTAGCCTCGCAAGAATTCCGAGCCAGTTCATCGAGATTATTGAATCGTAGCCAGCCACGAGACGCGGGTCAAACGGGCCAATCGCTGCGAGTCGGTCCAATCGTGAGCTGGCGTACTTGCGCGCTCGGCACGAGCGTTCCTGTGCAAGAGATTTCAGCGTTGCCCGGAAGACTCCGTCTCGTTCAACGCCGCTTCCAAATCCGCCCACTCCGGCGGCTCGATGCCGTGCAGGTGCTTCACGAAATAGTCGAATCGCTTGTGCTGCCCGTATTCGCCGCCGGAGGTGTGCCCGGCGCCGGGAATCACGAGCAGGTCGAAAGGCTTGTTGGCCTCGATCAGCGCGTTGACCACCTGCATTGTCGACGTCGGATCGACGTTGGTGTCGAGCTCACCGACGATCAGCAGCACATCGCCTTGCAGACGCCAGGCGTTATCGACGTTCGACGACTCGGCGTAGTGGGGGCCGATGGGCCAGCCCATCCACTGCTCGTTCCACCAGATCTTGTCCATGCGGTTGTCGTGACAACCCACCGCCGACACCGCCACGTCGTAGAAATCAGGATGAAAGAGCAGGCCGCCGAGCGAGCTTTGTCCGCCCGCTGAGGTGCCGTAAATGCCGACACGCGTGCTGTCGTAGTACGGGTAGCGGGCGGCTACGGCCTGGTGCCACAGGATGCGGTCGGGGAATCCGGCGTCCTTGAGGTTCATCCAGGCAACGTCGTGGAAGGCTTTCGACCGGTTGGAGGTCCCCATGCCGTCGATCTGCACCACGATGAAGCCGAGCTCGGCGATCTCGCGCATGCCGTTGAACGCCTGAAACGACTTGGGAACGAACGAGTCGTGCGGCCCGGCGTAGATGTTCTCGACCACCGGATACACCTTGTCGGGGTCGAAGTTCGTCGGCCGGAAAATGACGCCCCAGATGTCGGTCGTCGCGTCGCGCCCTTTGGCCGTGAACACGTCCGGCGGCGTCCAACCTGCCGCCCGTAGCGCGCTGATGTCGCCGCGCTCGATTTCCATGAGCAGCGCCTGGTCGTCGCTGCGTCGCAGCTCGGCTACCGGGGCCATGTCTACCCGAGAGTAGCGATCGACGTAGTACTGCATGTCGGGCGAAAGAGCGACCTCGTGGTCGGCCTCGGCCTCGGTCAACCTCGTCAACCCGCTACCGTCGAAGTCGATGCGGTAGTAGTGGACAGAATAAGGGTCTTGGCCATCGACCATGCCGCTGGCGGCGAACCAAATTCGCCGATTCTCTTCGTCGACTTCGATCACCTCGCGCACCGGCCATTCACCGGAGGTGATCTGATGCTCCACTGCGCCGCTCTTGCCGCCGTACATGTAGAGGTGGTTCCAGCCGTCGCGCTCCGACATCCAGATGATTTCCTCGCCGTCGTTGACGTCGTAGCGAAACTTCTTCCCCGAGTAGTGGAAGAAGGTGTCCATTTCCTCGGTGATGACTGCGCGCGTCGCGCCGCTTTCGGCGTCGATCTCGATCACCCGGTAGAGCTGATGACCGCGCTGGTTGTACTCGAAGGTCACGGTGCTCGAGTCCTCCCGCCACGCCAGCCGCGAGACGGCGTAGGCGTTGGGGAACAGCTCGTCGGTGACCTCCGTGCGGCGTCGCGTGGCGACCTCGAAGATCACCGGTATTTCCTTGTCGAGCACGTCGCCGGGCTTGGCGTACAGGCGTGTGGAGTACTTGGGCTGCAGCTGATCCTCGGGCGACGACTCGATGTAATGGATCTCGCGGCGGAAGCCTGGCTTCACCCGGTAGACCGCAAGCTTGCTGGAGTCAGGTGACCAGGCGACCGTCGACAGGTCGTAGTAGTTGGCCTCGGAGCCGTCCATGCTCAGGCGCACGAGCTCGTCGCTGCCCGACTCGCGGATCACCAGGCTGTAGTTGTTGATCAACGCCTCCCAGCGGCCGTCGGGCGACGGCCGCGGTTCGTTGTCCTGCTGGCCGCCGTCGCCACCGCGGCGGCGGCGCGCCGGCCGTTCCGTCGACGCGCAGGCGTAGTCGGCGAGCGAGCAGCTCCAGATCGTGCCCTCGACCGGAAACTCGATGACCGTCTCATCGTCGACGAACTCGATGGTGTTGAACGGCAGGGTGATGGCGATGATGTCATCTTCGAGCGCCGCCGCAAGCACCGCGGCGAGGCGCCCATGATCGAAGGCCGGCTGCTTGTCGAGTGTCGCCGCGTCGACCAACACGAACTCGTTGCCGCCGCTGACCGACTTGCGGTACCAGAAGCGGCTTGTTTCCTCAATCCAGCCGGGGGTTTCGGCAATGTCGACCGCCAAACCATCGAACCGATCGCGTAGCTCGATGGCTCGTTGATAGTCGGCGATGGTTCCCTGCGCCAAGGCCGGAGCGGCGGAGATGACGAGAAACGAGCAGGCGCCGATGGCGACAGCGAGACAACGGGCGGGGGCTCTCATGTGGACTCTCCATGGGGACGGGCGATCAACGAGACCCGCTAAATGTATTGGCTGCGCATGAGACGAGACAACCAACCCGCTCAACAAGGGTGCTGAAAAAACTCCCGGGGTGCCCGTAAAGGCACGCCCGGGAGCTTTCAGCACCCTGTTGACGACGACTACGCGGAGCCGGAGCCAGCCGCGCGTACCGTCGCGAGTTTTTCAGCACTCTGTCAATCCCAGGCGATTCCGTAGTCCTCGCCGTGGTTGGAGCTGCCGCCCCACATCGTCCCGTTCACCCAGTCGAAGAAGATCGCGTTGATCGGCCCCGAAGTACGCGCTGAGGTGCGGATGTTGTAGCCCATGCCACGCAGCGTGTCTTGCACCCACCGAGGCGTCTCCTGCTGGACGAGAATCGCGCCCGGTGTCGACGGATGCTGGCCGAACGAGCTCTTCATCTGCGAGCTGTTGACGTTGGCGGCCTCGGCAGCCTGCTGCACGTTCATGTCCCACTCGACGATGTTGAGGAAGAACTGCAACAGGTTCTGATCCTGGCCGTCGCCGCCCTGCACGGCGAACGAGACGAACGGCTTGCCGTCCTTGATCGACATACTGGGAGTCAGTGTGACGCGCGGCCGCTTGCCGGGCTCCACGACGTTGAACGGGTTCTCCTCCTCATGCACGACGAAGCTCTGCAACCGCTGGCTCATGCCGATGCCCGTCTCGCCGGCGATGACCGCCGGGATCCAGCCGCCGCTCGGCGTGATCGAAACGATCCAGCCCTCCTCGTCGGCCGTCTGCACCGAGGTGGTGCCGCGGTAGAAGTTCGCGTCGAAGGGCGCTTCCGTGCCCCATTCGTTGAGGTAATTCGCCTGCGGTGTGCGGCCGTCGAAGCCGTGGTCCGGCGTTACCACGCCGATGCCGTTGTCCGCGATGGAACCGGCTTCCTCGCCGCTCGAGCTCCAACGCTCCAGCAGGTCCCGGTATGGGTTGGTGCCGCCCTGGAAGGGATACGGATCGCCCGGTCCCACATCGGGGTCGTTGCGCTCCCAGTCGATCTCGGCGGCGCGGGATTTGGCGTATTCCTTCGACAGCAGCCCATCGATGGGCTCCTCCGGAGGAAAGTAGGGATCGCCGTAATAGAAGTCGCGGTCGGCGTAGGCCATGTTCATCGTCTGGTACAAGGTATGGATGTAGCGGGCGCTGTTGTAGCCCATTTCCTGGAGGTTGAAGTTCTCCAGGATGTTGAGCGCCTGCAACAAGACCGGCCCCTGCTGCCAGTGGGTCAGCTTGTAGACCTCGATCCCCTTGTAGGTGGTCATGACCGGCTCTTCGATCTCGACCTCCCACTTGGCCATGTCCTCGGCGGTGATCAGGCCGCCGACCTCCTGGGCGCCGCGGGCGAACTCTGCAGCGATATCACCCTTGTAGAAACGCTCGTAGGCGGCGTAGATCGCCTCCTTGCGGCTCTTGCCCTCGGCTAGCGCGTGCTCTTCCGCCTCGACCAGCTTGCGCAACGTGGCGCCGAGATTCGGCTGTCGGAAGATCTCACCGGGGTACGGGGCTTCTCTTTCTTCGCCGGGGTGGGTCAGAAACACGTCCGTCGAGTACTCGCCCCACTCCTTGAACAGCTCTTTGTTACGCTCCAGGTTGTTCGCCGCCGAGGCCTCGATGGCGTAGCCGTCGGTCATCTCGATCGACGGCCCCAACACCTCGGCGAGGCTCATCGTGCCCCACTCCGCCAGCATGACCATCAGCGCGCCCGGTGTTCCGGGCGTCACCGCTGCCAACGGCCCGCTGGAGGGCGGGTAGCGCAGATCCTTTTCCATGAAGAACTCGGCGGTAGCGCCCGTCGGCGCTATGCCCAGTCCGTTGATCCCGATGACCTTCTTCTGATTCGGATCATAGATCAGCGCCTGGGTCTCGCCGCCCCAGCCGAGCGAGTCCCACATCGTCGACGTCGCACCCAGCATGGCGCAGGCGGCGTCAACCGCGTTGCCGCCGCGCTGGAAGATCATCGCGCCGGCCGTCGCGCCTAGTGGTTTGCCGGTGATCGCCACCCAGTGCTTGCCGTGCAGCACCGGCTTCACAGTGCGCCCCGGGGTGAAGAACTGGCGGTCCTGGGTGTTCTGCGCACTCAGTGTGGCCGGCAGCAGCAGCGTGACGATGACGAGATAGGCGGACCAGCGCCACAAAGCGACGCCCCCGCCGAAGGAACGGCGAATGATCAACGAGATGCGGTTCATGTTTCCTCCCAGTGCCCGGTCGTCCAGTCGATAATCTGGATCCGGAGGATGACAGGGCGAACGGTTGACAATTGGGGAACGAGGCAACACTACGCGGTCCCGAAAGCACTCGTCAACGGGCCTTGGTGCTCCGTCCCCTGAGCACCATGATGTTTGCAGGCCGGCTCACGTGTAGCGAAGTACACATCGGGTGGGCATGCTACCTTCAAACTTTCAGCCGCCGGCGCTTTCAAAATGACGGATTCAAGGTCGAAAAACACATTTGAAGGCGGAGAAGCGACCGGCACCGCCGGGCTCGATTTCATCCGCACAATCGTGGCCGAGGACAACGCCAAGGGCACGTACGGTCGCCGCGTCGCGACGCGCTTTCCGCCCGAGCCCAACGGCTTCCTGCACGTCGGGCACGCTACGGCGATGTGCCTGAGCTTCGGCGTTGCCGAGGAGAACAACGGCACCACCAACCTGCGCTTCGACGATACCAATCCGACCACCGAAGACATGCGCTATGTCGAAGCCATCGAGGAGGATCTGCGGTGGATGGGCTTCGAGTGGAACATCGAGGCCTTTGCCTCGGACTACTTCGATCAGCTCTACGAGTGGGCCGAAGAGCTGGTCGAGGACGGCAACGCCTACGTCGACAGCCTCGACGAAGACGAGATCCGCGAGTACCGCGGCACGGTGACAGAGCCGGGGCGCGATAGCCCGTATCGAGACCGATCCGTCGACGAGAACCTCGACTTGTTACGGCGTATGAAGGCGGGGGAGTTTCCCGACGGCGCCCACGTCTTGCGTGCCAAGATCGACATGGCGCACCCCAACATGAAGATGCGCGATCCGCCGCTGTACCGCATTCGCCACGCCCACCACTTCCGAACCGGCGACACGTGGTGCATCTATCCGATGTACGACTATGCCCACGGGCTATCGGATGCCATCGAGGACATTACGCATTCGTTGTGCACGCTCGAGTTCGAGAACAACCGGGCGATTTACGATTGGCTCATCGACAACGTTGATGTCGGTACGGCGCGACCACGGCAGTTCGAGTTCGCGCGTCTCAACCTCGACTACACGGTCATGAGCAAGCGCAAGCTCTTGCGCTTGGTCGAGGAGGGCTTCGTCGACGGCTGGGACGACCCTCGCATGCCGACGATTTCGGGGATGCGGCGACGCGGCATCACGCCCGAGTCCATTCGACGGTTCTGCGACCTCATCGGTATCGCCAAGGCAGACAGCCGTGTCGATATCGGCAAGCTCGAGTACGCGATCCGCGAGGACCTGAACCGAAAGGCACCACGGGTGATGTGCGTGCTCGACCCGCTGAAGGTCGTGATCACCAACTATCCTGAAGGGAACGGCGGCAGCGCCGGCGATGGGAACTCCATCGAGGAGCTCGAGGCCCCGTACTTTCCGCACGACGTGCCGTTGGAGGGCAGCCGCATCGTTCCCTTCGGTCGCCAGATCTACATCGACCGGGCCGACTTCATGGAGGATCCTCCGAAGGGTTTTTTCCGACTGGCTCCCGGGCGCGAGGTGCGGCTGCGCTACGCCTACTTCATCAAGTGCGAAGAGGTCATCAAGAACGACGCCGGCGACGTTGTCGAGCTGCGTTGTACCTACGATCCCGAAACCCGCGGCGGCGCGGCGTCCGACGGCCGCAAGGTCAAGGGCACGATTCACTGGGTGTCGGCCGATGCGTCGGTTGCGGTAGAGGTTCGCCTCTACGACCGCCTGTTTACGGTGGCGAACCCCGACGAAGCGGCTGCCACCGAGGGCAAGGATTTCACCGAGTTCCTGAACCCCGAATCGCGGGTAAGCCTCACCGACGCCCGCATCGAACCGGCGGCCGCCGATGCCTCGCCCGCCACGCACTACCAGTTCGAACGTCACGGCTATTTCTTTAGCGATCCAGTGGACTCGAAGAACGGCGCGCCGGTCTTCAATCGAGTCGTTACGTTGCGCGACACCTGGGCCAAGATCGCCCGGGCGGCGGAGGGAACTGGCGAGGCGGCGGGGCGCACCGAGGGCGCGCCAGACGTCACCGTTGAAGAAACGAACACACATGCAGAAAAAAAGGACGCGGCTGCTGACGGCGCCGGCGCTGCCAAAGCCAAAGACCTCCGTGACGAGGCTTCGGGCAAGCGCCGCCGCGTCAAGCGCTCCAAGTCGGAGCATCGCGACGAGATCCGCGCCGCCAACCCCGAACTGGCCGAGCGCTACGAGCGTTACATGAGTGAGCTCGGGCTCGGTCGCGAGGAAACCGATGTCCTCACCGGCGACGTATCGGTTGCCGAGCTCTTCGAATCAACGGTGGCGGCGCACGACGATCCGCGCGCCGTCGCCAACTGGATGGTCAACGAGCTGTCACCTCACTTCATCGAGGGCAAGGCCGACGGCCTGCCGTTCGGCGGCGGCGAGCTGGGATCGCTCGTAGCGCTGGTCGGTGACGGCACGATATCCGGCAAGATCGGCAAGGAGATCCTGGCCGTGATGGTGGTCGACGGCGGCGATCCAGCGACCCTCGTGAAGGAACGCGGCCTCGAGCAGGTCACCGACGAAAGTGCCATCGGCGCAGTCGTCGATGAGGTCATCGCCGCCAACCCCGACAAGGCCGACGAATACCGCAGCGGACGCACCGACCTGGCCGGCTTCTTCGTCGGTCAGGTCATGCGCCAGACGGGCGGTACTGCCAATCCCGAGCTGGTGCAGGCCCTGATCAAGGCGAGGCTCGAATAGATGTAGATGAGCCGCGAACCCGGCTACGTTGCTGCCCGCGCCACGGATAGCTGCCGCCGCCGTTGTTGAGCAGCTTGCGCCAGGTGGCGTCTGACATCGCGGTGCGCACCGAAGCCAAGGGCCTCGGCCGCGGCGCGCAGGTCCGCCTCGCTGGCGGTCAGCGGCAGCTGCGACAGGAGCTCGACTTCGCGTTGATCCATTGCACGAATGAGCGATTTGCCCTCTTCGGTGAGCTTCACAAGCTTGGCGCGCCGGCTTTCGGGATTTTCGACGCGCTCGACGGCCCCCTGCTTTTCGAGCGCCTTGATGAGCTTTTGCATTTGCGAGCTGGTGACGCCGCAGTTTTCGGCCAGGTCAGCGACGGTCTTGGCGCCGTCACGATCGACTCCCTGCAAGATAGTCCACGAGTCCGGCGTCAGCTCGCCGATCGAGTGGATCTTGGCGGCGACCGCACGGAGGCTCTGAAACAGCGCCACGGTTTCGGCGAAGACCTGGTCGAGGACCGGCACCGTTCCCGACGACTCGGCCCCGCTGAGCGCAGAGGGGCCTGGCGTGTGCTGTGCTTGAGCACTCATGGCTTCGTATGAATAGCTATGGGACCTCCTGCCACTAAGGTCGCTAAATCCGACCCTGGAATCAAGCCTTGTTTTACTCGGCCGCTGTTCCACTAGCGGTCGACGATCGTTGCTCCGGTCAGCTGGGCAATCGCGGACAGCGTCGTCTGGGCGGCGTTGAGGCCGAGGCGGAAGTCCTTGTCCGTGTAGGTCGTCCACACGTCGGTGGTCGCATGCCAGTTCGGGTTCCAGCCGCCGCCGGTTTGGGCGCCGCGCTCGTTCTCCCGCAAGCTGATCGACGGGACGATGTTCATGAACGGCGTCGAGTCGGTGTTCGTCATGTGGGGACCGACCTGCGCCGGATAGTCGGTGTTGTAGACATCGGCGGCTGCCTTGAAGACGAACGCCATTTTCATCGATTCGTCGGCGAGGTCGGAGTTCGATTGGAACTCGATGTTGACGTCGGCCTCGGGCCGTTGCTCACGACTCACCGTCCTGTCGGGGCGCGGCGCGCCGTGGTCCCACAGCATCATGTCGTGCTGGACCATGCCGAGCCAGCGCGGTTCCGGGTACTGGCCCGAGCCCGGCGGATCCTCGATTCCTTGCAGCTCCTGGCGCTGGGCGACGTAAGCGCGGGCGCCGTTGAGTCCGGTTTCCTCGTTGTTCCACAGCGCGAAGCGGATCGAAACCTCGGTCTCAACATCGGGCGCGTTGAAGACGCGAGCCAGCTCCATGACCAGCGCCGTCCCCGAGCCGTCGTCGTCGACGGCTTCGTTGACGCCGTGGCCGTCCATGTGTGCGCCGATGATGTACATGTCGTCGGGGCGGGTGGCGCCGATCTTGGTGCAGTAGACCTCGGTGCGCTCGCCGTTGGCGGGTTCTTCGACATTCAATGCCCGAATGCGCTCGTCGGGCTGGGCCTCGAGGTCACGATTCACGCCGGTGCGGCCGCGGTAGCCGTAGACCGTGCTACCGCCCGAACCCTCGCCCCGGCGGCCGACGAGGCCACCCGTGGACGTAGTCAGGTCGGTCTCCTCGTCGCCTGCACCCCGTCGACCGCCGCGTCGACCGCCGCGGCCGCCGCGGCGACCGCCCTGTCCCTCCGGCGGGTAGGCGTAGGTAATGCGCTCGGTGTTGGTGCAGCCGAACGATTGGAGCTGCGCCTCGATCCAGTCGACGGCGTCGCGGTTGCGCTGCGTCCCCTGGCGGCGGTCGCCGAACTGGGTCAGGCCTTTGAGTGTCGTCTTGTAGTTGTCCAGCGTCAGCCGGCTGACCATCGTTCGGATAGGATCGTCGTCGCCGGCAGGCTGTTGGGCTTGCGGCGCGGTTCCGGCGCTGGAGCCGGCGACCAGCAGAATGCAGGTCGCCAGCATCAGGACTTTGGCTCGCATAGGTGCTCCTTCGGGTGGCGTAGGCAGGAACCTCGACACCGTGAGTTTTCGGGGGAGCGACTGGACGCTCAGACCCTACTCGCGTTCGCCGTTCGAGGCAACGCTACAGAACCTCCAACAGCCCCGAGAGATTGTCGAATTCGTGGTCGGGGACGATCTCAGGATCGAGGAGCAAGTCGGCGGCGCGATTGGACCAAGCACAGGCCAGGCCGGCGGCCAACGCTCCCATCGTGTCGGTGGCCGAGCCGGCGACGTGGAGGATCTGTCGGGGCGCCAGGCCCAGCGCCTCGACAGGCATGCGGTATACGGCGGGATCCGGTTTGTAGGCCCCGGCTTGCTCGGCCGAAAAGATGCGTTCGAACGGCAGCCGGTTGTGCGCCACGAGCGCCTCCAGCATGTCTGCATCGCCATTGGACAGCACGGCGAGCTCATATCCGCGGCCGCTGATCGCGTCGATGACGGAACGCGCCTCATGCCACAAGTCGAGCCGATTCCAGGCGTCGACGAGCTCGTCGCGCACCGTGGCGTCGGCCTCGATCGAGGCCTTGCCGAGGGCGTAGTCGAGACTGCGCCGCGTTATCTGTAGAAACGAAACACTGCCCGCACCCAGCGAATTGCTGATCTGGGCGTATTCCATCTGCTTCGTGCGCCAATTGCCGAGCAACGCGCACGCTGACGGGCCGTCGCCATCGACGAGGGGGCCCAACGCCGCAACCAGGCTGCGCTCCAGATCGGTCAACGCTGTGTAGACGTCGAAGGTGATCAATTTGATAGGGGCGATTCGACATGTGTGAACCCGACAGGGTTGCGGCATCCGCTGCCATCCCACCGGTGGGACGGTTCGCGGCTCAGTTGCGGTCCGGCACTCGGTTGCCCGCAATCCACACCGATTCGATGCTGCGCGTGTTGGCGATGTCGTCGAGTGGATTATCCGTCACCACCACGATGTCCGCCCACCTCCCCGGCTCGAGCGTGCCGATGTCGTCGCGCCCCAGGCAGGTCGCCGCATTGCCGGTCGCGGCGACGAGGATTTGCATGGGCGTCAGACCGGCTTCGGACATGAGGGCCAGTTCCATGTGTTCGAAGTAGCCCTGGAAACGGGCCGGGGGTCCGGAGTCGGTGCCCATGGCAACGGTGACGCCGCCGTCGGCGAGCGCCTTGAGGTTGGCCAGGGCGACGCGGAGTGCCTCCTTGTAGGCCTGGGCGCTGCGGCTGTTGCGCATGCGCTCCTGGCGTTCGGGCTCCTGGAGCGTCGCGAGCACCTCCGAATCGGCCTCGGCCAGGAAAAACGGGTCGTCGAAGAAGTCCGGTCGGTCTTCGTACACGAACGTCGAGATCTCGCGCGTCAGCGTCGGGCAATAGCAGACGTCGTTGTCGATCAGCAGATCGATGAGCTCCTGGTCGACGGGCTGATCGCGAACGCTATGGGCGACGAAGTCCGTGCCGGCGTTCAACAGGCCCTTGGCGTCTTCCAGGTAAAAAAGATGGCTAGCCAGCGGGATGTCGTTGGCATGCGCCGTATCGATCACCGTCTGATAGACCTCGGGCGACATCTTGGTGCCGGCGCCGAGGTTGTCGTCGACGCGGATCTTGATGAAGTCCGGATTCATCGCGGCGATCTCGCTGACCTGCGCGGTGACCTCTTCAGGGGTAGCTCCGGCGACCACCGGCCCGGCGAACAACAACCGGGCGCGATCGAGACCGGCATCTTCGGCGTCACGGATTTGGGCGGCGGCAGCCTGGTCTCCACCGAGACTGTTGACCGTCGTGATGCCGTAGCGGGCGTACAGCGCCAGATGATCGAGGACGTTTTGCTCGGAGTAGTTGCCACCCTGCAGGCCCACCGTGTCACCGACGTGGCCGTGCGTGTTGATGAGGCCCGGGAAGATCGTGCGCCCCGACACGTCGACCTGCTCGGCGCCGACCGGAATCTCCACCGCGCCGACGGCCTCGATGCGGCCGTCGCGAACTACGAGAACGCCGTTCTCTATCGGATCGGCCCCGGTGCCGTCGATGATGCGAGCGCCGACGAAGGCGATCACGTCCCCTCCAGCGGCGGCGGTGGAGGATGCCGGTGGTTCGCCGGAGGTGCAAGCGGCGGTCGCAGCAAGGCTGATTGTCGCTATGGCGGTCGTGAGTCTACGCATGGGGCGCTCCCTTCGTTCGAATCTCGTAACTGACCCCGCGCCGGTCGGACAGCGCGAGCCGCGTGAGGCGACCATACTTCATCGCCCCGCGCGGCTAAACCGCGCACAACACGTCCCCGCGTCCTTGCTGGCGTTGCCGAGGCTCTTCGCGGACAAAACCTCCGGCTATTCGAGCGCAGCGCAGTCCTCGCGCGCCATCGCGCTCACGCAGCAGCCACCCGTCGAGAAGTCCGGGCTAGGCCACCACGCCGCCCGCGTTCGCTGGGATGACCCCGTGGGCCGCGAACGCGAACGCTTGTTCCAGGTCGGCCACCAGATCCTCCGGGTCCTCGATGCCGACGGAGATGCGCACGATGCCTTCCGGCAGCTCTCGCGCCTCGCGGATTTCCGGAGGGATGCTGGCGTGCGACAGCTTGCAGGGAAAGCTGATTGCCGAGCCGACGCCGCCGAAGCTGACCGCCACCTTGAACAGGAGCGTCGCATCGATGACGCGGCGCGCGGTTTCCGGGCTGTCGGTTTCGAAGCTCATGACCATACCGGCACCGTTGGCCTGTCGGTTGTGCAGCTCGTAACCCGGGTGATCGTCGAAGCCCGGGTAGTGCACCGCGTGCACCTCGGGCCGGCTGCGCAGGAACTCCGCAACCCAGTGCGAGTTGGCGAGCTGCCGGTCGAGGCGTACGGCGAGCGTCTTAACGCTGCGCAACAGCAGCCACGATTCGAATGGGCTCATTCCCGCTCCCTCGGCGTTCTGCACCCAGTACAGCCGCTCGGCCAGCTCCTCTCCGGCTACCGCCACAACGCCGCCGATGAGGTCGCTATGACCCGATAGCGCTTTGGTCGCCGACTCCACCACGATGTCCGCGCCCAGCTCCAGCGGTTTCTGTAGGTAGGGCGACATGATCGAGTTGTCGACGGCCAGCAGGGTCGGCTCGCCGCCCGGCCCGTTGTGGGTTCGCGTCAGCCGCGCAATCGCCTCGATGTCGCTGATCTTCAGCAGCGGATTGGTCGGTGTCTCGAGCAGCACGAGGCGGGTTCGATCGTCGAGTGCGGTTTCCACTGCTGCTATGTCGGTGGTGTCGACGTAGCGCACGGTGATGCCGCGGCTCTCGGCAACGTCGGCCAGCAGGCGGTAGGTGCCGCCGTACAGGTCATCGCCGGCAACGATCGAGTCGCCCGGCGCCGCCAGCCGCGTCACAGCGGTGACCGCCGCCATGCCGCTGGAGAAGGCGAACGCCTTGTGGGCGCCCTCGAGGTCGGCCAGCAGCTCTTCCAGCACGGTACGCGTCGGGTTGCCGCTGCGGCTGTAGTCATAGTCGCCGAGCTCAGTGGCCCCCGGTTGCTCGAACGTGGCCGTCTGGTAGACGGGCGTCGAGATGGGGGCGTTGGGGTCGCCCGGCGAGGCGTCAAACGAAATCAATCGCGTCGAAGGCTTGTGGCTCAGTGACATGACACCACGCTCCCTGCCGACGTAGCGGCCGCGAAAGAGCGCGCCGCGCCCGACACCGACCCGCCCCTCCCGGGCTTGCGATCGTCTCGGAATCGAACGCCCAGCACGGTTGTTTCGGCACCGACCGTGGTCGGGCGAACCGAGCCGCACGAGCCGACCTCGAAGCTCACCTTGTGCCGATACGCGAACTGAATGGCCTTCGGCTGCAGCGCACGATTGCCGAGATCCAGCGCGTCGCGCCAGTTCAGCGTCAGGAAGCGTCGAGGTCGCGGACCTGCGGCCTGGGGATCGTTCTCGAAGATGCCGTCTACGTCTTTCAGCAACCGACAGCTTCGGGCGTCGAGACAGTGGCTGGCGAACAATGCCGTCAGGTCCGATCCGCCACGGCCCAGCAACGAGAAGTTGCCGTCCTCATCGCGACCCACGAACCCCGGCAGCACCGCCACCGGCGTTTCGCCCAGGGCGCGCCGCACAGCTTGCGTGTCGAGCGCATGAGGCACGGCGTCGAGCTGCGGCCCGCGGGTAAACGGGCCGACCCGGCCGACGTCGAGAACGGTGGTTGGAACGCCCGCGTTGCGCAGTGCCAGACCGAGAAGGGCCGCCGATGCGGTTTCTCCCGTCGACAGGAGTGCGGCCAGCGCCGCATCACCGCCGGCTTCCGAGAACGCAGCGGATTCCCGGTAGGGCGTCGAACCGAGGCGCCGTGCCTGCGCGAGCAACGTATCGGTGCCGGCGCCGATTGCCGAAACGACGGCGACCACCGAGTGCCCTTCCTGCACATGACGACGCACTTCGCGCACGACCGTCGGCAAATCGGCCTCACTCTGGAGAATGGAGCTGCCGAACTTCAGAACAACCGGTCGGAGGATGCTCATCGCCCACCTCCTCGAAGAGATACCTCGGCAACTGCTTCGACGCCGGCAAACGTTGCCCCCGTCGCCGCTCACGGCAGCGCTTTGTCCAGTGCTTGGTCCAGATCCGCGATGATGTCGGCAGGCTCTTCAAGGCCGACCGACAAGCGGATCAGTCCGTCGTAAATGCCGAGAGCTTGGCGCTCTTCGGCGGTCAACGAGGCATGCGTCATCGAGGCGGAGTGGGTAACGAGGGTCTCCACGGCGCCCAGATTCTCGGCCAACGCGCACAGCTTCAGCGACCGCATCAGCTCGAATGCCGGCTCGGTGCCGCCCTCTACTTCGAAGGTCAGCATGCCGCCGCCCGTCTTTTGCTGACGCCGGGCGAGCTCGACCTGAGGGAACGAATCGAGCCAGGGATAGGTGACCCGTGTGACCCCGGCGCGCTGTTCCAGCCATTCAGCGACCGCAACGGCATTCTTGCTGTGGCGCTCCAATCGCATGGGCAGCGTCTTGAGGCCGCGCAGCGTCAGCCACGCCTCCCACGGCGACTGGGCGTTGCCCAACGCACCTTGGACAAGGCGCAGGCGCTCGAGGAGCTCTTCGTCGCGAGCCAGCAGAGCGCCGCCGACGGTCGAGTTGTGACCCTCGATGTACTTGGTGGTCGAGTACAGGACCACGTCGGCGCCCAGGCGGAAGGCGTCTTGCAGCACTGCCGTCAGGAAGGTGTTGTCGACGACCAGTCGCAACCCTGCCTGGTGCGCCACCTCGGCGACCGCGGCGATGTCGGTGAGCTTGAGTGTAGGGTTGGCCGGCGACTCGATGAACACGAAGCGCGTGCGGCTGTTGATTGCCGCTTCGACGGCCTCGATATTCGACGTGTCGACAAAGCTGACGCCGATGCTGAGATTCTCCAGTATCTCGCGCACGAGGCGCACCGTGCCGCCGTACACGACGTCGGAAATGACGACGTGATCGCCGGAGTTGAGTATCCCCAGGAACAGCGTCGCGGTAGCGGCCATTCCCGTAGCGAAGCACAGGGCGGGGTGGACACCTTCGATCTCGCCGAGATTGCGCTCGAGGGCGGCGACTGTCGGGTTGCCGCAGCGCGTGTAGGTAAAGCCCTTGTGCTCGCCGACGGCGTCTTGGACGTAGGTGGTGGTTTGATAAACAGGAGTGAGGATCGCGCCGGTGGCCGGATCCGGATGGAGGCCGCCGTGGATGATGTCGGTGTAAAGATGTTGATTCCCGGCAGCGGGCGCCGCGTCGGGCGCGGGGAAGGATGAAGGGCCGCCGGGTTCCGTGCTGCTTGGATCCCGATCTCCCGGTGAATCTCCCGTGGTCTCGAAAGCGTCGAGTGACATGGTTGCTTTCCTCTCTGTTGCCGAAGGGTGTCTTCCCTTCGCGGTGTGAAAAAACGGGTGTGAAACGTGAAACAGGCCCCATCGCAAAAACCACCGCCCTCTGGGCGGTGGTCTGTGTGGAGTGAGCTTCGTTTCGCTAGTTCGTCAGACTCCGATCACTGGACACACCCGCCCGTGGGGCTTCGGCATGCCCATAGTATTTCGGTCCTGTCCGACGGTCGCCATGCGGCGTGCTCTCCTGCTTCTCGCGCGACGCCATGACAACGTCGGTCGTCGCAGCTGGCACCCTAGCCCGCGAGTTCCGAGAATCATGATGTGTGGGTATTTTCATGTCAACCCTCTTCGCTAGATGAGATGAGCACGCCAAGGAAAGAACCTAATCTAAATGAACAGGCCATGGTAAAAGCCTAGATGGTGTGAGCAGGTCGTGGTAAAAGCCCAGGTGGGTCTGGCGAGGAGAGTGTCCTTGCGTTACAGTCGCCGAACCATGAACGAGCGGCGTTTTCCTCAGTCCAAGACACGGTTCGGCGGCGCCGGTTTCCGGCTGCCGGCGGCCGCAGTGCGCCGGCTCGGCCTCATTCTCCTTCTTCTCCTTCCCGCGAGGAGGCGGGTCCTGACACTGAGCTAGTTACAGTTCGCTCACATCGGACCCGGCGAGGAAAACTCGGCGGGCTTTTTTTTTGGAAAAACTCATGCAAGAACCACTGACACAACCCGAAGGCAGCGACCGCTCGGAATCCGATACCGGTCGCGTATTGATTTTTGATACGACCCTGCGTGACGGCGAGCAATCTCCCGGCGCCAGCATGGCGATGGACGAGAAGCTCGAGATGGCGCAAGCGCTCGCGGCTCTCGGCGTCGACATTCTCGAAGCCGGCTTTCCCATCGCATCGCCCGGTGACTTCGAGGCCGTCCAGGCGATTGCCCGCCAGGTGCAGGGGCCGATCATCGCCGGGCTGGCGCGCACGTCGCGTCAGGACATCGAGCGCGCCTGGGAGGCAATTTGCGACGCCGAGCGTCCGCGGTTGCACGTGTTTCTGGCAACCAGTGAGATTCATCGCACCCACAAGCTGCGCATGGCGAAGGAGGAGATCGTCCGTCGGGCTCGCGACGAGGTCGCCAGGGCGCGCGAGCTCTGCGACGACGTCGAGTTTTCACCCGAAGACGCCTCGCGCACCGAGCCCGACTTCCTGGTCGAGGTGGTCGACGCCGCGATCGAGTCCGGCGCCACGACAATCAACATTCCCGACACGGTGGGCTACGCGGTGCCCGACCAATTCGCCGATTTGATCAGGTACCTGCGCTCGCATACCACCAACATCGATCGCGCCACCATCTCAGTTCATTGCCACGACGACCTCGGCCTGGCGGTGGCCAACACCCTGGCCGCGGTGCAAGCCGGAGCCCGGCAAATCGAATGCACGATCAATGGCATCGGCGAGCGGGCCGGCAACTGCTCGCTCGAGGAAGTGATCATGGCGATGCGCACGCGCAGCGACTTTTTCGATCTGCACACCGGCATCCACACGCCGGGCCTGCATCCGGCAAGCTGCCTGCTTTCGCGCATCACCGGCCTCCAAGTACAACGCAACAAAGCGATTGTCGGCGCCAACGCCTTCGCCCACGAAGCCGGCATTCATCAGCACGGCATGTTGATGAACGAGACGACCTACGAAATCATGCGGCCCGAGGACGTCGGCGTCGACCAGAGTCGGCTCGTGCTCGGCAAGCACAGCGGCCGTCACGCTTTTCGAAGCCGCTTGGAAAATCTCGGCCACAAGCTCGACGACGAGGCTTTCGAAGCTCTGTTCGACGCCTTCAAGCGACTGGCCGACAAGAAACGCGAGGTGTTCGATGGCGACATCGAGGCGCTTCTGGACGGGACCGAGGGCGAGGCCGCACCGTATTGGAGGCTGGAACGCTTCCAGGCGGTTGCTGGTGCCGGCTTGCAGCACTTCGCTTCCATCGATTTGCGCGACCCGGAGGACAACTCGTGGCAGGAGGCGGCCTGCGGGGACGGTCCGGTCGATGCCACCTTCAAAGCTATCCAGCGGTTGACCGGTGTCGCAGCACACCTATGTGAGTATCAGGTCAACAGCGTGACGGTCGGCAAGGATGCCCAGGGTGAGGCCGCCTTGGAGGTCGAGTACGAGGGGCGTACGTACCGCGGCCGGTCGGTCAGCACCGACATCATCGAGGCCAGCGTCCGCGCTTACCTGGACGTGATCAACCGCATCGTTGCTCGCACTGGCGTGCGGCCGGCGTGGGATGCGGTAGCGACGGCTGGTGGGACGGCGCCTGCCGATGACCAGGTGTCGGCGCCGACCTCGCCGCCGAGCTAGCCCGTGAGGCTCTTCGACAAGATCTGGAACGACCACATCGTCGCGCCGGAATCGCCGGACCGCCCGGCGGTCTTGTATATCGATCTGCACCTCGTTCATGAGGTAACCTCGCCGCAGGCGTTCGACTTGTTGCGCGAACGCGAGCTGCGGGTGCGACAGCCGTCGCGCACGATTGCGACGATGGACCATTCGACGCCGACGACGCCGCCTGATGCCGACGGCCAGTATCAGTTCGCGACGCCGCAGGCCGAGCGGCAGGTCCAACAGTTGAGCGACAACTGCGCCACGTTCGACATTCGGCTCTTCGAGCTCGGCGACGACCGGCAGGGGATCGTCCACGTCATCGGTCCGGAGCTCGGCCTCACCCAACCTGGAATGACCATCGTCTGCGGCGATAGCCACACGGCGACGCACGGCGCCTTCGGGGCCCTTGCCTTCGGGATCGGTAGCAGCGAGGTCGGCCACGTTCTGGCAACGCAATGCTTGCTGCAGCGCAAGCCCGGAACGATGGAGATCCGCGTCGACGGAGTGCTGCCGCGGGGTGTCACCGCCAAGGACCTGATTCTTGCGGTAATTGCGGAGATCGGCGTCGACGGCGCCACGGGGCACGCCATCGAGTACTCCGGGTCGGCGATCGAGGCGCTGGGCATGGAAGAGCGCATGACCGTGTGCAACATGTCGATCGAGGCGGGTGGGAGAGCCGGAATGATTGCACCCGACGATACGACCTTCGAATACCTGGCCGACCGGCCCTTCGCGCCGACCGGCGCAGCGTGGGACCAGGCGCTCGCGGCATGGCGCTCGCTGCGGACGGACGACGACCACGATCATCGGGTCGTCATCGATGCGGCAAAGCTCGAACCGATGATCACGTACGGCACCAATCCGGGGATGGCCGTGCCGATCGGCGGTGTCGTGCCCGACGGCGACGGCGACCCGTCGCATGCCCGAGCCCTCCAGTACATGGGTTTCGACGCCGGCGAAAGGCTTATCGGTCGCCCGGTGGATGTTGTCTTCGTGGGGAGCTGTACGAACTCGAGGATTTCAGACCTGCGTCTCGCCGCCGAGGGTCTCCAAGGTCGCCGTGTCTCGGAGGGCACCCGCATGCTCGTCGTGCCCGGATCGCAGGCAATCAAGAAGCAGGCGGAAGCCGAAGGGTTGGACCGCATCTTTCTCGAGGCCGGTGCCGAGTGGCGTGAGGCGGGGTGCTCCATGTGCCTGGCGATGAACGGCGACATGCTCGGCGCCGGCCAGTACGCTGTGAGCACCAGCAATCGAAACTTCGAGGGCCGGCAGGGGCCGGGCGGCCGCAGCTTGCTCGCCAGTCCCCTGACCGCTGCGGCCTGTGCAATTGCCGGCGCGATTGCCGACCCGCGCGAGCTACTCGGAGATTGACGGTGCAAACGATTACTCGCCTCGAGTTCCGCTTCATCGTGCTCGACAGCGACAATATCGACACCGACCAGATCATCCCGGCGCGATTTCTCACTGCGACGACAAAGGAAGGATTGGGGCAGGGCCTGTTCGCCGACTGGCGCTATGGCAGCTCGGGCGAGCCGCGTCCCGAGTTCGCACTGAACCGTCCTGAGGCTCAAGGAGCCGAAGTGCTGGTGGCCGGTCGCAACTTCGGCTGTGGTTCGTCGCGCGAGCACGCCGCGTGGGCTCTGCTGCAGAGCGGCTTCCGAGCGATCGTCAGTACGGAGATCGCTGATATCTTTCGAGCTAACGCGCTGAAGAACGGCTTGTTGCCGCTGCTCGTTCCTCCCGCCGTGCACGCTCGGCTCGTAACCGCCGGCAGCGGGTCGCTACGAATCGACGTTGCGGAGCAAACGTTGACAATGGCGGATGGTACCGAAACCACCTTTCCGATGGATCCGTTCGCCAAGTATTGCCTGATCAACGGGGTCGACGAGCTCGGGTTTCTGCTCCAGCAAGACGATGCGATCGCGAGCTATGAGCGTGGCTTGATCGACGCGACCGCAACGGAACAAGGATGACGGTCCGAGACGCCGATGGCCGCCGGTTGATCGTCGTTCTCGGTGGCGACGGTATCGGACCCGAGGTCACGGCCCAGGCCGAGCGAGTTCTGCGAGCGGCCGCCGAGCGGTGGGAGCTCGACCTGGAGCTGGCACACGCTCCGATCGGCGGCGAGGCAATCGCCAGCTGCGGCGATTCGTTGCCGCACGAAACCCTCGAGCTGTGCCGCCGGGCCGACGCGATCCTGTTGGGTGCCGTCGGCGGTCCGCAGTGGAGCGACCCCGCAGCCGCCGTGCGACCGGAGCAGGGACTGCTGCGTCTACGCTCCGAGCTCGCCTTGTTTGCCAACTTGCGGCCTATCCGGCCGCTGGCGGCGCTGCACCACGCGTCGCCGCTGCGCGGCGAGCTGCTCGACGGCGTCGACATGATGTTCGTGCGCGAGCTCACCGGCGGGCTGTACTTCGGGGACAGCCGGAGGGACGAGGATTCCGCCGTCGACACGTGCGTCTACAGCAAAAAGGAGGTCGAGCGCGTCGTCCGCGTTGCCGCAGAGCTCGCTCGAGAGCGCCGCGGCCGCCTGACGTCGATCGACAAGGCAAACGTTCTCGAGACGTCGCGCCTCTGGCGCGCGACCACCGAGCGTGTCGTCGATGACGAGTTTCCCGAGCTCGAGCTGGACCACCGTTACGTCGACGCCGCCGCGATGCAGATCATCAGCGACCCGGGCGCGTTCGACGTCATCGTTACCGAGAATCTCTTCGGCGACATCCTGACCGACGAGGCGTCGGTGCTTTGTGGGTCGCTCGGCATGTTGCCCTCCGCCTCCCTGGGTGAGGGGAGCCCCGGCTTGTACGAGCCCGTTCACGGCTCCGCTCCAGACATCGTGGGGCAGGGCATCGCCAACCCGTATGCCGCGATCCTCTGCGTGGCTATGCTGATGCGCCATTCGCTGCGCAACGAGGAGGCAGCAGCGGCAATCGAGAAGGCGGTCGAGAGCGCCATCGATGACGGAGCGTTGACCGTCGACGTCGCTCCCGCAGACTCGAGCCCCGCCGGCACCGTGGAGGCAGGCGCGGCCGTCGTCGAGAGGCTGGCCGGGTAGCGGGCGAGTAACTTGCCCACGACCGTTGGCCGCTGTCGATTGACAAGGCTTCGTCCTTGAAGTAAGTTCTGCCGAATCCTGACTGTCCTGCTCGGGATTTATGTTCCATAAATCCCGAGCAAATACGTCAAGTTTTAGGGCGAGCAACGAAGATGACAGCGATGAACACGGTCGACCTCGACAGCCCCGGCCTCGCCGTGGGTGCCGGGACCGAGGCGTGAGATGGGCTTCTACCCGGTATTCCTGCAGCTCGAGGGTCGTACCTGCGTCGTTTTCGGTGGCGGAGAGCTGGCGCGGGACAAAGTTGCCGCACTGCTTCGGGTTGGTGCTCGGGTGCGGTTGATTGCCGACACGGTAAGCGGCGAGCTCGAGCAGCTCATCGAGCACGCACCGGTGCGCCATGAGCGTCGAGGCTATCGCTTCGGAGATTTGGACGGCGCCTTCCTGGCGATCAGCGAGCCTCAAGGCGCCGATGTCGATGAGCGAATCGCCGCCGAGGCCAGGGAGCGCAATGTGCCGCTCAACATCGTCGACGTCACCCACCTCTGCTCGTTCATCGCGCCCTCGGTTGCCCGCACGAGCGACCTCCTGGTTGCCGTCTCGACCTCGGGAAAGGCGCCTGCCTTGGCCGTGCGCATTCGCGAGGCGGTCGAGCGCCAGATCGGTCCCCAGCATGCCCGATTCTTAGAGATAGCCGGCCGGCTGCGCGAGCCGCTGGCGGCGCGGCATCCGGACTTCTCGGCGCGCAAGCGGCCCTGGTATCAGCTTGTCGACTCGGACGTGCTCGGGCTTCTGGAAGCGGGAGATGAAGAAGGCGCCACGTCGCGCATTGCCGAGATCGTGGGCTTGGCCCCGGCAAGCTTCGCCGCTGCCGGCGAGCTCGGCCCGGGCGCCGGGAGCGAAGCATCATGAGGGGATTTTCACAACGCGATACTCCGGTTGGCGGCAGCGTGGAGTCAAACGGCGGCCTCCGATATCCGCCGAGTGGCCGGGTCTACTTGATCGGGGCGGGGCCGAGGGCGGCGGATCTGATCACGCTGCGCGGCCTGCGGTGCCTGCGGCGGGCGGACGTCGTCGTGCACGATCGCCTGGTCGATTCGGAGCTCGTTGCCGAGGCCGGCTGGAGCGCCGAAGTCATCTCGGTCGGCAAGGCTCGGGGGCGGCGGGGCCCGGATCAATTGGCGATCAACGACCTGCTAATCGCCAAGGCGCGCGCCGGCCTCACCGTGGCGCGGCTGAAGGGCGGCGACCCATTCGTCTTCGGCCGTGGATCCGAAGAGGCGCAAGCTTTGTCAGGCGCCGGCGTTTCCTTCGAAGTCGTGCCCGGCCTGAGCAGCGCAACGTCCGTCCCCGCGCTCGCCGGGATCCCTCTGACGCATCGCGGTCTGGCCGCCAGCTTCGCCGTCGTGACCGCGGAGCGGGCCGCCGGGTCCACCGATTGGCGGGCGCTGGCGAAGCCCGACACCCTCGTTGTCCTCATGGGGGTCGAACGCTTGGCCGAGACCGCGCGGCAGCTGATCCGCTGCGGCAAGCCGGGCTCCACCCCGGTGCCCGTCATCGAGCGCGGTACGACGCGCGACGAAAGGGTCATCGTCTCGGTGCTCTCCGAAGTCGGTCGGGCGGCGGTTGAAGCCGCCGTTCGGCCGCCGGCAATCGTGATCGTCGGCGACGTAGTACGCCTGCGCGACCTGTGGCCCGGCAAGCCATCCTACCTGTGTCCGCCTCAGGCGCGACCGGAGATGGCCACAGGCGGGATCGCCACAGGACTCACCTTTCGAGCGCCGGGATAGGAGCGAGCAAATGAGCCAATTGACCTGGAAGGAAAAGCTGGGCGAGCGCGTTCCAGCAGACGCGGCGAGCCAGATTTCTGCCTTCGAGACCGACCTGGAGCTGCGCCGACGCGGCCAGCTCGACGAGAAGCTCTTCAACGAGGCGCGCCTGCGTCGCGGTGTTTATGGACAACGCTACGACAACGGCCAGCGGCACGATGGCGAGCGAACGCGAGTTCTGGAATATCCCGCGGGCGGCGCCCACAAGGGGCCGAACACGCTGTGGGACGCGCCCGGAATGCAACGCATAAAGATCCCGTTCGGCGCGGTGACGCCGGACCAAATGGAAGTTCTGGCGGAGCTCGCGGAGGAATACGCCGACAGCATCGTGCATGTGACCACCCGCCAGGATTTCCAACTGCATTTCGTTCATATCGACGATACGCCGGACCTCATGCGCCGCCTGGCGGCGGTCGGGATCACGACGCTCGAGGCGTGCGGCAACGTGGTCCGGAATGTCACGGCCTGCCCCTCGCGGGCGTCTGCCGGGAGAAAGCCTTCGACGTAACGCTGCACGCGCGGGCGCTCGCCGCGTTCCTGCTCGGTCACCCGGATGCCCAAGATTTCGGCAGGAAGTTCAAGGCGGCCTTTTCTGGTTGCAAGGACAAAGCCTGTGGGGTCACGGCGTTCCACGACCTCGGGTTCATCGCCCGTAGCCGGGTCGTCGATGGCAAGCTGCAGCGAGGCTTCGAGCTGTGGGTAGGGGGCGGCCTGGGCCCGGTGCCCCGTCAGGCCGAGCTGTTCGATTCGTTTCTTCCGGAGGCAGAGGTATTGCCGGTGGCACAGGCCGTGTGCCGCGTCTTCGCCCGGCTCGGTGAGAAGAAGAACAGGGCACGCGCGCGCCTCAAGTTCCTGCTTGCACGGCTAGGGATCGACGAGTTCCGCCGCCTGGTGGCCGAGGAGAGGCGCAATCTGGCAGACGATCCGAGCTGGACGCGCCACCTGCGTGCCGACTCGCGACGTCCGGCCCGGTGCCGCAGGGCCGGCAGGGGGGTCGCCCGCCCGCCTCAAGCTCCGTGTAGCACAGGATCGACCTCTTCGACCGCCATCCAATCTGCAGTCGAACCCGGCGGATAGCCGGCATTCGAGGCGTGGAAAGATACCAACGTCTATCCGCAGCGGCAGGAGGGTTATTTCGCGGCGGCGGTAACGCTGCCGCTCGGCGACCTCTCGGCCTCGCAAACGGGGGCGTTGGCCGGGCTCGCCCGCGAGTACACGGGCGATACCGTGCGTACGACCGTCGAGCAGAACGTCGTCTTTCGCTCGGTTTCGGGCGCCGACCTTCGCAGATTCCATGCGGAGCTCGAGCGGGTCGGCCTCGGCGCGCCGGGCGCCAGCAGCATCGTCGACGTCACCGCATGCCCGGGCACGGATACGTGCAAGTTGGGGATCGCCTCGTCGCGCGGGCTCGCCGCCGAGCTTCGCAAGCGGCTGATCGAAGAAGCCGCCCTGGCCGACAAGGCGGTGAAGGGGCTGCACATCAAGGTCAGCGGCTGTTTCAACTCCTGCGGCCAGCATCACGTGGCGGACCTCGGGTTCTACGGCGTCAGCCGCAAGGTCGAAGGCCGCACGGTGCCACATTTCCAGGTCGTGCTGGGTGGGCAGTGGGAGGAGAACGCCGGCCGCTTCGGGCTGGCGATCGGCGCTGTTCCCGCGAAGCGGATCCCCGAGGTGGTGGCCCGACTGACCGACCGATACCGGCGGGAGGGTCGCCGGCAGGAGCCCTTCGGAGAGTTCGTCGAGCGAACCGCTGCGCGCCGAGCTGGAAGACCTGATGGAGGTTTCGGGCTACGACGAAGAGCCCTCCCTGTTCTCGGACTGGGGTGATCCCAGGGAGTTCTCTGTGGGTGACATCGGTATCGGCGAGTGCGCCGGCGAGGTGATTTCGCGGTTCGCCTTCGACCTCGCGGCGAGCGAGCGCACGGTTTTCGAAGCTCAGGTTCGGCTCGACGAGGGGGACGGGCACGAAGCCGCGGTTGGAGCCTACCGCGCAGTGTTGCGGGCCCCCGACGCTCTGCTGCGTTCGGTCGGCGTCGCCGAAAGCAGCCCGACGGCGCCCGGACCCGAGGTCGAGGCGGCCTCCGAGCGTATCGTCGACGCGTTCCGCAGGCGCTTCTTCAATACCAAGCTCTTCTTCGACCCCTACGCCGGGCCCAAGTTCGCCAACTATCTCTTCTCCCTACACGAGACGGTTTTCAACGGGGTCAGTGTCGCCAACGCCCGAGCCTACGTCGAGGAAGCGCAGCTCTTCATCGAGGCGTCACACGCTTGCCATGCGCGGCTGATTGAATCCGGTGAACCGGTGGGCGGCGACGAGAAGAAGCGATGAACCCGCGCGACGCACGGCAAGTCTCCGCCAAACTGTACGCCGAAGAACCGGTCGACGTGGATCCGGCGGCGCTGATTCGGGTCTTCCACGGCTGGATCCAGAACGAGGCGCTGGCCGATCGGATCATGATCGACGTTGCCGACTACAGCCACGTCCCCGAAGGCCCGGGCGTCCTACTGATTTGCCATGAGGCGCACTACAGCTTCGACCGCGCCGACGGCCGGCCCGGACTTCGGTGCAGCCTCAAGCGACGCGGTTATCGAGAGGAACGGGATCCGATCGGCGAGGCCATGCTCTCGGCTCTTCGTGCCTGTGCTCTCCTGCAAGCGGAGCCGGAGTTGTCGGGGAAGTTGCGCTTCAAGACCGACGAGCTGTACCTGGGCGTCGAAGACCGGTTGGTGGCTCCCAACACCGACGAAACCTTCCGACATGTTCAACGGCAGATCGAGCCGCGGCTGGCGGCGTGGTGTTCAGGGACCGGTGAAGTCAACATGCTGCCCGTGGGCGGCCCCAAGGAGCCGTTCGGTCTCCAGGTGAGCGTGCCGACCCCACAGCCCCTCGACGTGCGCTGCTCGAACGACTCGAAGGCTGACCGAGATCGTCTCTCCAACGCTTTTAGACATTCTTGAACGAGCTCGGTTACTCTCAGTGGAAGAGGCGGAAAATCCTTGCTACGGCGCGCTCCTCGCGTCGGCGAGCAACAACATAGGCGGTCCATCGGAGAATCATGAGCGACGAAACCCCGGTTCTTTCGAAAAGCTCATCGATTGCGGTAGTGGCCGCCGGGAGGCTCGGCGAGAGTCTTGCCGGCCCCCTCGCCAGTACCGGGTATCGAATCGTCGCCCTCAGCAGCCGCAATCGGCAGCGGCGGCAGCGGCTCCGCGATCGTTTTCGAGGCGCGGTGATTGTGGAGTCGCCGGGCGAGGCGGCCCGTAAAGGGGATGTAGTGGTAATCGCCACGCCCGACGCGGTCGTCGCAGACGTCTGCTCCGCCGTCGACTGGCGCCCGGGGCAGGCTGTAGTGCATTGCTCGGGAGCTCTCGGGCTCTCGGCGCTGCAGGAGGCGGCCGATGCCGGTGCCCTGATCGGCGTGTTCCATCCGCTGCAAACCTTTCCCCGACCCGATGTAACGACGGATCTGACGGGTATCACGATCTCGATCGAGGCCGCCGATCCGACGCTGGCGAGCTGGCTGCGCAGCACCGCCGAGGAGCTCGGGGCCCGGCCCTTGGAGATCGACCCGGCAAAGCGCGACGTGTACCACGCTTCCGCCACGATGGCGTCCGGGATGTTTGCCGGGCTCGTCGGGCTCGCGGCAGGGATGTGGGAAGAGCTCGATGTACCGGCCGACGAGGCGATACGTCGTCTTTTCCCGCTAATCGAGTCGACCCTCGAGTCGGTGAGAACCTTGGGGCCCTCCCAAGCAATCACGGGACCGCTGACCCGAGGTGATGAGGAGACCGTTGCCGCCCACCTCGACGCGTTACAACGGCGCTCGCCGGATTCGGCGCGGGCTTATGCCGCCCTCGGCCTCGCCTGCCTGCCGCTGATCGCCCAGCAGTCCACGTTTCCCGAAGCGAAGCTGACTCGAATCACGCACATGCTGGAGAGCGCGTTGAACGTCCGGGCGCCGAGCGGAGCGGATGCGTCCGTGACGGATAACGACCGGGCTCCCGACAAGGTAGAGGCCGGAACGGCATCCGATCGGGCTTTCGAGGCGCCGCAAAGCACCAAGACCGACGATCCTCGAAAGATAACGACGCACCACATCCAGCTGATGAAGGAGCGGCGCAACCCCATCACCATGATCACGGCGTACGACGCTCCGTTCGCTCGCCTCGCAGATGAGGCCGGCGTCGACATGATCCTGGTGGGCGACAGCCTTGGGCAGGTGGTGTTGGGCCACGAGTCGACGTTGTCCGTGACGATGGACGACATCGTGCGGGCGACGGCAGCGGTCATGAACGGGTCCGACAGAGCGCTCGTCGTTGCCGATCTGCCGTTCTTGAGCTATCAGATCGATGAAGCCACTACGATGCGCAATGTCGCGCGGTTGATCCAGGAAGGTGGCGCGCACGCCGTAAAGTTGGAGGGTGGCCGTACCGTCGCGCCCATCGTACGCCGGTTCAGCGAGGCCGGAATCGCAGTGATGGGCCACATCGGCCTGATCCCCCAATCCGTTCGCAAGCTGGGAGGCTGGCGGGTCCAGGGCCGTAGTGAGGCCTCGGCCAAGGAGCTGCTCGACGATGCCCTGGCACTCGAGGCGGCCGGTGTCTTTGCCATTGTCCTCGAGCTGATGCCCGCCGAGCTCGCCGCCGAGATCACCGAGCGTCTCGATATCCCCACGATCTCGGCATCGGCGCCGGAGCCTGCTGCAGCGGACAGGTTCAAGTACTGCACGACGTCCTGGGCCTGCTGCCCGACTTCCAGCCGAAACATGCCCGGCCCTACGCCAAGCTGGCTCCCATGATCCGCACGCTCTTGCGCCAGTACGTGCAGGACGTGCGCGACGGAACGTTTCCGACGGACGCCGAGAGCTTCTTCGCGCCATCTGTGGAAGATGCAGCCGCCGGCCCGCGCTGACCACCAAGCCTCGAACGCATGCTTGTAATCGACACGGTCGCCGAGATGCGACACGTCCGTAATGGGTGCGCCGGCGATGTGGCGCTGGTACCCACGATGGGGGGCTGCACCGCGGCCATGAAGAGCTGATCCGCAGGGCGCGGCGGGCGGGGGCGAGACGCTGGCGGTGTCGCTGTTCGTCAATCCGAAGCAGTTCGGCTTTGGAGAAGACCTCGACGGCTACCCGCGCGACTTTGAGAAAGACGCTGGCATCTGCCTGCGCCATGATGTCGATGTCCTGTTCGCGCCGAGCGTCGAGGAAATGTACCCGCCAGGGGACGATTTCGTGGTAGATTCGGGCCCAATCGGCCGATTGTTGGAGGGCGCGCAGCGTCCGGGCCACTTCGTGGGTGTTGCCACAGTCGTCGCCAAGCTGTTCGACATCATCCGCCCCGACCTTGCGTTTTTCGGCGAGAAGGACGCGCAACAGCTCGTGGTGATCCGAAGCCTGGTCACGCAGCTCGGTCTGGATATCAAGATCACCCCGGTTCCGACCGTTCGCGAGCCGGGTGGTCTCGCGGTGAGCAGCCGCAACGCCTACCTGACCCAGCCCGAGCGCCGGGCGGCGGGGATCCTGTACCAGGCACTCGCCGCGGCCGGCGAAGCCTGGAGCAGCGGCGAACGCAACGGTGGGCGTCTGCGAGCGCGGATGAACGATGTCCTCGCCCGGGAACCGCTGGCAGATCTCGTGTACGTCAGCATTGCTGATCCCGAGACACTGCTGGAGTTGGAGCAAGCCGGGCGCGTTGCCCTCGCCTCGATGGCAGTCAGGATCGGCCGCGCCAGGCTCATCGACAACGTAATGCTGGGGTAGGAGGACGTCGATCTACCGCGCCGCCGAGCATATTGATACCGCCTGATTCGTTGCCTCCGGCCCCAGGGAAATCAAGATCACCGTCGCTGAGCACCGGCAGTGCGATCGTCAGCCACCCTTGGCGCGGGCTGGGAAGCCCAGCACACCTAGGCGCTCTCGATACTCGAGGACATTGCCTCCTAGATCCGCGGCCGGCAGGGGCGGAACCCGGCGAGCTGTCAGCCATGTCACCGTGATCAGCGCCGCCAGCCCCACGCCGGCAGCGATGAGCTCGGCCGGCAGGTAGACATCGGGGCGCGTGTTGAGCCTCTCGAGCCCGATCCAGGTCAGCACTCCGACGATGATGCTGGCGACCGCACCCGGTCCGTTCGCTCGCTTCCAATAGATCGCCGCTGTCATGGGCACGAACAAGCCGACCATCAGGATGGAGAATGACTTGACCATCAACTGATAAACATTCTGGAAGTAGAGTGCGATCACCAGCCCGAAGATGCCCAACACCAGGATCGACCAGCGCATCCCCCACAGGATCTGCTGTTCGGACAAGTTTTTCCTGAAGAGGCCGAGCAGGTTTCGCCCGAAGACACTGGCGGGTGCCAACAGTCCGCCGTCGGCCGAGCTCATCAACGCGGCAAACAACGCCCCGACGAACAGCGCCATGGCCACCGGGTGCAAATAGGCCTTGCCCATGGCCGGCAGAATCGACTCCGGGGTGCCGATGTCCGGCATCAGCACGGAACCGGCGATACCGACCAGCACGGGGATCATGGCCACCGTCAGATACAGAACGGTGGACAAATACATGCTCCACTGCGCGACGTTCTCGTCTCGCGAGGCGAACGCCCTCTGCAACAGATCCTGTGAGGCGATGTTCCCGAGACCGATCACCAGCAGCCCTTGAAGGAACATGCTCCAGCCGAAAAGAGTCGGTTCGGGTACGAAGTTGAAGTGGCCGGCTGGGGCAGCCCGAACCATCGCACTCCACCCGCCGAGGTCAGCGAGCACCAGGGGAAACAACAAGAACAGGCCGACGATGATGATGGTCGCCTGGACGAAATCGGTCAGCGACACCGCCCACATGCCGCCCACGAACGTGTACGCGACCGTGATTGCGGCGCCCACCCAAATCGCCGCCACCAAGTCCACGCCCGCAACTGTATTCAACACTGTGCCGAAGGCAACGAAAATGGACGCCACCCAGCCGACGTACGCTGGAATTACACAGACGGCACACAGGACCTCTGCGGACTGCCCGTAGCGTTGCCGAAACAAATCCGGAAGCGTCAGCAACTGCATCCGCCGGAGGAAGCGCACGTAGAACATTCCGGCCAGTAGCAGACACAACGCCGAGCCGAACGGATTCGCCAGAACGCCCATCAGACCGCCGCTGTAGGCGGCGCCAGCGGCACCGATCAGGGTGCCCGACCCGAACCAGGTGGCGAAGATCGTAAACACGCATAGCCATAGAGGCAGCTTGCGGCCCGCGACAACGAAGTCTGTGCTATCGCGGATGTTCCGGCTGGCGTGAACGCTGATCGCGGCGAGGACGGCAACATAGAGGAGAGCGCCCACCGTTATGATCGTCGACTCGGACATGGCTAGTAGCGGGACCCGGCGAGGCCATTCATAGGTCCGCAGCGCGGTGTCCGCGAACGACGCGGAGCACTCGGCATAGCCTATCCACATCGGCCCGCGAATGTTCGGCCGAGACGGAAATCCGCAAACGCGCCGTGCCCTCGGGCACGGTTGGCGGGCGAATCGCGGGAACATACAGCCCCGCCGCGAGAAGCTCCTCCGCCGCACCCAGGGCGGCCCCGTCGGTCCCCAATACGAAGGGGATGATCGGCGTCTCGGCCGCCTGATCGAGCGCCTCGGACACTTGCGCGATCCGGCGCTGCAACCGCGCGACTCGCTGGGGCTCGCGTCGTCGTACCGCCAAGGCTTCCCGGGCTGCCGCGACGATCGGCAAGGGCAACGCGGTCGAGTAGACGAAGGCTCGCCCGCTGTTTAGCAGCCAGCTTCTGAGCGTGTCGTCGGTCGCGACGAAGCCACCTTGCGTCCCGAACGCCTTGCTGAGCGTTCCCACGTGAATATCGACATCGGATTTCACGCCCTGGGCTTCGGCACAGCCACCCCCCGAAGCCCCCAGCACCAGCGTGCCGTGCGCGTCGTCGACCAGCAGCCGGGCTGCGAAACGGTTCTTGAGGGCCACGAGATCGGGTAACGGCGCCAGATCGCC
The DNA here is from genome assembly GCA_965214245.1 of Acidobacteriota bacterium. Lineage (GTDB taxonomy): Bacteria > Acidobacteriota > UBA890 > UBA890 > UBA890 > CBDCBL01. The sequence goes on from CBDCBL010000010.1 coordinate 303,831, forward strand.
GTCCATGCTGAACAACCCGTCGGTGACGATCAGCCGCCGGGCGCGCTCACAGCGAGCGAGCTGCTCCTCGAGATGCGCTACATCCCGGTGCCGATAAACCCGGATTTCCGCCCCCGCACGGGCGGCCAGCCTGCAGCCGTCGATGGTGGAGGCGTGGTTGAGCTGGTCGGAGAAGATCGCCAGGTCAGAGCCGGCGAGGGCCGACAGCGTGGCAATGTTGGCCGCGTAACCGGTCGGGAAAAGAAGGGCCGACTCGGCTGCCTTCAAGGCGGCGAGGTCTTTTTCCAAGGCTTCATGCAGATCGCTGTAGCCGCACACGAGAGCGGAGCCGCGCGGCCCCATGCCGCGCTGCCGGGCGGTCTGGGCCGCCGCCTCGGTCACATCCGGGTGGCAGGACAACCCCAGGTAGTCGTTGGTGGAAAAGAGCACGACCGCCTCGCCGTCGCGGCGGGCCACGACACCATCCTCCGGCGTCAGGGCGGTGAGCCGGCGGAGGCGATTTTCGCGCCGCCGGCGATCAAGCTCACCGTCTACCCAGTCGTCCCACGCGTCGGGAGCGTCGCTCAAACGACCCCCGATGGGCGCGACATCACAGCGGTTGAGAGCGCCTCGGCAATGCCATCGAGCTGGCCGCTCGCCGCTTCCTCATCGTCCCGAGGCAACTCGATGATCGGAACCGGCAACCACCGCCCAAGCTCCGCCCCGTTCGACGCAGCCGACGTGTCGGGATCGCCACAGGCGCTGAGTACGACCGCGTGTACGGCAATGCCGTGGCTCTCCAAGGCCTCGAAGGTCAGGCGGGTGTGGTTGAGTGTGCCCAGGCGGTTGGCGGTCACCAACAGCACCTCGGCTCCGAGAGCGCGAATCAAGTCGCGCGTGTCAGCGGTGGCTGTCAGCGGGGAGAGCAGCCCCCCGGCACCCTCAACGAGGGTTATCCCCGGCACGCGGGGGGCCGGCGACTCGGGAGCCACGTCTTCGAAGGCCGCGGCCGCATCTTCGAAGGTTGCCCTCTCCAGCGCCGTGATACGCCCCACCCAGTCCTCCAGAGACAGCTCGAGGCCCTCGAGGGCCGCCGCCACAGGTGGGGCCAGAGGTTGCGCCAGGCGTACCAGCGCCGCGAGCGGTTGAGGTTGCCCCGTCGCTGCGGCCAGCAGACAGCCGTTTTCTTCCGTTGATGCCAGCTCAGCGCAACCGCTTTCCACCGGCTTTACGGCCAGGGTCTGGATGCCGCGCGCCACCAGGGCACGAGCCAGCGCACAGCCAACGAATGTCTTGCCGACGCCGGTGTCGGTTCCGGTGATCACGACACGAAGGGGGCTCGTGACGGGCATCTAGTCGCTCAGCCGCAGACGGTGCGGATACCGTGCTCGACCGCATCCACCAAACACGTGATCTCTGCCGCTTCGACGGTCAACGGCGGCATGAGGACGATCACATCGCCCAACGGACGCAAGAACACGCCCCGCTCGCGTGCCGCGCGACAAACCTTCGCACCGGTGCGCGCCGCCGCCGGAAACCGGGCTCTCGATGCCCGGTCCGCGACCAACTCGACGCCCGCCGCCAGGCCGTACTGGCGAATGTCTCCCACCGCTGGAAGTTTGCGGAGCCCTTCCAGCTCAGCGGCAAGCTGCTTGATCTTGTCATCGAGCCCATCCAGCACACCGCCTTGCTCGAGTACATCCAGCGTTGCCAGCGCCGCCGCCGCGCCGAGAGGATTGCCGGTGAACGTATGGCCGTGGAAAAAGGTTCGCTCGTCCTCGGGCGGGCCCAGGAAGGCTTCGTAGACCTGCTCGGTCGCCAGGGTCGCCGCCACCGGCAGGTAGCCCCCGGTCAGCCCTTTGGCAACGCACAGCAGGTCGGGAGTGACCTCTTCTCGCTGGCTCGCGAACAGAAAGCCCGATCGCCCCATGCCGGCGGCGACCTCGTCGAAGATCAGCAGGGCACCGGCTTGCGTGGTGACCTCACGGGCCCGGCGAAGAAAACCGGGTGGATAGGTGATGATCCCACCGGCGCCCAAGAAGCCCGGCTCGATCACCACGGCGGCAAGCTCGTCGCCGTGCTCGCCAACTAGCCGCTCGAGCTCGGTTGCGCACGTCACCTCACAGGTCTCGGGCTCCTTGTCGAGCGGACACCGGTAGCAGTATGGGGACGGACTGCGGACGGCGTCGAACAGCAGCGGTCCGAACCTCCGGTGGAAAAGGTCGATGCCTCCCATCGATACCGATCCCACCGTATCTCCGTGGTAGGCGTCGCCGAGGCCGAGGAATCGAGTGCGTCGCGCCTGCCTCCCCCCGTCGGCCTGCTGCCAATATTGCAGCGCGATCTTCACCGCCACCTCCACGGCGGTGGAGCCGTTGTCGGAGAGGAAAACGCGCGTCAGCCCCGGCGGAGCCACCTCGGCAAGGCGGCGGGCCAAGCGGATGGCCGGCACCGTAGCGTTCCCCAACAGGGTCGCGTGGGCGATGCGGTCGAGCTGATCGTGGACGGCCTGATCGAGCTCCGGGCGCCGGTGACCCAGACTGTTGCACCAAAGGGATGCCACGCCGTCGAGGTAGCGGCGTCCGTCGATGTCGATCAAGTAGTTGCCCTCCCCCGCCACAACGAGCAGCGGATCCTCGTCGCGGTAAACGCTCTGCGGGGTGAACGGGTGCCAGAGGTGGGCATCGTCCCACGCTTCGAGCTCGGTGCGGTCGAAGCCGGAAGCCCCCTCCGTGATCGGCACCGTGGAACCCGGTTCCCCGGCCCGGTCAGGCATGGGCGCCGAGGATCTCGGCTTCGAAGCCCGCCTCGGCGATCATACGGGCGTCGTGCGAGGGAGCCGCTCCGGGCGTGGTCAGGTAGCCGTTGGTGAACATGGAGTTGGCGGCGTACAGGGCCAAAGGCTGGAGAGTACCCAGATTCACCTCACGCCCGCCGGCGACGCGAATGTCTGCGGCGGGCAGGGCGAATCGAAAGAGCGCCAATCCTCGCAAGCACTGCTGCGGCGTGAGTCGCTCGCGGCCGGCCAGCGGCGTTCCGGGGCGCGGATCGAGGAAGTTGACGGGCACCGACTCGACTTCCAGGTCGCGCAGCGCCAAAGCCAGATCCACCCAATCTTCTTCGCTCTCCCCCATGCCCAGGATCCCGCCGCAACACGCCTCCAGCCCCGCGCGTTTGGCCCGCTCGACCGTTTGCCAGCGGTCGACGAAAGTATGGGTCGTCACGATCTCTGGGAAAAAGCGCTCCGAGCTTTCCAGATTGTGGTTGTAGCGGTCCACACCGGCGGCCGCCAGGATCTCGGCCTGCCCCTCCTTCAGCAGCCCGAGCGACGTGCAGATCTTGATGTCGATACGCTCCTTGATCTGCCGCACCGCCTGGCACACCGTCTCAAGCTCCGCATCGGAAGGACCTCGCGTGCTCGTGACCATGCAATAGGTCACCGCTCCCATCTCGACCGCCCGCTCGGCCGCCGCGACGAGCTTATCGACCGGCTGCATGAGGTAGCGCGGCACCTTCGAGTCGAACAACACCGATTGGCTGCAGAACGCGCAGTCTTCCGCACAGGTTCCACTGCGAGCGTTTTGCAGCACGTGCACCCGAACGCGGCGGCCGTGGTAGTGGGATCGCACCTTGAATGCAGCCTGCAGCAATGCCAGCAGCTCGTCATCCGACGAACGCGCCACAGCGAGTCCCTGTTCGCGGGCCATCGGCTGGTGGGCCAAAACCTGATCGGCGAGCTCCTCCCAGCTCGACGTTGCGTTGGGCAGAGCCGAAGGTTCGCTCACGATCTGATCGGTTCGGTGTGGGTGCGCATTCTCCAAAGCATCGAAGCGCGGATTCTACTCCCCGGTTCGACCGGCGACAAACGGCGATCGGTGCTGTCCTGATCTAATCTGATTAGGACACTACCCGGCGATCTTTGACGCCGGAGGAGCGTCGTGTACACTGGCCACCTCATGATTGACGAGCGAACGTGCAACCCAGGCACTACGAATCGGCCCAACCGGGTCGCTGAGTGTGGCGTGCGCTAGTCAAAGACGTTTTCGAGTTTGGGCCCGCGCCACGAGGCGCGGGCCTTTTTGTTGTGCTCACTGCTGAGACCATGCCGCGTACTGAGGTTCACAAGTTCGGGGGTACGAGCGTTGCCGACGCCGGCCGCCGAGCTACACCAGACTGTCGCCGCCGAAGGGAACTGAGCGCATGAGCTTGCCGGTGGGATCAGAGATCCGAGTGTTCGCTCCCGCGACGGTGGCCAACCTGGGCCCGAGATTCGCCATCCTCGGTCTCGCCCTGCTGGAGCCAGGAGACCTCGTGGTCGCCCGGCTCGTGACCGAGCCGGGGATCCGTTTGGCCACCGTGAGAAACGACGGCGGCACGCTGTCGAGGGAGCTGACGGCCAACACCGTGTCAATCGCAGCCGCGGAGGTCCTGGTGATGTCCGAAATGAAGGTCGGCATCGAGCTGGAGCTCGATAAGGGCGTGCCGATCTCCTCGGGACTGGGAAGCTCCGCGGCGAGCGCTGCGGCCGGGGCCCTGGCCGTGAACCTGTTGCTGGGCTCGCCGTTGCGCAAGCTGGACCTGATCAAGGCGTGCCTGGAGGCGGAATCGGTCGTCTCGGGTCGTCACTCGGAGAACGCCGCCGCGGCGCTTCTCGGTGGCCTGGTTCTGGTTTGGTCCGTGGATCCCTTGGACGTCGTCCGCTTGCCCGTTATCGACGATCTCACCGTGGTGGTAGTGACTCCGGCGTTCGAGCTGACGACCAAGAAAGCCCGAGCCGTGCTGCCCACTGACGTCTCGTTGCAGGCGATGGTGCGGAACTCGGCGAATCTGGGATCTCTGGTTGCTGCGCTCCATTCGGGTGACCTCGGGCTGCTCAGTCGGACGATCGACGATCGGGTCGTAACCCCGGCCCGCGCCGAACTGATTCCCGGTTGCAGCGAGGTATTCAAGGCCGCGGTGGACAGCGGCGCGCTCGGCAGCACGATCAGCGGGGCGGGTCCCTCCGTTGTCGCCTTGTGTCGTTCGGTGCGGAGCGCTCAGGAAGTGGCCACCGCCATGCAAGCCGCATTCGTCGATGCCGCGGGCCTGCGGTCGGGCTTCGTAATCTCCTCTGCAGATTGTCCCGGAGCGAGGAAGCTGTGAGCGCCGCTGCTTGGATCTTGGTCTGTACCGACTGCGCGGCAGAGTATGCCGGCCTCGAGCTTCGCTACCGCTGCGCGTGCGGTGAAACGTTGGATGTCATTCACGATCTTGCCGCGCTCCGCGCCAGCGTTGAGTTGAAAACCTTCGATCTCAGGAGCGGATCGCGCTCGCCTTTGGACCGCTCGGGCGTGTGGCGCTTCAGAGAGCTGATCTTGCCGGTCGATCACGCCGACGTCATCACACGAGGCGAGGGAAACACACATCTCTACGAGTCAGAGCGGCTCGCAGCGTACGCAGGCATCGACGCGTTCTTCCTCAAACACGAAGGGCTGAACCCGACGGGATCATTCAAGGATCGTGGGATGACGGTGGGGGTGACGGTGGCCCGGATTCTGGGCATGGACCGCGTCGCGTGCGCTTCTACCGGCAACACCTCGGCTTCGATGGCTGCCTATGCGGCCGCGGCTGGAATGGAAGCGTGGGTCTTCATTCCGGAGGGGCAGATAGCGCTCGGCAAGCTCGGTCAGGCGCTGGCCTACGGTGCGCGGACGGTCCAGATAGAAGGTGACTTCGACGACGCCATGCGCTTGGTCGAAGAAGTCTGCTCCGAAGAGCGGATGTACCTGCTCAACTCGGTGAACCCGTTTCGCATCGAGGGGCAGAAGGCGACCGCCTTCGAGCTCCTGCAAGATCTGGACTGGCAAGTACCCGATTGGATCATCGTGCCTGGAGGCAACGCCGGACACAGCTCGGCGATCGCCAAGGGGCTGGGGGAGCTCCGTGAGCTCGGCCTCATCTCCAAGGTTCCACGACTCGCCGTAGTCCAAGCGGAGGGAGCAAGCCCGCTCCATAAGGCTTTCGCTACCGGCCATCTCCTCGAGCCTGTCGAGGCCGACACATTGGCGACGGCAATGAAGATCGGCAACCCGGTGTCGTGGAAGAAATGCTTGCGCGGCGTTGCCGCGTCCGGTGGCGTGGTCGAGACGGTCAGCGACCAAGAAATCATGGACGCCAAGGCTCATGTGGATTCTGCAGGTATCGGCGCGGACCCGGCATCCTGCGCCACCGTTGCCGGCGCTCGCAAGCTCGCGGCCGGCGGCATCATCGCGACGGGTGAGTCGGTGTGCGGCATTCTCACCGGCCATCTGTTGAAGGACCCGAACGTGGTCATCGACTACCACAGTGAGCAGCTGGACGGGATCCGGTCGACGTACGCCAACAAACTCATGAAGGCGGCGGCCGATAAAGAAGCTATCCTCCGCTGCTTGCGACGGCGCACGTCATAAGTTGCGACACACTTCAATCGCTCTACGCAGGCCGTGGCCTGCTAGCGGAGGGCACGCCCATGAGCACGAAAGCAAAACTAGCCATTCTCGGAACTGGCAATATCGGACGAGCTATCGGAATCGGGTTGGTAGCCGCCGATGAGTACGAAGCCGGCGAAATCATCCTGACTCGGCGGCAGGCGGATCTTCTAGAAGACTTGGGAGATCAAGGGTTCCAGGTTCGGAGCGACAACAAGGATGCGGTTCAGCGTGCGGATTTGCTTGTTGTAGCCGTGCCGCCACAGGACTTGAACGCGCTCTTGCGAGAAATCGCCAAGTCATTGGATTCCCGGCGCCATCGGCTGATCTCGGTCGTGTCAGGCGTCTCCATTGAGCAAATCGTGGAACAGATTGGCACGGACCTCCCGGTGATCCGGGCGATGCCTAATACGGCGATCGAAGTTAGCGAATCGATGACTTGCTTGGCCGCACGGGAGCACGACGAAGAAGCGCTCGCCGAGGCGGTCAGACTCTTCAACGCGGTTGGCAAGACCCAGGTTATTTCCGAGGAGCAGATCGTCGCAGCAACGGCGGTCTGTGCCTGCGGGATGGCGTTCTTCTTGAGGATTATCAGGGCCGCGATGCAGGGTGGAATTCAGATCGGATTCCACCCGCACGAAGCTCTGCGAATGGCCGCTCAGACAGCCTTGGGCGCGGCAACTGTGGTTCTTAGCAGCGATAGCCACCCAGAGTACGAGCTCGACCGCGTAACCACGCCTCGCGGGTGCACGATCGTAGGGCTGAATGAAATGGAAGACCGCGGCGTCAGCCCGGCGATGATCAGGGGGATCGTTGCTTCGGCGGAGAAGGCGGAATCGCTGTACGCAAATTAGCTGCTGGCCGGTGGTGGATCACAGGCGGCATAGGAACCGAGAACCTTGAGATAGCTCGTACATCGCTCCAGTTCAGCTACCGCAGATTGCGTGGATTCCTCCGCGACGTTGCCCTCGAAGTCGACGTAGAAGAGGTACTCAAACGGTAGGTCCCTGCGTGGTCGCGACTCCAGCTTGGTGAGGTTGAGATCGTGTTCCGCGAGCACGTTCAAGCAGCTCGCCAGAGCGCCCTTCTCATGCAGGGTGGCGAACACGAGCGACGTCTTGGAACGAGTACCCGGCGCGAGGGACACGGGCTTCCGAGAGATCACCAGAAACCGCGTGTAGTTGTCCTTCTGGTTGGTAATATCGCGCTTCAAGACCTCGAGGCCGTGGCGCCGCGCCGCCTGCCGGCTGGCGATTGCCGCGTGCGCAGGATTTCCCTCGCGCGTGACCTTGCTCACCGCCATCGCCGTGTCAGCGTACGACTCGATTTGGCAATCTTCCAGCCCTGCGAGGAAGTCGCTGCACTGAGCCAGTGCCTGCGGATGTGACGCGATGCGTCGCACGTCGCGCACCGGGATGGGCTCGAGAGCGATCAAACAATGCTCGACGCGGAACACCTCTTCGCCGACTGCCGCCACGTTGGCCTTGGCCAGCAAGTCGTACGCCTCGTTGATGGAGCCGGCGGTGGTGTTCTCAATCGGCAGCATGCCGTAATCGACTTGCCCCGCCTCGACGGCTTGGACGACCTCGTCGAACGTACGGTAGCCGCGGCAGTCGAGCTCGTCGTGCTGCTCGGCGAAGTGCTTCTGCGCCGCCAGGTAGCTGTAGGCACCGGCGGTTCCTTGGTATCCGATCGTCAATCGATCGAGGTCTGTGTCTTGTGTCGGTTGTCGTTCGCTCATTTTTCTCCTCATACAAAAAAACCCGCCGAGCAGCTCGGCGGGTGCGTTTCGCTTTCGGGATCTGTTCGGTCTAGTTCCCGACCCGCCTCCTGTCGGCGGTAAAAAAGAAAAACCCCTGCCACAGTTCGACGGCGCGCGACGATCTCGTCACGTAGCGTGTCTCGACTGTCAGTTGGCTCAGTGCGTTCATGGGAGACGGATCGTAACCCCCAGGCTCGGCCATATCAACTACCCGGGCTCTGTCGGCTCAGCAGGTCGGCGATCTGCAGCGCGTTGAGCGCCGCGCCCTTGCGCAGCTGGTCGCCGGCGACGAACAGCTCGAAGCCGCGCCATTCGGTTTCGCGCCCGCCGCCGGCTGTGGCTTCAGCTTCGCCCGCGCCGCCGGGCCTGGCTTCCGATTCGCCGGCGCCTTGCTGGCTGGCGTCGGGGCGAATACGTCCGATTAGCACGGCGTCACGGCCCGAGGCCTTGAGCGACGTCGGGAAGTCGTTGGCGTCGCGCTCATCCACAACCTCGACTCCGGCGCCGGCGGCCAACGCTTCGCGAACCGCGGCCTCTGTGGCCGGGGTTTGCAGCGTGAGTTTGATCGATTCCGCATGTGCCCGCATCACGGGAACCCGGATGCACGTAACGCTCATCCGCAGGTCAGGTTGCTGCCAGATCTTGCGGGTCTCGTCCATGACCTTCTGTTCCTCCACGTTGCGTCTGGTTTGGGGATCGACAGCGGTGTCATGGCTGAAGACGTTGAAGGCGCAGGGCTCGGCGAAGATCTCCGGGGCCGGGGCCGCGCCGTCAAGAACCGATCGGCTCTGTTCCCGGAGCTCGCGCATCGCTGCGGCCCCGGCGCCTGATGCCGCCTGGTAGGTCGACACGACGAGCCGTTCGATGCCGAAAGCGCGACGGATCGGATCGAGCGCAGTCAGCAAGATGATCGCCGAACAGTTGGGGTTGGCTATGATGCGCCCTGCTGAAAGGCGGTCCGGTGCGTGCGCCGCGACCACGAGATCTCCGTTGATCTCGGGAATCACCAACGGCACGTCGGGATCCATGCGGAACGCGGAGGAGTTGTCGACGACGGTGACACCGCGGGCGGTCACTTCAGGCGCGAACTGACGAGCCGTCGCGGCGCCGGCGGTGAACAGCGCCACATCCACGCCGGCAAACGAGTCTTCGGTGAGAGCTTCGACGGTGAGTCCAGATCCGCCGTAGTCGATCGTGGTACTGGCCGATCGCGGTGAAGCGAGGAAGCGCAGAGAAGCGGCGGGGATGCCTCCGTTCCTCCAGGATCGTCACGAGCTCGTGACCCACGGCGCCGGTGGCCCCCACGATTGCCAATCTGGATGCGTCGCTCATTTCTCGGTCGGGTCCGTGGCTGCTGCGGCCATTCAACGAATCGCGACGGCCAAGGTGTCGTGGTGCCGTGCGATCAGCGAGCGCAGGTACGAACCAATGTAGGCGGTGCCCTCGAAACCCGCCCCCCGGGCCGCCTCCTCACGGAGATCTTCGGGGATGTCGGTGCCCTCGGCATATTGCTTGATGTCCGTGTAGAAGCCGAGCGTGAACAGGTCCCAAGCGGCGCCGCCGGCGCGCGTAAAGATGACGTTTTGCTGGCGACCGATTCGCCGCAGATAGTCGTTCTCCATGCGGCGTTGTTCCAGCAGCTCGCCGCGCTTGCCGGCGAGCGCCAGGAAGATCTCGACGTGCAAGAACCCCATACCGTCGAAGCGGGCGACAAGCACATCCGGTGACGGTCCCCACACGAACCATTCCTCCTGCCAGGCGATATGCGGGGCGATCGATCGCTCGAATTCGGTCGCCGACATTCCCGAGGTTCCGTAGGCGCGCTCGCGCCCCACGACCGCATCGAGTGAGTAGTATTCCTCGAAACTCAACATCGGCAGCAGCAGCATCAGGTCCCATTGGTCGCCCTGGTTGTGCCGCATCCAGAAAGGCCCGGCCTCGCTGAACGACTCGTACGTGGGCATGCGTTGCTGGTAGAGGTTGATGACGGTGAGCAAGCTTCCCGGCGCGGCCCGCAGCATGAGCGCCTTGTAGAGGTAGTTGCCCTCGAGCGCGCCGTACAGCTGTTGCTCGGCAGGCGCGGCGATACCGTGTACGCCCGTAGCGCCCGCAACACCGGCCGCCGAGCCGATCGTTACCCAGACGCTCGTCAACATGACGAGGGCCGCGACGATGATGCCGGCGTAGCTGTTGCGCGGGTGCTTCGCGGGCAGGTGGTTGCTGCTCCCGGGTTCGATGGATACCGCCATGAGGTTCCTCTGGTAGGCCGTGCTCGCCGCTCAGCCGCGACCGTGCGGCTCGTAGAGGTCTAGAACGGGGCCGGCGGGCACGATGCCGGTCGGATTCAACGATTGGTGGGTGATGAAGTAGTGGCGCTTGATGTGATCCATGTTCACGGTATCCGCAATGCCGGGCATCTGGAACAACTCGCGCAGGTAACCCCAGAGGTTGGGGTAGTCGATGATACGCCGCAGATTGCACTTGAAGTGGGTGTGGTACACGAAGTCGAAGCGCACCAGTGTCGTGAACAGCCGCCAATCGGCTTCGGTGAGGGCATCGCCCATCAAATATCGAGAGCCAGCGAGGCGTCGCCCCACTCATCGAATTCCGAGTTGAGCATGCGAATGATTTCCGCCGACTCGTTGTTGACGATGCGTGAGGTTTCCTTGTCCCAAAGCACCGGCACCGTCACCCGGCCCCTGTACTCGGGGTCGTTGGTCAAGTACGCCTCGGCGAGGAGCTCGAAGCCGTTGATCGGGTCGGGCTCGCAGCCCTCTGGCGGACGAAGACGCCGCGCTTGTCGGTCGTGTGTCGATTGGGTTCGCGGCGTACGCTCATCGTCGGAGGTCGTCGAGACGCTCGAGTGTGGCCTCGATGTCTTCTCTGGTCGTGCGCGGGTTGATGCAGCACATGCGCAGTGCCGTTGTACCGCGCAGCACGGTGGAAGAGACCATTGCGAAGCCGTCTTCGAGTGACGCTGCCACCAGGCTTTGATTCAAGCGATTGGTCTCGTCCTCGCTGAGGTCGGCGGGCACACAGCGAAACGCGACGATACCCATTTGCGGCGGCGACACGATCTCCCACTCGTCCATCTCCTGAATGTGCGCCGCTGCCACCTCGGCGAGCTCGAAGCCGCGCTCTATGGCTTCCGCGAAGGCATTCGACCCGAATGTCTTGAGCGACATCCACAGCTTCAGCGCCCGCGCGGCGCGCGTCAGCTGGATTCCTCGCTCGAACATGTTGATCTCGTCGGTGTCGCCCGAGGTGTCCTCGAGGTATTCGGGGACCAACGAGAAAGACTGCTCGAGCCAAGCCGCGTCGCAAAACAGTGCGCAGCCGATCTCGAAGGGCTGAAACAGCCACTTGTGCGGGTCGAGCGTCAGCGAATCGACGTCGCCGAGACCGGCAAGCAGGTCCTTTCCACGCTGACTCAGGGCGGCGGCGGCTCCGTACGCGCCGTCGGCGTGCAGCCAGATGTTCTCGTCGCGGCACAGCGAAACGAGCTCGGGGAGCGGGTCTACCGCCCCGGTGTTGGTCGAGCCCGGAGTGGCGATGACACAGAACGGTCGACGCCCTGCCGCCCGATCGTCGGCGATCGCGACCTTCAGGCGGTCGACGTCGAAGCGGAATCGGTGATCGGACTCGAGCGTGCACAGCTGGCTCTTGTCGAATCCCAGCAGGGTGGCGCCGCGCTCGATCGAGGAATGGGTTTGGTCCGACGCGTAGATCACCGCGCCGTCCATGTCTCCGTCGAGCCGCACCTGGCGGGCAACGGCGAGAGCCATGATGTTGGCTGCCGAACCACCGCTGACAAAGATCCCGCCGGCGGTATCGGGAAGCCCGCAGGCTCGCGCCAGCCAGTCGATGGCGACGAGCTCCACCTGAGTGGGCCCCGACGCCTCGAGCCAAGTTCCGGCGAAGATGTTGAAGCCCGATGCGAGAGCGTCACCCATGACGCTCACGAAGTTCGCCGGTGACGACACGAAGGCGAAGTAGCGCGGATGACCCATGTGAATGAGGTTCGGCAGTATCTTTTCTTCGACCTGACGCAGCACCTCCAGAGGATCGGCACCCTCCGCCGGCAACGTCTCGCGCAGCGCCTCTTCGAGCTCGTCGCGTCGCGCCTTATGGCCGACGGGTCCCTGCGGAAGGTTCTCGATGTGATCGACGAGGATGTCGACGACCCTGTAGCCGAGCTCACGCATTTCTTCGGGAGAGAGTCGCAGCGGGTCGCGGGATACAAGACGGTCGTCGCTCACGGGCGTTCTCCGGCCGCCTCGGCGCGCGCCAACCTCACGGTTGTCTCGATTGCCGCGCGCAGGGTACCGGGAACCCCGGGAGAATCCGGTTCCGTAGCTTGTTCGATATCCGCCGATGGTCTTTCTTTCGTCGATCCGGCGCAAATTCCGGCGGCGGCAGGCCGCTTGCTACTTTTCCGTGATCGGCCCAGGGAGTTCTTCAGCACCCTGTTAGGAGGGGGTGATCCGTCCGGGCGGTTGAGTGGGTCGAATTGTTTCGTTAGCCTTTACAAGGTGCTGAAGGCTGGAAGTTTTTCAGCACCCTGTTAGGCGTATAGATCTCGATCCCGATACTCTCCTCGATCCTAGAGGTTTCGATGCGTACGCGACTCGTTGTGTCTGCTGTTTTGGCCGTTGCCGCTACCCTGATGGTTATCGGTGTCACTCCGGCGAGCGAAGCGATCCACCTCAAGCTCGACAAGAGCACGCCCGCAGCCGATGCTGTCGTCACCCAGTCACCCGAGAAGATCGTTCTCGAGTTTTCGCAGAGCTTCGAGTTGGCTGTATCGAAGGTGACGATCAAGGGAGCCGCCGGCGATGCAACGCTGGGCAAGCTGGGGCGTCACGAGGAAGACGAGACCATCATGTGGGCGCCGATCGAAGCACCGCTCGCCGACGGTGTCTATTCGGTGAATTGGGTTACCTCGAGCGGCGACGGGCATCCGGTGCGCGGCGACTTCGACTTCACTGTTGAAGCGGCGCGCTGAACGCCGGCAGGTAGGCAGTCTCGGATTCTCCTCTCTTTTATCTGGGCGTAGTGCTTCGCTGGGCCAGTTATCTGTGTGTCTTCCTGCTGGTCGGGCTGACGGTCTTTCGTCGCTTCGGGCTGCCGGCTGCCCTCAAATCTATCGGCGACGACGGCGGTGAAACCGTCTCGCAGTGGGCGGCAGGCACGCGCCGGAATCTAGCGTTGTGGGGAATGTTCGCGGGGTTCACGCTGGTCGCCATCGACCTCGCGCGCGCCTGGGATCAGACCTACGCCTTCTTCGGCCCCGACGAGGCCGTTACCATGGATCTCGTCAAGATCATCCTCAACGGCACACTGTGGGGCAGCGGTTGGAAGGTTCAGGCTATCGCCGCCAGTTCCGCCGCCATTGCCTTCACCATGCTTCTGCGGCGCTGGAGGGGTGCCGCGTTTTTGCTGTACCCGTCGGTACTCGTTGCGGCGATCAGCCGGCCGCTCACCGGCCATGCGCTCGAGGGGGGCAGCTTTTTTTCGTTGCCGGCGATCTTGCAGGCGGTGCACGTGTTGTCTGCCGCCCTGTGGATCGGCACGTTGCTCGTGACCGTCGTCCTCGGTGTGCGGAGCGCTTCACAACTCGGCTCGGCGCGCGGCGGCGCCGTTGCCGCCATGGTGAACGCCTTCTCGCCGCTGGCGATGGGCGCCGTCACGGCGCTCTTCATTGCCGGGACGGCGACGTCGTTTATCTACCTCGGCAGCGTCGGCGCTCTGTTCGGGACGACTTACGGGCTGGTGCTTCTCGCCAAGTTCCTTGTTTTTGCCGCCGTGGGCGGGATCGGCCTCTACAACTGGCAGCGGGTCCGGCCGCGTCTCGAGTCGGTGGTGGCGGACCCCGGCGGGGCAGGCGTCGAGACGCTGCTCCTCCTGCGCTCGGCTGGCACAGAGCTGGCGTTGGCCGTCGTCGTGCTCGCCCTCACCGCCATACTCGTGGCGCTGCCGATGCCGATGGGGTAGCGAGCCGCCACCGGCTGGGCCTAGGTCCTCCACGAAGCCGCTCTGTTGTTCGCTCCCCGCAAGTTCGGATACCGTTCCCGCAACTGGCCAGAAGTTGAGCAGTAGGAGCGTTAGTATTAACGGCGTCAGCGGCGAAGGTCGGCAGGTCGCTTCGGCACGCTAATCGCCGTTTGGAGGTTCTTCAATGCGTCAAAACGTAATCGGGACGTCGGGCGTCCTGCTGGTCGCTACACTCAGCGGTCTCGCCAGCTGGGCAACGGCCGCTGCACCGCCGGCTGCGCAGCAGAGCGAAGTTCGCATCCTGACCATCGAAGGCGAGGGCCGCGGCTACTGGCCCAACTGGCGTGGTCCGTCGGGCCAGGGGATCGTCGAGGGCTCGGGGTATCTCGATACCTGGTCGGACACCGAGAACGTGCTGTGGAAGGTACCGGTCCCGGGTCGCGGACACTCCTCACCGATCGTGTGGGGCAACCGGATCTTTCTGACAACCTCGTACGACAACGGCACGAAGATGACCATGCTCGGCTTCGACCGCTCGAGCGGTGAGCTGATCTGGGAGACGGCCGTTCCGTTCGCCAGCCGCGAGCACATTCACCAGAAGAACAGCCGCGCGTCGGCCACTCCGGTTACCGATGGCGAGATGGTTTTCGCTTCGTTCGGTCAACAAGGGTTGATGGCGGTTGACCTCGACGGCAATTTGATCTGGCACAACAAGGTCGAGGACCTCAATAACTACCATGGGTCGGCGGGGTCACCGATCCTCTACGAGGACATGGTGATCATTTATCAGGATCACCGCGGCGATTCGTTCGTTGCCGCCTTCGACAAGCAGACCGGCGAGGTTGGGTGGCGCACCGATCGCGGCCAGATGACCGGCTGGGGCACACCGATCATCATCACCACCGGCGAGCGTGATGAGCTCATCGTGTCGAGCCAGGGCTGGGTGCAGTCCTACGATCCGACCAGCGGCGAGGAGCTGTGGGCCGTGTCGGGCAACATGATGGAGGTCATCCCGACGCCGGTGGCCGGTCACGATCTCGTGTTTGCGACGTCGGGGCGTGCTGGCCCGACGCTGGCGATCCGCCCCGGCGGCAGCGGTGACGTGACGGAGAGCCACGTCGTCTGGAGGACACCCAAGGGATCGCCGTTCGTGCCGTCGCCCATCATCATCGGCGACTACATCTACATGATGAACGACATGTTGAGCATCGTGACCGGTTACGAGGCGAAAACCGGCAAGCTCATGTTCCAGGGCCGATTGGGCCGGTCCAGCAGGGAAGGTTTTTCCGCTTCACCGGTGGCGGTCGACGGCAAGGTGTTCTTCACCAACGACCAAGGCCAAACATTCGTGCTCGAGGCGGGTCCCGAGTTCAAGCTGTTGCACGTCAACGAGCTCAACGCCCTGACCTTGGCATCACCGGCGCTGGCCGACGGCAAATGGTACTTTCGCACCGGCACCGAATTGATCGCCATCGGCAACTGACCCCCCGTATGACTGGAGCCCTCGACAGCCGGCGGATCCGTGTATTTACGATCGCGCTGATTTTTGCCGCCGCGGCTCTGATCGCTCGTCCCGCATTCGCCGCTCTGCGCGAAGAGGCTCCCGGGACCGCCCGGGGCTTCGCCGTCGGCGTCGCCGATCTGTTCTCTGTCGAGGTCGCCGCGGCGTTGGCGCAACAAGCGCAGAGCGGCAGCACGGCGGCAGATTGGCGATCCCTGCGCGAGGCGAAGAGTAGGCAACTCTCGGCGCCGCAAAAGACCGGAGCCGAAGCCGGCCTGGCGTGGCTCGAAGACGGGCACTGGCTGCAGCGGATTCGTGGTGGCTGGCACGGTTTCTTACCGACGCTGGGCGGGTTTCCGAGCGGTTCCGGGCAGGCCTTCGGCGTGTTGTGGAGCAAGAACGGTGTCGGTACTCGTTACCCGAGCGAGTTCACGCCGAATCTCGTCAATCTGCGGGGTTCCGCGGCGTTCAGCCTCAGAGGGGCTACTACCTCGGCCTCTTCGAGGTCGGCTGGGGGCGCATCGGCGGCTCGCCGATCCACATGAGCTTCCACGTGGGTTACCAGCACAATGCCAACGAGAGCTTCTACGGGTTCGGTCAAGATAGCCTGGAAGAAAATCGGGTGAGCTTTGCCCAGACCGTCGGTGCCGCCGGGACGGTGTTGTGGTGGCAAGCGCCCTCGTGGCTGTACATCGGCGGTGGCATCGGTTTTCGCGACACCGACGTTGGCGAGGGCAGCGACGATTTTCCGCCGCCCCCGGACTTCAATCCGGATGAATTGCCCGGGTTCGTCGAGCAGGTCGAGTACATCACCTACGACAGCTTCGTGCAGATCGACTGGCGCAACAAGGGAAATCCGTACCGTGGCGGCCTCTATTCCGTCCGCTGGAGCGACTGGCGCGACCAGGATGTCGGCATGTTCAGCTTCAACAAGCTCGACATCGAGGTTCAGCAGTACATCCCGTTCTTGATGAACAAGCGAGTCATCGCGCTGCGCGCCCACACGACCATTACGGATACCGATCCGGGGCAGGAAGTTCCCTTCTACTTGATGCCGACGCTGGGCGGCACGCGGGATCTGCGTGGCTACAACTACGCCCAGGTCCATCGCCACCCACAGCTCAGCGCGATACTCGACGTTCAGCAGGATCATGTTGCGGTCCCTGAAGCGCGCTTTTGTTCTTCGACGCCGGCAAGGTGGTAGCGGATCGCCGCGACCTGGATTTCGACAACCTCGCCACGGATTTCGGCATCGGCCTGCGGGTCAAAACGACGTTGTCGACGTTCCTCCGCGCCGACTTCGCCTTCGGCGGCGAGGGATTCCACACGGCGATCACCTTCGACAACATTTTCGATACCACGCCGTTGTTCAGCCGTATTTTGCGAACGGTGCAGTAATGAAGACGACGCGCCATGTGCTGACTGCCGTTCTGGTGCTGCCGTTGCTGCTCGCCACAGCCTTTTCGGCGAGCGATCTGGCAGCTGCCCAGGTGGGCGGGCACGCGGCAAAGTCCCCTCGGGGCACGCTTCAACCGAGACGATCCGATCGCCGTCGACGAGGACAACCTGGACATGGAGCGTCCGTCCGACTGGCCCGTATACAAGCTGTACGACGTGTACGAGAATCTGTTTCACGCCCGCGGCGATCCAGAGCAGAAACGCGCCGTCAACATCAACACGCTCGGTGAAGTTCCCGACTCGAACTGGTCCAGCAACCGGCTCGGCGCCCGACCGATGAGTGTCGACGAGATTGTCACCGGCCCCAACCTCACGGGACCGCCGGCAGACGGACAATGGAGCGTGATCGGCCGACCGGGCGGTGGTGTGACGCCGAAGTTCCTGATCGAGGACGAGGACGGCGGCCGTTTCATCATCAAGTTCGACCCGGTCGATTATCCGGAAATCGCCTCGGGAGCCGAGATGATCAGCTCGAAGCTCTTCCATGCCTTCGGCTACCACGTCGCCGAGGCCTACATCGTGACGCTGACCAGGGATCGCATCGAGATCGCGCCCGGAGCGACGTTTACCACTGACCTCGGGACGCTGCGGGAGATCGATCAGATCGACATCGACGAATGGATGTCCAATGCGCCGGTGGGACCCGACGGCATCTACCGGGCGCTGGCCAGCAAGCTCGTGTCCGGCGAGGGCATTGGGGAGTTTCGTTTCTACGGGACGCGCCCCGACGACCCCAACGACATCTTTCCGTACGAGCATCGCCGCGAGCTGCGTAGCTACCGGGTGATCTCGGCTTGGCTCAACCACGACGATTCACGCGCCCTCAACACATACGACTCGTTTGTCGAGGAGAACGGGCGCAGCTTCATCAAGCACTACATGCTCGACTTCGGCTCCACCTTGGGAAGCGCCTCGATCGGCACCAACGAGCCGAGTGGTGGCAACGAGTATTTCATCGAGGGCGGCCCCACGTGGAAGGCGGCCGTGACGTTGGGCATCTGGCACCGCCCGTGGTTGCGAGCCGACATGCCGGACGTCGATGCGATCGGTAACTTCGAGGCGGAGTACTTCGTGCCGTCGACGTGGAAACCCGAGTATCCGAACGCCGACTTCGACCACATGGATGCCGCCGACGCTTTTTTGGCGGCGCGCATTCTCGCCGGGTTTTCCGACGCGGCCATCGAGGGCGTGGTTGCGGAGGCCCGGTTCTCCGACCCGAGCGCGGTCGCGTACGCCAACGAGATCCTCCGCGTGCGCCGCGACAGAGCTGTTGGCTACTGGATTGCACAGACCAACCCGCTCGATGACTTCGAGCTCAGCGGCAGCGGTGGCTCCCTGACGCTCGATTGGGACAACGCCGCGATCCGGGTCGGCGCTGCCGCCGATGGGGCGCGCTACGGCGTGCGCTGGTCGTCGTTCGACAATCGGAGCGGCGGTGAAGCGGCGATCAGCGACATCGAGGTCGGCGCCACGCGCGCCAGCGTGCCGGGCGGCGCGTGGGGTACCCCCGACAGTTTCGGGTATCGCTACGCTCGGGCACACATTTTCACGCGGCATCCCGACTTCGCCCATTGGGCGCGCCCCGTCATTGTGACGCTGCGCGACAAGGGTAGCGGCAACATCGATATCGTCGGCATCGAGCGGCCGCGCGAGTACCCCGACGACAGCTAGCTAGCCCGTTCAGGCCGCGTGGGCCTCCGCGATGTGAAGGTCCCACCACTCCGCGGCCCGCTTCGCAGTCCACGGCTGGCTCACGGGAACCGCTGCCAAAGCGTCGGCAAGCTCGCCAGGCGTCTGAAACCGATCGGCGGGATCCTTCTCCAGACACTTCATGACGATCGACTCGAGCTCGGGCAGAATCTCGAGCTCCATGCGCTGGGAAGGCGGCGTGGGAGCCGTGCGCACGTGCTCGACGATCAGCGCAACGCCGGTCTCTGCTTCGAACACCTGCTTGCTGGTGAGCAGCCAGTAGGCGACGCAACCGAGCATGTAGATGTCGGCGCGCCCGTCCACGGCATCGAGTTGTACCGCCATCTCGGGCGCCATGTACGCCGGCGTGCCGCTCGTTGTTCCTTCGAGGGTCAACTGTCCCGAATCATCGAGCGGCACCTCGGTCTGCACCAGGCCGAAGTCGAGCAGCGTGGCGGCCCGCTGCACGGAATTGGGCACGAACACGCCATACGCGACCATCAGCAAAGCGAAGCGGAGCAGCGTGGCGTTCCAGTTGCCGCTGCCGGCCTGCAAGTCGGCAACGCCGAGAGCGTAGGCGCCGGTCGCCAGGTACAGCGTGACTGCCGCGAAGACGGCGGCCTCGAACACGCGAAGCTGACCGAGCGTCGACTTCTTGCGCGCCAGCAACAGGGCAACCGCTGCGGTTGGCACCACCAGTGCAAGCCCTTTGGCGATCGCCGCCTGGGGTGCGCCGGCAGCAAGGTCGACGATCAACAGGACGGCGAAGCCGAGTGCCGTTGCCCCCGAGAAGATGCTCAACAGGAACGTGAACACCACGGCTTGGCCGCTCGTCTTGCCGCCCGACCCGGGCGACAGGCCGGTGTCCGGTCACAAGTGGAACAGGCAGATTTCCGGCTCAGCAGGGCTGTTAGGGTCAAGTTCGCCGGTAGCCATGAACGTAAGTTTAACGCAGCGCCGGCGCTAACTTCGCAGGCTCGGCGCGTACGCAGATAAACATGGACGATCACGCGGTTGAGGGCGGCCCTTGCGGCACTGTAAATTCCCCGAATCCCCACGAACGACAGCCCGTCACCCGCCTACAGGGGGCGACCATGCTCCAGATCACGTCGCGACCCGGCCGGTCGCGCACCAGCCGCCCAGCATTTGCCAAGGAGTCCTCGATGCCTCGCTTTCCTCGTGGTTCCGCGTTCGCTTGTCTGATCGCCATCGCGGCAGTCGTCGCGATTGTTCCGGCAGGCGCCCCGCAACAACTCCAGACGCCCACCGAGCGCGTCAGCTACTCGCAAGGCGGCATTTTGTACGAGCCGTTGATGGAGTTCGTTTACGAGCTCGAATCGCGTTCGGATCTGATGAACGTGATCAAGCTCACCGAAACGTTGATGGGCCGCGACGTGGTGCTGGCGACGTTGTCGAACCCGGGGGTGTACCGGCCATCCGACCTGGCCAAATCCGGCAGGCCCGTCGTGTTGATCGTCAACAACGTGCACGGCGGCGAGGTGGCGGGCAAGGACGCGGCCATGGAGATCATGCGTGATCTGGTGATGGGCGATCTGCGGCCGTTGCTCGATGAAGTCGTGGTGCTCGTGGTGCCCACCATCAATCCCGACGGAGCCGAGGTGCGCCGCCGCACCAACGAAGAAGGCTTCGACATGAACCGCGACTACATCAAGCTCGAGTCGCAGGAGATCCACGCCCTGGTGACCAAGGTCATCAACCGGTGGCAGCCGGACATCTGGGTCGACACGCACCACGGCGGCGCGGCGCCTTACACGTTGACCTATCAGACCAACATGAACCCGGCGGGCGATCAGGGAATTGTCAACCTCGGCAACGATCGCATTCTGGCGCGCGTCCGTGAGGCGCTGCGCGCCGAGAACTACGACGGCTTCTGGTACACGCGCGCGGGCAGCGTCGACGGCGTTCAAGGTTGGGTGCCGACTTCGGTCGAGCCGCGCAAGCAGCATGTCTTCGCCACGCTGACCAACGCCGTGGGCTTCCTGTTCGAGACGCCGAGCAACAGCCACCGCGTGATCAACAACGGCACCGAGGTGGTGCCGATTCCGCGCGAGGAACGCTACCGGCACCAGGTGCGCGGCCAGTACATCGGCCAGCGCGAGCTGATTCGCTTCGCCGTCGAGGAGGCAGACGATCTCCATGCCGTTGTCCGTGAGGCTCGTGAGCGCGCCATTCGCCTGGGCAACGAGGATTCCGACGATGACCAGATCGTTCTCAAGTACAGGCAGGTCGCCAAGTACGAGGACGATTTCTGGCGGCGCCAAGGCGGGGGGCGGAGTGGCGGCGGCGGCCGCGGCGGTGGCGGTGGCCAGGAGGTTACCTACGAGCTGGTCCGCGGACCGGTTTTCACGAAGTTCGAGCCGACGCGGACGACGACGCGGCCGTGGGGGTATCTGATTCCGCCGAGCATGACCAAGCTGATCCCGATCCTGCTCGAGCACGACATCACGGTGAAGCGCCTCACCGAGCCCGTTTCGCTCGAGGTCGAGGCCTATGACGCGACGGCGATCGAGGATACGCAGTATTTTCAAGCGCACTACCTCAAGGCCATCACCGCCGACAAGATCACCGAGACCATAGAATTCCCGACCGGGACGTTCTTCGTGCCCAGCGGTCAGCCGATGTCGAACTTCATCAGCTACATCCTGGAGCCGGAAACCAACGACAATCTCGTCACCTGGGGCTACCTCGACAACGTGCTGCGCGCCACGCCCAGTGCCGCGGAACAGGAGGCCCAGCGCGTGCCGATCTACCGGCTCATGAAGAAGGCGGAATTCGCCGGCGTGCTGGTGGAGCCTTTCAACGAGTATCAGAAGAACCGCTATATTCGTTGAAGCGCTATCGAAACTTCCTATCCCCCTTTCGGGTACACGCACTCTTGCAGTCACTTTCTTTTCTCGGCAGTCTGCTCTGGCCGATCGTGCTCAGCGCCTCCGTGGCCGCCGCCGGCCTGCCAAGAGTCGGCCCTGCTCATGCCGGGATTCCGCCCGGTCAGGGTGCGTCGATGGTGATCGAAGCGCACCGCACCGACGAACCGCCGCGCATCGACGGTGTTCTCGACGAGGACTTCTGGCAGGACATCGTGCCGTCGACCGGGTTCCTGCAGCGCAATCCCGTCGACGGTGCGCCGCCGTCCGAACGCACCGAAGTGCGCGTCGCCCACGACGACAACAACATCTACTTCGGGCTCACCATGTACGATCGCGAGCCCGAGCTCATCCGGCGCAGCATCCTCGATCGCGAGGGCCGCATCGATCAGGATGATCGCGTCATCATCGCGCTCGACACCTACCACGATAAGCGCAACGGATACATCTTCGAGCTCAACTCGTTCGGCACGCAGGGCGACGCCTGGTTCAACGACGAGAGCCTCGAGCGCAGCGACTGGAACTGGGAAGGCGTCTATCAGAGCGCCGCGCGGATCGAGGCGTGGGGCTGGGTGCTGGAGGTGGCTATTCCCACCACCACGATTCGCTTCGCGGAGGCAGAGGAGATCGAGATGGGGGTGGCGTTCTACCGCTCGATACGGCGCAAGAACGAGGACGTCTACCTGCCGCACATCTCGCAGGAGTATCGGCAGCACATCCATCAGGCATCTCAATACGCGACGCTCACCGGGTTGCGGGGGCTGCGACGCGGCAATGACCTCGAGGTGAAGCCCTGGGGCCTGGTCGGCGGAGAGGCCCTTCCCGGTGCGGCGACGCTTGCTGACGGCGAGGCTCTTGCCGGCAGCGTCGACACCGACGTGGTCGGTGACCTCGGCGTCGACGTGAAGTGGGGCGTCACCAGCAACTTCACCGTCGACGTCACGATCAACACCGACTTCGCCCAGGTCGAAGCCGACAACGTGCAGATCAACCTGACCCGCTTCAACCTGTTCTTTCCCGAGAAGCGCGAGTTTTTTCTCGAGCGCGCTCCGCTCTTCCAGTTCGGCAACACGCGCGAAACCGAGATTTTCTTTTCGCGCCGAATCGGCATCGACAACGACATCATCGGCGGCGGCCGCTTGACCGGCCAGCAGGGCCCGTGGTCGCTCGGCGCTCTGGACCTGCAAACGCGGGACGCGGGCGTTGACGGCGAGCGCCGGGGTGCCAACAACTTCGTCGGGCGGCTGCGCAACGACATCGGCGCGCGCTCCACGATCGGCGCGATCTTTACCAACGTGCAGAACTCGGAGACCTACAACCGCGTGGCCGGCGTCGACTACGAGCAACGCTTTCTCACCAGCAGCTTCGTTCGCGGCTGGCTCGCCCAGGTGTGGGACAAGGAGGAAGGAACCGAGGGCAACGCGGCAGGATTTGTCGAAGCGCAATTCTTGAGCCAGCTTTACACCGCCGGTGTTTCCTACACCAACATCGGTGAGAGTTTTAATCCCGAGCTCGGCTTCGTACGCCGCCGCGACATGGTGAGATGGGGGGCGAACGTCGGTGTCCATCCGCGCTTCGAGCAAAGCGATTGGGCGCGGCAGCTCTCGATCAACTTCGGCGGCAGCCAGATCGAGGGGCAGGACGGGGTTCTGCAGTCGCGGCTCGTGAACCTGCGCCCGAGCTTTGTGTTGGAGAGCGGCGACCACGTGCTGGGAGCGGTCCAGTCTCGCTTCGAAAGGCTCTTCGAGCCGTTTTTCGTCCGGCCGAATGCGCCGATTCCGCCGGGTGATTACAATTTCACGGATGTTTTTCTGCAAGGACGTACGAACGAGAGCAGAAGACTCTCAGTTCGCGGGTCAACCCGACTCGGTGAGTTTTGGAACGGCACGATCCGCTCCTACGCCGGTGGCTTCACTTGGAAGCACAGCGAGCACTTCTCGTTCGGACTCAGTGGTGACTTCCAGGACATCTCGCTACCGATCCCGAACGGCGACTTCTCCACCACGATCGTTACGAACCGCATCGCGTTTGCAGCGTCTCGTGATCTCTTCGCCAACGCTCTGATCCAGTACGACACCGACTCAGACGTGGTGCAGGCAAACATCCGTATTGATTGGATTCACACGCCGGGCAGCGATTTGTTCATCGTCTTCGACACTGGCTACAACATCGGCGTGCTCGCGGATCCGCGCGACACCCGCTGGGCAAACCGCACCGGCGTCATCAAGCTGACGTACCTCAAGGCCTTCTGAAATAGCCGGACAAGGTGGCGCGCTGGTTTCGACCGCCTCATTCTCTGTCCCGCCGCCTGCCGCCGGCCCCGAGGGGACTTCCCGAATCGGGTACGGCGGCGCCCGTATCTTTTGTAGGGTTGAAGGAGTGTTGAGCTGCGAATTGCCTAGAAAGAACGCACCGGAAGCTACAGACCATTGAGCAACTTCGAAGCAACCAACTGGAATCTCGTGGCTGCGGCGGGAGACAAAGAGCGTCCCGATTCGAGTGCGGCGCTGGCGGAACTGTGCGAGATCTACTGGTATCCGCTCTACGCCTACGCGCGGCGGCGGGTTCAGGATGACGAGGCGGCGCGTGACCTGACGCAGGGGTTTTTCGCCGAGCTGCTCGAAAGGAACTACGTTGCGGTGGCCGACCAGGAGCGTGGCAAGTTCCGCAGCTTCTTGCTCAGCGGTCTGCAACGCTACATGAACAACCAGTGGGAACGGCAGCGCGCCCAGAAGCGCGGCGGCGGGCGGGCGCCGCTGTCGCTGGATCTCGATACCGCTGAAAACGGCTACAAACTCGAGCCGGCCGACGACCGAACACCCGAAGACGTATTCGAAGAAACCTGGGCCACGACGCTCCTGGGGCGAGCCGATCGTCGCCTGCGCCGCGAGATGCTCGAGTCCGGCAAGAAAGACCGCTTCGAGCTACTGGCCCCATTCGTTATCGGTGACGGCGCGGATGCTCCCTACAAGCAGGTCGCCGAGACGTTGAATCTCAGCGAGGGGGCCGTCAAGGCGGCGATCCACCGCATGCGCAAGCGCTTCGGCGACATCCTGCGTGCCGAGGTTGCCGACACGGTCGGCCACGAGGACGACGTCGACGAAGAGCTGCGTCATGTGCTTGCCTTGGCCGGGCCTCACTAGCGCGCGCGCCTGCACGCCGCGTAGCGCGCCCTCGATAAGGTTGTAGGCGGCGCGCAGGGAGAGACCGTCGGGGTCGCGCGGGCCCCAGGGTGTCGAGGCGATGCCGAGAGCGGCTGCTTTCGGGTATTCGAACATCGCCTCCAGAGCGGTGCCGAGCTCGAGGCTCGTCGGGCCGCCGGGCACGGTGAGCGGGTGACCGGGTACCTCGGCAGGGTCGAGCACATCCATGTCGATGTGGATGTAGATCAGATCGGCGATCTCCGAGAGCCGTTGCATCTGGGCGCGCAACTGATCGGAGATCTCGCGGATGTCCTCGGTGCTGAACTGGACGATGTCGGATTCCTCGACGAGCTCGCGGTCCAGCGGGTCGAGATCGCGCGCCGCGCCGAGCAGGATGAAGCTCGTCGGCAGCGGCGGATCGAGGCCGGCTTCAGTGCGCAGATTCGTCAGGCACATGCCGGCCGACACGGCCAACGGCATGCCGCCGAGCATGCCCGACAGCGTCGACTCCGGTGTATTGAAGTCGCCGTGCGCGTCGATGAACACCATTGCGACCTTGCGCGGTGCATCACCGGAACCGGACTGCTGCAACCCGGCCAGCGAGCCGAGCAGCGAAGTGCAGTTCGCCAGCCAGCCGACCGTCAGATAGCCGTTGCGTTCGTTATCGGCTACCAGCTCGCCGTAGTGCCCCGACGCCATTCCCATGCGGTGCCACTCGCCGTAGTCGTTTTCCTCGTCAGGGAGCAACCCGACGGTTTCGGTGTCGCGCAGCTGCACGTCCATGCCGTCGAGGATGTCGAGGAGGCCGCCGTTTTCCAGGTAGTCGGGGCCGCCCGAGAGCTCCGGCACGTTGCGGGCGCCGGAATAGGGCATCTTGACGAGCGCGACGCGCAGATCCCCCTGGTCGTCGAAGTAGCGATTGCCGGGCGGGTTTTCGACGGGTGTCGACGCAGCTGTGTCGCTCGCCGCCGAGCCCGAGGAGCTCGGCGAATCGGGTCCACCCGCGCCCGCATCGGATCCCGCAGTGCAGGCCGCGGTCCACGCCAAACTGAACGCCAGGAGCGCGAAATACAGGCGAGCTGGTTTCATCGATAGGCCTCCGTACGAGTTGAGCTCGGTGTGTGACACGCCCTTCATGTCGGTGGGGAAGGCGTGGGCCATTATAGGCATTAGACTGGAACGGTTCCCCGCCGGGTAATCGGAAGGTCTGAGTCTCCGGTGGTGTCCTAAATTGGGACAGCACCGAATCTTTGTTGTGGTGCCGAAGAGCCGGTGTAAGGGTAAGTAAGCACTGGAAGCTTGAGCGTGCCTCGGTTGCAGAGGCGCCAACCGGGAGAATTGTTGATGAACGACGCAATCGCCGCCGCCAACGGTATTTTCATGAGCAACTTTGCCGCCGGAGACAGCGCCGGCATAGCGCAGCTCTACACCGCCAACGGCAAGCTCTTTCCCTCCAACAGCGACGTCATCGAGGGCACCGAGGCGATCGGTCAATTCTGGCAGGCCGTCATGGACATGGGTGTGGCCACGGCGACGCTCGAGACGGTAGAGCTCGAGGAGCACGGCGATGCCGCCGTCGAGGAGGGTCGCTACACACTGAGCGATGCCGATGGATCCGTGATCGACCAGGGCAAGTTCATCGTCACCTGGAAGAACGATGGCGGCGACTGGAAGCTGGATAAGGACATCTGGAACACCAGCCAGCCGGCGGCCTAACGACGGCTGCCGACTACTGTTGCCCGGCGCTGACTCTCTGCCGCTTCTGGCCTTCAACCATGTCGGCAACCTCGGCGAGGATCTTCTTGGCGTCGTACACGATGCCGTCCTTGATGGTCCAGCGCACGCCGCCGACGCGGTTGACGGCGCCGGTATCGCGGTCGAGGACGATGGCGCCGGTGCCGTACAGGGTCTTGAGGTTGTGCAGCGGGTTGGCATCGACGATCATCATGTCGGCGAGCAAACCGTTGCGCACCACGCCGAACTCTATCGGCTGGCCCTTGGGCTCGTGCAGCGTCAGGGCACCGTTCATGGTCGCTGCCATGATCACCTCTAGCGGGTGGAAGCCGGCCTCCTGCAGCATCTCGAGCTCGTTGACGTAGCCGAACCCGTAGGTCTGGTAGATGAAGCCCGAGTCCGAGCCGGTGGTCACACGGCCGCCGATCTTCTTGTAGTCGTTAATCAGCTGCATCCACACGTGGTAGAAGTTGCGCCACGCGACCTCGTCCCAGGTGGTCCAGTCGAACCAGTAGGAGCCGTGGCTGGTTTCGCTCGGCTGGTAGAAGTCCCACAGCGTCGGCAGCGTGTACTTGTCGTGCCACTCGGCCTCGCGGAAGCGCATGACGTCGCGGCCCGACGAGTAGATCGTCATCGTCGGATCGAAGACGGTGCCGAGCTCCTTGTGCTCCTTCAGGTAGGCCCACCACGCTTCCGAGCCGGGCTCGTGGATCTTGTCCCACAGACGCGCCACCTGGCCGAAGCGGTCCTGCTCGTCGTTGTAGTTCATGTCAACCGGCCAGGGCTGCACCACGTAGTCCTCTAGCAGCGCCTCGAAGTGACCGTAGTAGTGGGTCACCGTGCCGAGGCCGAGGCGGGCGGCATCCATGGCGTCCATCTGGGCGACGCCGGTTTGCGCCAGGTGAGCGGTGGAGCCGAGGCCGACGGTTTCGGCCTCATCCAGCAGCGCGCCCATGATCTCGGGGCGGAAAGAGCCCATCTTCATGCCGTCGATTCCCTCGATGGCCGCTTCCTGTACCCAGGCGCGCGCCTCATCGGGGGTGTTGGCGTTGGGCCGCTGGTAGTCGAAGATGCGCGGCGCCATGGTTTCGTTGCGGGCGCTGCGCTCCTTCTCACGTTGCGTCCAGCCGCGCGGCCCGAGGGAAACGCCGCGCACCGTGGTGACCCCGTGCGCCAGCCACAGCTTGAAAGCGTAGTCGGGCGGGTTCTTGCCGTTGCCGGCGTGGGTGTGCATGTCGACGAAGCCCGGCATCAGGTACATGCCGTCGGCCTCGACCACGTACTCCACGTCGTCTGGAACATTGCCGCCGACGCGGGCAATGCGGTTGCCCTCGACGATGATGTTGGTGGGACCGCGGGGTGGGCCGCCGGCGCCGTCGATCAACATGACGCCGCGAATGGCCATGGTGGCGAATGGACCGACGCCGTCGTTGGGACCGCGCGCCGGAATCTCGGGGTAGTCGTTGCCCTGCGCGGTAGCATCGTTGGCCGAGCCGGCCATGGCGAGCACTAAGGCGACGCCGGCAACGATCAAGAACGCCGATATCTCGCGGATGTTGCGCATGTTTCCTCCGTGGCCCCCGAGTTACCCGGTGCGGGCGGGCTGCGGAGCCAGCGTGGGGATTGAAGGACGCGGCTGAACTCTACCGCGCTCCGAACGTTTCCTGCACCCAAGCCTGCCGCGGCGGCGATACGGTACACTAGCCGGGCGGCTTGTTCTGGGTCGCATATTCGGCCAATTCTCCAGTCAAAGATCCCATGACCACCTACCTGGTAGCCGGCGCCTGCGGCTTCATCGGCTCGAACTTCGTGCACTACCTGCTCGAGGAGCAGGAGGATGCGCGGGTCGTGGCGGTCGACAACCTCGGCTTCGCGGCCAACAAGGCCAATCTCGACGCCATCGCCGACCGAATCGCCCTCGAAGTGGCGGACATCTGCGACTTCGACGCCATGGTGCGCGTGTACACGGAGCACGAGCCCGACGTGGTGGTGAACTTCGCCGCCGAGAGCCACAACGATCGCGCCGTGGTCACGCCGTCGGACTTCGCGCGCTCCAACGCATTAGGCTGCCAGAACCTGCTGGAGGTGTCGCGCCGACACCCGGTGCGTCGCCACATCCACATCTCGACGATCGAGGTCTACGGTGAGCTTGCCGAGGACGCGGAGTTCTTTACCGAAGGCAGCGCGCTCAACGCCAAGACCCCGTACAGCGCCGCGAAGGCAGCCGGCGACATGTTCGTGCGCGCCTACATGCAGACGTATCCGGACATGGACATCGTGATGACGCACTGCGCCAACAACTACGGGCGCTTCCAGTTCCCCGAGAAGCTCATTCCGCTGGTCATCACGAACGTGCTGCGCGGCATCAAGGCGCCGATTTACGGCGACGGCCTGCAGCAACGCGATTGGCTGCACGTGCTCGATCATTGCCGTGCGATTATGGCCATGCTCGACGGCCCGAAGGTAGAGATCACCGCCGCCGCGTCCACCGATCCTGCCAAGCTGCCCATTTACGACATCAGCGCGCGCCACGAGCAAACCAATCTCGATATCGTGTCGCAGGTAATCCGCGCGCTCGGCAAAGAACCTGGTGAGTGGATCGAACACGTCGCCGATCGCCCGAATCATGATCGCCGCTACCTGATCGATCCCGTGAAGATCGAAACCGAGCTCGGATGGAAGCCGCAGATCAACTTCGACATCGGGCTCGAAGAAACAGTGCGTTGGTACGTCGACAACCCGGCATGGTGGCAGCCGATTCTCGAGCGATCGGGCAGCCTGCAGTTCGACTGGTCGGCGACCTGAACCTGACAGCCGAGGTCCCCAAGTCAACGTGCCGCTCGGCACGATCCGCCTAGGGGGACGTACCGCCGCTCTCCAGGTAACGGGCGAATTCATTGGGGAGCTCCGACGCGCGGATTCCGTTCATCGCCGACTCGAGGTCGTACTCGACCCGTTCGAAGCTCACCGCGAAGCTGCCTTCGGAAACCTCCAATATCACGTAGCCGGCGCGCCAGTCGCCGTCCTTGGGGCGGCCCACCGAGCCCGTGTTGACGAAGTGAATGCCGTCGATCACCCGGTGCCACGGCTTGTGTGTATGGCCGAAGGCCATGAGGTCGCTTTCTCCAACACCGGCGCGGTCGGCCATCTGCCGGCAAAAATCGTCGTCACGATCCTCGGTCCAGTACAAAGTATTTAGCGTCGGCGACCCGTGTACGAGCACGATCTTGGATCCCGAAGCATGCCCGCCGAGCGGCCGCAAATCGAGGCGAAAAGGCAGGGTGGCGAGAAACGCCTTGGTCCTTGCGCTGCAGTGCTCCCGCGTCCACTCGTAGCTAACGTGTGACAGCTCTTCTTGCCGGGGGTCCTCGTAGCGGCAGCCGCAGTTCTCGTGGTCGGTCGCCACGGTGGAGTCGTAGTTGCCCCCCACCCCCGAGATGCCGCGCTCGCGAATGAGCGCCACGGCTTCGTTGGGCCAGGGCGCGTAGCCCACCAGGTCCCCGAGGTGGTAGATGGCATTGATCTTGCCGCCATCGACGTGCTCGAGAACAGCTTGGAGCGCCGGGAGGTTGGCGTGGATATCAGAGATCAGAGCGATGCGCATGACGCCGAAGGTGACACTGGTCGCGGTCTCGTGGGTTCGTTCTACGGAGATTATGAAATATCATTACCGAGCCGGAGATCCCGCACGACTAATTCTCACGTACCGCGT
Organism: Acidobacteriota bacterium; assembly: GCA_965214245.1. Classification (GTDB taxonomy): domain Bacteria; phylum Acidobacteriota; class UBA890; order UBA890; family UBA890; genus CBDCBL01. Next base: position 334,134 of record CBDCBL010000010.1, read on the forward strand.
GGTCCCGCGTCTGCGGCTCGAGGCTCCGTCACGCATCGTATTCGATTTCGCGTAGTTACCAAGGAACAGTTTCAGGAGCACCATCATGGAAGCCGTTAGCACCGATCTGCACGCCTTCGACCGGGCCAAGGAAGCGGGCCGCGACCCCTACAAGGTCGCCGACCTGTCGTTCGCCGAGCACGGCCGCAAGGAAATCCGCCTGGCCGAGCACGAGATGCCCGGCCTGATGGAGGTCCGCCGCCGCCAGCGCGACGCCAAGCCGCTAGCCGGCGCCAAGGTCATGGGTAGCCTTCACATGACCGTGCAAACGGCGGTGTTCATGGAGACGCTGGTGGACCTTGGCGCCGACGTGCGCTGGGTATCGTGCAACATCTTCTCGACACAGGATCATGCCGCGGCCGCGGTTGCCGTGGGCCCGGACGGCACCGTTGACAACCCTCGCGGCATCCCGGTCTTCGCCTGGAAGGGCGAGACCCTCGAGGAGTACTGGTGGTGCACCAACGAGGCGCTGTTGTGGCCCAACGGTAGTGGGCCCGACCTGATTGTCGACGACGGGGGCGACGCCACCTTGGCTATCCACAGAGGCTACGAGTTCGAGGAAGTCGGTGAGGTTCCCGCGTTCGATCCGGACAACGAGCCCGAAGAGTGGGGCGTCATCCTCGAGTTTCTGCGCACCGAGATGGCCAAGGATCCGCAGCGCTGGCACAAGACGGCGGCGGGTCTGAAGGGCGTATCAGAGGAGACCACCACGGGCGTGAACCGGCTCATGCAGATGGAGAAGTCGGGCACGCTGCTGTTTCCGGCAATCAACGTCAATGATTCGGTGACCAAGTCGAAGTTCGACAATATCTATGGCTGTCGCCATTCGGTGGTCGACGGCCTCAACCGCGCCACCGACGTGATGATCGGCGGCAAGGTTGCCGTGGTTTGCGGCTTCGGCGAGGTCGGCAAGGGCTGTGCTCAGGCACTGCGCGGCCAGGGCGCCCGCGTCGTGGTTACCGAGGTCGACCCCATCTGCGCTCTGCAGGCGGCCATGGAGGGCTATGCGGTGCGCAAGCTCGAATCCATGCTCGAGAGCGCCGACATCTTCATTACGGCGACCGGCAACTTCGACATCATCACGGCCGAATACATGGGCCGCATGAAGGACAAAGCCATCGTTGCGAACATCGGCCACTTCGACAACGAGATCGACATGGCCGGCCTCGCGAAGGTATCGGGCATTCAGAGGGTCAACATCAAGCCGCAGTACGACGAGTGGTTGTTCGAGGACGGGCACAGCATCCTGGTGCTGGCCGAGGGGCGCCTGATGAACCTGGGTTGCGCCACCGGGCACCCGAGCTTCGTGATGTCGGCGTCGTTCACCAACCAGGTGCTGGCCCAGGTCGAGCTGCATACCAATCCAGACAAGTACGAAAAGAAGGTCTACGTACTACCGAAGGAGCTCGACGAAGAGGTAGCTCGACTACACCTCAATCACCTGGGCGTGGAGCTCACCGAGCTCACACGGAAGCAGGCCGACTATATCGGCGTGCCGGTGGAGGGGCCTTACAAGCCGGAGCATTATCGATATTAGGGGCGGGCGCGCTCAGTTGGTGAAGAGGTCGAAGATGTTGCCGAGCAAGCTGGAGTCGGCGTGATAGAACTCCGTATAGCGGCAACGGGCGCACGTAACCCTGCTGAAGCGGGCGCCCTGCACGTCGAAGATTTTCGACCAAAAGCCGCCGGCACCGCGTAGCTCGCCGGTCTCGTACTGAATCGTGGTCGCATTTGGCGCACGTAAAGCTGATTCCGGTCAACGTTCGTCTCCTTCCGACTGCCGTGTAGGAAGTGCCGCGGCTCCGACTGCGGGCGTTCCCCGTTTCCACCTGTCAGTATGCTGCCGGAGCCCGGTTTCTTCTATGGTTGTGGATCAAAATCGAAGGTCGAGAAACACGTTTTTCTTGTCACGACCGAGCAACGAACATGAACAAGGCTTTTACACGCGAATCCGATTTCGACGACCTCGACGAGGCGGTCGCCAAGCCTCTCGACGTGCTGCCGCCCGGGGCGCCGAACTACATCACGCTTGCCGGCGCTGAGCGGGTTCGCGCAGAGTTGAAGCGACTCATCGAGAAGGAGAAACCGCGCCTCGAGGCCGAAACCGGCGGTACCGAGGAGGCTGACGGCGCCCGCGACAAGGAAACACGCTCAAAAGCCCGGCGCCGCCTCCAGGAGGTCAACGCCCGCATCCAACTCTTCGAGGACCATGTCGGACGCTTCGAGGTCGTCGACCCCAAAGGACAGGGCGGCGACAGGGTTCGCTTCGGCGCCCGCGTAACCGTGATGGACGGCGATGGCGACGAGCGGACCTACTTGATTTGCGGTGCCGACGAGGCCGAACCCGCCACCGGCAGCGTGAGCTGGATCTCGCCGATTGCCAAGGCGTTGCTGGGGCGCAAGATCGGTGACGAGGTGTCGCTGCGGCTGCCGCGCGGCGAGCAGAATCTCGAGGTCGTCGACATCGACTATTAAATCGATCGACCGGATGCACTGCGCGCGGAATAGGGACGCCAATAGGGTAGAGACATTCTCATCCGATTCGTGTATTTTCTCGTCCGACAACTCTGCGTCGCCGCTCGCACGGCGCCGTGGCGGCTCGGGATGGGGTTTGGGCGGCTCCCTGGGCCGGGCAGGTGGGGACCTGCCGAACGCGGATGCGCCCAGGAAGGGGGTGATCCAGTGAAATCTGACAGTACGGACTTAGTGGAGGTGGCGGCCCCGTAGGGGAAAGCCTCCGAGCGTCCGTGGCGCTCAACCTGGGTGCAGCCCCCCGAACGGGGAACCCAACGCCACCGACCACAACGTTGGCCCCGGCCCGCCGTAGGCGGGTCGGGGCTTTTCTTGTTTAGAGCGGAAGGGAAAGGCGGCGCTTCCGTGTTTTTTGGCGGTCGATGCGACCTCGGCGCTCGCCCCCCTGGCAGCTTCGGGCGCGGCGAGAGATCAGGCTTGCTCGATGAGGTCCAGGGCAACGAGGACCTGGCGCAGCTTTTCCCGGTTGGCGGGATCCATCGGCACCAGCGGCAGCCGGTAGTTTTCTTCGAGCACGCCCATCATGGCCATCGCGGCTTTGGCGGGAATCGGGTTGGTCTCGATGAAGTTGGCGTTCATCAGATCGAGCAGGCGAAAGTGGGCGGCGCGTGCTTCTTCTCGGTCGCCCGCCAGCGCGGCGCGCACCATTTCGCTCATCGGACCCGGGACTTCGTTCGATACCACCGAGATCACGCCGTCGCCGCCGAGACAGATCATCGCGAACGCCAGGTCGTCCTCGCCCGACAACACGCTGAATCCGGCGGGGCGGTGGCCGAGAATCGCCATGACCTGCCCGAGATTTCCCGAAGCTTCCTTGATGCCGTGAATGTTGGGGTGCTCGGCGAGCTGCAACACGGTGTCGGGCAGGATGTTCGAGCTCGTCCGTCCGGGAACGTTGTAAAGGATCAGCGGTATGTCGACCGACTCGGCGATTTGCTCGAAATGCGCGCGCATGCCGGCCTGGGTGGGTTTGTTGTAGTAGGGAGCTACAGCGAGGACCCCATCGGCGTCGAGCTCTTGGGCTTGCTTGGCCAGCAGAATGACGTTGCGGGTGTCGTTGCCGCCGACCCCGGCCAGTATTGTGGCGCGCCCGCCGGCGAGCTCGATCACCTGTTCGATGACCCGCATGTGCTCGTCGTTGGTCAGCGTCGCCGCTTCGCCTGTAGTTCCACACGGAACGAGGCCCTCGACGCCGCCATCGATCTGCATCGCGACGAGCCTCTCGACGGCATCCGTGTCGACCGAACCATCACCAGAAAACGGCGTTACCAGCGCCGTGAACGTGCCCCGCCACTGCTCATTCATCAATCAGACGTGCCCTCCCCCGGGGATCGGGTATTCTGATTCCATGCTAGCAGGACACTAGATGGCGACTCAGGACACTAGATGTAGTTGACCGGGTCGATGCCCATGTCCTCGCCGACGACCACCTCGCTGATCGACTCGTGGATTTCGGGCGAAGCGAGGTTCATCGGGTACGGGGGATCGAGCGGGTCACCGTTCGCCTGGCGAACGCAAACCACCTGCGGGCAATCCGGCGTTTCGGGATTATTCGCAAAGGCGACGGCGATCGAACCCGACTCCAGGCGTACAACGGTTCCCGGCGGGTAGGGTCCCACCAACCGGTAAAAGCTCTCGAAAAGCACCGGATCGAACTTCTTGCCGGCATCGTCTTTCATGATCTGCATGGCCTCGTCGGGGGTAAGCCGTCGCGGTACGCGCGGCTCGAGCGCAAAGCGTCGTAGACGTCGGCCAAGCACACGAGCTGCGAGACGAGATGTGGATTCCAGGTCGCTTCGTTGCGCAGCTCCTCGTGGTACGCGAGATGGTGCTCGTACGCAACGATCGGGGCGAGGTCGCCCAACCCCCTCTGTCTCGGCCAACATTCGGGCTCCCTCGAGGTTGTGACGGTTCATGACCGCCCATTCCTCCTCGGTCAGCTTGCCGGGCTTCTGCAAGATCTCCACGGGAACACGTTCCTTGCCGACATCGTGGAGCAACGCCGCCACCGCGATCTCCCGCAAATCGTCCTCGTTGAACGGCAGGTTGCGCGCCATAGCCATGGTGAGCATTGCGACATTCGTCGAGTGGGTAAACGAGTACTCATCGTGGGATTTCAGCGCGTGGACGGCGAGGAACGGTCGCGACTCCTGCATCGCCAGCTCGGCTACTCGGTAGGCGAAATCGCGAATGTCGTCGACGTCCTCAATCGTTCCGTCCTCGCGAACCCGCTCCTTGATGGAGCGCACGGCCTTCAATCCTGTGCTGTAAGCCTCCCAGGTGCGAAAGAGAATGTCCGGATCGGGCAGGCTGGCCGAGTCGATGTTGATCGATCCCGCTTCGATGTTGGTGATATCGGCCGCGGCCAGCATCTGCTCGATCCCACCACGCTCCTGTATTTCCGACGCTTCCGTCGACAGCAAACCCAAAAAACGGTGCAGCTCCCAGCGACGAACTCCCTCGATGAAGATCAACTTGTTTGTCGACAGCTCGTCGAGTGTCGCGGCGAATTCCTCGAGGATTTCGCCGTGCGCCGGGATTTGGAAGTTACCGAGCACGAACTCACCGTCTGAGTAGGCGATCTGGATCTTGGAGTCGTTGCCGAGTATCTGGGTGAGCTCGGCAAAGCAGTCATCGAGAGCTTGCTCGAGCTGCGGGTGCCTCGGTGGGTAAATCTGCAGCGCTTGGCGCGCCGACTGAATCCGGGCGGCGAGGTCCTGCAACTGGTTGCGAACGCTGCTCGTCGACATGGTTACCTCACCCGTGTTCTTCGCGCGCGCTTCCCGGGGCGCAGTTCGCGCAGTGCTGCCGCCTCCGGTGGGGCTCCCGGCTGGTCGCTCTTGAGCGTTTCGAGCGCCCACGCTGCCGCTTCACGGACCGGTTGACGCTGAGCAGCAAAGAACCATGGTTTCTTTGCCAGCGCCGCGAGGTGCGAGCTGCTGTCGGTGTCTCCCAGTCGACCGAGAGCGACGGCGGCGGTCTTGATGATCGGCGTGGCCTGTCCCTTGAAATTCGCCAAGCACACCAGCGTGCGGAGCTTCTCCACGCCACGCGCAGATGGATAAAATCCGAGCCCATAGATCGCGACGATGCGAACCGCGTCGTCGGGGTCGTCAATCGCCTCGACCAGCACATCGGGCACCTGCTTGCCTCCCAACTTGACGACCGCTTCGATCGCATGCCGGCGAACGCGGGCGTCGTCGTGGTGCGCGAGTGGGACGATTCGCTCGATCAGCGCTTGATCCCCACTTTCTCCCAACAACAGGAGCAGGTTGCGGAGAAAGTACCAACGCTCGTCGTCGAGCCGCTCCACCACCGCCGACATGGTCGTATCGCCCAGAGAGGTGAGGATGTGCAGCAGCCGCTGCCGCACCCGGCGCGTGTCTTCTTCGGCCAACGTGTCGAGAAGTACCGGCACCGCGTCTTCGGCGCGGTGCTCGATGATCTTGATGATCGCGTCGCCTTCGCGCCCGGGTCTGCCCAGCGCATTGCGCAGCAGCTGGCGCAAGACCTCCGGTTTGTAGAACCCGTCGACTATCGAAGCGGCGATCTGCTGCTGCGCTTCCGTCTTTTCAGTATCGGCAGCCGCTGCCTGGATTGCCAGCAGGAGCTGTAGAGCCAGGTCGTACTGGTCGTGTACAACGAGCTCGTGAAGCGCCTTCTCGAGCTCGCGGGCGATCACGCCGTAGCGTTCTTCGTCTTCCTCGATGTCGAGCACGTCGGCAAGCACCAGCGCCTTTCGCTGTACCACGAACGACGATTTCATCTCGGCAAGCCGCGGCCGGATGCGATCAACCTCCCAGATTCCCTTGAGGGAGTCGTCGGCCAACAACGTCTGTAACGTCATGTCATATGCCGTGCTGATGAATCGCTCGGGCGCCTCACCCTCGAGCACGTCGGCGAGCCGCGGCCAGTTGTCCAACAGGCTCAGGTCGCCGTCGGATTCGGCGATCTCTTGTTCCAGCTGGCCGCGCACGCAGCGGGCCACTGGCGTTCTGTCGCCACGACCCTCCATCAGACGGGAGAACAATCCGTATAATCGCGTCGACGATTGTTCACGGGTGCGCATCGTGTGCACGACGAGCTCCTGCGCCTGCGAGGGTTCCAGCCCGCAGGCGATCACCTGCGTGATGTCGATCGTCCGGCGCTCCTCTTCCTTATCTCCCGGCCGGAGGCTCGGTGTCTCGGCCCCACCCAGAAACTCCGAGAGCGTCATCGACGCGGTCGAGGCTGGTTCTTCGTCCTGGACGTCGATCTCGTACGGGTCGGACAGCAGCTCGATGAGGGTGTCGGGGGTGGACCTGATCGAAGATGCGACGCACGGCGAGCACGAGAAAGTTCACGTGCTCACTGCCCAGCGCGGCGGCGATGCCGCCGATCTGCTCGAGGACGAACTTGTAGACATCGATGTTTTCGTAGCCGGTACGTTGGGCGATGTCGTCGACGTTCTCGGCCACCCAAGCGACGAAGTCCTGGAGGCGCTCGACGTTATTGGCGAGCGTTGCCCAATCGACGTCTTCTATGTCGGCGGCGACGCTGAACCCTTCCAGCAAGGCAACCCAAATGTCCTCGACCTGTTCCTCGGCATCCTCGTCGAAGAGGCGGTCGAGCTCGAGGAACTCCGCGTGAATTCCGTTGGGGCGATCTTCGCCGAAGACGACGTCCAAGCCGCCGCGCTCGTCGTACTCGCGGCGGTCAATGGCCACGAGCTCGGCGAGCTTCTGCAGAGAGGCGGCGTCGAGCCGCGAATCGAAATGCAGTCGGGAAATTTCATGTCCGTGCAGTCGTTTCGAGAGCTGTTCGACGAGGGCGTTCCCCGGGCCGACTTCCACATCACCGCGGCGCAAGAATCGAGGCGTAACCTCGAGCGTAAGGCGACCGCTGTCGAGCAGGGATACGAGCGAAGCGTAAGAGCGTTCCACCGCGGTACGGACAATAGGCGAACTGGGCGGGTATAGCTGTAACGACTTGATCGCGACGCTGAGGTCCTTCAACGCCGCTTCGAGATTATCGTTCCCGGTGTTGCGAGGTGCGGGCGCAGAAGTCTGCATTATGGGTCCCCAATAGCACGCCGCGTCGACCGCGGTCCGTTGCCTCAACTAGGCTAACAAGCCTGAATCGAAAGACGAAATCACCCTACGCGGCATTGCCCGGATCAGGTGCGACAGGGCACGGTGCCCTTCAGCGGAACCGCTCCGGAGGTCAAGCGGCGGTGCGCGTCAGGCCGCGGACGGAACTTCTGGTGGGCCTTGGTGGGCGTTGGCGCCGCGCGACAGCTGCCGGATGCGGGCGTCGTGGTCTTCCATGAAGTCTCGCAGCACGCCGGCGGCGCGCGGGTCGTTCATCTGACGCAACGCCAGAGCGGCCGTGGCGCGCGCCTGATCGTTCCAGCGAAAGCCGAAAAACCCGAAGCGCTTCTCGGACAAGATCTCGCCGAGTCCATCGATGCCGGCTGCATCGCCAATCTGGCCGAGCGCCTGGCAGCAAGCGACGACGAGCTCTGGATCCTTGAGTGTCTCGAGGATAGACGCTAGCGCGACGGCAGCAGCGTTCGAGCGCATACTCGCCAAGCTGCGGATCGTGCCCTTCACAACCCCGGGATCGTTGGAGGCGGCAAACGGCGTGAGTATGTCGATGAGCTCGTCGTCGTGCAGCCGCTCGGCGAGCCTGAAGGCAGCACGCCGAATCTTGGGGTTGCTGTCGCCGAGGCTGTACACGATCTCGTCGCGAAGATCCGGTGTGATGATGTCGATGACCTCGAGGATCCGGAAACGCTGCTCGACCGTGACCTCCAAGTTGAGCGCCTTCTTGATCTGTGAGGACGCCCGCGGGCCCATCTCGGCCAGCAAGCTGGCCGCCATCTGGCGGACCCGAAAGTCCTTCTCCTGCTTGATGACCTCGATCAGCAAGGTCATACTGGGACGGGCGACGCCGCCGAGGACGCGGGCGGCCTTTTCCTGCCGTTCCGGTTCGCCCGACTTCAGGTCGTCCTCCAACAGCTGCTGCACCGTAGGATCGAGGCTGCGGTCGAGGATCTTCGCCAGGCTCTGGGCGTTGCGGTCGTCGCGCGACTCGATCTCCTTGCGGCGGTCGTCGAGCGCCAGGAATACACGACTCGCTGACTGGTAGTCGGAAAATTGCACGGCCGTGCCGGCCATCACGTGCAGGATCGTTGCAAGCTCGTGGAGCACGCGCGGCTCCTGCTCCGCAGCGAGGGCCTCAACGAGCGGATTAGCAGCCAGCTCGCCGTACTTGCGCTGCAAGGCGAGCGTCAGATCGTGCAGCAGCCGACCACACGCTTTGACGATCTCCTCGCGCGTCGAGGCGTCTTGCTGCTTGAAGTTACTGAACAGCTTGTCGAGAAGCTGGCGGAACAGATCGTCCTGGCCGCTGACCAACAGTTCCTTGCCGAAGCGTGGCACCGCCTCCGCCAGACCTGCATGGACAGTGCCGGCCGAGAGCTCGGCAACGGCGCCCTCGGGCAACTCGGGGATCTCGCTGTCCGTGCCGTCGGCGCTCGAGCCGCCGACGCCGCTCGCCGCCTCCAGGTCGGCGAGAAATTCGAGGTTGGCCGCGACATCCGGGGTCAGACTCACTGCGGCGCCCGCAACTGCCCCAGTGTGGTCACTGTCGGCTGCACCGCCACCGGTGGGCGCAGCTTCGCTGGGGGTATTGGCCAGCGTGACGTTCAATTGTCGCCGCTCGAGCGTCGTCTGACAGCTCATCGAGGAGCATGCTCTGCACCAGTTTGAGCGCGTACTGGTGCTCGTTGAGAAAAAGCCCGCGAAGGCCGGCCTGCTTGGTGAATTCGAACCAGTGTTCATCTTCGACCTCGTCGGGCAAGTCGCGAAGGCTGTCGACGAACGTGCCGATTTCCTCCTCGGTCACGTTCGCCCAGAACGTGATGCTGTGCAAGTTGGACTCGCGCATGAAATCCAGATACGAGTCGGCGAGCGATTCGTAGTCGGTCGTGTTGAGACGCTGACCGTTGGCGAGCAAAGAGCCTTCAACGGCCGAGAGGCTGAGAGCCTGACGGCGTCCCAGGACAGCGCGCAACGAGGAGTAAAAATCGCTGATCGCGTCGGACACCGGCTTGCTGTCAAGCGGGTAGAGCTTGATGTTCTTCGCGGCACGGTTGAAATCACGCAGGATGTTGGGAATCTCCGCGAGATCTTCCTGTTGCAGATCCTCGCTGGTTGATGTGGGTCCGGACAGCACTGCGTCCAGGCTGCGACGCACCTCGGAATAGCGAATCTGCCGCGTATCGATGTGCTGCAGCGCGTTGTCGCGGACAAAATCCTTCCAATAACTGCGCCCGATGGCTTCGGGGCGTAAGTGGCCGAGGGCATTGAGCAGCGCCAAAAGCTCTTCGTCGTCGACTCCAGCGTCGAATACCAGACCCTGCAGCTGAGCGCGAGCCATGAGCTCGAGGAGCGACTCGGCGGGGCCCTTGAAGCCGGTGGCATCGAGTTTCTGTCCGTTGACCGCCAGCTCGCCTTCGACCTGCGAAATGCTCAACCGGGTGTTCTTCTCGAAAATGCTGTCGAGTGCGTCCTTAAGTTGAGTGCAAGCCCGCACGACGGCGGCGCTGTCGGACGGGTAGAGCTGAATGCTACGCGCCGCCGTGACCAGGGACTGGAAAAAAACCGGCACGTGATTCTGCTGGCTCTCGAGGTCGAGGCGCTCGTCGATGTCGACCTCTTCCTCGATGGCGCCGGTGTAGGTAGCCGCTTCTTGTGCGTCGAACACCGCCAGCGAGTAGCTTTGCTGCAGCCGCTCATACTGCTGCGCCTTCTCCTGATTGGCCGAGCGTTTGAAGTGGTAGGCGAGCAGCGAAGCCGACGGGGCGACGCCTCGCTCGTACAACGTCTCCTGATACGCGCCGACTTCCTCGTGCAACGCTTGGCGGCGCTCCTCGTCAATCGTTCCGTAGCTGATATCGAGAACCCGCTTGCCGAGGAACCGCATCGTCTCGTCGTTGAGCTCGAAGCGAGACTTGACGAGGCCCAGGGACTCGGCGCGATCGAGAAACTCCAGCATGCGCGACTCGTCCTGTTCCGACGAAGCGGTCAGGACACTGAGCGAGACGTCCTCGCCAAAGGTCGAGGCGCGCTCGAGCAACTGGCGCTCCTCTTCATCGAGGGCGGTAATCTCCGCCATCACGCTCTCTTCGAGCGGACGCGGCAGGTAGTCTTCTTCGAGAGGCTCGATCGTCCAATTCTGTCCGGCCAACTGGACTTTCTGGTCGCTCACCAGCTTGCGGATGATCTCGCTGGTGAACAGCGGGTTGCCTTGCGTCAGGTCGACGAGCTCGTGCTCGAAGCCCTTCGGCATCTGGAGTCCGGGGAAAACGCCGCGCAGGTAGTCGGCGATATCGTCGGCTCCCAAGGGCTCCAGTTTGACGCGCCTGATGTCGAGCTCTTTCTGGCGCATGCTGCAAAAGCGATCGAAAGGTACGGCCTCTTCTTCACCGCCGAGGCGCATCGATTCGGTCGAGGTGCCGCAAACGAACAGGCGTGGCTCGTCGCGTTGGATCATGGCGCCCAACATCAACAACGAGGCCTCGTCGGCGAACTGCAGATCGTCGAGGAGCAAGACGAGTGGGCGGTAGTCGAGGGCCTTCGTGAGCACCAGGATCAGGGTCCTGAAGATTCCCTCGCGCTGCGCCGCCTCGTCTTCGTTCTGGATAACGCCCTTGTCTTCGAGGTGCGGCAGCACGTTCGACAGGTAACCGATCTCTTCGGGCTCCAGAGTCGCGAATATGTCGGCGCCGTTGCCCTCGCGCTGGTTGAGCAAGTCCACCAAAATTGCGGTGGTCAAGTGGTAGGGACGGAAGGCTTCCTGCTGCGTGCCGGCCACGGAGACGACGTGAAACAGGTCGTGATCGGTGAGGTTGCGTCCCACCGTCTCCAGCATCAGCGTCTTGCCACTACCCGGCGAGCCCTCGAAAGTCAGGAACTGGCTCTTGCCGAGCGTCAGCGCCTCGAGTGCCTGCGAAACCACCGCAAGTTCTTTGTCACGGCCGAAAATCCCGGTTAAACGGAGTCTGTAGAGCGCCGCCCTCGAGAAAACCTTCTCGAGATCGCGTCCTCGGTGGCGGCAACCTGATTACGTCCCGATCGCTTGGCGTGGTACAGCGTCGTGTCGGCGGTTTGCAGGAGACGTGTGGGGCTGGTGGCGTCCTGCGGCGCCGAGGCGATACCGATGCTCAGCGTGATGGGCAGCTTGGTACCCGACTCGCGCAACTTGAACGGACGGTCGCCTACCTTCTTGAGAATTTTGGTGGCGATCTTATGCGCCTTCTTACCGTCGACCGTGGGCAGCAGGAGCATGAACTCGTCGCCGCCGTAGCGAATCGGCAATCCGAGGTCACCGCCGATGTCTTTGAGCAGCGTCGCCAGCCAGGTGAGAACTTGGTCGCCGGCCTCGTGGCCGTGGGCGTCGTTGATTTGCTTGAAGCGGTCGAGGTCGATGATGAGCAACGACAGCGGCATGTCCTCGTCGGAATCCCATTGAACCTTGTGCTCGAGGTAGCTCAGAAGGAAACGGCGATTCTGGATGCCGGTGAGCTCGTCCTCGAAGATGAGGCGGGATGGATCCTTCCCGACGTGTTGCAGGAAGTCGGTCAGCTCGCTGTATTGCTGCATGTCGTTCCGGCTGGTCTCACCCGGCTCGGCGGTGCCGCGAACCAACGGCACTACGAACCCCAGGGCTGGTGGGAGTCGTTACTCCATTTCATGCATTGTTGAGTAATGACTAACAATAATGATCAATTGGGCGCGTGCATACCCTTTTCTACTTATTAGCGTGCCGACAGTGGATTGCCTCCGCCGTGTCCCGCGAGGAAGTAGGGCGCCTGCTACTTCGGCGAGTCGCGATCGCGCAGCACGCGGCGCAGGATCTTGCCCGAAGCCGATTTCGGAATCTCGGCGATGAACTCGACCTCGCGCAGCTTCTTGTAGGGCGATACTTCCGCGGCCACGTACGCCATCAAGGTTTCGGCGCTGACGTCGCCGCTGCGCACCACGAACGCCTTGGGAACCTCGCCGGCCTCATCGTCGGGCTTGGGTATAACGGCTGCGTCGGCGACCTCGGGGTGAGCGATCAGCAGTGATTCGAGCTCTGCCGGCGGCACCTGGTAGCCCTTGTATTTGATGAGCTCCTTGGCGCGGTCGACCAGGTACACCCAGCCGTCGGGGTCACAACGCCCGATATCGCCAGTGTGCAGCCAGCCCTCGTCGTCGAGCGTGTTCGCGGTTGCCTCCGGTGCATTCAGATAACCCTTCATGACCTGCGGCCCGCGTACCAGGACCTCGCCCTCGACGCCCGCGTCGAGCGTCTCGCCCGTGTCGAGGTCGACGATCTTGACCTCGGTGCTCGCCACCGGTGGACCCGCCGAACCAAGCCGCTGAAACTCATCGTCGAACGGCGTGTAGTGGGTTACCGGACTGGCCTCGGTCAGGCCGTATCCCTGGCGGACGCGACAACCGAGGCGCGCCTCGCAGGCTTCGGCGATCTCGGGGCTCATCGGCGCCGCACCGACGAAAACGCAATTCAACGCCTCGAAATCGAAGTTGTCGACCGCCGGGTGCTTGGCCAGAGCCAGAAGGATGGGCGGCACCACGTGGGCACGGCTGACCCGATGCGCAGCGAGCACACTCAGGAATTCTTCGAGCTCGAAGCGCGGCAGCGTGACGACGGTGTTTCCGCGCGCCAGACCGCAGCCCATGATGACGACCATGCCGTAGATGTGGAAGAACGGCAGGACCCCGATGAGGACTTCGTCTTCTGGGATCGAGTCGCCGGCCAAGACCTGCTCGATGTTGGCGACCAGGTTGCGGTGCGTGAGCATCACGCCCTTCGGCAGTCCGGTGGTGCCGCTGGAGTAGGGAAGAACCACCAGGTCGTTGGCAGGGTCGATGTCCACCTGTGGGCCGTCACCGGCGACCAGCAGCGCGGCGCCCTTCTGCATGAGGTCGGCGAAAGTCTCGACGCCCTCGGCCTCACCGAACACGTAGATCTCTTGTACCTGTGGGGTCACTCCATCGATCTCGAAGGCCACTGCCTCCTGCATCTTCTCGAGCAGCGGCGCGACGATGACCGCGATGCGCGCTTGCGAGTCGATCAACTGCTGCGCCAACTCGCCGCAGGTCATTAACGGGTTCATCGTCGTTACGATGCCGCCTACCGAGGACGTGGCGAGAAACGCCACAGCGTAGGCCGGGAGGTTGGGGCTGCAGAGCGCCACCACATCACCTTTCCCGATCCCCCGGTTCACCAGTCCGCAGGCGACGGCTCGCACCGCGGCGGCGAGCTCCTGATGGCTGGTTGTCTCCCCTGAAAGTCCATCGATGAACGCCGGCTTGTCGCCGAGAGCGTCGGCTCGGGCCAGGACGTATTCGTGCAAAGGAAGGTCGGGGATGTCGACGTCGGGGAAGGGGCTGCGGAATATCACGCCACGGTCTCCTGCTTCCTGGTCATGCGGGCGGTGGCAGTTAGCGTAAAGCGGCGTCTTGCCAAATGCACGCGCGGCAGCGATTCTTAACGGGTTGCTGCACCGGGCGGAGAGCCGCCGGCGACGGTAACGCTCCGGGTATCCCGAGACCAAGGGTAATCGCATGCGCACCGCGCGACTCGCGCCGTCATTGGTTCTGGCCACGGCACTGGCTGCGTGTTCCGGTTTGTCCATCGACGCGGTGTGGGACACGCAACACGATTTTTCGCGGTTGGACACGTACGACTGGGCCGTCAAGCAGGCGGAAACGGGCCCCGACCTGCCCTACGAACTGATCGACCGGGCGGTCCGCAGCACCGTCGATGCCGATTTGAGAGGCAAGGGATTTCGGCAGTCCGACGAACGACCGTCGTTTCGCGTCATCTACTACGTCGGGACGGACGAGGTCGCGGCCATCTCCGATCCCGGCTACTACGGCGGCGGCTGGGGCGCCTATTGGGGCTATGGCTGGTACGGCTCCAACGGCATCAACGTGTCGCAGTACGACGAGAGCGTCATCACGATCGACGTGATCTCGTCAGATCCGGCAGTCGGCCTGGTTTGGCGTGGGATCGCCCGCGCGCAGGTCGAGCCCGGCATCAGCGCCGACCGCTTGGAAGTAGGTATTCGGGACGCGGTGCGCCAGATCCTCGAGGACTTTCCACCTCCTGCCGACGGCTAGTGTGCTGTCTCCAACATAGCTTGACACTTGCAGAGGGAATTGCGGGCGAGGTCAAGGAAGGGCGAGGAAGGCGATGCTTTCGCATCGTCGACGAGCGCTGACGCCGAGATCGCCCGCAATTCCCTCTGCCCGTAGGGTAGCGGCGGGACGGGGCGATTCCTTTGTCGCGGCTCCTCGACGATGTACCAACATCGCCGTCGTCGCCTCTCCGCGGACTCGCCCCGTCGCGCTCGCTACAAGTGTCAAGCTATGTTGGAGACAGCACACTAACAGGAGCGCCGCGCGTTCATTTGCTCACGTGCGCGTTGCCGCGTACCCAGAAGCGCAGCGGCTCGTGCCGCCATCCTTTGGCGTAGGCGATGCCGATACGGGGGCCGACACCGATGCGTGTTCCGGGCAGGGCGCGACGGCTCAGCCGCTCGATGAACAGCGCCGGGCCCTCGACGAGATCGACGCCGTCCTGGGCCCGGCTGATTCCCAGTGCCTGGCACAGCTTGGCGGGTCCGGAGCATAGGCCGGGGAGCCCGTCAGTACCGCGCCGCGCCGCCATCAGCTCGCGGCCCTCGTCCGGCTCGAGGGCCCGGATCAGCACCGCAACCGGCTCGTCGGCGTGGCCCGCGACCACGTTGACACAATGATGCATGCCGTACACGAAGTAGACGTATGCATGGCCTCCGTCGCTCCACATGTGCTCGTTGCGGCGAGTGCGTCGGCCCCCATAGGTGTGGGCCGCTTCGTCGTGAATCCCGAGATAGGCCTCGGTTTCGACGATGATGCCCGAGGCTCGTGGGCCGCCGATCGTGCTGACAAGTCGTTGGCCGAGCAGACCACGCGCCACGGCAACCGGATCACGGCGGTAGAACGCGCGCGCCAGGCGAGGTTGTTGCGGGTCGGCCATCGAAGCGGCAGTGTATAGCAGGCTGCGGTAAGAGCCATCACGGATTTAGCATGGCCTGCTAGAGGGCCTTCCGCTTTCCCGATTGGGCGAATCATGATCGACATCGACGATGAAACTCCGCGGATACTGGCCGGCAAGAAAGGTCTGGTAGTCGGCGTGGCCAACAATCGGTCGATCGCGTGGGGCATTGCCCGCCGCGCCGCGGCCGCCGGCGCAGAGCTGGCGTTTACGTATCAAGGTGAGGCGCTCCAGAAGCGCGTCTCACCACTGGCTGAATCGCTGGGCAGCGACATCCTGGTGCCGATGGATGTGACCGAGGAGGACCAGGTCGAGGCTGCCTTCAGCAAGGTCGCCGAAACCTTCGGGTCGCTCGACTTCCTGGTTCACGCCGTCGCCTTCGCAGACCGTGAGGACTTGAAAGGACGCACCATCGACACGTCGCGCGACGGGTTTCTCATGGCGATGGAGATCAGTGTGTATTCGCTCATCCAGCTCGCCCGTAGGGCCGAGCCGCTGATGACCGCCGGCGGCAGCATCCTGACGCTCAGCTACTACGGGGCGGTGAAGTCCGTTCCGAACTACAACGTTATGGGAATTGCCAAGGCGGGCTTGGAGGCATCGGTTCGCTACCTCGCCAAGGATTTGGGCGAGAGCAACATCCGTGTCAACGCGATTTCCGCCGGTCCCATAAAGACCCTCGCGTCCTCCGGCGTTTCCGGCCTGCGCTCGATGCTCGGCGAGCTCGCGGAGCGTGCGCCGCTGCGGCGCAACGTCGATATCGATGACGTCGGTACCGCCGCAATCTACTTGCTGTCGTCGTTGTCCAAGGGGGTTACCGGCGAAGTACATTACGTCGATGCCGGCGCCAACACGGTGGCGATGTAGCAGCTTTGCAACGGTTCGCCCGGGCGCTGCCAGAGAGGCAAATGCGGCTCGCCAAAGTTACTTCTGTGGGGCACCATTAGGGCTAGCCGGGCCCGATTCGTAGGTTCCAGCTACCCCATTTTCGGGACCCCTGCCGTCCCATCGCGTAATCGAGCGCCGTCTCGGCGCCGAGGAGGACCTCGAAATGTCTTTTGTCGAAGACATCATGGCCGATGTCAGGGCCAAGAACCCTGCAGAGCCCGAGTTTCACCAGGCGGTGCAGGAAGTTGTCGAGTCGCTCGATCTGGTGCTCGAGCGTCGGCCCGAGTATCGCCAAGCCAAGATCGTCGAACGTATTATCGAGCCCGAGCGCGTCATCATGTTTCGCGTCCCATGGCTCGACGACAACGGCGACGTGCACGTCAATCGTGGTTTCCGCATCGAGATGAACAGCGCCATCGGTCCCTACAAGGGCGGCCTGCGCTTCCACCCGTCGGTGAACCTCGGCATCCTCAAATTTCTCGCTTTCGAGCAGGTCTTCAAGAACTCGCTCACGACGCTGCCGATGGGCGGCGGCAAGGGTGGTTCGGATTTCGATCCCAAGGGCAAGAACGACAACGAGGTCATGCGCTTCTGCCAGAGTTTCATGAGCGAGTTGCAGCGCCACATCGGCCCCGACACCGACGTGCCGGCCGGCGACATCGGCGTCGGCGGTCGCGAGATCGGTTTCCTGTTCGGCCAGTACAAGAGGCTGCGCAACGAGTTCACCGGCGTGCTTACCGGCAAAGCGCTGAACTGGGGCGGTTCGCTGATCCGCCCCGAGGCCACCGGCTATGGCGCCGTGTATTTCGCCGCCGAGATGCTGGCGACGCGCGACGAAACGCTCGAGGGCAAGATCTGCTTGGTGTCGGGCAGCGGCAACGTTGCGCAGTACACCTGCGAGAAGCTCCTCGCCCTGGGCGGCAAGCCGGTAACGCTGTCCGACTCGGGCGGCTATATCTACGACGAGGAAGGCATCGACCGCGACAAGCTGGCTTGGATCATGGAGCTCAAGAACGAGCGCCGCGGCCGGATCAGTGAATACGCCGAGAAGTTCAGCAACGCCGTGTATACGGCGACGGACGCATCGGCGGATCACAATGCGCTGTGGGATCACAACGCCGACTGTGCGTTCCCGAGCGCCACGCAGAACGAGATCAACGAGAAGGACGCCGCCAATCTGTTGGGCCAGGGCGTCTACGTGGTCTCAGAGGGCGCCAACATGCCGACGGTCGTCGAGGGCGTCAACCAGTTCATCGACGCCGGCATCCTGTACGGGCCGGGCAAGGCGGCCAACGCCGGCGGCGTGGCGACTTCCGGATTGGAGATGTCGCAGAACAGCCTGCGCATAAGCTGGACGCGCGAAGAGGTCGACGGCAAGTTGCACGGCATCATGAAGTTGATCCATACCGCCGCCAAGGAAACCGCCGAGGAGTACGGCACGCCCGGCAACTACGTGAACGGCGCCAACATCGCCGGGTTCCTCAAGATCGCCGATTCGATGTTGGATCAGGGGGTGGTGTAGGCGGGAGCGATAAGGCAGCGTCTGCGGCGTTGCGCTTGATCGGCCTCCCTCCGACGTACGCACAGGTACGCCTGCGGGCGGCCTCACGGCGCGCGCCTTGCATCCGCCACCTTCTCACTCGGACCGCCTCGCTTTTTTTGCGGGTGGCCGGGTGTAGGCTAGCCGGATGTCCGGTTCCGAGCGGCGTAGCTATCCGAGAGGCTTCCAGGAGCTCATGCTATGGCGGGCCGACAAGGTCCTCCTCGTCTCCAGCCTCTATGACTCCTTCATCCTGTCGGAGGATCGCCTGATCAATGAGCTGGTGCTGGGCGACTTTCTCGGGCTCGACCTCTACAACATTCCCGACCTGACGCGCGTTTCCACGGGGAGAGAAGCCCTGAAACTGGTCAAGGACCTAGGCGGCTACGACCTGATCATCAGCGCCACCCAGGTCGGCGACATGGACGCCGGCGAGCTCGCCCGCCGGGTGCACGACGCCGGGCTCGACATCCCGGTCATCGCGCTCGCCTATCACCAGCGCGAGCTGCAAGATTCCATTCGCCGCCACGTCCTGACGCACGTCGACCGATCATTTCTCTTCCAGGGTGACATCCACATCCTGTACGCGATCGTCAAGTACATCGAGGACAGGATGAACGTGGCGCACGACGTCGACGTCATGGGTGTGCAGGTGATCATCGTGATCGAAGACAACATCCGTTACTACTCATCGTTCCTGCCGTCGATCTACGCATTGGTGATGCAGCATACCCGTAGCCTCGTGCCGGAGGGCGTGAACCTGTCGCACAAGTTGCTGCGCATCAAGGCGCGGCCCAAGATTTTGCTGTGCACTACCTACGAGGAAGCCTGGCAGTACTTCTGGGCGTATCGTGACAACGTCCTCGGGGTGATCTCCGACGTCGAGTTCCCGAAAGACGGCGACAAGTGCCCTGACGCCGGCTTCCAGTTTGCCAAGCGTGTCAGGGAGCTGATGCCCGACGTTCCGGTCGTGTTGCAGTCGGGACGCCCCGAGAACGAAGAACTGGCGCGCGGCGCCGGTTTCGAGTTCCTGTTGAAGAATTCGCCGACGCTCTTGAAAGAGCTGCGCCACTTCATGCTCGACAACTTCGGCTTCGGAGATTTCATCTTCAGGAATCCTGACGGCGAGGAGGTCGGTCGTGCCACCGGCCTCAAGTCGATGGAACGCGCCCTTCACAATGTGCCCGTCGAAAGCGTCGCCTACCATGCCGAGCGCAACCACTTTTCGGTTTGGTTGAAGGCGCACACGGAGTTCGCCATCGCGCACCGTTTGCGGCCGCGCAAGCTATCGGACTTCGGTAGCGCCGAGGGGCTCCGCGACCACCTGATCGAGGCGATTCGCACGCACCGTGAGGAACGTCGGCGCGCCGTGGTCACCGACTTCGACCCCGATCGGTTCAATCCGAAGCGCGGCTTTGCACGCATCGGCGGCGGCTCGCTCGGTGGCAAGGCCCGGGGACTCGCGTTCGGCAACCTGCTGCTCACCGAGTTCGACGTCTCCCGCCAGTTTCCGGGCGTGCGCATCGCGGTTCCGCCAACGGTGGTTCTCGGTACTGATGTCTTCGACGACTTTCTCGACCAGAACGAGTTGCGCGAGGTGGCCATCACGTCGAATGACGACGGGGAGATCGTCCAACGCTTTCTTGCCGCACGTTTTCCCGACGACATCCGCAGATCGCTGTGGTCCTTTCTGGACCTCTGCTACTACCCGTTGGCCGTACGCTCGTCGAGCCTGCTGGAAGACTCGCGCTACCAGCCGTTCGCGGGTATTTACGAGACGCTCATGGTGCCCAACAACAGCCCCGATCTCGAAATCCGCCTCGAGGAGCTGTTACGAGCGGTCAAGCGTATCTACGCTTCAACGTTCTCGCAGCGCGCCAAGCGCCACCTCATGTCGACGTCGTACCGACTCGAAGAGGAGAAGATGGCGGTGATCCTGCAAGGGGTCGTGGGTTCGGCGCACGGCCAGCGCTTCTATCCGGAGATCGCCGGCGTGGCGTTGTCGCAAAACTACTACCCGGTGGGCCCCATCAAGGCCGAAGACGGATTGGCGGCGGTCGCGCTCGGGCTCGGGCCCTCGGTGGTGGAGGGCGAAGACTGTCTGCGATTCTCGCCGCCCCATCCCGAACGCCTGGTGCAGATGTCATCGGTCAAGGACACACTCGACAACTCGCAGCGCCAGTTCTATGCCCTACAGCTCGACACCGCCGGCGATGCGGTGAGCGCCGAATCGCGAGGCGGCGACGGTGCCGGCCTGGCCCGCTACGAGCTGTCGGTCGCCGAGGCCGACGGGACGCTGGCTTGGGTGGGATCGACCTACTCGCCGGAGAACGACGCCCTGTATGCCGGCGTGTCGAGGCCCGGCGTGCGGCTGGTCAGCTTTGCGCCGATTCTGAAACAGGGATTGTTTCCGTTGGCCGACATCCTGGCCCGAATTCTTGAGGTCGGTGTCGATGCCGCGGGTGGCCCGGTGGAAATCGAGTTCGCGGCGGACCTGTCGACGGACAAGGGGGCCGACAAGGAGTTCGGATTCCTGCAGCTTCGCCCGGTGGCGCTCTCACTCGACCGCGGCGCAACGGAGATCGGCTCGGTCGACGACGCGGCGTTGATTTGCCGCAGCGACAGCGTTCTCGGCAACGGCGTGGTCGAGGGTCTTCGCGACATCGTCGTCATCGATTACCACCGTTATGAACGCGGACAGTCGCACTTGGTCGCCCAGGAGGTGGCGCGATTCAATGCGCGGCTCGCCGACGCCGAGGTTCCATACGCGCTCATCGGCGTCGGGCGCTGGGGTTCGGCCGACCCGTTGCTCGGCATCCCGGTCTCTTGGGAGCAGATCGCCGGGGCGCAGGTGATCGTCGAGGCCGGATTTCGCGACTTCAAGGTCCAGCCGTCGCAGGGTACGCATTTCTTCCAAAACTTGGTGGCCAACAACATCGGCTACTTCACCGTGAACCCTGAGGCCGGGGAGGGGTTCGTCGATTGGGACTGGCTCGCCGATCAGCCGGCCGTCGAAGAGACGTTGTCGACTCGCCACCTCCGCTTGGACTCGCCGATTCTGGTGAAGATGGACGGCAGCTGCAACGAAGGCGTGATTCTGAAATCGGACGGCGGCTAGTTACCGCGAGCAGACGTCGAGCGGTTCCATGAAGCCGCGAATCTCGGCTTCGTCGACCACGGTGGCCCTGAAGTCGGCTTCATCGACGGGCGTGTCTGGATCGGGGTCGGGCCCGAACCAAATGCCCAGGCGCATGCGGTCGTCGTCGGGGCATTCCACCAGGATCACCGACGACAGACCCTCTCCGAGCTGCGCGCCGTTGCCGCTGCCGGCGGCGATCTCGCCGCGATAGGCGACCCACCGCAACGTGCGACCCGGTAACTCGAAGGAACCGCGACCGACGAGCTCGTCGGCCGACACGTGCACCGGCTGTTGGTCGAGGATGTCGGAGTCCTCCGTTCGTCTCTCGAAGAAATCGCGCAGCTTCTGCTCGCCTCGGGTCAACGTCTTGACGTAGATGAAACCGCTCTCGTCGAAGCCTTCGATTTGACCGTTCTCGTCGGGTTCACGATCCGACAGCAGTACGGTCTCCATCAGAAACGGCACCGACAGCGCCATGACGGTGTGGTAGCCCTCGGGGATCTCGGTGGCGCCGAGCATCTCGGTGGCGGCCTTGGCGCGGGCCTCGGGATTCTCCATCGTTTCCTGGATCTGCTGGAAGCCGAGCCAGCCGATGGCGATGACGATTGCCGCGAGGGCCAGAAAGGCTGCCAGGCAGCCAATGCCGACGAATACCCAGGGAGAAGTTCTCTTTTCGCCTTCCATGAACCGACTCTATCACCCGGTGGCTGGAGGCCTGACGACTCCTCTCGCCGACGGACCCGGAGCGCGGTGAGCGGTCAAAGAGGGCTTCCTAGCGGAACGGACCCCGTCCCGGCTGGGTGATCTCGAAACCCTCTGCATCCTTCAGATCACGAACGATCTTGCGTACGTCGGCCAGGAACTGCTTGGCGTCGTAAATGATGCCGTCCTTGATCGTGTACTTGACGCTGCCCACGCGCACGACCTCGTTGTCGAGCGTCAGCTTCACGGTGCCCATGCCGTACAGCACCTTCAGGTTCTCGAGCGGGTTTTCGTCGACCACGACAAAATCGGCCAGCTTGCCGATCTCCACGGTGCCCACTTGGTCGGCAACACCGAGCGCCTCGGCACCCTTGAGCGTCGCCGTCTGGATAACCTCGAGCGGATGGAACCCGGCCTCGCGCATGAGCTCCATTTCACGCACGAACGAGAACCCATAGAGGTTGTACGAGTAACCGGAGTCGGTACCGATCGCGACGCGGCCGCCACGATTCTTGTACTCGTTGATGAACGTCATCCACAGCTGGAAGTTCTCTTTCCAGGCCACCTCTTCCTCGGTACCCCAGTAGAACCAGTACGAGGCGTGGGCGATGCGGTTGGGTTCGTAGAAGCGCCACAGCGACGGAATGGTGTGCTCCTCGTGCCACTCGGCGCGCGCCATGCGCATGAAGTCGCGCGTCGTTTCGTAGGCCACGAAGGTCGGCACTATGGTGAAGTCGATGTCGAGCAACTCGTTCATCACGGCGTTCCAGTGGTCGGAAAACGGCGTCGCGGCCTGCTGCCACAGTCGGCCGGCCTCGCTGAACCGATCCTGCTCGTCGTTGTAGTTGTAGTCGAGCGGATAGTGCTGCAGCGTCCGGTCGGTGAACAGCGCCTCGGGCAACCCGTACCAGTGCTGCATCGAGGTGAGCCCGAGCCGCGCCGAGTCGATCACGTCCATCCAGCCGACGTTGAGCTGGGCGTGGTGCATGGTGGTGTAAAGGCCACGCTTGGCGGCCTCGTCGAGCGCTGCCGCCATGATGTCGGGTCGCAGGCCGAAGAACTTGATGCCGTGGCTGCCGACGTCGGCAATCTCGTTGACCCACTCGCGTGCCTCCTCAGGAGTGGCGATAGGCCCGTCCCAGCCCTGCCCGAAGCCCGCCGACGGTAGCAGCCGCGGCGCGACGATCTCGTTGCGTTCCGAGCGCGCCCGGTGCTCGAGCATCCAGCCGATGCCGTTCCCGCTGCCCGGGTCGGCGCTGGTGGTTATTCCGTGGCCCATCCACAGCTTGAGGACATACTCGGCCGGCGTGCCCTGGGCGCGGCCGCCGAGGTGGCCGTGCAGGTCGACGAATCCCGGCAGCACGTAGTGGCCCTCGAGATCCAGAACCTGATCGCCGTCGCCCACCTGCGGTCGACGGTCCGGGTTAATCGCCACATCAGGCGCGCCGACGCTAACGATGTCGGCGATCCGGTTTCCTTCTACAACGATGTCGACCGGGCCGAATGGCGGCGCGCCTGTGCCGTCGATCAACGTGGCGCCGCGCAGGATCAGGCGGGTGAACGGGCCTTCCCCCTCGGTGCGATCCGGGGCCTCTTGAATCTGCGGAAGAGGGCCCGAAGCCGCGCCGGTGGCTCCGAGGACGACGACGAGAAGAAGCAAGGCAAAGGGGACCGCGTTTCGTGTGAATCGGCTCAAGGGAAAGTGCCTCCGTGGTTGTTCGGGAAACTAGTGTTCTGCGTCACAAGTTGGTTGCATATTGTGGCATGCGAGACCGGAACCAATCCCAGAAGGCCCGACTATGGCGATGCTGTGCGCTCAGCGCCTATAGGGTTGACCTGCCCCCCCAATAGTCGGGCCAGTTTAAGAGTTAGGATTTGAGGCTCTCAGACGGGTTCGAGAAGGGGGATAAATGGCACGGAAGCGCTACACGGTCGAGCAGATCATCGCCAAGCTCAGAGAGGCAGAGGTGGAGCTGGCGCGGGGAGTCAAGACGCCGGAGGTATGCCGGACGCTGGGCATCAGCGAGAACACGTACTACCGGTGGCGGAAGGAGTACGGCGGTCTGAGAGTGGATCAGGCGCGGCGGCTCAAGGAGCTCGAGCGCGAGAACGCCCGGCTGAAGAAGTTGCTGGCCGAGACGATGCTCGATAACGCTATCTTGAAGGAAGCTTCGTCGGGAAACTTCTGAGCCCGGCGCGGCGACGCCGGGCAGTGCGGAACGCACAGCAGTCGCTGGGGGTCTCCGAGAGGCGGGCCTGCAGAGTTCTCGGCCAGAGGCGCTCGACGCAGCAGTATCGAGCCAAGGTGCCTCAGGACGAAACGGCGCTCGTTGAGCGAATGAGTCAGTTAGCGACGCAGTATGGGCGCTATGGGTACCGTCGGATCACGGCGCTGCTTCAGGGTGAAGGCCGGCGCGTCAATCACAAGAGGATCGAGCGGTTATGGCGACGTGAAGGGCTGAAAGTGCCGCGCAAGCAGCCGAAGCGAGGACGTTTGTGGCTCAACGACGGGTCCTGCGTGCGGCTGCGGCCGGAAAGGAAAGATCACGTGTGGGCGTACGACTTCGTGCACGAGAGAACGCACGACGGGAAAGCGCTTCGTCTGCTGACGATCGTCGACGAGTACACACGGGAGTGCCTGGCGATCGATGTGGCAAGGAGGCTGAACTCCGAGAACGTGCTGGAGCGGCTCGCTGAGCTGTTCGTGAGCCGGGGTGTTCCGGATCACATCCGCTCGGACAACGGGCCGGAGTTCACGGCCCAGGTGGTGCGGGAGTGGCTTGGGCGGATCGGGGTCAAGACGTTGTTCATTGAGCCCGGCTCGCCCTGGGAGAACGGCTACGTGGAGAGCTTCAACGGCAAGCTCAGGGACGAGCTCCTGAACGGAGAGATCTTCTACACACTTAAGGAGGCAGAGGTTCTGATCGAGAGATGGCGCAAGCAGTACAACCGCGTGCGGCCCCATAGCTCGCTGGACTATCGGCCACCCGCACCCGAAGCGATGTTGTTGCAGCCGGCTGCGCTCCGCTCCGCTGGCTCCAACAACCTCTTGTCAGCACCGATTCAATGAGTTAACAAGTGGCCCAAACACATGGGGCAGGTCAATGTCATCCTTCGGGACGAGATCGTCAACAAGGCGCATGAGTTCGTCGAAGATCGAATTGCTCGGCTAGGCTGGGCTGAGATGCAAGAGTTGGTAGCGGGTCTGCTTCGGGCGATGGGGTATCGGACACGCGTCGCGGCGCCTCGGGTCATCCTTCTCTTTACACTCATGGTGGGAGTCTCTTTCTTAAAATTCGCCATGATCCAATTATCCTTCCTATTGCCCCCCTTCGGAAACCTAGGCACCCGGCCATCTACCTCTACGACCTCGGCCGCGAGAAGCCGGCCGTTGCCATCACCTCCCGTGGTGACAATTGGTCAGTTGTCCTCGACCTGGACGGGCGCGACGCGGTCGCGGTTACCTCCGCTCGGGGCAACGGAGGAGAGATCCAGGTGTGCGACTCCGGCGGCGCTATCCATGCCTGGAAGCCCAACGCACCCGTTCCCGTCATCGCAGTGGAAAGGGGCAACGAGCAAAGAAGCGGCGAAAACTAGGGAAGCGAAGCCGTGAAGTGCACCCGCGGATTCTTGTCACGAGCTCGCTCAAGGAAGTCGCTAAGCGCCGACGTAGTATCAAGCTGGCCGAGGGCCTCCGAGAACTCCTCTTTAGACACCAGCTCCTTCTGGATGAGTAGCCCTTGTAGTGAGGTCGATTCGCGCCTGATTCTCGAGCGTCAGCTTGACAATCGCGTCGAACATCGATGGAAACTCTTGGTTTTGCGGCATTTCTTAGTCCTCCGGGTCGTAAGGTGTCCACGAAATCGGGTCAAGTCCACCCTTTCCTACTTGCCATTACCATGTGATAACAATCTCAGCTGCAGTCGGTAGGTATTAGTCGACCTTAGCGGGCTGCTCTTCTGTCAGGGAGGCAACAATGCGAAACGTAGCCTCGGGTTCTGTGATCGTATTGGCGATCTGCCTTTGCTTTTCTGTCGTGGCCTGCGCCTCTACAGGCGTGAGGAACGTCACCCCGACTGGGTCCGAGGGTTGGCGCGCGGTCATCGAGCTGCGGCGCGGCACAGACATATCGGTCATGGTTGACTGCACCGGGGGGCGTGCACATGAAGCATGCACGTCCAGCCGCTTGCCGCAAGGCGACAGCCCCCCGATTCGAGCTATCACAGCGAAGCACGTCGAGGCCGACGCAGAATCACTGCTCGTTCGCCCCGACTACGAAGACACGACTGTGCTGCAGGTGCCTCGCGCAATGGTCATCATCGTCTATGTCGCGGACCTGAAATCGAACCTTAAGGGAATGCTGTTCGGATTAGGGATTGGTATGGGCTTTTACGGGATCTTTGGCTTGCCTGCCAAAGACGACTTAACCATATTGGGCAACCTGCTGTTTGCAGGAATCTTCGGCGGTGGTGCGGTGCCTGTCAACGCGGATGAGACGGTGGTCACGCGTAATTAGTGAGCATTCTCGAGGGTGGCAGGCTTGTTGATCCAGACGGCGGTGGGGATCGCCGGCGGGCTGGGTGGGTGGTTGACGAAGCGCTCAGGCCGGGCCCGGTAGGCGTCCAGCAGGACTTCGGCACGCCGGTCGCGGGTCTGCTGGGCGAGTCCGTCCTGCACCGTCGCCGGAGTCATCAGGCCGATGCCCGAGTGGCGATGCTGGTAGTTGTACCAGTGGAAGAATGCCCGGCAGAAGAGACGGGCGTGTTCGATCGACTCGAAGCGAGCAGGGAACTCGGGTCGGTACTTGAGCGTCCTGAAGTGGGCCTCGGAGTAGGGATTGTCCGACGAGGTGTAGGGCCTCGAGTGTGTCTTGGTGACCTCGAGATCGGCGAGCAGGAAGGCGACCGGCTTGGAGGTCATCGAGCTGCCGCGGTCAGCGTGGATGGTGAGCTGATCAGGTCCGATGCGTTGCTGGAGCAGCGCCTGGTCGATGAGCTGCTCGGCCAAGGGACCGCTCTCGCGGTGCTGGAGAGTCCAGCCCACCACGTAGCGGCTGAACACGTCGAGGATGACGTACAGGTAGAAGTAGGTCCACTTGGCAGGGCCTCGCAGTTTGGATATGTCCCACGACCACACCTCGTTGACTCGCTTGGCGAGCAGCTCGGGCTTGTTGTAGGGCGGGTGCACGAGCTGGTTGCGCCGCTCGCCGCCCTCGCCCTGGGCGGCGAGGATCCGGTACATCGTGCGCTCCGATGCCAGGTAGCGGCCTTCGTCCAGCAGCGTCGCCCATACCTGGGCAGGAGCGCAGTCGACGAACCGCTCGCTGTGCAACTCGGCGAGAACCTTCTGACGTTCGGGCTCCGACAGCGCCCTCGCCGGCTTGGGCCGCGGTCTGCTCGGTCGGGGCGCAGGCGGCCGGCGGCGGCGGTAGATCGTCGCGTGCGAGGCGCCCAGCGTCCGGCACGCCGGGCGAGTCCCGATGATGGGAGTGAGTTGTTCGACGGTTTGCTCGATCATCGCTTGGTAGTCGCGTTGGCGCCCCTGGGCTCGAGCAGCTCTCCCAGAAGCGCGGAGACGTTTCCCTGCACCTCGATTACTCGCCGTGCTTTCTCGAGCTCCGCCTCGGCCCGCTCGGCTCGGCGACGCAGGTTGGCAAGCTGCGCGTCTCGGGGATCGGGCGCCGGCCGGCCGCGTGGCTTAGCCAGCGCCACCAATGCCCCGGCGTCACGCTGCTTGCGCCACACCGACAGATGCGACGAGTACAGCCCCTCGCGCCGCAGCAGCGCGCCGACCTCGCCGGGCTTCGAGCACCCGTCCGCCTCGCGTACCACCCGGACCTTGTACTCGGCGGTGAACTTGCGGCGCCGTGGTCGCTCGACCAACTGGGGGTCGGGGGCCGGGACCGCGGGCTCGCGCGACGTCCGCTTTCGGTCGCCTCCGGCTCCCTGCACCGGACGTCCGGTGGCCTCGTGGTCTCCTGCACCGTTGTTGCTCAACTCCGACATTCTTGTGTCTCCGACCTCGCCCTCTTGCTCAGTAATTATCCAACCTCCATCGTCTCACCCCACGTTGGCAGAGAGGGGTGGTGCCGGGATCGGCTACGCCATGGACAGAGGATCGGGACCGCCCATCACGTGGGTCCGCGTCTATCAACGTGCTGACCCGGCTACGAAGGCGCGCCCCTGGCCGGGGCGAGTGGCGAGGATAAGGTGACAAATGGTCGGCTTCGCCGGAGACGGTGAAGAAGCGTAACACTGCGAACACAAAGAGCACGAGCGCGGAAAGTAAAGCTGCGCATGTTCGGCGACGTGATCCACATACCGAGGCCACCCGCGAAAAACATGCCCGCGAAGATGATGCCTGCTATCGCGATCCCTTCGCGGATTCTCTCGCCGACAGGCTTAGTAGCTTCCCTTCTCTGCTGCTACGGGCGTCGATGTCGCTGCCTGTCCGCCAGGGCCCCCGACCAGCTCGCCGCAGTGTTTGCATTTGATCGCTTCGGCGAGGATCTCCTCAGCGCAGAACGGGCACTTCTTCATTTCCGCCATTCAATGACCGTCCCTTTCCACGTGCAAGAATCACCGGGCCGGCCCCGGGTTTTTCCCCGGAAGGCTTGGGCAAAACATTGCTCATCTATTCCTCCCCTCCCGGCTCAAGGGTAACCGGGCTTTTGCACTTTGGAAACGGCGCCGGGGTAAGCACGCCCCCGCCCCCCGGCCAGAGTTCCCTGCTCAGCCGCTTACCTCTCGCTTACTTTTCGCTCCCTTGTAAGAAAAAGAGACCCGACCAATTCGGCCGAATCCCTTTACTGGCGCGGGTTACAGCCCGTTACGTCGGCCCGGTTTAAACTGGCGGACGGCGGGAGTACTACCCGTCGTTGCTGGCTATCTGCTCGCTGTGATCGAGCCGCGCCGTGATCTGTCACGGGGTCCCCAGGGTTGCCTTGAGGCGGGCTCACCGGTACAGTGCTGGCGCCTTGCCGATCCCTTGCCGCGTGGGAGGGCCGCGGTGATCGATACTAGAGGGCGGCGCTGACCCACGCTGAATCCCCTGGACGGACAAGGTCTACTTGCGCACGGAGCACACAGGAGCGGCAGAATGAGCGAAGGAAACACCGTCAACGGGACCCTGCCGGACGAGCTGCTGAGCGACCTCGAGCTCCCGAAGATGGATCTGCTGTCGATTCTCAGGAGCTTCGGGCCGGGCATCGTCCTCATGATGACCGGCATCGGCACGAGCCATCTGGTGAGCGCTCCGGCGGCCGGCGGACGATACCAGTTCGCGCTCCTCTGGTGTATCCCGGTCGCCTACATCCTCAAGTACTACGGCTTCGAGCTGTCGTTTCGCTTCACTCACGCGACGGGGAGGGGCCTGATCCAGGCCTACGGCACGGCGTGGAAGAAATGGCCCCTCTGGTACATCCTGATCGTAACGATTATCCAGACCGCCATCGGTCAGGCGGGACGGCTGGTCGCATCGGCGGCCGTCGTTTACTACTTCGTGCTTCTAACCACGGGAAGAGACCTGCCGATCGGCGTGTTCGCCTTCGTGATCGGGATCGTCTGCGTCACGGTCGTCCTGAAGGGTCGATACTCGGCTCTCGAGACGGCCGCGAAGATCGGCGCCGGGACCCTCTTCCTGTGCTGCACGGCCGTCTACCTGGTCAATCCAGCGCCGCTTTCCGAGATGCGCCATTTCTTCGTCTTCGACGCCCCGGTGGGCTCGTGGCTCATCATCGCGGCGTTTCTCGGGCTCTTGCCCACAGGGATGGACGTATCGCTCCAAGCGTCGGAGTGGGGCAAGGCGAAGCGGGTGGGCACCAGCAGGATCAGGATGCGCTTCGAAAAGAGCGGCATCACCAAGCCGTTCGACCCGAACACGGCGCGCAAGGAGGATCTGATCTTCGATCACTCCCGGCTTACTCCGGAAGCTCGGGAGTATTGCAGGCGGTGGTTCAAGCTCGCGCTCTACGACTTTCGCGTCGGCCACGTGACGTCGGCGATCGTCGCCTCAATATTTCTCTTGTTGGCGGCGGTGTGGCTATACCCGAACGAGGTGGAGGGACGTGCTGTCATGGGCGAGATCGCCCGGATCTTCACCGACAGCGTCGGCCCGTGGATGATGGTGGTCTTTCTGATCAGTGCCTTCGCGGCGACGTTCTCGACCGCGTTCAACTACTTCGACGGTTGGCCGCGCGTCGTCGCCGCTTCCTGCCGCAACCTTTTTTCGGGCACGGCGCGGCTATACGGCACGGCGCGACGCGATCTTACCGCCGAGCATCGCAGCACCTGGTATTCGGAGTACAACATCTACCGCGCCACGATGTTCTTCTCGTTGTTCGCCTCAGTGGCGATCATCGCGGGGGTGCCTCGCCCCGTTCTCCTGGTTCTGGTCGCATCGGCGTATGCGCTGATCGAGGCCCCGATAATCTTTTTCCTGAACCTCTATTACTGCCTGACGGTGATTCCGAAGGAGAACCGAGATTACTACCCGTCGACGCGGGCGATCTGGCTCGCTGGGATCAGCCTGGTGTTGTTTACCGTGATCAGCGTGATAAACCTCATCATCCTCGTCATGGTCTTCTTCGAAATCCCCCTGCCCTTGATCGGCGGATAGATCCCGACTCTTGATGCAAGGATAGACCTCGACCTTTGAGGGGCGGATAGACCCCAAGCCTCGTGCTCGCTCGCGACGGATCAGGTAATAGAAGTCCGGCTAGCTACCCGCGGTAAACGGGATCACACCAGGCATCAGCCACTTGTCCCAGACGTCGTCGGTCCTCGACTGGAAGTAGTCGATGTCTTCATCGATGAAGTGGGCGAAGCGACCCTGGCGCAGCAGGTAGTCGCCCACCGGCTTGCGCTTGAGGGTGCCCTGGGCGATCTGCTTGCTCTTCCCGTACATCTTGAGCTCGCCCTCTTCGACCTCGAAGAGCGGCCAGATGCCGGTTTCGACCGCCAGCTCGCCGAGCTCGTGGGAGAACATCGGGTCGTAGTCCCAGCCCTTGGGGCACGGATCGAGCGAGTGGATGAACGTCGGGCCACCGATCTGAAGCGCCTTACGGGTCTTGTTGAGCGTATCGAGCGCGTACGACGGGCATACCGTGGCCACGTACTTGCAGTCGGGATGACCCGCGGCCAGCATGGCGGCCGTGTTCTTCTTCCAGCGCTTGTTCATGTTGCGCACGACCGTTCCCGGAGGGCTGAAGGTCGAGTTGGCGCCGAACGGCGAGGAGCCCGACACCTGGATGTCGGTGTTGGCGTAGGACTCGTTGTCGTACATCAGGATCAGCAGGTTGTACTGCGTGTGCTGTAGCGCGGCGGAGATGGCGGAGAGACCCATGTCGGCGCCGCCGCCGTCACCGCAAAAGGCGATGACGTTGATCGGCTCCTTTTCGATCTTTCCCTTGCGCATCTGCGCCGCCAGGCCCGCCGCCGTGCCGACGGCGGCCGAGCCCGAGGAGCCGAGCTGCGTGTGCATCCAGGGCACTGCCCAGGGCGTTGAGTAGTAGGTCGTGTTGGCGACGTACATGCATCCCGTGCTGCCGAGGATGACCGACCGGGGTCCGGCTGCCTTGGCCATGAGCTTCATGACCAGCGCCGACTCACACCCCTGACAGGTGCGGTGACCGGAGGTGTAGTACTCCTCCTCGACGATCTTCTTGACGCCCTTCCAGGGCTCCAGGACCTGGGTTCCGATGAACTCGTCCAGAGTGGCGATTCTTTCTTCTTTCGTCCCGTTTCCCATGGCTTATTCCCTCACTCCAATCCAGTATGTGTCCTGGTCGTCCACGGCGTCACTGCCCGCGGCTTCGAAGACCTTGTCGGTAATCTCTCGCACGTTGTCGCTGGTGACCTCACGACCGCCGAGACCGGCAACAAATGAGATCAGCTTCGGGCGGTTCTCCAGCGGGTACAGCGCCGAGCGCAGGTCAGTGGCCAGCGTGCCCGAGTAGAACGGCGAGCCGAAGCTGTAGTCACGATCGATAACGCCGACGGCCGAGACGCCGGAAAGCGCGTCTTGGAACTCCGGCACCGGGAAGGGGCGGAACCAGCGGGCTCGGACGAAGCCGACCTTCTTGCCCTCTGCCCGCATCTTGCGCACGGCGACTTTCACCGGCATCGCCAGCGTGCCCATACCGACGAGCGCGACCTCGGCGTCTTCCATCATGTAGCGCTCGATGAAAGGCTCGCCGCCACGGCCGAATTCCTCGTTGAACTTCTCGTAGGCCTCGGTGATGACGCCGCGGGCCCGGCGCATCGCCATGTCGTTCTGGCGGCGGATCTCCATCAGCCAGTCTTCGTTCACCTGCGGGGCGATGGTGATCACGTTGTCCGGATGCAGCACTTTGTCGCCCCTGTCGTAGGGCGGCAGGAAGCGCTTGACCTTTTCCTGGCTCGGCACCTTGACCATGGCCTGCGAGTGCGTGAGAAACGCGCCGTCGCAGCTGATCGCGCAGGGCAAGAAGACGCGCGGGTCTTCGGCGACGCGATAGGCGATCAGCGCCGTATCTAGTGCTTCCTGTGCGGTCGAGACCCAGTTGAGCATCCAGCCCAAGTCGCGGACCGAGAGGGCGTCGTTGTGCTCGACACCGAAGGCGCCGGGATCATCGAGAGCCCGGTTGCCAACCATGGCGACCATCGGCAGCCGCAGACCGGCGGTCACCGCCAAGGCCTCGAAGGCGTACAGCCATCCGACGCCGCTGCTGCCGGAGAACACCCGCGCTCCCACCGCCGAGGCATGCTTGACGATCTCGAACTGGGAGTGCTCGCTCTCGGCGACGATGAAATCGGCGTCCATTTCGCCGTTGGAGATCATTTGCGACACGTATTGCATCACCGTGTCGTAGGGGCGAATCGGATACGCCGTGATGACGTCTACGTCGGCCAGGCGGCAGGCGTGGGCGATAGCCTGACTGCCGCTGATCAGCTCTTCGGTTTCGTCTCTCCCGGCGACCGGGAGGTCGACGGGGCCGGCTGCGGCCGCCGCTTCAGGCGGATTCATTGGCGAACTCCTCGTCGTACTGCCCAACGTGGTGAAAACCGTGCGATCGGGTCGGCCTGTCGCCTATCTTGCCGGCGAGCCAGTCCGAGTACTTTTCCTTGTCGACCGTCCATGCCTCCCACTGGCTGTCGTTGTCGCTGAAGGACTCCTCGTTGACCATCGTAACGCAGTCGTCTACGGGGCAGACCGCCTCGCACACGCCGCAGCCGCAACAGGCTTCCATGTTGGCGTCGTAGAGGCCGTCGGGGCTGATATCGAAGCAGGAATCCGGGCATTGCAGCCAGCACAGCGTGCATTTGACACAGGTGTCGAAGTTGATCACCGGCCGCATCGTCCGTGTCGCGAACTTCTTGAACGTGTCGAGCCGGCCGGGGACGTAGCCGCCCTCCCAGCCTTCGACGTTGTCCTGGCGGACCTGCTGGCCGCGGATCACCAGGCACTCCTCCATCGTGGTCCAGCCCGGCATTTCGAACTCGAACGGCACCTCGGCGTTGCCTTGGCTGGAGCTCACGGACGTCAGCTCGGCGAGCCCGTGCGCCTTCTTTGCAGAAGTTACCTTGAGGTCCGAGTCCCACTGCTCCTTGATTACCTCCAGCACCGCGTCGATGCCGACGATTTGAGGCGCCACCTTCGCCAGGGCGCCGAGCACGCGAACGTCCGTGTGATCGTCTTTGTATACCCAGAGGCCTGAAAAGCTCGCCGTGCCCTTGATTACGGACATGTTGTAATCGTCGTCGGCACGGTGAATGTCGCCGAGGAGGTCCTCGGGCGATCGAAACGAAGTCGTCATCAGCGTGCCGCCGGGCGCCAGCAACTTGTTGATCGGCTGCAGGCCGTACCAGGCCCACGACTCCACACCCTTGCACAGCGTGTCGTCAAGCGCGATCGTAACGTCGTTGTTGTCGGGCTCGTACTTGGCCAGGTGCTCCTCGAGCTCTTCTTCGTTATCCGCGATCACCGCGAACTGCTTTGCCGGAATGCCGTTGCGTTCCGGGGAATCGCTGTAACGACCGAAGCTGAGTCCGATCTTCCCCTCTTTCGTGGCGGCGAAGATAATTGCGCGGGAGATGTTCCTGGCGAGCGTCTGCTGAAAGATGCCACGATACACGATTTCTACTGAACTAGTGCTCATCTATGGGATCCTTCTGGGCGTGAACCACAACAATCAAAAACGGGAAGAGAAGACCGAAGCTTACAACCCCGGCCGCGACCTCACAAGCGACCTATACCACACGACAGGGCCAGAATCGCCCCTTGCCGCCCTGCGGACCATGCCATTGTGAGAACGGTATTCTCTTGGGTAACGTAGTAGTGGATCGAATCCGACCTCCAGGGTAGCGGGGAGAGACACGTGGAGACTGTTGTTGTTTCGGCCCAGGAAGTCGAAGAGCTGTTGCCGATGAACGAGTGCATCGACCTCATGGTCGGGGCACTCGAAACACTCGGTTTGGGCGAGGGCATCAACCCGCTGCGCCACGGCCTTCTGTTGCCCGACAACGTCGGCATTCTTGGCCTCATGCCCAGTCACCTTGCCGATCCCCCCGCCGTCGGTATCAAGGTCGTCACCGTTTTTCCGGGCAACCACGGCACCGAGTTCGACTCGCACCAGGGCGCCGTGTTGCTGTTCGAAATGGAAAACGGCAGCCTGCTGGCCGTCATCGACGCCAGCTCGATTACCGCGATTCGCACGGCTGCGGTGTCCGGGCTCGCGACGCGCCTGTTGGCACGCGAAGACGCCGGCGACCTGGCATTGCTCGGCACCGGCGTGCAAGGGCGCACACACCTCGAAGCGATACTGGCGGTGCGGCCGCTGCGCTGCGTCCGTGCCTGGAGCCCGACGCCCGAGCGGCTGGCGCGCTTTGCCGACGAGCAATCCGCCAAACACGGCATCGAGGTGGAGGCGGCGGCTTCGGCGGAGGATGCGGTGCGGGGCGCCGACATCATTTGTACCGTCTCATCGGCCAAAGAGCCGATTCTCTTCGGCGATTGGATCGAGGCAGGGGCCCACATCAACACCGCCGGCTCCAGCGTGAAGTTCACCCGCGAGCTCGACACCGCGGCGGTCGTCAAGTCGAAGCTCTTCGTCGACCGGCGTGAGTCGACGCTCAACG
Organism: Acidobacteriota bacterium; assembly: GCA_965214245.1. GTDB lineage: Bacteria > Acidobacteriota > UBA890 > UBA890 > UBA890 > CBDCBL01. The sequence continues at coordinate 369,181 of CBDCBL010000010.1, forward strand.
AAGCCGGCGACTTCCTTTTTTCCAAGCAAGAGGGGGCGATCGACGACGACCACATCGTCGGCGAGATCGGTGAGATCTTGCTGGGCGACTGCGCCGGCCGCGAGTCGGACGACGAGATCACGCTATTCAAGTCGCTCGGTCTCGGTGTCGAGGATCTGGCCTCGGCGCACCACATCTACAACAAGGCGGTGGAGCAGGGTGCCGGGGTTCGGGCCGACTTCGGATGATGTGGGTGAGCTACGCGGCGGCGCCGCAGCCCTCTCCGGGCGACCGGTGAGTCGCATCTCACCTATCGCTGTCGAGGAGATCGAGTCGGCGGCGGCGCGCCTGGCTGGCAACATCGTGCGCACGCCGTTGGTGCGCTTGAACGTTGACGACGCACCGGCGGAGATCTGGCTCAAGCTCGAAAACCTGCAGCCCATCGGCTCGTTCAAGTTGCGCGGCGCCGGCAACGCCATGGCGCAGCTTAGCGAAGACGAGCTTGCCGACGGTGTCTACACGGCGAGCGCCGGCAACATGGCCCAGGGCGTCGCCTGGAACGCACGCCGGCTCGGCGTTCCGTGCACTGTGGTGGTTCCCGACCATGCGCCGCAGACCAAGCTCGACGCCATCGAACGGCTCGGTGCCCGCATCGAGAAAGTTTCTTTCGACAGCTGGTGGCGGATCATCGTGACGCACCAGTATGCGGGCGTCCCTGGTGTTTTTATCCATCCGGTTTCGGACCCGGCGGTCATCGCCGGCAACGGCACGATCGGTCTGGAAATTCTCGAGGACCTGCCTGAGGTCGATGCCGTGGTGATTCCCTTCGGCGGTGGTGGCCTGAGCTGCGGCATCGCATCAGCGATTCGGGCACGCAAGCCCGACACCAGGGTATTCGCTGCCGAGGTGTCGAGCGCCGCGCCGCTCGCCGCGTCGTTGGAGGCCGGTGAGCCCGCCCAGATTGACTACTCGCGGAGCTTCGTCGACGGGATCGGCGGCAAGGGCGTGCTGCCCGACATGTGGCCGCTGGTGCAGCAGCTGATCGATGCATCCTTCGTCTCCTCGCCGGCGGCGATCGCCGCGGCGGTCAAACTCCTTGTTGAACGCAACCGTGTGGTCGCCGAGGGCGCCGGCGCCGCGTTGGTTGCCGCCGCGCTGGCCGGCGTCGGTGTCGCGGGCCGGGTGGTCTGCGTCGTCTCGGGCGGCAACATCGACGACGCCAAGCTCACGACGATTCTCGAGGGTGGCGTGCCGGAGCCCCTGCACGACTGATTGGTGGCCAGGGCCGTTCTGAATCGCTCGTCATGATGAGAAACAGGAAGAGCGGTGAATAGGAATGAGAGGTCGGAGCCACCGCTTGCCCGCGCTTCTCAGAAACGCGAGCCGCGGATTTCGGTGTCGGCAGTCGACCAGGCTTCGTCGAAGCGGGCCGCCGCGTCGGCGGCAGTTGCCATCTTGCCCTGCGCCCGTTGGCTTTGCATCAGCCCGTACAACGACCAGCCGTTGTGCGGGTAGCGGCGCAGGTCCTCCCAGTAAACGGCTTCGGCTTCGCTGGCTCGACCTGCTTCGAGCAACACGGCGCCGAGTGTGTGGCGCACCGGGATGAGCCAGTCGGCCGGTTCCACATGATCGAGGCCGTCTTCGGTGCGCACCGCGGTTTCGAGGTGGGCCAGAGCTTCCGTCAGGTTGCCGTGCGCCGCTTCGATCTCACCGCGCAGCGCCTCGGCGGCGAGATTGAGAACGTCGGGCGCCATGTTGCGGCGTGCCGGAAGCTCGGCGATCAACGGGTCGCCTGCGGCGGTGCGCAGCCACGCGAGCTGCTGCTCGGCGCCGGCAAGATCACCGGTGGCAACCAATGCGCCTCCCCGCACGAAGTGCCACATGCCGAGTACGAATGGCAGATCGGTCTCCGGCGCGCTCATGTCCAGAATCGCGTCCCATTTGCCGAAGCGGCGGTCGGTTAGCCAGCCCTTGACGAAACGTCCCTGGCCGCTGCCGTTGCCGGCGGCGAGCGTGGCAAGCGGCGTTGCGTTTGCCATTACCTGCGCCGCCTGCTCCGCGGCGGCATAGCTGCCCTGCATCATCGCGGCGGCGTGTAAGAAGTCGCTGGCGTGTCCCGGATGCACCCGTGCCGACAATCCGTAGGTGCTAACGCCGGTTGGCAGCCCCGCGTCGCCCCACAGCTCGACGAGCTGCGCGTCGGCCGCGAGCGAGCGCCGGTTGCTTGCCGTAGCGCGCGCATATTGGCCGACCCGCAAGTAAATGTGCGACGGCATGTGCACGATATGCCCCTCGCCCGGCATCGTGGCCTCGAGACGCTCGGCGTTCGACAGCGCCAACCACGGGGTCTGCGAGTTCTCCATCAGATGGATATACAGGTGGTTGGCCCACGGATGGTTCTCGTTCGTGTCAATCGCGCGCTCCAGGGCGTCCTTGGCACGCAGGACGTTTGGTCGAGCCGTGCCGTCGGGACGCCAGTATTCCCACGGCGTCGTGGTCATGATGGCGTCGGCGACCATGGTTGCGGCCTCGGGATCGTGGACGTAGCGCTCCGAGACTTCGATGATTGCCACGACGTAGGCCGTGTCGCGCGCCCCGCGCTCGGGATAACGATCCTTGTCGTAGCGCACCGCGAGGGCGCTAATGAAGGTTTGCTCGACCTCCGAGGCGCTACCGCGCAACCCCATGGCCTTCTTGATCGACTCCCAACCGTGTCCCTGCGGATCGTCCTGGATGGCGGCGAAGCGCCGGCTGTTCGGGTTCGGCGAGATCGCCAGCGCCAGTCCCCAGTAGCACATGGCGTATTCGGGATCCTGGCGGGTGGCCTCAGTGAACGACGCGACGGCCTCCGGAAAGTAGTAGCCGAAGGTGAACCGCAGACCCTGATCGAAGTACTTCTGCGCCAGCTCGGAGTCGGTGCTGATCGGCCGGCCGTAGGTGCCTACCGTATCGATGAACGGGACGCGTGGCGCCTGGGCTGTCGGGAGCGTGGCTACGACGGTGGTGGGCGAGACGACGGCGCTCGAAGGTCCAGACGCGTGCGCCGCACCGCCGGACGTCGTCGCCGCGTAGAGGAAAACAGCGATCAAACAGGTGGGTAGGCAGGCCTTCTTCGGCATCGATGTCGAATCCTTTCGAATGCAAGCAGAGTGCTGAACAACTCTCGGGGGTGTGGTTGCGGGCATCCGTGGGAGTTGTTCAGCAGCCTGCTAGGCGATTTCAACGCGGCGCACATAGTAGCCACGATCAAGACGTCGGGTCGGAATGTTCGGGTCGTTTACCTGCAGCTGGATGGCGTAGCGGCCGGGGCCCGGCGGATCCCACCAATGCGTCCAGAGGTTCCAGGTCGCTGTTGTGTGGTGGGCGAAGTCTTCGACCGGCACGTACGGCTCGTCGTCGTTGAAGCGAATCGTCAGACTGTCGGTGAGGTGCTCGCCGCCCCAGACGATGCCGGTCACCCGGTAGCGGAGACGACTGCCGAGGCGGTGGCGCTCGACGCGCACCGGCATGGCGGCGACGTCCATGTTCGCCGGGCCGTACTCGCCGGCGGCCTCGGGGGTGCCATTCTGATGCGTGCGGTTGGCGTACTCCCTCATCTGAGCGGTGGCCGGAAAAGAGCCGTCGACCACGTCGATGCGCTCGATCCACTTGGCGCAAGTGCAGCCGTACCAGCCGGGAACGTACAGTCGTATCGGATAGCCGTGATCCTCGGGCAGTGTCTCCCCGTTCATCTCGGTGGCCAGAAAGGCGCCTGTCCGCTCGAGTTCCTCGGGAGTGAATACCCAGCTGGCCCCCGGGGTGCCCCCGGTGGTTTCGGTGTGCTCGTCGAACCCCTGGATCAAGACATGGGTGGCGCCGCGCCGCCCCGGGATTCTGTCGAGCACCGCGGTCAACGGAATGCCGCTCCATTCCGCGGCGCTCAGCAAGCCGAAGCCACGTCGTCGCGCGTTCCCCGAGCACTCGAGCACGTGCACGCCCTGCGGCTCGACCAGGGGCAGCAGGTCGGCAAGCGGCAGCTCGAAGGGCTCCCGAACCATGCCGCCGACTTTGATGTTCCACGGGCCCGAAGCATCGAGCAGCCCCGGCTTCCGGGTTCGGATGAAGAACTCGTCGTTGGGCGTGACGAGGGTGTCGGGCCTTAGCTTCGAGAGGTCGTGCACCAGCCGGCCGCCGAGGCCGGAGCCGTACGGCACGTCGTATTGCGGCTCAGTGGCGCCTAGGAACGGTACGATGTCGCGTTGGCTGCCGACGTTTGCGCTGCCGCGAGTACTCCCAACGAGAGAATTCAGCCGGGCTGGGCTGCCGCTGCGCGCTTCGCTTCCCCCGAACGCCGTTGCGCTGCGGAACGCCATTCCTGCGCCGCCCAGCAGTAGGGATTCAACGACCTCGCGCCGGTTACGGCTCAATGTGAGTCATCCCCTCCAGTGATCTTCCGATCATGCCGCCAGAACTCTATCGGTGTGCAGCTCCGGCGGCAATGGTTGGCGCAGGCCGTCGACCAGATCGTTGCGGCGCCGGCTGCGGCTACCGCCGGCCGCCAGATCGGCAACCTGGTGGCGGTCGATTCCCTGTTCGACGCGTTGCTCGGCGTCGGCGAGTTCTTTCGCCGTCGTCGGGGGCTCAGCGCGATCTATCGGTGAAGATTGTCGGATGTGCGGTCGCCAGGGTCTCCGCCACCAGCTGATGCCCGGCGCTGGTGAAGTGGATGTCGCGGACGAAGAACAGCGGCTCGTCGACGCCTCCGCCCGCCGTGCCGACATCGGCGGCGGCATCAGCCGCCGCGTAAAAAGCCAACTCCAGATCGACGAACGGAACACCGTTGGCCTCCGACCAAGCGCCCACCTTGTCGCTGAATGTGGGCTCGCCGGTCCGACGGGCCCGGGCGAGCGTGCGCTCCTTCGAGGGCACGGCCGTCAAGATGGTCTCGGCCCCCGAGCGACGCACCTCGTCGACCAGCTCGCAAAGGTAGCCGTCGGTGAGTCCCACGATGTCGGGGTGTTCCTCGATGAACCCCGTCAGCGGAGCGTCGCGCGCCTCACCGCGATGTTCCCAAGCCCAGGCGAATTGCAGGCGCACCTTGTTGAGGAAACGGGCCAGGTAGGACTGGCGCATCAATAAGGTGAACCCGCCGACCTCGGGCCCCGGCACGGCGACGATCTTGCCCTCGGCATCGCGCTTCCCGAGATCGGTCATGTCCCGGTCGTCGCGTACGTCGTTGCCGTACAGCATCAGGACCACGTGGGTCGGAGAGGTCACCGCGATCTGGTGCCGCCACTGCAACAGGTACAGAAGGGGCGAGTAGCTGGAGGTACCGTAGTTGAGGATGCTGGCGTCGTCGGGAGCCGCCGCTTGCAGCCGCCCGGGGAAGGAGTCCTCGTGGGAGACCTGTAGGGCTTCGACAAACGAGTCTCCCATGAGGGCGACGGTCGTCTGTGAGACCGCGCGGCTCTCGCTTGTTGCTTCCGGATCCGCTCTCAGCCCGTCCTCGTCGAAATACACGATATGGCCGCCGTACTCGCCCGACCGGTGGTAGGAGACGAAGCGATAGTTGCGCGGGTGAGCGTGATGCAGCACCGGCGAGGAGGCCATGTGCACGGTGCCGTAGCCGATCCCGAGAATCCGCAACAGGGCCTCGCTCAGGAGCAGGGCTACGCCGACGCTGGCGAGCACAAGGTCGACGGCGATGAGCCGGCCGCGAGGAGAGTCTCTATCTTGCGTCTTGGACAATCTGATCATAAGCCTGAAAGTGGGGAAGCTCAGGCAGACGTGATCCGATAGGTGCGGCGTTGGCGGTGAGCGGAACGCTGTGTTTGTATGCGCGAATGCCTTGGAACACAAGTTATGTTTACGGGTGCCATGGGAGAACCGTTTTCAAATCTCTTGCGGGCGGACAACGACGGCAAACCGGGCGACTTGAGCGCCGTTGTCTTTCCCCCCGGCCTCCGGGCGCTGGTTCTCGCCCCGCACCCGGACGATTTCGAATGCATTGCGGCCACCATGCGCCACCTTTCTGCGGCAGGAGTCGCCATTGAGCTCGCCGTCTTGACGGGCGCGGCAGGCGGCGTCGAAGACGGCTTCTGTAGATCGCCCACAGCCGACAACAAGGAGCGCCTGCGCGAGGCCGAGCAACGTGATGGGTGCCGGCTGTTCGGCCTGCCGGACGAAAACCTCAGGTTCCTGCACTTAGAGGAAGACGACGAAGGGCATCCGTGTGAGAGCCAGAACAATGTCGCCGCGGTTCGCCGCTGCCTCGACGAAGTCGATCCCGACCTGGTGTTCCTTCCTCATCCGGCCGATACCAACGCCGGACACCGCCGGGTGTACCGGATGTTCGTCAGCGTCGCTGGATCTGCGAGCGCCTCGCTCGCCGCCTTCTTGAACGAGGATCCGAAGACGATCGAGATGCAGGCAACCGCGTTCTTCGCGTTCGACGAAGAGACGGCTGCATGGAAGGCCGAGTTGCTGCGCTGCCATCGCTCGCAACACGAGCGCAACCTGCGGACCCGCGGCGTCGGCCTCGATGAACGCATTCTCGGGGTGAACCGGAAGGCCGCCGAGCAGCTGAAAATCGAGGCACCCTACGCCGAGGCGTTCGACACGGAGCGGTGGAACGACGGCCGCCGTGCCATGGCCGGCGAACCCAACGAGGAGATGCGCCGTGAGGCGATGTTTTCGGGCGAGCGCCCCTACGACATCCTCGTCGCGAGTGACGTCCTGCAGCACGGGGAGGCCGCAATCCGGGTCGCAGCGCATCTGGCTTCGATTGTGGAGTCACATTCGTCCCCCGAACCGATCAAGATTCTCGATCTGGCCTGCGGACGCGATCCGGTGATCACCGCCGCCGCTGTGCGGGAGCATCCCGGGCAACGATTCGCTTACATCGGTGTCGACATCAACCCGCAGCAGATCGACTTGGCGCATGGCGTCATGTTCCCGGGCAACGTGATCGCCGCTGAGCTCATCGAGGGCAGCGCCTGGGACCTGTCACATCTCGCCGGTCGCGGCCCCTTCGACATCGTGTTCGTGGGCCTCAACTGGCACCACGGCACGCCGGAGGAGATTTGGTTTCTGGCGCAGCAGGTACGCGAGTTGCTGGCTCCGGGGGGGTGCCTGATCAACCACGACTGCTATCGCCCGGAGAGCGAGTTGTACCTGCGGCGGCCACGCATGGCGGTGGAGCACGGGCAGGAAGTTTCGCTCGATCAGGTTCCCGGCGAGGCCCTGGCCTCGGCAGCCGTTCCCGACTTCGGCTTCGTCGAGACGGTTGACGGGAACGACGCTCCCGAATGGAAATCGGACCTCATCGATCGGCTCGAGCGCGCCTATCGGGAGGGCGGCGGCAGCGACGCCGGTGCCGGAATTCTCTGCGACCACTCGTGGGTGCGGGACTTTCCTGTTTCCGTGACCGAGGTGCGAACGGTCCTAGAAGCCGCCGGCTTCGCCGTCGAGGTCGAACGTTATGCACCCGACGCTTCGCTGGCCCCATACCTCGCTCTGCTCGTCGCTCGGCCGCGCTGAAGATACAAATGCCGCGGCATCCGCGTACGCAAGGAGCAACTCGCGACCGGCCGCCGGCTCGAGCACTGTGAGCGCCGTGGCCAGGCCGTCGGCGGTGATTCCATCGTCCGCCACCACGGTCACCAGGCGCCTATTGGTGACGCCGTAACCCGTTCGCGGGTCGATCGTATGTGAGTGACGAACGCCGTCGACCTCGACGAACTGCTCGCTGTCTCCGGAAGTCGAAACCGCCGCGCCGGCGACGTTGATGGTGCACTCGCCGGGGTGCGGCAGTGTCACGTGCCAACCGGATCGATCGGGTGGAGCCCGGCCGGTCACGATGTCGCCGCCGGCTTCCGCCATGGCGCTCCGCGCCCCACGCGAGGCTAGCATCGCGATTGCCTGGTCGAGGGTGAATCCCTTGGCGATGGCGCCAAGGTCGAGTTGCATGCCCGGCTGTGTGAGCCTGAAGCCGTTGCGTACTTCACCGATACGGATCACCTTATTCCATCCCACACGATCGGCGGCTTCTGCAATCGTGTCGTCGGTGGGCAATTGCCCCGTCTGAATCGCGGTACGCCACAGCAGCGTCAAGGGACCGGCCGTCGGGTCGAAGGCGCCGTGAGTTTGTTCTGCCAGGCGCAGCGCCCGGTCGAGCACGAATCCCAGGTCATTGCTCGTGAGGACAGGGGAGTCGGCGGAGGTGTGCACCAGGCGTACCAGCTCGCTGCCACGACGGTAGTCGCTCAAGATGCCGTCGAGCCTGTCGATCTCGGCAAACGCCGCGTTCGCGGCGCCCCGTGCCGCCGTCTCGTCGCGGGCGTAGAGGACGAGGCGAACTTGCATGCCCATGTGAACCTGGCTATACACGAAGCGTTCGTGGGCGCGCTGGCCGCGATTCGCATCACCGATTGAACGGACGCGATGCGCGCTCGGTGCGGCGTCTGCGGAGGCGGACATGATCGATATGAGCAAACTGGCCAGAAAGACCCGTAGCACCGCCTCCGGCGGTGGACCGTCGGGACCGGCGTTCGCTCGTTCTCTACGTGTGCCTGCCATCGTGGTCTTCATGGTGACCGCCATTGTCGGACCGGCGGCCTCGGGCCAGCCCATGAGCCGGTTCGGTGCGCCCCCAGAGGGTACGACGTTTATTCCCGGGTCGACCGGTCAGCAGCTCGAGCCCTACACCGAGCAGATTTCCGGGACGCTGGTGAGCTTCGCCATGATCCCGGTGCCGGTCGCCACCGTGACGCGCATCGATCCGCAGACCGGTGAGCCGGACGAGATCGAAGGGGACGGTTTCTGGATCGGCAGGACCGAGGTCACCTGGGAGGAGCTCGACGTCTGGATGCTGGGGCTCGACGTCGAGCCTGCGCAGCGCGCCGGCATCGATGCCGATTCGCGACCGAGCCGCCCCTACGGGGCGCCCGACCGGGGTTTCGGCCACGCCGGCTTCGCTGCCATCTCGCTGACGTTGCCCGCCGCGCAGCAATACACCGCATGGTTGTCGGAGAAAACGGGCCGATCGTATCGGTTGCCGACGGGGCGCGAATGGCAGCTCGCCTGCGAGATCGGGGCGGCCGGCCTCGCCGGCGACGCTGCAGCGCCGAATCCCGGCTACCTCGATGCGCACGCCTGGCATCGCGGCAATTCGGACAGAGCGACGCACGCCGCTGCCAGCAAGCAACCCGACGCCCTGGGCCTCTTCGACATGCTTGGCAATGCGGCAGAGTGGGCCACGAATCCGGCCGGTGAGCCGGTGCTCCACGGGGGTTCCTACAGAGACGAGCCCGAGGTCGTGCACTGCGGCGCGTGCGCTCCGCAAGCCCCGGCCTGGAACTCCACCGACCCGCAGATTCCGAAGAGCACATGGTGGCTCTCGGACAGTCCGTTTGCCGGCTTCCGGGTAGTTCGCGACGGCCGCGACTGATGGCCGGTTTACGCGGGGCGATTTGTTGGGAACAATCGGAGCGACAAGGTGAAGGTCCGAGAAACAAAGGCAACGACTTTGCGGCGCCCACGACGCCGGCCGCGCGCTTCGCGCGGGAGGTTTCAACCTTCGGAGGAACGCATGAAGGAAGGCACGAGGATCGGCAACGCTGTCTACAAGAAGGCAACCGGTATCACGCGGCGTAAGGCGATGAAGACGGCGGCCGTTGCGACGGCCGGCGTAATGGCAGCTCCGAAGATCGTCTTCGGCGGTGGGCAGTCCGCCACGATCCGCGTCGGCGTCGTTGGCTGCGGCGGCCGCGGCACCGGCGCCGCGGTGAATTGCTTCGAGTCGTCGCCGGGCGTCGAGATCGTTGCCCTCGGTGATCTTTTTCCCGATCGGCTGGCGTCGTGTCGTGAGCGCCTGGCCGAGCGCCTCGGAGCTTCTTTTAAGGCGACCAACGATACTTGCTTTACCGGTTTCGATGCTTACCAGCACGTGCTCGCCTCCGACGTCGACATGGTGATCTTCGCCACGCCGCCCGCCTTTCGGCCCATGCACCTGCGCGCCGCCGTCGAAGCCGACAAGAACGTCTTCATGGAAAAGCCGGTAGCCGTCGATCCGATCGGGATCCGCTCGGTCATGGAATCGTCGGATATGGCGAAGCAGAAGGGCCTGGCGATCGTTGCCGGCACCCAGCGGCGCCATCAAGCGCCGTATCTGGAAGCCATGAAGCGGATCCACGACGGCGAGATCGGCGAGGTTGTCGCCGCCCAGGTGTTCTGGAACCAGGGCGGCCTGTGGAACCGTGAGCGTCAGCCCGGTTGGACCGACATGGAGTGGATGGCTCGCAACTGGCTGTACTTCACCTGGCTGTCGGGCGATCACATCGTCGAGCAGCACGTCCACAACATCGACGTTGCCAACTGGGCGCTGCGGGGCCATCCGGTCAAGGCGGTCGGCGTGGGCGGTCGGCAGGTACGGGTCGACCCCGATTTCGGACAGATCTTCGATCATTTCGCGATCCAGTTCGAGTACGAGAACGGCGCCCGCGTGCTGAGCATGTGCCGGCAGATCGACGGCTGTGCCAACCATGTCGCTGAACACATCACCGGCACGGCCGGCACGTCGGACCCGGCCGCCTGGGTGCACGGCAAGCACGATTGGGAGTGGGGCGATGCCGAGTACACCAACGCCTACGTGCAGGAGCACGCCGATCTGATCGCCAGCATCCGCGCCGGCGAGCCGCTGAACGAGGGTCGGCAGGTGGCAGAGAGCGTGCTGACGGCGATCATGGGTCGTGAGGCGGCCTACACCGGCCAGGAAATCGAGTGGGACGAATTGCTGCACGCCGACATGACGCTGGTTCCCGACGAATTCCACTTCGGGCCGATGCCGTCGTCGCCGATCGCAACGCCGGGCGTCACGCTGCTCGACCGCGACATGTAATGAGGCGTCGCGACCTGATCAGGAACGGCGCGGCGGCCGCCTTCGGGGTTGCCGCCGGCGCGGGTCTGGCTACCGCGGCGCCCACCCGCGGCGCCGGCGGATCCCGGGCCCTGCGCTGGCCGCGCGACCCTGCGAGGGGGGTGGTGAGCGGCGGCGCTGGGCGGCAGCATCGTTTCAAGCTCGATTACGCGCCGCACTTCGGCATGTTCCGCAATTCGGCCGGCGAGGATTTGCTCGATCAGCTGCGCTTCATGTACGAGCAGGGGTTCCGCTCGATCGAAGACAACAATATGCGAACGCGGCCGGTGGAGATTCAGAACGCCATCGGTCGCGAGCTTGAGCGCCTCGAGATGCGCATGGGCGTATTCGTGGCCAACAGCAACGGCTTCCGTGTGCCCAGTTTTTCGAGCGGCGACGAGGAGATGCGGGCGCAGTTCCTCTCGGATTGTCGCGACTCGGTCGAGGTCGCCAAACGGGTCAACGCCAAGTGGATGACGGTCGTCATGGGCGACTTGGAACCCGGCCTCGAGATGGGCTATCAAACCGCCAACGGCATCGAGAGCCTGCGACGGGCGGCCGAGATCTTCGAGCCCCACGGCCTCATCATGGTGCTGGAGCCGCTCAACCCGTGGCGCGACCATCCGGGGATGTTCCTCGCCAAGATCCCGCAAGCTTACATGATCTGCCGGGCGGTCGATTCTCCCTCGTGCAAGATTCTCTTCGACATTTATCACCAGCAGATCACCGAAGGGAATCTGATTCCCAACATCGACATGGCGTGGAGCGAGATCGCCTATTTCCAGATCGGCGACACACCGGGCCGTGACGAACCAACGACCGGCGAGATCAACTACAAGAACGTTTTTCGCCACATCTACAAAAAAGGCTATCGCGACATCCTCGGCATGGAGCACGGCAACTCGCAGCGTGGAATCGACGGCGAGCAGGCGGTGATCGATGCGTACGTCGAGGTCGATGACTTCTAGCAGGTCGTGGTGAAAGTGTGATGGGTCTGGTTCACCACGGCCTGGTAGGCTCGGTCGCCGCGGCAATCGATGACCGGGTCACCGACTCGTTGTTTTTAACTCCCCTTCAGCAGCTGGAGCGACACAATGACGCGTAACGGCAAGTTGTTCGTTTGGCTCCTGGTTCTGGTGATCGCCGCGACGTACGCGGTGAGCGCCGGCGCCCAGGTGCAGAGGCAGGGCTCGCAAGCCGTGGTCACCCCGGAGAATCCCGTTTGGCTGACCGACGCCGGCCAGCGTGGCGGCCGCGGTGGTCGTGGCGGCGGCGATGACGAGCAGGAATCCGAAGGCCCCAAGGCCTACGAGGAGGTCATCACTGAAGAGGCGGTCACCGACGACGGTATCTTCGACGTGCACCGCGTTGGCGACGACGTCTACTACGAGATTCCGCTCGACGAGCTCGACAAGGACTTTCTCTGGGTAGGTCGCATCAAGCGCACCACGCTCGGCGCCGGCTACGGCGGGGCGCGGACTTTCGACCGGGTGATTCAATGGCACCTGCGCGACGACAAGGTGCTGCTCAGGCTCATTAACTACGACGTGATCGCCGATCCCGACGCCCCGGTGGCCCAGGCAGTTGCCGACTCCAACAATCCGGCGATCATCGAGGTCTTCGACGTCGCGACCTACAGCACTGAGGGAGACCCGGTCATCGAGGTCTCCGGCCTCTACGCCACCGAGACGCCGGAGCTGTCGGTGCGAGCGCGCATCAACGCGCGCGGCTTCGCTGCCGATCGCTCGTTCATTGAAAAGGTCGTTGCCTTTCCGGAAAACATCAACGTCGAGGTCAGCCAGACTTACACCGCGCCCACCGAAACCGGCACCGGGGGGCGTGGCGGTGGCCGTGGTGCTCCGGCGCGCGGCATGCGCGGCAACAGCGCCACCGTGGTGGTCTCCTACAGCATGGTCAAGCTGCCCGAGGAGCCGATGATGCCGCGCCTGTTCGACGAGCGCGTCGGCTACTTCAGCGACACCTACATCGACTACAGCCGCCCCGAGCACCGCGCCGTGACGCGCCGCTTCATCACCCGCTGGCGGCTCGAAAAGCAGGATCCGGACGCGGCGATCTCCGATCCGATCAAGCCGATCGTCTACTACATCGATCCGGCCACGCCGCCGCAATTCGTACCTTATGTGATCCAGGGCATCGAAGACTGGCAGGTGGCGTTCGAGGCGGCCGGTTTCAGCAACGCCATCCTCGGTCGCGAGGCGCCCAAGGACGATCCCGACTGGAGCCCGGAGGACGCGCGCATCTCGGTGATCCGTTGGCTGCCGTCGACCACCGAGAACGCCTCGGGTCCGCACGTGCACGACCCGCGCTCCGGCGAGATCCTCGAGTCGGACATCCAATACTACCACAACGTCCAGAACCTGGCGAAGAACTGGTATTTCGTTCAGGCCGGCCCGCTCGACCCGCGCGCCGTGACCCTCCCGCTGCCGGATGAATTGATGGGCGAGCTGATGCGCTTCGTCGTCGCCCACGAGGTCGGCCACACGCTCGGCTTCCAGCACAACATGAAGGCGAGCGCCATGTACACGCTCGACCAGGTGCGCGACGCCGATTGGGTGGCCGAGAACGGCCACACGCCGACGTTGATGGACTACTCCCGCTTCAATTACGTTGCCCAGCCGGAGGACGGCATCGCCGTTGAGGACCTGATCCCGAAGATCGGTCCCTACGACAAGTGGGCAACGATGTGGGGCTACAAGCCCATCCCAGGGGCGACCACGCCGGACGACGAAAAGCCGACGCTCGATGCCTGGGCGCGGGCCCAAGACGACACCCCCTGGTACCGGTTCTCGACCGCCCAGGCCGCCGGTTCCGACCCGCAGAGCATGACCGAGGCGGTCGGTGATACCGATGCCGTCGCTGCGACCACGCTCGGCCTCAAGAACATCGAGCGCGTCGCCGACATGCTGATGGACGCGACGACCACCGAGACCGGCGCTCCGTACAGCGAGCTCACCGAGGTGTACGGCCGCTTGCTGAGCCAATGGCGCCTCGAGATGGGTCATGTTTCCCAGCTCATCGGCGGCTTCGTCTCGCAGCAGAAACACATCGGTCAGGACGGCGTGCGCTTCGAGCCGGTGTCGCGCGCCAAGCAGCAGGAGGCGGCACAATTCCTGGTTGCCAACGCGCTGCATACGCCGAAGATGTTCGTGCGTTCCGATCAGCTCCGCCGCATGGAGCCCACCGGCGTCATGGATCGTATCCGCACGGTGCAGAACTCGGTGATGAACTCGATGCTGCAAGCGCGTCGCCTCGACCGTCTCGTCGAGCAGTCGGCGCTCGATCCGGATGCCTACGCGCCCATCGACTACCTCACCGACGTGCGCACCGGCGTGTGGAGCGAGCTCACCACTCGCGAGGGCGATGTCGACCCGTTTCGGAGGAACACGCAGCGGGTGTACTTGAACACGATCAACAACCGGCTCAATGGCGGCACGGCGCCCAGCGGCGAGGTGCGCTCTCTGCTGCGCGGTGAGCTGCGCACGTTGCGCGGCCAGATCACCGCGTCGGTGCAAACCGTTGCCGACCGGGCGACGCGCCTGCACTTGGAGGATTCGATCGACATGATCGACACGATCCTCGATCCACGCGCCATGCGTGAACGTGCGGCGCCGGCGGCCGGCGGCGGCCGCGTCGGTCGGGGAGGTCAGATCGAGGCCGGAACGAGCCAGACGCTGGAGCCGTCGATCTTCGGCTTCGACTACGACAACGACCCGTTCGTCATCACGCCCGACGTATGCTGGCCCGATTATGTGATTCGTTAGTCGGGGAAAAGTACCGACGTAACCGGGATGTTGTAATGCGAAGAGCCGGGAGAGTGTAACCAGCAGTTAGAGCGCCAGCGCCTGGTGGAGCAAGTCGTCGACAGCGGCTTGCTCCGCTGCGGGCAGGGCGCCGAGGCTCCGCCGAATCAGGTCGGAGTGCAGGGTGACGAGCTTGCCGGTGCGAACGACCGAAGGCATCAGGAGGCCGGCGGCCTGCCAGTCGTTCACCACGTAGTCGAACTTCCCGGGGCGCTCGATTCGCTGTCCCGAGATGGCGGCGACGATCAGGTCGTCGCCAGCGGCAAGGAAGTTTCCCGAGGCGACGATGAGGGCCGGTCTCTGCTTGGAGCTCGTCAGATCGGTGAACGGAAATCGGACGAGGATTACCTCGCCGCGCTCATACCTCGTCGTAGGCGGCATCGACCGAGTTCTCCCAGAAGTCGAAGGCTCCTTCGGCGACCGCCTGCCAGTCGAGGTCTTCCTGGCGATCGGAGAGGTAGGCCTCCAGCGCGGTTTCGGCGACCTCGCTCTGGGTGCACTCGTCCCGCGCCGCGAGCATCTTGATCGCCCGCGCCAGAGGAGTCGCTACGTAATACGAAACCTTTGTCTTCTCGGACATTTGCGAACCCAGTCAGAAAGTATTCTTATCTACTTTTAGATAAGTCTACAATTGAGCTCGATGTTGTACAAAGGGGACTGCTACCGGTCGGGCTCCCAGTTGGCGCTGGCTTCAGTCGCGGGTCAGCTTGCGGTACTTGATGCGATGCGGCCGGTCGGCGTCGTGGCCCTTGCGGGCACGGTAATCGGCCTCGTAGTCGGCGTAGTTGCCGGCGAACCACTCGACCCGGCTGTCGCCCTCGAACGCCAGTATGTGTGTCGCGATGCGGTCGAGGAACCAGCGATCGTGGCTGATGACGATGGCGCAGCCGGCGAACTCCAGCAGCGCCTCCTCGAGCGCCCGCAACGTATCGACGTCGAGATCGTTGGTCGGCTCGTCGAGCAGCAACACGTTGCCGCCCGCCTTCAACACGCGCGCCAGGTGGGCGCGATTCCGTTCGCCGCCGGAGAGGTGCTCGATCCTCTTCTGCTGATCCGACCCCTTGAAGCCGAGGGAGGCGACGTAGGCGCGCGAGTTGACGTCGCGCTTGCCGAGCTTGATGACATCGTGCCTCTCGCTGATCGCCTCCCACACTGTCTGCTGGGGTTCGACCAGGTCGCGGGTTTGATCGACGTAGGCGAGCTGCACGGTTTTACCGAGCGCGAGGTTTCCGTGGTCGGGTTCCTCAGTACCCACGATCATGCGGAACAACGTCGTCTTGCCGGCGCCATTGGGACCGATCACGCCGACGATACCCGCCGGCGGCAGGCTGAAGGACAGATCGTCGATCAACAGCTTGTCGCCCAAAGCCTTGCTGAGCCCCTCGGCGTCGATCACGTTGTCGCCGAGTCGCGGGCCGGGAGGAATATAGATCTCCACTGTTTCGGGCAGGCGCTCGGTGTTTTCCTGCAGCAGCTTCTCGTAGGCGCCGAGCCGCGCCTTGCTCTTGGCGTGCCGCGCCCGCGGCGCCATGCGCACCCACTCGAGCTCGCGTTCGAGTGTGCGTTGCCGCGCTTTGTCCTGCCTGGCCTCGGTGGCGAGCCGATTCCGCTTCTGCTCGAGCCACGACGAGTAGTTGCCTTCCCACGGAATTCCCTTGCCGCGGTCGAGCTCGAGAATCCAGCCGGCGACGTTGTCGAGGAAATAGCGATCGTGCGTAATGGCGACCACCGATCCCGAGTACTCCTGCAGGTGGCGCTCCAACCAGGCTACCGATTCCGCGTCGAGGTGGTTGGTCGGCTCGTCGAGCAGCAGCAGATCCGGTTTCTGCAACAGCAGCCGGCACAGCGCGCCGCGGCGCTTCTCGCCCCCCGACAGCGTATCGACTGCGGCGTCGCCCGGCGGGCAGCGCAGCGCATCCATGGCGATCTCGAGCGTGGTTTCGAGCTCCCAGCCGCCGGCCGCCTTGATTCGGTCCTGCACGTCGCCCTGCTCGGCGAGCAGCTTTTCCATCTTGTCGGGGTCGAGGTCGGGATCGCCGAACGCGGTGCTGATCTCGTTGAAACGATCGAGTAGCGCCTTGACCTCGGAGACGCCCTCCATGACGTTCTCGAGCACGGTCTTGTCGGCGTCGAGCTCGGGCTCCTGTGGTAGGTAGCCGACGCGCGCCTTCTTGTCGGGGTAGGCCTCGCCGATGAACTCTTTTTCCTCTCCGGCCATGACGCGCAGCAGTGTCGATTTGCCGGCGCCGTTGTGGCCCAGCACGCCGATCTTGGCGCCCCAGAAAAACGACAGCCAGATCCCCTTGAGGATCTCGCGCTTCGGAGGCACGACCTTCCCCAGGTCCTGCATAGTGAAGATGATGTCGGGCATCGAGGGTTCCGCGCGGTAGGGGCGGGCGTTCAGCCCGCAGGCTCCCTATGGTCGACGATGTGGTCCACCTGCGCCAGCCGTCGCATGTGCTGATCGCCGCTCACCGGCGCTTGCAAGTTGCTGGATGTTAAGCGACGTTAGAGAACGCACGCGAGAAGAGGCGGGAATGGAGGGTCGTGGTGGGTCAACGTCTGTTGGATGCACTGGGTGCGCTTGGAAGGTACGGGTCGAGTGAACTGGGCGACATCGGAGTGCCGTCGCTGCTCGTCGTGCTCGGGGTTTCGCTCGGCGCCTCCCTGTACATCTCGTATCTGTACGTAGTTTTCTTCAAGAGCCGGGCCACGGGCAGCGAGATCCATCGCGCCTTCCCGCTGGTGGGCGTCGCCGTGACGGCGATCTTCGTGAGCGTGCAGTTCTCGTTGCCGCTGTCGCTCGGTTTGCTCGGTGCCCTGTCGATCGTGCGCTTCCGCACGCCGATCAAGGAGCCGGAAGAAATTGGCTTCATTTTGTTGGTGGTTGCCACTTCTTTCACGGCGGCGACGTTCAACATGATCTTCCTGTCGATTTTGCTCGTCGTCGCCACGGTGGCGATCCTCCTCATGCAGCTCGAAGCCGTTCTTGCACGTGAGCGGGCGAGCAGTGGAACGTTCATTTGCACGATGCGAACGCCCGAATCACGTGCCAAGCTCGACGAGCTGCGCGTCTTTCTCAGGAAGGCGCTTCCGGCTGGTTACATCGACAGTGTCTCCGAGGTCGAGGACTCCACGACACTGCACTACAGCTTCATGAAGCTCAGCGAAGGCAAGTTGGTCGAGCTCAACGAGGGGGTCGCCGCGATTGCCGGCGGAGTGGAGTCGCATGTTCACTTCAAGCGGCCGGGTGGTGTCTAGCGGACCGTGGGCGGTGGTAAGCGATACTAGGCTCAGGGCGTCTCGGCAGGGCGGCGGGTTGTAGGTCAGCCAGGGAGCACTGATGGTGCCGAGATCCGAGATTCGGCTTGCTGCCGGTTTGCTCGTGATCGCCGTCTTGCTCATCTCTCGCGGACCGGGATCGATGAGCGGCGACGCGCCCCACTACCTTGCCGTGAGCCACTCTCTCGTGCACGACTTCGACCTGGACCTTGCGAACCAGTACGAACCAGGCACGAATTTTCTATTCCGAACTACCCCTGGGGAACACGCGCGCCTCGGACGGGGAGACCGTCTCTACCCCTTCCACTCCATCGGGTTATCGGTGCTGATGGCGCCCGCCTTCCTGGTCGCCGAACAAATCGAGCTGCGCCTACCGGAGTCGGTGCTGGCTGTAGTCAATTGGGATCCATATCTTGCCAATCGCGACCTGCTCTCGGTCGCGATGATCGCGCTCTACATCGCCACAGCGGTGTTCACGTTTCGCGCCGCGCGCTCGATTTTCGAAGGCATCGGCGCCGACGGTGCCGCGAAGGTTGCCCCAGCGGTGACTTTCATGGCGTTTGCAACGCCCCCTCTTCTCTCGATGTCGATCCTCGTTTTTACTGAAGTACCCGCCGCGTTCCTCTGCGCCTGGTTTCTCAGCGAGAGCGTCCAGGACACCCCACGAAAGCAGCGCCAATTGCTGACCTTGGCCCTGCTCCCGTAGCTTCACCCACGCTACGCCATGATATCAATAGCCGGCTTTCTCTGGGTCGTCGGACAAGCGGACCGCCGCGAGACTCGTTCGTGGGGATCGGTATTGTCGTATGTCGCCGTGCCGACGGCCTCTGCCGCGTTGCTCGTTGCCTCCGGATGGTGGATGTTTGGCACGCTCATTCCGCTGGGGCAATTCGGTGACAGCTACGGCCTCTCGCTGCAGACATTGGCGAGTGGACTGGCCGGCCAGTTGCTCGATCGCGACTTCGGTCTGCTCGCCGTTGCGCCCTACTGGTTGATGGCAATTCCCGCATTTTTCTCACTGAACAGAGAACATCGGCAATATGGCCGATTCGCGGCAGCGGCCGTCGTCGGGACATGGCTTCTCGGCGTGACTCAACGTCAGCTGGTGAGGTGGCTATAGTCCGCCAGCGCGCTTCCTTGTGCCTATCCTTCCTATTCTCGTGCCGCCTCTGGCCGTCGGTCTGCGAGCGTTCCGCCGGAGTTGGTTTCGATGGGGTGCCAACGCAATGTTGCTCTGGTCCGCAGCAATGACGGCCATGTTGCTCGCTGAACCAGTACGCCTTTGGTCGGCTGAATACACGGATTCAAGCCTGTCCGCCGCCATCCCGATACTCCGTGCCTTGTTTCCCACATTTGTCGGAGTGCCGATGCCCTGGCTGCACGCTTCCATTCTTGTCATGTTGGCTGGCCTTTTGATGGCGATCGGAATTCGCCAGCTGAACCGGGAACCCGTGACGCCCTGACCAGAGGTGAAACTTTCCGGTCGAGGGCCTCGTAGTTCCCGTATATGCCTAGCAATGCTATAAATTACAGAACTTGAGAGGTAGGAATGCCGCGACAGTCACTCGGTGAGTTCGAACAGCTCGTTCTTCTGGCCTGCATTCGCCTCGGACCCGACGCCTA
Organism: Acidobacteriota bacterium; assembly: GCA_965214245.1. Classification (GTDB taxonomy): domain Bacteria; phylum Acidobacteriota; class UBA890; order UBA890; family UBA890; genus CBDCBL01. Next base: position 388,780 of record CBDCBL010000010.1, read on the forward strand.
TTCGGTGCCGATCATCCAGGAGATCGAGAAGCGCACGGGCCGCAGCGCCTCGCACGCGGCGGTCTACATAGCGCTCAAGCGACTCGGGAAGAAGGGCTACGTCAGCTCACATATCGGTGATCCGAGCCCCGAGCGGGGCGGTCGTTCGAAGCGCCACTACGAAGTATTGCCGCATGTCATCGAAGAGCTGCGTGCGTCAAGGGATGCGCTGCTGAGCATGTGGGAGGGTGTGGAGGCGAGCCGGTGACGAGCTCCGACCGCGGGCCATCGAAACGCCCAGTAGCCGCCGCGCGATGTGTGCCGCCGCCGGCCCGCGCAGCGATCTGGCTCGCGACTTGGTGTGTGCCTCGATCACGTCGCGACGAGATGCGCGGGCTGCTCAGCTCGAAGGGGTTCACCGCCGTCGCCGTACTCACGCTGGGCCTGGGTATCGGCGTCAACACCGCCATCTTCACGGTGGTCAACGCATTGCTGTTTCGCCCCCTGCCGGTGGAGCAGCCGGAGCAGCTCGTGGTTGTGGCCTCACAAACCGAGCTTGTCGAGTCTCCGATAGGTATCTCGTACCCCAACTATCTCGATTATCGAGAACGCCACGACGTGCTGCAGGACTTGGTGGTGTACGCGCCGCAGCCGGTGAGCCTGCGCGATGAAGGTTCGGCGGTGCGTGCCTGGGTCGAAATGGTCAGCGGCAACTACTTCGACATGTTGGGTGTCAACGCGGTTCACGGCCGCACGTTCAACGACGAGGAAGGGCGCGTGGTGGGCGGCGCGCCGGTTATGGTGCTCGACTACGGCTACTGGCAGCGCGAGTACGGCGGCGACCCGGACATCATCGGCCACACCGTACAGCTCAACGGCAATCCGTTCACCATCATCGGTGTGGCGCCGCAGGAGTTCCCCGGTACGGAGTTCATGATTGCCGTCGACGCTTATGTTTCGATCATGATGCTCGACCAGGTGAGCCCCGATCTCACCGGGGCACTCGAATCTCGAGGCGGCGCGTTCTTCCGTTCGATGGGACGAATGCAGCCGGACGTCACCGCGGAACAAGCGAGCGCTTCGCTCAACGCGCTCGCCGACGATCTCGAGCGTGAGTATCCGGATGACAACCGCGGCATCGACTTGATCGTCGTGCCCGAAACGATGGCGCGTCCCGAGCCGGCCACCGCCGGCATGATGCCGGCAATCGCCGCGATCTTCATGGGACTCGTAGGGCTCGTCCTGCTCATTACCTGCGCCAACATTGCCAATTTGCTGATCGCCCGCGCCTCGACGCGCCACAAGGAGATAGCGATTCGCGGGGCGCTCGGCGCCGGCCGCTTCCGGATCATCCGGCAGCTGATCATCGAGAGCACGGTGCTCGGTGTGCTGGGCGGTGTGGTGGGCATTGTGCTGGGTATCTGGGCCTCGAACTACCTGGCGAGTGGGGTCGACGACTTTCCTGTCGACATCCCGATTCGCTTCGACTTGAGCCCGGACTACCGCGTTTTTCTGTTCGCCTTCGGCTTGGCCGTAGTGACCGGTGTGATCGCCGGCGGCCTGCCGGCGCTGCGGGTTTCCCGCACCAGCCTCGTGGACGCCCTCAAGGAGGGCGGCCGCAATGCTGACGGAAGCGGCGGCGGGCAACGCCTGCGCGATGCGCTGGTCGTTGCGCAAGTGGCGGTGTCGCTGGTGTTGCTGGTGGCGGCCGGCCTCTTCGTGCGAAGCCTGCAAAACGCCCGCGGTCTCGACATCGGATTTCGTATCGAGAACACGCTGATGATGTCGATCGACCCGGCATTGTTGGGCTACGACGAAGATGGGGGGCGCCAGCTGTATCGAGAGGTCTCCGAGCAGCTCGGAGCGCTGCCGGGCGTGGTTGCCGCCAGTCCGGCCGGGTTTGTGCCCTTTGGCGGGCGCGCCGGCATCATTCGGGTAGCACTGGAGGGACGTCCGGCGAGCGAAGACAGCGACACATTCGCGGCCTTTTACAACGAGGTGGGTCCCGACTACTTTCGTGCCGCCGGAACTACGGTGTTGCGCGGCCGGGGGTTCAGCGCTGCGGATTCAGTGGAAGCACCGCCCGTCACGTTGGTCAACGAGAGCATGGCCGAGGCCCTGTGGCCGAGTGAAGAGCCCATCGGCAAGCGCATCAGTCTGCGCAATGCCGAGGGCCCGTGGATAGAAGTCATCGGCATCACCGTCGATACCAAGCTGTTGTTCATCTGGGAAGACAACCGGCCGGTGTTCTACATGCCCCTGGAACAGCAGTACTCGTCACCTGCCACGTTTTTTCGTCACACCGACGTGGAGCCGGCTTCGTTGGCTGCCGCGGTGCGCGCCGAGGTGGCGACGATCGACCCCGACTTGCCGGTCTACGACATCAATACGATGCAGTCGCACCTCGAGGATGGGACGGCCTTGGGCATCGTCAGCGTCGCCGCTGTGATGGTCGGCAGTTTCGGCGTCGTCGGTTTGTTGCTGGCGTCGATCGGGTTGTACGGCGTGATCGCGTACTCGGTCAGCCGGCGAACCCACGAGATCGGTGTGCGACTGGCCCTCGGTGCGGCCTCGGGCTCCGTGTTGAAGATGGTCGTGAGGCAGGGAATGACGCTCGCCGGCATCGGCTTGGGTGTGGGCCTCGTGCTCGCACTGCTGCTGTCGCGAGCGCTGTCGACGATGTTGCTCGACGTCAGCGCGACCGACGTGGTGACCTACGCGGCGGTCACGGCTTTCCTGCTCGTGGTGGCGCTGTTCGCCAGCTATCTGCCGGCGCGACGGGCTACGAGCGTGGATCCGCTGGTCGCCCTGCGCGACGAGTGATATGAAGGGGCGTGTCGAGCACGTTCATCCGGAGGAGCGCATGTCGATCAGGCCGGTCAAACAACTCATCAAGACACAGCCGACAATCGAAGGGGCCGGGGTGCACCTACGGCGGGCCTTCGGGTTCGGTAAGACCGAGGACTTCGATCCATTCTTGCTGCTCGACGACTTTCGCAACGACAACCCCGAGGATTACCTGAGGGGCTTCCCCTGGCATCCGCATCGCGGCATCGAAACGATCACCTACGTGCTCTCGGGAACCGTCGATCACGGTGACAGCCTCGGCAACGAGGGCGCCATCGCCGCCGGCGACGTGCAATGGATGACTGCCGGCAGCGGCATCATCCACCAGGAAATGCCCAAGGGTGACGCCGCCGGCCGCATGCACGGCTTCCAGCTCTGGGCCAATCTGCCGGCCGCTCTCAAGATGACGCCACCGCGCTACCAGGACGTTCTAGCGGCCGACATTCCAGAGGTCACCGACGACGACGGCACCAAGGTGCGGGTGATTTGCGGCAACCTGTGGGGAGTGAGCGGGCCGGTTGATGGAATCGCCGCCGACCCGCACTACATCGATGTTTCGGTGCCGGCTGGCCACAGAAAAACGATACCCGTGGAAACCGACCGCCATGCGTTCGCCTACGTGTTCGCCGGCTCGGGAGTTTCTGCCAACGCATCGGATCCGTTGGCCGCGCCTACCGACTACGTCGCCGAGGGTGCTGAGCTGGCCGACGCCGACGACCTGCGAAACCGTCGCGACGCACTGTCGACGACGCCGCCGGCTGCGGGTGGCTCTGCGGCTCACGAGGCCGAAAACCGCTCGCTCGTGTTGTTCGATCGTGGCGACGAAGTGACCGTGCAGGCCGGGGAAGAAGGAATCCGTTTCCTTCTGGTGTCGGGCAAGCCGCTGCGCGAGCCCGTCGCTTGGCGGGGCCCGATCGTCATGAATACCCACGCCGAGCTGCAGCAGGCATTTTCGGAGCTGAACGCCGGCACGTTCCTCGAAAACGGCTAGGTCGGCGACGCGTCGAAGCCAAGCTGTAGGACAACGCCGAGTAACGCGTCGCGACGGGCTCAAGTCCCGAATTTGCCGCCTGCCGGTATGAGTCCGCGCCATCTGCGAAACGGTCTTCGACGCCGATGCCGCCTGATATACGTGAAAGGCGGGGTTCCCAAGGGCAGATGACGAAGTTGATCGACGACAGCCCACCGCGCGAGTAAAACAATGTCTTTCTTCAACAAGCTGATGAATCGAAGGGGCGCCAAGCTGGCGCCGGACACGCTCGAGAGCGAAACCAAATCGACCAAGGTGTTGGTCGACGGCCAGGAGATCGACGCTGCGGACATCGACGACGACTTGCTGCGCCAGATGGTCAGTGAGTTGGGCGTGTCGCCCGAGAAGCTTGCCGCCATTCAAGTGCAAGAAGGCGCAAACGCCGTGTTGCGGAGCGCCGCTGCCGAGCTCGCGGAGGCGGGCGCGAGTGGCCCCGTCGAGCGCGTCGAATGTCCCGAATGTGAGCGTACGGTCGTCAACCGCACCGGTTCCTGCATGTACTGTGGCACCCCCCTCGGCGAAGACCCGGCCGCAGCCGCAGAGACGCATTCGGGTGCATCCCCGGTGCAGGAGAAGCTCCTCGAAGGCGACGTCGCAACCGCCCAAGTCGGCGATGAAGCCGCCGCTAAGGATGTCCATTCGCAGCCGCTGCTGCGAACCTGAAGGCTGCACCCCATCCCGTATCGTTCGAAGTTCGTTGGCCCCCTGCTTGTCGTGCTTTCACTTCGTAGGGCATAGTTGGCCGCCACTTCCGGTACGCTGACGCCCGGGCCCGGGCCCTAAGAGGGGAGCCGCATGGAGTTCATTCAGATACTTTCCGACCTCGGAAACAACTGCATCGTCAATCTCGGGATCCCGGTCGGGGACGAGACCATCTCGTTCATGGTCATACTGCTGCTGGGCAGCGGCGTCTTTCTCACACTGCGGCTCGGATTCATCCAGCTGCGCCACCTCGGCCACGGCTTCGCTGTGACCATGGGCAAGTACGACGATCCGAACGAACCGGGCGACGTCTCCCATTTTCAAGCTCTCACCACGGCACTCTCCGCCACCGTCGGCATCGGCAACATCGCCGGCGTGGCGATTGCCATCCACTGGGGCGGCCCGGGCGCCTTGTTCTGGATGTGGGTTACCGCCGGCCTCGGCATGGCCACCAAGTTCACCGAGGTGACGCTGGCGCAGAAGTACCGCGTTGTCGAGGGAGTGAAAGATGGTGCCAAGGCCTGGGAAGGCACGGTGTCCGGGGGTCCGATGTACTACATCGAAAAGGGCCTCGGGCCGCGGTGGAAATGGATGGCGGTGGCTTTTGCCGGGCTCCTCGGCATCACCGCGTTTCTCACCGGCAACGCAATCCAGGCGAATACCGTGGCCGACACCATGCAGACCACCTTCGGCGTGCCGCCGTGGGCGAGCGGTCTGATTACCTCGGCGATCGTGGCAGCGGTGATCCTCGGCGGTATCACGCGCATCGGCAAGGTCACCGGTATCCTGGCGCCCGCCATGGCGGCCATTTACGTGTTCGGCGCCCTGGTGATCTTGTTGTTCAACGCCGGCGAGGTCATTCCGGCGCTGGCCCTCATTTTCCGCGAGGCGTTCAACCCGACGGCCGGCGTTGCCGGAACGGGAGTCGGCGCGTTCCTGATGACCATGATGTGGGGCGTGCGCCGGGGTTTGTTTTCCAACGAAGCCGGCCAGGGATCGGCGCCCATCGCCCATGCCGCGGCGAAGACCGACGAGCCGGTGTCGGAGGGCGTCGTTGCGCTGCTCGAGCCGTTCATCGACACCATCGTGATCTGCTCGATGACCGGTTTGGTCATCTTGACCACCGGCGTCTGGAACGATCGTGTCACTACCGAGATTGCCTTGAGCGGCGGCGATCTGGCGTGGGTGACGGTCGACGAGCTTGGCGGGCACAACACGATCGATGCGCCCACCGAGCTGCGTTTCGACGGCGGCCGCCACGCCACGGATCAGCCCGGCGCGGCGCGGCTCGGCTGGCACGATGTAGCGCTCGACCAGCTCTTCGTCGATGAAGCCCTTACCCAGCCGTTCAGTGGCACCGTTTTCCCCGCCGACGGCAATGCGGTCGGCGACGACGGCACGACGTACGCCGCCTTGTTCGGCGCGGCGGCGGAGAGCGGCGCGCCGTTGACCATGGAGGCCTTTCGGCGCGGCCTGTCAAGATTCGGCTCGTGGGGTCACATGATCGTGGTAGTGAGCGTATTGCTGTTTGCCATCTCCACAGCCATCGCCTGGAGCTATTACGGCGACCGCTGTGTCAACTATCTGTTCGGCCCGCAGGCGGTGCTGCCCTACAAGATGGTGTTCGTAGCGATGCACTTCATCGGCGCGGTGTTGCCGCTCGCCGTCGTCTGGAACTTCGGTGACATCTTCCTGGCCATCGTGATCGTGCCCAACCTGATCGCGCTGATCATGTTGACGCCGCAGGTAGTGGAGGAAACGAAGAGCTACTTCGAGCGCCAGCCGTGGATCGGCAACGCGCCAAAGGGCTGAGGCTGCCAGCCTGAGTAGTGAATAGTGGAGGCGCCAGGCTGGACCACCCGCGAGTTTGGAGGCTAGGTGCCGGGCTCGGCGGCCAGTCCCTGCGCCACGATCTCATCGACCACTGCCGATAGTCGTTCGACGGTGTCGCCGCCGCTGCCCTCGGTCCCGTCGCCGGCGGTTTTCAGCTCCGCCTCTAAGTATCGCGTCAGGGTGACGATTCGCTGGAATTCCTCGTCGGGCTCGGGATTGATCCCGGCGCGACCGGCGCACACCAGGTAGGCGAGCGTCAGCTCCGCCGCTTCGATCCAGTTCGCCTCGGCCAAGTCTTCGGGCCCTTCGATCTGCTCGAGAAGCGATGCCCACCCCTGGGTGCAGCGCCGTACTTCTGTCACGCTCGGCGCGAAGCCACTGTCTCCATCGACGGGAACAAACAGGAGCTCGTAAGCGCTCGCGGCACCTTGTGGCCGAAAAGTCGACGTGAATTTCTCGGCACTCCGCCTGAGATCCAATTCGGCAGGTGACTCTGCAGCGCGCACCATCGACGCCAGTAACTGATTGGCGGGGCAGGGCATGCCGTGCTCCCGGGCGCGGGCGATCAACGCGCCGTTGATGGCGTCAATCTCGGTGTGCCGCCCGCGTTGGAGGTCCTGAAGCATGCTCGACTTGTTGTCACGGGTTGCCTCGGCAATCACGCGGATCGTGCCGAGGACGTCCTCGGCTTCAATCGAAACGCCGCACGCCGCGGCGATGGCCACCGACTCCTCGACCACGAGCCGCAAAGCGTTCTCGAGCGGCTCATTGCCGAGCAGCTCGCCGGTGCGCAATCCGAGCAGCGCGGTAAGCGGATTGACAGCGGCATTGAGGATCACCTTCGCCCAGATCTTCTCGCCAACGTTCGGCACGGCGTGCCCCTTCAGGCCTGTCTCCTGAAACGCCTCGGCAACGATTGCTGCGTCGTTCGCGTCAGTACCCGCAAAGGGGCCGAGGTCGATTCCCGCGGAGCCGGTGTGAAAGACGTCGCCCGGGCCGAGGAAAACGGCGCCCAGGTTGATCACCGCACCCAGCACTTTCGGGGCACGTCGGGCAATGATCTCTTCGTTGCCCAGCCCGTTCTGTAACGACACGAACATCGATGCGTCGTGAAACGGCGCGAGCGCCTTGACGGCCGCCGCGGTGTCGTAGGCCTTGACGGTCAGGAGGACGGCGTCGGGGGGCGGGCCGCTGAGATTCTCGACGCCCGTGACGGCTGTGAGGTTGGATTGCAATAGCTCGGTGTGACCGCTGACGCGTAGGCCGTGCTTACGAATCGCCTCGACGTGATCCGGCCGGCCGACAAGGCTCACCTCGTGTGCTTGGGCAAGACGGGCCGCCACCAGGCTACCGATCGCTCCGGCACCGAAGACCAAGAACCTCACACCTTTGCACTCCCTGGGCTGCTCGAGCCCGCCGTGCAAGCTCGCGAATTGTGGTAGAAGCGAGCTTGGCGGTTGTGTCCCGCCGTTCAGTCCAACTGAAAGAGCAGGCTAAACATGCGGAGCGATGCCATCAAGAAGGGAATGTCTCGCGCTCCGGCGCGAGCGATGTTCAAGGCAATGGGACTCACCGATGCCGACCTCGACCGACCGCTCGTGGGCGTTGCTAATACGTGGACGGAGCTGACCCCCTGCAACGTTCACCTGCGCGAAGTCGCCGTGTCGGTAAAGGAAGGTATTCGCGCCGCCGGCGGCACGCCGCTCGAGTTCAACACCATCACGGTTTCCGACGGCATCTCGATGGGTACTTCGGGCATGAAGGCGTCGCTGGTGTCCCGCGAGGTCGTCGCCGACTCCATCGAGTTGGTCGTGCGCGGTCATCTGCTCGACGCAGTGGTTGCCATCTCCGGATGCGACAAGACGATCCCGGGAACCGTGATGGCCTTGGCGCGGCTCGACCTGCCGTCGCTGATGATCTACGGCGGCTCGATTCTTCCCGGTCGCTACCGCGACAAGGACGTCACCATCCAAGACGTGTTCGAGGCCGTCGGGGCGTGTGCCGCCGGCGTCATCAGCGAGCAGGATCTTCACGATCTGGAGGATGTGGCGTGCCCCGGCGCCGGCGCCTGTGGCGGCCAGTTCACTGCCAACACCATGTCGACTGCGATGACGGTGCTCGGGATCTCGCCTATGGGGGTGAACGACATTCCCGCCGTCGACGAGCGCAAGCGTGATGCGGCGTTCCAATCAGGCGAGCTGGTGATGCAGTTGATTCGCGACCGCGTCACGGCGCGGCAGATCATCACGCGTCCGGCGCTGGAGAACGCCATCGCCTCGGTGGCGGCGACGGCGGGCTCGACCAACGCGGTGCTCCACCTGCTGGCCATCGCGCGCGAGACGGGCGTCGACCTGTCTATCGACGACTTCGACAGAATCTCAGCGGTGACGCCCGTGTTGGCCGATCTGAAGCCGGCCGGGCGATTCACTGCCCCGGACGTCGATCGGGCCGGTGGGCTGCGGCTCTTGATCAAGCGGCTGCTCGACGGCGGCCTGCTCACCGACCAGCCCACAGTCAGCGGTCGAACCTTGGCCGAAGAGGCGGAAGACGCCGCGGAAACCGAAGGTCAGGAAGTGATCCGCGCCCTGGACAGCCCGCTCAAGCCGCGTGGCGGCATGGCCATCCTGCGCGGCGATCTGGCGCCGGAGGGCTGCGTGGTCAAACTCGCCGGGCACGAACGCACTCGGTCCAGCGGCCCGGCCCGCGTTTTCGATTGCGAGGAAGACGCCTTTGCCGCGGTGCAGGACGGCAAGATCAACGCCGGCGACGTGATTATCATTCGCTACGAGGGCCCCAAGGGCGGCCCCGGCATGCGCGAGATGCTCGGCGTCACCGCGGCGCTGATGGGACAGGGGCTCGGCGATTCGGTTGCGCTGATCACCGATGGTCGCTTCAGCGGCGCCACCCACGGCTTCATGGTGGGCCACGTCGCGCCGGAGGCCGCCGACGGTGGACCGATCGCGCTGGTTCAAGACGGCGACACGATAACGATCGACGTGGATTCGCGGCGCCTTGACGTTGAGGAAGACCTCGAGTCGCGGCGTCTCGAGTGGCAGGCTCCCGAACCGCGGTATACCTCCGGCGTGCTGGCCAAGTACGCGCGGTTGGTGGTCTCGGCCTCCGAAGGCGCCGTCACAGGTTGAACCAAGGGGGCCCTGATGGACAGGCGAGCTTTGCTGAAGACAGGCGGGTTGGCGGCCCTCGGGATTGCTGCCGGCGGCTGCGCCGGGCGCATGGCGCGCACGTCACCGCCGCGGCCCTACGTCAACCTGCCGCTGATCGAGGCCTCCTGGGACAGGGTCATTCGCACCACGGTCGGGTTGCGGCCGTACAGGCCCTCCGGATTCGACCTCAGGGCCGAGAGGCTCGACGCCAAGACCGTCATCCACAACTACGGCCACGGCGGCGCCGGCCACTCGCTCGGTTGGGGTACGGGGGAGCTGGCTGCCGACATGGCTCTCGAGCACGAATCCCGGAGAGCCGCGATAATCGGCTGCGGCACGGTCGGACTGACGGCGGCGCGGCAGCTACAGCGTCGCGGCTTCGCCGTCACGATTTACGCTAAGAGCGTGCCGCCGCACACGACGTCGAACAAGGCGCTCGCCGGTTTCACACCGACGTCCGGCCTGGTGGCGGATGACCGGCGCACCCCCGCGTGGGATGCCCAGTTCCGCCGCGCCATCGAGATCAGCTACGAGCAGCTGCAACAGCTGGTCGGCCGTGGTTACGGTGTTTCGTGGGTGCACAACTACAGACTCATGAACGAGCTCCCCGAGGCTGGCCCGCCACCCGCCGACAGCCAATCACCGCCACCGCTGCGGCCGCCCGAGACGCGCACCGGCCGGGTCGTTCTGCAGCCGGGTGAGCATCCGTTCCCGTCGCGCTATGCCAGCCGTACGCCGTCGCTGCGCATCGAGCCGGCCGTCTATCTCGATGCGCTGGTCCGCGACTTCGTCTACTTCGGCGGGCGCATCGTCATCCGCGCGTTCGCAACACGGCGCGACCTGATGTCGTTGAACGAATCGCTGATCGTCAACTGCAGCGGGCTCGGGGCGCGCGACCTGTTTGCCGACGACGAGTTGATGCCCGTGAAAGGGCAGCTCACCATGTTGGTGCCGCAGCCCGAGGTCAACTACGCGACAAACAGGGGTGTGCCCGGACGCAACAGCGGCGGGTTCGTGCACATGATGCCGCGCCGCGACGGCATCGCGCTGGGCGGCACGGCGGAGCGCGGCGTTTCATCGCTGGAGCCGAACGAAGAGGCCCGCCGGCGGATCGTCGACACGCACATCCAGCTGTTCACCGGCATGCGTCCGCCCGACCCTGAGGCGCGCTTGAGCGCGGCAACACCCGGCGAGATTCCGAGCGTCGAGAGCTTTTTCGGTGCCGAGTCGTAGCTAATCGGGCCCGTCGCCGCAGCTTGCAATAAGCGCACGCGGGCGCATGACCTCCATACCCCGACATCTCGCAGCTGGTGCAGCGACCCGCGGCAGAAAGGTGATGATCGGCCCCACCCGTCTGGGCTACGCTGGTCGCAAAGGTGGTCGCGACAACGGGAGGCGGCGACATGGAGGAGGAGCGCGCAGGTTTTCAGTGGAATGCCGGCGGTTGGTTCGGCGCCCAATTCGGCTGCACCGTGTGGATCTTCGTATCCGCCGTCATCACGATGCCACGCGACAGGACAATCGGGTTGACGACGCTGGCGTTGTTCCTGACGGCCAATGCCATCGGCACCGGCCTTTGGATGTGGCGCGACCGCCTCGACGCCCATCGCGCCATTCAGGTGCTCATCCTGCTGGCCGGGATTTACTCGTTCGCCGCCACCTGGACGCTCGATCGCGCCGGGCAGTTCGAGTCGCTAGGCGTCGGCGGCCAGGTATCGGCCGCACAGATGTACCTGATTCTGGCGCTGATGGTTCCGGGGTTAATGCTGTTCTTTCACTTCATCGAGCGCGAGGGCAGAAACGCCGGTCACTAGGGCGCTCACCCCGCGATTCGTTCCGTTGCCCACCGCAGGAGCACCGGGCATCATGGTCGACTAGAGGGGAACTATGGGTGAACGGCGAACCAAAGCGAGACTCGGAGCGTCGGTGCTGGCGACGCTCGCCCTCTTGTCGCTCGATTTGTCCGCCGGCGGTGCGTCCGCCGCCGGTCAAGCGGGCGCACCGGCGTGGAACAACCCTCCGCAGCAACCGATTCCGGGGGTCGAGCACGGTATCTTCCGCAGCGACTCGATGGACACCGACGTCGGCTACAGTGTCCTGCTGCCGCCGGGATATCCGTCGAGCGGGCGGCGTTATCCCGTTGTCTATTGGCTCCACGGCTTGGGCGGCAACGAGAGCTCGTCGGTGCGCGGTGTCGCACCGCTGATCATCGAAGCAATGGAATCCGGTTCCGTCCCGCCGATGATCGTCGTCTTCGTCAACGGCGGGGTCGCGAGCTTCTACGTCGACTCACCGGACGGCCGCATCCGCGCGGCTACGGCGTTCATCGACGAGCTGATTCCCCATGTCGACGCGACCTACCCGACCGTGGCGAATCGCAACGGTCGCGCCATCGAGAGGATGTCCATGGGCGGCTTCGGCGCGCTGGCGCACGGCATGAAGCATCCGGAGCTGTTCGGATCGGTGGTCGCCTATGCCCCGGCGCTGCTCGATGTTCAGGAAACCGCCGACGGCACGCTGACGCTGGCTCGCGCCGGCGGCACGCACGGGGGCGGCAACCGGCCGCCACCGACCGCGGTGCGTACGCAAATCTTCGAGAGGATGTTCGGCGGCCGGCGGGAAGCGTTCGAAGCCGGCCGCCCCTGGGCGATGGTTCGGAGCGATGCGGCGAGGCTGAGAGAGGATCTACCGCTTCGCATTGTCATCGGGACCGCTGATGGCCTCTGGAACGCCAATCAGCTCTTCCATGAGCTGTTGCTGGAGCACCGCTACGAACATGAGCTCGCGGTTGTAGACGGCGTCGCCCACAACATCCGGGCGCTCTATGAGGCGGTTGGCGTCGAGGGATTGGAGTTTCACGCTGGGAATTTGGGCTGGAGCTGAGAGGCCAACAGCGACTTACGATGCAGAGTGCCGTGAACGGATCCCGTGCTCGGCGAGGATTTCGAGAGCCTCGTCTTCAGCGAGATCTGCCGCCTCATCAGCTACGCCGCCGGGCACCCAGTCGGGAAACGGGATCTCGTCGGTTTCGTGGTGGCCCGATGCGGTGTGTATCTCCTTTACCCAGGCGAGCCGACCGGGGGCGAAGCGCGCGGCGGCGCGAATCAGGGCGGGCCAGAGGCGCCGGTGGAGGTAGGTAATCTTGCCGTCCACGAGCCGGCAAACGAGCACGTCGTCCGCTTCCCGAATCGTTCGGGTGAGGGCGAAAATCTCGTGGCTTCGCGGATGAGCCCACCAACTACCGGAGATGGCTTCGCCGGCGACCGCCTCGACGAAGCTCGGGCATGGACCCTTTGCCGATTCCAGCACTGCGCCGTGCTCTCGAATGAACTGCAAGGCGTCTTTGCGATTCACCTCTTATCCAAGGCTCGAAGTGAACCGAGATCGGCGATCCGGTAGAGCTTCGAAAGCGTACGGATCACCAGACTGCCGCGGGCGATGGCCGGTGTCGCCATGGTGAATTCGTCGAGCGGGTTGATGGCGACAACCTCGAACTCGGAGCCGGCCTTGATGACGAACGTATCGCCGCCCTCGGAGAGCGCGAAGATCTTGCCGTTGTAGGCCCAGGGTGAGGAAGTGAATGCCGCACCCGAGCGGCGCACACGCTGGCGGCCGTAGATCTCCTCGCCGGTGCGGGCGTCGTGGGCGGTAAAGAAGCCGCGGTCGTAGAGCGTGTAGTAGTAGTCGCCGTAGATGATCGGCGACGGGTTGTATGGCCCTCCCTGGCGCAGGAACCAGGCGATGTGCTCGTTGCTCGTCTCACCCTCGTCCAGCGTGATGTCGCCGGCCGCCCCGGGCCGAATCGCATATACCGGCCGGAACTGATCGCCGATATACCCCGAGGCGACGTAGAGGAGTCCGAACTCGGAAAACGGCGTCGGGATGGTGATCGACGACATGCCGGTGAGCTCCCAAAGGAGGTTGCCGTCGAGGTCGTAGGAGCGGACCTTGTCGGTTCCCGACGTGATGATCTCGGTGCGCAACTCATTTTCCCAAACGTAGGGCGTCGCCCAGTTGGAGCCCTCGTCACGATCGACGCGCCAGATGTCGTCTCCGGTCGCCACGTCGAGCGCCACGATGAACGACTGCTCGTCGTTGTCGTTGACGATGTACAGCCGGCCGTCGTGCAGCACGGGCGACGCGGCGGTGCCCCAGCCGAGGCGGGTGGCAGCCGGCGCGAAGCGCTTCGACCACAGCAGGTCGCCTTCTAGGTCCAGGGCAAACACGCCGACGTTGCCGAAGTAGACGTAGATCCTCTCGCCGTCGCTAACCGGTGTCTCCGACGAGAAGCTGTTCTTGAGGTGGCGCGCCGTCGGTGTGCCGCTGTGGACCTCGGCCGTCCAGCGAACGGCCCCGGTGGCCCAGTCGACGGCGACCACAACCCACTGATGCCGGTCAGTGGGCGCCGGCCGCTCGCCACCGAAGTAAAGGCCACCGCGCGCGCTCTCCTCTTCCACCGAGCTGATGACCGACGTAACCACCACGATGTCGCCGACCACGATCGGCGAGCTCCATCCACGCCCGGGGATTTCCGTCACCCAGGCGACGTTTTCGGTGCTGCTCCACCGCTCCGGCAGCCGCGGGTCTTCGGCGAAGCCCATCGAGTCCGGGCCGCGGAACTGTGTCCAGTCTTGCGGTGCCTGTTGCGGGGCGGCAGCGAAGGTCGACGCGGCGACGGCGCTCGTCAGAAAAGCAGCGATCGTCAGGAGCTTTGCGCTCGATGGGAGCCAATCGGTGCAGGCAGACATGGACGGGACGATTACATGGTGGCGCAACGCGTGCCACCACAGCAGGCAGCGAGCAAGGCTCGACTATTCGGCGCGCATGGCCTCGAGTGGATCAACGCGCGTCGCGCGCATCGCCGGTACCAAGCTGGCGACAAGGCCCACCGTTGCCAGCAGAGCCGGGACGCCGAAGAACGTCACCGGATCGCGCGGACCGACCCCGAAGAGCATTCCTGCCATCGTCTGCGACGCCGCGAAGCCGGCGGCGAGGCCGAGCGCGAGGCCGAAGATCACCGGCGCGACGCCCTGCCGCAGGACCATGCCCAGCACGTTCGAGTGGTGCGCACCAAGCGCCATGCGGATGCCGATCTCCCGGTCGCGCCGGCTGACCGAGAAGGAAATCACGGAGTACACGCCGGCGCTCGCCAGAGCGAGAGCAACGAGGGCGAAGAAGACCACCAGCCCGATGGTGGCGATGACGCCCGACAAATCGTCGTACAGTACCTGCCTCATCGAGCGCAGGTTGTCGATCGGCTGGTCGGCGTCGACCCTCCAGATCGCCTGCCGGACTTCGTCGATCGCCGCTGCGGGCGCGGCTCGTGTGCGGGCCACGAGAGACATGCGGGCCGCCGGATTCTGAGCGAACGGCAGATACAGGTGGGGCTCCGGCGGTTGGTCGGCGTCGGGGTTGCGGATGTCGGCAACCACGCCGACGATCTCGAGCCACGGTCCATCGGCTTCGAGTCCGCCAATCTTGACCCGATCGCCTAGCGGGTCACCGCCCGCCCAGTAGCGTTCGACCGCGGCCTCGCTGACCAGCGCGGTGCGCCGGGCGTCGAGATTGTCGGTGGCGGCAAGGCCGCGACCACGCGACAGCGGGATGCCCAGCGTCCTGAAGAAGTCGGGCGTTATGACCACGGCGGCGACCCATGGCACGTCGGCTTCGGCTGCCGCCGGCTTTCCTTCGATGGAAATCGACCGGTTGGGCTCGCCGCCGGTCAGCGGCAGATGGCTGGTCCAGGCGGCCATTTCCACGGCGGCCGTGGTCTCGATGTTGGTCAAGCTACGCTCGAAGAACGACGCGGCGCGAGACGCCTCCGCATCGGGAACCGGCAGTTCGACCCGGAGCGTTAACAAATTGTCGCCGTCGAAGCCCAGCTCGAGATCGAGAAGCGCAATGACCGAGCGCGAGGCGAGGCTGGCCACGACCAGCAGCACTACGGCCAGCGATACCTGCAGCGCTGCCAGCGTGCTGCCGGTGCTCGGCAGCATGCGTCTCGGCCGCTGGCCGGCGCTGCCGCAGCTCGATTCGCGGGTCGCGGAAGCGAGGTTGACGCGCGTCGAGCGCAGCGCCGGCACGACGCCGAACACCAGCGGCGTCAGTAGGGCCAGCCCGAGAGCGAAGCCGAGCACGCCGTTGTCTATGTGCGCCTCGTTGAACAAGGGCACGCCGCCGCGAGCCAGCGCCACCAACCCCTGCAGCGTCCAATGGGCGAATACCAGGCCGGCGGCGCTCCCGAGCACGGCCAACACGGTGCTCTCGGTGAGCAACTGCCGCACCAATCGACCGCGCCGGGCGCCTAATGCCTGCCGCACGGCAAGCTCTTGCCGCCGGGCCGCCGCCCGCGCCAGCAGCAGGTTGGCGACGTTGGCGCAGGCGATAATCAATATGAAGATCGCCGCGCCACTCAGCAGCGCGAACACCACTGCCGCATTGGGCCCGACCATGGCTTCGCGAAACGAGAGCAACCGGGCTTCCCATCCCGCGTTGCTGTCGGGAAACTCCTGCTGCAGCATCGTCGACAGGGCGAACACTTCGTCCTGGGCTGCCTCTACCCGTGTATTGGGCGCCAGTCGGCCGACCACGGAAAGGTCGCGTTGGTCGCGCGGTGCGAGCCCGGCTTCGCGTTTCAACGGCGTCCACACGTCGAGGTTGGCGAAGACGCCGAACTCGAGAGCTTGGGATAAGACGCCGATCACCACATGGCCGGTTTCGTTGAGCATGATCGTGCAGCCGACGATGTTCGGATCAGCGCCGAAGTGGCGCTCCCAGGCTCCGTGGCTCAGCAACGCAACGTCGGCGGCGCCAGGCTCGTCTTCGCCCGATACGAATGCCCGACCGAGCGCCGGCTCGACACCGAAGAGGTCGAAGAGGTTGGCGGTAGCAACTGCCCCGCCCAGGCGCACATCGTCGACGGTTGCCGCGAGAAACTTTGCGGGTGCCGGGCGCCGCATGGCGACCGCCGTGCGCACGACATCGAAGATTGCCACACACTAGAGGTGCAATCTGGCTAGAAAGCCTCCGTTCACGGGATCGCGGTGGGCGTCACGAAAAACGACGCGCATCTCACGACGGGTCGGACCGCCGTCGTCGGGAACCAGGCGCAACAGCGCATCGTACAGGCGCTCGGCCGTTGAGCGCTTCATTCTCCGGTTCCCGAGATCTCGCCGAGCCGCGCGTCCTTCATGAGGGCGGCGATGCGCTCGGCCTCGGCGGCGACAACGCTGCGACCGAAATCGGTGAGCGTGTAGTAACTTCGCCTTTCGTTGCTGTTCTGCTCCGCGCCGGGTGACTCGGCGTGAGCCACGAGCCCGGAGTCACGCATTTCCTTCAGTGTGCGATACAGCGTGCCGGGGCCCAGGAGACCGCCCCCACGGCCGTTTTCATTCAGCCGTTTCATGATTCCGTAGCCGTGCATGTCACCGCCGTTGAGCACCAACAGAATGGCGAACACCGTCGGCCGCAGCGGCAGCAATGCCGCGGCGTTTTCTACCTGCTTCTTGCTGCCGGCTGGATTGGCGTTCATGGGTTGCTTGGCCATTCTGAGGACTCCGTTCGCGATTGAATATATCCAATTACGAAGATAACAGGCCGGAAGTTTCACGGAGAATGTACGTACGAAATGCATGGCCAAGAAAACCGACCACTACCGGCAGCTGCCGCTCTCTGTCCCGGCGAGCCACAGTGTTGCCCGGCGGCCTTGGTGGATCCCGGTTACCGCGGACCGCGAGAAGGAAACGCCGTGCAGGCCATTGCCGGCGAGAAACAACCCGGGAGTGTGCTCGAGAGACGCTTCGATACGAGCTACGCGCGCCAGGTGTTCGAGATCGTACTGGGGAATCGCCCGGCGCCAGTTCCTGACCTCCGAGAACACCGGTGCCGAGGTCAGTCCGAACAGGCGCGCCAGCTCGTCGCGTACGAGCTCGACCAAAGCGTCGTCATCGAGGCCGGTGACCTGATCATCCACAGCGCCGCCGAGCATCGCCCGCACCAGTGAGTGGCCCGCCGGGCTGCGCCCGGGAAACAACTGTGAGTCCCAGATGCAACCGAGAGACCGGTAGCCCTGATCGCGGGGAATGAGCACGCCGAAGCCCTCGGGAAAATGCGCCGCCGCCGCCGGCGGGAAGCCGAGCGCCACCACGGCCACGGCCGGCGTGGCGATTTGCCGTAGCGCCGCGGCGACGTCGGGAGCGATGTGCGCCACAAGGTTTGCGTTGGCGAAGGCCTCACCCGCCGCGATCAAGGCGTTTGCCGCGATCGAGGTTGGCTCCCCGCGTACGAACACCCGATAACGTGGAGGGGAGCGCTCAGCACCAGCGTCCGCGGCGGTTACGGCCTCGATGGTTTCCACCTCGGCGTTGCACTGCACGGTGAACGCATCGCTCTGGGAAAGCGCCATTGGGACCGACTGCAATCCATCCCGGAACGAGACGAGCTTGCCGGACGGCCCGGTGGCGAAGCGCTGATCGCGCGAGCGCTTCTTGCGAGTGGCCAACATGCCACGGATCAACGAGCCGTGATTGCGCTCCAGTGCGGCGAGCTTCGGGAAGCAGGCGCTCACCGAGAGGCGGCGCGCGTCGCCGGCGAACACGCCGAGCACCATCGGCGCGATCAGCTTGTCTGCCGCCTCGGTACCCAGCCGGCGGGCGGCGAAGTCCCAAATGCTCTCGGTGTCGATGTGCTCCGCTGCGGCTCGCGCAATGAACGGCTCCGCCATCATGCGCAGCAGGCCGCCGGGCCCGACGATCCCCGAGCGGGCGAACGCCAGCGGGTGCGCCTTCACCTCGCGGAGCTCCCCGTGCAGCAGGTAGCGGCGTGCCGCCGCCTGATTGGCCTCGAGCTTGTCGCGGGCGATCCCGACCCGCACCAGCAGTTCGTCGAACTCGGGCTCGTTGTCGAGGTAACCGTTGGGCCCCGTTTCCACGAGCCAGCCGTCGCGCTTGATGCTCCGTGCCTTGCCGCCGACCGCCGGGGCGCTTTCGAGGACCACGATTTCGAGTCGACCGGGAACCTCGCTTGCGTGGCGCGCCGCCTCGTGAGCGGCGCACAGACCCGAGATTCCTGCGCCGACGATGACGAGGCGCTTCATCGTTCTACGATACGTCAAGCATCGCGGTCGTCACAGCGCCTTGCATCTGCCCCCTCTTTGCCTCAACCAGACCCATCACACGTTCACCACGGCCTGCTAAACGGTCCGGCTGAAAACCGACCCGTCGGGGTCGTGTTCCTCTCGGCGGTAACGATCGAAGCACATCGCCAGGTTGCGAACGAACAGCTCGCCCAAGGGAGTTACCTCGATGGCCTCGGCGCCGACTTCCACCATGCCGTCTGCCTCGTGGGGCGCGAGCGCCGCGAGGTCCTCGGCGAAGTAGTCGCGAAAGTCGATGCCGTGCGCCTCCTCGACGCTGGCGAACGCCACGTGGAAGTTGCACATCAGTTCGTGTATGACGTCGCGGCGCACCTCGTCGTCGGCGCTGCGCGCGACGCCGCGGTACACGGGTATTTGCCCGGCCTCGACCGCGTTCCCATAATCGCTGAGCTTTTTCAGGTTTTGCACGTACGAACCCTGCACGTCGCCGATCGCCGAGATTCCCAGGCCGATCACGTCCGCCGCCGGGATTACCGTGTAGCCCTGAAAATTACGTCGCAGCCGGTGCTCCTGACGGGCCCGGAAAAGCTCGTCGTCGGGCCGCGCGAAATGGTCCATACCGATGGATTCGTAGCCTGCGCTCAGGAGCTTCTCCCGGGCAACGGCGAACAGCTCGAGCTTCAGATCATGTTCCGGCAGGTCTGCCTCGGAGATCCTCGTCTGATGCGCCCGAATCCACGGAACGAACGCGAAGGAGTAGATCGCTAACCGGTCGACCCCCATGTCGATGACCTGTTCCACGGTGTGCGCGAACGATTCCGCGCTCTGGAACGGAAGCCCGTAGATCAGGTCGACGTTGATCCCACGATAGCCTTTGCCGCGGGCGTACTCGATGAGTGCCCGGGTCTGTTCCGCTGATTGCACTCGATGGATCGACTCCTGCACTCGCGGGGTGAAATCCTGAACCCCCATCGACACCCGATTGAAACCGCGCTCGGCGAGCACTTCGAGGTGCTCGAAGGTCGTGACCCTTGGGTCAACCTCGACAGCCAGCTCGGCATCGTCGCAACGCTCGAAGCGGTCGAACAAGTGGTCGAGGAGCTCGGCAAGCTCGTTCGGGTGGTGGTAGGTCGGTGTGCCGCCGCCGAAATGGAGTTGGGAAACTTTCCGCCGGTGCGGCAGGCGCTCGGCGATCAGATCGATTTCACGACGGAGCAGCTCGAGATACGAGATCGTTTTCTCGTGATGCGGGGTGATGATGACGTGGCAGGCGCAAAACAAGCACTGTTCTGCGCAAAAGGGCAGGTGCACGTAGAGCGACAAGGGCGCGGAGCGGCAATCGTCGGCGGCCGCCAGGAGCTCGGCATAGGTGTCCGCGTCGAGGCCTTCCTGAAACTCCACGGCGGTCGGGTAGCTCGTATACCGGGGGCCTTGCCGATCGTAGCGCCGCATGAGCTCAGCGGTAACCGCCGGCGCCTGCGGGTGCGAAAGAGAGTCATCCTGTTGGGGGTTACGGGGCATATGCTGCGTCACTCGTCGCGCGGCTGTCTGTTCCGGCTTCCTCGGCTTCCTCGTGAACTACCTCGATCAGCGCCTCGACGCTCTCGATCGGCGTCTGCGGCAGGATGCCGTGCCCCAGGTTTACGATGTGGCCCCGGCGGGAGACACCGTTGAGCACGCGGCGCGCCGCTCGCGACGTCAATTGAGGCCCGGCCAGCAGAACGGCCGGGTCGAGATTTCCCTGCAGAGCCTTCTGCGGCCCCACGGCCTGGCGGAGCGCCGGCAGATCGACTCGCCAGTCGACCGAGAAGCAATCGGCCGGCAGCGTGACCATCTCGTCCACCAGATGCGTTCCGTTCTGCATGAACAGAATACGCGGCACGCCGAGCTCTCCGACTCGCTCGAGAAGAGCTTCCACGTGGGGCTTCACCAGCCGCGACCAATCCGCGAACGAGAGGATGCCCGACCAGGTCTCGAAGATCTGCACAGCGTCGACGCCGGCCTCCACCTGTCGGTTCAAATACGCAACGGAGAGGTGGGTGAGCCGTTCGAGGAGGTCGGCCAACGTTGCAGGATCTTCGGCGGCGAGCGCCCGTAAGGCCGGAAAATCGCGCACTCCTTGGCCTTGCACGAGGTACGCCGCCAAGGTCCACGGGCCCCCGGTGAACCCGAGCAGCGGCACGCGGTCGGCAAGCTCGTTCTTCACCGAACGAATCGTTTCCATCACCGTCGGCGCGATCTCGTCCTGATTCGGTACCGGCAGGTTCTCGATCGCCGCCGCCGACCGTAGCGGCTCATCAATTGTCGGTCCGGGGGTGAACTCGACGTCGATTCCCAACGCGCCGATCGGGCTCATGATGTCGGCGAAGATGATGCCGGCATCGAGAGGGAACCGTTCGATCGGCATGAGCGTTACTTCAGTCGCCAAATCGGGACGGGCACATAGCTCTTCGAACGAGAAACGCTGACGCAGCGCCCGGTACTCGGGAAGGTAGCGACCGGCCTGCCGCATGATCCACAACGGCCGGCGCGGTGTGTCTTCGCCGCGCAGCGTGCGCAACAGAAGATCGTTCATGGCGCGGGCATCTCCGCAAGGACAGTCGCGACGGCGGCGCCCAACCGCTCGAGTTGCTGTTCTTCGTGGGCCAACGACAGAAATCCGACCTCGTAGCTCGAAGGTGCCAGGTACACACCCTGTTCGAGCATGGCGTGGAAGTAGCGCCTGTAGCGCTCGGCGGCACTCGGGTCGATCGCGTCGGCGCGGCGGGGCGCCTCCCCGGCCTGGAATCCCAGCCAGAAGATCGACGCGCAGCGCACGAGCTGAACCGGTGTCGCCGACGCCTCGAGAATCGGCACGATCATGGTTTCGAGCTTCTCGCCGGCGGCCTCGAGCTTCTTCCACCCGTCCTCACGATCGAGTACGCGCAACGTCTCGAGGCCAGCAGCCATCGCCACCGGGTTACCCGAAAGCGTTCCGGCCTGGTAGACGGGACCCTCGGGGGCCAGATGTTCCATGACCTCGGTGGCTCCACCGAACGCGCCCACGGGGAGCCCGCCGCCGATCACCTTGCCGAAGGTGGCGAGGTCCGGCGTGATTCCGAACAACCCCGCGGCTCCATCCGGCCCCACCCGAAAGCCGCTGATGACCTCGTCGAAGATCAGCAGCGCGCCATGCTCCTGGGTGAGGCGGCGCAGCGTCTCGAGGAAGGCGCGGCGCTGGAGGAGCAAGCCGTTGTTGGCCGGTATCGGTTCGACGATGACCCCGGCGATTTTGTCGCCTTCACTCCGAAAAAGGGCGTCGAGCGCCTCGTCATCGTCGAGCGATAAGACGCTGGTCTGCGAGGCGAAGGATTCGGGCACGCCTGCTGAGTCGGGGCGGCCGAACGTCGCCAGGCCTGAACCGGCGGCAACCAGCAGATGATCGGCGTGGCCGTGATAGCAACCCGAGAACTTCACGATCAGGTCGCGGCCGGTGGCGCCGCGCGCCAGGCGAATCGCGCTCATCGTTGCCTCGGTTCCCGAGGAAACGAAGCGGACCTTCTCGAGCCCCGGGTACAGCGAGGTCACCGTCTCGGCGAGCTCGATTTCCGGTTCACAGGGGGCGCCGTATGTGGTGCCGCGCGCAGCGGCCCGGCGCACCGCGTCGACGACCGCTGGGTGGGCGTGCCCGAGAATCAGCGGGCCCCAAGAACAGACGAAATCGATGTAGCTGCGCCCGTCTACATCCTCGATCAGGGCGCCGCTACCGGACCGGATCACGATCGGCTCGCCGCCGACCCCACGAAACGCCCGCACCGGGGAGCTCACACCGCCGGGGATACGCCTCTTGGCGCGCTCGAACCACTCCGCTGAGGCCGGCCGCCGGGAGGCGGTGGGATGTAAGGTTTCGTTGCTCACAGCCACCCCTGCTGCAGCGCCTCGCGGGCGTGGTACGTGATGATGAGATCGGCCCCGGCTCGAGCCATCGCGCCGAGGTTCTCGTGAACCACTGCTGCCTCGTCCAGCCAACCCCGTTCGGCCGCTGCCTTTACCGCGGAGTACTCGCCCGAGACGTTGTACACAGCGAGGGGCAGCGTGGTTTCTTCCCGCACGGCGCGGACGACGTCGAGGTAAGCCAGAGCCGGCTTGACCATCAGCATATCGGCCCCCTCGCGCTCGTCGAGACGGGCTTCGCGCACCGCCTCTCGAACGTTGGCCGGGTCCATCTGGTAGGCCTTCCGGTCGCCGGCGGCCGGACTCGAGTCGGCGGCGTCGCGGAACGGCCCGTAGTACGCCGATGTGTATTTCACCGCGTACGAGAGAATTCCGACGTCGGTATGACCGGCGTTGTCGAGTCCTTCGCGTATGGCTGCAACCCGTCCGTCCATCATGTCGGACGGGGCGACCAGATCGGCTCCGGCCCCGGCGTGCTGCACCGCGGCGGCGCTCAATAAAGGCAGCGTCTCATCGTTGATCACCTTGCCGTCGCGCAGGACGCCACAATGCCCATGCGAGGTGTAGGCACACAGGCACACGTCGGTGATTACCACGATGTCGTCGCCGGCTTGCCGCTTGAGCACCTCGATGGCGCGGCAAACGGCGCTGTCGGGCGCGTTTGCCCCGGTTCCCTGCTCGTCCTTCGAGCCGTCCGGCGGTGTGCCGAACAGGAGAACCGTCCGAATGCCGAGGTCGGCGTCCGCCAGTGCCCGTTGCACGAAGTTCTCGGTTCCGTACCTCGAGATTCCCGGCATTGATTCGATGGGTTCGTCGGCCTGGTCCGTCGGCAGGACGAAATGCGGCATGATGAGCTGCTCGGCGCGAACCCGTGTCTCGCGTACCAGGGCTCGCAAGCGCGCTGAAGCCCGCAGCCGTCGCGGCCGGTTGCTCATGTGTGCAGCGTCTTTTCGGGTACCGGTGGTCATGGGATTGCCTCGATCATTCCTTCAAGGTCGCGTCGGCACGCTTCTCCGTCGACTCGCAACCCCGCTTCACGTGCGGCTCGAGTTGTCGAAGGCCCGATCGTGATGATACCCACGCCCTCCGGAACGCGCGCCCGCGCCAGCAGGCCGGATACCGCGGAGGGGCTCGCCAGAAAGATGGCGTCGACACCCATGCTCGCGATGCTTTCGCGCCGCCCCTCGCCCCGCGCGACGGCCGTTCGATAGACGGCAACGCGCGAAACCTCGATCCCCAGGGGCTCGAGCACCTCCTCGAGATCGCGGCGCGAGCCCTGTGCCCCGGCGGCGACGACGCGGATCGCTTGATCATCTCCGCGGCGAGACTGCTCCGTGGACTCGATCGGCTGCCGGGCCTGTGTCTCGACGAGGCGTTGGGCGAGGGCCTCGGCGAGATCGCGACCGGTGCCATCAGCCGCGACGAGGTCCACCCCGCCCAGCTCCTGGTCAGCGGCGGCGGCCGTTGCCTTTCCCACCGTGGCGATCGACACGTCTGCTACCGATCGCGAACCGGCGAGCTCGGCGACCCCGTGAACTCCCCGAACCGACGAAAGCACGAGCCAGTCGGCGCCGCACAGGGCCGCGGTGAGCGCGGCGGCCGTGGCTGCATCTCGAATGGGCTGCGGTTCGATACACGGGAATACAACCGCGCGGGCGCCGTGGGCGGCCAGCCCCTCGGCCCAAACGGCCGCGTCCTCGCGAGCTCGAGTGAGCAGCACGGTAAGCCCGTCGATGTTGTCCACGATCACGCTCCTACGCCGGCGCCGGCGGTTGGCGTGTGGCTGAGTTTGCGCGAGAGCTGCGCCCACAGCCGCTCAGCCAGCGCTTCGGGACTTTTTCCCCGATAGCTCGCGCGGACGAGCTCGCCATCTGATTCGACGAACGACACGAGCTCGAAGTCGCCGCCATCGAGCCGCCGGCACCAGGCACCGAACGGCAAATCGCAGCCGCCTTCGACAAGTCGCAGGAGCTCGCGCTCTGCCTGCACCGGCCCGGCGGCATCGACGCCGTGCAATGGGGCGACGGCGCCGGCGACTCGATCATCCTCCCGGCACTGCAAGGCGAGCGCGCCCTGGGCGGGCGCGGGCACGAAAACAGCCGGGTCGAGGCGCAGGCTCACGAGCTGGTCCAAGCCCAGGTCGGAGGCATCCGGTTGGCGCTCGAGCCGCATCAAGCCGGCGGCAGCCAGGACGATCGCTTGATAGCGGCCCTCCCGGAGCTTGGCCAGGCGGGTGGGTACGTTGCCGCGGATGGGCTCGACCTGCAAATCGGGGCGCAGCGACTGCAACAGGGCGCGGCGCCGCTCGGACGCTGTACCGACGACGGCATTCTCGGGCAGCGGAACGTCGATACCGAGCTCCTCACTCAGGGCACGGGGGCTCGCGGGCCCTGCCGTCGCCGTTGCCTCTTCGGCAACACCGGGATCAGCGCACACAATCAAGCGATCCGCCGGGTCGAGTCTCTCGGGGATCGCTGCGACCACCAGCCCCGCCGGGCTCTGCGAGGGCAGATCCTTGTAGCTGTGGACGGCGAGATCGATCTCCTCGTCGAGCAGAGCCGCTTCAATCTCGCGAACGAAAACCCCGGGGGCGCCGATCTCCGAGAAGCGCCGATCTTGGTCGCGATCTCCGGCCGTTTGGATGACGGTGATCTCGGTGTCGTGGCCCAGGCCGGCGAGCGCGTGGGCCACGCCGTTGCTCTGCGCCAGCGCCAGGGTAGAGCCACGTGAGCCGATGCGGATCTTCACAGCGACGCTCCTTCAGCGTCAAGCTCCGCGTCACCTTCGCCCGACGAAAGCTGCGGGCCGACTTCGGCTTCCAGCCGCCGCTGGAGCTCGGTAGCCAGGAACTCGTCGGCATGGGCAAAAAAAGTCTCGGCAACACCCAGGCCTTTGTCCCGAACGATTGCCCGCATGCCCACGAGAGGCACGTGGGCAAGCCGTCTCGCCAACACTTGAGCCCAACGGGCCAGCACCTCGCGGTCATCCTCACTCAACGTTGCGAGGTCCTTGCGGAACAGACGCTCGAGCGCGATCCGGGTGGTCTCCTGGTATCTCTGTTGCATCGTCACCAGCATCGGCGACAGGGCCTTGTCGACCAATCGACCCCGCAGGTCGACAAGCGCCTGATCGACCATTGCGCGGGCATCAGCGGCGGCATCGGCGCGTTGCTCACGGTGTTCCCGCGCCTGATCGACGAGATCCTCGAGGCCGATCCGCTCGACGCCCGCCGCGCGGGCATCGGCGGCAGCGACGTCCGGTGGATTCGCCATGTCGATGATCAACGGCGGGCGACCCGAACGGGTACGCGCCGCCAATCGTTCGAGATCGGCGCGCGTGATCACAGGGTCAGGAGCGGCCGTCGCCGACACTACGACTTCGATCGCGTCGGCGCCCTCACCGAGGGCGTCAAGCGGGCGTGCCGTTCCGCCGACACGGGCCGCAAGCTCGGTGGCGGGCGCCAGTGAGCGGTTGAAAACGATGATCTCGATTTGTTCCTGCGCGAGCTTCTCGGCGCATCGCTCGGTCATTGGCGATACACCGACGAGAGCCAATGCCGAGGGAGTCTCCGTCAGCCGCGCCCGGGCCCTCTCGATGGCGAGCTCGGCCAGCGAGACCTTGCCGTGGCCGAGCTCGGTGCTTCCGTGGATCCGGCGGGCAGTCTTCGCGGCCTCCTCGAACACCCACTCCAGGCGCGGCCCGACCAGGTCAAGCTGGCGCGAGAGCTCCAGCGATTCCCGCATCTGACCGCGAATCTCGGTTTCGCCGACCATGGCGGAATCCAATCCGGCGGCGACGTGGAAGACGTGTTCCACCGCACCTTCGCCTACCCACGCCGTCATGGCTCGCTCGGCCTCCCCGAGCTCAGGGGTATGCCCGGTAATCGCGGCGTAGATTCGCGGGCGGTAGGCGTTCCCGGGCCGGCTTTCTTCGCCGACGTAAACCACTTCCACGCGGTTGCACGTCGCGACGTACACCAGCTCCTGCAGGCCGGCCCGGGCGGCGATCTCGGGAAGAGCCTGCGGCCGCTCTTCGACGGGGATCGTGACGCGGGCTACGTCGTCGGTACTCTGGCGGCGCCAACTGACACTTGCCAGGCCGATTCTGTCCATGTCTCCTCGGGAGGCCCGAGCGCCCCGGATAGAACCTGATTCGAGGCTGCTCTATGGAAGATCACCAGGAGAAGCTAGCGGCAGCCGCCCCTCGATTTGTCACAGATTTGTCATCCAGGCTAGCTGCTAGAGGTCGGGAAACGCCGTTCCCTTCAGAGCCGCCAGCATCGCCGGATGATCCTCGGGCGCCTCGACCCGAATCAAGGTGTCACCTCCGGCTGCCTCGAACATTTCTAGTCCCCGGACGCCGATCTCCTCGATAGTTTCTAGACCGTCGGTCAGAAAGCCCGGCGCGACAACCGCGAGGCTGCGGATGCCTCTCCCGGGCAGCTCTTTGACAAGGTCGGCGGTTGTCGGCTTCAACCAAGGCTCGGGGCCGAACTTCGACTGATAGCAATGGGTGGCGCGTTCGGGGTCCCAGTCGAGCGCTTTCAGCAGAGCATCGGTCGTGGCCCAACAGTCGGTGCTGTATTGGCGCCTCTCGCGCCGGTCGTAGCGCGTCGGAATGCCGTGGTACGACAGCAAGAGGTGCTGCGGCTCGGCGGCGGCTGCCGCAAATGCAGCGCGGCAGCGATCGGCCACCGCGTCGATGAACCCCGGATCATCCGCAGCCAGTGCTACCTTGCGCACGCCGGCCGGGACGCCGAGCTCGACCGCGACTCGGTCCGTTTCGATGAACACAGACCCGGTCGTCGAGCTGGTCCGGTGCGCGTACAAGGGCAGAACCACCGTTTCGGTGTCGGCGTCGACGCGATCACGGAACGTTTGGTACAAGGAAGGATCGCCGTACCGATAGGCCCAGACCACGTCGAACCGGCCGTCGGAGATCTCCTCGAGGCCGGCCGCGATTTTGCCGGTGCCGACCCTGAGCGGTGAGCCGCCGTCCATCCAGATCGACTGATACAGCTGCGCCACCTTGTGCGGCCGGCTGCGCAACACCATGCCGCGCAGAATGGGTTGCCATAGCCAGCGTGGCAAATCGATAACGCTCGGATCCGACAGAAACTCGAGAAGAAACCGGCGGACGGCGTCCGGCGTCGGGGCGTCGGGAGTGCCGAGATTCACCAGGATCAGGAGTCGTCGATTGGAGCCGCTCATCGAGGTTGTTGGCGGCCCCCTTCCCAGATCCCTCTCTGAGCCATGAGGGCCTCGATCTCGTCGGGCTCGATGGGGGAGTGCTCGGTGAGCCACTCGTGGCCGTCCTCGGTCACGAGGATCACGTCCTCGAAGCGGATGGAGAAGTCGTCCTGGCTCACCCTCCACTCGATGACGAAACACATACCGGGCTCCCAGGGAATGTCGTAGAAGCCCACGTCGTGGATTTCCATTCCGACGAAGTGTGAGATGCCGTAGGTTCCGGTCACATCCCCCAGTCCTGCCTCCGTCATGAGCCGGTCCTTCAGCGCCTGGCTCTCGGTGAACGTCCCTCCGGGCCTCACCGCGGCGATTGTCTGCTTTTGGATGCGCGTCACGATCTCGGCGATGCGTCGTTGCTCGGTGGTATACGTGCCGCTCACCGGTACGGAGCGCCCGAAGTCCGCAGTGTAGTGAGCGTACTCGGCACCGATGTCGTAGCTGATCATCTGGCCGTCACTCACGTGCCAGGGCCCGAGCCGCGGAACGATCCCGATGGGCCAGTCCCTCCCTCCGGCCCTCGCCGGGGCGTTCGGACCCGAGATCGAGATGTTGGTTCGGAAGGAGGGTGCCGCGTGTTCGTACTCGAAGGTGAAGTTCACGATGGCGGCGATCTGCTGGGTGGTCATTTCCTCGCGGACCGCCTTGGCCGACTCCATGAACGCCTGAACCGTGATGTCCGAGGCCTTCCTCAGGAGCTCGATCTCCGCCTCGTCGTGGATCATGCGCAGGCGGTTCAGGATGTCCGATGCGTCCTTCACCTGCACCTCCGGCGAGAAGTACCGTAGCCGGTTGGCGATATCGAGGCGCTCCGGGGGCGTCGCCGCCAGGTTCAGGAAACGCTGGTAGTTGAAGTAGACGTTCTTCTCCTGTCCCAAGGACCGTGACAGGTCCGTCGCCAGCGCTTTGCTCCCGCGTTGATGGGTCCGGAGGAGGGAGTAGTCGGTGATCCCGTCGGACAGGTGCTCCATGAAGAGCTCGTAGGGATAGACGTGCTCGATGCCCGTCTTCTCCCGAATCCCGTCCGGGTCCTGCGAGGTGTAGAGGATCTCGCGGTAGGTCTCGGCGTCGGGGGCTAGCACCAGGGCCGACTCCCAAGCATCGACCCCCTCCAGCCCCGTCAGGTAGATGAAGTCGTGGAGGTCCGAATGGTCCACGAAGAACTCGTAGATGAGGTCCTGGTCCTTCTGGGCGGCCACGATGATGGCGATACCGCCGTCCATGGCCTCGAGGAACTTCGCCCGACGCTGGCGGTGGGTCTCCTTGTTTAGAGGCTCGTACGCCCGCTGAGCCTCCAGCGGGGTCGTCACCGCCAAGGTCAGGGCCAGGGTCAAAAGCAGAGGCGTTGCTCTCATGGTCAGTTCCTCCGCGCGAAGTCGGCGTCCATCAGCACCCAAAGGTCTGGGTCGAGGACCACCGACTCGGGCTCTTGGTCCACGGAGATCGTGAACCGGTTGGTCATGTGGTTCACCCCGCCGAGGGTTCAGCGCCCCCCCAAGAGATTCGCCGATCAATGTCCATCCGATACGGGATAGTCGCAGGATCCCGGCAAATCTATCCGTAAACAGCAGTACAAAACAACGGGAAGACTCCGCAGGTCGACTCGGGGTACAATCCCGCGCCATGCGGATCCGTACGTCGAGTCCCATCGCATTGTGCCTCCTGCTGGCGGCCTGCGGTCCGCCGTCCGACGTTGACTGGCCGGTGAACGGCGGTGCCGGCAACATAACATCCGCTACTCGCCGCTTGCCGAGATCACCCGGGACAACGTCGGTCAGCTCCAGGTGGCCTGGACCTACGACTCGCACGACGCCTTCGAAGGCTCCGAGATGCAGAGCAACCCCATCATCATTGACGGGGCGCTCTTCGCGACGACGCCGACGCTGA
The DNA here is from genome assembly GCA_965214245.1 of Acidobacteriota bacterium. Taxonomy (GTDB): domain Bacteria; phylum Acidobacteriota; class UBA890; order UBA890; family UBA890; genus CBDCBL01. Next base: position 418,495 of record CBDCBL010000010.1, read on the forward strand.
AGGTTGTTGCACTGAACGCCGAAACGGGGACGTTGCTGTGGACCTTCGACCCGATCGCCGCGAGCGGCGCGCCGCCGGGCAGGGCGCGGCATCGCGGTGTGACGGTTCACGACGATCGGGTGTTCGTTGCCGCCCGCAGCTATCTTTGGGCGCTCGACAGGCAAACGGGCCAACCGATCGCGTCATTCCGAGAGGAGGGCCGAATCGACCTCCGGGAGGGCCTCGGCCGGCCGGCCGAGGCGTTGAGCGTGAGCGCCAGCACCCCGGGCGTGGTCTTCGAGGACTTGCTCATCATGGGCAGCAGCGTTCCGGAAACGCTGCCCGGCTCGCCGGGTCACATCCGTGCGTTCGACGTGCGTACAGGCGAGCAACGGTGGATGTTCCGCACCATTCCCGCGCCGGGCGAGTTCGGCTACGACACCTGGCCGCCGGACGCTCATGAGATCTCCGGCGGTGCCAACGCCTGGGCCGGACTGACGGTCGACCCTGCTGGGGGGCTCGTCTTCGCAGCGACCGGTTCGGCCTCGTTCGACTTCTACGGCGCCAACCGCCACGGCGACAACCTGTTCGCCAACAGCGTGCTGGCGCTCGACGCCCGCACGGGTGAACGGGTGTGGCACTTCCAGGCCGTCCGCCACGACGTCTGGGACTGGGACTTCCCGGCGGCACCCAGTCTGGTTACCGTGACGCGTGACGGTCGCCGTATCGACGCGGTCGCGCAGATCGCCAAGACCGGCTACGTGTACGTTTTCGACCGTCGCACCGGCGAGTCGCTCTTTCCGATCGAGGAGCGCCCGGTCCCGGCTTCGGCGATCGACGGCGAGCTGTTGGCGCCCACCCAGCCGCAACCGGTCCTACCCCTTCCCTTCGCCCGCCAGGGGCTTACCGAGGACATGCTCACCCGGCGCACACCGGAGGCGCATGCCGCCGTACTCGAGCAGTTCCGGGCCCTGAAGTCCGGAATGTACGAGCCGCCGAGCCTCGCGGGCACCATCGTGTTCCCCGGCTTCGACGGCGGTGCCGAGTGGGGCGGGGCGGCCTTCGATCCAGGCAGCGGCCTGCTGTTCGTCAACTCCAACGAGATGCCGTGGATCGTGCAGATGATCCCCAACAACGACACGTCGCTCTACAACGCGAACTGCGCCAGCTGCCATGGCGAGGACCTGAGGGGCTCGCCGGCGGTGCCGTCGCTGCAGAACATCGGCGAGCGTTTCTCGAATGACGAGCTCGCTGCGGTGATCCGCCAGGGTACCGGCACGATGCCCGGCTTCCTCGATATGGGCGGCCGCACCGCGAACGACATTGTCGAGTTCCTGATCACCGGCATCGACCGCGGTGTGGATCCGGCGGTCACCAGCGCGCCGAGCTGGCTGCCGTATCGCAATACGGGCTACACGATCTTCCTCGATCCGGATGGTTACCCCGCTACCTCGCCGCCGTGGGGCACGCTGAACGCCATCGACCTCAACAGCGGCGAGATCCGCTGGCAGATTCCTTTCGGCGAGTTTCCCGAGCTGGTCGAGCAGGGACTGACGAACACCGGCAGCGACAACTACGGCGGTCCGGTGGTCACCGCGAGCGGCCTGTTGTTCATCGGCGCGACGAACTTCGACAACAAGTTCCGGGCCTACGACGCGCTGACCGGCGAGCTGCTCTGGGAAACGCTGTTGCCGGCGGCGGGCAACGCCACGCCGTCGGTCTACCGGCTCAACGGCCGCCAGTACATCGTCATCGCCTGCGGCGGCGGCAAGAACGGCGCACCCTCGGGCAGCAGCCTGGTCGCGTTCGCCCTGCCCGAGAGCGAATGACGGCTACAGCGATGTCGAACTGACGATCAGCGCGGCGCACCCGCGCTCCCAGGAGCCTCGCCGTTGTCCGGGACCACGCGGCTCGAGTCCCTCCATCTCACCTCGAAGCGACCGATCTCCACGGTGCGCGGGTACCGCTCGGCTAGCGCTGCGGCAAGGTCGGGGGGGACTGCGCCCGAGAAATATGGCGTGCGGTTGAGCGCAACTACCTGTACCTGATTTTCCTCGAGGGCATCGAGGATGCGAGCGGTCCGGCCCACGGGTTCGTCGAAAAAGTCGAAAAACGTGCGTGTCGGGTTGCGTAACCCCGAAAGGAAGTACACCTCCGGGCAGTCCGGCGTAGCGTACATGTAGCCGCTGGAGGCGTGGGCGCGCAGTTCCGCCACCAGTCGCTCATATTCGTCTTGCTCCTCGGCGCCGACTCGGAGTCCACCCCGATCGGGGCTCAGCACTCGAGTTGAGCCGCCCGGATCGAAAAAGAACCCCATCGCATAGATGGATGTCTGGTTGACCCAGAAAACCGCGAAGAGGAGGTAGAAGCACAGCGTGGCGGCGGGCGCGAAGTTCGAGACGCCGATGGAGGAGATGACAGCACACACTGTGAGCACCAGGATCGGAGCTATGTAGCAAAAGTAGATCGGCGCAGAAAACGGGAACTGAACGACGCTCACCATCACCATCGCACAGAGCAAAACGAGCACCTGCTGGCGGCGAAGGGCTGAGATAGGGGTTCGTGGATTCGGCTGCATCAGCATGGCGACGCCGGCGACCGCGGTGACGGGCACCAGCATGCGGACGGAGTACCAGACGAGCCGATACACGAAATCCTGGGTGCCTGCGCTGACCAGAACGCCGCCGAGCAGCAAAGCGACGAGCGTGGCTTGCACCCGCCCGCCCCGAGATCGCCAGTACGAGCTCGCCAAGAAGAGCACAAGGGGGGTTGCGGCGACGGTGGTGGCTCGCAGGGACGGGGGACGGACGTGTGCCGAGGTCAACTGCTTCATCGTTTTGACAAACAGCCCGTTGTAGAGGGCGTCGAGCGAGCCGGAGATCACGTACGGCAACAGGAAGATGGCGAGGGGAAGGGACAGCCCGAGGGCGAAGGGCGCGACCAGCCGAGTCAATGTCGCGAACCGCTCCCGGCTCGGCCCGGTCGGCCCGGTTCTCTCGTTCCAGACAAACAGCACGGCGAGGGCCGCTGCCGGCAGCACGAAGTGGATGAGCTCCTGAGTGCCCAGCCACCCGGCCACGAGATAGACCAGAAGCGCCAGGAAAAGTAGGAGAAAGGCGAACGCGAACTGGGTGTACGCACCTGGCCGAGCTCGTGTCTCGTTATGTTCGGCCGGCTGACGTGTTGCGCGTAACAAGAACTGCTCGCGGAACGCCAGGAACAGGAGCACGGCGGCGACGAAATACAAGCCGACGATCTTGGCCAAGCACGAAAGCCCCGCGAACAAACCGGCAACGAACAGCCACCGTCGCTTGTCGTCGTCGAGATACCGGAGCAGCGCGGCCGTTCCGAAAACCGCGAAGAACAGGTTGTACCAGGACGGCATGGGGGCCGCGTAGTTGGGCACGCTCCAGGCGACCGCCAAGAGCACGACAGCGCCGGCGGCAACAGGCCTCACGAAGTGTAGGGCTACGTAGTAGAGTGCTGGCACCCAAGCCAGGAAGAAGACGAGAAGAACGATTCGGAGCGACAGCAAGTTGACGCCCCAGAGTTGGAAAGCGAGGGCGTTGAGATAGCTGAGTCCACCGGTATACGCCTCGTCGAAGTCCCGGTGTGGTAGCTCGCCGCTCAGCACACGCTCGGCACTTTGGGCCAAGGTTCCTTCATCATGCGGGATCCAGCCATGGTCGATCCACGTAGTGGCATACGTCGCGATGACGGTCCACACGATGACGAGAACGATCAGCTTCTTGGGGTAACCCTCAGACATGGTCAGTGAGATGCGCTGTCGGCGTAATGTGATCGGCCTCGCGGCGACGCTGGTGGCGTTTCTCATGTTCGCGTACAACGTGAACCTGAGACAGGTGTCATCGTACGACACGTATGCGTCGAGGTTCGTCCCGATCAGCCTGCTCCGTGATGGCGACCTCGCGCTGGACGAGTTCTTTCCGGAGTACGCCGACCGATCCGACGGTCACATCAACGAGCATCTGTTTCGGGCCGATGGGCGCCTCTATGATAGCCATCCGCCGGTCGGGCCTTTACTGGCAACGCCGGTGTATGCCCTGCCGGTGTGGCTCGGCATTCCAGCCGATTCCGTTGTAGCGGCGAACGTGTTGTCCAAGTTGGCAGCCTCGCTGATGGCGGCGATTGCGGCATTGGCCATGTTCGCTGCGACCCGGCGCGTGCTGTTGGCCGCCGCCGGGACAGATGATGGGCAGGACGCACCAACGCCGGAGGCCTCGCGGCTCGCACATCGTGTTGCTTTGGGGGCAGCCCTGGCCTTCGGTCTGGGCACTTCGGTTTGGTCGACCGCAAGCCAGGCGATGTGGGCACACACGCCGGCGCTTCTCGGTTACGCGGTCGCTCTGTGGGCGCTGGCGACCGGTGCGTGGGGCGCCGCCGGCATTGCTGTAGGTGCTGCCGTGCTTGCGAGACCGGCAACCGCGCCGGCGGCGGCACTCCTCCTTCTGTACACCCTGCATGTTGCGTGGCGCCGAGCCCATCTGGAGGGGCGCGGGTCCGAGCTCGCCCGGCTCACCTGGCAGCGCGCCGCCGGGTGTTGCGCGTCCGCGGCGTTTGTCGGCCTCCTGGGGCTTGCATACAACCTCAGAATCTTCGGAAACGCCGGCGGGGGCGCATCGTTTCGTACCGACTTCTGGGTTCAGCGCCTCAACGCGCCACACATGTTCGCCGGTTCCGTCATCGAGGGCTTGGCCGGGCTGACGATCAGCCCCAGTCGCGGGATTCTCGTCTTCTCACCGATCGTGATCCTGGCGCTCGTGGGCGCACGTCGTGTTTGGAAGACACGTCTGTCCGCGTCTTCGACGGGTGGGGCGCAAGAGGCAGTGTTGCTGGCTCGCTATGCGAGCCTGGCGGCGATCGCCGTCTTGATTGTCTACTCGAAATACCTGGTGTGGTGGGGAGGACACGGTTATGGCCCGCGCTATCTGACCGACCTGATGCCGTTTGTCGGGCTGCTGTTCGGCTTCGGGTTGATCGGCCCTGATCAACTGGCTCGAAGGTCGCCACCGACAGTACGCCTCATCAACCCCAAGGCGGTAATCGTAGCGGCGCTCTTCGCCTATTCCGTGGCCGTACAGGCCGTCGGTGCCTTCTGCTGGCCCTCGTCGTGGACCCTCGAGACACCGTACGAAACTCGGCTGTGGGAATGGCGAGACAGCCAGATCGTCACCTGCATCCGCTCCGGTCCTCGCATCGATCCGGTGGCGCGTAGCCTGTTTGAGAGCTTGGACCGGTAGCTTTCTGCCGGAATTGGCGTGGTAGCTTGCCGTTCTATGACCGCTGACATCCCCGTCATCCCCTTCAATCGACCCACCGTCGAGGGCGACGAGCTCGTCTATGTCCAGCAGGCCATCGAGCTCGGCCACCTCTCGGGCGATGGTTCGTTCACGCGGCGTTGCGAGGGTTTGTTGGAGGAATTGCTAAACGCGCCGCGCGTGCTGTTGACGAGCTCTTGTACCCACGCGTTGGAAATGGCGGCTCTACTGTTGCGGCCGAAGAAACTCCGGGCCGGGGCAAGAAGCGGCGCTGCCGCCGACGCCCCCGAGGTGGTCTTGCCGTCGTTCACCTTCGTGACGAGCGCCAACGCCTTCGTGCTGCACGGCTGGAGGCCCGTGTTCGTCGATGTTCGCCCCGACACGCTCAACCTCGACGAATCGTTGCTCGATGACCTCGTCACCGACGCAACCGGAGCGATTGTCGCCGTGCACTATGGCGGGGTGGCTTGTGCCATGGAAACCATATCCGCGATCGCCGATGGTCACGGCGCCGGCGTCGTCGAGGACAACGCGCACGGTCTTTTTGGCCGCCACGGCGAGCGACCTCTCGGCACGATCGGCGACCTTGGCACCCAGAGCTTCCACGAAACCAAGAACATCAGCTGCGGCGAGGGCGGGGCGCTGGTGATTAACGACGCGTCGTTGGGCGAACGGGCCGAGATCATCCGCGACAAGGGGACCGATCGAGCGCGCATGTTCCGCGGCGAGATCGACAAGTACACCTGGTGCGATCTGGGCTCGAGCTATCTGATGTCCGAGTTGCAGGCGGCGTACTTGTTCGCCCAGCTCGAGGCGCGCGATCACATTCAGCAGGCGCGCGGCGCCATCTGGAACGCGTACCGCGCAGGTCTCGCCGATTGGGCCGACGCGCGCGGCGTCCAACTTCCGATAATCCCGCCGGGGAGCGAGCAGAGCTATCACATGTTCTTTCTCGTCATGCCGGAGGCGGAAGATCGCGATGCCCTCATCGCCCACCTCAAGGGGCGCGGCGTGCACTCGGTGTTCCACTACCTGCCGCTTCACCTGTCGGAGATGGGGCGGCGTTACGGCGGTCGCGAAGGAGATTGCCCGGTTACCGAGTCGGTCGCCGCCCGCCTCCTACGATTGCCGTTTTACAACTCGCTGTCCGCCCCCGACACAGATCGCGTGATCGACGCTGTGCTTGAATTCGATGGCTAGGTTGCCCAGCGCAGTGATCTCAAAGGACCGAGTCTGCCGATGACCGCCCGCATGACTCCTGAAGAAGTCCGCGATTTCTGGACCAAGCAGGCGCTCGAGCACGGCGACGCGCCCACCGCCTCGTGGTCGGACATCCGGGTGATCGAGATGGAGATCCGCGAGATCGGTTCACGCATCGACGATGGCGACAGCGTTCTCGACGTCGGCTGCGCCAATGGGTTTTCCACGGTGCAGCTCGCCGCCGCCAAGGCGATCAACATTACCGGCATCGATCTCATCCCCGAAATGATCGCCCGGGCGCAGGATCGTCTGCCGGCCCTCGAAGGGAAGCTGGCCGGCAGCGTCGCCTTCGACGTTGGCGACGCGATGAGCCTTCCGTTCGAAGACGGCCGTTTCGACAAGGTCGTCGCGGCACGGGTGGTTATCAACCTGGGTGAATGGACACGGCAGTTGACCGGGCTGCGCGAGTCCCTCCGGGTGTTGAAGCCGCGCGGGGTGCTGCTTCTCTCCGAGGCATCGCTGCAGGGCTGGCAGAAAATGAACGCGATGCGGGCCGAGTGGGGCCTGGTCGAGATTCCGATGCCTGGCTTCAACAGCTATATCGACGAGGAGCGTCTGGTGAGCGACCTTGCCGGAGTTGCGGAGCTCGAAGCGTTGGTCAATTTCTCAAGACCTATTACGTTGCCACACGCGTAGTCAAGCGGCTGCTTGCCAAGGTAGCCGACACCGAGGTCGATGTCGCCGATCCGCTCGCCGAATGGAATCGATGGGCGTCCATGCTGCCGGCGGCGGGAGACTATGGCACCCAGAAGCTGTTCGTCCTGCGCAAGCTGTAGCGAGCTGGCTACCGTCCGGACGAGCGCGTCCGCTGCCGGCTCAACCCCGCTGCGGGCGGCACACGCACAAGACGAACGTATGCGCCGGCTTAAAACGCTCGTGGCTCTCGATCGCGAAGCTCCGGCCGAGGAGCTCGAGCAACCGCCCCTCCGTACGTGGGTAGCTGCCCCGGTCGACGCTCCACAGCATCCTGCTGACTCGAGAGCGCGGATCGTCGATCGCATCGAGAAACACCAGCTTGTCTTTTGTCACTCGCGCGAGCTCCGCAAAGAGTTTGCTGACCTCGTCATCGGGAAGGTGGTGCGACAGCCCGCTGCACAACGTCACTTCGACGCATCGGTCGGCGATGCCGAGATGAGTGGCATCACCGAGGAGAGCCGGGTCATCGGCACCACGCGAACGAAAGCCCCGTAGCTTTAGTGGGTCCTCGTCGAGCCACACGTAGCGCCACCCCTGGGGTATCGCATCGCGGTACATGCCGGTGCCAGCACCGACGTCGAGGGTGATCCTGCCGTCGCACTCAGCTAGCACGCGGGCGACGCGTTCGGCGTTCTTCTTCTGGCCGAAGACCCGTTGCAGCAGGTTGTACACCGCCGGGCGCGCCGCGACACGTTCGGCGGCGGCGTGCAGCAATCCGCGACTCTTCACGGCGCTTTGTCCGTTGCCGTGGCGACGGCGAAAAGAGAGGTGCCGAAGGGCAGAGGGATACTCAATGCGAGCAGCCAGGCTTCGATTGCGAGGAACGCGGCAAAGATCTCGTTGACGACAGGGACGATGCGCAGCTCGGCGCGCACCGCATCGCGGACTTCGTCGGGGTTGGCGAGAGCTGCGGGGGCGGCTGGGTTGTTGGCCCCAGAGTCATCGGGCGCGACGGTACGGGTATTTGCGGTGTCCAAGCTGCGCCGGCGCAAAAGGCGTCGGCGCAGCCAGGTAAGCGGTGCCAGCACCGCCATGAAGTAGCCGACTCGCTCGACGCGATAGCCCGCAGCCTCGAGGGTTCCGATCAGGGTTGCTTTCGTGTAGCGGCGCTTGTGGCCCGCTGCTTCATCGAAAAGACTCCACAGTGCCGGGTTGGCGGGCGTCGTGACGAGCATCCTGCCTCCCGCGACGGTCGCTTGGTGCATGCTCCGCAGCGCATCTACTGCGTCGTCGAGATGTCCGATGACGTCGAAGGCGCCGACCGCGTTGATCGATGCGTCGAACGGGACGTGCGCCACGCTGCCGCGAACCAGGGGTGAGTCGATCTCCGCGCGCGCGTACTCGAGGGCTTCCGGAAACAAATCCATCCCTACGAGGCGGGCGCCGGTTTCGTTCCGCTCCAGATACTTCAGCACGCCGCCGGTGCCGCAACCGGCGTCGAGGAAACGAAACCGTCCTACGGTTCTTCCCAACTCCTGTTGTACCAGATGGGCGATAATCCGGTTGCGGCCGCGATACCAAAAGTGCCGATCCTGCATTCGCGCCAGATCGGCGAAGAACGCAGGGTCGTAATCACCCGCCATTAGCGAGATTGCTCGTTTCAGTGACCACGTAGGGGGGGCTGTCCATCGTGCGCAAGTGAACGCGGGCGATGTACTCGCCGATGATGCCCAGGGTAAACAGCTGCGTGCCACCGAAGATGATGATGATGGATGCGAGGAAGGGGAACCCCTGCGGTGCCCCGCCTTCAATGAGCGTGCGCCCGACGACGTACACCAGCATTCCGAGACCAACGACAGTCGAAAAGAAGCCTGTAAAGCTGGCGAGCCGCAGCGGCCAGGTGGAAAATCCCGTGAGCATATTGAAGCCGTGCATTGCCAGCTTGCGGAAGGTGTAGTTGGAACGCCCTTCGGTACGTTCTTGGAATTCGACAGGTATGTGCGCAAAGCCCGTGGTGGCCCAGCTCAGCAGCACGTCGATCGACACGTGCGGGCCGCGATACTCGGTGAACGCGTCGCGCAGCTTGGTGCGGAATACCCGAAAAGGACTGACCTTTCCGGCCGTCTCCGTCCCCATCGGGGCGCGCAGGGCGAGCTTGCTGATCCACGTCGCGACGCCGCGCAGTGTGCTCCGTGGCGGGTTGTCTTGGAAACCGTAGACAACGTCGATGCCGTCCGTGAGCGCCTCCAGGAGTCGTGGGATCTCCTCGGGTGGCTGCTGCAGGTCGTCGTCGATGGTGACAATCAGCTCGCCGTTGGCGGCGCGAATCCCGGCGAGCAGGGCGTTGTGTTGGCCATAGTTGCGCATCAGCCGGATACCAGCGACGCGCGGGTCGGCAGCGGTAAGTTGCTGGATCGCTTCCCAGCTCCGATCGTTGCTGCCGTCGTCGACCAGGATTATCTTCGCCTGCACACCGATTTCATCGAGCACGGCGCCAAGCCGCGCGCCGAGAGTCGGGACGATGGCAGCGCTGCGGAATATCGGAACGACGACAGAGATTGAATCATTTTGCATCTTCTGATCCTGTCACGGGCTCGTCAACATTGCGATCAGCACGATGACATCCGGCGACGCGCCGGGGCTTATGTCCGCGGCGCGGACTCGCCGGAAGCATCGGGATCGGTGATCAGATGCGCCGGCATTTGCAGGCGGCCCCTGAGCGCGCTGAGCAGGCGGCGGCCGAGCCGAGACACACCCGATTCCTCCCAACAGACTTCGCGGATCTCATCGACCCTGTTGGCCATGCGCCGCAGCCCGCCCTGGCTGAACTCCTCGAGCGATGCGGCGGAGAGCTCCGCCACCCACTGGAGCTCGCCGATCAGCGCGTCCGTCTGGGTGTGCTCGTCGACCAAGCGGCGAACGACGGCGTGAAGCTCGAGGTAACCCTCAGGAAGCTCGATCTCGGTCACTCCGCCGCCGGAGGAGGAGAGACCCCAATCGCCGCCTGCCGCCGCGCAGCTCACCGAGGCGGGCCAGGCTGGCTTCGACCTCACGGCGCACCTGGTCGCGGAGCTCGGCGAGCGAGTTCTCGAAGCGCTCCAGGTCGGCTAGCAGCTCGTCCATTGCCTGGTAGCGGTCCGCCGGCGCCTTCGCCATCGCGGTGCGGACGATCGCCGACAGCTCCTCGGGCAACAGCTCGTTGAGTTTGTGGATCGCCGCCGGGTGGTTCTGCAAGATCTTGTCGAAAATCTCGTTCACCCGTTTGCCGGCGAAGGCCCGCTCGCCGGTCAGAAGCTCGTAAAGAACGGTACCGGCGGCGAAGACGTCGGAGCGCCGGTCGACCTTCTTGCCGAGGACCTGCTCCGGTGACATATAGCTGGGCGTGCCGAGCGACACGCCGGTGGCCGTCATCGTCGAGTCCTTGATGCGGGCGATCCCGAAGTCGAGGATGCGCACGTCGCCGGCGCGCGTGACGAAGATGTTGTCGGGCTTGATGTCGCGGTGGGTCACGTCGGCGCGGTGTGCGTAGGCGAGCGCCCCGACTACCTGCTTCATCATCTCGAGGCGGCGCTCGAGCGATACCTCGTCGCCGCGGTTGATTACCGCCTTCAGGCTCTCGCCCTCGAGGAACTCCATGACGATGTAAGGGCGGCCGCCGTGCTCGCCCATCCCGTGGATGTCGATGATGTTGGGGTGGTTCAGCGACGCGGCGACGCGGGACTCGCGGATAAAGCGTTCACGAAAACGCGGATTGCCGCCCAGCTCGGCGGCCATGACCTTGATGGCAACCTCGCCGAGGGAATCGTCGTGGGCGCGATAGACCACACCCATCGTGCCCTTGCCGACTCTTTCGAGGTTGGTGTACTTGCCTAGTTTCTTCACGGTTTTCACCCCCGAGTGACCTCAATATGACGGTACCCGGCGGCGCGGCCCGGGCGAAGCTGAAAATGCTGCTAGCGTCCCGTCGGTACCTGCCGCTTCAACTCCTCGAACCAGTAAATCGGCTGCACACGCCGCCCCTGGCAGGCCGAGTCGTTGTGTCATCGCCCGGCCAGAAGGTAGATTGCCGTTTTCGTCGGCAGCGACTCTGCCGGAGGGCCCACCGGGAGGTCCACGAGTGCCGTCAATCGAGAGTCTGGGCACGCCGCTTGCGTTCCGAGCTCGCACGGCAGGCGATCGGGTTGCGCCGAGCACCGGCGGCATCCGCCTGCGCTCCGAAGTGCGCGCCCTGAGCGGCATGCAGAAGGAAGCTCTGGTCTGGAACGAAGCCGGCTCGACGCTCTGGCGGATGGTCAGCGACGAAGGGCCCTATCTTCAGGGAACCGACCTGGCGCCCTTCCCGCTGGCCTTTTACACGGCCGGAGTCGTATTCGCGCTCATGACGGAGGTTCAACGGCACGCAGCGGCGCAATCCGTCGAGCTCGCGTCCTTCGCCGTGACCTCCGACCACTACTACACGATGGAGGGCTCCGCTCTCTGCGGCGACATGATCGGCGGCGCCAAACCGGTGGAGATGGTGGTCGACATCGAGGCGAACGCCGACGCAGATCGAATCGAGCATCTCGTCGAAACAGCATTGGCCTCCTCGCCGGCCGAGGCGTACATGCGGGACCGTTTGCACAGCACGTTCTCGCTGACCGCGAACGCTGACGCCATCGAGGTGGCGGACGTGCGTGGCTCTAGCCACGGTGCCGAAGACCCGGCGCCGCGGTTCGGCCGCGTCGAACCCATGAGTGAGGGGTTTCTGGATGAAATCATCACCAAAACCTCGACGGCCGAGGTCATCCACGGTGTCGAGGGCGGGGAGGGTTCCAGCCTCGCGGCCGAACAAAAGCGCACCCTGCACGTGCGCGGCGAAGCGAAGTTGCTGGCCGGCAACCTGAAGGAGATTCGAGTTCGGTTGCTCCAGCCCATCGGCAGCAGCTTCTGCTTCTTGAGCGAAGACGGCGGCGACTCACGCGCGCCGGCGGCGCTCGACTATCTCTCGGCCGGCGTGGGGTTTTGCTTCATGACCCAACTGGGCCGCTACGCCCATATCAAAGGGTTGGATCTCGCTTCCTACAGCATCGTCCAGGACAGTGTCTTCTACCCGCGTGAAACGTCGCCCGAGGAGGCTCGAGTGGCCACCGCCGAGCCCGTCGACACGCACGTGTTCCTGACCTTCGACGAGCCCGCGGAAGCGGCCCAGAGGATGGTTTTCATGGGCGAACGAACTTGTTTTCTGCACGCCGCGATGCGCGGCGCCTATCCGACACAGATCCGCTTGGCGCGATCAGCAACAACGTGAGGAGGTTGTTCATGGGACACGGAAGACAAATGCGCGTCGGCCTTGCGCTTCTCGTCTGGGGTGCACTCTTGCCGGCCACCGTCCTGGGACAAAGAAACAGCCAGCCGGCCAGCGATTTGCTCGGCCAGGAGGATCTGTGGGGAACCCGACCTTCATCGGCGGCGTCACGAACGGCGGCCCGGGCGGCCACAGCATCTGGTGACCGCCACAAGGGGCGCTGGATCGCGTCCACGGCAGGCTGTTCGTAACCGGCAACGGCAACGGCCGCATCGAGGTATTCAAGCTCAGGGACGACGGCACGCTCGCCCGTCCCACCGCCGACTACATCCTCGGCAAGCCGAGCGCCTACGCGCGGCGTTCCGCCGCCGGACACTGGTCCGAGAACGAGGTCGAGTTTCCCGGCTCGGTCGCCGTCGACCACGTCAACCAGCGGCTCTTTGTCGTCGACAGCGGCACCGGCGCCGGCTATCCCGGCGTCGGCAGCCAGATCATGGTCTTCGACATTCACCCCGACAGAATCCAGACGGGGGCGTCGGTCATCGGTGTGCTGGGGCAGCCCGACGCGGCCAGCAAGAGCATCGGGCTGGCCAGAAACCACGTCGCCCGCGGCCCGAGCGTCGCGGTGGACGACGCCAACCAGCGGCTCTTCGTGGGCGACGGCGGCAACAACCGGGTGCTGGTATTCGACATCCGGCCGGAGGCCTTCGACACCGGTATGGACGCTGCGATTGTGCTCGGGCAAACGAGCTTCCAGACGAGGGAATCGGGGGTGGCCGCCGACAAGCTCAGTCGCCCGCGCAGCGTCGCCTACGATGCCAAGAACGGACGGCTGTTCGTCGCCGACGGCGGCAATTCGCGGATTCTGATTTTCGATGCCCGCCCGGAATCTCTGCAAACGGGTGCCGCGGCCATCGAGGTGATGGGGCAGCCGGATTTCACCACCAACACGCCGCACAGCGGGCTCGACGAGTTGGCCCTCGGTGGATTGACCTACGATCTGCGCACCGACCGCCTCTTCATCGCCGAGTCGCATTCGCGTATCGAGCACATGCGGATCACCGTCTACGACGTCGCGCCCGGACAACCCCTGCGCGACCCCCGGCCGATCGCGGTTCTCGGAAAGCCCGGCTTCGGAGCCTATGACCCGATCGTCTCGCCGGAACAGTCGGTATGGCCGCGGCTCGGGGCAAGCTCCATCGATCCGGAGCGGCAGCTGCTCGTCGCAACCGAGGGGTACCCCGGCGGTAACCGCGCCATGATTTGGGATATCTCGCCGCAGAACCTGCGCAACGTCGCGCCCGCCACCGAGGTGGTCGGCCATCTCGACGACGAGATGAACTCCGATTTCACCCGCCGATCGGCGAACGACCGCGTCAACGGACGTAACGTCTATCCACGGGACGTCGCGCTCGACCCCGTCGATCATCGCCTCATGGCGATCGACCAGTACAACAACCGCGTCCTCGTTTGGCAGCTCGATTCGCAAAACCGTGTTCGCGAGCGCGAGGCCGGCTGGGTGATCGGACAGCCGGACCTCCATACGGCGGAGTTGCGGCCGATGGGCCCCGACACGATCAAGATCCCCTTGGCCGTTGCCTACGATGCGGCCGACAAACGCATCTTCGTCAGCGACGGCTGGGGTAACCGGGTGATGGTGTTCGACGCCGAGCCCGATCGGTTCGAGAGCGGCGCCGATGCGATCGCCGCGCTGGGCCAGCCCGACCTCAGCTCCACCGCACCGGCGCGAACCCGAGCCGGCATCGACTTCGACACCCGGGTCGGCACCGGCATCACGCCGGGCCGGCCGCGCGGCACCGGGCTCGCCTACGATCCGGTGCACAAGCGGGCCTTTGTCTCGGATGGCGGCAACAACCGGGTGCTGGTCTACGATACGGTGCCGGATCAGCTTCGAACCGGCATGCCCGCGTCCGTCGTGATCGGCCAGCCTGACTTCACCAGCGGCGAGCGAGGACTCAGTGCCACGAGCTTCAGACAGCCTGCTGCGCTGCTATACGACGCCAAGCACCATCGTCTCTTTGTTGCCGACGGCGGCAACAATCGAGTGCTCGTCTTCGACGCCCGGCCGGAGCAATTGGCGAGCGGCGCCGCGGCGGTCGCCGTGATCGGTCAGCCGGACTTCACCAGCGCCGACCGGCTGCGCAGCCGCGCTGGAATCGACGAACCCGACGGGCTCGCCTACGACACCGAGCTCGATCGCCTGTTCGTCTCGGATCACGGCAACGACCGGGTCACGATCTACGACGCCGCTCCGGAGCGCTTGTCGAACATGCCCGAAGCGCTCTTCGTGATCGGCCAAAAGGACTTCACGACGCGGGAGCTCGGTCCGGTTCGGGCCAACGAGCTCTGGGATCCGCGCGGGCTGACCTTCGACAGCGAGCACCAGCGGCTCTATGTGTCGCAAGGATTCGCCGCCAACATCATGATCCACGACATGGCGCGCTCGACCTACGAGTTCGATGCCGCCGCCAATGCGGCGCAGGCGTACCAGTCGGCCAGCGCGGACACAGAGCAGGTAACCACGTCCGGATATGCCGTCGCCGCGGCGGGCGGCGCGCTCGCCGGAGGCACGGCGGTTGTCACTTCGATGAAGACGTATTTCGATCCGGACTCACAGCGCGAGAGTCGCATCCTGGTGAGCGAGACCGGGTATGCGGCGGCTCCCGCCGGGCGCGCCGCGACCGTGTTCGTCGACGGTGGCGACTCCGTCTCCACTACGATCCACGCCACCAACACGGGCGTTGGGGCCGCCGAGATTCATTTCGAGCTTCGCGATGGCGAGGGCCGGTCGGTTGCTACAGCCGATCGCGTGCTGCAGGCCGGTGAAAATCTGTCGACGCGGGTCTCCGATCTCTTCACGGCGAGCGTCGCCGGCTCGGTAACCGTCACGTCGAGCCGGGAGATCGCGGTGATCGCCATGCAAGGGACGACGAACAGCCGCGGCGAGGAGATCATCACGGCCGCACCGGTTGCATACGACACCGGCGCGTCGCGGCCGTCGCGCGTGACGATTCCACGGATCGAAGTGGGCGGCGGCTTCGCGACGCGCGTGGTGCTGCTGAATCCGAGCGACAGCGCGGTCGAGGGCGCCATCAACTTCGTAAGCGCGGCCGGCGAACCGCTCGTGGTGATTGATGGGCGGAGTCGCGTCCGCTATTTGATCGCCGCTCGAGGGACGTTCGTCGCCGAGCTGCCTGGCGACCGCACGGCCGCCGCGCGCGGTTTCGCGACGGTCACCGCCACCACCGAAGTGCCCATTGCGAGCGCCATCGTCGGTATCCGATCGGGGGGTACCCTGATCACCGAGGGCGGCGTGAGCGGCGGTTTGGCGAACGAGGCGTGGTTTCCCATCGATACGTACACGTCGGTGGTCCGCCACGGCAAGATCGGCTTTCGCGTCACCATCGCCAACGGCGGTGGTCAGCCGGCCGACATGCGGCTGATTCTCTACGACCCCGACGGCAACGAAATACAGCGTATGAATCAGATCCATCCCGGCCCGTCGCCAGCTCGAGTTCAGTCAGGTCGACCTGGCCAACCGGGTGCGCTTCAAGGGCAGCGTTCGAATCGTCAGCGACGCGCCGGTCTCGACGGTGGCGCACCAGCTGACCACCAACGTCAGAGATGAGCTCATCATCGCCAATCTACCCTCGCTGGTCTCCTCTGCGGCGCCGGGCCCGGTCGTGTTTCCGGACTTCCTGGACGGCCCGGAAATCGCAACGCAGTTGTTCGTGCTCGGCACGGGGCCCGACCCGCGGCGCGGCACGATCGAGTTTTTCGACCCGGCCGGCGAGCCGCTGGTGGTGATATTGCGTTGACGGAGCTGGCGCAGCGATTTCGATAGCCGAATCTAGCTCAAACGCTCGACGGTTCCGCGGATCCAGGGCTCCAGATGGGCTAAATCGGCGGTTCCCTCGTCGAGCAGGCCTATGAGGAAAGCATGGGCTTCGCGGGAATCGACGCGCAGCCTCCAGCCATTGAGCCGCAAGAAGACATCGGTGGCGAAGAACGCTACACGCTTGTTGCCATCGACAAAGGGATGGTTCATCAACAGCGACTCGAACATCGCCGCCGCCATCTCGACGACATCAGCGTAGTAGCCCGTGCGCGGCCGATGAAGGGCACTTTCCAGTAGTCCCGGGTCGCGCACGCCGCTCGATCCGCCGAAGCGGGAAATGAGCTCTTCGTGCACGGCGAGTACTTCGTCCACCGACAGGTAGACGACGCGATCACTCGGCAAGGAGGCGGCCCAGTTCCTCGTTGTCGGCGATGGAGTCGGAGAGGTGGCGTAGCACGTCGGGACGTACACGGCGCCGTCTCACGTAATCCTCGATCGCCTCGGTGAGCAACCCGGAAATGCTCTGGTGCGCCTCGTCGGCGAGCTCCTTGAGCTCGTTCCAGGCGTCTTCATCGACTTTGGAACTGATCTTGATGGCCGCCATGGTTGTCGATCCTTTCAGTTCGTCCAGACAAGTCATGATACGTCAAGACAGGATGTTGTAACAACACCGATGGGCAACAACGGGAGCGGATTGTCGCGGCCGTGCCACTCGCCTCAACTCGAAGTGGGCCCGGGGTTGACGGCGCCGCCGGGCCGTGCGATCCACAGGAAGCAGGCGCCGGCCGCGCCGCTACGACGCGGCGTGGGCGACGTACTCGCTCGGATCGACGAGCGCATCGATAACCGCTGGGCGATCCTCGCTCAGCGCCCCTGCGAGCGCGGCGTCGAGCTCCTCCAGCGAGTTGACGCGCCGGCTCCAGGCGCCGAAGCCGGCGGCTACCGCGGCGAAGTCCACCGCACCATAGTCGACGCCGTAACGTTCCAGGCCCTTCGACGCCTGCGCGACGCAGATCAGGCTCAAGGCGGCGTCGTTGTAGACGACAGTGACGAAGTTGATGCCGTACCGGATACAGGTCTCGAGCTCGGCTACGGTCATCGCGAAACCGCCGTCGCCGACGGTGCACAGAACCGGCCGATCCGGGAAGCAGAGCTTGGCCGCCATCGCGCCCCGAAAGCCGTAGCTCATCGATGAGAGCCCGCTGGACTCGAAGAAAGTAAGTGGATCGTACGCCTTCCACGCCTGGGTGGTAATGAACTTGATCGAGCTGACGTCGGTAACGTGGATCGTGTCGCGGGGCATCAGCTCGCGCAGCCGCAGGGTGAGCTCGAAAGGTGAAAGAGCGTCAACCGGGGGATGCTCGGGTGTCAATCTGTCGATGAGCCGTGCCCGGAGTTCGGCGACGCGCTCGCCCCCGCCAACGGCGGCAGGGTCGCCAATCCCCGGCGATCCGACACCGTCCGCCGGCGGTCCGACGCCGAGGTCCCGCAAGCTTGCAAGGGTCTCGTCGACGTTGCCGACGCACTCGAGGTCGGGCTCGAAGTGACCCTCGGCGATCGACACCGGGCCGATCGAAACCAGCTTCATGCTCTCGTGCCATAGCTTGTCGGATTCCACTGGCTCGAAGCCCAAGCCGATGAGCAAGTCGGACTGCTCGAAGAAGTCGGCGCCGGCGCCGGCGCCGGCGAAGAGGAGATGGTCCTCGGCGACGATGCCCTTGGCCTTCGGCGTCGCGAAGACGGGGGCGCCGAGATCGTCCACGAATCGCCGAACCGCCTCGGTGTCCGAGAGGTGATCGAGATCGAGGCCGACGATGACCGCGGGCCGCTCGGCCGCCTGGATGGCGGCGGCGACAGCCCCGACTTGTTCCGGGTCCGGGGGGTCGGTTGGGGTCCCCGGGTCGGTAACGGCCGTATCGAGGGGGAGCCCCGCTTCGCCGCCTTCCACATCCTCCTTGTTGGCGACGTCGCTCGGCAGCGCCAGGTGCACCGGCCCCATGCGCGGTTGCATGCTGAGAGCGAAGGCGGCGCGCACCTTGGCTTCGGTGTCGCGCCCGTCCAGCTCGATCGACGCCTTGGTGAAACCGCCGTAGATACCGGTGAGATCGAGGTTCTGGTGGGTGGCGAATGGCGCGGCGGCCACGGCGGTAGAAGCGGTAACTGCCAGCACCGGGGAGCGATCGAGCCAGGCGTTGGCGACGCCGAGAACCATGTTCATCGCCCCCGGCCCCAGGGTCGCTACGCAAACTCCCGGGCGGCGCTCGATCTGGCCGGTGACGTCGGCCATGAACGAGGCGGTGGCCTCGTCGCGGGTGAGAAGGAATTCGATGCCCTCATCGCGGGCGGCGTCGATAAAGGCGAGGATTTCCCCGCCGGGGAGTCCGAACATCCGCTTGATACCGAGCTCCCGCAGCGTTCGCGCCATCACCCGTGCACAGGTCGCCATCAGTCTCGCCTCCTTGATACACCGGACCGTGATGATGTCGCTGACGAGCGGGATGGCGCTCACCGCAGAACCGCGATCTCGTTGTCCCGCAGCCCCATCGAGACCCTATAATGCTACCCGGCACGTTGCAGCGCGACCTGTGGAAGCGAGAGAGAGCGTTGGAACCCTCAGACCGGAAACCCCAGAAACGCCTCGGCGAATACGACGGCGATCGCGACGAAGAACACTTCTGGCGCGAGATCCGGCCGCAGCGGGAGCCCATCGGCCGGCGCTGGTTTCTTCCCGCCGTGCTCCTGCTGCTGGCGCTCAGCATTCCCTGGTACTCCGTCGGGAGCTGGTACGAACGGTCGCTCGCCGGCCTGCCGCTGTGGCTCTGGACAGCGCTCGCTTGCTCGGCCGGGGTGGCGCTGCTGACCGCATGCGCGGTGCTGATGCTCTGGGATGATGATGCAGTCGAGCCGGGGGGCGGCGCCGAAGAGCGCCGGCCCGCCGACGATGCAGCCGCCTCGGGGAAGAGCTGAGAATGCAAGCAGGCGAGCCCTCGCTCGGTGGCAGCGCGCTGGTCGTGATGGCCTTCTACCTCGGCCTGTTGCTGGCGCTCGGGCTGGCAGGCCGTCTGAGCCGCCGCGAGAGCTCGCTGCGCGACTTTTACCTGGCGGGATCGGCGCTGGGGCTCACCGTGCTGTTCCTCACGCTGTTTGCCACGCAGTACAGCGGCAACACGCTGCTGGGCTTTGCCGGGCGCTCCTATCGGCAGGGCGGCACCTACGTCGTCAGCATCACCGGCATGATCCTGGTGATTACCTCGTTCGCAATCTACGCGCCCCGCCTGTTCCGCCTATCGCGACGCTTCGGCTACATCACCCCCGCCGACTACGTCTATCACCGCTTCGGTTCCCACTCTCTCACCGTCCTCAGCGTCGCGATGCTCGGCTGGGGGCTCGCCAACTACATCCTCGAAAATCTCGTCGCCATGGGCCACGCGATGGAGGAGCTGTCCGGCGGCCGGATCGGATTCATGGGCGGAGTAGTTCTGCTGGTAGCGGTGATGCTGACCTATGAGTCGCTCGGCGGGATGCGCTCGGTGGCGTGGACCGACGTGGTGCAGGGGGTGCTGCTGTTGGTCGGTTGCGGCGTGATCTTCTGGATCCTGGTCACCAGCGAGGGCGGCCTGCCGGCGGCCGCGGCGACCGTCCAACAGAACGACCCCGCCAAGCTCGCCGCCCCCGACGGCAACGGCGTGCGGGCCTGGCTGAGCACTATGATCCTTCTGGGGCTGGGGGTCTCGATATATCCGCACCTCGTGCAGCGTTTGTTCGCGGCGCGGTCGCTACGCTCGCTGCGGATCGCGCTGGCGGGAATGGCCTTCATGCCGCTGATCACGACCATGTTCGCCTTCCTGGTGGGCTTCATCGCCCTCAGCCGTTTCCCCGCCCTCGGGCAGCTCGAGAGCGACCGGGTGACGCTGCTTCTTCTGACGGACATCGTCGGGCGCAGCGCCTTCACGTACTGGCTGGTGGTCATCGTGTTTGCCGCCGTGGTGGCGGCGATCATGTCGACGGCCGACTCTGCCTTGCTGTCGGTCAGCTCGATGTTCACCAAGGACATCTACAAGACCCACATCCGGCCGGGCGCCACCCCGACCCACTATCTCCTGGTCGGCAAAGTCTTCGGGTGGGTATTGATGGCGCTGCTCGTCTTCTTTGCCTGGCTGTCGTTGAAGACCCAGAGCTCGATCTGGGGACTCATCGAGCTCAAGCTCGAGTTCATGATCCAGATGTCGCCGGTGTTCATGTTGGGGGTTTTCTGGCGCCGGCTATCGGCCGGCGTGGTGCTCACCGGCATCCTCGCCGGGCTGGCGCTGACCTTGACGCTGTGGGTCGGCGCGGTGGCCGGCATCTGGCCGACCCGCGCACCGCTCGGCATCAGCGCCGGCATATGGGGCCTTGCCCTCAACTACGCGATCTGCGCCGTTGGGGGCTCGATGGCGGCGCGACCCACATTCAGCAAGGTACTGACTTGACGGTGCGGCGCGGATAGACGGTGATCCGGCGCTAACGGTTGGTCGTGCCGATCGGTAGCCACCGTGGGTTGCTATCCGCCGCGTCGTTGGTCGTCAGGCGCATCTCGCCGGTGCCGTCGGCACGGATCACGTAAATCTCGGTGTTTTCGTGCCGATACGCCACGAACACGATCCATTCGCCGTCGGGCGACCAAACCGGAGCAAGATCGTCGGCGCCGTCGTCGGTCAGCCGGACGGGGTTCGAGCCGTCGGCGTTCATCACGTAAATGTCGGAGTTGCCGGCGCGATCGGAGCTGAAGGCGAGGCGGCTGCCGTCGGGTGACCAGGAAGGGTAGCGATCGTCGGCCGGGTCGTCGGTCAGCCGCTGGACGTCCGAGCCATCGGTGGCCATGACGTAGACATCCATCGCCTCGCTGCCGGGGTCGTCGCGGTTCGAGTAGAAGGCGATGTGTTCACCGCCGGGCGACCAGAACGGGTGGCTGTCCTCGACCTCGTTGTCGGTCAGCTGAACGGGGTCGGAGCCGTCGGCGTTCATGACGTAGATCTCGACGTCGCCGTCGCGGTCCGTGTCGAAGGTGATTCGCGCGCCGTCGGGCGAGAACGACGGATCGATGTCCGTCGCCGCGTAGGCGGTCAGGTTGACCTGGTTCGAGCCGTCGGTGTCCATCGCGAAAACGTCGGGGTTGCCGTCACGATCCGATCGGAAGGCGATCCGGGAGCCGTCGGCCGAGGCCGTCGGATGCCGGTCGTTGAAGCCGCGCTCGCCGTTGTTCGTCAAGTTCGTCAGATCCGAACCGTCGGCGTTCATTACCCAGACGTCGATTCCGGCTCCCTGCTCCGACTGGAAGATGATCCGGTGCGGCGTGTCGATGGAGGTTGTGCTGTCGGGGGCGGCTTCGGGAACAGCATCGCCCGCCGATTCGACCGACGTGCCGCCGCAGCCGAAGGCGGCTGCCATCGCAATCAGCAGGGATACCAGTCCGAGTCGGGGCCGACTGCGCAGGGTGGAGAGGATCTTGAGCTGCTGTGCTCCGAGTGTCTTGTCGATCAAGGTCGTTCACCGGTTCTGAGGAGATGCCGGACCAATTCTTCTACGAGAAGCCCCCCTCCCGTCAAGGCGGGGACGCCGATGCCCCCTCTTCGACCTCGACGCGTTCGCCGCCAAAACCGAGCGGCTCGGGATCCTCGCTTCCTATTCCCCGCGCAGGATCTTCACTGACCAGTTGTGGGAGTGGAGAAGCCTTGTGGATCTCCGCTTCGGTGGCGAGGAGACCAAGAACCCGTTGGAGGTCGATCGGCGGGAACTTTGAGGCGAGTCGTTCGGCAACGTCGACGTACTCTTGAAGGATCTCGGCAGAGACACAAAGCTGTAGCTTCTCTTCGCGCCACGCGCACAGAATCCGGTAGGGTGGTCCCCCCGAAGAAGATTCCCGAAATGAATACGTTGGTGTCGAGGACGATCTTCACCGCCGGGCGCGCACCTCTTCGATCGCGCTTTGGATGTCGGACTTCTTGAGCGCGACTTCACGTGCTTGCCTGCGCGCCTCCACGATGAGTTCGTCGAACTCCGACATCGACGGCGGGAAAATTTCTTTGAAGATGACGACTCCCTCGCTGGCAACGACAACAAGCTGAGCTCCGGGTTGCAGCCTCAACTTCTTGCGGATCTCTTTCGGGATCACGACTTGCCCTTTTGAGGACATCTTGGTTGTGCCGAGCGTCATCATTGCCGGACTCCTGGAACCTGAATATCCGTGGATCTTACTGGTAAGAATAGCCGGGGAGGCCGGTAGACGACAACCGTTCCCTGTTCGGATGAGATGGCCAGGGGCCCTCAGATTCGGTGTGGAAAAGCGGCCCGCACGTCCGGAATTCGGAACCGGACGGAGGGGTGGCTTCGCTTATCTCCTCGTTGACACCTGTTGCTTCCAGGCGACGGACTTGTATTTTCATGACAACATGATAATAATGACCAAGTCATGCCGAACAAGGAATCACTCCGCACCCTCCAGCAACTCGTCATGCTTTCCGTTCTGCAGCTCGACGAGGACGTCTACGGGGCAATCATCCAGCAGGAGCTCGAGCGCCGGGCCGGTCGCTCGGTCACCATCGCGACCATCTACGTGACGCTCTCGCGCCTCGAGCGCCGCGGTTTCACCGAATCTTGGCTCGGTGATCCAACACCGGTGAGGGGTGGCCGCGCGAAGCGTTTTTATCGGATTACGGAGGCGGGCCGCGAGGCGCTGGAGGAGGCGCGGGCCGAGCTGGAGAGGATGTGGGCGGGCATGGAGCGTGGTCGCCCGGAGAAAGTGCCCCGATGACGGCGGCCCGTCCGCCGCGCATCGCTCGCATGCTTCTGGCGGTGATGTTGCCGGCACGCTACCGCGCCCAGGTGCAGGGGGATCTGTCCGAGGGGTTCGAGCAACGCTGCGCCGGCGACGGCGGGCGTCCCGCCCACGTCTGGTACTGGCGCCAGCTGATGTCGACCGATCTGTTTCACCTTCGTCGCGAGGCGCGCTCGCACGGGTCTCGTCTGCCCCCCAGGCAGAGGAACAAGACGATGATTTTCGACAGCATACGCGCCGATTTGCTCTACGCGCTGCGCGGCTTGCGCAAGAGCCCGTTGTTCAGCTTCACGGTGCTCGCCACGTTGGCCCTCGGTATCGGCTCACCACGGCGATCTTCACTGCGGTAAATGCGGTGTTGCTGAGGCCGCTTCCATTCCCTGACGCCGACGAGCTGGTGATGGTCTTCCGGACCGTGCCGCGCCTCGGGTTCAGCCGCTCGGTGGTGTCGTATCCGGACTTCGAAGACTGGCGGGTGCAGGCGACGAGCCTTACCGGAATGGCCGCGTACGGGTACTCGGAAACCACCTACTTCGGCGGCGACGGGGCCGAGCACTGGACCGGCTACCGCGTTACCGGCGAGCTGTTGCCCATGCTCGGCGTCGAGCCGGTGCTGGGGCGCGGCTTCACCAACGCCGAAGACCAGCCCGGCGCCGAGCCGGTCATCGTTCTGAGCCACGGGCTGTGGCAGAGCCGTTTCGGTGCCGACCCCGGGGTGCTTGGAGCAACCCTGCGCTTCGATCGAGTCGACCGCACGGTGGTCGGCGTAATGCCCACCGGCTTCGCGTTTCCCGGGCCGCAGACCGCCTATTGGATCCCGTTGCAGGGCGATCTGTCGCGCATGGACCGCGACACAAACTTCCTCCAGGTCATCGGCCGGCTTGCCCCCGGGGTCACAGTGGCCGAGGCGCAAGGCGAAATCGCGGCCCTCGCGGCCGCCATCGATTCCAGCGCCCCCGACGGCAACCGCGACTGACCTGACCCCCCCAAACGGATTCAGAGGTAATCTCACGATCTGGGTCGAAAAAGGGAGGTTAGAATGCCGGCGAAGAGGCACAGCGCAGAGCAGATGGTACGGAAGCTACGGGAGGCTGAGGTGGAGCTGGCCCGAGGCGCGACGGTCAAGGATGCCTGCCGCAAGCTAGCAATCACCGAGCACACCTACTACCGGTGGCGACGCGAGTACGGGGGGCTGAGGGTCGACCAGGCCAGGCGGCTGAAGCAACTTGAGAAGGAGAACGTCCGGCTCAAGAAGATTGTGGCGGAAAAGGAGCTGGATCTTTCGATCCTGAAGGAAGTTGCGGAGGGAAACTTCTGAGCCCGGCACGTCGCCGAGATGCGGTTGAGCATGTTCGGCGGAGGCTGGGCGTTTCCGAGCGACGAGCGTGCCGGGTGCTGAAACAGTCGCGCACGACGCAGCGGTACGTGCCACGGCAACCGGACGACGAGCAGGTGCTGACGGAGAGGATCGTGAACCTAGCCCGAGAGTATGGCCGCTACGGGTATCGGCGAGTGACGGCGCTACTGCGCATGGAGGGCTGGCTCGTGAACCACAAGCGGGTGCAACGGATCTGGCGGCGCGAGGGGCTGAAAGTACCGAAGAAACAGCCCAAGCGAGCACGGCTGTGGCTCAACGATGGCTCCTGCATCCGACTGCGCCCCGAGAACAAGGATCATGTCTGGGCGTATGACTTCGTCCACCACCGGACGCATGACGGTCGGGCTATGAGGCTGCTGACGATCGTCGACGAGTACACACGGGAGAGCCTTGCAATCGACGTGGCGCGGAAGCTCAACTCCGAGGACGTACTTCACCGACTAGGACGACTGTTCGTTCATCGAGGTATTCCAGCGCACATCAGGTCAGATAACGGACCGGAATTCACCGCCGAGGCGGTTCGCGACTGGCTGGGCCGGCTCGGCGTCGGCACGCTGTTCATCGAGCCGGGCTCCCCATGGGAGAACGGCTATGTGGAGAGCTTCAACGGCAAGCTCAGAGACGAGCTGCTGAACGGGGAGATCTTCTACACGCTGAAGGAGGCAAAGGTTCTGATCGAGAGATGGCGCCAGCAGTACAACCGCGTACGACCGCACAGCTCGCTGGGCTATCGACCTCCGGCACCGGAAGCGGTGTTGTTGAAACCGGCTGCGCTACGCTTCGCCGGCCTCAACAACCTCTTGTCAGCACCGTGTTACTGAGATAGAAGGTGGTACTAACCGCGGGGTCTGGTCAGTGGCGCGGTGGTTGCGCGAGACCGACCCGCCGGAGGGCGCGCCCTCGGAGGGTAGGAAGCGCCGTTTCTACCGGATCACTCCAAAGGGGAGGGCAACACTCGCCGCGGAGGTCCATCGGCTGGCGTCCTTCGTCCGCGCCGCGCGGGCGAAACGGGTGATCGGCGAGGGGGAGTCGAAGTGAGGGGCGACGACGCGAGTGTGGGCAGGCCTCCGTCGGCCGCACGCCGCTACCGACGCCTCCTGCGGTTCTTCTTCTCGCCGGAGGTGGTGCGCCGCGACGGCGCGGTCGTCGAGGGGCCGTAGCGGCTTGGCTGCGCGCCGTGATGGACGGGATCTGGAATGGATGGCTGCGGCGGCGCGGCGCCCGGACGCGCCGCCTGCCGAGCGATGCAGGGGTCTCCTGGCTCGATGTGAAGCTCGGGTTGCGGATGCTCAGGAAGCATCCGGGCCTGACATGCGTGTCGGTGTTCGCCCTCGCGATCGGGATTCCGGTCGGTTTGGCCCCGGGGCACTTGGTGAACGCCATTGAGGCTCCGCTTCCCGTCGACGGGGGCGACCGGATCCAGGCGTTGCGGTACTGGAATGTGGCGACGAATTGCGCTGACCAGACAAGGTTGTACGACTTCTCACAGTGGCGTGAGGAGTTGACCGGGTTTGAAGCTCTCGGCGCCGCGAGAAGTGGGATCCATAACGTCACCTCCAACGTCAACTCCGAGGACGGAAGTGCCGCACCCGTTCTGGGTGCTGAGGTCACGGCATCTACTTTCGATATCCTGCGGGTGCCACCGCTGCACGGCCGGACGCTCAGCCCGGCTGACGAGGTGATCGGTGCGCCGGACGTGGTTGTCATCGGGCACGACCTCTGGCAATCGCGTTTTGGCGGCGACCTCGACGTCGTAGGTCGGGCAATCGGAATCGGGCGAGTCCCACACACCGTGGTCGGCATCATGCCGGTGGACTTCCGATTCCCCGTCAGACACCAGCTGTGGCTGCCGCTGCGCGAACGGCTCGCTGACGAGCCTGGTCAAGGACTCTCTCTTACGATCTTCGGGCGCCTGTCGGACGGCGTCTCGCCGGAAGAGGCCCAGACTGAGCTGACCACGCTCGGGCGCCGTATGGCGATGGAGTTCCCCGACACGCATGAGCGGCTCCACCCTGAGGTGGTGCCCTTTGCGTTCACGTTCTTCGCCCTCCGGAAGGGATTCTTCCATGCGACACCTGCGTTGTTCGTGGTCCGCGTTTTCGCGCTGCTGCTGCTCGTAGTCGCGTGTAGCAACGTCGGGATATTGATCTTCGCGCGCACGACCACCCGGTCCGCGGAGTTCGCCGTGCGCACGGCACTGGGTGCGAGTCGCGCCCGGATCATCTCGCAAGGGTTCACGGAGCCGTTGGTGCTCGCCATCTCGGCCGCCGGAGTGGGACTGCTGCTCATCGACTAGCTCCCGAGCCTCTTGCCTTCCAGGATCGCGGTGGCTCTGCCCTACTGGATCGACCTGGGAGTGACTCGTGGGACCGTCGTCTGGGCGCCTTCGCTGGCGGTGTTCAGCGCTGCCGTCGCAGGGGTCGTTCCGGCTCTGAAGGTCACCGGAAAAGGGGTCCAACGAAACATTCAACGCGCCGCAGCGGGTCGGTCCGGCATCCGGTTCGGCGGCATGTCGAGCGCGCTCATCATCGCCGACGTCGCTATCGCGGTGGCGGTCGTTGGCTTCGCCGCGGGAATGTCGAGCTACCTGAGGGAGGCCCGGGAGGCGCAGGACGCCGTGGGTATTCAGGCAGATCAGTTCCTGTCCGTCCAACTCACTCTCCCCACGACGCAGCGGGCTTCGGGCGCAGGTGCGTCCGACCGATCAGAATTCAGGGCGCGGGTGGCCGCAACCCAGGAGGCGTTGGTTCGACGCCTAGAGGGCGAGCCGGGCATTCGCGGCGTGGCTGTGGGAAGTCGGCTGCCAAGCATGCAGCACCCTTCTCGGCAGATCGAGCTGGACGATGAGAGCGTCTCGGACGACTTTCCAGCGCCTTGGGTCAGGACCGCGAGTGTCGACGTGAACTTCTTCAAGGCGCTGGAGCAGCCGATCGTGATGGGCCGAGGGTTCGACACGAACGATCTGGGCGGAAACCGCGTCGCCGTGATCGTCAACACCGCCTTCGTGGATCGTCTACTGAGCGGCCGCAACCCGATCGGGAGGCGCATTCGCTACAAGGTGTCAGGGGGCGCGGAGCCAGGTCCATGGTACGAGATCGTCGGCGTGGTGGGTCCCCTCGGCATGACCCTTCCTCGGCCGGCGCCAGGGTTCTATCACCCCGCGGCTCCAGGAGAAATCTACCCGCTGCGGCTCGCCGTCCATGTGGGCGACGACCCGGAATCGTTTACGCCCCGGTTGCGGGCGCTCGCGAGCGAGGTCGATCCCATCGCCGTCATAGCAGCTCCGGTGGCGCTCAATGAGGTCTTGACGGACGATTGGTACGAAGGCGCGGCGATGGCATTGGGTGCCGGGATTCTTGTCGGTATCTTGCTCATGCTCGCGGCCTCCGGCATCTACGCCATCATGTCCTTCTCGGTCGCGGAGCGCACCCGGGAGATCGGCATCCGGGCCGCGCTTGGTGCGCAGCGCAGTCGCATCGCGTTCACCGTGGTGAGGCGGGCACTCGCACAGCTCGGCGTCGGCGTTCTTCTCGGAATGCCCATCGCGAGATGGCTGTTCCTCGAGCTCCAGGCCGGCTCGACATACCCGGCGTCCGTCGTCGCGCTCATCCTGGGTGTGAGTGTGGTGGTGCTGATGGTCTGCTTGCGTGCACCGCGCCAACGTTGCGGGCGCTGCGGATCATGCCGACCGAGGCGTTGAGGTAAGGGGAGGGCGGCTCGCCGCCCACAACCGAGGCGGCTAATCCTAGTAACGCCAGCTCGTCAGGTCGGCGCCTGGCGGCGCGGTGCGCAGGATGCGTTCGAGCATCAACGGCAACACGCGCTCGTACGAGGTCTGTCCCGGAAACTCCGGGAACCCCGAGAAGCAGTGCGGCTGGCCCGCTCCCCAGGTGAAGGAGCCGTCGTAGTAGGGATCCTCCGTGCCCTCGAGGAACTCTTCCATGAGCTCCGTGGCGCCCTCGAGAAAATAGGTGTCCATGTCGCCCATGTAGATGTGGATCTTGCCGACGAGCTGCGGGCCGATCTCTTCCCAGTTGGTCTCCAGGACGTAGCGCAGGTCGTAGTTGTCGCGCCAGTACTCGACGACGCCCTTGTCGATCTCGCCGCTCCACTTGTCGTACAGCAGGCGCGGGTAGCCGTCGTTGCCAGCCGGGCCGAAGACGCTCATGAAGATGTCCATCTGGTCGCCCGAGCGGCCCTTGGTGCCGAGTACGGCCTCGAGGTGGCTGGCGTCCTTCTGGTTGAAGCGCACCTGATCATCGGTGCCTCGCTGCCAGGGGCGCACCGGCGACGTCTTCCACTCGGAGTTCGGATAGAAGGCGTTGTCGTCCTCGTAGATGTCGACCAACTGGAAGTAGCGGAAGTCGACCGGGTCGGGGCAGAAGGTCCAGGTGCCGTTGAACATGTCGGGGTAGAAGATCTGCCAGGCGAGCGACTCCCAGCCGCCCGTCGAGCCGCCGGAAAGGGTGCGGCCCCAAGGCTCGCCGAGGGCCCGGAACTGCTCCTCGACCCGCGGGATCAACTCCTGTGTCATCGCATCGCCGTAGGGGCCGTTGTTGGCCGAGTTGACCGCGTAGGAGTCGTCGTAGAACGGGGTGGGGTGCTGCATCAGGACGATCAGGAAGCGCCCCAGCCTTCCCGACTGCCACTCCTGGAAGAGGCGATGGCGGTTCTGGGCTGAGGCACGAGCCTGACCGCTCAGCTCCGGGCCCGGCGGCTCTTCCTGGAATCCCCGGAAGGTCGACGGAAAGTGGCCGTGCCAGTAGACCACTGGGTAACGGGCATCAGGATGCTCGTCGAAGCCCTCCGGCAGCACAACGACCGCGCCGAGGTTGATGTCGTGGCCCCACCAGGCGCTGAGGATGTCGCTGCGGAACTTGATGTGCTTGACGTACTTGGTGTCGGCGGGCGGCTCGATCGGCGGCATGCGCTCGGTGAGGTTGATCGAGATCGGATCGGATGATCCCGGATCGATCCGGACACGCTGCATGACGCTGTACAGGTTGCCCGGCGAGCGGTTCCAGTGCTGACCCTCCCATTGGTCCATGTGGGCCTTGATGGTGTGACCGTCGGCGCGCTCGAAGGTCGTGTAGACGTTGAGAACCGCCTGGACGAAGTATTCACCGGGCGGGATCTCGGCGGCGCTCTCCAAGGGGAAGCCCCGCGTCGTCGCCTCGATGACGGCCGGCTCACCGACAGCCAACCCGTCGACGTCGACGCCGAAGATCTGCGGCGTTTGCAGGCTCCGGAGCCCCTGGAAGCGGGGCTCGGGCTGCTCCCGGCTCGAGACGATCAGGATGATACGGCCGTCCACCGGGTCGGGCTCGAGATCGGCCGACACCGTGACCTCGAAGCGGATGCCATCCGCGTCGCCGCCGCCCGATCCGGCGGAGCACGCCGCGACGGCGAGCAGAAGAAACGTCAGGAGCAGCCGCGACAGCACATCGTGTTCGCGCATGGCACTAGGTCCTTTCATCCTCGCGAGATGCGTTGGTGAGCTCCCTGCCGATTTTTTATCGGGGAGAAAGGAGAACGCCGTAAATCTACCCGCAACCACAGGTGCGGAACAACGGGAGGGGTGTCAGCGGCCGATGCTGTCCTAGGTGAACTAGGAGGACAGCGACCAGGATGGCCTTGCAGCGCATCGAGTAGCATGCGAGGTTCCGGCCTCGATGCTCGAGACCGAGGAGACGGGCACGGAAGTGGAGCTTTCCCCACACGCCGATCGGGGAAGGGGCTCTCACTCGACGCCGTCAGGGACGGGAGGCAAGAAGATGAGCTGCAAGCGGAAAGCGACGTTCGCGGTGTTCGGATTGTTGATGATGGCGGTGTCGGTCCAGGTTCTGGCCCAGCAGGATCAGGAGCCGGAACCGATGGGCTTCTTCATCACCAGCGTCGGCCCCGGAAACGGTGCAGATCTCGGCGGCCTCGCGGGGGCGGATGCTCACTGTCAATCGCTCGCCGTGGCGGTGGGCGCCGGCGACCGCACATGGAGGGCGTATCTGAGCACGCAGGCGAGCGGTAACCAGCGGGCGGTCAACGCCAGGGACCGGATCGGCGATGGCCCGTGGGCCAACGCCGAGGGGCTCGGAATCGCGTCCGATGTCGACGAGCTGCATTACAACAATGCGAACGTCCGCTACGAGTTCGCGTTGAACGAGCGGGGTGAGCGCGTCAATTCCGGGGCGTCGGGCGACGAGCCGAGCATGCACGACATCCTGACGGGATCGAGGCTCGACGGCACGGCCTTCCCACCCGGAGAAGATCGGACCTGCAGCAACTGGACGAGCAGCGGGGAGGGCAGTGCCATGGTGGGGCACCACGATCGCTTCAGGTTCACCACGCCGGGCAGCCCATGGAATATGGCGCATCCGTCGGGGGGTTGCAGCCAGGAGAATCTAGTGGGGACAGGAGGGAACGGGCTCTTCTACTGCTTCGCCGGCGGTTGAGCAGTGAACTCATGAACCTTCGGGAAAGCCGACGATGAAGGAGCTCATGGACATCCTGACCTTCGCCGCGGTGTTGGGCTCCGCCTTGGTTGCGGGCATCTTCTTCGCCTTCTCCACGTTCGTGATGCGAGCCCTCGGCCAGCTGCCGCAAAACCAGGGGATCGCTGCCATGCAGGCCATCAACGTCACGGTACTGAACCCGTGGTTCTTCCTCGCTTTCTTCGGAACGGGGGCGGTGTGCCTCCCGGTGGCTTGGCTCGCTCTGAGAAACGTGGCCGGCATGCACAGGGCCTACTTGCTCGCCGGTTGTGCCCTCTACTTGTTTGGGTGCCTTCTCGTGACCGTGGCCTTCAACGTGCCACTGAACAATCGGCTGGCATCGGCCGATCCCGACAGCCCGGGTGCCGAGGCGCTGTGGGCCAACTACCTCTCACGTTGGATTCTCTGGAATCACGTCAGGACTGCCGCGTCATTCGCCGCGGCGGGCCTCTTCGCCATGGCCCTGCGCCCTTGAGGAGAACACGCGCCGAAGAGACGAGCGAGGGGGACGCGGCCGGCAGACAGCATCGGAGGGTACCTGGACATCGGACCCCCCATGGGCAACCACGAACGCGCCGCTCCTCCTAGCGGCCGCCCGGCACCTGCCGCCGGAGCTGGTCGAACCAGTCGAGCATGACGGTGATCTTCAGAGAATTCGATGGGTCGTTGATCTCGCCGGACCAATCGACCATCAGGAAGCGATCGTTGGCGCGGTCGTAGTCGTACACGGTGCGGGCCCAATTGCCTATGTAGTAATAGGGGCCGGAGAAAAGCTCGGTCCGGCCGGTGACGCGCGGCTCGGGGTCGGGCGAAAGTTGGGCGGCGATCATCCGGGAATTCGTTCCCCCCAGCATCTCACGATAAAACAGCTCGCTGCTGTCGACGCCCCACATCGGCTCGACGCCACCGTTGTTGGAGATTTGCCCGCGCGTCCCGCCGTCGGGGAACGGCCGCACATAAACCTCGTCGCGCCCTGACTGCGTCGACACGTAGGCAACCCAGCGACCGTCGGGGGAGACCATCGGCGAGCGCTGGTTGGACTGCCCGCTCGGATCGAGCGGAGCGAACGCCGTCCTGTCCTCGCCGACGAAGGGCACCACCAGGATCCGCCGCCGCTGCTCGCCCTCGATCATCTCGTGCAGCACCAGGTCCTCGCCGTCGCCGGACCAGGAAATCGGGTAGGTGCCGCCGTCGGTTTTCAAGATCTCCTCACGCTCGGAGCCGAAGCTGGCGTCGCGCGCATAAATGCCGCCCAGAGCGGACCCGGTTAGACCGACCTGGAGGTCGTCCGAGTTGAACAGCACCGTCTGTGAGTCCGGCGTCCACAGCGGTCCGGCGCTGACGCCTTCATTGTTCAGCGGGGCGAAGGAGTCATCTTCGATGCCGAGGATCCAGACACGCCCCGCCCCTCAACGCTCACCTCGACCGCAATGCGGCGGCCGTCGGGTGACAGGCGAGCTGCTCCGAACCTCCCGCGGCGCTCGGAGACCAGCTCCTCCCGGCCACTGCGGTCGACCCAAACCAAGGCAAACTGCTGCTCGCCCCCCGCCTCCCAACGCCCCGGGGATGTACGTCAACGTGCCGTCGGCAGCAATGCTCGCCGGAATCATGCCGTTCGCCAGCACGCGCACGTCCTGGATGATCGGCGTCGGCGGGCTCGTGACCTCGAGCCGCACGGGGTCGAAGGCGACGGCAAAGAGCGCGTCGCCGCGCCCGTAGACGATGTGACCACTGGGAGAATAGCGGGGATCCGAGCCATCGGAGATGATTTCCTGGACGGTGAGATCCGCTAACG
This sequence comes from Acidobacteriota bacterium, assembly GCA_965214245.1. Lineage (GTDB taxonomy): Bacteria > Acidobacteriota > UBA890 > UBA890 > UBA890 > CBDCBL01. The sequence goes on from CBDCBL010000010.1 coordinate 451,267, forward strand.
TGACGACCGCGATGCGGCGACCTTGGGCAATGGCGATCTCGAACAGCAGCGCGTCGCTGCCGGGCAGCGCGAACAGACGGAAAACAAGGCTCCCCTCGCGTCCGCCTCCAGCACCAGCTCCGGATCGCCCCTGCGCCCGGTAGGCGCTGCAGTGTCTGGCCGCCGCGCGGCGGCCAGGTAGATGTTGTCGTCGTCTGCCCACGTTGCCACGCCGAAGCACGCACAGAGCTCGAAGGGAGCGCCGCCGTCGATCGACACCTTCATCAAGCTCTCCGCTTGTCCTTGGTCGCCAGCGGCGACACCGAAGCCGATCCACTGGCTGTCGGGAGAAACGAATGGGTATTGAGCACCCTCGGTCCCCGGAATCGGTGTGAAGCCGGCTTGATCCATGCGCCGCAGGTAGAGCATGGGGGCAGGATTGGCGTCGGGCTCCGGCATCACTCCGGCCCAAACCAAGTAACGACCGTCGGGAGAGACGGCAACCGACCGTCCACCGGCGGGTGTCGCGTTGATCCCGAGATCGATCTCGAAGAGCCGCAGCGGTCGCTCCTCCGCCGCCGGCGGCTGTCTGACACCCCAGCCCACGATCCCCGCCAGCACCCCGACCACGACCATCGCCGCGGCCGCGACCGCCATCAAGATCTTGCGGCCGGGTGACGCGGCGGCGGAGCTGGGCGCAACCTCCGGCGCGGCGCCGAGCGGCACCGCGGTGCCGGCCTCTACCTCGGCGGCGAGCGAACGTAGATCGGTGGCCAGCTCGCTGGCCGCCTGATAGCGGCCCGAGCGTTCCTTCGCCAAACACTTCTTCAAGATCCTTTGCAGCTCGGCCGGCAACCCCGGTTTGATCTGCCCCAGCGCCTGCGGGTCGTCGTGGACGATGGCATGGAGCGTGTCGAGAACGCTGGCGCCGGTGAAGACCTGCTTGCCGCCCGCCATCTCGTAGAGCACGCAGCCGAAGGCGAAGATGTCGGCGCGATGATCGATCTCCTCGGCCGCCACCTGCTCGGGCGCCATGTAGCCGGCCGTGCCCATCACCTGGCCAGCCACCGTGCCGAGCATGGTCGGCGAGCGCGACAACTCAGCTTCGCCGGCGAATTGTTCCGGCTCGATCAGCTTCGCCAGGCCGAAATCGAGAACCTTGGCGTGGCCCTCCGGCGTGATGAACACGTTGGCGGGCTTCAGGCCGCGGTGCACGATGTTGGCGCCATGCGCGGCGGCCAGCGCCTCGGCCATCTCCGTACCCAGATCGAGGGCCTTCTTGAGCGGCAGCGCGCCTTGCGAGAGCGGCACGCGCAGCGTCTCGCCCTCGAGGTGCTCCTGCATTGACCCAAAACCCTAAAACGGTGCCAGGTTGATGTTTAGAGATTCGGTGTATGAGGTGTACCCCAACTTGGGTCCATCGAAAACGAGAAAAACTCGGGTTAGTGGGCATCAGGTAGCTGCAACCTCCTGCAGCAGTTGGACATACACGGCAGGCGGCAGGTTGCCTAAAGAAGAATGCGGTCTCGTTTCGTTGTAGTCCTTCCGGAATGCGTCCAGCTGTTCCTGAGCCTCGGAGAGGCTCAGGAACCAGCTCTGGCTCAAGCACTCGTCTCGTAGCTTGCCGTTGAAGCTCTCGATGTAGCAGTTCTCGACCGGACGTCCCGGCCGGATGAAGTCTAACTGGATCCCCGCCGAGAACGCCCAGGCATCGTAGTGCCTCGAGGTGAACTCCGTCCCGTTGTCTTGGGTCAGGGCGACCGGCACTCCGCGCTCGGCGATGATCTCCTCCAGCTGTGCGGTGACGATCTGTGCGGTGAGCGAGAAGCCAGCCTTCAGCGCCAGGCACTCGCGGCTATGGATGTCGATGACTGTCAGTACCCGGAAACGGCGACCGCTCACCAGTTCGTCGGCGACGAAGTCCAGACTCCACCGATGGTTCAGCTCGCTTGGGGCCGGCAGCCGAACCCGAGGGCGCGCCGCAACCTTCCGACGACGTCGTCTACGTACCTGTAGGCCCTCTTCCCGATACAGCCGGCAAACCCGCTTGTGGTTGATCTTCCAGCCCTCACGCTGCAGCAAGATGTGCAGACGCCGAGATCCGTACCGCGGTCTGGCTGCCGCCAATTCCTTCAAGCGCAACCGCAGCTCATCCTGTGGGTCCCTGATGCTCTGGTACCGGTGGGTTGTTCGACCAATCTGAATGAGCCCACACGCTCGCCGTTCCGACGCTCCATACTGCTCCTGCGCTCGGTAAACGAGCTTTCTCTTGCGCGCGGGCTTCAATCTTTTCTTGCGAGCACATCCTGCAGGATCTGCTTGTCGAGGCTCAGGTCTGCCACCAGCTTCTTCAGTTGCGTGTTCTCTCGCTCAAGCTCCTTGAGCCGCTGCAGCTCGCGCGGCGCCAGCCCTCCATACTTCCTGCGCCAGCGGTAGAACGTCTGCTGGGATATTCCGTACTTCCGACACAACTCTGTGATCGGCACCCCGGCTTCGACCTGCTTGATCGCGTACACTGGAGTTGCCGCGCTTTGGTGGACGGTTTCCCGCTCACATTTAAGCGATCTGAGCGTGCCTCCTTTCGCACCCCATGGGCGAGTCGTAGTCCAGGGGTGAGTGTCTGCGACGCGGGTTGTAGAAGCCCTCGATGAACTCGAAGACGGCCATGCGGGCTTCCGCCTGGGACCTGAACCGCCGGCGGTTCAGGAGCTCGCACTCGAGGGTGGCGAAGAAGCTCTCGCACATCGCGTTGTCGTAGCAGTCACCGGCTGATCCGGTCGACGGTCGCACCCCGACCTCCTGGCAGCGCTGACCGAAGGCGATCGACGTGTACTGCGTACCTTGGTCACTGTGATGAATCACCTGTTGGGGCCGTCGTTGCGAGATCGCCATGTTCAGCGCCTCGAGCACGAGCTCGGTGCGCAGATGGGTCGCCATTGACCAACCGACAACGCGACGGCTGAAGACGTCCACGACGACCGACAAGTACAAGAACCCTGCCCACGTTGGGATGTAGGTTATGTCCGCCACCCAAAGCCTGTCGGGGCGGTCGGCTCTGAACTTGCGCTCGACCAGGTCCGGAACTGGGCGGGCTTCCCGATTTCGCCGCGTTGTCCGAACGCGTCGCCTACGGCTGACGCCCTGCAGGCCTGCACGTCGCATCAAGCGCCCCACACGCTTGCCGCCAACACCCACACCGTCGGCTCGCAGATCGGCGTGGATCCGAGGGCGACCGTAGGTGCCTCGGCTCTCCCTGTGGATCGCTTCGATCCGTGCCTGCAGCTTTGCGTCCGCCCGCGATCGAGCCGACGGTTCCCGCCGGCGCCACGCGTAGTACCCGCTGGTGGAGACCTCCAGCACACGGCACATCGTGGCAATCGGATACTTCGCCTGGTGACCGCTCACGAACTCGAAGACTTCGGCGGTACCAAGTCGGTCTCCCGAGCGAACCAGGCCGCGGCTTTTGAAAGGATCTCCCGCTCTTGCTTCAGCTGGCGGTTCTCTTTCCGCAGCCGCCCCAGCTCCTCGCGCTCAGCAGTGCTGAGCCCTTCGTCGCGGTCAGCCTGCTTGATCCACTGGCGAATCGTCCAGTACGACGGCTCGAACTCCTTGGCCAGCTCGGCGACGCTCCGCCCAGCTCGTGCCACTTCTATGATCCGCCGCCGAAACTCCGCCGGGTACGGCCCTCTTGTCCTTGGCATCCTGAACACCGGATCCGTCCCGAGTCCTGTAGAAAAAGAAATGGCGTAACCTCCGAGTAGGAAAAACGAGTCGCTGGAAACGGCGACAACAAAGAGGTCACACCATGAGCAACGGTAGCACGGGAGAGGTATCGGTCATCGAGTTCCGTAGCGCCATCCAGGAGCTGCTGCACAGCCGCATCCAGGAGGCGATTACGATCACGCTTGAGGAGGAGCTCGCCGAGGCGTTGGGATGCGGGCCGTACGAGCGCAACGGCTCGCGGCGAGGATATCGGCACGGGACGTATCGGCGGCAGATCACGATGGCGCAGGGGCCGCAGGATCTGGAGGTACCACGGGGACGGCTGCTGCGAGAGGACGGCAGCACCGGGGAGTTCCGCAGCACGATCCTGCCGCGGTATCAACGGCGCACCGAGGAAGTCGACGAGGCGATTCTAGGGGTGTACCTGGCGGGTGCAAATAGCCGACGGATCCGCAAGGCGCTCGCGCCGCTGCTGGGTGAAGCGAACCTCTCGAAGAGCGCGATCTCGAGGGTGGTGGGGCGGCTGAAGAAGCTGTTCGGGACGTGGTGCGAGCGCGATCTGACCGGTGAGTCGTACCCGATCGTGTACCTGGACGGGTTCCACCTGAAGGTGAGGTTGGCGCGGCAGGTCGTGTCGGTGCCGATCTTCGCCGCGCTGGGAGTGGCGGAAGATGGGCGCAAGGTGTTGGTGGCGTTGCGTCGGGCCGCTTCGGAGGCCGGGTGTCACTGGAAGTGGCTGATCGAGGACCTAGAGCAAAGAGGTCTTCGGCCGCCCCGGCTGATCATCGCCGACGGCCACAAAGGGCTGGCCAAGGCGACGACGGTGTGGCCCGAAGCGAAGGTGCAGCGCTGCCTTCAGCACAAGTGGAAGAATCTGTTGAAGCATTGCCCGTCACACGCCCACGACGAGCTGAAACGAGACTGGGACCGCATCGTGAAGGCGGCAAACGGCAGCGAGGCGAGGGCCGCGTACAGCAACTTCGTGCGCAAGTGGTCGAGGTTGGTGCCGGCGGTGGCGCGCAGCCTCGAGGAAGCGGGGCTGGTGCTGCTGACCTTCTACGAGTTCCCCAAACCGATGTGCAAGACGCTGCGCACGACGAACCCACTGGAGAACCTCAACCGCGAGTTCCGTCGCCGTACCAAGACCCAGGGATCGTTCAGCACCGAGGCGGCCGGGGTGACGCTGCTGTGGGGGCTGATCGCGTTCGGGCAGATCCGCATGCGCCGCATCGACGGGTACCGGCATCTCGCCGCGATCATCGACCAACAGGAGGAGTTGGCCGCGTAGCAGGTAACATCAAACGTCCAAGCTCGGAGCCACGCCAGACGATTTTCTACAAACTTCGGGACACATCCTGAACACCTCCCGTGTACGTCGTAAGGTGTCCACGAAATCGGGTCAAGTCCATACAATCTGTTGCTCTGTGAACCTCGACTTCTTCACGAGAATCTCCCTCCTCGTTTTCTTATCGAGAAATTCTCACTATCGGCGGTCCAGTTTCCAGGGCACAGGTCACTCCGGCCCCGGTCCCTGTTGAGCTACCGCCTGAGATTGGCCAAAGATGGACGCGGCCAGCAAGCAGGCCAACGCCAGAGCAAAGTACGGCGCAGTTCTACCAACCATTGGAATATCTCCCTTCCCCACAGCTGTTTTTGATTTCGTCACTCGCTTCGTCGTTCTCGCTTTCTGTACTCGCTTCTACTCGGCTCCCGTCCAGTCAGCTATCGCCTTCGCGGCAGCCTTGATGGCTCTGATGTAATCATCTACGTTGACCCACTCGTCGCGGGCACCATAGCCCGAGAAGGGACCGAAGCCCACTGTAGGTATGTCGCTGTATAGGAGGGGGTTGCGAATATCACTGAGGGCATGGACAGGGTTGACGAAGGGCGCTACCCCAGTAACCGTTTGTATGGCGCTAATCACCGTCTGATAAATGGGCTGGTCAACCGTTACTTCAGTTGATTCGGTACCAATGAGCCACTCGATAACCGGGGGATGCTCTTTCAACCAGGCATCTGACGCCACAGCATCAGTTACCGCGGCCTCAATTTCTTTGCGAGCGTCCGCAAGCCTTTCGTTGGGAGGAAAAGTCAGATACACACCAATGGTGAGTTCCGTGGGTACCTCGGACACCCTTTCCTCGCTGCCACCGCTGACATGCCCAACCAGTAAATTCGTGGAACGACCAACGCTATCGTCGGACGCTTTGTGATAGATCCGATTGCCCCTGTCTTCGTCCAATTCTTTGAGCGCCTGGATGATCAGAATTCCCTTATCGACCGCACTAACTCCCTGGTGAGCGAAGGGGGTCTCACTACCCGGTTCCGAGGCGTCCGATATCATGCCGGCGACTCTGATGCGAAGTCTGATTACGCCTGCCGAGGCCGTCTGAATTTCACGGAGTCCTGCCCCTGATTCCGCCGGGTGAAGATAGATCGAAGCGTCCGCGCCATAACCGCTTTCCAGGATGGCAACGATGCCGCGTGCATTGCTCTTCGACATGGTGCTGCAAAGATATGCGTCGCCTTTGGGCCGCAGCCCGGCAAGCTGTAGCGCGCGCCAGGCTTCCACCATGATTGCGATACCACCAAAGTCATCCGCGACCCCCCAACCAATGATCCTGTTGTCCTCGATAGCACCGGCGAAGGGGTCATGGGTCCAATCAAGGACAGCGGGCACATCGAAAACGTCATGGTGGCCGAACAGCAAGAGACTCCTGCCACCCCCGGAACCCGGAAATGCTCCGACGATATTCGTGCCCCCAGGGGGCCTCAAAGTCTCCTCAGCCGCGAACTCATCCTTCAGCATCAGCTCCTTGGGAAGGAACGGCACTTCCTCCACGGCTCCGCCCAGCTCGTTCAACCTCCTGCTCAGCAACGCTACGATCGCTTGTTCGCCGCCCGTCTGGGTTTGCACGAGCTCCTGGAAAAATGCGACGTGTGAAGCCCTGTTGTTATCGATTGCATTGAACAAGACTTGGTCGTTCTCGGAAGGCATGATGCAGGCTTCGGTGATCGTGACTTTCGCAAACTGTACAACTTGGAAGGAAGTATCATCGTGGTCATTCGACAGGGTTTGTGCGCGGTTGTTTCGTTGTCTTTATGCCTGGGTTTCTCGAGTCCCGCAGCGTCCCAGAGTTTCGCCGCGCCCCAGAGTCCCGTAGCGTCCCAGAGTCCCGCAGCGCCCCAGGATTTTCAGTCTCTCTGGGAAATTTCCTGCATAATCCGCAACGACAAATTCGACTACGTGCTGCCCGGCGCCATGCGGCGCAACGGCATCGATATGTGGATCGTCATTGACCACGGCCGCGGCACCGAGCCGATGATGCTCGACTTTGGCATCGAGACCGCCTACGGCCACGGGGCTTACGTTTTCTACGACGGGGGCGGCGACCGCATCGAGAGGTATTCGCTGGGTGGCCCCGGCAGTTCCGAGATGGCTGGAAAGTGCGGCGCTTACGACGAGATCACGGGAGGAGATGATCTTCGATCAATAGTCTACGATCGCGACCCGCAAACAATTGCTTTGAATTACCTCGATCCGCCAATCAGAGGGGAAGGAGTTCACATCGCCGACGGCCTTTCCTACTCTGACTACAAGCTCCTCGAGGAGGAATTGGGCGAGAAGTATGCTGAGCGCTTCGTATCCGCACAACATCTCATTGCCGACTTTCACGGAGAGCACGTTGCTGCTGAAATCATCGAGTTTTCCAAGGTCGGCGATATTACGCGAACCTTGATTGAGCGTGCCCTGTCGAACGAAGTTATCACTCCGGGTAAAACGACCTACTACGATGTCTCCCGGTGGTTGGAGCAGCGCCGGGAAGCGATGGGTCTGCGCAGAACCTGGTTTCCAGGGGTAGCGTTTCCGGGACCTGATTTCCAGGGGTATCAAGCCCCTGCCAGAGGGGAGGGAACGGAACGCGTCATCCAGCCAGGCGATATCGTGTATATCGATTGGGGACTCAATCGCAATAATTTCTCCACCGACATCAAGCGTTTTGCCTACGTCTTGGCAGAAGGCGAAACGGCGCCGCCGCCCGGCGTTCTCGCGGCTTTCGAGGAGACCAAGAAGGTACGCGAGATCATTCGAAAAAACGTTCGTTCGGGACGAACCGGGCGAGAGCAGTTAGATGAGCTCAAACAACACATTCGAGACGCCGGCTATGTCTATACGGAAGTCGAACGCCCCAGTGAGGTCCCGGGTATCGAGGTGAACGTCGGGATGCATGCCGCGGGCAACATCGCTCACGATCTGGCGGCCGGGCTAGCCGAGTGGTCCCCCGAACTGACCAACTACGAAGTCAGGCCCAACGCCATCCTGTCCTTGGAATTCAGAGTCTTCACACCAGCGGACGAATGGAACGGAGAAAAGATCCCAGTGGCCATCGAAGAAAACGTGTTAGTCACGGAACACGGCATTGAATGGTTGTACCCGCCGCAAGACCGGGTGCTCGTGATTCGATAGATGAGGAGGTACGCATGAGGAAGAAGCACGCGTGCTGTTTCGTTCTTCTCGCACTGCCGCTGTGGGCGCAGAATCCCGAGACGGTGAATCCCGGCACCGTGCTGCCCGACGATTCGGTGGCACTGGAGAACCAGGTCCGCCACAGCAAGTTCGATCAGGTTCTGCCGCGCGTCATGCGGGACAACGAAGTCGACATGTGGATTCATGTCATGCGGCCGTGGACCCCCGACCCTCTGCGCTTCGAGCTCGGGGCCGATGCGGGGATCTTCATCTTCACCGACCGTGGAGAAGATCGAATAGAGCGGGCTCTGTTCGCCGGGGCCGTCGACGACGCGGACGCCTATGACGTCATCGCTCGGCCGCGCGTCGAGCTGCCCACCTTCGTCGACGGTGTTATCACCGAGCAGCCCGGCGGCGATGAGACCGACTATCTGGAGTTTCGCTTCGACGGTGTCGGGGAATTCGTGGCCGAACGCGACCCACGCCGCATCGGCGTGAACTACTCGGAGGCTTTGGGGCTTTCGGCAGCGTCGGAACGTGCCCCGCTGACCGACGGACTCTCCCATACCGACTACAGCCTCTTGATGGAGGCGCTGGGCGACGCCTACGCCGGGCGCGTCGTCTCCGCCGAGCACCTGATCCTCGACTACCTGGCGGGTCACGTCGCCGAGGAGATCGAGATCTATCGTCAGTTCGGGTTGATCGCCGCCGACAATCTTGACCGCGAGTTCGACAAGGTGGTGCCGGGAGTAACCGAGCTCAGCGAGCTGGAGGGCAACGTTTTCCGTCGCGATCCTGACGGCGTCGAGTTCCACGCGCAGGATCGAGAGCCATACATCCTGCAGTCGGGCGACGTCTTCACGATTCTTCACGGCGCCGGCAACCGGATCTTCTCGGCGGACCTCGGGGGCAACGGCTACTTATTACGCGAGGGCGAGACGGAAGCACCGCCGGAGATCGTAGAGGTCTGGCGAGTTGCGCTCGAGACCCGCCAGATCCTGCTCGACAACATCGTTGCCGGGCGCACGGCAGGAGAGACCCTCGATCTGCTGATCCGGAAGATCGAAGAGGCCGGCTACCACTACAACCCCGTCGACCAATACGACCCGACTGCCGACCCGAACAAGACGCAGGTCCATCTCGATGTGCACGCCGTAGGAAGAAGCGGCCTGGTTGCTCCCCGGATTTCTCCGCTCGGCTCCGACTGGGAACGCGAGATGACGATCCCGGTGCTGCACACCTTCACGTTTGAGTACATGATCCACATGCCCGTGCCGGCATGGGGGAGGGGCAAGCACATCTACATCGCCTTCCATGACGGCGGGGTAGTGACGGAAGACGGTGTCGAGTTCCCTTATCCGCCGGATCCGGGAATACGGCTCATCCGCTGATCGGCTAGGCAGCTCCGGTCCAGAGCGAGTAGCCGAGCGCGGCGGCTACGGCGATCATGATCACGCCTGGGATCCGAAATTTACGTGAATTGTCCGGCCCATCGAGCGCAGGCCTACCTCCGGGAAGACGAACGCGACGATGGCCTTCAGCACCATGCTCCAGCCGAGCAGGGTGACGGCCATCGGGAATCCCGACCAGACGTTGTGAAAGGCGACGATCAACGTCCCCGTCATCATGACCTGACCCCCCAAAACGGATCCAGAGGTAATCTCACGATCTGGGTCGAAGAAGGGAGGTCAGAATGCCGGCGAAGAGGCACAGCGCAGAGCAGATCGTACGGAAGCTACGGGAGGCTGAGGTGGAGCTGGCCCGAGGCGCGACGGTCAAGGATGCCTGCCGCAAGCTAGCAATCACCGAGCACACCTACTACCGGTGGCGACGCGAGTACGGGGGGCTGAGGGTCGACGAGGCCAGGCGGCTGAAGCAACTTGAGAAGGAGAACGTCCGGCTCAAGAAGATTGTGGCGGAAAAGGAGCTGGATCTTTCGATCCTGAAGGAAGTTGCGGAGGGAAACTTCTGAGCCCGGCACGTCGCCGAGATGCGGTTGAGCATGTTCGGCGGAGGCTGGGCGTTTCCGAGCGACGAGCGTGCCGGGTGCTGAAACAGTCGCGCACGACGCAGCGGTACGTGCCACGGCAACCGGACGACGAGCAGGTGCTGACGGAGAGGATCGTGAACCTAGCCCGAGAGTATGGCCGCTACGGGTATCGGCGAGTGACGGCGCTACTGCGCATGGAGGGCTGGCTCGTGAACCACAAGCGGGTGCAACGGATCTGGCGGCGCGAGGGGCTGAAAGTACCGAGGAAACAGCCCAAGCGAGCACGGCTGTGGCTCAACGATGGCTCCTGCATCCGACTGCGCCCCGAGAACAAGGATCATGTCTGGGCGTATGACTTCGTCCACCACCGGACGCATGACGGTCGGGCTATGAGGCTGCTGACGATCGTCGACGAGTACACACGGGAGAGCCTTGCAATCGACGTGGCGGATGTGTCCCGAAGTTTGTAGAAAATCGTCTGGCGTGGCTCCGAGCTTGGACGTTTGATGTTACCTGCTACGCGGCCAACTCCTCCTGTTGGTCGATGATCGCGGCGAGATGCCGGTACCCGTCGATGCGGCGCATGCGGATCTGCCCGAAGGCGATCAGCCCCCACAGCAGCGTCACCCCGGCCGCCTCGGTGCTGAACGATCCCTGGGTCTTGGTACGGCGACGGAACTCGCGGTTGAGGTTCTCCAGTGGGTTCGTCGTGCGCAGCGTCTTGCACATCGGTTTGGGGAACTCGTAGAAGGTCAGCAGCACCAGCCCCGCTTCCTCGAGGCTGCGCGCCACCGCCGGCACCAACCTCGACCACTTGCGCACGAAGTTGCTGTACGCGGCCCTCGCCTCGCTGCCGTTTGCCGCCTTCACGATGCGGTCCCAGTCTCGTTTCAGCTCGTCGTGGGCGTGTGACGGGCAATGCTTCAACAGATCCTTCCACTTGTGCTGAAGGCAGCGCTGCACCTTCGCTTCGGGCCACACCGTCGTCGCCTTGGCCAGCCCTTTGTGGCCGTCGGCGATGATCAGCCGGGGCGGCCGAAGACCTCTTTGCTCTAGGTCCTCGATCAGCCACTTCCAGTGACACCCGGCCTCCGAAGCGGCCCGACGCAACGCCACCAACACCTTGCGCCCATCTTCCGCCACTCCCAGCGCGGCGAAGATCGGCACCGACACGACCTGCCGCGCCAACCTCACCTTCAGGTGGAACCCGTCCAGGTACACGATCGGGTACGACTCACCGGTCAGATCGCGCTCGCACCACGTCCCGAACAGCTTCTTCAGCCGCCCCACCACCCTCGAGATCGCGCTCTTCGAGAGGTTCGCTTCACCCAGCAGCGGCGCGAGCGCCTTGCGGATCCGTCGGCTATTTGCACCCGCCAGGTACACCCCTAGAATCGCCTCGTCGACTTCCTCGGTGCGCCGTTGATACCGCGGCAGGATCGTGCTGCGGAACTCCCCGGTGCTGCCGTCCTCTCGCAGCAGCCGTCCCCGTGGTACCTCCAGATCCTGCGGCCCCTGCGCCATCGTGATCTGCCGCCGATACGTCCCGTGCCGATATCCTCGCCGCGAGCCGTTGCGCTCGTACGGCCCGCATCTCAACGCCTCGGCGAGCTCCTCCTCAAGCGTGATCGTAATCGCCTCCTGGATGCGGCTGTGCAGCAGCTCCTGGATGGCGCTACGGAACTCGATGACCGATACCTCTCCCGTGCTACCGTTGCTCATGGTGTGACCTCCTTGTTGTCGCCGTTTCCAGCGACTCGTTTTTCCTGCTCGGAGGTTACGCCATTTTTTTTTCTACAGGACTCGGGACGGATCCGACGTGGCGCGGAAGCTCAACTCCGAGGACGTACTTCACCGACTAGGACGACTGTTCGTTCATCGAGGTATTCCAGCGCACATCAGGTCAGATAACGGACCGGAATTCACCGCCGAGGCGGTTCGCGACTGGCTGGGCCGGCTCGGCGTCGGCACGCTGTTCATCGAGCCGGGCTCCCCATGGGAGAACGGCTATGTGGAGAGCTTCAACGGCAAGCTCAGAGACGAGCTGCTGAACGGGGAGATCTTCTACACGCTGAAGGAGGCAAAGGTTCTGATCGAGAGATGGCGCCAGCAGTACAACCGCGTACGACCGCACAGCTCGCTGGGCTATCGACCTCCGGCACCGGAAGCGGTGTTGTTGAAACCGGCTACGCTACGCTTCGCCGGCCTCAACAACCTCTTGTCAGCACCGTGTTACTGAGATAGAAGGTGGTACTAACCGCGGGGTCTGGTCAGATTCGCTCGGGACGGTAGAGGCCGGAAAGCTAGCAGATCTTTTGCTGTTGGAAGCGAACCCGCTCGATGACATAACGAATACGCAGCGGATCACAGCAGTCTTTCAAAATGGAAACTACTACGACCGAGCCGCCCTCGACGCGATGTTGGAAAGTTTGAGGCGTAGTCCCTAATCCCGGTTCGTAGCCCTTACGCGCTCGCCAGGGCTTCCGCTATGTTTTCGAGCCCCCGCTCGAGGACGCTCCTGGGGGTCGCGAGGTTCATGCGCATGCGCTCCGCGCCACCGGTGCCGTACGACGATCCCGGGCTGAGGAAGACCTTCGCGTTCTCCGCCAGCCAACGCTGCACGACAGACTCGGGCGTGACCGATTGGCCCGTCGTCTCCCACACTCGGGCGGCCTCCTCCTTGGCGCCGATCTTCTCCACGACGCCGCTGACATCGAGCCAGGCCAAGTACGTCCCCTGCGCCTTCGTGTAGTCGACGAGAGGGATGTTGTCCCGGATGTAGGTCGCCGCGAAGGTGTGGTTGGCGTCGATGTACGGAATCAACTGATCCAGCCAGTCGTCGCCTTCGATCAGCGCCGCCTGGTTGGCCACCACACCCAACGTGTTCAGCTCCGCCTTCGTGTTCGACCGGACCCGCTCGAGGTAATCCCGATTCGTAGAGAAGTACCAGGCCTCCTTCATCGCCGAAATGCTGAAGGTCTTGCTGGCGGCCTTGAACGTGAGGCTGTTGGCGACGATGTCGCGGTTCGGGAGGCTGGCGAAAGGCGTGTAGCTGTTGCCGCTCATGACGAAGTCGCAATGGATCTCGTCGGCGAGCACGACGACGTGGTGCCGCAGGCAGATCTCGCCGACGCGCGTCATGTCTTCCGGCGACCATACGTTGCCCGTGGGGTTCTGCGGATTGCAGAAAATGCACACGTTGGCGCGCCTGGCGCGCCGCTCGAAGTCCTCGAAGTCGATCTCATACCGTCCGTCGACGAGCTTCATCGGGCTGTCATCGGGTACGGTCCGCGTGAAGCGGAGATCGCTGTAGAAGCCGCCGTAGATCGGCGACGCCATGAGGACCCTGCTTCCCGGCGGCGCGAACGTGTGAAGCGCCGCGATCAGGGCAGGGTGGACACCGGTCGTTAGTACGATCGACTCCGGGTCGATGTCGAGGTCGTAGCGTCGTTTGTTCCAGTCGACGATGGCCTGGACGTACGAGGCCGGCCTCCTCATGTAGCCCCAATTTTCGTGCTTGCATCGCGCGGCGAGCGCTCGGGTGATGCAGGGAGCAGCTCGGAAGTCCTGGTCGGCGACTCCCATGCCGACCTCGATCCCCGAGCCGAATTGAGCGATCGCTCCATCCCACTTCGTGCAGTCGGTCCCGACGCGGTCGTAGATCTCGTCGAAGTCGAACTTCTGCCGTTCCTGCGCGAAGTCGAAGGCCGCCGCTTCGGCCGCCGCTACCGGCTCAGCGCCGACCGCGCCCAGCAGCGCCGTCGCTCCCGCGTTCCTCAGGAACGCCCTGCGGTCGAGTCCTTGCTTCCGTGACATGTTTCCTCCTCGTCGTCGGGCCTGATGACGGGCCCAAGATCCTACGAAAGAGACGCCGTAGCAAGGTGCGATTTTCGCGATGGCACCTCCTGGGGAACAGGACAAAAGCCCATCTTATTCTTCATTCTTCGACGATCTCTAAATGATGGTAGTAATCGAGTCCTTGCTGCTGCATGGCCCGACGATAGCTGATCGCAACTGCGTCGAATTTCAGATGAAGTTCGTCAGCCAAATCAAAGGGAACCTGATCCGGGCGCTGCGACTCGACGATGACTTGATCCTGCCCGAAAATGGTGCTTTCAAAACCTTGCAGAACAGTGTCTGGTTCTTCCAAATCATAGTTACGGCCAACGATACAGTAGCCGCGACATTGATTCTGGGAGATCGGCTGCGACGCAAAAAAATAGACCATCCCTTTGGCACCACCCCATCCCAAACGAAGCACAATGGTGTAGGGCAAATGCAGCTCATACTGGCTGTGCCGCTCCGGTTTGACAATTTCTTCATTGGCAAAAACGGGAAAATCATCTGGATTGGCGGCTTCAGGGCGGACAACCCGATAGTGTAACACGTGGTCTTTGACTTCGACTTCATGGTCTGGCACAAGCGGGCGGGAAGGATCTCCCAACAATCCCGGATGTACCCAGGGGAAATGGCCGAAATCAGTAAAGTTTTCAACTTGCCTGGAAGCATCACTATCCCAAGTGAATGGCCCGGTGTTGATCACTTTCCAATCACCATTTTCCAGTTCGGGAATTGCCGGTAAGGCGTAGATTGGATCTGTCAAAGACACCCAAACGAGCCCGTACTTTTCTTGGCAACGGTAGATAGGTACGCGTGCTTTGGTCGGTATATTTTGATGCTCGCTTTGCGGAATTTTCACGCAAGCGCCCGAGGCATCATATTGCCAGGCATGGTAAGGGCAAACGATACAGTCATCCTTTAACCGGCCAAGAGAGAGGGCAGTACCCCGATGAACGCAGACATCTTTCATGGCCTGCGGGGTTCCATCTGCTGTACGCCACAACACAACCGGCTCATCCAGCAATGTGACAGCCATTGGCTTGTCGGTCGGCAATTCGTCAGCGTATTTCACAGGATGCCAGCAGCCGTATAATTTTCGAGGAAAGTCTTTGCGTTTCATTTCGATCTCCGAATTGAGCGCGTCCGGAATACCGTGCAGCTGTGTAGCCTTCGGAACGGAAGTGTTCCACGAGCCAGTCAGCTGTGTCAGCGTATTCCGCGAATAGCACGGCTTGAGCGTCCGATCCGGTACTGTCAAGCTAAGTCGATTATGGGCAGCTGAGCCTTCTTGTTCGGACGTGAGATTGGGAGGGTTACCACAATGCGGATCTGTTTGAGTTCCACGATCGCCCGTGCAGGGCGCCTGTTCTTGATCGCGAGTACGTTCGCCGTCGTGCTCGGCTGGACCGCGGCACCTGCCACCGCCCAACAGCGTGGCCAAGACCAGAGGGAACGGGACCCTCGAAGCGTGCAGAGAGTGTTGGGCGGAGTCGAGATGACCGCCGCCGACAATGCCGTCAAGATGATCGTCGATCGTCTCGATTTCGACAGCTACAAGGAAATCCTCCGAGGGTTGACCGCTTTCGGCGATCGCGAGCAGGGCACGGAACGCAACGCGCAAGCGATCGATTGGATCGAGGCGCAGTTACAAGGCTGGGGATACGAGACTGGCCGAATCCATTACGAATTCACACCGCGTCGCGCACCCGAGGGGACCCCACCTCAGCCCCGCGAAGAAGTGTACGCCACCTTGATCGGAAGCACGGTGCCGAGTGAGATGTACATCATCGGCGCGCACATGGATGGCCGTGGCGGCGGCGAGGCGGCAAACGACGACGGCTCGGGCACTGCCCTGGTGATGGAGATCGCCCGCGTCCTTGCGTCATCCGATATCCGCACCGCGCGCTCCATCCGCTTCGCGCTTTGGAACAACGAAGAGACGGGCACCAACGGATCGCGTGCGTACGTGGAACAGCGTGCCCCACTCCAGGGGATCGAGAATCCAGCGGGATCCGGCCGCTATCCGGAGCCAAAATGGCTCGGCATGATCCAGCACGACATGATGATGTGGGATCACGGCAACCCGGTAACGTTCAATCAAGCGCTGAACGCCGACGTCGACATCGAATTCCAACTCAACTCGGCCATGGCTGGCGAATCTGCCGCGCTCGCACTGACGCTGCTGAATGCCAATCGCAAGTTCGCGACGGACTACCCGGCCGTCATGAGCAACGCAATGGCTGCCACCGACTCGGGGCCGTTCCAAGATCTTGTGGCCGCCGTGAGCCTGCGCGAGAACCGCCGCCTGTATGAGACCGGCAACCGCGCCAACCCGCATTGGCACCGACCGACAGACCTGTTCGTGACGTTTTCGGATGACGACATGCTACTCGGCTTCAACGCGGCCCAGACTACGCTGGCGGCCGTGGCGCAGCTCGTCGAGGCGCGCATCCAGCAGTAGGTGGGGCTGAAGTCCGGATCGCGTGCAGATAACCCGCACCACGATGATCAGGTCGACGTGGCGATCTGTCCCGTAACTCCCAGGCGTCGACGCCGTAAAAGGTGATCTCGTAGACCTCGAACCAGAATTCACCGAGATTGGCGTCACCGCGGCGCGAGAAGTACACGGCGTCGCAATTGGCGCCGCTCCACTCAGCCGCTGGCGACTGGCCGCCGATCTGCACGAGCTCGTCGGCGTTCAGTTCGACCAGACCCCACTCTTCCGACACTTCGAGCTCTTTGCCGAACTGAACGGGGCGACAGCGGATCGTCAATTCGAACGGGCGAGACCCGCGGGCATAGAAGCGAATGCCGCCGAGGTTCTCGAGGCTGATCGGCACCGAGCCGCGGTCGAACGGTTGGTACATCTGGGCGAGCGGGCCACGGGCCGCGTCGAGCACCAGCTCACCATCGAGCCTGGCGGCCGCCGACGTTGAGGCAGCGCCACCGTCAACCAGCCTTAGGGATGCCGCGGATACGCCGTTGGTGAACGTTTGCCAACGAACGTCCGTGTTGGCGAACAGGTCGCCGTCTTCGAAGCTGTCGAAAGGAAGCTCCGCGTCGGCGGCCAGCTCGGCGGGAAAAGGCGTCAACGAGGATTCCTCCGCCGCCGCAACCGCAGGCGCGATGCCGTCCGTCACGGCAAGAAGATGGTTCGTCGTGCGGATGAAGATCTGCCCTTCGGAGATCGCCGGCGTTGCCAGGCAGACCTCGCCCATGCGATTGGTCGCCAGCAGCTCGTACTCGGGCCCGGCCCTGACGACGAAGATGTCGCCGTCCTTGCTGGTCAGGTAGAGGCGATCGTCGGCCGCGATGGGCGAGGCACTGTAGGCGCCGCCGGTGTCGCCGATGCGCCGCCTGTAGGTGCGCTCACCGGTGATCGCATCGAAGACCGTCAACACGCCGTTCGCCGAGACCACGTACAGGTAACCGCGGTACACGAGCGGTGAGGCGATGTAGGGACCGTCGCGTGGCGAGCTCCAGGCGACGTGTTGGTTCGAGCTCTCGTCGTCGGCGAGCGAGATGTCACCGGTAGCGCCCGCCCTGATGGCAAAGATCGGCCGTGTGCGGTAGCCGCTGGTCACGTAGACGAGCCCTCCATCGCTGACCGGCGTCGGCGTCGTGTTCAAGGAGCTGCCCGACATCCTCCACAGCTCCTCGCCGCTCGCCGGGTCGTAGCCGTGCATCGTTCCGGCGCCGTTGGTTACCAGCTCGGTGCGAGCGGACCCTACATGGATCGCCGGTGTTGAAGACGACGAGATCAGGTCGCGTGGCGTCCGCCAGAGCTCTTCGCCCGTGCCGATATCGAAGGCGGCGATGAACGAGCCCTCCTGCTGATCGGCTTGCACAATCACCATGTCCTGCCAGATGATCGGCGAGCTGGCGGCGCCCCACTGGTAAGCGTCGTCGGAGGAGGCGCCCGAATCGAAGGGCCCGAGATCGAGGTGCCACAGCAGCTCGCCGTCGAAGTTGTAGCAAAACAAGGCGCCGGTGGCCACCAACACCACGACGTGCTCCCCGTCGGTCGCCGGGGTCGCCGACGCGTAGCTGTTTTTCGGGTGCCGCTGGATGGTCGGGCTCCCGCTGATCGCCTCGCGCATCCAGAGCACCTCGCCGCCGCGCCGATCGATTGCATAGACGAACCAGGCGTTGCGCGACCGATCCGACCGTCGATCCTGCCTACCGTCGACACCGTAGCGAAAGATGAAATCCGGATCGGCACTCACCGCCGTCGTCAGAAAGATCCGGTCGCCCCATACGATCGGGCTCGAGTGCCCGAGCCCGGGGATCGGGGTGCTCCACAAGACGTTGTGTCCCGTCTCCGGATTCCACGCAATCGGCGGATTCTGACCGTCGGCAACTCCCGAGGCCCAGGGGCCACGGAACGACGGCCATTGGAATCGCTCCGCCGTCTCCTGAGGCCGGGCCGCCGGGGCGACGACAAGCAGGCCGGCGCAGCACAAAAGAACGATCAGCGAACGGCGCATCGGTCGACCCCTAGAGGCCGTCATCCAGCGCCGCCGCCGCCGTCGACCACGAGAGCGGCGCCGGTCATGAACGAGGAGGAGGCGTCGGTCGACAGGAAGAGCACGGCACGGGCGATCTCTTCGGCGGTACCGATGCGGCCCATCGGGCGGTCGGAGGCTCCCTCGAGGTAGCTCTCCCAGGACATTCCGCGCTGCTCGGCATCGTCCAGCAGCATCGGCGTGTCGACATCTCCCGGGCAGATGCAGTTCACCCGGATACCCTGCGGTCCGTGGTCGATCGCCATCGCCTTGGTCATCACCACCAGACCGCCTTTGGCGGCGCAGTAGGCGGCTGCCTTGCCGCCGCCCTGGATCCCCCATCCGGAGCTGCAATGGATGATCACACCGCTGCCGCGCTCGATCATCGACGGTAGGGTGTACTTAGACATCAGGAATGCGCCTTTGAGGCTGGTGTCGATGGTCAGATCCCACTCGTTTTCGGAGCAGTCAGGCACCGTCTTCGGGTAGAAGACGCCGGCGTTGTTGAACAGGATGTCGATGCGACCATAGTGCTCCAGTGTCTCGTCGACCGCTCTCTGGCATTGGTCGGCGAAACGCACGTCGGAAACCATGAAGCTGGCCTCGTCGCCGGCTTCGTCGATTTCTCGGACGACCTCGCGGCCGCGCTCCTCGTTGCGCCCCGTGACCGCGACGCGGGCTCCGGCGCGCGCCAGCAGGATGGCGCTCGCCCGTCCGATCCCGGCGCTACCTCCGGTGATCAAGGCGGTCTTGCCGGTCAAATCTTCTCGGCGTCCGCCTGTCGTTGTCATCGTTGGCTCGCCAGTCCGCCGGTGGTCTCGGCTCCATCCATCACGTAGACGTGGCCGGTGGCGAAGGCGGCTTCCTCCGAGGCGAGAAAAGCGAAGAGCGCTGCGATTTCCTCCGGCTTCGCGTGCCGTCCCAGCGGGATCTTGTTGTTGACTTACTGAAGCATCTCGTCGGTGTACTCCGCCCGCTGCATCGGCGTCAAACAGTAGCCGCGGGAGATCGCGTTGACCCGCACGGTCGGCGCCAGCTCGAGCGCCATGGACCTGGTCAGGGCGATCACTCCGCCCTTCGTCGCGTTGTAGTCCGCATAGTGTAGATAGCCGTGCGTGCCGCTGGTCGATGCGGTGTTGAGGATCACGCCGCCACCCTGCTCCATCATATGGCGCGCGGCCGTTTGCGCGACATGAAAGACGCCGGTCAGGTTGACGGCCAGCACGTCGTCCCACTTGTCGAGGGTGATGTCGAGAAATGCGTGGCGGATACTGGTGCCGGCGTTGTTGATCAGCACGTCGACCGCGCCCATCTGCTGCACCGCTTCGGCGAAGGCGGCCTCGACCGCGTCACGATCGGCGACGTCGGCATCGAGGACTCCGGATAGGCCCGGCAACTCCTTGCCGATCCTCTCCAGAGCTTCGGCGCTGCGATCGAGCACGCAGACAAGAGCGTCTTCTTCCAGGAACCGGGCGGCGGTGGCGGCGCCGATGCCGCTCGCACCGCCGGTAACCAGCACCCTCTTGCCCCTCAATCCTCGCATTCTTGCTCCTCCGTTACCGACCTCGTCGGCAGCTTGTTACCACTCGCTCCCGAGCGCGACCGTGATCGCCTGGCCGCTGACCCCGCTGGATTCCTCTGAAGACAGGAAGGCAATCATTTCAGCAACCTCCAGGGGCGTCACGACGCGGCCGGGCAGATACATCGCATCCCGTTCTTTCCAGATCTCTTGCGGTGAAACACCACGGTCGCGCGCTTCAGCCTCCGCAGAGCGCTCGGCCATCTCCGTTCGCACCCAGCCCGGCAGCAAGGCATTGGAAGTGACGCCATGGGCGCCGCCATCCTGCGCAACAGACCGCATCAGCCCCAGCAAACCATGCTTGGAGCAGTTGTAGGCGCTGCCGGCCAGCTCGGCAACGCGGCCTGCTGTCGAACTGGTGTAAACCACGCGCCCGTAGTTGCGTTCCACCATGCCGCGCAACAACAACCGGGACAGATGGAACGGCCCGTCCAAATTGATCCGCATGGTTTCGTACCAGACATCGGGGTCCTGCTCCCAGAGCACCCGTTCGTGGGCCGAGCCGATTCCATGGTTGCACACGAATATTTCGACCGGCCCGAGCCTTTTCACGGTCTCTTCAACCGCCAGCGTGCAGCCTTCCACCGTGCCCAAGTCCGCGACGGCGTATTCGACCCCCAGGGCTGCCAATTCGGCTTCTGAGCGTGAGACCGCCATGACGCGTGCGCCCCGCGCGGCCAGCAGCTCCGTGGTTGCCTTGCCAATGCCGCGGCCGGCACCGGTTACCAGCGTCACCCGTGCTTCAACTCCGGGCATCTTTGAATTTCTCCTCATCCATCAGCAGCCGCGGCGTGGGTGGTAGACGGCACGGCAGCGACCTGGCGATTGATGATGCTCTTGAACAGCTCGGTGCCGATGTTCTTGCCGCACACGATAGGCACGACGGTCTTGCCCTTGAAGCGCTCCGGATGCTTCAGCAAATAGGCAACACTCAAGGCCGCCGATCCCTCGGTGATCAGTCGATGGTGCTCGAATATGACCCTGATCGCATCCGCGATCTCCGCTTCGCTGACCAGCACGATTTCATCAACATACTTCTGGCACAGCAGGAAGGTGATCGTGTCCAGGTCGATGCCGCCGGCGCAGGTGTTCGCCAAGGTGGTTGGGAAGGTCTGCAATTCGACCATTTTTCCCTGCGCGAGCGATTCGTACATGACGGGAGACTTCTCTGGCGAGACCGCGATGGTCTCAATGGCCGGATTGCACGATTTGAGGTATCCGGCGCTGCCTGTCACCAAGCCTCCTCCTCCACAGGCTGAGATCAGGGTGTCCACTGACGGCACCTGACGCGAGATTTCCAGACCACAGGTTCCCCTGTCCACCGACGACGATGGGATCGTTGTAGGGCGACACGTAGATCTTGCCTTCCGCGTCGGCTACGGCTCTTGCCCTTTTTCTCTGCCTCCCAGGGCTCATCTCCATACATCACGATGTTCAGTCCGTGGGCCTTGATCAAATCAAGGCGCGGTTCTTCATGGCCTCTGCAATGGCGAGCGCATAGTTGCCAGTCGAAACCGAAATCACGCCTCGGTCAAGCTCGCGGCCGCGAGGCGACGATCTACCTCGCGAACGATATTGAGGAGGCTGCCTCTTCGCTCAACGAGTTGATCTTGCTGGTGGCACCCCTGAACTTGAAGGAGCCGGTCGTTTGCTGCAGATCCAGCTTTAGATAGACCGTCCCCTCGATCAGGTTGCTCAAGTAGATGGAATGCTCCACCGGCGTTTCGAGCACATACGGTCGAATGCGCTGATCCGCGTCCAGGACCTCCTGCCGCACATCGATCTCTTGCGTTGATTCCATCATCATGCTGACTCTGCGGTTTTGGTTCCGGCGATCAAGCGATCGACGTGCTCCGAGTTTCTTCCCCAGACGATGACACGATCGCACTGCAGCATCGAGCGCTCCCTGTGGTCTTCTAACCTGAGGGAAGGGACACGGCGGTTTTGAGATTCTAGAATGAAGTCAATTCGCATTGATCAGCAGCGCCGGCCCCCGAGCAGGTAGCTCGGTTCCCGGACAAGAGAGGGGTGGGTCGCATGGACAGTAGGGTGACCGAGAAAACGATCGCCGCGCGGGCGCGCGCCGAGAAGAGCAAGCTCAAGAAGGTCATGGGGCCCCGCGACCTGGTGCTCTTCTATATCGCCACCGCCGCCTCCATGCGCATCGTGGCCCTGTCGACCGAAAACGGTCCGAGCGTACTGGGGTGCTGGGCTTCTTCCTGTTTTATGTTCCGCAGGCCTTCACGACGGTCGAGCTCACCTCCCGGCACCCGGACGAGGGCGGCATTTACATCTGGGTCCAACGTGCCTTCGGCGACTTTCATGGCTTCATCACGGCGTGGTTCTACTGGGCCACACTCGTCGTCTACTTCCCCGCCGCGCTGATCTTCGCGGCCAGCAATGCGGCGTTCATCATCCCGCGCTGGTCCTATCTCGCCGAGAGCCCCAGGTTCCTGATGGCGGCCTCGTTGATCGGGCTCACCATCGTCGTCGTGGTCAACGTCCTCGGTCTCGACGTCGCCAAGCGTCTCCACAATGCCAGCGGCTATCTGAACATGGGGGTGCCCGGGTTGATGGTCGTGGGGTTGGGCTTCCTCACATGGGTCAACTACGGCGCGGCAACCGAATTCTCGCTGCGCACTGTGACCCCCACCTTCAGCGGACTCACCGACGTCATCCTGCTCGCGGCGATCGCCTACGCGTTCGCCGGCCTCGAGTCGGCATCGGCGATGAGCGAAGAGGTGCAGGACCCCAGGCGCAACGTTCCCCGAGCGCTCGCCATCGCCGGTGTGATGGTGCTCGTCGTGTACATCCTGATCTCCTGGACGATTCTGACGGTGCTCCCAGCGGATCAGGTCTCGGGCTTGACCGGGTTGCCCGACACGGCTCGAGTGGCCGGAACGAAGCTGGTCGGCGCCACGATGGGCGGCGTATTGGGCTCGCTGGTTGCGCTCTGCCTCTGCGTCGCGGCGTTCGGCACGGTGAGCGCCTGGATGGCGACCGGCGCGCGGGTGCCTTTTGCCGCCGGACTCGACCGCTACCTACCGGCCGCCTTCGGAACCCTGCACCCGAAGTACGCTACCCCGCACGTGTCGATGATCACGATCGGCATCGTGACGGCGGTGCTGATCATCCTCGGCGGCGTGGGCGGCACCGCGCAGCAGATCTATCGCATTTTCATCAGCCTCGAGATCATCACCTACTTCATCCCGTACCTGTACATGTTCGCGGCGCTGCTCGCAATGCAGCGGTACCCGGCCGCGGCAGGCGTCCAGCGGGCACCGTTCGCGCCCTATGGCGCCTACTTCGCCGGCGGTACGGGCTTCGTAGTAACCGCTGCGTCGCTGGTGTTCGCCCTCATGCCGAGTGAGAGCGTCGCCGACCCGACGTTCTTCTACATCACCGTCTTCGGGACGCTGGCCGTGCTGACGATCGTCGGCGTGGGCTTGTACGCTAACGGCAAGTTGCGGCGGCAACGCCTGGAGGCCCCATGAGCGAAGACACTCGAGAACGCGTTCTCCGACTGCTGGCCGAATCTCCGTTCATCGAGGGACACAATGATGCCCCGATTCAGCTGCGAGAACGGTCCGGTAACGACCTGAACCGCTTCGACTTGCACAGCTTCGACTTCGAGGACACCTCAGCCCTCGAGCCGCCGATGCATACTGATCTCAAGCGCCTCCGCGCCGGCTGCGTCGGGGCCCAGTTCTGGGTTGCTTACGTCCCGTTCGAAGTGGCGGGGCCCGGGTGCGGCTCGGGTGATGTTCGAGCAGCTCGAAGTGGCCAGGCGGCTCGTGGCGGCCTATCCGGATACCTTGCAACCCGCCTTCAGCGCCGATGACATCGAGCGCATCCACGCCGACGGCAAGATCGCTTCGTTATTTGCCGTCGAAGGCGGCCACGGCATCGAGAACTCGCTCGGCGCTCTGCGTTTGGCCTACCAGACCGGCGCCCGGTACATGACGCTGCTTCACAGCGTCCACACCGACTGGGCCGACTGCGCCCATCTGGATCCGGTGCACGGCGGCCTGACTGATTTCGGACGCGAGGTTGTCACGCTCATGAACGACCTCGGAATGATGATCGATCTGTCGCACGCTTCCGCCGACACCATGCGCCAGGCTATCGAGGCGTCAAGGGCGCCGGTTGCGTGCACGCATTCCGGCGCGGCCGCGCTCCTCGACTACCCGCGCAACGTGCCCGACGACGTGCTGAAGATGATTCGCGATACCGGCGGCATCGCGATGGCAACGTTCGTGCCTCACTTCGTTTCGGCCCAGGTGATGGAGCACCGTGCCGGCCGTTTAGGGTGGCAGGCCCACGTGACGGAGATGCACCCGGACAACGCCGGACGGCGCGACGGCGAGCTCGCCGCCTGGGACGCCGACCATCCGGCGCCGCGCGCCACATTAGGCGACGTAGCCGATCACATCGACCATCTGTGCGCCGTCATGGGCGCCGAGCACGTCGGTATCGGATCCGACTTCGATGGCATCGAGGAGGTTCCCGAGGGTCTCGAGGACGTTTCCAAGTTCCCCGACCTGTTCGTCGAGCTGGCGCGCCGCGGCTACAGCGATGACCAGCTGCGCGCCATCGCCGGCGGCAATTGCCTGCGCGTGCTGCGCGCCGTGGAGTCCATGGCGGTGCCGCGCGGCTAGCAGTCCGTGGGTGTCCCGCTCAAATCCGCTGCTCAAGCGCAGCGATTCATGGTGGTGCATGGCCTCGTCCGCTAATCTCTTCAACTCTTCCTATCATTTCCCGTTGAGAATGCGGTGCGTTTCGATGCCGTGGTAGCCAAGGAGCCGTATTCATGCCAATGCTTCTGCTAACGGAACAGGAAATTCGCGATAGCGTCGACATGGCACTCGCCATTGATGCCGTGGAGACAGCATTCGAGGCTCTCGGGCGCGACCAGGTCACGCAGCCGCCGCCGATTGGCCTCGACATACCTGAAGTCGACGCCGAGATCCATGTCAAGGGAGCGCACATTCACGGCGCCGAGTACTTCGCGTTCAAGCTCGTGTCCGGGTTCTACCGTAACCCGCAAATCGGGTTACCCATGGCCAGCGGGGTGGTGCTCGTCTTCGACGCCAACAACGGCCAGGCCGCCGGATTGCTGTTTGACAATGGCTACCTCAGCGACCTGCGAACCGGTGCCGCGGGGGCCGTCGTGGCTCGGTATCTGGCACCGCAAGAGGTTCGCCGCGTCGCCGTAATCGGCGCCGGCATTCAGGCACGCACGCAGCTGCGCGGGTTGGCCGAGGTACGCGACATCCCCAGCGTGTCCATATGGAACCGGCACCCGGAGCGAGCTCAGGAGTGCGCGGCCGAGATGGCCGACGAGCTCGACCTCGCCGTGGAAGCCGTGGAGCGGATCGAGGACGCGGTCCAGGGGGCGAACGTGGTCATCACGGTGACCCTCGCCCGCGACCCCTTGGTGCGTACCGAGTGGATCGAGCCGGGTACGCACATCACCGCCGTCGGGTCCGATGGCCCGGACAAGCAGGAGCTCGACGCCGAGGTGTTGCAGCGCGCCGACCTGGTGGTCGCGGACCGCTTGGCGCAGTGTGTCGCGCTCGGCGAGATTCACCACGCCGTCGACGCTGGCTTGTTACAGGCCGACGCCTGCGTCGAGCTCGGAGCCATCGTGGTGAGTGAAGCGCCCGGCCGTGAAACAGACGAGCAGATCACGGTTGCGGATCTGACCGGCGTCGGCGCGCAGGACGCCGCCATGGCCAGCGCGACATTGAAGGCCGCTCTAGAGAAGGGCTTCGGGACGGCAATCGATTCCTGACCCCGGGCACATCAGAGTTTCGGAGTCGTCCGACAGAAAGAAGGCTGCAGATGAAGTCTCTCTTGTCGATCGCCCCCGTACTGGGACCCGCGATGATCCTCTCGCTCGCGGCGGGTGCATGTTCCACTCCCGACCCGATCGACAAGACGGCGTCAGGGCTAGCCGTCGATGGGCTGCTGATGCCGGATTGGGACGCAGAGCGCCGCGAACGGCTGGCGTTCTCAGGCGAACGGTTTCGCACGCCGGAAGGCTTCCGCGTCGAGGAAGTAGCCGGCGACGAGCTCATCGGTTCGGCGGTGAATCTCGCCTTCACCTCGGACGGACGGCCGCTCGTGGCGCTCGAGCAACGAGGCATTGTCGTTCTCGACGACGACGACGGCGACAATCGCTATGATCGAGTCACTCGCATCTCGGAACAGATAGAGACCGCTCACGGCCTCTATGTGCTCGGCGCGGGTGACCTGCTTGCTCATGCCAACGGACCGGCTGAGGGAACCGGGCTCTATCGCGTGCGGGGTTGGCAGGATGACCCCTCGGAGAGCAGTGTGGAGCTCCTGCGACTGTCGCGCGGCGAGATCCAGGAGCACGGCCCGCACACGATTACCCGCGGTCCGGACGCAGCGCTCTACCTGCTCTTCGGCAATCACGCGTCGCCCGACGTCGAGCCCTCGGCGCTCTCGCCCCTGCGCTCGCTCCAAGAGGACCAGCTGCTGCCCGTCATTCTGGATCCACGTGGTCACGCAAATGCCATTCGTGCTCCGGCCGGAACCATCTGGAGAGTCGATCTCGAGGCCGACTCCTGGGAGCTTCTCGCGGGCGGGCTCCGCAATCCCTTCGACATGGCCTTTTCTCCCGACGGTGGCCTCTTTGTCTACGAGGCAGACATGGAATGGGATCGAGGCCTCCCGTGGTACCGACCCACGAGAGTTCTGCACGCGATTCCGGCCGGTGACTACGGCTGGCGAACGGGCTCGGGCAAGGTAGCGTTTGACAGCATCGACACGCTCCCCAGTGTCGTAGATATTGGCCGAGGCTCCCCGGTAGGGATGACCTTCTATCGCCACGACGCTTATCCCGCGTCGTTCGATGGTGCCCTGTTCCTCGGCGACTGGGCACGTGGGCGCATACGGGTACTCATGCCACGGAAGCAAGGCGCCAGCTGGCAGGGAGAAGCGGTCGATTTCGTTCTCGGTGAGCCCCTTAATGTCACCGACCTCGCCGTGGGGCCCGACGGCTATCTCTATTTCACCGCCGGCGGTCGCCAGACGACGGGCGGGCTGTTCCGCGTCGTGTACACGGGGCCCGACGGTGGCGGGATGGCGACTGTGCCAGTCGGGGAAGGGAACCCTGTCGACGCGGCTCTGCGCCAACCAATGCCGCGATCTGCCTGGGGGCGGGCGGCAATCGAACAGCGGCGAGCAGAGACCGGCGAGAGCTGGAGTGGCGGCCTGCTTGCGACTGTGGAGGACGCAGGAAGATCGAGCCGGGAGAGACAGAGTGCTTTGGAGATCCTGCAGGTCTTCGGACCGCAGCCGTCGGTGCAGGATCTTCTGAGGAACCTGGCCACAGACGACGCGGGTCTGCGTGCCGCCATCGTTGCGCTTCTCGGCGCCCATAGAGACCCCGGCGTCTACATCGCACTTGCCGACGCCCTCGACGACACGGACGCCCGCGTCAGGCGCCGCGCGGCAGAGGGACTCGTGCGCTCTGGCGCCATTTACGCGGAACAGGACCAGGCTCTCGAAACCGTGCTTGCCGGCCTGATCCGCCGGCTCGACGACGACGATCGATTCGTTCGCTACGCGGCGCGTGAGGCGCTCGTTCGAGTGGACCCGGATCTCTGGATTCCCCGGCTGAGCTTCGCCGGGGCGCCAACCAATGCGTCCGTCGAGGCGCTCCTGGCCCTCACGCTCCGTCCGGGCTTCCCCGATGCCGAGCTCGTCTTCGAGCATTTGAATCTCTACGCGCAGGCGCGCCCGAGCGAGGCACTGCTCGGGTCCTTTCTGCGAGTGTTCGAGCTGGCTTTGGCGCGCGCCAGGGAGGCGGCGGTCGAGGTTGTTGGACTCGAGGAGTCGGCTCTGTCGATGATGAGCTGGTTCCCCACCGGCCGCAGCGAATACGACCGCAAGCTTGAGCGCATCCTGGCTCACCTCGCTCCACCCGGTACGACGGCGGCCCTGGCGGCGCGGCTTTCCTCGGACAGGACCCAGGAAGACGAGATCCACACGCTCTACGCGCTGCGCGCGATCGAATCCGATTGGGAGGAAGGCGAGCGCCAAGAGATCGTCGCCTGGTTCGACCGCGGCCGATCGTTCGCCGGTGCCGCCAGCATGGTGGGCTACATCGAGGCTCTCTGGCAGCAGGTCCTGGGGAAGCTACCTCCGGCAGAAGGCTCCTTGGCGCTCGAACGTCGACAAGCCGGGCTAGCGAGCGAAGTGGAGCGGATCGCGGCCCTGGTTGCCGCCGATGAGCTACCGAGCGAAGAGGAACGAAGCATGCTGCGTCAGATGAGCTTCGACGAGTTGGCGGAGTACGTCGAGTACGACGTAATGGCCTACGAACGCCTCGACCCGGCCCGCGGAGAAAGAGTTTTTCGCCGCGCTCGCTGCGCCGCCTGCCACGTATTCGGCGACGTAGGGCGTGGTGGCGGACCCGACCTCTCCACCGTCGTTAGCCGCTTCCGGCGCAGCGAGATCCTGGAGTCGATCGTGTACCCGTCGCGCGTCATCTCCGACCAGTACAGTGCCCTCCGCATCGAGCTACGAGACGGACAGTCGTACGTCGGCATGCACGCCGCCGAGAGCGAAGCAGACCTCACGCTGATCACGGCCACCGGCGAGCGCCTCGTGCTCGACAAGCGCGAAATCGTTTCCCGCGAGATCACCGACGTCTCGCTGATGCCGGAGGGCCTGCTCGAGGCCATGAGCTTCGACGACTTGATGAGCTTGATGCGATACCTGGAGGAAGGCGAGGACTGAGATCGTGTCTCCGGGAACTCAAAGATCCGGCGTGAGATGGCCCGTGGGTCGGGCCGCCACGCCCTGTCCATGGAGATGGCGATGAATGCGCTGCGCAGTGTCACGCGAGCCGGCTTGCGGATGTTCTCCACTACGGGGGGTTGCCCTCCTTGTCCTGCTTGGATGCCTCGGCGACTCCAGTGCCGTGGGCATGGGCCAAGTCGTCCAAGCCGACGATCCCAGCGTGGATGCGAGCTTTCTTTCGGCCCTCGAGTGGCGGTTCGTGGGGCCGTATCGTGGAGGGCGTGTCGTGGCGGTGGCGGGAGATACCGGCGACTCCCTCGTCTTCTATTTCAGGGCTGCCCACGCCGGTGTGTGGAAGACGACCGATGCCGGAAGGCAGTGGCGGAACGTGTCGGACGGCTTCTTCGAATTCCCGGCGGTGGGGGCCCTGGACGTGTCGCTGTCGGATCCCCAGGTGATCTTCGCGGGGACGGGTGAGGGGCTTCAACGGCAATTCATCTCGCCCGGAGACGGCGTCTACAAATCCACCGATGGCGGCGAGACGTGGACCAACGTGGGCCTTTGCGAGACCCGGCACGTCTCCAGGCTCCGTATTCATCCGACCAATTCCGACATCGTGTACGTGGCGGCAATGGGGGACATGTTCGGCCCCAACCCGGAGCGTGGCGTCTACCGCACGACGGATGGAGGGGAGACGTGGGAGCGCACCCTGTATAGGGGCGAAACCACCGGTGCCGTGGATCTGACGATTGATCCCACGAACCCAGAGGTGATCATCGCGGCCCTGAACCACCATGTGACGTACCCGTGGGACGAGGAGAGCGGCGGCCCCACCAGCGGCCTTTTCAAGACCACAGATGGCGGGGACATCTGGACGGACATCACCCGCAACCCCGGTATGCCAAAGGGGCTGATCGGGAAGATCGGTATATCCATCTCGCCGGCGAGCTCCAACCGCGTATATGCGTTCATCGAGGCTGACGAAGGCGAGGGCGGCATCTATCGCTCCGACGACGGCGCTTCCACCTGGCAGTTGACGCATCAAGACCCCGGCAAGTTGGAGATTCCCAACTCCTACACCCACATCACCGCCGACACCCAGGATCCCGACGTCGTCTATATCCAGCCCATCACCGGTTTACTGAAGTTCACCGATGCGGGCCGGACCTTCACACGTGTGCGCATGGAAAACTGGGACCCTCACGCGTTGTGGATCGATCCAAACGACTCTCGCCGAATGATCGAAGGAGGGGACGGGGGGGCCTCGGTGACGTTGAACGGAGGTGAGTCCTGGTCGAGCCTCGAGAACCAGCCCACCGCAGACCTTCTCAGTCTGGCGGTGGACGACCAGGAGCCCTACTGGCTCTACGCCTCCCAGAACGACAACAGCCACATCGGGATTCCAAGTCGAACCGACGACCGGTCCATCGGATGGACGCACTATCTTCCCATTCCGGCCGGCGAGGGCGGGCAGACGGCGGTCAAGCCCGACGGCAGCGTGGTCTATGCAAATGACAGGTCCAGGATGGTCCGTTTTGACCGGGAAACCGGGCAGGCCCCGCACATCAGCGTTTGGCCCGAGTGGGTGTTCGGAACGCCCGCCAAAGACGTGAAGTATCGTTTCTACTACTCGTTCCCGGTACTCCTCTCGCCGCACGATCCTGGCGTCCTCTACACCGCCGCCCAGTACGTCTTCCGATCCACGGACGAAGGCCAATCCTGGGACCAGATCAGCTCCGACCTCACGCGGAACCGCCAGGACGTGATGGGCGAAATATCCGGAGGGCCCATTAGCTCCAATGCGTCCTCGCTTTTTCACGTGAGTCTCATCCGGACCATTGCCGAGTCTCCCCTCCAAGAGGAGGAGCTCTGGGTGGGCACCGACGACAGTACCGTTCAAGTTTCGCAAGATGGTGGCCGCAATTGGCGCAACGTCTCGCCGCCAGATCTCCCCGAATGGACCACCATCACCGCCATCGACGTGTCTCCCCACCGGCCGGGGACCGTCTATATCTCCGGTGAACGGCACCGGGTGAGCGATCGTACGCCGTATCGCTACAAGACCACCGACTACGGCAGCACCTGGAAGCGAATCACATCAGGAATTCGGGAGAACGACTTCTCGTGGGTCATCCGGGAAGATCCCGTCCGTCCGGGTCTCCTCTACGCGGGAACGGAAACCGGCGCGTACGTCTCCTTCGACGCCGGGGACTCCTGGCAGACCCTGCAGCGCAACCTGCCGCCGGTGATGGTCATGCAGATGGTCGTGAAGGACGACGACCTGGTGGTGGCAACCCATGGGCGGGGCTTTTGGATCATGGACAACATCTCGTCCCTGCGTGCCATTACCCCCGAAGTCGCCTCGGCCCCGGTGGCATCTATTTGAAGTAGTCCCCGCTCTTCGTCAACTTCGCGGAGGGAGCGGGTACTCGGGACCTGCGGACGCAGCGAGGAACCCACCGAGGGGGGTGATGATCGAATATCACCTGGCCCAAGCAACCACCGGTGAGGTGGTGTTCACCATCACGGATGCGGGCGGCGAGATCATCCGGCAATTCTCCAGCGGGTCGCAGGAAAGCCCCAGCCCCTCCACCAGGGCAGGAATGAACCGATTCTTCTGGGACATGCGATATCCGGGCACCCGGATGCCCCCGTCCCCTGGAACGTTGGACGGTTTCCAGAGCATCGATTACTCACCGCTCCGATCGCCGATTGCGCCTCCCGGACGATACACCGTGCAACTCACCGTGGACGGACAGGCTTACGAGCAGCCTTTCGAGATTCGGAAAGATCCGCGAGTAAAGGCCAGCGACGCCGATCTCAGGGCCCAGTTCGACCTCATGGTTGACCTCCGGGATCGGTTTTCGGAAGTGGCCGACACCGTCATCAGAATCAGAGAAGTCCGAGCCCAGCTCGAGGGACGTCGGGCTGAGCTGCCAGAGGATTCCCGGGTCGAGGCCGACGGGATCCTCGAGCAGTTGAGGGAGATCGAGGGCATTCTGACGATATGGATGGGGTCTGAGGCCGGTCCGGGTGACTTCCAACCCCGGGTCTGACGACGGGCCCGTCTGGCACCCCGACGGCGAGCGGCTCGCCTACATCACGACAATCCGGCCCGAGGTGGCCCTGGCCTACCTGCAGACAAAGCTAGCGCTCATCCGGATCGGTGAGGACGAGCCGGTGTTGCTCACGGAGTCCCTCGACCGGAAGGTATACGAGCCGCGTTTCGCGCCCGACGGAGGGCACATCTACGTCCTGCTCGAGGATTGGGGCCGGGTCCATCTGGCCGCCGTGTCGGTTGACGACGGCAGCCTGAGCCGGCCGATCGCCGGACGGCGCCGGGTGGATACCGCCACCGTCGGGCCCGACGGCACCGTCGTCGCGCTCGTCAGCGAGCCCCGGTTGCCTGCCGAGCTATTTGCCCTCGATGCTGAGCCCTCCGCCTCCCCTCGACTCCGCCGCCTCACGTACGCCAACGACGAGCTGTTGAAGACGGTCGCGCTGGCGGGCGCGGAGGAGGAGCGCTTCCCGGCCGTTGACGGAACCGAGATCCAGGCCTTCGTCTACAAGCCGCGGTCGTTCGACCCGAACGTCCGCTACCCGACCCTGCTCTGGCTGCACGGCGGCCAGGAGTCGCAGTACGACTATGGTTTCAATTTTCGGGTACAGCTCTTCGCCGCCAACGGCTACGTGGTCGTGATGCCGAATGTTCGAGGATCCGGAGGCAGGGGGCTCGACTTCACGCTCTCGAACTGGCGCGCGTGGGGCACCCACGACTCCGAGGACGTGATCGCCGCCACCGACCACGTCGTGGGGCTGGGCTACGCCGACCCCGATCGGCTCGGCATCGGTGGCTGGTCCTACGGTGGGACACTCACGAACGACGTGATCACCAGAACGGAGCGGTTCGCGGGCGCCATCTCCGGGGCCGGCAACGCGCTATGGATCACCAACTACGGCCACGATCGATACCAGGACTGGTACGACACGGAGCTCGGCCCGCCCTGGGAGAGCCGCGAGATCTGGGAGAGCGTTTCGCCTTTCAACAAGGTCCAGAACATCACCACGCCGACGTTCTTTATAGGAGGGGAAAAGGACTGGAACGTCCCGATCATCAGCTCCGAGCAGATGTACCAGGCGATGAAGCAGTTGGGCCGCGAAACCTTGCTCGTGGTCTACCCGGACGCGCACCACGGCATCAGACGGCACAGCCATCAGAAGGACCTGCTCGAGCGCTTTCTCGGCTGGTTCGACAAGTACGTCAAGGGCTCAGAGTCCGGTTCATAGCGCCCTTTGTTGTGTGCGCGCTCCGTAGGATGTGTCCCGAAGTTTGTAGAAAATCGTCTGGCGTGGCTCCGAGCTTGGACGTTTGATGTTACCTGCTACGCGGCCAACTCCTCCTGTTGGTCGATGATCGCGGCGAGATGCCGGTACCCGTCGATGCGGCGCATGCGGATCTGCCCGAACGCGATCAGCCCCCACAGCAGCGTCACCCCGGCCGCCTCGGTGCTGAACGATCCCTGGGTCTTGGTACGGCGACGGAACTCGCGGTTGAGGTTCTCCAGTGGGTTCGTCGTGCGCAGCGTCTTGCACATCGGTTTGGGGAACTCGTAGAAGGTCAGCAGCACCAGCCCCGCTTCCTCGAGGCTGCGCGCCACCGCCGGCACCAACCTCGACCACTTGCGCACGAAGTTGCTGTACGCGGCCCTCGCCTCGCTGCCGTTTGCCGCCTTCACGATGCGGTCCCAGTCTCGTTTCAGCTCGTCGTGGGCGTGTGACGGGCAATGCTTCAACAGATTCTTCCACTTGTGCTGAAGGCAGCGCTGCACCTTCGCTTCGGGCCACACCGTCGTCGCCTTGGCCAGCCCTTTGTGGCCGTCGGCGATGATCAGCCGGGGCGGCCGAAGACCTCTTTGCTCTAGGTCCTCGATCAGCCACTTCCAGTGACACCCGGCCTCCGAAGCGGCCCGACGCAACGCCACCAACACCTTGCGCCCATCTTCCGCCACTCCCAGCGCGGCGAAGATCGGCACCGACACGACCTGCCGCGCCAACCTCACCTTCAGGTGGAACCCGTCCAGGTATACGATCGGGTACGACTCACCGGTCAGATCGCGCTCGCACCACGTCCCGAACAGCTTCTTCAGCCGCCCCACCACCCTCGAGATCGCGCTCTTCGAGAGGTTCGCTTCACCCAGCAGCGGCGCGAGCGCCTTGCGGATCCGTCGGCTATTTGCACCCGCCAGGTACACCCCTAGAATCGCCTCGTCGACTTCCTCGGTGCGCCGTTGATACCGCGGCAGGATCGTGCTGCGGAACTCCCCGGTGCTGCCGTCCTCTCGCAGCAGCCGTCCCCGTGGTACCTCCAGATCCTGCGGCCCCTGCGCCATCGTGATCTGCCGCCGATACGTCCCGTGCCGATATCCTCGCCGCGAGCCGTTGCGCTCGTACGGCCCGCATCCCAACGCCTCGGCGAGCTCCTCCTCAAGCGTGATCGTAATCGCCTCCTGGATGCGGCTGTGCAGCAGCTCCTGGATGGCGCTACGGAACTCGATGACCGATACCTCTCCCATGCTACCGTTGCTCATGGTGTGACCTCCTTGTTGTCGCCGTTTCCAGCGACTCGTTTTTCCTACTCGGAGGTTACGCCATTTCTTTTTCTACAGGACTCGGGACGGATCCGCCAGTCGAGCCAGTCTGCTGACAGGACTTGTGGAACGCACTCATCAATCGACATTCGGCACGCCACCACTCGCCGTCCGATTTACCGACCGGAGTTATCCCGTCTTGTTACGGGAGGCTGGTTATAAGACGGGATTTATCGGGAAATTCGGCGTTGCCACAGAGCCGGGGGCTGTCGAGAAGATGTTCGACACCTACAAGATGTTCGACACCTACGTACCCCTGCGGCCCGCGCCCTACCTCAAGCAACAGGAAGACGGGTCGACTCGCCACCTTACGGACATCACTGCGGACAGAGCCGTCGAGTTTCTGCGATCTGCCGACCGGACCACTCCGTTTGCTCTGACTCTGAGTTTCAACGCCCCTCACGCCGACGATGGGGATGAAAGACAATTCATCTGGCCCGAAGCGATGAACGAGAAGTATTCAGACGTTGCCATACCTGCTCCCCCTCTTTCCGAACCCGCATTCTTCGCCGCCCTCCCGGAGTTCTTGAAGGATGCTTCTCTGAACAGAGTCCGCTGGTACTGGCGTTTCGATACGCCCGAGAAGGCACAGCAAATGACGAGGGGACATTTTCGGATGATCACCGGTGTCGACGCTGCCATCGGGCGTGTTCTCGATGAGCTCGAGTCCCTTGCACTCGCGAGTAATACAGTCGTCATTTTGATGGGAGACAACGGGTATTTCCTGGGAGAGCGCGGATACGCCGGGAAATGGCTCCCGTATGATCTTTCGATACGTGTGCCGCTCATAGTTTCCGATCCACGTATCGAGAAAAAATTGCGAGGATCGATTCCCTCATTGCCCGCCCTGAATATCGATATTGCGCCAACATTGCTCGATCTGGCCGGTGTCGAGGTCCCGAGTACGATGCAAGGCAGAAGCCTGGTGCCGATCCTCGAAGGCGCGTCTCCTGCGGAGTGGAGAAGCGACTTTTTCGTCGAACATCTCTTCGACCATCCGGAAATTCCGAAACACGAGGGCGTTAGAGGTGAACGGTACAAATACGCCAGATATTTCGAGCAAGACCCTGTATACGAAGAGCTTTACGAGCTCCTCGTGGATCCAATGGAAACCAGAAATCTGGCCGGAAACACTGATTACCTTGGAATTCTCACGGAGTTGAGAAGACGCACGGACGAACTCCTGGCTGAATATGGCGGACCCTACACGCCTATCAGCCTCGTCGCGCCGCCGCAGGCGGAGGCCCAACCGGCAACCGGCGATGCGACGTCATTGGTGTCGGCGAGTACATTCGGCATGAGAGCATCGTCGGGATCGAGCGCGAAGCGGCCTTCGTGCCGGGTGTCAGCAGGATGCGGAGTCTGAGAACACAAGCTCATTAGTGCGAACCCACCATGGAAAAGACGAGATTGGGCATCGGGGCCAAGATCCTCATCGGCGGGATCGTTGTGGGCGCTGCCTGGCTGGCGCTGCAGGAAATCCGGGAGTCGGCTCGCATCGGCCGGCTTGCCGCGCTGCCACCCTGCCTCCTCGCGGCGGAGTACGCCGAATGGCGGCTGGCCTTCGAGGATCAATTCCCGACAGCCGAAACCTCGGGATCCGCGGCCGAGGAATTCGTGCGGCAGAACGAGGTGTTCGAACAGGCCTTGCGGCAAGCCCGAGAGAAATTGGAGTCTCCAGTCCTCGAGGCCCTCGAAGACCTCACCGCGGTCGATTCGGAGCGCTGGATCCGCGAACGAGGCCACCTGGCCCCCTTCGTGGAGGTCATGCTCGCCGAGTGCCGCGCCGAGGTCGAGCACCTGTTCCGCGGTTCACAGCCGTCTACCCCCGGCTAACGCCCTGCTGGCTGTTGGACGAACCTTCCGTCGAGCGACTCGGCGTTCTTCTCAGGAGCTACCAGGAGGGCGGCCGCAGCCGGCGCCAGTACGTCTCAGCGCTGTATCGGCACCACCAAGACGGTCTGCGGCTCGCTGAGATCCGTGACGGTCTCACCGGTCAAACGCCCGAGCGTCGCCGTGAACCTACCCGGACCCACGACCTCTCCCTGAGGCTGGCCACGGTCACCACGGCCGCCGCCCTGGCCGCCGCGGGCACCCGCGCCCTCCGGCGCCGGCGGTGGATCGCGGCGCAGGTTCCAGGTAACCCGATGAACACCATCCTCTCCCGGTAGCTCGAGGCGACGGACCTGCTCGCCGGACTCATCGCTGATGGTCAGAACGAGCTGGCCGCCCGCGGCCATCGGCTCGCGCAGGTGATAGGTCAACGTTGCCCCGAAGGGCGGGTTCGGCTCGCTCTTGTCACCCCACGCGGCCCTGACTTGGCCGCGCTCGTTGAACAGCGGCGCTGGCCGCAGCGGGAAGAGCCACGCCTCCTCCCCTAGGGTCTCGGCGTTGACGTCACGGAGCGCCGAGTAGTCGTCGAAGATGTAGATGCCCCGGCCGAAGGTGCCCACTACCAGGTCCGTCCATTGGCGCTGGATGTGCAGGTCGCGGGCCTGCATCCGCGGAATCCCGCTCCTCAGCTCGACCCAACGGGAGCCGCCGTCGACGCTGAAGAAGACACCGAACTCCAACCCCACAAAGAGAAGATTGGGGTTCGCGTGGTCCTGCACGATCGACCAAGCTCCCGAGCGCTCGGGGAGATTGCCGGTGATGTCGGTCCAGGTGCGGCCGCGATCTTCGCTCCTCAGGACCTGGGGCCGGAAATCGCCGCGCTGCCAGTTGTTGAAGGTGGCAAAGACCGTGTCGGAGTCGCGCCTCGAGGCGAACATGTCGGTCACGTAGATCTGCTCGGGCAACCCGGGGATGCTCTCGAGCCTGCGCCAGCTCTCGCCGCCGTCTTCGGTGACCTGGACGAGACCGTCGTCGGTGCCGACGTAGATCAGCCCCTCGACGAGCGGTGACTCATCGAAGGTCGTGATGACGCTCATCGTCGTCGTGAAAAGGTGCAACCCGACGGCATCCTCGGGCCAGATCCGGCCCATGATCGGCATCTCGCTGCGGTCGAGGTTGCGGGTGAGATCACCGCTGACAGGCGTCCAGTTGTCGCCCCGATCGTCGCTCCGGTACAGACGATGGCCACCGTAGTAGAGGCGCCCCGGCGCGTGCGGGCTGACCAGCAGGGGGCTGTCCCAGTGCCAGCGCCCCCTGTCCTGTCCGCCACGATCACCGCCACCACCGCCGGTCGGGGGGATGCCGACGCTCTGTCCGGTATCCAGGTCGAGGCGGTTGAGAGCGCCGTTTTGCGATTGCGCGTAGACGATGTCGGGATCGGCGTTGTCGAAGTAGGCTTGGAAGCCGTCGCCGCCGCCGACGCGGTACCAGTCGCTGGTGCGAATGCCCGCCGAGTTCAGCGTCCGCGACGGTCCGCAGATCGTGCCGTTGTCCTGGGCACCGCCGCAGACTCGATAGAAGGGGCGGGAGTCGTCGGCGCTGACCCGGTAGAACTGCGACAGTGGCAGGTTGGTGAAGTGGCGCCAGGTGTCACCGCCGTCGTACGTTTCGTACAAGCCGCCGTCGTTGCCGATCAACATGTGCATCGGGTCGGACTCATCGAAGACGATCTCGTGGTGATCGCTGTGGATCGGGTAGCCCATCGGCTCCCAGGTGCGGCCGCCGTCGGTGCTACGCCGGATCCTGACCTCGATGTTCCAGATGGTGTCGGGACGGTGGGGATCAACGAAGATCTCGCCGTAGTACTGGGGGTCGCCTCCCGAATACTGGCTCACTCGGGTCCAGGCCTGGCCTGCGTTCTCCGACACGAAGAAGCCGCCGTGATCGCCCTGTGCGACAACCATGGCGTAGACGCGATCGGGGTTGCGCGGGTCGACACCGAGGGCGATGCGGCCCTTGTCGACGGCGGGAAGCCCGTTCTCGATCCGCTCCCAGCTCGCCCCCGCGTCCGTCGACTTGAAGATCCCCGCCTCCGGCCCGCCGCCGATGGTCATGGCGTTCGCCCGCCGGCGCTGGTAGGCGGCGGCGTAGATGACGTCGGGGTTCCGCGGATGGAAGACGGCGTCGGTGATGCCGGTATCCTCGCTGACGTGGAGCACACGGTCCCAGGTGCGGCCGCCGTCGGTCGTCTTGTAGAGGCCGCGGTCACCGCCGGAGCTCCACAGTGGACCGGCGGTGGCGACGTAGACGACGTCAGAGTCGCGCGGATCGATCAGGAAACGCTGGATCTTTTGCGAGTCCTCGAGTCCCACCCGCTCCCACGTTGCGCCGGCGTCGGTCGACTTGTAAACGCCGTCGCCGTACGAGGTGCTGCGGTTATGCGTGTTTTCGCCGGTGCCGAGCCAGACGATGTCCGAATTGCGGGGATCGACCGTCACGCACCCCAGAGAATAAGAGGGGTACTCGTCGAAGATTGGCGTCCAGGTGTTGCCGCGGTTCACCGTCTTCCACAGGCCGCTGGACCCCACCGTCAGGTACCAAACGCTGCTGTCGTTCGGGTCGACCTCCAGGTCGGAGATGCGGCCGGTCGTCAGGCTGGGGCCGATGCTGCGGAACTCCAGCCCGTGAAAGACCTCCATGTTCAGCCTATCGCTGCCCGTCTGTGCGTACAGAGACGACGCCGCAACAAACAGCGCAACGACGACCAGCTCAAAGGTCCGTTTCATGACATCCTCTCCGTAGTTCGTCATCGCGAACCCGTCACCCGCGGGACATTGACGCTCCCGGCGTCGAGCACCTGGCTCCACACCCGGCGCCCGACCGCGTCAGCTTCCCGGATGATCGCGTCCTCGTCCATCGTGAGGACCGTGCGATCCCGCATGACGAAGCGCCCGTCGATCATGACCGACTCGATGTCACCTGGGTGGCCGGAGTGAACCACGGCCGAGACGATCCGGCCCGCTGGGACCAGGTGAGCGCGCTGGGTATCGATGACGAGGATGTCGGCCCGCTTGCCCACCTCGAGCGTGCCGAGAAGCTCCTCCTGTTGCACTGCCCGCGCGCCACCCTGCGTCGCATCCGCGAGCATGTCTTCGGGTTGTGGCTTGAGGCCCGGCACCTCATCCCCATCTCGGTTACGGCGGATCCGCTCCGTGACCGAAGCGATTCGCATCACCTCGAACACGTCGTTCGTGTTGTTGTCCGTGCCGAGCGCGATCGTGCACTCAGCCTCCCGGAGCGCCGGGATCGGCGGGCTCACCCCGCGATTTGCCGCCATCGCCGCCTGGTGCGAGATCGTCGTCGCGGACCGGCCGAGTAGTTGGATCTCAGCATCGTTGACGTATCTAGCGTGTGCGGCGAAAAGCCTCGGGCCGAGGAAGTCGTGCCGGTCCAAGTACTCCGCTGGTCGTACGCCGTGGTACCGGACCATGAACTCGAATTCGGCGCGGCTCTGGTTCAGGTGAATCGTGTACCCGAGGTCGTGCTCTTCCGCGAACGCACGTACGGCCCGCAAGAGCTCGGGCGACGATGTCTCAACGAGCCCGGCCGCCGGGAAGACGCTGATCCGTCCCTGTTCCGCACCGTGCCACGAGCTGAACAAGTCGCTGATGCGCTGCATTCCCTGATCGCGAAGAGTCGCGGAGAACGTCGGGGTCTCGTCGCTCAGCACGAGCCGCTCGGGGGACATCGGGCCGCGGACGTTCTCTGCGTCCCGAACGGATTCGGCGAACACGCAGCGAAGACCGGACTCCGCCAACGCCGCCGCGTGTTGTTGGATGTTGCCGACGTTCTCGACGATCGTGGTCGTACCGGTGCGGATCGCCTCGAGCGCGGCGACCTGCACCATCAGGGTGCGCTCCTCGCCCTCAAGAAGGCCCGCCGGCGAGATAGGGAGACGGGCGGTGTTCGGGAAGCCGAAGTCTTCGTTGAAGCCGCGCGCGATGACCGCGCTCATGTGCGCGTGACAGTTGATCAGGCCTGGAAGGAGTGCTTTGCCCCGTCCGTCGTAGACCTCGGCTCGGGGATACATCGCCAGGACCTCGTCGGTGGGGCCGATGGCCGCGACGTTCTGGCCCTCCACGGCGAGGCCCACGTCGTTCTGCACGGCGTCAGCATTCACGACGGTCGTGTTCGCGAACACGTAAGGCGCTCTTTGGGCACCTGGAGCCATCCGGGGGGTGTCGCCTCGGCTCGAAGGCCCTGATGCTCGAGGAAGAGGAGGGCCGCGCCTCCGGCGCCGGCTCCGGCGAGAAGCTTACGGCGGGTTAGTGTCGTGGAGCTCTCGGAGGACTGGGGAGCTGAAGAGAACGGGTTGATCGGGTTCGTCATCATGCACCTCCGCGGATCGACGATTGGGCTGGATTCGTCTTAGGGGTCGGGGTCAGCGCGTCGCAGCCTGCTTTACGGTGTGCGGAACTCCATGAGTATCGTCTTCGCGGAGTCGGCCTTCGGTGCTGACAAGGGGCTGTTGGAGCTGGCCGCGGGATCAGGTCATCTGTAGGAGATGATCCGGTAGTGTCGCTTGTGGTCGCTGGCGGATGAATCGCAACGAAAATTCACTGCCGAGGCGAGCGATGCGTTTGCTCTTCGTTTCGCTCACCGTTCCTTCCTGCGCTAGTCCCTGTCGCTGATAGCGATTGTTCATGTTCCTTGAAAGGATGATGAAGCCGAGCAGCCGTCTCCAGCTTCCCAGTGGGAGGAATTCTTTACGACGCCAGATGTTTCGCAGCGTGTAGAACTCGTCCCATGCTCGGTGGGTGATGTCGAGAAGCTCACGTTCGCCTTGTGGACCGTCGAAATGCGGATGTCCCTCCCACACGATGCGCGGGTTTGTGGGATCGAGCCAGTAGCCGATCTCTTCCGGCGAGAGATGCTCTCGTACCCAATCGGGAGCCCCAAAGGTCTTGAGCCGTAGAGGCCCGATCCCTTTCTGGATGTTGAACCAGTCTTTGGTTCCCGGAAGAACGTTCAGGGTCGGGAACTGACCGATCGCCAGATCGAGATCCGGGACAGCATCGATCGTCTCGAGGAGGCTCGGCGGAGTGTTTCCTGGAAGCCCCATGATGACGGATCCCAAGATGAAAGGAACGTACTCGGTGATCTGCGCAAGCTTTTCCGTGAGTTCCTCCCCGGCATAGTTCCACTCTTTGTCGATGCTATCGAGCCCCTCTTGTGTGACCGACTCAATGCCGATCAGCGCTCCAAAAACGCGTGCCTTCTGCATTGCTCTCAGATATTCCGCATCATCGGCAACTTCCATGACGATTTGGGTCCCGAACATCATGTCGGGCGGCGTCTCGTTGGCGAGGCGATCGAGGAATTGCAATCGTAGTTGTCGCCCTTGTTCGATTCCCTTCCTGTGCTCGGGATCTTTTCTCGCAATGTCCTGGACGGAGTAGGGGTAGAAGTTGTCGTCGGCAAGAATGACAAGGCGGAAGCCGGCGGCGTAGAGATACTGAAGTTCGGCGATGACATCATCATCCTCTGATCGGCGTGGCTTGCGTCCATCCTGAATCCATACGGAGCAAAACGAGCAGCTTTTCATGCAACCGCGGACCGTTTGTACCGTTGGAGTAACGTAGCGGTCGAGATTCGGGAGAAGGTCCCAGCGCGCGCGAACGAATGCCGAGGAGGGCGCCAGCCCACCGTTGTAGCTCGTCTCGAGTTTTCTCGTGGCATAGTCGCGGACTGCTCGAGGCCAGCTGACTTCGCCATCTCCCTTAACGATGGCGTCGGCGCATTGGAGTCTTAGCGGTTCATCCCCCACGCTCTTGACGTGGGCGCCCCCCATGACGACCGTTGCTCCGTGGTGTTGGCGGAGTTTGCGAGCCAATTCATAGGCGCTGAGAGCGACAGAGGTAAAGGCAGATATCCCGACGAGATCCCCCGGGCGTACTTCATCGAACGGGAACGGCTCGATGGCCATGTCGACAATGTGGAGGTTCTCGATTTCATCTAGTTGCGGTGTGCACGCCGCCAGTACCGGCAGGACGCGCGACGTGATCATCGCCGACCCGATGCGCTCACTATCTCTTGCTGGCATGACGAGAAATACGTTGAACGGTTTCCGACGTCCTTGGACAATGTTCATGGCTCTTTCCGATATGGGCCCCAGGTGTTTGGGCGTTGTGCTGGAGTGTATGCCAGCGCGCCGGGAAACGCCCCTAACATCCTTGCTGATACCGGATTTGAGTCTGTTGCGGGGAGAGTTTGTAGGTTGGCTCAGGGCTATTCCTGGCAACCAACCTTTCAAACGGCTTCACAGCTCCACGGGTGAAGCGGCTCATTGGCGATAACTCGTGGCCGAGTTATCGCTGGGCAGCCGCGTTGGCCCGGGCGAATATGTTGGCGAGCACGCGCGAGAGCAACGAGGCGCGAAAGAACGGACGCACGCCCCCGCCGAGCTCATAGTCGGCGGCTAGGCTCTTGGCAAACGAGACGTTGGTAATGGTCGCGATGACGATCCCGTGCTCGGGAAGTGTCACGAACGAGGTCGTTCCGCCGACCGAGCTACCTTCGTGGCCGAACACCGTCGTGGGCTCGGATGCCGGCCCGATCGAGATCTCGCGCACGAACCAGCCGAGCCCGTATCCGGTCGATTCCCCGGACCCAAGCTCGAGCGGCGTGCGCAGCGTCCCGAGCGTCTCGGCGCGCAACAAGCGTCCTTCGAGTATCGCGAGACCGAACCGCACGACGTCGGTTGGGGTCGACAGGAGTGCGCCCGCTCCCTGCATACAGGTGTTGTCGACCCAGTGGTTAGTGTCCTCGACGCCGAAGCTTGGATCGCGAGCCGCAAACGGAAAATAGAAGCTCGTGCGGCGGGCGACGGGCCCTGTGGGGTCATCGAGGATGGTATCCCGCATCTCCAGCGGGTCGAAGACCTCGCGCTGCATGAAGTCGAGAAACGGCTCGCCGGCGGCGGCCTGGACGACCGCGCCCACCAGCGTCCAGCCGTAGGTCGAGTACTGGTACCGGGTACCGGGCTCGAAGAGCAGCGGATCACCGGCGAAGAGCTCGGGGTGGTCGGGAACACGCGCAACTCGGGCCCCGTCCAGCCCGTCGAGTGGGGTGTCGCAGTGGTGCCGCCGGTAGAGCGCCTCCTCGTCGTCGCCGTAGTGGCGCACGCCGGCGACGTGTCCCATCAGCTGGCGCGTGGTGACGGGCCACTCCTTTTCGGGAAAGCTCCGCACGTAGTCTCGAACCGGCGCGTTGAGATCGAGCAGCCCGCGCTCGTGCAGCAGTCCGACGGCCGTGGCGGTCATCGGCATGGCGACGCTCCCGATGCGGAATCGGGTCTTCGGTGTCACCGGTAGCCGCTCGTCGATATCCGCCCAGCCGAAGCCCTCGGCCCAGACGACCTCTCCCGCCACCCCCACAGCGAGCGACAGGCCGGGCAGGTTCTCCTCGACGATAAAGGCGCGAACGAGAGGGCGTGCCCGCTCGACCGCGTCGATGTACATCGGGTCGGGTGGCTCGTCGATCTGCGACCGCACCGCCGAAGGGTCGTTGCCGTGTACGATGGTGCAGGCGACGAGGAGAGGTGTGGCTAGCAGGAGAATCGTGGCTGGCGGAAGCGAAAGGAAGCGGCCGAGGCGAGTTGGCGAGTTGTTCATGCAATGTACTTTGTCATACAAAGTAAATGCCGTCAAACAGACGTCGCCGCAACCCGATCATTCGTCCTGCAGCACCGTCGCCGGATCCAGCCGGCTGGCCCGCAGCGCCGGCCACAAGCATGCCATGCCCGCGACGGCGAAGAGCAGGACGGCGACGCCGCCAAGGGTCACCGGGTCCACCGGCTCGACCCCGAACAGCATCCCGGCCACTAGCCGCGTCGCCGGGATCGACGCGGCGATGCCGAGGGCCACGCCGACCCCGGCCAGGGCGAGCCCCCTCCGCAGGACCATGCCGGTGACCTCGGTGCGGGTGGCGCCCAGGGCCAGCCGCACCCCCATCTCCCGGGTGCCGAGACGGACGGCGTAGGCGAGCACACCGTAGACGCCGGCGGCGGCGAGCCCCAGGGCGACGAGGGCGAAGCCCGACAGCAGCAGGGCGTAGAAGCGCTCGGTGGACGCCGTGGCCCCGACCAGCATCTCGACCGCGAAGACATCCTGGGCCGGCAGCAGCGGGTCGAGCTCGACGAAGACCTCTTCGAGCCGGCTCTGCAACTCCGCCGGGCTGCCCTGCCCCTTGAGGGCGACGGTCATGAAGCCGAACCCCACCTGCCCCAGAGGTAAGAAGAGCTCGGTTCGGGGCTCCTCCATCGGCCCGTAGAAGCGCGTGTCCTCGACGACGCCGACCACCTCGCCGAAGCCGTCCTGCCGCCAGATGTTCTGGACGCGCTTGCCGAGGGCCCTCTCCCCCGGCCAGAGTGCCTCGGCGGTCGAGCGGTTGACGATGGCCGCCAGGGGGCCGCCGTGGTCGCGCTCGTCGAAGAAGCGTCCCTCGATCAGACGGAAGCCGATGGCCTCCATGTACCCGGGGCTGACGATGCGGAAGTCCACCTGGGGCGCCTCGCCCCAACCGACGGCTGGGTCGGTACGGGTGGGAAGGTCGAAGTTCGTGGCCACCGGGTCCATCG
Organism: Acidobacteriota bacterium; assembly: GCA_965214245.1. Classification (GTDB taxonomy): domain Bacteria; phylum Acidobacteriota; class UBA890; order UBA890; family UBA890; genus CBDCBL01. The sequence continues at coordinate 496,245 of CBDCBL010000010.1, forward strand.
GGAGCGCCGACGTCAGGCCGGCGGCCTCGGCCCCGGGCACGGCCCGCGCCCGCCGCAGCAGCTCCTGGTAGTAGACCTGCTGCGGCTCGCCCTCGGGGTAGCGTTGGGCGTCGAGTGCGACGCGGGCGGCGACGACGCCCTCGGGCTCGAACCCGATGTCCACGCCGCCGATGGCGAGGACGGTGCGCACCAGCAGACCCGCTCCCACGAGGAGGACCACCGTCACGCCGACCTGCAACACCACACCAGGGCACGCCGGGTGCGACCTGCGACGCTCGTGCCGCGGTCGCCCGCCGTCCCTCGGCCCAGCCCCGCCACCGCCGACTCAGCGCCGCGAACGGCCGGGAAGACGCCGACCGTCAGCCCCACCAGGGCGCCGCCAGCCCTACGGTGAACGCCACCGTCACGGGAGGCACCCCGCTCCCGAGAGCCCTCGGGAAGGCGTCGCCCTGCGTGGCGACGAGCCAGCGCTGCAGCCCGGCGGCGAGGGCCAGGCCGCCGGCCCCACCTAGAAGGCCCAGGATCAGGCTCTCCACCAGGGTCCATCCGCACCAGGGCGCCGGCGGCCCGCACCGAGCGCCACCCGCACCGCCATCTCCCGTCGCCGATCGGTGGCGCGCACCAGGAGCAGGTTCGCGACGTTCACGGCCGCCACCAGTAGCAGCAGGCCTACGGCGATGCTCGCCACATTCAGGCGCGAGCGGACGTCGCCGAGGAGTTGCTCTGCGAGTGGCTCGGCCCGTGCCGACCATCCCCGGGCCGAGGTCGGATAGGTCTCGGCGATCCTCTCGGTCGCCGCCGCCGCCTCGGCGGTCGCCGCCGGGACGCTTGCCCCGGGTGCCAGGCGACCCACCGCGTGGACGACCCGGTTGCCCCGATTGGTCGGATTGGGCGGGATCAGGGGACTCGGCTCGAAGAGCTGCGCCATCGACCCGATGACCTCGAGCCGTGGCGGCGTGACTCCGACGATCTCCCGGTCGACCCCGTCCACGGGGATCTCGCCTCCGATGATCCCCGGGTCACCGCCGAAGCGACCCATCCACAGGTCGTGGGAGATCATGATCGCCGTCGCGGGCGCCCCCTCGACCTCGTCGTCGCGGCTCAGGTTGCGCCCGAGGGCCGGACGGATTCCTAGGACCTCGAAGAGGTCGCCACTGACCTGGGCGGTGATCAGCTCCTCGGGGCGCTCCGGGTCCTCGTGGGTGCGGGTCAGCAATTCCCAGCCGACGAGGTCGCGGATCGTCGTCAACTCGCGACGCCAGTCCTGGAAGGTGGCCGTGGAGGTCGGCATCGCCTCGACGCCGGTCTCCGGCATGCGCTCGAGCAAGCATCACCAGCGAGTCCGGCTCGCGGAGGTCGAGGGGGCGCAGCAGCACGTCCCACACGACCCCGAAGGTGGCGATGGACGCGCCCAGCGCCAGGCTCAGGGTGATCACGACGGCGCCGACGAACATGGGCGTGCGCCGGAGCGACCGGAACGCCTGCACCAGGTCGAAGCGGAGCCCCTCGAAGAACACTCTCCATCCTCCGACGCCCGCCGTCGCGGAACGGCCGCTTCCGGCCCCACCTGCCGCGGCTTCGCGGCGGGCAGCGTGGGTGGCACGCGCGACGCGCCGCGGGTCACCGAAGCGACGCCGCGCCTCGGGCCTCGTCGGCGGATATCCCCTCCGCTTCGAGCCGTGCCTGGAGCTCCTCCAGGTGGTGGCTCATCTCTTCCCGGACCCGCTCGCCACCGGAGGGAACATCGACCTCTCCACGTCCCGTCCGGTCCCTCCCGTCTTCGCCGTCAACGCTCATCTCGGCTCCTCACGCGTTCGCCTTGAGGACCTTCCGCACCGCCCACGCCGAGCCTTCCCACCGGGATCGCTGGCGCTCGAGCTCGGCCTCACCCTCGTCGGTGAGCCGGTAGTAGCGGGCTCTCCGGCCGTGCTCCGTGCGCTGCCAGTCGGAGTCGAGCCAGCCCCGCTCCTCCATCCGGTGCAGGGCCGGGTAGAGGGCCCCTTCCTCCACGGTCAGGCGGTCCCCGGTGACCGCCTCGACCCAGCGGGCGATGCCGAACCCGTGCTGCGGCTCGACGAAGACCGCCTTCATCGCCAGCATCTCCAGGGTGCCGGGAACCAGCTCCACTCTTCGATCCATGTCCGCCTCGCCGTTCAGGTTCCTCGGGGCTTGCGATTGAAGATCCACCAGTCCATCGCCCAGCGCTGGTGGGCATCCTGCTGAAGCGGGCCGCGAGATCCTGGTCACCCTAAACCACTTACCCTAAGTCATCAAGGGTAGAGCATGAAGCCTTTGAGATTGCCCATCAGATCGCTGAGGCGTTGGAAGCCGAGCACGACCAGGCAATCGCCCTGGACTCCTCGGAGCTGTAGACTGCAGCGACGACCCGCATCCAGGAGAGTGAGATGAATCGAGAGCTGCTGCAAGCGACCCTTCTCATCTGCCTCTTGATCGGCCCGGGCCTCGTCGTCGCCCAGGACTTCGCCGCCTACCCGAGCCCCTTCGTCGTCGGCTATCCTGCGAGCGGCTTCCGCGGAGCCGGCAAGATGTACATGGAGAGCTACTTTCCTCCGCCGGTGACCGCGTCCCCGACGTATCCGGCGTGGTCCCCGGACGGGGCCTCGCTGGCGTTCGCCTATCAGGGGCGCATCTGGAGGGTTCCGGTCGAGGGGGGTGTCGCCGAGCAACTGACGACGGGCGCCGGATACCACTCCCAACCGAGCTGGTCTCCCGACGGGCACTACCTCGCCTACGCTGCTGACGTCGACACGAACTTCGACATCTACACGCTCGAGCTTCAGACGGGCGAGAGCCGCAGGGTGACGGCCGATCCCCGCCTCGACCTGCGGCCGCGTTGGTCGCCCGACGGCTCCCGCATTCTCTTCACGACCGCGCGCATCGTGTCTTTCGACTTGTGAGCGTACCACGTCGAACGTCAGGTCGCGGACCCCGTCGTGGCGAACAGTCGGAACAACATGGCAGGCGACTGGATCGGAGAGGACGGAGATCTCGTCTTCGTCTCCAGGCGGGGCCAAGCTGCGCTCGGCTCGGGCTCGCTCTGGCGCTGGAGCTCGGCAACCGAACAGGCCGAGCTGCTCATCAGGATCGAGACGAACTACCAGGCCGCGCCGGTCGTCGCACCGCACGGCGGGATCGTCGCCTACGTCACCGATGCCTCCGGAAGCAACGACCTCTACGCGGTGCCGAGCCGGAGATCGAACCGCGGCATCCAGCCGGTTCGCCTGACGCACACCGGAACCGACGAATACTTCCCGGCCTGGTCACCCGACGGTGAGCGGCTCGCGTACGCCCGCAACGGGGGTGAGCCGGACCGTGAGCGAACCGCCGACTCGAACATGGGCTTCGGTCTCTACACCGTCGGTCGGGGCGGCGGGGCCCCGCAGCCCGTCCGTATCGACGACTACGCGTGGTCCGAGCCGACGGGCAGTGTCCGCGTGCGCGTGAGTGACGAGAACGGCCAGCTGCTCCCGTCGCGCATTTACCTCGAGGGCTCTGACGGGCGCAGCTACTTCCCCGACGGGAGCTACCCGCGTGTGCTCAGCGTGACCGAGGAGTACTACTTCCACACGGACGGCGGCTTCTCTGTCACGCTCCCGGTGGGTGAGGCCGAGCTCGAGGTATGGCGGGGCTTCGAGTACGAGCCGGTTCGGACGTCTGTCGACGTGCGCGCGGGCGAGTGGACGACCGTCGACGTCGAGATCGAGCGGTGGATCGACATGGCCTCGCAGGGCTGGTACTCGGGCGACAACCACATCCACCCCAACTACGGCGGCCATTATTTCGTCCAGCCGATCGATCTCAGGAACAAGGCCCGGGCCGAGGACCTGAACGTTGCCAACGGGATGATCGCCAACTACTGGGGCAACAGCCGGGTCGAGGACCTCGAGCACTTCCTGGGCCATCCGCACCCACACGGCGACGAGCGCACGGTCGTCTACTACAACGAGGAATACCGCCCCAGCTTCTTCGCCCACCTGTCGCTCCTGAACCTCGTCGAGCTGATCACACCGTTCTACATCGGCTCGATCGGAACCGCGCACCACGCCCTCTATCCGGACAACGCCTCGGTGCTTCGTCGGGTACACAACCAGGGCGGGATCGGCGGCTACGTGCACCCCTTCGGCCTGAATCATCGCGATCCGGTGGCGGCCGGTCCCAGCGGCGCGCGGGAGCTCCCCATGGACGCGATTCTCGGGCTTGCCGATTTCGTCGCCGTCGCGTGTATCTGGAGTGACGAGCTCGGCACGGCGGAGATCTGGTACCGCCTCCTGAACACCGGTTCTAGGATCCCGGCCACCGCGGGGACCGATGCAATGACCGACATCTGGCGGCACCCCGCGGTGGGAACGACCCGGTCGTACGTTTACACCGGCCAGCCGGAGCTGGACTACGACGAGTGGGCGGACGCAATGGCCGCGGGCCGCGCGTTCGTCACGAGTGGGCCGATTCTCACGCTCGATGTGTCGGGCAGGGAGATGGGGGAGGAGCTCGAGGCTTCACGCGGTGACGTGGTCCAGGTATCTGCCACCGCGCGCTCGATCTTCGAGATGGACCGACTGGAGATCCTCCGAGACGGCGAGGTGATTCACGTGGTGGAGGCCGACGGCGCCAAGTCACTCGACGCGGAGCTCGAGCTCAGGGTCGAATCGAGCGGCTGGATCGCGGCTCGCGTTCTAGGCCCGACGCAGCACGGAGCCATGGACAGCTACCTCTTCGCGCACACGAACCCGGTTTTCGTCATCGCCGACGGGGAGCAGATCCGCTCGGCAAGGGACGCAGCGTTCTTCGTCGACTGGATCGACAAGACGCTCGCCGACCTCAGGGCGATGGACCGGTGGGACGATCCGGCGCACAAGGTCAAGGTCCTCGAGACGTTCGAGATGGGCCGGGCGCTGTATCAGGCCCAGGTGGAGGCGGCGCGCCGACGGCCCTGACGGCCGATTCTGCTAATTCCGATAAAACCCTGCAAACATTAATACCGAGGGAGGGACTCGAACCCGATCAAGGCGATTCCCGTAACCTACTGATGGCGCACGACTTTCGATCATAACCCCTCGGCAGTGAATCACTTACCGGCGCCGATCTTGTCCCCTGGAGTCCCCCTCAGTCCCCTGGAGTGCACCCCCGTCGTGGAGACATTTTGGAGACGGTGCAGAGCCGGAATCGCCTGGCTGCGGCTTCCCCAACCCGAGGTTTAGAAGTCCGCTGCTCTGTCCCCTGAGCTACGGGCGCGCCCTCTTTTTATGGGCACTTACGCGATTGCACGATGGGCGGCTGTGCCCGAATGGCGCCAGCAGTACAACCGCGTACGACCGCACAGCTCGCTGGGCTATCGACCTCCGGCACCGGAAGCGGTGTTGTTGAAACCGGCTACGCTACGCTTCGCCGGCCTCAACAACCTCTTGTCAGCACCGTGTTACTGAGATAGAAGGTGGTACTAACCGCGGGGTCTGGTCAACCTGATCGAAGGCGTTTCCTAAAACGCGGGGCCGCGTTCGCCGGTGGTTTGACCTTGGGAGGGGTAGAGCCCGCGATCCGCGAGGCAGCAGCATCTGGACAGTCTGTCGAGGGACAGCCTCAAGACGAGGTCCCCTACTATTCAAGTGATGAGCTGATCGCCTATGGCGAGCGCTCTCGTTTCGTGACGTCGAAACGCATACCACACGGCGGCAGGCCGTCACCCGATGAGTTTGGGCTCGTCTTTCATGTGGCGACTCCGCTTCAGGATTCGGTGGGGGTGATCACGCCATCCGCGCTCCACTATGTGGGGACCACCCGGGGCTCCTTCGTTCCGGACATCGATCCCGAGGAGCATCGTCTCATGATCCACGGCATGGTGGAGCGTCCGCTGACGTTCACCATGGAGGACTTGAAGCGTCTCCCTTCCGTGACCCGCCTTCATTTCATCGAGTGCGCGGGGAACCGTTCGAGGCGCTCGCACACGACAGTGCAGGAAACGCACGGGATGACCAGCTGTGCCGAATGGACCGGAGTGCTCCTGTCTACGCTGCTCGAGGAGGCGGGCGTGCAAGACGGGGGGACCTGGATCGTGACGGAAGGGGTGGAGGAAGTAAAAGGAGCGTCGAGCCTTCCAATGGCGAAGGCGATGGACGACATCCTGGTGGCCTACGGCATGAACGGCGAGGCGCTACGTCCCCAGCAAGGCTTCCCGCTGCGGCTGGTGGTTCCAGGCTTCGAAGGAATCCTTTCCGTGAAGTGGCTGAGGCGAATCAAGGTGGTGGACCGATTCTACATGACCTACAACGACTACGGACATCTTCGTCAGGACCCCGACGACGCTGCGCTGGGTTACCAGATCGGACCGAAATCGGTCATCACCTTTCCGTCCGGGGGACAACAGCTGCCCGGCCGCGGATTCTACGAGATCAGCGGCTTGGCCTGGTCCGGCGGGGGGGCCGTTAGCAGGGTGGAAGTATCCACCGACGGTGGCGAGAGCTGGATGGACGCTGAAATTCGCGGGACGGCACATCGCATGGCGCATACTCGGTTCACCTTCAAGTGGACTTGGGACGGAACAGAGACCGAGCTCCAGTCGCGCTGCACGGACGAACTGGGCCAGATTCAACCGGATCGACGGCTGGTCCGTGTGAGAGGCCAGGACAATTCCATTCAGCCGTGGAGGATCGAGAGCGACGGGAGCGTGCACAATGCGATCTCTTAAGCTTTTCGCGTTTCTGATGCTCGTGGGGGGGGGCAGGCTCCGCGCTGGCGCAGTCGCCCACCTATGGTGTGGGAAGGACCCCGAGCGCAGAGGAAATCCGTGCCTGGGATATCTCCATCAGTCCTACGGGAGAGGAACTCCCGCCGGGGCGCGGAACCGCCACGGAAGGCGCGCTGATCTATCGGCGGACGTGCGCGCCATGCCACGGGGCGGATGGGACAGAGGGCCTCGCTCCCAGGCTGGTAAAACGCGAAGCGGGACCAGATGCCGACCCCTGGGCATTGGGGCGAATACTGCCGATTCGCTCGCCGTACGCGACGACGGTATGGGATTACATCAATCGTGGCATGCCTCTCTATCGAGAAGGAACCCTCACCCCCGATCAGGTCTACGCGCTGACGGCCTTTCTGCTCTACTTGAACGATGTCATCTCGGAGGACGAGGTACTTGACGCCCAGAGTCTGCCGAGGGTGGAGATGCCAAATCGTGATAACTGGGCTCCGCTACCGGATTGGAAGCCCGGGATGCCAAGGCTGCCAGGTTACCCCCACTGACGTACGGCAGGGTTGCCGGCCCGAATTTTACGGACCAAGGTGAAGACTGCGACGGCTACAGGGTGATTACCTGATCCGGAGGATTTCCCGCCAGCGCGGCGTACAGGTCTGGAAAGCAGCCCACCGCTACGCCTTCTACGGTGCCGACCGCGTGTCCCCTGTCGGGCCAGGTGCCACCCTCGCATAGCCCGCGCTCGGTCGCGCAGGAATCGCACATCATCAGCAGGATGCCTTTTTCCTTGGCGACTTTGGCGAGGCGCTCGCCCATTTGGTCCCCGGCACGGAGCATGTAGGTGTTGTCGTCGAAAAACATCATGCCGACGACTTCCACTCCGTGGGCGTCCTGTTCGAGCTGCGGCAGGATCATCTGCCCGAGCTTGTAGCTGGCGGTGTGGCCGGAGGTGCTGAAGACGTACGCTACTTTCAATTTGAATCTTCCTTTGCCTTTACGTGGTGATCAGTTCGGCTAACTACCACCCTGTCGGCACCCGCTGCTTCAACTCCTCGAACCAGTTGAGAACGACGTTGATGCGGGGGGTGGTGGTCTCTGTGTCTCCCGGGTCACCGCTACTAGCGGGCACCGTCACCAGGAACTTCTGTCCATCGGCGGTAACATCGAAGTTGCTTAGGACACGCCTGGTGATGCCGGCGAGCTCGACAGGGTCGGATGCGGAAAACGGCTCCATCTCCACTTCCGCAACGAGGATGCCAGAGCTGTTGACGGAGCCGTAGTAGATTTCCTTTCCATCCTGCGACCAGCGAGGGCCACCACCACCACGGGTACTCGTAGAGACCGGAAATTTCCGACCGCTCGATACCTCCCGCACGTACACCTCATATTGCCCGGTCTCGTTCGACATGAAGGCAAAGAAGCGACCGTCCGGCGAGAAACGGCCGCTCCGCTCGTCGGCGGCGGTATCGACGAGTGTTTCCGTCTGATCTGCATCGAGAGCCAGTATCCCCACGTCGGCAGGGAGGAACCCTCTGGTAAACAGCAGCATCTCACCGTCCGCCGAGATCGACGTCGGGCTCACGTCATCCTCTGTATCCAACACTCGCTCGGCGTCGAGACTCTGGTCAGCCCGCCGCTTCCAGATGTCGTTATTGCCACCCCGATCCGACATGAAGAAAACCCACTCTCCATCGGGCGACCAAACAGGGGAACGGTTGTTGCCCTCCGTGGTCAGCAACACCTGGCTGCCTCCTCGTTCAACCTCGTAGATCCAGATGTCCCACTTCCCATCATCTCCCTGGATGTCGAGCACGATGCGCTGCTCATCCGGCGAGAGGTCCAAGATCAGAGAGGAACGCGGCTCGAAGGGCAGCGGCTCAACTTGGCCGTTGTTGCGATCCACCCAGGCGAGTTGGTAAGAATTGTATCACCGCCACCCGGCATGTACACCAGCCCACCTCGATCCGAAAAGGCGTACTGCCCTGCTCCCCTGGTTTCGATAGCTTGTTCGACGCCCGCAACAATGGACACCGATCCTCCGGTAGCCTCGATGTTGTCTGCATCGAAGGGCACTGCAAAAAGGTTGCCTTGCAGCGAATAGACGAGGTGGCCGGTGGGCACGTAGCGGCCATCGGTCCCTCCCGCCACCACGAGCCGGAGCCCCTCAATGCAAACAGCAACCACTCGCCGCCGGGAAGAAGTTGGGGGCCGCGGGCTTGCTCGCCTTCTTCCATTTCAACGACTACCTCTGGCTCCCCGCCGTTCTCCGAGACACGCAAGATCCCTTTTGCACCCTGCCCGAAGTAAATGTAGCCGTCATCTGCCCAGCTCGCCCCGGAAGCAAACACAGGCGCCGCCCCCAGCGAGACCGGCGCACCCCCGGTGATCGAAACCTTCTTCATCTGCTCGTCAGCTCTCCAAAAGCCGAGCTGTTGGCCGTCGGGGGAAAAGAACGGCACTCTGGCACCCTCCGTGCCACGGATGGGTGTGGCAACTGGATCGTCAATCGCTCGCAGCCAAAGCTGCCGGTTTCCGTTAAATACCACCGACCTTCCATCGGGTGAGATCGCAACGCCCAGGGTGGCAAGGGACTGGAAAGTAGTTTCTGGTGGATAGTCGATGTGGAAACGCGTGATCAGGGGCTCGGGCGGCGACGGAATCATGATCCAAACTCCGAGAGCTGCCAGCAGGGCGATGGCCACGGCTATCGGGGCTGCGAGTTTCCATGGGATGCCGCGTGTCATTTCCACGGCGGCAGGAGCGACAACCGGCTGGCCGTCACCGACCGGCACGGCCACGCCCGCTGTGATGTCGTCGCTGAGCTGCCGGAGGTCGACGACGATCTCGTCGCCCACCTGGTAGTGGCGATCCGCGTCCTTGGCCAAGCACTTCCGCAGGCTACGGTGCAGCTCGGCGGGCAGATCCGGCTTGATCTCACCCAGAGGTTGAGGCTCAGTACGGGCGATTGCATGCAGCGTATCGAGGACCGTTTCCCCACCGAACGCTTGCTTTCCAGCGATCATCTCGTACAGGACACAGCCGAAGGCGAACAAGTCGGCGCGTTGGTCGATCTCCACGTCGCCCTGAATCTGTTCCGGGGCCATGTAGCCGGCGGGTCCCCATTACCTGGCCCGCCACCGTCCCCAGCATGGTCGGCGACATCGACGCCGACGTTCCTGGTGGGGCCGGACCTTCGGTCAGCTTCGCCAGGCCGAAGTCGAGAACCTTCGCGTGGTTGTCGCGGGTCACGAAAATGTTGTCGGGCTTGTGACCTGACCCCCCAAACGGATCCAGAGGTAATCTCACGATCCGGGTCGAAAAAGGGAGGTTAGAATGCCGGCGAAGAGGCACAGCGCAGAGCAGATCGTACGGAAGCTACGGGAGGCTGAGGTGGAGCTGGCCCGCGGCGCGACGGTCAAGGATGCCTGCCGCAAGCTAGCAATCACCGAGCACACCTACTACCGGTGGCGACGCGAGTACGGGGGGCTGAGGGTCGACGAGGCCAGGCGGCTGAAGCAACTTGAGAAGGAGAACGTCCGGCTCAAGAAGATTGTGGCGGAAAAGGAGCTGGATCTTTCGATCCTGAAGGAAGTTGCGGAGGGAAACTTCTGAGCCCGGCACGTCGCCGAGATGCGGTTGAGCATGTTCGGCGGAGGCTGGGCGTTTCCGAGCGACGAGCGTGCCGGGTGCTGAAACAGTCGCGCACGACGCAGCGGTACGTGCCACGGCAACCGGACGACGAGCAGGTGCTGACGGAGAGGATCGTGAACCTAGCCCGAGAGTATGGCCGCTACGGGTATCGGCGAGTGACGGCGCTACTGCGCATGGAGGGCTGGCTCGTGAACCACAAGCGGGTGCAACGGATCTGGCGGCGCGAGGGGCTGAAAGTACCGAAGAAACAGCCCAAGCGAGCACGGCTGTGGCTCAACGATGGCTCCTGCATCCGACTGCGCCCCGAGAACAAGGATCATGTCTGGGCGTATGACTTCGTCCACCACCGGACGCATGACGGTCGGGCTATGAGACTGCTGACGATCGTCGACGAGTACACACGGGAGAGCCTTGCAATCGACGTGGCGCGGAAGCTCAACTCCGAGGACGTACTTCACCGACTAGGACGACTGTTCGTTCATCGAGGTATTCCAGCGCACATCAGGTCAGATAACGGACCGGAATTCACTGCCGAGGCGGTTCGCGACTGGCTGGGCCGGCTCGGCGTCGGCACGCTGTTCATCGAGCCGGGCTCCCCATGGGAGAACGGCTATGTGGAGAGCTTCAACGGCAAGCTCAGAGACGAGCTGCTGAACGGGGAGATCTTCTACACGCTGAAGGAGGCAAAGGTTCTGATCGAGAGATGGCGCCAGCAGTACAACCGCGTACGACCGCACAGCTCGCTGGGCTATCGACCTCCGGCACCGGAAGCGGTGTTGTTGAAACCGGCTACGCTACGCTTCGCTGGCCTCAACAACCTCTTGTCAGCACCGTGTTACTGAGATAGAAGGTGGTACTAACCGCGGGGTCTGGTCACGGCCAACTCCTCCTGTTGGTCGATGATCGCGGCGAGATGCCGGTACCCGTCGATGCGGCGCATGCGGATCTGCCCGAACGCGATCAGCCCCCACAGCAGCGTCACCCCGGCCGCCTCGGTGCTGAACGATCCCTGGGTCTTGGTACGGCGACGGAACTCGCGGTTGAGGTTCTCCAGTGGGTTCGTCGTGCGCAGCGTCTTGCACATCGGTTTGGGGAACTCGTAGAAGGTCAGCAGCACCAGCCCCGCTTCCTCGAGGCTGCGCGCCACCGCCGGCACCAACCTCGACCACTTGCGCACGAAGTTGCTGTACGCGGCCCTCGCCTCGCTGCCGTTTGCCGCCTTCACGATGCGGTCCCAGTCTCGTTTCAGCTCGTCGTGGGCGTGTGACGGGCAATGCTTCAACAGATTCTTCCACTTGTGCTGAAGGCAGCGCTGCACCTTCGCTTCGGGCCACACCGTCGTCGCCTTGGCCAGCCCTTTGTGGCCGTCGGCGATGATCAGCCGGGGCGGCCGAAGACCTCTTTGCTCTAGGTCCTCGATCAGCCACTTCCAGTGACACCCGGCCTCCGAAGCGGCCCGACGCAACGCCACCAACACCTTGCGCCCATCTTCCGCCACTCCCAGCGCGGCGAAGATCGGCACCGACACGACCTGCCGCGCCAACCTCACCTTCAGGTGGAACCCGTCCAGGTACACGATCGGGTACGACTCACCGGTCAGATCGCGCTCGCACCACGTCCCGAACAGCTTCTTCAGCCGCCCCACCACCCTCGAGATCGCGCTCTTCGAGAGGTTCGCTTCACCCAGCAGCGGCGCGAGCGCCTTGCGCGAGCGCCTTGCGATCCGTCGGCTATTTGCACCCGCCAGGTACACCCCTAGAATCGCCTCGTCGACTTCCTCGGTGCGCCGTTGATACCGCGGCAGGATCGTGCTGCGGAACTCCCCGGTGCTGCCGTCCTCTCGCAGCAGCCGTCCCCGTGGTACCTCCAGATCCTGCGGCCCCTGCGCCATCGTGATCTGCCGCCGATACGTCCCGTGCCGATATCCTCGCCGCGAGCCGTTGCGCTCGTACGGCCCGCATCCCAACGCCTTGGCGAGCTCCTCCTCAAGCGTGATCGTAATCGCCTCCTGGATGCGGCTGTGCAGCAGCTCCTGGATGGCGCTACGGAACTCGATGACCGATACCTCTCCCGTGCTACCGTTGCTCATGGTGTGACCTCCTTGTTGTCGCCGTTTCCAGCGACTCGTTTTTCCTACTCGGAGGTTACGCCATTTCTTTTTCTACAGGACTCGGGACGGATCCGGACGTCCGGTCGAGAACTGCTACATCGAGAGCTTCAACGGCAAGCTACGAGACGAGTGCTTGAGCCAGAGCTGGTTCCTGAGCCTCTCCGAGGCTCAGGAACCAGCTGGACGCATTCCGGAAGGACTACAACGAAACGAGACCGCATTCTTCTTTAGGCAACCTGCCGCCTGCCGTGTATGTCCAACTGCTGCAGGAGGTTGCAGCTACCTGATGCCCACTAACCCGAGTTTTTCTCGTTTTCGATGGACCCAAGTTGGGGTACACCTCAAGCACCGTGTTACTGAGATAGAAGGTGGTACTAACCGCGGGGTCTGGTCATCAGGCCGTAGTCGGCCCCGGCGTGCAGGTGCCCAGCTAAGACTGTATCGGACAGGGTGTCGTCTTGGCGGGAGTTGTAGAACGACAGGGGAGGATCGTAAGCTTGAGCATTGCCCGATGTGTCCTGGTAATCGGCGGAGAACTGAACCCCGGACACCTTGACGACCGCGGGACCCAGCCCAACGCCCAAGTATGGAGAAATCCCGCGGTACACATCCGGAAAATCGTAGTATGCATTGAGCGCAAGGGTGTGCACGGAGAGATTGTCGATCGAGGCCCGGGCATTGGATGTGACCATACTACCCCGTCGTTCCTCCCTGGGCGTCCCATCGTAATAGGTGATGCCGCGGAACATCTGGTCGGTGTTGTTCTTCCGCCGCGCGAGCGATAGCTGCAAGCGTGTGCGGTTGAAAATGCGGCCGGCCGAGATCTCGAACGTGGCTCCGGCGGCAGCATCGATATCGTAACGTCAGCGGTATCCGGGGATTACGGGAACGGGATCTGTGTCGAAACAAGCGTCCGTCGGATAGCAGGTCGTCTCCCGATTCCAGCCCTCCTGGTCCATGTTGGATGCCCAATTCGATCCGATGCCCCCGACGACGTACCACCCGGCGCGCGACCTGTTCTGGGCCGCCACGTCGGGGATGGAACAGAGCACCGGGATTCCACCAACGGCGGATGCGACCAACGCAAGACGCTCCCCATAGTCGGAAATCTCAAGCTCCGGATCATCGAAGCCGATCGGTGGAACCGGTTCGGGCGCCATGCACTCCGGCGCGTCACTCGGCAACATGGCCGAATCGGGATACAGCAGCGTATCGTACTTCGTCGGGTTCGTGACCGCGGAAACGGATGAGCCCAGCGTCGCGGCGTTTCCGGTGCCAGCATCGACGCCGACATAGAAACCGCGCCGACTTTTCTGGGCGCTGGTCCTACCTGCACTGAGCAGGTAGGTGGCCAACGCCGCGGCAACGAGCGCGCGTGGAAGGCTTGACGATTCTTCATCGCGGAGTCATGAGAACCTCAGAGCGGCCATGTGGGTGATCTGGGGGCCGGCATGAGCAACCGTGGGCTTTTTCGGCGAAAAGCGTGTGGCATCATGACACGCCTACGAAGAACCTTCTGAGCAGCCTAGTCTTTGGGACCGAAAACCCACATCGTGCCGATCGTGAACGTATTCTGCCTGGTTCTCAGACCTGACGCGCCGCAGTCGGTGCATCCGAAGAAGGCTACATCCGACCAGTCACGGCGATACTCAAACCGAGTTAGGAAGCGCGGGTCATCCTTCACCGGCTGGACTTCAAACGTAAGTGTATATTCCTTCAGGGTCTGTTCAACACCCGTCGAACGAGCTTCCTGGTCGTCAAGAAACTCAAAGCGATTCGCGATGCGGAACTGATCCGACAGGTGAACGCGCGCGTACCCGCCCATCCCCCAAGATGTGGCGCTGACGCCAACCGGATCGTCGGCTTGGATGTAGTCTAGATTCACTATCACCTCGAACCGATCGTGCAGACTGCCATAAGCGTTCCAGCTCAAGTTCTTGAGCCAACCATCATTAGTCAGCTCGTTCTCGGGACCGTGGATCCAGGTCAGGGTCGTACTAAAGCGGTCGTTTGGTGCAAACGAACCCTGTACGCCGTAGGATTTGCCAGAGTTCTGATCGAACGCGTTATCGAAGCCGTTCACGAGCATGAAAGTTGCAGTGAACGTGTCGTTCAGAGGGACACTGATTTTCGCGCCGAGGTGTGAGAAAGGCTCATTCCAAGCCCATAAAATTCCACGAGTATAATTCCAGTTCAAGTGCGATTCCGGAACCTCAAGACCGGCGATAGTGCCGAACAAACCGACAGCAAGCTCAGCGCCGTTGCCGAAGCTGTAGTAGCCATAAGCCTGTTGCAGATTTATCACATCTTCCAGCGGTCCCGGTTCTACGCCATCACGAAATAGGCGAGCACCCGAACCGAACCAGATGTCCGAACGAAAGCCGATAGGGCCGTTAATCGATGCGTCGATTTCGAGTTTGACCTGGTTGAGACCGAAACCGCGTGAATTCGGGTTAGTGTAATAAAGTGTGTTCTGGCCGTCGTCTGGATCGTTGGTATTGTACGTCAAATACGTATCCAGCAAGCCAGTGAAACTAATCGACTGGTCGCTGGTGCTTGCGCTTCCTTCCGGGGGATCATCGACCGACTCGACGTCCATCACTGTCTTCGGCCGCACACAGATGACCCTATCAATTCCATCGAGGTTAACTTCGTCAGCGGGAGTAGCTGCCACCACGACCACTTCCAACGGAGCGGAAGTGGTGGCCGGCGCTGTCACGGTAGTCTGTCCGGAGGCACTCGTCTTTTCGAGCATCGACTCAAGCCACAGTATGCATTCACGTAATGACTTGCCTTCCGCCTGAAGTTCAATCTCAACCGGTTCGGATGACGGGGTCTGAGGCGGGGGAGCCACTAACAGGTCCATCGCGCTGCCCCCAAAGATTAGTGCTGCAGTAAAGAATTGTATCAAGGGTTTCTCTCACGGTCACCTATGTGCGGGCGCGCTCAATGTCGCCAGAGCCCGCAGTCCAATCCAATCTATACCATAAGCGGGGAAGTGGTTTCTCCCTTGGGCCCATTAGAGCTGACCATCCCGGCCACGGGCCGTGCCGAGGTCACTCCGAGCCCGTCGGCAGGTCGATACCGCGCGGCCGATCCCGCAGCATCTTCTCGATGTCGATTCCAGTCGCGGTCTTAAGCTGCTCAAGCAGGGCGACGGCGCTACCGGTGAGGTTGTTGACGTAGTTCGGGATGCCCTTGCCGTCGCCGCTGTCGACAATCGTCAGCTTGTCCACCGTCAGGTTGTCGGCGATCACCTTGGTCACCTTGTCGAGCAGCTCCGGCATCAGCTGGATGAGGAATAGGTCGCGGTTCTCGCCGGCCTGCCACTGCTCCCGCATCAACTCGATCACCCGGGCCGTGGCCTGCCCGTCCTCCAGAATTCGCGCCGCGCGCCCCTTGGCCTCCAGCATGAGCGCCTGGCGTCGTGCCTGCGCGGGCACCACGGTGTCGGCTTCCTCGCGCTTGGCGCTGAGCTCGGCACGGGCTGTCTGCAGCTCGACCTCCTCCTTTGCCTTGGTGATCGTTCCCGCCACCTCGGCGCGTTGCTCGGCCCGATTGGACTCGGCTCGTAAATCGGCGCGGCGCACCGCGAGTGCGTTCTCGGCCTTTACAACCGAGATCTCGGCCTCGATCTCCGCCTCTCGCCCTACACGGTCCTGCTCCGCCGACACGCTGCGCGCCTTGGCCTCAGCCTCCGCTTCGGCGATCCGTGCGTCCCGCCGCACCGCGGCGACCTTCTTTCGACCGATAGCCTCCAAGTAGCCCTGTTCGTC
Source organism: Acidobacteriota bacterium (assembly GCA_965214245.1). Classification (GTDB taxonomy): domain Bacteria; phylum Acidobacteriota; class UBA890; order UBA890; family UBA890; genus CBDCBL01. Next base: position 512,491 of record CBDCBL010000010.1, read on the forward strand.
ATAGACGCTATCGATCTGGAAGATGTCCAGGACTATGCCCAGACGGCTCAGATCGGCGCGCACCCGCTCCGTCACCTGCTCGGCGAGCTGCAACCGCTGGGCGTTGGCCTCCTCCGGGCTGACCGTCGCCAGGATTCCACGCAGCGCCCCCTCGATCGCCTGCTGGGAGGTTAGCACCACTGCATCGAACCCCCTATCGAGAAACCGCTCCACGGCAGCTTCCAGCCCCTCCTCCTCGCGCCCGGCAAGCTTGATATTGGCGTGCCCCTCGATGCTGACCGGGATCATGCCGGCGCACATGGCCTTGCCGAGCTGCACCTGGATCGGCTGGCTGGTCAGCGGCAACCGCGCCACCGATTCCAGCAGGGGGCGCTTGAACCCCCGGCCTCCACGGATGATGCGGTAGCCAGTGGTCTTGCCATCGGCCGTGCGTCGCTTGCGGCCGGCCAACACGACGAGCTCGTTGGGCTGACAGATGATGATGTTAGACTTGATGAAGATCAGCATCAGGAGAACGCTCAGGGTGCCGAGCCCGAGCGCGATGCCTAGAATCTGTGCTTGCTCCATGGGTCCCCCGTCGGTGTGGTAGTCCTCTAAACGTTGAAATATAGTGCGAACTCGCCCGGGTGGGGGCGTAGCCGAATGAAGTCGACCTCGTGCTTGCGCTTGTGGTCGATGTAGGTCTCGAGGAGGTCGGGAGTGAACACCCCGTCGTCGACGAGAAACCCGTGGTCGCGCTCCAGCGCGTCGAGCGCCGTTGCCAGCGAGCCCGGCGTCTTGGCGATCGCATCGCCATCCTCGGTCCCCGACAACTCGTAAATGTCCTTGTCGATCGGCGCCGGCGGCTCGATCCGATTGTTGATGCCGTCGAGTCCGGCCAGAAGTATCGCCGCGAACGCCAGGTACGGATTGCTCGACGGGTCGGGGGTGCGGTACTCGATGCGCTTCGAGGCCGGGCTGGTCCCAACCATCGGTACCCGAATGCAGGCGCTCCGGTTGCCCCGCGAGTACACCAGGTTGATCGGTGCCTCGTACCCGGGCACGAGGCGCCGGTAGGAGTTGGTCGTGGGGTTGCACAGCGCGCATAGCGCCGGCGAATGGCGCAACAGCCCGCCGATGAAGTGGATCGCCGTACGGCTGAGCCCCGCATAGCCGTCGGGGTTATAGAAGAGGTTCGTGCCCTCCTTCCAGAGGCTCAGGTGCACGTGCATGCCGGAGCCGTTCTCCTCGAACAGCGGCTTGGGCATGAACGTGGCGGCTTTGCCGTATCGCCGCGCGACGTTCTTCACGACGTACTTGAACTTCACCGCGTTGTCGGCCGCCCGCTGAAGGGGAGCGAAGCGCATGCCGATCTCGTTCTGGCCTGCCGCCGCGACCTCGTGATGATGGAACTCGGCGCGCACCCCGACGCTGCGCAAAATGGTCGTCATCTTGGAGCGCAGGTTGTGATATCGGTCGACCGGAGGCGAAGCGAAGTAGGCACCCCTGCGTTCGCCGCGATGGCCCAGGTTGTCTTCCTCCCGCTCGCCGGTGTTCCAGAAGGCGCCTTCGTTGTTGACGAAGTAGAAGCCGTGCTGGGTGGTCTGGTCGTAGCGCACGTTGTCGAACAGAAAGAACTCGAGCTCGGGACCGCAGAACACGTCGTCCGCGATACCCAACGAGCGCACCAGCTGGGCGGCGCGCTGTGCGACGCTGCGCGCGTCCCGCGTGTAGGGCTTGAACCCGTCCGGGTCGACCACCTTGCAGAAGAACGACAACGTCGGGGCTTCGAAGAACGGATCGTGCATCATCGACGCCGGATCCGGAACCATGATCATGTCGCTGTTGTCGATCGCCTGGAATCCGCGGATCGACGAGCCGTCGAGGCCGAGGCCGTTGACGAACACGTCGTCGTCGATCTCCTCGATCGGAAGCGTCAGGTGGTGCAGGGTTCCGAAGAGGTCGACGAACTTCACATCTACGAACTCGATATCGTGCTCCTCGGCGTGGAGAAACACGTCCCGTGCGGTCGTCGGTCGCTCTCTAGCCACGCGTCAGCCCAGCGCCCTGTCGCCGCGCTCACCGGTGGCAACGAGCACAACGTCGTGAAGGTCGATCACGAAGATGATCCCGAAGCCACCGGTGTCACGTGCCGCCTGCTCGATAGCGTTGACGGCCACTTCCACCATCTCCTCGCGAATGGCGAGCTCGATGCGCACCTTCTGGAACAGTGACACCTCGTGGGCGACGCCGCGGAACGAATAAACCTCGGCACCGCTGGCCGCGGTGCCGAGGATGTTGGTCGCCGTGAGGTACCTGATCTGCGCTTCGAACAGGGCTTCCTTCACCGCTGGAAGCTGCTGCGGCTCGACGATTGCAACGACCATCTTCATACCGTTGGCGCTCCCCGTTTCAGTCGGCGATGAAGATCTGGAATCCGCTGTACGACTCGATCCCGTGCTCCTCGAGGTCGAGACCGCGCAGCTCGACCTCGCGCGAAACACGGAGCCCGACGGTAAGATCGATGAAGCGGAACACGGCCCACATCGCCACCCCGACGAAGCTCAGGCTGGCGATCACACCGAGTGCCTGGATACCCAGGCTTCCCAAGCCGCCACCGTAGAACAGACCTTCGCCAGGGGCGCCAAGAGCCGCCTGCCCGAAGATCCCGACAGCCAAAGTGCCCCAGATGCCTGCCATCCCGTGTACGGGAATGGCACCCACCGCATCGTCGACCTGCCGCTGGGTGAGCCAGTTCTCGCCCAGAACGATGATTATTCCGGCGGCGATCCCAATGTAAATCGAGGCGCCATGTCCTACCACCGCACACGGAGCCGTAATCCCTACCAAGCCCCCGAGCGCACCGTTCAGCGTCAGCGCCAGATCGGGCTTGCCGAACTTCATCCACGCCGTCAGCATGGCGGCCATCGAGCCCGCCGCGGCGGCGAGCGTAGTGTTCATGACGATGCGGGCGACCAGACCCGGGCTCTCCATACTGAGCGTCGAACCCGCGTTGAAGCCATACCAGCCGAACCAGAGGATGAAGACTCCCAGCGTCACGAGCGGCATGTTGTGCCCGCCGATGACGTTGGCTGATCCGTCCGGGTTGAAGCGCCCGATGCGGGGACCCAGCATGTAGCTGCCGGTCAACGCTGTGACGCCGCCGACTAAGTGAACAACCGTCGACCCGGCGAAGTCGTAGAAACCAAGCTGCGACAGCCAGCCGCCGCCCCAAACCCAGTGTCCGACGATCGGGTAGATGAATGCCGTCATGCTGAACGAGTACGCCAGGTAGGCTACGAAGCGCATACGCTCGGCCATCGCACCCAACGCGATGGTGGCCGCCGTGCCGGCAAACACGACCTGGAAGAACCAGAAGGCCGCCAGAGGCAACGTCTCCACCGGACTCTCGGCGCCCACCATGAACCACCCGGAAGTGCCAAGGACCAGCCCGGCCGACCCATACATGATCGCGTAGCCAAACGCGTAGTAGCCGAACACCGCGAAGCAGAAGTCCATGAGGTTCTTCATGAGGATGTTGGCGGCGTTCTTGGCGCGAATCAGCCCCGCCTCGACCATGCCGAACCCAGCCTGCATCAGGAAGACGAGGATTGCCGCCATGAGTACCCACATGGTGCTCAAGCCGTCGTAAAGCTCTGGCTCCATAGCAGTCTTCGCGATCAGCGGTTTACGAGGCGTAGGTACAGGCGGCGCCTACTATCGTCGTCCCCCGAGCAATCCTGTGGCGTTCGACCTGCGGACGAACAAAACGTATACCGCATCACCGGTCAGATGTCAAAACGCTCTCGGCAGCGCGAGAATCTTGTCGCGACCGCCTTTTTGCATGGGATTCCTGCGAGGGCCGTGACGATTGGATTGACGATCGGAACTATCAATTCGGCCGTCATCCTGTCTGGAGCGCTATTGAGTACCGGTGACATCGGTGCTGCGCCCGCGGCGCTGATAGTTCAGGTTTACACCTTGCCGATACTGTTTGGATTTTTCTCGCAAGCTGTCTCCTATCGGCGCGCGGTAAAAATCTTCGCAGCCTAGATGGTGCTCGAATTACCCGTATGGAAAAACACAAGGAGAGCAAACCAATGAACACGAGTGACGCTGGACTCTTGGCTAATGTGAGACCTGAGAAAACGCGATTGAACACCGATCGGAGCAACACGATGGCAAAACAGAATCGTCTGCTGGTTACCAAGACCGTGCGGCTGAGGAAAGAAGGGCTCAACGTCCGCTATGCCGAGTTGGGCGACCCCACGAATCCGCCGGTGTTATTACTGCATGGCGTTCCCGAGAATCTGCAGGCCTGGTACGCCGTGGCGCCGCTCCTGGCCGAAAAGCACCATGTGCTGGCGCTCGATTGGCCTGGTTTCGGCGGGAGCGACCCGTTTCCGTCGTCCGAGGACTACACTTCACGCCGCTTTGCGGAGGTGATTGTAGACTTCATGGACTCGCTTCACATCCGTCAAGCAAGCCTGGTGGCCACCGACATTGCCCTCCTTCCTTCGCTACTGGTCGGCCTAGAGCACCCGAGCCGCGTCTCGAAGCTGGCGGTGATGGACGGCATTCCGTTTCCGCGGCCACAGCACTCCTCCTGGGAGCTCAAGAGTTTTGCCAAGAAGGGCTCGATCCTCGGCAAGGCCCTGGTGCGCTGGTTTCCGCGCATCACAGCCCAAATTTTGTATCTCAAAGGATTTTACCGGGGGCACTCCATCCCGGCTGAGGTGCGCCGAGAGTTCTTGGCCGATGGTGTGAGTAAGCGCACCCAAGAGGCGTTTCTGTCGTACTTCCAGAACTTCCGCGTGGGCCAAGAGTACTTTGAGCCTCGCGCACACGAGCTTCAAACACCCGTGCTAGTGGTGTGGGGCAAATACGATCGCTTCATCAGCAGCAAGCTGGGGCATGAGATTGCGGAAAAGCTGCCAAACGCCAAGCTGGAGGTAATCGACAAGTCCAGCCACTACGTACACATGGACAAATCCCAGGAGCTGGTGCAGGTGGTGAGCACGTTCCTCGACGAGGTGGCCTGACCACGGCGATTGCGTTGCCGGCGTGACCCCGATTGCCTCGGGGCCCTTTCTGACACCCGGATCCTGCGATCCCGGATGACACCGACAGCAGAGGCGGTCTAGGTGAGCAGCTCTTTAGAAGCCGTCGCGCCATGATTCGTGGCCGAGCCGCCACCCGAGCTCGCGTTTCGCTTTCGTGTTCGACGCGCCGCGCTGTTCGGTCATCAGATAGGTGGGCAAAGGCCCGACCGCTTCGAGGGCCGCCGCTGGCGAAATTCGCTCGGGTGCGTGGGCGGATAGAAGCTCCGCATAGACAGGCAACCACTCGCTGACCGGTGCGGGTGTGTCGTCGACGATGTTGTAGACACCCAGTGGCCCATGTTTCAGAGCGCAGACCGTTGCCGCAGCGGCGTCATCGATGTGAATGAACGAATACGTTCCCGCGCCGCTGCCAACAATGGGCATTTGGCCGCTGCCGACACTCTCGGCAACCCAGCCGCCGGGCTCATAATAGGTACCGGGTCCATAAAGTGGCCGTACCGGAGCACGATTCCTGCGATCCCGTCCGCTGAGAGAGTTTGACGCTCGAGCTCGGCCACTGCCTCGACGAGAGGCTTAACCTCCTCCGGCGCGTCGAGATAGAGCGGCGTGCTCTCATCCGTCAGGCCGTCGCCTGCCGGTGCGCAAAGAGACGAGATGTGGCTGATGAAACGCGAGGCGCCCGCAGCCTGCGCCGCCGCCATCAGGTTGCGGGTACCTTTGGACTTGACCCGATTTCGTGGACACCTTACGACGTACACGGGAGGTGTTCAGGATGCCAAGGACAAGAGGGCCGTACCCGGCGGAGTTTCGGCGGCGGATCATAGAAGTGGCACGAGCTGGGCGGAGCGTCGCCGAGCTGGCCAAGGAGTTCGAGCCGTTGTACTGGACGATTCGCCAGTGGATCAAGCAGGCTGACCGCGACGAAGGCCGCAGCGCCGAAGGGCTCAGCACTGCTGAGCGCGAGGAGCTGGGGCGGCTGCGGAAAGAGAACCGCCAGCTGAAGCAAGAGCGGGAGATCCTTTCAAAAGCCGCGGCCTGGTTCGCTCGGGAGACCGACTCGGTACCGCCGAAGTCTTCGAGTTCGTGAGCGGTCACCAGGCGAAGTATCCGATTGCCACGATGTGCCGTGTGCTGGAGGTCTCCACCAGCGGGTACTACGCGTGGCGCCGGCGGGAACCGTCGGCTCGATCGCGGGCGGACGCAAAGCTGCAGGCACGGATCGAAGCGATCCACAGGGAGAGCCGAGGCACCTACGGTCGCCCTCGGATCCACGCCGATCTGCGAGCCGACGGTGTGGGTGTTGGCTGGCGGCAAGCGTGTGGGGCGCTTGATGCGACGTGCAAGCCTGCAGGGCGTCAGCCGTAGGCGACGCGTTCGGACAACGCGGCGAAATCGGGAAGCCCGCCCAGTTCCGGACCTGGTTGAGCGCAAGTTCAGAGCCGACCGCCCCGACAGGCTTTGGGTGGCGGACATAACCTACATCCCAACGTGGGCAGGGTTCTTGTACTTGTCGGTCGTCGTGGACGTCTTCAGCCGTCGCGTTGTCGGTTGGTCAATGGCGACCCATCTGCGCACCGAGCTCGTGCTCAAGGCGCTGAACATGGCGATCTCGCAACGACGGCCCCAACAGGTGATTCATCACAGTGACCAAGGTACGCAGTACACGTCGATCGCCTTCGGTCAGCGCTGCCAGGAGGTCGGGGTGCGACCGTCGACCGGATCAGCCGGTGACTGCTACGACAACGCGATGTGCGAGAGCTTCTTCGCCACCCTCGAGTGCGAGCTCCTGAACCGCCGGCGGCGGTTCAGGTCCCAGGCGGAAGCCCGCATGGCCGTCTTCGAGTTCATCGAGGGCTTCTACAACCCGCGTCGCAGACACTCACCCCTGGACTACGACTCGCCCATGGGGTACGAAAGGAGGCACGCTCAGATCGCTTAAATGTGAGCGGGAAACCGTCCACCAAAGCGCGGCAACTCCACTTCGATGCGCAACCGATTGGTCTCCGCCATGGGATCTTTTGCCGTCGCACTAAAACTCGTGAGCTGTGGATGATGACTTCCGGCGCCGCACGCCCGGCAATCTCGTTGAGCCGGGCAACGTCGAACACGTCGCCGAGCACGGGCTCCGCACCCATGGCCTCCACACCGTCGAACTTTTGGGGGTCGCGCGTCAGTGCGACAACCTCGTGTCCCTCTTTGACAAGCATGGGCACGAGAGAGCGGCCGATCGCGCCGGTGGCTCCAGCTACAAGTATCTTCATTATAGCCATCTTCCCATTCGGGAGGCGATCCCGAGTTGGTGCAATCGCCTAGAGTCAAAATTCCCGGCCTCAGGTAAGGACGACGATCTTGCCGCCAGCCGCGTTGTCTTCCATGCAGCGGTGCGCCTCCACGATGTCGTCGAGTTGAAAGACGCGTCCGATCTTGGGCGTCATACGCCCCGTTTCTACTTCGTTCACCACCGTCTGGAGCGGTGTATCGACAAAGTCCCCGGAGCCACCCGCATACGTGGTCAGGCTTACCGTGGACGGGATCGCGCCCATCGGACTGAATTGCTCGAGCTCCCATGCGTTGCCGACCATGCCGGTCATGCACACCGCGCCGAAGCGCGCAGCGCATCGCAGCGAGTCGAGTAGCGTGGTGGTGTCGACGAGCTCGAGCACCTTGTCGACACCGTCGGGGAAGAGGCACCGGAGATCGTCGGCGATCTCGCCGCTGTCGATGAACACATGATCCGCGCCGTTATCCTCCAACATGTCTTGACGATCAGCCTTTCGGGTCGTCGCAGCGACCGTCGCACCTTGCTGTTTGGCCAGCACGGCGGCGGCCAAGCCCACCGAGGTTGTGCCGCCGCGAATCAACAAGCTCTGACCGGGTTGGGATCCGTCCCGAGTCCTGTAGAAAAAGAAATGGCGTAACCTCCGAGTAGGAAAAACGAGTCGCTGGAAACGGCGACAACAAGAAGATCACACCATGAGCAACGGTAGCACGGGAGAGGTATCGGTCATCGAGTTCCGTAGCGCCATCCAGGAGCTGCTGCACAGCCGCATCCAGGAGGCGATTACGATCACGCTTGAGGAGGAGCTCGCCGAGGCGTTGGGATGCGGGCCGTACGAGCGCAACGGCTCGCGGCGAGGATATCGGCACGGGACGTATCGGCGGCAGATCACGATGGCGCAGGGGCCGCAGGATCTGGAGGTACCACGGGGACGGCTGCTGCGAGAGGACGGCAGCACCGGGGAGTTCCGCAGCACGATCCTGCCGCGGTATTGACCAGACCCCGCGGTTAGTACCACCTTCTATCTCAGTAACACGGTGCTGACAAGAGGTTGTTGAGGCCAGCGAAGCGTAGCGTAGCCGGTTTCAACAACACCGCTTCCAGTGCCGGAGGTCGATAGCCCAGCGAGCTGTGCGGTCGTACGCGGTTGTACTGCTGGCGCCATCTCTCGATCAGAACCTTTGCCTCCTTCAGCGTGTAGAAGATCTCCCCGTTCAGCAGCTCGTCTCTGAGCTTGCCGTTGAAGCTCTCCACATAGCCGTTCTCCCATGGGGAGCCCGGCTCGATGAACAGCGTGCCGACGCCGAGCCGGCCCAGCCAGTCGCGAACCGCCTCGGCGGTGAATTCCGGTCCGTTATCTGACCTGATGTGCGCTGGAATACCTCGATGAACGAACAGTCGTCCTAGTCGGTGAAGTACGTCCTCGGAGTTGAGCTTCCGCGCCACGTCGATTGCAAGGCTCTCCCGTGTGTACTCGTCGACGATCGTCAGCAGCCTCATAGCCCGACCGTCATGCGTCCGGTGGTGGACGAAGTCATACGCCCAGACATGATCCTTGTTCTCGGGGCGCAGTCGGATGCAGGAGCCATCGTTGAGCCACAGCCGTGCTCGCTTGGGCTGTTTCTTCGGTACTTTCAGCCCCTCGCGCCGCCAGATCCGTTGCACCCGCTTGTGGTTCACGAGCCAGCCCTCCATGCGCAGTAGCGCCGTCACTCGCCGATACCCGTAGCGGCCATACTCTCGGGCTAGGTTCACGATCCTCTCCGTCAGCACCTGCTCGTCGTCCGGTTGCCGTGGCACGTACCGCTGCGTCGTGCGCGACTGTTTCAGCACCCGGCACGCTCGTCGCTCGGAAACGCCCAGCCTCCGCCGAACATGCTCAACCGCATCTCGGCGACGTGCCGGGCTCAGAAGTTTCCCTCCGCAACTTCCTTCAGGATCGAAAGATCCAGCTCCTTTTCCGCCACAATCTTCTTGAGCCGGACGTTCTCCTTCTCAAGTTGCTTCAGCCGCCTGGCCTCGTCGACCCTCAGCCCCCCGTACTCGCGTCGCCACCGGTAGTAGGTGTGCTCGGTGATTGCTAGCTTGCGGCAGGCATCCTTGACCGTCGCGCCTCGGGCCAGCTCCACCTCAGCCTCCCGTAGCTTCCGTACGATCTGCTCTGCGCTGTGCCTCTTCGCCGACATTCTGACCTCCCTTTTTCGACCCAGATCGTGAGATTACCTCTGGATCCGTTTTGGGGGGTCAGGTCACGACTCCGGCGGGCCGAACGGAGGTATCTACAAATCCACCGACGGCGGTGACAGCTGGCTGAAGCTCACCGACGGCCTGCCCGAGGGCGCCATCGGCAAGATCGGCCTGGCGATTTCACACTCGAACCCCGACACACTGATGGCCATCGTCGAGCATGGTTTCCAGCCGCAACGGCGCAACGAGGATGACAGCGAGAATCCCGACTACGACGACATGTCGAAGCTCGGCACCGGCATTTATCGGTCGGACGACGGCGGCGACAGCTGGGAGTACGTGAGTCGTTACAACAACCGACCCTTCTACTACAGCCACATCTGGATGAATCCGGTCAACGACGACATCGTGTATGTGGTCGCCGGCAGCGCCCAGATCTCTGTCGACGGTGGCCGCACGTTCGAGCGCCAGATGCAGGGAATTTCCGGCGACTTCCACGCCCTGTGGGTAAATCCGGCGAACCCGGACATTTTCTATGTCGGCAACGACAAGGGCTCGTACATCACGTACGACCACGGCTACAGCTTCCTGATGTTCGACAACATGGACCTGGGCCAGTTCTATGCTGTCACCGCCGACATGCGGGATCCGTACTGGGTGTACGGGGGGCTCCAGGACAACGGCAATTGGGGCGGCCCAAGCAACAGCCGCGACTGGAACGGCATCCTCAACGACCACTGGTTCAAGTTTCACAGCGGCGACGGCTTCCACACCACGGTGGACCCGAATGACTGGCGCACGGTGTACACCGAGAGCCAAGGCGGCAGCATCCGCCGTCTCGATGCCGTGTTCCGCCAGGTCGGTGAGAGCATTACGCCGAATCGCGAGAACGCCTTGAACGCCGCCGACTTCATAGAGGAGAGCGATGTTGCGGCTTCTGCCGCCGGGCCGGGAGGGGGGCGTGGCGGCTTCGGCCGCGGCGGCGCCAACCGGCTGCCGCGCGATCAGTTCCGCTTCAATTGGAGCTCGCCGTTGATCCTGTCGCCGCACGCTTCGACAACGATCTACTTCGCTGGCAACCACGTGTTCAAGAGCACCGACCGTGGCGACACCTGGATGATCGTGAGCCCCGACCTGTCGTACAACGATCCCGAGAGACCACGGATTCGGAGAGTGGCGGGTTGACGCGCGACGTTACGGGCGCCGAGACGCACGCTACCGTCATCACGATCTCGGAATCGCCCATCGCCAAGGGGCTCATCTGGATCGGCACCGACGACGGGCGCGTTCAGGTGACCCGCGACGACGGCGCCCACTGGACCGATGTCCGTTCCAACTTTCCCGGCGCCCCGCGGGGACTATGGGTGAGCCGCGTTGAGGCCTCGCGGTTTGTCGAGGGCCGAGCATATGTGAGCCTCGACGGCCATCGCAGCGACAACTTTACAGCATGGGTTTTTCGGACCGACGATTATGGGCAGACCTGGACCAACGTCGGCGCCGGCCTTCCCGATGAGCCCGTCTACGTAGTGCGCGAGGACCTGAGGAACCCGAGCTTGTTGTTCGTCGGTACCGAGTTCGCCGTTCACGCAACCGTAAACGGCGGCACGAGCTGGGGACGCCTGATGAACGGCATGCCCACCGTTCCCGTGCACGACCTGATCATCCATCCGCGCGACGGCGACCTTATTGCCGCCACCCACGGACGCAGCATCTGGATTCTCGACGACATCACACCGCTGCAGCAGTTGAACGCTGAGGTCGTGGGCGCCGACGCCCACATGTTCGACAACCGCATCGCGACGCAGTGGCGCGGTATCAGCCGCGGCGCGACGCGCGGTCACAAGCTGTTCATGGGGCGAAATCCGTTGACGATCGATCAGCGGCCGCCAGGAAATTCGCCCAACGAGCTGGTCAGCTCGGCGGCGATCCATTTTTATCTGCGCGATGATCCGAACGAAGATGTGCGCCTGGAGATCAGCGGCATCGGCAGCGAACAGACGTTCGAGACCACAATCGCCGCCGCCGCCGGGATCAACCGCTACTATTGGCCGATGCGTTTTTCGCCCGCCGCAGGGCAGGGCGGCCGCGGTGCGGGAGGTGTGGCGGCCGCGGTGGTGGTGGCCGCGGCGGTGGCGGCCGCGGTGGTTTCGGCGGTGGCCCACAGGCGGAACCCGGAACGTATCGGGTCAGGCTGACGATGGACGACGAAACTTACTCGACCACGCTCACGATTCGCGCCGACCCGGAGGCGTCGAAGATCGAGTAGTGGGCGCCGGGATCAGTCGTCGTCGCTGTCCTGAGATCGACGGTCGCCATCGAGCTCGCCACCCTTGGCGGCGTGTACATCGCGGCGTCGGCGCGCGCGATGATCTCCTCGAGCGTTTCGCCCGGAACCCGATAAGCCCGGCCGATGCTGAAGGCAATCGGCGCTTGTTCCGGCGCGTTGGCCATCAGGCGTTCGGTAATGATGTCGAGGTTTTCGGGCGCCACGACCTCGACGAAGAGTGCGAATTCGTCGCCACCCAGGCGTACCAACACGTCATCGGCGCGCTTGTTGCGGATCAGGAAGTGGGCGAAGCGCTGCAGCACACGGTCGCCTTCTTCCTGGCCGTAGGTGTCGTTGATCCCCTTGAACCCGTCGAGTCCATCATCAGGCAGCCATAGAAATAGCTGGGACGCTCCGTGACGGGGCGCTGCGCCTGCAAATACCGGCGATTGTAACAGCCGGTGAGCAGATCGCGGACGCTGAGCTGCGCCAGCTGAGCCTCGAGGGTTTTGCGTTTGGTGATGTCCAGCAGCACCCCGTACAGAGCGAGCGCCTCACCTTCGTCTTTTTGCACGTGACAAGTGTCGAGGACGGTGACGATCTCGCCGTCGAGGCAACGAACATCGATTTCGAACTCGTTCACGGCGCCGCGCTGGACCACCTCCTGCTCGAATTCCCGCCGCCGTTCGGCGTCGGGCCACAGATCGTGATCGGTGATGTCTTCGAGCCGCTTGGCGCCCAGCATGTCGAGAAACGCCGGATTGGCGTCGACGATCCGGCCGTCCAGCGTCGACACGTAGGTGCCCTCCGCCAGCGTGTCGATGAGGGCACGCATCGTCTCCGGGTCCTTCAGGGATACCGGAATATGGCGGCGACGTTCGGGCGCCGTTGCTTTTTGCTCGGTCCCTTTATCGTCCATGGCAGGCTAGGAATCTGAAAAAGTCGGGGTGAGAGGATTTGAACCTCCGACCCCCTGCTCCCAAAGCAGGTGCGCTTCCGGACTGCGCCACACCCCGATGAAGTCCCCAGGATACCTACCCGGATCGCCGGCAGCCAAATGAATCCGAATTAACAGGTGTTGAAGAGGTACCGGGAGTTGCTCAACACGTTGCTGGTTCGGGCTGGTCGGCACGCCAGGCGCGCAGGAACGCTGCCATGTCGCGTGCCGCAACGCCGCGATGCGAGCGTGTCGATTTCTCTTCGCGGCTCAGCTGAGCAAAGGTTCGACCCAGCTCCGGCACCAGGAACACCGGATCGTAGCCGAAACCGCCGTCTCCTGCCGGCGATTCGGTGATCCTGCCGCAGCAAGTTCCCGTAGTCTCGTGCACGAGCTTCCCGTGATACGCGAGGGCGAGGTGGCATACGAATCGCGCCCCGCGATGCGCTGCGCCGATGCCCTCGAGCATGTCGATTATCTTGCCGTTGCGCGCCTCCTGACTGATCGACGGGTCGATGTAACGGGCCGAGCGCACGCCGGGTTCGCCCCCGAGGGCCTCGACTTCGAGACCGGAGTCGTCGGCGAGCACCGGTACGGCGACGCGCCGCGAGGTGAACAACGCCTTGCCGCGCGCATTCTCGGCGAAGGTCGTTCCCGTTTCCTCGTATTCGGGCATGTCGTCGGGCATCGGGGCGACCCCCCAGGGCGTGTCGAGGAGCAGGTCGTTCATCTCGCCGACCTTACCCGGGTTGAGGGTTGCGAAGATCAGCGTCGGGCGGTCCTTGTCGGGTCCGACGTCAGTCAAATTCAGAGTCCTGACGCACGCCGGGGTTTGGCTCCAGCAACACCCATTCGTCGGACGGCCGCAACGGCCGCGACAGGTCGACGTGTCCCGCCAACGTATCGATCGGGGCACCGTCGATGAGAATCTGCACGGCATCGATTTCGGGAAAGCTCACGGCCAGCGTCGCGACCACGCTGTAGACCGTATGCAATTCGCCCAGCGACCCACCGCCGCCGAATACGTAAAACGCCCGATCGAAGTCGACGTAGGCGATGCCGCCCGGCGAAACCCATACCTCGCGGACGCTGGCCTCCGGGGGGACCGGAGAGGTGGTTTCGGTTCCCTCCCACTCGATCAGCTCCTGAACGGCGCGTTGCGCCTGTGCATCGAGCGTGGCCGGAGCGAACGTCGTGCGCGGCACCGGGATGAGTCGCTCGAGGCCGCCAACGATGAGGAAGAGCTGCAGCTCCATCGTGCCCCGCGTGCCGCGCTCGCCCGCCAGCAGTGCCAGCGCCTCGCGGCTTTCGGGATCGAGCTGTGCCGCCGCCGCGGCGTCGATCAGCTGCGGTCTGCTGTCCGGTGGCTGCGTAGCGCCGGGTACTTCGGCGGGCTCGGCCGCGGGCGCAGCGGTGTCAACCGCCGCGACGGGCGCCTCCGGTGCTGGCGGTCCGATGACCATCCACACGGCGAAGGCGAGGAGAGCGAAGAGCAGCCCCGAGATCGCGACGACGCGCCACGGGAACTTGGGGTCATTTCGCCTCATCCGACTGCGACTCCGAGTGTTGCTAGCGCTGTGAGCCGCCGATCAGCTGGGCTTGCCGCCGCCGATACTGGTTGAGGCTTTCGTAGAGCTGCTCCGCAATGCGCTGGCGATACTGGGGATCGGCGAGTAGACGCTCCTCATCGGGGTTCGAAAGGAAACCGACCTCGACGAGCACCGACGGCATGTTGGCGCCTTTGAGCACCCTGAACGGCGCCTGTTTGACGCCGCGATCGGTTGTGCCGGCGAGGTCGTTGAGCCGCACCTGGATCATCTCGGCGAGTACGCTGCTCTCGAACAAATGCTTCGTCTGCGCCATGTCCCAAAGCAGCATCTGCAGGCCCGAGTCTCCCGAGGCCGGTCCTTGCAGGTGGAGCGCATCGTTTTCGAGGGCGGCGAGCCGACGGGCGTCGTCGTCGGTCGCCTGGTCCGACAGAAAAAAGGTCTCGGCTCCATGCACACCCTTGCCGCGATAGGCGTTGGCATGGATGGACACGAAAACGTTTGCTTTCAGGTTGTTGGCAAACGCCGTTCGTTGCTCGAGATCCCTGTCGACATCCGATTCACGGGTCAGGCGGGCGTCGAGGCCGAGGCGCTCCTCGATCAGGTCGTGGAGACGTTGGGCGATGTTCAAGGCTACGGCCTTCTCCGTGACGCCGGTGGGGCCCACGGCGCCGATCTCAGAGCCACCGTGCCCCGGGTCGATGACGATCGTCCGGAATACGTCTTGCGGCCGGGGTCGCGTGGGTTGTTCAGGAAACTCGGCACCGTCGGCCGCCGTCGGGCTCGAGGCACCGGGGAAGCCGAATGTGGCGCCAGCGGCGGCGACCGAAACCGCGACGATCATCAGGGCCAGAGCGAATCGCGTGTGTTTCATACGGTAATCGTACTTGCCGGGACGAGTCAGAGTAAATATCGTCTTGGTTGCAGGCAATCAGCGACCCGAGACCCGGGAGTTGTTCAGCACCCGGCCAACGTTCGCTCAGCGGCCCGAGCCGACGGCCGGCGCCCGGGGGATCTTCTCGTCGCGCATTGCCGCGTGGTAGAGCAACGAGGCCATCACGACCGATGCTTGCATTAAGTCTTCCTCGCGGATGCGCTCGTACGCGTCGACGTTGGTGTGGTGCGTGCGGACGTCGTAGTCGTCGTAGGAATGGATGGGCTGGAATCCGGGCAGGCCCTCGGCGATGAAGCTCAGGTGGTCGGTGCAACAAATGCCGGCCATCGTGAGCGTGGTCTCGCGCAAGTCCTGGAACGGCGCCAGGTTGGCCTCGAAGAAGGGAATGACCCCCGGGTTGCCCTCGATGAAAAATCCATTAACCGGCCCGGCACCCGGATCGAGGTTGAAATACACCGAGAACTTATCGCGCGCCGTGGCGTTCGCGTCGCCCGACAGATGGTGCTCGACGTAGCGTCGCGACCCGTGAAGCCCTTGCTCCTCGCCGCCCCACAGCGCCATCCGAATGGTGCGCCTCGGCCGCGCGCCGATTGCTTGCAGAATGCGCATGGCTTCCATGACGGTGGCGCCGCCATCGGCGTTGTCGGTGGCGCCTGCTGACGAGTGCCACGAGTCGAGGTGCGCCCCGATCATCACCACCTCCCCGCCGATCTCCGCGTCGGAGCCGGGAATCTCGGCAATCACGTTGTAGCCGTTGGTGTCGTCCTCGTGGAAGCGGCCCTCGATTCTGATGCGCAACTGCACGTCGATGCCGCGCTCGAGCATGCGGGCAATCATGTTGTAGTGCTCCGGCGCCATGACCACGGTGGGTACCGCATCATCGTCGTCGCGGCTCTGGCCGAGCACGAAGAGCGTGCCGTGCTCGCTGCGGCTCGGTTCGAGAACGACGCCGGCCCCCTCGCTGCGTAGCATCCGTACGGCGGCTTGTTGCTGGTCGCGTGCTTGCCGGCGGCCGGCGCGCTGTGCCTCCTGCTGCGCCTGCGCTTCAGCGCCGAGGTTGGTGCGGCTCGTCGGGCTCCAGCGTTCGCCGCTGGCCTCCGTGCCGGTGTCGCGGTAGTCGGGCGGGTCGTCGCGATCTGCACTGATGAACCGCGTTTCCTCCGGACGCAACATGACTATCACATTGCCGAGGCGGCCGCTGTATTCGGCGAGCTCGTTTTCCGACTTGCCGGCCAGCATCACCGGCGAGGACACCAGCTCGCCGTCGGTCGACGGGCTCCACGCCCGCGGATATCCCGTCAACGGCATGTAGCGGGGCTCCACCATTTCCAGCGTGAAGTGTTCCAGGGTCCAGCCGCGGCCGAAGGGAAAGCTCTCCAGGTGAGCGTCGTCGAGGCCCCACGAGCGGAGCTCGTCGCGTGACCAGCGCATGGCTTCGTTGAATGCCGGTGTGGCGGTGAGTCGCGGGCCGAACACATCGACGTATTGGCTGAACGTTTCCCATACGCGAGAGCGCTCCAGTCCTTCCTCGCGGATCCTGGTGATCACCTCGATGTCGATGGACTCCTCGGCCTGGCGAGCGACCGCTAGGGCGGGCAGGGACAGCACGGCGATCAAGAGGGCGGCAAACAGGGGGCGCGAGCGGCTCATCGAACACTCCATGACGCAGGAAATGGAGGAAGACAGCGAATGTCTCCCGGGGCGCGGCGCAGACCGCGGCCGCGCCGACGTTATATCCCGGTTGTCCGGGCGATTCAAAAGGAACAACGATCAGGTGCCTGCCGACGCCTCGAACGGATAGGTCGCCAGGCGTCGGACCCCTTCGCGGATGTCGTCTTCGGTTCCCGAAAACGAGAGGCGCAAGAAGCGTCCAGCCTGGTGACCAAAACCGGCGCCGGGAACGGTGATTACCCCGGTTTCCCGGAGCACGTCGAGAGCGACCTCGATGCTGTTGTTGCGCGGCGCCGCTTCGACGAGCACGAAGAAGGCCCCCTCAGGATCGAAGTAGGGCAGGCCGAGCTCTTGGTCGATGAGCTCGGTCATGAGGCGCCGCTTGCTATCGAATTCGGCGCGCATGCGCCCAGCCCGTTCGGTGGCGGCGGGCCCGAGAGCTTCGAGCGCGGCGCGTTGCGCCAGGGTCGGGGCGCAGGTAACCGTGTATTGGTTGATCACCGTGGCCGCGCCGATGAGCTCGGGCGGCCCGATGACCCAACCGAGCCTCCAGCCGGTCATGCTTTCCGTCTTCGACAGGCTGTAAACCACCATGCCGCGGTCGGAAACGTCGAGAAACGACGCCGGTGGCTCACCGAAGTAAATTTCCCGGTAGACCTCGTCGGAGATCACCGCGAGGTCGTGTTCCATTGCGATCTCGGCGACGCGCGCCAGCTCGTCGTGGGGGATCACGTGCCCAGTCGGATTTGACGGCGTGTTGATGACGATGGCGCGGGTGCGCCTGGTTACGAAGCGGCGTAGCGAGTCGGCGGAGAAGCGAAAGCCCTCTGCCGCAGGCATCGGGTAGCGTACCGGCCGGGCGCCGGCGATGGATGCCATCGCGGCATAGGAAGCGAATCCCGGGTCGGGGACCAGAACCTCGTCGCCCGCATCCACGGTGGCGAACATCGAGGCGAGAAGGCCGCCGGTGGCGCCTACGGTTACGCACACCGATTCCGCCGTCACGTCGGCGGCGGCGGCGGTGGCGATTGAGTCGCGCAGCTCTGCCAGGCCGCCATTGAAGGTGTACGGCAGCCTCCCGCTGTCGAGAGCTTCGCGACCCGTGGCGACGATCGACACTCGGCGGTGTCGAACATCGGCTCGCCCAGTGCCAGGTTGATGGCGTCGGGTGGCGCATTCTCGAACATCTGCCGGGTGAGCGAAATGGCAACGCCGTCGAGCCGGCTGGCAACGCGGGGTTCGTTCATTGGCGCAAAGTGTCTTCGAGTGCGGCCGCCGCGTCGGTGCGGTCGTCGCGGTATTTTACGATGAGCGGCGTGGCGACGTGCAACGAGTGCCGGGCGGCGAATTCGCCCGTCGCGGGCCGACTCCCCGGCACCACGACGGCGCCCGGCGGAATGACCAGGGGCTGATCGTCGGCGGCGCGCAATACTTCGCCTTTGACGGTGTCGTACACGGGCGTCGATGCCGTGAGTATGGTCCCGGCGCCGATCACCGCCTCATGGCTGACCACTGTGCCCTCATAGATGCCGCAGTTACCGCCCACCAGAACGTCGTCTTCGATGATCACCGGCAAGGCGCCGACCGGTTCGAGAACGCCGCCGATCTGCGCCGCTGCTGAAACATGAACCCGTATGCCGATTTGGGCGCAGGAACCGATGAGGGCGTGCGAGTCGATCAGAGAGCCGCCGCCTACGTGGGCGCCGATGTTGACGAACATCGGCGGCATGCAGATGACGTCGGGACCGACATACGCGCCCCGCCGGATGGACGATCCTCCCGGAACCACCCGGACCTTCTCGGTGTCGTCGAAACGGCGCACCGGCAGATTGTCCTTGTCGACGAAGCCGAGCGGGCCCGCATTGTCGAGACGAACGGTGCGCCCCAGGCGAAAGCCCAGCAAGATGCCCTTCTTGACCCAGGTGTTGGTTCGCCAGCCGTCGGGTGTCGATTCGGCGGCGCGGATCGATCCGGCCGTGAGCGCGTCACGAAGCTCTTCGAAGGCTTCGCCGGCGTCGTCGGGGAGCTCATCCGCCAGCAGCTCGTACAGCTCATTGATCTTTTGTTTCAGCTCAGAGAGCATCGAGCGCCGTTACCTTCATGGGCTGTCGTTAGGGGTCAGAATATCGTCCATGACCTGGGCAAAGGCGTAAAAACCCCGTTTGCCGACGAGCCACTCGGCGGCCATTATCGCCCCACACGCGGAGCCTTCGCGACCGCGCGCCGTATGCACCAGCTCGAGGGAATCGGCGCTGCTGTCGAAGCCCACCCGGTGTTGGCCGATTGCCGCGCCGCCACGCACGCTGGCGACGTGCAGCGCTGCGGCATCGATGGCGCCGTCGGGGTTGCCCGCCTGGATTTGTGTTTTACGCTCGATGCCGCCCACCAGGATATCCGCCAGCCGTGCAGCCGTGCCGCTCGGCGCGTCGAGCTTGTTGCGATGATGATGCTCGAAGACGTACGGGTCGTAGCCGTCGAACCTGTCGAACAAAGCGGCGGCTTCCTCGACGAGCCGGAAGAAGAGATTCGCGCCGATCGAGAAGTTGGCGCCGTGCACCAGCGCCGCGTTGTTGTCGTCGACGTGCCGCTTCGCTTCGTCACGGTGGGCGTCCCAGCCCGTCGTCCCCACCACCAACGGCAGGCCGATCTCGGCCGCCCTCTTGATGTTCGCCAACACGGCGTCGGGCTGGCTGAACTCGATGGCGGCGTCGATGCCGTCGAACACGTCCGAAGTAATACCGCTGCCGTCGGTGTTGTCGGCGATGTCGAGCGTCACGGCGATCCGATGACCCGACGCCTGCGCCGCTGCCTCTACCTCGTGTCCCATGCGGCCATAGCCGATGAGCCCCAACGTGAGCGCTCCATCAGTCATCCGCGCCCTCGACGAGCATCTCGACCAGGTCATCGACGTCCAGAGGGAATCGGTACTTCTCGATCTCGAGGCGGCCGTCGCTGGGGAACTCCACCCCCTCCGTTTCGAGCCGCGCGCGCTGGCGACCGGGCTCGCTGCCGTCTTTGACGTCGGTCGAACAACCGCCCGCTGCGTTGACGACCCGGTGCCAGGGTACGTCGTCCGGGCAGTCGTTCAGCGCCCAGCCGATCGCCCGCGGCGTCAGCGGCCGCGAACAGAGTTTGGCGATCTGGCCGTAGTTCATGACCTGTCCCCGGGGAATGAGACGAACGATTTCGTAAACCTCGGACCACGCGCTCGAGCCCATGAAGCCGATGCTACCAGAGGCCTCGGCACCTTGGCCGGGGGCGGCAGATCACTGGTACTTCAGATGTGGATCGCGTTCAATGCTCTGCCATGCTCGAGAGTTCCTCTTCGCGACGCGCGCTGTTCCCGCTGCTGCTAGTGAACTTTATCGGAACGCTCGGCTTCACCATCGTCCTGCCGTTTCTCGTCGCCCTGGTCACCCGGCTCGGGGGCAATGCTTTGGTCTACGGCATGATGGGAGCCACGTACTCCACGTTTCAGCTAATCGGCGCGCCGATTCTGGGGCGCTGGTCGGACATCCACGGGCGCCGCAAAGTTCTCCTGCTCAGCCAACTCGGCACCATGGCATCTTGGATCGTCTTCCTGATCGCGCTGTACCTTCCGGAGCGTGAGCTGCTGCCGGTCGAGTCGGCGGTGCTCGGCACGTTTGTCGTGTCGCTGCCGTTGGTCGTCATCTTCGTCGCACGGGCGCTCGAGGGCTCACCGGGGGCAACGTGTCCGTTGCCAATGCCTACCTCGCCGATATCACCAGCGATGCGGACCGCAAGCGGAACTTCGGGCGCATGTCGGTGGCTGCGAACTTCGGGTTTATCCTCGGACCGACGATTGGCGGCCTTCTGGGCTCGACGCAGTACGCCGAGATGCCTCCCGTAGTCGCAGCCCTCATCATCTCGGCCGTGGCCAGCCTGGTGATCGGCTTCTATCTGCCCGAGTCGAAGCCCTGTGCGTTAACGCGTGCTCCGGAGGAATCCGGGATGCAGAAGGTCTTGGGGCAGGAACAGGTCGATTGCGTCGAGCTCGCCGACCATCAGCAGGCCAGCTGGCGGCAGGTGTTCTCGCTGCCCTGCGTTGGTTATTTGTTGGGTCTCAACTTCGTCATCTTCCTGGCCTTCAACTTCTTCTACACATCGTTTCCCGTGCACGCGATCCAAGGCCTGGGGTGGTCTCCGGCGCAGATCGGCGCCTTCTTTTCGTTCATCGGCTTGACGATGGCCCTGGTTCAAGGGCCGCTTCTCGGCTTCCTTTCCAACAAGGTCACGGACGTAACCCTGGTCGTGGTGGGCAGCATCATTCTCGGTGCCGGCTTCGTGATCTACCGCTCGACCGAGTTGCATTGGTTGTTCGTCGGGGGCGCGTTTTTCTCCCTCGGTAACGGCTTGATGTGGCCTTCGTTCCTCGCCCTTCTCTCGAAGCAGGCGGGCAATCGGCATCAGGGGGCCGTGCAGGGATTTTCCGGCAGCGTCGGCAGCCTGGCCAGCATTGTCGGGCTGCTGGTCGGCGGCGTGATCTACGGAGTCGTGGGCAGCCAGGTGTTCCTGGTTTCCGCCGGGCTGGCGTTCGTGGTTGCCGTCCTGGCGCTGCGCTTCGTGGGCATGGCGGGAGCGGCGCCCGAGACCGTCTCATCGTCGGCCGCGTGACAACGCCCGCCACGCCACCACATGGCGGGTGGCTGGGGCGCCGGTGCCCCCCAAGCTGTCAGGGGTACAAGCGCTCGAGCTTCCAGCCGTCACCGTCGCGCAGGTACGCGACGCGGTCATGCATGCGATGGGCCCGGCTGTTCCAGAACTCCAAGCGCTCGGGGCGCAGTCGGTAGCCGCCCCAGAAATCCGGACGGAGAATGGGTTTGCCGAGGTACTGCGCCTTGAGCTTGAGATATGCGGCGACCAGCGCGGTGCGTGACTCCAGCCGCGCGCTTTGCTTCGACGCCCAGGCGGCGAGCTGGCTGCCGCGGTCGCGGCTGGCGAAGTAGGCGTCGGATTCCTCGTCGCCGGCGCGCTCGATGGTGCCCTCCACCCGAACCTGTTCCTTCAGCACCTCCCAGTAGAAGCACAGTGCGGCATGCGGGTTGCTGTCGAGCTCGGTGGCCTTCCTACTGGCGAAGTTGGTGTAGAACACGAAGCCACGCTCGTCGACACCGCGCAGCAGCACCATGCGGACCGACGGGCGCCCGTCGGCGTCAGCCGTGGCCAGCGCCACGCGCGTGAAGTCACCGGGATCGTGTTTCTCGGCGCGCTCGTAAACAGCGAGAAATCTGCGGATCGGGTCGGTTTCCGGGCTCATGGGCCAAGAGTGTACCCTGCGCTGACCCTTGTTTTTTCCCTCTGAGAACCGTTGAATAGGCGCTGCTCCCCATCGCAGTTAAAACCGGATATCGGTGCTACCCGACCGCCCCTCAAGGTTACGGATCACGGGGCCAACAGGAGACCCACGGCATGAAGCGATTTTCGAGAGTCTGGATGTTCCTAGCCATTGCGGCGCTGCTCTTATCGCCGCTGCTCGGCTCGGCCTCGGCATTCCAACAGCAGGAGGAGCAAGAACAGGCACCGGCTCGCCGGATGCCGATGATCGAGGACGGATACGTCCTGCCGCCGCCGGAGATCCAGGATTTCTACGCCCGCGACCCCAACTCGGTGACGCTCGACAATCTGAGCCCCGACGGTGACCACTTCCTGGTCACCGAGTCGAATCCCTATTCGAACCTGGAACGGGTTTCGCGTGAGACCTACCGGCTGGCGTCGCTCGAATTCCGGCCGGCAACCAACCGAGTGTGGACGCTCGATCTTTCCGGGACGAACAACCTACGGGTCTATTCGCTGCTGGCGCGGGCGTTTCTCGATTTCGACCTACCCGACGACGTCATCATTTCAGGCATGCGCTGGTCGCCGGAGGGCGATCAGGTGGCCTTCCTCGCGCACCTGCCGGAGCGCACCGAAGTTTGGGTGGCCGACGTCAACACCGGCGACGCCGGGGCCCTCGCCGACGCGGCGGTGATGGCGACGATCGGAGCGGGGGGGCGCGGCGGCGGCAGCCTGCTGCAGTGGACGCCCAATGGCACGGTGGTGACGCTCATTGTGCCGCCGAATCGGGGCCCCGAGCCGGCCTACGACCGCATTCCCAGCGGGCCGGTGATCCGGACCACGCGCGAGCAGGAAACCAGCACGCGCACCGTGCCATTCCTGATGGAGACGCAGCACGACGCCGATCTGTTCGATTACTACACGACCAGCCAGATTGCCGAGTTGGCACCGGGTCGCGAGCCCCGGCTGATCGGCGAGCCGGCGATGTACGCTTCGATCTCGGTGAGCCCGGACGGGCAGCATATTCTCACCGCGCGCGTCGACCGGCCTTTCTCGTTCATTACCGGTTGGAACAGTTTCCCGCGCAAGACCGAGGTCATGGATCTTGACGGCAACGTGCTGGCGACGCTGATCGATCAGCCGTTGCGGGAAGGCGGTGGCCGTGGCCGCAACGGCGCGGACCGCGGCAACAACCCGCGCGAGCTCGGCTGGCGCGTCGACGGCGCGGGCCTGACGTTCCTGCAGCGCGAGCCGCGCGAGCGCGGCGACGGTGAGGACGGCCGGCGCGGCAACAACGGCGGCGAGGCGCAGTTCGGCGGGCGTGGCGGCCCGGATGACAACGGCGACGATCGCAAGGACCGCGTCATGCTGCTCACGGCGCCGTTCGACATGGAGCAGGCGCAGGTCGTAGTCGAGAGCGACGACACGCTCACCGGCCACAGCTTCAGTCGGGATGCCGGTCGCTTGTTCGCCGGCGTCACGGTCGACGAACGCCGCAGTGTGGTGACCTGGGATCTCACGCAGGACGAACCCGAGCGCGACACGATCGTCGGGCCCTACGATGCGGACGAACTGCTCGAGCTTCCCGGCAACTTGATGAGCGGGCGCTCGCCGCAGGGCACTTCGTACACCCTGGTGTCGAGCGACGGTAACCGCGTGTACCTCGAGGGTCCCGGCTACGCCGAGGACTACAAACCAACGCCCTTCATCGATGCCGTCAACCTCGCCGACAAGAGCAAGGAGCGGCTCTTCGAAGGCTCGAAGGACAGCTTCGACCGGCCGCTCGTGGCCCTCGATGACGATCTGGAGCGCGTCGTCGTGTCTCGGGAGGCACCGACCCAGTTTCCGCAGAGCTACCTGTACACGAACGGCTCGTTCGAGCAGCTGACGCAGAACGTCGATCCGTTCCCCGAGATCACCGCGGCACAGCGTCGCAACTTCGAGTTCGAGCGCCGCGACGGCCTGAAGATCCGGGGCCGCCTGTCGTTGCCGCTCGATTACGTTGAAGGCGCCAAAGTCCCTGCCGTTTTTTGGACCTACCCGCGCGAATACACGAGCGCGGAGGACTACCGTCGGACCGTCTTGAGCGGCACGAACCTGAACCGTCATCCGCGGCTCGGCTTCCGCAGCAACTCGGATCTATGGCTGACACAGGGCTACGCGCTGGTGATTCCCGATATCCCCATCATCGGTGAGCCCTACAACGACAAGTTCGTCCAACACCTAGTGGACGGCATGTACGCCGCCATCCGCGCTGTCGATGAGATGGGCATCATCGACATTGACAAGCTCGGCCACGGCGGCCACAGCTACGGCGCCTTCACCACCGGCAACATCCTGGCTCGGTCGCCCTTCTTCAAGGCAGGTATTGCCGGCGACGGGGCCTATAACCGCAGCCTCACGCCGACCGGCTTCCAGAGCGAGCGGCGCAGCGTCTGGGAGGCCCCGCACATCTACATCGAGATGTCGCCGTTCTTCGTCGCCGACCAGATCGACACGCCGATGCTCATGTATCATGGCATGGACGACAACAACACGGGCACCTGGCCCATCCAGTCCGACCGCATGATCCACGCGCTCACCTCGCTCGGCAAGACCGCCGTGTTATACAAATACCCCTACGAGTCACACTCGCCGCGGGCCTTCGAGCAGCACCTCGACCTGTGGGCCCGTTGGATCGACTGGTTCGACTTCTACGTCAAGGGCGAGCAAGACGACGACAAGCTCACCGATCCCCAGGGGAGTCAACGATAATGGCTGAGTTCACCCTCAACGTGAACGGGCGCGACCACACGGTCGACGTGCCGCCCGACATGCCTCTCTTGTGGGTGCTGCGCGACGTCATCGGGCTTACCGGCGCCAAGTACGGCTGCGGCATGACCTATTGTGGCGCTTGCACCGTTCATCTCGACGGCGAGCGCGTCAAGACGTGTCGCCGGCGAGTCTCCACCATCGGCGACGCCGAGATCGTCACCGTTGAGGGCCTGTCGGAAAACGGCGGCCACGCGGTGCAGGCGGCGTGGATCGAGGAAGACGTGCCGCAGTGCGGTTACTGCCAGCCGGGTCAGATCATGGCGGCGGCGGCGCTGTTGAACGCCACCCCGAACCCGAACGACGCGGATATCGACGAGGCGATGAGCGGCAACATGTGCCGCTGCGGAACCTACGATCGTATTCGCCTGGCGATTCACCGGGCCGCGGGGAAGGTGGCGCCATGACTACCATCGCCAAGCTCGAACGCCGTGACTTCCTGAAGCTCAGCGGAATGGCCGGTGGCGGGTTGATGCTGGGCGCCTATGGCGGTTACTCGATTGCCGACCAGATGTTGGTCGAGGGCGCCAGCGACATCGCCGAGCTCAACGCCTTCGTGCAAATCGACACCGACGGCGCGGTGTCGGTTTGGGTCGCTAAGGTGGACATGGGGCAGGGCGTGCGCACGACGCTGCCGATGATCGTCGCCGACGAGCTCGACGCCGATTGGGAGACCATTCGCATCATTCAGGCCGACGCCCATCCCGACAGGTACGGCCGTCAGATGACCGTAGGCAGCAGCAGCGTGCGTCGCGGCGCCTGGCTGGCCCTGCGCCGTGCCGGCGCTTCCGCCCGCGAGATGCTGGTTGCGGCTGCCGCCGTGCGTTGGGGCGTCGATGCGACGGAGTGCGCTACCGACAGCGGTTTCGTCGTGCACACGTCGTCGGGTCGTCGGCTCGGCTACGGCGCCGTCGCAGCCGACGCCGCGGCGCTGCCGGTGCCCGAGGAACCGAAGCTCAAGGACCCCTCGGAGTTTCGCCTCATCGGCAAGCCGATGAAGCAGCTCGACGCGCCCGCGAAAGTTCGTGGCGAGGCTGTCTTCGGAACCGACGTTCGCGTCCCCGGAATGCTGTTCGGGACCGTGGTGCATCCGCCGGTATTCGGCGGCAGCGTGGCGAGCCTCGATGACGCCGGCGCCCGCCAGGTCGACGGCGTTCGCGACGTGTTCGAGGTTTCGCAGGGCGTCGCCGTGGTTGCGGACAACACGTGGGCCGCGTTCCAGGGCGCCAAGGCGCTGGACATTACCTGGGATCATGGTGATTTCGCCGGCACCAGCAGTGCCGACATCCGCGCCCACTACGCCGAGCTTGCCGAGAAGCCCGAGGGTGCGGTGGGACGCAGTGAAGGCGATGCCGCCGCCGCCATGCAGCAGGCGACCAAACACATCGAAGCGGTGTACGAGGCGCCGTTCCTGGCGCACGCGACGATGGAGCCGATGAACTGCACCGTGCACGTGATGGACAATCGGGTCGAGGTTTGGGTGCCGACGCAAGGACCGCAGGGGGTGCAGAGCACCGCCGCGCGGCTCACCGGCATGCCGGTCGAGCAGGTCACCGTGCACCCGACGTTCCTGGGTGGCGGGTTGGGGCGCCGCGGGGCGACCGAGTTCGTGGTCGATGCGGTGGAAACGGCGATGAAGGTGCGTGTCCCGGTGCAGGTACTGTGGTCGCGCGAAGAGGACATGCAGCACGACCTGTATCGCCCGGCTTCGTACACCAAGTTCGAGGCCGGCCTCGATGACGACGGCAACGCCGTGGCGCTGAAAGCTCGTGTGGTGGCGCCCCCGTTGCTCGGCGGCAACACGTTGGGTGGCGGCGGTGGCGGCTTCGGTGGCGGTGGCCGTGGCGGCCGCGGCGGCGCGCCGCGCGCCGATCGCAGCTCCGTCGACGGCATCGTCACGATGCCCTACGGCATTCCCAACATGCTGATCGACTATGTGCGGCCGGAAAACGGCGTGCCCACCGGGTTCTGGCGTTCCGTCGGCCCGTCACAGAACTGCTTCTTCACGGAGAGCATCATCGACGAGATGGCGCACGCGGCGGGCCGCGACCCGCTCGAGTTCCGCCTCTCGATGCTCGACGAGCAGCCGCGCATCCGCCACGTACTCGAAGTTGCTGCTGACAAAGCCGGTTGGGGCAAGCCGGTTGCAGCCGGCCGCGCCCGCGGCATCGGTCTGGTAATCGATAAGGGCGGCTGGGTTGCGCAGATCGCCGAGGTGTCGGTGGACGATGGCAGCGTACGCGTGCACAAGATCACCTGTGCGTTCGATCTAGGCATGGTCATCAATCCGTTAAACGTCGAGGCGCAGACCGTCGGTTGCATCGTCAACGGCCTGACCGCGGCGCTCTACGGCGAGATCACCATCCGCAACGGGCGCGTGGTGCAGAGCAACTTCCACCAGTACGGGTTGCTGGGCATCCATGAAATGCCCGAGGTCGACGTGCGTCTGATCGACAGCCGCGAGGAGCCGGGAGGGGCCGGCGAGCCACCGTTGCCGCCGACGGCGCCGGCGGTAACCAACGCCATCTTCGCGCTGACCGGCACCAGGATCCGCAAGCTACCGATCATGAACTACAAGCTGTAGCAGGGCGCGGCCGCAATTCCTTGCGTGGTGCGGTTTCTCGAGCCTCGCCTACCCTGCTATGCGAGGGGCCCGTCCACCGTCTAGCAGGGTACGGTCACTCCTTCCGCAAGGCGATAACCGGATCGACGCTGGTGGCACGTCGTGCCGGAATCGTGGCGGCCAACAGGCCGATCAGCACGATAATCGCGCCGACGGGATGTGTCCCGAAGTTTGTAGAAAATCGTCTGGCGTGGCTCCGAGCTTGGACGTTTGATGTTACCTGCTACGCGGCCAACTCCTCCTGTTGGTCGATGATCGCGGCGAGATGCCGGTACCCGTCGATGCGGCGCATGCGGATCTGCCCGAAGGCGATCAGCCCCCACAGCAGCGTCACCCCGGCCGCCTCGGTGCTGAACGATCCCTGGGTCTTGGTACGGCGACGGAACTCGCGGTTGAGGTTCTCCAGTGGGTTCGTCGTGCGCAGCGTCTTGCACATCGGTTTGGGGAACTCGTAGAAGGTCAGCAGCACCAGCCCCGCTTCCTCGAGGCTGCGCGCCACCGCCGGCACCAACCTCGACCACTTGCGCACGAAGTTGCTGTACGCGGCCCTCGCCTCGCTGCCGTTTGCCGCCTTCACGATGCGGTCCCAGTCTCGTTTCAGCTCGTCGTGGGCGTGTGACGGGCAATGCTTCAACAGATTCTTCCACTTGTGCTGAAGGCAGCGCTGCACCTTCGCTTCGGGCCACACCGTCGTCGCCTTGGCCAGCCCTTTGTGGCCGTCGGCGATGATCAGCCGGGGCGGCCGAAGACCTCTTTGCTCTAGGTCCTCGATCAGCCACTTCCAGTGACACCCGGCCTCCGAAGCGGCCCGACGCAACGCCACCAACACCTTGCGCCCATCTTCCGCCACTCCCAGCGCGGCGAAGATCGGCACCGACACGACCTGCCGCGCCAACCTCACCTTTAGGTGGAACCCGTCCAGGTACACGATCGGGTACGACTCACCGGTCAGATCGCGCTCGTACCACGTTCCGAACAGCTTCTTCAGCCGCCCCACCACCCTCGAGATTGCGCTCTTCGAGAGGTTCGCTTCACCCAGCAGCGGCGCGAGCGCCTTGCGGATCCGTCGGCTATTTGCACCCGCCAGGTACACCCCTAGAATCGCCTCGTCGACTTCCTCGGTGCGCCGTTGATACCGCGGCAGGATCGTGCTGCGGAACTCCCCGGTGCTGCCGTCCTCTCGCAGCAGCCGTCCCCGTGGTACCTCCAGATCCTGCGGCCCCTGCGCCATCGTGATCTGCCGCCGATACGTCCCGTGCCGATATCCTCGCCGCGAGCCGTTGCGCTCGTACGGCCCGCATCCCAACGCCTCGGCGAGCTCCTCCTCAAGCGTGATCGTAATCGCCTCCTGGATGCGGCTGTGCAGCAGCTCCTGGATGGCGCTACGGAACTCGATGACCGATACCTCTCCCGTGCTACCGTTGCTCATGGTGTGACCTCCTTGTTGTCGCCGTTTCCAGCGACTCGTTTTTCCTACTCGGAGGTTACGCCATTTCTTTTTCTACAGGACTCGGGACGGATCCCGCCGACGCCCACGTATGTCGCCGGGTCTGTCGATTCGACGCCGAACAGCAAGCCTTCGATGAACCGCGCTGCGCCGAGGGCGCCGGCGACGCCGAATACGACGCCGATCGCCACCACGGTCATTGCCTGGCCGACGATCATGCCGACGGTGTCGCCGGTGCTGGCGCCGAGCGCCATACGCACGCCGATCTCACTGGTGCGTTGCACGACCGAGTACGAAACGACGCCGTAGATGCCGACGGCCGCGAGCGTCGCCGCGCAGACCGCGAGCCCGACGAGCAGCGCCGTGTTGAAACGGGGCTGGGCGATCGACTGGTACAGGAGATCACTGATCGTCGCGACCTCTGTGGGTGCTAGCTCGGGGTCCATCGCCGAGAGCTCGTCGCGAATCAGGCGTGTGACGATTGCTGGGCCGAGCTCCGAGTGGACGACGACGTGCATATCGCCGAAAGCCATTTGCCGGTACGGCACGTAGAGTTCCGGCTGCGCTTCCGCTTGCAGCCCGCCGTGCCGCACGTTGCCGACAATCCCGATGATCTCCAGCGAGCCGGCCATGGGCATGTCGAGAACCTCGCCGATCGGATCCTTATCGGGAAAGAAACGGCGTGCTAGAGCTTGATTGACGAGCACTACCGGGCGGCCTTCGAGCCCATCGAAATCGTCGAACAGGCGCCCCGGATCAGCGGAACACCCATCGAGATCAGGTACTCGGGCACGACCGCACGAAAGTCCGCGCGTGGCCGTTCGGTGGGGGACTCCGACGACAGCCCCAGGACGGTGAACGGCATCTGGAAGTCGTTGCCGAGCGAGCTCATCGGCAGCCGGGTGACGGCCCCCACCGAGTCGATTCCCACGGTCGCCCGGGCGCGCTCCACCAGGTCGACGAAGAACTGGCGCCGCTGTTCCGAGCCTTCGTAGCGCGATGCCGGCAGGGCGATCATCACCGAAGTAACGCTTTCCCTGCGGAAGCCCGGATCGACGTTGTTGAGCTGCGAGAAGCTGCGCAGCATCAATCCGGCGGCGACCAGCAGTATGAGGGCGAGCGCTACCTCCACGACGATCAAGGCGTCGGTCAGCCATCGGGCCCGGCGACCGCTGGATGAGCCGCGGCCGTTGCCCCCGGCTTTGAGGACTTCCACGAGGTTGTGGCGCAAAACGCGCAGCGCCGGCAGGACGCCGAACAGCACGCCGGAGCCCAGGGTCAGGACCATCGCGAAGCCCAGCACCACCAGATCGAGACCGATCTCGTTGCCGCGCGGAACACTATCAGGGACAACCGTGCGCAACACGCCGATGCCCCACATCGCCGCGAGGATGCCGCCCATGCCGCCCATGCCGGCAAGAACGAGGCTTTCGGCGAGCGAGCGGCGGATCAACGAGCCCTTGCCGGCGCCCAGCGCGGCGCGGATCACGTAATCTTTCGCCGTCTCGGTGGAACGCGCCACCAGAACGTTGGCGACGTTTACGATGCCGATCAGCAACACCAGCGAAACGGCGCCGAACAGCACCCAAAGCGTGTTGCCGACGTCACCGATAAGTTGCTCCTTGACCGGGACGAGCGCCACACCCCAGCCTTCGTTCGTGGCCGGAAACTCGAGGGACATCTGCGCCGCTATCGTGTCGAGCTCGCTCTGGGCCTCGTCGATGGTGGTTCCTTCGGCCAGGCGCCCGACGACGTTGTACATGCGGTGCGGTCGGTCCAGCTGTGCCTGCTCGCTCAGCGTCAGGGGCAGCCAGATCTCGACGTCGGGGTCACCGGCCGGAAATTCAAACCCCTCCGGCATGATGCCGATGATCGTGTACGGCTCGCTGTCGAGCAGGATGCTGGTTTCGACGACCCCGGGGTCCGAGCCGAAGCGACGTTCCCACGCCAAGTAGCTGATGATGATCAGCTTTTCGTTGCCCAGCGTTTCCTCTGCAGGCGTGAAAACACGGCCGAGGTGCGCGTCGACCTCGAGGGTCGGGAAAAGGACCGGCGATACGCGAACGGTGTCAAGTCTCTCTGGGCGATCGATCCCGGTGAGCGTGTTGCCCTGATAGCGGTAGGCGGCCAGCATGCCGCCGAAGGCCTTTGAGCGCTCGCGGAAGTCGCGGTAGTTGCCCGTCGAAACCTGGGAATCAACGATGCCCTGCTGGTCGTTCTCCTCCCACAGGATCACCAGCTCGTCGCCGTTCGGGTAGGGCAGCGGTCGCAACAGAACGCCGTTGAGCACGCTGAACAGTGCGGTGTTGGCGCCGATGGCGAGCGCCAATGTGGCGACCACCACGAAGGTGACGCCCGGGTTCGCCCACACGGAGCGAAACGCTTCTTTGAAATCACGCAGCATCGTTTCGGCTCCTCCCTACGACGGGCGAACGTTGGTGAGCCGTGCCGGCTGCGAGGAGACGTTCGTGATGCTGAGCGTGTTGGTTTCCGGGTCGATCTCGAGCTCCGCACCGACCATCATCGCGCCATCGCCCGTGTTGTCGGCGTCCAGTGTGAGTTGGATCAAGCTGATGCGGGCGTCCCTCGTACGAACCGGTTACCGCATTAATTCAACCCATCCGAGAGCACGGTCGGTGGCCAGGATGATGACGCGCTGGTCGCCCTGGCGGAACTCGCGGGCGTAGCAGAGCCGCACGCTGGGGAACCGCGTTTGCACCTGTGGGAAGCGGATGAAACCGACTTCCTCCTGTTTGTTGAGCGCATCGGCGAGCGCGTTGCTGCCCTCCTCGACGAGAACGGCGGCCAGCCCATTGCGTTCTTCGTCACTGCTCCAACGCCTGATCGAGATGATGACGCTGGTTTGACCGCTGGGGCCGGTCCCGACGTGTTGCGCAGTAGCGCGGAAGGTCTCTTCTTCTTGTGGCGCCACAACGGCCAGGGCTGCGGATCCCATAACGCCGACGGTGATCACGATCGCCATCCCGACAATCGACGCTCCCAGCAGAGCATTGTGTCTTGTCATCAGGTTCTCCCTGTGTTGTCGGTGTGCGGCGTTGATGCAGGCGACGGGTTTCATGGAAAATCCACAGTGGCACAACCTGGGTCGAGATGCCGAATGACCGCCGATCCGCCCGGGCCGCCCGGTAGATGAGCCGCCGATTGTAATGTCGCTGCGGCGGCTAGCGAATGTATCCGAGCGCCCGCAGGCTGTCGAGCTCCGCTTCGGTATAGCGTGGCTGGCGCCCCGGCGGCCCGGCGATCGGCCCGGTCGTCGCGATGATCCTTTGCAGCTCCACCTTGAGCCGTTCGACGACATCCGGATGGGCGTCGACCACGTTGTTCGTCTCGTCGGGGTCGTTTATCACGTCGTAGAGCTCGTACTCGACGCCTTGTTGCAGCGCTTGATAGCGCTCGCTCGGCGTGTACACCAGCTTCCACTCGCCGTTTTGTATTGAGCGGGTGAACTGATGCGGCCGCAAGCCACCCTCTCCACCGCCTTGCACGACGTAGGGGGCGGCGTACGCGGCGTCCTGGGCGATCACGGGGACCACCGAACGGCCATGAAATCCGCCATCCTCGACGTCCCAGCCCATGACGTCGGTGATCGTCGGCAGCAGGTTCAACAAGCTGGTCGGGTAGGCGATGCGTGACCCGGCGTTGGGCATATTGGGCCAGTACACAAGCCAGGGAACCCAGCCGCAGGCGTGATAGGGAAACCACCCGTGCTCGAAGAAGTACTGGTGCTCGCCGAGGCTTTCGCCGTGATCGGCGGTGATCATGACGGCGGTGTTCTCGAATAGCCCCAGCCGTTGCATCTCGTCGAAGAGTAAGCCGATCTGGTAGTCGGTGTACACGATCTCACCGTCGTATTGGGCGTAGTACCAGCCGCGCTCCTCCTGGCCGTCGTTGCGTCGCCAGTACTTGCCGGCGACACCGCCGTGGAAATTGTTGTCGTCCTCGTTGAGGCGCAGCTTGGTCGGGTCGTAGTGCCCGTCAACGATGAACGGCGCCGCGTACGCCTCGGGAGGCTGGTAGCTGGCGTGCGGGTTGACGTAGTGGATCCACAAGAAGAAGGGCCCTTCCGCCACCTGTTTGCGGAGTTGCAATTGGGCGTACAGCGTGACGGTATCGGCGGTGTTGCGGGATTCGAGGCCGAGCGGCGAGTCTTCCTTGTAGGTTTCGATGTAGGTGTCGAATCCCTGGTTGAAGTTGGTCGACGAGCCGAGCACGCCATTGGTCAGGATCGCCGCCGTGTTGAGCCCGTTCGCCTTGGCGATCTCCGCCAGCATCAACTGCGAGTCGGGTATGTACTGGCCGCGCGAGCCGAACATGATGCCCGTGTTGTGTGGGTAGCGGCTGGTGAACATCGACGTCATGCTCGGCACCGTTTTCGGCCACGGGGCGATGGCCCGATCGAACGTCGCGGCGCGCTGGGCGAAGGCGTCGATGCGCGGCGTCGTCGGCCGCTCGTAGCCGTGCAGGCTCATGTGATCGGCACGCAGCGTATCGATTGAAATGACGATCAGGTTGCGCGGCGGCTCGACGGCGGGGCCGCAGCCGGTGGCTTGGATCAGCGCGAGCGAGCCGAGTGCAAGAAGCACACAGCGGAGACGAACTGTTCGGCGAGGCATGGCGATTCGATGGGTAGTCTTTGCCGGAGTGCCTAGGGGCGCGGATTCACGAGGTTTCCGGCAGTCTACCAGAGTAGTGGGAGCCCTCCGCGTGCGAGATCACCGGTGTCGGCCGCGCCACATCAGGGTGCTCACAGCAGCGGGCGAAACAGCGGTTCGCGCCGCGCACCCAGGCTTGGGCGCATGGCCGCGCCCCCTTATCGACTAGTCGGAGACGGTATAGCCGCTCACAATGAGCGCAGAAACTGCAGCAGCGCCTGTCGACGGCCCTCGTCCAATTGTCGAAACTCTTCACGGGCGGGCGCGGCTTCCTGCGCATGACGTCGGATCGCCGCTTCGATTGAGTCGGCTGAGCCGTCGTGCAGCAGGATGCGGCGGAAACGCAAGCCCCACAACGCCGGCGTGCGAATCTCCTTCGGCGCCGCGTCGCCCTGGCCGATGCCATCGCCGGTTCCGATGTCGTGCAGCAGCAGATCGGAGAACAGCCGCACGGGCCGGCGGTCGAAAAGGGGGTTCTCCGATGGCCCGGTGCGCATCCGCGGCACGTGGCAGCTGGAACAGCCGATCGCTCGGAACACGCCTTCGCCCATCTGTTCCACAACAGTAATGCCGCCGCGGGGCGGCGGAGCCAGGAACCGCATGAACCCTGCGAAGTTGTCGACACCGCTCAAGCCGGTGGCCGGATCGGGAAAGTCCTCGGGATCCGGGATCGGATCGCAGGAGAACATCTTTTCGGTCGAAATGCCGAAGGCAAGCTCCTGAGGTAGCACTTCGTTGGTGATACCCATCTCGTTGCGGTACGCATCGCCGGCAAACGCTCTGAGGGTTGCGTGCTGCGCCTTCCAGCCGAAGCGGCCGACCCGCAACTCGCCCGTCACGAGGTCGCGAACCATGGCTGCGCGACCCCGGATGCCATCGAAGTTGAGGTCGTGCGGATCGGCCCGCGCCGCGATCGCGGAATCAGGAATCGCCTCCACCAGACCGGCGCCGAACAGGGGAATGGGTATGCGCCGCGCCACCACGTTGACCTCCGCCGGTGGGACGGGTTGGCAGCAGTGGTCAGGCGTGGAGAAAACCTGGAAGAGCGTGTCGCCTTCCGTGCCGTCGGGCAGAAGGGTCGGACGGAACCCGCCGTTCGCCTTGCGCACGCCGGCGCGTACCTCGCTGGTGAGCCCGCTGCCGCCGACCGCGGGAATGCTGTGACACACTCCGCAGCTCGTGCCGTTGTAGGCGGGACCGAGGCCCTCTTCGGCGGTTTCGACCTCGAGAAAGTCTTCCAGTCCGAGGCGAAATAGCTCGAACTCATGCGGCGTGATGTCGGGGAGTGGCTGGCCCACAGGAACCGCCGCAGACTGGCCGTTGGCTTGCCACGCGAAAGCCAACAGCAGAACGACGGCCGTCGCCCCGAGCACGAGGGACTTCTTCATCGCGAACCTCCTCCTGCCGCCGGCCTGGAGGGAGCCGAGGATACACGAATCACACCGCGCATGTAGCCGTGGCCGGCTCCGCAGATACGCGAGCACTCGAACCTGTAATCGCCGGGTTCCGTGGGCTGGAAGAACGCCGTTGCTTCTCCCCGGTTGCGCTTGGGAATCACCACGTCGATGTCGCCGGGGCCGACGATGCGAAATCCGTGATCGGTGTCCTGGCTGGTCAGCCGGAATTCAATCGTCGTGCCGGCTTCAACGGTGATTTCGGAGGGGGTAAACAAGAACCGCTCGGCGACGATCTCGACGATGCGGTCGGCCTCGGGTCTCTCCGTCGTGTCCTGCACCGGGGCAGGCTGCATGGTGGCACACGCCAACGCGCCGCCGAGAACCACCGAAACAACTAGCGCTTTGGGCCACATCAGAACCACCATCCTATTCCCAAATTGAGTGACCGCGGCCCGGGAACGACCTCGCTCTGCGAGCGCACGTGCGAGTAGTCGAGCTTCAGGACCACATCGGGATCCAGCCAGTAGTTGGCGCCGACCACCCAGGCGTCACGATCGAATTACGGCAGCTTCACGTTGCCGTCATCCATTCGAAACTGCGTGTCGAAGTTTTCGTAGCGTAGAAACAGCCCGAGATCGTGCATGAACCCGCGCGGCAGAACCTGATACGCCCCCTCGAAATAGAAACCCCGGATCTGGCGCGCCACGTTCGGGTCGACTCCCTTCAAGCGGAAAACCGCGTCGTTCAGCTCGGCGGCGCCGTCGATGAATCCTTGCGCGTACTGTGCACGACCTTCGAAGCGCCCACGGGTATAGCGGGCGTCTGCCGCGATCATGCCGGTGGGTGTTTCGAGGCGTACCAGGGTTACGCTGCTGTCGCCCTGCCAAAAGCTGGCACCGAGTTGAAGCCCGCGGATGCCCACGTACTCGGCACGGCCGGTTATCGCCATGGTGCGGACCTGGGCTTTCGAGCCGTTCTGTGCGGCGCCGCGCAAGCCCTCTTCGGCGCTGAACTCGACTGAATCGAGCGGCGCCATCAGGTAGACGCGATAACGAAGCTTGCCGCCGATCGTGCCATGCACACCGGCGCCGACATCGAACCAGGTTGTGGGAATGATGACGGTGTCGACAAACGTCCGTTCGACGCCGTAGAAAGTCGGCGGCTCGTGGCGCTCGTTGATGATGCCATCGGTGCGAGCAACATGCCGGCGCGAAAGTTCAACTCGGGCGTCGCCAGGATGTCGAGATACGCCTGCTCCAACTCGAGCTCGCCCTTGTCCTCGAGTCCGGAAACGAGCGCATGCTCGAGCTCGAGCTCGCCAAAGAAGTGGATGCGGTCGGTGAAGCGGTGCGACACCAACAGAACGAAGCGATGGAAGTCCAGGACAGGAGGGGCAATCGGGTCGTCAACCGGCTTGTTGTAGTGCATCTCCATATAGCCGGAGATCGGTCCGGTTTGTGAGGTGGTTCTGTCCGGACCCCGACTGCGCGTCCGCCACCCCAGCCCACAACGCTGCCGCGAAGGCCAAGCTGATCGGGAAAAATCTCATTGAGTTCTCCGCATCAAATTTGTTGTTTTCTGAAAACTTAATAATTATTTTGAGTAATCAAAATATTTCCGACGGATAGAATTCTACCCGCCTGGCGTCAAGACCTGAGATTTGCCGCGCCTAACGATGGTCCGAGTTGGGGAAATCGCCGGGATTCATGTTGATCGGAGTTTGCTGAGCCCGGCGCCGCTGCTGCCGGATGTAGTAGATCGCCAGTATGACGACGAGAGTCAGAATCGTCGATGTAACCAGCCCACCGATCATGGGCGCGGCGATGCGTTTCGTGACGCCGGCACCCGTGCCCATCGTTTCGGCCCACATAAATGCGCCCAACAGGTCATTTCTTCCCTCTGAGCTGACGATTCTAGGTCAGCTTCATCGTGACGAATGGTGCCACCGATCGAAAAGGCCGATTACGGCCAACAGCGCCAGATTCACGAAGAGGAGCGGTGCGAGCAGCGGCGCGCCGTGGATGAAGTTCTCGTAGAGGCTGGATGCCAGCCCGTTGACGTTGGCCGACAGGTGCAAGGCGAAGCCGGTGACACCGACAACTGCTTGGAGCGCCATCACCGCGAGGCAGGTGCCCCAAAACAGGGTCTCCTGCTCGAACAAGGCGAGCAGGAGGACCCGACCGCCAGTGCGCTGCTCACCACCGGTATCCACTCCGAGCGCTGGAAGAATCCATTCTGCGCATGATCGGCGAGCGTCAACACGAAGTTTCCGGCGAAGCCACCGAGCGCGAAGAAAACGATCCACTGCCCCCATTCAGTGCAGCGGTTCGGAACCATGCGACCCATGAGCAGCAAGAAGCCGAGGCCGCAATAGGCCAGGGGGGCGACGAAGGGCGCCGTGTATACGAGGCTGGCGATCGTGAAACGAACGAAGAACTGGCTCTGGAGGTGGAAAAAAAGACCAGAGACCCCGACCGCGATCGAGACGTCACCGACCAACAGCCCTGTCATGCGGGCGACCCCGGTGCCAAACGGCGTCGCGGTCGATCGCCGTTGCTTGCCGATCTCGAAGAAGAAACAAGTCGCCAGCAGCAGCGCCGCGATGATCGAGAACCACAGGGGAATCCACTCGGCCGGATGGCGGAAGCGGTTGATCGAGTGCGCCAGCCAGATATCGATGCTCAAGAAGGCGTAGTTCGATACCACGAAGCCTTCGAGCACGAACGGCTTGAGCTTCTGCCAGGTTTCGGGCGACGAACCGTCGGGCGGGGAGGCGGGCGTCGTCTCGACGGCACCTGCCATTCAGCGTCGGGCGCGGAGTGCTTCTGCCATCTCGCGCAACTCCGTTAGTTTCAGGAGCAGCTCATAGTTGCCGTGCCACTGCACGAAGTCGGCGCCGCCCATGAAGGCGCCGTGCTTTGCCGTACGACCAAAATAGTGCCAGGTGTCGAAGTAGACGAACTCGATCGCCTCGTCGAATGGCTCGGGCGACAAGAGCCCCTCGCTGCGCAGCTCGGTGATGATCTGCTCGGCCTGACGCACCTTCTCGTTGGTGACGGCGAGAACGGCCTCTGCTTCTTGGTAGAAGCGGTCGACATGGGTCTGAGCGTGGCATTTCAGACAGATTTCCTTCATTTCGACCTGTCCTTGGCGATAGTTCGGGCGCGGCTCGGAAACCGCTGCGAACAGCCAGTACGAGAGGCGCTCGGTTGTGTCGTGGGTAACCGCTCGGTCCTCGAGTCCGCTCATGTGGCATGTGGCGCAGGTCGGCACCGGCATGTCGCGGGTCGTGAGCTGCTTGGGCTCCGCCCGCAGGTTCATGGACGCCTTCTGGGCGTTGTACAGCACACCGTGCTTCGACTCTTTGTAGATCTCGATTTGCGAGTGGTCGGGCCCCATGTGGCACTGGCCGCAGGCCTGAGGCTCACGCGCCAACGCGATCGACGTCGAGTGGCGCGAATGGCATTCAGTACAGCTACCGATCGAGCCGTCGGCGTTGGGGCGACCGATCTCATGGCAGGCCACGCAGCCGGTCTCGGTGGCGCTGGCGCCTTCGAGTCGCGCCAGCTCGTTAGCCGGCCGGTCGACGGCGCCGGCGTGGTACTGCTCGCCGAGCGCCACCATCTCGGCAGTCATTCCCTCGGTGCCCAGCACCGCGGCCCACGCCGGTAGGGCATGACGACTGCGCTCGTACTGATTGTATTCGGTGGTGTGGCATTGGCGGCAATTGGCAGAAGTGACCTGCGCCACGATCGAAAAGCCGTTGTGATCGGATCCTGACTGGCTATCGAGGGCGCGATGACAGTCAAAACAAGAGACCGAGGCGGCGGCGTGCTGGCTGGTCTCGTATTGCCACACGATGGCCGACGTCTCATTGAGGTGGCACTGAGCGCACCTACCCGTCGCCCGAACGAACTCGGGCGTTGGGCCGGTCAGCTCGGCCGCGGGGCGACGCGCGTTGACCAACAACGCGGCCGACACCATCGCCGTGCCGATGAAGATGGCGATGAAAACGGATCGAAAGGACATTGAGGGAGCTTAAGTTGACAGTACCCGGGGGAGCAATGCCGCGACCCTAGCCGCTGGTCCCCATCTTGATCAACGGCAGCAGGAACGAAGAACAAGAACGGAACTACACCAACGTTCGTCGGCGCGCGACACCAACAGGGGCCGGCCATCGACGAAGCTACCGCCGAACGGGTCGGGCTAGCGGTGCTCCGGGTTGGGGAAATCGAAGCGGCATCCGGCGTCCCAATCCGACCGCTGATTGCCGTGCGCGGGAAAACCACCGGCGTCCTTGATCATGCGCGCCAGGTGCAGCAGGTTCCAGGTCATGAACGTGGTGTTGCGGTTGGTGAAGTCGTTCTCCGGCCCGCCCGACCCTTCATCGAGGTACGAAGGACCCGGACCCGCCTCCCCCAACCAGGCTGCGTCGGCCTGCGGCGGGATCGCGTAACCCAGGTGCTGCAACGAGTAGAGGATGTTCATGCAACAGTGCTTGGCGCCGTCCTCGTTTCCTGTAATCAGCGACCCCGCGACCCGCCCGTAGTACGAGTACTGGCCGTGCTCGTTAAGGTCGCTCGAGGTAGCGTAGAGCCGCTCGATCACGCGCGTGCACATGGACGATTTCTCACCCAGCCAAATGGGTGAGGTGATCACCAAGATATCCGAGGCCTTCACCTTCTCGTAGATCATCGGCCACTCGTCGGTGTCCCAGCCATGCGTGGTCATGTCGCCCCACACACCGGTGGCGATGTCGTGGTCGATGGGCCGCAGTACCTCCACGTTCACGCCGTTCCTTTCCATGATTGCCCGCGAGATATCGATAAGGCCCTGCGTATGCGAGAGCTCGGGGCTGCGCTTGAGGGTGCAGTTCAGAAACAGCGCCCGCAGGTCGGAAAAGTCCCATCGGCTGGTCGTGCAGTAATTCTCTTGTTTTTCGCTCAGCATCCTCGTGCGTCCTGCTCTCTACTCAGTACCCGCCAGGTTCTGGTTCGGCTCGGCAACGCGCCGGAGTTCCACGCCGCGCCGCTAGCCTCGCCCCGGCAGCCTCCCGCGCCCACGGGATCGAAACAAGCTATGAGACTTGCCATTCGTTTTCGCGGTTACGGTGAGGCTGCCGAGGGCCCGCGACCCGCTCGAGCGAGTAGGGATATCTCATCTGCGTCCTTCACCCCTGGCCCTCGGGTTGATGTGTTGGGGGCAGTTCGCGTCCCACGCCTCGACGTGAAACACGAGTGCGTGCTCAACGGTTGCTCCATAGGTCGGGTCGACCAAGCGCTCGAGGAGCGCCGGCGCATCCTCCACGAACTCCGCCCGTCCCCAGATCTTGATGCGCTGCCGATTCGGGTAGTCCATCAAGAAGATGAAGGCGCGATCGTTCTCTTCCAGGTTGCCGACCGATATGTACTGGCGGTTCCCGGAAAAATCAGCGAACGCCAGCGTCCTGTTGTCGAGGACTTTGACGAATCCCTTTGGGCCGCCCCGGTGTTGGATGTACGGCTGGCCGTCGGCGCTGGCCGTGCCGAGAGATACAGAGAATCGCGCTGGCTTATGAACGCCGCGAGATCGGCACTGATCTCGTCGCTCCATCCACCCTTCTGCTCCATGAGTGCGTACCCAGATCTGGATCCGCGTTGCTCCTGTGCCGTCTTGACCGACGGGGTGAACGCGATGTCGCTGACGGACCTTGTCATGTCTGCGTCTCCTTGTTGGGGAGCACGGCGGACCGCGACGATGCGCGATCCGCCGACGCCACCGAGAGGGCTGCTAGCGTTCTGTTCCGACATTCGCGACGGAGACCACGTTTTCCGCTAGAAAGCGCCGCATCAAACGAGCGATCTGCCGACCGTCTTCCGCCAGGGCCATGTGCCCGGTATCGAGGAGGTGGAGCTCGACGTCTTTCAGGTCGCGCTTGTAGGGGTGCGCTCCCGCAGGCGGGAAGATGTAGTCGTTCTGGCCCCAGACGATCAGCATGGGCGGCTGGTGCTCGCGGAAGTACTGCTGCCATATCGGGTACAAGCCCGGGTTGGACCCATAGTCGAGGAAGAGCTGGAGTTGGATTGACTTGTTGCCGGGCCGATCCATCCCTGCTTGATCGAACGCCCAGGTATCCGGGCTGATCGCTTCGACGTCGCGCACGCCATGGGTGTACTGCCACTTCGTGGCCTCGAGGGTGAACAGCTTGCGGAGCTCAGCGGCGTTGGCTTCGCTCTGTTCCTTCCAATAGGCCTTGATCGGGTCCCAAAACTCGAGGAGGCCCTCGTCGTAGGCGTTGCCGTTCTGCACGATCAGCGCTTCAACGCGCTCGGGGTGCGCCGCGGCGATGCGGAAGCCAACCGGGGCACCATAGTCCGTGACGTAAAGGCTGTAGCGCGTCAGCCTGAGCCGGTCGATGAGCTTTTCTACGGTGCCGGCGAGGTTGTTGAACGTGTAGTCGAACTCGTCGACCGACGGCATGGAGCTGTAACCAAAGCCGGGGTAGTCGGGCGCGATGACGTGGAATCGATCCGATAATTGAGGGATGAGCTCGCGGAACAAGTGCGAGGACGTCGGGAAACCGTGCAGAAGCAGGATCGTCGGTGCGTTCGCCGGCCCGGCCTCGCGGTAGAAGATCTCGAGACCGTCGATCTCTTCCGTTCTGTAGAAGGTGCGCGCGGAGCCTCGGTCGCCCACGCGGCGGCCTCCATGGCGTCCGATTGCGGCTCCGAGACCACGACGCCGCTGACCAGAGAGGTGCCGGCGATAAGCAAGACGACGACGAACAACACTGCTGAAAAGGTTATGCGCTTCATGGACCTAACCTCCTGAGGAGTGAGCGTGATCGGCTGATGTTCCGTCACGTTCGACGAGTCAAGGGACAGCCCAGAACCGCCCCACGAAGTTGCTGCCAGATCCGACAAGAGAGTGGATTGTCGACCTCCTTTTCTTTTCAGCCGATTTGAGGCTGTCGGGCCCGAGTGTTATACCGAACGTTCGGTATAATACGCGCATAAAAAAACGGTGGCATCATCACGAGCTCTCCTCGATAAGCGCATCGGGCAGTTCTGCCAGCATCCGGCGAAACAGCTTGGGATCCTTCATCCCCCGCGCTACCACGAGAGCCCCCTGCAGCCTCATCACGGCGTCCTCGGCGCGACGCCGCGCGATCCCGGTGGGGATTCCGGCGTCCTTTGTCGTGGCGGTGAGCGCGTCGATCCACGCCGCGAAGGCGCCGGCCAACTCGTCGGCAAACAAAGCAGAACCACCGCTCAACACCATCGTCCCGAGGAGGCAGTTCTTCGCGCCGCCGGCATAGAAGCGCTCCACCGCCTTCATCGAGGCGGCGATCCGATCGCGCGGATCACCTGGCTCCTGCAACAGAGCCAGGATCTCACCCACTTCTTCGCCGACTTTCCGGAACACCTCACGGACCATTTCATCCTTACCCCCGGGGAAATGGTGGTACAGGCTTGCCCGCCCGACCCCGGTGGCCTCAGCGATTCGGCTCAGGCTGGTTGCGGCGTACCCGTGGCGCCGAAACTCTTCGGCGATCCGTTCGATGGCTTCTTCACGACTGAGCTTGGCTCTTGGCATATGTCACCTTTTCGATACTGTATCGAACGTTCGGTAGATTATCAACAAAAATCTGTATCGAGGCCATGTCCCTCAGAGCTCTCGTCCATCTTCGTGGCGCGCGGAACTACCTACAACCTCCGCGGCCAGCTGGAGGCTCTCGCCGACGATCAGCCGTAAGCCAAGCTGGTGCCCGCCCTGAACCAATCGACGCCCTCGGGCGGAGGCCCGAGGGCGTTTCCTTAGCGCCTTTTGCTTCGCCCACCTAACCAGTAGCCGTCAGCGCACGAAGACCGTCTTCGTATTGACGAACTCTTTGATTCCGTACGCGGAAAGCTCGCGACCGTAGCCGCTCTCCTTGACGCCGCCGAACGGCAGCCTCGGATCCGAGCGCACCAAGTCGTTGACGAAGCAGCAGCCGGCCTGCAACTGCTCGGCCGCGATTTGACGACCCTTTTGAGCGTCGGATGTGAAGATCGCGGCGCCGAGTCCGAAGGGCGAGTCGTTCGCCACTTCCACAGCCTCCGCCTCGCTGTCTACTTCGATGATCGCAGCGACGGGGCCGAAGAGTTCTTCGTCGTAGGCCGGCATCCCCTTCCGCACGCCGGCCAGAACGGTCGGTGGGTAGAAGGCGCCGTCGCCCGCTGGAATCTCGCCGCCCAGCCGGCAACGAGCGCCTTTTTCGATGCTGGTCGCGACCTGCTGGTGGAGCTCGTCGCGAAGATCGCGACGAGCCAAGGGCCCGACCTCGGTCGCCTCGTCGAGTGGGTCTCCCATGATCTTCTTCTCCATGAGCTCAACGAAGCGGGCCTCGAATTGCTCACGAAGTTGCTCGATCACTACGAAGCGCTTGGCGGCGATGCAACTTTGTCCCGCGTTGATCAGGCGGCTCGTGACGCAGGTTTCGACGGTGTGATCGAGCTCGGCGTCCCCGAGCACGACGTAAGGGTCGCTGCCTCCGAGCTCGAGGACCGACTTCTTCAAGGCCCTTCCCGCGGCCGCACCAACGGCCCTTCCTGCAGGCCCGCTTCCCGTCAGCGTGACAGCTTGCACCC
This sequence comes from Acidobacteriota bacterium, assembly GCA_965214245.1. Taxonomy (GTDB): domain Bacteria; phylum Acidobacteriota; class UBA890; order UBA890; family UBA890; genus CBDCBL01. The sequence goes on from CBDCBL010000010.1 coordinate 556,169, forward strand.
GCCCGTTCGCGATTACCGCCTCGACCTGGGCGCTGCCGATCAACAGCGTCCGGAACAGGTTCTCGGGGAAGCCAGCGTCCCGGAAAACCGCTTCAATCGCCAAGGCGCTACCCGGAACGTTGGAGGCGTGCTTCAAAACGCCCGCGTTGCCCGCCATGAGAGCCGGAGCCGCGAAACGAATGACCTGCCAGAAGGGAAAGTTCCACGGCATGACCGCGAGGACGACGCCGAGCGGTTGGTGAGTGACGAAGCTCTCGCTCGCGCCGGTCTCCACCGGCTCCTCGGCCAGGAAGCTCTCGGCATTCTCGGCGTAGTAGTCGCATACCCAAGCGCACTTCTCGACCTCGGCGCGGCCGTCTCGCACCGGCTTGCCCATTTCGATTGCCATCAGGCGGGCGTACTCGTCGCTCCGGTCTCGTAACAGCCTGGCGGCGGCGCCTATGAGCTCGGCGCGCTCGGAAAACGGCGCCCGTCGCCATGCCAGGTGGGCTTTGTGTGCCGCGGCGACCACTTCCCGCACGTCGTCCGGCGACATCTCGTCGTAGGTGCGTACTTGCTCACCGGTGGTCGGGTTGACGACTTCGATACCCATCGACGGTCTCCTGCAGTTGTGTCGCGGTCACGCGAAGTAGCTTCGTAGCTTCTCTACGAGATCGTTGTTGACACCGGCATCGACCGGGATCTCGACGACGGCCAGCTCGCCGGAGCCGAGCGTAGACTCCAGCACCTGGCGCAGCTCCACGGCGCCCTCGGGGCGGTAGCCGGCGACGCCGAAGCTATCGGTAAAAGCGACGATGTCGGGATTGCCGATGCGCGTGCTCACCGAGCGTCCTCGCGACTGGCGTTGCTTCCAGCTGATGAGCCCGTAATCGTTGTCGTTGAAGACCACAACGGTGAAACCGACGCCGAGGCGCTTCGCGGTCTCGAGCTCCTGGGCGTTCATCAGGAAGCCGCCGTCGCCCATTGCGGCCACAACCTGTCGCTCGGGGTCCACCAGCGCGGCGGCGATACCGCCGGGGAGCGCGATCCCCATGCTGGCCAGCCCGTTGCTGATGATGCAGCCTCCGGCGCAGCATGTCGGGAAGTTGCGAGCGATCCACATCTTGTGGCTGCCGACGTCGCTGATCAGTAGCCCGGCGTCGGCGAGGACCTCCCGGACGATGTTGAGCGCGCCGGGGATCGTGAAAGGCGTCGCGTCGCCCAGCGAGTAACCGGCGATATCCTCGAGGATGCGCTGCCGAATCGGCGCGTACCACTCGGTGTCGAAGCCGAGTTTCTCGCCGGCAAGCCTGCGGTTGAACTCCCAGAAGGCAGCGGAGATGTCACCGACCACCTCGACCTCGGGGTTGTAGCGCTCGTAGACCTCGGCGGCGTTGAAATCGATGTGGACGATCGGCATGTCGCCCTGCGGATTCCAATGATCCGGCGAGTACTCGGCAATATCGTAGCCTACGGTCAGGATGAGGTCGGCCTGCTCGACGGCCTCGATGACGTAGTCCTTGAAGCCCAGGCCGATAGCCAGCAGCGACTGCTCGGAGTCGTCCGACACGGCTCCCTTGCCCATGAATGTCGACGCCACCGGCAGGCGATGAGACTCGACGAAGGCCCGCAGGTGCTTGCTCGCCAGTTTGCGGATGGCCCCGTTCCCAGCAAGAACCAGCGGTCGCTCGGCCTGCCGAAGCAGCTCGATCGTCCGGTCGACGGCGCGGTAGTCGGCGCTCGGCCGTCGCACCCGTCTCGGCTCGATCGGCTCGGCCTCTACCTGTTGAGCGGCGACGTCCTCGGGTAGCTCGATATGGGTGGCGCCGGGCTTCTCCAGCTCGGCGAGCTTGAATGCCTTGCGAACGACCTCGCAAACGATCTCGGGAGAGGTGATCGAGGCGTTCCATTTCGTAATCGGCCGGAACATGTTGACGATGTTGATCTGCTGGTGGCTTTCGTGGTGCAAGCGGGTCAATCCGCCCTGAGCCGTGATCGCCACCAGCGGCGCCTTGTCCAGCTGCGCGTCGGCGACCCCGGTAATCAGGTTCGTCGCTCCGGGCCCGAGGGTGCTGAGGCATACCCCGGCCCGGCCGGTGAGCCGTCCCCAGACGTTGGCGATAAAGGCGGCGCCCTGTTCGTGACGACACGGAACGAACTCGATCGGCGAGTCATCGAGGGCGAAGAGCAGGTCCTCGTTCTCCTCGCCGGGGACACCGAAGACGTAGCGCGTGCCCTCGGCCTCGAGGCACTTCACGAACAATTCGGCTGCGGTCATCGTACGCGTCTGACCTTCATATCGCTCTGCCCGGCTTCGACCTTGCTGATGAACGGGCCTGGAGCAGCTACTGCTCGCTGACCCTCAGGTCGAGGCTGCCCGCTCCGCCCCCTTTCCAGATCAGGTAGGCGCTCATTGCGATCACAATCAGCGGTATGACCGGTTCGCTCGGCTGCAACGGAAACAATGACGGGTCATCCACTACGACGTGGACGTAGGTCGCGACCACCATGATGCCGATCACAATCAAATAAGCAAAGCGGGTGTAGACGCCGATGAGGAGGACAACCCCGACTACTATCTCGATGATCGGGACGAGCCGGACGTTCACTTCGTAGAAAGGGAGCCGCGCGGCAAGGAGTTGACCAGACCACGCCTCGGCCAACATCGGGACAACAAGCTTCATCGTGCCCGTCATCACGAACAGCGAGCCGAGAAAAATCCGCAGGCCGCCGGCCAGCTTGTCGTCGGTAGTGTGTCGGAGTCCGGAGTCGACCATGAGGTGCCTCCCTGGTGCTTCAGGTGATTTCTGAGGGTGGAGCCAGCGTCAAGAAGAGGTTGTTGAAAGACTCTGCCAGCGTCGGGTGCGAGAAGGTTGCCTCCTTCAGCTCCCGGTAGTTCAGTTTTCCCATCATCGCGATCTGGATCATCGTCGCCAGCTCGCCACCTTGAATTCCGAGGATCGCGCAACCCAGGATCGCGCCGCTGTTGCTGTCGACGAGCACCTTCATGAAGCCGCGGGTTTCGTCGGTTTCGAGGGCGCGGGCGACGTGGCTCATCGGCATCTTCGCGACGCGGTAGTCGATGCCCCGCTGCCGCGCTTCCCGCTCGGTGATCCCGACGCGGCCGAGCTCCGGGTCCATGAAGACGGTGTACGGAACGAAACGCCCCTCCGTTGTCGCTCCTCCGTCGCCGAGTAGGTTATCGCGTACGATTCGGTAGTCGTCATAGGCAATATGCGTGAAGGCCGGCCCACCGTTCACGTCGCCGAGCGCGTAGATCCCCGGAGTGCTTGTTTCGAGGCGTTCGTCGACGATGACGTTGCCGCGGCGGTCAACCTCGACTCCGATCGACCCGAGCCCCAGCCGGTCGGTGTTGGGCACACGCCCCGCCGCCACCAGCAGATGGGAGCCCGAGATCTTTGTTGTCAGGGCAGCCGAGCTCGTGTCGTTGGCGGTTTCGATATCCGAAGCCCCGGCGGGCGAGGGCTGTTCCACCGTCAACTCGACGCCTCCATCCCCCGTCGGCGTGACCTGCGTTGCTTCGCCGTTCAGTATCAGCCTCACGCCGTCTTCCCGGAAAATTTCGGCGATTGCCTCGGCGACGTCGGTGTCCTCGCGCGGCAACAACTGGTTGCGGCGCTGAACGATGGTGACGTTTGCCCCCAACCGCCGGAAAAGCTGCCCGAACTCGACCGCGATGTATCCGCCACCGAGAACGATCAAATGGTCGGGGACCTCGTCGAGCTCCATGATCGACGTCGAGTCGAGCGCATCCACCTCGTCGAGGCCGACGATATCGGGATGGCGCGGACGAGCGCCGGCGTTGATGAAGATCGTTTCGGCTTCGAGGAGCCGCTCGCCACCCTGCGCCAGACGCACCTCTACGGCACGCGCACGGGTGAACCTGCCCTCGCCGCGGATCAGCTCCAGGTTTTCGGTGCTGCCGAGCCGCTGCTCGTTGCCGGAACGAAACAGGTCGACGACATCGCGCTTGCGTCGCCTCACCGTGGCCATGTTGATCTCGACGGCCCCCGTCTGCACACCGTAGTCGGCAGCGCGGCCAACGAGGTGAGCGACATGACCACTCGCGACCATCGTCTTCGTCGGTGTGCAACCGACGTTCACACAAACGCCGCCGACCTGGTCCCTCTCGATGATTGCCGTTTTCCGGCCCGCTTTGGCCAGATCGACCGCGAGAGGTTTCCCCGCCTGCCCGGTACCAATGATGATGGCATTGAAGCGTTCGGACTCAGGGTTGCTCATTACGGAACCTCCATTCTGCAAAGCTGCTGCTAGAGTTTCACGTGTGGAACGAGCCCGTCCATGCGCTCAGCGCAAAAGTCTTGGCCGTCCCGGGCAGTACCCCGGGTCAGAAGAAGAACCCCACTCTCAACGTTACGAAGCTGTCGTTGCGCAAGAACGACAGCGTGTTGTCCGGATCGACATTGGTGAACAGGCGGCTCTCCAACTCCAGCTTGAGGCGATTCGTGAGGCGACGCTCGCCCTCGATCCGGGCGGCGACCGTGCCGTCCTCGACGTCCACCACGGCGCCGATCAGCAGCTGCGTGTCCTGCACGTCGTTGAGGGCCAGCCGCGTCCCGGCGAACAGATCGTGTTCGAACGCGGTGGGCGGGGCGGTCTCGTCGCGTCCATCGTAGAGGTACTCAGCCAGCAGCCCCAGGTCGGCGGCGGAGCCGGATAGCTGATACAGGGTGTATTCGAATTCGCCGACGAGGGCGCCGAACGTCTTGCCCTCACCCTCCCGGACGATGGACTCGATCTTGAAGAGCCAGGCGTCGCGGGTGTATTGCAGGTCGAGGCCGCCCTGCGTGATCGTCCGATACACCGGGAGCAGCCGGGTGGCGTTGGGATTCGGTACGAAGGCGGGCTCGCGGCTGTTGCCATGGAACACGTAGACGCCGACGTCGAAGTCGCCGATGAAGTGGGCGTAGCGCAGCGCCAGATCGACGTCGCGCTTGCCGTCCGGAAACAGCGCCACGTCGGCGTCGACCGGCAGCGGCGCACGCAGGCGGCCGTCGGGCCCGGGGAACGGCCGCTCGCGGAAACCCAACAGCGCGTATCCGCTGAGCCGGCCCCACGAGCGCTGCCATTCGATGCTCACCATCGGCTGGCCGAGCTTGTCTTCCTGGTCGATATTCTCTAGGAAGTCCGTTTGGTTGAGGATGTCGACGAGGTGGCGCGACTCGGTGACCCCCCAAAACACTCTATTGACGCCGACGAGGACGTCCCAGTCGCCGAAGATCCCCCGCCAGAACGCCTCGCGCAGGTCGAAGTGGGTGCGCTCGGAATCCTGTCCGTCGAGTCGCAGGAAGGGTGTGACCTTGAACTGGTGGCGGCGGTCGTCGGTGCGAATCTGCAGCTCGGGCTCCAGCACCAGCGATGGCTGGAAGGTATCGAACTGATCGTCGAACAGAGGTCGGTCGAAAAAGAAGCGGAGCTCGCCCGAGGCGGAGCCACCGAGATCCACGTCCTGGGCGGCGGCCGGAGCGGCCGCCGCCAGGAGCACGAATAAGACCAGTGGGGAATACCTCATCTCCGGGTCGGTCACCGGATGCGTTGCAGAGCCCCACGGACGAAGTCCGAATCCTGCAGGCCGATCTTGAACCGGTAGTCGGAGTATACGAGGTTGGTCTCCTTGCCGGTCTGGTGGTTCACCATGGCGAACAGGTGCGACCGCCAGAAGCTGCCCTCGTACTGACGGTAGTCCTGCAGCGTCAACGTCTTCAACAAGTCGCCCCGGCGGTCGTAGAATTCCACCTTACGGACCTGGAAAACCTCCTGATCCACCCACGACACCTGCCTCGTGTAGCCGGAGTGCTCGTAGCGGGGGATGCGCTCCACGACGTCGTAGACGAGGTCGCCGCAGGGCTCGGATCGCAGGTAGGTGTAGTCGTATTTCTCCAGCTCCAGCGCCGTGAAGTCCTCGAAGGCAAACTCGCTGCCGACGAAGGGTCCCGACTTGTTGACCGAGGAGATTCGCTTCACTCGCTTGAGGGCGGGGAGGTACAGCCATTGGTCGTCGGGCTCGAGGATCTTGGCGTGCGACAGGAGCGCCGTGCCGTCGATGTCGGCGGGGCTTTCGAAGACGATAAGGCTTCTGTCACCGAGGCTCTCGTCGGCGACCTCCAGCGTGCGGAGTGTCAGGTCACGGGTGCTTTCCTTGCCGGCGGCGTTCCGTAGGATCATCCGCAGGTCCACGACGCTGTCGGCGAAGCCGCGGTCGCTCCGGTCGGAGCGAGCCGCGATGGCCCAGCCGCGCTCCTCTGGTGAGAGGTTCTCGACGGAGAGGTCCTCCAGCGATCTGCTTGCCGCAGCGAGCTGATCGCCGATACCGTCGCCGTCGGCGCCGGGGGACGCGGCGACGCCGGCGCCCGGCGTAGAGACTGCCAGCAGCAGGGCGACGAGCAGCGCCGTTGTGACCTTGCCTAGTTGCGGGATGGAAGTTTCTTTCATCGTTCTTCTCTCCTTGTCGGTGGCGCAATGGCCAACCATGAGTAGGGCGGGGAGCAGGAATAGATCGGTGGCCAGGGCGAGGACGATGGCCAACATCGTGAGCAGGTCCATTTGGGCGTTGATGCGGAAAGACGACAGCGCCAGTACCTCGAAACCGACGGCGAGGATCGCCGTGGTGCTGATGATGGCGACGCCGACGGTCTCGAAGGCGTACCGGATGGCCTCCGGCCGCTCGTAGCCCTTCTCGCGCCGGGGGCCCGCAGGTACTTGGTCAGGAAGTGGACGGAGTCATCGACGACGATCCCGAGGGATGTGGCCGACACGGTTGCTGCCGCCATGCCTACCTGCCGCACTAGTAGAGCCCAGACTCCGAAGGCCATGAGGATGGGCGCGGCGTTCGGGATGAGGCTCAAGGCGCCGATACCGGCGCTGCGCAGGGCCAGCATCATCACCCCGGCGATGAGCAGCACAGCGACGGCGTTGCCGCCGAGCATACTCTGGACGTTGCGCTGCGAGATGTGGGCGAACATCACCGTGGCGCCGGTGGGCTCGGCCCACATGAACTCCGGGGTCTCGGCGTGCAGCCATTCCGTGGCGCGCCCGAGTACGTCGCGGATCTCGACGGTGGACATGTTGTGCACCGTGGCGGTGACGCGGGTGGCCGACTTGTCGATGCTGATGCGGTCGTTGAGGTCGAGGCCGTACGGCAGTGACAGCTCGTACAGCAGCAGGTATTGGGCGGCGAGGTCGCGTTGGTCGGGGATCTGATACCAGGCCGGATCATCCGCGTGCATGTTCTTGTTGAGCCGCTTGACGACGTCGGTGTAGCTATAGACGTGCATCACCTCGGGCTGCGAGCGGAGCCACGCAGTGAAGGCTTCCAGGTGGCGGAGGTACTCCGGGTCGCTGATACCCTCGGGCCCCGCGGCCTCGACGGAGTACTCCAGCCGGTAGACGCCGCTGAGGTTTTCGGCACCCGACTCCGCGTCAGCCCGGAACGGGATCCGGTAGTCGAAGTACTTCACGAACTCGTCGTTGGGATCGATGATGGGCACCAAAGCGACGAGGACGATCGTGACGGTGCCCATGACCGCGAGCACCGAGCGGTGGTGGGCGGTGACCCAGTCGGCGAGGTTGCCGAGCAGGCTCGGCGCGGCGCTGCGATGGCGCGCTCTCGGCCGCACCTTCAAGGGCATCGTGGCCAGGAAGGCCGGCAGGAAAGTGACGGAATAGAGGAGCGCCGCCACAATCCCGACGGCGGTGATGTTGCCGAGGTAATGGAAGGGCGGCGAGTCGGAGAAGTTGAGGCTCAGGAAGCCGATGACCGTGGTGACGGTGGTGATCACCAGGGCCAGCAGGTTAACGCGCAGGCCCTCGCGGATGGCGGCTCGCTTCCCTAGGCCGTCGCGCATCAGGCTCAGCACGCTCACCAGCAGGTGGATGCTGTCGGCGATGCCCAGCGTCATGATAATGATCGGTGCCGTCAGCGCGATCAGGTCGAGCTTGACGCCGGCGTACCCGGTCAGCCCGAGTGCTGTCGCGGAGGAGAAGGCGATCACCAGGAGGGTGCCTGCGGTGCCGGTCGCATTCCGCAGCACCAGGAACATGAAGACCATCAGCATGAGGAACATGCCCGGGAGGAGCGTCATGGCGTCGCTCTGGCCGGCCTCGGCAAAGGCGTTGTTGAGCATCGACAGGCCTGATAGGGCTACCTTCATCTCGGGGTGCCGCTGGCGGAGCTGCTGCGCCAGGTCCCGGGCGTAGCCCACCGCCTCGGGCACCTCGGTCAGGCTCTGCTCCGGGTACTGGAGGGTGACGTTCACGCCGGTGGTGCGAGCGTCGGGCGATATGAGGTTGCCGCGCAGCAGCGGTTCGTCCAGGGTGATGTCGCGCCGCCGCCGGAGCTCGGTCGGGGCGAGAAGGGCGCCGCCGCTCACCAGGTCCTCCACGGTTAGCTCGTCACCGTCGGCCCAGGAGTGTTGGGAGTTGGTGACCAAGTCGACTCGGATGGCGTAGGGGATCTTCCAGGCCTCGGCGGTGAGCCACTCGAGGGTGGCCGCGATCTCCGGCGCGAACACCTCGCCGTCGCCGGGCTGGATCACGAAGAGGATGTTGTCGTTCTTGGTGTACGTGTCCTGGAAGTCGTCGAACGCCACCAGCTCCGGATTGTCCTGGCTGAAGAACACCCGGTAGTTGTTCGAGAACTCGAGGAATCGAGCGCCGCTGCCGGCGGCGACAACCAACAGCAGAGAGGCGACGATGACGAGCCACGCCCGCCGCAGGACGAAGTCGGCGAGGCGCAAGGCGATGCGGGGTCCGTGAGGCTGTTCTTATCCGGTGTCATGACTTTTTTCCTTGACGGGCAACCGTCGGTTCGCCCCCAAGGGGCTGTGTCTGGTTTGTCCTGGGCCGATAACATGGAATGATCGATCCAGATTTAGCGAAAAAAAGAGACGTTTTCATTTCCTCACCAGGAGACTCCGAAATCCGGAGAGGACACTGCGGACCAATCTCGGATCGTCGTCCAACTTGCTGACCAGGGCGGTGCCCTGGCCCGCCACCACAAGAAGGCTCGCGAGGGCGTCCGCGTCCAGATCCAGCCCTAGCTCGCCCTCCGCCTGGGCCCGCCGGAAGGTGTTGGCGATCGCCTGTTCCAGGCGCTTGAAGCCGGAGCGCAGCGCCGCGGCCATCTCGGGATCATGGGGCCCGAGCTCTGCCGCCGTGTTGCCCATCAGGCAGCCGCAGGCGCACCTCTCGCTGAGCATCTCTGACCAGAAGTCGAAGAGCTTGTCGATGTTGCCCAGGGGCGAGCCCGGCGCTTCGAGTATGGCAATCATGCGGCCGGCGTACTCATCGGCATAGCGGCGCAGCGCTTCCTGAAACAGGCTGCGCTTGTTGCCGAATGTGTCGTACATGCTCTGGCGGCCGATCCCCATTTCCTGGAGCAGCTCGGTCACACCCGTGGCCTCGTAGCCCTGGGCCCAAAACACCTCCATCGCCTTGTCCAGCGCCTGTTCCCGATCGAATTGCTTGTCTGGTCCTCGAGTCATGGGCACACCATACACTATCGTGGATCGTTCGGTCAAGATTTTTCTGGGGAGACTCAACATTTCTCAGCGCCTGACGCACCGGACCCTCACGAATGTTGCTGCAGCAATCGCGAATCTAGTTGTCGCGACCAAAGACACCCGACCGGCGGCGCGCACCGTAGTTGGCGCCAGCTACGGCGCTGATACCCTGACGACGCGACAGCGCCGGTTCAGGCGGGCGTGGTCGAGGCATGAGCCGAACCCCGTCGAGCACAGGCCGGCGGGACACTCGATCCCATCCATCCGTTAACGAGGTAGACAATGATCATCACCAACGAACTCGACCCCAGCGGTGCGGAACCGCAATCGCTGCTCGAGGCCGCCGACTTCAGCGATGCCCGAGTGCTCGAGATCGGCTGCGGGAACGGGCGGCTGAGTTTCCGCTACGCGGAAGAGTCGCGCGCCGTCGTGGGTGTGGACCCGGAGGCGGAGGATCTGGTCGCGGCGCTGGCCGCGCGACCTCCTCATCTCGCGGAGCGCCTCACTTTCGTACCCGCGGGAGCCCAGGAGCTGCCCTTCCGGGACGGTTCCTTCGACATCGCCATTTTCGCGTGGTCCCTCTGATGACTGCCACATGAGGGCATGGTCGATGCCTTACGAGAAACCCGGCGAGTTCTTGCCGCCGACGGGACCCTCCTGGATCTGCGCCCGTTGTCTTCGAGATGCGACATCGAGGTCGTGACCCGCGGCCACGCGGTGCCGCTAGGCGAGGTCGACGCCACGGGCTACATGGCCGACGACCTGGCCGCCGATCGAGCCGCCCATCAGGTCGTCGAAGCGGGATGGTTCGTTTCCTACCGGGAGACGTTTTTCGACGTAGAATTCTACTGGGACACGGTCGCCGAAATGAAGTCGTTCATGGAGCAGAGTGAGCGCATGGGCGATGTCCGTCCGTCGTATGCGGACTTGACCAAGGCTTTCCACGAACTGAACGAGGCGGCCTCAGGCGGAGGCCGGCTTCGATGCCGAAGACCGACGATGCTCGCCGCCTATCGCAGGGCAGCGGGGTAGGGACAAACCGCATGTGCCGCCGAGCAGCCGTACTGAGTATCGTAGCCGTGCTGTGGGCAGTCGGACCGGTTACGGCCCAGGTGATTCAGGGGGGCGGCGACGACGGCGGAGCCGAAACCCGGCCCCAGGCCAACGCCGAGCCGCAACCGTTGACATTCGACTCGATCTGGAAGTTCGCCGACTGGTACGAGAACGACGACAATTCCGTGATCCAGAGCCTGCAGTTCAGCGGACGCTTCCAGCTCGACTACACCGTCGTGGATGCGGACCAGGGGCACCACACGGAATGGAACATCCGCCGCTTTCGATTCGGCGCCAAGGCGAAGCTGTTCCAGAACTTCACGCTCCACGGCGAGGTCGAGGTGAATCCACAGGAGGCCGACCCGGTTCTTACACGGATTACGGATATGTACTTCCAATGGAACCGCAGTGAGCGATTCAACGCTACGATCGGCAAACATAGTGCGCCGTTCACCATGGACGGCTCGACCTCGTCGAAGGAGCTCCTGACCATCGATCGGAACAACCTGACCAACAACATGTGGTTTACCCAGGAATACCTTCCCGGGGTGAGCGTTTCCGGAGATTCCGACAATTGGAGCTACCGGGCCGGCGCGTACACCACGGGGGCGGCCGACCGGGGTTTTGGCGATTTCAACGGCAGCGTATTCGGCCTCGTTGTGGTTGGCCACGATTTTGCGCCGCGTCTCGGTGTGAAGGAGGCTGTACTTGCTGCGAACTACGTTTACCAAGACCCGGACGAGGACAACTCATTCACCCGGAACCTCGAGAACATCCTGTCCGTCAACTTCAAGCTCGACACAGGTAAGTTGGGTATCCGGACCGACCTCGCGGTGGCCACCGGATTCGCCGATCAGAGTGATCTCTGGGGCACGATGGCTATGCCCTTCTACAACGCTACCGACAAGCTGCAGCTCGTTGGCCGGTACACCTTCGTTGCGAGCAAGAACGTTAACGGGGTGCGGCTCAACAGGTATGAAAGCCAGCTCGTTTCGGGCGACGGTGATCGATACCACGAGATCTACGTTGGTCTGAATTACGACGCCTACGGGCACAAGCTCAAGCTGCAAGGCGGCATTGAGTTTGCCGACATGCGGGATCGCGCCGCCGACGGCGGCGCCTACTCGGGAGTGGCCGGGACGGCCGGCTTTCGGATGAGCTGGTAGCCCCTCGCTCAGCCCCTCGAAATCAACGGGATGCGACCGCCATACCAGGACGGATCTCGTCCGTGGCGCGTAGCACGATGCGATCGCCCGCGGCGAGATCGCCGAAGACCTCGATGCGGTCCCCCTGAAAGACTCCTCGGCGGACGTCGATCCACTCGGCCTTGCCGTCTCGAACGCGGATGACGAAGACCCGCTCCGTCGTCTGGGTGACGGCCGAGCGAGGTACGAATAGGCTTTCCTTGTCGCGCCGCAGCGTCCAGGAGACCTCGGCGTACATTCCAGGCGCCAGTCGTCCATCACGGTTGTCCACGTCGGCCTCGACCGCCATCGTGCGGGTATCGGCCGAAACGGAGAGTGACGGCCGGGATACGATGGCGGTGAAGCTCTCTCCGAGGTGAGCGGCCACGGAGAAGCTCACTTCCGCTCCCCGCAGGACGCCGGTCGCATAGCTTTCGGGCACGGGGATGACGAGGCGGAGGCGGCCGACCTGTTCAAGGCGTACGAGATAGCTCGCGTCGGTGCCGAGCCCCACCAGGGTTCCCACGTGAACTCGGCGCTCGGTGACCACGCCGTCGAAGGGCGCCGTGACACGAAGGTAGGCGGTCATTTGCTCGACGGAGGCGAGCCCCGCCCGAGAGGCATCGACGCTCTTCGTCAGGGCCGCGACGCGGGCGCGGTCGGCTACGGCCATCTGTTCCGCACGAACGAGGTCGTTGTCAGCAACCACGCCGGGCGTCGTCGCGGCTTTGGCAAGGCGTTCGTAGGTGCTCACCGAGGCGGCGAGACGCGCTCCGGCCGCGGCGAGGCTGGCCTCGGCAGTGGCGAGCTCGGCCTGAGCTTGGGCCGTCGCCGCATCCAGCTCGGGCGCGGAGAGCTCCGCGATGAGATCCCCCTCTCGTACGCGGCTCCCGCGGTCCACGGGTATCCGCTCCACGAAGCCCGTGACCTTCGCTCTGAGATCGACTTCTTGAAACGGTAGGAGCTCGCCGGGAAGGACGGTGGGTTGCTCGAGCTGTCCGGACTCCACTTCGGCAAGCTCCGTCGTCACGCTTTCCTGAGCGCGTGCGTCGGGCGCAAGTATCAAGACGAACATCGCGGATGCAAGGAGTCTACGTTGAGAGCGCATTCGATTCTCCTCCGGGATTCGCCTCGGAGTATCGACTTGCGGGGTCATCCGGGTCGATCGAGGGCGAGCGAGCGACAACGCCGCTCGTCAAAATCGTGAAGGCCGAGGGAACGGCGAACAAGGTGCCGAGAAGCGAAGCGAGAAGCCCGCCGATGACGGCGATGGCGAGAGGCGCGGTTTGCGCGGCACCGAACGCCATGGGCAGCATGCCGCTCACCATCACCAGCGTCGTCATGACGATCGGCCGGAGCCGTGAGCGCCCGCCCTCGAGCGCCGCGTCGAAGGAGGTCATGCCCTCCTCGCGGTAGCGCTCGGCAAAAGTGCATAGAAGGATTGCGTTGGCGACGGAGATTCCGACGGCCATCATCGCGCCCATGAACGATTGCAGGTTCAGCGTCGAGCCCGTAACCCAAAGGGCCGCGAGAACCCCCGCGAGCACCGCGGGAAGGGCAGTGACGACCGCGAGAGCCACCCGCACGGACTGGAAGTACGCCACCAGTAGCAGGAACACGGCGATCATTGACAGCCCGACACCAAGTCGAAAGTTCTCGAAGATCTGCGACAACGGTGCGAGCTGTCCGCGGACGCTGACCGTGATACCCCGAGGAGGCTCGGGGAGCTCGGCGAGCTTCTCGGCAACAGCCGCGGCCGCCGAGCCCAAGTCGGTCTGGTGCACGTTGGCCGTGACCGTCACCATGCGCTGCATATTCCGGCGGTGGTACTCGCCGTAGGTTTCGTCTATCCGGATGGAGGCCACGTCCCTGAGAAGCGTCGGCACACTCCCGTTCCCACCCACTGGAATCCCCGCCAGGTCATCGATCGAGCTCACGCTCGCCTGCGGTAGCTCCACTTGCACCTGGTAGGCGATGCCGGAGCTCGGATCGGCCCAGTAGATCGGCGTCGTGAAACGGCTCGACCAGGTTGCGGGAGCGAGCGAGCGGCCCACGTCCGTGACGCTCAAACCGAGTTGGGCGGCCCGCTCGCGGTCGATGTCGATGCGGAGCGTCGGATACTCGAGGAGCTCACCGAGCTGCACATCTCTGAGGGTTTCCACGCCGGACAAAGCCCGGCGGATGCTCTCGGCTCGCTCCCGGTTCGTTGGCAGCGACGAGCCGGTCACGGCGATCTCGATCGGCGTCGCCGCGCCGAAGCTCATGACTTGACTCACGAGGTCCGCCGCCTCGAATGCGACACTGGCCCCCGGCATGATTCCTGGAACCCTGCGGCGAAGCCGTTCCTGAAGCTCCGCGGTCTCGATGCCCGAGCCGTCCGCGAGGCGCACGAGGAGAACCGCCTCGTGCGGCCCTCCCGTCCACAGAAAGATGAGGTTGATCGGATAGGAGGAGGGTTGGACTCCGACGAAGGCGAGAGACTTGGCCACCTGCGCGGCACCGATTTCGTCTTCGATAGCGGCGAGGACGTCTTGCACGAGCTGCTCCGTGCGCTCGACGCGGGTCCCGACGGGCGCGCGAAGACGCATCTGCAAGAGGCCCGAGTCGACGCTCGGGACTATCTCCGTTCCCAACACAGCGAGCAAGACCAGGATGGTGGCGGCGCTCGCGGCGAAATAGGCCAGGAGGGTGGTGCGCTTTCGGCGCAGCGCCCGCTTCGACCACGCGGCGTAGCGGCCGCGAAGCCGCTCGATGCGCTCCTCGCGCTTTCCCTCGGAAACGCCGGCCCGATGCTGAAGCCAGGTCTCCATTATCGGGACGAACGTGCTCGCCAGAAAGAACGAGGACACCATGGCGAAACCCACCGCGAGCGCGAGCGGCACGAACATGGCGCGCGCGACCCCGGCCATGAAGAAAGAAGGTGCGAAGACCGCGAGGATAGAGAGCATGATGAGAAGCCACGGGACGACGACTTCGCCGCTCGCCGAGAGGACGGCGCGCGCCACGGGCTTCCGATCACCGAGATGCCAGTGGATGTTCTCTACAGCAATGACCGACTCGTCGACGAGGATGCCGATCGCGAGCGTGAGCCCACCGAGCGTCATGAGGTTGATGGTTTGACCGGAGGCCCACAGTCCCACCAGCGCGGAGAGAAGGCCGAGCGGGATGGTGGTCACGACCACGAAGGCGCTTCGCAGGCTCCCGAGAGCGAGGAAAATCATCCCGCCGGTGAAAAGCGCTCCCAGCACGCCTTCGACGCGCAGCGCGTTCAGCGCGTCCGTAACGTAGAACGACTGGTCGAACTCGAAGGAAACGTCGATGTCTTCCGGAATGGCCGCGCGGAAGGTGGGAAGCGCGGCGCGAACCCGCTCCACGACATCAAGCGTCGAGGCGTCGGCGCGCTTGGTGACGGCGATGTACACGGCGCGACGGCCGTCGACGAGCGCGTAGCTCGTCAGGATATCTGCTCCGTCCTCCGCGTAGATAGACGGTCGCGCCCGGCCCCGATCGGATCGGGACGTCGTTCAGCTCCTCCGCCTGGCGCACCGTCGAGTTCACCGGCGTCATGTAGTTGACGTCCCCAATCCGCACGCTGCCCGAGGGAAGGATGGTGTTCGTCCTGGCGATAGCGGCGACGACCTCGTCAGGCGATAACCTGTGGGCGCGAAGTCGGTCGGGATCGACGCGAACGACGAGGCTCCGTGCCGTGCCGCCGAATGGAGGGGGGGCCGAGACTCCGGGCACCGCCGCGAACAAGGGCCTGACGCGGAAGAGCGCGAGATCCGAGATCTCGTCCACGCCCCGCGTTTCGCTGGAGAAGACGAGGTAGCCGACGGGGACGCTTCCGGCGTCGAAGCGCATGACGAAAGGTGGCACCGTGCCCGGCGGCATGAACGAGCGCGAGCGGTTCACCTGCGCCACCGTTTCCGCCATGGCTTGCGCCATGTCGGTCCCCCGGTGGAAGTGGAGCGCCATGAGCGCGGCGCCCTGAATGGAGCGTGACTCCACGTAGTCGATGCCCCGGACGTAGAGGAAGTGATATTCGTAGTAGTTGACGAGGTAGCCTTCCATCTGCGCCGGATCCATCCCGCCGTAGGGTTGCGCGACATAGATGACGGGAGTTCCGAGCTCCGGAAAGATGTCGGCGCGCATCCGCTGCATGGCGAGGATCGATGTCAGAGCCACCCCGAGGATGACCATCAGAATCGTGATGGGCCGCCGCATCGCGGTTCGAATGAGCCACACGAGTGGAATTCCTTTCCTTCAGCCGCCAGCTACTTGAGCTGGGAAAGAACGGGGGTCAGATCGCCCTCGGCCATGGCGAGCGCGAAGCGAGCGCGCCACACCTCGAGGCGAGCCACCGCGTCTTGTGTTTCGGCGCGTCTCAGAATGCGCTCGGACTCGGAGACCTCGAGCACGTCGGCCAGTCCCGCCTCGTACCGCGCGCTCGCCTGCCCCTGGAGCGTGCGCGCGGCTTCGAGCTCATCCGGCGTATTCTCGGCGATGCGAATTGCCGCACCGAGCCGAATACGGGCCCGCACGAGCTCCGCGGTCAGGTGTTGGATGGCGTTGTCGTAGCGCGCTTCTGCCGCTCTTGCTCTGAAATGCAAGAGCGCTTTTTGTTGCCCGGATTCCGGGATGTCGAGAAACGGAAAGCGGATGGCCACACCGAGCGCCCAGTTCGACGTCTCAGGCCAAAGACCGGCCGAGCCTCCCTCGAATGTTCCGTCCAGAAACGCACCGGTTCCCCGAGAGTACGCGGATGCCAGAAGGTCGATCTTGGGAAAAGCGGACTTCGCTGCCGCATCCTCACGGGCTCGCGCCGCGTCGAGCTCGGCTTGTCGGCGCGCGACCGCCGGGTGGGACATTACCTCCTGTGGCTCATCAGCCGGCGCGCGCTCGTCGATCCTGGGAGTCGAAGCGATGAGCTCGCTGCCATCAACCTCAATACGCTCGCCCGCCCGCCCGAGCCACTCGGAGAGTCTCGTGCGCGCCTCTTCCCGAAGCTGCTCGGCACGGATGAGCTCGGTACGAGCCCGCGCCAGCTCGGCGCGCGCCAGCGACAGGTCGGCACCGGGTCTCAGTCCGTTCTCGGCGAGAGCCGCGACCCTTCTTCGAATATTTCCATGCGCTCTACGGTTGCCGCCACGGCACGTACGGCCGCCTCGGCACCTACCAATGCCAGGAAGTCATCCAACGCACCCAGAGAAACATCGAAGGTCGTCACCCGTAGGCCCATTTCGGCGCGCTGCCGCAACGCCTCGGCTTCGCGAACGCCTGCGGCGCGGACGCCGAAATCGAAGGCTTCCCAGCGAACAAGGATCGCGGCCACGCTCCCGAAGGTGCTCTCCGAAGTCGTCTCGTCGAGCGCCGGCCCCGAGATCGACGGCACGCTTCCGCCCGGCAGCAGCAAGCCGAACACGTTGTTGCGTGTTCCCCGGTTCCACTGGAGGTAGACATCAGCGTCGGGCAGATAAGCTTTCTTCGCAAGGCCCAGTCTCTCGTCTGCGGCCGAGAGCTCCGCCTTCGTCGCCTGGATCTCGGCGAAGACATCGACCGCCACAGAGATCGTTGTTCTCAGTGTCAGGCGCTCGGTAGGCGTCTGAGTCTCTTGGGCGAATACGGTTCCTGCAGCGAACGAAAACAACGTTGCGATCCAAAAAGACGATACAAGATATCGTTTCAACGTCTCTTCTCCAGGGCCTTTCACAGGTCGTCTCATGTCAACTTTTCACCCACGAGCTCGATGCGGGGCGATTGTAGTGGATAAGCGAATGCACTGCCTCGGCACACATTCGTCTCGCCGTTGTCCTTTCCCGTGTTTGGCCGCCGGAAAGAGAAGAACCCCCCAAACAAGCTTCAGGCCCGACAAAGGGGCAGATGCAAGGCACCGGAACCTTGAAGGCCCATATGGCCGTCTGCGGTCCCGGTGCCTTGCATCTGCCCCTTTGTCGGGCCTGAAGCAGTGGAGGCGGCGGGAGTCGAACCCGCGTCCGAAAACCATCCGCACGAAACCTCTACATGCTTAGCCCACCGCTTTGGTTTCGCGATTGGCAAGCCGGGTGGGCCAGCTCAGCCTTCCGCTAGCCTGACTGTGATCTCGTCGCGACGCCGCCAGGCGTGACGCGCGACCAGCCTGTATAGCGACGTTCGTCCCGGCCCCTACAGGCGAGAGCCAGGCGAACGCTGACCGGGGTTAAGCGGCCAGAGCTACCGGTTCGTTGGCAGTTATTTTAGTTTTCCCGCCAGATTTGCGAGCACGCGGGAAACGCTCGGCATGCAGTCTCGAGCTTCAAGCTCCCGTCGAAGCCTGTCGCCCCCAATACCCTCAAGGATAGCACTGCGGCGTGGTCGTCTCATATCAGCGATCAGTTACGCCCAACTTGCTCGGGTTGGCGAAGCATGGCTAGGGAAGGCGGATTCCCGAGCCGGCAGGGAGCGGTCGGAAAGCTGGCTAGCGGTTGTTGAAGAGCGTCGCGGAGTTCGCTTCCCACCAGGTTCGCCACTGCTCGAGAGCTGCCTGATTGGCGGCGAGCTCGGCCTCCGGATCGTAGCCGAAGTGCTGCCCGGTAACGTCGTGCAGCGCCGCGATGGCCTCGAGCTGCAGCAGAATCGGTTGCTGCATCGCCAGCAACTCGAGCAGCGCCTCGACGGCAAGCGGATCGCGGCGCTCCAGCAGCGCCTGCGCACCGCGCAGGCGCACCCATGGATCGACGGCATGGAAGGCGATCTCGTCGAGCAGCTCGGTAATGTCCATGTCCCCGCGGGTGTTGCCGAGGGCGCGCACCGCCGTTTCGCTGACCGTGATCTCTCCGGTGGTCATCATCAAGTGTATCTCGCGCCCGACCGACAGGAGCTCCTCGAGCGCTGCCGCCGGTGGGTTTTCGGGCGAGGCTTCGAGCGCTGCGAGCGCCGCAGCGGCGACTTCGTGCGGCTGTGCGGCGGTCGCCGGTGCGGCCGCGGCGGCGGCCTCGGCATCGGCCTGGGCACGTTCGGCATCGGCCAGAGTGCGTTCGGCATCGATGCCGGCCGTGTAGAAGGCGAGCCACAGCGATGCGCCGATGGCGGCGAGCGTGGCTGCCGTCTTGGCGACGGCCAACGGCAGGCTCGCGGCGCCCACCAGATAACGCAGCGTCGCCGCCAGCGCCAGAGCCAGCCCGAACGTGCACACGACGGCGGGACCGCTCGGGAAGTCGTAGCGATACGACAGCGTCAAGCCGACCATGCTGACCAGTGCGCCGGAAGTCCAACCGATGGCCAGCCGGCCGGAGATGGTGCGGCTGAACATCATGGCGATCACCGAGGGGATCACGAGGAACGAGAACACCAGCAGCACGCCCGCAATTGCCACGCTCCCCGTGATGACGAAACCGAAGGACGCGTAGAAGAGGAAGTCCCACCAGCGGACGTTCCAGCCCTCGACCTCGGCGCGCTCGGGGTCCAGTGAGATGGTCAAGAAGCGGTCGCGGAAGTACCAGTGGAAGGCGCCCACGGCCGCGTAGATCACCGCAGTCTGCAGGATCTCATTGCGTGGCGTCCACAGCAGCGCTCCGGTCAACATGGACTGGACGAACTCGGCGCCCTGGGGCGCCCGATCGGCGATCAGGATAGTGGTGGCCGAAGCCACCGCGAAAGTGATGCCGATAATCGCCTCCTGCGGGATCTTCTGTTCCCTGAGCCGCGAGATCGAGAAGATCGCCGCGCCGATCCAGGCGAACAGCAGCGAGTAGAAATAGGCCTTGTTGCTGTCGGGCGGATAGCCGAGAAGAAAGGCGAAGGTGGCACCCATCGCGGCGATTTGGGCGAGCGAGAGGTCGACGAAGATCACGCCGCGGGAAACCACGTGCAGGCCGAGATACGTGTGGATCCCGGTGATAACCAGGCAGGCCACGAACGGCCAGAAGAGCACCTCGTAAACTAGCTCCACGACCTTCTCCTAGCAGAGCGCTGAAAAACTCTCAGGAGTGCCGTTACGGGCACCGTCGGGGCATCTGCAGCGTAACGCAACGCCACGTTCAGCAACCCGGAATCGCGGTCTTCATCGTGTCGATCCATGTGTCGATGAGCTCGGTGTACTCGTCGAGGTCCGGCGAGTCCGGATCCGTATACAAGGGAACGTAGAGGAACGTTGCCCCGGTGCGCTCGGCGATCAAGCTGGGAGTTTGCTCGTCGAAGTAGTTGGCCACCCACAACACGGGGATCTGCTCGCGGCGGATGAGCTCGGTGAGCGAGGCAACGTGCGAGGCCGAGGGCGGAATGCCGGGGCGGCGCTCGACGTAGCTGGCGGCCTCGATATCGAAACGGTCGAGAAAGTAAACCCAATTGAGGTGATAGGCGATGAGGCGCTGGCCACGTAGGCACTCCGCCGCCGCCAGCCAGCCACCCTGTTGATCGAGTAACGGTGCGCCGCCGATCTCGGTGGTTTCGAGAAACGAGCGCAGCTGTTTCCGCATCGCCATTTCGGCGAGCTTGTCGCCGCCGACGAGCTCCACCAGCCGCTCGCCGAACAGGCGGTCGTGGATCTTGCTCTTGAAGGCCTGGAACCGCTGCTCGTAGTAGGCGCCGTTGTCGCGGTCGACGTTCTGTAAGCCGATCTTGATGTTGTTGGCGACAAGAACGGCGCGCAGCGGGTCGATATGGATGTGCGGGTTGCCGAACAAGTGGATGTCGCCGCCGGCGCGCGAGGCGTTCTCGGGCACCTGCAACATCGGCACCCCGGTGGCCACCGACACGTAACCGGCTTCGCCCGCGCGAATGCGCGGGTTGCGCGACTTGTCGATGACTGCCGGCATCCAAACCTCCAGGTCGAGCCCGGTAGCCAATAACAGGTCGGCGCGGCTCAACATGATGGAGTAGCTGGGCTTGGCCTGGACGAAGTGCGCGTCTTGGCGGGCTCCGACGATCGACTCCACGCTGCCGCGGTCGCCGACGATCTCCTCGGCGATCGTGCGGTAGGGAGTCAACGATGCGACGACTCGGAGACTGCGCTGGCTCTCAGCCGGCGTGGCCGAGGCCAGTGCAACGGCGGCCGAGATCAGCGCGGCATGTGCGATAGCTTTGTTTCGCATCAGTATTTCTCGTGCTTGTGGGGGCCGATGGCCCAGAACACCTGGAAGTAGAACCTGTGCTCGGGCTCCAGCTTTTCGAGGAGACGCGAGGCGTACGAGTACTGGAAGCGGAATCGCGCCCACTCGCTTTGCCACCACTCGAAGTAGGGCGAGGCGCCCCAGAGGCTCGCACCGGGCTCCTCGGGGAGTTCCGTCCAATCGCCGCGCAAACCGACGAAGGAGCGCCGGTTGAGCTTGTAGACGCCGTACGAGTAGGCGCCCAGTGAGCCGACGATCCCGCCGGGTCCGTCGCGGCGTTGGTACAGCAACTCGCCGCGCAGCTCGAAGCCCCGGTACAGCGAGGCCGCCGGGGGCACCCAATTGAAGTTCCAGTCGGTGCCGTAGACCTGCGTGCGGAACTCGCCGGCGAAGTCGTTGGTGCCGGTGGCCGCGGACAGACCGATCTCCAGATAGCTGGCGTCGGACAGGTCGACGTAGTTGCTCTCGTGTATGAGGAAAACGGGTTGATCGAAGCCGCGTCCGGAGAAGGCGACGTCGTTGTCGTCGTTGGTCACCTGGACGATGATCTCGTTGTAGTCGCCGAGAAACGGCACCGGCAGCCACGATAGCGACGCGCCGAGGCCGCCGAGCCCCGCCTCACCCCAAACGGTTTGGTGCACGAGCGGCCGATCGGCCTGCGGCAGCGCGTGATGGTGCCAGCGGTTGAGCTTGCCGAAGTCGAGCCGCATCTCGCCGGCCTTCACGCCGAGGCCGCCCGGCAGGGCGTTGTATTCGATGTAGCCTTCCTCGAGCTTGAACTCACCGTCTTCCTGGCCGAAGAAGAATTTGGCCGCCGAATACGGATCGAGCGGCGCTTGGAGGGCAACCTCGAACTCGTTGAAGCGGAACTGATTGGCTCCGGGATTGCCGGTTCCATCGGTGAATATGGCGGACACGTCGCCGGTCGCCGAGATCTCCGGGTTCAGCTCGTTGAGGTTGCGGGTCTGGCTGGCGAAGCGCTGGCCGCCCTGGCCCGGGTTCTGCGGCGCTGCGGCGGCCGTCGCGGGCTCGCCCAAGATCGCGGCGAGCTCGCGCTCGAGCTCGGCGCGCTCCTCTACGCTCATGACCTCGCCTGCGCTCGCGACCGCGTCGACCGCCGCTTCCGTCGGGTCGCCGCGGAGCTCGGCGAGCTGTTGCTCGATGGTGGCCAACCGCGCGTCGTACTCGCTCCGCAGCGCGTCGATGGTTGCCTCGAGCTGCGCTACACGTCGGAGCATCTCGGTTTCTTGTTGATCGTCTTGGGGCAGCGCCTGCGCGGCGCCGGTGCTTGCTGCCAGCAAGCCGACGGCAATCGCGACGACGGCGACCCCGCTGCTGCGGGAGTATCGCATCGTGCAATCCTCGTTCTCGTTGTGTCTTGTCCGCTCATGTGGATGGCGGAACCACCGTTCATCGGTGGATGGGCAGCGTTCATGGCTGCCCGATGAGTGGCGAGGCGGTTTGCCTCGCCGGAGTCAGGAAGACTCGCTCAGGAGATCGAGGTGAGTGCCGGAGGGCCCCGATAGCTCGGCGAGGGCGGGAGCGCCTCGGCTGACCAATCGGTTGCGCTGGGGGCGACGACCGCCCGTTGCAGGACGTGGCAAGAGATGGCCGGGACCGTGGTGAGCGATCCGGGAAGGTGCAGGGCCTGGCAGAGCGTGCAGCTTTGATCCGTGCTCTCCGAGTGGGAGTGAACGTAGACTGCGCCAACGGAGAAGACGAAAAGCAGCCCGACTACCAGGGCTGCCAGCCTCTGTGTGGTCTTGCTGTTCATCATGGGTCGTTGTTGGCCGAAGTTTGCTTCCAACGAAGGAGGTTAGGGGCTGGCCGAGAAGGGTGTCAAGGCCCAGCAGGGTACTGAAGAACTCCCCGGGAGTTTTCAGCCCCTGCTAGCAGGCCATGCCAAGGATTTCTGCCTGTCGGGGCACGCCATCGAACCAGCTCGCCTCCAGAGGCATGTGCTAGCTTCGCGGGCATGCGACTCGTTGAAGGAGAGCCTCCCGCCCCGTCGGATCAAGGGCACGCTCCCCGGACCGTTGAGGTCGTCTGCGGTCCGAGCGGTTGCGCCGCCGCCGTCGCGGCCGGCGGCGTGGCCGTGCTGGTGGACGCCCTGCGGGCCTCAGCAACGATCACGTCGCTGATGGCGGCCGGTGCCCGGCGT
This sequence comes from Acidobacteriota bacterium, assembly GCA_965214245.1. GTDB lineage: Bacteria > Acidobacteriota > UBA890 > UBA890 > UBA890 > CBDCBL01. The sequence continues at coordinate 579,174 of CBDCBL010000010.1, forward strand.
GTCTGGGTCGCCACCGAGGTCAAGCAAGCCCGCGCCATGAAATCGCGCCTTGCCGGGGAAGGCGGCGACGATGCCTTCCTGGTGGGCGAGCGCGAGGGTTTTCCGCCGCCCGGCTTCGACGCCGGTAACAGCCCACGCGGCGTGCTGGAGCTGCCCCTGGAGGGTCGCGAAGCGGTGTTCACCTCGACAACCGGTGCCGCACGCCTCGGTCAGCTCGCAGGCACGTCGCTGGCGGTCGTGGGAACCACCGTCAACGCCGCCCTGGTTGCCGAAACTGTCGCGCAGCGCGCCGGCGAGGCTCCGGTGTTCTCGATCGCCGCCGGCCTGCGCGGCAGTCCCGGTGGGACCGAGGAGGACTGGATCGGCGCGGCGCTGATTGCCGATCGCCTTGCCGAGCATGGTTTCGACTGGCTCAATCCCGATCTCGGCGAGACCTACTGGCCGCCACTGCTTGGCGCTGCCGGTGTGCGCGACGGGTTCGTCAACGGTGCGCACGGCCAGTTCTTGGTCGGCAAGGGCCTCAGATCCGATGTTGAGGACTGCGCTTCAATCGACTGGATCGACGCGGTGGCCGCTGTGAGCGGCTACCTGCCGATCGACGACGGCCCACCGGTCGCCGAGCTCGAGCGCATCGCCTGAATACCTGCTCGATACCGACGTGTGTATCTACCTCATCAGCGAGAAGTCCGCCGGAGAGGTCCGGCTTAACGCTGCTCGTCGTCCTGCTGGCGTTGGACGCGCGCCTGGCCGAGCCGGCTTTCGACGCGGATGCGGCTGCCGAATTCCGCTGCATCGATCCGACCGTCATCGTGTGCCTCGACGTCGTCGAAGCCCACGCTGATGATGAACTCCGCGGCGCGTCGTGTCGCATTCGACCAGCTGTCAACCCGGTTGAGGTACGACGAATGCAGTAGGACGGCCGCCAGGCGATCCGTGTCCCCGAGCCCGTGGATGACGGTGCCGTACTGGGCGAAGGTCTCGACCACGGCGTCGATAACGGAACCCGAGATATCGGTGCGCTGCCTGTCCGCGAGAGCTTCGGCGCGCTCCATGGCCTCGGGATCGATCATCGACAGCATGCGAATCCCACCGCGTCGCGTCGTTGCGCGTCCCGTCCGTGATGCGACGGTCGGTGCCTCGCGAATGTTTTCGGTTTCGGCGGCGTACTCGGCGTAGGCGCTCTCGAGCTGAGCAATCGAGGTGCGCAGTTGTTGCGCCGCGTCGGACGCCGCACCGGTTTCCTCAGCAGTCTGCTGCAAGCCCTGCGTCAGGACATGGATCTCTGACTCCATGCGGCTGAGCTGGGAACGCATCTGGATGTCGCGAGCCAGCTCGCCCATAACCAGCGTATCCGGCGTCACGATGGATATCGTGTCGCCGCCGATGATCAGCGCCGTCGGCGCGGCCGACAGGATCGGTAATTGGACTGTAAAGATGACGCCGTAGTCTTGCAGAAACATACCGCGCGTTTGGGCCTCGCCCGAGGTGCGGAACATATAGCGGAAATCCGGAGTCTCGGACCTCTCTGCCGCTGCCTCCTGCTCGGCGCGGTTGGTCGTGTTCACGGCCTGGACCGCGATCTGAATGGCCTCCTGGATGGTGTCGGATAGCAGGTCCTCGAGGACGCTCAGGTCGCGGGCGCGCAGCCGTTGCTCGCCGTTGTCGGCGCCTTGCGCCAGCGCGACGACGGGAACGAACACAGCTAGCGCGGACAACACCGCAGCGCCACGCCAGCGCTGGGCCCGGACGGGGAGGGCTGGGCGGATGTGTAGGCGAATTCCGTGGTCGGCTGACATTGGCTTAGCGCTCCGGTGCTCGCTCGCGCGAGCTGACTTGGGTTACGAGGTTGTCGATCCGGTTGTTGGCCTGCTGCAGGCGTCTCTCGGTATCTATCTGCCAAACGCCCAACTGGTTGGCCATCGCGAACAGCTCATCCCCGTGCTCGGCTTCCATGTTGTCGAACAGCGAGGCGAGCGTGAACACGAACTGCTCGTACTGACGGGTCTCGCTGGCGGCGATGAGGTCGCGTAGGAACTGCTCGTGCTGCGTATCGCGCGCCTCGAGTCGATCCTGAAACAGCGTCGAGACCTGCTGCCACTGCGCGTCGGTGAGGCTCACCGGCGGCACGGGGGCCGAAACAGGGGTCAACCCGTGGGCCGCGACCTGTTCACCGAACCAGCTTCGCAGCTCTTCCTGGTCGAAGTCCTGCAGGCTCACCGGTTGGGCTTGGATCTCGGGCGTGTTGATGGCGGGCGACTCGGCCGACTGAGCCTGATCTGTGGCCTGCTGCGGGGAAGCCGCAGGTGCATTCCAGAGGCTGGTGCTGAGCGTCCAGCCGTCGGCGTTGCTGTGGATCTGAAGATTCGTGGCAGCGGCCATCAGAAAGACACCGAATACGAAGCTGGCGGCGATGGCCAGGCCGCGCAACGCGCGGCTGCTCCAGATACTCGGAGGCGCCGCGGGCCCCGGGGTAATGAACCGGATGCCGCGCGGTGCTTCGGCGGCGGGCTGCCATTTCTGCAGGTCACCACGAACGGCCTCGAAGGCCTTTTGGTAGCGGCGGCACGCGAGGCAGCTTCCCAGATGTTCCCGAACGGTGTCGGCAACCTCAGGATCCACCTCCCCGTACACGAGCTCGGCAAGGAGCGGGCGAACTTCTTCGCATTGTGTACTCATGTCAGATCCCTTCCGCCTGCAAGTGGCCCACGGCTTGCGCGAAATTCTCCAGGCCGTGATACAGGCGTGATTTCACTGTGCTTTCGGGAGTGTCGAGGATTTCGGCGATCTCCCGGAATTTGAGTCCGTTGTATTCCTTCAAGATGATCACGGTTCGCTGCGCTTCGGGCAGCTGCGCCAGCGCTTCACGTACGGCGAGCGCCCTTTCTTGCTCGAGGGTCGACTCGGCCGGCGTCGGCCGTTCGTCGGCAACCGCCCACAGCGGATTGTCTTGCTCGCGGCCGTCGATCGAGACTGTGGGCCGCGCTTTCGTTCGGCGTAGCTTGCTGCGACACAGGTTCAGTGCGATTTGGTAGAGCCATGACGAGAACTTGGAGTGCCCCCAAAATCCGTCCAGATGTGAATAGGCACGGACAAACGACTCCTGGGTAATGTCTTTCGCCTCCTCGGCGTCGCCGATATGGCGGTAGACAAAGTTGTATAGCTTCCCCTCCCAACGGACGACGATCTCGTTGAACGCCGACACGTCACCCTTCACGGTCAAGGCGACGAGCTGCTCGTCGGAAAGTACCATCGCTGCGTCTGTCATGGACGCTCCCTGAAGCCAGGGTCTCGGGGGAGTGCCTCCCTACATTTGTTTAGGACGCCCGAAACCCCCGGATAGTCGACTTTTTGCCGGTGGCCGTCCCCTAAGAGAAGGCGCCGGAGTTGCGACGATCCCGAGTGCCTGCATCTTGTGGCCTATATGGGCCATTCCGTTCATGGTATCAGGCGCTCCGCGCCGTTATGGGTGAGAACAAACGTTGCAAATAAAGGGCTTACCTCCTGCGGAACGACCGCGCGAACAGCTCCTGGCGCACGGCCCGGACGTGTTGGCGGAGGCCGAGCTGCTGTCGCTCGTGCTCGGCTGCGGCAGCCGTCGCGTCTCGGCGCTGGAATTGGCGCGGCGACTCGTGGCCGAAGGTTCCGGTTTGCGCCCGCTGGCGCGGCGCACGCTGGCCGTGTGGCAAACGGAAGAGGGCGTCGGCGAGGCGCTGGGCACGCGGCTCGTCGCTGTATTCGAGATCGCCCGGCGGCTGCGCACCCGCGCGCCGCGGCGCGGCCAGGCCATTCGCCACCCGCAGCAACTCGCCAGTTATTTCACCGGACGCCTGGCCGATGCCCAAGTCGAGATCTTCGGCGCCCTGTTGCTCGACGCCCGCAACCGCCTGCTGGTCGACGAGGTGCTGTCGCGGGGCGGGTGGAGCGCCAGCGTCGTTCGGCCGCGCGAGGTGTTCCGCCGCGCCTTGCTTGCGGGTGCGCCAGCGCTGATCCTGTACCACAATCACCCTTCCGGCGATCCGGCGCCGAGCCGTGAAGACGTGCAGATCACCCGCCAACTTGTCGAGGCGGGCCAAATGCTCGGCATCAAGGTGCTTGACCACTTGATCGTCGGATTGGAGGGTTGGGCGAGCTTGCGGGAGAGAGGTCTCCTGTGACCGCGGGCGTTGGCGGCCCGCGGTAGCAGCCGCCGCGAAGGAACGACATGCGCATCGCTTACTGGGATTGCTTTTCGGGGATCGCCGGGGACATGAACCTCGGCGCCATGGTGGGGTGTGGTCTCAGCGTCGAGGACCTGCGGCAGGATCTGGCCGGTCTGGCGATCGAGGGTTACTCGATCGAGCACCGCAAGGTGGAGCGCGGCGCCCTGGCCGCCGACAAGATCGACGTCGTGATCTCGGGCGAACATGGTCACACGCACGATCACCTGGCCAAGCACGGCCCCGACACCCACAAGCACCCGCACCGTGGCCTCGCCGACATTCGCGACATTTTCGAGCGCAGCGAGCTACTGGACGAGGTTGCCGAGAGCGCCGACCGAGTCTTCGTGGCGCTCTGTGAGGCCGAGGCGTCGGTTCACGGCACGAGCGTGGAACAGGTGCGTCTCCATGAGGTCGGCACCATCGACGCGATTGTCGACGTCGTCGGTGCGTGCTGCGGTATGCGACGACTCGGCATCGACGCCATTCGTTGCTCGCCGCTCAACGTCGGCGGCAGTCAGGTGTCGACGGCGCACGGCTTGTTGCCGGTACCCGCGCCGGCCACCGCGCACCTTCTGAAGGGCGCGCCGGTGTATTCGACCGGCCCGGACGTGGAGTTGGTTACGCCGACCGGCGCGGCGCTGGTGGCAACGCTGGCCGAGGGGTTCGGCCCGTGGCCGCAGATCACCGTGGACGCGATCGGCTACGGCGCTGGCGACCACGATTTCGCGGAACATCCCAACGTGCTGCGCCTGGTGGTGGGAGAGGCGCCGGACGGAGGCGAGTCCGCAGACAGCGGCTTTGATGGGGTCAGCGTCATCGAAACCAACCTCGACGATGCCAGTCCCGAGGTCATCGGCGCGACCATCGGCCGCCTACTCGAAGCCGGTGCGCTCGACGCGTTTGCCACGCCCGTGTTCATGAAGAAGAACCGTCCTGGAACACAGCTCACCGTGATCGGCCGCGACGAGCAGGTCGATGAGCTGGTCGATATCGTGTTCCGCGAGAGTACGACGCTTGGGCTCCGGGTCTATCCGGTGGATCGACGCGAGCTCGAGCGGGAGCACGTCGGGGTGGAGACACCGTGGGGGGCCGTGCGTGTCAAGATCGGCTCCCGAGCCGGCGAGGTGATCAACGCCGCGCCCGAATTCGATGATTGTGAGCAATTGGCCCGCCAAGCGGGTGTGCCCGTGAAAGAGGTCATACAAGCCGCGGTCGCCGCCTATCGGAGGCTGACCGACGCCAAGGAAGAAGGAAAATGATCAACATCGGCCAGTTTCAAGAGATCGAGCTGCGCACGGCCACGATCGTCAGCGCCGAGCGTGTCCCGGATACCGACAAGCTCATGCGCCTCGAGGTGGACGCCGGCGACGAGGAGCCACGGCAGCTGGTGGCGGGAATTGCGGAGGTCTACGCCGCCGAGGACTTGCCGGGCCGCCGCATCGTGATCGTGGCCAACCTGGAGCCGGCCACCATCCGCGGCGTGGAATCGCAGGGGATGTTGTTGGCCGCCTCCGTTGACGGGCGGCCGACGCTGGTGTCGGTGCCCGACGAAGTTCCCGGCGGTTCCAAGGTGAGCTGACGCGGCCGTGCCCGCCCTGATCGACTCGCACGCCCACCTCGGCGACGCAGCGTACGACGACGACCGCGCCGACGTGCTGCAGCATGCCGCCGCCGCCGGCGTCGAGGCCGTCGTGGTGATCGGCTACGACGCCGACAGCAGCGTGCGGGCGATCGAAGTGGCGCGCCAGGGCGGCCCCGTGAGCTTGTTCGCCACCGCCGGCGTGGCGCCGCATCACGTCCTCGAGGTCGGCGCCGGCGATCTTGATCGGATTCGCGCCGCCCTCGACGATGACATCGTCGTCGCGGTAGGCGAGATCGGCCTCGACTACCACTACGACATGCCGCCCGAGGCGCAGCGCGAGCTGTTCTCCACGCAGCTCGAGTGGGCTCGCGAAACGGGTTTGCCGGCGGTCATTCACAGCCGCGAGGCGGAGGACGACGTTGTGGACCTGCTGCGTGAGCACGGCGCCCGTGCAGCCAAAGACGGATCTGCGGCCGAGACACCCGGCAGCACGGTGAATGCCTCCCCGGCCGGATCTCCGGCACTGACCGGCGTTATCCACTGCTTCACCGAGAGCGCCGCCATGGCGGAGGCGGCAGTCGGACTCGGCTTTTACATTTCCTTTTCCGGCATTATCACGTTCCGGAACGCCGCCGACATCCGCCTGGCGGCTGCCCGCGTGCCGCTCGAGCGCATGTTGATAGAGACCGACAGCCCGTATCTCGCACCGGTGCCCTACCGCGGCAAGCGCAACGAGCCGGCGTTCGTCGGCGAGGTGGCCAAGACGATCGCCGATTTGCGCGGCATCGACGCCGAGCAGGTCATCGAGGCGACCACCGCCAACGCCCGTCGCCTGTTCAACCTGCCCGGGCCTGACGTGGACGCGGCCCCGGGCGACGGCGGCACGTAGCGGGCGCGGCTACAAGGCGCGCACAGCGACCCCGACTGAGTCGCACTTTTCGTGCTTCGAAGGAGGGCGAGCAAGCGCAACGCCGTAGCCGCGCCCTCTACGCGCCCGCTGGTGCTGCCGGGAACGGGCCTCGCAGCTGTTCCACCAGGCGAGCCGCTTTGAGAATCCGGTCCTCGCCCAGCGGCGGGCCGATGATCTGCAAACCGACCGGCAGACCGTCTGCATCGTTGCCGCAGGGCACGGATATGCCGGGGAGACCGGCGAGGTTGGCGGTGACCGTGAATATGTCGGTCAGGTACATCGCCAGCGGATCGTCGGTCTTCTCGCCGATGCGGAAAGCGGTCGTCGGGCTGGTCGGTCCGATGACCACGTCGACGTCAGCGAAGGCGGCCTCGAAGTCGCCACGCAACAGCGTGCGCACGCACTGCGCTCGACCGTAATAGGCATCGTAGTAGCCGGCCGACAGAACGAACGTGCCGAGCAAGATCCGACGCTTCACCTCGTCGCCGAACCCCTCGCTGCGCGTCGCGGCGTACATGTCGGCAAGGTCGCCCCCGCCGCCGGCACGCAATCCGTAGCGCACGCCGTCGTAGCGGGCCAGGTTCGACGAGGCTTCGGCCGTGGCGACGACGTAGTACGTGGCGACCGCGTATTGCTCGTGCGGTAGCTCGATGGCGCGGAGTTGCGCCCCGGCCGCTTCGAGCTCGGTGAGCACGGCTTCGATGGCCCGCCGTACTTCCTGATCGACGCCCTCGCCGAGCCATGCCTGCGGCACGCCGATGGTGAATTCCGACGGATCGGCATCGAGGTTCTCGTGGAACGCCGGGACGGGGTCCGCTAGCGTCGTGGCGTCGCAGTCGTCATCGCCGGCGATTGCAACAAGCATCAGCGCGGCGTCCTCGACACTGCGCGTCAGCGGCCCAATCTGATCGAGCGATGAGGCGAAGGCGACCAGGCCATAGCGGGAGACCCTTCCATACGTCGGCTTGAGCCCCACAACGCCGCACAGCGCTGCCGGTTGTCGGATGGAGCCGCCGGTGTCGGAGCCCAACGCTCCCGGCACCTGGCCGCTGGCCACCGCCGCGGCCGAGCCGCCGCTACTGCCGCCGGGCACACGCTCGGTGTCCCACGGGTTGACGGTTCGGCGGTATGCCGAGTTCTCCGTCGATGAGCCCATGGCGAACTCGTCGAGGTTTGTCTTGCCGATGATCACTGCGCCAGCGGCCTCGAGGCGCTCCACCACGGTGGCTGTGTACGGCGGCACGAAGGGTTCCAGGATGCGCGATCCGGCGGTCGTTACATGGCCGGCAACGCAGAGGTTGTCCTTCAACGCGATGGGCACCCCGGCCAGCGGTTTGTCCCGCAGCTCAGGATCGTCGTCGATCGTGGCAGCCCAGGCGCGTGCCTCCTCGGCGTAAACGTCGAGAAATGCGCCGATGCGATCGTCGCGCGCCGCAATGGCGTTGAGCGCTTGCTCGACCAGCTCACCGGCGGTGGCATCGCCGGAGCCGACCCTCCGTGCGGCCTCCGCGCAACTGATCTGCTCAACGGGCGGCGTCAATCGGGTAGCACCTTGGGGACCACGAAATGATCTTCATCGGCCTCCGGCGCGTTGACCAGCGCCTCTTGCGGGGTCAAGCACGGCCGCTCGCTGTCGGGTCTGGCGACGTTGGCGAGGCCGATTACGTGCTTGGTGGGTGGCACCTCGGAAATATCAACCTCGTTCAGGGTCTCGACGAATTCGACGATACGGCCGAGCTGTTCTCCAAGCGCTCGCTTTTCGTCTTCGTCAAGACGCAGCTTGGCGAGCCCGGCGACGTAGTCGACGACGTCGCGATCGACGCTCATCCGCCCGGCACCGTAAGCATGCCGCCGGAGAACTCCGTAGCGAGCGCCATGCCGGTACTGTCGAACGCGCTGTCGTTGTCCGTTGCAACGGCGGTGGAGCCCGGCGCAACGGCATTGAAAAGGAGAACGATCAACGTGCCGCTGCCGGTGATTCCCGGAACCGCACCGACGCGGGTCACGCCGATCACCAGCGTGCCGCTTTGCGGCTCGCTGACCTGTGTGTTCACTGGGTCGCCGTCGCTGTTGAGCATGCTGCCCTCCTCGAACGAGTCGAAGGCAACGATCGCCGGGTCGAACGTGAGATCGACACCGGCACCGTACAGATCGTCGACGCTGTTGACGGACAGTGCCAGAGTGACCTGGTCGCTTGTCGCAGCCTGCAGCGTGAGGGCGATGGAGTCGACGTCGGAGGCGTCGCTGCCGCTGAACATGATCTGATCCGACGGCGTTGGTGGAGGCATCGGCGGTCGCGGCGTCGTTGGCGACGAGCCTCCGCAGGACACCAGCGTTACAGTGAGCAGCGCGCCCAGCAGGATGTTGGTCGCCCGTCGTGCCACCCGGCTGGGCTGGCGGCGGCCGATCATGATGCCGCGACCTCGAGGCCGAAGAATTCGGACAGGATATTGAGATCGAAGCCGTCGACGATCCCGTCGCCGTTGATGTCGGCTTCGCCGTCGAAGCGGTCGTCACCGGTACGGGCCCCGAAAGCCAGCGCCAGGCGCACGAGATCGCCAATGTCGACGCGGCCGGAGCCGTCCAGATCGCCCCTGTTGCTTCCCGCCGCAGCTACCGGTTTGACGCCGGCGAACCAGGTTTCACCCATCACATCGTAGCCTTCTACGCTCGGGTGCACGTGGTCGGAAAAGAGTTTCGGCTTGTTGTCCAGCGGGGTGTGTTGATCGACCAGTGTCGCGCCTTCCTTCTTGGCCACCGACGGCAGCATCGCGTTGAGCTCGTCGGTTTTTCGGTTGCCGGAACCTTTGAAGCCGCTGTTCGGGTCATTGCGTGGGATCACCAACGCGAGGAAAAGTATGATCCCCGGTTTTTCCTCGTCCGCCCGCTGCAGGATCTGGCGCAGGTTGAAAGCGATGGTCTCAACGTCGATGTTGAAGGTGATGTCGTTCGTGCCCTCCATCAGCAGCAAGGCGTCGGGGTTTTGGTCGCGGACGACGTTGTCGATACGGCCGGTTCCCTCCGCAGTGGTCTCGCCGTCGAACCCGGCGTTCAGCACGTTGCCGAAGCCGAAGAAACCGCGCAGCAACCGCTGCAGCCACTTGCGGTAACCCTGCGTCGTACGGCGGCCGGGGTCCTGGACCACGCCGTTGGTGATGCTGTCACCGAAAGCGGTGTAGCGCCGCGGAATGCCGGTGGAGTCCGCCGGGCTATCGTTCGGCGTGGGCACTGCCCCGGCAACGTCTGCCGTCGTGTCGGTTCCGGCGGCCGCTGCACCGATCGACGACAGATTCACCAGCGCGCCGCGCGCCGTCGTGGCGCCGCGTGAGCCGCTGTCGATATGCCCGAGGCTGCCGTCTGCACGAGTCCAGGACAGTGTCAGCCTGCCGTTGCTCATGCTCGACACGTCGAACGGCGCCCCGGTGGCCGGTACCAGGTCCACCGGATCCTGCCACCCCGATGGGTCCAACGCGCTCCCGCGAATCCGCCCGCCGGCGGGGCTGCTGTCGAGCTGGCGCCAGAAAACCACGGGAACGCCGGCTACCTGCGCTGCCAGCGGCCGCCCGCCCGGCGTGCTGCTCAATGTCACGGTGTCTTCCCAGGAATCCAGTGACGCACCGAGGCGGACGCGAGGTAGGTAGCCGGCGTCGGAATACCCGATCCAGCTCACCACCCACGGGCCATCGGCAATGGCGATCGACGGCATGATGTCCGGAACGAGGTTGTCCGTCAGCGGTGTCGCTGCAGACCATCCGGAATTACCGCGCCGGCTGATCCAGATTTCGGTGTCGTCGCCGTCGCCGGCGGCCCAGGCAACCACCGGGTGGCCGGCCGCGTCGACGGCTAGTGCCGGCGCCATGGGTGTGCCCACGGTACGCGGCAGGGTCTCGGCCGGTGTCCAGCCGGTCCCTGTCCAGCGGCTGCTGAACAGGTAGGCGCCAGCAGAGCCGGTGCCTTCGTCGCCGACCCAGACAACCCAGATGGCCGCTGACCGGGGGTCGGCGGCGATCGCCGGATGGTGGTTGCGCGGTCGGCCGATCGGTCCCGGAATCGGATCCTGCCACGAGTCGTCGCTCCAGCGCTGGGTCCACAACCGCTGCGTGTTGCCGTCGAAGCGCGCCGCCACGACCCACACCGAGCCGTCGGCGGCGGCAGAGACGGCCGGCAGGCCGTCGATTCCCGCGGACCGGGGGCCGAGATCGACGGCATCGGCGCTGCCGACGGCGCCGACCACGCGGCGACGCCGGTTCGCCTCGAGCCATACGACGACAGGCGTTCCGGAGGCCGCGATCGCCGAGGCGACCGAAACTGCCGGGGCTCGGCCGGCCGGTTGCTGTGGGGACAGCTGGGTTCCCGGTTCGACTGCAGGTACCGAGATGCCGGCCAACGATATGGCTGCCGCGAGTCCGGCGCTGGTGAGACCCGTCATCGGACGCTGATGGTCGCCGGAACAGCTCGGGTCGGCTGGCTCGTCGAATCCGCGCCGATCACCGCAAAGCGCTCGAGCCAAACTCGGGCCTCTCCGGGCTGCAGAGCGCGGAACTCGAGCTCGAGCAGGGAGCCGATTTCCATCACACCCGGGGCCTCACCCAGGCGTGCGACGCCGATGACGACCTCGCCGGGGCGTCCGGAGTCGTACAGAAAGACGGGCGCGGGACCCTCATTCCATGCTGCCCCGAGGCTCACATGGACCAGGCCGAGCACGTCGCCATCATAGCGCACGGTAACCGGCAAGCGGGTCATGTTCTGCGCGCCGAGAACCGCAAGGGTCATCCGGATGGTGGTGCCGGCGGCAACTTCGAGCCGTGACGGCGCCAGCATGAGAGTTGCTTGCCGATGCGTCGGTTCTCTCGGTTCTCGGTCACGCCCGGGACTGCGGGGCATCTGAGACGGCGCACCGGTCCTTTGCTGCTGCTGGCCGCCCGGCTGCGCGGCTTGCAGAACAGGCGTAACATGCGCGGCCAGCGGTAGTCCGGGCGGGGCAAGCGCCAGTATCAAGAAAACCGGTGCCCCGCGCAGCGTCAAATGGCGTGAAAAGCGTGACATTCGGGTGTGATGGCGTGGACGGAGCGGTACCGAGTCGATGGCACGGCATCGCCGTCAGGGGTACTGAAATGGAGCTACGGGGTGCCAGAGTAGCCTTCAGCAAAGATGCTACCCTAGTCAGCCGCGGCCGGAAACCATACATGAGCGACGCCCCGTCACATCCCAGCGAAGTGGTTGAAGGCGCCGCTGCAGACGGCTCTTCGCCCGAGCGATCCTCCGACGATTTTCTCGTACGCCGGCAGATGAGCGGTGGCGGTGCGGCCGGCAAGTACAGGGCCCTGGTCATTGGACGGTCCAGAATAGGCGCTTTGCTCACCTACGAGCTGGTCATGCTGTTTTCCAGCTGGGTTCCGGGAGCCCTGGGGCTGGTGCTGCGGCGCCTGTTGTATCCCTTCTTGCTGGGCAGCTGCGGCAGCAAGCCGGTCATCGGCCAGAACGTCATGCTGCGACATCCTCACAAGGTCCACCTCGGTGACGGCGTTATCGTCGACGACAACTGCTTACTCGATGCCAAGGGCGCCAACAACGAGGGCATCACCATCGGCGACGGCGTCTTTCTCGGTCGGAACACGATTCTGTCGTGCAAGGACGGCGACATCGTTCTCGACGATGGCGTCAACATCGGCTTCAACAGCCAGATATCTTCAGGGAGCTCGGTGCGCGTCGGCAAAGACGGGCTGCTGGCGTCGTACTGCTACTTGATCGGCGGCGGGCATGAGTCGGGCGATCCCGGTCAGCCGTTTCAGGAGCAGCGTGCCGCGTCGCACGGCATTGTGCTCGAGGACAACGTCTGGCTGGGAGCCGGTGTCAAAGTGCTGGATGGTGTCACCATCGGCGCCGACAGCATGATCGGTGCCGGCGCCGTCGTGGCGGAGGACATACCGGCGCGCAGCGTGGCGGCGGGTCTGCCGGCGCGCGTGTTGCGCCAACGCTAGCAGGGTAGCAGGCCGTGGTGAACGTGTGGTGGGTCTGGCAAGTGCGAGTTACGGGCGAATGGCTGCGTCGCGGGGTCTCATGCCGTTTCCCGTAGCTCACACGCTCGCCGGTGCCGCCGTGTACAAAGGTCTCGATGCTGACGGCAGGTTCTCGAATTGGCGGCGTTTGCTGCTTGTTGCCTTCATCGTGTTGCTGCCCGACTTCGACTTGATCTCGGGCCTGCTGCTGGGTGAGCCCAATCGCTTCCACCACGGCCCGAGCCACAGTCTCGCCATGGTCGCCACCGGCGCGTTGCTCGCCGCCGTGGCCGCCGCGGCTTGCTGGCCGCTGGCCGCTGCGCGCCGCGGCGCCTGCCGCAGGGTGCCGGCGGTACGGCGCTCATGGTGTCGTCCCTGCTGGCGTCGCATCTGCTTCTCGATGCGCTCAACGAGGATTTCCGGCCGCCGGCGGGAGTCCCGATGTTTTGGCCCTTCTCGGCGGCTCCCGTGCAGATCTGGCCGTGGTTCCCCCACGTCAACAAGCTGATCGGCGGCGGAACGCCGACCGACTTTGTCGCCAGCCTGCTGACTGCCCATAATTTGTGGACAATGACCGTCGAGGCGATGACGCTCATTCCGATCGTCGCTCTTGTCGCCTGGTGGCGGGTTAGATCGGAACATTCTCGAAAGGAATCACCGGATGACGAAGCAGCAGCCTGATGCCAGCGTTCGCGGACCGATCAGCGAGGCGTTTCAGGAGCGCGCCGCGAAGCACGAAAACGGCTCGGTGGCAATCGAGGTGAACGCAGCCCGAAAAAGCGCAACGCCGTAGCCGCGACGTTCCGTCCGCCTACCGCGCCTCCGCCAACTCCGCCAGCGTCAACAGATTCGCCGCCTGCGGGAACAGATCGATGCTCTTCATGACCTGATCGTCGAAGCGGAGAAGGATTTCCCGGCCGTTTTCGCCGCCCCACACGGCGGCCGCGATGTCCGACTTGATGTAGACGCGAAGATCCTCGCGACCGTCAGCGTACACATCGTCGCCTACCGGCTCTCCTTCTTCGTCCAGTGGCCCGCCGCCCATCTCATCGCTGCGCACGAAGGCGATGAACTCGTCGATGAGCTCATCGGACACTTCGAAGTCGATCCTGAAGCTCTCGAAGCTCGCCGGCAGCTCAGCGGCGTGTTCGATGGCGTACCGCACACCGAAGCGGAAGAACATGCGCAGCGGCGCGCGATACAAGTAGGCCGCCACCCCTGACACGCGCGTCGGCTCGATCTCGATGTCGGGATGGATGCCGCCGCCGCCGTAAACCGTGCGGCCGCCGCCCGTCGAGTACGAGGGACGCTCCTCGTCGTCAGACGACACCCACGGTGCGTCCGGGTCGTCCTCGGAACGCAGGTCGTCGACCGGCGTGGGATTGAGATACTGCTCGATATCCTCGTAGTCGCGCTGGATCAGGCGGCCGCTCGGCGTGTAGTAGCGCGCGATGGTCAAGAAGAGGGCCGAACCGTCGTTGAAGCGGAACTGGTTCTGCACCAGCGCCTTGCCGAAGGTCGTCTCGCCCACGATGAGGGCGCGGTCCCAGTCCTGCAAGGCACCGGAGACGATTTCCGAGGCGCTGGCCGAGCCTTGGTTCACCAGCACGATCATCGGGAAATAGGGGTGCGTGTCGCGGTTCGACGTGTCGATGGAGTCGTTGGCGTCGCGTGTGCGGCCGCGCGTTTCGAGGATCTTCTTGCCGCCGTCGAGGAACTTGTCGGTGAGGCGCAACGCCTGAGTCATCAGGCCACCGCCGTTGTTGCGCAGGTCGAGCACCAGGCGCTTCATGCCCTGGGCTTCGAGATCGGCGAGAGCCTTCTCGATTTGATCGGCGGTCTTCTGCGAAAAGGTGTTCAGCTTGATGTAGCCGACCTCGTCGTTCAGCATGCCGACAATCGACACCGCCGCGATCTCCACCCGGCCGCGCGTGATCGCGTACTCGAGCAGCTCGTCGACGCCCGGCCGGCGGACGGATACGTTGACCGTGGTGCCCTGCGGGCCGCGCAGGCGCTCGTACACCATTTCGACGTCCCAGCCGATCGAGCTCTGCCCCTCGACCCCGATGATCTCGTCACCGGGGCGAATGCCGAGGCGCTGCGACGGGCCGCCGTCGAGGGCGTCGAGCACCGTCAGCACGCCGTCGAAGATCTCGAACGAAACGCCGATGCCGGCGTAGTCGCCGCGATACTGTTCCTGCATCGCTTCGTACTCTTCGGCGCTGTAATAGCGCGAATGCGGATCGAGGTTCTCGAGCACACCGCGCGTCGCGTTGTCGAACAGCTCATCGATGTCGACTTCATCGACGTAGTTATTCTCGATGATCTCCATCATGGCCTGCATAGTTTGCAGGCGGGAGTACATCTGCCCGGCCGCCGTGGCCAGTTCGGGTCCGTAGACCAGCGCGCCGACCGTCAGAATGACCAGCGCCGCGGCGAGGCCGAATCGAGAGAACTTGCGCATGATTGGCTTCCTCGAGGAGTCGGATTTCAATCGACACGCCGTGCCCAGCTTTGACGTGTCGCTTCGAGACATTACATTTAGGGGCGATACAAGCCGCAGCACGATAGCACGAGGCGACCGAGAGCCAGCGGCTGCGCCATCTTCTAAGCGTATACGACCCGGGGCCTGACGGCGGAGCAAGAACGGGAACACGTGCATCTTGGCTGACGACGACTACAGCACCGAAGGCGGCGACACCAGCGGTCCGAGCGGCGAGTACGGTGGGCCGGGCGACCTCAGCGGCGACCGGCTGTACACGGCCCGCGCTGGCGTGCCGTGGGAGAGACGGGCCGAAATCGGGCCCGGCGCGGCGCTCATCGGCACGATTACCGGCGTGCTCTTTTCCCCGGGTGCCACCTTCAGCCAGATGAAGCGGGAGGGCGGTTGGGGCGAGCCGCTCGGCTTCGCGGCGCTCGTAGGGAGCATCGGCGTGTGGATGGCGCAGCTCTGGGACATGGTGACCAACAGCGTGCTGGCCGCCATGACGGGCATGAACGTCGAGCAGGTCGCCGCGTCCAACGCCACCGAGATCTGGTTCGCTCTGTTCGCCCCGTTGCTGGTGTGTGCCGCGACTTTCTTTGGGGCGGCGATCGTGCACGTTCTGCTGATCATGCTCGGCGGCGCCGAGCAGCCGTACGAAACGACGTTTCGCGTGATGTGCTACACGTGGTCGGCGGGGCTGTTCAACATCATTCCGATTTGCGGCATCTTCATGGCCGCAATATGGCGGCTCGTCGTGCAGATCATCGGCATCCGCGAGGCCCAGGAAGTACCCACGGGTAAGGCCGCGGCCGCGGTGCTCATCCCCTTCCTTGTCGCCTGCTTCTGCCTGATGTTCCTGTTCATCGCCATCGGCGTGGCGAGCCTGGCGGCGCCGGGGTTCCAGTGAGCGGCTCGAACGGCGTGGAGAAGCTGCCGTGCGACGCTCGGGCCGGGCAGGCGATTGCAGCCGCGCCGATCTTCGAAGACCCCTACTTCCTGGCAGCCCTGAGCGGCCTCATGACCCTGTCGTTGGCCTGGACATTTCCGCTGTGGAGCCCGGCGTGGGGCGCGTTCTGCCCGCTGCGGGAGCTGACCGGGATCCCGTGCCCGACGTGCTTCGGCACCCGGGCCCTGCTGGCCGCCTCGCACGGCGAGGTTTGGCGGGCGCTACGTCTCAACCCGCTGGTCGGCGCCACGGGGCTGGGCCTTTTCGTGTTCGTACCGTGGACAGCCGGGACCGCCGTGTTCCACGGGCCACGGCCGGCCTTGTCGCAGACGACGATCAGGAAGCTTGCCTGGAGCGGCGCCGGGCTTGTGGCGGCGAACTGGGCATATTTGCTCGTAACGACTCTCGGTCGGCGTTGAGGGGCGCTACGCGGCATTTTCCCGAGTCGACAACCGACGATTGACCGGCTGCTCGGCGGCGGAATAGACTCACTCAGCGGGCAAACACGGGGGAGATCGCATGGCCGAAGAGCAAGCAAGCACCGCGGGAAGCTGGCTCGATAGCTTCATCGAGTACGTCAAACAGGCGGTCGAGATCATCCAGCTCAAGCGCGACGAGATCGATCGAGCCCGGGACGACGAAGACGCGTTCACCATGGGCTTGGTGATTATCGCGCTGGCCGGCGTTGGCGCGGCGATCGGCACGATGCAGCCTATTCTGGTGGTCATCATGCCGATTTTTTACGTGATCGGTGCGTTCATCGTTGCCGGGATCTTCCACCTCATCGCCACCATGGCATTCAAGGGAGAAGGTGAGTTCCTCGACTTCTTCCGCCCGTTCTCGTTGGCCTACGTGCTGCAGTGGGTAAACGTCATCTGGGTGCTGAACATGGTGCTCGCGCCGCTGGCCTGGATCTGGTTGTGCGTCGTCGCCGCCTTCACGATCGAGCGCGTCTACGGCCTCGACCGGATGAAGGCGATCCTCACGGTGGTGATTCCCGTCGCTGTATTGACTGTCCTCGGCTTCATGTTCTTCACCGTGATGCTGGGGATGGTGGTCCTGATGGGGTTGTTGGGCTAGCCAAACGCCCTCGCGACGTATCGCGCCGACAAGTCCGGGTTAGCCGCTGTCCTTGGCGTTCAAGATCCGGCCGGCGAGCTCGCGGATCTCGTCGCGGCTCAAACCCTCGCCCAGATAGCGATCGTCGATTCGCAGCTCGAAGTGCAGGTGGGCCGATCCTCGCCTGCCGTTGACGCCGTCCTCGGTTCCCGAGTTGCCGACGAAGCCGACGATCTGGCCCGCGTCGACCTTCTCGCCCTCGGTGGTTTCCGCCACGACGCCGGACAGATGCACGTAGCGACTGACGATGCCGTTGCCGTGGTCGATCCACACCTGGCGCCCGCGCAGCTTGTCGAGAATGTCGGGCGGCGTCGTGCCGGCGGCCTGCGAAGCGGCGATTGCCTCGCGGTACTCCGTCGGCGTCATCTCGGTGAAGTCGTGCATCGCACGAATCACCGTGCCGCTCTTGGCAGCGACCACCGGGCCGCTGTAACCCGTCGGCACCCCGACCTGCCCGTCGTACATGTCGAAACCCTGGTGAATCCCGCTGCGATAGGCGCGCGGCTCCCCGGGCAACAGGTTGTCGAGGCGCGGAAGGGAGGCGCCGACGATCGGCATGCGAAAGCCGCCGAGGCGCCACTCGTCGTAGCCTGCTTCGATGTCGTCGGCGAGCTGGCGGATATCCGGACCGACGAGGGCAATGTCGCCGCCGGCCGGCGCTGACCGGGCCGCCACCACGTCTTCCTGCCGCAGAAGTGCTTCGACTCCCGGGGGCACGCTGCCGACGTCGAGAACTGCATCACCGGCCCAGTCCCACGTCGTTATGGTGCCCGAGGGTCGCAGGCCGCCTTCCGGGGTTGCCTCGGCATCGTAGGCGATGAGCTCGGGATCGCCGTCGCCGTCGCGGTCCCATTCCCAGATCACCATCGAATCGCCGATGTTCCAGCGGGTGATATCGACAACGCCGTCGGCGTCGACGTCGTAGCTCACCGCAGCGATCTCCATCGCGGTGTCTTGCAGGAGAGGGGGTCCGAAAACCAAGAAAAGCGCCACCCCGAGAAGGAGGAAGAAGACCAGCAAAATTACTTTGAAGCGTTTCATCTAGCTACTGGCCCGAGACTGACTGTTCGGCTTGCGTCTCTTCGGCGAGGCGGCGCGCAGCACCTCGAGGTCGGCGTCGGTGAGGTCCGCCTGGATGTGGACGTTACGGTCGTCGGAGCTCACGCTGATGCCGCGATCGACGATGTCGAAGAGCTCGGGTTCACTCTGCTGCAGCATCATCTTGCCCATCGCGATGAGCCCGCTGAGCGAGTCGGCCAGCATTTTGGCGTCCTCGGGAGTGCCCGCGATGCCCACCATCCGCAGCGCCAGGCCCTCGCCCAGGCGCATCGACAGGGTCATCGTTTCGATGCTCTCAATGCCGCTCGCCGGTACCGACCCGCCGGACTGCTGGAGCTCGTCGAGCCCGCTGTCCCAGGTCTCGCTCATCGCGACAAACCAGATCTGGCCCTCGCCCGCGACGTCGGAAATCAGGTCGTTCATCGCCGGGTCCATTTTTAGCGAATCGTGGCGATCGCCGTCCACGTCGATCGCCAGCCGCACGGCGGCCTCGCCGCCCAGCGCCACGGTAGTGTCGTCGAGGATGGTGAGGAAGGCCCGTTCGTCCGCTTCACTCTCGCCGGCAAGCAAATACAGGGCGCGCCCCGATATCGAAACGCTAGCTTCACCTTCGGCCGGCTCGCTGGCTTCTTCCTCGGCCTCTTCCTCCCGCCTCATATCTGCGAATTGTTCGAACGTCGCGTCGTCGAGCGTGTAGATGGTCTGCCCCTCGTAGGAAGACGTCTCGGCCTCGTCGAGAAAAGACTCCAGCTGGGCGCGATCGAACTGCGCGGCCATCAGAAACACGGCCTCGATGTCGTCTTCACCCCCGGGCAATACGACGACGGCGAGCTGCAACAGGTCGGTGCGTGGGTCGAACCCCGTGGCCGCGGCAAACCTTTCCATGTCTTGCCAATTTTCATCCTCCTCCGCCATCGCCAGGTACTCGGCCCACTGCTCGGGTGTCAGCGATTCGGCGATGCGCTCCACGTCGATCCAGCCGATTGCCATGGCGCCGCTCGGCAGCCGGTCGATCAGCGCCGAGGGAGTTGCGGATTGTTGATCCACCGCAACGGCGCAAGCCGTCAGGGCGGTGACGCCGAGAAACGCCAGGCTCCACATGGAAACCTGCGAAACGCGGTTCGTGCTCATCGCAATCTCTCCGTTCGTGTGGCCACGCGTGGCGGTGGCCCCTATCAAGCTAGTAATCACGGCTCGAGAACCACCAGCACGCCAGGAACAGGCAGAGCCCGGCGAACGGCAGCGAGTACCAGATGGGCGCCAGCGATACCGGTTCGCCTCTCGCTGCCCCGGCAGTGACCTGCCAAAGGCCTTGGTTCTTCGGTAGAAGCCAATACAGCCCCTCGGTTATTCCAGTGATCAGTTGCCGCGGCCAGCCGGCGCGGATGGCCACACGCCACTCTGAGAAACTATGAAGAGGGTACAGTGCGTGGCCAGCGACCCAAACAAATATACCGATCATGCCGCTCACTGGGCCGTTGCGCGTGATGATTCCCACCAGCACCGTGGCTGAATAGCAAACGGCGTAGGTGAACAGGATCGTCAACCCGGCGAACAGGAGGCCGGCGCCGGCGAAGCCGGTCTTCAAGCTCAGAACGAACCAACTGCCGATCACGAGATAGGCGAGGTTGATCGTGACGACGGTCAACGAGCCGAGCGTGCGACCAAGGAGCAACGCTGGTCGCGATATCGGCTGCGCTGCCAGGAGGTCGACCCATCCCTCACGGGCGATGGCGGGGATATTTTGGCTGGTCAGAAAAAGCGCCAGCCCGATGCCCACCATGTACAGCGTGCTGATCACGATGACATGGAACCAACGAACCACGTCGCTGATCTGGATGCCCATGCCGCCGATCTCGAGGTCCTGTCCGAAGAGGCGCGCCGAGGCCAGCGTGCCTTCGACGATGTCGAGGTTGACGGCCGTCGCCATGAGCAGCAGGAAGAAAGAGACGCCCAACGCATAGGTGACCAGCGTCCAGCGGTGCAGCGCCTCGCGTAGTGTGTAGGCGACAAGGCCGGTGATCTGGCGCAGCGTGAGCTGAATCGCCGACGCCTGATGGTGGGGCGCCTGAGTCTCGAACGTGACAGCCGAAGCGTCGCTCACGTTGCGACCTCCACCGGTTCGGTTACCTCGGTAGCGCTCTCCGCCTCGCTGTCGGCGTCGCCGACAGCGCGAATGAAGACTTCCTCGAGGCTGCTGCGCATCGGTTCGACGCCGTCGATCAAGATGTCCGCCTGCCGGATCCGGTCGAGCGCGGCGTTCAACTGTTCGCGGTCGTGGACGGTCAGATGCCAGGCGGCCAGGCCCTCGGGAGCCTTGCCTTCCTCGATGGCGTCCACCGAGCTGTCGAGCACCTGCGGTACCTGATCGAGGTTCGACGCCACGGTCACGCGGTACTCGCGCTCGCGCGAGGTGAGCTCGGAGAGCACACCCGATTCGACCACACGGCCGCCGTGCAATATCGCCACCTGGTCGCAGACCATCTCAACCTCGGTGAGCAGGTGAGAGTTCACGAACAGCGTGGTACCGCGGTCTTGGGCGCGACGCAGGATGTTGCGAAACACGACGCGGCCAAGCGGATCGATGCCTTCCACCGGTTCGTCGAGGAACAGCAGTTCGGGGTCGTTCATCAATGCCTGGGCGAGGGCCAGGCGCTGTTTCATACCCTTGGAAAAGCCGCCCACCTTGTGGTCGCGCCATTGGGCCAAGTCGACCTCGGCGAGCACCTGGTCGATGCGCGTAACGCGATCGGAGCTCGTCAGGCCGTGCATGCGGCCGAACAGATCGAGACAGTGGGCCGCCGTCATGAACGTCGGATAGTTGCGCATCTCCGGGCATGTAGCCGGTGCGGCGCCGCGCCGTCGCCTGGCCGGCGTCGGCTCCCAGGAGCCTCACGTCTCCCGAAGTCGGGTGCACCAGGCCAAGCAGGATCTTGACGAGCGTGGTCTTGCCGGCGCCATTCGGACCCAGAAGCCCGAACGCCTGTCCCGGCGCCAAGGTCAAGTCGACGCCGCGCAGCGCGTGCACCTCGGTTCCGAACAGCCCCTTATAGACCTTGTGCAGGCCGTGGACCTCGATGATCGGCAGACTCATGGGTTCGGCGCAGGTTCCGGGAAGTGGCGCTGAGGAATCGCCCCATGGGCGGTCAGAGTGCCTAGCAGGCTATGGTACAGGCTCGATCTGGGCGCTCACCAGCCATGCTCGATGCCTGAAAACCCAGGGTATATCCACACTTGAGAATACGGGGTCGCGGCCCTGACGGTTTCGGGTGAAGATTCCGGGTGATGCCCGACTACTCTAAAATCTTTCTCGATCACTACCATCAGCCGCGGAATCTCGGCGACCTGGACGATCGCGACGCGGTGGCGATCGTCCACGATGCCACATGCGGCGACCTGGTTCGCCTGGCGGTCAAGTTGGACGCCCCCCACGACGATGTTCCCGCGGCGCAACGCACCATCGCCGAAGTGCGCTTCAAGGCGTGTGGCTGTGCGGCAGCGATCGCCGTGGCTTCGGCGGCCACGGAGCTGATGGTCGGGAGGAAGGTAGGGGAGGTTGCGGAGATCAGGGAGGAGGCGTTGGTCGAGGCAGTGGGAGGATTGCCGGCGGGGCGCATGCATGCGGCGGCGATGGTGAGAGAGGTTATTGGGGAAGTAATTAGTAGGCTGTAGACGACCCTTCCCGGGAGCGTTGTCGCAAGCATGGGACGCTTTCATTTTTTGATTTCCCGCCTCCCGCCCCCGACCTGTCGTTGTTTGGTTCAACCCCCCCACCCCAGCTCCCGGCCCGCTATGAGCACAGGTGTCAGATTGAGGCCCTCCCGGCCGCCGCCCCCGTGTTCCTGTGGGAAAAGCGGGCAAGGTGGGCGCGGAACGCGACCACCGGAGGGGGAGGGTGGAGGGTATTCAAACTGATCGGAGCGTTCCCCACCAAGAACAGACCGACCTACAATGCGCCCCGCCCCGTTCCGCACGTCTCCGTAGCCTCTGGGAAAGAAAAAAAGCCCCGGGCAAGTGCCCGGGGCTCCTTCTCTTGAGACGTCGGCTACTGGTAGTTGATCGCGAGGCGCTCGCGGATGACGTCGGCGGTGATCCCGATCATCCGGCAAATGTCCTCGAACCAGCGGCTCTCGAAGAACTCTTCCGGATCGCCGTCTTCGGTCAGGCCGCGCAACTTCTTGCGCTCCGAAGGCGTGAGCTCAGCCCGTTGCCGGATCTTCAGAAGGAACTCGTAGTCTTTGATCGCCAGCTCAATCACCGAAACGAAAAGCTCGCGGTAGGCTTCATCATCCACCCACTCTTCGTCCGCTGTTGCTTCGAGAACGGCTCCCGGAAGCGCAGCGGGTGCGTCGAGGGTAACAAGCTGTACAGACATTTTTGTGGCCTCCGAGTGAGAGTGGCTGGTCCGCCCCTTGCCCCCCAGCCTCGCCGAAATTCATTGCAATGGCCGTGCCAAGAACGGCTCGAATGTACTCAGCGGAAACCCAAGCCCGGCAAGGGTTTCGAGGGAACGTTACGAGAGAGGAAAGGGGATGTCGAAGCCGTGCGGCTTATATGAGCCAGTGTTTTCAAAATTGCGGTGAGTTTGACGTCAAAAACGACGAGTTAGAGGCACATTCCAGCCAACTGGACTATATCGTTCAGTATGGACTATTTGGACCGCTTTGTCGAGAGGAATCTGCCACGCCGCAGTTCGCGGTAAGACTCATCTGGGTTGTGCCATGGCCTGCTAAGCGGCGTCCAGGCCGTGCTTTTTGAGGCGGTAGCGCAGCTTGGCGCGCGACAGGCCCAGCAGGCGGGCGGCGTGGCTCTTGTTGTGGCGCGACCGTTCGAGCGCTTGCTCCAGCAAGGAGCGCTCGATCTCGGCCAGCGAGATGCCTTCCGGCGGCAGGGATATCGAAACGTCGGCGAGCACGGTTTGCTCCTGTCGGAGTCGCACGGGCAGGTGCTCGGCGGCGATGAAATGATCCTGCGTCAGTATCACAGCGCGCTCGAGAACGTTCTTGAGCTCGCGCACGTTTCCCGGCCAGCTGTACTGCACCAGGATCCGCCGGGCCGCGGGATCGAGGTCGGTCACGACCTTTCCGGTGCTTTCCATGAGCTCTGTGAGGAAGTGACGGGCGAGCAGCAGGATGTCCTGGCGGCGTTCGCGCAGCGCCGGAATTGTGATCGGGAAGACGTTGATTCGGTAGTAGAGGTCATCGCGGAACTGCCGCTTCAACACGAGGTCGGGCAGGTCGCGATTTGTCGCCGTGATCAGGCGCACGTCGGCTTTCAACGTCTCGGTGCCACCGAGCCGCGTGAACTCACGTTGCTCGAGCACGCGCAGCAGCTTCACCTGCACCGCCAAAGTCATCTCGCCGATCTCGTCGAGAAACAGGGTGCCGTCCTCGGCAAGCTCGAAACGCCCGACCTTCTGCTTCTCGGCGCCGGTGAAAGCGCCGCGCTCGTAGCCGAACAACTCGCTCTCCAACAGGTTCTCGGGCAACGTCGCGCAGTTGATCGCCACGAACGGATGCCCGGCGCGGGGGCTGTTGTAGTGAATCGCCCGGGCCAGCAGCTCTTTGCCCGTGCCGCTTTCGCCGCCGATCAAGACGGTCGCGCCCGTGCCGGCGACCTCGCCGGCCAGACGCATGATCTCGACCACCTGTGGCGACGTGCCGATGATCGCCGAGAAGTCGTACTTGCGCTCGAGCTCTTCGCGCAAGACGCGGTTCTCGGCGACCAGCCGGGTCGCCGCCAGAGCCTTCTGCACCGTCATCCGGACGTCGTCCTGATCGAACGGTTTCTCGATGAAATCGAAGGCCCCTGCTTTCATCGCCTGCACGGCCGCCGCGACGGTGCCGTAGGCGGTCACCATGATGACCGGCAACTCGTCATCGATCTCGTGGACGCGCTGTAGGAGGGTGAGGCCGTCCATGCCGCGCAGCTTCAGACCGGTGATTACGCCGTCCACCTGCCGCTGCGAGAGCAGCTCCAACGCGTCCTCGCCGCTATTGGCTTGCACGACGTTGGCGCCCAACCCGGAGACCTCGACGGCAAGTCCGTCGCGGGTTGTTTCTTCGTCAGTAACGATCAGCAGACATTGGCTCATACGCAGCTATTGTAGACATGACAATCGGGGTCGTCGCCAGTACCATTCATGGTGGTTCTGCTGTTATGTTCGCCCATTACGTTTTTTGGCCTACGGGAGGCGTTCCGTGCCGCTGTCTGCCGATCAAGTTCGCGATGCCCTGAGCCAGGTGATGGTGCCCGGGCTGGCCCGCGACATCGTGTCGTTCGGGTTCGTCGAAGAGCTCGAGATCGACGAGGGCGTCGTGCACCTCCGCCTCAACGTTCCGTCGGGCGACCAGCACGTGGTGGAGCAGCTGGCGCAGCGGGTGCACCAGGTTATCTCCGGAATTGCCGGTGTCGACGAGGTACGGCTCGACGTGTCGGCGCCCATGCCCGCCGGCATGCGACACCCGTCTCCGGGGAGTCCCGGCGGCCCTCCAACCGCCGCCGGCCGGCCGGCGGCGCAGTCTCCGCCAGCCGGTGAGGCTCCGGTAGGTTCCGGTGGGCGACCCGAGCCGCTTATTCTGCATGACCCGATTCCCGGCGTCGACTACGTGTTGGCGGTTGCTTCGGGCAAGGGTGGTGTCGGCAAGTCGACGGTAGCGAGCAATCTTGCGGTGGCCCTGAGTCAGCGGGGCTTCAGCGTCGGGTTGATGGATGCCGATATCTACGGTCCGTCGGTTCCTACCATGTTGGGCACGCACGCGGAGCCGGAGATCATCGACATCGACGGGCAGCGCAAGATCGTGCCGCTGGAGAGACACGGTTTGAAGCTCATGTCGCTGGGGTTCTTGCAGCCCGAAGACGCTCCGGTCATCTGGCGCGGACCGCTGGTCATGAAGGCGGTGCGTCAGTTTCTGCGTGACGTCGACTGGCGGGGATCCGACATTCTCGTCATCGACCTTCCTCCGGGAACGGGCGACGCGCAGCTCACGCTGACGCAGTCGGCGCCACTCGACGCCGCCCTGATTGTCACGACGCCGCAAGACGTGTCGCTCATCGATGCCCGCAAGGGGCTGCACATGTTTCGCGAGGTCGATGTGCCGGTGCTCGGCATCGTCGAGAACATGTCTGTTTATCATTGTCCGGAGTGCGGCCACGAGGCGCATATCTTCCGCAGTGGAGGCGGGCGCCGAACGGCCGACGAGCTGGGCGTTCCGCTGATCGGCAGCGTTCCGATCGATCCGCAGGTCGCCGAGGCTGGCGATGCCGGCACCCCCGCGGTGCTCGCCTATCCCGACAGCGGCGTTGCCGAGGCGTTCCGAGGGATCGCCGAAGTTGTTGCGGAAGCGCTCGCCGGGAAAGCCACCGCCGGCGCACAGCGCGTCGAGTGATATGAAGGGGCGTGTCAAGTTGGCGACGACGGTGGGAAGAGTTCGTCGATAGAGGCTCCTTGGGATACGGAAGGACGCCCGAGGTTTGACGACGATGATCCTACTGATATTCGCCGATTAGGCGTGAGCCCAGCGCGGCATGGAATCGGATACGTCGGGAGACGGCTCGTTTCTAGCTGACGCGGGTTGGGGCTGAGGCCCGTACCGCATACTCGCAGCGAGCGTTTTCTCCTATCGCGTTCCTCGGGCGACCTCCAGATCATGGTTGGTTGTTGAGGTTTCAGGCAGCGCGTTGCTCGGCAGCTGGCTCGAGGTCCTGCATTACGGCCCAGATGAAGCCGACCATCTCGCGAGCCATGGCAACGACGGCCACCTGGTGGGGTTTTTTGTAGGCGAGTCGGTGATAGAGCCGATAGAGGCGCAGCTGGGATTTCCAGGCATGCGCGATCACCTCATGGGGCTGTGCTTTCTGGCGGGTAGCCAGGACCTTGGAGACATGGGGGCGATACCGACAGTGCCAGGCAGCCTGCACCAGCACGTGCCGGCAGAAGCTGTTGTGCCGCCCTTGGTGATGGGACCCTTTCGCTCTCGGGACCCGGAGGAGTGCTCGGAGGGTATGAGCCCGAGGTACGCCATCAGCTGGCCGGGACGTTGGAAGCGCCGGAAGTCGCCGATCTCGGTGACCAGCACCATGGCCGCGAGGGTGTCGATGCCACGGAAGCAGCGCAGCCGAGAAACGGCGTCAGCGCGATGCTCTGGATTTTCTCATCGAGCTCGTCGCGTGACTGGATCTTGAAGTTCATCAGAGCCAGGTAGGTGTTGAATATCTCGGCGTCCGCATCCTCGAGGATCCCCTCGCTCACGAGGCTGCGTAGCCAACGCTCGTGCTTGCGCGTCCGCCACCGAGTGCCTTCCCGATACACCAGCCCTCGACGTGTCAGAAACCAGTTCAGGTACTGCCGCGATCGGAGGATCTCCCGCTGCATCACCTGCCGGCACCGCACCAGGTCCCACACCCTCTCTTGCGCTGCGTCCGGCACTCGGATCGGGGTCAGCTCCCCGGCCCGGTACATCCGCGCCAGCATCGTCGCATCGTGACGATCGTGCTTGCAGCGATCTCCCGGCCGTCTCGGGATCAGCGACGGCGCAATGATCTCGCACGCATGGCCCCACTCACTCATCTGCCGTTGCAGCACGTACCTGGCACCCGATGCCTCATAGCAGGCGCGGATCTCGCCGTCTTGCGCCAGGCTCCCGAACCAACGCTTCAGCTTCCGCTCGGAGTGCATCAGCTGCACGACCTTGGTCGGTTCCTTCGCTCCCTCCGGCAACACCGCCACCATCACGGTGTCCTTGTGCACATCCATACCGCAGTACAAGATCCTGCTCATGGGGCTTGGCCTCCTCGGCTGACAACGCCTAAACACGTTGTGTTTCGCTCTGGCGCACCCTCGTGGTCCGCGCTAACCGAAGATTACGAGGATGCCAGCCCCTTCATCATTTCTAGCTACCTGCCAGCGTCGATCAGCTCGATCAGATCATCGATTCCCCGACCCAGCTCGAGCGCCAGCCGGTAGCCTGCGATGGTACTGCGCAGATCACCCGGCGCGGCGTCGACGGGTAGCATGGCCGAGGCCATGAGGCTGTTCGCCACCTCGAGCTCCGGCAGCGCCAAGGTCGGTGCGTTCTGTGACAACGCAGAAGCGGCCGTGTCAAATCGCCGCAGCGTCCAGCCGCGGATCGGATCCTGAAGCCGCCGCGCCGCTTGCCGCAGTGCCTCCAGCTCGATGTCGATCAGTGAAAAAGCCTCGATCGCGTCGTAACGAAACGCTCCACCCGTCTCGCCCGAGTTGCCGATCACCAGCGTTCGCGGCGTCGACGCGGCGGTCCCGGGCAGCAACAGAAGCTGGCTGCCGTCCAGATACACACTTTGCGACTGCTCGCGCGGATCCGCGACCACCCGCAGCACGTACCATTGAGAAGCTGTCAGCGGCAGCGCGACCATCCAGCGGCCATCCGGAGTTTGAACGTCGATGCCGGCGGCCGAGATCGTGGCCGCGAACGCCGGGTTGCCGTCTCCCGGGGTGCCGCGGTCCCAGGCCGCGAGCAAGCTCACCGTCTGGGTGCCGGACTCGTAATAGAACGCGAATTGGACGACGTAACCGCCGCCGTTCAGCGGCAGGTCCTGGATCAGGTGGAGATCTTCACCCGGTTGCGTCGTCAGGCGCAGCGCCCGAAGGCCTTCGTAGGCGGTGTCCACACCCTCGATCATTTCCGGAGTACGACGCCCGCGCGAGGCCCAACCGTTGGCGACCATCGGAAACCGCTGCATCGCCGGGAGCGTCAGGCTGACGAAGCCGCTCTCGAAGCCGCCATCGGCGACTCGGTTCAGCCTCGGTTCCTGGGCCCACGCCGGTGCCGCAGCCAGTACGGTTCCGAGCAGGCACAACCAGGTCAATGTGCGGGTCTTGCGCATCTGGTGTCTTCAGGATTGAATCTCCAGCGAGAGAACACCGTACCTAATAGGGGTCCGTCCCGTTGCTCCATTATGCAGCGGGTCCGACGGCGCGCGAAGCCGGAAGTCCTTTGCTCCCGAAGGCCGCGTGGTTGCCGCGAACCGGCTCTTACATATACACAAGATACCTCCCCGTCCCGCGTAAGCGGTATTTGCCGACATTCAATACAGGACGGGCAGGACCGCGCAGAAGCTAGGAGCAGGCATTGGAAGCAGTCGCGAACGAATCGGGCCTGATCGAATTCATTCCTGAGAACGTCGAGCAGACCCCCGAGGAGCCCGGCGTCTACCTGGTCGTCACCTCGGGTCAAAAGGTCATCTACGTAGGCCAAACGGGCGACCGCGGCATTCGCGAGAGCCTTTGGGAAGTGCTCGAGGAGCAACCTTTCGGGGCGATCGAGTACTTCCGATACGTTGTTGAACCCGATTCTGCACAAGCCGAGGAAATCGCCGGGCGCTACATCAGCGAGCTGAAACCGCCCCACAACCTCGGCTATGGACGATTCCGCAACGAAGAAGTCAGCGTACCCAAGCAAGGGCATTCGATCCGCCAGGCGGCACCCAACCCATGAGCAAATCAGAGAAGCTTGACGCGGACGTTGTCGAAAGATCACGAGCTTCCGAGCTGAGTCGTCGCGACCTGATCCGTTGGGCGGGCATCGCCGGCGTCGGTGGACTGGGCACTTTCCTGCCGAGTTGCAGCGACCCGCCGGGACAGGACGTCGTATCGACCACCACGCAGCCGACCGCATTGCGGATCGGTGGTTCGGTAAACGGCCGGGTAACCGGGCTGTTCGACGGCAATGCCACCACCGGAGCCACGGTGAAGATTGTCGGAATCGGTTCGACGACGACCGATGCGGCGGGCGAATTCAGCTTCCGCATCGACCGTAGCGGCGATTTCGAGCTCATAATCCGCGGCGATGACTTCGTGACGCGCCGCACGGCGGTTCGTATAACCGGGAGTGTGACCTTCAGCGTCACGGTGATGGAAAAGAGCGCTGCGTTGAGTGACGACTTCCTCAATCAGTTCGCCCGCCGTACGGGGCCCTCGTTCGGCCCCGACGTTCTCGACGCGGGCGCCATCGCGCGCTGGGAACAAAGTCCGACGATTCGGGTTTACACGCGTGTGGCCGGCACCAAGGCCAAGCTTTCGGACCGCCGGGTCGACAAGGTCATCGAAATCATCAACATGCAGTACCCCAAGTTCACGGCGGGTGCTTTGGGATTCGTCGCCAACGTTGTCGAGATCAACGAGGCGCCCCCCGATCCGTCGACGCTACCGCTCGGCACGCTGTGTTTCTACCAGACAGACGACGACACGCGCGGCGCCGGCCAGATGCGACGCGTGCAGAATCGGTACGCGATCGGCACCTCCTTATGCTTTACCGGCAACGAGGATTCGGGCGGCGTGCTGTCGCGTGTCTTCGGCCAGGCGTTGGGCGCCGGAGGGGTCGTCAACACGACGCCATCGACGATGAACGGCCAGGGGCGGGTCAACTTCACCGAGCAGGACACGCTGGCCGCCCAGGTGCTGTACACCCGGCCGCCCGGCAACATGGACCCGGACACCGACCCCGCCGACGTCTTCATCGCCGGCGGCTAGCCCGAACTTCTCCACGGCTGGATGCTGCGCGCCGTATCTTGTGGACGGCACATTAGTCCTTGCGGTACAGGTGAATCAGGAAGCGCCGCGTCCATGAGTCGCTGGCCGCCTCGTCAGTGAAGACCAACGTGGTCGCCGCCACGCGTCGTAGGGGGGGAACGAAGACCTCGTCGAGCAATGCCGGCGTGAACAGCTGGTTGAGGATCCCCGTATGCGGGTCTTCAACGACGCCGTCGTCCCGGGTGCTCGCGAGCCAGCGCCCGTAATAGCCGTCATCGCGGGCGAACGTCATTACCACCGCCATGCCGTCAGGGCGCAGAATCCGCGCCACTTCCTCTCCGTAGGCGCGTCGTCTGCCGGCATCGATCAGGTTGTCGACCGCCGTGATATCGAGCACCGCCGCAGCAAACGCGTCGTCCACCGGCAACGGTTCGTTCAGATCGTGCTGGATCGATTCCAGGCGGCCGTTCGGATTCTCGTGGCCAGATTTCCGAGCGTGCTCGAGCTCGTCTTGTAGCCGCGCGAGCGCGGTCGCCGAATGCTCGAGGCCGATAACGTGATGCCCGGCAGCAACCAGGGGAATCGAATTGCGGCCCATGCCGCAGCCGCAGTCGACGATTGACCCGTCGATGGTCTCGCCGCGGGCGGCCAGGTACTCGAGCAGGAACCGGACCCCCCGGTCGAGGTCGCCGCGATACGACGTCGTGTAGGCGCGAACTTCGGCGTACTCGCGGTCCCAGGCCTCGCGCAGGCCGCTCAGTCGGTCGGTTGCCACGTCTCGCCGGCGTTCAGGCCTGTGGATCCCGGTGGAGGCTCGCTGCCCTCGCTCGCGGGGCGATACTGGAATTCCGCGTGGCCTACGCCGTCAACCTCGTAGCGTCGATATCCTCGCACCCAGCAGGGCTCGGTGGCTTCCAACCGCACGCCCTCGGGAAGACGGAAGAGGCTGCCGACGGGCGTTGACTCGGGCTCCGGCGGGTCTCCGTCGGGCGCCGGCAGGTCGACGCGAAGCGTTCTCCAGTCGACGCTGCGGCGGATCTCGGGCTGGCGTTCCTCGAGGCCGCCGCCGCGCACCCGGTCGCGCCGCTTGCGGAGAAAATCCTTACGCTTCATGAGTCCAGGTTTGCAAGTTCCTCGAAGAAGAACGCCGCGCTGGCGATCCCGGCGTAGAAGTTGCCGAGATCGAGGTTCTCGTTGGGTGCGTGGGCGTTTTCGCCGGGCTGGCTGATGCCCATGAGCACGGAAGGTACGCCGAACAGCTCCTCGAGCTGGGATACGAGCGGGATCGATCCGCCCTCTCTGATGAACACTGGTTTGGCATCGAAACCGTGTTCCATGGCCCGTCCGGCCGCCTGCAGAACCGGATTGTCGCGCGGCGTCAGCCACGGCATGCCGCTGTGCATGCGGGTGATTTCCACCCGGACTCCGGCGGGAGCTACGGCACGCAGGTGGTTCTCGACGGCGTCCATGATCGGCTCGGGGCGCTGGTTGGCGACCAGTCGCATGCTGATTTTCGCCATCGCCCGGGCCGGAAGGACCGTTTTGCTGCCTTCGCCGGTAAAGCCCGACAGCAGGCCATTGACTTCGAACGTCGGCCGCGCCCAGGTTCGTTCCAGGACGCCGAAGTCGCCCTCGGTGAGCAACGCATCCACTCCGAGGTCGTTCCGATACGCATCCTCGTCGAAGGGCAGCGCCTCCCACTCGGCGCGCTCCTCGGCGGTGAGCGGAATCACATCGTCGTAAAAGCCGGCAACGGTGATCTCCCCGGTTTTCGGGTTGCGGCACGAGGCGAGCATGCGGGCCAGCGCCTCGGCGGGATTGACCACGGCGCCGCCGAACGAGCCCGAGTGCAGGTCGCCGCGGGCTCCGGTGACGTCTACCTGCATGTATGCCAGGCCTCTCAGGCTGTAGGTGAGCGACGGCAGTCCGGCTGCGAACATGCCGGTGTCCGAGACCATGACCGCATCGCAGGCCAGCTTGTCGCGGTGTTTGCGGACGGCGGCTTCAACGTTGGGGCTGCCGACCTCCTCCTCGCCCTCGATCAGGAAAACGACGTTGACCGGGCAGGTCCCGGCGGTCGCCAGCCACGTTTCCAGGGCCTTCACGTGGATGTAGAGCTGCCCCTTGTCGTCGGCGGAACCGCGCGCGTAGAGCTTGCCGTCACGCACTGTAGGCTCGAACGGCGGCGTGTCCCAGAGCTCGATCGGCTCCTCCGGCTGCACGTCGTAATGCCCGTACACGAGCAGTGTCGGGCCGCCCTCGGCTTTGCGCCAGGCGCCGTAGACCACGGGGTGGCCGGGTGTCTGCCATTTCTCGATTTCGTCGCAACCGGCCGCCGCGAACTTATCGGCCAGCCAGTCGGCAGCGGCGTTGACATCGCCGGCGCGTTCGGGATCGGTGGAGACGCTGGGAATGCGGAGAAAGTCGTTGATTTCCTCCAGCCAAGTTTCTCGATGGGTTTCGATATGAGCCAAGATCAGGTCGGAGCTGCTCATCGAATCTCCGGTCGGGTGACTTCTATTGCTTTGAAGGGGGCACCTTGTTAGCGTTAGCGTCGCTGCTGGCGCAAGAGGGAGGCCAGCTTCAGCCCAACGCGCATGATGTCACCCTATCCGGTGGCGTGGGCGGTGCCAACATGCAGGGAGGTTGCTCTTGTTGCAACGGAGTGCCCAGCAGATACTAGTCGCCATCGCGACGATCGTTCTCGTGTCGGCGAGCGGAGCAACAGCCGGTGAGGCGGCGGGCCCGCAGGACGCCGAGGCAATCGTGTCCCGGCTGCGCGAGCTTCTCAACGCCACCGAGTCCAAGCGCGCCGTCGTTGCCTTCCCGAACAGCCGCAGCCGCATTCTCACAGCCGACGGCAACTCCGATTTCTTCCTGTATATCGAGCGCGGCAACCTGCGCGGTACGGAAGCCATCGACGCGTTCTACCAGCAGCTCGACGCCGGCGACGTCGATGGCGCCTACGAGACGTTCGCGCGGAACAGCTTGGTGTCGATGCGCATCTCGGACTTCGGCTGGAACGGTCTCGGCGTGCCGATGAGCATTGAGTCGGGCAGCGAGATCCAAGATCGCTTCTTCAAGAATACCGAAGGCGTTTTCGGGGCCGCCGAAGTGACTCCCGAGGACGCAGCTACTTATCTCGAGTTCATCCGGGACATCCTGATTCCGGGTCTCGAAGGCTCGGACTTGCGCTGAACCTC
This sequence comes from Acidobacteriota bacterium, assembly GCA_965214245.1. GTDB lineage: Bacteria > Acidobacteriota > UBA890 > UBA890 > UBA890 > CBDCBL01. The sequence continues at coordinate 612,185 of CBDCBL010000010.1, forward strand.
GGCCGTCCGGCTGCTCTTGTGCACCCCGGTTCTGCGGCTGCAGTTGGGCCAATCCCTATTCTTGCTCAATCCGATATGGCTATAGTTTTGTCCGACCATTGACCGCCGAACCCGGGCTCTCCATAAAGAGCGGGTTCTCGGCTTTTGCGACACCCAGTCAGGAGATCTCTTATGCATCGGTTCCCGCGAGCCGCACTCACTGTCGTCACGCTGAGTCTCGTGGCGCTCATGCTGACCCAGGCTCTCGCCCGAGGAAGCTCGGGAGTACCGTCCCAGGGGCAGTCTCAGCAGAGCCAAAGCCAACAGGGCCAACAGCAAGCGCCCGGTTACGCCGAGGAAGTGACCGTAACGGCATCGCGCACCGAACAGTTGCTGCTCGATGCGCCGACGGCGGTGACGATCCTCTCCGGGGGCCTCATCTCGACGAGTCCCGCGGCCAACTACGCAGACCTGTTGCGCGCCGTTCCGGGGCTGAACGTTTCGCAAACCAGCGCCCGAGACATCAACATGACGTCGCGCTCGGCCACCAACACGTTGGCCACAAGCCAGCTCGTCCTGCTCGACGGCCGCACGGTGTACCAGGACTTCTTCGGCTTCGTGCTCTGGGACCTGTTGCCTGTCGCGTTCGACGAGATCGCCTCGATCGAGGTGCAGCGCGGTCCGAGCTCCGCGGTGTGGGGCGCCAACGCCATGACCGGCGTGGTCAACGTGCGTACCAAGACGCCGCGCCAGATGGGCAACTACACGTCCATCCGTGCGGGCAGGGGCGAGCAATCCACGGGGTTCTTTTCGGCACTGCACTCCGGCGTCCACGACAACTGGGCGTACAAGGTGTCGGGCTCCTATTTCACGCAGGATGCCTGGCCGCGGCCCGAGAACAACACCGGCGTGTTGTTTCCCGATTCACGAAATCAAGGCACCCAACAGCCCAAGTTCGACGCCCGCGCCGACTATTTGCTGGGCGCGACAGAGAACGTGTCGTTTAGCGGCGGCTACGCCGGGACCGACGGCATCATCTATACCGGAATCGGCCCGTTCGACATCAAGAGTGGCTCCTGGTCCTCGTACTTCCGCGGCGACTACAACCGCGACCAGGTCAACGTCCGCTTCTTCGCAAACCTGCTCGATGCCGACTCCGTCAACGAGCTCAACGGCCTGCCGTTCGACTTCAAGACGGGTGTCTACGACTTTTCGGCGCAAAACACGACGATCCTGCAGGACGGCCGGCACATGTTGGTGTACGGCGGCAACTTTCGCTACCAGACGTACGATCTGTCGATCGCACCAGGCACCGATCCGCGCCGCGAGGGCGGCGCATTCATCCAGGACAGCTGGCAGCCGCACGATCAGATCCTGGTAACGCTCGGCGCCCGGGTCGATGGCTTCAGTGTTCTGGACGACCCCGTTTTTTCGCCGCGCCTCGGTTTTCAATTCGGCCCGATTCCGGGCGAGGATCACTACATCCGAGTTTCCTGGGGGCGCGCCTTCCGCGCCCCGTCGGCGATCAACAACTTTCTTGGCACGGTGATCTTCAACCAGATCGACCTGGCGCCTCTCGGGGCTGCATTAGGGATCCCGATGGGACTGTACGCGTTTCCGATCGGCGCCGTCGGCAATCAAGACCTTCTCGAGGAGCAGCTCGATCAGATCGAGGTCGGCTACCGCGGCGTGATCAACGACAACATCGCCATCGACTTCGCCTGGTACTACTCGGAAACCAAGGACAACATCGACTTTTACGCCAGCGAGTTCTACTCGCCGTTCGACCTGCCGCCGGGCTGGTTGGACAATTTCCCGCCCGGCTTCCCGGAAACAATCGCCCGCGGGTCGTTGCTGTTCTTGCCTGAGCCGCTGCCCAAGACGTTCACCTATCGCAACATCGGCTTGATCAAGAACCAGGGCGTCGAAATCGGCGTGCGCGGTCGTCTGAACGCCAGCAACGAGATCTATGCCAACTACACGTGGCAGAAAGCGCCCGATCCCGAGGGCATCGAGCTGAGCGAGCTCAACATTCCGCCGGAGAACCTGTTTAACATCGGCGTGTCCGGTTCGTACCAGGGCTTGCTGTACAACGTCGCCGTTAACTACCAGGACGAGGCCTTCTGGGCAGACGTTCTGGATGCCCGTTTCCACGGCACCACCGATGCCGCGACGACGCTGAACCTGACTTTGGGTTACGACTTTCCGCAGGGGTTTGGCGTTTCGCTACGCACCACCAACTTGACCAACACCGACTTCCAGCAGCACTACTGGGGCGACGTCATCGGTCGGCGCGTGATGGTCGACCTGGGCTGGAACATCGACTGGGATGCCCGCTAGCTGACTACGGCCTGCCAGGAAAATTGGCGGCCGAAAGGCTCCCGCCTCATTCCCACTCCGGTTCGGGATCGATGCCCAGCCCGTCGGCGAGGCGGTTGAAGTAGGCGAACAGCGCAACGACCTGTGTGAGGTCCGCGATCACTTTGTCGGTGCAGCCCGCCGCCCTGAGAGCATTGACGTCGGCAGGCGTGATCGCTGCCGGTTGCAGGGTCAGCTTGCCGGCATGCCGGCACAACGCCGCGGCACGTGCCGACACTCCGTCCAGAGGTGCCGTTTCCCAGTCGCTCGCGATGGAGTCGATGAGCTTCTCATCATCGACCTCGGCCCGGAGGTCGTCGGCGTGGGCGCGCACTCAGTAGTGGCACTCGTTCACCGATGATACGACCACCGCGATGAGCTCGCGCTCGGCGCGCGTCAGCTCGGAGGGTCCGTACATGACCGCCAAGTAGAGCTCGATGCTGGCGTGCAGCGCCTCGGGCGCCAGGCTCTGGATCTTGAGGATGTTGAAGATCTTGCCGGCGCGCCGGCGGGCGATTTCGTAGTCGCGCGCCAGCCGCCCGGAGGCCTCATCTTCGTCGATGATGCGGATGTACGCCATGGGCGGAATGTAGCAGGATCCATGGATCTGCACACAAATCCCGACTTTTTTGGTCGGCGGTTGGGTTCGTCCGACGGGTGTGCCCCTTGTTACACTGCCGGCTGTAGGCACTCAGACCAGTCTCGAGGGGTTCGTGGCGGCCCTGCGCGCGATCCCCGCGGCAGAATTCACCGACGACAGGGTTCGCGACACGGTTCTCCAGAATCGCGTGAGCGCTATCGAGCTCGATCCTTTCGCGGTTTGGCGGCCGGATCGCTACACCCGCAGCCGGATCTACCGCGACGATCGGTTCGAGGTGCTGGTGTTGTGTTGGAACGTCGGGCAGGCGAGCCCGGTACATGATCATGCCGGGCAGAAGTGTTGGATGGCCCTGCCCCAGGGCCGGGTCGAAGTCGCCAACTACAGCTTCAAGCACGGCCGCGAAGCGGTGTACGTCGACACGGAGGTCGTCGGCAACGGCGGCAACGAGATCCATGTAGACCAATGCGCCTGCATCCACCAGATCACCAACCGGTGCTCGTGGTGTGAGCCGGCGGTCAGCCTGCACGTGTACTCGCGGCCCTTCGACAGTTGCTACATCTACGATCTCGCTACCGGACGGCGCGAGCTCAAAGAGATGGTGTGCGACGGCGTCGGACCGATGGCCGAGGCGTTCGCGTAGAACGTTTCCCAGTGCGCCGGGGGTGGCGCGGGGGCTCGCCGAGGTATTACCGCTTTCGGGTCCCCGCTGCATGTGGCGGCGGTAGACGGATACTTGGTCGGACTGGTTAACGACCACTCAATCGGCAATACCTCGGCGAGCCCCCGCGAACTGACGTCGTGCTTGGCTCTGTTACCCCCGCGCCGGATAGCTAGCGGACCTGCAAGCTGCTCAGTTGAGAACTTCGATCTCGATCTGAACGGTCAACTCGGGCGGTTCACCAGGATTGAGGACTTCGAACGGTAGCGACACTCTCCTTCCGCCTTCGAGCGTACATGTTGTCGACTGCCAGACGACCAGCCCCTGGAGCCAAGACACATTCGGATCCCGCTGATCCGCCGTCAGCGTCCAGGCAAAGACGAGGGGAGACCGTACGATGAGCGAGAACTCGGACGCGATCACGCGCAACCCTCGCGGTGCCACGACAAACGGCGGCTCGCCAGCGAGCCATCGTCCGGCGATCGCGTCTGGTGATTCCTCCGGGGCGAGCCGAAAACCGGCCAAGCCCCCACGTAACGGGACCTCGATGACGACGCGCCCGTCACCGACGCTCCGGCGGTCGAGCTGCGCCCGCACAGCGAGGTGCCCGTTCCGTGTGCCTGTTTGCACCGGCACCGCCAACTCAGGGGCGTTTGCCGGGATGAACGGCGCGATTCTACCGGGTCCAATGCGCATGCGCATTGTCCGATCGTGAGCCAGGAGCGCTTGCAGGAGGGCTGGCACCTCGGGCCCGTCGAACGCTGGAGCGGGCGGCTCGGAATCGATCATTCCTGGTCCGCCGGCGAGCCTTACGGCCCGACTGAGGTCTTCGGCCACCCCGCGAGCGTGGGCACTGCAAGCTTGTTCGGTCTCCCAGTCCCGACCCGCACCCAAAGAATGATTGTGGTCCAAAGCTGTCGCTAGGGCGGCGCGCGCCTCGTGTCCTGCGTCGGCCGGGAGCGAGCGGGCCGCCTCGCGAAGGCGCCAGGTCCAAACCGGATTTACCGCCCGGCTGCCGTCTCATTGTCCCCCCCACTCACCGCGGTAGACGGGAAGCTCCGGGCCGTACCGTTCCTCGATGTGCTCAAAGTATGCCTCGGGCTGGGCGATCACGAGCTTCGGCAGCCTGCCGCTTTCGTTCCAAGCGCTCACGGACCGAGGCAACCCCTGCGCACAGTCGATGCCCCAGTTGTCGAGCGCTTGCTGGACGATCACGGCATCATAGGTCGCGGGTGTGTCTCGAATGCCCGCGCGAATCCCTTGTTCCATCGTTTCAAGATCATCGAGGCTTGACGGGAATCGCCTGGCATCGAAGAAGCGTGCGCAGCCCGGCCCGAGTCCCCACTTTGCGAAGCCTGCCGTAAATCCATCGGGGTCGATGTAGACGAGCAGGCGACTACCGCTGGCCGTCTCTCACCAGAAGGGAGAGCGGACGAGACGCTGAGGCAGCGGGCGGGAGACGAACATATTCGCTCCCACGAGGAGGTAACGAATCCCACGGGCCGCCAGTGTATCCGCGAGCACCTGTGGATAGGACGGCGGATCGTTCAACACCGCCACGCTCGGCCGATAGTCGAAGAGGCTGTCGAGGTCCTCCAGGTGAAGTGTCAGAACGTCTACTGCCTCCGGGATCGCAGCCGCGTGGGGGCTTAGCCATGTGGCACCGACGCCCAATCGCCCGCTATGAAGCAGCTCCCGAACCCTCGCGAGCCGCTGTTCGTCCCTGCCGTACCGCTGCAGCCAGGCATCGAACGCCCAGCCACCTTCCTCGAACCAGCGAAACTCCGGGTCTTGCTGCGCGGCGCGGATGGCGTCCTCGATCACTTCCACACGAACCTCGCGGACCCGTGACGGCGTGTCGGTGTAGCCGACATCGAGGTGACTGCCCGGGAGTATGAACACGGTGTCAACGCCGAGCTGTGCGCCTACCGCCTGCCGCAAAATCCCAAGGTTGTGGGATCGAGCCCCGGTGGCCCGGAACCGCTCAGCCGCCGCCACACCGGAAACCGTCGCAATGAACGCACCCGTTGCGAGCGTTGCCGTGATTACCAGACCGCTGCGGGACCAGCGATTCCTGAACACCTAGTCCTCCCAAATCGGTTGCTCAACATACTTGATGATCACCGCGGCCGAAGCAACGGGGGATGTGCCGCAAGTCGCTGAGTCGAAGGGACGGTGTCGTGGGCGCTTTGTAGGTGGGGTGGTAGCGGCGCGGGCTCTTCGTAGGCAGGGCGTTGCTGGGTGGGGAACGCTCCGATTAGTTTGAATACCCGCCACCCACTCCCTCCGGAAGTCGCGTTCCGCGCCTTCCGTGCCCACTTTTCCCGCAGGAACACGGGGGTGCCGGCGGGGAAGGCCTCGATCTGACGCCTGGGCGCTGGTCGAGGTGGCGCCACCTCACACCTACGCGCATAGCGGGCCGCGAGCTGCCGTAGGCAGCGACAGGTCGGGGGTGGGTGGCGCGGGAAATCAAAAGAATAAACTCGCCAGCGACCATCCCACCTACGAGGGCGGTGGGCATTCAAAAAACAAACCGCCGCGCCCTACCCGAATCCGTCTTCTATGGGGATGGTGGCCGCCGGACCACCGCATGCTTCCCGCAGAACCTCGAGGTAGTGATACTCCCCCGCCTCGATTCCCGGTCCGCCAGCATGCTCGAGCGCGCCGGCGATTTCCGCCGACTTGTCGAGTGCCGCCGTAAGCCGATCCACCAGCGCCGCATTTCGACCGTCGGCAGGTATTGCCGCCATCCAGTCGATCTCCGCCGCGCGTCGCAGCAACGCATGCAAGGCCAGCCGTCGCGACACCATGAGTGACGTCTTGGCCGTGCGGCCGCAGGCGGCGCAATCGCAGGTCGGATGCAGGACGGGGCCTTCTGCCGTGAGCACGGCCTCGGCGGTGCGCACCGGCAGGTGCAGCATGCATTCGTGCAGGTAATAGCTGTTCGCCGTGCGAGAACCCATCATCTCGCGGAAGAACTGTCGCGGATGGGTTTCGAAGCCGTGCGCGCCCGCCGCGTAGCCGGCGGCGCCGTTGGCGACCGACATGAGGCCGCTGCGGCCGGCGTAAGCATGTATCACGGGCCGCCCAGTTTCCTGCAAAGATGCCGCAAGGGACAGGAGCGCGGCGGTGTCCCGGGGGTCGGCGCGCATTTCATCGTAATTCACGACGACCAGCCAATAGAAAGCTGCTTCCAGGCTCGCGAACACGGCGCTGATCTCTTCGCGATGTTCGGCGTCTAGGACCGCGTCGATATCCACGCAAACGGCAACTCCCACCGGCGTATCGGAACTCGTCTCGATGGCCTCGCGCGCGCAGTCTCGCGTGACCGCGAGCCACGGGTGATGGACGTGGCGCACGTAGAAGTACGGCGCCAGCAAGGCGTCGGCTTCGAGCTCACGCTGCGTTTCGAACACCGACGCGATCAGCTCCTGACGGGCGCCGGGGCGAGTGAATGCTGACGGCTCCCACAACGTGCCCAGCGTGTGGCGTCCCGGGCTGTACGCCAGGGCGCGGTAGTCCGGCATGCTCATGTAGCCCTCGAACTGGAAGTGAGGCGTCTTGGGGTCGACGAGCACTGTCGAGGCACGGTTGCGCACCAGCCGGCACAACTCCGCCAACCGTGGGTTGGAGCTGTAGACCGCGGAGATCATCGCCGCCGCCCAGGGCGGCGCCGCCTCGAGGGCGGCGGCATCGTTGGGCAGAACGATGGGGATGTAGATCGGCTGGTCGGCGCTGAACACGGGTGATTCCTCCGCTGATTACGACATTTTTGCTCCTTAGAGCGGTGCATGCTAGCTTCGCCGACGACCGTGGAGACCCTAAGCGATCTGTTCGACAAGATCCGGCGCGACCAGCGGTCTGACCTGCTGATGGAGCGCTCAGGCGATTCGTTCCGGTTGATTGACACCGACACTTTCGCCGACCGGGTGATTCGCTGCGCCAACGTGCTGGCGGACTACAATGTCGGCCGCGGCGATCGGGTCGGACTCATCTGCAGCAACCGCCCCGATTGGCACGTCGTGGACTTTGCCTGCCATCTGCGCGGCGCCATTCTGGTGCCGATCTTCGCAACGCTGACGGCGCCGCAAACGCGCCTTATCTTTGCCGACGCCGGTTGTTCTGTGGTTTTCGCCGAGGGCGCGGAGCAGCTCGCGAAGGTCACGAGCGTGCGCGACGAGTTGCCGAGGTTGCGCGAGATCGTCTTCGTGTCGACCCAAGAATCACCCGAAGCCGACGCTCCGGAGCTCTCGGCGCTGCTTGCTGCTGCTGCCGACGCCGATGCTCATCCGCGCGCCGAGGGCGGCGACGCGGTCGCCACGTTGATCTACACGTCGGGCACGACCGGCGAGCCCAAGGGCGTCATGCTGACGCACGGGAACCTCGCGTCGAACGTCCTCGCCGTGCTCGAGGTGATCTCCTGCGGTCCCGAGGACCGAACGCTCTCGGTGCTGCCGCTGTGCCATGTTTTCGAACGCACGGTCAGCTACACGTTCTTGTACGCGGGTGCGCAGATCGCCTACGGCTCGCCGCAGCGGCTGGCCGAGGAGTACCTGATGGTGCGGCCGACCGTCGTCGCCGGCGTTCCGCGACTGTTCGAGCGCTTCCAGTCCGCTGTGGTCGAGAAGGCCGAGGCCGCCGGCGGCCTGAAGAAGAGGCTGTTCCACTGGGCGGTGGCCGCCGGTCGTCGCAAGGCGGAGAACGAGCTGAACGGCGCGCCGTTCGGGTTCGGTGCGCGCCTGGCTCAGGCCGTGGCGGATCGCCTTGTGCTGCGCAAGATCCGCGCCGCCACCGGCGGGCGCATCGACCATTTCGTGAGCGGCGGTGCGGCGCTTGACCCGTCGCTGAACTGGTGGTTCGAGTCGGTTGGCCTGCGCACGCTGCAGGGCTACGGGCTCACCGAGACGTCACCGGTGATTGCGGTGGGCGCACACGACGAAAATCGCGTCGGCACGGTCGGCCGCCCGGTACCGGGCGTCGAGGTGAAAATCGCTCCCGACGGCGAGATCCTCACCCGCGGCCCGCACGTCATGAAGGGGTACTGGAACAAACCCGAAGCCACCGCCGAAGCCATCGTCAACGGCTGGTTCCACACCGGCGATATCGGCTCGCTGGATGATGACGGGTACCTGCGGGTGACCGACCGCAAGAAACACCTGTTGGTGACTTCGACCGGAAAGAACGTTCCGCCGCAGCCGCTGGAGAATGCGCTGGCTCAGTGTCGCTATGTCGAGCAACTGACGGTCATCGGTGACGGGCGACCGTTCATCGCGGCGTTGATCGTGCCCGACTTCGCGGTCTTGGCAGGGTGGGCAGCGGAGCGGGGCAAGTCGACCGACCGTGCAGCGCTGTGTGCCGATGTCGACGTCGAGGCGCTGCTTCGATCGGAGATCGACAAGCTGCAGGTGGATTTCGCCGCGTTCGAGCGGGTTCGAAGCTTTCGCCTGATCGACAAGCCCCTGAGTATCGAGGACGGTACGTTGACCCCGACGTTGAAGGCGGTGCGCGCCAAGGTGGAGGCCAAGTACGCGGCGCTGATCGACGAGATCTACGCCGACACATGTTAGCAAGCTAACCATGGCAACCGACATCGTCATCACGCACGGCCTGCGGACCGTGTACGCCAAGTTCGGCACGGCGTTGCGCGACGTCTCGGCCGTCGAGCTCGGGCGGCAGGCCATAGGCGAGCTCGTCGAGCGTGCCGACATCGACCCGCGACGCATCGACGAGGTCATCGTCGGTTGCGCGGGGAACCCGATCGACGCGGCGAACGTGGCGCGCGTGATCGCGCTGCGCGCCAATCTGCCGCGCCCCACGCCTGCGGTTACGGTGCAACGCAACTGCGGCTCGGGGCTGGAGGCGATCACCGCGGCGGCAGAGAGGATCCGCTCCGGGCGCGCCCGCGTCGTGGTTGCCGCGGGTGTCGAATCGATGAGCGGATACCCGTTGTTATTCTCGAAACCGGCACAACGCAAGTTCGAGCTGCTGGCCCGGGCGCGCAGCGCCGCGCACAGCGCCGCGGCGCTCCTGAGGTTCCGGCCCGCCGACTTCAAGCCGGAGATCGCGCTGCAGATCGGTCTCACCGATCCGGTGTGCGGGCTCAATATGGGGGAGACCGCCGAAGTGCTCGCCAAGGAGTTTCGGATCAGCCGCGAGCGACAGGACGAGTTCGCCCTGCGCAGCCATCAGCGTGCCATCACGGCCGAGGAGGCCGGGATCTTCGACGACGAGCGTATTCCGGTTTATCTGCCGCCGGCCTTCGATGAGGTCATCGAGACCGACGTAGGTCCGCGACGTGACCAGAGCCGCGAGGCATTGGCGCGTCTGAAACCGATCTTCGACCGCCGCACCGGAACGGTGACTCCCGGCAACGCTTGTATGGTCACCGACGGCGCCGCTGCCGTTCTGGTGATGGATGCCGCTACCGCCGCAGAGCTTCGCCTCGAGCCCCTTGGGAGGATCGCCGGTTACGCGTGGGCCGGGTGCTCGCCGGGCCGCATGGGGTTGGGCCCATGCTACGCGACCCCCGCCGCACTCGACGAGGCCGGCATCACGCTCGCCGAACTGGACCTTGTCGAGCTCAACGAAGCGTTCGCAGCGCAGGTGCTGGCCTGCGAGATCTGCCTCAAATCGCGATCGTTCGCGCACCAAGAGCTCGGCCGTGACGCCGCCGTCGGCGAGCTCGACCCGGAACGCCTCAACATCAACGGCGGCGCGATCGCCCTCGGGCATCCGGTGGGTTCCACCGGTACGCGGCTCGTGGTGACTTTACTGCACTCCATGGCGCGCCGTGCCGAGCGCTGGGGGCTTGCGACCCTGTGCATCGGCGGCGGTCAGGGCGGGGCCATGGTGCTGGAACGATGATGGACGGCCCATCGCAGCCGCCGTCGCGTAGGGGCGCGGGAGAGCGTGCCGCCGCCGGGGCGGGGCTCAGTCTGGAGATCGACGACGACGGTATCGCCGTTATCGAGTTCGACCAGCCCGGCGTCGAGCACAATCGCTTTACGCCGGAATTGCTCGAGCGCCTCGGCACCGTTCTCGACGGTTTGCACCTGAAATCGGGAAACGGAGACCTTGCGGGTGTGTTGCTGACGTCCGCCAAGCCCGACTCGTTTTTCGTCGGTGTCGATGTTGCGGCCATTGCCGCGATTCGCGATGCGGCCACGGCTGTTTCCGCGGCGCGTCGCGGTCAGGAGATCTTCCACAAACTTGCGGTGCTCCCCGTACCCACGGTGGTGGCGATCAACGGCACTTGCCTGGGCGGCGCTACCGAGATGGCCCTGGCATGCACCTGGCGCCTCGCCGCCGACAGCCGTGGCTTCGAGATCGGCCTGCCCGAGGTCAACCTGGGGATCTTTTCCGGCTTCGGTGGCAGCCAGCGGCTGCCACGAACGATCTCGCTCGAGCGCTCGTTGCAGATGATCCTCACCGGCAAGTCGTGGAACGCGCGGCGTGCCTACAAGGCCGGGCTGGTCGACAGTGTGGTGGCGCCGCCGATTCTGGTGGACGAAGCGCGTCGCTGGTTGCGTGAAAAGGCGCCGCCGCGGCGGGCGGCGCGTAGGGCGCCGGAAGATCGAGGTTTCCTCAGGCGGCTGCGGCGCTGGTTGCTCGAAGGACAACCGTTGGGTCGCACTCTCGTGTTCCGGCAGGCGCGCAAGGGTGTGCTGGCACAAACGGGCGGTCACTATCCGGCGCCGCTGCAGGCGATCGACACAGTGCGCCGCGGGCTCCGGATGCCCCTGCCACGAGCGCTCGAGCTCGAGGCCGAGCGTGTAGGACGGCTGGTGGTTTCCCCGGTTGCGCGCAACCTGGTAGGGATCTTTTTTTCGCGCCGCGCGGCGCGCCGCGCGGCGAAGGGCGTGGCGGTACCTACGGTGGGCAAGCTGGCCGTGGTCGGCGCCGGCGTAATGGGGGGTGGTATCGCCCAGCTGGCCGCCTACTACGGCATCCCGGTACGCGTGAAGGACGTCGCTCCCGAGGCACTCACGACCGGTCTTGCAGTGGCGAGCAAGCGCTTCAAGCAGCGACAGCGCGCCGGCAAATTGTCGAAGATTGAGGCCGCCCGCCGCATGGACTTGATCAGCCCGACGCTCGATTACACGGGGTTTGCCACCGTCGATCTGGTTGTCGAAGCGGTGGTCGAGCGCTTGGAGGTGAAGCGTTCGGTGCTTGCCAAGATCGAAGCCGTCACAGGCCCAGAGACAATTCTGGCCACCAACACTTCGTCGCTGACACTGGCGGATTTGGCGCAATCGCTGAACCGACCCGAGCAGCTCGTCGGCTTGCATTTCTTCAACCCGGTTCACCGCATGCCGCTGGTCGAGGTCGTGCGGGGCGAGGGTACGAGCGCCGAAGCCGTGGACGGCGCCGTGGCGTTTGCCGGCGCGATGGGTAAGGTGCCCGTGGTCATCGGTGACGCCCCAGGGTTCTTCGTCAACCGTGTCCTGGGTCCCTACCTCAACGAGGCGGTGATGATGGTCGAGGCCGGAGTCGGCATCGAGCGTATCGACAGCGCCCTGCGCCGCTTCGGCATGCCGATGGGCCCGCTGCGCTTGCTCGACGAGATTGGCATCGACGTGTCCGAACACGCGGCCGCGGCGCTCGGCCCCGTCTTCGGTGACCGTTTGCCCGCCACCTCTGCGAACCGCAAGTTGCGCGAGGCCGGGCAGTTGGGCCGCAAGGCGGGCCGCGGCTTCTACCGATATGACGGCAGGCGCGAGCGCCCCGATGCTTCGATTGAGGCGACGCTCCGCAACGGGGCGGTCCCCGACATGGGCTCTCCGTCGGACGACGAGATCGTCGACCGGTGCGTGCTGCTCATACTCAACGAAACCTGCATGACGCTCGCGGAAAGTGTCGTCGAGTCTCCGCGGATGGCTGACTTGGCCCTGGTAATGGGGACCGGGTTTGCGCCGTTTCGCGGTGGGATTCTGCGGTATGCCGACGAAATCGGCGTCGGTCGGGTGCGCGATCGGTTGCAGGCGCTAGCCGAGGTGCACGGACCACGCTTCGTGCCGGCGCCGCTGCTGGCCGAGACGGCAGATTCCGGCGCCGCATTCTATCCGGAGGATTGGCCGGTTCCGTGAACCGGCGGGGTTCAGGCGGGGTGGTCGCGTATTCGCCGGGCGCCGCCGGCGAACGACGCTACCAGCGCGCCGACCGCGGATCCGATCCTCTCCCCTGCCAGATCGCCTGCCCGACGAAGAACGGCCCGAGGCTGTCGATGTATCCGGTGACGTACTCGGTTTGCTGCCGGCGAGCGATTATCGTCGACAGCTGGCCGAGATCGCCTCCGACCAGGCCGACGAACATGTCGTTGCCGCTGGCGTCGAGCCCGTGACATTGGAGCCGTACCTCGCCGGCGTCACCTGCCTCGATCTCGGGGGTGGCTTCGAATTCGTCCAAGAGCCGATTCTGCTCGTCGTTGGAAAGGCCAGCAAATTTGCGCGAGTGGCGGAGCGGGAACCAAACTGCCCATGGCCACCGTGTGTTCATCAGCGTGTCGCGGGCAGCAGAAATTACCACCTCGTCGGAGTGCTCGGTGTTGCGACTGAAAGCCCGACCCAATAGTGAATACTCGGGGCGCACCGTCAGGGCTTGATAGGGACGGGCGCACAGCATGTCGCGCAATTCGCCGGTGAACAGTTCGGGGTCATTGGCGAGGATCAACAGGCCGGCGCCGCGCGCGTCGGCGGCATCCTTGTACAGGACGCAATCGAGCTTCTTGACGCCGAGCGGTCCCTGCAGGGGCTGCACATCGAGACAGCCGGTCATCACCAAGAACTGTAAGTACAATCGTTTTGGTGATTCCTCCGCTGTTGCCATGGCAAGTTATTTTATGCCGAAGCCGTTTCTTGCGCCGCTGAACGTGGAGACGTAGTTTCGGCACACGCCGATCCCCAGCCTACCGGCGCCGTGAGGTGTTGTGCGAGACGCAATTTCCGAGGGAGAGGTCGTCAAAATCGCCGAAGGCGAGCGATTGTCGGCCAGCGATGTATTTGCCGTCGAGGAGCCGTGTGAGATCCGTCTCGGCGACGAGGCCGTCGCGGTCACCATGCGCACACCGGGTCACGATGCGGAGTTGGCCGCCGGCTTCCTGTTCACGGAGGGCATCATCGACGCGCGCGACGTCGCCTCGATCACGCATTGCTCCGAGCCCGATGCACTGCACGCGGAAAACGTCGTCGAGGTCCGACTCGCACCCGGCCGGCAACCGCTACGCGGCTGGCAGCGACACTTCTTCGCCACTTCGTCGTGCGGGATTTGCGGCAAGGCCAGCATCGAGTCGATTCACGTCGATGCAGCGCCCGTCGACGCCATCTACCGCGTCAGCCCGGCGTCGCTGACTCTGATGGTGGATCGGCTCGGACGCGGCCAGGAGGTGTTTGCCACTACCGGCGGCCTGCATGCCGCCGGGCTGTTCAGCAGCGACGCGGCGCCGCTGGTGATCCGCGAGGATATCGGCCGCCATAATGCGGTGGACAAGGTAATCGGCCACGCCCTCATGCACGAGCTTCTGCCGCTGGACCGGTATGTACTGGTGGTGTCGGGACGGACGTCGTTCGAGATCGTGCAGAAGGCTCTGGTTGCCCGGATCCCGGTGGTTGCCGGAGTCTCGGCGGCGTCGAGCCTGGCGGTCGACCTGGCTGCACAGAGCAATATGACCCTGGTAGGGTTCCTGCGCGGTTCCGGTATGAACGTGTATGCGGGGGCAGACAGGGTGGCCTGATGGCACATGAGATCCAAAGCGCCTTCGGGCAGCGGCTCAAGCACCTAATACCCTTTGGCCTCGGCCTCACGAAGCCCAAGCACTACCGCGACATGTTTCGTGTGCTGCTGCGCAATCTCGACAACCTGGGCTACGGATGGAAGATCCTGCAGCGCGGCGCGTGCGATGGCTGCGCGCTGGGAGCCGCGGGGTTGCACGACTGGACCATGAAAGGCACTCACCTCTGCGTGACGCGCCTCAATCTGTTGCGCTTGAATACCATGCCGTTGCTCGATCACGAGATCCTCGGCGACGTGTCCGCGCTCCGCCGGGCGAGCGACCGGGAGCTGCGTGATCTCGGTCGATTGGGCTACCCGATGGTGCGCCAGCGCGGCGACGCGGGGTTCCGGCGAATTCACTGGCACGAGGCGTACGATCGCCTGGCACGCCGCATTCGCAAGACCAACCCCGAGCGCCTCGCCTTCTACTTGACCTCACGGGGGCTCACCAACGAGGTCTACTACGTTGCGCAGAAGGTGGCCCGGCTCTTGGGTACCAACAACATCGACAATGCAGCCCGCATCTGTCATTCGCCGTCGACCGCTGCCATGAAGCCGACGCTGGGCGTTGCCGCGACCACGTGCAGCTACACCGACTGGATCGGTTCCGATCTCATCGTCTTCTTCGGTGCCAATCCGGCCAACGACCAGCCGGTCGCCATGAAGTACTTGCACATGGCGAAGAAACTCGGCACCAAGGTGGTGCTGGTGAACCCGTACAGGGAACCGGCCATGGAGCGCTACTGGATACCCTCGTCGCCCGGGTCGGCGGTGTTCGGGACACAGATTTCGGACTATTGGTTCCCCGTGAACACCGGTGGCGACATAGCGTTTCTCTACGGCGCCCTGAAGATCATGCTGCAACGCGGGTGGCACGATGAGGTGTTTATTGAAGGCCACACCGAAGGGTTCGACGAGCTTTGCCGTGAGGCAAAGCGCGTCAGCTGGGAAGAGCTCGAGCAGCAAGCCGGCATGTCGCGCAGCAGCATGGGCGAGTTTGCCGAGCTCTTGCGCGACGCCGATACGGCGGTGTTCGTGTGGAGCATGGGGATCACACAGCACGCCGAGGGGGGCGACGGCGTGCAAATGATTCTGAACTTGGGGCTCACCAAGGGGTTCGTCGGGCGCGATCGTTGCGGTCTAATGCCGATTCGCGGCCATAGCGGTGTGCAAGGGGGCGCCGAGATGGGCGCATATGCCACGGCTTTTCCGGGCGGCCGACCGATCAACGCCGAAACCGGTGCTGAGCTTGCCGAGTTGTACAGATTCGACGTTCCCACAGCCGACGGCCTGCCCGCTCCGGAGATGATCGAGGCTGCCGCCGCCGGCAGGCTTGACGTGCTCTACGCGATCGGCGGCAACTTCGTCCGGAACCTGCCGCAGCCCGCCTTCGTCGCCAGTGCTTTGGCCAACGTGCCGCTGCGGGTCCATCAAGATATTTTCTTGAGCCAGCAGCTGTTCATCGAACCGACGTCCAGCGGCGGCGAGGTCGTCTTGCTCCCGGCGCGGACGCGATACGAGCAAGAGGGTGGGGGCACGCAGACGTCGACCGAGCGCCGCGTCATGTTCAGCCCGGAGATTCCACGCGAAGTGGGGGAGGCCAGATCGGAGTGGAAGATCCTCCGCGAGCTCGTCGAGGCTGTCGACGTCGACAAGGCGGCGCTGCTCGGCTGCGAAGACGGTCCGGCAATCCGCAGCGAGATCGCCCGGCTCGTACCCGCCTACGACGGGATCCAGCACTTTTCCAAGACGGGTGATGCCATCCAGTACGGCGGCCCGCACCTGTGTGCCGATTGGAACTTCCCGACAGCCGACGGTAAGGCGCACTTCCGCGCCGTTCCGTTGCCACGGCCGCGTCGTCTCGAAGGCCGGTTCACGGTTTCGACACGCCGCGGCCGGCAATTCAATTCGATGGTGTACGCCGAAGTCGACCCGATCAACAATGCACCGCGCGATGCGGTGCTCATGAACCCCGAAGACGCCGCCGCCCTGCACTTCAAGAACAAAGACAAGATCAAGCTGGTCAACGAGAGCGGCATTTTCGAGGGGCGCGTACTTCTGGCTCCCATCGCGCGCCGCAACCTCCAGGTTCATTTTCCCGAAGGGAACGTCCTGATCCCTCGCGGCGTCGTCGATGCCGGCGGCGGCGTGCCTGACTACAACGCCGAGGTATCGGTGGAGGGCGCGCGGTTCAGACGCCGCGGTCGTTCCAGCGGTCCTGCGCCGGACCGCGGCCCGCTCTAGCCGGAATTCTCAGCGGGTGGCTAGTTCGCGAGCGCGATGGTGCGCCGGGACCGCGTTGCGCTTGATTCGCTGGGTTCGGCGGAGTGCAGAACCGTGCGCTCGCCAACGTAGATGGCGGTAAACGTTCCGTCGCTGATCTCCAGCGCTGCCGGCCGACCTGCATAGATTTCCACGAGCATGCCGGTGTCGATGATAAACACGCGGCCGCCGAATCGGGCCTTCATGACGCCGTCGGCCTGCGTCGTGTGGCCGGCGACCATGTGAGCAACGTCTTGTCGCTCGAGCACCCGCTCGATGTCGACCAGATGCTCGTCCTCGGGCCACAGCGCCAAGCCGCGAAACCACAGCGGCCCATCGGCGCTCAACAGGTCCCACTTCTGGTAGCCGAGCACCCACTGGAGCTTGCCCGCCTGAATCTCCTGTGAGCGACTCAGACGAACGCTGCGCTGGGGGGCGTATTGCTCGGCGAGTCGGACGAGCTCCTCGTCGGCTCCGGTGATGATCTCGACGAGGTCGGCATATGGCGTGATCAGCTCGGTGTCGACCATGTCCTGGCGGGTGCGGTTGAAGAGCTCGATTTCGTCCCAGATACGCTGGTTGATCTCATCGACATCGAGCTTTGCGAGCTCCGGGTTGACGCCGGCGTGCATGAACAAGACATCGCCGAGGCGCACCGCGGTCGGACGTTCGCGCAACCAGCGCCCGTAGTATCCGTCGGGCCCAAACGCTTCGACGCGTTCCACGTAACCGAGCGGATGTGACTGTTCCCATTCGTTTCGATCGATCTTCGGCTCGCCGTCGTGCAGCAGCTCGGCGCGCTTCTTGCGCAACTCGACATAGGCCTCGAACGCTTCATCCCGGCGTTTCTCGGAGCTGCCGTCGACGAACGTGGCGTAGTCGGCGGGGCTCGTGTCGCGGTAGAAATGCACCAGGTTCATGGCTTCGTGGTTCGCCAGCGTGACAACAACCCGGCCGCCTTGCTTCGGCGCCTCTTCCTGCAGGCGCATGAGCAAGTCCATGGTCTCGCGAACCTCCGGACCACGATCGGTGTAGTCACCGGTTTGCACGAGAATCGTGTCGCCGCCGATCCAGTGCAGATCACCATCGATGAGCTCCACCTCCTGCAGGATCCGCGTGAAGCTATCGAGAGCGCCGTGGATGTCGCCGATGGCAATGACCCGCTGGCCGGCCGCCTGATGGATCGGCGCCGGCCAACCGTCGACGGCGCCATGTGCCGCGGCAGGCGGCATCAGCGCTCCGGCGACCGGCAAGCAGAGAAAAGGACACCGCGCCCGCGGCGACCAGACTCCAATGCCAGCCTCTCATGCGTTCTCCTTCGTTGTCGATGCGCCCACTACCAGGCGAGAGGAGTCTGCACCTTCTCCGACAGAGATCGGAAGATCGCTTTGACGATGTCGACGTTGTTCGACAACAGATCGAAAAAATCGTCGGCGTCGATCCCCAGGGTGATCGCGTCGGTCTGCGCGATGGCGATCGCGGTGCGAACATTACCGCTGAGAACGTCGATTACCCCGAAGGCTCCGCCGGCGCTGACCGTGGCTTCCTGGGTCGAGGGGTTGGTGAGCTTCACGTCGCCCTCGACGACGCAATAGATGGCATCAGACGGTTCGTTGACCGCGTAGACCGTATCTCCGGCGGCGAACCGCAGTTCGTCGGCGATCGCCGCAATCCGCAGGATCTGTGCCGCCGAACAATGGACGAACAGCGGCACATCCTGGAAATACAGCACGCGCTCGATCTGAGCCAGAGTGGTCAACGGTTCCTCGAGTCTCGAAAGTAGAACAACTCGTCTACCTTAGCGTGAAAATGTGATGGGCAGCCTGCTCCCACTACGCTCCTTCGGCAAATCCGAGCCGCAATCCGGCCCACACCGCCGTCTCCTTGACGACCGTATCGTCCTCTTTGCGGGCCGCGTCCTCGAGCTGCGGATACAACTCCTCGAGCTCCAGGGCGTAAATGGCGTGGATGGCGGCGGTGCCAAGCCAATGGGCGCTCTCGTCGTTCGTCGCGGAGGCCAGCACCAATCGGCGCAAGACGTCCTCGGCCGGCTGTACGGCCAGGTCGAAACGTGACTGCGCCAGCTCGAGCTTCTCATCGAGTGGCGTATCGCCGACCACCGCGAACGTTGCTCTACGGACCTTGCCCAGCAGCGCGTTGTCGAGATATTCGAGGGCGTGGCTGCGCAGGGTGCGTTCGTCGCTGGTGAGGCCGCGGCTCGCCACGCGCACGTCGTTGACCGGGTGCACGAGCGCCACCATCCCCATCATGGTATCGAAATTGCTGCGCATCTGGTCAGCGAGCAGTCTTTGAATCAGCAGAGGTTTCTCCATCGCCCAGCGAGCGAACGGGGCTTGGAACTCGAACGTCCCCACCTTGCTGAGGCTCATGAGGTCGGTGAGGCTGAGAAAGTAACGTCGTGCCTCCTGCTCGATCTCGCCGGCGACGCGGTTCTCGTCGAACTCCAGATCAGGCTCGTGGGTTCGCATCCAAACGAGCGCCTCGACCGACTTGCGGCGGGTGAACCGGTCGCTGGAGCCGAGGCAATCCAACAGCGCGTCGGCGGCCGCGGCGCCGCCAATGCGGGCTACGGTTTTCGGCATGGCACGCCGCACCCAGAGCTGTTCCCCGGCATCGTTCATGAAGTGAATGAGCGCCGGGATCACGGGTTCCCCGTAGCTGACGAGCGCCTCGCGAGCCTCGTGCTTGAGCCGCCGATCACGCATCAACGAGATGAGCGTCGGAATGAAGAGCGGATTCTTGCTTCCGCGCCCGACGCGCTCGCGTGCCGCGCGGATGGCGTCGTGCTGCACACTGATGTCGGCGTCGTACAGCAATTGCACGAGGCTTTCCTGGAACGCCGGGTCACGGAGCTCGGCGATGACGTCTGTCGCGGCACAGCGGATCCGAGGATCGGAGCTGGCGATCATCGCTCGGAGCGTTTGGCGCGCCGCCTCGTGCTCTTCGCTCTCAGAGCTCGTCAGGATGCTGGCGACGGCGGTGCCGCGAATGCCGGCGTCGGGATCGTCGAGTCGCTGCGCCATCTCCGCCGGGTGAGTATCGTCGTGCAGGTCGACCAATGCATGCAGCGCCGCAGTTCGCACTTCCGGGTGCTCGTCGTTGAGGGCCTCCTCGATCAGCGGGATCGCGTCGGATCGCTGGTTTTTCGCCATCAGCTCGAGCGTCTTTTGTTTTACTTCGGGGCTCTCATGGCGTACCAACACCGGGGGAACCAGATTGCCCTTGTCGAAGTAGTCGAGCAGCTCGAGGCCGTGCATGACCTGGCGTGAATCGCTGCTGCCGAGGCTTTGCACGAGCATTTCGAGGCTGGTCACGTCACGCAGATCGATCGGCACTGCGGCATCGACGGCGCGTCGTCGGAGGCCTTCGCGGAAGGACTCGACGTACCGACGGCGCAGGGCGACGGTCACGAGCAGCCAGACGGCGATCAATGCCAGGGAGATGTAGCCGACGTTCACTACAGAGATGAGGCCGAAAGTGACCGGCAAGGTCAACAACCCGGCGCCAGCCTTGCCGGATCGCTGAACAAAGACGTCGATGTACGCCTTCGCCTTCAAACGAGTGGCCGTGGGAACAGGGAAGAACAGCAACTCACGGGTCGCCTGATCGAGCGAATATCGCAGTCCGTTTTCCCCGATCTTGATCAACCGCGCGACGGTCAGCAGGTTCGCCGTGCCGGCGGCGGCCGCAATGAACACGCCGGTCGTGCCCAATGCCATCGCCACCGGCAGCACGCGCATGGCAAATCCGATGCCGAGCTTGCGGTGGATGCGCGACGTGAACAGGAGCTGGAAGGCCAGCGCTGCGATGCTCATGATGACGTAGAAGTTTCCGTAGCCGCCGGCCAGCGCGTCGAGTCGGGCGCCCTTGTCCATGTCCGGCAACGCCTCGACCATGGCCCAGTTGAACTGCAGGTCGATGATGTTGGCCACCACCACGGTGATGAACATGAGCGCCGCGATCAGCGACAGATGACGCGATGCCAGGATGGCCTTGAGGCCGCCTTTGGCCTGTTCGAGCTTGTCAGCCTTGGGCTGGCGCCCTTCCAGTTCGCCGGGCGTGGGCGCGAGGTAGTGGACCGCGTAGATGATGGCGATCGCCGAGTAGAGTACCGCCGCCGACACCAACAGCGTTACCTGCGCGCCGGCGCGGTCGGAAACCAGGCTGGCGATGCTGGCTCCCGTGAGGCCGCCGGTTAGCCCGCCAGCGCCGATGAAGCCGAACAACCTCTTGCCCTGCCGCGGATTCAGTACGTAGTTGGAATAGGCCCAGAACTGGCTGACGATCATCACGTAGGCGATCGACACGAACACGTAGAAGGCGATCGGCACCCAGGCGGCCTCCGACTGGATGATCAGTCCGAAACCCACGACAGCGGTGGCCACGACTCCGCAGGTGCCGGCGATCACGTGTTGTCGCTGCATACGGTCGACGGCGCGGTTATAGATCAGGATCGCCGGAATCGCGCAGATTGCCAGGATCAGGTAGACGATCGGCAACATCTCGGCGCCGAGGGAGTCCATGAACTTCGCCTGGCGGACCGCCTTGCTGATGTACTGAAACGTGATCGCGATGAAGAAAAAGAAGAACAGGGATACCGCTATTGTCGCCTCGCCCGGGCGCACGTCCACACCCAACAGAGCGAATAGTCTGCGCCGCCGAGATCTGGACTCGCCGGTCTGGTGCGTTGCGCTGGCGTCGGACAGCACGTCTTCCTTCTCCCGTGTGGGCACCTTGGTACATCGTACTGCCTCGGCCCGTGGCTCACACCTGCGGTAGCATGCGGGCTGACTCCCTCCCCGAAAACGACGAGCGCGCGTGGAGACTCGACCGCAGCAGATTGGCAGTTTGCTCCTTGTCGCCGCCTGCTTGGCAGCGGGATGCCAGGCGTTCACTTCCGACTTCGGCGAGTTCGGTGGCGCGCCGGTGCGCTCGGTGCGCGATCGGGCAGCGCAGCGCGACGTCATGCTCGAGTTGCGTCTCGACACGTTGCTGGCAGACGCCATGCAGGCGAGCGGCATCGACTGCTGGATTACGGTCACCCATGGCGAGAGTGATCCGCTAGTCGAGCAGCTGACCACCAGCGGCACCGAGATCGAGGGGCGCGCCGCCTTGCTCCATTGCGGCAACGCCGGGCGCTTTGCCCTGGGCCGTGGACTGGCAGCCAATGAGGCGCTTTACGAAGTCGAGGCGGTGGACAGCGACGAGCAACTGGCGCCGCTGTTGGTGGAGCGCCTGAGCGCCGCCGCACCGGAGATCATCGCGATCAATCGCGGCGGTCCGCTGGCCGCAGCGGATGGCCTGAGTGCCACCGACTACGAGTGGCTCGTTGACGTCCTGGGACCCGAAATGTCTTCAAAGCTTGTTCCCTCGGCGTCGTTGGTCGAGCGCTTTCTCGGGTCGCAACTCGACGTCGAGATGCCCTTGTTTGCCGAGTCTGCACGCCTGTCGGTGACGATTCTCACGGAGGTGCTCAGCGATCGAGTGGTCGTTGCCGCCGGCACGTCGGTGCAGGACCTCGTGTGGGCGGTGCGCGGTCGTGCCACCGCACTCGGGGTCGACCTGGCGTTCGAGCCACGCGTGGTGGTGTATCGGCCGGGAGACACACTCGATGACGAACGCCGTATGGGACTGGATCTGTTGTTGCAGCCGGGCGATCTGTTCCTCGTGTCCGCCGGGGTTCGCTATCTCGGCTACTCGAATCGCTACGGGCGTTGGGCCTATCTGATGCGCACCGGAGAGCGGGCCGCCCCGCCCTGGGTCGATGGGGCAATGACGCAGCTTGCGGACTCTTTGGAAAAGCTCGCGGGCCGCCTGACCCCGGGACTGGCTGCCCAAGATCTACAGGCGGCGGCCGTCAGCGATGTCCGGTTTTCGGTGGCCCGCACCGGCCGGCTGCAGGAAGGGCCGCTCGACCCGCTGGTCGTAGGGTCGATTCTTCCCGCTTGGGATCCCGGGTTTAGGCTCGCCGAGGACATGGGTCTCGTGGTGAGCGTCGCCGCCGACCGAACCGAAGCCGGCGTGCCGATGACCATCATGCTGATGGAGACCGCGCTGGTCGCAATGGACGGTATCGATTTCGTCGTCGCCACGCAACGCACGCCGATCCTGATCGATTGACGGAGAACCCGGGTGCGCCTTGTCCAGGGGCTCCCGGGGTCCATCGGCCTACACCTGAGCGGCCTGCCCCCCTGCTAGGGTGGCGACGTTTCGGTTTGCACGACCTCGAGGTGGACGCCGAACTCTCGGATGTCGGCCCCCCGACCGATTGCCGTCCGCGTCACACCACCGTGCGCCGTGACGTTCAGGTGATAGAAGCGCTCGCCACCCCACGATTTCCCCGGCCCCGGTGCAAAGCTTGCCAGGGTGTCGCTTCTCGGCTCGACGTGCAGCGTCTGTCGGTCGCGGCCCACCTGCACTTCCACCCGCATCGGGGCCAGTGTCGTGACACGCAACACGATGCGCGTCAGGGGCCGGTTACTGGAGATGAGCATCTCGACGTTGTCGAAGCCGCCAGACCAGGCGCCGCGGTCGTCGGACCAGGCGCGCGTCGGGGGGCTCTGGGGCTTCCAGAAGCGAATCTCGTCGAAGCTCCACGGCTCGTGCAGCCCCGTGACGGGTACCAAGGCGTGGTGCACCAGCAGCAGCGCACAGGCGCTCAGAATCAGGAGCCCGGCAGTGCGGCCTTCGAGGGTGGCGCTGCCGTCGCCGGCGAACTTTTCCTGATCGGCGACGTCGCGACCCCATCGCCACAAGAAAACGCCGGCGGTGGCGGTAAGGGCGAGCCACAAGGCAGACGGCACGAGTCGCAGCCCGTCCGGCCCGAGCCAGGCAGGTGCCGCTTCGGCCAGCGGCAGACCAGGGGCGCCGTAGCGCAGCAACACGAGCGCACGCGGCACGTTGTAGTCGTGGTACAGCAGGTCGGCTTGTGCCAGCAGTAGCACGGTGGCGCCGACGCCCCAGCCGACGAGTCCGCCCCGGAGTGCCCGGCGCCGTTTCGCCGATGGGCCGCCTCCTGCCGGCAGCGTGAGCCCGATCGCCATGGGCACGGCCAGGGTCCAAAGCGCTCCGGTGAGCGGGCGCGCCGGCGACGGAACATCCAGGCGCATCCGGCCACGGCCAACAAGTACTGCGGCGCGTAAAACAGCAGCCCCTCACGCTGGTCCATGAGGTAACCGATTCCCGTTCGCAGGGCGCCTCCGGGATCGGAGAGGTAGGCGACCCAGTCTTCACCGCTGGCCGGGGCGCGTAGCGTCGGATCGGCGCCGACTCCAATCGCCAGGGGTGACAGCCTCTCGTAGAGGCTCCACGTGAACGCCAGGTGTCCCATGGTGGTCAGCACCAACGGGGCAATGAGCGCCGCGATGTTCGCGGGTGAGCGCCCCGCGGCGTCGCGTTTCCATTGCCCGGCAATACCGACCAGGGCCACGGCTGCCATCAGGCCGAAGAACTTGAAATGCAGCCAGGGCAGCGCGGCGAGCAATACTCCGGCTACGAGGTTTTTGGCAAAACCCGGACGGTTGCGCAGTAGAACGTAGGCGGCGCAGGACAGCGTGAACACGGGCACAGCCGGGAACAGATGAGGGCCGGCGAACAACATCGGCAACGTGAACACGGCGAGCGCCGTGCCGCGCAAAGCGACGACCGGGTTCGACAGGTCACGGATCAACAGGAACAGACATCCGGCTCCGGCGGCGAGCCACAGCGACATGGCGATGCGCACCATGACGGTGAACGCGGTCGCGCCGAAATCGCGGCCGGCTCCGTACCAGGGAGCCAGCCACACGGCGAGCCCCGGTCCGTGGATCGAGTAGCGCGCGGCGGGATTGGCACCCGGTTTGGCGTGCGCCGCCAGGGGGCCGGTCCAAAATGGACTCATGAGCCCCTCGTCGTACTCGTTGCCGACTTCAACGTCGCCGTCGACCCATAGGCTGCGGGCGATCACCAAATAGTGGGGCTCGTCCCCGGAGATAGAGTGAAACCATGGGGGTCCGGGCAGCACGAGAAAGGCGGGCACCAGGACAGCGAGCACAATGATGGCGGCCAATCCTGGCCCGAAATCGGCGCCGCTGCCTGTTTCGTCGGCGGTTCGAGGCATGCGCTGGGCGGCGCCGAGCAGGCCCAAGACGGTGCCGGCTACCACGAGGACAGGAGCCGTCGTGCGAAAGAACCATGGATCGAACACCACCGACAGCAACGGTAGCGACAGGCCCCAAAGCATCGGTTCGCTGGTGGTGAGTATTGTCGCGCCAGCGAAACGTGGCGACCGCAAGCCGCCGGCGGCTATCAGAAACAGGCCGATCAGGCCGGCGGAGACCAGCAAAGTGGCCCAGAACGAACCGTTGCCGAATACCGACCCCAGCATTGCCAGCGGCTGGCCCGTGTGGAGGCCGGGCGGGTAATTGCTCCGTACGACGGCGGCGGCGATTCCGGCGCCCGCTGCGCCGGCCGCGAATGTGTTTCTCAGCACTCAGCTAGCCTGCAACGCCGTAGACGCGCGCTTCTCCGCGCCCGCAGCAGGAGGGCGTTGAGACATGCGGGCTAGGCGTCAATAGCTGGAAAGGATGATCTGCGACAACTCGGCGACGCGCTGATCGATTTCCCATTGCTGCGAGCGATGGCCGTTGATCAACACGCAGAAGGCAACGACCCGTCCGGACTCGGTGTGCACGTACCCCGCGAGTGTGTTGACGCCGCGTATGTGCCCGGATTTCATTCGCATCTCGCCGACCAAGGGCGGATCGCGGAAAGGCCTCGGGTTCCAACCGTCGAGCCCGCTGATCTTGAGTGAGGCGACGAGCTCCGGACCGAAGTGGAAATCGTTGTACGTGTGTGCCAGTAATTCGACGACTTGGCGGGGGGATACACGGTCGAGGTTCGACAAGCCCGAGCCGTCGACCTGAACGTAGCCGGTCAGCTCTGTACCCAGGACCTCGTTCCGGAAGCGGGCCACTACGGCGAGTCCCTTGGTGGCGGTTCCCGGCGCGCCGTACTCTACGGCGCCCAGCGTCTTGAGGATGGTCTCCGCCATCACGTTGTTGCTGAACTTGTTCACGTCGAAGACCAGACGACCGAGTGGCTCCGAGTCGATCGAGTAGAGCAGCTCGAGCTCGTCGGAGAAACCGAAGCGCGCATTCTCCGGGTCGGTATCCGCGGCCGACGCCACGCTGCTGAGCTCCTCACTGTCGGGTGGGCGCACGGTGCCGTCGATCGCGACGCCGGCGAGCCCGAGCAGCTCGTGCAGGCGTTCCCCGAAGTGCACGGCGGCGTCGGGCACCGCGACCCATTCGTCGCCCTGGCGTGTGGCCGAGTAGTTGGCCATCAGGGCGCTGATCGGCGCGTGATAGGCCTCCGTCGTCTGCGTACCGCCGGGCCAGCCGTCGCCGTAACGCTCGTCATCAAAGAATCTGTCGTCTACCACGATGTCGCCGCTGACCCGCTCGATTCCCCGGCGGCGGATGGCGCGGGCCGCCAACCACAGCTGCTCCTCGACGGTGTCGGGGGCACCGCGGCCGAGAACCCACAGGTCACCATTGATCACGCTACCGTCCTGGCTCAGCCGACCGCGAAAGGCGATCGGCGTTTGCCACTGGAACGACGGGCCCAGGCGCCACAGCGCTGTAGCGGCGGTGAACAGCTTGTTTACCGATGCCGGGGAAAATAGCTCGTCGGCGTTGTAGTCGGCAAGAATGGAGCCACCCTCCGCATCGACAACGAGAATTCCGACGCTGGCACCATCGAGAGCAGTGTGCTCGACGATACGCGCCATGTCGGCGGGAAGGCGCGGCGCGGCGGACGTTCCGTCTTGCGTGCCGGCGGCACCCGGAAACGCCGTCGCCAGGAAAACCGCAGCAAGAAGCGAAAGCAGCTTCGGCGAACCGTGCACGGAGTCAGTCGAGGTCGAAAATACGCGGCGGCGGCGTGTCGCTCTTATCGGCGTGCTTGAGCGCTTCCTCGAACTTCTTGTCAAGAATTTCGTCGGCGCGCCGTTCACGATCCATGCCCTTCGCGAACATCTCTTCCGCCGCTGCCTGTTTGCTCTTGCCGGCCTGTACGGCGTGCTCCCAGGTGGCTTCCGCCTTCTTCGGCCGGTCCTCGTACAGGATGTCGCCGGTTGCTCGGTCGACCATCAGCTTGGTCGAGCAACAGGGGCATTGGATGTCGAGGTTGTCGTTCGGCGATGCCGTAATTTCGTCGACCATGGCGGAGTTCCCGGTTCCGTATCAGGCTGCTCGCGAGCGGCCGATTAGACGGTAGCCCCGCCGCAGGCGCCATACAAGCACCCGCCTGATATCCTCGATGGCTATGGTTTCATTGGTTTTTCGGATCGGGGCGTCGATTTTCGGGGTCGTGCTCATACTGCTCGGCATCGTCGGGCTCTTTCTGCCGTTTCTGCAGGGGTTCCTGTTGATCGCGCTCGGCCTGTCGTTGCTGTCGCTGGTTTCCGAGCGTGCCGCGCGGCTGCTCGAACGGCTCAAGTCGTGGTTCAAGGGACGGCGGCAGGACCACAGTAACGTCCCCGGATGAGCCCGCCACGGATTGTCTCGCTCATCGCCAGCAGCACGGAGATCGTCTGCGCCCTCGGCTTCGAGCAGCATCTGGTGGGGCGCTCCCACGAGTGTGATTTTCCGGCCTCGGTGCGGAGCTTGCCGGTGTGCACCGAGCCGAAGTTCGCCGAGGGGACGAGCTATCAGATCGACGAGCGCATCAAGGCGATCCTGCAGGAAGGGCTTTCGGTGTACCGCGTCAATGCCGAGCGGCTGGAAGCGCTGCAGCCGGACCTCATCGTTACCCAGACGCAATGCAACGTGTGCGCGGTGAGCTTGGCGGATGTCGAGGACGCCGCTTGCCAATGGCTCGGATCGAGCCCCCGCATCGTTTCGCTGCACCCCAACGGCCTTGCAGACATCTTCTCGGACATCCGCCAGGTTGCGGTGGCCCTCGGCGTCGACGACCGCGGGGAGGCGCTGGTCGAAGAGCTGCGTGCAAAGATGAAGGAGGTTGCCGACAGGGCGGCGCCCATCGAGTCGCGGCCGACGGTGGCCTGCATCGACTGGATCGATCCGCTGATGGCGGCGGGCAACTGGATGCCTGACCTCGTCGAGATGGCCGGTGGCCACAATCTGTTCGGCAAAGTGGGGGAGCATGCCCCGACGCTCGATTTCGACGAACTGGCGGCCGCCGACCCCGATGTCGTCGTGTTGACGCCGTGTGGTTTCGACGTCGCACGAACCCTGCGCGAAGTTTCCCCGCTGACAACGCAACCGGAATGGTCCACACTACAGGCTGTGGCCAACGGTCGCGTGTACGTGGCCGACGGCAACCAGTTCTTCAATCGGCCCGGACCGCGGGTCGTGGAGACATTGGAGATCGCCGCGGAGATGCTGCACCCGAACGTATTCGATTTTGGCCACGAAGGAATCGGATGGCAGCGCCTGTCGAGAGGGGAATGATGGAAATCCCTGAAATGGCTCCAGTCGACGTAGCCGCGCGCCTGGAGACCGCGGAGAAGGCTGTCTATCTGGACGTCCGCTCCGAGCGCGAGTTCGAGCAGGGGCATCCCGAAGGGGCCCTCAACATTCCGATCTTCCACTTCGATCCGCCAAACGGGCGGCCGCAGCCCAACAACCAGTTTCTCGCCGTGGTCAACGGCACGATCGACAAGGATACGTCGATCTACGTTGGCTGTGCTTCCGGGCAGCGGTCATACCAGGCCGCCAGCCTGA
Organism: Acidobacteriota bacterium; assembly: GCA_965214245.1. Taxonomy (GTDB): domain Bacteria; phylum Acidobacteriota; class UBA890; order UBA890; family UBA890; genus CBDCBL01. The sequence continues at coordinate 640,557 of CBDCBL010000010.1, forward strand.
TGAAATCGGCCGGCTACGACGTCGTGGTCAACGTCGACGGAGGCTTTTCCGGGAAGCGTGACCCGTCCGGGACATTGGCGCAGGCCGGTTGGGTGGAGTGTGGTCTGCCGGTCGGCACGGGCGACGGCGGCGAGCGCTCGTACAGCACGTTGCTCGAGGTTGCTGCCGACAATCAAGAAAACGAGTAACCCGGGAGTCCTCCGCCGTTTTCAATCGATCCTGGCGAGCACGCCGTAACGGTGGTTGAGCACGAATTCCCGCGGCCGTCCCGGCAGCGCAATATCGATCAACGTAACGTCGCCCTCGATCCACGCACGCCGCACGATGTGCTCTTCGTCTTCGTACTCGAAACGAATCGGCAACGGCATACGGAATCCGTCCGATACGTTTTCCTGGGCGATCACGCCCCGTAAGGCGAAGGGAGTCTCGCCGTCCGGCGTGGCGACCACTTCGAGGTCGGGCCGGTACCTCGGCACTTCGGTGCCGTAGACCCACTGCTCGAAGAACCAACCCATCGGTTGCCCGAAGGCTTCGTCGACGGCGGCCTCGAAGTCGGCAGTACTGGCGGTACGGCCGCTGTAGCGTTCGGCGAAGCCGCGCATCAGGTTGCGGAAGGCGCTGTCGTCACCGGTCTCGAGGTCGAGCAGCATCGCGCGCAACATGTGCAGGACGTAGGCGCCCTTTTCGTATACGAGTAGCCGATAGTCGAACGGTGTATCGGTGGTGTTCAGTCGCGCTCCGAGCACCAGCGCTCCGGATTCGTTGCCGTCGCTCTCGCGGATGATGCCCGGCACAAAGCCGTAGTGCTTCAAGCCGAGCCCCTGAGCTACGTCTACCCGAGCCAGGACGTCGTATTGCCAGGCGCTCATCATCGCGTCGAATCGTTCCTCTTCTTCGAGGCCGAGCAACACATACAGAGCCGCGGCGTACTGGGCGAAGCCTTCGGACAGCCACTGGTCGCGGTAGCCCTCCCAGTCGATGTCGTTGCCCCACCACTGGTGGGCGGTTTCGTGCGAGCGGAATAGCTCGGCTTCACCGGTGTGCATGCCGCCGAAGAGCTGAAACGACAGCAACAGGAAGCTGCCGAAGGACTGGCCGCCGAACGACGGGGTCTCCGTGACCTGCAGCGTCGCGTAGGGGAAGGGGCCGAAGTACTCCTGGTACAGCACGAGCGACTTGACGAGGTCATCGATCGTCCGTTGGCGTCCGCCGCTGCCGAAACCGATGCTGTAATCCGTCGAATAGATAGTGATCTCGGGCAAGCCGGCTACCCGGATCGTCGGATCCGAGAGGTCGTCGAGGTCGACCTCGGAGATCTCGAAATCGCCGTAGTTGAACGACATCACGCGCACCGGGGTGTCGACTCTCCAGCGGGCGATGCGGGTACCGTCTTCGACGGTCTCGTCGATCAGCCGGCCGCCGCTTACCGCCCGGCGGTTGTCGCTGACGCGAAACGTCATGTCGTACGTCGAGCGCTGAGCGTCGTTGTGGCGTGGATACCAGCTCAATGTGTCGAGGATCAACAGGGCGCCGCGATTCAACCGTTCGGCCAGCTTGCCCTCGTAGGCAATTTGCAGGGAAAAATACTCTCCGGCCTCGACGGTGCGCGGCAGCGCGACCGTGAAGAACGTCTCGAAGCGGTCTTCCTGCATCCTCCGGTTGTGTCGCTCCTGAACGAAGGGTAAAGGCTCGCCGGAGGGAGGCAGAGGGTCTTCGGGCTCATGCTCACCGTCGGCGGCATCCGGCGGCTGCAGTGCCGGGCCCGTCGACCAGCGCACGTCGGTGACCTCGAGCAACGGCGAAATCCGCAGACGCACGGCCGCCAGTTGATGCAGGGCCCGGAACCGCAATCCGGCGCTGCCCTCCGCATTGCCGTTGTTGTCGAGCGCCAGATCGATATGGATCTCGGGCGTTTCCACGCGCCGGCTCCAGCTTTCGATCGCCGGGTTCAAGGGACGGGCGGGCAGTAGCTGACCGTCGTCGGCCGCCTCGGAGTATACCGGTGGCTGCGCCAGCCGCTCTTCTCGGACGAGATTCGCGCGATAGTCCTCGCTGCGGTGGAATGCGGCCCATGTGTCCCACGCGACGCGGCGGTGGGCGTACTTGAAGGCGCGAACTTCTTCCCGGTTCATCGGATCGATTTCCATCTCGAACCAGTCGTGATCCTTGCCGTCGATTTGGGCGATGAAGAAGCCGCCGCTTCTCTCCGGTTGGAGAAGGTCGAGGGCGACGCGGGCATCCAGATTGAAAAGCCGCTGCTCGAAAACGTCCTTGTGGCGATCGCGGTAGCGGTCGTTGGCTCTGCCGACATTGCCCCGGCCGCCCCGCTCGGCGAGGGCGCGGAGCCGCTCGCCCGTATCGTCGGTAAAGCGGAAGATGGCGCGCTCGAAGCGATCTTCGAACACCTGCTCGTCGGTCAGCTTTTCGATGTTGTGGCGCTCGACCGCATCAGGCGGCTCCAACCGCACGTGCCCATCACCGAGAAAGACGGCTCCCGTGACGCGACCGGCGACGGGTTCGAGCATGTAGAGCTCACCGTCATCGAAAGTGAACTCGAAGCGGTCGACGGATAGCTCTTTGCCGCCGATTTGCCCGGCGTACTCGAGCTCCGCCTCCTGTAACCGGCCGTAGAGGTCAGTGAGCCCGGTCGGTTCCTCCGCCTGCTCTGCGGACGCCGCGACGGCGAACGAGCACAGCAGCAGGCTAGCGGCTTTCATGCGGTTAGCACCCTGCTAGTTTCAGCGCCGGGGATACCAATCGAGGATCTTGATCTCGACTTCGGGGGTATCTTCGAGGCGCCAGATGAACACGTCGAGGTCGCTGCCGCTGTAGTGATAGGGGTCACGACCTTGGGCTTGAACGCTTTGACGCACTCGGCAGCTTCCGAAGGCGGCATTGTGTAGGGCTCATTCATCGACACGAAGGCGATGTCGATGTCCTTCAGCTCCCGCATTTCCGGAATGCACTCCGTATCGCCTGAAATGTAGATGCGGCGCAGTCCGAAAGTCAGCACGTATCCGTTGCCGCGTCCCTTCGGGTGGTAGTACTCGCCGTCCGTCGGACCGCGCTCGATGTTGTACATCGGCACGGCTTCGATCTTGATGTCGCCGACCATCACGAACTTCTCGTGCTCCAGCACGGTGTCGATGCCGCCCCATTGATCAGCCACGGTGCGCGGCGCGACGACCTTGGTGCGCACGCCCATGAGCATCGCGGCGGTCTCCATGTTCCAGTGATCGGGGTGGATGTCGGTAATGAGGATCACCGTCGGTTCGCTCATCCCGGCGTAGTTGCGGTTGGCAACCGGATCGACGATGACGGTCTGATCGGCGAACTGCAGCGCCAGTGTGCCGTGGCCGAGCGGCTTGACGATCAAGTCGAGCTCGTCCTGGGCGAAAGCCGGGACTGTGACAACAACGACCCCCACCGCGGCCAGCGCGACGCCAGAAACCAAAGCTCGTGCGATCATGATCCAGTAGCCTATCACCAGGTTTCCACCTCAGGCCCCATGCCGACCCACAAGAGCTGGCGCTCTTTCACCGTCTCGCCGGTGATCTGCTTGAAAAACAGCGCATAGCGGTCGACCTGGGCACGGTATTGCTGCCGCCTCGCCTCGCGGTTGTCATCGTCCTCGACAACGTCGGTCTTGTAGTCGGCGATGACCCAGCCGTCGGCTTCGCGGAAACAAAGGTCAATCACGCCTTCGACGATGTGGGCACCGTCGCCGTCCGCCTCACGGGCCGCGAACGGTGCCTCGACGAGCAGCTTGTCGGCTTGTTGCGCGCGGCTCCAGGTGTCGGTCGCTTGAACGGCACCGACCAGCTCGACGAGGTCCTCGAGATCTGCAGGCTCGCCGTTGCTTTCGATCTGCAGGTCGTTGTCGAGTAGGGCGGCGCGACAAACAGCGGTCAACTGCTTGCCCTCGACGTTGCGATTTGCCGCTTCAAGGGCCTCGTGAACTGCGTTGCCCCAGGCTCGGCCCAGGCCGCCGCCGTCCACCTTGAAGATCGAGGCGTCATGCTTGACAAGCTTTGTGACGGAAGAAATCTGGTAGCTGGGCTCGGCACGACTCGCCCGGTCGGCCCGCAAATCGTCGACAGCCGCCTGGACAGTTGTCGACGGCAGCGTGAGTGGCGTGCGCTCAGGCGCTGCAATCACTTTCGCGTCGAGCGACTGGCACAACGATTCGCGAAACGGATAGAGGCGGTGCCACGGCGACATGCGCTCTCGCGCTCCGCAGTAGGCGATGACCAGTTCTTCTTGGGCGCGTGTCGCGGCCACGTACAGCAGGCGTTCGTCTTCTGCTGTTTCGAAGGGTTCTTCGCGCTCCACGAGCTCATCCCAGTTGAGCGGCGCGGCCACCTTCGTTGACTGGTATTGCCCGGTGGACTGCTTGATAACTAGCGCGCCCTCCGGCTCTCCTTCTTCGGGGCGGCGAACTACCGAATTCACGCCGCCTCCCGGCGCCCCGGCGGGGTGGGCGAGAATGACGACCTTCGCCTCCAAGCCTTTGGCCTTGTGCAAATTCATGATGCGCACGACGTCGTCGCGGCCGGGTTGCAGTGGGGCCTCCACTTCGTCGGCGCGGAGGGCTTCGTCGAGGGCATCGAGCGCGGCGCGCAACGAGGTATCGCCGTCAACGCCGGCGCGTCGCACGGCGTTCAGGACATAGGCGAGGGCGCCGGCGTTGCTGCTTCCGGCATCGCCGGCAGCCAGATAGGGGAACAACCCGAGCTCCTCGACGATGGTGCCGATGACCACGTCCGCCGGCAGGCGAAGTGTCAGCTTCCACCAATCACGGAGCCGGTTCAGGGCGCGCTCCACACGCGACGACGTGTCGTCGATTTCTGCAAAGGCGGCCGTCGTAAAGTCGAACATTCGACGACCGAGCTCTTCGGCGTGCGGGTGCTCGAGGCGGTGCGCGGTGAGCTCTTCGTGATCGATGCCGAAGAATAGACCGACGAGGGCGGCCGCCGTGAGTACCGGATTGTGCGGGTCGGCGAGCGCGCGCAATACGGTTACCAGCTCGCCGAGCTCGTCGCCGATGTCGACACCCGACCCGGTGATCTGGAACGGTATGCTGCGTTTCTCGAGCTCGGTGCCGTAGGCGCCGAGCCAGTCCTTGCGGTACGCCAGCACCATGAAGTCACCAGGCTCGCGCTTGTCGTCGTCGATTCGCGTCTTGACCCAGCTGGCCACCAACGGCGCGTCGATTTCGGCCACCGCGTCGGCCCCATACGTTGCGCTGGGGACGTCGTAGCAAAATACGCCCTGGCGCTCACGGTCGTCATTGGCCACGTTCAGCGGGGCGAACGCCGCTTGATGCTCGGTCGCTTCCTGCGGAAAGAACGTCGAAAAAACGCCGTTGACGAACTCCTCGATGGGGGGTTGCGAGCGAAAGTTGGTGGTCAACAACAGAACCTCGCCGCAGTCCTCGAGGCGGGCCTTCACCTGGTTGTAGATACTGATGTCGGCGCGCCGGAAGCGATAGATGCTCTGTTTCGGATCACCAACCACGAACAAGGACCCGGGGCGCGGCACCGCGAGATGCCAGTTGTCCTGCTCCGCCTTGGTGGCGGTGAGCAGAAACACGATCTCGGCCTGCAGCGGGTCGGTGTCCTGAAACTCGTCAACCAGTAGATAACGGTAACGACGACCCAGGTCGCGTCGGGCCGCCGTATTCGTGCGCAACAGGCGCGCCGTGTCCATGAGCAGGTCGTTGAACGTCACCAGGCCGCGATTGCGCCGCTCCTGCGCGTAGGCCTTGGCCGCCTCCTGTACGAACTCGATGACGATCTTGTACCGATAAGCAAGCCAGCGGCGGAGGGCCTCACCGGCGGGGCCTTTCGGGTCGGCGAACTGCACCAAGCGCGTTTCGATCGGGCGTATCGCGTCGCCGTGCTCCCCCCAACGCTTGTACGTTGGCTTGAGCTTGTGGCCGACGATGGGCTCGAGCGCATCGAGGAACACCGCGTCGTCGTTCCAGCGCGGGCTGCGGCGGATTTGCTCGAGCTGTCGAATTTTGTTCTGTACCGGGCCCCATTTCGGATCGGGTTCGCGACGCGGGAGCAGCGCCACAGCATCAGCGACGATCGCCGCCAGCTCGGGGCGCAGGTGGCCTACTTCGGGGGGCTCGTGAACCTCGAGGGGAAACACGACGTCGGGTTGCTCGACCACTTCCCTGTAAGCGCGGAACAAGCTCGAAGCGTCGAGGTTGACGGCGCGCAACGCGGCAAGCGAGTCATCCCCCGTGGTGGTCAGGCGCTCGAGATGCCGATCCCAGGACTCGCGCCGCAGGCGGTCTTCTTCGGGGCCGAAGATCTCCCGGAACGCCGGGTCGAGACGTGCCTCGATGGGCCGCTCGCGCAGCAGGCGGGCGCAAAAAGCGTGGATCGTGCCGATAAAGCCGCGCTCGATCTCTTCGAGGGCGAGCCGCAGCCGATCGAGCTCATCCTGGCTCGGTGGGTCACCGTCGTCGTGCTCGATCGGTGGTCCCCCGTCCGCCCAGGCGATGGCCTGCTCCAGGCGGGTCTGGAAACGCTCTCGAAGTTCCGCCGCGGCCTTGCGGGTAAACGTAACCGCCGCGATCTCACCGACCGTGGCGGAACCGCTGCGGATGAGCGCCACGAGGCGTCCGACGAGCTCGGTTGTCTTACCCGACCCGGCGCCCGCTTCCACCAACATGCTGGTGCCGAGCTCAGTCAGGATGCGCCGGCGCTGCTCCCGGTCGTGAATCGGACGTTCACTCATGGCGCTTCGCCCGGGTCGTTGATTTGCCGAACGCGCTGCAGATGCTCGTACTCCGGCTTCATCTGATTGTTCTCCCGGGCCCACCTCACGATGGGTGAGTCGATCTTGCCGAAAGAGCCCTCGGTGACGCGACACAGCGCCTGGAAGTCGCAGATCTTGCAAGGCGGTTCCTTGTCGAAGGCCGGTGGAAACTGGCCCGCAGCGATCATCTCGAAGAGCTCGTCGAGGATGCCGGGCCAGTCGTCGAGCCGCTTGCGCTCGTAGACATGTCGGTCGCCGCCTCCCCGTTGTGTGGGGAAGTGGTACGCGGCCTCGGCGACGGGACGTTCCAGGATCTGCTCCACGGCGTGTGTGTAGAGCGCGTGTTGCAGGCGCCGGCCGCCCTTGTAGGTGCCGATTTGGGCGCCGTATTGAAAGACCCGTCCGGTTTTGTAATCGACGATTCCGAGAGCTCCGCCGTCGAGCTCGTCGATTCTGTCGACATAGCCGCCGAGGTAGGCCGTGTTGTCGCCGGTGCCCAGCGGTACGAACGGATGGCCCTGGTCGCCGTACCCGAAGCTCCACTCAGCGGCGAGCCATTTGCGCGGCTGTTGGGAGAGCATGTTCAGAAAGACGTCGAGGTCGGCGCGCAGGACACGTCGCTCGCGCTCGAAAACGGCCTCGCTGGGTACCGGCACGTAGAAGCGGAACTTGTCGATTTGCTCATCGAAGATCGATTCCGCGAGTGCCCTCAGCTCCGCGCTAGCGGGCCCGAGCCCCTTTTTCTTGGCCTGCTCGATGGTCTGTTCGTAGACGTTGTGAAACATCGAACCGCGGTTCTTCGCGTCGAGCCAGAGGTCGGGCTCGAAAACGACGTCGTCGGGCGCTCGCAGGCGCAGCACATAGCCGAAGAAGTACTTGAGCGGGCAGGTGGCCAGCGTTTCGAGCCGCGACGCGGAAAGCGGTTCTTCGAGTCCGCGGCGGCGCGGATCGAGGCGGTCGGGGCGTGGCGCGATGATGCCGTTGTGCGCATTGACCGTCGCGTCGAAGCGGGCGCCGCGCGCCGCCAGCCCGCAGTCCAGGCCGGGGAAGGCCTGCCGCACCGCATCGACGCCCTGGCGCAACAGACCGTTGTCGTCGAGCTCGTCGAGCCAGATGTCGGCGGCGTCGATTTTTCCGCTCGACGAAGGTACCGGGCCGCAAATCGGGCGCGTATCGGCGTGCAGTGCCTTGTAGTCGGCCCGCGGATTCTCCGTTTTTAGGCGAAATGCCTGCAACAGCAGAGGCGAAGGCGACAGGTTGCGGCCTTCGCTGGCGTCCCAGGCGGCGTAACTCAGCGTTACGCGGCCGCGCAAGCGGGCCAGCAAGCCGGCAAGCTCATAGCGGCGTTCCTCGAGAACGTCGGCGCTTATCGGCAACCCGGTGGGGAGCCTGCCTCGATCGTGATCCAGGAGCAACGCGTTCTGATGGCCTACTCCGGGGAAGCGACCCGCATCGAGGCCGACGATGAACGTATGGCGCCGGCCGCTGAGACCGCCGTGGTCGAGGTCGGAGAAGTGCAGGTATCCGCCTGCAGAGCTCCAGGGAACGCGCCCGTGCGAAGACGGCGAAGGGACGCGAAGGTCGATGAAGCGCTCGAGAATGGCCACCGCCGAGCCGAAGCGCGTGGCGCGCTCCAGGGTTGTCGCGGCGCGGTGCAGTACCTCCAGAAGGCGGCGCTTCGCTTCGGCCTCGATATCCGGATCTTCCGGTGTGGGGACTAGCTTCAGAAAGGCCGCCAAGCCGGCAGCAACCGCCGCCGGTGACACCGGCGTCCCGTCGACGTCGAGGCGGTTTGGCGTGGCGGGCGTGGCGTCGAGCAGCCCGCTGAGCAGGTCACGCAGCGCCTCGAGGTTCTGGCGCTTGTGCTCGATGATCGACGCTTTTTGCTCGTCGGACAGATTGCGGCGGTCGGGACGTGTCGGCGGCCGGTCGACGTTGCCGAGGGCCCACTCGATCTGTCGGAGATAGCGCTCTCGTCCCCATCCTATGCGCAACTCACGGAGCAAGCGCGCTGCGCGGGAACCGGGAACAGTCGTACCGTCGGCACGTGCAGCGTGCAACAGCCCCGATTGCAGCAGTGAGCGAATGACGTCTTCCGGAAAGTCCTCCTGAACCCAACGTAGGTAGCCGGCGGCGGCGCGCCCGACACGGGTGCGTGAAACCGGCAGGCCGGCGGCGTGCGTAACCCTGCTCCCGGCGCCGCTTCCATGTACCAAACTGGGAGCGATGGAGTCGAAAGCAGTCCCGTACACCACCCGATCCGTGGTCACGATTTCTACGGCGTCCCATGGAATCCCCGCAGTCATTACCCGGCGCAGGACCTCCCGAAGCTCGTCAACCGGGCTGGCAGCCGCGAACACGTCGATGTCGAGGTGTTGTACCTCGGGCGTCAGCAGGTCCTTCGGCGGGCCGGGCTCTGGGAGCTCATCGACGGCAAACAGATACGACAGGCTGGAGGTCGGCAGCTCCTCGAGGAGCGGTGCGAGGAGGCCGGCCGGCGGGTCGAGACCGATCACCGGATCTGCGGGCAACACCTCAGCGCTGTGTCCCAGCAGCGACTCGACGAGCTCACCCGTCAATCCGCGCCAGGGCGCCCCGGGCAGCAGGTAAACACGCTCCGCCGGCAGCGCCGCGCTATCGCCGTGGAGGCTGGCGACGGCAAGGCGCAGCACGTCCGCTAAATCGGCGTAGGCGCGCTCGTGGAGCCCTTCCTCGTAACGATTCTGAATCGCTGCCAGCGCTGCGCCCTTGTCGAGATCGTCGAGGCCGGCTTTGGCGACCGCGGAAGCCTCGATGCCGGCGAGCCGCAGCTCGCGAACGGAACCGGCGAGGGCATTGCGGAAGCCGACCACCTCGCCCATCTCGAGCAGTACCTTGCCGACCTTGCTGGAGAGCACCGTATCGATCGCCTCGTCCAATACGGCGAGCTCGTCGAAGCCGTCGATCGGCGCCAGGCCTTGTTCGGAGAGCGCCGGCGCGGCCAACTCCTTGGCCAGGTCGCGCGGCGTCTGCACGCGAAACCCCAGCCAGCCGTATCCAGCGGCAGCCAGCGCATGCAACAGCTCGCGGCCGACGCCGCGTGGTTGGCAGACGAGCAGCTTGTCGTCGAAGGGATATTGCTCGGCAACCCTGGCGAGGCCTGCGAGCAGGGCGGAGTGTGTCGCGGAATCAATCGTCGGGCGTGCCTGCACCACGGCCTGTTAGTGCAGCCCTACGGCCGCGGCGCAGAAGGACAGCGCTCGGTTCTCGGCCCAGTAGCGATCCGGCTCATCGTTCGTCGTCGAGTCGGCGTAGAAGCCTACGTGACCGCCGTTGCGCGGTGCCAACACGCGGAGCCAGTCGTTGTCTCTCACCGCCGGCAACAGAAACGGGTCGATGGGGATGAACGGATCGTCTTGGGCGTGAACGAGCAAGGCCGGCAGCCGAATCCGATGCAGCACCTTCAAAGAACTGTTCTTCGCGTAGTAGTCCTCGGCATTCTCGAAACCACCCAGGGGAGCGACAATGGCGTTGTCCCATTCGCGGATGCCGCGGATCCTATCGACATCGACGTAGTGGAACAAATGCGGGTGCAGCTCGCGGGCGCGCCGGTAGCGTTGCCCGAGGCGCCGCAGAAAATAGTCCCTGTAGATCCAGTTGGAGCGCCTCCCATCAATTTTCCTGCACGCGTCGCTCAAGTCGATAGGCACCGATATGGTGGCTACGGCCCGCAACTCGGCCGGCGGGTCGTCGCCGTACTCGCCGGCGGCCTTCAACGCAATGTTGCCTCCCAGAGAGAAACCGATAGCGGTGACATCGGCATCCGGGCGACGTTCCCGGACGTGGCGAACGACGGCGCGCAGGTCCTCGCTGCGGCCGGCGTGGCCGACGCCGGTGCTCGGCATGTCGCTCTGCGAGTTGCGCAGATCGACGCGCACGACGTCGAAGCCGGCTTCGAAGCCCTTTTGCGCCGTCGCCAGTACGTTCTCGGCGTCGGCGCAGCCCGTCAGGCCGTGCAGGACGATCAACACCGGGCGGTCGTCGTCGGGCTCGTGGCACGACCAGAACAGTTGCAGCTTGTCGCCGTCCTCCGATTCAACGACTTCCCGGGTAGAGCCACGGGCGAGCTCCGGGCCGGCGGGGTCACGCTGAATGCGATTGGGCCAGATCGTCTGGAAATGGGCATTGCTGCGCCAACCAGCGGGTTCGAACCGAGGCTCGCGCACAGCCTCGAACAGCGCATCGAGACGCGCCGAGGTTGCGGCTTCCACCCCTTGTTGTCCACACTTGCTCATGACGCCTAAGAATAGTCGGTCCGACATCAACGCGGGCAGCTAGCAGGCCGTGGTGAAAAGGTGACCCATCACGCTTTCACCACGGCTTGCTGGGCCCGAGGAGATCCCGAATGACACCGATCAAACACCGTCACGACGGTCGCCGTGGCTTCGCGACGCTCATGCCGACCGTGGTTTTCGCGCTGGCGTTGGCGCCGGCGATTCTCGCGTGCGAGCCGGATGCCGCCGGCACAGCCACAGGCCCGCCGCAAAGCGGCAAGACGGCCGCGGCTAACGCCTTCGACGGCGAACGGGCGATGATGTACGCTCGCGACATTGTGGCTTTCGGCCCGCGGCCAGTGGGCAGCGATGCTCTCGAGCAGACGCGGCGCTACATCGAAACCGAGCTGGAGGGCTTCGGGCTGACCGTCGAGCGTGACGAGTTCGTCGGCAACACGCCGGTTGGTGACATCCCGATGGCCAACCTGATCGCCCACGTTCCGGCAGCCGATGGCGCCCCGGACGGCCCGGTGATCATCTTCTCGGGCCACTACGACACGCTGAAAGCCGACGGATTCGAATTCGTCGGCGCCAACGATGCGGGGTCGAGCACTGCAATCCTCCTCGAGTTCGGGCGTGTGCTGGCGGAGAATCCGCCACCCTTGCCGATGTGGCTCGTGTTTTTCGATGGCGAGGAAGCGCTAGTCAACTGGTCGGCGCGGGACAGCCGCTACGGCAGTCGCCACATGGTAGAGCGAATGCAGGCCGCCGGCGAGCTCGATCAGATCGGCGCCATGATTCTCTTCGACATGATCGGTGACGCGGACTTGCACTTCCCTAAAGACGGCAATTCCACCGACTGGGTCAACGATGTCGTGTGGGATGTTGCCGCGCAGATCGGCTACAGCGACGTGTTCGCCACCGGCACCCAGTTCATGGAAGACGACCACGCGGCGTTCGTCGACGCCGGCGTCGCCGCCATCGACCTGATCGACTTCGAGTACGGCCCGGGCAGTCCGGGCCGTTACTGGCACGCGCCGTTCGATACGTACGACAAGCTGGGCGCGAGTAGTTTTCAGGCGGTGGGAGAGACGGCGCTGTCGGTGTTGCCGGTGTTAGCGGAGAGGCTGCAAAACCGGTAGCGGGCGGCGCTGGGAGGCCGCGCGGAGGCGCCCACGTCCAACACCGCGCTTTCCCACAGGCAGCGGCTACCGCGAATGCTCCGCCTTTATGGTGGTATGCAGCCCGCCTCGCGGGGTAAAAACGCCCTCGACCTCGGCCCACAGCGGGTCGCAGGCGTCGACGATGTCGCGCAGGATCCGATTCACCGCGTTTTCGTAGAAGATGCCGAGGTTGCGGTAGCCGAGGAAGTACAGCTTGAGTGATTTCAGCTCCAGGCAGCGTTGGTCGGGCCGGTAGCGAATCGTGACGGTGCCGAAGTCGGGCAGCCCCGTCTTTGGGCAAATCGAGGTGTACTCTGGGTTCTCGATGGTGATCGTGTAGCTCTCGAACTGACTCGGGAAGGTATCGAGCGCGGGCAGCTCGGCGTCGACGCCGGCCGTCGCCTCGGCCTCGCCGTAGCCGCCGGCCGTCTTGGGTTCGGTGTCGCGTAGGTCGCTCTTCTGCTGGTTGTCGCTCATTTCCCCTCGTAAGCGCAGCGCGCAGTGCACGTTTCGTGGACGACGACGCGTACGAGTTGCGGCAGCTCGGGCTTCAGCCGATTCCAGATCCACACCGCGATGGCCTCGCTGGTGGGGTTTTCCAGGCCTTCGACGTCGTTGAGGTGCCGGTGATCGAGCGCATCATGCAGTGGGGCGCATAGGCGGTGGATCTTGTCGTAGTCGATGACCCAGTCGGTTGTCGGATCCACGTCGCCGGCGACGTGCACATCCGCCTTCCAGGAGTGCCCGTGCAAACGCCTGCACTTGCTGTATTCCGGGGCGTGGGCGAGCTGGTGCGAGGCCTCGAAGGTGAAGCTTGTCGCCAGTTCGAGGCGCGCCATGGCCCGCTAGACGCCGCGCTCGATATCGGGCCACAGAATCTTGTGGAGCTGCAACTGCAAGTGCACCTCGAGGCGATCGTGGAGGATCCACTGGGCGAGGGTGTTGGGGTCGAGCTCGTCCCAGACCGGAGAGAACAGCACCGCCCATTGATCGGTCAGCCTCCGCTCGCGCACCAACGCCGCCGCCCATTCATAGTCCTTACGGTCCCCGATCACGAACTTGACCTCGTCGTGATAGCGGAGGCGGTCCAGATTCCCCATGTCGTTCTTGTCGCATTCCCCGGACGACGGGCACTTCAGGTCCATGATCGCGTGCGCCCCCTGGGGGATTGTGGAGATGTCATAGGAGCCGGATGTCTCCACGAGAACGGTTTTGGCGCGCTTGAGCAATGCGGCCGCCAGCGCCGGCGTTCCCGGCTGTGCCAGCGGTTCGCCGCCGGTGATCTCGATGAGCGGGACGTTGTAGCGGCACGCTTCCTCGACGAGGGCGTCGAGCGTCCAGCGTTCGCCCTCGTAGAACGCGTATTCCGTGTCACACCAGCGGCAGCGCAGCGGACACCCGGTCGTCCTCAGGAAAACGCAGGGCCGCCCCGCCCAAGTCGATTCGCCCTGGATCGATACGAAGATCTCATTGATCGCCAAGGAGATTCCCACCGGAGGATCGGTATCCTCTACCTTGGGGTTTTCCGCGCTACTCGTCGCCGACATATTCCGTGGGGTCCTCGACCCCGGCGTCCCGGAAGCCCTGCCGGCGGAGAATGCAAGCGTCGCAAATGCCGCAAGCTCGACCTTCTGGAGAGGGGTCGTAACAGGAATGGGTGAGGCTGAAATTAACCCCCAGCTCCATACCTTTGCCAATGATCTCCCCCTTGGTCAAGTCGATAATCGGCGCGTGAATTGTGTAGCGGTCGTTGCCTTCGGTGCCGGCCTTCGTCGCGACGTTGGCGAGCTCCTCGAAGGCCCTCAGGAATTCCGCTCGGCAATCCGGATATCCTGAGTAGTCACGGGCGTTTACGCCAATGTAGATATCCACGACGTCAAGCACCTCGGCCCACGCCAGGGCGATCGCCAGCAGGATGGTGTTGCGCGCCGGCACGTAGGTCACGGGTATCGACTGGCCGATTGCCGCGGCGCTTTCGGGGTGTGGAACCGGAATCGAGTCGGTGAGCGCCGAGCCGCCGAACACTCGGAGATCACATTCGATCACGCGGTGCGCCGCGGCGCCGAGGTACAGCGCTGTGCGGCGCGCGGCGGCAAGCTCCGCATGGTGGCGCTGGCCGTAGTCGACGGTGAGCGCGTAGCAATCGAGACCTTTGGCTCGCGCCATTGCCAACACGGTCGCCGAGTCGAGGCCGCCGGACAGCAGAATCACTGCGCCTTTACGTTTTTCGAGGCGAACACGTCGCGGCTCGCTATCGGTGACGGTCGACAGGGATCCGCCGACATCAGCGGCGCACGATTGCCGGTCGGTGGGGTTCCGCTGGCTGGAGTCCATGACTGTCAACAGGGTGCTGAAAAACTCTCGGGGGTGCCATTACCGGCACCGTGGGGAGTTAAATCTATCGCGGCGCCCCTGTCGCAAGCGAGATGGCACACGAATTCCCGAGCCCGGAGGTCATCCGCAGCCGTGGCTCCGGTGTGCAGTTCAGTTTTGGTTGCCCGGCGCCGGGCTGGTGACCAGCCGGCCGAAGCGCTCGCGCAACCCGTCGGCCGCGCGGTGCGAGAAAATCCCGGCCAATGCGGAAAGAGCCAGGAAACCCCACGGATTGATCGCCGCGTCACCCTGCTCGAGCACCAGAAGCAGAGAACGGAACACGAAGAAGGCCAGGATCGCCATCGAGCCACCCTCGATCGGGCGCATGATGATCGATAGCGACTTCTTGGCATCGAACGTGCCGTTGCCGACGTCGTCGAAGAGCCGCGACGAGCCACGCGTGATGGCGCCGAGGACTCCAATGACGACACAAAGCTGCAACAAGACGGAATCGTTGATGTTCCCGTTCTCCTGCAGGTTCGGATACTCGTAAAACAGGTATGCCAACGACGCGAGAAAGAACGCGACGCAATAGATGCTCAAGATGACAATCAGGATGACGTCGGTCTTGTCGTATTGCCTGTCGATCATCTGGGATTTCCCTTCGACATATACGCGCATCGCCCCTTGTATCCCTTCGGACACCGATTCGCAGCGTCCAGCTCCATTGTGATTCGATTCACAGCGAGCACAGACTAATCGAAATGCTGGTCAAATCACAAGCGGATCCCCGCCAACCCCCGTCGTTTAACTCAGGACATGCTGAATATTCATGCCGCCGGACCGCCGATGATCTGCAGCGATCGTGCCTCCTCTAGAACCTGCTGCTGCAAGGGTACGATGGCGTAAGCGATCTCAGCCGGAATACCGGGAGCATCTTCCACAAAGGCGTTGAGGGCTTCGTATTCGCTGAGCGTGTGCTCCGCCAGCCACTCGGCGGTCCGATCTGCCATGCCTCGGCTCACCGCCGCCAAGGCGCGGCCGGCGGCGCGGGTAAGCGGCGGTGACACCCCCAGCGCCGAGTACGGTTCGCTTCCCAGCAGCCGGATGGGCTCGACGAGACGCTGAGCCCTCGCCTCTGCCGCTGCAGCGTGTACGGCGAGGATCCGGTGGGGGCCATCCTTGCCGCCTGCGAGGCCGACGCGCAGCGGTGCTCCCCAAAGCTCCACCGACAGCGCCCGTTGCAGGCGGCGAGCAACCCATTGCCTGCTGAGGGCGGGATCGTCGAGCATGCCGTTGCTAGAGGGCTCCTCGAAACGGCCTTCCATAGCATCCGGAGTGATCTTCATGAGGGAAAGATACAACGGCCAGAAAAACTTGCCGATTCTTTCGGAAAAAACGTCGCCCGGTTCGTTAACGCGTTGCAACGGCATCCTGACGGGCTCGCGGCACACGGTCCCATCGGTCCCCAGGGATCGTGGCCGCGGGCCTTCTTTACCCCCCGCCGATCTCCCGGAGGCCGCGCAAGCGCCCGTGCTAAGATGAACCGCTTCTCGAAGAAGGGAAGGGGCTCATGTCGCAGACTCCGGTCGAGGTTCTCTCGGAAGTTGAAGTCGAGCGGCTGATCGGCCATCCTGATCCCGGCGACGTCTGCGAGCTACGCGATGCCGCGATCCTCTCCGCGCTCTACTACGCGGCAGCAACCGCCGGTGAGCTCGCCACACTCGACATCAAGGACGTCGATCAGGCTGCTGAGGAGCTCCGCTTTCGGACCGACGAGGGCCGGCTGCGCCGCGTTCCCCTTGAAGGCGCGCTGGCGGAGATCCTCGATCGCTATCTGGAGGAGTCTCGCAAGTTGTTGCTTGCCCATGGCGGCGTAACCGGCGAGGGTGCGCTGCCGGCCGTGTTCGTTACCAACAAGGGACATCGCATCCACGTTCAGGATGTGCGGCAGATCCTCGGCGCCCACAGCAAGGCCGCAGGAATTACGACTCCGGTCAACTACAACACCCTGCGGCTGTCCCGCGCCTGGCATATGCGCGAAGCCGGGGAACCTCCGGAAAAGATTCAACGTATGTTGGGGGCGCCGAGCAGATCGGGACGCCGAGTCGTCTAATTCGGCACTATCTACCCCTATGAATCGTCCAGGTATCCACAACTTCGCCGCCCTGCACGACGTGGAACTCGTCGAAACACGCCACGGCCAGGCACGAATGGTTGGGCATGACGCGAATCCGGGTGCCGATCGGCAGGGAGCGGTTCAGAATGCCGTGCTCCTGGCTCAACGATGTAAGCCGCATGTCCGGATCGAGCTCGTTCGTGGCATTTCGGTACACGGGGCCCATCCCTGAAGAACCGTCCTCGGAGGCTGTGTCCTGCGACATGGCGAGGGCCCCGGCGTCGACCACGGAGTGCTCGGGTTGGCTTGAAATCACGCTGGCGAGCACCGAGACGGCGCAATCCGTGGCCGCACAGGATCCGAGCACCACCTGCATGTGGTCATACAGCGCGTAGTTGCCCGGCCGCGCCTCGCTGACTCCGTCGAGCGATTCGACCGCCGACATTGCCGGCGTGGAACCGACGCTGATATCGGGAACTTCGACCCCGGCGGTGCGCAGCCTGTCGGCGAACGCCACCATGACGCTGCGCTCCTGCTCCGCAATCGCGGCCATCTCAGCGGCATTCGCGGCGTGGTACGCGTGTCCCGAGTGGGTGAGGATGCCGGCGAAGCCGAGATTTCCGGCTGCCTCGATCGCAGCCGCCAATTCGACCGCTTGTTCAGACTGCGGATCCACGCCGGCGCGGTGATAGCCACAGTCGACCTTGAGCCACACGTTCTGCGTCCCCTCGTGCGGGGCGCGCGCCGCAAGTGCATCGATCGCCTCGCGCGAATCAACCAGCACCCCGAGTCGGATGCGCGACGCGAGCTCGAGCGCCTGATCGATGCGGCTGATCGGCAGCGGAAACGCCCACGTAATGTCGGTGAAGCCGTGATCGGCGAACGCCTCGGCCTCGTAGAGCGTCGAAACCGTCAGCCCGACGGCGCCCGCGGCCACCTGTCGCTCGGCGATCTCGACGCACTTGTGAGTCTTGGCGTGGGGGCGAAGCTCCACGCCGAGCACCTTTGCCCGTGCCGCCATGCGTGACAGATTGGCGTCGAGAACGTCGAGATCGAGCAGCAGGGCCGGTGTCGGGAGCTCCTCGATGGAGCTCAACGAGCGGCCATCGATTCCGGATCCATCACCTCGGCAAAGAGATCGTCGAGCCAGACCCCATCTTCGAAGTAACGCTCTTTCCATCCCGGGTTTACGGCGTCGAGCAACTCGGCAAGGCCGTGGCCGATGCCGTAGAAGCTCGTCGGACTGCTGCCTTCGCTGCCCAAAGAGGTGCGAATGAGCCAGTAGTTCGTGTGGGTAACCTCTTCCCACAGCCGTCCGTACGACATGGCGCCGGTCAGCGTGGCGAACCCCGGTTGGCGACGAAAGCGGCCGGTATCCTCGAGGTCGGCCGCCAGCAGCGAAACTTGGACCTGCGTGTAGCGCGCCACACCTTCTTTCCACGTCTGATAGCGGAAGTAGTTGTAGGCCCCGCTGCCATACTTGAGCGAGATGATGGTCTCGAGGTTCTGCAGCGCCGCCCACGAGGTCTCGGCGAGGAACTTCCGTTGCACGGCGCGCGGCATCGTACGCGACCGGCTCCAGAAGTCGTAGAGCGAGGAGCCGAGTA
The DNA here is from genome assembly GCA_965214245.1 of Acidobacteriota bacterium. Taxonomy (GTDB): domain Bacteria; phylum Acidobacteriota; class UBA890; order UBA890; family UBA890; genus CBDCBL01. Next base: position 658,783 of record CBDCBL010000010.1, read on the forward strand.
GGTGAATGGCGTGGTCGATGTCCGCGTCCCCGTAGATGAACGGGTAGTCGAGTTGCAGCGAAGGATAGGTGCCTTGGCCGAGTTGCAGCGCCTCCACCTTATCGGCATCACCGCTTACCATCTGCATGACGTGGAACCACTCGTGCACCAAGGTGATCGCCCACTCGTTGGGGCTTTCTTCCCGCGACCGCCAGGCGCCGACGACGGCTGCCGGCAGCCCGGCCACCGGGAACGCTGCGCGGAGAGCGCGCGGCAGCGTGCGGTTGCGCCGATAGATGGGTCGTCCGAGGAAAGTTTGCTCGACAGGCTCGAAGCCGCCCGCAACTTCCCAGTCGTCGGGAGCGTTCAACAAGAATTCGTGTTCGTCCTCGATGATGACGACGGTCTTGGGTACGCGTGCCCAGCCGGGCCACACCTGGTTGCCTACCGAGTTGGTGAGTTGAAAGGCCTCGCGCAGGACGAGAAGCTGCTGCCGGGCGATGTTGGCCTGAGCGGGCTCGGGGGCGGCGCGTCCCGGGGCCGAGGTTGCCGGGGCGACCGACAGGATCGCAACGGCGCAAGCGAGCCCGGCCGTGCGCGTCAGTGATGCGCAGTCTATAGGCAGGCGAAACGCCCTTCGCATATCGTTTACCCCGTTCTACTCGGGCTCGTGTCGACGCGATCGTGGACCCACCGCCCGAATGTGCACATCCCAGATTTAACCGCACTTGGCGCCGGGTGTCACAGCCTCCGTTTGTCGGCGCGGTAAGCGAGAGCACGTCCGTGAGCGAGAGAATCGAGTTTCTCCGCCGCTACGAGCCACTGGTGGACGACTGGGCAGCGTTCGCTCAGGCTTGCGAGGCCCCCTTGCCCGTCGTCGTTTGGGCCAATCCGTTGCGCGTTGAAGAACTCTTCCGCCTGAATCTAGCCGCCGGGCTGCCCGTTGTCGAGGTTGATGAGGGAAGCACCGCCAGCGTCGCCGCTGGCAGATGTTGGCGGCGCGGCTGCGGGCATGCGGCTACGCATGCGAAGAGCTCGATTGGTATCCCGGCGGCCTCAAGGTAACCGGCCTCGACAAACCGGGCCTCACGCTCGAGCACTACCTGGGCCTCTATCACGTGCAGGAGGAGGTCTCGCTGGTGCCCGTCAGGGTCCTCGATCCGCGGCCGGGGGGCGAGCGGATCCTCGACTTGTGCGCCGCGCCGGGGGGCAAGACGGCGCAGATCGCCATTGCCGCCGGCGCCACGACGACGGTCGTGGCCAACGATCTCAGGGTCGATCGTTTGCGCGCGCTGCGCAGCAATCTCGACCGGTTGGCGGTGCTCAACGTCGCGGTGATGGCGCACGACGGAACGCGGTTCCCCCTCGAAGCCGGCGAATTCGATCGTTTACTGCTCGATGTTCCGTGCTCGTGCGAGGGCAACGTTCGCCAGGGGCAACCATCAGGGTCCGAAGCACCCGGCAAGTTCCTGACGGGTCGCTCCGGACTCCAGGCCACGCTGTTCGGTCGGTCGTGGAAGCTGCTGGCGCCCGGCGGGACGCTGGTTTACGCCACCTGCACCTTCGCTCCGGAAGAGAACGAGCTCGTGCTCGACCATGTCCTGAGCGAGGACGACGTCATCGAGTCGTTCTCCATCGACGGATTGTGTGTATCTCCCGGGGTTACCGAATGGCACGGGCGCCGGCTGCGCGACGATTGCGCCAACGTCGGTCGCTTCTGGCCGCACGTCAATGATACAGGGGGGTTCACGCTGGCCCTGGTCCGCAAGGCGGCGGCCTGATGCAGCGCGTGCCCTTTGCCGAGGTCGACGCGCGCCCCTACTTCGACTGGTGGCGGGAGCGCTTCGCGCCTGAGCCTGAGCCGTTCGCCGGCCTCCGGTGTTACCAGCGCGGCAAGAGCAATATCTGGATCGGCGCGGTCGACATCGCTGGTCTGGCAACGACGCGAACCGACGCGGTCGGCGTGCCGCTGCTGCGCGTCGGGCGGCGCATGTGGAAGCCGACGTCGGTGGCGATTGTCACCTTCGGCAGCGATTCGCAGGGCAACGTGCTCGACGTCGATCGAGACGAAGCACGCGCGTTCCTCGGCGGCACGCCGCTCGAGCTGCCCGCTGACGATCGGCGATGGGCCGACGTGTCGCCCGTTTCTTGGTCGTTCGTCACGCCGGCGTGGCGTTGGGCTGTGGCGAATGGCGCGAAGCGGCGATTCTGTCGTGCATCTCCAAAGGCAAGGGAATTTCTGAAATCGACGTGTACACACCGGGCGGGTAAACTTCCGGCGCCCGCCATCCCCGGCTCCGGCGGCCCAACAGGAGATGCAGCTTGAGCGACGAACGCGAGTTTCACCTCTTCATACCCGGCCCTACGGGCAGCACACCTGAGGTCGTCGAAGCCACGGGCCGGCCGATGGAACCCCACTACGGGGCCGCGTTCGTCGCCACCTACAATCGCTGCATCGACCTGTTCAAGGTCGTTTTTCAGACGCGAAACGACTTGTTCCTGATCGTCGGACCGGGCACCGCGGCGCTCGACGCGGCGCTCGTGAGCTCGCTGCGCGATGGTGCCCGGGTGTTGGTGCCGAGCAGCGGCTTGTTCGGCGCTCGCCTGGCGGAGATGTGCAGGGCACACCGCGCTGATGTCGACCTCCTCGAGTTTCCGCTGGGCGAGGCGGTGGACCCCGACGTCGTGGTTCACCACCTGCGGGAGTCGGGAGAAACCTACAATGCGGTGGGTTGGGTCCACCACGAGACGTCGACCGGGGTCCTCAACCCGGTCGAGCCGATCGCCGCGGCGGCCCGTGAGCACGGGGCTCTGAGCATCGTCGACGCGATCGCTTCGATAGGGGGAACCGACCTGCCGGTCGATGGCTGGGGCGTCGACCTGTGCGTCAGCGTGGCGAACAAGTGTCTTGGCGCGCCGCCGGGAGTCTCGGCAATTTCCGTGAGCGAGGATGCCTGGAAGGCCATCGATGCCAACGATCGCACGCGGGGCTGGTATCTGGACCTCCGCACCTGGCGCAAGTACCGGGAAGACTGGGCCGCCTGGCACCCGTTCCCGACTACGGTGGCGTCGAACGTGATCGACGCCATCAACACGAGCCTGGAGCAAATCCTCGAAGAGGGGCTCGACGTACGCCTGCGCCGTACGGCCGAGGCCGCCGGCGCCGTGCGCGGCGGGCTGCGCCGACTCGGTTTCGAGATGTTCGGCCCCGACGAGGTGGCGTCGCCCGTGACCACCGCGGTCAACGCCCATCCCGAGTTGCCGGTGTCAGACTTGCAGCGCTACCTGCGTGACGAGCATCGGATCTACATCTCCGGCGGGCTCGACACAATGGCCGGACAGATATTCCGGATCGGTCACATGGGCACGTCGATCGAGCGTAACGAGGTCGACCTGCTGCTGCGGGCGACCGAAGACGCACTCCACCACGCGGGCCTTGCGTTTCCGGAGGATGCCGACCTGACTGATATCTGGGCCGAGGTCAGCGGCTGATCTCGACCACGCCAGCGTGGCCGTTCGAGCCGATCAGCCTTGGATGATCTTCCAATCGTACGTGTACGTGTACCCATACACTTTCAGCGAATCTTCGTGAGACATGGAGCCTTCTTCGCGGATATCCGTACTGGCCGCGGGAGACAAGCGGACGGTCTGTATCTCGGTCTTCACGACGTCTTCAGCATCATCGAGGAACTGAAACGTGACTGTGATGTCCAAGATTTGCGTCGTGTCGTTCGTGAGGCTCAGCGTCCAGTAGTACGTAGCGTCCTCTGTTCGACTACCAGATGTCAGCCAGTCGAAAAAATCTCCCGAATCGACGATGTTACCTGCGAGTTCCGGCGCCGCCGGCTCGGCGGGCTCCGGCTCTGGTTCGGGCATCGGGGCCGGTTCCGGGGTTGGCTCCACGGGCTCGGGTGCGGGGGCTTCGGCCGGCTCTTCGGCCGCACCGCCGCACGCCCCGGCCATCGACACGACGATTACGAGTGCAATGAACCAGATCCAGTTGTTCCTCGGCTGCATCCTCGACTTCTCCTTAAGACCGGGACCCGATGCCGCACTGCGCAGGCGCATACCTTGGAGGGGACTTCGGGATTTGCTTGGTCATGGGGATCGTGAACTCAGAGTGAGGATCAATGGATAGATTACGAAACCCCGTGCGTCAACCCGACCCGCCGAGTTTCTTCGGCGCACTCGGACCCGCGGATTGCCTCGCAACGCTCCCAGGGAGGCGCTAATCTATCGATGCTGTCCACTCATCCGAGCATAGCATCGACCACACTAGTCCACCCGGCTGCCCCTCGGCCCCACGCTGGGCCTCGACCAGAAGAATCACACCATGCCCGATACAAGCGCCACGCAAACCGCAACGACCGCCGAGTTCCTCGACCAAGCCGATCGTTGGAGCGCCCACAACTACGCGCCCCTGCCGGTGGTCATCGTGCGCGCCGAGGGTGTGTGGGTGTGGGACGTCGAGGGCAAGCGATACCTCGACTGCCTGTCGGCTTATTCCGCGGTTAACCAGGGTCACTGCCACCCACGCATCCTCGAGGCCCTCCGGCGTCAGGCGTCGCAGTGCACGTTGACCTCGCGGGCCTTCGAGAACGATCAAATGGCTCCCTTCCTCGAGAAGCTGTGCAACCTGGTCGGCTACGAGAAGGCGCTGCCGATGAACACCGGCGCCGAAGCCGTCGAGACGGCGATCAAGGCCGTCCGCAAGTGGGGCTACAAGGTCAAGGGCGTTGCCGCCGACCAGGCCGAGATCATCGTTTGCTCCGACAACTTCCATGGCCGCACCACGACGATCGTCGGCTTCTCGACCGAAACTCAATATCGCGACGGCTTCGGGCCGTTCACGCCTGGATTCGTGCCGGTTCCCTATGGCCAAATCGATGCGCTGGCCGCTGCGATCAACGACAACACCGTAGGGTTCCTGATCGAGCCCATACAGGGTGAGGGCGGCGTCATCGTGCCGCCCGAGGGCTTTCTCAAGACCGCTTCGGAGCTGTGCGCTGAGCACCGCGTCGCCTTCATCGCCGACGAGATCCAGACGGGTCTCGGGCGCACGGGACGGCTGCTGTGCTGTGAGTGGGAGGATGTGCGCCCCGACGTGCTGTTGCTCGGTAAAGCCCTCGGCGGCGGCGTTTACCCGGTTTCGGCCATGTGCGCCGACGACGAAATCATGCAGGTTTTTACGCCCGGAGACCACGGCTCGACGTTTGGCGGCAACCCGCTCGGGGCTGCCGTCGCCCAGGCGGCGCTCGACGTGATCGTTGAGGAGCGTCTCCCGGAACGCGCCGACGAAATCGGCGGCTGGTTCATGGAGCAGCTGCGGGCTATCGACTCGCCGCACATCGCTGAGGTGCGCGGCAAGGGGTTGCTCGTCGGTGTGGTGATCGCCGACGAATCCGGTCCCGCCAAGCCGTTCTGCAAGAGCCTGATGGCCCGCGGCGTGCTGGCAAAGGAAACCCACGAGCAGGTCGTGCGCTTCGCGCCGCCGCTGGTGATCGATGAGGAAACCCTCGCGGGCGTGCTTCCGGACATCGCCGACGTATTCCGCGGCAATTGAGCAACCTGAGCTGGTTCCTCTCCTTCGCGCTGATCGCGCTGCTGATGATCTCGGTGTCGCTGTGGATGTATTGGTACTCGCGGAGCGCGATGCGGGCGCACAAGGATCAGCTCGAGGACATCATCCGTGAGATGAGGGACGTGATCGATAAAGAGGGGGACGCCGATCGGGACTGAGCCAGGGTGCTAGGCGGGATCTTCGCCGCTGCCGGCCAGTTCCTCCATCGAATCTTCGATCGAAATGGCCTGCAGCTTGGTGTCGAAGCGCAGGGCGACCTCGAACGTATCGTCGATCTCGTTGGTCCTGAGCACCGTCCCGTAGATGAGCGTCTTGCCGATGGTCGGCTCGCCCGCGGGCAAGTGAACCAAACACCGTGAGCCCGCGACCACCGCTTGGTTTACGCGCACGAGGGCGCCGCTGCGGCTCACGTTGATCGTGATGCCCTTGGCTTCGTAGCGGTGATCGGCGGGATCGAAGCCGTGCAGAGACACCAACAGGTGGATCGGATGCTCCGCCGTGACGCGCGGGTCGGTCCGGCGTTGCTGCGTGTCTTCCGAGCCGTCGAATTCCGTCTTGCCGTCCATCGATCCTCTCAGAGTGGTGACGGTATCAGTCCCTGGGCAAGCAACAGCCCGAGGACACCAGCGATGACCAGGTAGATGATCATCGGCACTAGTGTAATCCGAATCAGGGCTCCTTCCTGCCCGGTTATTCCTACCGTCGCGCTGGCGGCGACCACGTTGTGCACCGTGATCATGTTGCCTGCCGCCCCGCCTACGGCCTGCAGCGCCAGAATGAGCACGATCGGTAGGCCGGCGGCCGACGCTACACCAAACTGGAAAACCGCGAACATCAGGTCGCTGACGGTATTGCTGCCGGCGACGAACGCTCCCATGGCGCCGACCCACGGTGCGAAGAACGGCCACGCCCCGCCCACGGCGTCGGCGAGTCTCTCGGCGAGAAAGATCGGCATGCTGTCGATGCCGCCTTCGTTGACCCCGGAGTCGATGAACACGCGCACCAGCGCCACCGCGAAAAGCAACGCCAGCGTTGGCCGCGCCAGCGTCGACGCGGCTCCGCCCCAGGCACGGCTGATGGCCGGCAGCGGGCGGGCGCCATGCAGAAACGGCGTGAGAAGCGCCGCTGTGGCGAGCACCGTGCCGGGCAAGTAGAGGGGCTGAATCGATTGCGAGAGCGGTGTGCCGAGGATTTCGTTCCAACTCAGGGTGACGCCTTCGAGGGCGGCGCGGAGCGGCAATGCCGGCAGCCGCGTGACAACCAACAGGACTGCAGCCACCACGTACGGCGACCAGGCGCGCAGTAGACCGATCTTGTCTCCGTCCGCTGTTTCGTCGGCCGGCGCCTCGATGCTGGCCGCGCCGCCCCACCGCGGTTCCCAGTTTTCCCGTGCAGGGAATGTCCAGATGGGTTCATCGCCCAGCAAGAACCGCTTCTTTGCCGCGGGCACGACGATCGCGAGCCCCACCAGGCTGCCCAGCAGGCTGGGGAACTCGGGACCGAGGAGCCAGGCCACCGCGAGGTACGGGACGACGAATGCCAGGGCGCTGAACAGCGCGAACCGCCAAATAGACAGCGCCGTGCGCGCCGAGCGGTCGCGTCCGAACAACCGGCCGAGCATGGCGAGCAGCAGGAAAGGCACGAACAGGCCGCATACCACGTGGATGGTGGCGGCGTGCGCGCCGATCGCCGCGATGAACGTGTCGTACGCAACGCCCGATCGGTCCACCACATCCATGACCGTCGGAACGTTGAGCGATTCCCCCATGCCGATGATGATGGGTGTACCTACAGCCCCGAAGGTCACGGGGGTGCTCTGGATAATCAGCGCCGAGGCACACGCAGCCAGCGGCGGGAACCCCAGGGCCACCATCAGCGGTCCGGCGACGGCGGCCGGTGTGCCGAAGCCCGCCGCCCCCTCCATGAACGAGCCGAAGAGCCAGGCAACGACCAGCGCCTGGACCCGGGCGTCGGGCGAGATGTCGTGGAAGCCGGCGCGGATCGCCGCCATCCCGCCGGTCTCGCGCAGCGTGTACAGAAGCGCCAGGGCCGGGAGAATGATCCACAGGAGCGACGCGGCGATCATCATGCCGCGCAGCGACGCGGCAACGACGACGCGGGGCGTCATTTGCCAGGCCCACAGGGCGGCGACAACGGCCACGGCGTAGGCCACCGGCATGGCGCGGGTCGCCGGCCAGCGGGCCAGGACCAGTAGGGCAAAGACCGTGAGCAATGGGGCGAGGGCCGCGATCGTCAAGAGCATCGCGGCACCATATCACCGACGGTCGGGTTGTTCCGGAGACTTTTTCCCCTGAGCCGGGAGCGGGTGGTATAGGCCCTCTCGGGTCCTCCCGTGCCCCTTCAGGCAGAGCGGGTAAATAGCGGTGCCTTCGGGTTTTGTTGAGATCCGCTCTGCTGATGGGGTCCCCCACAGGTCCCCCCGACCCGGACCTATACCACCCGCTCCCGGCACGGGACTTCGGCTTCGGATCAAGGGGAGCACTCACGTATCCGGGGGCGGCGAATCCCACCCATTTCTCGCCTACTTCTCCTACGTGCCCAGGTCAGTAATCCGAGTCGTTAGGGGCCGAGGGAGGTGCCGATCATCTTGCGCTGCCCACCGGTACAAGTTCCTTCAACTCCTCGAACCAGTTGAAGATGACCTTGAACTCTGTTGCAGGTCGGTCGGAGACGACGAGAAATCGTTCGCCGTCCAATGAGACGTCGTAGTGTGCGTTCGGGGCACCGCGCTCGAACCGCATTTCGAAGAGTGGCTGTGGAGTCGAGACGTCGAGCTCTGGATCGGCGCTGACCTCGACGGCAAACAGACGATCGCCTTGGCGAAAGAACAGCTCGCGGCCGTCGCGCGACCACATCGGCTCCTCCCCGCCGTTGAGCGAGACGACTCTGGTCTCCCCCTCCGGATAGGTTCGTACGAGGACGTCCAGCCGCCCGGTTTCGTCCGTGACGTAAGCCAAAAGGCGGCCGTCCGGAGACAGCGCCGGCGAAAATTCGTTGTTCTCCGTGTTCAAGACGGGTACCGGTTCTTCACCGCTCGGAAGGATCCAGATGTCCGTTCCAGTTACGGGACGGATTTCGTAGTAGGCGAGCAGCTGGCCGTCCGTTGACCATGTCGACGGGAATTGCCCTAACTCGCTGACCAGCAGAGGCTGAGGCTCGCCGCGCTCCGCGACGTCGATCTCGTAGATATCCCAGCTTCCCTTCAAGGTGGAGGAGAAGGTGACGCGCCTGCCGTCCGGGTTCCAGATCGCGTTCGATGCGTGAAGCTCGGGTGAGCGCGCAAGAGCGGTCACCGCGCCCCGTTCGATGTCGAGCGTCCAGAGATTGCCTTGCTCATCGCCAAAAACGGCCGTCTCACCATCGGGCGAGAGGCGGATTCCGGAAACAGCTAGCTGGTCTTGCCGGATGGGCACCGTGCGCCCCTCTCGATCGACCCACATCAACGTCGCGTCCTCGGCATCATGCGACACATAGACCGCCGTTCCGGTCCGCGACACCGCAATGTGCGGACGCGTGGATCCCGAGTAGAAGTGGCGCACGTCGTCGAGAACTGGTAACGCGGCTCCGCTTGCTGCGAACCCTTGGAGATCAAACGGGGCCGCCAACAGCGCCCCGACGCCGACTGAGTCGGCGAAGGTGAGATGGCCTGAGGAAAGGTATAGATCGTCGCCCGGCGTTCCCACTCGAGCATCGTGCGAATCGCCGGTTTCTAGGTCGAGAATGCGCGGTGGATGGATCCATACGTTGAACAAGACATGACGTCCGTCAGGAAGGTGCTGGGGCCAGACGTGCGCGTATCCGTTCTCGCCGAAGTCGGGACGTGTCAGCTGCTCGGGGTTACCCCCGATGGCGGGAACGGTCCATAGACCGGCGCCGGAACCCGACGAAAAGACGATGTTGTCGTCGGGGCCCCAGCTCGCCCCCGACGCGCTGTGGGCCGCCCGCGTCATCAGCAACGGCGAGCCCCCCGAGACGGCGACCTTCTTCAGTCGGCCGGCCGCAAAGAATCCCACCCACTGGCCGTCGGGGGAAAAGAAGGGTGCGTCCGCATGCAGCGAGTCCGGAACTTTCCGGGATTCGGAGCTGTCGAGAGGACACAGGAAAAGGTGGACGCCTGTTTCGTCACGCGCTGCGTAGGCGAGTAGAGTGCCGTCGGGCGAAATCGCGAGGGGAGCCGCCATCAACCGGGGCTGGCGCTGTCCTTCGGGCAAAGGAATGGTCACGCGGCTGAGGAGCGTATCGGTGGGGGTCGCCGGCCGCCAGAGCCCGCCCAGCCAAAACGCGACAGCGCCTACCGCCGCAATGATGAACGCCATCATCGCCGGGTGTCGAAGGTGCTGTAAGCCACCCGGGTCGGGCTTTGGCGCTTGCGCCTGTCCTTCCAGCCCAGCCGTCGGCGGAAACTCAGGCCGCTCATCGCGAAGATCCTCAAGCTCAGTTCGCGCGTCGCCGATGTCCCGCAAGCGTCGGCGTGGGTCTTTTTCTACGCATCGCCGGATCAGGCGGCTAAGCGCCGGCTGTGTGCCGTCAGGCAGGAGGTCCCAGTCGGGCTCCTCCTTGAGAATAGCCGCCATAGTGTCGGAAACCGTCTCGCCATCAAAAGCCCGCCGGCCGGAGAGCATTTCGTACAGCACGCAGCCGAACGCCCAGATGTCGCTGCGTTTGTCGACCGGCTTGGCTCGCGCCTGCTCGGGGCTCATGTAGGCTGCGGTTCCGAGGATGACCCCAGTGCGCGTGGCTTGCGCCATCGTTGGCGAGTGGCTCAGATCTGGCGAAAGCTCGGATGGTGAACCGTCGGCCTCGTACGCCTTCGCCAAGCCGAAGTCGAGCACCTTCACCTTGCCTTCGGGCGTGACGACGACGTTGGCGGGCTTCAGGTCGCGGTGGATGACGCCGTTCTCGTGGGCGGCTTCCAATGCCTCCGCGATCTGGCGGGCGATCTCAAGAGTTTCCTCGACCTCGAGGCGCCCCGATGTCGGGAGGCGTTCCGCTAGCGTCTCACCCTCCACTAACTCCATGGCGATGAACCGCACGCCGCCGGAGTCTTCGAATCCGTGGATCATGGCGATGTTGGCGTGGTTCAGCGAAGCGAGCAGCTTGGCTTCACGCTCGAAGCGAGCCAGTCGCTCGGGATCGGTGGCGAAGTCCTCGGGCAGAACCTTGATGGCGACATCACGGTCGAGCTTCGTATCCCGCGCCCGATACACCTCGCCCATGCCGCCCGCACCGAGCGGTTCGAGGATCTCGTAGTTACCGAGGTAGCGTAAGGAAAAAGGGCGTTTCTTCACTGGTAAAGTCCGGTTTGCCCAACCAACTCAACCAGGAGAAACGCCCTCATGGAATCGTATGTTGGCATCGACGCACACTGCAACGCGGGACTGGAGCTCGCCGCCATAGAGGCACGCAGTGGAGAACTGCTATGGCGGGACCGCTGTCGGCTCGATGGGGATCTGTTGCGAGAAGCGATCGGTCGGGCTCCCCGTCCATGTACGGTGGTATTCGAGCAGGGAGAGTTAGCCACGTGGCTGCACCTGGCGCTTTCGGGTTGCTGCAAGAACCTGATCGCTGCCGACCCCCGGCGCAACCGCTTGATCTCAACCTCGCCCGACAAGGACGATCCGTTCGATGCGCTGGCCTTGGCGCAGCTGGCCAGGGGGCGATATGTGCGGGAAGTCTATCAGCCACCTGTGGCGTTCTTGAACCTGCGGCTGCAGGTGCGCCACCACGATCGACTCAACCGCCACATCAGCGCCTTGAAGAACCAGGTCAAGGCCCTGTTCCGCTACCACGGGATTCCGGTAGTAGGCGCCGACGTCTATTCACCGGAGCACCGGCCCGCATTCCTGAAGTGTTTGCCCGAAGCCGCCCGGCCGCCGGGCGAAGACCTGCTGGGCATCCTCGATGTGGCCGCGGAGAAAAAGGACGCAGCGCTGCAGTTGCTAGTCCAACACGGGCGGCGGTTTCCACCCGTCAGACGGCTTATGACGGTTCCGGAGATCGGCAACGTCAGGGCAGCGACCTTCGCCGCGTATCTGGTCACCCCCACCCGCTTCCCCTCCCGCTCTCACATCCGGAGCTACTGCGGCTTTTTTCGGCCTCACCCGACGACGAAGCGGCTCACACATCGAGCCGGTACGCCTGCGACGAGGCTTCAACCGGCACCTGAAACGGGTCATCAAGAGCGCCGTCGAGCGAATGGTCTTGCGGCAGGCAGATCCTTTCGCCGCGGCGTATCACGTTCGACTCGAGCGCGGGACGTTACCGACCCGGGCCAAGCTGGCGATTGCGCGAAAGCTCATCGACGTGCTGTGTGCCCTTTGGAACAGCAAGGAGGACTACGATCCAGAACGTGTGAGAGTTGTCTAATTGCCCGGCGTCGACACGCGCGGTTTGCGCCTTGTCACATGCGCAGGTCCCACCGCCTGCGGCGGGACCTGCGCCGCGGGAAGCCTCAACAAAACCCTTAGACTTCGAGTCTCCGACCAAGGTTAGGCTCCGCGGCCCCGTAGTCCCAGACGCAACCATAGGCCTCGAGTCTCGGATAGGAGCATGGGCTGCTCGTTCAAGCCCCAACAATCCTGAAGTTGCTCGCGCCGCGACCCATGACGGTCGACCCCCCAAACGACGAAGCCAAACCGGACCAACGCCCCAGGCCAACTTGAACATCTCTACCCCATCTTTAGGGAGAGTGCGTCTGTTGACCTTTTTCCTTATAGGAGGGGGATCCGTCCCGAGTCCTGTAGAAAAAGAAATGGCGTAACCTCCGAGTAGGAAAAACGAGTCGCTGGAAACGGCGACAACAAGGAAGTCACACCATGAGCAACGGTAGCACGGGAGAGGTATCGGTCATCGAGTTCCGTAGCGCCATCCAGGAGCTGCTGCACAGCCGCATCCAGGAGGCGATTACGATCACGCTTGAGGAGGAGCTCGCCGAGGCGTTGGGATGCGGGCCGTACGAGCGCAACGGCTCGCGGCGAGGATATCGGCACGGGACGTATCGGCGGCAGATCACGATGGCGCAGGGGCCGCAGGATCTGGAGGTACCACGGGGACGGCTGCTGCGAGAGGACGGCAGCACCGGGGAGTTCCGCAGCACGATCCTGCCGCGGTATCAACGGCGCACCGAGGAAGTCGACGAGGCGATTCTAGGGGTGTACCTGGCGGGTGCAAATAGCCGACGGATCCGCAAGGCGCTCGCGCCGCTGCTGGGTGAAGCGAACCTCTCGAAGAGCGCGATCTCGAGGGTGGTGGGGCGGCTGAAGAAGCTGTTCGGGACGTGGTGCGAGCGCGATCTGACCGGTGAGTCGTACCCGATCGTATACCTGGACGGGTTCCACCTGAAGGTGAGGTTGGCGCGGCAGGTCGTGTCGGTGCCGATCTTCGCCGCGCTGGGAGTGGCGGAAGATGGGCGCAAGGTGTTGGTGGCGTTGCGTCGGGCCGCTTCGGAGGCCGGGTGTCACTGGAAGTGGCTGATCGAGGACCTAGAGCAAAGAGGTCTTCGGCCGCCCCGGCTGATCATCGCCGACGGCCACAAAGGGCTGGCCAAGGCGACGACGGTGTGGCCCGAAGCGAAGGTGCAGCGCTGCCTTCAGCACAAGTGGAAGAATCTGTTGAAGCATTGCCCGTCACACGCCCACGACGAGCTGAAACGAGACTGGGACCGCATCGTGAAGGCGGCAAACGGCAGCGAGGCGAGGGCCGCGTACAGCAACTTCGTGCGCAAGTGGTCGAGGTTGGTGCCGGCGGTGGCGCGCAGCCTCGAGGAAGCGGGGCTGGTGCTGCTGACCTTCTACGAGTTCCCCAAACCGATGTGCAAGACGCTGCGCACGACGAACCCACTGGAGAACCTCAACCGCGAGTTCCGTCGCCGTACCAAGACCCAGGGATCGTTCAGCACCGAGGCGGCCGGGGTGACGCTGCTGTGGGGGCTGATCGCCTTCGGGCAGATCCGCATGCGCCGCATCGACGGGTACCGGCATCTCGCCGCGATCATCGACCAACAGGAGGAGTTGGCCGCGTAGCAGGTAACATCAAACGTCCAAGCTCGGAGCCACGCCAGACGATTTTCTACAAACTTCGGGACACATCCGAAGCGGGTCTTGCCGACCACTGTGAGTAGTCCATTCTGGGGAGCGTGCGCGACTAGCCTAGCCGGAATCGCTCGATTCGATCAACGCGCCGAGGCTGCGGGGCGCCGGCTTGGCTCGGTGTCGACACTGACATCTGTGTGCATGGCGGCAGCGAGGCGCCGTAGCCGCCGAAAGGTCCGGGGGCGCAAGGCGGGTGGGGCCGGGAGCGCGCGGTATAGGCCCGGTTCGGGGGGACCTGTGGGGGACCCCATCAGCCGAGCGGATTTCAAGAGAACCCGAAGGCACCGCAATTTACCCGCTCGGTTGAAGGGGCACGGGAAGACCCGAGAGAGCCTATACCGCGCGCTCCCGGCTCAGGGCACCTCCCCTCCGAATTCGCGCGCCGGTACACCGCTATATACTCGCCGCGTCATGCCCTGGACCGACGATCTACAGCGCGAGCTCGGCAGTCAGATTCGCGGCACGGTGTCCGCCGATGCGATGACGTGCTCGCTGTACAGCACCGACGCCAGCATCTATCAGGCGATGCCGATGGCGGTGGTGGTGCCGCGCGACGAAGACGACGTTCGCGCCATGGTCGAGATGGCGGCGAAGCGTGGCCTTCCCTTCCTGCCGCGCGGCGGGGGTACGAGCCTGGAGGGGCAGACGGTCAACGAGGCGGTGGTGCTCGATCTGTCGCCGTGCATGAACCGTATCTTGGAAATTAACGAGGAGGAGCTCTGGGCGCGGGTGCAGCCCGGTGTCGTGCAGGAGACGTTGCGCCGCACCGCGGGCGCGGCAGGACTGGATTTTGGTCCCGATACGGCTACCAGCAGCCGCGCCACGCTCGGCGGCATGATCGGCAACAACTCGGCCGGGTCGCACTCCATCGTGTACGGCAAGACAATCGATCACGTCATCGAAGTGCGCTGTCTGCTCGCCGATGGCACCGAGGCTACGTTCGGCGAGGTCGATGCAGCGGGATTCCAGGCCAAGCAGAAGCTCGACGGCATCGAGGGCCGCATCTATCGCTCGTTGGCGGCGGTGCTCGAGCGCAACGGCGATCAGATTCTCGAGCGCTATCCGAAGATCTTGCGCCACGTCTGTGGCTACAGCCTCGACTACTTCCTGAAGTCACCGGCCATGAACATGGCACATATCATCGCGGGCTCGGAAGGCACTCTGGCCACAATTCTCGAGGCCAAGGTCAAGCTGGTTCGGAAACCGAACGCCAAGGCAGTGCTGGTTTCACAGTTCGACGATCTGGTGACGTCGATGGAGGCGGCGCGCCAGATCGTGCCGACGGGGCCGAGCGCCGTCGAGTTGATCGACGATCTGGTGATCTCCCAGGCGCGCAACCACCCGACGCTGTCGCGCCTGACCGGTTTCGTCGAAGGCGAACCGGGCGCCGTGCTGCTCACCGAGTACAGCGGCGATGACCAGCGTGAGGTCAACGACAAGGTCGACGCCCTGCGACGGCAACTCGAGAGCGCCGGGCTAGGCTACGGCTTCCACCCGGCAACCACGGCGCAAGAGCAAGCCGACGTCTGGGAGGTGCGAAAGTCGGGCCTGACGTTGCTGATGTCGTTGCAGGGCGACGCCAAGCCGATCGCCTTCGTCGAGGACAGTGCAGTCCCTGTCGACCGGCTGCCGGAATACGTTCAACGGCTGCAGAAGGTCGTGGCCGATCACGACACCTGGGCCGGATTTTACGGCCACGCCTCGGTCGGCTGCTTGCACTTTCGCCCGGTGATCAACTGCAAAGACGCGACGGACATCGCCAAGCTGCGCTCGATCGCCAACGATATTCGCGACCTGGTGGTGGAGTTCGAGGGCTCGCTGTCGGGTGAGCACGGAGACGGCCGCACGCGGACCGAGTACCTTCCCGGGTTCTACGGCGACGACATCTACGACGGGTTCCGGCAGATCAAGACGGCGTTCGACCCGGAGGGTCGCCTAAATCCCGGCAACATCTGCGATCCGTACGGCGCCGACGAGTCCGGCAGCCGCAGCGTCGAGCGCGACGCCGACGCCGCCGCGCCGCTGGGGCGTGTCGACTTCCTGATCGATACGGAGCTGCGCTACGGTGCCGACTACGTTACCCGGCCGGTCGAGCGTTATCTGGACTGGTCCCGCGAGGGCGGCTTGGCGGCGCACGTGGAGATGTGCAACGGCAATGGTCTCTGCCGCAAGGAGACCGGCACGATGTGCCCGTCGTACCAAGTCACCCGCGAGGAGAAAGACAGCACGCGCGGCCGGGCCAACGCCTTGCGAGCCGTCATCTCCGGGGTGCTGCCGGCTGACGACTTCACCAGCCACAATCTGTACGAAGTGCTCGACCTGTGCCTGGAGTGCAAGGGTTGCAAGGGCGAATGTCCGAGCAACGTCGACATGGCCAAGCTCAAGTACGAGTTCCTGGCCCAGTATTACGATGCCCACGGCACGCCCCGGCGGGCGCGATTCTTCGGCGACGTTGCCAGGACCAGCCGTTGGGGGTCGCGCCTCGCGCCGCTCTCGAGTGCGATCGCCAACACACCGATCGCCCGTTGGCTCAACCAGCGCGTCTATGGGATCTCGAGCCGGCGTCCGGTGCCGCCGTTCGCCCGCCAGACCTTCGAGTCGTGGTTTCGTGGCCGCTCGGCAGGGGTAGGTGGTGGGCCGCGGAAAGGACACACCCCGCCGGCGGGATCAGCCAATCCTCCCGGGTCGCGCGGCAAGGTGGTGCTTTTCCACGACACCTTCATGAACCACAACTATCCCAGTGTCGGGCGGTCGGCGGTGGCGGTTCTCGAGGCCGCGGGCTACGAGGTCGTGCTTGCCGACAAGGTTTGCTGCGGTCGCCCGATGCTGTCCAACGGTCTTGCCGACGATGCTCGCGAGAACGCTCGCACGAACGTCGGGCGTCTGGCGGAATTCGCCCGCGGCGGCGTGCCGATCGTCGGCTGCGAGCCTTCTTGCTTGATGATGCTGCGCGAAGATTATCTCGATCTGTTGCCCGATAGCGACGAGGCTCAGCAGGTTTCGAGTAATACGTTCCTCATCGAGGAGTTTCTTCTTCGGTCGGCGGCGGCGCAGGGCGCGGAACGGGCCCTTGGATTGCCGCTGCGTCCGCAGAAGCGGCAGCTGGTGGTTCACACGCATTGCCATCAGAAGGCCGCCATCGGCCCGGCGTCGACGCTTGATCTCTTGCGTTGGGTCGACGGTTACGACGTGCAACCGGTGGATTCGGGTTGCTGCGGCATGGCCGGCTCGTTCGGCTACAAGGCGGAGCATTACGACGTATCGATGGCGATCGGCGAACGGGTTCTGTTTCCCACCGTGCGCGACAATCCCGAGGCCGGCGTGGTGGTGTCGGGGATTTCTTGCAGGCAGCAGGTGTTGCATGGGACGGGTAGGGAGGGGAGGCACCCGATTGAATGGTTGGCGGACGCGCTGGCGGGCGGCGGTTGAGCGGCAAGAGGAATTTTCTGAGCTCCCTCCGCACAAACCCAGCGACCTCGGCACATGACGGGTAACAACACCGACGCTGACACGGCTCCGGCCGGAACTCGCAAGGAACCAGCCAGGGCTGACATCCAGCCAGGCTGGAGCCCGATGGAATTTGCTGCGGAACAACAAACTCTGGAATTCTGCCAACAGGGACGCAAGGAGGCTTTCAAACCACTCGTCGATGCCTACTTCGCTTGCTGCGTGAGGATCGCCCGCGCCATCGTCGGCGATACCGAAGATGCCAAGGATCTGGCGCAGGAAGCCTTCATCGCGGCGTACCGGGCCATCGACCAATTCACCTTGGGGCGGCCCTTCTACCCCTGGTTGCGCGGCATCTTGGTGAATCGTTGCAAGGTGCACTTGCGCACCCGAAGACGCGCCTTCGCCCGCAGCAAGGCGGCGGCGGAGCGGCCGGGCAATTGGGTGCTGGGAGCGGAAGTGTCGCCCTCGCCGGAGCGCCGGCGGACAACTGACTTGGTGCGGCGCGCAATGGATACGCTGAGCGCCGACGACCGCGAGATTCTCGTGCTCAAGCACATGGAGGGATACAGCTACGACGAGCTGGCCGAGGCGCTGGGCATCGGCAGCGGCACCGTCGCGTCCGCGCCTGTACCGGGCACGCGCCCGGCTCAAAGAAGCTTTGGAAGAACTGGACCCGACTCTCGTCGGGGCCGGGAAGCCCTCGACGTCGTCTGGAGAAGAAGAATAATGAGCGCCGACAAGATCCCGCGGCGGCCAACCGCGCCGACCGGAAACAACCGGGCCTTGCGCTGTGACGAGGCCCGCATCCTGCTGATGGGGCACATCGACGGCGAGCTGGGCCCCCCGGAAACCAAGCGTATCGAGGACCATCTCGCGGTTTGCGTATCGTGCCGGCGGGAGGAGACCGCCTTTCGGGCGTTGGAGGAGGTGACAGAGGAAATGATCAACGAAGAGTTGCCACCGATCGACCTGGAAGCGGAGTGGGATTCGATCTACCGGCGGATGGAGCGTTCTTTCGGCTGGATTCTGATGTCGGTGGGGCTCATATTCCTCCTCGGCTTCGGGGCCTGGCAGCTTGTCAGCGAGTTTCTTCTCAACGCGGAGGCGAGCCTGTGGCTTCGGGTCGGCGTCGGCGCAACGCTGGCCGGCACGATCGTTCTGTTGGTGTCCATCGGCCGCGAATCCCTGACCAAGTATCGCAGCGAGCGCTATCGAGAGGTGCAACGATGATTGTTACGACTTCCGACACCATCGCCGGCCACCGAATCGTCAAGACGCACGGCCTGGCGCGCGGCAATACCCTGCGCGCCCGTCACATCGGTCGCGACATCATGGCCGGTTTGCGCAGCCTCATCGGTGGTGAGATCAGCGACTACACGAAGATGTTGGCGGAGGCCCGCGAGCAATCTCTCGACCGCATGATCGAAGAGGCCCGTGGCCTGGGCGCCAACGCGGTCATCGGGATACGCTTCGGCACGTCGTACGTGATGGCCAACGTGGCCGAGATCCTCGTGTACGGCACGGCGGTTACCATAGAGCCGGAGTAGGGCGGATACGTCGCGACGGTACACGACGAGCACCGCGCCACGGCCACCGGAGACTCACATGGACAGACTCAAGCGCGTCGCCGGCTGGTTGCTGTTCGGTGTGGGAACGGTGCTCACGTCAGTCGGAATGCTGGCGCTGGCTGGCTTCGGCTGGGCACAGACCGATCTGTTCGGCATCGAGCTGCAGACGAAGAACGATCGCGTCGTATGGGTGATTGGCTGGTTGGTGGCGGCGATGGTCGGCTTGCTGATGAGCGGCGCCGGGAAGAAGTCTGGCGATTAGCGCCGTTCCCTTCGCGTAGATCCTCGGTATTTTCGGCCTCCTCGGCGGCGTTGGCCTCGAGCCCGCCCGATGGTACGTTCCGAAACACGATCGCGAAAAGCGATCAGGCGAAGATACCTATTCTCACTGCCTTCGGATCACCCGACGGATTCGAGCATCGAAAACGAGGACGCGAATGCGCACTCACTTCTTTCGGTCGTTGTTCATCATCGGCATGCTGACGCTGCTGCTGCCGGCTGCCAGCGGCCTGGAGGGCGGCGCGTCGCCGCCGCCCCAGACGCAGGTGCCGACTCCCGAATCCGTTCTGGGGCAACCTGTTGGCGCCGATTTCTTCCTGGCCACGTATGACGAGTCGCTGGCGTACTTCCAGCGCCTCGATGCGGCCAGCGACCGCCTGCAGCTCGTCGAGGTGGGGAAGACCAGCTTCGGTGCCCCCTGGTACCTGGCGGTCATCTCGTCGGCCGCGAATCTCCGCGATCTGGATCGCTACCGCGAGATCGCCCAGCGTTTGGCCCACCCGGAGGGCCTCAGCGACGCCGAAGCCCGCGCGCTTGCCCAAGAGGGCAAGGCCATCGTCCACATCGACGGCGGCTTGCACGCCACCGAGGTGGCTCACGCCCAACACCACGATCCAGCTGGCTTACGACCTGATCACCGGCGATGACGATCCGGAGATCGCCGCAATCCTCGACAACGTGATCCTGATGCTGTGGTCCTCCGATCAATCCCGACGGCCAGAACATGGTCCGAGGTCTCATAGGGCGTCCCGAGGTTCTGCCGGTACCAGTTGACGGCGACGGGTACATGATCAACATGATCGAGTCGCGCGTCGTGACTCGCGTCGACCGCGAGTGGGAGCCGCAGATTCTCTACAACCACCACCAGTCGTCACCGTTTCCGACCCGTATCTGGATCCCGCCGTTCGCCGAGCCGGTGTCAACCTACGTACACCCGCTCATGTGGCGCACCGTCAACATTCAGGGGATGTCGATGGCGCAGGCGCTCGAGGAACGCGGCCAGGTGGGCGCCACGCACATGGGAACCGGATTCGACAACTGGTACCCGGGCTTCCTCGACCACGCCAACAACTTCCACAACGTGGCCTCGTTGCTGACGGAGACGGCGGCGGCCGGCTGGGCAACGCCACGCCTGTACACGCTCAACGACTTTCCGACCAACCGCCGCGACCTGCGGCCGGAATCGCTGTACGCCAGCCCCTGGCGGGGCGGTTGGTGGCGCCTGCGCGACGCCGTCGACTACATGCTGACGGCTTCGTTCTTGGTGCTCGATTTCGCCGCCAAGTACAAGCACGACCTGCTCTATAACCGCTACCAGGCGGGGCGCGACGTCATCGCCGAGTTCGGCGACGAGCCGCCGTATGCGTTCTTCGTCAAGCAGGACCAGCGCGATCCGGTCGCCGCCGTCGAGCTGTTGCGGCGCCTGGCGTTCAACGGTATCGAAGTCCATACACTGGGCGCTCCGGTAACCCATGCCGGCATCGACTACCCGGCCGGCACCTGGGTCATTCCGATGGACCAGCCATTCGCCAACTTCGTACGCCAGCTCTTCGCCATCCAGGAGTATCCCGACCTGCGTGATTTCCCCGACGGGCCGCCCGACCAGCCCTACGACGTGGCCGGTTGGACGCTGCCGTTCTTGATGGGGGTACACGTCGTCGAGGCATTGAGCCCGCTCGACGACGGCGTGCGGGCTGCCATGCAACCCGTCTCCGGCACGGCCCTCGACTGGAGCGCGGAGGGCGATGCGGCGCCGTTCGATTCAGCGTGGGGCGTTGGCTTCAACACCAACGCCGGCGCTGCCGGCATCGTTCCGCCGGCGGGTTCGGCGCCGGGCTCGGGCAACGCTTTGCTCGTGCATCCGGCGCAGAACAATACCTTCAAGGCCATCAACGCCGCATACGCCACCGGCGGCACCGTGGCGTTTCGCCAGGGTGCGCCGGGCGGCGACGGCGAGGGCGGTGAGAGTGGCAGCTACGTGATCGGAGGCCTCGAAGCCACGGCGATGAACACCCTGGGGTGAGCGACTACGCACTGCAGGCCAGCCGCGGTAGCGGCGGCGGCGCTCGGGTAGCGAACCCGCGCGTCGGGCTCTATCGCCCCTGGGGAGGCAACATGGACGAGGGTTGGACCCGCTGGGTGCTTGAAATGTACGGTTTCGAGCCGATCACGGTGCGGTCCGCCGACATCAAAGCCGGCAACCTCGGCGAGCGTTTCGACGTGATCATCCTCGCCGACTTCAGCGCTGACGCATTGATCGAGGGACGGCGGGAGGGTACGGTGCCGGGTCGCTACGCCGGCGGTATCGGCCGCGAGGGTGTCCGCGTCATGGACGCGTTCGTGCGCGAGGGCGGTACGCTCGTGTGCCTGAACAGCAGCAGCATGTTCGCCATCGACGAGTTCCACCTGCCGGTGGAAAACACCGTCAACGGATTGTCGCGCGCCGAGTTCTTCCTGTCGGGGTCGATTCTCGAGCTCGAGGTCGATCCGTTTCATCCGATCATGGCCGGCATGGAGCCCAACTCCAAGATCTTCGTGGGCCGCGGTCCGGTGTTCACGGTGACCGACGAGTTCGAGGGCACCGCGTTCGCCAAATACCCCACCGAAGGGTCACCGCTGGTTTCCGGTTATCTGCTCGGTGGGGAACACCTGCAGGGTTACGCGGCCGGACTCGACGTGAAGCACGGCGACGGCCACGTTGTCCTCTTCGGCTTCCGGCCGCAGTGGCGCGCTCAGCCGTTCGGCAACTTCAGGGCGCTGTTCAATGCGGCGCTGTTTCATGGCCAGGTGGCGGCCGAGGCGCAGGGCTCTCCCGACTTCTGGGAAGCTCCCGAGGAGGAAGAAGAAGAGACGGAAGATGAGGAAGAAGAGCAGCAGGGCGGTGGGCGCGGTGGGCGCGGTGGTCGCCGCGGCGGCGGCCCGGACGGTCGCTAGCCCGATTGCGCCTCGAGCGGTACGGCAGGAGCCGCTTCGAGCTTCTTGCGGCCGCCGGCAAGCGCTCTCATACCGCGCCGCATGTCGTCGTTGATCATGTACAGAGCCGGCACGAGCAGCAGCACCATGATGGTCGAGAAGCTCAAGCCGCAGACGATCGCCAGAGCCATCGGCGCCATCCACGCCGACGCTTCGCTGTCCACGGATCAGCGGAAACACGCCGGCCACCGTCGACAAGGTGGTGAGCATGACCGGTCGGAAGCGCCGCTTGGCGCTGATGGCGATGGCGTACACGCGGTCGGTACCCCGGGCCCGCGTCTCGTTGATGAAGTGAACGAGCAGCAGCGAATCGTTGACCACGATGCCGCCCAGCGCGATGACGCCGAACAACGCCATGAACGTGAGCGGCTCGTTCAGGACGAAGAAGCCGGCGACGACGCCGATCAAGCTGAAGGAGATCGCGAACAGGACCACGAACGGCTGGGTGAAGCTCTTGAAGATCGCGCCGAGGATCGTGTACATGATCAGAAGCGCCACGATGAACGCGCGAAACAGCGACTGCAGCGACTCGCCGACGTCGGCGAATCGCGCCGCTACCAGGGCGTTAGCCTCGACCGACGTGATCACGTTGAAGTCGACGTCGGCGCTCACCGCAATCACGCGCTCGGGGTCGACCCTGTCGATCTGGCCGAGGCCGCTGGCGCGGCGCAACGAGGCGACATTGCCGAACGGCACCAGGTCGCCTGATGCAGTCGGAATTCGGATCGTCGCGATGTCGTCGATAGTGCGCCGGTACCGTGGCAGGTAACGGACGCGGACGTCGATGTCCTCATCGCCCTCCTGGACCGTGGCGACCACCGTTCCGTCCATGGCCGTGCGCACCGTGCGGCCGATGCTGTCGACCGACAGGCCGTACAGGGCGGCACGGGCCTCGTCGACCTCCACGCGAACCTCGTCTTTGCCTTCCTGGAAGCTGTCGGTGACGTCGAATACTCCGTTAATCGAAGCGAGGAAGCTCTGCATCTCGTCGCTGATCTGGCGCAGCGTGACGATGTCCTCGCCGAGCACCTGTACGTACACGGCACGGCCCGAAGGCGGCCCCATGGCCTGGCGCGAGAACTCCATGCTCACGGCGCCGACGACCCCGCTTTGCACGCGTTCGCGTAAGTCCTGGAAGATCTCGGCGCCGCTGCGCTCGCGGACGAGCTGGTCGGCCGCCTTGATGGTGATCTCGCCGACGTGTGGTCCGGTGTCGCTGCGACCGGCGCCGCGCCGGTCTGCCGTTTGGCCGATCGAGCTCATCGTGCTCTCGATCTCGGTGGGTGGAAACTCGAGGAGGATGCGCTCGGCCTGTTGCACGAGCAGCGACGTGCCTTCCAGGGAATTGGATACCGGTCCCTGCATCTCGACGCTGAACTCGACGGCGTCGCTGTCGTCCATGAAGATGAACTTCATCTGCATGGCGACGAGCCCGGCAATCGCGGCGCTCACCAACACGAGCGCCAAGGTCGCATAACGATAGCGCACGGCCTCGGCGACGAGGCGGCCGTACATAAGCCGCATCTTGCGGAACCAAAGCGGATTGCGGCGCGATTCCTTCGCCTCGGCCGCGGGACGGCTGAAGTCGGCCAGATGCGAGGGCAGGATGATGAGCGCCTCGATCAGCGAGGCCACCAGACAGGCGATGGCCACCACGGGCACGACCACCAGCACCTGTCCCATTCTTCCTTCGGTGAGCAGCAACGGCACGAATGCCGCGATCGTCGTGCTGACACCGGCGACCACGGGAATCGAGACCTCGCGGGCGCCGGCGATGGTGGCTTCTTTCGGTTCCATGCCGCGCTGCATGTAGCGGTAGGAGTTCTCCGCGATGACGATGGCGTCGTCAACCAGGATGCCGAGCACCAGGATGAAGGCGAACAACGACAGAATGTTCAGCGAACCTCCGGTGATCCCGAGGATGATCAGGCCGCCGGCAACGGCGAGCGGCAGGCCGAAGGCTGTCATCGCCGCGACGCGTGGGTTGAGGAAGATGTTGAGCACCAGCAGGACGAACGCCAGGCCCCAGATGCCGCTCTGATACATCATCCGCAGCCGCGAAGAAATCTCCACCGAGCTGTCGTTGAGCAGCACGATCTCAACGCCTTCGGCAAGTGCCGGCCGAAGTTCGTCGACCAACTCCCGCACGGCCTCGACGATGCCGATCGTATCGCCGTTGCGCTGCTTGGTTACCCCCAGCGTGATCGACGGCTGGCCGTTGGCGCGAGCCATGGTAATGGCTTCCTCGAAGGTGGCGTTGACCACACCGAGGTCGGCGAGCCGAATGGTTGCGCCGGCGTCGCCGGCCCGAATCGCTACCGATTCGATGTTCTCGGCCCGCGACGTGGTGCCGCTGGTGCGCAGCAAAATCTCGCCGCGCTCGGTTTGCAACGAGCCAGCCGGCACGTTCACCAGGCGTTGGCGCAGTCATGCCAGCACGAGATCGAGCGAGACGTTCAGCCCGTACAGCGAGTTCGGGTCGAGCTCCACCCAGATTTCGCGCTCGCGCAAGCCCACGGCGCGCACCGACGCCACGCCATCGATGCGCTCCAGCCGTCGTTTGATCAGCTTGGCGGTGTCGCGGCGGTCTTCTTCCGACGCGGCGCCGGTTACCGCAACATCGATCACCGGCCAGCCGATGTTGGCGGCTCGGACGCGTGTTTCCTCGGTGTCTGCCGGAAAGGCGGTGATCGTGTCGATCGCCGATTCGACGTCCTGCGCCGCCAGCGTGACGCTCTCGATGTATTCCTCGAACTCCACGAGAACGGTGGACAGCCCCTCCGTTGTCGTGGAGCGAATTTCCTTGACGTCGGGGACCTCGGCGACGGCGTTCTCGATGGGAATGGTTACGAGCTGTTCGAGCTCCGCGGGCGCTACTCCGAAATACGGCGTCGTGACGATGACCAGTTTGGTGTCGAACAGCGGAAAAACTTCGCGGTGCGTGCCGCGAAAAGCGAGGACGCCGCCGACGATCAACATCACCATGACGATGTTGACCGGTACGCGGTTGTTGATCGATCAGCGGGCGGCGCTCTTTATCGCTGGTTCGCGATCTCGACCGCGGCGCCGTCGATGACTTGTGACTGGCCGACGATGATCACGAGGTCGCCCACTTCCAGCGCCGGTGGATCACCGTTGGCACTCGGCACGGCGGCGGTAACGCCGAACCGATCACCCTGCCTCGCGACGATGCCCAGCGCCACGCGCCGGGCTCGGCCGTCGCGCACGACGAACACATGCGGCACCTCTTCCGG
Organism: Acidobacteriota bacterium; assembly: GCA_965214245.1. Classification (GTDB taxonomy): domain Bacteria; phylum Acidobacteriota; class UBA890; order UBA890; family UBA890; genus CBDCBL01. Next base: position 683,978 of record CBDCBL010000010.1, read on the forward strand.
CTGCAGAACGGCAACCGACGGCACCGTGTGAACGGCGTCGAGCTCGGCGTACGGGATGTTGACGTTGACCACCATGCCGCCGAGAAACCTCGGATCTTCTCGATTGTCGACGCGGAAGCGGGCCAGGTAGGTGCCGGTGGCGGGATCGGCCCTCTGCGAGAGCCCATCCAACTCGCCCATGGCGACGTATCCCAGCAGGTTGGAGCTCTCGATCGTCGCCACACGGGCGTCGCGCACCTGCAGGATCTCGTTTTCCGTGAGCCCTACCTCCAGGCAACCGTGTCCAGATCGGCCAGCACCAGCACGTCCCTGTCGCGGCCGACCAGCGCTCCGGCGTCGACGTGCCGCTCGACGATCGTACCGGCGAAGGGAGCCACCAGCTCGGTCTCACGTAGGTTGCGCTGGGCGCGCTCGAGGCCTGCCTCCGCAGTGGCGAGATCTGCCTCGGCGGCGCGCTTGGAAGCCAGCGCCGCTTCGTACTCGCGCTCGGAGATGGCGCCCCGCTGGCGCAGCGACTCGGAGCGGATCAACGCAGCATCGCTCTCCTCGAGTCGTGCCTGGCTCTGAGCTCGGATGCCGCGGCTTCGCGAAGCGCGGTTTCGTACGTGTCGGTTTCGATGCTCAGCACGACGTCGCCGACGTCGACACGGTCACCGATGTCGACGCGAACCTTCTCCACCCTGCCGTTGATTTCCGGCGCGAGGGACACTTCACGCCACGGGGAGACGCGCCCGACCACGCTCACGGCGAGCTCGAACGGCTGCATGCCGACCTCCGACACCACCACCCGCGGCTTGGCGAGGTCGGCGCGCTCGAGATCAGGCAGGTTGGGCGTGCGGTTGAAGAACGTGAACGCGATCACCATCAAGCCGACCGCTGCCAGCGTCAGCATGACTTGGCCGAGGCGAATACGCCCGCATTCAGAAGGTCGGTGCATCATTTTTCAGCACCCTGCTAGGCGTCGTCCGGGGATTTGTTGCGGCTCTTGTGTTCGTACATCGAGCGGTCGGCGCGGGCCACGACATCCTCGATGGGTTCGCCTAGCTCGCGAAAGGCGTAACCGAGGCTGAACGGCGCCGGGGATTCGAATGGCGACACCTCGCGCAGGCGCCTGGCGATCGTCTCGAGCTCCTCGTGGGAACCCGCGGCCACGAACATCGCGAACTCGTCGCCGCCGAGGCGCACGACCACGTCTTCGGCTCTACCGTGCCGACGAATGAAGTGGGAGACGCCCTGCAGCACGCGGTCGCCTTCCTCATGGCCGTACGTATCGTTGACCTGCTTAAAATCATCCAGGTCGAGCAGCAGGCAGCCCCACCGCGACGTCGGTCGCTCGAGCCGAGATCTGGGGCTCTCGACGTAGCGGCGGTTGTAGCAACCGGTGAGCGGATCGCGGACGCTGAGCTCTTCGAGGCGCTTCTCGAGGTCCTTCCTGTCCGTGATGTCGCGCAGCAGACCCTCGAAGCCGATGATCTCGCCGTCGTCTTTCAGGACGTGGGCGTTGACCGAGAACCACACCAGCGTGCCATCCTTGCGTTGCAGATTCACCTCGAAGCCCGTCACCTCACCATCGGCGAGCAGGTGGTTGCGCAGAGTCTCGCGCTGATGGGGCTCCGGGTACAGGATGTCTGCGCTATGTCCGATGAGCTCGTTGCGCTGGTAGCCGAGAAAGCGAAGGACCGCGGGGCTGACCTCCAGCACTGTGCCTGCCAAGTCGGTGCGGTAGTAAACGTCCTGAACGTTCTCGAAGATGGCGCGATATTTTTCCTCGCTCTCCCGCAGGGCGCGGACGGCGTGCATGTGCTCGGTGATGTCGACGAGAACGCCCTGGTAGCCGCTGATGTCGCCGTCCTCATCGCGCTGCAGGTGCGACACATTGCGCACCCAGCGCAGCTTGCCGTCCAGCGCGCGGATGCGGAACTCGAAGCCGCTCAACAGGTTTCCCTGCTCCAACATCTCGTCGATTTGCACGCGGACTCCGTCGTCCGTCAAGAGATCGGAAAGCCGGTGCTCTTGGAGCTTGTCGAGGGAGCTGGCTCCGAGAAGACGGAGCAGCGCCGGATTGCCGTCGACGAAGGTGCCGTCGAGCGTCGAGACGTATATCGCCTCGTCGATCTGATCGACGAAGCTGCGCAGCGTCCCGGCATCGGAGAGCGTGGCGGACTCGGCACGCGTTTCCGCGCCGACCAACGAATGAACCGTTTTCCGACGATCGATGCGGTTGCGCGGCTTTTTCGACGTCTCTGACATTTTGAGAGTCTAACAGGGCTGGGGGAAAATCCTGGGAGGAGTGCTCCCTGTACGGCGCCTCCCAATGGTTTTTTCGCATCCGACGAACGCCGCGGACGAGTTCCGCTTCCAACCCCTGCCTTCAATTTGACAGAATGCGGCTGATACCCAGCCCGGGCCTGGGGACCGTAGGTTCCACGATAGGCCGATCCAGGACCCGGGCAGTGACCGATTCAGCTTTTCCTACTGGCGGGTCAGGACACAGTGATTCACGGTATCCACCACGTCACCTCCATCATCGGTGACCCGCAGGAGAACATTGACTTCTACGCCGGTGTTATGGGTCTACGGCTGGTCAAGCGCACGGTCAACTTCGACGACCCGGGGATCTACCACTTCTACTACGGCGACGAGCTCGGCCGACCCGGCACCATCATGACGTTTTTCCCGTGGCCCGGGCGGCGTTCCGGCCGGCGCGGCGTCGGCCAGGTAACCGTGACCGGGCTTTCGGTTCCTGCGAGCTCGCTCGGGTTTTGGAGCGAGCGCCTCAAGGCCGCGGGAATTGCGGTCGAGGGGCCGAGCCGTCGATTCAACGAAGAAGAAGTACTGACGTTCCTCGATCCGCATGGGTTGAAGCTCGAGTTAGTCGCCCACGGGGGCGCCGAGGCGCATGCACCCTGGAGTGCCGGTGGCGTTCCGAAGCAGCATGCCGTACGCGGATTTCACTCCGTTACGCTGGCCGAGGACAGCTACGAGGACACCGCCGAGTTGCTTGCCGATGGGCTCGGCCTCCACCTCGTCGGCGAGTCGGGCGACCGGTTTCGCTTTGCATTCTCGGGTGAGAACCCGGGAACGATCGCCGACGTGATGAGCGTTCTGGGCACGTCGCGCGGCCGCGTCGCCGTCGGCACTGTCCATCACGTCGCCTGGCGCGCCGCGTCGGACGATGACCAGATGGCGCTGCGCAAGAAGATGATTGGGCGCGGGCTCACCGTGACGGCGGTTCTCGACCGCAACTACTTCCGCTCGATCTATTTTCGAGAGCCGGGCGGCGTGCTGTTCGAGATCGCCACGGATGCGCCGGAGTTCTCCGTCGACGAGGCGCCCGCGGCGCTGGGGCAGTCCCTGAAGTTCCCCGAGTGGCTGGAGCCGCAGCGCGCCCAGATCGAACAGCAGCTTCCGGCGATTCAGGTGCCGGGTTCGGCGCCGACTCCCGCCGCCGGCGCAGGCCATGGCAAAACGGTCTGCTAGACCTCTTCGATATCCGCTTCCCAGCTGATCGCGACGGCGTCCTTCAAGGTGTGCGCGGTCGGGCACTTCGACTGGTGCGACGCCAGAGCGCGATCGACGACCTCACGGCTGCCGGCCGGGATCTTCAGCTTGTAGCGAATGCGGATTTCCGTGAGCGTCGGGATCTTGTCGACAATTTCGTTGATCCCCTCGACTTTGGCGACGATTGCCTCGGCGTCCAACGAGACTTGACGCACCTCCAGTGCGCCGTTGAGCGTACCGAGCATTCAGCCGCCGGTGGCGGCGACGATGTAGTCGACGGGCAGCGGCAGGTCAGGGGAGTCATGCAGACGGAAGTGCTCCTTGATGGCCCCGTGGACGCCGAATTCAACCGGCTCGCCCACCGGGAGCGTGGCGCGGCGGTGCACGCCGCTGACTTTCGTAACGGTCGACGCGGCGGTGTAGAAGGAATCGCTCACGATTGTCTCCTCAGGGTCGTGATCTCGGGTGGTCTGTCGCCGGCGGGCGACGGGCGAGCAGCGCGTGCCTTGCCTTTCCGTCGGCGCTGGCGGCGGCGGGCGGTTCAGTGTTACATGAGGCCTTCCCCGCGTCGACGAACCACGGTAGCAGGCCACGGTCTGCCAGGAGGCTCTGGATGACATGTTCCCGTTTCTTCACTTCGACGATCGCAGCTGTTGGGTTTGCGGCGGTTCTCGCGCTGGCGGCCGTCAGCCCTGCGCCTGCCCAGCAGGGCATCCGGGCGCCGGCCGAGTACTTCGGCGTCGAGATCGGCGACCCGGGCGTGCTGATCAAGCACGACCAGATCCTCGAGTACTACCAAGAGCTCGCGGCGCGCAGCGACCGCGTCAAGATCGAGGTCATCGGCGAGAGCACTGAGGGACGGCCCGTCTACTACGCCATCGTAACTTCGCCCGAGAACCACGCCCGACTCGACGAGCTGATGGCAATGAACCACAAGCTCTACGACCCGCGCGGCGTGTCGGAGGACGAGGCGCAACGCATCATCCGCGAGGGCAAGACCTTCGTGATTATCAATCACCAGATTCACTCCACCGAGGTGGGCGCCTCGCAGGGAGCGATCCTGCTGGCGCACCGGCTGGCGTCGGGCAACGACCACGAGGTGCAGCGCATCCTCGACGAGGTGGTGCTGATCCACGTGCCGGTACACAACCCCGACGGCCAGGAAATGGTCTACGACTGGCTGGCCGAGCACCGCGGCACGCCGTATGAGAACAGCGCCCCACCGTTCCTGTACCAGAAGTACACCGGGCACGACAACAATCGCGACTGGTACATGTTCACCCAGGTCGAGACGCAGCTTTCGATCCAGATGCAGAACGAGTTCACGCCGCAGTTCACCCTCGACCAGCACCAGATGGGTTCCAACGGCAGCCGCATCTTCGTGCCCCCGTTCGAAGATCCCTGGGAGCCGAATATCGACCCGGCGTTGATTGCCTCCAACAACTTGATCGGCACGTTCATGGGCCAGTACCTGACCTCGAACGGCTATTCCGGCGTGGAATGGAAGGAGCGCTACGACGCCTGGACCCCGGCGCGCGCCTACTACCACTACCACGGTGGCGTGCGCATTCTCACCGAGGTCGCCAGTGCGCGCTACGCCGATGCCCTGGAAATCCCCTTCGACCGCATCAGCCCTGACTATCAACGCGTAAGGTGGAGCTTTCCGATGCCGTGGCCGGGCGGCACGTGGACCTTCAAGGAAGTCGTCGACTACCACTACCGGTCGTCGATCGCCGCCATGCTGGCGGGCGCCGACTTGGGTGAGCAACTGAGGCGTGGCATGTACGCGGCGCAACGGCGCGGCGTCGAGCCGCCGGCCGGCTCGCCATATGCGTTCGTGATTCCCGCCGAGCAGGTGGACCCGCCCACCGCCGCAAAGATGCTCGAGGTGCTGCACAGGGCCGACGTCGAGGTGGAGCGTGCAGCCGCCGATTTTACGGCCGGCGGCAAACGCTACCTAGCCGGCAGCCACGTCGTGAAGTTCGCTCAGCCCGCCGGGCGTTTCGCTAAGACGATGCTCGAGGTACAGGACTATCCGCAAATCTATCTGTACGACGGCGGTCCACTCGATCCACCCTACGACGTAACGGCCCACACTCTGCCGATGTTGATGAACGTGCAGGTGGATTTCGTCGACGAGCCGTTCAGCGCCAACCTGGCCGCTCTCGATGAAATCGCCCCGCCGGCCGGCGCCGTGGTCATGGCTGGTGTCGACAACGTCGCAACCGCCACGCCGACGGCCTACCTCATGGACCCACGGGTCAACGCCAGCTACTCGGCAGCCGTCGGGCTCTGGGACCACGGCCTGTCGCGGGCGACCGCCGCCTTCCGCGCCGCTGGCCGTGAATGGCCGGCGGGCACCTTCGTTATCGAGCTACCCACGAACGCGGCCGACCCTCTCCGGATCGCCCGCGCCATGGATGACGCCGCGTCGCGTTTCAACCTGGAGGTTGTCGCCGTCGCCGAAGACATCGAAGCGCCGCTTGCCCTTGTCGGCCAACCGCGGGTGGCAATCTATCAGAGCTATTCGCCGAGCATGCCCGAAGGATGGTTCCGCTGGGTCCTCGATCACTACGAGATTCCCTTCGACATCCTCCACTACGACGATATCGACGTGGAGACGCTGCAGCGCTACGGCGTGCTGTTTCTTCCTCCCGGCGGCGGCTCGCCACGTCAGATGGTCGAGGGTCGCGGCGGCGGCGGCCGGGGCGGACGAGGTGGCCGTGGTGGAGGAACGCCGCCCGAGTACGCCGGCGGCATCGGCCAGGAGGGGGTGCGGGCCATCGAGACATTTGTCGAAGAGGGCGGCGTCCTCTTCACCTGGTCGGGGGCGTGGACGTTTCTCACCGAGTACATGGGAGTAGACGCCGAGGCGGTGAATGCGGGGCTGCCGCAAACCGAGTTCAACATCCCGGGCTCGCTACTCCGCGTCATGGTGGATGCCGACAATCCGCTCGGTTACGGACTTCCGGAGGAAACGGCGATCTTCTTCCGCAACGACGAGGCCTGGTCGCCCGACACGCCGGGATCCAACGTCGTCGCCCGTTATCCGAGCTCCGATGTGTTGTTGAGCGGCTGGATCCAAGGCGAGGAGTACCTGGTGGATCAGGCCGCCATGCTGGAAATTCCGCGCGGCCGCGGCCGCATGGTTATGGCCGGCTTCTACCCCGAGTATCGGGCCCAGGCCCACCTGACCTTCAAGATGATGTTCAACGCGATCTTCTATCCGCGCGGCGAGGGAAATCGCTGAGAGCCCTCGCGGGAATCGATCGGTAGTTCTCTAAGGTCCGAAGAGATACGAGAGGAGCAGAGTGCTTGCGCGACTTTACGTTCCGGCTACTCTGCCCCGCCACTGCATGTCGGGGTTGGCCACCATGGTCCGTCGCACGAAATCCATGGCGCGCAACACGTAGCGGGGCCAACCACCCAAAGAGCTGCCGGTGATTCGATAGGAGCCCAGCGGGTCTTCGGGATTGTTGATGGCGGGCCAGCCGCTGCCGGTTCGATTGGAGAACCACCGCACTCTCGAAAAGTGCACGTCGAGCTCGCCGGGTTGGTCGTCGATGCTGTGTTCCAGTTGCAGCTCGGGAGCGAAGTAAGTCCAGGTCGTGTTTGCGTCCTCGAAATCGGTTCTGATCCTGTCCGGCTGGCCAAGCACGATCCAGGCGCGCCCACGATCGGTGCGCCAACCGCGCCCGAGGTCAGTGAAGCGCTGGTTCGCCTCCGCGACGCGGGAGTAAAAGCCGAACTTCGCCGGTTTACGCGATCACGCAGATCCTCGTCGCGCCGGGCCCAGAACCAGGCGATGAACCTTCTCCGCTGCTCGTCGTTGTCGAGCTCTCCCCAGATTTCCTCCTCTTCTTCGAGAAAGATGAGCTGTACCGGGCCGTCGGCCCACTTGGCCGGCTCGCTTTCGTCCAGCGCCCTCGCCTCTTCCGCGGTCGTGGGGAACTGTCCCGGGACCCCTTCCTTCGGCGCGTCCAACGGCGATGCCGGGAGCAAACAGATCAGACCGGCAGCAAGAGCGATGCTTGGCGATCCAGCCGATCCATTCATTGCGATCTGTGGGCTATGTGGTCAGACAACCGTCCGAGAAATGTCGGTGTTTTGTCCACCAATTGTCGGGACTTCAGCGTCCCGACCTTCGTAGGCTCCCGCTAATTAGCCAAACGCCGCACCACAACGCCTAGCCAATCGAGGCTACGCCCTATTGCCACATGGGTTCAAGGCTCGGGAGGGTGAAAGAAGGGCGAAATCCGGTGCGTTTCCAGAACCAGACAAGGGAGGGAATCATGTGCCGTTCCGTACTTCGGGTGACCCTGGTAGGGCTGACCTGCCTAGCGCTTGCCTGTGGCGGCGACAACAAAGTCGGCCTTGGGGAGCTCAACAACAATCTCGTTATTCCAGCGGCCAGGGCCGATTACGGCAGGCTGCCGCTGAGCTTTGAAGCCAACCGGGGGCAGACCGACGAGCAGGTGGAGTTTCTGTCTCGTGGCAACGGCTACGCTCTGTTCTTGACACCCAACGAGGCCGTGCTGACGCTGCGCGACCCGGAGGCGCTGGCGGCGCTGGTCGCCCTCGCCGCAGCGGACGCCACGCCAATGACCGTGCAAGACCAACTCCTTGCCGTGGAGAGGGAAAGCGCCCAGGGCAGCGTACCGACCACGCTGCGCATGAAGCTCCGTGGAGCCAATCGCGACCCGCAAGTGGTGGGACTGGAAGCACTCCCCGGCAAGAGCAATTACCTGATCGGCAACAACCCGGAAGAATGGCACACCGACGTCCCCCCCTACGCCAAGGTCAAATACCAGGATGTCTATCCGGGTATCGATCTCGTCTATTACGGCAACCAGCGACAGTTGGAATACGACTTTGTCATCGCGCCGGAGCAGACCCCCATGTCATTCGGCTCGGGTTCGAGGGGGCCGAGCAGCTCGGCCTCGATGAGGACGGCAACCTGAGCGTGTCTGTGCCCGGCGGCACGATCCTCCAAAGCGCCCCGGTCATCTACCAAGAGACAGGGGAAGGCACGAGGACGACGATCCCCGGGCGGTGGTACGTCATAGACGACGCCAATAATGAGGTTCACTTTGACGTGGCGTCCTATGATGCCAGCCGACCGCTCATCATCGACCCCGTGTTGGTCTTCTTCACGTTCCTTGGTGGCAGTGCCGATGCTGGAAGCAACAACGGCGACGCAGGCTTCGACATCGCGGTGGACACGGCCGGCAACTCCTACGTGGCAGGGCTCGCCATGTCGCCCGACTTCCCCACGGTGAATCCCTTCCAGGACATGCCCGCCAGCGGCCCCCCTTCCCCAGACGCCTTTGTCACGAAGATCAACGCTGCCGGTGATGCGCTGATCTACTCAACCTACCTGGGCGGTAAAAGGGGTGAGGTAGTCCTCGGAATCGCCATAAATGCCGCCGGCAATGCCCATGTGATTGGGTACACCAAATCGCCCGACTTCCCCACGATGAATCCCCTCCAGGGCGTACACGGCGGCACCTTTCCACTATACGACGCCTTCGTGGCGAAGCTGGCGGCCGACGGCTCGGCGCTCGTCTACTCCACCTTCCTGGGGGGTAGCTCTCATGACATTGGCCATGACATCGCCGTGGATGCTGCCGGCGATGCCCATATGACGGGGTACACCTTGTCGTCCAACTTCCCCACTGCCAGTCCCCTCCAGGCCGCGTTGTTGGGTGGCCCCGACGCCTTCGTGACCAAGATCAACGCCGCTGGCGCGTTTGTCCACTCGACCTACCTGGGGAGCAGCAACAGCGACCGCGGCCATGGCATCGCTGCGGATGCCGCCGGCAACACCTACGTAGCCGGCTCAACGCGTCGTACAACCGACTTCACCGGGATGGCAGGGACTCCGGCCGGCGCTGGCATCCCGCACATCCAGGCGTCCGGCAGCGTTGGTAGCGACGCTTTTGCGGTGAAGATCAACGCCACGGGCGATGCGTTCGTCTGGGCCACCTTCCTTGCCGGCGGTCACAACGACATAGGTCGCGCGATCGCCGTGGATGCCGCCGGCAACGCCTACGTGACGGGGGGGACCAGTTCGGGAGCCCCAGGCCTAAACCCGCCCCCTTCCCGGGAACGCCGCGGAGCCCTATCCCGGCGGCGGGGAGCTCTATCCAGCCGGCGTACGGCGGTGGCCCGTTCAATTTGGGTAACTTCAATTTCGGAGGAGACGCCTTCGTGACCAAGATCAACGCCGCCGGTGACGCGCTGCTCTACTCCACCTATCTGGGCGGCAGCGAGTTCGATCACGGTATGGGCATCGCCGTGGATGCTGCCGGCAACGCCCACGTGACGGGATTCACCCTTTCGCCCGACTTCCCCACGGTGAGTCCTATCCAAGCCGCATACGGCGGTGACGTCGGACGCCTGGCTCCGGGCGAGGTGCGAGGAGACGGCTTTGTAGCCAAGATCAGCGCCACTGGCGATGCGCTGGTCTTCTCCACCTACCTGGGCGGCGAGGCCGACGAAAGGGGGTCCTGGGTGTCGCCGTCGACGCGGCTGGCAACGCCTACGTGACGGGTGGAACCTTTTCGGTCGACTTCCCAACGACCGTCGGGGCCTTCGATACGACCTTCGATCGCACCATCAACGCCTTTGTGGTCAAGCTGGCGTTCACTCCAAAGGAGCAGATCAACGGAGCTATTGATGACCTCCAAGACATCATCGATGGGAATCCAGGACCTCTGGCGGATAAGGTGCAGGACGCCCAGGCCAAGGCACGGATCGCCTTCGATGAGCTCTGCAAGACACCACCCGATAATCAGGCGGCGGCCGGAAACATCGAGGGGGCGGTCGGCGATCTTGACGCTGCCATCAGCCAAGGCCTCGACCCCGCAGAAGCTATACGGCTCATGGTTAACCTTGCCGGCGTCGCTCGTCAGCTAGCAGAAGAGGCGATTGACGAGGCCATCGCTCGGGGCGGCGATCCAGTCAAGATCCAGGAAGCCCAGGATGCTTTGGCTGGGGGTGATGCACTCCGTCTCGGCCAGGCCTTCAAGGACGCCGCGGCTCAGTACAAGGACGCGATAGCGAAGGCCGAGGGGGCCTGATAGAAGCTCTTTCGAGAGGCGCCCACCCCCGTGTAAGGGTGCCGCCCAAGCACACTTACTCGGGCGATCCGAAAGGGCGCTACTGCTACGACGAACCGGCGTCGGATTCCTCGAGCGGCCGCAGCTGGCGGAGGAGCCGGAGGTCGGGATCCGCGTAGCGCAGCAGCTCTCGTAGCTCAGCCTCGATCTCCAGAGCCTCTGCTTCGCCGTCCAGCGTCAGGTACAGCTGGGCCAGCCGCAGCCGGACCCTCATCCAATACAGCTTGGCAGAGGGGCCCCGAGCTGACCACCCGCCGTGCGGGTAGGCTCGGCTCTTCTGTTGCGAGGCTTCCTCCAGGGTTTGTAGGGCCATGTCGAGGTTGCCCTGCCGCTCCCACGCGTTTGCCAGGGATTCGGAGCCGCGGAAATAGGCGTGACTGCCGAAGATTTGCTCCCGGGTAACGCCCTCCTGGAGCAGCGAGATCGCCTCGTCGACGTTCCCCTCGTCGAGAGTCATTTCCCCTTGTACGAGGATTCGGGGCAGCCTGAAGGGCTTGCAACGGCCGAGCCATAAATGAGGCGAGCACGTTTCGGGCCTCGGACAAAAGACCGGCCCTTGCCATCCGCTTCGCTCCCAGGCCTCCCGTCGCAGCCCCTTGCCTCCTCAAGTACGCTGCGCCTTCCTCCTCATCCATCCTGTAGTATTCGAGCTCATGCAAGAAGTAGTCGCGTCGGTTGGGATCGATGAGCCGAAAGATTTCCTCGGCTGCCTCGAGCATTCCTAGAGCCACGTAGAATCCCCTCACCTGTCTGGCGAGCCAATTTCTTGACTCACCCCTACTCGACTCTAACGTCTCCCGCCAGCTATCGACTTCGTTGAGAACCCCCTCTAGATCGCCCTGGAGCCAGCGCCTGTGAGCGGGATAGAGCCGTAGCCATGCCGTGGGGTTTGGACCAGCAGACGGATCGGTGTCTGCGAGATCCGCGGCGCGCTGGATGTATGGCTCGGCCTCCCTCGGGCTATTCATCGAAATTGCTAGCCACTGCCCAGCTCTGAAGTTCAGACCAAAAGAGTTGGGCCGCAATTGAGCCGGTCGCACTACTATAGGGAAGCGCTTCTGCAATCAACCGCTCTCTACGATAGTCGAGGAAGAGATTGTTGTTCGCCCAATAATGATCGGGGTAGAGCTGGAGAAGCGCCTTGTAGTTGGCGATACGTTTCTCTTGTTGGTCCATGAAACCGAAGTAGCTTCCCCGGATGAAATACCGCTCGCGCTCGCTGGTCTGGTCGGAAAGCTCGAAGGCACGCTGGGCGTAGGGCAGGAGCTCTTCTTTCCAATTCGGACGGTCGCTGCTTCTTTGGTTACTGATGGCGAACGCCAGGTAGATGTAGGCCGAGGCAAACTCGGGGTCTTCACTTATGGCCTGCTTCATGAGCTCCTCCACCGCCCCCCAGTTTCCACGCAGCGCATACCCCCGCGTGTAAAGCTGCAGGGTCCGCAACGAGGGCGTGGTGACCTTCTCCAGGCTCATCTCATTCTCCCGGATCAGGGGAAGTGCTTCGCCCAAAGCTTCCCGGACCCGGCTCGAAAGCCGGCGGACGGCGGACGACACCTGGCCTCGCCCCGGGGCCTCCTCGCTGAAGCTGACGACGGTGACGCCGTCAGCCGGATTCACCAAGGCTGCGCTTAGAAGATACGTATTGTCGAGCTTCTCCACCCGGCCGGTTATCAAGGCGCGGATGCCCCCGTCGCGCAGGCCGATCTCCCGCCCCAGGGCGCTACCCACGGCGGCATCGGCCGGCTTCCTCATCAGCCGCAGCGTGTCGGCGATTCGTTCTGGGGGCACGACGTTGACGAACCGCGAGTTGCTGAGCTCGTTGCCCAACGCATGCTCCAGCGTGCCGTCGAACAGTGTCTCTCCCGTGCGGTTCTCGAAGGCGGCAATCAGCACCCAGTCCCGCTCCTCGAAGGCGAGGGCCGGAGCCGATGCCTCGAGGGCACCTTCGCGCTCCGGGAATTCGGTGGACCGCCAGGTAGCAATGCCGACCACCGTGCCGACTACGACCAGGAGTGCTACCAGGCTCCACGCAACCGGCTGCGCCCACCTCCCAGAGAATCGACGGCCGATACCGAGGCCACTCGCGGCCATCGATTCCGTCGACTGAGAGTCGACTCCGATCCCGCCCCCAGCTTCTGGCCCCAAAGCTTCGCCAGCTACCGACACCGGGGCGATGAACCGGTAGCCGCGGCGGTGCACGGTTTGGATGTAGGTCGGGTTCCCTGGATCATCCGCCAGGGCTTGCCGCAACCGGTTGATTGCCTTGCCGAGCGAATCCTCGGTTACCGAAATTTCGTCCCACACGGTGTCCATCAGGTGCTGCTTCGAAACCACCTCTCCGGGCCGCTCCAGCAAGCACTTGAGAACGGCGAGGGGCTTGAGGCCCAGGGGCGAACCGTGCTGCCGTTCTCGAAGAGCAGGAGACCGTCGCTGTCGAATCGGAAGGCACCGAAGGAGAACGTCTTGTCCGCTTTCCGGTCAGGCTCAGCTCGCGGTGCTGGCTGTTCATCGTGCATCGAAGAACCTCCGAAACGGTGACTGCCTGTGGGTGTGCACGCGCGATCTGTGGGCTATGCGGTCAGACAACTGTCCGAGAAATGTCGGTGTTTTGTCCACCAATTGTCGGGACTTCGGCATCCCGACCTTCGTAGGCTCCCGCAATTAGCCAAACGCAACACTACAGGGGCCCCTGGCCAATCGAGGCTACGCCCTATTGCCGCATGGGTTCAAGGGGGCAATCCCGCCCACCACAAGGAGGTTGGTTTCATGAGTCACCGCAGAGTGTCTCAAATTGTTCTGGTCGTCCTGACCGGCGTGCTTCTCGCCTGTGGCGCTGATCAGGCCGTAAGCCCTACGGCCCCCGACTTGGGAGGCGCCAGCCTCACCGGCGAGAAGAAACCAGTGCCCGCAGATCAGTTTAATTACTCACTCACCTTCGATGGCCTAGTGCCGTCGTCGGAAACGGTTACGGCAGTCAACCTTTCCGAATCGGCAATTCGCGTTCTGGGTACGCAGGAAAATCATTGGCTCGACATCGCCGATCTCACAGCCGATATTGACCCTGAAGGCACCTGTTTCAACCCGCTTTTCATCACTCACCTCGCTACGAACGTCTGGTTCATCAGGATGTGTCCCGAAGTTTGTAGAAAATCGTCTGGCGTGGCTCCGAGCTTGGACGTTTGATGTTACCTGCTACGCGGCCAACTCCTCCTGTTGGTCGATGATCGCGGCGAGATGCCGGTACCCGTCGATGCGGCGCATGCGGATCTGCCCGAACGCGATCAGCCCCCACAGCAGCGTCACCCCGGCCGCCTCGGTGCTGAACGATCCCTGGGTCTTGGTACGGCGACGGAACTCGCGGTTGAGGTTCTCCAGTGGGTTCGTCGTGCGCAGCGTCTTGCACATCGGTTTGGGGAACTCGTAGAAGGTCAGCAGCACCAGCCCCGCTTCCTCGAGGCTGCGCGCCACCGCCGGCACCAACCTCGACCACTTGCGCACGAAGTTGCTGTACGCGGCCCTCGCCTCGCTGCCGTTTGCCGCCTTCACGATGCGGTCCCAGTCTCGTTTCAGCTCGTCGTGGGCGTGTGACGGGCAATGCTTCAACAGATTCTTCCACTTGTGCTGAAGGCAGCGCTGCACCTTCGCTTCGGGCCACACCGTCGTCGCCTTGGCCAGCCCTTTGTGGCCGTCGGCGATGATCAGCCGGGGCGGCCGAAGACCTCTTTGCTCTAGGTCCTCGATCAGCCACTTCCAGTGACACCCGGCCTCCGAAGCGGCCCGACGCAACGCCACCAACACCTTGCGCCCATCTTCCGCCACTCCCAGCGCGGCGAAGATCGGCACCGACACGACCTGCCGCGCCAACCTCACCTTCAGGTGGAACCCGTCCAGGTACACGATCGGGTACGACTCACCGGTCAGATCGCGCTCGCACCACGTCCCGAACAGCTTCTTCAGCCGCCCCACCACCCTCGAGATCGCGCTCTTCGAGAGGTTCGCTTCACCCAGCAGCGGCGCGAGCGCCTTGCGGATCCGTCGGCTATTTGCACCCGCCAGGTACACCCCTAGAATCGCCTCGTCGACTTCCTCGGTGCGCCGTTGATACCGCGGCAGGATCGTGCTGCGGAACTCCCCGGTGCTGCCGTCCTCTCGCAGCAGCCGTCCCCGTGGTACCTCCAGATCCTGCGGCCCCTGCGCCATCGTGATCTGCCGCCGATACGTCCCGTGCCGATATCCTCGCCGCGAGCCGTTGCGCTCGTACGGCCCGCATCCCAACGCCTCGGCGAGCTCCTCCTCAAGCGTGATCGTAATCGCCTCCTGGATGCGGCTGTGCAGCAGCTCCTGGATGGCGCTACGGAACTCGATGACCGATACCTCTCCCGTGCTACCGTTGCTCATGGTGTGACCTCCTTGTTGTCGCCGTTTCCAGCGACTCGTTTTTCCTACTCGGAGGTTACGCCATTTCTTTTTCTACAGGACTCGGGACGGATCCGTTCATCAATAACACGGACAGTTACAGAGTGAACTATAGGTTCGAGGCCCGATCGAAGAGCGGGAAGCGGGTCGGATACTACCTGAACCTGAAACTCGGAACCGGGCCGGCCAACACGAGCAACTGGCTCCCTGCCGTGAACGAAAGCGTCCCGTTGAGTTTCGAGAACTGGGAGATGGCGAAAGGCAGTGGTGGAAAGACCGGGGCGTGCCTGACCGACGGAGTAGTGCCCTTTCCCCCAACCACCACAACCACGGTAACCGTCACGAATACGGGTCCGGTGTAATGAATCCTGCGGCTCCTTGCTTCCTTCTATCGACATAGATGCCGGCGGAGTTGGCGTCGACGATTTCGCCTAGACACTCAAACCAGTTCCGACAAGCAGGCGGGCGACCGCTTCGGCTTCTCCGTGGCGATCTCCGGGGACACCGCCATCGTCGGGCGCACAAGACAAAGAGCCCCCGGCCTGCGGACCGGGGGCTCGATGCTTCACGGAGGGGGCTCGCGGCGCGGGGCCGGAGCCGGGATCACGTCAGGCGGCTTGCTCGAGGTAGTTGTCGAGGCCGGCGCGCACCTTCTGGGCGTCGACGTGCAGGTAAGCGCAAATTTCCTCGAACCAATCGCCTTCGATGAAATCGTCGGGCGGGCTTTCTTGAATCCGCCGCAGCTTGTCGAGCTCGTGCTTCTTGAGCTCGTTGCGTCCTTCGAAGCGCTGCAGGTATTGCAGGTCCATCACGGCACGCTCGATGACCGTGCGCCAGAGATCGACGCAGGCGTCGATATCCTTGTTCTCCTGCGCATGCTCGGCGATCTGTGCTTCGAAATGTGACGGCACGCCGTCGCGGATTGTTCGTACGTTCATGGTTCATACCCCCCTTTCGGTTCTCCCAGGGGCGAGACGGCCAGAAGCGCGCCAGCCACAACCCCAGGCCGCTCCCCTTTACGTCCATCGTCGGAGCGGGGCTGGCGCCCTTCTGACCGTCTCTACTGGTTAGACGCATAAGTCGTAAGAAAAGTTTGCCGAAATAGCGGAAACGGGCTCCTCGGGGTATGTCCGTAGCGTAAGCCAGCCTACGTACCCTGCGAGCCCTGCTAGAGTCGGGAGGAGCCATGCCCTACCTGACCGCACATCTGCTCGATCGATTCAACGAGAGGCTGGTCAACTGGCTCCTGAAGAACCGGCAGCCGACCAGCGAGCGCAAGGCCATCGTCGATTATCTGGCCGACCTGGGGTCGGCGGTACACCCTTCGATCGATCAGCTCGCCCCCTTCGAGCCGATTCAGGGCTCACACGGTCTGTGGGAGGCCGCATCGCCGTGGCCCGAGGCGACCGGTGAGAACGGGCGCTGGTATGCCGAGCGCCGCCCGCCAGCCGGCGCGCCGCAGGGCCTGCCTGCCGTCATCCTGCTGCACGGCTGGCTGGCCGACCGAATTCAGCTGTCAGTGTACCGCTGGTGGGCACGGCAGCTCGCCAAGCACGGCATCGATGTGTGGCTCCCCCGCCTGCCGTTTCACCTCGAGCGCGCCGGGCCGGGCGAGGTGTCCGGGCAACGTTGCTTGTCCGCCGACCTCGGCGCGAGCCTCGACTCCGTGCGCCAGGCGGTTGTCGAGACACGCGCCCTCGCCGCGTGGTTGCGCCGTCGGGGAGCGTCCAGGGTCGGCCTCTGGGGCATGAGCTTCGGCGGCTGGGTCGGCGCGTTGGTTGCCACTCTCGATGAGGATCTCGCCGCCGCCGCTCTGTGGGCCCCGGTCGCCGCGCCGCGCGAAGTGCTTTGGGAGGGCGGCCTCGTGCGCCGCCTGCGCCGTGCCGTGCTCCACGGCGGTAGCAGCGATGGCGACTTCGCAGGTCCGGCGGTGGATGCGATGACCCCGGAACTGCTGGAGCCCCGGTTGCCGCGCGAGAAGATCCTCTTGCTCGGCGCGATTCACGACCAGGTGGTGTTTCCACCCTCGCTCGCCCGCATGTCGCGACGCTGGAACGTACCCGTGCGCTGGGTGCCCCACGGGCACATAAGCCTCATGGTGTCGCGGCGCTCCGTGCAGGCCACCTCGACGTTCTTTCGGGAGGCCCTAGCCGGTCGTCCGACCCCGCAAAATGGCGGCACAACCCTGTAAACCGATTGCCGACTCGGCAGTCTAAAGAGGTGCCGGGCAAGGCCCCCTGATCAGGGGTTCGGCACTGGATCGAACGGATGACCGACGCCGAGGCGATACAACGGCTGAGTGGAGGCGACATGGACGCCCTCCGTGCGCTCTACGACCGCCACCGCGCCCGGATTTACCAACTCGGATGCCGGTACCTCAACGACCCGAGCGAAGCGGAGGATCTGGTGCAGCAAGTGTTCATCAAGGCGTACGAAGGGGCGGCCAAGTTCCGCGGCGAAGGTAGCCGCCCTGCTGGCCATCGGCTTCGGCGTCGCATGGTTTGCCTCCGGGCGTGGCTGGCTGCCCGGGACGCCCGGCCCTGACATCGCCGGAGTGCCTGACGGCGGCGCGGAGGCTGTCGCTCCCGATCGTGCCTGGCTCGCCTCCAATGACTACAGCGACCGTCTCGAGGTCTTGCTTCTCGGCGTGGCGCGCCGCGAGCCGGCGGGCGGAGAAGACGTCGGTGTGGTCCGCGAGGTCAGCCGCGAGCTGTTGAGCGACAGCCGCTTCTACCGGTGCGTCGCGGATCGCAACGATGACCCGGCGCTGTCGAATCTGTTGTCGCGCGTCGAAATCATCCTGCTGGCCCTGGCGACTGCTCCGGAAGGTGAGGAGCAGGAGGTCATGGACAGCCTGAGGGAATTCATTGACGAGAGTGATTTGCTTTCCGAGCTTCGCGAGGTGCGAACAAGCGCGCCACGCCTGCGGCGGCCGCGTCTTGTTACCACTTCAGGCTCGTGATTCGACCTGCTCCATAGGAGGACAAAACAATGTTGCGTATCAACTGGATCCAGAAGCAGTGCCCGCGACGCCGGCTTGCCGGAGTCATGTTCCTCAGCGCCGTTCTCACCGTCGCCCTGGGGGGCGGTTCGGCGTTGGCGCAAGCGCAAGCGCCGGCGCCGGCGCCGCGCGCCGACGAAGCCGGGTTCACAGATCTTCTGGGCGGGCAGAACCAGCCCGGTGCCGATGAATTGACTGCCGGCCGCGATGCGGCGGTACGCGGCTGTTGGCAAGAGGCCCTCGAACATTTCCGAGCGGTTCTCGATCAGTACCCCGACGGCCAGTTCGCCGACGACGCGACATATTGGTCGGCGAGGTGCTTGCAATCCCTCGGGCGCTACGCCGAGGCTGTCAAATGGGCGGCAATGGTAATCAACGACTATCCGCGCTCCGACCTGCGGCAGGATGCCCGGCTCGTGCAGGTCGAGTCGGCGGAGGTCCTCGTGCGGCAGGGCGATCCTGACTACGAACGCTATCTGGTTGACGCTGTCGCGCCGCCGCCGCCCGCGGGCGGTGTGCCCCAAGCTCCGGATGCCCCGGGTGTGCCGCCGGCGGATGCGCGCGAAGCCGACTCGGAGCTGCGCATCCTAGCGCTCGAGGCGATGATCAACATGGATCCGCAAGACGCCTGGCCCCTTCTGCAGCGCATCATGACGGAGAGCACCGATACGGAGCTGCGGGAGCGCGGCATCTGGTTGCTGAGTGAGGTCGGGACCGACGAGGCGTTCCAGATGCTGGCCGACATTGCGCGTACCGATCCGAACCCCGAGCTGCGCAGCGAGGCGTTGTTCTGGGTGTCGCAGAGCAAGGCGCATGCCGAGCTGGCGCTCGATCTATTGATTGATATGGCCAGCAGCGGCGACGCCGAATCGGCGGACGCCGCGATCTTCGGTCTGTCGCAGATCGAAGGTGAACGCTCGCGTCAGGCACTCGAGCAGATCGCGCGCGACTCGAGCCGGTCGGCGGAGCTCAGAGGCCAGGCGTTGTTCTGGCTCGCCGAGCAGGCGGGCGAGGATCCGCTGGCGTTGCTCGGCGATGTGGCGCTCAACGATCCCGACATGGAGCTGCGCTCCCAGGTGATGTTCGGCATCAGCCAGATCGACAGCCAGGCGGCCAGCGACTTCCTGTTGCAGATCGCGCGTTCCGACGAAGCGCCGATGGAGCTGCGCAGCAACGCCATCTTCTGGTTGGGCGAGCGTGAAGACGGGCGCGTGGTCGACATTCTGGTGAGCCTGTGGAACGAGACCGACGATCTGGAGATCCGCAACCAGCTCTTGTTCGCCCTCTCGCAGAGCGACACCGAGCAAGCCGTGGACCACATCATCTCGGTCGCCAAAGATCCCGAAGCGGACAATGAGCTGCGCAGGCAGGCGGTGTTCTGGCTCGGCGAGTCGGCACATCCGAAGGCGAAGCAGGCGTTGCTGGATATCATCGGCGGCCAGAATCCCGCGGCGGCCGGCTGATGTTGCGGCCCGCGACGTACCGCCGCAGGTTGGCTCACGGGATTGTCATCGCGCTGTTCGAGGAAATCCTCTTCGGTAGATAGTAGCCTACTGAAAAGTTCCGACTAGGTTCGTGGCGCGTTTTGCGGCGCAGCGATGCACAGCAGAAAGTGTAGTTACGTATTTACAATCGTGAAACGCATCTCCATAATTTCTTTTCCCGTCCTTCGTACAAACGCGTTACAAGTTTCCTTCTGAAAAGGGGGTTACAGGGTGGCAAAACGGGGTGGAAAGAAGAAGGCAACGAAGCGCAAGGCCGCCAAGAAAAAGGCGACCAAGCGTAAGGTAGCCAAGCGTAAGGCGACCAAGAAGAAGGCGACCAAGAAGAGGGCCGCCAAGCGTCGCCCGGCCAAGAAGAAAGCCACGAAGAAGAAGGCCACTAAGCGCAAGGCCGCCAAGAAGAAGGCGACCAAGAAGAAGGCCAAGAGGAAGGCCGCCAAGCGTCGCCCGGCCAAGAAGAAGGCCGCCAAGCGCCGGCCCGCCAAAAAGAAGGCGGCCAAGCGCAAGGCCACCAAGAAGAAGGCTACGCGGCGCCGCAAGCGCTAGCGCGAAACTTCTTCACGAAGTCAAAAGGAGCGGTGATTCGTCACCGCTCCTTTTCTGTGCGCCGGGATCGTCCGATCAGCAGCAGCCGCCGCCGCGGTAGTGATACGTCGAGTCGGTGACCACGATGTCGGTACGGCCGAGGCCGGCGAGCTTGCGTGCGGTCTTGTTGCAAACCGACATCGGCATGTCGCGCGGCAGTATGTGGCCGGCACCGTCGTCGAACGATTCGTCTTCGCCGATGTAGATGGCGGTGCGGCCCGTGAAAATGCACACGCCGTCGTTGGGGATCGGATCGTTGATGGCCGCGACCTCGACACTTTCGAGAACGATGTCGTGTTCGATGCCGTAGCGTGTCCGGTCGAGCACGCGGTACGGCTGGCGGCTTCGCACCTCGATGGTTCCGAACCCCGTCTCGGCGAGCATCTCGAGGTAGCGTTCATAGGTCTGCGCTCCGGACAAACACATGGCGCGGAGCCGATCGTCTGCTTGCAAGTGTTCCGGCAGCGCTTCCGGAGTACTGAAACCCGTAGGCAAGTTGGTGCTGTCCGACCCCGTGTCGCCCGGTGGATCTCGCTGAGCGCCCGCGCCAGGTCGTCCTCTACGAAGATGTTGAACAGGCAATTTTGTGCGGCCACGTCAACGCTATCGTTCTCGATAGGCAGGGCGAGGGCGTCGCCGAGGCGCAGGTCGATGAACGAGGTGTCGAACCAGCTGTTCAAACGTGCCGCCTCCTCGAAGTTCTTCCGCGCCACCTCGAGCATTTCCGGCACGCGGTCGATGGCGATCACGCTGCCCTCGGCGCGCGTGAAATAGGCGAACTGCAGTGCCTCAAGACCCGAGCCGACGCCGACATAGGCGATCGTCATCCCGGCATCGAGATCCTGTACGTGCACGGTCGACCCGCAACCGTAGTTCATCTCGATCATCGCATTCGGTACGTCAAGCTCCGGAAGCTTCCAGATTGGCGTCGTGGTGCAGCACAGCTGCGCCTGAACGTCGATGGCAGCTTCACGGTAAAAGTCAGCGGTGAAGTCGAGATAAGAAGACGATTTCATGGTAAGCAGCTTGTTCGCGCACCCTGGGGGACGCTGCGCTTTCGAGTGGACTGTAGCAGGTGTGGATCGCCACCTTGCTATAGATTGTCCACGATCCGCGTTCCACGAAAAAGTTAGTGGAAGGCGGTAGCGTAACGACTTTGTGACGATCGTTACAGATTGAATCGCGATGCCCGAGTTGCCCGAGGTCGAGACCGTGCGCCAGGGGTTGCGGCCGTTGGAAGGCGCGGAGATCACCGGCGTCGAGGTTCGTGAGCGCCGGCTGCGGCGTCGCGTCGACGTCGATGCCCTCGAACGCTTCGTCGGCAGCCGGGTCGGCGCCCTCGGGAGGCGGGGCAAATACCTGCTCGTGCCGACCTCGGCCGGAGGCGGCATGATCGTGCATCTGGGGATGAGCGGGCGACTCTTCAGGTTGCCGCCGGGCACTCCCGTCGAAACCCACGATCACGTGTCGTGGTGGCTGCAGACGGACTTCGGCGTGCAAGAGCTACGTTTTCACGACCCCCGCCGATTCGGGCTCGTGGCTTCGGTGGACAGCGGCCCCCTCGAAGCCCATCCGTTGCTGCGCCACCTCGGACCCGAACCCATGGGCGACGCGCTGAGTGTGGATTACCTGTTCGCGAAGACGCGCAACTCCCGCCGCCCGGCAAAGAACACGCTGATGGACAGCCGCTTCGTGGCCGGCGTCGGCAACATCTACGCCAGCGAGATTCTTTGGGTAGCGCGCGTCAACCCGAAGGTCGCCGCCGGGAGAATCTCGCGCCACCGATGGGATGCGATCCGCCGCGCAACACGAGAGGTCCTGGGCGCTGCGATCGAAGCCGGCGGCACGACGCTGAGTGACTTTCGGGGCGCCGACGGCGACCCCGGGTATTTTCAGGTGCAGCTCAGCGTCTACGGTCGAGAGGGCGCCGAGTGCCCGCGCTGCGGGGGTCGCGTGCGGAAGATCATCCAGGCAGGCCGCGCTACCTACTATTGCGCGGCGTGCCAGCATTGACCCCGTCAAGCGGCGGCGGTTTCAGAGGCGCCGGCTGACTTCCTTCTCGATCTGGGCGTTGTCGGGAAACGAGCCGCTGTCCAGCTTCGAGTACACGAGCTCGTCGTCGATCTTGACCTCGAACCGCCCACCGTCCGATGGAAGAAGTGTCAACTCGGCGATCTGCTGCTTGAACTTGCCTACGAGATGGTCCGTCAAACTGACGGCCTGAGGTTCGTAGTTTCAGGCAGCGCAGTATTGGATGCTGATGCGCATTCGATGTCTCCGTCGTGCAGATTTCCCGGAAGATCCCCACTGTCGGGGTCCATCAGGGTATCCTTGGCGTTTCACCAAGGCCCGCTAGGAACCGAAGGATTATAGGTGATGCGAGCCTCCGAAGTCTTTCAGCAGCCCGTCATGCGCCGCAGCTGTGCCATCAAGACGATAGGTCCGTCGGCGGCGTTGATCGGCGTCTTTGTTCTCGCCGCCGCGGCGTGCAGCGGCTACGACGGCCCGCCCGATATAGCGACGGCGCGCGCCGGCCTGCCGGCCGAGTACCGGATCGTCTACGAAGGGCAGGACGGGAGGACGGTTCTCGAGCTGCTCGAGGAGCACGTGGAGTCGTTCGTCTCGGAGGGGCAGGGGAGCGAGATTCTCGTCACCTCGATAAACGGCATCACCGGAGGTACCGAGGGTCGGTACTGGCTGTACTACGTCAACGAGAAGGCCGCCCTAATCGCAGCAAGCCGCATGACCACCGTCGACGGCGACTCCATCGAGTGGCTATTCGCGCGATGAAGCGGTGATCCGCAGGTTCGGACAAGCTGATGCCCTGCTCGCCGTCACCTGCGTTGTCTGGGGTGCCAACTTCGTAGTCGTGAAGTCGGCGCTGGACGAGTTCACGCCGCTGGTATTCAACGGAATCCGTTTCCCCGCGGCTGCGGCGATCCTGCTGTGGATGCAGTGGCATCGCGACGGGTTGGAGGTTCTACGCCCGGCATTGCCGCGCCTCATTGCCGTCGGCTTGATCGGCAACTTGGTCTATCAGCTGTTGTTCATCTTCGGGCTCGACAACACCCAGGCTTCCCAAGCCGGCCTGTTGGCGTCGACCACACCGCTCTGGGTGCTGGTGCTCGCCGCGCTGACGCGACACGACAAGTTCAGTCGGCAGGTGGTCGCGGGTGGATTGCTGGCCTCCGGAGGCGTGGCCCTTTTGCTTTGGGAGAGCTTCTACGGCAGCGCAGCGGAAGAGCGCTTCTGGGTCGGTAACCTGATGTTGCTGGGAGCGTCGGCGAGCTGGGCGGTGTACACGGTGTACTCGCAGCCGTTGCAACTGACTTTACCTGACTATAAATATAGATACTGATCATCAGTGTCAAAAGATATAGAGAAAAAACTTTTATAGATGAATACTATGTTATAAGACGTTATAGAGAGAATATGTAGGTTCAGAAGGGTTTTCTCGACCATAGGGCGCAGGGCTATCCGTTTCGTGCAGGTCGCGATATTCTCGGGGCTGCAACCGCCAGAAGGAGAGTCGCAATGGGTTGGTTCGACAACGAAGACGACGCTGAACGACCGCAGGCCTCGCCGCCGCAAGCCCCGCCTCGTCCCATCCCGAAAGCCCGGACAGTCGCGCCCGAGAACGGATCGACGCTGGGACGTCGGATCCATGTAGATGGCACGATCGTCTGCAGGGAAGACCTGACGATTCTGGGGAAGGTCGACGGGACGATCCGTGCCAAGGGCACTTTGGTAATCGCCAAGGAAGCGGATGTTCGTGCCAAGATCGACGGGCAGCGGGTTCTCGTTCACGGTAAGGTCGACGGCAACGTGCGGGGCGCCGAGAGAGTCGTATTGGGCCAGACGGCGCGGCTGACCGGCAACGTCGAGGCGCCAACCCTCGAGATCATCGAGGGCGCGTACTTCAAGGGCAACGTCGACATGAAGCCGGCGAAGCCCGCCAAGCAAGAGGCTGAGAAGAAGGCGTCTCCGTCGACTGCCTCCGAATCGGCAGGCAAGGCGAAACCCGGCGAAGAATCAGCCGAGCATGACGAAGATGATGCAGTCGAGGAAGGTCGCGGTGCCACCGCCGGGCCGATCGCCGGCCCGGGGTCGAAGGACTCCGGGGCGGCTACCGAGCAGGTGGCTTCGTAACGAGTTCAAAGCAGCAACCTGATCGCGGATGGCGAGGCAAGCTTCAATAGGGAGCGTCGCGGGGACCGTTCCGCGACAAGCAGACTATGCGTCCGCGCTGTTCGGGCAGTTCTGCAGCAACATCGGCGATCTGGGCGACGAGGTCCCGCTCCTCGATCTGGGCCCGAGCACGCCGGGAAACGTCATGTATTGGGTGCGCGCTGGACATCCGGTGAGCGCCCTCGACCTCATGGCGCATGATGATCTCGAGGAAGTGAGGCTCGATTATCCGGACGGCTCGTTCGCCGGGATCTTGTGCTGGACCTCTCTATCGCATCTGTCGAGGGCACAAGCTCGCCAGCTGATGCAGGAAATCGGTCGTGTGCTGCGTCCCGACGGCTGGTTGTTCGCGGTCTTCGACGGCGATGGGCGCAAACTGCCGGCCGCGCAGCGCTATCGGATTCTCGACTCCGCCAACCTCGCCTTCGAGCCCTTGACGGGGCGCGAGCCTCCTCGGGCCGTTCTCACACGCGAGGTCGAGACCCTGTTGCAGCCCTTTCGCGAGGTTCGCATCATGGTGATGCGACATGGGTCGCGGGAAGCATTGGGGCGCCGCCCCTGACGGGATCCGGGGGCTAGATGAGCGGGTGCGCCCCGCTGTTCCCGTCTTCGTAGCGGTCGAGTACCGCGGTCCGAATGCGCGACGGCGAAAGCTCCAGGAACAGGCAGATCTCCTCGAACCACACGCTATTGAAGAAGTTCTCCGGCGCCTCGAGCTCGTAGATGCGGTGCAGTTTTTCCCGCTCGCTGGGCGTTAAAGAACACTGACTGCGCTTCTGAGAAGAGTAGGCCATGTCTTTGATGGCCTTTTGAATGACGGCTACCCAGAGACTCCGACAAGCCTCGTGATCTCGGTCTTTGCCGTCAAATGGTTTGAAAGGGGGCAATGCCCCTGCTGTAAAAAAGCCAGACGAATTGTTTGCCACCCGAGCCTCCCTCCGGTTGGCGAGAGCCTCATTCTAGCAGAGGCCATTCCTACGTCTATCCCCCTGCGGCAATTTGTTGGTCCGGGGTTGGTTAGAATTCCTCTATGCTGCTCTGCGCTGACTACAAGCCAGCGTCTAGCAGACCCATCAGGCTTTTGTCGACGACCTGCTACCCACGGAAAGGAGCCGAGAACATGCCGCTGACCGGGCACCGGGTCATCGATCTGACCAGGATTTTGGCGGGCCCGTTCGCCACGATGATGCTAGGCGATATGGGCGCCGAGGTGCTCAAGATCGAGCGCCCGGGCACCGGGGACGACGCGCGCGGCTGGGGTCCGCCGTTCGTCGACGGCACCAGCACCTACTTCCTGTCGGTCAATCGCAACAAGCGTAGCGTTACCCTCGATTTGAAGGCTGAAGAGGGGAAAGCGGTCCTGTGGGAGCTGATCGAATCGGCGGACATCGTGGTTTCCAACTTTCGCGTCGGCGTGATGGACAGCCTCGGGTTCGGCTTCCAGGAGGTTGCTCGCCGGGCGCCACGCTGCGTGTACGGGATCATCAATGGCTATGGGGCCACCGGCCCTCGGGCCCACAAGCCGTCGTTCGACGTCATCGTGCAGGCCGAATCGGGCCTCATGGACCTCACCGGCTTCGAGGACGGGCGTCCGACCAAGGTCGGCGTCTCCATTGCCGACGAGATCGCCGGCCTCTATCTGGTCCAGGGGCTCTTGCTGGCGCTGTTGGAGCGCCACAAGACCGATCGAGGACAGCTCGTCGAGGTGGCGCTGCACGACGCCCTGTTGTCGATGTTCACGTTCCAGGCACAGCGCTACCTTTCCGCCGGCATCGCCCCCGAACGGCTCGGCAACCGGCATCCGAGCATCACGCCGTACGAGACGTTCGCGGCCAGGGATGGGACGGTGGTCGTGGGGGTCGGCAACCCGCGCCTTTGGAAGAGCTTTTGCGAGGCGATCGGGCGTCCCGAGCTGCACAACCATCCCGACTACGCGACCAACAGCGATCGGGTGGCGCATCGGCGCGACCTCGAGAGCGAGCTGGAGCCGCTGTTTCGCGCCCGACCGGTGGCGCACTGGGAAGAGAATCTCGGTGCTGTCGGCGTGCCTTGCGGAAAGGTGAGGGCGTTGAACGAAGTGCTCGACGAGGAACGCAACTCAGACCGCGAGATGCTCGTCACGATCGGGGACAGCGGCATCGATACGTTGGGCGTTCCCATCAAGCTGTCGGCATCGCCGGGCGCGGTCCGTTCTCGACCCCCGAGGTTGGGCGAGCACACGGACGAGGTGCTGCAAAAGCTTGGCCACGGCGAGGAGCAAATCGCCGCGTGGCGCACCGACGGGGTAATCTGATTTCCGTGATGAGACACCGAAGGCACGATGGCCGGATCGAAGCGCCGCGGGTCGCCGCGCCCGGAGCAGCGGCCGTGCTGTGCGCGGCGCTCGTTTTCGTTGCCACGCCGTTGTCCGCTCAGCAGCGGGCGTACGTCGAGGGTGGGATCGCGGTAGAGCTTTCCATGGAGGTACCTGTACCGATCGAAGAAGTTTGGGACGCCTGGACGACTGCCGACCAGCTCGTACAGTGGTTTCCTGGTACGGCCCAAATGGAAGTGACCGAGGACGGCGAGTACGTTTTCGGCTGGGAGGGCTGGGAAGGCGAGTGGAGAGGCACGTATCTCGAAGTGGATCGCCCGAATCGGCTCGTGTTCACCTGGCAGCCTCCGGCGTCGGCGTTCCCGGACGGTTCCTACGAGACAACGGTCACGCTTACGTTCGAAGACTTGGACGGCATGACGAAATTCACACTCGAGCACGGCGGTTTCCAGGTCGGTGCCGACGCCGAGAGCCACCTGAATTCCTGGCGCAGCTACTTGTACAACCTCCGCGTGTTTCTGTTGCAGCGCTCGTCGCGGCGCTGAACCGTTGCAGCGTCGCTCTCACAGCGTGACCGTGCCCCGGTTTGGCGGGAAGTAAACGATGGATATCCTGCGTCGCTATCTCTTTCTGTACACGCGCCACCGTCGGTCCTACTTGCTCGGCGGTGTGTTTCTGGTGGCCACCAACGCCGTCGCCTTGGCGATTCCTCGCGTCACCGGTTGGACCATCGATGCGCTGGAAGCGGGAGCAACGCGTCAGCTCATCGTCGGCTACGGGGCAGCAATCATCGTGCTCGCCGTGGCCCAGACATTGATGCGGATCGGATCGCGCATCTACGTGTTGGGCATTTCGCGGCGCATCGATTACGAGCTCAAGGGGATGCTGCACGACCATCTGCTCCGCCTGTCGCCCTCGTTTTTCGGCGCCACCAATACGGGCGACCTGATGTCGCGCATGGCCCACGACGTGCAGCTGGTGCGCGCCCTTGGCGGGCCGGGTGTCCTGTATTTCTTCAACGCCGTTTTCATCTACAGCCTCGGCGTGGCCTACATGCTGTCGATCAGCTGGCGCTTGACGCTGGTGGTATTTGCGCCGTTGCCGATCATCGCCTTCTTCGTGCGCATCCTGACCCATCGGATCAAGGAGTTCGCCATGGCGTCGCGGGTTGCCCTCAGCGACCTGAACACGATGGTCCAGGAGAATCTCTCCGGGGCCCTCGTGGTGAAGTCCTTTGCTCTCGAGAGCGAGCAAGTCGATCGCTTCGAGGGGCTCTCGAGCGCATACATGACGTGGGGCCTCAAGGAAGCTTGGACGCGGGCTCAAATGATTCCGGTCGTCGGCCTGGGGGGCGGCATCGCCGCCGTGACGGTACTTGGCGTCGGCGGTCGCCTGGTCGGCGCGGGGACGTTGACCATCGGCGATCTGGTGGCCTTCTTCAGTTACATCGGCGTGATGATCATACCGACCGTGGCGCTCGGCTGGATTCTCAGCTTGCTGCAACGCGGCGCCGCGGCGCTCGAACGTCTCGACGAGATCCTGGCTTCTCCGGTAACGATCGAGTCGCCGGAAACGTCGCGCGCGCTCGGTCCGGCGCCCGACGTGAAGGTTACGGGCCTCGATTTCCGCTACGACGACGCGCTCGCTCACTACCACGGGATCCTCGATGTCGAAGCGGACGCCATCGACAGCGGCCGGCGCCATGCCTTGCTCGGCATCGATTTCCATGCCGCCGCGGGAAGCTACGTGGCGGTGGTCGGTCGCGTCGCGTCGGGCAAGAGCACGCTGCTGAAGGCAGTGCAGCACCTGATCGAGGTTCCGGTGGGGACCGTCGAAGTGGGCGGCGTCGATGTCACCGAAGTGAACCTGGACGAGTTGCGACAGCATGTCGGTTACGTGCCGCAGGACGACTTCCTGTTCTCGACGACCGTTCTCGACAACATCGCGTACGGACGCCCCGACGCCAGCGTCGACGAGGTGCATGAGGCTGCCAAGGTCGCTGGGCTCGGCAGCGACATCGGCGCCCTGCCCGACGGTTTGCAGAACGTCGTCGGGGAGCGGGGATCGACGCTCTCCGGAGGGCAGAGACAGCGCGTGGCGCTGGCGCGCGCCCTGCTTGTCGATCCCGGCATCCTGGTGCTCGACAACGCCCTGTCGAACGTCGATGCCGAAACCGAACGGCGGATCCTCGATAGTCTGGGCGGTCTGCGTCGTCGCGACCGAGATCGCCATACGCTGATCGTCGCCAGCAACCGCATCGGCCCCATCCAGGATGCAGACCACATCTACGTCATGGACGCCGGCAGGATTGTCGACCATGGCACTCACGAGGAGCTCCTGGAACGTCCGGGCCTCTACGCCAGCATGGTCGAGCAGCAGCGGCTGAGCGCCGCGCTCGAGGAGCTCTGAAATGGCCGAACGCCACGACCTGTCGGTATTGCGCCGCCTGGTCCCGTACGTCCGACGGCACGCCGCGCTGGTGGTGGGCTCGGCGCTGCTGTTGCCGGCCCTGGCGGCGGTGCAGCTCGTGCAGCCGTACCTGATCCGGGTTGCCATCGATGATTACCTGACGCCGGCCTCACAGGGCGCGCCTGATGCGTTCGACGGCTTCGGCCCACTCATTGCCACGTTCGTGGTCGTGCTCTTCATCGAGCTCGTCATACGGTTCGCGCAGATCTACATCATGCAGGTGGCTGGCGCGCGCATCATGCACGACCTGCGCTGTTCGGTGTTCCGTCACGTGCAGGGGCTGTCGATGGCGTTCTTCGATCGCAACCCCGTCGGTCGAACTATGACCCGTGTCACCAGTGACGTTGAAACGCTCAACGATCTCGTGTCGCAGGGCATCGTGGCGATGGCAAGAGACGTCACCACGATCATCGGCATCGTCGGCGTGATGGTGTGGATCGACTGGCGATTGACGCTGGCGTCGTTCGTCGTCATGCCGCCGCTCATCGGAATTCTGGCGTTCCTGCGCACCCGGCTGCGGGCGACCTACAACCGCGTCCGGACGCTCGTAGCCCGCCAGAACGCTTTTTTGCAGGAAACCATCTCGGGTATCGAGATCGTCCAGTCGTTCGTGCAGGAGGATCGCAATCGGGGCGATTTCCAGCGGCTGCGCAACGACATTCTCGGCGTCGAGCTGCGCGGCGTGCGCCTGTCGTCCTGGCTGTCGGCATCGGTGCAGGGGGCGACAACCGTGTCGACCGGTTTGGTGCTTGCCTATGGCGGTTTCGGCATCATCGGCGGCACCGTGACGGTTGGCATCCTGGTCCAGTTTTTCGAGTACCTGCGCCGCTTCTATCAGCCCCTCGAAGATCTCTCGGACAAGTACGACAGCTTGCAGCGCGCCGCCGCGGCCTCCGCGAAGATTTTTGGGCTGCTCGACGTCGAGAGCGACGTCCGCGACACGGATCACCCTCGAGAAGCACCTTCCGTTGAATCGGAGATCCGCTTCGCCAACGTCACCTTCGCGTACCCTTCCGTAGCAGCGGCTTCCGCCGCGGCGCAGCGCGATGAAGCCGGCGGCGAAATCGAAGCCGCGGCGCCGGTGTTGATCGACCTGGATCTGCGCATCAAGGCAGGTGAGAAGCTGGCCATCGTCGGCGCCACAGGGTCCGGCAAGTCGACGATCATCAAGCTGCTGCTGCGGCACTACGACGTCCAGGAGGGAGCGATCACCATCGACGGCACGGATATCCGCGACCTTGAGCAGCAAGCTTTGCGTCGCGGCTTCGGCACCGTGCCGCAAGACGTGTTTCTGTTCACCGACACGATCAAGAACAACATCGGCCTCGGCCAGGTCGATCGCCAACACGTTGAGCATGCGTCGCGCGTCGTCGAGGCCGACGCGTTCATTCAGGAGCTGCCCGACGGCTACGACACGAGGCTCGGCGAACGCGGCGCGAATCTGTCGTTCGGCGAGCGCCAGCTGCTGGCTTTTGCCCGCGCCGTTGCTTTCGATCCACCCGTGCTGGTGCTCGACGAGGCGACGTCGAGTGTCGACTCCGACACCGAGGTGCAGATTCAGCAGGCCCTCGAGCGGCTCATCGCCGATCGGACGGCGGTGATCATCGCCCATCGCCTGTCGACCATCCGCAATGTCGACCGCATCGTCGTGCTGCACCACGGCCAGGTGCGCGAGGTCGGCACCCACGACCAGCTGATGGGGCAGGACGGCGTCTACGCCTGTCTGTATCGCCTGCAGCACGAGGAAGTGGTGCGCGTGCCGCGCATCCTCAGCTCGGAAAGCCGGCAACAGCGGGGCGCAAGGTGAGCAAGGCCCGCCCCGTCGTCGTCGTCGTTGCGCTGGCGGCGTACGCCCTGCTGCTCGTGCGCTGGTTCCACGATCCCGGCGTAGTACTCGTAGGCGGCTACCGTGCCTCCGTCGTTTGGCCGTACGCGGTGGCCTTCTTCGCTCTGGCGGGGAGCGCGGCGGTGTTGCACCGAGCCCATCTTCTGCAGATGAGAGCAGAGCTGGCCGCGCTGTTGCGGTTGTTCCGACCGCAGGCATTCGGGCTCGCCGGCGTACTCCTCGTATCGTTCGTCTTTCAGCTGCCGACAATGGTGTTCCCGTCCGGCTTGCTGCACTCTGATGCGTCGATCAACGGCTTGATGGCGTTGCACATCGCCGACGGTCGTGTCGCCCCGGCGTTTTATTACGGCCAGGAGTTCATGGGGACCTTGTTCAGCCATGCGCTGGCCCTTGTGTTCTGGGTCACGGGGCCGTTCGTTGCCGGCATGACGGCGATGACGTGGGTGTTCTACGCGGGGTTTCTCACCGGGACGTTTGTACTCGTCCGCCAGGCGGCAAGCGCCGCGGTTGCCTTCGCGGTCGCGCTTTGGCTCGCGGTTCCCCCGACCACCCTGATCACCACGTTGGTACAGTCGGAGTACGCCCAGCTGTTGGTTTTGTCGGTTTGGGCGCTCGTGATCGTCGCCGCCCGGGTTGCGGGGCCGTTACAGCACGATGCTTGGTGGATCGCCGCCGGCGGCCTTTTCGGATTGGCGTTCTGGGCCCATCCGATGGCCTCCGTTGTCATTGCGGCGGCGGGTATCTCCCTCGCCCTGATGCTACGCGTTGGCGCCCTGGCAGGTGCCCTTGTCCTGCTCGGGGGTGGCTTCCTGGTCGGTGTGGCTCCCGGGTTGGTCGGATGGGGTTCGCGGATCGGACGCTTCACGGAGTGGTTTCTCGCGGGTGGCGGCCGGGGCGGTGAGGCGACATTGATCGAGGCGGTCGGGGACATGGCGAGGGTGTCGTTCGGAAACCTCCTGCTGGGCACAGAAGGCCGCCAGGTGCTGCCGTTGGCGATCGCCGCACCGCTGGCCGCTATCGTCGTCGCAGCGGCGGTCGTGATCGTCGCGAGCGGTGTCCGGGGCCGATACGGCTCCCATCCGAGCGAACCAGGCGACCGTTTCGCGGCGGCGGCCGCGGCGTTGCCCCTCGGCCTGTTCGTTCTCCTTCAGCTCGGCATGTTGCTGGCGCGTGGCTATTCGGTAACGCCGCCGCAGTACGTCGTGCCGCTGTACCTCGGTGTCCCCGCAGTCGTCGCGATTGCGGTGTATCGGGCTGTGCAGCGATGGTCGCCTCGGGCGGGGATGCTGACGACGGCCGCGATGCTTGTCTGGGCCTCGGTTGCTTTGCCGGGATCGATCGCCTGGCTGCGCACGCTGCCGGAGAACCAGGCAACGATGAACGCCTCGATCACGGCCTTGCGCGCTGCCGGGGTCGATACGTGCGTCGGCCCCTACTGGGACGCCTACCGGCTCAGTTATCTGACACTGGAAGAGATCGTTTGTGAAACGATCGGCTCCCGCCGTGTCCCCGGCTACCCGGAGCGGGTCGCGGCGCGCAGCAGCCCCGGCCGTCCCGCGTTCGTTGCCGCGCCGCGGCGCGAAGACGCGCTGCGGGCGCGCCGGGAGAGGTTCAACGCCCGCGGCATCGGTTGGACCCGCTTGTCAACGCCGCAATTCGTGGCCCTGCTGCCGGAGTCCCGATAGGCGCGTTACCTGCCTGACCCCGCGGCCGCGCCTCCGAGCACCGCCGATCCCGGGTACACGCCCTCGACGAACTCGCCGTCGCGCACCACGAAGGTGCCGCCCACCAGCACGTGCACCATGCCGATGGAGGGCACATCGCCCTGCTCGTACGTCGACGCGTCGATGATCGTGTCGGCATCGAAGATGGCGAGGTCGGCGTCGGCGCCCACCTTCACCCTGCCCTTGCGGGCCATCTCCGGGGCGGCGGATTCGACCCGACGAGCCGGCGCGATCGTCATCTTGTGCAGCGCCTGCATCAGCGTCAGAGCGCCGCGCTCCCGGGCGTAATAGCCGAGCACACGCGAGAAGGTACCGGCGCCGCGCGGGTGCGCCGGCCCGAACAAGAACGGAATGCCGTCGGAAGCCACCATCACGTCGGGCTGGGCGACGATCCACTCGTTGGTTTCCTCGTTGCGCCCGTGGATGATCACCCAGCCGCCTTCCTGCCGGTATCGATTGAACGTCGCGGTGGTCAGTCGCTCGCCGGTGGCCGCCCACTGCAACTGCTGGTAGGCCTCGTCGTCGCGCCCTTCCCAGGGATCGAACAGCGCCGATTCGATGCGCGTCGACCCGGCCGTGTACGGGTAGGCCTCGGTGGTGACGTCGAGGCCGCGCTCACGCGCGCCGCGAATCATCTCGAGGGTGACGCGGGCGTCCTCGCCGGCGCTGCTGTTCATGTGCACGATGTGCACCGAGGCGCCGCTGATCGCGGCCAGCGCGATCGCCTCCTCGAAGGCGCCGAGCGTGCCGCCGGAATTCTCGCCGCGCAGGTGGATGTAGGCGGGAATGCCGCGGCGCGCGGCGAGCTGGAACAACCGCATGATCTCGAGCCGCGAGGCACCGGGCGTGTAGGTCACGCCGAAGCCTACGCCGAGGCCGCCTTCGCCGATGCCGCGATCGACGAGCTCGGCGAGCAGGCCGACCTCCTCGGCCGAAAGATCCTCGTAGGCGTAGTTTCCCGTGTCCATGCGCGCCATGACCTCTTCGGGCTGGGTCAGGAAATGGCCGAACTCGAGATCGTCGACGAAGCTCACGCGCGCCCCCCAATGGCTCACCGTGGCGCCGTAGTTGATGATCGCGTTGCCGGCGCGCGAGGCGTACCACTCGCCTACCGGAAACACGCCGATCTCCATTTCCAGCGCCGTCGTGACGCCGTCGAGGGCTTGCAAACGGTTGCTGACGTTGTCCTGGCCGTGGGCATGCAGGTCGATGAATCCGGGAGCGAGCACCAGGCCGGTGACATCGATGACCTCGGCACCCTCGAGCGGCTCCTCGCTGATCGCCGCGATCTCACCGTCGGTGATGCCGACGTTGCGAACCGCGTCGAGCCCGGTGTCGGGGTCCATGACGCGGCCGTTGGCGAGAACGCGCGAGAAGGGCGCGGTAGCTGGGGCGTCGGTCCTGGGTGGGCCGCATGCCGCGAGGCAAACAACCGAAAAGACGATGGCAGCCGTCAGCCGAACAGCAAGAGGGATTCTGATCATGGCGGCGCGATTCTACATGGGCACGGCGCCACGTTACAGGCTAGCGCCCCGGCGTCGCGTTCGACCTCAGTTCCGGGTGCAGCTAGCGTTGCTCGCGGCCGCCGCCCGGGCCCTTGTCCCAGTCCTGCGCCGAGGAGATGTTGGGGTAGCTCCACATCTCGCCGTTCCAGCCCGAAAAGCCCTCCATGCGGAAAGCCCAGTAGCCGGTGGTCATGTCGGATATGACGATGAGGCCGTCCTCGTTGCGTACGTCGACGCCCCAGGCGCCTGCCATAATGCCGCCGCTCTCGTCGGTGGACGCTAGGAAGGTGTCGTACCAGCCTAAGGTCACCGGATTCTTCGGGTCCATCAGCGAGAAGATCTGCAGGCCGTCGAGGTAGCCCGAGACGAAGACGAAGGGCCAGCGCACCTCATGATTGTGGACGAGATTTTGCCAATCGGCGGTCCAGGCGGCTATCGGCGAGCGGATGTTCTCCACCTCGCCGTCGAGCGCCGGCTTCATGTCGTAGATCCGCAGCGGCGCGTACTGGTACTCGGTCTCACCCACGGCGTAGCGGCCGTCGGGCGAAGGGGTGAAGGTGTGCCCCCAATCGACTCCGGAGATTCCGGTGAGGGTGATCTCCAGCTTCGGGTTCTCGAGGTCGGTGACGTCGTAGACGTAGTAGCCGCCGGTACCGCCGCCGTAGAAGCGATCCTGTTCAGTGTCGGGGTGATAGGCGACGTAAAGGTCGTGATAGCCGTTGATCATGCTGCCGGTAGCCTCCTGGCCGATCGGCACGTCGGCGGCCAAGGCCCGTTCACCGGCTTCGCCGCCCTGGCCGTCGACGATGTAGCCGAGGTCGTAGACATGCGACATCGGGCCGCGGACGGTCGTGAAGAGGAGGACGCGGCCGTTGCTGTGCTTGTAGATAAAGATGTTGTGGAAGCCGCCGGGGTTCTCGGTGTCGCGGATGCGCTCGACCTCGCGGAAGGTCGAGGCGTCGGGCATGCCGGTGACGTCGAAAATGATGGCGCCGAGGTCGTTGTCGGGGCCGCCCTGGGCGAACTGCACCGACAGCACGACGTAGTAGCGGTCGTTCCACTTGAAGTACTTGATGTCCTTGCCGCCGGCGCCGGCGTGCAGGTCCTGGTTTTCGATCCGCCAGCGATGGATGACCTCGGGGTTGCGCTCGTCCGAGATGTCGAGGACGTCCATGCCCATGCCGCCGGCCCCCGTGAGGATCTCCCGCGCCACGTAGACAAAGGGCCGTGACATCTCCTGTTCGATCTCGATGTCGGAGACACTCAGGTCGGCGCCAAGCGGCAGGTGAGCGATGACCTCGATGTTGTCGCTGCCGCGCTTCTCGGGCGTCCATTGCTGGGCGTCGAGCCTCGTGTCCGAAAGCAGGGCAAAGCTGGTGACGACGGCGGAAAAGATCAGGAAGCGGCTCGTTCTCATGGGTAACCTCGCAGTTGGCGGTCCACGTTCTGAGCAAGTGTGGCAGATCATTGGTGACACCGAGAGCGTACGCTTCGCGGGACCGTTGCATCAACGTGTCGCGCTCACTCGAATCGAATGCGCAACTGACTACCGAGCGCCGCCGCGATAGCACGTAGCGTGGCCACGGTCGGATTCGACTTGTCAGGATCCTCCAGCCGCTGAACCTGTTGTTGCGTCGCTCCCATGCGTCTGGCCAGCGTCGCTTGCGAGATGCCCGCGCGCTTGCGCGCCATGCGGATCTGCAGCGCGGCGTCTGCAGCCTCGTTGGCGCGGCCGAAGGGTTTCTGTCGATCAACGCCCAGCTTGCGCAAGGCGCGAGCTTCATCCGGGGCGCGCGGTCGAAGACGCTTACCCGCGTAGCCTTCTCTGGGAATGAGCACCTTCGCTCTGTCCCGCCACGCCGGGCTTACTTTTCGCCACTCGTCCAGGTTCTTCGGCATTCCCATGTGTGTCCTCTATTCTTGCAAGGTTGCGCGCAGGCGGCGCAGTTGTTCTTCGTTGACCGGTTCTGTGTTCCGTGCCAACGGCTGTAACAACTCCAGAACATCGGCCACGTCTTCTTCTGCAGCGCGCTCCCGGAGCCGGGTTGCGTCGAGATCCGTATGAATCGCTATCAGGATCACGGCTGCAGCTCCATCGGGATCCCAGCCCCAGTACTTCCAACTCGCGAGACGATCGACGATGAGATCCTCGACCGAGATGATTCGCAGTTCGGAACCGTCGACATCAACGGATACGGTCCTGGCGGGCCCGATGGCGGTGCCGGGGAACTCGACGACGATCCCGAGCTCCTCGTGAACCCAGTGGCGACCCTCACGCTCGAAACCCAGCTCGAGCATCGTGTTGCCAAGCTCGTCAGTGACGGCCGCCACGAAGTCGAGATCACGCGTCGTGTAGGCAGATCTCGTGTAGATCTCCACAGCGCCGCCGCCCACGAGAACAGGCTGCGAACCTGCAGCGGTGAGGGCCGCCGATAAAGTCGCGGCGAGGCGCAGAGTGCGCTCGGCGCGGTCTTCGGATTGCGCCGCAGCGTACAGACGGGCTGCAGGATCTTCCATCACGATGCCTCAGGAAAACAATACTAATATTGTACATTATAAGTACTGTTTTCTCACCTATCGTTGGCATAAAGGAGTAGCCAACCCTCGCCCCTGTAAGCCGCTCCCACCTTCCGGCTACAATCCTCACGACCCTTCTCCCGGACAGGGAGCCGTCAACGTGGTCGGCAAAACCTTAGGTCATTACGAGATCCTTGAACCGCTCGGTAAGGGCGGCATGGGAGAGGTGTACCGAGCTCACGATCCGAACCTGAAGCGCGATGTCGCCATCAAGGTGCTGCCGGAAAAGCTAGCCGCTGACCCTGACCGGCTCGCTCTCTTGGAACGCGAAGCGCACTCGCTCGCCGCGCTCAACCACCCGAACGTTGCAACGATTCACGGTCTGGAAGAAGCGGACGACATTCGCTTTCTGGTGCTGGAGCTCGTCGAAGGCGACACGCTGGCCGAACGTCTGGGTGCCGGCCCATTGGAAGTCGAGGAGGCGCTCGGCATCGCCCAGCAGATTGCCGAGGGGCTGGAGGCAGCCCACGGCAACGGCATCATCCACCGCGACCTCAAGCCTGCCAACATCAAAGTAACGCCCGAAGGTCGGGTGAAAGTATTGGACTTCGGGCTCGCCAAGCCGACCGAAGCTGAGGACGACGGCGCCGAGGGGTTGACGCACTCGCCGACGGCGACCGTCGAGGGCACCGCCGCCGGGGTTCTTCTGGGTACGGCTCCGTACATGAGCCCGGAGCAGGCCAAGGGCCGCGTTCTGGACAAGCGCACTGACATCTGGGCTTTCGGCTGCGTTCTGTTCGAGATGTTGACTGGGCGGCGGCCCTTTGAGGGCGAGAACGTGACCGACACGCTGGCAGCAGTGCTCAAGGAAGAGCCGGATTGGGGCTTGCTGCCACCAGATACGCCGCCGCTCGCGGGATTCCTGCTCTGCCGCTGCCTTCGCAAAGAACCGAACCGTCGCCTCCACGACATCGCCGATGCCCGGATCGAGATTGAGGAGGTGTTGAGCGCACCGATGGAAGACGCGCCGGTCACATCAACAGTGGCGGCGCGACGATGGGTCTGGGTTCTAGGATCGAGCATCGTGATCGTGGTTGCCATCAGTGCTGCTTTCCTCGGTGGGAGAGCGACACGATCCACGGGCGGCGCTGTTCAACGTTTTACGATCTCGCTCCCCACCCAACATACACTCTCTACACTAGATGCTCCTCCACTGGCTCTTTCTCCCGACGCCTCGGTGCTGGTGTTCGCTGCACTCGGTCCGGATGGCATCAGTAGGCTTTACCGTCGCCCGTTGGATGGCTTTGAGGCCGAGGCGATTCCGGGTAGCGAGGATGCCAAAAGCCCGTTCTTTTCTCCCGATGGTCAATGGGTCGGCTTTGTTGGCCCGTGACACGGTATCTACAAGGCACATCTTGGTGAGGGGCGAGCTTTGAAGATCGCTGACACCCTGGGAGTGGTGTGGGGCCTGAGCTGGGCGCCCGATGACACGATCTACTTCGGTGTGCCGCACGGTCTGATGAACGTCTCCGCTGCAGGAGACTCATCCCCGGAGCCGCTGACAAGTCCGAGGTCGGAGACCGCGTCGGGCACACGAGCCTGGCCACAGATGCTCCCGGACGGAAGGCACCTGTTGTTCAGCGAGCAGGTTGAAGACCGATGGAATATAGCTGTGTTGGACCTCGAGACGATGGAACAGAGCACGCTGCTGCCCAACGCCGGGACCGGTCAGGTGCTGTACGTTGCCACCGGTCACCTCGTATATGTCGAGTCAGGCCAGCTGCTTGCGGTGCCTTTCGATCTTTCCCGAGAAGTCCGAACTGGCTCCGCCATGCCGGTTGTCCCGGACGTTTACGTGACCCGACTGGGCCTGGGCACCGTCGCGTACTTCACCTACTCTGACTCCGGGTCCCTCGTCTACGCGTCGGCCCCTGCAGAGCGGCTCCGGTCCCAACTCGTGTGGGCAGATCGAGATGGAGGGGAACCATTCGCGGAGGCAGAGGGCAGGTTCTAGCAGCCGCAGATCTCACCCAACGGCAATGAGATAGCCGTCAGTCGTCGTATGGAAGATGGCAGCAGCGATATCTTGATCTACGAAGACGGGCGGCCCGAGAAACTGCTGACCGGGCATCGCGTCAATAGTTTTCCCATTTGGACTCCGGATGGCGAGCGGATCACGTTCCGGTCCGAAATCCCTGCGCCGGGGGCTTTGTACTGGCAACGGGCCGATGGCATCGGCGAGGCGGAGCAGCTGCTGCACACTGGCGAGATGATATTTCCTGGCTCGTGGTCGCCGGATGGTCAGACCCTTGTGTTCTATCAATCATCGCTCTCTGGTGGCTTTGATCTCTGGACTGTCAAGCTGGGTGGTGAACCCACGCCATTGATTGATACGAACTACACAGAGGGCGCTTCCCATTTTTCCCCCGACGGCGAGTGGCTGGCCTATATCTCGAACGAAGAGGGTCCCTTTGACGTCTACGTTGAGCCGTTTCCTCGGACAGGCCCGAGACATCCAATATCGACCGGCGGGGGTGCTGAGCCGGTTTGGTCTACCGATGGCAGAACGCTGTACTACCGTCGCGGGTACCAGATGATGGCCGTCGACATCGAGACGGATCCCGAATTCAGTGCCGGAGAGCCCAGGCTCGTTTTTTCTGCGGCCTACGACCGGAACGCGGGCTACCTTCAGAACTTCGACGTCGCGGCCGACCGACGCTTCCTCATGGTCAAATCCGAGGAGGCTCAGCCGCAGCTCAGGGTGATCCTCAACTGGTTCGAGGACTTGAAGCAGCGGGTGCCGACGGGACGGTGTGAGGGCCACCGACTCGTTACTCCTCGAACCCATTTGATCGGATCGATCGATTCCGGCTAGTCTGACGGTCGCCGGATGTAATATCCGTGCCCAAAGAACCATCCTCACGCTCGTTCGAGACAGGAGACCACCCGTGAACCAAGACGCCGTCGGATCCCGCAGACGCTACGAAGTGGCATTCCTCGTTATTGCGCTCGTCGTGATGTTCGGCTCCGCCTACGCGCTGCCGGCTCCGCAAGCGGCGGCCGAACCTCAGACGACGGCCTCGACCACGGAGAACGGGGCCCTCACCGTCGACGAC
This sequence comes from Acidobacteriota bacterium, assembly GCA_965214245.1. Classification (GTDB taxonomy): domain Bacteria; phylum Acidobacteriota; class UBA890; order UBA890; family UBA890; genus CBDCBL01. Next base: position 723,783 of record CBDCBL010000010.1, read on the forward strand.
TACTCGAGCTGGCGCAGCGTCAGCGGCCAGCAGATATCGGCTGACGGCAAGTGGGTGACCTACGTGTTGCGGTTCGACAACACGCCGTCGGACGAGGCGAAGCCGGTGCTGCATATTCTGAATCTCGAGACCAACGAGGACGTCGAGGTGGAGGACGTGGTCGGCGGCGAATTCTCCGACGACTCGCGCTGGATCGCGTATCAGATCGATCCGAGCGGTGGCGGCGGTGGGCGCGGCGGCCGCGGACGTGGCGGGGTCGTTTCCACGAGCGCCGCCCAGGAGCCGCAAACCGGCCGTGGTAGCGGCGAAGAACCGGAGGAACCGCAGCGCACCGAGCTCCGCAACCTGTCCAGCGGCGACGTGCGGTCGTGGCAGGACATCCAGTCGTTTGACTTCTCGGCCGACTCGACGCATCTGTTTCTGCGGCGGTGCCCGCCCGAGGCGGCCGGCGGCGGCCGTGACTGCGGCGCGGATGGCGGCGGCGGCGGCCGGCGCGGCGGCGCGAGGGGCGGCGCTGCTCCCGAAGGCCCGCGCGGCGTGGACGTCGTCGTGCACGACCTGACGACGGGACGCGACCAGCTCCTCGGCAGCGTCGGCGACATCTCCTTCAACAAGGAGGGCGATCTGCTTGCCTACACCGTCGACGCCACCTTGAAAGACAGCAACGGCCTGTTCGTCCTCGATCTGGCCAACTCGCGGATGCACGCGCTCGACAACGACGCCAAGAGCTACAACCGCCTGGCCTGGAATGAGGACGGCACCGCGCTCGCCGTATTGAAGGGCCTCGAGGTCGACGAGAAGCGCGAGCGGGACAACGTCCTGATCGCGTACCCGGACGTACGAGCCGTGCTGGACGGGACCGATCTGACGGCTCCCGTGACGCTCGATCCGGCCGCCGCAGACGGCTTCCCGGAAAGCTGGGTGGTGAGCGATCGCGCCGCGCTGAGCTGGAGCCACGACAACACGCGGGTCTTTTTCGGCGCCAAGGAGCAGGTTGACGCGCCCGACGCCGACCGCGAGACCGACCGCGACAAGGTCGCCGACGTGGACATCTGGAACACGGCTGACGAGCGCATCCAGTCGCGGCAAATGCGGCAGGCCGACGCCGATCGGAACTTCACCTACCAGCAGGCTTTCGACACGACGACCGGCAAGTACATCAAGCTCGCCGACGAGACCATGCGCGACCTCGATGTGGCGCGGGAAGGTCGCTGGGCGGTCGGACGTGACACGCGCGGCTACATCCACGACTTCAACCCGGCCGCCGCCGACATCTACCGCCTCGATACGACGAGCGGTGAGCGGACGCTGATGTTCCGCAGCCAGCTGATCGGCAGGAACCTGTTCGGCATCTCTGCCGACGGCCGCTACTTCCTGTACTGGAAAAACGAAGAGATCCAGGCGTACGACCTCGACGCCGGCACCAGCCAAACCCTGGGCGGCGCCAACGCGGTGAGCTTCATCAACACGGAAGACGATCACGCGGGGCCCCGGCGCGCCTATGGCATCGCCGGCTACACCGAGGACGGCACCGCGGTCATCGCCCAGCATCGCTACGACCTGTGGGTGCTGCCGTTCGACGGCTCCGACGGGCGCAACCTGACGAACGGCATTGGCGACGCCAACGAGATGCGTCTCCGTTACATCGATCCAGTGCCCGACGATCAGCCCGGTGGCGGCGGCGGGAACCGGAAGATCGACCTCTCCAAGCCGGTGACGCTGTCGGCGTACGGCCAGTGGACCAAGGAAGCGGGTTTCTACGAGCTCGCCGACGGGCAGCTGAGCGAGATCGTCTACGAGGACGCGCGGTTCAGCACCCCGAGAAGGGCCAAGGACGCCGAGAAGTTCATCTTCACCCGCCAGACGTTCATCGAGTTTCCGGACCTGCGCATATCCGGACCCGATTTCGGCACCTCCACAGTGATCACCGACGCCAACCCACAGCAGGCCGAGTTCATGTGGGGCCGCCGCATCCTGTTCGACTTCGAGAACAACGACGGCGTGCGGCTGCAGGGCATCCTGGCGCTGCCCGACGACTACCAGCCGGGTGAAAAGCGCCCGATGCTCGTGACCTTCTACGAGAAGAACTCACAAAACCTGCACCGCTACACGGCTCCCCGATTCCTCACCGGCATGGGCTCCTCGCCCGCCCAGGCGGTAAGCGAGGGGTACATCACCATGCTGCCCGACATTCACTTCCGCACCGGCGCCTCGCACTCCGACATGCTCGAGTGTGTCGAGGCCGCGGTGCGCAAGGTGATCGAGATGGGCTACGTCGATCCCGACCGCATCGCCGTTACGGGACACAGTTATGGTGGGGAAGGTGCCGCGTTCATCGGCACGCGGTCGCGCATGTTCGCCGCCGTTGGCATGGGCGCCGGCGTCACCGACCTGTACTCGGACTTCAACCAGAACTGGGGATGGGCGTACGAAATCGACGGCGGTAGCGGCAACAACGGCCACAGCTACTATCTCTACGGTCAGGGGCGCGAGGCTGTCTCACCGTGGGAGAACCCCGACCTGTACATGTTCGAGTCGGCCATCACCCACGCTCCCGAGGTGACGCAGCCGTTCCTGATCATGCACGGCACGGCCGACCCCACCGTGGCCTTCCAAAACGGCCTCGGCTTCTACAACGCCCTGCGCTTCAACGGCAAGAGCGCCGTTCTCCTCGCCTATCCCGGAGAAGGACACGGGCTGCGGGGTATCGCCAACCGCAAGGATCTGACGGTGCGGTTCTTCGAGTTCTTCGGCCACTACCTGAAGGGCGACCCAGCGCCGGAATGGATGACGGGGGGCGTGACTTTCCTGGAGAAGGGCGGGCAATAGCGCAGCCCCGGCCTCGTATTGCGTTTCATCAGGCTGTCGCGCCGCCTCGAAGATCCAGGTGGCGGTGGACGGCTAGCGTCCGGCGACCGCTCCGACCGCGGCGAGCAGATCCATCGTCGACCAGCCTGTAACCCCGGGAAACGAGTCGGCGAGTCGTCCGCGCCGGTCGATCACCGTGGTGCCGAGGCTGTGACCGATACTGCCGTCGTCGCGCCGCCACAACACCAGGCCCAGGTTGGCTGCCAGCCGCGCCGTGGTCTCGGGGCTGGCGTGCGTGAGGCGCAACGACTCGTCGACGCTTGCCTGCTGCGCCCAATCTCGGATTATCGCCGGGGTGTCGTGATCCGGATCGACGGTAATCGCCACCAGCTCCACCTCGGCCTGCAGATCCGGACGCAGCGTGCGCCGCAGCTCGCCGAGCCGTTGCAGCAGGGTCGGGCACAGCGCCACATCCGGGCTGCGAGTCTCGAAAAACGTCACCACGATGGTCTTGCCGCGCAGGTTCTCGAGGCGCAACGGTGTGCCGTCGATCCCGGACAATTCATAGCTCGGTAGTCGGGCGCCGATCTCCAGGGGTTCGACGTCCGGACGGTAGTAGAAAAGCCCGGTCGACCGATCGCCTCTTCCGGACTCCGATCCCCCGATCAGGGCCAGCGCGTCGTCGTCGTGGTCGCGGGGCCCGATGGGCGCACAGGCGGCGGCGACCAGCAAGCAGGATGTCAGGAGACACGCCGCGCCGACGCACGTGCCTTGCAGCTGCGCCTTTTGCAGCGCAACCGGACCCTTCACACTTTCACCACGGCCTGCTAACGCCGCCCGAGGCCAAGCTCGGGGAGCGTAATGACCGCCGCGCCGTCGACGTACCGACGCACGGTCGAGGGGTTCACCATCGATCCGAGGACGGCGCTGATGTCCTCCAGTTCGAGAGGCCGTTCGCCGTCGTACGCTGTTTGCAGACGTTGCCAGAAAATCGAATCGAAGGAACCCGGTTTGCCGCTCTTTTGCCATTCGAGCGACAGGATCCTGAAAACGAGCTCCCCACGCACGTACAGCAGGTCGCGGAGGTCGTCACCCGATTCGCTGGCGTTTTACAGGGATCCGGCGCGCGCCCCACCCATCTCGAGATAACGTTCGTACGCATCTCGCAGGCTGCGATCGGAGCCTGCCGTGCTGAGAACGCGCGCCGCCACCGCGGACTGCCTTCCCATGTGCTCCGCCCAGCCTTCGGAGAGCCACGACAAGGGCTGGGTGATGGGCAGACCCCACGGAACGTACAGGTGGAAAAGCTCGTGCCCCAAGAACACGGCGAGCATCTCGTGAATCGTGCTGTTGCTCTGCGGCGCCGAGGGTGCCGTGCCGGCGAACAACACCAGGGTGCGGTCCCACACCATGCCGGCGGTGCGCACCCCCTGGCGTGGGCGGACCCGCGGCGGCAAAGGGGTGAAGACCATCAGCGCCGCGTCGCCCGACGGCGGACCCATCTCGCGGAACTGAACGGTGGCGATTTGCCGCGCATAGTTCAGAACGCGGTTGGCGCCGACGCTCCAGTTTCGATGGAGGGCGGCGCGTAGGCCGCTGGCGCGGTCGACGTCATGGAGCCGATAGGGGCCCGACGGCGAAGGCGCTGAGCGCCGGGTGATCGACCACCCGGAACGTGTTGAGCGCCGTCTCAGGGGCCGCTGAAACCACGCGCCAGCCGTCCGGTATCGACGCCGTGTCGAAACGCACCGTTGCCTCCTGGACCTCCCCGAGAGGACGGTCTTCGGGCACCAGATCGATCGCCGATGCGCGGTCGTAGAAACGCGCCAGCACGTCGACGCCGAGGAGCATGAGATGCTCGCTCGAAACGCTGCTGGCGCGGTGGTACGCCGTCGCCGGCGGTGCGCCGACGCGAACGTTGTACGTCAGGGTCCACCCATCGCGGTTGCCGACATCGATTTGATACGCGACGTCGCCGACCTGTCGTATCGCAAGGGGAAGGCCGTCTGGCGAGCGCGCCGCCACCGTGTCGATTCTTCGGGCAGTGTCCTGGCCGAGGGGGCTCGATCCGAATCCGACCCAAACCATCGACCGGGGACCCCCCGAAACCGCTACTTCGACGCTGATGCCGTCGGCAGCGGTCTTGATGAGGTAGTCGAGGCGGGCCGGGGTGTCGAACGGAAGGAGGCCGCAAGAGGCGCAAAAAAGCGTCGCAGCGATCACCGGGACGACGCCGCGGAGGCCGGTTTGACGTTTCGTAGGCGGAGCCGCATGCTTACGGATCGGTGGGCAGGTGGCGGGGGGCGACACGTCGCCAACCGCTCGCGTGAATCCAGACTCGACCCGTTTTGTTGCCGGAGACTTCATGTCTACGAAAGCGCCCGAAGTAGCCCAGGAACTCGACATCCTCAGCATCAATACTATCCGCACGCTGGCGGTGGACGCTGTACAAAAAGCCAACTCCGGGCACCCGGGTATGCCGATGGGCACCGCCCCCATGGCGTACACGCTCTGGACGCGCTTTCTGCGCTTCAATCCGCGCAACCCGGAGTGGGCAAATCGCGATCGCTTCGTGCTGTCGGCCGGTCACGGCTCGATGTTGCTGTACTCCCTGCTGCACCTGACGGGGCACGACCTGTCGCTCGACGACATCAAGAAGTTTCGTCAGTGGGGCAGCGCTACTCCCGGTCACCCGGAATACGGGCACACGGCCGGCGTCGAAACGACCACCGGGCCGTTGGGACAGGGGTTCGGCAACGCCGTCGGCATGGCTCTCGCCGAGGCCCGCCTGGCGGCGGAGTTCAACCGGCCGGGCCACGAGATCATCGATCATCGGACGTACGTCATCGCCAGCGACGGAGACATCATGGAGGGCGTCCAGTCGGAGGCGGCGTCGATCGCCGGGCATATGGGGCTGCACAAGCTCACCGTCCTCTACGACGACAACCGGATCACCATCGATGGGGGCACCGACCTGACCTTCAGCGAGGACGTCGGCAAGCGCTACGCAGCGTACGGCTGGGACGTACACGAGGTTGATGCCGGCAACGACGTCGATGCCATCGAAGCCGCCATTCGGGCGGCGAGCGACAACACCGAGCAGCCGTCTCTCATCCGCATCCGGACCAACATCGGCTACGGCAGCCCCAATCGCCAGGATTCGTCGAAAGCGCATGGCGAGCCACTCGGCGAAGAGGAAACAAGGCTGACCAAGGAGAACCTGGGCTGGCCTGCCGATGAGACGTTCTTGGTTCCCGACGAGGTCGCGGCCCACTTCGGCGAGGCCGTCCGACGGGGCGCCGCGTGGGAAGCCGAATGGGCGACGCGGCTGGAAGCGTACGGCAGCGAGTACGCGACCGAGGCGGGCGAGCTCGAGCGGCGGCTGAAGGGTGAGCTGGCTGCTGATTGGGACGCCGACCTGGCGGTTTTCACACCCGACGATGGACCGATGGCCACGCGGACTGCGTCGGGCAAGGTGCTCAACGCCGCGGCCACGAAGCTTCCCGAGTTGATGGGGGGTTCGGCGGACCTGGCGGGCTCGAACAATACCGACATCGACGGCGACGGCGACTTCGAGCGCGGCGCCTACGGCAATCGAAACCTCCGCTTCGGCATCCGCGAGCACGCCATGGGGGCGATTCTCAACGGCATGGCCTTGCACGGCGCGTTCATCCCCTACTGTGGCACTTTCTTGATCTTCTCCGACTACATGCGCCCGTCGATCCGTCTCGCGGCGCTGATGCGGCAGCGCGTCGTGTACGTGTATACGCACGACAGCATCGGGCTCGGCGAGGACGGTCCGACACATCAGCCCATCGAGCACCTCGCCGCGCTGCGGGCGATGCCGGGGCTCGTCGTACTGCGGCCGGCTGATGCCAACGAGACGCGCGAGGCCTGGCGGGTGGCCATCGAGCGGCGGTCAGCGCCCACGGCTCTCGCCTTGACGCGGCAGAAGCTGCCTGTTCTCGGCGGTGAGGCGGCGGGGTTGGCGAGCGCCGACAACCTGCGCCGCGGCGCCTACGTGCTCGCCGAGGCTCCCGGCGGCGAACCGGCGTTGATTCTGATCGCCAGCGGCTCCGAAGTGGCTGTCACTCTCGAAGCGTGGCGGAATCTCACGGGGGACGGGATCGCGGCTCGTCTCGTTTCGATGCCCTCCTGGGAGCTGTTCGAGGAGCAGGACGAGCAATACCGGGACAGCGTGTTGCCGCCGGGCGTCGACGTCCGCCTAGCGATCGAAGCAGGATCGTCGTTCGGTTGGCGAAGGTGGATCGGCGACCATGGCGACGTGATCGGTATCGATCGCTACGGCGCTTCCGCTCCGGGTGCGACGAATATGGAGAAGTTCGGCTTTACTCCCGAGAACATCGAGGATCGAGCGCGAGCCCTGCTGGCGCTCTGATTCCGCCGGCCCGAGCCCGCGACGGTGCTGCCAGATGGACGAAAATCCACTTTGGAGACTTCGCGACCATGGTCAAAGCGTCTGGCTGAGCTACCTTCGCCGCCGCCTTCTCGACGGCGGTGACCTGCAGCACCTGATCGAGGCCCGCGCCCTCAGCGGCATTGAATCGGACCTGGAGTTTCTTTGTGGTGCCCTGGCGCGCGGCAACGAGTACGGCGCTTCGCTCCGCCGCCCGATGGACGAAGGCGTCGACGTCGACACTATCGGCGAGCACTTGTTGGCCGAGGAGGCCCGGGCGGCTGCCGAGGTCTTGACGCCGCTCTACGAGCAGAGCAGCGGGCGCGAAGGATTCGTCAGCATCGACGTCGTCTCCGGCCGTCCCGACGACCCGCAGAGCACGAGCGCCGCCATCCATCGCGCGGTTGGCCTGATCGAACATCCCAACATCATGTTCAAAGTCCTGGCCACCGACTCGGGGTTCGCCGTTCTCGAAGCGATGACCGCCGAGGGCTACCACATCCACGTCGGGCCGCTGTTTTCCGTGCCGAGCGTTCGGCAAGCGGTGCGGGCGTTTGCCGGAGGACTCCGCCGCCGTACGGAGGCCGGCGGCGCAGCGGACGTCACGTCGGCGATTTCGTTCGGCCTGGCGCCTCTCGATATCGCCGTCGACGATCTCCTGGGCGACCTCATTCGCGACAGCGCCCACGACACGAGCCGCGAAGAGTCCCTTGTCGGGAGCATCGCCGTCGCCACGGCAAAAGTGGTTTGTCGGGAGCAGCGGGAGCTGTTGCAACGTGAGCTCGGCAGCGAGGTTGCGGCGCCGAGCTCGCCGTTGCAGCGCATCATCTGGACGAACACGGCCACCAAGAACCCACGCTTCGGCGAATTCCACTACATCGAGGACCTTGTCGGTCCGGACTCCGGTCTTTCGTTGTCGCGCAGCAGTTTGGAGGCGTTTCATCAGCGTGGCGTTGTCGCCGCGACGCTCGGGCGCAGTGTCGACGAGGCCACCGAGATTCTCGCCGAGCTCGCCGACGTCGGTATCGACCTCGAAGACTTGGGGCGGCGACTCGAACAGCGCGCCAACGACAAGCTGGCCGCTGCCCGCGACCGCTTCGTCTCTACCGTGGGTCGAGCCTGTGAGGCGCTCGGCGCCAACGAGCCCACGGCATCTCGGGTGACCCTGGGCGGCGGCCGTTGGTGGGGCGCGGTCGAAGAGATTCCGGCAGAGCTGCTGCCGGTGGAGGTGCTCGATGATCTGGAGGAGCTCGTGCCCCGGCTGTGGTGTAAAGATCCGTCGCTGTGGAGCGATGAGCCGGCTGAGCAGGAGCTGATCTACAACCGACTCGGTTGGATCGATCTCATCGAGCCGATGTCGTTCGAGAGCTTGCCGGCAGGGCGTTTCGCCTCCCGGATGGTCGACGCCGACATCGAGGACATCGTCGTTCTCGGCATGGGGGGAAGCAGCCTGTGCGCCGAGGTCTTCCGGGATGTGTTCGGGATCGACAACGTCTGGGTGCTCGCCAGCACGATTCCCCGCGTCGTGAAGCGGATCGCTGAACACGTCGATCCGGCAAGGACTCTCGTTGTGGTTTCCAGCAAATCCGGCACGACGCTCGAAACCCGGGTGCTTGCCGACTACTTCTATTTCTATGCGCTTGCCACGCCGATGCTCGAGACCGCGGGCGAGCGGTTCGTCGCGGTTACCGATCCCGGCACGCCCCTCGAGCAGGCGGCGCACGAGCGCGACTTCCAAGGGCTGTGGTTGACGCCGCCGGATGTCGGCGGCAGGTTTTCGGCGTTTACGCACTTCGGCGTGCTGCCCATGGCGCTGATGGAGCTCGACGCCGGCGCGATTCTGGAATCGGCGCAACGCATGGCGGCGAGCTGCGCCGCCGAAGTACCCGTGTCGTTGAATCCTGCCGCCTTGCTCGGTGTCGCGCTGCACGAGGGGTTTCGAACCGGTCGCGACAAGCTCACGTTCCTGTGCGACGAAGGCTTGGCGCCGTTCGCCGCGTGGGCCGAGCAACTCGTTGCCGAGAGCCTGGGCAAGGATGGCGTCGGGTTGGTTCCCATCGTCGGCGAGCCCGCCGGGGATTCGGGGGACTACGGTGACGACCGGCTGTTCGTGGGCATGGAGCTGGGACCCGAGCCCGATGCGCGTTTACAGAGGCTGCTCGATCAACTCGCGCCGGACCACCCCGTGATGCGCTTCCACCTCGACGACCGCAACGAAATCGGCGCCGAGCTCTTTCGCTGGCAGCTCGGCACAGCTGTGGCCGGTGCTTTGCTAGAGATCAACCCGTTCGACGAACCTGACGTGGAAGCCAGCAAGCAGCGCACGATCGAGATCCTCGATGCTGCCGGCGACGCTTCGGCCGCCGCGCCGGCACCCGTCGACGTCGGAGACGGTTGGGCCGTGTTCGCCGACCTCGAGCGCGATGCGGAGCTTGCCGCCCGGCATGAGGGCGAGGGCCTCGCGAGCTGGCTCAACGCCCATCTCGGGCGGGCGGCCGTGCCGGACTACGTCGGGCTGCAGATCTTCCTGGCAGCCGACTCGGAGACGCGTGACAAACTCGACGATATCCGCTGGATTCTGCGCGAGCGTTTGGGTGTCGCCACGTCGCTCGGTTGGGGCCCCGGATACCTGCACTCCACCGGGCAACTCCATAAGGGTGGCCCCGACATCGGCGTGTTCCTGCTGGCTACCGCGACCGACCCCGAGGATCTGGAGTGCCCGGGCTTCGATTACAGCTTCGGCCGTTTGGCGCGCGCCCAGGCGCTGGGCGATCTGCGCGCCCTGCAGGAACGCGGCCGCCGCGTTCTGCACCTCCACCTCGACGATCCCGACCAGGGGCTCGACAAGCTCGCCGACGCCCTGGAGCGGGCCCTGGCCTAGTCGGCCACCGCCACTTGGATCTTCGAGGCGGCGCGGAAACCGAGGCTCACGGGGGCGCTGTCGTGCGGACGGATCTCGACGATGTCGGCTTGCTCGTCGCGCAAAACGACCTCGACCGCCACGCCCGGCACGAGCCCGTAGCTCTCGATGCGCTGCAGGAAGTCGGCTTCCTGGTCGATGACCCGGACCAGGCGCAGTGATTCGCCGACCGGGCACGTTGTCAGGTCAGGGTAGTCGGTTGGCGCTACCTCGCCGCCGGCGGTGGGGATCGGATCGCCATGGGGGTCGACCTCGGGGTTGCCGAGCATGTTGTCGATTCGCGCCAGCAGGCGCTCCGTCACGGCATGCTCGAGCAGCTCGGCCTCTCCATGCACCTCGCTCCAGTCCATCCCCATTACCTCGACGAGGAACAACTCGACGAGCCGATGGCGGCGCAGCACGTGGCTGGCTAGTTTTTCCCCGGCCGGGGTGAGTCGCACCCCGCCGTAGGGCTCGTACTCCACCAGGTCGGATTCGGCGAGTGTCTTCACCATCGCCGTAGCGGTTCCGGGGGCGATGTCCAGCGCCGTCGCGACCTGTCCGGTCGACACGCGCTTGTCCGGTGAGCGCTGCTGGGCCTGGTAGATCTGCTTGAGGTAGTCCTCGACGGTACTCGTTACCATCGATCTCTCCACGGCTCGTCGAGATCTTACACGTCGGCCGACAATAACTCCGACAGTGGCGGATACCCGTGTGCCAGAAGGTCCTGCCGCACGCCCTTCTCGAGGTTGGCGTTGTCGGCGCCCAGGGCCCGCACCGCGCAAGCCGCCAGCCATGGGTCTCCGGGATCGAGCAGCTCGCGCAGCGCGGCCTCCGTGCTGGGCACGTTGCGATCGAGCTCTGCTGCTGCGATATGCCCGCACGCCGCGTGGTCATCCGCTTCGAGAAGGCGCACCAGTGTCCGGCGCTCGGGAGTCTCGACGATGCTGTCGACCAACTCGATGGCGTTTGCCCGGGCGGCGGCGTCCTGGGTGATGAGGCCGCGATAGGCGAAGAACACCGCCTGGATGGGGTGTCGCAGCGCCAGGGCTCGGAACAGCCTCTCCTCCGCTTCCTGCAGCCGTTCGGACACCACCGTCGCCACGAAAGCCGTGGGTGAGTCGGTGCCGGGCGCTCCGAGTCCGGCAGCCAGCCGGTGCAACGACAGGTAGTCCTGCCATTCGATCTGGATGGCTGCGGCTTCGCGATGGCGGCCGAGGTGCAGCAGCTCGCCCCGCCGGCGCATGTAGTTCAGCGCTTTTAGCGTGGCGCTGCGGATCATTCGGTCGTCGGCGACGAGCCCGGCCACGAGCCCCCCCGCAGCCGCCGATCCCCCGAGCCTCCCCAGCGCACGGGCGGCGAAGCGCCGCTTCGAGCGGCTGTTGCGGGGGTCGGCCAGAATCCCGGTGAGCGGACCGGTCGATTTGACCTCCATGACCTGCAGCGCCTGTATCGCGGCACCTTGCACCGTTCGCTGAAGCCCCGCGTCGCAGATAGCGGCGACGAGTTCGCCGTCTCGATGGTTCGCTGCCGCGGCTAGTGCCGCCCGGATCACCTGCGGCGCCTCGTCGCCCAACAGGTTCTTCAGCACGGACTTCAACTCCACGATCTCCGGTTGGCGCCGAATGATGTCGGCCACCGTCACGCGTAGCTCCACCGCGTGGCTCGTATCGATGGCGGCCGCCCGTCGCAGAATCTTCACGCCCTCTCCCTGTTGGTCCGGATCGCTGTGCTCGAGCAGGCATACGGCCGCGGTAGTGGCCAGCAGCGGGTCGTCGCCGGCGAGGTAGGCGTCGATGCGCCGGACGGCTTCCGCGTCTCCCGTGGCGCAGGCATAGGCGAGCGCCTCGGCGGTGAGCTCGCGATCCGCCTGGTCGATGTTGGCCAGCGCTTCGGCCCGCGCCGACTCGTCTCTCGCCTCGGTCAGCAGGTGCAACGCTCGGCCCTTGAGCTCCGCATCCTCGGATGTACGCAGCAGCGCGCGCAGCTCCTCGACGAACGCTTCCGGAGCGGTGTGTTCCGCGAGCCCGATTGCCACCTGCACGGTGTCATGGTCGTTACTGCTGAGGCCCGCTCGAATGGCTTCGTGGGCGTCGGCGTCGAGGCGCGATTGGGCCAGCTGGCTGACGTCCAGGTCGCGCACCCGCAGCAAGTGCTGGAGGGTGTCAGCGTATTGCCGGCGGGCCCGCACAACCATCAGCCCCCACGCCGTTAGCAGAACCAAAGAAACCAGGCTCAGCCCACGAACTACGGCAAAGGAGCCGTCGCTTGCGGTGGAATCCCCGATGATCCAGATGGCCGCGAGAATCACCGCGCCGCCGATGCCGCTCGGGGTGTTGCGGCCGATCACGTCGATGAATGGCTTCCATTGCTGCCGCTCTGCCGACGCGACCGGCAGGAACAATAGCTCACGGGCCGACTGATCGACCGAGTAGCGCAGGGAGTCGTCGGCGCCGCGCGCCAAGGCAGTGCTCAACAAGGTCGGGTACAGCAGGATGCCGAAGGCGCCGGTGGCGAGCGCCACGGGCAGCAGCGCCAGGGCCATGCCGATGCCGAAAAAGCGCAGCACGAAGCCTGTCACCAGCAACTGCACCGCCAGCGTGAGCAGCCCGACGATGGCGAAGAACAGCCCGAAAAAGGCCGCTCGCCCGTCGGTGGCGACGATCGAGAGCTCCGCCGCCTTGTTGAACTGCCAGTCGACGATGGTGTGGACAACTGTAAGCAACATGAGGACGCCGGCGATCGACACGATCAGAGAGCGGCTGTGTGGCGGCGCCGACGAGGTCTTATCGTCTCGTGAGGTGCCCGAGGTCGATTCCCCGGCGGCCGCGGCGCTGTCGTCAAAGTGGGACGCCGGTCCCGTCGGGTGCTTCCTGCCGATCGGTGCGAGGCCGGCGATGCGCCGAAACAGGATCCATGCACCCAGCACGACGATAGCGGCGACGAGCATGAGCCAACGGGTGCCGAACACCAACGCCAGAAATCCCGCAGCGCTCGCTCCCACGATGCCGCCGAGGATTCCGCCGGCGCCGATCGGAATGAACAATCGCCGCGCTTGCCGCGGATCCATGAGCTCTTCCGACAGCAGCCAGAACTGCGACGGCAGCAGCACGCCGTACAGCTTCACCCAGACGTAGAAGATCAGCAGCATCGCCGATTGCGCCGGCGACAGCCACATCCAGAACCCGACCAGGCACAAGACTGCCGCACCCAAGGTCGTTTGCATGAGCGCCGACAGACGCGCGCGACCTGCTTGCCAAGTGTACAGGATCATCACCGCCGAGCTGATGAACGCCGTAACGATGAAGCCCCACGGCAGGAAATCGGCGCCGAGTCCTTCCAGAAACAACGCATTGCGCGCCGGCTTGATCAGGTAGAGCGCCGCGACGATCAGGAAGTAGTAGGTGGCCAGGGCCGCGGCGAGAGGCCGCTCGGCGGGCCGAATCGACCAGATAGCCAGCACCGCCTGCTAACCTGAATCTGTCGTTGCGTAGCGGCCGCCCCCACCGATGGTCGATCGCATTTCCCACGCCAGGTGGCGGATCACGCCGCGTGCCAGCGCCGAGTGCTGCTCGAGCAAATACAAGAAATCCTCGGCCCCGATGCGCAGCACCTCGACGTGGCTCTGCGTCGTCGCCGTGAAGGGGCGTGGCCGTTCGTCCAGTACCGCCAACGCGCCGAATTCCTCGCCGGCCGCGGCGGTGAACGACTCGACGGCGTCGCGCGAGGCGCGCACAGTGCCCTCGACCACCACATAGAACGCGTCGGCCGGGTCGCCTTGCTCGAAGAGCGTCGTTCTCGGTCCATGCTCCTCAACGCTGCTGAGCGCGGCGAGGTTGGCAAGCACATCCGTCGAGACTTCGGACAACAGCGGTACCCGACGCAACATTCGTGCCTTGTCAACGATCGTGTGTTTCACTGCTTTCTCATCGCTGGGTCGTCGCCAGTTTCCGTGATCGCGGCGCAGCATAGCGCGCCCTCGGCCTAGCAGGCCATGGTGAAAGTGTGATGGGTCTGGTGCCGCCGCCAAGGGCGCAGATGCAAGGCGCCGCGACGTCGGCGATGTTAACGCATCGGCAAGGAGCGGCAACGCCGCGGATGCGTGGGAATAGCGCTGAGGAGGCGGCATGAAACGTACACGCGAGGAACAAGCCAGGTGGCTGAGCGAGTTGCCGTCGCACCGCCTGGCTTTCGAGGACATCGACTTCCTGAAGATCCAAGAGTTGCGACCGGTACGCCTGCAGCTGGAGCTTCTGAAGCCCGAGCTGCTGCAGGCGGAGCAGGGAATCGTTTCGACGATCGTCGTGTTCGGCAGCGCCCGCACGCCGTCGCCGGAAGAGGTCGAGAAAAGCGGCGCGCCCGACAACGGCCAAGACCGTTACTACCATGAAGCGCGGCGCTTTGCCGGCCTGGTGTCGGAGCACTGCCAGGCGCGTGGTATTCGCAAGTTCGTGATCACCACCGGGGGTGGTCCGGGCATCATGGAAGCGGCGAATCGGGGGGCTCACGAGGCCGGCGGCAAGTCCATCGGCTTGAACATCGAGATTCCCCACGAGCAGGTTCCCAACCCGTACATCACGCCGGAGCTGTGCTTCAGCTTCCACTACTTCGCGGTGCGTAAGATGCATTTCCTGATGCGTGCCAAGGCTCTCGTGGTGTTTCCCGGAGGGTTCGGTACGCTCGACGAGCTGTTCGACGCGCTCACGCTGATCCAAACCGGCAAGATGGAGCCCATGCCGGTCGTGATGGTCGGGTCGGAATACTGGCGCCGCCTATTGGATATGGAGTTCATGGCCGAGCAGGGCACGATTGCCGCCGCCGACCTCGATCTGGTGACCTACGTGGACACCGCGGAGGAGGCCTGGCAGACCATCCGCGACGCTTACCCGGACGAGCTCGGCGACGCCTACCCGGACAAGCTCGGCGATGCTGGCCAGGACGAGCGCGGCGAACAGTGAGTTTGGGTGACGGCTGGAAACAGCAGTTCGACCTGGGCGAACGCGTGTATTTGAACGGTGCCACACAGGGCCCCTTTCCCAGGGTCGCCATCGAAGCGGTCGGCGAAGCCCTGGAGCTCAAGCGCGACCCGTCGAGGATCGACGACAGCCTGTATTTCACCCTGCCGGACCGCATACGCGCGGCGGCTGCGCCGTTCTTCGCCTGCGCTCCGCACGAGATCGCCGTCACCACCGGCGCTTCGACGGGCGTCGGGTTGCTGGCCCACGGCATCGATTGGAACGAGGGCGACCACGTCGTGGTGCCGTCCGGTGAGTTTCCCGCCAACTATCTGCCGTGGTTCGCGCTCCGCTCGCGCGGCGTGGAGGTCAGCGTGGTGCCGTCCGCCGGCGGGTTCACGGCCGACGACATCGCGGCTGCGCTGCGACCCGAGACCCGCGCCGTCGCCATGGGTTTCGTCAACTTCGCCACCGGATTTCGGGCCGACGTCGAGGCCATCGGCGAGCTTTGCGCCGATCGCGGCATCGCCTATCTCATCGACGCCTCCCAGGGGCTGGCCGCCGTGCCGCTCGACGCGCGCCGCTGCAAGGCCGCCATCGTCGCCGTCGCCGGCTACAAGTGGATGTGCTCGCCGTATGGAACGGGCCTGTTCTACGTGCACCCCGAATGGGTTGAGCGGTTGCCCATGCCGGTGGTTAACTGGGGGTCCGTGGTGGGCGCCGAAGACTTCAACAAGCTCACCGATCTCGAGCTCGACTATCGTCCCGGCGCATCGCGTTGGGACGCGCCGGAGACGGCGTCGTTCCTCAACGGCATGCCGATGGCCGCGGCGCTCGAGTTTCTCGGCGAGATCGGTGTCGAGCGCATCTTCGAGCACGCCATTGGCCTGCTCGATTGCCTGCTGGAGGGCCTGCCCAACGGCTTCCGTCCCGACAGCTCGCTCGAGCCGGCACACCGATCGACGATCATGCGGATTGTTGCCGACAATCCCGAGCGCACGCGGCGGACGTACGACCGGTGCGTCGCCGCCGGAATTTGCCTGGGCCTGCGGGAGGGTGGAATCCGCGTGTCGCCGGGCGTTTGGAACGACGCAGCCGACATCGAGCGGCTACTGGAGCAGCTGAGCTAGCCTGAAGCACGCGCCACGCAGTCTTCGCGCGCCATCGCGCTCGCGCAGTAGCCACCCGTTCAGAAGTCGGCTAGCAGATCAGCTCGTGGACGCGGGCGGGCGGCAGGTTGCGCACGACGAGGGTGGAGCCGCGGCCGTAACGCGCCAGGCAGGCGTGCTTGGCGGCAAGAGCGGCGGTCAACTTACGCCGCCTCGTGCCGCCCGCAAACGTCTTCTTGAACGCCGGCAGAGCGGCGTATTCGAAGAGTGTCAGGCTGCCGTTTGGTGCCAGCGAGCCGAGCGCCGCGTCGAGGATGGCAGATGTCGTGTCGGCGTCAAAATTGTTGAGCGGCGCGCTGCAGATCGCAAAATCGAACGGCGCCGAGGCATTCAGCGCCTGGGCCGGCGCGTTGTGAATCGTGATGCGGTCGGCGGCGGGGCCGAACGCCGGATCGTTGCGGATTTCCCTCTCGAGGAAACTCACGAACCGAACGTTCACCTCGTAGCACTCGAGCTCGTCGGCCGGGCCCATGCTCCGAGCGATCTCGCGGGTAACCGCCCCCGTACCGGGTCCGATCTCCAGGACTCGCAGCGCCTGTTCGGCGGTGGCGCGCCGGGCACGCCGCAACGGACCGGTCATCGCCCGGGCCAGAAATCGAGACGAGGGGTGAAGGGCTCCCATTTGCTCGAAATTGCCCCGCAATTCACCCCAAAACGTCAATCGTTCACGCAAGCTCATGACCTACACAGCCTATCCTGGGCAGCGAGTCCCGGCAGCCCGGCTATTGACTTGTGGCCTTGCGGGGGCGATAAGAGTGGCTGGAACGGTCTGGGGTGGACCGAAGGAGTGGGTGATTCTGATGGCCAAGCGTATGTCGACGCGAAAAAAGACTGCCCGTGAAGTAAAGAAAAAGGCAAAAAGCGGCAGTTTAACGCGAAAAAATACAAATAAAAAGCGAACGTCCAGCACCTCTTCGACTCGGAAGACGAAAAAGACGGTAGGCAAGAAAACGACGGCGGTGACGAAGAAGAAGGCCAGGGTGGTCAAGAGAGCCGTCAAGCCCAAGAAAAAGGCGAAAGCCACCGGGAAATCGGCTAAGCCTGCCAAGAAGGCCAAGGTAGTCAAGAAGGCCAAGGTCACGAAGAAAAAGCCCCGGCCCGCCAAGAAGGCCAAGGTAGCCAAAACGGCCAAGGTCGCGAAGAAAAAGTCCTGGTCCGCCAAGAAAACCAACGTAGCCAAGACGGCCAAAGTTGCGAAGACGAAGTCCCGGCCCGCCAAGAAAACCAAGGTAGCCAAAAAAGGGGCTTCGGTAGCCAAGAAAAAAACGAAGGCCGAAGTCGAGGCCCCCGCCGATGCCGGCGAAGCGGGCCCCGCTGTACCCGAGGTTTCCGAACCCGAAGAGCCGGGTCTGCCGCTCAAGGAGCTGCGTGCTCGCCTCGGCCTGATCGGTGCACAGATCGGCGAGTTCGACTGGCTCGACGGCCTCTACATGTACGGCGCCGAGCTGCTCGAGGGGGAGCGGTTGGAGCGGGTCGATTTCATTGTGGTCTACAAGCGGCTGCGCAGCGCCGCGAAGCTCAAGGCGGCCGAAAACGATCTCAAGGAGCTGCTCGGCGCCGTGCTCCCGATCGATTTCGAGCTCAAGCTGACCGGCACGCTCGAGATCGGCCGCTTGCTCGCCGAGGGCAACCCCGCAGCACAGGCGCTGCTCGGCTACGCCGAGACGGTTTATCCCCGCCATCACTAATCCGGGGTCGCGATGAGTCCGGTACCAGTCAGCCCCCGGCGCGTCTTCGGCGTCGATTTCAGCGGCGCCCGCGATGCCGGGCGCTACATCTGGGTATGCCGCGGACATCCGGGCAGCGACGGTGTGCGGGTCGAGAGCGTCGATCCGCTCACAGAACTCCCGGGCGGGGCACCCGACCGCGAGCCCGCGCTGCGTGTGTTGGTGCAAAAGGTCACCGAGTCGCCGCGCTCCGCCTGGGGGTTCGACTTTCCTTTCGCGTTGCCGCGCCCTATCGCCGATGCGCTGGCGGACGCGGCACCTGCCGGGTTCGTCGACCAGATGGAGGGAGTCGCGAGGCTGGGCGATCCCGACAGTTTCCGCCGGCGTTGCCGCGAGGCCAGCTCCGACGCCGAGCTCCGCCGGCAGACCGACGACGACACGGCGACGCCCTTCTCGCCGTACAACCTACGCATGTACAAACAAACGTTCTACGGCATGCTCGGCGTCCTGCGACCGCTGCGCGGCCATCGCGAGATCGCCGTACTGCCGTTCGATCACCTGCCGGAGCCGGAGGGGTCGGGCGAGCGCTTGCCGTTCAACCAGCAGGCCAGCGGGCGGGCTCCGCACATTTACGTTCTGGAGGTGTGCCCCGCGTCCCTCCTCAAGGTCCTCGACTATCCGCACGACGGCTACAAGGGTTCCGACGAGTCCTGCGGCAAAGTGCGCGAGGCGATCCTCCGGCGATTGATCGACGATGGTTTCGTGCGTCCCATGGCGCGGGCGATGCGTACCAAGATCATCGATGACGAGGGCGGCGACGCCCTCGACTCCGTCCTCGCTGCGGTCAGCGCCTGGCGTGGCTATCGTAACCACGACCACGGCGCGTATCGCCTCGATCCGCACTACGGCCTCGAGGGCTTCGTTTACACCTGATCGGACATTTCCCGGCTATGATTCGGGGCAATGCCCGGGAGCTCTTCAGCATGCTGCTAGAGAGCTCCCGGGAGCGTTTCGGCACTTGCTAGAGGAGAGCGCGCATGAATACCGACAACGACGTTCGTGCCTTGCAGCTGCGCATTGGCGGCTTGGAGCGGCAGATCCGCAGCCAACGTTGGCAGTTGCTGGGCGGCATCGTCATCACGCTGGCCGTGTTGTGGGTTCTGCTGCCGGCGGCCGCCGCCACCGTCGAGGCCGAGACTTTTGTGCTCAACGACGCCTCGGGGTCGCGTCGCGCCGAGATGTCAATGGTTCTCGACCAGCCGACCGTGACCCTCTACGACGCCGACGGGCAGCTGCGCGGCGCCTTTCGCCTCGGCGTCGACGGCCGACCCGAGTACATCAACCCGACCGGCGAGGCGATGTAGGCGACTCGCCGTCGCCCGCCTCGCAGCGAACCTGGCGACCGCTTTTGATAGGATCCGGACCAGGATGAGCCGAACTTCCTCCGGCTCGACACAGGTTTCGAGGGCAGCTGACATGACAAAGACGGCAGAGAAGAGCCAGGCGGAAGAGATCATTCAGAAGCACCGCGAGCATCTGTTCGCGGCCGTGTTCAACTACTACGAGACGCCGCTGCCCCTGCAGCGCGGCCGCGGCGTGCATTTGTACGACTTCGACGGCCGTGAGTACCTCGACTTCTTCGCCGGCATCGTTACGGTTACCGTCGGCCACTGCCATCCGACCGTCACCAAGGCCATCCAGGAGCAGGCCGAAACCCTGCCTCACACGTCGACGCTGTATCCGACGGCGCCGATCGTCGATCTCGCTGCCAAGCTGGCCGAGATCACGCCGGGGGAGCTCAACAAGACGTTCTTCACCAACAGTGGCACCGAGGCCAACGAGACCGCCATCATGCTGGCGAAGCTCGCTACCGGCGCCAGCACGATCATCGCCTTGCGCCACGCCTACAGCGGCCGCTCGGCGGTCGCTACCGGCATATCCGGGCAATCGATCTGGAAGATGTCGTCGACCCAGATGCCGGGTGTCGTGCACGCGCCGGCGCCATACTGCTATCGTTGCCCGTTCAAGCTGACCTACCCGGAATGCGGCGTGGCGTGTGCCGAGGACATCGAAGAGCTCATCGCCACGGCAACGCCGGGGGTGGTGGCCGGATTCCTGGCTGAGACCATCCTGGGTTCGGGTGGCTACATCGTGCCGCCGCCGGAGTATTTCCCGATCGCCGCCGAGATCGTCCGCAAGCACGGCGGCGTATTCATCTCCGACGAGGTCCAAACCGGCTTCGGTCGCACCGGCGGCACGTGGTTCGGCATCGAGCACTGGGACGTCGAGCCCGACATCATGACAATGGCCAAGGGCATCGCCAACGGCGCAGCGCTGGCCGCCACCGTGGCCACCGACGAGGTCGCGGACAAGTTTACCGGGGCGCTGAGCCTGTCGACTTTCGGCGGCAACCCGATGTCGTGCGCCGCATCTTTGGCAACGCTGTCGGTCGTCGAGGATGAAAACTTGCTCGACAACGCCGCCGCCGTGGGTGCCCACCTACGCCAGCGCCTCGAGGAGCTCAAGGAGCGCTACGAGGTCATCGGCGACGTGCGCGGCATGGGCCTCATGCAGGCCATCGAGCTGGTCGAGGATCGCGACACCAAGGAGCCGGCCGCGGCGGCTGCCGCTCGCATCATGGAAGAGACCAAGGATCGCGGCCTCCTCGTCGGCAAGGGCGGTCTGTACGGCAACGTCATCCGCATCGGCCCGCCGCTGAACATCACCGCCGAGCAGATCGACCAGGGTATCGAGGCGCTCGGCGGGGCGCTGGCGGCTGTTAGCTAGTCTGATCTAAAAGCAGGCCAAGGTGAACGTGTGATGGGTTTGGCGCGCGCCACACCCATCACACTCTCGCCACCGTCTGCTAGAGCAGGTCACGGCTACCTACCCCAGGTCCGGGTGCCGCCGGTGCCACTCCGTCGCTTTCTGATACGCGTGGGCGACGCTGAGGATCTTGTCGTCGGCGAACAGCGCGCCGAGGATCGTCGTGCAGATCGGCTGCTCGGGACGATCTTCGACGCTGCGGAAATCATAGGGCAAGATCGCCGCCGGGTTGCCGGTTTGGTTGGTCAGACGAACCTCGCCGGAGCCGGTGACGAACATGTCGAACCCGTCCATGGCTGCAGCCATCTCCTTCATCAAATGATAGCGGCGGCGCTGTGATTGCACGTAGTCGAGCGCCAGCACTTCGCGACCACCGGTGAAACGCGGCCGTCGCCGGCGCCCGCCGCCTTCCTGGGGTTGGGGCTCCGGCGGCTCCTCCGGCTGTGGCCTCGAGGAAACATAGAAATCGAAGGCCGCGGCGGATTCCACATTGAGCGCGTTCGAGCTTCCGCTCGGCAGCTCGCGCATCGGTTCGGGCGCGGCGCCCAGCGCGCGCAGCGTGTCGACGAACCCTTCGGGTGCGTCGTCTGTGTACCCGATACGGAGAGCCGAGAGGTCGGGGTCGTGCTCGAACCGGAACGGCGCCGTCAGCGTCGCCGGGTCTTTCTCGTCGCTGCCGTGAATGGCGTTGAAGACCAGCGCACAGTCCTCGATGGTACGGCACAGCGGTCCGACCTTGTCCATGCTCCACGACAGCACCATGCCGCCGTGGCGGCTGATCCTGCCGAAGGTCGGACGCAGGGCGCTCAAGCCGCAGCGTCGCGCCGGCGACACGATCGACCCTTGGGTCTCGGTACCGATGCCGAAGGCAACGCAGCCGGCCGCGGTGGCCGACGCCGGTCCGGCAGAGGAACCGCTCGATCCCTGCTCGGTGTTCCACGGATTCTTGGTCCGACCGCGAAACCAGTTGTCGCCCGCCGCGAAGCGTCCGGTGGCGAGCTTGGCGATCAGCACGGCGCCGGCCTCGCGCATGCGCACGACGACCTCGGCGTCGACGTCGATAACCTGTTCCTGGAAATCTTCCGAGCCCCACTTGGTCGGCGCGCCGCGCGTGCTGAACAGATCCTTCACGCCCCAAGGAATGCCGTGCAGCGGGCCGCGCCAGTTGCCGGCCCGCAGGTCGGCCTCCGCTTGCTCCGCCTCCTCGCGCCCACGGCCCTCGAGGATGGTGACCGCGCACAAGAGGATGGGGTCGTAGCGTTTGAGACGCTCGACGTAGATCTCACAAAGCTCGGTGGGTGAGATGTGGCGGTCCCGAATCAAGGCCGCCAGGCGATGCACCGGGAGAAAGGCCACCTCTTCCTCGGTTGTGGGCAAGGGACCGTCCCAGGGCGCGACCTCGACCGGCTGGCGTTCGAACAGGGTGCCGCCGTTCTCCGCCCAGAGTTTCTCGAGCAGCGCCCCGTTGCCGCCCGGATAGGCCTGAAATTGCATCGCCGGAGGCTCGCCGTTGCCGAGGGGTACGGGTGGCACGTCCTCTCCGGCGGCACCGCGTCCGCCTCGCCCGCCTCGCTGCTGCAGCGCAAGTGCCGGCGGCGCCGCGCCCGCAGGACCGGTAGCCGCCACCACCGCAGCCAAACGGAGGAAGTCCCGTCGCCCTATAGAGCCGGCGCTCTCCGGTCGATGTTGCTCGATCTTCTCGTTCGTCGTGCCGGCAACGGCTTCAGGTGTACGGAAAGTCGACATGGATCGCGCTCCTTCGCTCGGTTTCGGTTGGTCGGCCACCCGCGTCAACGCTACGGCAGGCGCGGACGGATCGTGCGAATCTATCGCTGGGCACCAGGGTTCGACAACAGGACGGGTGAACACCACGGCCTGCTAGGGCCGGACCACCAGCTTGACGTAGAGCCACAGCACCAGCGCGATCAAGAACGGTGCGCCGACGCCGAGCCAGATCGGGTTCACCAGCACGCCGAATATCAGCGTGATCACACCGGCTACCAGGACCAGGCCGAGGGTCCACGGCGGGTGGGGGAAGGGTGAAGGTACGGTCTCACCCCCGAGCTCTTCGTACGACGGGTCAGATCCCTGCTCGTTGGTCGCTTCCGAATCGTGTTGCCGGTAGTCGTCGGCCGTCTCGGTCACGCGGTACTCGTTGCCGGCGTCCGATCCGGTCATCAGTCGTCGGAGCGAAGCGGCGGCACGTCACCCAGGATGCCGCAGAGCCTATCGACGATGCCGCTGACGATCTCGGTCTTGGTGGGGTGATAGAACTCGGTCATCGCCGCCTCGTGGTCGGTGCACTGGTGCTCGATCCAGTACGCCGGCAGGTGGATGAGCTCGCCGGCGGCATCGCATAGCAAGCCGGCGCCGATGATCTCGTGTGTGTCGACGTCGGCGAGGAACTCGCCGAATCCCCAGTCGTCGCCGGCAAGATGGAGCTTGCCGACAAGGCGTGACTCCTTCGATGCCGACGCGACCTGGCGGCCTTCGGCCTCGGCTTCGGCTTGGTTGAGGCCGGCATAGGCGAACTCCGGGTCGGTGAACACGACCTGTATGTTGGCGCGCCGCGCCCAGCACTTGTCGCCGTCGTTGGCGGCGTTCTCGGCGGCGATACCGGCTTCGAGATGGGCCAGATGAACCACCATGCGGTGCCCGATCACGTCGCCGGCGGCAAAGATGTGGTCTTGACCCACCACCCGCATGTCGTCGCCGACGTCGAGGCCGCCTTGCTCGTTGACCTGAACGCCGGCCGCCTCGAGGCCCAAAGAGGCCACCGCCGGGCGACGCCCGGTGGCCAGCAACAGACGCTGCCCGACCACCGGTACGGTGCGCTCCGGCCCTTCGGCCTCCACGACGAAAAGCCCTTCATGATCGCGATAGACGCGCTGCGGTAGATGTTGCCGCAACACCTGAACCCCTTCGTGCTCGAAGATCTGCGCCAGCCGTTCGCCGAACTGCTCGGGGAAGCTCGACAGAAATCCCGAGCGCGCGATCACCGTGACCGCGCTGCCGAGGCGCGCGTAGCGTTGTACCAACTCCAGGCCGACGGCACCGGCGCCGATCACGGTGAGCGATTCGGGCAGCGACGTGTTGGCAAGTATCTCGCGGCTCGTCCAGATTTCGTCGGCGACCTCGGCGTGCCCTTCCATGCGGGGCACGTTGACCGTCGAGCCGGTGGCGACGATGGCGGCGTCGAAGGTGTACTGCTCGCCGTGGGACTCGACGGTGTTGGCATCCACGAAGCGGGCACTGGCGCGAATCACGTGGAAGTCGTCGCCGTCCTTGGTGGCGATGGCGCTCTGCCGGAAGGCACGAAAGCGGGCGATCTCACGATCCTTCCAGGCAACGATCTGCGACAGGTAGGCCTCGGGTCGCACCGGCTCCACGCGCAGCCAGCCGTGACGCTTGGCATGGTGCATGGTGTCGATGGGCTCGAACAGGGCCTTCGAGGGCATGCACCCGAAATTGACGCACAACGACGCGAAGTCGGCCTCGTCGCCCATGAAGAACAAGACGCGAGCGCCCAGCTTGGCGGCGGTTCGGGCCGCCGTGAAGCCGGCGGAGCCGCCGCCGATGACTGCGATTGTCTTGCCGTTCGCCATCATGAGGAGGCGAATTGTAACAGGCGGTAGAAAACAGCCGCGCGCGGTGCCGAAGGCCGGCTGTGAGAGAGGTCACCGGGGGAGGGCGACCGAGGCGCTGAACGACCAAGGGTTGTCGTTGGCGGTGCCAGCATGTACGGGCATGCTGCCCGTTGAGGGAGGGCGGCGCGCCAGCCAAGCCCAGGCCGCTCCCCGCTGTGCCAGTGCATGGTTGGCGCGCCACAACGCTTTCCATCCCCTGGATGTGCAAACCGTGCATCCAGGGGATGTTTCTTTGCCCGGACGACAAGCGCGCCGCAACCCGGCAAGATGTCGTGCCTGATGGGCCGCCCCAGAACGTGGAAGAACTGCCGTAGCGTCCCGGTTTTGTGGGAATTAGCGCGTCCGCAGAGTTGCTTGGCCCTCTATCATCGGGCGGCAAGTTCCCTATGTAAGGAAGCGGAGAGCAAGAAAAGGGGCCGGAATGAGGCTCCAGACTGTTAAAATCTGCCATCTAACAGGCCGTCAACGGGTGGTTGCGGTCTGCACTGAGGGATTACGGAAGATCGTGAGCGATCGGCTACAGATCAGCTGTGCCCGTCGGTCCGGCAACTTGCTGCCGGCCGTTGCCGTGGTGTCGATCGCTCTCCTGGGCTGGACGCAGCAGCAGAACGCCGCGGCCAGCGTCGCCGTCGAGCCGAGCTCGCTGCGACTCGCCGTCGGCGGAAAGGCGACGCTCTCGGCGACGGTCAAGGACGCCGACGGCAACGTCATCGAGGCGGAGGTGTTCTTCTTCTCGCGAGCCCGACGCGATCTGCGTATCGACACCCGAAGTGGAGAAATCGAGGCTATCGCGCCGGGTGAGTACGAGGTCGTCGCCATCGTTCCGGCCGAGGGCGCCCGGCTCAGCCTGCGCAACCTCGAGGATCAGATCGCGGCGCGTATCAACGTGATCGTCCCGCAACCGCCGGCCCGCAGTGTCAGCTTCGAGAACGTACCGGCGCACTTCTATGCCGAGACGACCGTCGGGCTCGAGGTTTCGGCAGTTGATGCGCAGGGCGGCGAGCGGTCCGATTTGAACCCGAGGTTCACGAGCAGCGCTCCGAACGTGGCGAGCGTCGACGACCGCGGCGTGTTGCGACTGCATCGAGCCGGCCGCGCCACCATTACGGCCGCCGTCGATGAAGTATCCGATGAGCTCGCCATCGATGTGGCCGCCGACCCCGTGGCGACGTACGCGTTGGAAGCGAGCGCCGACACGGGTCGCACCGGCGACGTCGTTCACTTCAAGGTCGTAGCCCGGGACGCGTCAGGTCGCGAGGTTGCCGATCTTCCGGTGCGTTTCTCGGTCAGCGGCGACACCGACTCGCGCCTTCGCGGCACCGGAGCCACGGCCCTCGTTGGGCAGGACGGTCGCTTTGTCGCCGAGCGTTCGGGCACCTACGACGTGGTCGCCTTCAGCGGCAAGCACGTGGCGAGCGCCAGCGTCACCATCACGCCGCGTAACGTCGGTCGCGCCGTCGAGCTCGTCGGCCAAGGTCGGGTCAACGACCGACACACATCGGACCTCTGGATCTGGGAGGGTGCGGACGGCCGTGATTACGCGGTTACGGGGACCTGGGGTGCCGACGGTCAGGCCTACTTCTGGGATGTCACCGACCCGAGCCAGATCACCAAGATCAGCGAGATCCAGGTCGACGCGCGCACGGTGAACGACGTCAAGGTCTCGGAAGACGGCCGCATCGCGGTGATCAGCCGGGAGGGCGCCTCGAATCGGCGCAACGGGTTGGTGATCGTCGACGTCGAGAATCCCCGGAACCCACAGATCTTGTCGAGCTTCGATGAAAACCTGACGGGCGGCGTGCACAACGTGTTCATCTATGCGCAGCATGTCTACGCGCTGAGCGCCGGTCGCCGGTACGACATCATCAACATCGAGGATCCGACAGCGCCGCATCGTGTCGGTAGCTTCGAGCTTGACTCACCCGGGCATTCGATCCACGACGTGTGGGTTGCCGACGGCATTGCCTACAGCTCGAACTGGGCCGACGGCGTAGTCGCCGTCGATGTGGGTGGTGGCGGCAAAGGCGGCTCGCCGAACAACCCGGTACAGCTGGGCGCGGCTACGTATCCGAGTGGTGCCAACCATGCCGCCTTCCCATTTCGCAGCAAGTCGACCGGCAAGTTCTACGGCATTGCGGGTGACGAGATCTTCCCGTACGGCATGAACACCGCCGGCGCCGGCAAACCAACGTACGCCCGCGGTTGGATTCACTTCTTCGACTGGGACGACTGGGGCAGCCCCGTCGAGGTGGCGCGCTACCAGGTACCGGAAGCTGGTACCCACAACCTCTGGGTCGACGAGGACAACGAGATCCTCTACGTGGCGTTCTACAACGGCGGTATCCGCGCGGTAGACATCTCCGGTGAGTTGCTCGGCGACCTGTATCGCCAAGGCCGAGAGATCGCTTCGTTCATCCCGGACGACCCGGACGGATACATCGCCAATGCTCCCATGGTCTGGGGCCCGCAGCCCTACAAGGGGAACGTGTTCTTCTCCGACTGGAACTCGGGACTTTGGGCGGTGCGCATCACCGAACGACCGCTCCGCGTCATCGGGGAACCACGCGACTGAGGACCGAGGTCCCCGCCGAGCAGCATTCAGCTGCTGGCGAATGCCTTGTTGATGACTGCGCCGTAGCGCTGTCTGATCCGGCGCTATCCCTTGCCCCCACGGGGTTGACCGCGATTCGTTCGATCTTTCCCGAACACTGCCGATCGACCGCATCCGGCCGTCTCCGCCGCGCGTGGCAAACTCCACCGATACGGCGCCTGGGGTTTCTGACGTACAGTTCGCGGCAGTCTTGTACGTCAGTCGGGAGATCAGCTCTATTTTGCACAAGTTTTTGGGCGATTTACGGACTTCACGGGGTTGGCGCCAGGCGGCACTCGGTGCCTCGCAACGGTCCGCGCTGTCAGTGCGGCAGGAAAACGCCGATCGGTTCGACGGGTCACCAGCATTATTCTGCTGAGGACTTCCCTGGAAAGTAGCTCTGGGAAAGGGATAACGTCGAAATACGGTGGAAGTTATGAATAATACTGTACCGGATAGCGGGAGCTGATCGTCCGCAGGTGGTTTCGGGCATTGTGACGTACAGGTACGATGAGTATTGTACGTCAACCGGAGCGAGGATCATGCAAACCAAGCTGACGCTACGTCTCGACGAGGATCTCATCGAGCGGGCCAAGAGATACGGGAAGCGCACGGGGCGTTCGGTCTCGCAGATGGTGGCCGACTACTTCGCGTTGCTGGAACAGGACCTGGTGGAGGAGGATGGCGAGCTGACACCGATCGTTGGGTCGCTACGGGGCGCGCTGTGCGAAGTGGAGGTAGATGCGCGCGAGGTTAGGCGGCAACAGGTGGAGCGGCACCTGTGAGAGTGCTATGGGACGCAGATGTGGTGCTCGACGTGTTGCTCGAACGCGAGCCCAATGACCGGGGCTCGGCGCGCCTCATGTCGAAGGTCGAACGTGGCGAGATCGCGGGCTATTTGTGCGACACGACAGTGGTGACGCTGCACGGCGTGGCCGAGCGGCTCGTGGGGCCGGAACGGGCGGCGCGCGAGCTGCAGAAGCTGTTGTTGATGTTTGACGTGGCCGCGGTGAACCGGATCGTGCTGGAGTCTGCTCTTGTCTTGAAGGGGCTGGAATTCGAGAACGCGCTCTTGTACGAGGTGGCGCGGCATGTCGGAGCCGAAGCGATCACGACGCGCAGCTTTGCGCCGTTCAAGGGCGCCGACATTCCCATCGCCCCACCGGAGAAGCTCCTGAAGATGCTCACCCAGAAGGGCCGGGCGCACGCCGAGGCGTGGAGCTGATTCTCGACTACCGGCCGACGCAACCTTACGCGGGAGTTCAAATCGCGAGGCGTTGCCGGTTGAGCAGGTAGGCGCCCCAGATGAGTCCAACGACAAGGCACACTGTGCCGCCGAGGTGCGCCAAACCGGCGATGGTCTGGTCGTATTCGAGCCAGCCCAGGCGGGCCCAGCAAGTTGTTCCAGTCGTGGTATCCCGGGACGTCGCGGCCGGTGACGCCGCCGAGCAACTGCATCCGTTGGTCGCTGGCGTCGTTGATGTAGGGAGCCAGCTCGATGAGGCTCTGGCCGGCCCACCACAACATCACGGCGGCGGCGAACGCGTTGTGCTGCTGCAAAAACGCGACCAGGAAGATGAGCGGAATCAGCACTTGCAACAGCGAGCCGCCGAGCGTCGCCATGAAGTCGCCGAACACGCTCAAGATGATGTGCCCGGCCTCGTGGAACACCAAGTTCGCCATGCTGAGGATGTAATCGACGATCGACACCCGGGTTTGCGAGCGATAGATCTCCAGATTGATGAAGAACCAGCCATAGTAGGCGAGGAAGACCCAAAAGATGGCACGGACGCCGAGGTCGGCAATACTCTCGGATGCGGGCGGTTTCAGCGCCGCCGCGCGAAGATCGGCGAGGAGTCCTTCTCGTGGTGCGTCGGGGTCGCGATGCTGATCGCCGTACGGCCGACGCGGCGCGAAATCGTAGCGGCGCGGCCGTCGGCTCAACCCATTTCCCGGGGCGATGGTTGGTCGTGGCCGCGGATGGTGTTGGGGACGTAGGGCGCCTCGAGGCGCTCGATCTCCTCGTCGCTCAGGGTCAGCTCCGTTGCTGCGCAGGCTTGTTCGAGGTGCTTTGCGCGCGTCGCGCCGACGATCGGTGCCGTTACTCCGGGCACCGAGAGAAGCCAGGCGAGCGCCAGGGTTGCCGCCGGTTCGCCGCGCTCGTGGCTGAGTGCGAGCAACGCGTCGACCACGTCGAAGTCTTCGTCGCGCGAATACCACTCGTCGGCGAACGGGTCATTGGCGCCGCGCGTCGTGGCGCTTCGATCTTGCCGCGTCCGGCTGCCGGTCAGCAGGCCGCGGGCGAGGGGACTCCACGGGATCAGACCGATGCCTTGGTCGATGCATAGTGGAATGATCTCCCGTTCTTCTTCGCGGTACGCCAGGTTGTAGTGGTTCTGCATCGCCACGAAGCGCTCGCAGCCCTGCGCGTCGGCCGTATAGAGCGCTTTGGAGAGTTGCCACGCGGCCATGCTGCTGGCCCCCAGATAGCGAACCTTGCCGGCGCGGACCAGCGAATCGAGCGCCTCGACGGTTTCTTCGATCGGCATTTCGAAATCCCAGCGGTGAATCTGATACAGGTCGATGTAGTCGAGTCCGAGCCGCCGCAACGAGTCGTCGCACGCCGCCAGGATGTGCTTGCGCGACAGGCCGGCACGGTTGGGTCCGTCGGCCATCGGGAAGAAGACCTTGGTTGCCAGGACGTAGTCGTCGCGCGCCGCCAACTCGCGCAGCAGCTTGCCGGTGATCTCCTCGCTGCGTCCGACCGAGTACATGTTGGCGGTGTCGAAAAAGTTGATGCCGTTGTCGAGGGCGACTTCGAAGTGCTCGCGCGCCGCGCTCTCGTCGAGGATCCATGGTCGCCAGTCGGGGTCGCCATAGGTCATACAGCCCAGACAGATCGCCGACACTTCCAGGCCCGTATTGCCCAGCCGGCGGTACTTCATCGGCCGGCCTCGTATACCACGCGGCCGCCAACAATCGTCATCAAGATTCTGCCTTCCAGTAAGCGGTCGCGATTGTTTTCGCCGATGACCAGCGGATCGATATCCATCACCGTGATGTCGGCCCACAGCCCCGGCACCAGCGTACCCGCCGAGCCTTCGAGAAAGGCACTGCGGGCGGCCCAGGTAGTGTAGCCGCGAATCGCCTCCTCGGGGGTCATGCGCTGCGCCGGATGCCAGCCCAGGGCCGGCATGAGGTCCTTGTCGCGGCGCGTGATGGCGGAGTGCAGCCCATAGAAGATGTCGTGGTCCGAGCCGGGGAGATCGGAGCTGAACACCAACGGCACGCCCAGGCGGCGGAAGGTTCGCCAGGCGTACGCACCTTCGAGGCGCTCCGATCCGAGCCGGTCCTCGGCCCACGTCTTGTCTTCCATGGCGTGGGGCGGTTGCACCGACGCCGTGATGCCCAACACGCGGAAGCGCCAGAAGTCTGCCGGGTGGACCACCTGGGCGTGCTCGACGCGATGTCGTTGCTCCCGCGCTTCCGGGTAGCGCGTCAAGGCGCGCTCGAGAAAGTCGAGCGTCTCCCGATTTCCGGCATCGCCGATGGCGTGGATTCCGACCTGAAACCCGGCGGCCATCGCCTCCGCCACCAGCTCCTCATCGAATCCGTATTCCGAGCCGCTGACGCCGTAGTGGCCGGGCTGATCGCTGTACTCCTCGATGAGTCGGGCGCCGCGTGACCCCAGGGCGCCGTCGTAGAAAGCCTTCACCGAACGGGTCACGAGGTTGTCGTTGCCGTCAGTGTCTGGTCCCCACTCGACCCATTGGCGGAGCAGTTCCGTATCACGCGCCGACAGCATGGCGTACACGCGAACGGGCAAGCGACCCTCGGCCGCCAGGCGCTCCACGGCCTGAAGGTGCTCCGCGTCGAGCCCGGCCTCATGCACCGTCGTGAAACCCGACGCGGTCATGGCGCGAGCGCCCAGGAGGAAGCGTTCTTCCAGCTCCTCGCGAGTCGGCGGCAGGATCGCGTCTTCCAGGAGCGCGGTGGCGCGATCCATCAGCAGGCCCGTAGGCTCGCCCGCAGCATTGCGCACCAAATGGCCACCGCTCGGCGCCTTGGTTGCCGAGGTGATGCCCGCCCTGTCGAGCGCCTGCTGATTGCCCCAAGCCGCGAAGCTGTGCAGCCCCCGCATCAGGATGGGATGGTCGGGCAGGCGTTCGCTGAGCAATTCCTTGCTCGGGTAGCGATCCGCCCACGCCCCCTCGTCCCAGCCGTAGCCGATGATCCAGGTGCCGGGCCTCACCGAGGCGGCGCGACGCGCGACGCGCTCGACAGCCTCCTCCTCGGTCTCGACGCCGACGAGGTCGACCTGCTCGAGCGTGGCACCGAGGTTGAACACGTGGGTGTGGGCGTCCACCAGCCCGGGGAGCACTGTCGCGCCGTGCAGATCGACGACCCGGGTGCGCTCGCCGACGTACCTGTCGATGCCCTCATCGTTGCCGACGTAGAGCAGCGCGCCACCTTCTATGGCGATGGCCGAGGCATCGGGCTGCCACCCGCCGGAGCCGTACGGGGCATCCTCTGCCGGTCCGCCTTCGTCGTCCGGTTCACCCCAAGTCAGCGTATAGACGCGCCCGTTGCGCAGCACCAAATCGGCCGTGGGTTGCTCGACGGCCGGGGCACAAGCAGACGCCGTGAAGCCGACGATGGCAGCGATAAGCCAGGTACCGCTGAACCGGGAGAGTTCGCCATTCGTTCGCACGCTCACGGCGGTTGATTGTATCAACGCACCAGCCAACCGCCTCGACTACGGGCGTAGGCGATCAGCAATGCGACGCTGCGTCCGTAGCTCAGAACACCGTCCGGCACCCGGTTTCTCCGCAGATAAGCGTTGTTGACCCGGCGCACAGCCCGGCTCGAGGCGCCCTCGAATTGCGCCCAGTACTCGCGCGCGGCGTCGAGGTCACGTTGCACGCCGGGCAGCCTCCTCTCGGCAAGCGCCCGGGCGCGCTCTCGGTCATGGCGGGCCAGCGTCGAGAGCAACTGCCCTTGTGCGAACACGTAAGCCGAGTACCGCGGATAGGGATCGGAAGCCTTCGATGCCGCCAGGTAGCCGGCGAAGTTGGCCTCGTCCTCGCGGGCGAAGCCCCGCTGATGCGACATCTCGTGGGCGATAACGTGGGGCAGGCTCACCGGCGGCGTGCCGCGATTGAAGTTGGCTTCGGCGGTCCAGGGAAAGTAGAAGCCCGACGTCAGCCCATGGTCGAGGACGCGCGAGCCGATCAGCGACTTCGGCTTGCCGAAACCGAACACCG
The DNA here is from genome assembly GCA_965214245.1 of Acidobacteriota bacterium. Taxonomy (GTDB): domain Bacteria; phylum Acidobacteriota; class UBA890; order UBA890; family UBA890; genus CBDCBL01. The sequence continues at coordinate 756,025 of CBDCBL010000010.1, forward strand.
GGGCCCCCGACAGGGCGAGAATCTCCGCCGTCTGTGTCCAACCATCATCGAGCTTCTCGGTGATCTCCGATGCGTTGAGAATTGCTTCGAGCGGGCGTCCGAGATCGTCGGAGCCTGTCAGCTTGGCGTATTCGAAGTTCGCCGCCTCGACCATCTCTTCGGTCAGGCGTGCGACTTCTTCGATGTCGGCCTCGCGGCCGTTCCATTGCTGGCGTTGATCCAGCGGCAGCCGCGCGTAGTGGAATCCCCACAGCAGGTAAAAGAGCGCCACCACGACGCCGGCATCGGCGCCCAACCGCAGGACTCCGGCGACGATGGCGTTCCCCCAGCCGCGCTCGCCGGCACGCGCCTGCGAGATGCCGAGCATCACACCCCAGAGCTGCCGTCCGACGAAGGCGACGATCAGTACCTCAGCCAGAGACAGGGGCACGAGTCCGCTGATGCGGGATAGTCCCGAGGCGGTAAGAGGCCCGATGCCACGGCCGTACACGGCCTCGGTGACGCCAGGAAACAGCGCCAGGATGTGGAACAGCGCGAACGCCGCGGCGCCGGCCCCGATCGCCGACAGTCGCCGTTGCCATGGGATCTCGTGGCTCATCCGCTAATGCTGTCACAGTCGGTAGCAATGGTGGCACATTATGTCGCAAAGTACTTGACACGACCAAACGCAACGACCTACGCTCGAATCTAGCGATTCCCACAGGGGGGATCAGCCCACCGATTCAGGCAGACTTCCCGATGCCGGTCGAGCCCCTGCACGCACAGGCCGAAAGCAACCTGCGCTTCATCCGCGAGCGGATGGAGCACGCCTCTCGCTTCACCGGCGTGCCCGGCTGGGGCGGCGTTCTGATGGGCGTCGTGGCCTTGGCAGCCGCGCTGGTGGCGGCGCGCCAAACAACGCCGCAGGGCTGGCTCGTCGTCTGGCTGGTGGCGGCGACGATCGCCTGCCTGGTCGGTGGCTGGAGCATGGATCGCAAGGCACGCAGCGCCGGCACCACGATGGTGTTGGGCAACGGTCGCCGCTTCCTGCTCGGCTTGCTGCCGCCGCTGGTGGCCGGCGCCGTGCTGACGGCCGTGCTGTACGCCAACGATATGTACCAGGTTATCCCGGGCGTCTGGTTACTCATGTACGGTGCCGGCGAAATCACGGGCGGAGCCTTCTCCATCCGGCTCATCCCGGCGATGGGCTTGTGTTTGATGGCTCTCGGGTTGCTGGCGTTCTTCGTGCCCCTCGAGTGGGGGAATTGGCTGTTGGCTCTCGGTTTCGGCGGATTACAGATCGGGTTCGGTGTGATGATCGCCCGCTTTCACGGGGGATAGCGCGATGGGATACAAGGAACAGCTCAAGAAAGAGGCAACATCACCGGCAGTGGAAAATCGTCCCGCGCCGGCCACGGAAGCCGGCGACATTTACCGCGTGTTCCGCGGCGATTCGGGAGAGGCGGCGGCGGAACGTCTGATCCATCAGCGCACGCGGTTGGCAATCGTCAGCATGCTGGCGGTCAACGATTCGTTGACGTTCAACGAGCTCAAGGAATTGCTGCAGGCCACCGACGGCAACCTGAGTGTGCATGCCCGCAAGCTGGAGGATGCCGGCTACATCGACTGCAAGAAGTCTTTTGAAGGCCGCGTGCCGAAGACCGAGTACCGAATCACGGCGAAGGGGCAACGCGGACTGGAGCGCTACCTGGACCATATGGAGAGCCTCATACAGGCGGTTCGCGAGCGCTGATCCAATGCCCGGGTCCGTTCTCGTCGACAGCCATCCCGACGGTGCCGAGCAGGCGCTGTCGCGCGCCGCCGCCTGTGGTGATGCCGATCAGGTGCGGGCGTTGTTGGAAGCGGGTGCCCGGGTAGACGCATTGGACGGCGACGGCGCATCTCCGTTGATGGGCGCCGCCGAGCGCGGCGACATTGCGACTATGCGGGTGCTCGTCGGGGCCGGCGCCGACATCGACCTGCGTCGCCGCAAGACGGGCTGGCCGGCGCTGATGTACGCGTTGCACGCCGATCGGGCCGCCGCTGCGATGTCCTTGCTCGAGTGGGGTGCCGACCCGAACGCCGCCGCTGACTCCGGCTACTCACCACTGATGATGGCGGCGGGACGCGGACGGCAATTGCTGGTCAGGGATCTCCTGTACCGAGGTGCCGATCCCGCGGCCGAGTTGTTTCTCGGTTTTACAGCGCTGGACTACGCAATCGGCTACGGCCACGCCGACATCGTCCGCCTGCTTGTCGATGTGGCGCCGTCTTTGAAGAAGCGCCGCAACGGCGCGCGCCGCGCCATGCTGACCCTGGCCGGGTTGGCGGGGGAAGACGAAATTCTGGCGCTACTCGATTAGAGTAAACGCCGTCATCCAGGGGGACCCCCCCTGTGCCACCCCCCTAAGGCCTCCCATGCGCCGCGCCTCTGCAGAGCTCAGCGCCGCGGCCAGTAGAAGCCCCGGCGCGCCCGCACCTCCACGTCGTCGCGATTGACCTCGACGTTCAAGTCGATCCACTCGGGCATCGCATCCGGGTTGATGTCTTGCTCCATGACGAAGCCGATGACGTAGCGCAGTCGCGTATCCTCCAAGACGTCGGTGAAGCCGTCGCTCAGGTCGCTGCCGAAGAACGGCTTGCCGCCGGTATCGAGCGACAGCGCGGTAAGCGCGCCCTGTAGGCTGCCGGCCGCCTGCACGCGCGTGATGACCGGAGGCTCGGCGGCAACCGCCGACGCCGCCTCGAACGTCGCATTGCCGAGCGTGCCGAGCGAGAACATCGTGCAGCGGCAGCGCCGCATTGTGTCGGTCAGGTCGATGATCTTGTCGCTGACGTCGTTGGTGATCCGGCGGACTTCCATCGAATTGAGCGACGGCGAGAAGTTGGCGTATTCGACGAGTGTTTGATAATGGATGTTGCCCGGCAAGCGCTCGAAGCCGGACGACAGTAGGAGCAGAATCTTCTGCCTGTCAATCGGATCGCCGAGCTCGAGCATCGAACCGATTTGGGTGAGAGCCGCCATGACGCGCCGCGAGCGAGTCTCCGCATCCATTGCCCAGCGGCCCAGTTGTGACTGGGCCATCTGGAACTTGAGCTCCTCCCAGTCGGGGTTCTGCGTGATGCACTGCGGAAAGCGCGGCGTCGCCATTGCCTCGCAGGCGTCCTCGGGGGAGCATATGCCGTTGTCGCACAGCAAGTCGGCAAGGTCTCGAAAAGACTGTTCCAGCTCCTGCGTTGCGAAGGCGTTGCCGATCTGCGCCTCGAGCGTCTCCGCGACGCGCTCGTGATCCTGTGTGAAATTGTGGTTGATCGTCGGGACGCCTCTATCGTCGATGGTCACCAGTGCGAGACGATCCTCGACGTTGATTCCGGCGCGCACGAACTCGCTGACGTCGAGCAAAATGCGATTCCAGTCCTGCGGGCTCGTTGTCAGCATGTCGGCAATCAGCACGAAATTGCGCGGTGCCAAGGCAACCCGGTCGGTGACGGCGTCGGGAAGATCGTCGAGAAACACCGACGGTTGCGGGCTTCCCTCCAGTCGCACGTACGCCGGCGTCACCGTCACACCCTGGCGCTCGATCGTGAAGTCTTCGATGGTCAAATCAGCGACGAAGTCGTCGTCGTTCCACACGCCGACGTCGATAGTCACCATGTTGATCTCGGCTCCGAACGCGGCCTGGTACTGCGACACATCCACAGGTAGAACGAGACTATCGGCGGGGTCGGTTGTGGCGGTCGCGGCGCGTTCCGTCGCCGGGGCCGGGTCCGTTGGCATCAGCTCATCGGCGAAGGCGAGGTCTAGAACCCACTGTCTGATGGCGATGTCGGTGATTTCAGCATTGATCGCCGCGAGTAGATTGCGCCAGGTGTCCCAGGCTCCGGGGCGCATCGTCGATAGCACTCGCGCCATCGCTTTGCTGAGCAGCCGCGCATGGAGCGCTGCCGGAAGGCCCTCTTTTTCCATCAGCACCGACAGCTGAACGCGGACGTCGAACAACCGCGTGTACAGCAAGGCGTCAGACAGCTTGTCGCCCGCTTCGCCGTGGGGCACCGGGGCCGGCGTGCGCAGGCCGAGGTAGTCGCCGCCTCGCAACACCGGCATGCCGACGGCCTGATCGATCAACCAGCGCGCCGCCGCCGGCGCGGCAACGTCGTTGTTGTCGAGAAGACGGAGCAGCAAGTAGCGGTTGCCCGCCGTGACCGTGCGCAAGGCCTCATCTCGACGGCCCTCGGACACGGCATCTTCGAAGCGTTGGACATCGTCCGAGCGCATGAGCCGGCGCAGCGTCGTGGCGAGCGCCGGCGGCTCTTGCGCCGGGTTGGCGGCGACCCAGAACGCCGGCACCAGCTCGGGGTCGCGCGCTGCCACGGCCGCCTCGATCCACGAGGTGGCCAGATCATGACGCTGGGCGATGACGCTCTGTGCCTCGGCGGTCAACGACGGCATATGGATGTAGGCGAGGGTCGCGGCCCAGGCCTCGGCGGCCTCGGGATCACGCGCCATGCCGCCGTCCATCGAGTTCTCGAGATTCCAGCGGCTCACCGTAGCTGGGGCACCGAACAGGCTGTTATGCAGCTGGGAGCCTGCGTTCATGACCCAGCTCTCGGCGGTGGCGGCCCAGGGGCCGAACAGAGATTCCGGGGCGCCGTCGGGCAGATCGGTGATCTCGAAGCGATGTAGCCACGGAATGTGGCCCTGCTGATAGGTGACCGAGGCGGGATCGCCCATGTGCAACGCATAGGCGATGCCGATCAGCGCGTCTGCCGTGTAGGAGCTGACCGCGGCGCGAAACGCTTCGATCGTTGCCGTCCCGGCGCTGTCGGCTCGCAGCTCGGCAACCAGCGTATCGGCTCGCTCGAAAAGCTCAGCGCGCGAGATGGTCACCGGCAACGCGGCATCGATCTCTGCGTTGCCGATGTCGGGTGGCATCTGGGCCTCGAGCTCGGCGGCGTTCGACTCGATCTCGTCGGCAAGGCGCGCATCGACCGTTCCCGTTTGCAGAGATCGGCCGATCTCGTCGAGCCGGAACAGATTCACGAACGACGGCTGCACCTGGGCCAGCAGGTGGATGTACATCCGCTCGCCCAGCGTCGACGCCGGCGCGAAGTCGTATTCGATGCCGTCGACCTCGATCGGCGACACGCCGATGCGGCCGATCAACGCCGTCACCAGCACCATCCGCGTGTCGGTCGGGTTGCCCGACCAGCCGTTGGCAACCAGCCCGCGGCCCAATGCCGGGATCAACTCGGTACGCCACCACTCGGTGAGCGCGGTTCCATAGCCCTCGGTGGCCACGCTGTCGTGGCTGCCACCCGAAGTCAGCGGCAGGTTCAGGAAGCCGCCGAGCAAAGCCTCGCGATCGGCGTCGGTGAGCAAGTCGTTGAGCATCACGCGATGCGCCAACATCATCGTCGCTTGAAACTGGCGGATCGCATCGACCCGGGCTTCGTCGCGCTCGATGCCGTCGACTTGATGCAGATTGCGAATCAGCATCTCAGCCGTGTCGGCGGGCAGTGGAGTCGCCGTTACGAGAAACCCGTAGGCGCGACCAAAGCGCTCGTAGTTGCGAAACAACAGCGGTATCGCCCGCGGCAGAGAGCTCTCGGGTTGGTAGCGAAGCGCGGCGGAAACGGCGATGAACTTGCGAATGCCCGAGGGCTCACCGCGGTCGCGGTCGGATTCGCCGAGAAGACCGATCAGCACCTGCGCGTCGACGCCGGGTCCGCTGCTCGCCGTCGCTGTGAAGTCCTGTAGCAGCTCGTCGAGCTTGCCTTCGCGAACCAGCGCGTCGTTGCCGGACAGGGCTGCCAGCCATGCTGCAGCGCCGCCGGGCCAGGCGATGCCGCTGCCGTCGTCGGTTAGTCGCAGGTTGACGAACAGCTCGGCAACGTCTTCCGGCCAGCGGATCGACTGGCCGAAGCCAGGCGTGCTGATTTCCCGGTACAATGAGCGCGCCCAGCGCTTCCGTTCCTCGGCAGACGCATGGTTCATCGTCAGCAGGTAGCCGGCCAGCGGCGACGGCACCAGCGACAGGGCGCGCCACAAATGCGCGGCGCGGCCGTCGTTCTTCGTGACCAGCGTGTCGATGAGCTCTGTCGTGTCGGACCAGGGATCGAGGATGGTCCCCCAAGCGTCGCGGTCGGAGCCCGGAAACACGAGCTCGTCATGGATCGCCCGCAGGTAGGGTGCCACCTGCGCGAACCCGGTGGCGACTTTCTGATTGCGGTGCAGCGGCGCGAGCCCGACCTCGCGGAACAGGAAGTCGCGAGTCGGCCGGTCCAGCGCGGCGTAGCCGGCGAGCACACGGCGCGCCGCATCGTCGTCGACGAACGCGTTGAACAACGCCCCGCCGTCGAGCGGCTCGCCGAAGACCTGTTCGGTCCAAGCCTGGGCGCCGAACATCAGCGGCGCGCGCTCGTCGCGGATGTCGAACAGGATGGGCTCGCCGGCTGCCCAGAGACGTGACTGCAGCGGTACCGATATGCCGAGCTGTTCCAGCAGCCTGCGCCGCCGCGTCGCTTCGTCGCTGGCGCGGCGCTGCAACTGCAGGCGCTCGCCGTTGTCGACGACGCGGAAGCCGAGAAAGTCGAGCAGCCGGGTTGCCTTCGTGTACGCCGTCGAGCCTGGTTCCGCCAGGCTCGGCGTGACGTTGCCGAACTCGCTATCCAGATCCGCTATCAAACGCTGCAGCTCGCGCAGCTCTTCGACCTGGTCCCGCACCCGCCACGAAAAATCGATAGCAAGAGGTGCCGACAGCTGCCGGGCGAGCAGCACCATGAACGGCACGGCGCCTTCGATTTCGGTGTTCGGCGCGCCCATGGCGACGACGGCGCGGATGAAGCGCTTGCCGCCGGGAATGACGACGTCCCCGGAATCTGTGGTTTGCGCCGGGACACTGGCCACGGACGCCACCAACAAAGCCGGTAGCAGCGCAGTTATCGCGCGCCATCGCGCTCGCGCCGCCGCGACCCGTTGAGAAGTTCGGGCTAGTGCTAGCTGGGTGCGCACCTTCAAGGTGATCCCCCGGGTGTCCGCTCGTAGCCGGGCTTGTGGCGCAGTCGTAGGTTCGGCCGTTTTACCTCGACCTCGATGCCGTGCCAGCCGGGCGTGGGGTTCGTTGGTCGATAGGAAACCAGATAGAGCGCTCGCATGGCGCCGGCAATCTGCTCGAAGACCCTGTCGAGCTTGTCTTCGTCCTTCTCGAAGAAGGCTTCGCCGCCGGTCTCGTCCGCCATCTCGCGCAGCACGTCGCGCAGATCGCCGTCGTCGAGCGCCTCGCCCTGTCCCAAAGCGAAGATCGTCACGCCACCGTTGCGCACCTGCTCGAGCGCCGGCTCGAGTGCGGTGCGACTGGATTGATCGTCACCGTCTGTCATCAAGAAGATCACGCGCCGCTCACGAGCGTCGGAGAACGTGGCGAGCTGCCGGTATCCGTAGAGCACGGCATCGAAGAGGGCGGTACTGCCGTCAGCCTCTATGGCTTGCGCGAACGAGCCGACAAGATCGTGCATGTTGGTAAACGGCGTGTAGGAAGTGATGCGCTGGTTGAAGCCCATTAGCTTGACGTGATCATCGGGGCCGAGCTGGCCCAGAAACTTGTTGAGGGCGACGAGCGTCTCGTCCATCTTGTCGGCCATGCTGCGGCTGCGATCCACGAGGATCGAAATGCGCAGCGGTGCCTCGGCGTGGGCGAAGTCGAGAACTTCCTGCACCTCGCCGTTGTCGCGAATCACGATCTCGTCGGCGCGCAGGTTCGAGATGAATCGTTCGTTGCCGTCGATGGCGGCGAGGTTGAGGGTCACCGCCGGAACCTCGGCGCTGAAGCGCATCCCGGGAGTGCGCGTGATCATTTCCTCTACCTGGCTTTCGGCGCCGGCGTCGTCGACGGCGATCACCCTGACGTGCACCGCGGTGGTGTCTGGCGGGCGGGGCACCACCCAGCGAAACGGCGGCCGGTTGCGCACACCGAGCTCCTGATCGTTCAGGAAGGCGCTGACCTTGACGACGGAACGACCGGGAGTCGCACGAATCAGTGCCTGGATGACGATCGGATCGGCCAGCGGTTGGTCTACCCGCGGCGTCACGATCTTCACCTGCGGACCCCGGCCGATTTCCGGTATTTGCGCGGCAGCGGCGAGTGGATGCGCCGACGCGGGCGTCGCCGCCGTTATGGCGCCCTGCACCTGCGCCCGTGGCGGCGTAACCAGACCCGTCACACTCTCAGCACGGCCTGCTAGGGCAAGCGCCACCGCGACCGTGGATCCGATGAGTGCACTTCTGCTAGCTCGCATGGATCTACCGGGAGACAAATCGAATATACACAGGAACATCCTAATGTTAGCCGAGCGGCGGTTTTCGGACCATCCTCGTCGAGCGCCAGTCAGCTCATCTTGCATCTACCGGGGTTTTGTCCGTCCAGCTATGGTTGGGGAGGTCCAAAGGCGCAAGAGGAACCGATGAAACGACAGACTTCCAACGATTGTCTCGCCGGGTCGGCCGGGCCGTCAGCGGCGCTCGGCGCGCTGGTCCTGGTGTCGGCACTGTTCTCCCTGTCCGCCGATGCCGGAGCCTTTCAGTTCACCTCCACCGTGCGAGGCAAGATCGTCGATGCCGATGGCAATCAGCTCGAAGGCGTTACGGTGACGATCGAGCCGACGGTGCAGAACTTCGAGCGCCCGGTCGAACCGATTGTCATCGAGACCAACGACGACGGCGATTACTTCGCCCGCAACGTGGTCATCGGTGACCTCCGCCTGCTGTTCGAGCTCGATGGCTACGAGTCGTTGTTACTCGCACAGAGAGTACGTGCCGGGCCGAATCGTTTCGACGTGACGATGAACAAGCCCGTCCTTTCCGACGAGGTCGTACGCGCCAACACCGCCAACGACGCCTACGCTGCCGGGCGCGACGCCTTCAACGCCGGCAGCTACGCGGAGGTCGTCGGCTACATGAAGCAGGCGTTGGCGGCCACCGAAGACACGGTGGAAAGCGCCGAGGCGCTCGGCTACATCTACGCGCTCCTGGGCAGGGCGTATTTCGAGCAGCGTCTGTTCGACGACGCGATCGTTGCCTACCGTGAGTGGATCGAATACCGGCCCGACATCGCCAATCCGCACATCGAGCTCGCTCAGTCGCTGGCCGAGCTCGGCGAGCAGGACGAAGCGGCGGCGGAGTTCCAGGCGGCAATCGATATCAACCCGGACGACCCGCTGACCCACTACAACATGGGCGTGGTGATGGTGAACGAGGGGAACGCCGCCGAGGGCATCGCCCACATCGAGAAAGCCATCGAGCTGCAACCCGAATATCCGTTGGCCTACAAGAACCTGGGAGACCTGTACGCGCGAACCGAGGAATACGCCAAAGCGATCGCGGCGTTCGAGAAGTACCTCGAGCAGAGTCCCGACGCCCGGGACGCTGAGGAGATTCAGCAGTTCATCGTCGCGTTGAAGGAGATGATCGGCTCCCCGCAACAGCAGCGTCCGGCCTACGGAGCCAGCGTAGAAGTGGTGCGGCTCCATGTGGCAGTGCTCGATCGTGACGGCAACCCGGTCACCGGGCTGCGCGCCGCCGACTTCGTGGTGGTCGACAATGGCGTCGAGCATCCCGTCGCTTTGGCGTTGACTCCCGAAGACACGCCGATCGACGTGGCGTTGGTTTTCGACCAGAGCGACAGCATCCGAAGGAGCGCACCCAACGTGAAGCAGGACGCGCGGGCCTTTCTCGATGCACTCGGACCGCGCGATTGCGCCTTCGTCCTCCCGTTTCGGCACAAGATCGGGCCCGGCACCTGGGGACCCGCGGCGGACCCCGAGGTGCTCGAGACTATCGATCGGATCCGAATCGAGGGTGGCACGTCGTTCAACGACGCGGTGATCATGGGGGTGTCGGAGGTACAGGGATGGAACGTGCCGGACATCCTGGCGCTGCAGGTCGTTACCGAGTTCGAGAGGCCGCTTTCTACCGGGGGGGTCGGCATCAGCATGGGGCCGGTCGACGAGCTGACGGTCGACGAAGAGCCGGAGCCGGACGCACCGGGCTTCGGGCGCAACGATCTGCCGTTCCGGGTATTCGATGCCGCCGGCAGTTGTCCCGCCGGAGGCGAGGGAACCACGGGATCCGGGCAGGAGCGTCGACGGGCCCTGGTCGTGCTCTCGGACGGCCTCGACACGTCGAGCAGCCACTCGTTCAGCGAGCTGCTCGGGTTCGTGTACGAAACCGACGTGCCGATATTCACGGTCGCCATCGGTCACACCGGACCGCAACTGGTGAGACGCAACCGCGACGCGGCCCGTGCCCGGCGCGCCGCGGCCGAGCGTATGGAGATGCTGGCCGAATCCACCGGTGGGTTGTACGTGCAGGGGTCGGGATCGGCGACGCTGCGCGAGGCCTACGATTCGATCGTCACGACCCTCCGCGGCTCGTACCTGCTGGGGTACTACCCGCGGAGCTCAACGTCGGAGGGCGAAGGCAGCGGCAGTGTGCACCGTCACACCATCGAGGTGAAGACGCGGCGCCGGGGGCTGCGGACGTTCGCCCGGTCTGAGTACTACCGTCGCGCCAGCAGTACCCACGTGGCGCGCGTCGCCTTGCGCCGCGGCGCCGAGCTGGCGCTGGCGGGCGAGCTCGCTGCGGCGCAGCTGCAAGCGGAGCAAGCGATCATCGCCGACCCGATGCTTTGGGACGGGCACTATCTGAGTGCCGCCGTTGCGTGGATGCAGCAGCAACCGGCCGCCGCGTCGACCGCGCTCGCCGCGGCGCTGCGACTCGAACCCGGGGTCGTCGCCTCTCACCTTCTCGCCTGGCAGCTGCACTACGATGCCGGCGACGATGCCGACGCCTGGGAGCAGCTCATTCACGCCAGCCACGCCAACGCCGGGATCCACGAAATCTACTTCCTGCTGGCACAGCGATCGGAACCGCCTGACGACCTCGCGGAGCGGCTCGAGGCGCCGCGGATCTTCATCGAAGGGACACGCGGCGACAGACCCGAAGTCGTTGCCTGGTTAGCGCCGGTTACCCGGGCTCTGGCGCGCGCCGTGTCGGAATCGCCTGCCGTCGGCCTGGTGCGCGATCCGCTCGCCACGGACTACTTCCTGTATGTTGATTCGGACGATCCCGGAGATCGCAACCCGCAGCGCCTCGATGCCGATCTGGAGCTCTACAACCTCAGCGACCTGCGCCTCTGGGACGAGAACCTGAGGATCGCCGACATCGACGACGATGCGGCGGTGGCCGCCGCCGTCGATGCGGCGTTGACGAAGTTGTACGAGTGGATCGAGAAGCGATAGCAAGCCGTGGTGATGCACGATTCCGAGTCACGATACGTGGGCAATGAGCCGAGCAGAAGGGACTCCGAGGCAGGTGGCGATCCCGCGAAAGACGTCGCTGCGCCGGCCTCCGAAGACTCCAGCTCTGTGTTCCCGGGTCCCTCGGAGCTCGAGCTGTCTGAAGCGCAGATGCGCGAGATGACCGAGCAAGCCATCGAACGGATCACGGCATTCATCGGTTCGCTGCCCGAGCAGCCGGCCCATGACCTCGATGGCGCTGAGGAGATGGCCCGCGCGCTCATCGAGCCGCTGCCGGAGACGGGAGAACCGTTCGAGGGGCTGCTGGCGCGGCTGTTCGATGAGGTCGTCGTCAAGGCCTTCAATACGGCTGCACCCGGATACCTGGCCTACATCCCCGGCGGCGGGCTGTACCACTCGGCGCTGGCCGACCTGATCGCCGACTCGGTCAATCGCTTCACCAGCATCTGGACGCCGGCGCCGGGCTTGGCGCAAATCGAGGCGGTTGCGGTGCGTTGGCTGTGCGAGATCGTCGGCTATCCCGATAACGCGCTCGGTCTGCTCACCACCGGCGGCTCGCTGGCCAATTTCACGGCGATCTTCACAGCCCGGCGTGAGCGCCTGCCGGAAAACTTCCTGTCGGGCACGATCTATGTGTCCGATCAGGTGCACCACTCCATCCAGAAGGCCGCGATCCTGGCCGGCTTCCCCATTTCGGCGGTGCGGGAAATCGCCAGCGACGGCGAATACCGTATGCGCCTCGACCACCTCGAGGAGCGCATCTCCGCCGACCGCGCCGCCGGCAAGCAGCCGCTGATGATCGTCGGCAGCGCCGGCACCACCAACACCGGTGCCGTCGACGATCTCGACGGTCTCGCCGACATCGCCGCCCGCGAAGATCTGTGGTTTCACGTCGACGCGGCGTACGGCGGGTTCTTCATGCTCACCGCGCGGGGCAGGGCAGCCCTCAGCGGCCTCGAAAGGTCCGATTCGCTGTCACTCGATCCCCACAAGGGCATGTTCCTGCCCTACGGCACAGGCTCCTTGCTGGTGCGCGACGGCGAAACGTTGGCCCGGGCCCACGCCGTGGCCGCCGACTACCTGCCGACCATGCAGGACGACCCCGACTTCGTCGACTTCAGCGAGATCTCGCCCGAGCTGTCGCGCGACCACCGCGGCCTGCGCGTCTGGCTGCCCGTGAAGATGCACGGCATCGGGGTGTTCCGCGAGCAAATGGAGGAAAAGCTCGACCTCACCGCCTGGATCACCGAACGGCTACGCGCCACCGACGGGATCAAGATCGTTGCCGAGCCGCAATTGTCGTTGGTGGCTTTTCGCGTTTTCGCCCCGGGCAAGACGCCCGCGGAGCTCAACGAGCTGAACTGCCGCTTCCTCGGGGCCGTCAACGACCGCAAGCGTATTTACATCAACGGTGCGCTGTTACAGGGTAACTACGTGGCGCGCATTTGCGTGTTGAGCTTCCGCACGCACATCGATCGCATGGAAGAGGCACTCGAGGACATCCGTGCCGCGGCCGAGGAGCTGCGGGCGGGCTGATTGCAGCGATCGTGTTACGTTTGCCGCCATGTCACAGAGCGGAAGGATGGGTACGATTGAGTGCAACCGACGCGCCGGAGATCGGCGACCTTCAGGAACCCAGTCGCGAGTCGGTCCTCGAAGCAGCCCAGGAAATCATGATTGCGGCGGAAAGTTGCGCTCTCGTGACACTGGGGGTCGACGGTCGCCCACAAGCTCGAATGATGAATTCCTTCGCTCCCGAGCCCGGGCTGACCGTCTGGATGGCCACGAATCCGAGCACCCGCAAGGTCGCCGATATGCGCACCGACCAGCGCGTGACTTTGGTCTATTTCGATCGCGACGATCCGGGCTACGTCACGCTATTGGGCGATGCTCGCCTCGTTAACGATCCGGCCGAGAAACGGGCTCGTTGGAAAGACGAATGGACCCTCTACTACCCGGGGGGACCGGAAAGCAGCGACTACCTGCTGATCGAGTTCGTGCCCCAACGCATCGAGGTCGTGAGCCTCAAGTACGGCATTGCCTCGGACCCCCAGGCGTGGAAGCCGGCGATCGTGGAGTTCTAGAGGGCCGTGGCAAAAGCGTGATGGGTATTGTTGCGCCGCCCAGGGTGCATCTGCGGCGTTGCCGCTGATCGCTGGGAACAACCGCTCCTCAGCGCTTTCCCGACGCCATGTTCAGTGCTTCCGGCAGTGCTCTGAGCCGCACCATGCTGACGATGCCGAGAAACGGGCCGATTGCCAGCGAAGCGAATGCCCACTCCCAGCCGATGCGATCGACGAGCGGCGGGATCATCCATATGGTCACCATCGTGAGTGAGAACCCGAGGCTGGTTTGCACCGTGAGTGCCGTGCCGACGTGCTCGGGGTCGCCGAGCTCGGTGATGGCGGTGCTGAACTGCGCCGAGTCGGCGACCACGGCGAAGCCCCAGACCAGGCACACGACGGTCAACAGTGCCGGTGATCCGAACAATGGCCCGGCCAGCAGGCAGCAGATCCCCGAAATCGCCATGCTGATGATCGCCAGCGTCGTGCGACCGTGGTTGTCCGCCAGCGCGCCAAAAATGACACTGCCTGCACCGCCGATGGCGATAGCGCCGAAGCCGGCAACCCGTGCCGCCGTTTCGTTCCAGCCCGCCTGTTGGTAGCTCGCCAGTAAGAACAGCGGCACCCATGCCCACATGGCGTACAGCTCCCACATGTGGCCGAGATAGCCGAAGTTCGTCAGCCTGGCAGGTTTGGCACGCAGGGCCCGCGTCGCATAGCGCCAGTTGAACGCGTGGGCGGTTGGCAAGACCGGACCCGGGCGCAAGAAGGCTCCGGCCAGAAAGGCGCCGAGCACCGCAGACAGCGATGCGGCCAGCACGACGCTGCGCCATGGCGGCATACCGGCAGTGCCGCCGAGGATCGGCAGGGCGTTGAACAGGTGCGGCGAGGCCGAGCCGATGGTCAGGGCGCCCACCAGCAGGCCGATGCCCAGGCCCCGATCCTTCGTGGTCCAGGTGGCCATGAGCTTCATGCCCGGCGGATAGACGCCGGCCAGGCAACAGCCCGTGAGAAAGCGCAGCACCATCGTGGTGCCCGCCGTCTCCGCGAACAGTGCAATGCCGGCGTTAAACGCGGCGCCCAGCAGGGCGCTGGCCGCCAGCAAGTATTGCGGTTGAATTCGGTCTGCCAGGTTGAAGGCGGCGCTGATGATCGCCCCGACGACGAAGCCCGCCTGCACGGTCATCGTCAGCCATGATTGCTGACTGCCGGTGAGCTGCCACTCCTCGGTGAGCTGCGGTACCACCGTGGGAGCCGAGAATCACAGTCCCATGGCAAACAGCACCGCGAAGGTCAGCAACCATAGATTGCGCCATTTGCCCTGCATGCGGCCGATCGTATCCGATCGGCGCGGCCGCGGGGTCGATCCACAAGGTCGCCAACAGATCTCCCCAATCGCGCGTTCTTACCTCGTCCCCCGTCTCGACCGCGCGCTCCGTCTCGTGCAGCGCGGCCCGTGCCGCTTCGACGTACACGAGGTCTGCCAACTTCACGAGCAGTCGGAAGTCCTTTATCGGTACCAGGGCCGCCATCGGTTGTTTGGCGCGGGTTACGACGAGCCGTTCTCCAGCGACAGCCACTCGGTTCAGGATCTCGGCGAGCTTTGCCCTCATCTCCGAGGAAGCGATGTATCGAAATTGCCGCTCTGGCACCTTCATACCGGCGTTCGACTTCGCGCGCCGGCGGGTCTGGTGGGGGGTACGCGGAGGGGTTGTACGGGTTGTACAAGGCAAGGCTCACCAATTGTACTGATTGTACAAGCGCAGACTCACGGGCTGTGCGATTGGTACAACACAGCTGCCCCCCCCCCCCCGGCTCCATGTGCGCGCCGCGCCGCACCTCAGATCGCTCGATGCCGCCAGACCTACGCGTCTTGGCACTTCATATGACCATATAGATGGCCAGCCGACCGGTGTTTCGGTTGGCGAAACGCCGCGCACTTGGCAAACTGTGGCCGCCCCGACAGGGCGTTCCCCACGAGTGACACCGTCACGGGATCCTGACGGATCCCCAAAATGACTCCGGAGGTGACCGCATGGTCCAACGTCGATACCCGGCCCGCGCAGGGTTCGGAATCCTTTCTCTGTTGTTGGTCGCGGCTCTGGCGATACCGGTGATGCTGGCGAGCAAGTCGGCGTCGGCCGAATCGCTGACGCTCGCGGGATGGCTGTCTGAGAGTGGTGCGGCTACCGGCTGGGACGCCGAGTACCGTGCCGCCGTCCGCGAGGCGAAGCTCGGTCAGCGTGGCGGCAGGGGCGGCGGCGGTAGTGGCGGCGGTGGCGCTGGTGGCGGCGGTGCTGGCGGTGGTGCTGGCGGTGCTGGCGGTGGTGCTGGTGGCGGCGGTGCCCAGGGCGCCACGGTGCAGACCATCGAGGCCCGCACCGCTGGCATGGAGCGCATGGATGGCTTCATGCCCTTGTATTGGGACGCTGCGGCCGGCGAGCTGTTCATGGAGATCGACGAATGGAACGTGGAAATCCTGAATTTGACCGGCCTCAGCTCCGGCCTCGGCTCTAACGACATCGGCCTGGATCGCGGCACCGCCCAGGGCAGCCGCATCGTCTACTTCGAGCGCGTCGGTCCCAAGGTGTTCATGATCCAGCCGAACACGCGCTTTCGGGCCATCTCGGACAACGCCGAAGAAGTACGGGCGGTTACCGACGCTTTCTCGCCGGCGATCCACTGGGGATGGACCGTCGCGGCCGAAAGCGGCGACCGGGTGCTGGTTGACCTGACGCCGTATCTGGTGCGCGACTCCGGCAATTGGGGCGCCCGCATGCAGCCCGGCACCTATGAACTCGATGCCAGCCGCAGCTCGATCTACATGCCCATGACGATGAACTTCCCGCAGAACACCGAGCTCGAAGCCCGCCTCACCTTCACTCGCCAGGGCGGCGGCGGCGGCCGCGGCGGCGGCGGCTTCGAGGGCGTCGGTTCGGTGGCGGCCTCGGCGGACGCGCCCGCACTTCGTATCCACCACGCCTTCGTGCAGCTTCCCGACGACGATTACGAGCAGCGCGCCTACGACCCACGTTCGAGCTTCGGCGCTTTCTCGTACCAGGACTACTCGGTGCCTCTGGGCGAGCCGCTTACCCAGCGGTTCATCCGCCGCCACTGGCTGGAGAAAGTCGATCCGGGTGCGACGGTGAGCGACGCTGTCGAGCCGATCGTTTACTACCTCGACCCCGGTGCGCCGGAGCCCATTCGCACGGCGCTGCTCACCGGCGCCCGTTGGTGGAACCAGGCGTTCGAGGCGGCCGGCTATCGCGACGCCTTCCAGGTGGAGCTGCGGCCCCCCGACGTGTCTAGCCACGATATTCGCTACAACGTGATCAACTGGGTGCACCGCTCGACGCGTGGTTGGAGCACCGGCGGTTCGGTAACCGACCCGCGCACCGGCGAGATCATGAAGGGCCTGGTAACGCTCGGCTCGCTGCGCGTGCGCCAGGACTACATGATCGCCGAGGGTCTACTGGCTCCTTACACCAACGGCGACGAGACGCCGCCGGAGCTCGCCGACTGGGCGCTCGCCCGTGTCAGCCAGTTGTCGGCGCACGAGGTCGGTCACACGATCGGCTTTTCGCACAACTACTACGACAGCTCCCAGGGGCGGACATCGGTGATGGACTACCCGCATCCCTGGATCACGCTGCGGGCCGACGGCACTTTCGATTACTCGGACGTCTACGAGCGCGAGATCGGGGAGTGGGACAGGGTGGGGGTTGCTTATGGCTACCAGCACTTCCCTCCCGGCGCCGACGAAGAGGAAGCGCTCGGCATCATCCTCGAAGAGGCCTGGGCTCAGGACCTCAGGTTCATGAGCAACCAGGACATGAGCGCCAACCCGCGATCCGACCAGTGGTCGAATGGCGCCGATCCGGCGGCCGAGCTGAATCGCATGATGGAGGTGCGACGCGCCGCCCTCGACCGCTTCGGCGAGCGCAACATCAAGCGCGGCGCGCCGATGGCGACGATGGAAGAGGTTTTGGTGCCACTGTTTCTACACCATCGGTACCAGGTAAGCGCGGCCGCCTCGGCGATCGGCGGCTCCAACTACATCTACTCGCTGCGCGGCGACGGGCGGGTCCCGTTCACCCCGGTATCGCGTGACGATCAGATAGCGGCGCTCGATGCTTTGCTCGCCACCATCAACGCGGCTGAGCTGGCGATTCCCGAGTCGGTGCTCGAAACGTTGCCGCCGCGCCCGTCGGGATACGGGCGCAGCCGGGAGATGTTCCCGCGCTACACCGGCCTGACGTTCGACGCCATCACGCCCGCCGTGGTGGCGGCCGATCACACGGTCGGTGAGATCCTCAACGGTGAGCGCGCCGCGCGTCTCGTGCAGCAGCACGCGCTCGATGAGTCGTTGCCGAGCCTCTATGGGGTCATCGACCGGCTGTTCGTGGCCACTTTCGGCGCCCATCCCGACGACGGGTACGAGGCGGAGATCAACCGCGCCGTCGAGCGGGTCGTGGTCGACCACCTGATGCGCCTGGCGGCGACCGCCCAGATGCCGCAGGTTCGCGCCGTTGCCAGCATGAGGCTGGAGCAGCTCCGCCATCGGATAATGTCGTTCAACAATGTGTCGACGGCCGGCAACGCGCACTACGCTTTGGTGTCGCGCGATATCGAGCGCTTCCTGTCGCGACCCGCCGATTCGTTCTCGCAGCCGGGCACGCCGGGAGCACCTCCGGGAGCCCCGATCGGCGAGCCGGCCATGGACTACCTGGGCACGAGCAGATGGAGCTCTTCGGGCCTCGGCGCCTGGCAGCTGCCTTTCGAGCCGTACTGCTCGCAAGACGAGCTTTACTGGCGCTAGGCTGTGCGCTCGGCGCTCTGTACCGTAGGTGTGATGCGCTCGGCGCTGAGCACCGCTGGCGCTAGGTGCGCTCGCCGCTGAGCACCGCGGCGATCTGGATGCTGTACAGCAAGATGGCGGCAGCGTAGTAGATCCAGAACATGAAGATCACGATGGCACCGGCCGAGCCGGTGAAGCTCAGCGCCGACGAGGCGTAGCGCAGGTAGGTCGAGATCAGGACCTTGGCGATCTCCCAGCCGATGCCGCCCACCAGCGCGGCGGGCAACAGCGTCTGCCACCTCAGAGCACGCTCCGTCAGCACCTGGATGACGAGTGCGAACATCGCCACCGACAGGATAAGCGAGCCGACGAACGGCACCGTCGGCAACGATTCGAACCAGTCGATGATACCGCCGGCCAACTCGGGCGCCGCCGAACGCAGGATTGACAGCACGTTGCTCGCCATGAAGCTGGCTACCAGCAACGTCATGGCGCTCAGGAACATCAAGAAGGGTTTCGCGTACTCCCACAGCGTTCGCAAGGCGAAGGTGCGCCAGCTCAGGCCGTCTACCTCCTGTTGGAAGATCTGCCCGACCGCCGTTTGCATGGCGAAAAATACGAAGCTCGACACCCAGAGTGTCGCGATGCCGGATGCGACGCCGATGCCCGTGCGGTTGTCGAGGAACGATCGTGCGTAGGCCATCATCTCGGCGCCGAGGCCGGGAACGATCATGTTGAAGCGATCGAGCGCCGCCGCCAGGCCCTCCTCCGATGAGCCCAGGAAAGACCCCAGTATCGACGCCACGAGGCTCAGAAACGGGATCACCGACAGCAGCGCGTAATAGGAGATCGCGGCGCTGTGATTGAAGCAGCCGTCGCGCCCGAAGTTCCGGGCGCCGAGCAGCAGGGCCTTACCGAAGGAGCTCGGGGAGAGCGTCGGCACGGAACGTACCGCTTGGCTTGTTGGCTGCCCGCTGCCCGCTTCGCTCATGCCACCGCCGCCTTTGCCTGTGCGACACCCTTCTGTTCATCGACGGCTAGCAGGATAGCGAGTCCAACGATGAAGAACAGAGCCAGCGACAAGATCGCGAAGCGGATGCCGAGGAGCGCATAGGTGCTGCCGTACACCAGCGGGCCGACCACCGAGGAAAAACGCCCGGCGATACCGAAGAACGAGAAGAACTCGGCGCTTTTCTCTTCGGGCGTGAACATGCCCTGCAGGGCACGGCTGGCAGCTTGGCTGCCGCCGAGAATCAACCCAACGAGCAAGCCCATCATCCACACCTCGCGCTGCGCGTTGCCGGTGAAGCCGATGAAGTACCCCCACACCGCGACCACGATCCACAGCAAGAGCGTGATGACGATGGTTTGTTTGTTGCCGATACGATCGCTGATCGAGCCGAGCAGCAGCGATCCGACGAAGGCCGTGGCCTGGATCACCAGGAACAGCGCAACCACCTGCCCGTCGGACATGCCGACCACCTGGTCGACGAAGATCGCTGCCACCACGATGACGGTTTGAATGCCGTCGTTGTACACGAGGAAGGCGATCAAGAACTTCGTCAGCTCGGAATAGCTGCGCAGGTTGCGCAGCGTCTTGCCGAGACGCCGGAAGCCGAGCGCCAGGTAGCCCTTGCCGGCGGGCAGGTTGGTTGCCGGCTTGCGTTCGCGTACCCACAACAACGTCGGGATGGCGAACACGGCCCACCACACAGCGACCGTCAGGAACGTATCGTTCGGCGTGAACGGTTCGCTGAATCCGAGCCACTCGGGATAGCTCAGCATCAACAGGTTGATCCCCAGCAGCAGGCTGCCGCCGAGGTACCCGAGCATGAAGCCGAAGCCGGAAACCCAGCCGATGTTGTCACGGGTGGAGATCTCCGGCAGGAAGGCGTTGTAGAACACGTTGCCGGCGGCAAAGCCGATCTGCGCGATAACGAAGAAGATCGCGCCGCGCCAGTACTGCCCCTCGTGTGCGAAGGAGAGCAACGCCGTTGCACCGGCACCCATGTAGCAGAAGAAGGCGAGGAACTTCTTCTTGGAACCGGTGAAGTCGGCGATGGCGCCGAGCACGGGCGCCGTCACGGCGACGATCAGCATCGCCATCGCCAACGTGAAGGTGAAGAACGTGACGCCCGGCACATCGACCGAACGGCCGAAGATCGGCAGGGTGACGCCATCGTCGCCGACGAGCA
Source organism: Acidobacteriota bacterium (assembly GCA_965214245.1). Lineage (GTDB taxonomy): Bacteria > Acidobacteriota > UBA890 > UBA890 > UBA890 > CBDCBL01. The sequence goes on from CBDCBL010000010.1 coordinate 776,373, forward strand.
CGCGCACGAAGTAGCGGTTGAAGATGACCGCCATGATCGTGGTGGCAAACGGAGAGTTGGCGAAATCGTACAGCCCCCAACCCCAGACTTCCCGGCGGGAGGCCATGGCGCTATGCAGGGCCACGGACGGGGACGCTACTCCCTTTCGTCGGCCGCGACGCGGCCGTGCTCGAGCTGCAGCAGCCAGTCGAGATGGGGCAGGTTGAGCGGCTTGGTGAATACGTCCACGGCGCCGAGCTCGATACTTTTCCTGACGAAATCGTCATCGGCCTGGCCGGTCATCGTCCAAATCGTTCCCACCTCGAGCGCTTCGTCACAAACCTGCTGCAGCACTCCGAGCCCATCGAGCTCAGGAAGATAGAGGTCGAGCAGCAACAGGTCCGGGGCGTTGCCGCCGCACCTCTTCCAGCGCTTCCTCGCCGGTAAGCGCGGTTACGACCGCGTAGCCACTCCGCGTCAAGAAGCGGCTCAGTAGCTCGCAGATTTGTGGCTCATCGTCGGCGACGAGAGCTCGCATCGCGTACCTGCCCGGTCCCCATTTCCAGGCCCCGAAACCAGAGTTCCGGGTAACTTTATGACCCCGCGTGAAACGATCGCTAGCCCTCGACGGCCTCGAGCGCTTGAACCTTTTTCTCCAGATCGCCGCTTTGCAGCATTTCCATGACGATGTCGCAGCCGCCGATGAACTCGCCGCCGATGAAGATCTGCGGAATGGTCGGCCAAGCCGTGATCTCCATCAAGGTCGTACGGTAGCTGTCGAGGTCTTCCAGAACGTTCGTTGCCGTGAACGGAACGTCGATCGACTGGAAGGCGTCGCAGGTGGCCTTGGAGAAGCCGCACTGCGGCCATTCGGGCGTCCCCTTCATGAACACGTGGACGGGGCTGCCGGTAATCGACTCTTCGATCTGTTCTGTCAACTGTTCGGACATGATGAGTTACTCCCCCGGGATCGCCGTCAAGACGGACAACGCGTGTACCGCGTTAGTCAGTTCCTGCCCCACGGCGCGGTAGACCATTTGGTGTTGCTCAACGAGACTCTTGTCGGCGAACGCCGCTGAAATCACCTCGACTCTGAAGTGGTCGCGGGTGCCTGTAAGATCGCGCACGCTCACCTGGGAGTCGGGGATTCCGGCCTCGATCAGCAATCTTAGCTGCTCAGGATCCATGATCTTACGAGTGTAGCCGGTCAGGTCGCCAGAGGCGAGACGGACCTTGCGCTGCATGGGGTTCCGCCTCGTTTTCCCGCCAACGAGACAGGCGCCCACCGGGCCCCGTTTGTATTGTTTGGCGTTACCTAGCGGCGACGCTGCCGCAGGATGCTCTCGTAGATGACGCGCTCCGGCATCAACTCCTCGAGGTCGTCGCGCTGCTCCGGCGTCAAAAGGGCCATGACGTCGCGCTCCAGGCGCATGCCTGCCATGCGGGCGTCGACGCCGAGATTGGCAACCTCGCGCATCTTCTGCTCGATGACGTCGAGGTTGGCACCGTTGTTGTCCATCATCTCCTCGAGGTCCATCTCGGCGATCTCGAGGTCGGCATCACGGCGGATCTGCTCGCGCCGCACGCCGCGCTGCAGCTCGCGGATCTGGTCTTCTTCCTGGTCCTCAGTGAGGCCGATGTCCTCGGCATGGGCGAGCACGCGGCTGACGGCGCTGGCGGACGAACGGACGCGCCATGCGCCGCCCGGGCTCACCCGGATCTGGCCGGCTTGTGCCAAGGCGCGCTCCATGTCGCGCTCCATGTCGCGGAAACGCTCGATGGTGACATCGTCCTGCCAAAAGGCCTCGAGCTCGGGACCGAAGAAGACGAAATCGCTGTCGTTCTGGGGCTTTTCTTCGACTACCGGGGGCTCTGCTGTCTGCTGCGGCGCGGAACCGGCCCAGGTCGCCGTGGCGACGATCAGGGCGAGGACAGCGCAGCCGGCGCCGACTGCGGTATTGCGGCGAATGGAGCTCACTCGCCTCCCTCCTGGTTGAACGGATTGCGGCAAAGGTCCAGGGATTGCCGTTGCCCGGGGAGAGGGGCGACAAAGGTTCTTGCCTATTGAGACGCCCCAATCGCGGGAATAGTCGAGCCCAGCCCGCCGGCCTGATTTCGTGTCGCTATTGCGCCTGATACCGGATCCGACCGCCGATGATGGTGTACAGAACGCGCGCTCCGGGAATTTCTTCTTCCGGGACGGTCATGATGTCGCGGTCGATGATCGTGATATCGGCCAGCTTGCCGGGCGTGATCGAGCCTTTGACGTCTTCCTCGAACGCCGAGTAGGCGCCGTTGATGGTGTAGGTGCGCAGCGCCTCCTCGCGGCTCAGTCGCTGCTCGGGGAAGAAGCGCTCGCCGCTGCTCATCATGCGGCTCACGGTGGCGTAGAACGAGGGGATCGGGTCGACGCGCTCGACGGGTGCATCGGTGCCGTTGTTCACGACGGCGCCGGTTTCCAGCAAGCTTTTCCACACGTAGGCTCCGGTCTGCGCCCGATCGGCGCCGAGTCGCGGCACCACGAACGGCCCATCCGACGTTGCGTGGACGCCCTGCATCGAGGCAATCACGCCGAGCTCGCCGAAGCGCGGGATGTCATCGGCGCTGATGTGTTGCGCATGCTCGATACGGAACCGGGCGTCCTCGGCCTCTTCAGGGTGGGCCTCGAACACCCGCTCGTAGATGTCGAGCACCTCGCGGTTGGCCCTGTCGCCGATGGCGTGAACGCAGAGCTGGTAGCCGTTTTCCAGGGCCAGGTTGGCTATCTGCTCGATACGCTCGGGGTCGCCGGTGTTGTGGCCGGAGCTGTCGGCCTCATCGCTGTAGGGTTCCAGTAGCCAGGCGCCGCGCGATCCGAGCGCCCCGTCGATCGACATCTTGATGGCGCGCACGGTGAGCATATCGTCGCCGTAGCCGATAACTCGTTGCGCCTGCAGCGTTTCCGCGTCGCCTCCGCCGCTCAGCATCACCCACATGCGTACCTGCAGCGCGTCCTCGTCGACGCCACGCCTGAACAGGTCGATCGTGCCGATTCCCGAGCCCGCATCCTGGAAGCTGGTGATGCCCTTGCTGATCACTTCCTGGCTGGCGATCTCCATTTGCCGCCAAGTACGCGCCTCTCGATCTTCGTCGGTCATCCGACTCTCTACGTTGCGGCGCGCCCCGTTGATCACGCCGGAAGCACGCTCGACGAAGACGCCGAGGGGCTCGCCGTTCTCGTCCATGATGATCTCGCCGCCGTTCAGCTGCACGGAGTTGCGGGTAACGCCGGCGAGCTCCATGGCGTAGGCGTTGCCGAAGTTGGCATGGCCGCTGGCGTGGCGCAGGATGACCGGATTCTCGCGACTCACCGCGCTGACCGCGTCGTGCCGTGGAAAGCCGCGCACGGTGTTGGACGCGTCGAGATCGGTCATTTTTTCCTGATGCCAGCCGCGGCCTTCGATCAGCTGCCCGGGCTCGGCATCGGTCACCGCCGCCGCGACCTTGTCGACGACACCTTGCCAGGTCGTTTCGTCGAGCAGGTCGAGGTTCATCACATTGCTGCCGATTCCCATGAAGTGACCGTGGCTCTCGATGAAGCCCGGGATGGCGAGGCTTCCATCGAGATCGACGACCTCGGTGTCGGGCCCGATGTAGGCCTCGACCTCGGCGTTGCTGCCGACCATTTCGATAAGGTCGCCACGAATCACGATGCCCTGGGCGTCGGGTACGGCGTCGTCCACGGTCACCACCTTGCCGTTGTAGATCACCATGTCGGCTGGTTCGACATCGAGGGCGGGGGAGGAGCAAGCCACCGGGCCGGCGAGGGCAGCCGCGGCAACGAGTGTCAGCAGAACGCGGGGTCGTGCGATCAATCGCTTCATGGGAGTCTCCGGAGCGGGGATTGGAGGTACGCTGATCAGGTTAGGCACGCGTCCGCGTCAGCCATCTGGCGGGCAAGTGCCGCCGGCCCGGTGCTGCCGGCCGTGACCTTACGCGCGATGGAGGCTGTGGCGTTGGGGACTCTCGCGATGGCGTCGGGCAGGGACGGGTGGAGCGTCGCGAGCTCGTCGGGCGACAACGTGCGGGGGTCGATGCCGCTGTCGGATGCGTGCTTCATGAGCTCGCCAATCACGCCATACGCCTCGCGAAACGGAACGCCCGCGACCACCAGCTCTTCGGCCCAGTCAGTTGCCAGCAGCCCCGGGTCGCTGGCCGCTCCCTTCATGCTCTGCGTAGCAAATTCCACGTCGCGAACGATGGGTTGCAGCAATGCCAACATCGACAAGAGCTCATCAGCGGCGTGCAGCAGCGGCCGCTTGTCCTCCTGTAGATCACGCTGGTAGCCGAGCGGCATGGCGTGCAGGACGCTCGCCAGCGTCGAGAAGTTCGCCGCCAGCGAGGCGACCTTAGCACGGACCAGCTCGAGCGTGTCGGGGTTTACCTTCTGCGGCATCATGCTGCTGCCCGTGCAGTAGCTCTGCGGCAGCTTCACGAAGCCGAACTCGGCCGACGACCACAGACAGAGATCGGCAGCGAGGCGGCTGCAGTGCCCGGCGCAGATGGCCGAGGCGGCGAGGAAATCCAAAACGAAATCACGGTCGCTGACCGTGTCGAGGCTGTTGTCCGTAACGCGCTCGAAATCCAGCGTTGCGGCGATCAGCTCGCGGTCGATCGGAATTCCGGTACCGGTGCACGCAGCCGCGCCCGCCGGAGAGGCGGCGGCACGCTCTCGTGAGTCAGCGAAGCGGCTCCGGTCGCGCTCGAGCATCCAGAAATAGGCCAGCAGGTGGTGAGCCAGGCTTACTGGCTGCGCCCGCTGCATGTGGCTGTACGCCGGCAGAACGGTGCCGACGTGCTCGTTTGCCCTCTCTAGCAGAGCTCCCTGCAGCCCGCGGAGGGTCTGCGACGCAACGTCTAACGCCTCGATCACGAACAGGCGCATGTCGGTGGCCACCTGGTCGTTGCGGCTGCGCCCGGTGTGCAGCTTGGCGCCCACGTCGCCGGCGATTTCGGTAACACGGTTCTCGATGATCGTATGTATATCCTCGAGCGCCGGATCGAGATCGAGCTGCCCGGCGGCCAACTCGTCGCCCACCTGCTGCAAGGCGTGGTGGAGGATGTCGACCTCGTCGGTGGAGAGGATGCCGGCGGCGCCGAGCGCGACGACGTGCGCTTTGCTATAGCGGATGTCATGCGGCGCCAGGTGCTGGTCGAGATCGATCGATGCCGTGTAGTGCTGCGCCGCCGCGTCGGCGGCGGTGCCGAAGCGGGCCTGCCACAGCGCCTTCATGACGTCACTTCCACGGCCACGGCATCGCTTCCCGCGGCCACGTCGCGCGGTTCCGTGCCTACTCTCTTGTCGACGAGCTCGCCCGGGGCGGTGCCCTCGCCGCCGATTGGATGCACGGCGGCCGATTCGGCCGCCTGCCGCGCCATCTGCCGCTTGGTGCCGAGCTTGAGGCGCAGCGCCTGCAACTGAATGAAGCCTTCGGCGTCCTGTTGCTGGTAGACGTCGTCGGTTTCGAACGTGACGTGCTCCTCGGAATACAGCGGCCACGGGGCCTCTCTGCCGGTGACCTGCCAGTTGCCTTTGTAGAGCTCGAGCCGGGCTGTGCCGGTGACGCCCTGCATCGCGGAGTCGATCAGCGCGGTCATCGCCTTCATCTCGGGCGAGAACCAGAAGCCGTAGTAGGCGGACTCGGCGAACTGCATCGCGATAGAGTCGCGTAGCCGCAATACCTCGCGGTCCATGGTGAGCGATTCGACAGCCCGCAGCCCGGCGTGGAGTAACGTGCCACCGGGTGTCTCATACACGCCGCGCGACTTCATGCCGACAAACCGGTTCTCCACGATGTCGATTCTGCCGACGCCGTGGCGCCCACCGATGTCGTTGAGGCGGGTGAGCAAGGCGGCGGGCGACAGCGCCTCGCCGTTCACCGCGGTCGGCCAGCCGTCCGCGAACGTGATGGTGACTTCCTCGGCTTCATCGGGGGCGCTGCGCGGATCGCAGGTGAGCGTGAAGATGTCGGCGGGTGCGGCGCACCACGGGTCCTCGAGAACGCCGCCTTCGTAGGAGCAATGCAAGAGGTTGCGGTCGCAGCTGTACGGCTGCTCGGGGCTCTGGTCGATGGTGATGTGGTGGCGTTGCGCGTACTCGATCAGGTCGGAGCGGGATTTCATGTCCCAGCAGCGCCACGGGGCAAGTACCTGAACGCCGGGCTGCAGGCCGTGATAGGCGAGCTCGAAGCGAACCTGATCGTTGCCCTTGCCGGTGGCGCCGTGCGCCACCGTGTCGGCGCCGACCTCGTTGAGCACCGCGAGCTGATAGCGGGCGATCAGCGGCCGCGCCAGCGCCGTGCCCAGCAGATACTGGCCTTCGTACACCGCGTTGGCGCGCACCGCCGGGAACACGAAGTCGCTGGCGAACTCCTCCTGCAGGTCGAGCGTCCAAACGTCGGACGCCCCGGTGTTGCGCGCTTTGCATTCGATCTCGGGGATGTTTTCGGCCTGCCCGACATTGGCAATGTAGGCGACAACCTCGCAGTCGAACGTGTTGCGGATCCAATGAAGCATCACCGACGTGTCGAGGCCGCCGGAGTACGCCAGGACTGTGGTCTTGGTTTGGATGTCGGATAGGGCGTGCCGTGAAGAAGGGCCGGCCCCGGGTTGGATGTCGGGTGGGGGGTGCTGTGAAGAAACGCCGTTGATTTTATTAGGGGAAGGGAAGTGGGGTTGAAACGGGCCGTTTTCAGTGCTGTTCACGAGCGTGTCCTTACGTAACGCGAAGACCGGGGAATCGAGCCGACGGTTGCGGCAGAGCCGCGTCGGCAACTACGGATGGAAGGAGGGGACGACCCTAGGTCGTCCCTAGGTTCGGCGACGGTGCCGGGTATCGAGGGGCGTGCGGTGGATCATTGCAACGCCTCCTCGAGCTGGTCGCGGAATTGCTCCCAGGTAGCAGCCTCGCGGAGAACGACCATGAGGGTGTTGTCGCCGCCTACGGTGCCGACGACGTTCTCCATGCGCATGCGGTCGATGGCCTCGGCGACGGGTTGGGCATTGCCGCTGTCGGTGTGCACGACCGCCAGCGACCCTGAGCCGTCTACTGATTGTACGAACCCGCGCAGGATCCTGATGCTGCGTTTGTTCAGCGCCACGACGTTGGTCGGCACGGAATAGGCATAGCCGCCGTCGTCGCGATGTGACTTGACCAGGCCGAGATCCTTGATGTCGCGGGAGATGGTCGACTGGTTCACTGGGATGCCCTCGGCTCCCAGCTCCTGGACCAACTCGGTTTGCGTATGCACCGCGTGGCTACGGATCAGGCGAAGAATGGTTTGCTGGCGGGCGATCTTCGAAATCATTATCGCATGACTATGCCATTTATTGCATATTCATGCAACCACGAACGAGGGTTCCTGACGATAGCGGGCCAGTGTGAGGGATTCCGGGCGATGACATCTGGCAGCTCGGCAATGAGTGAGCCGGCACAGATCGAGTCAGCCCGGGCGAAGCTCAGGCGGGGGTGATCCGCCGCAGGAGCTGCCGGCCACGCAGCGTGAGCGCCCAGGCGTCGCGTCCTTGCTTAGTCGAGTGGGTCGCGTAGTCATCGCGTACCAGGGTGTCGAGGACTTCCCGAATCAGCTCCCGAGGCACATTGGCCTCCTGGGCGACCCCACCCTCGAAGCGCCAGGAATAGCGCCGATTCCCCAGGGCGCGAATCACCGCCTGGAGTTGGGGATCATCGACAACGTCTTCGGACTCGGAGGCGGACGCCTCGGGTAGTTCGGTCTCTTTGAGGATGATCGGATCTACCTCCGAACGCAGGCTGGTGACCTGGGCCTCGGCGCGTTCGGCGGCCTGGATGACGCGTTGCGAGACGCTCTCAATGAAGGCCCGGGACGAAAGAGAGGCTACGAGGCAAAAACCCAGGAAGATCAGGTAGCTGGGGCCGGTCTTCTCTCCGGGGATCTCGCTCGAGATCATGTTCAAGAACAAAGGAACCAGGAAGGCAGCGCTGACGCCCATCAGCAGAGCTTTGGCGAGCGGGTGGCCCTCGTCGTCGTCCGGCTCCCGCCGCACGTAGTTGGTGGCCCCTCCCGCCAGCCCTGCAACGAGCATGATGCCGACGAGGAACCCGATATGCTGCGCCTCTCCATCCATCCCTGGATACTAGCCTGTGCAATTCAGCGTGACGACCAGCCCGTTAGCGGTAGGGCCAACGCTCCGGCCAAAGCTCGAAGGCGGGATCTGATGCGCACCACACAGGAGCCGACCGTCCCGACCGGTGAGCGCTATCCGTCCCTGAGCGCCACCAAGGGGTCGACGCGCGTTGCCCGCACCGCCGGTATCAGGCTGGCGGTGATCGCCACCAGGCCCAGGAGCCCCGCCACCAGCGAGTAGGTGATCGGGTCGAGTGGATCGACGCCGTACAGTTCGCTGGCGACCAGCTGGCCCAAGGCCGCCGAGCCGGCGAAGCCGATCACCGCACCCAAGCCGGCGAGCACGACCCCGTGCCGCAGCACCATTCCGAGAACGTCACCGACGGTCGCCCCCCTCGCGATGCGAACGCCGATCTCATGCCTTCGCTGCGAGACGCTGTAAGAGACCAGGCCGTAGATGCCGGTGGCGGACAGCAGCAGGGCGATCCCACCGAAGATCCACAGGAGCGTGCTGAAGAACCGGGCAGCCCAGACCGATTCATGGACCGCCTGTCGCATGGTCATGACATCGTAGAGTGCCTGGTTCGGATCGAGATCGCGGATCTCGGCCTGCGCCGCCGCCATCAACCCCGACGCGCCGACGCCGCTTCGGACCACCCACGTCATGCGGCCGTAGAATTCCGACGTGCGCTCGTACGGGTAGAAGATCTCCGCCTCTGCCTCATCGATGACGGCCCGTTGCTTCGTGTTCTCGGTGACGCCGACGATCTCTAACCAGCTGTCCTCCATGTCGGGGAAGCGGAAGCGCTTGCCGATGGGGTCTTCGCCGGGCCAGAAACGATCGGCGAAGACGTCGTTGACGAGAGCCACCTCCGGTGTACCCTCCGCGCTGTCGCTGTCGACGAAGTCGCGGCCGCGCAACAGCGAGATGCCGGCCGCCTCGATGTATCCGGGGGTGACGGCGTGGATGAAGGCACCGGGGTTGACACCGTCATCGTCGGGTTCGCTCCCTTCCACGACGAAGCGGCTGTGAATCCAGCCGCCCCGCAACGGGGGCTGCGCGATGCCGCCGACGGCGAGCACTCCCGGGAGGGCGAGGAGCCGCTCCCGTGCGTCGTCGTAGAACGCCACACGCTCGGCGCCGTTGGCGTAGTTGGCGTCGGCGAACGCCGTTGTCAACATGAACGAGGAGTCGTCGTAACCGGTATCGACACCGGTTAGCTCGAGGAAGCTCCGAATTGTCAGCCCGGCGCCCACCAAGAGGATAATCGCGAGGGCGACCTCGGCGACGACGATGGCGGAGCGGCCTCGATGCTTGCGGGCGGTCGCCGATCCCTGGGTGGCGGTCTCTTTCAGGGATTCGTTCAAGTCCGCACGGCTCGTCCGGATCGCGGGAACGAGTCCGAAAACGAGAGTCGCGAGGATCGATGCGCCGGCGGCGTAGGTGACGACGCGCCAATCGACGGTGAACACGAGCCACTCGGGAAGCGGCGCCGGGCTCATCAACGATAGCGAGCTCACCGCCCAGATCCCCAGGCCGAGGCCCAAGACGGCGCCGCCGAGCGAGAGCAACGTGCTCTCGGTGAACAATTGGCGGACGAGGCGTACTGCGCCGGCGCCCATGGCGGCCCGCACGGCCATCTCTCTCTCGCGCGATGCGGCGCGCGCCAACAGGAGGTTGGCGACGTTGGCGCAGACGATCAGCAACACGAAGCCGACGGAGCCGAGCAGCAGCATCACCGGAGCTCGGATGTCATCGGTACGCGATTCGTACAGCCCGACGAGGAGCACGCCGACCCCGGTGTTGGAACCGGGAAACTCTTGGGCGAGGGTCGCCGCGAGCGTCGATACTTCGTCCCGAGCTTGCCCGATGGTGGCTCCGGGGATGAGCCGGGCGATGATGTCGGCCCAGCGGTGGCCGCGCCTGGTGGGCCTCGGGATCGAGGCGCAGTGTCACCCAGAGGCTCGCTTCGTCCGGATAGCCGCCGCCCGAGGGTATCACCCCGATCACGGTGTACGGCTCGGCATCGATCGTCACCGTGCTGCTGACGATCTTGTTGTCGGCTGCGAAGTTGTTGCGCCACAGTGTTTCACTAAGAATCACGACGTTGTCGGCGCCTGGGAGGTCGTCGTCGGGAAGAAACGTGCGCCCGAAGAGCGGCCGCGTGCCGAGAACGTCGAACAACGTCGCGGTGACCTGGGCACCCTGCACGTAGACTGCCTCGGCGGCGCCGCCCAAGTTGTAGGGCTCCCGATCCACTGCGGCGAAGCCGCCGATGAGTTGGCTACCGCGCGCCAGGTCGACGTAGTCGGGAGACGACATATTCGAGGCGGTGCCGGAATTGAGGTCGAGACTGCGCAGCCAGATCAACTGCTTGGGTTCCGCGTAGGGGTACGGACGCAACAGAAAGGCGTTGGCGAGGCTGAAGACGCCGATGTTGGCGCCGATCCCGATGGCGAGGGTGAGTACCGCAATGACGGTGAAGCTGGGTGTCTTCAATAGCGACCGCAGGGCGAATCGGAGATCTTGCGCGAGCACGTCGCGTCTCCAATCCCTTCGCCGCAATCAGACGGCATGTTGAACCGATCCCAAGGAGCGGCGCAACAGGTCGGTGCGTTCTTCTCGGGGTTCCGGGGCACGGGGAGCCTCGGGTCCACTGTGCCACAGCTCGGATGCCCACTCGCGGCGCCACTCGGCGCGGCACCATCGCGGAACGATCCAACTCGACAGGCTGACGATCAGCAGGGAGAAGCGGTACTTCATGCCCGGCCTACCCCTTGGCCTCCGCGCCGGCGCCTACGACGTCGGCCGACGAGAGCTCGGCGAGAGCTAGGATCCGTTGCAGTTCTCGTTCGAGTGTCTTCTTCCCGGGAGCGGTGAGTACGTAGTAGCGGCGCGCGGGTCGCTTCCGGCCTTGGGCGATCTGTTGATCTTCCCAGCGCGAGCGCACGAGGCCATTGTCATCGAGGCGTCCGAGAATCGGGTACACCGTGCCGCTCGGCAGGTCTGTTGCGTCCATGATGTCGAATCCGTAGCGGTAGCCGTTGGCAATTGCTTTCAAGACGCTCAAGGTCGCGAACGTCATCGTTTCTCGACGGCTCAATGTGATGCCTCCGGTTCGGTGTGAGCATCTATGCAGAGAATAAACATATATAGCATCTCAACTCGCGAACGTGCAAGCGGACACTGTCAAGTCAACTGTCGGGCATCCTGGAACATGCGCGTTGCAGCAGCTCGTCCTTGCACCTTTCTCATAGGTATGCTACTTATACTTTATTTCTATATAAGTTGTTTTACTACTACGGATGGATTCATCCCCGCGCCCCGGTAGAGGAGACAAGCCCATGTTAATTCTGATTCCTGCCCGAATCGTTGCCGACGCTTCGCGCCGGCGCCTTGCCCTACCGGCCCTCGTGGCCCGCGGTTTCTCGGCTCTCGCGTTGCTAGCCCAAGCCCTGATCCTGGGTGCCTGCGATGGCAGTGTTGGCGACAACGGCCCCACCGGCCCCTCGGGTCTGGTCGTCGGCTCGGGTGTCGTCGTCACCGTGGATCGAGCGGTCAGCGGTTTCAGCAAGGTCTCGCTGAATCTGGTCGGTAGTCGGCTCATCATCGAGCAGACCGGCGTCGAGTCGCTGACCATCACGGGCGACGACAACCTCGTGGCGCTGCTGCAATCCGACGTCATCGGAGACCGGCTCGTCCTCAAGAGGCCCGACGACATCGGCGGGTTCGCCACGACCCAGAAGATCGTGTTCCGGCTGACGGTCCGCACTCTCGACGAGATCGACGCGACGGACGGCAACTTCCTGGGCCCGGTCGAGGTCGAGGCGACGGGCATCGACAGCTCGTTCCTGAAGGTCATTCTCGCTGGGCCGTCGACCATGACGGTCGCCAGAAGGGTCGACGTGCACGCCATCACCATTGGTGGCTTTGCTCGCTACGATGCCGGAGCGCTGCCGAGTCGGGAAGCCATAATTGATGCTGGCGGCCCCAGCCATGTAACGCTGAGGGTCAGCGAACGGTTGAGCGGCACCATTAACCTGCTCGCCTCGGTGGAGTACTGCGGCAACCCGACGGTGGCCGTGACCGGCAGCGGGTTCCCGCGTTCGTTGGGAGGTGATTGCTGAAAGCGCACCCAACGGGTACCTGATACCAACGAGATACCAAACGGGTACCAAAACGACCGGATTGTACGAGGAAACGGCCGGCAGCGGCCTTTGCCAGGATGGCGGTAAGTAGTTGAAGCGGAAAGGGTTGCATCGGATCGACCAGATCGGCCCAAATTCGTAAGAACTCCCTGTGCAAGTTCTCCGGGGTGGTGCGTCTACGGGGTAAGGAACGCATCCCCTGCCACCCCGGAGGTGAGTCGTGAAGAGGTTCCTCGGGTACATCCCGATCGCGGTGACAACCAGCTTGATGGCCGTCGTTCTGGCCAACGGTGCGGCGAGCGCCCAGCGCGCCGGTGCCACAACAGTGTCGTTCGGCACCATCGAGGTGACGCCAGTGGCGACGCCGTCGGCAGTGTTGGACCCGCGCGTCCAGCGCGTACGCACCGACGTGCGGATCACTATCGACGGCGATCAGCGAGTGGCGCGTTTCGAGATCGAAGAGCAGTTTCGCAACAACTGGCACCGCCTGATGGAGGGCGATTATCTCTATCCGATCCCCGCCGGTGCGGTGTTCACCGACTTTTCGCTGTTCATGGGCGAGCAAGAGCTCAAGGGCGAGATGCTGCCGGCTAGCACCGCACGCGGTATCTACGAAGAGATCGTGCGTCGCAAGAAGGACCCGGCGCTCATCGAGCTCGTCGGGCACGGCTTGCTGCGGGCCCGGGTGTTTCCCATCAATCCGGGGGAGACGCGCCGCATCATCTTGCGCTACACACAAGTTTTGGGCCGCGACGGCAACCTGCTGCGGCTCCGCTACCCGCGCGTCGCGGGCCTCTTTGACGCCGGCGACGAGGGACCGACTCGATGGGAAGTGCAGGTTTTCAAGGCGACGGCCCATCTCACAAGGCTGCCGCAGCACCCTGATCGCGTTCCGTTCACCATGACCATCAACGTGACCGACGCCGAGCGCTTCGCGTCGCCGTATTCGCCGAGCCATCGCATTGAGGTCCGCGAACGCCGCGCTGACGAGATCGAGATCACCTACGCCAGTAGCGGCGACACGCCGCGCGATTTCGACCTGTTCCTGCCGCTGCGTGAGGACGTGGTCGGTGCCGGCGTCGTGACCCACGCGCCGGGCCGTGAGCCGGGCTACTACATGATGCTGCTGTCGCCGCCTGCAGAGTCGGCGGAGATCACCATCCCGCGCGACGTGACGCTGGTTCTCGACGTCTCCGGCTCGATGTCGGGCGACAAGATCCAACAGGCGCGCGCCGCGATGGACCAGATGCTCGCCGGTCTCGACGAGGACGATCGGTTTCGCATCATCACCTTCAGCAGTGTGGTACGGCAGTTCCGCAGCGGTTGGGCCGCGGCCGATCGCGGCAGCGTGCGCGAGGTGCGCGAATGGCTGGCGACGGTGAACGCCGACGGCAGCACCAATATCCAGGCGGCGCTGCGTGATGCGCTGGCTCCGGAAACGAGCCGCAGTCGGCTTTCGCAGATTGTTTTCTTGACCGACGGCAAGCCGACGGTAGGCGAGACATCCGTGGAGAGCATCGTCCAGATTGCCGCCTCGATGCTCGAGAGAGAGCGTCTGTTTGCCTTCGGCGTCGGCCACGATGTCAACACGTACCTGCTGGATTCGTTGACTGAGGGCGCCCATGGGACCGTCAGCTACGTCGGCCCCGGTGAGGATGTCGAGCAGGCCGTCTCGTCGCTGGCCCGCAAGATCAGCTTTCCGGCGTTGGCCGACCTGCGCATCGTCGAGGCGCCGGTGATGTTGGAGGACAGCTATCCCCAGGAGCTTCCCGACCTTTCCTACGGCGAAGCCCTGGTGCTGTTCGGCCGCTACCGCGGCAGCGGTTCCGGCAGGCTCGTTCTCGAGGGCACGCGCGCCGGCGAGACGCAGGTTTTCAGGTTTGCCGTCGGCTTCGCCGAGCGCGATGACGGCAACGGTTTCATTCCCAAGCTGTGGGCGGCGCGTAAGGCGGGTGTCTTGACCACACAGGTCAGGCTGCACGGCGCCAATCCCGAACTCGTCGAGGAGATCCGCCAGCTCGGCCTGCGCTATGGCGTGCTGACCGACTACACGTCGTACCTTGTCGAGGAACCGAATATGAGCCTCGATGACGCGACGATGCAGGAGGTCATGAACCGAGCGCAGGACATGGCCGCCGCTGCCGACGAACAGGTGGGCGCCGTGGCCTTCCGGCGCGCCGAACGCGATCGCAAGGCTGCCGCCACGTCCTCGGTAGAGGAGGCCGAGCAGGCGATGCGGCAGTACGCCGCCAGGATAAGGCCGGCGTCGGAACCGCCCGCCGTTCCCGGAACCGTCAACGGTTCAATCGCGGTGGCGGGCAGTCTCCGTACCGACGGACCCGGCGGCCGCGCCAACCGCGAGCTTGCGGGCGACTACGCTGCCGCGCCGCGCCACGTCGTCAACCGTTTGTTCGTCGTTCGCAACGGCGTGTGGACCGACCTTCGATTTGCCGACGAGCGCGTCGTCAAGGTCGTGCCCTACAGCGAGGCGTATTTCAAGCTGATCGAACGACTGCCGTCGCTAAAGTCGTTCTTCGCGATCGGTGATCAAGTTATCATCGCGGCAGACGGGTTGGCCGTCGAGCTCTCGGAGACAGGCGTGACGATCTGGACCTCGTCGCAGCTGAACGAGGTCCTGGACGCGTTCAGGCAGTGAACAGGCGTACAAGGAACGGCAAACGTGGATCTCGCAGAGGTCTATCGTGAGCATTACCGATCGCTGGTGCGCTTTCTGTACAGGCGCACCGGCGATCAGGCCTTCTCGGAAGACCTGGCGCAGGAGGCTTTCGTGAGAGCGATCGAGCACCGGCCCGAGCAGCCCAAGGCCTTGCTCTTCCGGGTCGGCGCCAACCTGGCGGCCGGCGACGGCCGCCGGCGCGCCGTGCGACGCCGCCACCTCGAGCTGGTCGGCAACCAGCGCGCGGCACGGTGTCGGCGGCAGCCGTCCCGCTCGCGGCGCCCGATCAGGCCCTCGAGCGCAACGAAAACGTGCGGCGGGTGCAGATGGCGCTGGCCGAGCTATCGTCCAACGACCGCGACGGCCTGCTGCTGCGCGAGGAGGGTCTGTCGTACGACGAAATCGCCGGCGCTCTGGGCATTTCCAAGGGGTCCGTCGGCACGACATTGTCGCGCGCCCGGACCCGTCTCACAGCGGCGTACAAGAAGCTCGAAGCGACAGGGAGTGAGAGCGATGTCGCACATTAACGACGGATTGCTGCACGCCTACATCGACGGCGGCTGTGACGCCGCCGGAACCGAGACCGTCGAAGAACACGTGGCGGAGTGCGACGACTGTGCACGGCGCCTCGACAGCTTTCGCGCGGCGGCAGCCGAGGCATCGGCCCTGTTGAGTGAGCTGGAACCCGGACCCCTCCACGCTCCTGCCTTCGAGGAATTGGAGGCGCGGTCGGCCGAGCGGGTTGCCGGTAGCGAGGATGGAGCCGCGGCAGGCGGCGGGAAGGTAGTTTCGTTGCCGTTCTGGCGCCGCCCGGCGCTCGCCTGGGCGGCCACCATGGTTATCGCCTTCGCCGTCGGCTGGCAGTCGCGCAATGAGATCGGCTTGCCCGCCGAGCTGCGATCGGAGTTCGACCAGGCACCGGCACAACAGCTCAATTCGGAGTTCGACCAAACACCGGCACAATAGCTCAACGCGGAAATTGCCCAGACGGAGCCGGATCCGTCCGCCGATCAGCCGGCTGTTTCGACGCTGGATGAGATTGCCGTGCTCGACGACACACGGGAAGCGGGCGCCGGCGAGGCCGCCGCGGCGCGCAACTTTCGGGTTTCCGAGACCGTGGAGCAGCCGGCAGGAACCGTGGTCGGCGACGCCGTCGGAGCTCAGAAGGTTCAGGAAGGGGTCGCGGAGCCGGCCGCCGCGGCGCCGCCGGAGCTGGAGCGCCGCGCCGCGCAGGATGCGATTGCGGTCGCGGCGCCCGAGACGGCTGCCGAGCAGGCACGGCGCAAGGCCGCTCAGGCCGCGGGCCTGGTGGGCGCCGATGCTCAGGCGCCACGGCAGCGAACCAACGAGCCGGCCAACGAAGGCCAGCCCCGCGCCGCTGCGTTTCGCTCGCAGTCAGATGCCGAGAGCTTCGAGGAGAACGCGGCTCTGGGACAAGGTGCTTATTTTGCTGCGACCGGGTATGTCGCCGTGCAGCCCGTCAAAGCCGAGCTGTGGCTCGGCATGCCGCTACGGGAATTGCCCAACCTCGTGCGCCTGCGCACGGAGGTCGCCCCCGGGGCGCTGTTCGCCGATTCGGCCGTCGGCCTGCCGGTGATTCGCATGGTGTATCAGGACGCCACCGGCAAGGAGATCGTCCTGACGCAGCAGTATCTGGGCGATGCCGCGGTGCTGCCCGACGAGGGCCGGGCGGTGCGCCGCGAGGTTGCGGTGGGCGGCCGCTTCGACAATCGGGGTCGAGATCTTGCCGCGGGGCCACCGGCTCCTGCCGATCGCGACGAGCTCATCGCATCGGGCTTTTTGGAAACGCTGCCGGTGACGATCGTCGAGACCTCCGGTCGTCGGATCTACCGGTGGTTCGACGGCGCAGGCTACTTGTTGAGCGTCTCTGGCATGATCGACGAAGACGTGCTGCGGAACTTGGCCGGGCTGGTTCGCTAGCTCCTTCTGCCAGGGCGGCCGAGCGGGCCGGCGCCCGCTCAACTTGATTCGGATGCCCGCTGCTAGCGCAACAGCTCCGTATCCGGGTGGGTCAGGCTCCAGGTGTACCAGAAGGTGTCGAATCCGTTGAGGATCTCGACATCGGGGCTGAACACGCGGTTCTGGATCGAGAACTTCGCGCCGCCGGCGAGCTCGACCCAGGCGCCGTCGTGCTTCTCAAAGCCGCGATTCGAAACGAAAGCGGCGGTACCGCGGAACATCTCGTCGCGCGACTCGCGAAACAGGAACACCGCCGTGCCGTCGGCCAGCTCGAAGGTAGCGCCGTCAGCCAATGCATCGTGCGGGATGGCGTACTTCACCTCGTCGCGCATGAAGGCATAGATGGGCGTTTTGGTCGCGAGGCGCTCGTCCGCGGCTTCCGTACCGTTGAAGCCACGGCTGTCGGCCCAATAGCCCGCATAGGCATCGCCCCCAGGATCCTGAACGAGCTGTCCGTTCTGTAAGGTCGAGGACAGCACCAGTGTGTCGGGGTGCTCCGCCACCCAGTCCTTCCACTGAACCTTCTTGCCGAACGGCAGCTCGGCCAGCGCCGTGCCGTTGAGCTCGCCGGCTTCGGCCTTGCCGCTCATGATCGACCAGTAGGTGTCGGTTTCTTTGTCCTGCATGACCAGCGAGGCGTTCATCAGTCCACCGGAGGGTTCGAAGTTCAGCGTTTTACCGGCATAGTCTCGGTCGTACACGACGGCCGTGTTGGCGAGCGGTCACCAGACGGCGGCGAAATTGATGTCACCGATGGAGTCGTTGACCACCTCGTGCGTGTTGAGCAGCTCGAGGCTGAAGGCCCGCGCCTGCCCGTCGATCACCACGCCCAGCACCCAGGCCTCGTCGCGGATCGTCGCCTCTGCGGCGGGCACGTAGATCGGGTCGTCGATCGAAGCGATGCGGCCGCGCGGCAGGATCTGCTGGTAGCCGGCGGGTTGCTGCTGAATGGCCTCGGCGGGCAACGCCGGGGCGCCGGTGACGGCGCCCAGCCACGCTGCAGTCGCCAACGCCGCCGCGCCGCTGCTAGTCGAAATTCGTTTCTTGCTCATCCGCTTCCCTCCGGTTGTCTACATTTTGATTTTCGCCTTTTTCGGCAACGAGGGGTCGGTTGGAACCGTTTAGTATGTAACATTGCCTACAGCGAGCCATAGTCATCAACACCGGCAACCGCCGATCATCGGCCGCGACGACGAGCAGCCGGATATCTGATTTCACCACCATATCTACCGTCGACACGCATGCCGAGGGGCAACCCACACGGATCGTCGTGTCCGGCATCGGCGCCGTGTCCGGCGATTCGATGCGGGAGCGCCGCCGGGCGTTCCGCTACCAGTACGATCACCTTCGCACCGGCCTGCTGGGCGAGCCGCGCGGCCACAAGCGCATGTACGGCGCGGTGCTCATCGACCCCTGTGATCCCGAGGCTGACATTGGCGTGCTCTACATGCACAACTCCGGTTACATGGACATGTGCGGCCACGCCACCATCGGCGTCGCCACGGCGCTGATCGAGATCGGTGTCATCGAAGCGCAGGAGCCGATTACCCGCGTGGCGCTCGATACGCCCGCAGGGTTGGTGGTCGCCCGTGTCTCGGTGGAGCACGGCCGGGCCCGCGGCGTGACGTTTCGCAACGTTCCGGCGTGGGTGGGCGTGATCGGGGCCTCACTCGACGTGCCGGACTACGGCGAGCTCCTCGTCGATGTAGCGTTCGGCGGCAACACCTTCGTCTGGGCCTGGGCCGAACACATGGGCGTCGTGGTGGGGCCGAGCAACGTGCGGGCCGCGGTCGATGCGGGAATGGCGTTGATGCAAGCTGCCAACGAGCAGCTCGTCATCAGACATCCGCTCACCGGCGAGCGCGTCGAAATCGACATTGCCACGATTCTGGATACGCCGGCGGCCGACCCACCGGCGGTGCGCAACGTTCACGTGTTCGGTTCACGGCTGTTCGATCGCTCTCCCGGTGGCACCGGAGCCAGCGCCCGGCTCGCCGTGATGTACCACCGCGGCGAGGTCGGCATGGGCGAGGAGGTGGCGATAGAGGGCGCCATCACCAACGGAATTTTCCTCGGCCGCGTTGTGGATGAAACCAAGGTAGGCGAGCGCACGGCGGCGATCACCGAGATCACGGGGACGGCCCACGTCACCGGAATGCACGAGTTCATCTTCGATGCGGAGGACCGCTTATCAAAAGGCTTCCTTATAGAGGAAGCCTAGCGAGGCGGCGAAGCGTCGCGTTTCTCGAAGCGACGGGCGCTATTGCCCTGACAGCACGGTTTGCAGCTCGCCGGCGGCGTCGCGCATGCGCAGCTCCGGCCCCTGAGGTGTGGCCAGCAGCGCGGCGCTGATGCCGCCCGCCGGATCGAACAGCACGAGTCCCGGTCCGTCGGATGTGTTGCCGACCTGAGCCAGGAGCCGGCCGCCTGCGGCGGTGAGAACGAACAGTTGTGACTCGCTTTGCTCGCTGACCAAGCGGCCCATGGTCCAGGTGCCCGGTAGCGGATCGTTGGGCGTCGGGATCGTCTGCCCGGCGCGACTGCGCTCCGCGGTTTGAACCTGGTACTGGAAGTTCTGTTGGGTACGCTCGAGCGTGTCGATCTTGGCCTGCATCATGTCGAGGCGGATCTGCGTGTTCATTTGCAGATTGTTGAGCTGTTGCTGGAGCTGGAAGATGGCGTTTGGGTCCTGGGGTGCTGCTGCGGCCGGACCGGCTGCACCACCGAACAGTGCCGCGGCGATGAGGACGAGGCCGAGAACGGCGATCGCAGGGAGGCTATTCTTCACGCTGCTGGGCTTGCGTAGCATGGAAATTTCTCCTTGGCGGCGGGGACCGTAACTCCCAGAGTACGCCGCGAGGCGCGCCGGTGTCAGGGCCGTCTCTTGATCGCGCCACGGCCGAACTTGCCCAGATGGCGTCGCTCTTGGAGGCGATCCGGGCCGGTCACACGGCGTTCGAGGAAACCGGTGGGCCGCGTGCCTATTTCGGGTATCCTGCCCGGGCGACCGTGGAAAAGGGTGCAGAGGAACATGGAATGTCACTGACCTACGGCGAGTACCTCAAGCTCGACGAGCTGTTGGCGCTCCAGCGCCCGGGCGCCGAGGACCCGGAGCACGACGAGGTCTTGTTCATTATCGTGCACCAGGTGTACGAGCTGTGGTTCAAGGAGATCCTGCACGAGCTCGACTATCTCGACCGCCGGCTCGCCGCCGCCGATGCGCCGCGCGCCCAGCACACGCTGAAGCGCGTCCTGACCATCTTCAAGATTCTCGTGGCGCAGCTCGACATTCTCGAGACCATGACCCCCGTGGAGTTCCTGACGTTCCGTGATCGTCTGGAGTCGGGGAGCGGATTCCAGTCGTACCAGTTTCGCGAGCTGGAGTTCGCCCTCGGCGTGAAGAACGCCGCCGCCCTCGACCGCTATGAGAAATCCAGCGACGAGTGGCGCCGTCTCGAGGCGCGGCTGGTTGCGCCGAGCTTGTGGGACGCGTTTCTCAATTTCCTCGCAGAGAAGGGCTACCCGATTCCGATGGAGCTGCTGCAGCGCGATTTCTCCGAGCCGAACCCGGCGTCGGAGGATATGCAGGAAATCCTGATCGGGATTTACCGGGCCGATCCGGCGACGACCGAGTTGTGCGAGCGGCTAACCGATCTCGACGAGGGTTTGCAGGAGTGGCGCTACCGGCACGTCAAGATGGTCGAGCGTACCATCGGCACCAAGCGTGGAACCGGCGGCTCAGAAGGGGCCGCGTACCTGCGAACGACGCTGTTCAAGCCGTTGTTTCCCGACCTCTGGGCGATTCGCACCGAGCTGTGAAGCTCGACGATCTGCGCCGCTCGCCCAACGCGCTGGCGCCGCACTACAGCCGTTTCAAGGTGAGCGGCGCCTCTTGTTGACCGGGCACTCGCATCAAGCGTGGCCCGACGTCGGCTTCGCGGCCCAGCAGCGTGCCTGGCTCGCCGCCGCCGAGCTGGTGGACGACAAGTGGGATCGCGCCTTCGCCGAAGCCGACCGCGTAGCAGGTGGCTTCGCCGCGCTGCTCGAAGATCTCCAAGGCGACATCGCGCTGGGCGCCAACACGCACGAGCTCGTGGTGCGGTTTCTCTCCGCACTGCCGCTGCAGGAGCGCCCCCGGATCGTCACCACCGACGGCGAGTTCTACACCCTGCGCCGCCAGCTCGATCGCCTCTCGGAGGTGGGCATCGAGATCGTTCGCGTCGCGGCGGAGCCTGTCGAATCGGTGGCTGAGCGGGTCGCCGCGGCAGTCGACCCGCAAACAGCCGCCGCCGCCGTTCCGTCTGTCTTGTTCGAGTCAGCGCGCGCATCGTGCGGGGGTTGGCGGCCGTTCAATGCGCGTGCGACGACGCTGGAGCCGCCCTGTTGGTCGATGCCTACCATGCCCTCAACGCGATTCCGTTCTCGCTCGTCGACGAGGGCCTCGACGGCGCGTTTGTTGTCGGCGGCGGCTACAAGTATTGCCAGCTCGGCGAGGGCAACTGCTTTCTGTGCATACCCCCGGGCTGTGAGCTGCGCCCGGTGGTCACCGGGTGGTTCAGCGAGTTCGAGGCCCTTGGTGAGGGGCCTGGGGGCACGGCGGCGAACGACAAAGAGCGTGCCGCCGGCGACGATACCGGCCGCGACAACGTCGGCCCCGGAGAAGTTCGCCGGGTACTGTACGGCACCGGCGCGGCACGCTTCGCCGGCGCGACCTACGACCCAACGAGCCATTACCGGGCCGCCGCCGTGTTCGACTTTTTCGTCGATCAGGGACTCACCCCGGAGGTGTTACGCCAGGTGAGCCAGCATCAGGTCGCCCTTCTGGCTGCGGCGTTCGATGCGCTCGATGTCGACCCCGACATCATCGCCCGAGATCGCTCCGTGAAGCTCGAGGACGTCGGGGGGTTCCTCGTATTACGCGCGTCGCACGCCGCCGACATCAGCCGGCGGTTGCGGGGACGCGGGGTTTTCACCGACTACCGCGGCCCCACGCTGCGGCTCGGGCCGGCTCCCTATCTCACCGACCAGCAGCTCGGCGATGCGGTCGGGATGCTCAGCGAGGTCGTTGCCGAGTTGTCCGAGTAGACGACGAGAACACGTGCGCCGCTGAGCGCTCCGCATCTCGAAGCGGCGGCCGTCTCTGGGCTGCTGGCGGAGGTCGAGTGCGACGTCGCCGGGACGTCCGGCCCGTAATCCGGTATCCTGACAGCCGATTTCTATCCCTGAAAGGACGAGCCATGTTCCCCACGAGTGGATGTCGACCCGGCCTGATGGCAGCCCTGCTGTTGGTCGGCTGGGCGGGGCCGGCGCTAGCCGCCCAGAACCCGCACACCTTGCTGGACGACGTCCAGGCGGGCGAGCGGTTATTCCGAATGCACTGTGGCCGTTGCCACGCGCGCGATGCCTCGGGCGGCGACGGGCCGAGCCTCCGGGAGGCCCGGTTCCGGCAGGCCACCGACGCCGGGCTCTTCAGGGTGATCTCCGACGGCGTGCCCGACACGCGCATGCAGGGGATTTTTCGCAGCCGGACCGACGCAACCGTCTGGCAGATCGTCGCGTATATCCGCGCGATCAACCAGCGGCCGGAGAACGTGTCGTTGTCGGGTGATCCCGCCGCCGGCGCACGACTGTTTACCGGTGCGGGGGAGTGCGCCGACTGCCACATGGTGAACGGCGCGGGCGGCCTGCACGGCCCCGACCTGACCGCGGCCGGCGACCGCCGCTCCCCGGACGAGTTGATGGCCGACCTGGTGCAGCCCGACCACGAGGTGGCGCCGCGGTGGTGGTCGGTTCGGGTGACCTACGCTGACGGCCAGACCCTCGAAGGGCTCCGGCTGAACGAGGACACCTACTCCTACCGTTTGCTCGACGCCGACGCGAACCTGTGGTCGGTCGTCAAGCGTGACCTGCGCGACGCCGAGCGCATTGAGTCGTCGACGATGCCGAGCTACGCGGATCGGTTGACCGCTCGGCAGTTGGACGATCTGGTGGCTTACCTGTACTCCCTGCGAGGAGACGACCGATGACGCTGAATATGAAACGACTCGCGCTCTTCGTGCTTTGTGCCACGGCCATCGCCGCCGCGGCGGTTCAGGCGCCGCTAAACGCACAGGCCGCTCAGTCCGGCCAGTCTGCCGAGGGCGGTCCGACGCCGGCCTTCACGCCGGTCAGCTACGAGCGGCTCTTGAGCGCCGAGCAGGAGCCGGGCAACTGGCTCATGTACTCCGGCAATTACAACAGCCAGCGCTTCAGCCGCCTGGATCAGGTCGACACCGAGAACGTGGATCGCCTGCGGATCAAGTGGGTCTATCAGCTGCGCGACCTCGATCGCGCCGAGACGACGCCGCTGGTGGTCGACGGGATCATGTTCGTCACCGAGTCGCCGAGCACCGTCATCGCGCTCGACGCCCGGACCGGCCGGATCTTCTGGCGCTACGAGTACCAGCTGCCGGAGGAGGTGCATTTTTGCTGCGGCCGGAACAACCGCGGCGTGGCGATCCTCGGCGATCGGTTGTTCATGAGCACGCTCGACGCGCACCTGGTGGCGCTCGACGCCCGGACCGGCAACGTCGTTTGGGACACCGAGGTGGCCGACGCGACGCAGGGTTACAGCAAGACCGGCGCGCCGCTCATCGTGAAGGACAAGGTGATCACCGGCGTCGCCGGCGGCGAGTTCGGCATTCGCGGGTTCCTGGATGCCTACGATCCCGACACGGGCGAGCGGATCTGGCGCTTCTACACCGTGCCCGGGGAAGGCGAGCCCGGCAACGACACCTGGGAGGGCGACTCGTGGAAGACGGGCGGCGCGCCCACCTGGATGACCGGCTCGTACGACCCGGAGCTGGACCTTGTCTACTGGGGCACGGGCAATCCTGGGCCCGACTGGAACGGCGAAGCGCGTGAAGGGGACAACCTCTACTCCGACTCCGTGGTCGCGCTCGATCCGGACACGGGTGAGCTCGCCTGGTATTTCCAGTTCACGCCGCACGACGTGCACGACTGGGACGCCACGCAGATCCCGATCCTGGCCGACGTCGAGTTCGACGGAGGTCCCCGCAAGCTGATGTTGTGGCCGAACCGGAACGCCTGGTACTACGTGCTCGACCGTGACCGCGGCGAGTTCCTGCGCGCCACGCCGTTCGGAAGGCAGACCTGGGCCGAGCGGATCGACGAGAACGGCCGTCCGGTGCGCATTCCCGGCATGTTTCCCAGCGTCGAGGGCACCCTCGTCTCGCCGCCGATCGAAGGCGCGTCCAACTGGTGGTCGCCGAGCTTCAGCCCGCGCACCGAGCTGCTGTACGTGATGGCGTACGACAGCGAGCAGATCTTCTTCATCCGTGAGGACGAGTACGTACCGGGCCAGCTGTTCCTGGGCGGCGGCGGCCAGCCGGCCGGCCCGCGCGACCTGTATCAGAGCGTGGTGCGCGCGATCGAGCCACAGACCGGCGACGTGCAGTGGGAGTACCCCGTTCAGCCTCGGTCATCGTCCGGGTTGCTCACCACGGCCGGTGATCTGGTCTTCGGCGGCACCGTGGACGGCTACTTCTTCGCCCTCGACGCGCGCAGCGGCGACGAGCGCTGGGTGATGAACGTCGGCGGCATGGTCCACGCCGCGCCGATCAGCTACCTCGCCGACGGCCGGCAGTACGTTACGATCGCCGCCGGAAACACGATCTTCACGTTCGGGCTGGAGGAATAACCCGCCCGCAGGGCGGCCCCTCCACGGCGCCAACGTACGAGCGTTCGGGCGGGGCCCCGGTTCAGCTCGGGAAGCGCCGTGCAAGGGCCTCCAGGGTATCGGGAAGTGAGAGAAAATCCGTCATGAAGAACATCTCGCGCTCGATCAGCGGCGTTTTCATCGAAGGCTTCCTCGTCTTGCTGCCGGTGCTGATCTCTTATTTGCTGCTCGGCGGGTTCTTCGACCTGTTGCTGTCCCTCACCCAGCCGTTCATCGACATCCTGCCGCGGAGTGCTTTTCGGGATCGCTTCGGCCATGATGCCGCCGCCGTGCTCCTGTTCGTCATCATGACCTTCGTCGCGGGGTTGGCGGCTCGCTCGGTGATCGGGCGCCGGGTAGGCAACTGGGCCGAGCAACGCGTGCTGATGCGTTTTCCGCCCTACGTGGTGCTGCGCAGCTTCTCGCGCCGGCTATTCGGCGAGGATGTTCCCGACTAGTTGCAGCCGGTCATCGTCGAGGTTGCCCCCCAGTCGCACATGTTCGCGTTCGTGGTCGAGGACGCGCCCGACGACCAGGTCGTCGTGTTCGTGCCGTTGGCGCCCACACCGGGCGTGGGCACGCTGCAGATCGTCGCCCGGGCCCGCATCACGCTGCTCGATGCGTCGTTCGGCGACGCGATCGGCTGTTTGTTCAACTGGGGCGTCGGCACCTCGGAGCTACTGGCTGCTCACAGGCGTTCGCAAGATCAAGCGGCAGAAGGCGACCCATGACCGCGACCCTCGGTTTGAACTTCGAGGGCGCCGGAAGATGGACCGAACAGATTCCCTCCGAGCCCATCCGACGGTTCGTGGCCCGCAAGCTGGAGGAGCTGGAGAAGCTCCAGGGCGCGCAGCTGGACGCCGACGGGTAGCCGCGCCCGCACCGAACCTTTTGGGCGCGGCATCCGTTATCCCTTGATGAACGGGGTTGGTGAAACGGTTCCTGGCCGCGCGAAGGCGCGACGCCGGCTCCGGTTGAAAGGTCAGCAGTTGGAACTCGAAACACTGCTGGAACGCTGTCGTCAGGGCGATGAACTTGCTTGGGAGGCGCTCGTGCGCCAATTCCAGGCACGCGTCTTCGGGCTCGCCTATCACTACCTGCGCGACCGCGAGGAGGCACGTGACGTGGCGCAAGAAGCGTTCATCCGCATCTATCGGAACCTCAGCGGGCTCAAAGCGGGGGGTAACTTCGCCGCCTGGGCGCTGCGCATCACGAGAAATTGCGCGATCGACCGACTGCGGCACCTGAAAGCCCGGCCGCCGCTCGACGATGCGCAGGTCGACGAGCAGGTGCTGATCTCCGAGACGTATTCCGCTCCCGACGTCGACGCCATGATGAACGAGCGCCAGCGATTGCTGTACCGGGCGCTCGACCTGATGAGCAACGTGAACCGGGAAATGATCTTGCTGAAAGACGTCCAAGGCCTGCGACAGCGGGAGATCGCCGACATCTTGTCGTTGCCCTTGGGAACCGTCAAAACGCGGTCGTGCCGCGCCCGCGTCGAGCTGGCGCACCGCATTCTGGAGCTCGACCCCTCGTACGGAGCCTGAACGATGGACTGTGCGAGATTCGAAGACTTGCTGTTCGAGAGCCTCGATGCTCGTCTGCATGCCCCTGATGAAGAACGCATGCGGGCACACGCCCAGACCTGCAGGCGATGCCGGGAGCTGGCGGCACTGCTGAGCGGTGGCCTCGACAGCGTGTCGCCAGAAGCTCCCGCCGACCTGGTGGCGGGTGTCCTACATCGCACCTCTGGCGGTTCCTGTGGGCGCGCTCAGTTGCTGCTCGCTGCGGGTGCCGACAGTGCGCTTTCTGAGGATGGCAGCCTCCTGACGATCCATCTCGAAACCTGCATCGATTGCGCGACCGTGGCCCGCGCTCTGGTGCAGTTGCGCCACGAGCTTCCGGCGCTGGGCGAGCTAGACCCCGGCGCCACGTTCGTCGCCGAGGTTATGGCCGCTACCGCCGGAGTCGTCACGCCGCGACCACGCATGCAGCTGATCGCCCGCATCGAGGAGATGTGGGAGCGCGCCGTGCAGCGTCCGCGCCTGGCGTTCGAGGGGGCCTACGCGGGCATCGTGGTGCTTTTCTTGGTGTTCGGGCTGCCTTCTCAGACGCTGGCGGAGCTCCCGGCTCGGGCCCTCGGCGGCATCCGGCAAGGAGGCATCAAGGTCGAGCGCGCCGTGTCCTCCGGGCTGGGCGAGCTGGCCGAAGTGGGCCGCAGCACATGGACCGACTCGGCGGGACGCGCCGCAGAGTACCTGATTGCTTCGGCGCGGGCGCCGCGCGACGCATCGCGAGTGGAGCGAGGCCTGCGGGCTTGGGCTGGCACGGCGCGCCGGATGGCCGCCGGCTTGTGGGATCGGCTCCTGGCACCCGTCGTCGACCAGCTTCGAGCCCTGTGACGCCGAACCGCGACCAACGATATTGCACCCAACCGAAACCAATGACTGAAATTCCCCAACCAGAGGAGCAACAAATGAGCGACACACAACCAGCCGAGGCAGCCATGAGTATGGATGCCGTCGATCCGGCCGTCGCGGGGGCGCCGCAACCGACGGCGGCGCCGTCTGCCGCGCCGGCGGGCATGTGGCATCCGTCGCAGGGGCAGATGTTCGACCCGCGACGGAAATCGCCGTTGCTGGCCGCGGTGCTGTCGATCCTCCCGGGTGTCGGTCAGCTCTACATCGGCTACTACGTCCGCGGTTTCGCAGTCGCCTCCATTCTTGGCGTCGCGGTGGTCTCCGCCGGGAGTACCAACGAGCCGGTGGGGCCGGTGCTGGGGATGTTCGCGATGTTCCTGTGGGTCTTCAACATCATCGATGCCGGGCGCATGGCGGCGCTGTACAACCACGCCGCCTCGGGAACGGATGTGGTCGAGCTGCCTGAAGACTTCAAGCTGCCCCAAATGGGCGGGTCGATCATCGGCGGCGCCGTGCTGCTGGTTTTCGGCGGCATCGCCCTGTCAAATACGGCCTTCGGCTACTCGCTCGATTGGGTCGAGGTGTGGTGGCCGGCCTTTCCGTTGGTCCTCGGGGCGTATCTGTTCGCCCGCGGGATCATGGATCACATGGCCACGTCATCGGCCGCCGCCCCGAGACTCGAGATCGACGAAGCGTCGTCGGCGATCGACGACTAGTGTCCTGAGTCACAAGTTCGTTGCATATTGCTGGCGTCGGATGGGGGGTAGGCTCGAGGCTCGTGAGGATGGCGATGCTGGGTCCACCATGGGGCGGTGGGAGTGGCAGTGACGGGGGTCGGGGGTGCGGGGGGCGCCTGATTGACGGTGCACGTCGTGTTCTCATCCACTCGTTTCGTTGGTTGCCCTCGCCACAAACGGCGACACGCGAGGCGCCCCCGATGCCTGTCACCCGCCGACCGCTCTACCCACAAACTCCCCACCCTGCGCAACGCCTCCACCGGCCTGAGCGCACAGCATCGCCATTCCCGGGAGTTCTCCAGTACCCTGCTAGGCTCTTGCCGGTACAGTTCGGTCCGTCGTCGGCAACCAGATCCTGAAGGTCGCCCCGGCGCCCGGAGCCGATTCGAAAGCGAGCACACCCTGGTGCTGGCGCAGGACGCCGAGGACCACCGCCAAACCGAGACCACGCCCGGTGAACTTGGTGGAAAAAAAGGGTTCGAATATCCTGCCGGCGCTGTCGTCGTCGATGCCGCGGCCGTTGTCCCTGACCTCGATCAAGACGCGCTCGCCCGGACTGTGATCGCCGCCGATGACGGCGCCGGCGAGCTCCTCATCGGTGAGCGTGACGGCGCGTGTGCTCACCCGTATGTGGCCCGCCATCCTGTTCGGCTTCTTTGAGCACCTCGCCGGCGTTTTCGACCAGGTTTACGATGGTCTGATGAAGCTGGCTCGGATCGCCGTGAACGAGAGGCAGCTCCGGCGCCAGGTCGAGTGTCAGGCGGACGCCGTCGGTCAGGGAGCTGACGAGCAGCGGTTTCCCTTCGACGATGAGCTGCGACATGTCGATCGGCACGGAGACGGCCGGTGACCTGCCGGCGTAGATGAGCATCTGGTTGACGAGGTCGGCGGCGTGCAGCGAGGCGGAGCTGATGTGGCCGAGCTGCAGCTCGGCTTCCGATCCCTCCGGCAGCTCCGCGGCGCCCAGATTGGCGTTGCCGAGAATGACGGTCAGCAGGTTGTTGAAGTCGTGGGCAATCCCGCCCGCGAGCTCACCCAGGCTCTCGAGCCTCCGGCTTTCGCGCATGCGCCGTTGCAGGCGACGACGCTCCCCCTCCGAGCGCTGCTCCTCCGTGACGTCGCGCACGCGCAGCAGCACGGCGCTCTTCCGTGCCACCGGAATGTGCGTGATCTCGATGCGCAGCCAGCACGACTCATCGGCGCGGTAGCCGCACAGAACGTCGGTAGGTCCCGAGCCCGGTTCGCAGAGCTGATCGAGGGCCAACGGGTGGCTCGCCGATTCATCTACGGGATCGAGGCGTCGGCGGAGCTCGTCGAGAAGGCCCTCCTGCCGTCCCCCTTCGAGGCCGGCGAGATTGCGCGCCGCGGCGTTGGACCAGACGAGACCCCCGTCGCCGTCGAGCAACACGATGCCGTTGGGCTCGAGGTTGAGGACCTGCGGCATCAGCCCCGGCAGGACCGAGAACAGGCGGCTTCGATAGATGCCGATGACGAACAGTAACATCGAGATCCCATTCGCCACGATCGTCGGGTCGCTTGCCAGAGGGGTATCGATCTGGGTGTAGATCAGGTTGGCGATGAGGGGTAGCAGGGCCGCGGTCAGCATGAGGGCGGCGCGGGCGCGAAGGCCGCGGCCGGACCTGGTGACCAGAACGACGCCGTACAACGCGATGGATGCCAGGATGAACACGTAGGCGGTTAGCGCCGCGACCCACCAGAGTTCGAGATAATTGCTCCGACTGCCGGTCAACGGCGTAGCGAAGCGGCCATGCAGCGGGGCGGTCAGGACCATGATCCAGCAGGCGAAAATGAACGTATGCGCCGCAACTCGCCCCAGGCGCCCGAAAAAACCGAGACGCAAACCCTCGAACTCGGCGAAAGCGAGTGCCAGGACGAACGACAGCGTCGCGATGCTTAGCGAGCCGAGATAGAGGACGATCAGCCCGACCCACTCCCAGGTGCGAGTCAGGGCCAGGGCGCTGATCGCATCGCCCAAGACGAAACAGAAGCCCGCGGCGAGCAGTTGCGGCAGCACCGGCCAGAACGGCCGTGGCGGACGCAGGAGCCAGACGTACACACCGAGGGCAGAAAAGCCGGCCAGCGAGAACAGGTCGATAAGGACGTCCAATGCCATGCCGCGCGCATTATCGCACAGCCGAAGCCGTGCGAACCGCCAAGTCGCCGGTGCCCTCGAGGCCGTTCGCTCCGCCGGCGTCGGCGCGCGCTACGAGGGCCGTGGTCCCTAACCGGCGCCGAACCTGGCGCTGATCCTCTCCCACAGCGCGGCCAGGACCCCTTCCGGCGAAGAGCTGAAATTCGGCAGGGCGAAACGGGTGATCGCGGCGTCGATCAGAGTGGGCTTTCCGGAATCAAGAGCGGCGGTGAAGGCGTCCTCGAACTCCTCGAGGGTCTCCACCCGATAGCCGTCCGCGCCGCAGGCCTCGGCGTAGGTCACATAGTCGGGATTGTTGAACTCGACCAGGGCGCTTTCGCGGTAGGTGGCAAGCTGGTAGAGCTTGATCAGCTTGAACTCGCCGTCGTTGAAGATGATCCAGATCACCGGGATGTCGTACTCGACCGCGGTCAGCAACTCGAAGCCCGACATCAAGTAAGAGCCGTCGCCGCAGCCGACGACAACGGTGCGGTCCGGCGCGGCGCATTTCACCCCGAGCGCGCCGTTCGTATGGCCGGCCATGGGTCCGTACATCCCCGGCTTGCGGAAGTTTTGCCGTGCAGACAACTCGAGGTAGTAGCCGAGCCAGGTGACGTGAGCGCCTGCGTCACCGAGCACGACGGCGTCATCAGGCAACAGCCTCGAGACGGACTGCGCCAGCTCGCCTGGATGAATCTTGCGCGTCACGGACAGGATGTGTTCGGTGTCGTAGTCGGGGGCCGGGTACCGATGCTTCGAGACTGGAGCGCCGGA
Source organism: Acidobacteriota bacterium (assembly GCA_965214245.1). GTDB lineage: Bacteria > Acidobacteriota > UBA890 > UBA890 > UBA890 > CBDCBL01. Next base: position 807,105 of record CBDCBL010000010.1, read on the forward strand.
GCGGGACAGGTTGTCGAGCAGCCCGGCGATCGCCAATTGCGCGTCGGACACGATGCCATGGTCCGCCGCGTAGACCTTGTCGATCTCCCCCCCGTCGATGTTGACGTGAATCAGCGTCTTGTCGTCGAACAGGTCAGGTCGGAAGTCGAAGGTCGCGTGCTGCGCGAACGAGTTGCCGACGGCGAGCACGACGTCCGCCTCGGTGAAGGCTTCCCAAGCGCTGGCGTGGCCGGTATCGGCGAACACGCCGACGGCCAGCGGATGCTCCTCCGGAACGATCCCTTTTCCGTCGAGCGTCGTGAGAAGAGGAATCGCAAACTGCTCGATGAGGTTCCGAATGTCTCTCCCGGCGCGGCTCGAAACGGCGCCGAAGCCGGCGAGCACGACGATCCGCTTCTGCTCCCGGAGCGCCTCCGCAAGGACGCCGGCAACCTCTTCGATCCGGGCCGGGTCGGGCGACACCGGCTTCACATCGAGACGGATGTCGCGGTAGTTCTCGACCGACAGGTTCGGATCGGTGAGGTCCTCGGCCACGGCGATATGAACGGGGCCGGGTCGCCCCTCGAAAGCGATATTGACCGCCTCCTCCAAAACGTTGCAGGTGTCCGCCAGACTATCCAGCAGGTACGAACGTTTGGTCGTGGCATCGAACATCGTCCGGGAATCGGGCGTTCGGCCGATGCCGGATGTCTCGTTCAGAGAGCCCTTGCCCGTCCATTCAATCGACGAGTACCCCGAGATGGCCAGGACCGGATAAGAGTCGGTCAGGGCGAGCGCCAGCCCCGAGATCAGGTTGAACGCTCCCGGCCCCGCGGTGGCGAAGCAGACCCCCAGCTTGTCCGTGAACATGGCGTAGCCGCAAGCCATGAACGATGCTGCCTGCTCATTGCGAGTGATCACACCTCTGATCTTCTCGGAATGCTCCAGGGCCAGCATGAGGCCGGCCGCGTTCTCACCGGCCCCGCTGAACGCGGTGTCCACTCCGAGCCCCTCGAGCCCGCTCACGATTGCCTCGTAAACGTGCATCGGCGTTTTCCCCTACGCCCACCCCAGCTCGAAGTCGATCTTGTCGACGAGATCCGGGAAGTCGATCAGCGGATTGCGATTGCCCTGCACCTTCTGGATCTCGGCGTTGCGGTGGCGCTCCCACCGATCGACCTTGTCCCCGTTGGCCCACCTGATCAGGGTCTCGAGCCGCTCCTTGGGCATTTCCTTGTTGCTGTCGGCGATATCGCTCGGATAGCGGCAGAGAAAGTAGAGGGTCGCCCGCGCCACCGCGCCCTTGCCGAGCTTGGGCTCGAACTGGCCGATTTCGCTCTCACCGCAGTCGTCACGAAACGCCTCGGTCCGGAAGTCGAAGTACGCCCTGTTCCCCCGGAAGCTGTTGCAGCCCCATTCGCAGGTGAACAGGTGGTGTAGGTCGGTCCTGGGCTGCGTCCTTTTGTTGAACCAGGATTGGGGAACCACGTGCTCGCAGTTGAAGGGGTGCGCTGCTTCCAGCTCCTCGAGAAACGCCTCGTCAATACCCCCTGTGGCCTCCTGGAGCGTCCGTTCGCGGATCGCTCGCTCGCGGCGACGCTCCATAGCCGCTTCTCGACGGATCACTTCAAGCGCGTCGAAGACCTTGTTGGAGTAGATGCCGCGGAGCTGCCGGCTGCTGTCCTCGCGGCGGTCGATCCAGGGATACAGATGGGTCAGCCTCGCCTTCTTGTAGGTAAGCGTCGTCGTATGGGTATCAGCGAGAAGCGCGGACAGCACCTCGTAGAGCCTGGCTTTGTCGAGACCGTCGAGGCTTGGATAGTAGTCGTCGCGTGCCTTCGTATCGTTCGTCTTGCTGTAGTAGACGCGCCCTTCCGTGGCCTCGAGCGCCTCGATCGCGTCCCTCAAGTTCGGGTCGTCGAGGGGTAGTTCCTCTCCAGAAAGGTCTGACGCGGGCCCGGGAGACACCGCCGGCATTGGGGGGGGCGGTGCCGGAGCCGATGGCTCGTTAGGCGGCCCCGAGGGGCTCCCCGACGCCCAGCGTCACGCGGACCGGCACCACCCAGGCCACGGTTCCATCCGCGTTGACGCGTGGTTGGCCGACGTTCACGTCGCTCGGCGGCTCCGTTTGCCCGGACGGGCGCGGTGAAGGTGGCCTCGGGGCGCCCATCAACTCGGCGACCAGCGCGGCGTCACGATGTCCTTCGGCCGCCTCCTCCGCGAAGATCTCCTGTAGCTTGGCAACGATCGAGCTGATTCGTATGCCCTCGTTGGCGTTGCCGACCGCGGCGTGATGCAACGCGGCCACGTCCCAGTCGATGTTGAGGACGGGAGATCCGGAAGAGCCACCCATCGTGTCGGTCTCGTAGTGCATAAAGTCGCCGCTGAAGTCGACGATCTTGTTGTCGTGCAGCGTGACCTTCTGCGGATCGCCGTTCGGGTGCTGGATGATCGATACGCGCTCGCCGACGATCGCCTTACCGGAAGGCCCGACCAACGGGAACCAACCGCGGTCGCTGAGCTCGACGCCGGCAGCGTTGGTCGCCTCGACGGCGACGAGCGAGAAGTCCAGCGGCATGTCGGTGACGAACAGCGCCGCAGGCTGCAGCCGGAAGCGGATCACGGGCCCAGTGGGTCCCGCCTTCGCGTTCGAAAAAGTCGAACTCGAGCGTAGCGTTGGCCGCCTCGATGGCATCGCCTAGGACGTGGTTGTTGGTCATCACGACCCGCGGCGAGACCAGGAAACCGGTTCCCAGCCGCGTTCCACCGGCCACCGGCAGGGCGATGCGGCCGACGGCGCGGGCTTTCTGGGCGCCTTCGGACAGGAACGTCACGCCGAGCAGATTGTTGGCGTCGATGATTCGTTCGAAGATCTGGTTGCCGGTCTCCACGTCTTCGGGGTCTCGGAGCAGCGCCCCAGCCTGTTCAAACAGGCCCATACGCCGGGCCCGTTCCGCCAGCCGCGTCGACCGTTCAATCTTCTTCCAATCAAAGCCCTTGCCCGCCTTCAGGCTACCGAGTTGCTCGGCGATAGCCTTACGCGCCCCTTTGCGCTCCGTCAATCGAGCTTCGGCCTGCCGATTCACGATCTCCTGATTGACCATGCCTTCCTCCTTGAACGATTCCGACTACAGCACCCGGTAGTAGATGAGGTCCTTTGTCGCCTTTTGTCGGGCGAGCTTTTTTCCGACGTCGAGGTGGTTCGTGCGTCCCGGCGCAATGAGCTCGCCGAAATGGGTGATGGCGCCGAGCAGATCCCGCTGGACGACGCCGAGGTCGATGTCGAGATCGACGAAGTAGCGGCCCTTGGTGTCATCGAGCTCAGGGCCGTATTTTTCCTTGGGGCGCAGCTTTCGGATCAGCGGCACGGCGACGACCGCCTGCAGGGAGGGCGCCGCCAGCTCGCGAAAGTCGCGCAGCGCGTAGTGGTCGGAGAAGCGATCGCCGCCGGCGAAACCGATCTTCTTGAGCAGGATTGCGTGTGTCTTGGAGTGGGGGGTGGTCTCGTCGACGAATGCCTCTTTCCCCGGCGACGCCAAATCGCGTAGCCCAATCAGGAAAGAGCGCTTGACCTCGGCATACACGCGGTCAGAATCCACAAGAAAGACGCCCTTGACGTACTTGATCAGCGGCCCGTTCCTCGCGTCGGGAAGGGCGCGCAGCTTGGCGAGGACGTTGAGCAGGCAAGCACGCCGGTTGGCACGGACATCGTCGTCCTGAACCCACTTGGCAAGCTCGCGACCGTCGGCTCCCGAGTGCTTGCTTTGAACGACTTCCTTGATCAGCTTCGTGAACCTGCTCGGGGTTCTCTCGAGCTTGATCGATCCGACATCGTCGTCGACGTCGAAGCACAACGGCGTTTCCCCGCCGCTCAAATCGAACTCTCTGCGGGAGTCCTCGATCTTCATGTCCTCGATCTCCAGCCTGCACCAGTAGCGCACCGCAGGTAGGGATTCACGCTTGCCCGATATCACCAGGTTCCCCCGCGTGTTGCGAACGACCCGCAAGTCCAGATCGCCGCCTTCGAGGCCGAGCTTTTGTTGATATTTCTGGATCGCTTGTTTCGCGATCTTCCCCCGGGTGGTGTTGGTAGACGGCCAGCCGTACGCGACCCGGATGCGCCGCCCGCGCGCCAGCTTCTCGCTCCCGAACTCGATCCCCCCGACTTGGTGAAGCCGGTTACGGGCAGGTGCTTGCCGTTCTTCTCGAAGCTGACGACCAGCTTGCTCATGACAGATCTCCATGCGAGACAAAAAAGGGCACCCGGCGCCAGCTTTGCACCGTGGGTCCCCTTCTTCGACGACAACGTATCGCAGACTTTGCCACGAGGGTCAAGGAACGTGCGGGTACTGTTCCGATTTAGTTGGACACCACCGGACGTGCGTGTCGGTGCCCCCTTTACCGGTAGCCCGAAGCGCCTCTCTCGAGGCTGGAGCGCCGCGACCCCATGATGTATATGTATCGGCGCGAATCGTGCTCGTCGCGTCAGGCGACGAACATTTACAGGGGACCGTTGCCACTAGGGCAGGGGTCCTCTTTGTGTTTAGCACCTTGCTTGAGGGAGGAAGCCGACTCCATGCCGCCCCCGACCGGATTCCTTGAAGCGCTCCGCTACCCACTTTTCAGTGCCCTGTTCTCTCGACGCTCGCGTCGCATCAGCAAGGGCATTAAAGAAGTCCGTGCCGAGAGCTTGACCTATACCTCCGACCAGGAATTTCAACCGCTCAGCGAGCTCGAGGAGGCGATGCTGATCGCGGCGGTCGGCAACACGGGCCTGTCGATGCCCGACCGGCCGTTCGAGGATGAGCAAGGTCGCGACGTAATGGGAACGCCAAACCTCCACATGGTCGGGCGATCCTCGGGTAGCCCCGACAACGCGCAGGCGACCCACTTTTTTCTGATCAACGATACGGGCACGTATTTTCTCCGCCGACCCGCAGACCCCATGCCGCTCGGCGAGCTGCAGCCCGACGGCCAGGTGAAGCTCGATCCGGATGCGCTCGTCGCCCACGCCCAAGCCAGCAAGGTCAAGGTCCTCGATCGCCGCTTGGAGCTGCCGCGCGAGATGCCCTACTACATCGGATCCAATCGGTTCTATTCGAACTTGCCGGGAAGCACCATCCTGCTCCCCGTGGTCGATATCACCCGCCAGTACATCAACGGGTTGATGTTCTTGCTCACCCAGCCCGACGGCTTCCGTCCGACCTTCACCGATGATACGAACTTCAACCGCCCGGCCGGGGTCAGAAAGTGGGTGCGGAACGGTTACCTGAACGAAAACCTACAGTTTCCCTTGGGCGTGATCGGCAGCCTGCGGGCGCCGTTGGAAGCACCCATGTTGCTGCAAAATCTCATGCTCGTTCTGCAATCGATGGGACTCGGTGGCTGGATCCACGCCTCGTTCTCGGGGCCGATACTGACCGGGCACCCCTATTTGGAGCGCCGGGGAATCCGCGGCGCCTTTGCGCCGGACGACCCTGCCGGGTTCATCTACCAGGAGCCGCGGTTCCGGCTCGGTAACACCTTCAACTGGCTCACTTTCTCCGACGGCGTGCGCCCTAACCCGATCGGCTTCAAGCATGGGGACGACATCTTGATCGAGGGCCTGAGCCCACCACTGGTGCAGAACATGGACGAGGCCGTCGACCGTGTGCTCGAGCAAAAGTACGGCGCCGACGGCATCTATAAGGACCTGGACTATTTCGAGCGGATCTACAGGGGAGACTTCGGGGCCAAGTACCTGGCGGAGGTTCCGCAGTTCACCGACACCACGATCAAGATCGCCAAGGCGGTGTGCAACTACATCTACGACACCTACCGGCGTTTCCCGGCCCACGCCGATGCGATCCAGGTTCCCGGCATTTGGCTACAGGCCCATCATCTCAATTTAGCCTACTACGACAAGCTGTTTCGAGATGGGTACACCGAAAAGCACCGGGATCACGACGACCGCTGGCACACCGGAGGTAATTGACCATGGCCGAGTGGAACAACTGGGCGGAGACCGTGCGGTACCCGGACCTGGCAAAGGTGTTCAAGCCGAAGAACCTCGACGAGCTCAAGGCCAACGTGAACGAGGCGGTTCAGGAAGGGTGGAAGCTTCGCGCCGTTGGCAGCGGGCACGCATGGTCGAACCTGGGCCTACCTCCCGGACAAAAGGGCGCCGTGATCCTCACGGACGAGCTCCAGGGATTCAAAGTGCTCGACAGGCCGTCGGGGCGACGAGCCCGGGCTGGTCGAGGTCGAGGGAGGCATCAAGATCAAGCGCTTGACCGAGTTGCTATTCGACGAAGATCTTGCGTTGCCCAACATGGGCGACGCCAACCCTCAAGGGCTCGCCGGCGCGATTGCAACGGAAACGCACGGCTCCGGGGCCGGGGCCGGCTTGGGTTCGTTCTCCGAGTTCGTCGAGGAAATGACGATCGTGACCGCCGACGGAGAAGACCGCGTTCTCCACGGCGAGGAGCTCGAGGCCGGGCGGGTGGCGGTGGGGCAACTCGGCGTCGTGTACAAGGTGAAGCTCGCGGTCGTGAAGAACTACTACTTGCATCACCTCCGAACGATCGTGCGATTTCGCGACGAGAGAACCGAAATCGACGCGCTGCTGCGTGACAACCGCCACGTTGAATATTGGTACTATCCCTACACCGAAATGGCGGAGCGCATCGTCCGCAATGTGGTCGATTCGACCCAGGTGCGAAACCCGCTGGGCTTTTTTGAAAGGACCAGAATCAAGTTCGCTTCATGGTTCGTGAATCGCCGAGGAGCCAGGCGTCCGGAGAGCTTGCCGGACCTGTTTGACGGAAATATCAAACGGCTCGGCGGGATCGAGCGCCAAGGTCCCTGGCACAAGATCCTCGTCGGCAGCTCGAACATCTGGCGTGAGGTCGTCAAGACGTACACGATGGAATACCAGTTCGCGTACGAGCATCTCTGGGAGGCCTTCGACGAGCTGGAGGCAAGCATCGCGCTTGCCCGACAAAAGAACGTTTATGTCGCCGCGCCCATCCAGTTCCGGTTCACGAAGAAGAGCGAGCAGAGCATCCTCAGCCGCCTCAACTTCGAGCCCACGGTTTCGTTCAGCGTCAGCTTTCACACCAACCACCAAGGTGCCCACACGTTCCTTCCCGACCTCGAACAGAGATTCATCAAGCTGGGCGGCAAGCCTCATTGGGGCAAGATGTACTACACGCCGCAAGACAAAGATCCGCGCTTCGAGGCAGTTCGCGCAGGGCTCGATCCGACGGGCGTCTTCGCCTACGAGCAGCCCCTGCCGCCGCCCGACCCCGAAGCCTTTCAGGACCCTTGAAGGGAGGCGAAGATGAGTGAGCGTCGAACACTGCCGAAGTGGGACCCTGCCACCTCCGACGGTTGCTCCGCATTGGCGCTCGGCTCAAACACTTTGCGACGTCGCATCAACACCTGGCTTTTTCGAAAACATCCCGATGCAACGGTCGCCTGCGAAGCGCACGACGAGGCCTACTACTATGGCGGCTCGAAAGAGGATCGGCGGGAGGCCGATCGTGTCCTCGATGAGGCGTGGAAAAAAGTCGGCGTCCCGATTGTCGTGCGGGCCCTCGGCGCCGGTGCGATCCGGGCCTTCGGCGGTCCGGGCGCGAAGACTCCCGGCGTCGCGTGGGCGTTCGGCGGCGAGTTCTTCCAGTTCTCCGACCAACCGGCGATCCCGGAATCGGAAGGCCCCGAGGATTAACTACCCACCGTCGATCTTGAACTCGCGCACGAGGTTGAACCCGAGCCGTACGTCGCTCTTCTCGCTGGTTTTCTGGGCACCCGGCGCCATCTGGTCGGGCGTGTACGACACGGTGTTGGTGACGCCGATCTGGAACGCGTGCCCCCCGACCTTGATTCCCCAGAAGACCTGCCACTGATCGACGTTGTCGGGCCGCGCGAAGCCGCCGATGTTGGTCACCCACTCGACATCGATGCTCTGCCCGGGAGTTATGCGGAACGTACCCCCGAGCCCGAAAGCAGCGGAATAGCCGTCGCTGTCGGGGTCGCCCAATACGTCGGTGTTGGTAGCGATGAAGGGCACCGCCAACACGCTCAGCCGTTCGTGCGCCCGCCACCCCACCGGCAGCTCGAAGGTAAAGCGATTCTTGTCGACGATCCCGTCGCGATCGATGTACGCGCCGCTCACCAGCGCGCTGATGCCGACGGGGGCGCTGAGGCGATCCTCGGAAAGGAGCTCGACCTTGGCGCCGTACTCCCAGGTGCCCAGGTTCGAGCTGCGCCCGCCGTGTACCTGGATCCAGTCGCGTATGCCGTAGGCGAACCAGAAGGCTGGAAAGGCGAAGCTGTCGAGCCCCCACAAGCCCTGCCGTCCGGCGTCGCTGATCGAGTCCGAGAACCAATGGCTGAAGTGAACCTCCAGCGTGCGCTCCGAAGGCAGCGCGGGTGTCGGCAGGTTGATGAGGTCGGTGCTGAACCAGCTGGGAAAGACCGGCTCGTCCGACAGGCTCTGCAGGAACGCGTAGATGTCGGCGATCTCGTCGTCGGACAGGCGGTCGGGGCCGAACGTCGGCATCATCGCGGCGGGAATCGCGCAGCTGCTCGCGCACCGCATCGATCGGCAGGGCGGTAACGGCCAACCGAGGCCCGAAGTCGCCGCTCGCGTCCTCCAAGTGACAGCTCGCGCACTCGAGGCGGTCATAGATCTCGCGACCACGTGACGCATCTTGCGCGGTCGCGGTCGCCGAGAATACGAGGCTGAAGGCCGCAACGACGACCACGGCAATTGTCGCCTGTCCGGCGACTCACACGAGGATCATAGTCAGGCCCGCGTCCGTGCATGCCGTGCTACTGGACCATTACGGTGCGGGTCATGCCGATACCGACATGGACTTCGCAGTTTGCCATGACAATCAGCAGCGCAGGGCTGCTACGGGAAACCTACTCATCTGGAATCTAGGAGCAAGGCGCATGCCACCCCCCCGGCTCGAAGGGCGCGCCGTTGTAGGCACGCGTGTGAGCCAGCGACCGCACGGGTTTCGCCGGATAGTAGCACCGAGGCCGATCGACCGCCGGGCGCTCTGAGGGCCCCTTGGATCCAACCTCCCGAAGGTCGATCCAAAACACCGAATCGATTGCGTAGCGAGCGCTATCCCAGTTTCGACTTGTCGCTCTAGTGCGCGGCGAGGTCGTTGCCGAGTTGTCATGAGCCGCCGGTTGTTTGATGATCCAGGGCCTGTCGACCGCTGAGACGCCTCGAACGACCCATGGCTGTTTCCGTAGATAACTCGCGAATCATCTACGACGCGCTCAAGAGCGCCGGCGTTCGCATCATGTCGGCGCTGCCGGAGACGTGGCTCGTCCATCTGATCCGGATGGCCGAGGAAGACCCCGATGCAACCCTCGTGCGCCTCGCCAAGGAGGAGGAGGGCGTGGGCATATCGATGGGCGCTCACTTGGCCGGCGTGAAGTCGGCCATGTTGATGCAGAACCACGGATTCCTGGCGAGCGTCAACGGCATCGTTTCCGGGGCGCAGCTCTACCGCATTCCGCTGCTCATGCTGATCAGCGACCGTGGATCGTTCGGCGAGCCTGACCCGTGGCAGACAGAGGGCGGGGCCATGACCGTGCCGGTGCTCGAAGCATTGCGCATCTCGTACGACAGGCTCGACGACCCCGGCGACGTGGAACACAAGGTGCACGAAGCGTTGACCTTGGCGCACTCGTCGTTGCGCCCGGTGGCGCTGCTGCTGGGTCGCGATCTCATGTGGGAGAAGTAGGGACGATGGGTCGGAACAAGATGCTGCGCGCCGAAGCCCTCGCAGCCCTGCACCCCAAGCTCGAAGATTGCGTTGTCGTGACGATCATGGGCGCCGTGGCGGCCGAGCTGCAGGCCATCGGACACTGGCCGAATTTCTTTTACTTGCAACACGCGATGGGTCTGGCGTCGTCGATGGGCTTGGGCATCGCCCTGGCACGTCCGGAGCTCGAGGTCGTCGTGTTCGACGGCGACGGATCGGTGCTGATGAATCTCGGTGGCCTCACCACGCTGGCGCGCTACAGCCCCGCGAACCTCGTTCATGTGGTTTTCGACAACGAGAGTCTCTTGTCGGTGGGCGGTTTTCCCACCGCCACGTCGACGGGCAGCGACCTCGCTGCCGCCGCCGCCGCCTGCGGCGTGCCGCGCGCCTACCAGGTCACGACGCTCGATGAGCTCGGCCGCGCCTTCGACGAGGCTCTGTCTGCCAACGAGCTGTCGGTGATCGTTGCCAAGGTCGATGACCAAGGCCCCGGCGCGTTCGTTACCGATCTGGGGTTGTTGGAAAACCGCTTTCAATTCGCCCGCTACCTGCAGGGGAGGTAGATCGCATGTCCGAAGCACTGCAACAGCTTGTCGCTGAGCTCAACAGCGGCGCTCTGAAGGTCGTCGATCTCACCCAGCCGCTCGGTCCCGACACGCCGGTCATCGGCTTGCCGGAGATCTTTCTGTCGTCGCCCGGCGTGACCATCGAAGAAATCTCCCGCTACGACGACAACGGCCCCGCGTGGTACTGGAACAAGATCTCTCTGGGAGAGCACACGGGTACCCACTTCGACGCACCCGTTCACTGGATTACCGGCAAGGATCTGCCCGACAACACCTGCGCGACGATTCCCGTGGAGCGCTTCGTCGGCCCCGCCTGTGTGATTGACGTGTCGTCCGAGGTTGCCGAAGATCCCGACTTCGTGCTCACGTCGGAACGCATCGAGGCCTGGGAGGCCGAGCACGGCCGTATCCCGGCGGGCTCCTGGGTGTTGCTGCGGACCGATTGGAGCAAGCGGCAGGGCGCCGCGGCGTTCCTCAACGTCGCCGACGATGGCCCGCATAACCCCGGCTTTCACGCCAGCGCTTCGCGAATGCTGGCTACCGAGCGCGACGTCTTGGGCGTCGGCGTCGAGACGGTCGGCACCGACGCGGGGCAGGCGGGGACGTTCGAGCCGCCCTTTCCGAACCACACGATCATGCACGGGGCCGGCAAGTTCGGGCTGGCGAGCTTGTGCAACCTCGATCAGTTGCCGGCCACCGGCGCGGTGGTGATCGCCGCGCCGCTGAAGATCGTCGAGGGTAGCGGCAGCCCGTTGCGCGTGTTGGCGATCGCGCCCGCGTAGGCGGGCGGTATTGACCGCTACGGTTTTCACTGCGGCCTGCTGATCGTTATCGCATGGACACCTGGACGTATTTCACCGGGCTCGTGTGACCCGCGGTGATCTCCACGGCGGCGCGATCGATGCCGAGGTGATCGGCGAGCAGCTCGATGACACGCCGGTTGGCTTTGCCCTTGGTGGCGGGGGCCCGAGTTCGTACCTGGTACGATCCGTCGTCGAGCTGTCTGACGCCCTCGCTTTGGGCGCCGACGTTCACCTTTATGCGGATTTTCACAATGCTGACCTTGTATCACATCAATGCCTCACCCTTTGCCGAGAAGGCCCGCTGGGCGCTCGCTTACAAGGGATTGGACTGGACCAGCAGGCGTTCCTCGGGTACTTCATGAACGGTCTGTCGAAGACGCAGAAGATGGGCGCCGCCCTGATCCGCCCGATGTTGCCCGGAATCGTGGCGCAGTTCCGCGAGGACCGCGAGCTCAACCGCGAGGCGGCGGAGTCATACCGTCGCGAGGTTTTCGAGGCGTGCGACCGCGTCGAACAGCTACTCGATGAATCGTCCGGTGACTACCTGGTCGGCAATACCTTTTCCGCCGCCGATTTGACCGCGGCGTGCGTGTTCGGCCTGGGTCTGCGGCTGGCCGATACGCCTTGGGAACCGAGCAAGGCCGAGCTCAAGGCATACCCGGGTGGCACTGAACCCCAAGAGATGCTCGACCACCGCGACGAGCTGAGCTCACGGCGCGCCGCCCAGTGGGTTGCCGAGCTCTGGCGAAAACACCGCTAGCGGGGTTTCCGCACCCTGCCTGTCCCGGACGATTCGCTTGAAGTTGCCATATGATATGCGGCCAACCCCAGCCAACTCTCGGGTCCGCAGTGCCTGGTGCGGCGCGGCCCTGACCGAGTGACGGAGGGTCCACGATGAAGGTCTCGAGAGAAACCACGTTCGGCCTGATGTTCTTGTTGGCCGCGGCGCTCGTGTTGACGCCGAGCGGCTTCGCGCAGCAGGACGAGACGCCCGTCAATCAGTCGACCGACCCGCTGCTCGACGAGTTCGTGTTCCGATCGATCGGCCCGGCGACGATGGGCGGCCGCATCGACGATATCGAGGGGCTCGACAACGACCCGTTCACCTTCTACATCGGCTTGGCTACCGGAGGGGCGTGGAAGTCGACGAACAACGGCACCACCTGGACCCCGATCTTCGACGAATACGACGTCGGGTCGGTCGGTGATATCGCGGTCAGCCAGAACAACCACGACATCGTGTGGATCGGCACCGGCGAGCCCAACAATCGCCAGAGCTCGTCGTTCGGCAACGGCATCTACAAGTCCACTGACGGCGGCGCGTCGTTCACCCACATGGGGCTCGAAGACACGCAGACGATCGCGCGCATCGTGATCGACCCCGACAACGACGACACGGTGTTCGTGGCGGCGCTGGGGCATCTGTTCGGCCCCAACGAAGAGCGCGGCGTGTTCAAGACCACCGACGGCGGTGGAACCTGGCGCAAGGTCGCCTACATCGATGCGAATACGGGCTTCACCGACATCGTCATCGACCCCGCCGATTCCGACATCCTGTACGCGGCGTCGTACCAGCGACGCCGCACGCCCTGGGGGTTCAACGGCGGCGGAACCGGCAGCGGTATCTGGAAGTCCACCGACGGCGGCGACGACTGGACCAAGCTGAGTGGCAACGGCCTGCCCGAGGACCCGGTGCTCGGCCGGATCGGATTGAGCGTGTACGGCTCCGACCCGAACGTGGTGTACGCCCAGATCGAAGTCGGCGTGCGGCGGCCGCGCGGTGGCGGACGCGGCGGGCAAGGGGCGGGCGGCGGGCAGCGAGGTGCTCCGAATCCGAACGAACCGCCGCCGCCGCCGGACGCGGCGCGCAACGGCGTGTGGCGCTCCGACGACAAGGGTGAGAGCTGGCAGGTCATGGGCAACACCAACAACCGCCCAATGTACTACAGCCAGATCCGCGTCGACCCGACGAACGACCAGGTTATCTGGACGATGGGCTCATCGCTGTACAAGTCGGTCGACGGCGGCCGCACGTTCGACACCGTTACGGGCATGGGCCACGGCGACCATCACGCCATGTGGATCAACCCGCGCAATGGCGACCACGTGCTGCTCGGCAACGACGGCGGCTTCAACATCAGCTACGACGGTGGCGCCACGTGGGACTTCATCAACACGATGGCCCTGGGGCAGTTCTACGCCATCGGCGTCGACATGCGGCGTCCGTACTACGTGTACGGCGGCTTGCAGGACAACGGCAGCTGGGGCGCGCCGAGCGCGACACGCAACAGCACCGGGCCGATCAACGAGGACTGGTTCCGCGTCCAAGGCAGCGACGGTTTCTACGTCCGCGTTGATCCTACCGACCACAACATCGTTTACAGCGAGTCGCAGGGCGGCGGCATCCGACGGGTCAACCTGAGCACCGGCGAGCAGTTGAGCATCCGGCCGCGTGCCGCCGGCGACACCGGTAGCAACGTTCGACCGCAGGCGGAAGAGGGTACTCAGTATCGGTTCAACTGGAACACGCCAATTGAAATTTCGCCGCACAACCGCGACACCGTCTACACGGGCGCCAATGTGTTCTTCAGGTCAGTTGACCGTGGCGACACCTGGGTGGCCAGCGCCGATTTGACGCGGCAAATCGATCGCGACGAGCTCGATATAATGGGCGTCAGCGGCGCCGACCCGATGGCCTCGAAGAACGACGGCCAGAGCAACTACGGAAACATCACGGTGATCGGCGAATCGCCGGTACAACCGGGACTCATCTGGGTCGGTACCGACGACGGCCAGGTGCAGGTGAGCCGCGACGGAGGCAGCACATTCACCAACGTGTCGGACCGCATCCCGGGGCTCACCGCCGGTCACAAGGTCACCCGCGTCGAGCCGTCGCACCACGACGCCGGAACCATGTACCTGAGCTTCGACGGCCACATGAGCGACGATCACCAGCCCTACGTGTTCGTTACCCCCGACGTCGGCGAGAGCTGGCAGCAACTCTCCGAGGGCCTTCCGAGCGGCAACGTGCGCGTCGTGCGGGAGGACCCGGTGAATCCGAATCTCCTGTTCATCGGCACCGAGTACGCCCTCTACGTGTCGCTGGACGGCGGCGGCGAGTGGTCACGCTTCATGAGCGGCATGCCGACGGTGCGCATCGACGACATGATCATCCACCCGCGTGACGGCGATTTGATCGTCGGCACCCACGGGCGCAGCATCATGATCGCCGACGACATCACGCCCCTACAGCAGCTCACCGACGAGGTTCGGGCCTCGGAGGTCCACCTGTTCGACGTGCGGCCGGGCGTGCTGTGGAAGAACGACGTCGCCAACACCAGCCGGGTGGCGGGTACGCGACATTTCCGCGGCCAGAACCCGGCGGAAGGGACGGGGATCAGCTACTACCTGCGTGCGGATGCGTCCGACGAGGTGGCGATTGCGATCACCGACATCGAGGGCAACGTGGTGCGGGAGCTCACCGGACCGGGTGCCGCCGGCATCAATCGCGTGCAGTGGGACCTGCGCGAGAACACCCCGGCCGAACCCGAGGGGGGTGGCCGCGGCGGTGGCGGCCGTGGCGGTGAGCGACGCGGACCCCTGGTAGTCGCCGGTACCTACGTGGTAACCCTTACGGTAGGCGAAACGGCGATCATGACTACTGTCCTCGTCGAGGAAGACATTTGGATGGGGCAGTAGTGATCTAGTTTGGGGGCCGGGGAGGCAGCGTCATTCGCCTCGAACAGGATAGCGTTGCCATGGGTGTCAGATGACACGCCTCCCGACAAGTGTGTCTCGCTGGCAGCAGCTCAAACGCATGTTGGAGCACGCGATCGAGCTGCCGCCCGCCGAGCAGCAGAGCTACCTCGACGATGCGTGCGGCGGAGATCCGTTCTTGCGCCGCGAGCTCGAGTCGCTCGTGGCGCATGCCGACGCCGGTGACTTCCTCGAGCGCGCCGTAGCCCGGGCCACAGCCGACTGGCTCGATCTGACGGAAACCGTCGACCTCGTGGGCGCGCAACTCGGCTCGTGGAAGATCGCCGAGAGAATCGGCACGGGCGGCATGGGCGCCGTGTACCTCGCGGAGCGTGCCGACGACGAGTTCACCAAGCAGGTCGCGATCAAAGTGGTGCGCCAGCGTGTCGCCAGCGAGGGTGTGTTGCGTCGCTTCCGCGCCGAGCGCCAGATCCTCGCCAACCTGGGGGAGCATCCCAACATCGCCCGTCTGATCGACGCCGGCACCACCGACGACGGCTTGCCGTACCTGGTCATGGAGTACGTCGAGGGTGAGCCGATTGACGAGTACTGCGACAACCGGCGCTTCACGATCAATCAGCGCCTGGAGCTTTTCCGGCACGTCTGCGCCGCGGTTCAGCTGGCCCACGACAACCAGGTTGTGCACCGCGACCTGAAGCCGTCGAACGTGCTGATCACCCATGACGGCACGCCCAAGTTGCTCGATTTCGGAATCGCCAAATTGCTGGCCCCCGAATTGCTCGGCCGTTCCATCGAGGTCACCGCGGAGTTCCAGCGGCTCATGACGTCGGCCTTCGCCAGCCCGGAGCAAATCCGCGGCGAAACCGTAACGCCGGCCAGCGACGTTTACTCGCTCGGCGTCATTCTCTATGCCCTGGTGTGCGGCCACTCGCCCTACGACGAAGACACCGAGACGTCGGCTTCGACCGAGGGGAGATTGTTTGTGAGCTCCAGCCGGTCGCCCCCAGCCGCTCGTTGCGAAAGTTCACCCACACCGTGGGCCCGAACGGCGAGTCGATTGCGTTGACGCCGGAGTCGGTGAGCACGGCGCGGGGAGTTGATCTCGACTCGTTGGTGGCGCAATTGGAGGCCGGCCTCGACGCCATCGTGCTCAAAGCGCTAGCCAAGCAACCATCCGAACGCTACACCCCGGCCGCAGAGCTGAGTGCCGCTATCGACGCTTACGTTCGCCGCGGTGTCGCGCCGTCACTGGCGACGTCGGTTTCTTCGGATGCGGCGCCCACGCCCGAGTCGGCAGGCTCCGGCACGGTCGGCGCCCGCGACGTAACAGAACCGCCGCCGACGCTCTTCGGGTGGGGCCACCTGCAAGTCCTGCGCAAGGTCGACGAGGGCATGTTCGGCGAGGTCTACGAGTGCCGTGACCCATCGCTCGACATGACCGTGGCGTTGAAGCTTTTCCGCTCGCGCGACGACGCCAACACCACCGTCTCTTCGGAGGTCGCGAGCCGCATTCTGCGCGAGGGTCAGCTGTTGGCGCGAGTTTGCCACCCCAACGTGCTAACCGTGCACGGCGTTGGCGTGCACGACGAAACCGTCGGTCTCTGGATGGAATACATCGACGGCAAGAACCTCGAGCAGGTCTTGGAGGAGCAGGGGAGGTTCGGACCGCGCGAAGCCTGCATTGTCGGCATCGACCTGTGCTCGGCGCTGGCCGCGGTGCACGGTCAAGGCGTGGTGCACCGCGACATCAAGGCGCAGAACGTGATTCGCGAGGAGGGCGGCCGCATTATCTTGATGGACTTCGGGTCCGGCCGCGATCTCGCCGGCGAGGCGGCGTTGAGTGGTGCGGCAACGGTCGGCACGCCGCTCTACATGGCACCCGAGGTGCTGCGCGGCGGGGTTGCCACCCCGCGCTCCGATATCTACAGCCTGGGTGTGCTGCTGTTTCGCCTGGTGACCGGCGAGTTTCCGGTGGACGTGGAGTCGTGGCCGGAGCTCATCGAGAAACACGAGAGCGGCGAGATCCGCTCGGTTCGTGATCTACGCGCCGACCTGCAACCGGGAGCACCGCGTTTCGTCAGGGCCCTGGAGAACGCGCTCAACGGTGATCCCGACAAGCGCTTCGCCAGCGCCAGTCAATTCCAGCAGGCGCTGGAAACCTCCATCGACTCGACCGCGGATCCCGGCGCATACGTCACGCTGCCACCGATTGCGCCGGAATGGGAGAAGAAAAGGGCGGAGGTCGGTTCTCGCCTTCGGACGTGGGGAGGGGCCGCTGCAGTTGCGCTCGCCTCCTTCACGTTCCTCGGCCTGATGACTTTGTTGGTCGAGCGCCAGTCCATGAGGGTGCCGGGAGGATTTGCAACCGACGGACTGCTCGACCTTCTGACGCTGGGAATCCGGGCAAGTGTTCCCGCCGTGGTGTTCTGGATTCCGTTCAATGCCATCGTCATTGCAGCGATCTTCGGTGTTGCCAGACTGGCCCATCGCTTGATCGGCAGAACAGCGTCCAACGATGGTGTGCTGCGGCGCTTACACGACGTCGCCCCGAAGATGCGGCAGTCCTTTCTGTCGGCTGACCCGGCGGTCGTTGCTGCGAGCGTCCTCCTCTTTGGCGTGTTGCTGAATCTTGCGGTCCTCGAATTCAATCGTGTTTTGTGGGAAGCAATTGGCGCTCTTTCGTATGAAGAGACGATCTACGAGGCAGACCTTTCTCCTCTGGGCGACCTGTCGGCCCACTTTTTCTATGAATGGAGCTTCGGCCTGGTGATCGTGGTGTTGTCGATCGCCGCGGCCTTCATGATCGCCGCGGCACGGCGACAGGGCGAGCGCCGCCCGTTCGTCGGGTTCATTCATGCCGGCGTGATCGCAACCATCGCCCTGGCGGCGGTGTTACTGGTGATGCCGTGGAAGCTTCTGGTCAGCGAGCACGACTACGCTGTGTTTGCCGCCGACAGAGAGAGCGGAGAATTCTGGAGCCGACCCGAGAACGCGGATCAACGGTGGCGCGAGGTCGATGGGCAAACTGTCGATCTCGACGGCCGCCGAGCCTTCATCATTGCCCAGACCGAAGGATATCGCTGGCTCTATTTCCCCGGGCTCCGATATCGAACCAGGGTCGAGGAGAGGTTCGCCGAGCCGCTGGGGCAGGCGGAAATTTTCGTAGTTGACGGAGAAGTACCTCCAAACGAGTAGGATCAGCCTTGGATTTTTCGTAATACGGAGCGAGCCGTTTGCCTCGGGATTTCGATACACGCCGCACGTGCGGCATACCGAGGAGGGACCCGGCGGAAGTGCTCAGAGCAGTTCAGGAGGTGGCGTTGTGCGCCTGATGCGACAAGGCTTACCCGCGTTGCTCGCGGTCGTTTTCTTGCTGACATTACCAACCGATGCGGATGCCCAGCTCCGATGGATTCGCAAGTTCAGCGGGCCTGAATACAAGCCGCCTATTTCTACATGCTCGGACTTTGTATCGGCAGAGAAGAGCAAGGAGCAGCAAGTGGAGAAGACGATGAGCAAGAGCAAGGCGGCGACGACAACAGTGGGACCAGAATCGGAATAACGTGCGCCACGCTCGCTACAGGCGGCGGCGCAGCAGCGAAGATTCTCGACTCGCAGACGGATCGCGACTGGGAGTTTCAAGTGGCGCTCGCCGTGACCCGCGGGACGGATGGAGACAACGTGGAGGAGGGGATCAGCGACACCAGAATATGGATCGTCGAGCCGCAAGTCAGAGCTTTGTGGCTAAACAATGGAGAGGCGCCGGCGGTCGCGCTCAGTGGCGGCTTCGGATGGCATACCTTCAACGGCGGGACGATCCCTGAGAAGTTTTCCGCGGGGGCGCTCATCTTGTCGTTGGGCGGCGTGTACCCGAATCCGCTTGACGCGGAGAGATGGGTCATTTCGCGCGACGCGGCCTCGAAACCGCGCGCGCTTGTTCGTAGAGGGAGGATACAGCCTGAGTTGGTTCCCTGGAGGCCTGTTGGACTCCCAGTTCGGGGCCACCACAGTTGTTGATGAGACCGATCACTTCGCGAGCTCATTCTATGTGCTGCTCGGCATACGTTTTGGTCGGTAGGTCGTTGATCGGTGAAAGAGATCTCACGACGCTCCTGGTTGACTGGAGCAAAGGCGACCAGGGGGCGCTCGACGAGCTGATCCCGCTGGTGCAGCCGGAGCTGCAGCGCCTGGCGCGTTCGTATCTCCGGCGGGAGCGTGGCGGCCATATCCTGCAAACGGATGCGCTGATCAATGAGGCGTATATTCGCCTCGTCGATCAGGATCGTGTCCAGTGGGCCAGCCGCGCCCATTTCTTCGGCATTTGCGCCCGGATGATGCGCCGCATCCTCGTTGACTACGCGCGCAAGGAGAAGGCCGCCAAGCGTGGTGGAGGCCTTCCCCGCGTCACGCTCGACGAGGGCCTGGCCGCGCGAGCTCCCCCGAGGAGATCGAGCTCCTCGCCCTACACGAGGCGCTCGAAAAGCTCGCCGAGCTCGACCCGCGCCAGGCCGAAATTGTCGAGTTGCGCTGCTTCTCCGGCGCCACGATCGAGGAGACGGGCGAGGCGCTCGGTATTTCTCCGGCCACCGTGAAACGCGAGTGGGCCACCGCCAAGGCCTGGCTACACCGTGAGGTCACGAGCGGTAGCTAGCGGTCGGCGTTGCACGGGCGTCCCTCGGCATCGGGTTCCTGCCTCTTGAGCCGCTTCGCCGGTGCTTCCCGCGTTGCCAGACGGGTGGGGATCTCGTCCAACGGGAGCGTAGAGGCTGGAAGTGACCAGCGGAATGAAGATCGGCCGTTATCGGATCGTCGGCAAGCTCGGCGAGGGTGGCGTCGGGGCGGTGTATCGCGCCGTTGATACCCGTCTGGGGAGGGTCGTCGCCCTCAAGTTCCTCCACGAGCGGCTCGTCGACAGCCGCCGGCTGCGATCACGATTCTGGCGTGAGGGATTGATCGGCGCGGCCCTGAGCCATCCCAACATCTGCACTGTCCACGACTTCGACACCCACGAACGGCGCCCATTCATTGTGATGGAGTTCTTGTGTGGGCGGCCGCTCAGCGAGTATCTGCTCGACGGCTACCTGTCGACTCCTCGCCTTCTGCAGCTAGCCGTCCATCTGGCGGATGCGCTCGGCAAGGCGCACCGGTGCGGCGTCGTGCATCGTGACCTGAAGCCGGCCAACGTGTTCGTGACCGACGACGGATGCACCAAGCTCCTCGACTTCGGGGTGGCGAAGCCCGCTGAGCTGATCAAACGCGCGAGCCCCGATCAGACCACCGACTCCGGAGCGCCGATACAAACAACGGCCGCCTCGTCGGCACGATCGGCTACATGTCTCCCGAGCAGGCGCGTGGCGAAGAGCTCGACGGCCGCTCGGATCTGTTCGCCCTCGGCGTTCTGCTGTACGAAGCGGCCACCGGCGTGCAGCCATTCGACGCGGCGACGTCGGAGATGGTCCTCGACCACATCTTGCACGTAAGCCCGCCGTCGCCGTTGTGTCTCAACCCGGCGCTGCCAGACGGTTTGCTGCACGTCATCACCAAGGCGCTCATCAAGTCGCGGAGGGCCCGCTACCAGACCGCCGACGAGATCCTCGACGACTTGCGCGCCGCGCCTACTGTTGCTGCCGCTGCCCGGCGTCCTCGCTCATCACCCGTCTGAGCTGTTTCGGCGCCGCGTCGTCGGTCATGTGGCGCTCGAACCAGTGACGCAGGTAAAGCTGGGTGCGCAGGTAGTTGCTCGGGTTCGACGTGGTGCCGTGGAACTCGTCGTTGAAGCGAATCATCGCCGTCGGCACGCGCAGCACCTTAAGCGCGGCGTAGAACTCCTCGGTTTGTGAGATCGGCGTGCGCAGGTCGTTCACCCCGGTCATCAACATCGTCGGCGTGGTGACGTTGCCGACATACATCAACGGTGAGCGCTGCAGGTGCTCGGCGGCGTCTTCCCAGGGCATGCTGTCGAAGTTTCGGTACCAGCCGATGCCGTCGGTGGTACCGACGAACGACAGCCAGTTGATGACCGGGCAGTTCGACGAGGCGGCCGCGAAGCGATCGGTGTGGCCCACCACCCAGGCGGTCAGAACGCCACCCCCCGAGCATCCATAGACGTACATGTTGCGCTCGTCGACGTAGCCCTCGTTGACAACGTGGTCGACGCCGTTCATCAGGTCGTCGAAGTCCTTGCCGGGGTAGGCGCGATTGATTGCGTTGCCGAAATCGGTGCCGTATCCGGAGGAACCGCGCGGGTTGGTGTACAGGACCACATAGTCGTTGGCCGCGTGGCTCTGCCAGGCGAAGTTGAAGCCAACGCCGTACATGCCGTGTGGGCCGCCGTGGATCGACAGCATGAGCGGATACTTGCGCGACGGATCGAAGTCGGGCGGCTTGACGATCCAGCCTTGGATGTCGAGGTCGTCGACCGACTTGTACCAGATCTCCTCGACCTCACCGAGCCGCAGGTCGGCGAACAGCGGGCCGTTGTGATCGGTGAGAACGGTGACGTTGCCCGGGTCGCCGACGTTGAATGCGACGACCTCCGACGGGCGGTGGTAGCTGGTGAGCGTGCCGACGACCAGGCCGTTGTCGCTCATGCTCGAGGCGCTCAACTGGTGGTTGCCGTCGGTGACCTTACGCGGCTCGCCGTCGCGCGGTGCGAAATACAGGTTGCGGGTGCCGAGCTCGCTGACGGTGAAGTACACGCCGGACCCGTCTTCGGCCCAGCGGAAGATACCCGGCGAGTGATCAAGTGCCGGCGTCAGGCTGCGGCGCCCCGATCCATCGGCGTTCATCACGTACAGCTGGCGTTCGATATACGTCTGCTCGGTGTAGTCGTTGCCGGTGAAGGCGATCATCGAGCCGTCGGGCGAGGGTACCGGCCCGGAATCGGGGCCGGGGTGGTTGGTGAGGCGGGTCACCGCTCCGCTGGACACGTCGAGCCCATAGATCTCGGATTCGCGCCAGTGGTATTCGGCGTCTTCTTCCATGAGCCCCGAGAAATAGAGCGTCGGGCCGGCGGCGCTCCAGCGCGGGTTGCCGAAGTTGTAGTTCCCTTGAGAAACCTGGCGGTGCGTTCCGCCGTCGGCGGAAACCACGAAGATGTGGCGGCGTCCGTCGTCGAGAAATCCCTGCCGGTCGCGACGGTACACGGCTCGGTCGATAATGCGTGGGCTATCGGTCCACTCGGCTCCTTGAGGTAGCGCCACGGGGATTTCGATTTGCCATTCC
This sequence comes from Acidobacteriota bacterium, assembly GCA_965214245.1. Lineage (GTDB taxonomy): Bacteria > Acidobacteriota > UBA890 > UBA890 > UBA890 > CBDCBL01. The sequence goes on from CBDCBL010000010.1 coordinate 829,164, forward strand.
TCTTGGGTCGGCGGCACCAACATCGTGAAGGCGATTTGCGTACCATCGGGCGACCACTGGATGCCACCCGGCGACTCCGAGAGATTGGTGATCTGGCTGGGCTCGGCCGAAAGGTCATCCATCCAGCGCATGAAGATCTGCGAGCCGCGCGGCTCGCCGTCCGTCACGTAGGCGATGCGGGTCCCGTCGGGCGACCATACCGGCGAGCCGCCGTCCATGAGCTTACGCTTGCGGGACCCGTCGGCGTTCATCATCCAGATCTCGGAGCGGCGGCCGTCATTCTGCATGTCGATGAAGCTGCGCGAGTACAGGACAGTGCTGCCGCTGGGAGAGATCTGCGGATTGCCGACGCCCTCGATGCGTGTATAGACGTCGAGCGTCAGCCGGCCGTCCATCGGATTCTGTGGCGCCGACGCCGCCGGCGAGGCGAGAAGGGCGACGGCGGTTGCCACCGCGACGATCGTCGTGGAACGGGCAACGCGTGTGCTGATCGTATGGCTCATGGTGCCTCCACTGTGTGCTGCGGCTCGTCGGCGGGTGTTCGAGCCCGCCCCCCGGGAAAGCCGTTCCCCGCGAGCCGGAGAGATTCCGTGCCGCTGAGATAGCACGCTTTGGCCCCGTTTGCCAAGGGGACGCCGCCGCCGGCGCCGACCCGTACGATCCGCTCGGCGAGCTTCCCACGCCGGGAGTAGGGCCATTGAAGGGGCCGTTGGATGGAGCTATTGTCACTACTATCCGTGTGCACATCTTTCCTTGCTGACCTCAACATGTTGCGCAATCCCTTGCCCGCTCGAGTTCTAAGATGAAGCCGCGGTCGTGGTCCCGGTGGCCTCTGCTCCGCCGAGCGCGGCGGCCTTCGTGCCTGCTGCCGCTCGCGTTGGCGCTCGCGGCCTGCGGCGGTTCCGGAGGAGCGAGCGGTGACAATGTTCCGGACAGCGGCGCAGCAGCCGGGGAAGAAAGCGCTTCCGCGGGCGATACCGCGCGGAGCGTGCCAGGGGAAGCACGCTCTTCCGGGGTCGACACCGGGTCGAGCGCACCCGCGGCGGCAATTCCCCAGGAGGTCAACTTCAGCCGCGACGTCGCGCCGGTCCTCTTCGACAACTGTGTCGTTTGCCACCGGCCCGACGGCGTGGGCCCATTCAGCTTGCTCACCTACGACGACGCACGGCGACGGGCCCAGGAAATCGGTGAGGTGACGGGGAGCGGCTTCATGCCGCCGTGGCAGCCCGAGCCCGACTGGGGCCGCTTTAGCGGCGAGCGGCGCCTGAGCCGGCGGGAAGTCGAGCTGCTTGCGGCCTGGGTCGCCGCGGGGGCTCCGGAAGGAGACCCCGTCGACCTACCGGAGGCTCCCGCGTTCACCGGGGAGTGGGATCTGGGCGCGCCGGATCTGGTCGTAGAGATGTCGCGTGCCTACACGCTCCCGACCGGGGACGCCGAAGTGTTCCGTGATTTCGTGATTCCCCTTCCGCTCGACGCCCGCCGCTACGTTCGCGCCATCGACCTGCGGCCGGGGAACTCGCGCATCGTGCATCACGCCGTGATGGCGATCGACAAGACGCGTTCGTCCCGGGCGCTCGACGATGCCGACCCAGAGCCCGGCTACGTTGGCAACATGATCCTCAGTAGGGCGCGCGGCCCCGACGGGCACTTCCTCGGCTGGACGCCCGGGAAGGTGCCGCATGCCGGGACCGACGCGATGAGCTGGCGGCTCGACCGGGGCACCGACCTGGTTCTGCAGCTTCATATGCTGACGACGGGGAAGGAAGAGAGAATCCAGCCGCGGGTCGGCTTCTACTTCTCCGACCGTCCTCCGGAGCTCCCGCCGTTTCTCTTGCGCCTCGGATCGCAGACAATCGACATCCCCGCGGGTGAGCCCGCCTATGCTATTGAAGATGAATACGAGCTGCCGGTCGCCGTGGAGCTGGTGAGCATCTATCCGCACGCGCACTATCTGGGCAAAGAGATGAAGGCGTGGGCGGAGCTTCCCGACGGCGACACGCGCGAGCTGCTGTGGATACGCGATTGGGACTTCAACTGGCAAGATGCATACCGCTACGAGACACCGGTCGCGCTACCCGCACGTAGCAGGTTGAAGATGCGCTACGTCTACGACAACTCCGCCGGGAACGTCCGCAACCCGAGCCAGCCGCCGCGCCACGTCACCTACGGGCCACGGTCGTCAGACGAGATGGGAGACCTTTGGCTTCAGGTATTCGCGCGGAACGCAGGCGACCGCGACCGACTGGGCGCAGATTTTCAAACCAAGTCTCTCGACGACGCCATCACCGGTTATGAGAAGCGGCTCGAGGCGGACTCCGAGGATCCGGACCTTCACTACGATCTGGGCGTGGCGCTCGGGAAGAAGGGCGACATCAACGGGGCGATATCCCGGTACCGACGCGCTCTGGAGATCGACCCCGGTCACGCCTACTCGCACTACAACCTCGGACTCGCGCTCGCCGCGAGGGGAGAAGCGGTCGAGGCGCTCTCTCGCTTCCGCACTGCAATCGACCTGCGCCCGGACTACGTCGGCGCCTACGTGAACCTCGGTGTCGTGCTCGCCCAGCGCGGTGATCTGGAGTCAGCCGTCACCGCGTGGACACGAGCCCTGGAGCTCGACCCAGCCAACGCCGACGCCCACAACAACCTGGGTGTGACGTTTCTCTCCGCCGGCAATCTCCAGCCGGCGGCCGATCACTTCCGGGAGGCGCTGATCACGGACCCCGACAACGCCCAGGCGCACAACAACCTCGGTGTGGCCCTCGAGGAGTGGGGTGACATCGAGGGTGCGATCCGGGAATATCGTGAGGCGCTGCGATTGCGGCCGCGTTACGAACAGGCTCGCCGCAACCTCGACATCGCGCTGCGCAAGCGCTGACGGATCAGCGGCCGATGCCGGCCTCGCCACGCCGCGGTGAGGCACCCATCACACTTTCAGCACGGCCTGTTAGGATAAGTACTTACACCCGCACGCCGGAGCGGTTCCCACCAGCCAGGAGGCAGCCATGGCGGCAGCTCGCGAGCTGCGCGTGCAACACGCGGACAAACCGGGACGCCTCGGCGAGATCTCGTCGATTCTCGGCGGCGCCGGCCTCAACATCGACGGATTTGGTGTTTGGGGGGGTATGGCGCGCCTTTTCGTGACCGACGTCGAGCAGGCCCGCGAGCTCCTCGAGGCCCACGGTTTTGCCTGCGAGGTGGCCGACGTTCTGCGGCTGCATGTACCCGACGAGCCGGGCAACCTTGCCGAGGTGGCCCATGCCCTCGGCGAGGCGGGCATCAACATCGACCACGCCTACACCCTCACGTCGACGAGCGAGGGGGAAGCCGCGTTCGTGCTGGCGGTCATCGACCCCGAAGCTGCCGAGGACGTGCTGGAGTAGTCGCGGGACGACGCTACTTTCGAATCTTGGCCCTACTGGTGTCGCAACCAACATCGTTGCCTATCTGGAGGCACATCTCGAGCGGGCTTGTGGCGTCCGCAAGATCTCCCTTCCAGCCGGAGACGATGAACACGTAGTGGCTGGACTTGACCCGATTTCGTGGACACCTTACGACGTACACGGGAGGTGTTCAGGATGCCAAGGACAAGAGGGCCGTACCCGGCGGAGTTTCGGCGGCGGATCATAGAAGTGGCACGAGCTGGGCGGAGCGTCGCCGAGCTGGCCAAGGAGTTCGAGCCGTCGTACTGGACGATTCGCCAGTGGATCAAGCAGGCTGACCGCGACGAAGGCCGCAGCGCCGAAGGGCTCAGCACTGCTGAGCGCGAGGAGCTGGGGCGGCTGCGGAAAGAGAACCGCCAGCTGAAGCAAGAGCGGGAGATCCTTTCAAAAGCCGCGGCCTGGTTCGCTCGGGAGACCGACTCGGTACCGCCGAAGTCTTCGAGTTCGTGAGCGGTCACCAGGCGAAGTATCCGATTGCCACGATGTGCCGTGTGCTGGAGGTCTCCACCAGCGGGTACTACGCGTGGCGCCGGCGGGAACCGTCGGCTCGATCGCGGGCGGACGCAAAGCTGCAGGCACGGATCGAAGCGATCCACAGGGAGAGCCGAGGCACCTACGGTCGCCCTCGGATCCACGCCGATCTGCGAGCCGACGGTGTGGGTGTTGGCGGCAAGCGTGTGGGGCGCTTGATGCGACGTGCAGGCCTGCAGGGCGTCAGCCGTAGGCGACGCGTTCGGACAACGCGGCGAAATCGGGAAGCCCGCCCAGTTCCGGACCTGGTCGAGCGCAAGTTCAGAGCCGACCGCCCCGACAGGCTTTGGGTGGCGGACATAACCTACATCCCAACGTGGGCAGGGTTCTTGTACTTGTCGGTCGTCGTGGACGTCTTCAGCCGTCGCGTTGTCGGTTGGTCAATGGCGACCCATCTGCGCACCGAGCTCGTGCTCAAGGCGCTGAACATGGCGATCTCGCAACGACGGCCCCAACAGGTGATTCATCACAGTGACCAAGGTACGCAGTACACGTCGATCGCCTTCGGTCAGCGCTGCCAGGAGGTCGGGGTGCGACCGTCGACCGGATCAGCCGGTGACTGCTACGACAACGCGATGTGCGAGAGCTTCTTCGCCACCCTCGAGTGCGAGCTCCTGAACCGCCGGCGGTTCAGGTCCCAGGCGGAAGCCCGCATGACCGTCTTCGAGTTCATCGAGGGCTTCTACAACCCGCGTCGCAGACACTCAGCCCTGGACTACGACTCGCCCATGGGGTACGAAAGGAGTACGCTCAGATCGCTTAAATGTGAGCGGGAAACCGTCCACCAAAGCGGGGCAACTCCAGGCCTCTATCGCGCCGGCCACGGCGAATGAAGTACACCCGCAGCAAGGTGTCTCCTACCTTGCCCTTGAACTTGTACAGACGCCCCCGTCCATAGTTCCGGAACTCACCCGACGGGATCGTCAGCTCCATGGGCGTTTCCGTCGACTCCGAATTCACCGTGATTACCGTTTCCTCACCCACCGGATCGATGTTGTTGTCGTCTGCGAGATCCACGGAGAAGAAGCCGCCGAACCAGAAGCTCGCCGCGTGCCTGCCGCGCAGGTTCACCTTGGCGCGGCGCAGATCGAACTTTGTAAAATCGATCAGGTCGCCGCCGCCGGAGCCGGGATCTTCGGGGGCCTCGACGGTGACCGAGCACGCCACCTGCGATCCGCCGGAATCGATGGCCGTGAAGTTCACGACCTGTTGTGTTCCGGCCTAGCCGGCAGACGGTAGCCAGGAAAACGTGCTGTTTACAGTGAGATCCGCCGTCTGCGGCAGGGACGGGGTCATGCTTGCCCCGGCAGGTAACGTCAACGTGTCCACGAAAAGAGTCACCCGCCGATCGTCGTCCGCGGTTACGAGGAAGCCGATCGAGTCGCCGAAAGGTGCCGTGACGGTGCCGGCGCACGGCGTCCCGGCGTCGAACGATGGCGGGTTGTCGGGCGCCAGCGGTTGGGCAGCGACGTAGAAAGGCGTTTCGGTTGGAGGCGACGTAGAGATCACGACAGCCGTTGGAGGCGCGAGCCCGGTCGGGTCGATCACCGATATCGTGTTCGTACCCAGGTGCGCGACGACAACCGCTGTACCGTCGGCCGAGAAGGAAATGCCGTGGAGCAGGTCGGCAGAATTGCCCAGCGCGATGTTGTTGATCACGGCGCCAGTGTTCGTATCGATCACGGCTACGACGCCCGTGTCCTTCAGCGTCGCGTAGAGAACCGTTCCGCTGCCGTTGACCGTGAGCTCCTGCGGGCTCCCAGCCGGCACGGGAACGAATGTGTCGATGACCGCCGCGTCGTTGGGCGGCAATGTAGTGTCGATGACCGAGATCGAGCCACCACCACTGTTGGCCACGTACACGCGGTCGCCTGTCGGGCTCGCGGTGATGCCCTGTGGGTCGGTGCCAACAGTGATCGTGCCCACCAGCGCGTTGGTCGCCGTATTCCACACCGTCACCTGGTTGCCTACCTCGGTGAGGGTACTTCGATGCGTGATATACGCGAGCACATCCGTGCCGTTGTCGGCGATGGTGACGCCGAAGGGGCTACCCATGACCGCGGAAAAAGTGGTTGACCGAAACACCTTGCTGGCGCTGCAGCTGAGCGTGGGGATGAACCACACTTTTTGGTTTATCGCACCTTCGTCGTTGCTCGGCACGACGAGCTTGGAACCGTCGGGCGTCACAGCCACCTGCTCGGGATCACCGTTGATGAAGCCGCAAAGTGAGCCGATCACCCCACCCGTGATGGGGTAGACCTGCGCCCCTGCCGTGACGGCGTAGACCGTGTTCCCGTCGGCCGACACCGCGAGACCTCGCGGCGGCTGAATCAAACCGCTGATCGTGGAAACGACGAGGGTGGGCAGCGTGACATCGATGGTTGCCACCTGTTTCGTGCCGTTGAAGCTCACATAGGCGTCAGCTTGACCCAGCGGTAGCGAATACGCGGCAGTGGGTACGAGAATCGCGGTGGCGAATACGGCTACCAGGAACTTCGATGGATTCGATGCTCTCGAGATGCTCATCGGTTTGGTTGCCCCCCCGCGGTGGTTTTTACGGTAATCAGAAATAGTCACTGTTGCACAAACTTGCACAGGTTACCTGCTTATTCACGTGTTTCAAATGTCATTGCCTGCTCATGGTGTCGAACCGCTAAATCGTTTAATATCAACAGTTACCGTGTAGCAGAATGAATCACCCTACTGCAATACCGAATTTTCGGCGTGGTTTTTTTTTGCTTGGAAGGGGTCAGCGTGCGCAGAATCGGTAGCTAGCGGCACGCTCGCGGCACGCATTTGGTTTCGGCCTTTTCGCCGGTGCGTCATAATTACAGGGCGGGTCGCGCGCGGCTCCTTTCGCTTCCCGTCCCAGCGGCATGAATACCCCCCGGGGTGTGGATCATGAAGACAAGACTCGACATATCGGCTCTCCTTCTCCTGGCGTTCGTCCTGGCTGTGCCGACGAGCGGATTCGCCGGTGGCCAGGATCGGGAGAAGCTTGGCGAGCGGGCGCTCGACGCGGCGACCGTGCTCGACGAGATCATGGGCACCGCCGACAACAGCATTCCCGAGGCGTTGCTCGAGGGTTCGCGCTGCGTCGCGGTGATCCCCCGGGTCGTGAAGGTAGGGTTCATCTTCGGCGGCCGCCACGGGCGCGGGTTGCTGAGTTGTCGTGTCGGCAGCGGTTGGAGCCGTCCGGCCTACGTTGCAATTACCGGCGGCTCGTTCGGCCTGCAGATCGGCGCCCAGGCCACCGACTTCGTTCTCGTATTCACCAACGACCGGGCGGCCAGAGCGCTGCTGACCGACAAGATCACGATGGGCGGAGACGCCTCGGTGTCGGCGGGGCCGGTAGGACGTACGGCTGAAGCGGCGACCGACGTCACGTTCCGCACCGAGATCTACACCTATTCGCGGTCCAAAGGACTGTTCGCCGGGCTATCGCTCGAGGGCGCATCGCTCCGCCTCGACGACGAGGCCAACGAGGCGGTGTACGAAAAAGACATCGACGCCGACGAGCTGCTTTTTTCCGCCGGTGACCAGGTGCCCAACGAAGTTGCGCCCTTTCTTCGGGCGCTGCAGCGTCACGATCCCGCCGGCTATTGATACTCCGGATGGAGGTTTGATTGAGCGCCGTTGCCGATGCTCAGCTTCGTGACCGCCTGCAGGAGGGGCACCTCATCGAGTCCGTCGACGAGATGTCGGAGGAATACAAGAAAGAGCTTCGTCACATCGTCACGGTTTCGGGCGACACCGAGCTGATAAGCGCTCCGGCGTACTACTACGCTGCCCGCAAGGCGCCGTCGGTGAACGCGATGATCTCGGCGATGGCCATCGTGCAGGATGAGCTCGGCCACGCGCACATCGCCTACCGCGTGCTCGAAGACCTCGGCGTCAGCCGCGAGTGGTTGATGTACGAGCGCGAGCCGCACGAATTCCGCTATCCCTACGCCTTCGACGTACCACTCGATTCCTGGGTGGAGCTTTGCGTCGCCAACGCGCTGTACGACCAGGCCGGGTTCTGCCTGCTGAGTGATGTGCACGACAACACCTCCTACGGGCCGTGGAAGCGCGGCCTCGTGAAGGTGGGCAAGGAGGAGAACTTCCACCTGCTGCACGGGCGCCGTTGGATGAAACGCTTGATCGACAGCGGCGACGAGGGCCGCCAGCTTGTCCAGGACGCTGTCGAGTGGATGTTCCCGATGACCGTCGAGTGGTTCGGCCTCCCCGACGATCTCAAGACCCACAGCAGCCAGCTCGACTACAAGATGAAGGGGCTGACCAACGATCAGCTTCGGCAGTATTGGATGGACAACGTCGTGCCCTTTTGCGCCGAGCTCGGCATCGATGTTCCGGCGCACCGCACCGCCGACGACACGGCGTGGGAGCTTGAGTACGACCTGCCGATCTACTTCGACGAAACGGAAAAACGCTGGGACTTCGGCGAGCACATCAGCTGGGACGAGGTGGTAACGCGCTGGAAAGGACGCGGGCCGCGCAACGAGGAGATGGTTGAAGAGATTCAGCGCTCGGCCGGTGATTTCAGCTGGATGTTCAAGGATCTCTGAGGCCCGACAGGTGGTTCGCCGTTTGCAATTCGATCGCAGCGACACGGCTCTTCGAAACGACACGGGCGCCGACACCCGGGCGCTGTGGACAGCCCTTACCGAGGTAATGGATCCCGAAGTGCCGGTGAGCCTCGTGGACCTCGGCCTCATCTACGACGTTCGCAGAACCGGCGAGCTCGTCGAGGTCGATCTTTCGTTTACCGCGACGGCGTGCCCGGCGATGGGCTTCATCCAGGAGGACATCCGCGAGCGCCTGTTGAGGGAGCCGGGTGTCGCCGAGGTCACCACCCGGATCGTCTGGGAGCCTGCCTGGACGCCGCAGCGGATTACGGATCTCGGCAGGGAACAGCTCAAGAGCTTCGGCATTTCGTTGTGATCGGTTTCATGTAACGGCACCCCCGAGAGTTTCTCAGCACCCTGTTAAACGCAGCAGGAACGAACCATGGCAATTGGTCAGCTATACGAGGTTTTCGCCCGCAGCACACGAGAGGAGCCGCTCGGCCACATTGGCACGATCAACGCAACGAGCACGGACTTCGCCAAGGTGTACGCGCGCACGACCTACGACGAAGAGAACTGGGTCGAGATGGTGGTGATCGAACGCGCTTCCATCATCCCGGTGCTCGAGCTTGAACCGCTCGTCAAGCCCGAGGAAGGCGACTGATGAGCGACGTCGTTACCCCGGAAGACTTGAGCACCGAGCAGCGGCAGCGGCTGGCGAGCTGGCTGCTCGCCATGTCCGACAACAAACAGTTGCTCGGTTTGCGGTACGCCGAATGGTGCACCGGAGCCCCGGAGCTCGAGGCCGACATTGCGGCGAGCGCCATGGCGCAGTTCGAGCTCGGCCATGCCCGGGTCTTGCGCGGTGTGCTCGGTGACATACGCGAGGATCCGCGCGACGATACGCGCGACACCGACGTCGGCGCCTGGTACAGCTTGCCGGCGCTCGATGCACCGTTCAGCGACTGGTACGAGCTGGTCGTCGCCAACACGCTCATTGATACCCTGTTGAGCGTGAACCTGCGTTCGGCGCTGGAGGGCAACTACAAGCCTTTGACCCAGAGGCTTCGCAAGGTGTTGGCCGAGGAGGAATATCACGCCGTCCACGCCGCGGCGTGGACTCGCCGGCTCGCGGCAGGGCCGGAGCGCGCCGTGGCTAGGCTGCGCGCCGTGGTCGACGGCGCCTGGCCGCAGTGCCTCGCCTGGTTCGGCCCGGAGACCGGTAACGGCCTCGACGAGCTGCACGAAGCCGGTCTGCTGGCCGACTCCGCCGCCGGGCTCCGGGAGCGCTACCTCGAAACCATCGCGCCGATGTTCGCCGACACAGGGATCGACCTGGACGCCGGGGTTGCGCTCGACTGGGGCGGCTGGAGCAGCGACAGCCGGCGGCACGGTGAGCCGCAGTTCAACGAACGCTGCTTTGCCATGATCACCGGTGCCAAGACCCGCGCCATGGGCGTGATGCGCGGCTGATGTGCGGCCTGTGAGCAACGCCTCGCCGCACACCGCAGCGCTGCCGGAGGCGGTTCCGTGCCCTTTCTGCGACAGCCGTGACAGCAGCCCGATGGCGACGTTCGGGTCGCTCTTGATGACCTCGCAGTACTATTGCAACTCGTGCCACACGACCTTCGAATGGGTCCGGCAAGAGTCCGATGAGCAGACTGGGGGGTCATGCTCCAGCTGACCGGCGTTTCCAAGAGCTTCGGTGACCACGTTGCCTTGCACCCGCTGGATCTGAGTATCGCTTCGGGTAAAACGACCGTGCTCATCGGTCCCAGCGGCTGCGGCAAGTCGACGATCCTGCGTCTGATGATCGGGCTGGTGCGCCCGGATCAAGGCAACGTAACGTTCGACGGCGCCGAGCTGACCGCCGCCAATCTGCTGGAAGTGCGCCGCCGCATGGGCTACGTCATCCAGGACGGTGGGCTCTTCCCGCACCTCACGGCGCTCGACAACGTAACGCTCGTCGGCCATTACCTGGGCTGGGAGGAGCCGCTGTGCGCCGCGCGCGTCACGGCGCTGGCCGAGCTGACGCATTTCCCACCGGACCGACTGGGCCGCTACCCGGTCGAGCTGTCGGGCGGGCAGCGCCAGCGTGTCAGCCTGATGCGGGCGCTGATGCTGAATCCCGAAGTGCTGTTGCTCGACGAGCCGCTCGGTGCCCTGGATCCGATGATCCGCGCCGACCTGCAGTCTGAGCTCCGGGAGATATTCCGTGAGCTCGGCAAAACGGTAGTGCTGGTGACGCACGAGATGGGCGAGGCAGGGTACTTCGCCGATGAGATCGTGCTGCTGCGGGCCGGGTGCATCGTGCAGCAAGGCGGATTTCGTGACCTGCTCTCGGCACCTGCCGATGAGTTCGTCAGTCGTTTCGTGAGCGCTCAGCGCGGCCCACGAGAGGTCTTGGAGAGCTTGTCGTGAACCGCCCGCTCGGTGACGCAACCGGATTTTCGGCCTCTTGCCTGGCGGTATGCCTGCTGCTGTGTGCCGGATGCGCCGGGCCCGCCGGCCGCCCCGCTGTTGCGGTCACGGTGGGCTCCAAGGCCTTCACCGAGGGGATCGTTCTCGGCGAAATCATCACCCAGCTGGCGGCGTCGACCGGGGCGACCGTCACCCACCGCGACCAGCTCGGCGGAACCCGAGTGGTGTGGAACGCGCTGCTGGCCGGTGATATCGACATCTATGCCGAGTACACGGGCACCATCTGCGAGGAAATCCTCGCCGGCATGGATGTCGACGATGCGGCACTGCGCGAGGAGCTGGTACGCCGCGGCGTCCGCATGAGCAAGCCGCTGGGGTTCAACAACACCTACGTCATCGGCATGCTCGACGACGTTGCCGAGGATCTGGCGATCACCGACATTTCCGACCTTCGCGATCATCCACTACTGCGCTTCGGCTTCAGCAACGAGTTCATGGACCGAGACGATGGGTGGCCCGGATTGCGGGAGCGTTACGAGCTGCCGCAGCAGGACGTGCGCGGCCTCGATCACGATCTCGCCTACCGGGGGCTCGACGGTCGCAGCATCGACGCCGTCGATTTGTATTCGACCGACGCGGAGATCCGCTTCTACGGCATCCGCCCGTTGCGCGACGATCGCCGGCACTTCGCCGACTATCGCGCAGTATTGCTCCATCGCGCCGACCTGGCCGAGCGCGCCCCGCAGGTGTGGGCGGCCGTCCGGCGTCTCGAAGGAGCCATCCGGGAGCCTGAGATGGTCGACATGAACGCGCGGGCCAAGCTCGACCGGATTCCCGAAGCACAGATCGCCGCCGACTTTCTGGCGACCCGATTCCAGGTCGAAACCGACGTCGCCCGCGACGACGTGATCGTCCGGCTGGGGCGTAATCTGCGCGGGCACCTGGCGCTCGTCGGGGTTTCATTGCTCGCCGCGATCGTCATCGCAGTGCCGCTGGGCATCGTTGCGGCGCGGTTCCCGAAGCTCGGCCAGGGAATTCTGGCCGTCGTCGGTGTCGTGCAAACGATTCCGTCGCTGGCCCTGTTCGTCTTCATGATTCCGTTTCTGGGGATCGGCGCCATGCCGGCGATCGCCGCCCTTTTCCTCTACAGCCTGTTGCCGATCGTTACCAATACTCACGCGGGCCTGATATCGATCCCGGGTCCCTACCGCGAGTCGGCGGCGGCAATCGGTTTGCCGGCCGGGGCGCGCCTGCGCTTGATCGAGTTGCCGCTGGCGTCGGGTTCGATTCTCGCCGGCATCAAGACTTCCGCCGTGATCAACGTCGGCACGGCGACCTTGGCGGCGCTAATCGGCGCTCAGGGGTTCGGGCAGCCCATCCTCACCGGGATTCGGTTAGCGGACAACGGATTGATCATGGAGGGTGCCGTACCCGCGGCGATCCTTGCTGTGTCCGCCCAGGGTTTCTTCGGGCTCACCGAGCGGTGGCTCGTACCGCGGGGCCTGAGACTCGAATCTGGGGCGTAACAGGACTGTAGCGTGCGTTAACAGCCTGTTAATGTCGCCTCCAACCGGAGAGAGGCTTCTTGGGTCCCAAAAAGCGAGACCGGCCGGTAATCGGCTGGCGTGAATGGACATCCCTGCCCGGCCTTGGCATCGACCGGATCAAGGCGAAAATCGACACGGGGGCGCGCTCGTCGGCACTGCACGCGTTCGGCATCGAGCGCTTTGAGCGCGAGGGCGAGCCGTGGGTCCGCTTTCGCGTTCATCCGAATCAGCGGAGCCGTTACCCGACCGTGATTGCTGAGGCACGCCTCCTCGAGTATCGCAAGGTGCGTAACCCCGGAGGCCGTCTTGAGAAGCGACCCACTATCCGCACCCCCGTGCACGTCGGGGGCCAGGAGTGGGACATCGAGCTGACGCTGACGCCGCGCTGGGGGATGAGTTTCCGCATGCTCCTCGGTCGACAGGCCGTTCGCCGCCGATTCGTGGTCGATTCGGGGCGCTCGTTCGTAGGCGGCGAGCTCAACGAGCCGCGAGGCGACAAGAAAAAGAAACGAAAGAAGAGAGGAAAGAAGGCCCGGCAGTTAGACGCCGTGCAGAGCTCATGAGAATCGCCGTGTTGTCCCGTAACCCCTCATTGTATTCGACGCAGCGCATCGTCGAAGCCGGTCGCGCATGCGGCCACGACATGAAGATCATCAACTACCTCCGCTGCTACATGGACATCACGGCGAGGCGACCCAAGGTGAAGTACCAGGGCCAGGCGTTGGTCGGCTTCGATGCGATCATTCCCCGCATCGGTGCGTCGCGGACGTTCTACGGCACCGCGGTGGTTCGGCAGTTCGAGGTGGCCGGCGTATTCTCGGCAAACGAGTCGCAGGCGATCTCCCGGTCGCGCGACAAGCTACGCAGCCTGCAGTTGCTGGCGCGCGAGGGCATCGACCTGCCGGTAACCAGCTTCGCCCACCACACCAAGGACAGCCGCGGGCTCATCGACATCGTCGGTGGGCCGCCTCTGGTCATCAAGCTCCTGGAAGGTACGCAGGGGTTGGGCGTTGTGCTTGTCGAGACGATCTCGGCGGCACAATCGGTTATCGAGGCGTTTCGTGGGCTCGATGCCAACATTCTCGTGCAGGAGTTCGTCAAGGAGTCGCGCGGTGAGGACATCCGCGCCTTCGTCATCGGCCACAAGGTCGTGGCATCGATGCTCCGCAAGGGTCCACCCGGTGAGTTTCGCTCGAACATTCATCGCGGCGGGTCGGCGGAGCCCATCAAGCTTTCGCCGGCCGAGCGCAAGGCCGCCCTCAGCGCGGTGCGGGCGCTCCATTTGAACATCGCCGGCGTCGACATGATGCGCTCCGATCGCGGCCCTCTCGTGCTCGAGGTCAACTCATCACCGGGATTGGAGGGTATCGAGGAGGCGTCCGGCAAGGATGTCGCCGCCGCCATGATCGAATTCGTCGAAAAGAACGCCCACCGGGGCAGCCGGCGCGAGGTGTAGCCGTGAAGGCGATCACGTTTCAGGGTCGTGCCTCGGTCTCGTACGACACGGTCCCGGAGCCACGCGTCGAGCAACCCACGGATGCGATTGTCCGGGTGCGGGCCGCTGGCATTTGCGGATCGGATCTGCACCCGTACCACGAGCGCGAGCGTGGGCTCGATCACGGCACCGTGATGGGACACGAGTTCGTCGGCGAGGTCGTGGAGGTCGCCGCTGACGTCACGTCGACGAGCGTCGGCGACCTGGTGTGCAGTCCGTTCACGACGAGCTGCGGGGCGTGCTTCTACTGTGATCGTGGCTTGACGAGCCGCTGCACGTCCGGCCAGCTGTTCGGCTGGGTCGAGGACGGCAGCGGACTGCAAGGCAGCCAGGCGGAGTACGTTCGGGTCCCGCTCGCCGACGGTACGCTGATGCGCGTCCCGGAAGGGGTCAGCGCCGAGGCCGCGTTGCTGATGGGCGACATCCTATCGACGGGGTTTTTCTGTGCCGAAGGCGCCGGCGTCGGCAAGCTCGATGCCGAGGGGGAAGTGGAGCCCGGCCGATCCGGTGAGGAAGTAAGCACATACGTCGTGGTCGGCTGCGGTCCGGTGGGCCTGATGACCACGATCGCCGCGCTGGAACTCGGCGCCGAGGAGCTGTTTGTGGTCGACGCCATACCGGAGCGTCTCGCGGTTGCCGAGCGGCTGGGCGCGATTCCCCTGAACTATGAGGAAGATTCGGTTGCGGAAATCGTTCTCGAGGCCACCGACGGGCGCGGCGCCGAGGCGGTGATGGAAGTGGTCGGGGCGCGCGCCGCCACCGAGTTGGCGATCTCACTGTTGCGCCCCGGAGGCTTGCTGTCCTCGGTCGGCGTGCACACCGACGAACGCTTCGGTTTCACCCCGGTAGCAGCCTACGACAAGAACCTGACATTCCGGAGCGGCCGCTGCCCGGCTCGGTACTACATGGATCGCCTGGCACGGGTTGCGCGGTTGCGCAACGATGCCCTCGAGTCGGTCTTTTCACACAAGCTGCCGCTCTCTGAGGGAGTTGGTGGCTACGAGATCTTCGACAAGAAACTCGACGGATGCACGAAGATGCTGCTCGAGCCCCATCAGGGTCTTACCGTTGCCTGCTAGCTGCTAGGAGGAACACATGGAGATATTGGAAAGGGTGTATTTCGGAAACACGGTGCTGCAGTGGGCGACCGCGCTCGGGATCGCCATCTTCACGCTGATCGTCTTTCAGGTGATCAAGTTCGTCGTCGTGCGGCGGTTGCAGAAGGTCGCGGCCACGACCACGACCGACATCGACGACTTCGTCGTCGATCTGTTCGGCAACACGAAGTTCATCTTGATCCTGGCGCTGTCGTTCTACACCGGTTCATTCATGTTGGAGCTCGACCCCTCGGTGCGCAGTTTCATTACCAGCGCCGCCGTGATCATTTTCTTGTTCCAAGCGGGGCTGTGGGGCAACGCGGTGATCACCTTCGCGCTCAATCGTTTCGCGCGTCAGAAGATGGAAGCCGACGACGCTAGCACCGCCACCGTCGTGAGCATGGTGGGCATGGTTGCCCGCATCGTTTTCACGGTGATGATCGTCCTGGTGGCGCTGGGAACGCTCGGCTTCGACATCAGCGCGCTCATCACCCTGGCGGGCGTTGGCGGTGTCGCGGTGGCGTTAGCGGTGAACGGAATTCTCAGCGACTTGTTCGGTTCCATGACCATCGCACTCGATCAGCCATTCGTGGTCGGTGACTTCATCACGGTCGGCGATTTCAACGGCACGGTCGAGAAGGTCGGCCTCAAGAGCACGCGGCTGCGCAGCAACACCGGCGAGCAGCTCGTCATGTCGAACGCTGACCTGCTCGGCAGCCGCTTGCGCAACTTCGGGCAGATGGACGAGCGCCGCGGCAACATGGCGCTCGGCGTTACGTACGACACGCCGGCAGACACGCTCGAGGCGATACCCAGAATGATCCAGGAGATCATCGACCGCGAAGAGAACGTGCGTTTCGATCGCGCCCACTTCGCGTCTTTCGGTGATTTTTCGCTTAACTTCGCGATTGTCTATTGGCTGTTGACGCCGGCCTACAAGGACTTCATGGACGCCACCCAGTCGATCAACCTGGAGATCGTTCGTCGTTTCGCGGCCGAGGGCATCGAGATGGCCTTCCCGACCCAGACGCTGTACGTGAGCAAAGACGAAGGATAGGGCACCCTACCTCTGTTCCGTTACCTCAGGAGATCGCCATGCGAATTACGCATCGACAGATCACGATGATGGTCGCGGTGCTCGTCTTGGCTCTGGCTGCCGCATGCGCCCCGGCCGCCGACCCGACCCGGATTGTCCGCACCGTCACGCCGTCGTTCGAGCCGGTTGCCGACGCCATGGCCCAGGCGATTCAGGCGGAAATGGACCGCCATCGCCTGCCGGCGCTGTCGATCGCTGTGGTGGAGGACGGCAGGATCGTGTGAGCGGAAGCTTTCGGGACCGTAGCGACGGCGCAGGGTTCGACCGAGCGGCGCGCCGCCGATCTGGAAACGGTGTACCGCGTCGGCTCCGTGTCCAAGCTGTTCACCGACATCGCGATCATGCAGCTCGTGGAGTCGGGCGACATCGACCTCGACGCTCCGGTTACCACCTATGTGCCGGACTTCGATCCCCTCGACCCCTACGGCAAGCCGATCACGTTGCGCCAGCTCATGTCGCATCGCTCGGGGCTGGTGCGCGAGCCGCCGGTCGGTCACTACTTCGACGACGCCGAGCCGAGCCTGGCGGCGACGGTGGAGAGCCTCAATGCCACGACGTTGGTGCACGAGCCGGAAAGCCGTGCCAAGTACTCCAATGCCGGTATCGCCGTGGTCGGCTACGTGCTCGAGGAGCTGACCGGCGAGCCTTTCGCCGCAGCGCTGAAAAGACATGTTCTCGAACCGCTGGGCATGGAATCGAGCGCCTTCGAGCCGACACCGGCGGTGCGCGAGCATCTTGCCGACGCCCTCATGTGGGGCATCGACGGTCGCGAGTTCACGGCGCCGACGTTCGAGCTCGGTATGGCGCCGGCCGGCAGTATGTACTCGCCGGTCGTCGACTTGTCTCGATTCATGATCGCCATGTTGGCGGGAGGAGAGGGCAGGGCGGGCCGCGTGCTGCAGCGGGAAACACTGGCGCAGATGTGGACGCCGCAATTCGCCGCGCCGGGAGCGGCAACCGGTTTCGGCATCGGCTTCGCGCTGTCACGGCTCGACGGACAACTGCGCGTCGGTCACGGCGGCGCCATCTACGGATTCGCCACCGAGCTGGCGATGTTGCCCGACGCCGGCCTCGGCGTGGTTGTGGCAACGACGCGTGATTTCGCCAACCCGGTGACGAGGCGGCTTGCCGATGCCACGCTGCGCGCCGCCGTGGCGCACCGGGCGGGAGGAGAAATCTCCATTCCGGAGACCAGCCCGCCACTATCCGGACTACTCGCCGCCACCATCGCCGGGCGCTCACGGACAGCGGCCGACGGCACCGAGGTTCGACGCGCCGCCGGGCTTCCCGACCCCGTGCCGGAGCATTTTCGCGGCCTCATAGGTGAGTACGGATGGGACTTCGACCTCCTGTTCATCCTCGAGCAGCAGGGGCAGCTGGTCGCACTCATCGAGTGGTTCGACGCCGTCCCGCTCGAGGATCTCGGCGACGATCGTTTTCGCTTTCCGGCCGGCACCCTGTGCGAGAGCGAGCTGCTTGTTTTCGAGCGCGACGCCGCCGGCAACGGCATGGCGGCGACCCTCGGCATGCCGTCGGTGGGTGCGCAGGGCGCGGCCGGCGGCCGGGTTGGGCCGGTCTCGACAAACAACTGGGGTGTACGTTTCGCGCGTCGCGCCACCGGCACACCCGTCGGCGAGACCTTCAAGATCGATCCGGTGCGACCTGTGGAGAAGCTGCGTGCAGCAGCGCTTGCCGCCGAGCCGCCCGCACAATCGCCCCCCGAAACCGGCTTCCGCGAGCCCGATCTCGTCGAGCTCACCGATCTCGATCCCACGATCAAGCTCGATATCCGCTATGCGACAACCGACAACTTCATGGGGGCCGTCTTTTATGATGAGCCGTGCGCCTTCATGCAGCGGCCGGCGGCCGAAGCGCTGGTGCGCGCGCACCGGGGGCTGGCCGCAGAGGGCTACGGCCTACTGATCCACGACGCGTACCACCCGTGGTACGTCACCAAGATGTTCTGGGACGCGACGCCCGCGGACCAGAAGCAATTCGTTGCCAACCCGGCCAATGGCTCGCGGCACAACCGCGGCAGCGCCGTGGACCTGACGCTGTACGATCTGGCGAGCGGCGAGGCGGTGCAGATGGTGGGCGGCTACGACGAGTTCACCGAGCGTTCGTATCCCGACTATCCGGGAGGGACTTCGCGCCAGCGCTGGCTGCGCGAATTGCTACGCGAGGCCATGGAGGCGCAGGGGTTCGCCGTCTACGAATTCGAGTGGTGGCACTTCGACTACGAGGACTGGCGCCTCTATCCGATTCTCAACCTGACGTTCGACCGGATCAGTCCCACACGGTAGCCGGCTCGGCAGCCGGGGTTTCAGCTCCTGCTACTGCGCCGTGTAGCGAATTTCGCCTCCCAGGATCGTGATGTCGACGCGGGTTTCCGGAATGCGCTCGGCGGGAATGGTCATGATGTCGGCCGACAGCACGACGATGTCGGCCAGCTTGCCGGCGGTGATCGAGCCCTTCAGGTCCCCTCCTCGAAGGCGGCGTAGGCGTTGTTGATCGTGTAGCTGCCCAGCGCCTCCTCGCGCGTCATCGCCTGGTCGGCGAAGAACACGTCGCCGTTCAGGTCGACGCGTGCCACCGACGAGTAGAAGCTGGCGATCGGGTCGATGCCCTCCACCGGAACGTCGGTGCCGTTACCGATGATGGCGCCCGAGTCGATCAGGTCGCGCCACACGTAGGCGTCCGACTGGGCGCGCTCGCTACCAAGCCGCGCGTACACCCACGGCGCGTCCGACGTGCAGTGCACGCCCTGCATGGCGGCGATCACGCCGAGCTCGGCGAACCGCGGTACGTTGGCGGGATTCACGTGCTGGGCGTGCTCGATGCGCCAGCGCAGATCGGTCCGGTCGGGGTTGGCGGCGAAGATCTTCTCGTAGATGTCGAGCACCTCGCGGTTGGCGCGGTCGCCGATGGCATGCGTGTTCACCTGGCAGCCATTCTCGACGGCGATTTCGCCGGTTCGCGTGATGTCGTCGACGGGCTCGAGCACGAGGCCGGTGGAGTCGGTCATGTCCTCATATGGTTGCAGCAGCCAGGCGCCGTGCGAGCCCAGCGCCCCGTCGATTTGTCGCTTGATGGACCGCACTGAGAGAAAGTCGTTGTCTTCAGGAATGATGAGGTAGTCGGCGAGCCGCTCGGCCATCGCCTCGTTCGACTCACGCCTTACCATCACGTAGAGGCGAACCGACAGGGTGCCCTCGGCGGCGAGCTGCTTGAAGAAATCGATCGTCGCGAAATTGGCGCCGGCATCGTGGAACGTGGTGACGCCGTTGCGCAATGCTTCCTCGCCGGCCAGCTCGACCATGCGGCGCATCTGCGCGTCGACGTCGGCAGGGTCGCGGTCGGCGTTGTCGGCCGCTAGCGCCGCGTCGACGATGCGCTGCGCGGTTTCGCGCATCATTCCGGTCGGGTTGCCCTCGGCGTCGCGCACGATGGTGCCGCCGTCCGGATTGGGCGTGTCGCGGTCAATGCCGGCGAGCTCCATGGCCATGGCGTTGGCGAACGAGGCGTGGCCGCTGACGTGGCCGAGGTGGACCGGATTGTCGGGCGATACCTCGCTCAAGCCCGTATGCAACGGCACGCCGTCGATCGAGCCGGCCGGCAGGCTGTCCCACTTTTCCTGGTGCCAGCCACGGCCCTCGATCTACTCGCCGGGCTCCGTTTGCTCGACCACGTCGGCCACCATACTGACGATCTCGTCCCAGTTGGCCGCTGTCGTGAGGTCGAGGATGATCTGTGCCTGCCCCAGGCTCATCCAGTGGCCGTGACCTTCGATGAAGCTGGGGATGGCAACACGCCCCCATCCAGGTCGATGACCTCCGTGTTATCGCCGATGTAGGCCTCGATCTCCGCGTTGCTGCCCACGGCGGTAATGGTGTGTCCGTTAACAGCGATCGCCTCGGCCTCGGGCATGGCGTCGTCCACCGTGACCACCTTGCCGTTGTGCAACACGAGATCGGCGGGTGCGACGTCCGGGGCGGGAGATCCACAGGCGACGATCAGAGCGGTGGCGAGGAGCGCGGCGAAAGAGCGGCACAGTGTGCGATGCATACAGCGGCTATACATTTCTCGAAGGCCTCGTAGTGGGGAAGATCGGTCGAAATCGGTCTGATGTTATCCCGCTGGCGCGTCGTTGGCCCGGACGGCGGTGAGCCGGGCCAAGCGCGGTTTGCGGAGCGTTTGCCACGGCCTGCCGGGAGGGCTCCGCAGCAGGTTCCTCAGGGGACTCGTCGCTGGCTCGCTACGGCCGCAGCGGATACCCTCAATGTCGCCTTTCAAGGCACGAAACGCGGCGTCGAATTCCCCGACGGAGATAGCTGAATGTCGAACAAACTCGTCTTGGTTGCGGTCGTGGCGTTGGCATCCGGTGGCCTCGGTTGGGGTCCGGGCAGCGTCGAGTTCCCCCTCCCCGAAGTACAGGAGCAGGTGGCCGTTCGCGGCTGGGTGCGCAGTCCTTCGTATTCGTCGGACAGCAGGCTGGCCTTCGAGGTAAACGGCGATATTTGGGTGTCGGGAGAGCGGCGTGGCAAGGCCGACCTGCGCGCCGACGAGCTGGTGCAGGTGACGAGCGGTCCCCAGTGGGATCGCGATCCTACGTGGACGCCCGACGGCACCGCCATCGTGTTTGCCTCCGATCGCGGTGGCTCGACGAATCTCTGGTGCATCGTGGTCGACGAGGACGGCCGGGTTACCGGCACCGCGCAACTTACCGCCGCGGCGGAGCCCGACACCGCCCCGACCGTCGCCGCCGACGGCACGATCGTCTTCGTGCGCGGCCGCAATGCCACTGCCAACCTGTGGATCCGCAACACAGATGGCGCGGAACGTCGCCTCAAGAAAGCCGATGGGGTGGAGCACGGGCCCGTGTTTTCGCCGGATGGCGAGGCGTTGCTCTACGTCTCCGGCCGCCAGCTCCGCCATGTGACGTTCGACGACGAGGGCCAGATCGACAAGGACGAGGCGCTGGTATCGGGAATGACGGTGTCTTCCGCCGCCTGGTCGCCGGATGGCGAGCGCATCGTATTCGCGACCAGCGGCCGCCCCGGCAGCGTCTACGTGGCGCCCGCCGACGGCCGCTTCTCGAACCTTATCGTCGAGTTCGGCGCCGCCCCGGCGTGGTCTCCCGACGGCGAGCAGATCATCCTGGCCGAGCTGATGCCGAACGGGCCGGGGTACAACGGTGATCCCGATCGGGTCGGCGACCGGGCACTCGGCGACATCTTCGAACTACCGCGCGATACCGGGCGGGTATGGGTTGTCGACGCTCCGGCGGCCTTTGCCACGGAACCCGACGCCGTGGGGCTCGAGCTGCGCGTCGATCAGGAGCAGCACGACGGCGAGGCGTTCGATCGCGTCTGGGATCGGCTGGCGGCGTTGTACTTTTCTCAAGGTGAGGCTGCCACCATCTGGCAGGCGCTGCGCGACACGTACCGGCCGCAGGCGGTCGCCGCTGCGAACGACGCCGAGCTCGAAAGCCTGATCCACGCCATGTTGCGTGAGCGCCCGCCGGCCCGTGCCGAAACCGCCGGCCGCGCCGCGGTGTCGAGCGCCCACCCGGTGGCGACGGCCGCTGGTGTGGAGATTCTCGAGGCCGGCGGCAATGTGGTCGACGCGGCGGTTGCCGTGTCGTTCGCGCTGGGTGTGGTGGAGCCCGATGCCAGCGGCTTGGGCGGCTACGGGCAAATGGTCATCTACCTGACCGACATTGAAGAGCCGTTGGTCATCGAATTTCTGACGCGGGCGCCACAGGCGGCGACGCTCGAGAACGGGGCCCTCGACGACCCCACGGGTCCGATGATGGCCAACGTGCCGGGCGTGCCGCGCGGTATGGAGCTGGCCTACGAGAAGTACGGCAGCGGCGCTGTCGAGTGGTCGGATCTCGTGCAGCCGGCGATTCGCGTCGCCGAGGACGGCTTCGTTCTCGACGACGCGTTCACCACAACCCTGTCGCTGCATCGCGATCGCTACCTGGAGCACGAGAGCAGCGAGGCGCTGTTCTTCCGCGACGGTGAGCCCTTGCAGCCGGGCGACTTGTTGCAGAACCCGGACCTTGCCTGGACGTTGACGGAGATCGCCGCGGGCGGCGCCGACGCGTTTTATGAAGGAGAAGTAGGGCGGCGCATTGTCGAGGACCTGCGCGGCAAGGGCAACGCAATGACGATGAACGACATGGCCCGCTACTTCGCCGTCGAGCGCCCCGCGGTAGTGGGCGAGTATCGGGGCCACACAATCTACTCGGCAACACCCCCGGTGAGCGGCGGCGTGTCGTTGGTCGCCAAGCTCAACTTGCTCGACAACGTTCCGGACATCGGGCTGTACACCGAGGATGCCGCATCGCTGCATGCGCTGATCGAGGCCTGGAAGCTGCAGCCGTCGAGCCGTGGGCGGATCGCCGATCCGAGCCTGTGGCCGGTGGACATCGGCCCGGTCATCGATCCGGTGGCGGCCAAGGAGCGCTGGACGGCCTGCTTCGATACTGCCCGGGCGACCAACGCCGACGACCTCGAGGCCGGTGACGGCGGCATGCCGGCGTGCGCCCGAGAGCAGGAGAAGATCGCCTCCGTTTGGGGCGAGGACGTGCTCGATTGCCAGGACACCGCCGCGGGTTGCACGTACACGGGCACCACGGCATTTGCCGTGGCCGATGGCGAGGGCAACTTCGTGGCCGTAACCCAGACGCTCGGCACCTGGGGCGGCAACTTCTACGTCACCCCGGGCGTCGGCTTCATCTACAACGACAAGCTCCGGTCGTACGGCAACAACCCCTCCGGGTACGGCGCTCGCTTACCCTATGCGCGCAACGGGACGTCGATCTCGCCGACGCTGGTGTTTCGCGGCACCGGTGACGACAAGGTGCCGCTGCTCGCCATCGGCGCCGCCGGCAACGCCTGGATCGGCGCCGCCGTGTACGCTTCGATCAGCGGGGTCATCGACGGTGGGCTCGGCCCGCAGCGGGCGCTCGAGCTGCCGCGCTTTCTCGTCGGCGGCCGGCGCGGGGGGTCGGGCGGGGTGAGGGAGACGGTGATCCAGCTGGAAGACGGCGTGGCGCCCGATGTGATCCGCGAGCTGCGCGGCATGGGACACGTCTTTCAGATGATCTCGCTGCGCGGTGAGCTGCGCATGGGCTACGGAGCCGCGGTCCTGATCAAGGACGGCCAGGCTGTGGCCGGCGCCGATCCTCGCCGCTCGGGCGCCGCGCAGGCGGCCCAATAGCCAGGCTCAGTCCTGCCTCTTGATGCCCGTGACCCACAGCTCGAGCAAGTTGACGAAGCGCGCGAGCTCACCGTGCATGACGGCAACGCTGGTGATATCGCGCAGGAGCAGTGGCCGGTGAAACACGACGTCACCGGTCTCGGCGTCGAAAAGGCGGACATACCCCTGGATGGCCACCGGAGCGCTCCTCCCGATGGAGTCGAGCGAGATCACCATGCCGTACTTCGCCCGGTTGGGTTGCAGCACCACACCGAACAACAGGGAGTCGGACAGCGCGTCGCGCATGAAACGCTGGAGCCGCATGAGGTCGAAAGCCCGCTCCTGAACCCGCTCCACGCCGGCCACGTCCGAGGGCCTGTTCTCAATCTCCGGGGCTCCGGCGAGCGGGTTGCGGTTGAAAGGTAGCTCGGCGCGGGCGAAAATCTCGCGCGTATCGACCTCGGCCACATAGACGCGCGGCGCCCGCACCCGCGCCGCGAAGTCCGCCGGCGGCTCGGACTCGGCGTACATCTGCAGGAACTTGTCGTTCATGTCGATGCCGGCGAGCGATGCACGGATTGCTTGGTCCCAGGCCGTCTCGTAGTCCTTGATTGCGTATGCAGTCAGCCAAGCCAGGTAGTGCGTGTGGGCATGCCCGGGGTTGAGCTCGGACGCCGTCAGTAAGGCGTCGCGAGCCTCCGCGTCGCGGTCCAGCAGCCCCAGCGCGCGCCCTTTCTGGTAGTAGGCTTCCCAGTACTCGGGGTCGGCGACGATGGCGCTCTCGAGCTCCTCGAGGGCTTGCGACGCGCGCTCCTCCGCGACCAGCTCCACGGCCCGAGCGGTCAAGCGTGCGGCTTCCTGCGTGTCCCGTTGGCCACCGCCGGCGCCGACCTGGTTGGCCTGGAACAGCGTCGCCAAGATTAGCATCGGCGCCAGCGATACAGCCCCATGCCGCAATGCCGCGGATCGGCTTACCACTGTCTTTTTTTCTCTCCTTCCCCTGCAGATAAACAAAGGAGGGTGGCAACCGTGGTTGCCACCCTCCTTGCTATCGCCTCAATCTGTGAGGGCTAGTACGTGAACTTGCCACCCAGCTGGATCTCCCGCATCGGGAACGCCCTGCTCGGGACCAGGAAAGAGCTCGAGCTTATGGTGGTGCTCCCATAGTTGGAGAAGTTGACGCGGTCAAACAGGTTGAAGACGTCGAGCGACAGCGTTGCGTACCAACCCCGGCTGCCGAAGGGGATGCGGTAGCGCAAGCTGAAGTCCATCGTTACCGACGTGGCTACTTGAGCACCGTTAATCTCGCCGTCGAAGGCGATATTCTCGAAGCTGATGTCGTTCGGGTCGTTCGGGTTGAAATCCCCTGCCTCCGGGAGTCCCCTGTTGGAGTTGTCGAGCTGCGCCGCGTCGCTGCTGTCGGTAAACGTGGTGCGGTCACCGGTGAGCGTCCGGAAGATCCCGGACAAGACAACCCCACCGTTGTCGCGGTACGACGTTTTCGGGATGATCCAGGAGCCCGAGACCACGAAATTGTGCGTGCGGGCCCATGGCACCGGGAAACTGGAGCCCTTCGGGTGATCGAACCCCAGTATTTCGTTGGTGGGCGCGTCGCCGGTGATCGTTGAGTTGTCGAAGTTCCAACCTGTCCGCGAGAACCGCTGGAAGTACGGCTCCGACGCGTATGCCCCGTTCCGGACGTTACCGCTGGAACTGGAAAGCGAGTACGACACGCGACCGCTCAGCCGGCCGATCGGCGTGCTGCTCATCCGCTTCCGCAGCGAGAACAGCAGTGAGGTGTGAGTCGTCTCGGCATTGATACTGTTATTCATATCAATGTCGATGTCGCGGAACCTCATATCAGTGACACCGTTGAAGATGCTGATTTGCGGGCGCCCGCGCGTGAGGCTGTTGTCGTTCAGGACGGCGCGGACGATCTGGTTTTTGGCCTCGGTACGAACGATATCGACGCCTATCGAGATGTTGTCCACTACCTCGTGCTCGGCGCCTACGCTCAGGGTATCGGCATAGACCTGGTCGCGGAGGCCGAGACCGGATCCCTCGACCGTCGGGGCGCTGTTGAAGCCCTGTGCCGCGAGGTCCATGGACAGGATGTCGCGCAGGTAGTTGCGCAGGCAGGCCAGATCCTGGCAGCCAGAGTTTTGCATCTGCTGGATCATGTCCGCCTGATCGCGGTCGCCGTCATTCCAGTCCAGGGTGGTAGCCTCGACGCTGAACACGCTGTCCAGTATGGGATCTTCCCATTCGCCGAAAATGTAGCGCCCGTAAAAGCGGCCCCAGCCGCCGCGTATGGTCGTGCGGCCGTCGCCGCGCGGATCCCAGGCAAAACCCAGCCGCGGGCCGATGTTGTTGTAGTCGCCCTCGGTAATGGTCTCCCAGTCCCAGCGCAGCCCCAAGTTTATCGTGAAGTTGGCGATCGGCTGCCAATCGTCTTGGATGAACAAGCCGGCGACATACGTCTGGGGAAGGTCCTGCGAGGGGACGGAGCCAGTTGAGCCACCGACCTTGATGTTGAACCTCTCCGGGTAGGTGCTCGTGTCGTTGATGGCGAACACGTCGTCGCCGGCGAACGAGAACGAGCCGTTGGCATTACTTGCGGAATCCCGGTCGACTTGCTTCGCCGACAAGTGGAAGCCCGTCCGAACGTCGTGATCACCCTTCTTGTCGGGCAGGTACCAGGACAACGTGTCGTCGAACTGGATCGAGTTGTTGCGGCGACGCGATTGGTTGCCCCGCTGTCCGTCGATGATGTTGTCATAGTTCAGCTGCGGTTCGAATGCTGCGACGCAAGCGAACGTCGCGTCCGCCGTACTCCGGTCACAAGTTGTAACGACGGGCTTCGACGTGAAGTCGAGGTCCTCACGGGTGAACGACCAGCGGAAGTTGTTGAACATCGTGTCGTTCAACACCGTGTCCATCGAGGTGACGAACGTCCAGTCGTAGTCTTCTTCGTCCGTCAGATTAGTCTGGGTGCAGCTCCCGCAGCTCGCCGAGTTCGCCTGCGGCTGGTACTCCCACAGCAAGCGCGCTGCGAACTTGTTGTTCTCGGAGAGCTGGTGATCGAGCTTCAACACCCAGTTCCACACATTGTTTTCCTCGGAGCTCGCGAAGCTCGCGTCGGGACGGCCGATGGCATCGAAGTTATTGACCACCGGTCGGTTGGGCGCCAGGTGCTCGAAGCTGACGAAGAAGTGGGTCTTGTTGCGGATGATCGGTCCACCGACGGTGAAGCCCTCACCGTTGAAAGAAACCTTGGGCTGTTCGATCCCCAGGCGCTCGGTGAAGAACGGCGTGGTATTCCAGTCGCTCCTCTGGGCGTAGTAGAAGCCGACGCCGTGGAACTCGTTCGTGCCGCTCTTGGTGACGGCGTTGATCACGCCGCCGATCGTGCGGCCGAACTCGGCATCGAATTGGCTCGTCAGGATCTGGAATTCAGCCATCGCCTCGAACGCGGCGCGCACCTGACCGCCGGCGTTGCCGCCGTTCTGGTCGTCGTCGTTCGCCGCGCCGTCGATGTTGAACTGGTTGTTGTTGTCGTCCTGTCCGTTGACGTAGATGACGTCCGCCGACAGCGTCCCCGTGCCCTGCCTAGCAACGACGCCCGGGAGCAACGACGCGAACATGATGAAGCTGCGGTTGATCGACGGCAGGTCCTCGATCTCACTCGAGGTCAGCGAGGCGCCGACCTGCTTCGAGGTGACCTCGACCATCGGTGTCTGCGCCGTGACCGTGACGGTCTCCTCGAGGCTGCTGAGGACCATCTGCACGTCAATGCTCGGTGTCTCACCGACGTGGAGCTCGATGCCGACGCGCTCCACGGTCTGGAAGCCCTGCAGCGAGAAGGTGATCGTGTAGTCGCCACTCGTGAGCCCCTGAATCACGTAGCCGCCGGTGACTGAGGTCACGACCGTGCGCGAGGCGCCGGTGTTGTTGTTTGCGAGCAACACCGTAACGCCGGGAAGGGGCACCCCATCGGGGTCGGTCGCATTGCCCTGAACGGCGGCGCGGGCGAACTGTGCTTCCACAGGCGCCGCGAACACCAGGGCAACCGCGACCAGCGTAAAGAGGGTAAAAAGTCGTCTCATCGACGAGTACCTCCAAAGTTGGTGTAGTGAATTACTACAGGATTTTTATACGGTTGCCGGAGCAACCTCTCTTGACGAATAACCGAATCCGCCATGTTTATTTGCAAGGGATGTGCCGGGCCGCGCGATAAAAGGGAGCCAATACTATAGATGAATGGGAGTCAATACCTAGTCTTCGCCACAATAACGCTCGTAGCGTGGTCATGTGTGCGGCAGACGCAGTTACCGGGATGGCTTCAGGAGGGCGGGCGATGGCTGGATTTTTTGGAAACATCAAGGTTTTGCGGCGAGGGAAAAGTCGATTTGCAGGATCCAACTCGGTTTTGTGATCCAATTTCCCGAATCCGGATCCAACAGATCGAAGTTGTATGACGATCGTGAGTGGCACCGCCGGAGGCTCGACACTCGATGGCGGCGGGCGCGGTCGCTCCCACGATCCTCCCCGGCACGGTCTGTTAGAATACCCGGCACAAGTGGAACCGACTATTCGGTCGAACCGACTATTCCTGGGAGGTAGAGCAAGCTTGGGAGGACTCATGAGCAGACAGATGCACGCGGCGGACGGCGGTTGGTGCTCCGCCAGAGATAGGGCGGTGGGGGCGGTGCTCGTTCTCTTGTTCTGCACGGCTTTTCCGGCCGATGCCGGTGCCCTCCAGTGGGGTGCGACAGTGCGGGGCAAGGTCACGGACGTCGATGGCAATCCTCTCGAAGGCGTCACGGTGACCATAGCTCTCCGGTTCCAGAGCCCCGACAATCCCAAAGAACCCGTCGTCGTCGAAACCGGTGACGACGGCCAGTTTTACAGCCGCAACGTGAGAGTCGGCGATAGCACGATCTTGTTCGAGTTCGAGGGCTACTCGGCGGTCGCAGTTGAGCGCATGCTCCGCACCGGACCGGTCCGCATCGACATGACCTTGGAGGTGCCCGAGGCCATGGTGCGAGCCGATATCGCCAACGATGCGTACCAGGCCGGCCGGGTGGCTTTCAATGCCGGCAACTACGACGACGTGATCGTGCAGATGCGGACGGCGGCCGAGGCGATGGAAGACATGCCCGACAACGCCGAGGCGCTCGGCTATTTCTACGCGTTGATGGGGCAGGCTTACCTCCAGCAGCGGAAGTTCCCAGAGTCAGCCGACGCCTACAAAAGGTGGGCCGAATACCATCCCCGCCAGTCGGCTCCCCTCCTGGAGCTCGCCCAAGTGATGACTGAAATGGGTGACCCGGAGGCTGCGGCCGGCTACTTCGAGGCGGCCCTGGCACTCGGACCGGGCGACGCGATGACGCACTACAACATGGGTGTCATCATGATCAACGCGGGCAATCTGGGGGGTGCCATCGGACAGTTTGAAGAGGCCGTCGAACTGCAGCCGGTGTATCCGCTGGCCTACCAACAACTAGGTTACGCGTACGCCCGGACCGAGGAATACGCCAAGTCGGTCGGCGCCTTCGAGAAGTACATCGAGCAAAGTCCAGACGCCGAGGACGTGGGCCAAATTCAAGACTTCGTCAACGCGCTGAAGGAGATGATCGGCGGACCCTAGCGGAACGGGAAGCTGATTCCCCGCCAGATCCCGACGCCGACGGCGTTGAAGCCGAGACCGACGCTGTTGAGGGCGCTCGCCCACACGTCGTTGTTCGACGCCATGCTGGCGTAGTCGTGCGACCACATGCCGGGGATCCACACCGTATTGGCGAGCCGCTTCGGCATCTCCTTAGCGATCTGCCCGGTGACTCGCCCCCACACGTAGTCGTCGGTCTCGAAGTCCGGATCGAGGTCGGTCATTACCGACGAGATCGTGTACACGGATTTGACGAAGAGCAGCACGTCGCCGTCGACGGTGTAGCCGGACTTGGCCATTTCCGCCACCAGCGTGTCGAGCATGGCAAGCGTGCCGGGCGCCGCGCCGGCATTGCCCTTGGCGGCGTCGGCGGCGTTGAATACCGCCTCGATGATGGCGTCGACCCGAGCGCCGTCGGTGGCCAAATCGATGCGCCTGTCGAGCAGCGCGTCCATGTTCTTGCGCAAACGATCGGCGTGCTCGAGCTCCAGGGCCGAGCTGATTTGCACCAGCTTGCTCTTCTGCTCGTAGCTCAGATCGCCCTGTAAGCCCCAGTCGAGCAACGCGATGCGGTTCGGGTCGTCGGCGTCGCCGATGAAGAACACGTTGCCGGCGTGCGGATCGCCGTGGAACAACGACTCGCCGGCTCCGAACAGCACCTCGTACAGCATCACGTCGGCGAGACGTTCGGCGAGCGCGGCGGCGCTGGGCGGGATTGTCGGCGTAGGCGTCCGTTACCTTGTATCCCTCGACCCGCCCCATCACCGTGACGTTCGCCGTCGAGCAGTCGCACAGCCACGGAACCCCGACCCGCGGATCGTCGGCGAAGTACTCGCCGGCCCGCCGCAGGTTGGCGCGCTCGTCGGCCGCCTCGATCTCCTGGGCGAGCGCGGCACGCACCTCATGGAACATGTCGACGAGCGGCGTCGCGCCGATGCCGTAGAAGTCGCGGTTTTTCTCGAGCACGCCGAGCAACGTGGTGATGCTGCCGAGGTCTTCGTGTATGGCCTCGACGGCGTACGGCTTGATGACCTTGACGACCACGCGCCGGCGCCGCTGCTCGCCGGGCATCACCAACGTGGCGCCGATCACCGCGCCGCCGGAAGCCTCGTTGAGCACCTCGTCCTCGAGGTGGTCGAGCTGGTACGCAGCCAGACGTTCCGGCCCGAGGGCCTGCTCCACGAGCGCCCGTAGTTCGTCGGGTGTCGTCGTGACGATATCGCTCTCCAGCGTTTGCAACGCGGCGCGCAGGTCCTCCGGCACCCACGAGCTGCGCCCGACGATCTGCCCCATCTTCTGAAAGGTCGGAGTTTCGGCGCCGAAGGCGAGCAGGCGCGCGCCGCGACCGGCATCTTGCGGCAAGGCCGCTTGATCGACGATGCGGTCGCTGATCCGCTCGATGCTCATGCCGCCCATCACGGCGAGAAAGGAGTCGTGCACCAGCGGCTCCCAGTCTTGCTGCCCCTCGGGGATCAGGTCGAGCACGCTCGAAGTATGAATCAGCAGCTCGATGAGCTGCACCCGGTAAGGTTCGAGGTCGACCTGGTCGAGAATCTGCAGGGCTTCGGCGGCGGTGAGGCCGGCGCCGTTACCGTCATCGCGCTCGCTCAAGCGGCCCATCACCATCGACAGCGTGGCGGCGTCGAGCTGCAGGGCGATCTGGGGAAGGAGCGCCTGGGCGGCCGCCGCGACCTCGAATTCCTCGTAGTGCGCGAGCGGAGTGGGCAGCTCCACGCCGGATTGCGGCGCGGCCGAAGTTACCTGCGGCCATGATGCGGCGAGTGCCACGCCGGTCGCCACGACCGCGATGCGAATCCGGGAGCGCGCGATCATACGGATATCTTGTCCCGAACGGGCCCAGCGTTTCACCGGCGCGCGAAACTTTGTACCCTTTACGATCGTTTGATGGGCCGACGCACGCGGTTATCAACAGCCCGCGAATGCAACAGTTCCGCCAAACTCCGGAGAGGCGCCATGCGCAAGACGTGGAGTATCGTGCTCGTTCTTTTTGTCGCCGTCGGCGGCGCCGCCGTTGCCCAGGAACAGGAACAAGAACAAGAGGCCGCGGGGCCGCGCCCGATGACGGTCGATGATGCCCTGGACATGGTCAACGTCGGTGGTGCTCTCATGTCTCCCGACGGCGAGTGGGTTTTCTTCTCCAAGAGCGAGCTGAAGTGGGACGACAACGAGCGCGAGACGACCTACCACATGATCCCGGCCGCCGGTGGCGAGGCATTCCAGTACATCGGCGAGGAGGGCGGCAGCTCGTTCCGGTTTTCGCCCGACGGCAAGTACCTGAGCTTCACGCGGCCTGTCGACGACGAGAACCAGATCTTCTGGCTGCGCACCGCCGGTGGTGAGGCGACGCAACTCACCGAGCACGAGACCAGCGTCGGCCGTTACGCATGGTCGGACGATTCCACCAAGATCTTCTTCTCCGCTACCGACAAGCGCCCGGAGGACGAGGAAGAGGGCCTCGAGAACGGCGATGATGCGATCTTCGTCGACGAGGGCCCGAACGGGCAGAATCGCTCCTAACTGGAGCAACCTGTGGATGTTCGACGTCGCGGCGCGCGAGACTACCCAGATCACCGGCGAGGAATGGATCTCGGCGGTTTCGCGATCTCGCCCGACGCCACCCACGCCGCCTTCACGGCGCGCTACGCGAATCGTCGCAACGACGCCGACAAGAACGAGGTTTACGTCATCGACCTCGCCTCCGGCGAAAAGACCCGACTCACCGACAATAACGCTCCCGAGAACGTTGCCTCGTGGTCGCCCGACGGCAAGGTGTTCCTCTACGGTGCCGCCGACGACCAGGAATGGATGAACTGCAACTCCAAGATCTGGGTGATGGACCCGACGTTGCGGGAATATGACCTGCTGTCGGGCCAGTTCGAAGGCAACCCGGGCGCCGGGGTGTGGACGCTCGACGGCCGCTATCTGTTGTTCTCCGGCCAGCAAGAGACCAACACCAACCTATACCGGATGGACGTGACCACCGGTGATTTCGAGCAGCTGACGCACTTCGAGGGCACGATGCGGGTGAGCTCGTGGTCGAAGGACCGCACCACATACGTGTACTCGCTCACCGACTACGATACGCCCCCCCCCTCTGGGTCGGCCACATGGACGGCAGCGACCCGGTGCGCCTGACGCACGCCAATCCGCAGATCGAAGAATTGGCCCTCGCCTCGATGGAGGTCATCGAGTGGCAGAGCAAGGACGACATGACCATCGAGGGCTTGCTGCACCTGCCGCCGGGTTACGAAGAGGGCACCCGGGTGCCGTTCATCCTCAACATCCACGGTGGCCCCGCCAGCGTCTTTTCCAACAGTTTCCGCCCAAGCTACCACATCTACGCCGGGCTCGGTTACGCTTCGCTGTCGCCCAACGTGCGCGGTAGCAGCGCCTACACCGACCACCTGCGCGAGGGCAACACGTTCACGCGCGGCGACGGCATCGGCTTCGGCGACTTCGAAGACCTCATGAACGGCGTCGATAAAGTTATTGCCGACGGCGTCGTCGATGCCGAGCGCATGGGCGTGAAGGGCTGGAGCTACGGCGGCATCCTCGGCGGCTGGACGATCACCCAGACCGACCGTTTCAAGGCGGCGTCCATCGGCCGCAGGGTGTCTATGACTGGACGTCGGAGTACGGCCCCGGTTTCAACAACGACGTGCGCCTGTGGCACATCGGCAGTACGCCGTGGGACAACCCCGAGGCGTGGCGTAACCAGTCGGCGCTCACCCACGTTGCTAACATCGTCACCCCGACGCTGCTCATCCACGGCGTCAACGACACCACCGACACCGAGCAGCAGTCGATGATGATGTTCACGGCGATCAAGGACATCGGCAAGGCGCCCGTTCGCTACCTAAAGTTCCCGCGCGAGCCGCATGGTTTCCGCGAGCCCAAGCACCAGCGCATCCGCGACGTCGAGGAAATCCGCTGGATGCAGAAGCACATTCTCGGTGAGGAGTGGGAGCCCTGGGAGCGGCCTGAGAAGGCTGACGAAGAGGAAGACGAAGAAGGCAAGCAGCAATAACGGTTCGCCAGGTGGTTTGAAGCTGACCGGTGGATTGCCGATACTTGACGCATGTTCGCCCCATTACTGCGAATTCTTGCCGTCGCCGCCCTCTGCTTGGGCGCCGGCAGCGCGGCAGCGGAACCGCCGCGAGGGCAACGCGATCTGTCGATGCGCATCACTGCTCACGTGGTACGCAAGTGCGCCGTAGGCACGACGGCAATCGACTTCGGACAGGGTGGCGTGCCCATTGCGCGTGAGGGCGGTGGCGAAGCCATCGGCACGCTGGCGTTCGAATGCTCGAAGGGCATCCGCGCCGAGCTGACACCTCGATGGCGGTCAGAATCCGAGCGACGGCAAACGACGCCTGTCGGCGAGCGGCGAGACGTTCATCGAATACGAGCTTTTCCAGGATCAGCCAAGAACGCGCCCGTGGAACGCAGGCATGCGGTTGCCGATTTACGTTTTTCCGGCGCCTGCGGACGGTGCCGGGCCGCCGGCAGCCAGCGGCCCGGCCTTCCGGAAGCCGGTGGCGCCGGCTTGCTGACACCCGCCACTCTGGTGGCGCGCCTGCTATCGACCGTGCTCGTCGACGGGTCGGGGCTGTCCGACGTCGCCGGCTGGTCGTATGCGGGGCGGCACATTGCAGCCTCTCCGGAGCGTTCTAGCGACTGAGCTGATTCTTGACTTCCACAATACTAGCTCTTTTCATATAGCTATAATAGCTATTTACGGTGAAACAGGCAATCAAGCTGGCCTTCGTGAACCGGTGCACAGCTCCATTCGTGGGGGACGGCCACGCTGCAGGATTTGCCTATCGCCACCCGATCACGCACCCGGCCGGAACGGATGCCGAGCGCGGCTTTTCGTGCCTCAAGGTGCTCTCGGCTCCTTCGATTTGTCCGAAGTCGGTGTGCTGGCCACGTTGACCGGTGCGCTGGCTGCCAGCGGCATCAGCATGTTCGCCATTTCGACCTTTGACACCGATTACATCTTCGTCAAAGAGGAGATCCTGCCGGACGCCATCGACGCTTTGCGCGAGGCCGGCCACGTCGTCCAGTTCTAGGCAGCGCGAGCGCGATGGCGCGCGAGGACTGCGTTGCGCTTGATTCGAGTGCTCGACGTACTGCATGAGTACGCTTGCGCGCTCGAACCGGCGCGCGCCTTGTCCTCACACACTCTCGCGCTCGCTCTCGACGCATCTCGTAGACAAGTCCGCGCTAGTTCTGCCCGTCGCGCCCATCCTGTTGCCGTACCGTCGGATAGGTGATGCCGAGCTGCTGGAGGTAGGTTTCGTAGCGGGACGGGTCGTAGCGCAACGCCTCGAGTTGCGGCCGGAACCGCGCCATCTTCTCGGCGTTCAAGTGAATCGGCGGCGGTGTGCCCTCCGGAATCAACGAGCTCCACTGCTGGTTCGCGGTGGTTACAGTGCGATGGTATTCCCACGCCTCGTCGACAACCTCGGGCTCGTTGACCAGAGTGATCGCCGTCATGGCGATGACCCGGGCGCCGTAGTTGGCGCCCTTGTGGGCGATCGGTGTGGCCATGGCGATGCCGCTCGACCAGTGGTGGCCGGTGACGCCCGGGATGTTGCCCGGATAGCGCAGTCGCACGGTAGGCAGGTTCCACGAGACCTCGGCGATGTCGTCGCTGCCGCCGCCCATGCCCTGGCTCGCCTCACTCAGCTCCTGCTGCACCTCGGTGGGCAATCCGGAGGCATCCTCGCGTTCCATCATCTCCTGCACCGCCGCGGCGAGCGCCTGGTCCGCGTCGCTCCACGCCGGCATGCCGACCTCCTGGATGTTGACGTACATCACCTCGGCGAGCGGCTTGCTCATGTTCGACGGCCAGGCGGCGCCGAAGACGCGCTCGGTAACCTCGGTGTTGGTCATCATGGCGGCGCCCTGCGCCATGCGCTGGCCGATCTCGTGCAACGCCTTGATGCGGTCGTAGTCGAGCTCGCGGAAGTAGTACCAAACCGACGCTTCCGAGGGCACGACGTTGGGTTGGTTGCCGCCGTTGCTGATGATGTAGTGGGAGCGCTGCTGCAGGCGCAGGTGCTCGCGGCGGAAGTTCCACCCGGCGTTCATCAGCTCCACGGCGTCCAGGGCGCTGCGCCCGGCCCACGGCGAGCCGGCGCCGTGTGCCGACTGACCGTGAAAGGTGAATTGTGTCGACACCAATCCCGAGCCGGAGATGCCCCAGTTCGTGGTCATGCCGCGGCTGATATGCGACGACAGCATGATATCCATGCCCTCGAAGACGCCGTCGTTGACCATGTAGGTGCGGCTCGACACCAGCTCCTCGGCGACACCGGGAATGACCTTCAGCGTTCCCTGTAGCCCGTATTTTTCCATCAGCCGCTTGGTGACGACGGCACCGATTACGTCGACGGCCGCGGCGCTGTTGTGCCCCTCGCCGTGGCCCGGTCCGCCTTCGATGAGCGGGTCGTGGTAGGCGACGCCCGGCTTCTGTGACGTTTCGGGGAGTCCATCGATGTCACCCATGAAGCCGATTACCGGGCTGCCGCTGCCCCAGGACGCCACGTAGCAGGTCGGCATGCCGCCGCACCCCATCTCGATCTCGAATCCCTCGTCGCGCAGGATCCCGGTGATGTATTCAGCGGTCCAGAACTCCTGAAAGCCGAGCTCGCCGAACGAGAAGATCGAATCGACCATTACCTGCGACATCTTCTGCATCGAGGCCACCATTCCGAGAGCCTCGGCCTTGAGCTGTTCCGCAGACGGCCGTTGCTGGGCGCTGGCCAGCAGCGGGAAGGCGAGCAGGAGAACGGCGGTGAGATACGGTGCGGCAGTGCGGATACGCGGCATGCGGGGCTCCTTTGAGGATCGAAACGGCCACAGCGAAACCGAGATTCTATGCCAACGGGAACTCCCCGTCGCAGGGCCGTCGAGGTCGGCAATCCCGTATCGACGCCACCCGGGCAAGGAGGCGCAACGCGCCTCCGGCCGGGGGCGGGTGGTGGGCATTAGAAAAAACGAGGCGCGTCCCCAAAGCAGAAAAGCCCCGGCCCGTTTTGGCCGCGGGCCGGGGCTTCGATCTTCGGCGACGGTCAGATCGCTGCCAACGCCGCCTCGTAATCGGGCTCCTGAGCGATCTCGGGCACCAGCTCGGTATAGGTAACCTGTCCCTCGCCGTTCACCACCACCACCGCACGGCCGAGCACCCCGGCCAAGGCGCCGTCAACAATCGTCATGCCGTAGGCGGTGCCGAACTCCGGATTGCGGAACGTGGAAAGCGTTTCGACGCCTTCGATGCCTTCGGCGCCACAGAAGCGGCCGGCGGCGAACGGCAGGTCGGCCGAGATGCACAGCACGACCGTGTCGTCGCGGCCGGCGGCCTTCTCGTTGAAAGTGCGCACGCTGGTAGCGCATACCGGTGTGTCGACGCTCGGGAAAATGTTGAGCACGATGTTCTTGCCGGCGTAGTCGCCCAGCGACTTCTCGCTCAGGTCGCCGGCAACCAACGTGAATTTCGGTGCGTCGTCGCCCACCTCGGGGAGGTTGCCGGAGGTGTGGATGGGGTTGCCCTGGAGGGTGATCTCGGCCATCGGTGTTCTCCTGGATGAAGCGATAGAGCAAGGTTGCTCTCGGCACGGGAGCGTCTGCTCGGAGGATCGAATCAAATGGAGCGACGCGGCGGCGCGCGGCGCCCGCCCATTGTGCACTGAATGCCGCCGTCTTGCAGGCAATGTCGGCCTGCGATGCGGCCTGCTATGGTGGTCGCTTGGCTGCTTCCGCGATTTCCACTCCTGGCGGCGCGCTAGGCGGTTCTCGTTTCATGCCCACACCGGCCGATCCGCAGGCTGTTCTCGACGAGTTTCATCCCGCCGTAGCCTCCTGGTTCCGCGGCCAGTTCGACGCGCCCACCGACCCCCAAGTACACGGTTGGCCGTCGATCCGGAAGCACCGGCACACGCTGATCGCCGCTCCTACAGGCTCCGGCAAGACGCTTGCCGCCTTCCTGGCGGCGATCAACGATCTCGTGGTCGATGGGCTCGCCGGCACCCTCGCCGACGAGAACCGGGTCGTGTACGTGTCGCCGCTCAAGGCGTTGAGCAACGACATTCACCGCAATCTCGAAAGCCCGCTGGCCGGCATTCACCGGCAGCTCCTCGAGATGGGGCAGCCACCGGTGGAGATACGCGCCATGGTGCGTACCGGCGACACGCCGCAGAGCGAGCGCACTCGCATGGTGCGCAACCCGCCGCACATTCTCGTGACCACACCCGAGTCGCTGTACATCCTGCTCACCAGCGACGGCGGGCGCCGCATGCTGGAGACGGCGCGTACGGTGATCGTCGACGAAATCCACGCCATCGCCAACGACAAGCGCGGCTCGCACCTGAGCCTGTCGCTCGAGCGCCTCGATCATGTAGCCGGGGAACCGCTCAATCGCATCGGCCTGTCGGCGACGCAGCGGCCCATCGAAACCGTGGCCCGATTCCTCGTGGGCGACAACCCCTGCGAGATCGTCGACAGCGGCCACCACCGCGAGATGGACCTGGCCATCGAGATGCCCGAATCGCCGCTCGAGGCGATCATGTCCAATGAGGTCTGGGAGGAGATCTACACGCGCCTGGCGCGGCTCGTCGAAGAACACCGGACGACGCTGATCTTCGTGAACACGCGACGCCTGGCCGAGCGCACGACGCGGCATCTGAGCGACATTCTCGGCGAGGAGAACGTCGCTGCCCACCACGGCAGTCTGTCGCGCGAGCAACGCCTCGATTCGGAGCAGCGGCTCAAGAGCGGCTCGCTCAAAGCCATGGTGGCCACGGCGTCTCTGGAGCTCGGCATCGACGTGGGCGACATCGATCTCGTGTGCCAGCTCGGCTCGACGCGCTGGATCGCCACGCTGCTGCAACGTGTCGGGCGCTCGGGGCACTCGTTGCGTGCCACACCCAAGGGACGGCTGTTTCCTCTGAGCCGCGACGAGTTGGTGGAGTGCGTCGCGTTGCTCGATGCCTACAAGCGCGGCGAGCTCGACACGCTGATCATTCCGCGACAGCCGCTCGACATTTTGGCGCAGCACATCGTTGCCGAGGTCGGAGCGGGGGAGTGGCAGGAAGACGAGCTCTATGCATTGATGACTCGCTCTGACTCCTTTTGTGACCTGCAACGCAAGGACTTCGACGACGTCGTGCGCATGCTGGCGGAGGGCTTCTCGACCCGCCGCGGCCGTCGCGGCGCCCATCTGCATCACGACCAAGTCAACCACCGGCTGCGGCCGCGCCGTGGCGCGCGGCTGGCGGCGATTACTTCCGGAGGAGCCATTCCGGAAGTGGCCGATTACCGCGTCGTGCTGGAACCTTCCGACACGTTCGTGGGCACGGTCGATCAGGATTTCGCTATCGAAAGCCTGCCGGGCGACATCTTCCAGCTCGGCAACCAGTCGTATCGGATCATGCGTGTCGAGCAGCAGGGCGTGTTGCGCGTCGCAGACGCGCGGGGCCAGCCACCGACCCTGCCGTTCTGGTTCGGGGAGGCGCCGGGGCGCAGCGCCGAGCTGTCGATGGCAGTGGCGCGGCTGCGGCAGGAGGTGGGGGAGCGGCTGAGAGAAAGCATGGGGGCTCGTTCCGCGGCCGCCGCATCGGCGCCGCCCGACTCTTCGGAGATCGACGAACAAGCCCTCGGCGCCGATCCCGCAGCCTCGGCCGCGACCGCGAACTGGCTCAAGACCCAGTTGCCCGTCGGCCAGGCAGTTGCCGACCAGCTCGTCGAGTACCTGGCGGCCGGGCAGGCGGCCCTCGGTAGCATGCCGACGCGCGACAACCTGATTGGCGAGCGCTTCTTCGACGACGCCGGTGACATGCACGTCGTTGTGCACTCGCCCTACGGCAGCCGGCTGAACCGCGCCTGGGGGTTGGCGCTGCGCAAGCGCTTCTGCCGCTCGTTCAACTTCGAGCTGCAAGCAGCGGCCACCGAGGACGCCATCGTCCTTTCGCTGGGACCGACACACAGCTTCCCGCTCGACGACGTGTTCAAGTTCCTGCACAGCGGCTCGGTGCGCGAGGTATTGATCCAGGCCTTTCTCGACGCCCCGATGTTTCCCACGCGTTGGCGCTGGAACGCCAACCGGGCGCTCGCCGTGTTGCGTTGGCGGAGCGGCAAGCGAGTGCCGCCGCACCTGCAACAAATGAACGCCGAGGACCTGATCGCCGTGGTTTTTCCCGATCAGCTCGCCTGCCTCGAGAACATCGTCGGCGATCGCGAGATTCCCGATCACCCACTCGTCCAGCAGACCGTTCGCGATTGTCTCGAGGAAGCCATGGACATCGACGAGCTGGAGGCCCTGCTGCGTCGTATCGAGGCCGGCGACGTGACGCTGAGCGCGCGCGACCTGCGCGAGCCGTCGCCGCTGGCGCACGAAGCGATCAGCGCCCGCCCCTATGCCTTCCTCGATCCGGCGCCCGCCGAGGAACGGCGTACGCTGGCGATCAGTACGAGCCGCTGGATGGACCCTCGCACGGCCGCCAACCTGGGGACGCTCGACGCCGCCGCGATCGGGAAAGTTCGGCGCGAAGCCTGGCCGCAGGCACGCGACGCCGACGAGCTGCACGACGCTTTGGTATTGATGGGATTCCTCACCGAAGACGAAGGGTTGCGGGGCGATCTGGAGGCGTTCGAGGCCATCGCCGAGGACGACGCGGTGGCGCAACAGCTGGAAGCAGCCGGCGACGCTGCTGCGCAGCCCGGTTGGCTCGACCACTTCGACGAGCTCGTCGCCCAAGGCCGAGCCACGCGAGCGCGGGTGATATCTGCGGAGGGCGACGCGAAGGTTCTGTGGATCGCAGCGGAGCGACGTCCGGAAATCGACGCCGTGTTCCCGGAAGCATCGTTCGAGCCGCGCCTGGAGGTGCCGGGTCGCCTTGCCGAGCGCGACTGGGGTGCCGAGGAAGCGACCGTCGAGATCGTGCGCGGCCGCATGGAAGGCGTCGGGCCGACGACCGCCGCGGGACTGGCGGGCACCTCGGCGCTCGCCATCGCCACGGTCGACAAGGCCCTGCTCGCCCTTGAAGCAGAAGGGTTCGTATTGCGGGGCCAGTTTACAACGGCGGCGGCGGTCACCGCGGCGACCGAGGAACCGGTCGTCGATTGGTGTGAGCGCAGGCTTCTGGCCCGCATCCATCGCTACACCATCAACCGCATGCGGGCCGAGATCGAACCGGTCGGCTCGCGCGACTACATGAGCTTCCTGTTTGCCTGGCAGCGCATCGCTGGTGACGATCGGCCCAGCGGCGCAGAAAGCCTGGCCGGCCTCATCGAGCAGCTCGAGGGCTTCCCAGCGCCGGCGGCAGCGTGGGAATCGGAGATTCTGCCGGCGCGCTTGAACGACTACGACCCCGTTTGGCTCGAGGCTCTGTGTCTGGCGGGCCGCCTCGCCTGGGGGCGTATGCCGCCGCCACCGCCAAAGGCGCAGCGCAACGGCAACGGATCGACAAGCCGTACCGGTCCGATCCGATCGACACCAACCACTCTCATGGCCCGGGACTTGTTGCCCGTGTGGCAGGCGTTCGCTTCGCAGCCGGAGATCGGCGAGCTCGGCCTCACGGCCCCAGCGCTGGCGGCGTTCGATCACCTGCGGCGGCGCGGCGCGTCGTTTTTTCACGAGCTCGCTTCGGCCACGGGCCTGCTCGACACCCAGCTCGAGGATGCTCTCGGCGAGCTCGTCGCGTGGGGCCTGGTGACCGCTGACAGCTTCACCGGCCTGCGGGCCCTGCTCGTGCCGTCGAGCAAGCGCCCGCCGAAGCGGGGCGGGCGCCGCAAGGGCTCGGTGGCGATCTTCGGCGTGGAAAACGCCGGTCGCTGGTCGCTGCTGTGGCCGGACGACGGCGACGCGGACGCCTCAGCCGAGGAATTCGCTGCAACGCCCTCGGCAGCGACTGCCGGTCGGCGAGCTACGGGCCAGGCAAACACGTCCTACTGGGACGACGCCGAGGAAATCGCCCGCGTCCTGCTGCGTCGCTACGGCGTTATCTTCCGCCGCATGCTCGAGCGTGAGGGCAAGCTGCCGCCCTGGCGCGACATGCTGCGTGTGTACCGTCGCCTCGAAGCGCGCGGCGAGATCCGCGGCGGCCGTTTCGTGGCCGGTTTCTCCGGCGAGCAGTTCGCCTTGCCGGAGGCCATTCCGATGCTGCGCAAGGCGCGCAACACGTCGGCCGGCGGCATGGTGTCGATCAGCGCCGCCGATCCACTCAACTTGGTGGGCATCGTGACGCCGGGCGAGCGCGTGCCGGCGCTCGCCGCCAATCGCGTTCTGTACGACGGCGGCATACCGATCGCGGTGTTGAAGGGCGGCGAGGTGCAGTACTTGGCGGACCTCGACGTCGGCGCCCAGTGGGAAGCCAAGAACCAGCTCGTGCGCCGCGTCGTGCCGCCGCAGCTCCGCGCTTACCTGGGCCGCTCCGCCTGACGCGCATCGTCCTCAGCCTTCACACCGCAGGCCCATCACACTTCCACCAGGGCCTGCCAGGGTCCGCTTTCTCTTGACCCCGGAGTCGTCTGTTGTACCGTGGCGGCACAGCAATTCGCCTTTCGTTCTCCACGCGACTCATCGACCGAAGCCCTATGACTACCTTGTTGCGAAACCTGTCTCGTTGGGCGCCGGCCCTCTTGCTTGCCGTGCCGGTTGGCGCCTACTCGCCGGCGCCCGGCGCGTCGCTACCGCCTGCTGCTGCCCGGGCCGGCGCTGCATCGGTTGCGGCAGGTGGAAGCTCCGCCTTCTTCGCTACCAGCGACTCGGGGGTGGAAGCGATGGCGGGCCTGGAGTTCCGCAATATCGGTCCGGCGATCATGGGCGGCCGTATCGCCAGCCTCGCCGTGTTCGAGGACAATCCGTCAATCTTTTATGTCGGTGCAGCGTCGGGCGGCGTGTGGAAGACGACGAACTACGGCACCACCTTCGAGCCCCTGTTCGATGACCAGCCGACAGCGTCGATCGGTGACGTTGCGGTATCGCAGCGGAACCATAACCTGGTGTGGGTCGGCACCGGAGAGCCCAACAACCGGCAGAGCTCGCCGTGGGGCAACGGCGTGTACAAGACGCTTGACGGCGGGATGACGTGGCAGCACATGGGCCTTCATGACACCCGGCACGTGGGCCGCATCAAGATCGACCCGACAGACAACAACACCGTCTTCGTCGCCGCCGTCGGCCACCTGTGGGGCCCCAACGAGGAACGCGGCGTCTTCCGCACCCAGGACGGCGGCGAGACCTGGGACAAGGTCCTCTACATCGACCAAGACACCGGGGTTATCGACCTGGCGATGGATCCGAACGACCCGCAAACCGTGTTCGCCGCCGCCTACCAGCGGCGCCGCACGGCGGGTGGCTTCAACGGCGGCGGGCCGGGGAGCGGCATCTATCGGACGATGGACGGCGGCGACACCTGGGAGGAGCTCACCGACGGCTTGCCGCGGGGCGACATGGGCCGCATCGGCCTCGACATCTACCGGCGCGACGGAAATCTGGTAATTGCCACCGTCGAGGCCGGGGGCGGCCGCGGTGGTGTGTACCGGTCGACCGACCGTGGCACCAGGTGGGAGCACATCAGCACGCAGAACAACCGGCCGATGTACTACAGCCAGATCCGCATCGATCCTTCCGATCCGGACCGGGTGTACTCAGCCGGCTCGAACTTCTTCATGTCGGAAGACGGCGGCCGCACGTTCGACGGCACTGCGGGGGCGGCTGTGCATCTCGACCATCACGCCATCTGGATCGATCCCGGCAACTCCGACAACCTGATGATCGCCGGCGACGGAGGCATCTCGCAGACGTTCGATCGCGCCGCGAACTGGCGCCAGCTGCGTAACATCGTGGTCTCCCAGTTCTATGAGATCGGTGTGGACATGCGCGAGCCGTATTACGTGTGCGGCGGCCTGCAGGACAACGGCTCCTGGTGCGGACCGAGCAGCACCAACTCGACGCTTGGTATCCGTAACCGCGACTGGTACAACGTCGGCTCGGGCGACGGCTTCTACGTGCGCATCGACCCGACCGATTCGAGCGTCCTCTACGCCGAATCGCAGGGCGGCAACATCACCCGTGTCGACCTGGAAACCGGTGAGCGCCAACGCATCCGCCCTC
Source organism: Acidobacteriota bacterium (assembly GCA_965214245.1). Classification (GTDB taxonomy): domain Bacteria; phylum Acidobacteriota; class UBA890; order UBA890; family UBA890; genus CBDCBL01. The sequence goes on from CBDCBL010000010.1 coordinate 872,376, forward strand.
TTCCCCGTGCTCAGGGCGAGGGACCGGAGAGTGGCGAGGACGTTTCATACAATTTCAACTGGAACAGTCCGATGTTGATCTCGGAGCACGGCAACGAGATCCTCTACTTCGGCTCCAGCCACCTGCTGAAGAGCACCGACCGCGGACTCACCTGGGAGGCGATCAGCCCCAATCTGACGACCGGGGTCGATCGCGATGAGCTCGAGATCATGGGGACGCTGGTGCGCCGTGGCGAGCAACTATCGGCCAACGACGGCATCTCGAACTACGGCAACTTCACGACGATTTCGGAGTCGCCGGTCACCCCGGGCGTACTGTACGCCGGCACTGACGACGGCAACATCCAGGGCACGCGCGACAGCGGCGCCAACTGGGCGCTGCTGAGCGGTGACATGCCGGGGCTGGCGGCCAGCAACACCGTCGTATCGCGCGTCGTTGCCTCGCGCTTTGCTGAAGGCCGCGTATACGCCACCTTCGACGGCCACGAGCGCGACGATTACCGTCCCTACGTGTACCGCAGCGACGACTACGGCGACAGCTGGGAGCCGATCGTCGCCGGTTTGCCCGAGGATTGGTCGGTCAACGTCATCGTCGAGCACCCGCGCAACGAAAACTTGTTGTTCCTCGGCAACGAGGTCGGTGTGTTCGTGTCGGTCGACCGCGGCGACACCTGGGCGCAGCTCAGGGCCGGGCTGCCGACGGTCCCGGTCGACGACATCGTTATTCACCCGCGGGACAACGACCTGGTGCTCGGTACCCACGGGCGCGGCATCTGGATTCTCGACGACATCACGCCGCTCGAGGAGTGGAGTGACGCCGTTGTCGAGTCCGACGCTCACCTGTTCACACCGCGCCGGTCGACGATCTACAGCAACTACGCGCCGCAGGGATGGAGCCCGGGTATATGGAGCGCTCCCAATCCGCCGCAGGGCGCGATCATTCGCTACTTCCTGAGTGAGGACGCGCCGCTCGCCCGCCCCGCGGGCGGTCAAGGCGCCGGTCAGGGTGGCGGCGGCCGTCGCGGCGGTCAGTTCGCGACTTTCGGCGGTCGCGGCGGCGGCAACCAGGCGCCGCCTCCACCACCGCCGGCTTCTCCCGAGCCCACCGTCAAGGTGACGATTCTCGATGCCCGCGGCGATTTCGTTCGCGACTTTGAGGGGCCCGGCGAGGCGGGCGTCAACCAGGCGGTGTGGAACTTCCGCATCCAGGACGCCTACCTGCCCGACCCGGACGCGCCGCCGATCGGCGGCGGTGGTCGCCGCGGCGGCCGCGGCGGGCGTGGCGGCAGCCGCCAGGGTCCGCGTGCTCTTCCGGGCACGTATACCGTGCGCCTCGAAGCCGGAGGGCGGACCATGGACGCGACGTTCGACGTCGCCCTCGATCCGCGCGCCGACATCTCGAGGGCCGATCTCGAAGCCCGGCAGGAAGCGTTGATGGATGCCTACCAGCTGGCCGCGCCGTTGTACCGGGCGCAGGTAGCGATCGGGTGGATCAACCGGCAGCTCACCGAGATCCGCGGCATGGCCGGTGACGAAGCGCCGCAGGAGCTGCGCGACCAGCTCGAGGAGGTCAACCGTATGGCGCGCGAGGCAACCCAGTCGCTCGAGGACGTGCAGCAGGGCGCCGGCGCGTCGGGTGCGATCCAGAGCTTCACCGGGCCGCCGACCGCCGACCAGCTGTGGCAGATCGATCGGGCGTGGGAGGCGATTCCGGGTGTCGTGGAGCAGATCAACGCGCTGATGCCGCGCCTACCTGTGCTCTACGGTTTCGTCTACCAGCCGGGATTCATCCCCGAGGCGCTCGATCCGTTGCCGATCCCGCAGCGCCCGGGGCGCTGACCACGGCCTGTTAGGGTGCGCCGTTATGGAAACTGCGGCCGCCAACGCTCGATGCGCAGACTGGCCCTTGCCCTCGGCCCGACGTTCGCGATGACCGCAATACTGTGCGCCCCGGCTTGGGGCAGCGGTGGCATTGCCGCTGCCCGGCACTACGGGTGGCAAGCGGAGGATGCCTTCGGCGAGCAGGAGCACCAGGCGGCCCCGCAGGTGCCGGCGGCTCCGCAGCCCCCGGCGCTGCCGGACTTGCGCATCGCCAGCGTCGAGTTGTCGCCGGAGATCCCGCGCCACCGCAACCGTACCCGGATCCGCATCCTCGTACACAACGATTCGCACGTCGTCGCCGCCGGCAGGATCGGCATCCAGGTGGTGCACGATCGCGCCTCGCCGCAACCGTTTCCCGTACATCACGAGCTCCTCTACCTCGGCGCCGACGAGCTCGCCGAGGTCACGTTCGATCTGCGGTTGGGCATCGACCTCGACAGCTCGCCCTACCAGTTCTTCGCCAAGGTCGATGTCTTCAATGAAGTCGAAGAAGCCGACGAATCCAACAACACCGCCTGGAAGCGCGTGCAGGTGTGCGGCTCACCGGAATCCAGCGAGCGTCTCGACGGCCTCGACAACGACTGCAACGGGATGATCGACGACGGGCTCGGCCTTCCAGCCGATCCCGAAATCGCCTTGCAGATGCTGCGCCGGCTGCAGCAACAAGCGCTCGCCGACAGCGTTCCCCTGGTGTATGCGCTGCCCCGGCTCGTGGCGCCGTTCGCAGTCGAAAGCGCCGTTAGGCTGTCAGCGGCGGGCGGGGCCTACTGGGGGTTGGCGACGCGCGGCGACGCGACAGCTGATGCAGAGATCCCAACGACGGCAACGCAAACCGAGATCAGAGCCTCCCTGCAGCTCGACGATCCCGGAAACGTGCTGACGCTGGTCGACTGGAACGGCGGCGACGTCGAGAGCGGCGATATGATCAGCTTGCGAGTCGTCGATGATCGCTGGATCGTTGTCGGCGGACGCCGTGCGACGACCGTCGCACCACGCCGCGACTTCTTCGAGTCGTCGCGGCTGTTCACCATCTTGTTGATCGAGGGAGAGACAGCTGGTGCAGAGGAGGCGGCCGGCGCCACGGCAGTCTCCGAACCCAGGCAACAGGTTGGCGCTGTTGGCGTCGCGGAGCCGGTGCGGCCGGCGCTGATCCTTGCCCTGGCCGCCAGCCGTCACCGCTTCGTCGAGGTGCGTCCGAATGACGGGTTGTTGCGGGCCGACGCCCGCCGGGTGGGCAGCTCGACGACTTTTGTATTGAGTTTCGTAAAGACGGAAACCGAACCGGGAGAGCTTCGATGACGGTGTTCAGGACGACCTTCGAGCGGTCCACCGCCGCCGATACCGACATTCACGATCTGACAGCGGACGTTGTCGCCGCGCTGGCAGAATCCGGTGTCGAGAACGGTCAGGTGCTCGTGTTCACGCCGGGATCGACAGCCGGCATCACGACCATCGAATTCGAGAGCGGTGCGGTGGCCGATCTGAAGGGCGCCATCAACGAGCTGGCGCCCACCGGCGCGCACTACGATCACGATTCCCGTTGGGGCGACGGCAACGGCTATTCGCACGTGCGCGCCGCGCTACTCGGCCCTTCGCTCACCGTTCCGGTGATCGATGGACAACTGGCGATCGGTACCTGGCAGCAGATCGTTCTGTGCGATTTCGACAACCGGCCGCGCACCCGGCGCATCATCGTGCAGGTGATGGGCTAGTTCACCTAACCCCTTGATTCTGTTGGGGTTGCTTATTCTCGCCGCCTTCGCGATACCTGTCTGATACCAATTCGTCGTCCAGGCGGGCCATTCCGGCCCTCAGCATTGCCTCGTCACGGTGCACGTAATGCTGGGTCTGTGTGATGGTCGCGTGCCCCGCTGCAGCCTGAACCTCGGTCAACGGCGTGCCGGTTCTGTTCGCCAGCCACGTAATGAAGGTGTGTCGGAAGCAATGTAGCGTCAGTTCTTTCGGAAGTTTCAGGTGGTCCCGTTCTTCTACCCATCGCGAATAGATCGTGTCGTAACTGACCGGTAGGAGGCGCTCTCCGCCCAAGGACAGGAAGTACTGCACCGCCTCCTGCGCAACCGGCGTCAGCGGTATGGTTCTGAGCTTGTTGCCCTTTCCGTGCACCCGCAGGAACGGCGCTGGGGTGTCCACGACCGCGTCGTCTGCGCTCAGGCGCACGGCCTCTATGCGCCTCATGCCCGTCAGTAGGAGCAAGATCCATAGCGGCCGAAGCTCGGGTGTGGCGTTTCCCAGGAGCGTCTCTCGCTCGTCGTCGGTGAAGGCTCGCCGATCGCTCGTGGCCTTGGGCATCTCGATGCTGTTGACCGGGTTGCCAGCTATGTACCCCATGTCGTTGGCCCAGTTGTACATGGAGCGCACGAACGAGAGAACGGAGCGGATTCCCCATGCGGACCCATTCCTGAGGCGTGCAGCTCCGTTCTGAGAATCTCGACGGTGGCCACCGTCATCTCCGTGACCGAGACGATGCCGTGGCGGTTGCAGAACGCGCTAAGCGTCCGCTCGTGGGATCGGTAGATGTTAAGCGTCGCGCGGGATCGGTCTCGGCTCTGACTCGACTTCAGGTAGAGGGCGGACAGCGACAGCAGCGCCACCCGGCCCGGAGAGACCTTCCGCCCCACGGTGTGATCCACCACCAACTGCCGGCACCAAGCCTCGGCCTCCGTGAGGTTGTCGAAGCGGCGTCGCTGCGGGTACTCCAGCGCCTTCATTTCCTCCGGCCACCGCCGACAGTCCACCTCGTAGACGGCGCTCCCCCGGAAGGTCGTCTTCTTCGCCGTCGCGTTGAACACACGTTTCATGGATCCACCTCCACAGTAAGATTTCAGAGAAGCGCCATTGCCCGCCGATCTTCACGGCGGGGATCTTCCGCTCGCGGATGAGCGTGTACACCGTGTCGGGATGCACCCGCAGAATCGCGGCGACCTCGTCACGTGTCAACAACTTATCTCCGGTGGCGGTAGAACTCATAGGCAGACTTCGAGATGCGGGATTCCCTCATGGGCGACTTCGCCCATGAGGCCGTCCGTCCTGCTCGATAGCCTCGATACGGTTTGTCCATCGTTGGACGAACCGAAGCGCCCGCTGCCGCTTCATCGAGGATCGTGCCCCACTGCAATCGGGCGCTGCTCATTGAATCCTCCGCACCGCTAGGTGCTCGAGGCTCCACCGGCACGTGAAGCAGGCCGTGCCGTCGAGCTCAGCGGGCTGCAAGCCGCCGTTACAGCCGCGGCAGTGCCGGGTGATGTCACCAGGCGGCTGCCAGGGGCCTACACCGGTACCCTTAGCCGCCTGTGGGCGGGCAATCAGCTCGGCCTTGCGGGAGCACATCGCTTCCAGCAGCACAGGATCGGCGGCTCGCTGGGGACAGAAGTAGACCATCGTCCCGTCTGTGCGCAGCTTGAGGCCGCGACGCTCGGCTTCGACGAGAATGGCGGCGGCCGTCACAGCTCCCCCTCACCGTCGCCGTCGATGTGGGGCAAGTCCGTTTCGGGAGGCTTTGCACCGTCGCTGAGGTCGCCATCGTCGTCCGGCACCGCCTCTCGCTCAGCCGGGCTTCGCCTCATCCAGCCCCGAGACAGGATGGGGCCGTCACCCGGCACGTTGGGCGACGTATCCGGAGACTTCTCGTCCACGATGTGGGACGAGTCCGACTCGGAAGGTTCTCCGCCGTCGTCCGGTAGCACCGGAGTAGGAATGTCGTCGACATAGAGCGAGGTGGGGGACCCCCCTTGCCAGACCGCTACCCCGCTACGATCCAGTGTGGGCGCGGGTTTTCGCTGATCCCAGAGTGCTACCTCGACCGCTACCTTTTCATCGGCCGCTACCTTCCCCGCTACCTTTCCATCAGCCGGTAGCTTTCCCGCTACTTTTTCGTCAGCCGGTAGCACCCCTGCTACCTTTTCCGGGCCGGTAGCACTCTGGTTTCCCTTGAAACCCAGCGTGGGCCTGGATCGTAGCGGGGTAGCACTCTGGTAGGGGGGGGTGCTCTACGGCTACGTCACCAGGAAGGTAACGGGCCCATGCGTTTTCGAAGTCGGCATGCTCGTAACCCCGGAGATTCTCGCCCGTGATCTTTATTTGCCGGGGCTTGATTCCGAACGGCTTGAGCAGCCTCGCGATGCCGTGCGGCGTTATCGGTTTCCTCTGCCTTCCCCACTCGGCCCAGGGACGGTCTTCCAGCTCCGCGAGAGACTCCACGATCTGGCCCGACGAGAGCTGGTCAACGTCGCCGAAGAGGTCTCTCAGGTCGGAGAGCAACAGCACGGGGAGGGTCTCGTCGTCCTCAAGAGTGCTGCCGGACAATTCCTTGGCGGCGTCATCACGTGCCCACTCCGGCCACGCGCCCCCGACAGCGTCGGCGATGGCGACTAACGGACGCCAATTGTCTGCCGCTCGGTCGTGCAGTTCGGCGGGCATGTCAGGGTCGGCGCGCTGCAGCTCCTCCATATGGTCCGCTGCCCACCGCGCAGCCTTCCTGCAGAGCGGTTTCATCTCGTCGCGGATGCGGTCGACTCTGAGGTTCTCAACCTCCTCGGCGGGAGTGCGGCGCTGCATCCTGATCTCGATAGACCTGTCCAGCGTCGTGTCGGTCGGCTTGCCTATTTGCGCCAGGACCTTCGGTGCCCAGGTCCCGAAGGTCCGCACTTCCTGGTTGTCCCCGACGCAACGCATGACGAACGCCGCCGTGCGCCGATGCCCGGAGTTAATGATGCCCGTCAACTCGTCGCGGCTGCCCATGAACGTGTCGGCTTCGTCGATGCATAGCGTCGGTTGGACTGCATCCACGACCCGAAACAGCGTCGCCGCTGTCAGGTTTGACGTCCCGAGCGGGCGGGGCACGAAAGCCATGATGACGTCCAAAAGCGTGGTCTTGCCGCACCGTTTCTGAGGTGACGTCAGGAGGAGGTTCGGCGAGATACCGAAAGCATCGAGCACGTGCGAAAAAAGTTCCCAAAGCGCCATGGCACGGGATTTCGCCACGCTCGTCATGAACACGAAACGTGACACCGCCCCGGACATCTCGGCGAGCAGCTCGGCACCGTCGACTAGGTGCTGCCACGGCTCGGGATCCTCAAAGACGATCGCCTTGCCCTGGAGGTTGCGTGGTACTTCGTCAACGGCGACATTTCCCAGCGCAGCGTCAACGGCCCGCGCCGGAGACTTCAGCCCGGTTTCACCGAACCGCTCGATTGCCGCCTCTCGCGCGAGGGTGACCACGATAGCGTCGACGCCCTTCACGACCTCTTTAAGGCGCTGCAGCATCACGAGCATCTCGTCACTCGTCGCATGCTCGCCGAGGTCGTCCAGGCCGATGGCCGCGAATATCTCCCCGACACTCGTTGGGGGGCCGATGGATTCGACGGTTGCCGATGTCCCGGTGTCGGCATCGGCATCGGCCGTGTCGTCAACTAGGGGCGCAACCTTCGTGGCCTCGATCAACCTGTTCTTGAAATCATCCCCGTGCTTCAGGTGGTAATCGGCGAGGTCGGCACGGAGGTCCAGTACTCGGACGTCGCCCTCGAAGCCGAACGTCGCGAGGCGCTCACCAACGGCGTGCACGAACTTCTCACCGGTCGGATCTGGTTCCTGCACGATGAAGACGTTGCGGATCCCTCGGACGTGCTCGGCGAGCAGCGTCTTGTTCATCGAGGCGCCGGGAATGCCGAGCACCGGTAGGTCGTGGAGCCAGCCCACCCAGCTATCGCTCTCCCCTTCGACGAGGACGAGGTTTCCTGTCATGCGCGCCCTTCCCCCAGCCTCTCGAGTCCATACGGAACGACGTCGGCGTCGCGCCTGCCGCCCACCGGCTGCCGCTGGCGTCGAGCGTCTTCCTGATGCGTTGCCGAGGCGCATCTGTGCCGTCCTGTAGCCGGTAGCGGATCATCACGCCGTCGGGGCCGTTGTCACTGACGCCGAGGTCGCGGAGGAACTGCTCGGGCAGACCTTTCGCGGCAGCGAGCCCCGCCACTGTGGCCGGGACTGGCGGTGGTTTGTCCGCCGACGTTGATGATGCGGTTGCCGCCGCCGTCGCCCGTGCCGGAGCGGTTGTTGCCCGCGGGTACCCCGCGGTTGTTGGTCGTCCGTCCTGGTAGTCGTCCGGGTTGATCCCGAGTAGCGGCACGAGTGGCTGCTCTCCTGTTATCAGGCCACCGCCGACGGCACAGGGATCGCAGACGTAAACCTTCTTCGAACGGTTGTATCGACACGAAGGGTGCTCATCTGGATGTCCCGGCAGCGGGCATCGGAAGATGATCTCGCCGCCCCGCTCCTTGCCACCCCGGGCGAACAGCTCCGCTACGACAGCAACGGCCAAGCACTCGAGGTCAACGCTCATTGCGCCCCCCCATAGTCGTCACGGAGGCGGCCGCCGGGTCCCGGCGGCCCAGCTGCTCGTCGGCGCCACGCCCGCCCGTAATTTCCCGAAGCGGTGGGGTCGGATGCGCGAGTCTGGCCAGCAAGCCGGCGAGCCGCTGGCGGGCGGTTGCCGCCTGCTCGAGCGCAACCGCCATCGTGGCCAGCGCGCCGGTGGCCTCGGCGATGATCTCTGACGTATTGCGAGAGCCGCCGTCGCCGACTACGCTGAGCAATTGGGGTGGTTTGGGAGCGCGGCCCACAAGCCGCGCTTTTTTTTTATGGGGCATGAGTGTCGGCTTCGTGGGGTGGTGATTCGGACCACGTGATCGCGTCTCGTCGTGGGATTCCGAATACATCTGCAAGCTGGAGGACGCGCTCGTCGAACCGACGAACTGCGAGACGTCCTGTCAGCAGGCCGCTAAGCGTGGCTGGGTGCATCCCCGCCAGTGCGGCGACCTGAAACTTACGGACCTCGCAACGTTCAATAGCAGCACGAAGCCTGGTCGAAATTCGGCAATCCCGCATGTTCAAACTCCCTCAGAGACGTTTCGAGAAAACATACGGAACTAATACTGCGCGGAATCGTGGACGCACTACCTCCACCCTTCGTCCACGGTTTCTGGCCGGGCCGACTGTCCCGGGCGCTTACGCGTTCGCCAGGCGTCGATCGATCGCCTTACGGTCCACCCGATAGAATAGGGCGAGCATTCGCTTGGCGAGCCCAGCCGGAGTTGTGCGCCCGTCGAAGATACTTCCGGCCAGGGCGATCAGCTCTTCGGCGCAGTGGCGTGGGCCAAGCACGGAGCGGAACTTGATCTCGATGGCGGAGAGCCGTTGGCCCGCTAGGGCGATCCGCTGGTCGCCTTCTATTCGGGCGAGCAACCGGCAGAGTTCACTAAAAACGGCCGCAAGATTCGTCGGCAACGAGCGCCGGGCGCCAGCGCGGTGACCGCCGGCAGGTGAGAGTGGGCTGTTGAGTTCCTTGTCATGCCCGCCGATGTCTCGCGGCGGCACAAGGAAAATCTCGGCGAGGATTCGCTTCAGCCGGCGCTCGGCCGGTCTCCACTTTTCTAGATCGTTTTCGTAGTGGAATGATTGATATGCATCCTCTAACTCGTCGAACTGGCGCGAGCGAGTCTTTAAGTGTTCGTCGGGTTCCGGGCCACCCTCCAGGCTTTCAAGCCATTGACTCAGATGATCGGACCCTGCCTTGAGGAGTTCCGACAGCGAGTTTCTTACCCCCGTAGTCTCCGGGAAGGCGGCGATCACGTCGGACCGGCTCGGCAACATGTCTACGTTGTCAGCGAGCTGTTCTACGAGTTCTAGCTCGCCGGGTAGCAACAAACGCTCAAGATCCGCCCAAGTTCGGGCGTAGATACCGTTGGCAATTTGGTTTAGCAGCGGATAGTCGCCTGCCAGGATCGCTTCCCAGGCGAACCACCGGGCGGTCGGTGGGCTCTCGCGCAAGTTTGCGCGCCAAACCTCGTCATGGCTGATCATCGGATCCCTTATTGAATCGATGGGAATTTGAGGGCGGGGCGAATAAGGCACCCCACCCTCGCGAACGTTCCTGGATATTCTATCGTGCCTACAAGAACTGTCGACGGGCCGCGGTTCATTCCGGTCGCATGACGAGGATCCAAGCTATCCATCTGGAATGGCCTGCGCGCTGAGCTCTCCTGGCACGTTGCCGCGGACGGTCCCGCGGCTCTGTTCAGCATCACCTCGACGTGGTCCGCCCTATTGAACAGAAGGCCTTTTTGTTAACCGGGGGGATGCTACCGACGGCGCTGTGTCTTGCGGATCTTCGCGGCCCGGTTCCAGGTTGCCGGCGTGACAAGCCGAAGCTCGGCGTTCTTCGACCGCGCGGTCCCGTATCGAATCTCTCCAAGGTAGACGCGATTGCGAAGAATGTACGCCAGCGCCCCTCGAGTGAAAGATCGGCCCTGCCGGTTGAGGATGCCGTCGTCCTCAAGCCGTGTCGCGAGTTTCGAGAGACTGCGACTTCGGTAGTAACCAGCGAAGATCAGCCGGACCACGTCGGCCTCGTCCCGGTCGATCTCGAGGCGCTTATCGGAGCCATCGCGGCGCCACCAATAGCCGTAGGGAGCTCGACCGGCGGGGTACTGACCTTTCTCCAGCCGCTTGAGCCGCCCTTCTTTGAGACGCTCTGTGATTACTTCACGCTCGTAGTCGGAGAACGCCAGCTCAACGGTGTCCATGAGCTTCCCCTGGCGGCCCTCGAGATTCGCGCCATTGACGGAGAAGATCCGACAGTCGTTGTCGAGCAGCTCTCGGCGAATCTGCAGGCCGAGCTCGGTATCACGGGCGAGTCTGTCTTTCGACGCAACCACCACGGCCTCGAACTTGCCATTCTGGCTGTCGTCCAGGAGCTGAACTAGCCCGGCCCGTTTGCTCCGCTTCGTGCCTGAGACCCCTTCATCTCGATACACCGCAACGAGGTTCCAACCGCGCTCGGCGCAGTACTGCTCGACCTTGCCTTCTTGGATCTCGAGACCCTGGCCTTCCTTGACCTGCTCGATTCCCGAAACCCTGACGTATCCGGCGGCTTTCATCGGCGTCCTCCTCGATTCGAGGGTACTTAAGTCGGCTAATTTTGTTAAGATCTATGTGTAGGGCAACACGTACAGATGCCCGTGGCCGTCGACGCCAAGCCAACCGATCGTGGGAAGGAACTCTTGCCATTCGATTCGACCTGCATCGTACCCAGGCCCGGCAGCTCGCGACGTATGCTCTCGAGAACCGCGTTCTTGTGCGCTTCGTCAAAGGCCTGCCGTTGCCGATTGGCGCGCAGCGCCCAGAGCGGCGATCCGGACGGATCGAAGGCCACAACCTGATACTCCTCACCCACAGCAGCGTACAACTCGCCGCTAGGAGCCGCCGCATACTGACCTAAAACCCTAAAACGGTGCCAGGTTGATGTTTAGAGATTCGGTGTACGGTAGGCCTCCCGAAGGAGGCAGGAATGAAGCGGAAGAGGTACACGGACGAGCAGATTGCGTACGCGCTGCGGCAAGCCGAGGCGGGCACACCGATTAAGGAGGTATGCCGCAAGCTCGGGGTGACCGAGACGACGTTCTACACGTGGCGGCGGAAGTTCGCCGGCATGGGCGTCGCCGAGCTGCGTGAGCTGCGGCACCTGCGACAGGAGAACGGCAAGCTCAAGAAGCTGGTGGCGGATCTGTCGCTCGACAAGCACATGCTCCAGGAGGTGCTGTCAAAAAAGGTGTGAAGCCGGCCCGCAAGCGCCAGATCGTGGGGTACCTGCAGGGCGGGTTCCGGGTCAGCGAGCGGCGTGCGTGCCGGCTGTTGGAGTTTTCCCGAACCAGCCATCGATACGAGAGCGTCAAGACAGGCGATCCGGTGCTTCGACGACGGATCCGCGAGCTCGCCGCGGCACGACCACGGTTTGGGTACCGAAGGCTGAGTGTGCTGTTGCGGCGCGAAGGATGGGTCGTGAACTCAAAGCGTGTGTATCGCATTTACCGGGAGGAGGGGCTGGAAGTGCGGATGAAGCGGCGGCGCAAGCGAGCCAGCCACGTGCGACTGTTGGTGCCGTCTCCGGAAACCCCCAACGAACAGTGGAGCATGGACTTCGTCACCGATCGGCTCGAGAGCGGGCGGCAGTTTCGGGTGCTGACCGTCGTCGATAACTTCAGTCGCGAATGTCCGTTACTTGAGGCGGGTGTCTCGCTGACGGGCAAAACGGTGGCGAGGGCGCTGGAGCGTGCGTCGTTCATGCGCCCGTTGCCGCGAGTAATCAGAGTCGACAACGGCTCGGAGTTCTACTCCCAGGCGATGGACTCCTGGGCCTATCGAAGAGGTGTGCAGCTGCAGTTCATTCGCCCGGGGAAGCCCGTGGAGAACGCGTTTATCGAGAGCTTCAACGGACGGCTTCGCGACGAATGCCTGAACGCTAACCTGTTCTTCTCGATCGATGACGCCCGCCGGAAACTCGAGGCTTGGAGACTCGATTACAATACCCAAAGACCCCACAGCTCACTGGCCGAGCGAACTCCTTGGCGAGGTCGTCCACGCTGGTGATGTCGGGGCCACTGGGGCCCGTGACGACGACCTCGTCGACGCCGCTGTAAGCGGCAATGGAGAAATCGACGAGCTCTTGGCGCTCCGGCGTAATCGTGAGGTTGCCGATCGCCAGATCACCAATTCCATCGACCAGCAAAGGAATCAACCGATCGCGGCGCACCGGCAACAGGGCTACCTGGACCTTCAGCGTGCCGGTGCCTAGCTTCTCGTTAATCTGCTTTTCGAACATTTGCAGGGCTTCGTAGCTGATCCCCTGCTGGGTACCGCGGTCGAGAAAGTAAAAGGTGCCGCTATACACGACGAGGGCGCGGATCAGGCGGCGCTCCACCATGGCGTCGAAGTCGCCGGTGAAAGGTGCGTTCACCGCGGCCAGAAAGGTTTCATCGGCGACGCTGCTGTGCGTCGAGGCCAACGCACCGGCATTTTCCTGAAAAGTTTCAGTGGCGCCGTCGTCGAGGTCGACGGGTGTGGCTGCGACATCGGCGACAGCGCCGGGCTCGGCAGACTCGGCGCCGCGGCAGGCGCCGGCAGATAACGAAACGAGGAGGAGGGCGACGGTGAGCGCCACCCAGCCGGTCGACGCGCGATAAGGAAGGCTCATTGATGTGTGCTCCGGATTCGAGCTCGCTTGAGAGATGCACGCGAGGCTGGTGGGCACCTGAATCCTATACGGCAAGGTAGCAAAACTCCTGGCCGGGTCGTCGCCGGGCTGGCGGCGCGAGACCTGGAGAATCAGAAACGGCCGCGCCAACCGACGACGGCGTTGAATCCGGCGCCGTCGAAACCCGAGCCGTGCAGCCGGTAGTTACGATCGAGCAGGTTGGCGAGGGAGACCGTCAGCTCATGGTCGGCGTTGAAGGTGAACCCACCGCGCAGCGTGAGCGTGAACCAGCCGGGTGTCTCGACAAAAAGCGGGTTGCCCTCGAGGCCGGCGCCCAGCACGCGGAGCTGGACCTCGGCGAGCGTTTCGCCGGTTGCCAACAGGATGCCGTCTTGGACGACGCCGAGCTCGACGGCGCCGTTGTTGAAGTAATCGGCGATGGAGTCGGCGTCACGGAAGGCGCCGAGCCGGGCGTCGTTGAAATCGGCGGGGTTCCAACGGTTTTGCGTGAGCATGCCGACGAACACGCCTTCCCACCACCAACGGCCGCCGGGCTGGTTCCAGCGCACCATGGCGTCGAAGTGATCGGGGGCGATCTTGCGGGCAGCGAAGCCGGTATCGAGCTCGCGACCGCGTTGCACGCCGCCCTTGAAGCGAACCAACCAGTCGCGGGTCAAGGCTTGCTCGAAGAGCCATTCGATACCCCAAACGCGGCCGCGGCCGATATTGACGCGCGACTTGACCGGCCGGTTGTCGAGCTCCGCGAAAATTCGCCCTTCTTCGTCCTGGGCGGTGATCACCTCGCCGCCGATCGTTTGGCCGACCACGTCGGTGGGTACGATGAGGGTGCGGCGCGAGATCGAGTCGGTCAGCTCGCTGTCGAAGAAGGCGAAGTCGAAGCGCCTGCCGGGTTGCCGCCAGCGAAAGCCACCCTCGATGCTCCACAGCAGCTCCGGTTCCAGCGACGTCCATGGAATGCCCGTGCTGACGGCGTTGTTGCCGGCCGAATCGCCGACTAGGGCGCCGATGTCGACGGCTTCCATGGGCGCCACCTCGAAGCCGCCGCCGGTGAATCCCTGCTCGCTCAGATCGAACAGCGATGGCGCCCGAAAACCACGCGCCAGCCGCCCGTAGACACTGGCCTCGTCGCTGAGCTGGTAGGTGGCGCCGGCGTTGAAGGTGATGTCGCCGACGCTGTCCTCGATGGGCGGTACGGTGGGCGTGCCGTCGATGACGTTGTCCTGTACGTCGGTTGAGGCCTTGAAGTAGGAAAACCGCAGGCCGCCCGATACCTGCAGACGGTTGGCGATCGCGGTCCAGTCGTCGAGGATGAAGACGCCGACAGACGTGTAACGGGAACCGTCGGGCACGCGCGGTCGTGCTTCTTCCACAACCCCGTCGCGTACCTCTTCGCGAATCGCGTCGACGGACTCGTCGTACACCTCGCCACCGAAGCTGAGAAGATGGTTGGCGCTGCTGGTGGACGCCAGCGCTTCGTAGCCGAAGGCGGTTACGGCGTTTTCCTCGATTCGCAGCGTGCTGTCGGGGAAGCGCTGGTCTTCGCGGCCGTCGGTTTGCCGGTTTATCGAGAAGGTCGTTTCGAAGAATGTGGCCTCGCCGACGATGTCCTGGTAGCGGGCGTAACCGAAGTCGAGAATCTGCGGGCGGAAGGCGGCGACGTTGCGGCCCTCGCCTCCCAGCAGGCGGTCGTAGCGGCGCACGTTGAACTGCTCGTTGCGCATATAGAACCCGGTCAGAGTGCCGGTGTCCCGCGCGCGCCAGACCGCCTTTCCCGTGACGCCGGCGTGTTCGAAGTCGGTGTCCACCATGCGCGTGCCCAGGATGTCCTGAATCTGTTCGTTACCGAGCTCGAAAAAGCGCCGCAGCACGTTGTGCGAGTCTTGGCCGCGGCCGCCGCGCAATGCGTCGTGGCGCCCACCGATAATGGCACCGAGCGCGGCGAATGACGACCCGGCTGCGCCCAGGGTGCCGTTGGCGCCGAATCCTTTCGAAGCCGCTTCGCCGAATACGCCCACCTCGCCGCTCCACTGCACTTCGCTGTCGGCGAACGCCGGCAGCTGCGCGGTACCCACGTTCACCGCTCCGCCGAGCGCGTCGCTGCCGTAGTTCACCCCGGCGGGGCCGAGCTGGATATCCAGCTCGGCCACGGCAACGGCCGGGATCCAGGCCAGATATTGGGTGTTCCCGGCCCGGTAGGTGGAGTTGTTGTAGCGGATGCCGTCGACCAGATAGAGAACCGCCTGGGCGCTCTGGCCGCGCAGGATCGGCGAGCCCTGGCCCGGTGTGGTTTGCTGCGCGACGATGCCCGTTTCCTCGGTCAGCATGCGGGGCAGCAGGTCCGGGGCGCGTTCGGTGAGCATGTCGAGGCTCAACGTGCGAACCGTGCCGGCCACCTTGGTGTCGTCCTGTAGCAATCCGCGGCTGGCGGTAACGGTTACCTCGTCTTGTATTTGGGCGGCCCCGAAGTCGACCGTCAGGGGCTCCGTTTCGGCCGTGAGCTGCACGAGCTGCACCCGGTCGCGATAAGGCCGCACGGTGACTCGAAGCTCGTAGTTGCCGTCGGGCAGCTCGAAGCTGAACCGACCAGCGGCGTCGGTATCCGTCTGTCCGAGCTGCAGCCGGTTGGGTCCGAAGACGCGCACCAAGGCGCCGGCGATCGGTTGCTCTTGGGCGTCCAATACAACGCCCGTGAGCGTGCGCCGGGCCTGCTGTTCGTAGCCGGCAGCGCCCGGCCCGGGGGCGGCGCTGCGTTGGGGCGTGTCATTTCCCCGCGGCTCGGCATCGGCAACGCCGAGGCCCAACACGAGAGCCGAAACGAGGAGCCCGGCGCCCAGCCGTGCCGGCGCAGAGATAGAGCGATTCATGTTGATTCGCGGGGAAACAGTAGACGTGGAGACCTGCCCAGAGACACTCAGAATACCAGATTCCGGCGGGTTGAATGGCTCGTCTCTGGCACGACAGGAGGCGGCGGGGGTCGACCGAATGGCGCTTGCGAGCCCGACGCTGTTGCACGGTTTTCCCGGTGTCAGTCGCACACGCACGCGCCAACAGGCCGATTCGTTGGGTATGTCGACGGAAAAAATCGAATGCTTGTAAAAGAAAATCACCGCCGGCGGAAAAGCAGCCGGGTAGTAGGCGCTGTTTCCCCCACAATCGAGGACAAAACGCATGCGTAAGTTGTTTCTGGCAGCGGTGGTCGCGGCTTTCCCGATCGCGGCGTTGTCGAGCAGCGCCGTCGGCTTGACCGAGAAGCCCGAACTCCCGTCCTGGCGCGAGGGTCAAGTCGACGCCGCGCAGTCCGAAGAGATCCGCTGGAAGGGCCTGCTGGCCGGCCAGCTGGAGTTTTTCGTTACCTTCACGCCCGCCGCCGGTGGATACACCGCGACCATCGACATTCCCGCCCAGGGGCTGTCGGGCGGCGCGCTTACCGACGTCGTGTACACCGACGAGGAGATCGCTTTCACGCTACCGATTGCGCCGCCCAGCGGCGCCGTGTTCAAGGCGACGCGGGACGAGGGCGGAACGACGGCGAGCGGAACGATCGAGCAAGGCGGCCAACAGTTCCCGATCACGATGGAGATCATGGAGGAGGGAGAGGCGGCCGGGCCTCCCCGTCCACAGACCCCCGAGCCGCCGTTTCCCTACACCGCGCGTGAAGTTTCCTACGCCAATCCGGCCGCCGGCACGCAGCTCGCCGGCACGCTCACCGTTCCGCAAGGCGACGGCCCGTTCCCGGCGGCGCTGCTTATTACCGGGTCAGGGGCGCAGAACCGCGACGAGGAGATTCTCGGCCACAAGCCTTTCCTGGTGATCGCCGATCACCTGACCCGCAACGGGATCGCGGTGTTGCGTGTCGACGACCGCGGCGTCGGTGGGTCGACGGGCAACATCGCGACCTCGACGAGCGAGGACTTCGCCGGCGACGTGCTGGCCGGCGTCGCGTTCCTGGCGCGGCAGCCGGAGATCGCCGGCGATCGGATTGGACTGATCGGCCACAGCGAGGGCGCCCTCGTTGCGCCCATCGCCGCGTCGCGTTCCGACGAAGTCGCGTTCATCGTGTTGCTCGCCGGCACCGGGATCTCGGGCGCCGAGTTGATGCCAATGCAGTTGGCGTTGATTCAGCAATCCATCGGCCGGCCGAAAGACAACATCGAGCTGCAGATGGCGGCGCAGAGGAAAGTGTTCGACGCCGTGTTGTCGGGGGCTGGTCGCGACGCGATTCGCGTCGCTGTTGCCGAGCTGACGACCATTCAGCTCGCGGCGCTCCCCGAGGCGCAGCGTCCCTCCGACGCCGAGCTCCAGCCGACCCTCGATGCCGAGACCAACCAGATGCTGGCTCCATGGTGGCAGTTCTTTCTCTCGTACGACCCGGGCGACGCCCTGCGCGGAGTGACCTGTCCGGTGCTGGCGCTCAACGGCTCGCTCGACCTGCAGGTGCCTCCCGGCCCCAACCTCGGGGCGATCCGCGCGGCGCTTGCCGAGGCCGGCAATCGCGACGTCACGATCGAGGGGATGTGTCCCGAAGTTTGTAGAAAATCGTCTGGCGTGGCTCCGAGCTTGGACGTTTGATGTTACCTGCTACGCGGCCAACTCCTCCTGTTGGTCGATGATCGCGGCGAGATGCCGGTACCCGTCGATGCGGCGCATGCGGATCTGCCCGAAGGCGATCAGCCCCCACAGCAGCGTCACCCCGGCCGCCTCGGTGCTGAACGATCCCTGGGTCTTGGTACGGCGACGGAACTCGCGGTTGAGGTTCTCCAGTGGGTTCGTCGTGCGCAGCGTCTTGCACATCGGTTTGGGGAACTCGTAGAAGGTCAGCAGCACCAGCCCCGCTTCCTCGAGGCTGCGCGCCACCGCCGGCACCAACCTCGACCACTTGCGCACGAAGTTGCTGTACGCGGCCCTCGCCTCGCTGCCGTTTGCCGCCTTCACGATGCGGTCCCAGTCTCGTTTCAGCTCGTCGTGGGCGTGTGACGGGCAATGCTTCAACAGATTCTTCCACTTGTGCTGAAGGCAGCGCTGCACCTTCGCTTCGGGCCACACCGTCGTCGCCTTGGCCAGCCCTTTGTGGCCGTCGGCGATGATCAGCCGGGGCGGCCGAAGACCTCTTTGCTCTAGGTCCTCGATCAGCCACTTCCAGTGACACCCGGCCTCCGAAGCGGCCCGACGCAACGCCACCAACACCTTGCGCCCATCTTCCGCCACTCCCAGCGCGGCGAAGATCGGCACCGACACGACCTGCCGCGCCAACCTCACCTTCAGGTGGAACCCGTCCAGGTACACGATCGGGTACGACTCACCGGTCAGATCGCGCTCGCACCACGTCCCGAACAGCTTCTTCAGCCGCCCCACCACCCTCGAGATCGCGCTCTTCGAGAGGTTCGCTTCACCCAGCAGCGGCGCGAGCGCCTTGCGGATCCGTCGGCTATTTGCACCCGCCAGGTACACCCCTAGAATCGCCTCGTCGACTTCCTCGGTGCGCCGTTGATACCGCGGCAGGATCGTGCTGCGGAACTCCCCGGTGCTGCCGTCCTCTCGCAGCAGCCGTCCCCGTGGTACCTCCAGATCCTGCGGCCCCTGCGCCATCGTGATCTGCCGCCGATACGTCCCGTGCCGATATCCTCGCCGCGAGCCGTTGCGCTCGTACGGCCCGCATCCCAACGCCTCGGCGAGCTCCTCCTCAAGCGTGATCGTAATCGCCTCCTGGATGCGGCTGTGCAGCAGCTCCTGGATGGCGCTACGGAACTCGATGACCGATACCTCTCCCGTGCTACCGTTGCTCATGGTGTGACCTCCTTGTTGTCGCCGTTTCCAGCGACTCGTTTTTCCTACTCGGAGGTTACGCCATTTCTTTTTCTACAGGACTCGGGACGGATCCGATCGAGGAGCTCGAGGGGCTCAACCACCTGTTCCAATCGGCGACCACCGGCAGTCCCGCGGAGTACGCGGTGATCGAGGAGACTTTCTCCCCGGCGGCCCTCGAGCTGATCATCCAATGGATCCGCGCCCACACGGTGCGCCGTCCGATCCCCGAGCCGCTGCTGACAGCCACCTGATCCGGGCTCGTCACGCTTCCACCACAGCTCCTGCTAGCCCGAACCGAACTTCTCATCGGGTCGCCTCGCGTGGCGGATGCAGCCTTGACTCCCGGCGGCTCGTGCACTAGGAATATCTTGAATATTAAGCGGCGCGGGAGCGCCGTTCCTGGCACGGCCGGGCACGTTGGGGAAAGAACCGCAACGACGGGTGCCCGATAACGGAGCGAGATTGGGATGGATCCTTCATACACCTTGCAGCGACCCGAGCAGATCAAGGCGCTGGCGCACCCGCTGCGCCAGCGGATCCTCGAGTTGATGATCGAGGCACCGATCACCACCAAGCAGGTGGCCGATCGCCTCGGCGAGAAACCAACCAAGCTGTATCACCACGTCGAAACGCTCGAGAGCGCCGGCCTGGTCCGCCTGGTCAAGACCAAGCGCAAACGCGGCACCATCGAGAAATACTACGAGGCTGTGGCGCAGCGCTTCGTCATGGATCGCGAGGTCGTCGAGGTGCGCTTGAAAGCCGACGACGGGCAGGGGCAACTCGAAACGATCATTGCCTCGTCGCTCGACGAGACCCTGCACGAGATTCGCCAGTCGATGGGCGCCGGGTTGGTGCGCGCCGACGAAGACGCCGATCACTCCGTGTTCATCCGCTCCCACATGCGCATGACGGCGGCGCAGATGCAGTACCTGGTGGAGCGGCTGCACGACTGGATCCGCGAGTGCGAGGGCAGCCACAACCCCGAAGCCGAGCTCGAGTACGGACTGACAGTGGCGTTTTATCCGACCAAGGATTCGGGCTAGCGCGATGACGAGACACGATGGCAGGAGCGAGTTTCGGTGCGTGGCGCTCGGCGTACTACTGCTTGCTGTTCTGGTTGGCGTCAATGATGTGTCGGCGTCCGCCGCCCGACCGACGGAGCCCGCGCAGCAGTCGGGTCCGAAGATCTACATCTCCGCCGACATGGAGGGCCTTGCCGGCGCCGTCACCGGTGAGCAGCTCGGTCCCACGGGGTTCGAGTACCAGCGCTTTCGTCGCTTCATGACCGAAGAGGTGCTCGCCGCCATCGAGGGCGCCCGCGCTGCCGGCGCCGGCGAGATCTTGGTGAGCGATTCGCACGGCAACGGCCAGAACCTGCTCATCGAGATGATCCCCGACGATATTCAGATCGTCCGCTCCTGGCCGCGGCCGCTCTCGATGATGCAGGGCATCGACGAAACCTTCGACGGCGCCATATTCATCGGCTATCACGCCGGCACCACCAATCCCGATGGAGTACGGGCCCATACGATGTCGAGTGCACGGCTCGCCGATGTGCGGCTGAACGATGTTTCAGTTCCCGAAGCCGGTATCAACGCGGCGATCGCCGGGCATTTCGGCGTGCCGGTGATCATGTTGTCGGGCGACGATGCGATAGCCGCCGAGGCGCAGGCGATCATCGGTGAAATCGAGACCGCGGTGGTCAAGGAGGCCATCTCGTTTCATTCGGCCAAGACGCTGACGCCGAACGCCGCGCAGGATCTGATTCGCGCCGCCGCCGCGCGCGCCGTGCGGCGCATCGACGAATTCCAGCCGTACCGATCGTCGACGCCGATCACCGTTGAAGTGCGCTTCAAGAACTACCGGCCGAGCCAAGTGCTCGCGCTCCTGCCGATGTTCACGCGTCCTGACGCGCACGCCGTGCGCTTCACCGGCGCTGACATGGTGGAAGTGTCCAGGGTTCTCCATTTCATCCTGGAGTACGGAGCCGTCATTGATCCTTGACGGGCGTGCCCGCGTCGCGGCGAACCTCTAGTCTTCTCACCGCCGCCGCCTTGACCGCCGCGCCTCGATGATGCGGATGGGGCCGCACTTCTCGACGGATCGGCAAGCGAGCGGGATTTGCGGTCCGCCGCGGCGGACGATGTAAAAAGAACGTAAAAAGGAGGTACCGGTCCATTTTACACGGAACATCGGTTGACGCGGGATCCTCCGTGGAGATTTCATTACGTCTGTGTAGCCTATGCAATCCAGCTACGGGAGGCGCCGATTCCCGCATGGGAATTCTGTTTCTTGCGGACAGACGAGCATTGCCGCCGCTGTCTGGGCACACTCCGATTCTCCAGGAGGATTCGTCTTGAAGAAACTCGAGCAGAAGGTTTGGTATGCCCTGATCGCGATGATCGTGCTGGCGATCACAGTGGGCACGGCTCCGGCCTCGACCGCCCAGGCGCCGAGCGAATCGGTGGCGCTGAGGTCGCTGCCCGGCGTCATCGCCGAGGCGCACGATGATCACGTCGACTACGTTCTCGAGGCCGCGACGCCGCAGGACGATCCCAACGTCACGGTCGATCCGAGCTTCTTCAGCAGCTTGCGTTATCGCTCGACGGGCTTCAACCGCGGCGGCCGCGCCACGGCGGTCACCGGCATTCCCGATCAGCCGTTCACCTACTTCGTCGGCTACACCGGCGGCGGCGTGTGGAAAACCGAGGACGCCGGCACCTCTTGGGAGAACATTTCCGACGGATACTTCAACGTCGGCTCCATCGGCGACATCAAGGTGGCCCCCTCCGATCCCAACGTCATCTGGGTAGGTACCGGGTCGGGTTGCCCGCGCGGCAACATCTCCACCGGCGACGGCATCTACCGGTCGACGGATGCCGGCAAGACCTGGTCGCACGTATGGAGCCCCGGGTTCGTGCAGGTTCCCGAGATGGTGGTCCACCCGGAGAACCCGGATCACTTGTACGCCGCGGTTCTAGGCGACATGTTCGGCGCCGGCCCGGTGCGCGGTATCTACGAGACCACCGACGGCGGCCAGAGCTGGAACCAGATCCTGTTCATCTCCGAGCAGACCGGCTTCAACGACATCGAGATGGACCCGAGCAACCCGCGTATCCTCTATGCCGCGGCATGGACCTCGTATCGCAAGCCGTGGACGATTCACTCCGGCAGCGATGAGGGCGGCATTTTCCGCAGCAAAGACGGCGGCGCGACATGGGACAAGCTCGAAGGCGGGCTGCCGGACGGTATGGTGGGCAAGATCGACGTAACGGTGTCGCCACCGAACCCGGATCGGCTGTGGGCGCTCGTCGAGGCCCCCAACGATCGCGGTGGCGTGTACCGCTCCGAGGACGGCGGCGACAGCTGGACGCGGGTCAACGACAGCCGCAACCTGCAGCAGCGCGCCTGGTACTACATCCATATCTACGCCGACCCGGTCGATCCCGACACCGTGTACGCGCTCAACACCGGCGCCTATCGCTCCACCGACGGCGGCCGCGCGTTCGACCAGGAGCTCGACCCGCGACACGGCGACAATCACGACCTGTGGATCAACCCGAATAACCCGCAACTGCTCGTCAACGGCAACGACGGTGGCGCCAACGTGTCGCTCAACGGCGGCGCGACGTTCTCCGAGCAGATGAACCAGCCGACAGCTGAGTTCTACCGGGTGACCGTCGACAACAGCATGCCGTACAAGGTGTACGGCGCTCAGCAGGACAATTCGACGGCGGCCATGGATGCAGCCTTCGATGGTGGCGGTCGCGGCGGCGGCGGCTTCTACCGGGTGGGCGGTGGTGAGAGCGGTCATATTGCCGTCGACCCGCGTAACCCGAGCGTCATCTGGGCCGGCAGCTACGGCGGCAACTTTACCCGCATGGATCGCGACAGCGGCGTCACGCGCAGCGTGCGCATTTACGGTGACGCCGAAACCGGCCAGCAGGCGGCGGACATGAAGTACCGCTTCCAGTGGAACGCGCCGATCCGCATCTCGCCGCACGATCCGGATACCGTGTACATCATGTCGCAGTACGTGCACCGGACGCGCGATGAGGGCGTCAATTGGGAGGTCATCAGCCCCGACCTGACCACCAACGACATCACCAAACAGGGGTATTCCGGTGGCGAGGGCATTACCCGCGACAACACCGGCGTCGAGGTGTACACGACGGTGTTCGCGTTCGAGGAATCGCCGCACACCGCCGGACTGCTTTGGGCCGGCAGCGACGACGGGCTGATGCACATCTCGCGCGACAACGGTTCGACGTGGAGCAACATCACGCCGGCCGATTTTCCGGAGGGGGGCACGGTCAACAAAATCGACATGTCGGCCCATGATCCGGGCCGCGCCCATGTCGCCGTGTACAAGTACCGCGAGCAGGACTACCGGCCTTACATCTTCCAGACAAACAACTACGGGCAGAGCTGGAAGCTGCTTACCGACGGCACCAACGGCATTCCCGAAAATCACTTTGTGCGCGCCGTGGTGGAGAATCCGCAGCTTCGCGGCATGCTGTTCGCCGGCACCGAGTTCGGCATGTACGTATCGTTCGACGACGGTGTCCACTGGCAGTCGTTCCAGTTGAATCTGCCCGTCACTCCGGTCACCGACATGGTGATCAAGAACAGCGACCTCGTTATCTCGACGCAGGGCCGCGCCTTCTGGGTGCTCGACAACTTCTCGGCGTTGTCGCAACTCACCACCGACCTGATGAGCCAGCCGGCGCACTTGTTCGAGCCGTTGCCGGCCTACCGCAGTGGCGGCGCCGGCCCGCGAATTTCCTTCTACGTAGCCGAGGGTACGACGGGACGGGGAACGCTCGAGATCATCGCACCTGACGGCGAGACGGTAAGCGAGCGGACGGGCCGAGTTGTGGCCGGTGACCCGCCTCCGGCCGCGGCCGGCGGTGGCGGTGGTCGCGGCGGCGGCCGCGGCGGTCGTGGTGGCGGCGGTGGCGACGCCAGTAGTCGCCTCGTGGCTCGCCCCGGCATCAACAACACCTCCTGGAACGGCAGCTGGCCAGCGATCTACCAGACGCCCCAGGGAATCGTGCAGTGGCCGCCTGGTCGCGGCGGCGCCGCCGGCGGCCCGCGCGCCGTTCCCGGCGACTACACCGTGCGCCTGACAATCGGCGACTGGAGCCAGGAGCAGACGCTGCGCTACCTGCCGGATCCTCGCGTCGAGGCGACGCGGGCCGATTACGAAGAGCAGCTCCGCTTCACCCGCGAGGTCGGCGCTCTCGGCGAGCTCATGTACGACGAGCTGCTGCAGTTGCGCTCCGTGAAGGAGCAGGCGACGCGCATCGGCCAACAGCTCGCCGACGCCGGCTACGGCAACGAAGCCACGCAGGCGGCAGGTGAGCTGAACCGCAAGCTCGAAGATGTCGAGGGCGAGATCACCCAGCTGCAGGGCTCGAGTGCGCAGGACTCGCTCAACTTCCCCGGACGTTTCGACAACCAGGTCAACGCCCTGTACGGCATGATCGCCGGCGGCAACCCGCCGCTGCAGGGGGGTACCTACGAGCGCTGGGAGGACATTCGTGGCCTCTTGCAGCCGATGATCGACCGGGTCCACGCGATCTACGAGTCCGATCTGGAGGTGTTCAACGACACCGCCGGTGAACACGGCATGCGCGTGCTCATGAACCGAGAGCAGTAACTTCGGGCGCTGCAGACGCCCCGGCCGGCCCCGCGGGCTCTTTCCGGAGAGTCCCGGGGCCGGCCCTTTCTTCGTACTCCGTCCCAGGAGTACGGAGCGCGTTGTCCGCCACGGTTCTATGATTGCGTCATGAGACGTAGCCGATGAAGTGGGCATGGAGGCTCGGCACGATCGCCGGCATTCCGATCTTCATCCACTCGACGTTCGTGCTGATCATCGTGTGGGTGGTGTGGGTCAACGCCGCGCAGAACCGCGGCCTGCTGGCAACGTTGGCAAGCACGATCTTCATACTGGCGTTGTTCGGCTGCGTCGTGCTGCACGAGCTCGGTCACGCGCTGATGGCGCGGCGTTACGGTATCCGGACGCGCGACATCACACTGCTGCCGATCGGCGGCCTGGCCCGCCTCGAGAAGATGCCCGATGATCCGCGCCAGGAGTTCTGGGTGGCGCTGGCCGGGCCGGCGGTGAACGTGGTGATTGCGGCCGCGATGTTCGCGCTGCTCTTCCTGCAAGGACAGTTTCAGCCCCTCGAGCGGCTGAGCGTGACGGAAGGCTCGTTCCTGCAGCGCATCATGATCATCAACATCATTCTGGTGGTGTTCAACATGTTGCCGGCGTTTCCGATGGACGGCGGCCGCGTGCTGCGCGCCGTGCTCGCCATGCGCATGGACTACACACGGGCGACGCAGCTGGCGGCGACGATCGGCCAGGGCATGGCGCTGTTGTTCGCCTTCCTGGGGCTGCTGTACAACCCGTTCCTCGTGTTTATCGCGCTCTTCGTGTGGATCGGCGCCTCCCAGGAGGCCGGCATCGTGCAGATGCGCTCGGCGCTCAGCGGCATCCCCGTGGCGCGGGCGATGATCACCGAGTTCCACGCGCTGTGCCCCGACGACCCGCTGCAGCAGGCCGTGGCGCTGACGCTGAGCACGGCGCAAAAAGACTTCCCTGTCGTCAGCGACGGCGGCCTGGTAGGCGTGCTGGCCCAAAACGACCTGTTCCGCTCGCTGGCCGAGGACGGCCGGAGCCGACAGGTGTTCGAGGTGATGCGCCGCGACTTCGCCACCGCCGACTCCTTGGAGATGCTCGAGCCCGTGCTCGAACGCCTGCAGGGATCGGATTGCACCATGATCCCGGTGCTGCGCTACGGTGCTCTCGTCGGCATCGTCACGACGGACAACATCGGTGAGTTCCTGACCATTCAGGCCGCGGTCGGTTCGCAACGCGCCTGATGTCCTTCCCGCGAACTCGACACTCGCCTGTTCCGGGCGGCCAAGCGCCAGGTAGTAGTTGCCGTCTTGCTCGCCCGGCAGGGTGCTGAAGAGCTCTCGGGAGTTTTTCAGCACCCTGGCAGTCGGCTAGGATAGGCGCGCTGCGGCTCCCCGGCAGCCGCTCGACCGCCACTTCTCACTCACACCGAGGTCACGATGCGCAAAACGTTCGGAATCATTGCCGTCTTGTTCTTCCCGTTCCCTGCAGCGCTCCTGGCACAAGACTTCGACGCCGTCGAGATCCGCACCACGCAGGTCGCCGCTTCGATCTACATGCTCGAAGGCGAGGGCGGCAATATCGCGGTGTGCGTCGGTGACGACGGTGTGTTCATCGTCGACGATCAGTTCGCGCCGCTCACCGAGAAGATCAAAGCGGCGATCGCCGAGATCACCGACAAGCCCGTGCAGTTCGTCATCAACACGCATTGGCATTACGACCATACCGACGGCAACGAGAACTTCGGTGGCGAAGGCGCCGTCATCGTGTCGCACGACAACAGCCGCACCCGCATGGAATCCGACCAGGTCATCGAGTTCTTCAACTACGACCAGGCGGCATATTCGGCCGCGGGGCTGCCCAAGATAACGTTCGCCGAGTCGATGACGTTTCATTACAACGGCCACACGATCGACGTGTTTCACGTGCCCAACGCCCATACCGACGGCGACGCGATCATCCATTTCCGTGAGGCCAATGTTTTTCACACCGGCGACGTGTTCGTGCGCTACGGGTTGCCGTTTATCGACCAGCCGAACGGCGGGTCCGTCGACGGGATCATCGCGGCGGCGTACCGCGTTGCCGGCTTGGCCAACGACGAGACGCGATTGATTCCGGGGCACGGGCAGCTTTCGAACAAGGGCGATGTCATTGCCTACGCCGAGATGCTCATCACGCTGCGCGACCGTATCCAGGCGCTGATCGACGAGGGCAAGAGCCTCGAAGAGGTGATCGCCGCCGATCCGACAGCCGGGATCAACACGGGCAGTCTGGCGGTCGCGGGCTGGGTCGGGCTCGTCTACCAGGACCTGAGTTCGCGCTAGCATGCCGGCCGGCCGTAACGCCTGAGTGGCAGCGCACTACGATGAGCTGTCGTCTTACTACAACGACCTGTGGGGCGAGCACATCCACCATGGCTACTACCTCACGGGCGTTGAAAGTCGCCGGCAGGCCACCGAGAACCTCATCGAGCTGGTCGTCGAGGACTTGCATCTGGGCCCGGGTGCCCGCGTGCTCGACGTCGGATGCGGGTTAGGGGGCACGTCGAGGTACCTGGCGGCCCGGTACGCCTGCGACGTGGTCGGGCTGACGTTGAGCACGGTGCAGGCGCGCATGGCAACCGAGGTACCGAGAAGTGCCGACGCTGCGACCCACAGCGCAGACGGGTCGCGGCCGCGGTTCATCGTCGGCGATGCCGCCGCCTTGCCGCTGACCGGGCCTTTCGACGCGCTGATTGCCATGGAAGTGCTGTCGCACGTCGAGGACCGCGGCGCTTTCTTCGGCGAGGCTCGGCGGCTCCTGAAAAGCGGCGGCGGCGTGGGGATCGCGGCGTGGCTCAAGGCCGACGACCTGTCGCCGAGCGACGAGGCGCTGATCGCCTCCATCGAAGAGGGGATGCTCGTTACGTTGCCGACCCGGAGCGAATACGAGCGCCTCTTGTCACACACGGGTTTCGAGCTCGTCACCTACCGCGACATCAGCGCCGCGGTCGCCAGGACCTGGGACCTGTGCCTGGAAATCGTCGCCAACCCGGCGCTCTGGTCCCTCGCGGTCGCCAAGGGTCGCGACACGCGGGCGTTCGTAAAGTCGTTCCGCGCCCTGCGGAAGGGATTTGCCGGCGGCGCCTTTCGCTACGCGGTCCTCATTGCCGAACGTAGCCGGGACCTCTGACGATCCTCCCCGGCGTGGCGCCGGTGTGCGTGCCCTCGCGCACCACCACGGTGCCGTTGACCAGGACCCATCGCATCCCGCTGGAGACCTGGTGCGGTTGCTCGTACGTCGCGTTGTCGCCGATCGTCGCCGGATTGAAGATCACCACGTCGGCGTAGTACCCCTCGCTGAGCAGACCGCGGTCCCGGATCGACAGCCGTGTGGCCACGGCCGAGCTCATCTTGCGGATCGCGCTCTCGAGCGGCATGACGCGCTCCTCACGCACGTACTTGCCGAGGATGCGCGGAAACGTGCCGTAGGCGCGAGGATGGGTCAGGCCCTGCGCCCCGTCGGGGTCGAAGCCGCCGGCGTCGGTGCCGAACTTGATCCACGGCTGGGCCAGCTGCAGCGCCACGTTCTCTTCGGTTATCATGAAGTAGATCGTGCCGGGGCCGCCGCGCTCCGAAACGATCAGGTCGATGAGCGCGTCGACCCACTCCTTGCCCATGTCGGCGGCGATCTCCGACAGGTACTTGCCGGCGTACTGCCGGTTTTGGGCCTCACGGACGCCGAGAATCAAGACGCCGCCGGGCTCGGTGAGCTGGCACATGTTCTCCCAGGGTGTCTTTTGATTGAGGATCTCCTCGCGGATCGTCGAGCGCATCTCGGGGTCCAGGAGGTTCTCCAGCAACTCGCCGTCGGCGGAGGCCCACGGCGGCAGACAGGCGGTCAGGCTGGTGCTGCCGGCAGTGTACGGGTACATGTTGGCGCCGACGTCCAGACCCTCGGCGCGCGCCGCTTCGATCCGGGCGATGGCCAGCGGCGCCTTGTACCAGTTGCGCCGCCCGGCCGCCTTGAGGTGATAGATCTCCACCGGCACGCGGCCTTCGCGGCCGATGCGGATGGCCTCGTCGATGGCCTCCAGAAACGTATCGGCCTCCGAACGCATGTGGGTGATATACACGCCGCCGTACGGAGCCATCGCGGCGGCCATTTCGATGAGCTCTGCAGTGGTGGCGAAGTTGCCCGGCGGGTAGATCAGGGCGCTGGCGATGCCGAAGGCGCCGTCGAGCATGGCGTTGCGCACGATGATGCGCATCTGGTCGAGCTCGGCGTCGTTCGGCGCGCCCTGCGCCTGTCCCTTCACCAGGTGCGGACGCTGGTGGCGCCGAGGAACGAGCCGAAGTTCGGTGAGGCGCCGTGCGCCTGCATGGCTTCGAGCCATTCCTTGAAGGCGCGCGGCCCGCGGAAGTCGCGGCCGGGGGCGTTCGTGGTGCCTTCGCCCATGATCTCGGCAGTGATGCCCTGCGTGATCTTGCTGACCACCCGGCCGTCGCCCTCCAGAAAGGCGAAACGCGAGTGGCTCTGGATGTCGATGAACCCGGGAGCCACGATCCGGCCGCTGGCGTCGATGGTTTCGAGCGCCCCGGTGTCGGTGAGCTGCCCGGGCGGCGCAATGCGCGCAATGCGGTCGCCGCGTATGCCGACGTCGCCGTAGAACCAGGCGTTGCCGGAGCCGTCGACGACGCGGCCGTTGATAATCAGCAGGTCGAAGGGTTCCGCGGCATGCTGCGCCGGTGCCGCGGCAACGCCGAGGGCAACGAAAAACGCCCCCGCCGCGACCGAGAGAGATCGCCGCCGGGACGTCGAGCGATGTTCAGCGATCGGCGGTTGCCGTAGCCTCAACCTTTCTTCTCGGCGACGAAGCTGAAGTCGTAGCCGTCGATGGTCATTATCGTCACGGTGCCGTCTTCATCTTCGACGAAGCCGAAGGTGATCACGCCGAATTCCGGGCTATCGCCCTCGAAACTGTTGCTGGTCAGGTGAACCAGTGGCATCGGCGGGCTATCCATGGCCGCCAACGTCAGCTCTCCCGCGTCGGTAACCGCTACAACGACCCCGATCAGGCCGAAGTCCGGGGCTTCGAACTCGTAGGTGTCGACGAACTTCTTGAGATCCATTTCCTGTTCCTGGGCCACCGCCGGTACGAGAGCGAGGGCCAGGGCGAGCACGCCCAGGATCGTGGATCGAATGAACTTGCGCATGGATACCTTCCTTGAGGTCAGTAGAGTCAGTGCCACACTTGAAGGTAGCGACCGGGGCGGCAGAGTGTCAACTCGTGGAGGGTGAATCACCGATCGAGCGGGATGGTGACCTCCTCGTCCCAGATGTAACGGGAGAACCACTGCCAGTTGTGCCACACCGCCGCGAGTCGCTCCTTGGGCTTGGAGATCCCGTGGCCGAAGCCCTTGTACACGACGAGCTCGGCCACGACTTCCTGATCGCGGAGGCCCTGCAGTAGCTCGTAGGCGTTGGGAATCGGCACGCGGCGGTCGAACTCACCGTGCTGGATGAGCGTCGGCGTTTGGGCCTGCAGGATGTAGGTCATCGGAGAAGTCTTGGCGTAGATCTCGGGGTCGTCCCACGGCGTGGCCTGTAGGTAATTGCGGGTGAAATGGTGGATATCGGTGTTCACGTAGTAGGTCATCCAGTTGGAGATGCCGGCGCCTACCGAGATCGCCTGAAAGTCCGTCGTCGTGGTCGTCAGGAAGGCGGAGATATAACCGCCCTGGCTCCAGCCCATCGCCCCCATACGGTCGGGATCGGCGATGCCCTCGTCGATCAGGTAACGCACGCCGCTCATCACGTCCCAGGCGTCGCCGACGCCCAGGTTGCGCACGTTGAGCGAGCGGAAGGCCTCGCCGTAGCCGGCCGAGCCCCGATAGTTGGGCATCATCACGACCGCGCCCTTGGCCAACCACTGCAACACGGGGTAGACGCCGCCCGGAACGAGCTGCGGCCGGGAGGTGCCGGTCGGACCGCCATGAATGATGACCAGCAGCGGATAGCTTTGCGCCGGGTCGTAGCCCTCAGGTTTGAACAGCACGCCTTCGATCTCGGCGCCGTCTTCGCTATTCCAGCTGATCACCTCACGGCTGCCCAGCGGCCATCCGTCGGTCTGCGCCGTCATGTCGGTGACCTGCTTGAGGTCCCAGGCGTCGAGCGTGCCCCGGTAGATCTCCGGCAGCCGGCCGCTGGCGCCGGCGAGCACCGCCACGGTGTTGCCGTCGCCGGCGAACGATACGGACGAAATCGATCGGGGTGTGTCGGCTATCGTTTCGACGGAGCCGTCCCGCGGATCGAGGCGGAAAAAATGCCGCCGCGTCCGCTGGCTGGCGGTAATCGTGATGCCGGCCCCGTTCCAGGTAACGGCCCCCGGGTTTTCGTCGAACAACTCGGTGAGCACTCGGATCTCGCCGCCGCCCGCCGGAATCAGCGCCAGCTCGTTATTGAGGTACGACGTCGCGTCGCCGTCATCGGTGTTGAACAGAATCCACTCGCCGTCCGGCGACCACAGGGGCCCGCGGTCCGAGGCGGGTTGACGCACGAGCGAGCGAAGATGGCCGCTGGCCAGGTCGACCACGGAGATATCGGGGAAGCTGTTGGAGGCGATGAGCGGGTCGGCCCGGTGATCGAAAGCGATCTGCGATCCATCGGGAGAGAAGACGAAGCTGCCGATCGTCATCTCATCGCCGCCCGCCAGCCGTCGTGCTTCTCCTTCGTAGACGTGCTTTCCGGAGGTGGCGGGCGCCAGCTCGACGATCCACAGGTGGGTCATCCGGTACTCGGCGTCGTCGAACTCGAAATCGCCATATTTTTCGCGCCGTGCCTCCACGTCTTCCGGCTCGTCCTCCGTGGCGGCGAAGGCAATGTGCGTGCCGTTCGGCGACCATCGAAACGAAGTGATGCGTTGCTCGAGATCGATCATGGGGCGCGCTTCGCCGCCGCGCGGATCGATCAGGTAGGGCTGGCGGCCGTCGTCGCCGCGTTCGGCAAAAAATGCCAGCCAGCGGCCGTCGGGTGACCATCTCGGTCCCGAGCTGCTGCCCTCGGGGTCGTTGGTCAGCGCGAAAAGCTCTGCGCCGGCGCGGGCCAGCCAGATCTCCGTATCGTTGCCGTTGTTCTCCCAGTCAGTGGCGCGCACCTGATAGGCGATGCTCGCGCCGTCGGGGGAGATGGCGGGGGCGCCAACGGACTGCAGGCTGAGGACCTCTTCGAACGATGGCCCTGGCACTTCAGAATTCTGCGCGGCGAGCGCGAGACCTGCCGTTCCCGGCCCGGCGGCCGTAGGCCCCGCCAACGCCAACGTCATCAACCCACAGATCGCGTACCTGATGATCGTTCGCTGCATGTTGCCTCCGTTCTCGATGGCCAACCGCATCGGCCCCGACACAGGCGGCCCTTTCCCGTTCGGTTCTCTGTTGCGTTGCTCTTACTGTTGTTCGTCGGGCATCGGCTGTGCGTCGACGTCCGGGTGCCGGAGATGAAAGTCTGTGACCTGCTGGTAGGCGTGGGCGACGAGGAGGGCCTCGGCGTCTTTGTACAGGCCGCCGACGAACGAGATGCTGTACCGCGTTCCTTCCTCGCTGAAGCCGTTGGGCACCACTACCTTGGGGGTGACCGGTAAGGTTGGTCGCTCCCACCACGCCACCGCGCGACGTCGGCGTCACGAACACGTCGATATCGCGCATTACTTCGGAGAAATGCCGCATGTAAATCGTCCGCGCCCGGTTGGCGTTGATGTATTCGACGGCGGGGATCAGACGCGCGGTGCGGAACGTGTTGGGCCACGACGAGTTTTCCATCATGTCATCGCGACCGCTCAGCGTCAGCTCCTCGAAGGCGGCTGCCGCTTCGGCGGTGAGCACGAAGCTCATAGCGCCGACCGGGAAGTCGGGCAGCTCGATGGGCACGAGGTTGATGTCGAGCTCCTGCCTCAACACCCCGAGTGCCGCCAGGTCGAAATCACGATTGGCGTAGCGTTCCGCTGGCTCGAAGGCGCTTTCCAGGTAGCCGATGCGCAGGCTGCGCGGGTCGCGGTACGGGTCCCAGGCGAAGGGCAGCGAGCGAGCGCTCGGATCGAGGCCGTCGGCGCCGTGGATGGCGGCAAAAACCAGCGCGCAATCCTCGACGCTGCGGCACATGGGCCCGATCTTGTCCATGCTCCATGACAGCGTCATGGCGCCGGCGCGGCTCACCCGCCCGAACGACGGTCGCATGCCGCTGACGCCGTTGCGAGTGCTCGGCGAGGTGATGCTGCCGCGCGTTTCCGTGCCGAGCGAAAAGCCGACGCAGCCGGCCGCCGTGGCCGATCCCGGGCCCGCCGACGAGCCGCTCGAGCCCTGCCGAGTGTTCCATGGGTTGCGCGTCCGCCCGCCGTACCAGCGGTCGCCCTGCGCCAGGGCGCCCAGCGTCAGCTTGGCCGCCAGTACGGCGCCGGCGTCATCAAGCCTGCGGACCACCGTCGCGTCCTGCTCGATGACCTGTTCCTTGTAGGGTGCAGCCCCCCAGCTCGTCTTGTAGCCGCGCGTCGCCAGCAGATCTTTGGCCCCCCACGGGATGCCGTGCAGCGGACCGCGGTAGTTGCCCCGCCCGATCTCCTGATCGGCCCTTCTCGCTTGCTGCAGCGCCAGCTCTTCGGTGAGATTGACGACGAACAGCAGCTTGGGGTCGTAACGCTCGAGGCGATCCAGGTACATGGTCGTCAGCTCGACCGAGCTCACCTGGCGCGTCCGCACCAACTCGGCGAGCTGCGTGAGTGGCAGGAACGCCAGATCGTCCTTGTTGTCGGTGACCGCCGGCGGGCTTTGTGGGCTCACCCGGATTGGAATGTCCTCACGATCGGTGTCGACTTCCACACCGGGCATCACCGGCTCGAAGAGCAGCGCCGGCGGCACCTCGTTGGGAATCTCGAGCTCGTGAAGCTGGCGGTAGGCCTCCGCGTTCCGGTCGAGACCGCGGCGCATGTCTTCTCGTTCTTCTTCGGTCAGCTCGAGGCCGGCGATTTTCTCGGCCTCGGCTATCATCGCGGTGGTGATCGTCGGCTCCTCGTCTCCCTGCCCTTGGAGCTGGGCCCACAACACGCCCGGAAACAGCGTGCCGGCGAGACTGGTGGCCGAAAAGAAGCCCATGAAGGCGCGGCGGTCGACGCCGCCGAGGGTGAGGTCTGCGCTGCGATGCTCGGATTCGCTCATGATCTGGTCGTTTCGGTTGTCGGGGAGTCCGGATGCATTCCGGGAATATGCCGGGATACGGACCAGGTGACAAGGGTGGGTTGCCGCCGACATCACACCTACGCGCAAAGCGGGCAGCGAGGTGCCGTAGGCGCCGAGAGGTCGGGGGCGGGTGGCGGGTATTCAAACAAATCGGAGCGTTCCGCGTCACTCCTGCCCGCTTTCCCTACAGGTGTGAGCTTGATGTCGCCGTGCGAAAATACGGCGCCACCCCGAACCGGAGACGTCGATCATGAAGAAACTGAATCGCAGGGAATTCGTCACCACCGGCACCGCGGCCGGCATGGCCGCTGCCACGGGCACTGCATTCGCCGCGCTGGCCGCGAAGCGGCGTGCTCCCGAGATGCTCACACCGCAGGGCGTCAAGCCGTTGGTCATCTCCGACTACAGCGGCTTCGGCTATCGCAACGGCGGCACGATGAACGCCGTGGAGAAGGCCTTCGACATGATCGTCAACGGCGAGGACGTGCTCGACGCGTTGATCGCCGGGGTCAACATTCCGGAAAACGATCCCACGGAAACCGGCATTGGCTACGGCGGCCTGCCGAACGAGCGTGGCGTCGTGCAGCTCGACGCCTGCTGTATGCACGGCCCCAAGAAGCGCGCCGGCTGTGTAGCGGCGCTGGAAGGCGTGCGCACGCCGTCGCTGGTGGCCAAGGCGGTTGCCGATTACACCGACCACCACTTGTTGGTCGGGCAGGGGGCGCAGGACTTCGCCCGCAACATGGGTTTCGAGATCGAAGACGATCTCAACACCGAGCGCTCACGCGAGATCTGGCTCGAGTGGCGCCGCCGCGTCGACCCCGAGCACTACCTCGATCCGGACAACAGACCGATTCGGCTGCGTGGCGAGGGTGGCGACGGCGTTCCGGAGGAAGACCGGGGAACGGAGAGCCCTTGGGCTCGCCGGGTGGGCGGGATAGAAAAAACCGCGAATCCTATCCGCCAGGCAGAAGACTTTCGAGACCGTTCCTGGCGCGGCTACCAAATCGCCCTCGACATGGTTCGCGAAGGGCTCATCCCGGAGCACAGCTTCTGGGGAACGATCAACTGCAACGGCATCAACGCCGCCGGCGAGATCTGCGGCGTCACCACCACGAGCGGGTTGTCGTGGAAGATCCCCGGGCGCGCCGGCGACTCGCCGATTCTGGGCGCCGGCCTGTACGTCGATGGCGACGTGGGCGCCTGTGGATCTACGGGACGCGGTGAGGCCAACCTGTTCAACCTCACCTCGTTTCTCATCGTCGAGAAAATGCGCGACGGCATGCATCCGAAAGACGCGGCGATGGAGGGTCTGCGGCGGGTACGCGACAACACGATCGAGGAACGATTGCTCAACAGCCGCGGCGAGCCGGCCTTCAACGTGCGCTTCTTCGCGCTCGACAAGGCCGGTCGCCATACCGGGGTGCAGATGTACGGCGGTGGTCAGGGCTATGCAGTCTGTACGGAGAACGGGGCCGAGATGTTGCCGTTCGATTACTTGGTCGAGGGCTCACCATGAAACGTTCAGAACTTTTTGCCGTAGCCGTTCTTGCCGTCGCGACGATCGCAGCATGCGCGCTGCCGGGCGGGTCTCCGGAGCGAGGCGAAGCGGGCTTCGACGTCGTTGAGACATCGATTGCAGACATTCACCGGGCGATGGAAGAGGGCCGCCTCACGGCGCGACAGCTCGTCGAGGCCTACCTGGCCCGCATCGAGGCGTACGACAAGCGCGGCCCAGCGCTCAATGGGGTCATCTTGGTGAACCCGAACGCCCTGCAGCGCGCCGACGAGCTCGACGCCGCCTTCGGCGAGTCCGCATTCACCGGTCCGCTGCACGGCATCCCGATGATCGTGAAGGACAACTACGACACCCACGACCTACCAACGTCGGGAGGTTCGGCGTCGTTGGCCGACTCGGTTCCCCCCGACGACGCGTTCCAGGTGCGCAAGATCCGCGAGGCCGGGGCGATCGTGCTGGCCAAGTCGAACATGGCCGAGTTCGCCTTCTCGCCGGTCGAGACCATCGGCTCGCGGCTGCCCGGTTACACCCGCAACCCCTACGCCACCAACCGTGTGCCGGCCGGCTCCAGCGGCGGGACTGCCGCCACCGTGGCCGCCAGCCTCGGCGTCGTTGGTCTCGGCACCGATACCGGCAATTCGATTCGCGGGCCGTCGTCGCACAACTCCCTGGTAGGTATCCGTTCGACGCTCGGCCTGACGAGTCGCGACGGCATCGTGCCGCTGTCCTTTTCCCACGACGTCGGCGGGCCGATGGCGCGCAGCGTCGCCGATGCCGTAGCGGTGTTCGATGTGCTCGCCGGCAGCGATCCGGGCGATCCGTACACCGTCGAGGCCGACGAGCGGCGCGCTGCGAATTACAACGAGTTTCTCGATGCTGATGCTCTCCAAGGCGCCCGCCTCGGCGTGATCCGGCAGATTTCCGACCGCGACAGCGGCGATCCACGCGTGCTCGAGCGCTTCGAACAAGCCCTCGGGGATCTGCGCGGCGCCGGTGCGGAAGTGGTCGACCCGATCGAGATCCCGATGCTCGATGAGCGCGGACTCTTTCGATGCGGTCGGTTCCGCTACGACCTCAACGCCTATCTCGCCAGCCTCGGCCCGGACGCGCCGGTCAAGACGCTGGCCGACGTGATCGCCTCGGAGCTTTTCCACCGCTCGGTCCGCGACCGTCTACGGCGCTCTGAAGACGAAAGCCTCGAAGATCCGGCTGTGCGCTGCGCCGAGAGCGAGGCCAACCGCCGTCGCTTCGCCGAGCAGGTCAGCGGCATCATGGCCGACGGCAACCTCGACGCGCTGGTGTTTCCGACGTGGAGCAATTTGCCGCGCCTGATCGGCGACATGAGCTCGCCGGCCGGCGACAACAGCCAGGTGATGTCGCCGCAAACCGGTTTCCCGGCGATTACCGTGCCGATGGGCTGGGTCGAGGAGAACGGCTTCGAGCTGCCGGTGGGGTTGCAGATCCTCGGCGACGCGTGGAGCGAGCCGCGGCTGATCGCACTGGCGTACGCTTACGAGCAGGCCACCCATCACCGCAAGGCGCCGCCGACGACACCGCCGCTGCACTGAAGCCGGCCGGCGTTACCCCGAACGTCCGGCCGCAATGCTTGCCGCCGCAGGGCCCCGGGAGTTCTTCAGCACCCGGTTAGAGCTTGAAGGCGTCGACCTCGATCTCGATCAACATGTCGGGACGGGCCAACGCCGTGATGCCGATCAACGTAGTGCACGGCGGGTGATCGCGGAACAGCTCCTCGTGGGCGCGCCCGTACTCCATGAGTTGTTCGATGTCGGTTACGAACATCCGCGTGCGTACGACACCGGAGAGATCGGAGCCGAGCTCCTTCAGTGCCCCCTCGATGATCTCGAGGCAGCGTTTCGTCTGTGCGTAGGCGTCGCCCGGTGCGAACGTGTTGCCGTCCTCGTCGACCGCGGCGGTGCCGGTAATGAACACACGCTCGCCGGCACGAATGCCGCGGCAGTAGCCGACCTTCTTTTCCCAGGGAGCGCCCGAGAACGCGCGTTGGAACTCCATTGCAACTCTCACTTTCTGCGTGGTCTTGGCCCGGCGCGGCGACGGCGGCGGCGGCGACCACCCGGCGCCGTCTTCGACGCACGTGCCGCCCGGCCACCGAACCGCGAACGCCGGTATCATAGCCTTGTAAGCGGATTCGCCCCGAGCAGGATGCCGAAACTCTCGGGGGTTTTTCACCACGGCCTCCCAGTCGCCGAGGAGACGCATGAGCCCGAACCGAACCGAACATGTCAGATTGCTCGCCTTGACGCTCGGAGCCTTTGCCACCGTAGTTCTCAGCGCCCCCGCCACGAGCCGCGCGGCGGCCGTTGCCGAGCCGGTTCAGAGTGGAGCGCCAGGTGTTCTGGTCGGCGCCTGGAAGACGCAGACCTACACGCTGAAAGACGGGCGCCGACGCACAACGTCGAAGGCATGATCTTCTTCACGGAGAGCGACTGGTCGGTGCTGTTCTTCGTTGTCGATGACGACGGCAATCCACAGCGCGGGTCGGCCGAGAGCGGCACCTACGAGCTCGATGGTGAGGCGCTGACGTTTACCCATCTGTACAATGTGGCCGGCGGTGCAGCCGTCGAGGGGCTGGCGGCCAGCGAGTGGCGCATGCGCATCAATGAGCGCCGGCAGGCCCCGGCGGAGCCCACTCGAATTGATCTGTCCGGCGAACGACTGACGATCCACTTTCCCAGTGGCAATCACATGACGTTCACGAGGAGCTCCTGATGAAGGCGAGTCCGGTCGTTGCCGTTGTCTGCGGCGGTCCGTCGGCCGAGGCCGAGGTATCGCGCAGCACGGGCAAGTGCGTGGCCGAGGCGCTCGAGGAGAGTTACGAGCACGTATCGATGATGGAGCTGGAGGAGTTCGTCGAAGGCGGGTTTGGAGCGCAGTTCGTCGATGTCGTGTTTCCGGCGTTCCATGGTCCCCCCGGCGAGGACGGCACCTTCCAGGGTTTCCTCGAAGTGCTCGGCATCCCCTAC
Source organism: Acidobacteriota bacterium (assembly GCA_965214245.1). Taxonomy (GTDB): domain Bacteria; phylum Acidobacteriota; class UBA890; order UBA890; family UBA890; genus CBDCBL01. Next base: position 910,500 of record CBDCBL010000010.1, read on the forward strand.
GTAGGATGTGGCGTGGCAGCCAGCGCCTGCGCCATGGACAAGGTGATCGCCAAGCAGCTTTTCCGCTCCCGCGATCTGCCGATCGCCGATGAGGTCGTCGTCTATCGCAGCGAGGGCGCCGCGGCTGGTGCCGCCCGCGTCCTCCAGCAGTTGGGCAGCGACGTGGTCATCAAACCGTCCAGCCAGGGATCGGCGCTCGGCGTCGTGTTCGGCGAAGAGCTCGACGATCTGACGCCGGCCATCGAGCAGGCGTTCGAGTTCGACGATCGCGTCCTCGTGGAGCGCCGCATCCACGGCAGGGAGATCACCGTGGCGGTTCTCGAGCGCGACGGACCGGAGGCGCTGCCCGTCATCGAGATCACCACTCCCCCGGGCTCCTGGTATGACTACGAGCATCGTTATACGCCCGGCCTGTCGGATCACATCATGCCGGCGCCGCTGCCCGAGGCGCAATATCTACGTACCCAGGAAGTCGCCGTACAAGCGTTCGAGTCTCTCGGTTGTCGCGACCTGTCGCGCATCGACTTCGTGGTTCCCGAGGCAGGCGAGCCTATTGTGCTCGAGGTCAACACCATGCCCGGCATGACCCCGACCAGCCTGTTTCCAGACGCGGCGAAAGAGGCCGGAATACCCTTCGTTGAGCTCGTGGCCTTGTTGATCGAGCGCGCCGCGGCGCGCCAACCCTGAGCTGCGGTCACCGCGGGAAGTCACATCAGGTACAAACTGAACCCAGGGGAGGCACCACGATGAGCACCCTCTTGAAGCTGGAAGGCCTGGCGTTGGGGGCGCTGGCTTTGTGGTTGTTCGCCGCTCTCGACTATTCCTGGTGGTGGTACGCCGGGCTCTTCCTGGCCCCCGATTTGTCGTTCGTTGGCTATGCAGCCGGCCCGAGAGTCGGCGCGATGGTCTACAACGTGGCACACCATCAGGGGACCGCCATTGGCGTATATCTCGCCGGCGTGTGGATCGGCTCCCCGTGGATCCTGCTGGCCGGCACCGTGTTGCTCGGGCACTCGGCGATCGACCGATTGCTGGGCTACGGACTCAAGTATCCCGACGCCTTCAAGCACACGCACCTCGACGCGTTCGCCGAAGCGCTCTCATGAGTCGAATACCCGAGAGATGAGATCTTCGCCCTGGGTGACATTGTTTGGCTTCGTGGACGAGATGGCGCCGCCTGGCTAAGATCCTTTCGCTACGAGCGCCACCTATGGGGAAGGAGATGAATCCGTGCCGACGCTGATCGCCGAAGCCACCACCATCGAAGCCGCCGGCAACAAACCCAAGATCATCCGCGAGTTCGTTGGCCGGGTGAACTCCGACGACGCCGGAATCTCGGTGGCCCACATGACGAGCCCCGGCGGCTGGGCCGAGCCCGGGCAGGCGCCGGAGTTCGACGAGTACACGTTGGTGCTCAACGGCGCCCTGCGCGTCGAGCACGAAGGCGGCAGCATCGACGTGCAAGCTGGGCAGGCGATCATCGCGCATCGCGGCGAGTGGGTGCGGTACAGCACGCCCGGTGCCGACGGCGCCGAGTACATCGCGATCTGCTTGCCGGCCTTCTCTCCCGATAAGGTGAACCGAGACGAATGATGGCGGCCGCAGTGGGGCGAGTTCCTGATCGAGCTTCCGCAACCGCCCGATGACGCTCCACGAACCAGTTGTCACACTCACCGACTATCTGCTGACGCTCGAGTGTGGGTTGTTCGCGGTGTTGCTGGCGCGCTCCGGCAGCGGCGGCATGGCGACGGTGCGCTTCGCCTTCGTGATCTTCTTCAGCGCTGCGGCAAGCGCCTCGTTGTTCGGCGGTACGGTGCACGGGTTCTTCCCGGATGCAACGAGCACCGGCAACCGCGCCCTGTGGACAACGACGATGCTGTCCGTCGGGCTCACGGCCCTGGCGGCACTCGTTGCCGGCGCCCGCCTCGGCGCCTCGCGCGGTCTGGCCGCCAAGCTGACGCCCATCTTCACGTTCCTCTACGTGATCTACGCGGTGGTCGTCATCTTTTCCTGGCGCGAGTTCATTGTGACGGTTTACTTCTACGTCCCGGCCACCATGTTTCTGCTGGGCGTATTCGTTTGGCTGTGGACGACAGCGCACAACCCGGGCGCGCCGTGGGGCGTGTGCGGGCTACTTCTGACCTTCGTGGCCGCCGGTGTGCAGATCGGGCTGGTCTCCTTGCACCCCACGTACCTCAACCACAACGCGCTCCTTCACCTGATCCAGGCCATCGCCATGTATCTATTGTTCCGCGCTGCTTTATTGGTGGGTGAAGGCGATTCCGCCTGATACCCGCCGCGCGCCGGACAGCTCGGCGGGCGCCGCAATGAGGCAGGCCGGGCAATGAGCCAAAAACCACATCCGCACCAGACAACACGCCGCAGCTTTCTGAGAAACGGGGCAGCCGCGCTGGCAATGCCCGGCCTTGCCAAGGGCGTGGTTGGTTGGGCTCCGGCGGCGGCGACCGCTCCCGCGGCGGCCACCATCTCCGGGGTGATCGTCAACAACATCCACTCGCAGCTCAATGCGACGCAGGTCGCTTCGATCGTGCGGCCCGGGTCGGTTCGACGCTCTGCAGGCCGCGATACGAGAGGCGGCGCGCCAAGGCGCAACGGTGAGCATCGCCGGCGGCCGGCACGCCATGGGCGGGCAGCAGTTCTGTACCGCCGCGACTCTCCTCGACACCACGACGATGAACGGCGTTCTCGGTTTCGATGCCGACGCCGGGATCGTCGAGGTAGAGGGTGGTATTCAGTGGCCCGAGCTGGTCACCTGGTTGCACGACAACCAGGAAGGCGACGCCATCTGGAGTATCGTGCAGAAGCAAACCGGCGCCGACCGGCTGTCGATCGGCGAGGCGTTGTCGGCCAATGTCCACAGCCGCGGCCTGGCACTCCGGCCGTTCGTTCAGGACGTCGAGTCGTTCGTGCTCATCGATGGCGACGGCAATTCCCGGCGCTGCTCTCGGACGGAAAACGCCGAGCTGTTTTCCCTGGTTATCGGCGGCTACGGCTTGTTCGGCGCCATCGGCTCGGTGCGTTTGCGGCTGGCACCGCGTCGCAAGATGCGGCGCAGGGTCGAGATCATCGACGTAGCCGATGCGGAAGCTGCATTCGCGGGCCGGATCGCCAACGGCTACGTCTTCGGCGATCTGCAGTACTCGACCGCGAACGGTGACGCATCCTTCCTGCGGCGGGGGATTTTTTCGTGTTACCGGCCGATCGCCGTCGACGAGCCCATATCCGCGTCCCGGGCCGAGCTGTCAAGCGAGGACTGGGGGCGGCTCAGCTACCTGTCGCATGCCGACCGCAAGCAGGCTTTCGAGGTTTACGCGGAGTATTACCTGAATACCGACGGCCAGGTGTACTGGTCGGACACGCAGCAGATGAGCTACTACCTCGACGACTACCACGCGGTGTTGTCGCAGCAGCTCGGCGAGTCCGACAAGGCGACTGAAATGATCACCGAGATCTACGTGCCGCGCTCGCGGCTGGCCGATTTCATGGGCGAAGCGGCGGAGTATTTCAACGGCAGCCCGGTAGAGGTGATCTACGGCACGATCCGCCTCATCGAGCGCGATGGCGAGAGCTTTCTGGCGTGGGCGCGCGAGCCCTGGGCGTGTGTGATCTTCAACCTCCATGTGGTGCACACCGACGAGGGTCTGGAGCGAGCGGCCGACGCCTTCCGGGATTTGATCGACATGGCGCGTTCGCGCGGCGGCAGCTACTTCCTGACCTATCACCGTTGGGCGGGACGCGAGCAGGTCGAGGCTTGCTATCCGCAGATGGCCGACTTCCTGCGCAAGAAGCTCGAATTACGATCCCGACGAGCGTTTCCAGAGCGATTGGTACCGCTACTATCGCGAGATGTTCGCCGCCGGCTGATCGGCGCGGTTCGGAGCCACGCCCCGAGCCGTCGGATTACTTGCCGAGCGCCTCGCGCAGCGCGCCTTCGAGCTCCGGGTAGGCGAACTCGAATCCTGCCTGCTCGAACCGTCGTGGGACTACGCGCTTGCTCGACAGCAACTCGTGGGAGAAGCCGCCGAGAATGATCTCCAGTGCGAGAGCCGGCAGCGGCATGAACGCCGGGCGTCCGAGCACTTTGCCGAGCACTTTGGCGAATTCCTTCTGCCGCACCGGCTGCGGTGCGGTGGCGTTGTAGGAACCGTCGAGGTCGGGGTTCTCGATGGCCGTGCGGATCATGCTTACCAGGTCGTTGCGGTGAATCCACGACCACCACTGCGTGCCGGAACCCAAGGGCCCGCCGAGGCCAATCTTGGCGGGCGGCAGCATCGATTGTAGCGCCCCGCCCCCCGGCGCCAGGACGATGCCGGTGCGCAGAATCACCACGCGCATGCCGAGGCCACCGGCCTTCTGGGCCTCGGCCTCCCATGCCTGGCACACCTTGGCGAGGAAGTCGCGGCCCGGTTTTTCTTCCTCGGTGAGCTCGTTGTCGCCCCGATTGCCGTAAAAGCCGATCGCACTGCTGCTGACCAGTACCGGCGGTCGGCCCATGGCTTCGAGCGCCTTGATCAGGTTACGTGTGCCGATGACACGGGTGTCCTCGATGCGCTGCTGCTTCTTCTTGATCCAGCGGCCGGTGACGGGTTCGCCGGCCAAGTGAACGACGGCTTCCACGTCGTGCAGTGAATTCCCTGGCGGTTGTTGGGCCACCGGGTTCCAGGCAAATACGTCGGCAAGAGTCGGCACCTTTTGCCGCGCCGTGTCGGGGTTCCGGGACAGCCCCCAGACCTCCTGGCCGGCCTCCGAGAGAACTTCCGAGAGTCTCTGTCCGATGAAGCCGGTGACGCCGGTAATCAGGACGCGCATCCAAGACCTCCGCGTTGCTAGCAGGCCCAACGCTGGCATCGGCCGCAACACCCACCCGCCAGACTCATCCACTTTCACCACGGCCTGCTACCGGGTACCGGACGATCATACTCCCGCCAGGCGTCGCGCGTGCTCGGCTAGGTGACAATACGGAGCGCTGCGCCGCAGTTGGAGGAGGTGGCTTCGGGCCTCCTGCTAGTCTTCGATCTTGTAGGCGTCGTCAGTGGGCCGGACCGCTCTGGCAAACCAGAGCGGGCGGCGCAGGTTGTCGGGACCCGGTGCCGGCTTCGCCTTCTTCAGCCACTCCTTGTACAGCTCGTGGCTGCGCGCCGTATCCACCAGGACGTCGGCGTAGCGATCACCCGGTCGCGCAGGCTCCAGGCGCACCTTCTGGTGCCAGCAGTGCATCCCCGACACGGGATCGGGTTGTACGGGGAATGTGAGGTTCTGGTGGACGCCAGCGTCGGTCCACCAGACGCGCGATGAATCCGGATCATCGGAGCCGAACGGACCCGCGGTCTCGACTTGCCGGACGCGCCAGCGTGCCCCGTCGCCGCCGGCGGCGGGATCTTCGCTCAGGGCGACCGTACCCGACGCCCAGCGGTCGGCGCCGGGAGAATCGGGCAGCCGCCAGCGACCCATGTGATGCGAACAGGCGATCACTCCGGGCCGCATTCCTTCGGTGACCCAGGCGCGCACCACGAAGTAGCCGATCTCGGTGTTGACGCGGACCAGATCGTCGTTGCCGATACCCAGACGCTGCGCGTCCACCGGGTGCACCCACAGCGGATTGCGATGCGAGATCTCGACGAGCCACTTGGCGTTCGCCGAGCGCGTGTGGATGAGCGTCGGCAGGCGGAACGTCGGCGTCAACACCACGTCACCGGCGTCGCGGTCGAGCTCGCTCCAGTGGATGTGGGAACGGATGTAGCCGGGGAGGGCATGCTCGGGCCAGCCCCAATCGACCATCGTTTGTGAGAAAAACTCCAACTTCCGTGACGGCGTGGGGAATCCCTCGACCAGCCTGCCGTCGACCTCGATGCCGGCCTCCGGCGAAGCGGCCTCCTTCTCGTAGAAGCGGTAGTCGGCCTTTTTCACCTCGAAGGCGCCGTAGCGGCGCATGTACTCGAAGGGGGTCAAGTCTTCTTTCGCCGCAGCGTCCGGCAGTCCCGGCACGCTGTTCTCGAAGATCCAGCGGTAGTAGTCGGTCACGGTGAGCTTTTCGCCGGGACGGTAGGGGGACTCGAACCATTTGCGAATGCCGAGCTCGCCGTCGGGATCGATGCGCCACGACAGCTCGATCCAAAACTCGTCTTCTTCCCACACCTCGCCGGGATTGGCCTCCCAGGTAAATTCGAACTCCTCGCCCTTCGACTCGCGCCAGGCGCGCAATACGGGCTGGCGGAAGCCGATCCAGGCACCGGTGGCGGTTTCCTGGCTCATCAGGTCGTGGCGTTCGGGGCCGAGCCCCATCGGCAACACATAGTCGGCCCAGTAGGCGCTCTCGTTCCAGGTCGGGGTGAGTGCCGCGTGACAGACGATTTTCTCTTCATCGCGCAGCACCTCGATCCAGGTGAAGCCGTCGGGGTTGGTCCATGCCGGGTTGTAGACGCGCGTGAAGTACATCGCCAGCTTGCCGCGACCCTCCTTCAGGAAATGCGGCAGCAGGAACGACATCTCGTGATGCGACAACGGGTACTCGCGCGGATAGGTGAGCTCGTTCCACGTGTCCTGGGCCGGCGGCTTGGCGAACGGTGCGGCGACGAACTTGTCCTGGGCGGCCAGGTTGGTGCCGCCGGGTGTGGCGACGCTGCCGGTGAGCACCACCAGCCACTCGAGGCAGCGCGCCACCTGCCAGCCGCCGACGTTGCCCGATGCCGCCGCGCGCCACACGTGCGTCGACAGCCCGCCCCGCGCCTCGCCGATCCGGCGCGCGATCTCGACGATCTTGTCGGCCGGTACGCCACTCTCGGCGGCGGCGAACTCGGGCGTGAATTCGGCATAGACCTCGCGGATTATCTCGAAGAACACGTCGATGCCGTCGCTGCCGGGCGCCGCACCACCGCGCTCCCGTGCCCGCTCGTAGGCCGCCGGATGCGCGGCGCGCAGGTATTCCTCCCAGTTCACCCAGCGGCGGATGAAGTCTCGATCGTGCAGCCCCGCATCGATGATGACGTTGGCCATGGCGAGCAACACGGCGGCCTCGGTGCCCGGCCAGGTGGGCAACCAGTGATCGGCCATCGACGCGGTATTCGACAGCCGTGGGTCGAGCACCGCCACCTGGGCGCCCCGCGACTTGCCTTCGATGATGCGTTGCGCGTGCGGATTGAAGTAGTGACCGGACTCCAGGTGCGCCGAGATCAGCAATATGAACTTGGCGCGCTCGTGATCGGGCGACGGGCGGTCGCTCTGGTGCCATAAGGCGTAGCCGAGTCGCGCGCCGGCCGAGCAGATGTTGGTGTGCGAATTGTGGCTGTCGGTGCCCCAGGCCTGGATGACGCGGTCCATCGTGCCGTCGTGCCCCGGCCGGCCGACGTGATACATGATCTCGTTGCCGCGATCCTCGACGATGGCGGCGCGCATGCGGGCGGCAATATCGTCGAGCACGGTGTCCCAGCTCACCCGCACCCAGCGGCCGGAGCCACGCTCGCCGACTCGCCTCATGGGATACAGAATGCGCTCCGCGTCATCGACCTGATTGATCGTCGCCGGTCCCTTGGCGCAGGTGCGGCCGCGGCTTCCCGGGTGCACCGGATTGCCTTCGAAGCGCCGGATCTTGCCGGTGAACTTGTCGATGTAGGCGAGCAGGCCGCAGCCCGACTCACAGTTGAAGCAGATCGTCGGGACGAGCGAGTAGCGGCGCTCAACCTTGCGCGGCCAAGCGGCGGCATCGTATTCGCCCCAGTCGTCCCAGTGTTCGGGATCGGGCGCGCTGCTCAGCGTCCAGCCCGGGTCTTCCTGCGGGTATCGACCGAATCGTTCAGGCATCGATTGGTATCAGTGTGAAAGCGTCCATCAACTCAACGGCGGCGCTTGCCCAGCCAGGTTCCAGGCGTGCTCGTAGAAGGCGAGGGAGGCCAGTGCGGCGATCCCGGCGAGCACCGGAGCGGCGCCCAGAGGCTCGCCGAAAGCCGCAGCGGCGATCGACACAACGGCAAGACCGATCCCGGTCCAAAAGCCCCGCGCGTAGCGGCCGCGCACCATCGCGTGGGCGGCGAGCGCGCCATCGCCGGTGGCACGCGCCACCGTTACCTCGCCGAACACGATGAGCGTCAGGTGCAGTCCGAGCGCGGCGACAAGAACGAGCGGCAACTCGTGGCTGTGGTCAGGGGAGTGCGACAGGGTGAGCACGAGCGCCGCGGCGCCGGCCGCCAGCGCCTGCACCGACAGATGCAAGGGCAGAAGCGGGCTCTGCCAGAAATCGCGACCCTTGGCTTGGGCGAAGAGATAGCCGCTGTACGCCGCCGTCGCCAATGCGGCGGCGATGACCGGCCAGCGCAACCAAGGTTGTAGCGCGCCGTTGCCGCCGTAGAAGCGATCGAGCAGTACGGCTACGGTCCAGGCCGTCGCCAGGGCGCCGAACGCGGCGATGATGAAGGCGCCGCGCGCCAGCCACGAATCCCAGTTCGGCCGCGCGAGGATCGTCCAGAAGCGCGCCGGCTTCTTGAGGTCGGCGACCAGCAGCACGCCGGTGAGGGCCAGGAAGATCAGCCCGATCAAAGGCGCCGCGATGCTGGCGGTGGCATTGTCCAGACCGATCCACGGGGCCAGCGCCGCCATGATGAAGGCGCCGGCGGCGATCGACTTGGTCCACAGATAGGCCGAGACCTTCCAGCCCCACGGGTTCTCGGCGTGCGCTACGTCGTACACGGTGCGCGCCGGGCTCAAGCCAGCCCAAGCGCCGCTGTAGAAGTCGGCATGGGCTTGCACTGCGGCGGCGGCGATGGCTTGGGTGGCGGCCGCGGGAGGCAGGTCCGTGCCTAGCCATCCGGCGGGCGGTGTCGGAATCGGCGCATCGGGCACGGCTGGTGTCGGTATCGGGTGTGCATCGTGCCGGGTCGGGTAGTTCGGCATCTCGACGCCGGGTCGATCGGCCCACATGTAGCCGCCGCTCGGGTCGGCGGCGCCGGGGATCAGACCGGCGGGCTCGCCCTCTATGTAGAAGACCTTGGGACTGGTGCCCTTTTCCGGCTTGCGCACGCTGACCTGCTTGGTTCCGATCAGGTGCGAGACCCGCGACTCCACATCGTCCATATCGCCCACGACGATGGCTTCCGTCGGGCACACCGTGGCGCACGGCGGCTCGAGCTCGTTGTCCACCCGGTGAGCGCAGAAATTGCACTTCTCCGCGGTGCCGTTGTCTGGATGGATGTACAGCGCATCGTAGGGGCAGGCCTGCATGCACGCCTTGCAGCCGATGCAAACGTCGCGGTCGAAATCGACGATGCCGTCGTCGCGTCGGAACAGCGCCGTGACGGGGCAAATCGTCACGCACGGGGCGTCGTCGCAGTGGTTGCAACGCAGGACACTGAAAAAGCGGCGCACATCGGGGAACGATCCCTTCTCGACGTACTTCACCCAAGTCCGGTACGACCCCAGGGGTACCTCATGCTCCGCCTTGCAGGCGAGCGAGCAAGCATGACACCCGATGCAGCGGCTGTGGTCGATGACGAAGGCGTAACGCATGGCGCGTGAGTTTGACGGAGGCGCGGCGCTTGAGCAACTCTTTGAGCCATGCAGCAGACGCCGGTCCAACCCATCGATGTGTTCGCGAAAGTTCTCGACGCGACCGGCGGCACCGTTCATCGGGTTTCGACCGCTCAGCAGGTGGCTGCACAAATCGCCTCGCTGGCGCATGGTCAGGGGGTTCGGGAAATCCTCTACGAGCCTCTCGACCTGGTCGACGGGATGGGCCTGAAGCTGCTGCTGGCGGCGCATGGTATCGAGCTGGTGCCGGTGTCCGGCGTCGGGGAGCGCGCCGGTGATTTTCCCGTCGCCCTGACGGGCGCGGAGATGGCAATCGCCGAAACCGGCACGCTGCTGCTCGGCGGCAGCCCTGGCGGCTGGGGACTGGCGAGCGTGCTGCCGTGGGTGCACATCGTGTTGATGTCGGCCGACGCGATCGTCGCCGACTTGCCGATGGCGTTCGCCGAGTTCGAGACGCGCCTGCAACAGGGTGCCCGCGACTGGGTGTGGATCACCGGGCCTTCGCGTACGGCCGACATAGGGCACACGCTGGTGCTCGGCGCCCACGGGCCGAACTCCCTCGAAGTGCTGATCGTCGGATGAGCGGCCGGGCGCGAAAGCGAGACCTGGACGCCGAGATTCGCGTCGCCCTCAACGACGAGAACATGAAGTCGGCGTTGTCCACAGCCGTCGACGGCGTGAATGCGCAGCGCCGCGCCAGGATCTCGCGCTTTCCGGGCTATGAGGCAGCGCGCGACGCCGCGCGGCGCATCCAGGAGCAGGCGATCGCCGAGTTGCCGGAGTTGATCGAGCGATTCGCCGATGCGGTCAAGAACCACGGCGGCACCGTGCACATGGCCGAGGACGGCGAGGAGGCCTGCCGGGTCATCACCGGCATCGCCAAGGAGCGGGGACTGAAGCGCGTCGTCAAGGGCAAGTCGATGACCAGCGAAGAAATCCATCTCAACAGCGCGTTGGAGGCCGCGGGTATCGCCGTCCGTGAGACAGACCTGGGCGAGTACATCTTGCAGATTTCCGGCGACCGACCCTCCCACATCGTCGCGCCGATCATCCACAAAAGCGTCGAAGACGTTCGCCAGGCGTTTCGCGATGGCCTCGGCCTCCGTCACGTGCCGCACGAGCCCGCCGAGATGACCCAGTTGGCACGGCAACAGTTGCGCGCCGATTTTCTCGCCGCCGATCTCGGATTTACCGGCGCCAACTTTCTGCTCGCCGACACCGGCACCGTGATCGTGGTCGAGAACGAGGGCAACGGTCGTATGTCGACGCAGTTGCCGCCGGTCCACGTGGTGCTCGCCGGGGTCGACAAACTCCTGCCGGCGGCCGCCGATCTGTTGCCCTTCCTGCAGCTGCTGCCGCGCACCGCCACCGGGCAACTGTTGACCACGTATCTGTCCTTCATTTCCGGTCCCGGTTGGGCCGCGTCGCCGACGGCCAAAGGCCGTGAGCGCGAATTCCATGTGGTTCTGCTCGACAACGGGCGCATGAAGATGCGCGACGATCCGCTCTTGGTCGAGGCGCTGTACTGCATACGCTGCGGGGGCTGTATGACGGTATGCCCGCCGTACCAGGTACTCGGTGGACACGTGTACGGCGGTCCTACCTATCAGTCGGGCATCGGCGCAGCGTGGGAGGCGGGTGTGCGCGACATCGACACCGCCGCCGAGTTCAACGAGCTGTGCACCACCTGCTCACGCTGCCAGGACGTGTGCCCGGTGCGCATCGACATCCCGTGGATGAACACCGTGTTGCGCCAGCGCATCGCCGAGCGGGAAAGCCGCGGCCCGACCCTGGTCGAACGCTGGATATACGACCGCGTGCTGCCGACCGAAGAAAGCGGCTCGGTGACCCTGGCGGCGCGGCTGTTCTCCGATCCGGCGCGCATATATCAGCTCAGCCGCACATTTCCGTGGCGGCTGATGAAGATGCTGGCGCCGAAGCAGGCGCTGATCCGCCGGCTTGCCGGCCTGACCGAGCGGCGGCCGCTGCCCGTCCCGGCCGACGAAACGCTTTCTGACTGGCACAAGGGCAACAGCGGGCGCGTGGCGAGCAGCGCGCACCATGCCGAGCGACATTCCGACGATCGGCGCGAGTCTACGGTGGTCCTGTTCAGCGATTGCCACACCGAGAACGTCGATACCGACGTCGGCAAGGCAGCTGTGCATTGCCTCGAAAAATGCGGCCTGGCTGTCGTTGTGGTGTCGGGACAGTGCTGTGGACGCGCCGCCCTCTCGCAAGGCATGTTGCGCACGGCAACCCGCCAGGCCGCGGCGCTGCAAGAAGTGCTACGGCCGTTCGTCGCCGCCGGACGCAGCATCGTCGGCGTCGAGCCGTCGTGCCTCAGCGCGCTCGTCGACGATCACCGCAAACTGCTCCCCGACGAAGGCACCGCTGCCGTCGGTGCCGGATGCACCGACGTCTTGGAATTCCTGCGCGGCTGCATGAGCGGGGAGGGTCCGGCGAATGCCGAGCCCCTACGTTGGAATCGAGATGCGGGCGCGCGCCGCGCTGTGCTGCACGGTCATTGCCAGCAAAAGACCCTCGGCTGGCTGGCGCCGGCCGTCGAGGTGCTGGAATCGATTCCCGATCTCGACCTGCAGGTCACGCAGACGGAGTGTTGCGGAATGGCCGGCTCGTTCGGCTACAAGCGTTTGTTTTATGGGGTCAGCCGCGAGCTCGGTGACCGTCTGGCGGCCGAGATTGAGGTTTTAGAGGGAAACGGAAGTGGAGTCGAAACCGCCAGACGTGGAGACGAAACAGCCGCGCCCGGACGTGCGTGCGAGCTGCTTGCCTGCGGTACGTCGTGCCGCGCCCAAATGGCCGACACCGGCCGCCCGGGGGCGCGCCACCCTATCGAGCTTATTGCCGAAATGCTGATCTAGCAGGAGAGACATGGAAGGCCAGAAACAGCATAAGCATCCGCTACGCGGCTTGGTGGTGGCGCAGTTCTTCGGCGCCTTCAACGACAACGCGCTGAAGATGTTCGTGGCGTTCCTGGCCATCCGGAACCTGGGGCTCGTGCCGGGTACCGGCGACTTCGAGTCGGCGTCGCTCGCCGAAACCACCAAGGCCTTCGTGGCGCTCACCTTGCCGCTGATGCTGGCGTCCCTGCCCGCGGGCGTCATCGCCGACCGGATCAGCAAGCGCACCCTGATCATCAGCATGAAATTCGTCGAGATCTGGTTGATGGCGGCGATCGCCTTCGGTCTCTACACGGATCCAGGAAACCGTCTGCTGCCGTTCGTGATCCTGGCGTTCATGGGCGCTCAGAGCGCCCTGTTCAGCCCCGCCAAGTACGGCTTGCTGCCCGAGGTGCTGCCGCACGAAAAGTTGTCGGAGGGCAACGGCATTCTCGAGATGTGGACGATGCTGGCCATCATCGGTGGTACGGCCGCGGCGGGACCGCTGTCGGACCTGTTCGGTCCTTCCCAGCCCTGGGTGGTGGGCGCCCTGCTGGCGGGGTTCGCCGTTGTCGGATTCCTGGCCGCTTTCGACGTGCCGCGTGTGCCGGCGGCGAGCTCGGGAGGCGGTGTGGTGGCCACGTTGGGCGACGCCGCCGCGGCGATCCGCAGCGACCGTGTGTTGCGGCTGGCCATCATGGGCTCGGTGTACCTGTGGGCCGTCGCCAGCCTCCTCGGCCAGGTCATCCTGGTGTACGCCAAGTCGACCCTGGGGCTGTCCAACGACACGCTCGCCAGTCTGCCCATGGCTTTCCTCGTCGTCGGAATCGGTGCCGGCAGCGTGCTTGCCGGCAAGATGTCACACGGTATGGTCGAGTTCGGGCTGATCCCGCTCGGTGCAGTGGTCATGTCGCTGGCCACGCTGGGGCTCGGTGTGTTCACCCCCGGGCTCCTCGGCACCTTGGCGCTGATGGCTCTTCTCGGACTCGCCGGTGGCTTGATCCTGGTGCCGATGCACGCGGTGATCCAGTGGCGGGCTCCCGAGGGGCGCCGCGGCGCGGTGATTGCGGTGTCCAACTTGTTCGTCTACACGGGCATTCTCATCGGCTCGCTGGCGGCTTACGGCTTTTCGATCTATGGCGTGTCGCCGCACGGCATCCTCGTGGCCGTCGCCCTCGCGGTTTTGGGCGGCACGTTCTGGTCGGTGTATTTGCTCCCGGAGGCGTTTTTGCGACTCGGCTTCGTGCTGGTCACGCACACCGTGTATCGCCTCACCGTGGTCCATGCCGAGCGTGTGCCAGCGACGGGCCCGGCGCTGCTGATTCCCAACCACGTCTCGTTCATCGACGGGTTGATCATGCTGGCCAGCGTCGACCGGCCGATTCGCTTCGTCATCGACTCGCTCTATTACGACCACTGGCTGCTGAAGCCCTTCATGGTCTCGCTCAAGGCCATTCCGATCGCCCTGTCGGCCGGGCCCAAGCCGATGCTGCGTGCCTTGCGCGATGCCGGCAAGTGCCTCGACGCCGGCGACGTGGTGTGCATCTTTCCGGAGGGCCAGATCACGCGCACCGGCATGCTCGGGTCGTTTCAACGCGGCTACCAGCGCATCGTCAGCGACCGCGACGTTCCGATCGTCCCGGTGGCGCTCGACCGCGTCTGGGGGAGCATCTTCAGCCGCGCCGGCGGCCGCTTCGTTACCAAGATGCCGCGCCGCCTCCCGTATCCGGTCACCGTCGCCTTTGGCGAACCGTTGCCGGCCGGCAGCTCGATTGCCCAGGCGCGGGCGGCCGTTCGCGAGCTCGGCACCGAGGCCTGGAAGCTGCGCAAGGGCGACAGCCAACCGCTGTATCGGCGCTTCATCCACCGGGCGCGGATCTGGCCCGGGCGCTTTTCGATGGCCGACGGGAGCCGCCCGAAAGTGTCGCGTTTCGCGACTCTCGTGGGTGCGATCGCGCTGGCGCGGGCCTTCAAACCGCATTGGGAGGGGCAGAAGCGTGTCGGGATTCTGTTGCCGCCGAGCGTCGCTGGGGCGCTGGTGAACTTCGCCGCATCGATGGCCGGGCGTACCAGCGTCAATCTCAACTACACCGCGGGCCAGGCCGGCATGACTTCCGCGGCCAAGCAGGCCGAGCTGCAGACCGTGGTGACGAGCGGCATGTTCGTGGCCAAGGCGGACCTCGACCTGCCCGAGGGCGTCGAACCCTTGTGGATCGAGGACATCGCCAACGGCATCGGGCGAGGCAGCAAGCTCGTCGCCGTGTTGCTCGCTTTGTTCGGCCCGCTGCGAATGATCGAGCGGGCCTGCGGCAGCACCGGCCGGCCGCAGCCCGACGATGTCGCCACGATCATCTTCAGCAGCGGCAGCACCGGTGATCCCAAGGGTGTGCGGCTCACCCACTTCAACCTGGAGAGCAACGTCGAGGCGGCGGCACAGGTAATCCAGTGCGGGCCGGGCGACGTGATGCTCGGCATCCTGCCGTTCTTCCATTCGTTCGGATACATGGCGACGCTGTGGATGGTCGCGCACAGCGGCATGGGCGTCGTGTACCACCCGAACCCGCTGGACGCGGGGGCGATCGGCGACCGGGTGCAGCGCTACAAGGTCACGGTGTTGCTGGCAACGGCGACGTTCTTGCAGCTCTACACGCGGCGTTGCACGCCGGGGCAGTTCGGTTCGTTGCGCCTCGTCATCGCCGGGGCCGAGAAGCTGCCGCCGGCGCTGGCGCGCTCGTTCGAAGACACCTTCGGCTTGCCTGCCTATGAAGGCTACGGGGCCACCGAGTGCGCCCCGGGGATCGCGATCAACACGCCCGACTTTCGAGGCCCCGGGTACTATCAACCGGGGTCGCGGCGCGGCACGGTCGGGCAGCCGTTGCCGGGCGTGTCGGTGCGCATCGTAGATACGGAGACCGGCGAGAGGTTGGATCCCGGCGAGCCCGGGATGATCTTGGTGGCCGGCTCCAACGTCATGGCCGGGTACCTCGGTCGCGACGACCTCACCCGTCGAGCGATGGACGGCGAGTGGTACATCACCGGCGACATCGGCATGCTCGATGAAGACGGATTCTTGACGATCACCGACCGGCTGGCGCGTTTCTCGAAGATCGCCGGCGAAATGGTTCCCCACGGCGCCATCGAGGATGCCCTCCAGGAGGCGTCCGGCGACGAGGAGCGCATCTTTTCGGTAACCGCCGTGAGCGACGAAAAGAAGGGTGAGCGTATTGCCGTGGTGCACACCGCAGACCCGGAAACCATTCCGGAATTACTCGCTGAGCTCAAGAGCATGGGGTTGCCGAATTTGTTCATACCCAAAAAAGACGACTTCGTAAAAGTGCGCGAGCTGCCTATCCTGGGTACTGGCAAGATTGATTTACGTGCCGTAAAGCAGACAGCGGTCGAGTCGCTGGCGAAGTAGATTTTTTTAACGGAGGCGCTAGTGGGGTCGAAACGTACCTGGAGTTCCTTCTATCGTGAGTCACCATGTCGAGTCTGACGGTTCACGATCCCGGTGGTCAAGACACGCGAGTCGTCCTGGACCCGCAGCGACCCACGGTCATGGGTCGCGACGGTTCCTGTGAGGTCGTCCTCGGGCACCCCAGCATCTCGCGCCGGCACGCCATCGTGCGCTTCCAGAACGGTGCCTACAGAGTCGAGGATCTGAGCACCAACGGTCTCTTCGTCAACGGCAACCAGGTCAAGCCCACGAGCTCGCCGACGGCGATGAGCTGGTGCTCGGTGCCGCCGACGAGCATCCCATCGAGTTCTCGGGCGAAGACTCACGCCTCGAGATGACGATGACGCAGTTCCATACGACTTCACCACGGGGGCGCTCAGCGACCTCGACAACCTGCGGCGGTTGATCGAGGTCAACAAGGCGGTGTCCACGTCGCTCGAGATGGAGGAGCTTTTCGAGTTGTTGCTCGACGGAATCCTCGAGATCTCCTCCGGCGCCCGCGCCATGATCCTGCTCAAGGACAAGAGCGGCGAGCTGCAAACCGCGTACGAGAGAAACCGGGAGCGTGAAGGATCGTCGTTCGCGGGCAAAGGTATCAGCGGCAGTGTGGTGCAGAGGGTCGTGGAGAGCGGTGAGCCGTTGTTGATTAACAACGTCGCGGACAACCCCGACTTCGAGGCCCAGGCCAGCATCCAGGCGCTCGATCTGCGCAGCCTCGTTGCCATCCCGCTGCGCTATTCGCAGGCCTACATGAAGCGCCAAGATGCGAGCGATCCATTGATGGGTGTGGTCTACGTCGACAGCCGCTCGGCGCGTCGCCGTTTTACCGAAGACGATTTGGACTTGTTGCAGGCCTTCTCCACACAGGGGGCAATCTCGTTGGAGAATGCCCAACTGCATCGCGACCTGCAGGAGAGTTACCTGGAGCTGGTGATGTCGCTGGCCGAGGCGGTGGAGATCAAGGATCGTTACACGCGCGGCCATTCGGAGCTGGTGTCGCGCTACGCGGTGGCCATGGGCGAGCGCCTCGGCCTGGATGAAAAGGAGCTCGAAGTCATCTACCGCGGCGGCATGCTTCACGACGTCGGCAAGATCGGCATCGACGAGGCCATTCTCAACAAGCCCGGTCGCCTCACCGACGAGGAGTTCGATAAAATCAAGAAGCACCCGGTTTACGGCGCCGACATCCTGGCGCCCATCGCGCATCTGGCGAGCGTCCGCGACATCGTGCTGCAACATCACGAGAAGATCGACGGCAGCGGCTACCCGGCCGGTCTGACGGGCGACGAGATGTGCATCGGCGCCAAGATCATCGCGGTATGCGACGTGTTCGAGGGCATCACCTCGAATCGCCCCTACCGCAAGCCGATGAAGCCTAAGCGCGTAGTCAAGATCTTCGAAGAGGAGCGCGGCGCCAAGCTCGATGCCGAAAGCGTCAACATGTTTCTCGAGATGTACGAAGAGGCGGAGTACAAGAAGGGTGCTATGGCGCGGCCCGCGGCCGAGGATCCCGACGACGCCGAAGCGAAGACGGCTGAGGTCGAGGACGAGCCCGCCGCCGAAGAAGAATAGCTCTACAGCCCGGTTCAATCTCCTCCGATGGGCATGGCGCCAGTGAAACCCAGGGGCGCGCTATCCTGTCGCGCCAGGCTGAGTTAGGCTTGCCGTCACCGGGTGTCCGCCCCCAATTTTCTCCCGGCCCTCGCCAGCTGTCGCTGCCCACGCTTTTTCACTCGAGCAAGCACGTTCATGCAGTTGTCCGTAGCGCGCATCGCGATCGGTGTTCTCCTGGTTGTCGTTGTTCCGTCGACGCTGGGCGCCCAGCAGTCGAGCGGCGAGCCGCAGAGCGACCAGAGCGCAGCTACCGCCGCGGACGCGGAATCTCTCCTTCGCGCCAACACGGTCACCGAGGCCGATCGGCTCTTCAACTTCATCGCCACCCGTGTCAGCGTCGGGCCCGTGATCGATGGTGTGCTCGACGACCTGGTGTGGTCCGAAGCTCAGGTGCTGACGGAGCTCACTCAGTCCGAGCCCGATGAAGGCCAGCCGATCACCGAGCGGACCGAGATTCGTGTGGTCTACGACGAGCGGGCCATTTACATCTCCGCGGTGTGCTACGACAGCGACCCGAGCCGCATCGTCGCCACGGTGTTGCGCCGCGACGAGCGCAACAACAACAACGACGCGTTCATGGTCACCCTCGACACGTATCACGACCATCGCAACGCATATTTCTTCGAGACCAATCCGATGGGAGCTCGGTTCGATGCCCAGATCGTCGGCGAAGGCGGCGGCGGTAGAGGGGGCTTCGGACTTTCCCGAGGCTTCAACGCCGACTGGGACGCCGTGTGGCAGGCACGCTCGCGCATTACCGACGAGGGCTGGGTTACCGAGATCGCGATTCCGTTCGTCGAGCTGCGTTTCGAGACCGACCAATCCGCTTGGGGGATCAATTTTCGCCGCACGATCCGACGCAAGACCGAGAAGTCTTATTGGGCGACGATCCCGCGCCAGTTCGACCACACGCGTTTGTCGCTGTCCGGAATGATGGACGGCGTGCAGCTCGCCAAGCCGCGCAACATCCGGGTGGTGCCGTTTCTGATCGGCAGCGCAGCCCGCGCCGCCATCGACCCGGTTGGCACGCCGCTCGAGTCTGGTTTCGGGTATTCGAACGATTTCACGGGCGACTTCGGCGGTGACGGCAAGTGGGGGATCACGCCGAACCTGACGCTCGACATGACGATCAACACGGATTTTTCGCAAGTCGAGGCCGACGACGAGCAGATCAACCTGACACGTTTCTCGTTGTTCTTTCCCGAGAAGCGCGACTTTTTTCTCGAGAACGCCGGGTTCTTCGACTTCGGTGGCGGTGGGGGCGGACGTGGTAGGCGCAGCCTCGGCGGCGGCGCCCAGGTGGTCGGCTTTCACTCGCGTCGTATCGGCATCGGGCCGGACAACGAGGAAATCCCACTGTACGGTGGCGGTCGTCTCACCGGCAAGATAGGCGCCTGGTCCATCGGCACGCTGGTCATGCAGAGCGAGGCAACGAACTTGACCGACAGCACCGATCTGGTGCCGTCGAACAACTACGTGGTCGGCCGCGTGACACGCGACCTGGGCAGCCGCTCGCGCGCCGGCGTGCTGTTTACCAATCGACAATCGAGCGGCGAGGACTACAACCGCGAGCTCGGCGTCGACGGCCGCTGGGGCATCAACGCCGAGACAACGATGGACGCCTGGGTCATGAAAACCGAAACCCCCGGGCTCGACGGCGATGACTGGGCGGGTCAGATGCGCCTCGCCTGGAGCTCGCCGCTGTGGCAGGTAAGCGGCTCCTACACGGACATCGGCGAGAACTTCAATCCCGAGATGGGCTTCGTGAATCGAACAGGGATCCGCTTCACCGACCCGAGCGTCTTCTGGACGCCGTTCTTCCCGGAGTCGCGCTACTTTCGCAACCTGAGTCCCCATGTCAATCTCCGTTACACCACCGATCGGGATGGCGAGCTGCTGAGCCGCTACATGCATTTCGACTGGGACGCTTTTCTCAAGCGCGGCGACAAGGTCAGCATGGCCTACAACAACTATTTCGAGCTGCTGCTCGAGCCCTTCGAGATCGTCGAGGGCGTCGTCATCCCGCCGGGCTCGTACGAGTGGGGCGAGACCGAGCTGGAGCTGCAATCCGATGCCGGGCGCCCGGTCGACGCCATGTTCAGATACACGTGGGGGGGCTTCTGGGGCGGCGAACGCGGGGAATACCAGGTGCGCTCCGGCTGGCGCGCCGGGGCGCGATTCAGCCTCAACGTGACCTGGACGCGCAACAACATCGTGTTACCCGAGGGCGCATTTACCACCGATCTCGTCAGCACCCGCCTTGGCTTCGACTTCTCGCCCGACTTATCGCTCGGCGCGCTCATCCAGTACAACAGCGACAGCGACCAGACCACGGCCAACGCCCGCCTCCGGTACATTTATAGCCCCGGATCCGACCTCTTCATCGTTTACAATGAACGCCGGTTGGCGGAGCAGTCGAACCTGCTCGACCGAGCGATCATCGTGAAGATCACCCGCATGTTCCGGTTCTAGCAGGCCTTTCATCTGCCCCGAAGGTGCCCGTAACGGCACCCCCGGGAGTTCTTCAGCACCCTGCTAGCAGGGTTGTTCCGAACCTGATAGATGAGCGACGAGACGGGTTTCTCACAGACCGAATCCATTGCGGCACGCGTTCGCGAAACGGTATTCGCGCAGCGCGACGAGATGTTGGCGTTCCTCGAGCGGTTGGTGGTCACCGAGTCGCCGTCGGATGCGCCCGAGACGCAGGCTCCCTGTTTCGATCAGCTCGAGGAAGCCCTCGACCGGGTCGACTACGGGGTCGACAGAATTGCCGGTGAGGACACCGGTGGGCACCTTGTCGCGCAGCCGCGCCAACCGGGCGATGCAGTTGCCAAGCAGTTGCTAATCGGGCATTGCGACACCGTTTGGCCCGTTGGCACCCTCAAGAGCATGCCGGTCACCCTCGACGGCACGTTCATGCGCGGTCCGGGAATTTTCGACATGAAGGCCGGCCTGACGCAGACGATCTTCGCCCTGCGCGCCCTGCACACGCTCGGGCTCGAGCCCACCGTGATGCCGATGATGTTCGTGAACTCCGACGAGGAGATCGGCAGCCCGGAGTCGACGCCGCACATCGAACGCCTGGCTGCCGAGGTAGCGCGTGTGTTCGTGATGGAACCGGCGCTCGGGTTGACCGGTAAGCTGAAAACGGCGCGCAAGGGTGTCGGGCAATTCCACCTCAGGGTACGGGGGGTCGCGGCGCACGCCGGTCTCGACCCCGAGGGTGGTGCCAGCGCGATTCTCGAGCTGTCGCACCAGATCCAGCGGCTATTCGATCTCAACGATCCCGCCAAGGGCGTGAGCGTGAACGTCGGGGTCATCGATGGAGGCCTGCGGCCGAACGTGATCGCGCCGCACAGCCAAGCACACATCGATGTACGCGTACCCGACCAGGTTGAAGCGGAGCGCCTCGAGCGCAGCATTCTGGGGCTCGAGCCCGCGACACCGGGCGTCGAGCTGGAAGTGACGGGCGGCGTGGAGCGCGCGGCGCTCGAGCGTACGCCGCGCAACCAGGCCCTGTGGCGCTTGGCGGAAGGACTGGCGGGCGATCTCGGATTCGCGGTCGAACAGGGTTTTGCCGGCGGCGGATCCGACGGCAACACCACCAGCTCGCTGGCTGCCACGCTCGACGGGCTCGGTGCCGTCGGCGACGGCGCCCACGCCGAGCACGAGCACATCAACGTCGAGCAATCGCTGGAACGGTGCGCCCTCTTGGCGATGTTGATCATGGCGGACTCGCCAGTCAATAATGACTACGTATAATCATTAGTGATCATATAAATACCTATTTTAGTCGTTATCAAACATGAAAACGATTGTCAACGCCCTAAGAGTCGGTTAAAAGTACCAGAAGTGCTGCTGCAAGGCGGTGCGGATTGGCCCGACCGTGTTGCTCCAGGCGGGGGACCTCTTTTTGGGGTTGAGGGCCGGTGAGCCTTCGGAACGCTGGCTTTTTGGTTGGTGATCGCCGCAATTGCCGGCTTCGGGGTGGGCCCAAATCGGCTGTGGTGGCTATCCGAACTCACCGCCCTCACCCTTGCTTCCAGCCTCCGGCTTCACCGGACCCATCATACTTTCGCCACGGCCTGCTAGTGTGCCACTAGCATCATCTCCGACACCTCTTGTTCCCGTGCCAGCCGGCGGCGCTCCAGGGTCGGCAATACACGGTCCGGGTGACGATGGACACTAGCGCCGATTGGCCGCGGAAGATCCTCCACGTCGATCTCGACGCTTTCTATCCCAGCGTCGAAGTGCTGGACAATCCCGAGCTCGCCGGCCGCCCGGTTATCGTCGGTGGGCTCGGTCGACGTGGCGTTGTTGCCTCGGCGTCGTACGAAGCGCGGGAGCACGGCGTCCATTCGGCCATGCCGATGGAGCGGGCGCGCCGCCTGTCCCCCGACGCGGCGTACTTGCAGCCGCGCTTCGCGCGCTATCGAGGGCTTTCCAAGCAGGTGTTTTGCATCTATGAGGCGTGGACGGAGCAGGTCGAGCCGTTGTCGCTCGACGAGGCCTACCTCGACGTGTCGCGGCATATCAGCTCCCCCGTCGACATCGCCAAGTCCATCAAGTCCACGGTGCGGCGCAAGACCGGCCTGACGGCGTCGGCGGGTGTTTCAGCGAACAAGTTCCTTGCCAAACTGGCCTCGGACATCGACAAGCCCGACGGGCTGACAGTGATCACGCCGCAGGAGGCGCGAGCATTTCTGGCCGATCTGCCGGTTAGCAAGCTGTGGGGCGTCGGGCCGGCGAGCGGCGCGCGGCTCGTGAAGCACGGCTACGAGCGGATCGGTCAGGTTGCCGAAGCCGAGATCGACGAGCTCGTCGGAATCCTCGGCAAGGCCGGCCGCCGCGTGTGGGAGTTCGCCCACGGGCGCGATGCGCGTCCCGTCGAGCCGCCGGGCGAGCCCAAGTCCATTTCGTCCGAGACTACCTACGAGACCGATCAGCCGTCGTGGGCGGCAGTGTGGCCCCACCTGGAACGATTCGCCGCCGATCTCGAGCGTCGTCTCGACAAATGGAATCTGCGGGCCCGGACGATCACGCTCAAGACACGATTTCAAGACTTCACGACGATCACGCGCTCGCACACGCCGACGGTTCCCGTGTGCACGTTGGATGAGATACTGGACGTGACCCGCGTCCTTACCGAACGCGTCGGCCTCGATGGCCGCCGCATCCGATTGGTGGGTTTGGGCGCCTCGAACCTCGTCAAACCCGGGGCGGCCGCCAGCGAACCGTCGAGAAATCGCACCGGACAGCTCGAGCTGTGGCAACGCGGCTAAACCGTCGCGCCGTTGTCGGCATCAAAGCAATTGAAAGACAAAAACAAGGCGCCCCGAGGGGGCAGGCATATTGGAGGCACTATCAGCGCAACGGCGCCGGCATCGCGGCGAAGCGACGTGAACGACGTCATTCGCCGGGCGCAGGGCGGTGACACTGCCGCGTTCGAGGAGCTGTACCGCGATCATGCGGGTGCCCTGTGCCTACGCATGACTGCCGACCCCGGACGGGCCGAAGAGCTCAGCCAGGACGTGTTCTTGCGTGCCTGGACCAAGCTCTCGACCTTTCGGGGTGACGCAGCGTTTTCGACCTGGCTACACCGGCTCGCGGTGAACGTCGTACTCGCCGACCGCCGGTCTCAAGGCAGGCGCTGGGCAAGGATGGTGATGACCGATGACATGGAACCGTTCGAGAGCGCCATTGCCGAGGCGCGGCCGGAGAAGTCGGCTGCCGGCACCGGTATCGACCTCGAGCAGGCCATTGCCGGCTTGCCGGACGGGGCCCGGAAGGTTTTCGTTCTCTACCAGATCGAAGGACACCGGCACGAGGAGGTCGCTGAGATGATGGGGACCGCGGTAGGCACCTCGAAAGCGCAGCTACATCGCGCCCGTCGACTCCTCAGAGAGGCGCTGGAGAAATGAACGAACGTATCGAAGAACGGCTCAACGATTACGTCGATGGTCTGCTGACCGCGCCGCAGTCCCTAGAGGTCGAGCGCTACCTCGAGACTTCGGAAACGGCGCGCGCTACCATCGAATTCCTCCGATCTCTGCGAGTGCGGACCGAAGCGCTGCCGGAATCCATCGAGCCGCGCCGCGACCTGTGGCCCCAAATCGTTGCGGCGTTGTTGCCGAAGCGCTTGGTGCGGGTGGATTTCGAGGGTACCGCGGCGACACGACGTGATTCCTGGATTCCACACCTCGGCTGGAAGCAGTGGGCGATGCTTGCCGCCGCCGCGATGGTGTTGATTGTCGCTTCGTCGGGGCTCACGTTGTGGGCGGTAGCGCCATCGGCCGCCGGCTTCGAACGGCCGGGAATCGCGGTTGTCGACAGCGGTGTCCGCGACTTGCGGCCCGAAGTCGAGTACGCCGTCGAGATCGAGCGCTTGATCACGGCGTTGTACGAACATCGCGAGGTGCTCGATCCCGACACGGTAACCACCATCGAGGCAAATCTGAAAGCCATCGACAGAGCGATCAACCGCTCGTTGCAGGCACTCGAGGAGGACCCGGAGAGCCCGGACCTGTCACGCATGCTGGCCAGCAACTACCGTCGCAAGCTCGAGCTCCTGCAACGCGCGAGCCGGATCATCGAGCGAGGTTGAGCCCATGAAATCGCGGCTTTCCCACATCGCCACGGCGGCGTTTGTGCTGGTGCTACTCGGCGCCGCACCGCCGCAGCAACAGGTAACCCGGAGCGGCTCGGTGGATGCCGACGCCGACGTCGAGATCTTCAACCTCGTCGGCAGCGTGCGGGTAACGGGATGGGACCGCAACGAGGTGTCGGTCGAGGGTTCGCTCGGTGCGGGTACGGAGCGTCTCGAGTTCCGTAACAACGGTGACGACGTGGAGATCCACGTCGTCGTGCCGCGCGCCCGCCGCCGCAACCCCAACCGGGTGATCGGGGAGTCGCATCTCGAAATCATGGTGCCGCGCAACGCGGCGCTGGACATCGAAACGGCTACCGCGTCGATCGCCGTAGACGGTGTGTCGGGCGAGGTCAGCATGGAAAGCGCCGTCGGAGCGCTGACCTTCGCCGGAGACTCGCGTTTCATCGACGCCGAATCGACCGGCGGCGACATCGACATCGCCACCTCGGCAACCAGCGCCGAGGTCGACATCAACGGCGGCAGCGGCAACGTGGTCGTTCAGCTCGGCGGCGGTTCGGTGAGTGCCGAAACGCTTACCGGCGCCTTGCGCGTCATCGGCGGACGGATCGATGAGGGCACGTTTGAGTCGGTGTCGGGGAACATCTATTTCGAGGGCGAGCTGGCGCCCCGAGCCGACCTCGACTTCGAGAACTTCAGCGGCAGCGTCGACCTGATGATTCCGGCCTCTACTTCCGCCGACTTCGATATCACCACCTACAGCGGCAACATCGAAACCGAGTTCGGCTACGAGGGGCAGCGCACCGAGCGCTCCTCGCCCGGCCAGGAGGCCGAGTTCACGCTGGGTGAAGGCGGGGCCGACGTGATGATCGAGGTATTCAGCGGTAGCGTCGCCATCAGGCAACGCTAGCAGGCGACGGCCTGCTAGCTCCGACGCCGAGAAGGCCGAGGCGCTTCGGCGCTCTCGGTGTGCCGGTATTGTGGGGTCGAAACACTGGTTACTACCAGACCCAGACCCTTACTTCTCGGTCATCGCTGCGGACGTGCACCACGTCATCGCGCAGGTGGCGTACGGAGCGCAGGATGTCGCGCGCGTATCGAAACCGGCGCCGTCGTAGGCCTCGAGCACGTCCAGCACTGCATTCAGGGGCACCGTCACATCGACGATGTCGGAGCCGTCCTCGACGTGAACTTCGAGGTTCTCACCAACCTTTTCGATGAGCACATGGGTGTGGCGCTCTTCGACTTCGACGAGTATGCCGTCCGGTATCCCGCGCAGCTCCTCAACGATGCGCTCGGCGTACGGCAAGTACTGGTCGATCTCCGGAACCTCGACGTACCTGGCTTCGGCCGGCGCAAAGTTCAGCGCGATGCTAGCCAAACTCAACGGCACCGGAACGATGACCCGCATGCCGTCGCCCGGGCGGACGTCGATGACCGCGTAGTCGGCGCTCACCAGGAGAGCCAGGAAGATCGCCGGTATCGCGAGGAATGCAATCAACAGCTTCGTGGTCATCGCGTTCTACCTTTCGGTTACTCGATCCAGACACGGATGGTGGTGTCGTCGGCCTCGACGAAAACGATTTCGCCGGAGGTGGTGTCGACCAGCTGATCGAGAGCCGCGCGGATGTCCAGCTCTTCACCGTCACCCGAGAGCAGGGCGTCGACGACCGATACCGGTACCTCTACGCGGCCGCTGTTGTCGCCGTCGTTCTCCTTGAACTCGATGAGGATGATGTCGCCGGCGCGCGAGATGCGCACCATCTCGTCGTCTTCCTCGATGGTCACGAACTCGGCATCGCCGGCGTCTTGCAACTCCGTCCAGGCACGACGAATGTCGGAGATCGAAATGTCGTGGTCTTCGAACTCTCCGAGATCGATGCGCGACGACTCTCTTCTGATTTCCTGCTCGGCGATGTCGGCGGCGATCCCAATCAACGACAACGGCAAATTGACGCTCACCTTGGTGCCGTCCTCACCCTCTTCGGCAACACGAATGTGCAACCAGGGCGCGTCCTGCTGGGCCTGAGCGAGACCCGCGGTCAACAGCGTCACCACCAGTGCGATTCCGAAAACAGCGTGTTTCCTCATGACGTTCTCCTCGATGCGTTGGAGACAACCTCTCGGGGCCACGAATCCGGTGGCCACCTCCGGCGATCGCGTCGTCCGTTGCCTTACTAGACGACGCCGGAGGGGATCGGGTTTCATTCGCTCGTTACGTATCTCGTTGCGAAGTCCGGGCCAGCGGGGGTTGGCCAGGCTCTCCAGGGTCTTGCCACGGCTGCCACCGGTGGGTGACGAGGGATCCCCTCGCGGAGGGCGAGAATATCCCTTGCGGGTTCTCCTCTATTGCGGTATTCGTGGCACGACGACACAGGGAATCGCAACAAATGTGTCAAGGAATACCCTTCTGTAGGTTCTTGGATCTTCAAAGAAACTCATAGACAGTTTTAGTCAGTTTACCGCCATTAAAACGCATTATTTCCTTTGACAAACCAGCGATACAGAGCTAACAATGACGTAGCTACTTCGGGCACGGACTTTCGCAGGTCCGACACGGCGGGCAAGGGGACCACACGGTTTAGAGAAAACGCGGGGTCGATGCCAGACGATACTCGACGCGGGCAGTCCGCTGATCACGGCGGCGTGGCCGACGAAAACGTTGCGCTGGAGCGTAGCCGCGAGGAGGCGTCTGCGTCGATCGAGGCAGCCCGCTCGCTGCTGCATTTGCGCAAGACAGTGGGCGCCGCAGCCTGCGCGTCGCAATTCGTTGCCTGCTGGAAGCCCAGGAGAAGATCGAGCTCGAGGGTCCGTCGCCGGCCGCTCGCCTCGACCTCCTCGAGGCGATCCGCCTGGTGGGCGCCGTCGAGCAGGAGCTCAAGGGCGTCACGCCGGCGCAGATCGTCGAGCAAGCAGAGGCCTTTTCCGCCGCCCGCAACACCCTACTCGTCGATCCTCTCGCCGATGATGAGGACAACCGCCGTGCCTTTCAGCGCCTACCGGCCGCGTTTTCCATCGAGCTCGAGCCCGAACACCGCACGGGACGCTCCGATCTCACCACGCTACCGCTCAACGGGGTCACCCTTAACGTGAGCAAGGGGGGTATGTTGGCGAAGATCGATCAGGGTATCCTGCGCCACGGTCACTACCTGATTCGCTTCTTGAAGGCGGGCAGTAGCGTCAGTCCCGAGATCACCTGGGGGCCGTACGAAGATCACGGGCGCGCAACCGTGGATGGGAAGTCGGCATCGAGTTCGACGACCCGTTGGACAGGCTCAAGTAAAGCTAGCCGGGTCGACTTTTTACCGCCGTCGCTCGTCTTAATCTGCAACAGGTCACCCCTGTGTGTCGTTGCTTCCCCGTAACCACACATGGAGCCAGCCATGAAGAATGTTGCGTCCGCCAAATGGACGCTGGCAGCCGTCGCAGTGGCTACTGTCGTCGGACTCGCGCTGCTCTCGATCGCCTCCGTCGAGGCGGTCCAGTCCGGCCAATCCACGAGCGACACGGAAGTCGCTGCCTGAATTCAAGCCGAGCTCGAAGCCCGCTTGGTTCAGGCCCACACCCGCCTCCAGCAGCAGATGGCCGAATTGACACGCGGTGCGCGAGCACGAGCTCAGGCGCGTGCAGGAGCACCTGCACAGCCAGACCACCGACGAGGCGTTGCGCCGTGCCCGGGAATCGACGCGGCGGGCGCTCGCTTCGGCGCAGCTCGCTATCCAGCGGGCGCCGGGCGCGGTGACGATTCGCGGCATCGGTGGTTGCGAGTCGTACGGCGAGCTGGCTCTCGACTATGCCGAGGAGCTGGAGCTTACCGAGGATCAGACCGACGCCATCCGCGCCCTCCGGCGCGCCGCTAGGCGCGACGGGATCGAGCGCCGCGCCGATATCGAGGTCGCCGAGATGGACCTCGAGGCGCTGTACGAGGTCGCCGACGCCGATCTGGCGGCCGTCCGCGCCAAGCTCGAGGAGCTTGCCATGTTGGAGGTCGACAACGAGATGGCCGGATTCATGTTGCGCCAGGAAGTGCGCTCGGCGCTGACCCCGGCCCAACTCGATGAGCTCGATGAACTGGGTGCCGATCACGACAACATCAGAATCGTGGTCGGTGGTTGGCCGACACGGACCAACTTCGGTCGCATCGGCTGCTAGTGTGCCGTCCCCAGAATAGCTTGACACTTGCAGAGGGAATTGCGGGCGAGGTCAAGGAAGGGCGAGGAAGGCGATGCTTTTGCATCGTCGACGAGCCCTGACGCGGAGATCGCCCGCAATTCCCTCTGCCCGCAGGGTAGCGGCGGGACGGGGCGATTCCTTTGTCGAGGCTCCTCGACGATGTGCACACATCGCCGTCGTCGCCTCTCCGCGGACTCGCCCCGTCGCGCTCGCTACAAGTGTCAAGCTATTCTGGGGACGGCACACTAGGGGGTGCTGAAGAACTCCCGGGGTGTCCCTCAGCACCCCGCAAGAATGTGACGCCGCCGCGGGCGGACGTCACGCAAGGAGTCGCGGGCGCGGCTGGGAGCCGCGCCCGCTTTCTTGTGGGCTAAACTCGGCCGATGCTCGATCTACATGGCCGAGATGATTTACACGTCGTGCTCGTGCATCCCGAGATCCACGGCAACACGGGGAGCTCGGGCCGCACCTGTCTGGCCGCCGGCGCCCAGCTCCATCTGGTGGAGCCCCTGGGCTTTTCCCTCGACGACGCGCGCGTGCGGCGCGCCGGGCTCGACTACTGGCCGCGGGTCGGGCCGCGCCTGTGGCCGAGCTGGCGAGATCTCGATGCGGCTCTACCGGGCCTCGGCGAGGCATACTTTTTCTCGTCGGACGGCGAGCGCGAGTACTGGGCTGTGGAGTTTCCGAAGCCGACGGTTCTGGTGTTCGGCTGCGAGAGCGTCGGCTTGCCGCCAGAGATCCGCGAACGGTACCGGAGCCACCTTCTCAAGCTGCCGATGGCTGATCCGGAGCTGCGCTCGATAAACGTGGCCAACACCGTGTCGATTGTGCTCTATGAGGTGCTGCGACAGTGGTACGGCGGCGGCCGATAGCTGTACCGGACGCTCCCGACGGCGCTGGGAGAGTGCTGCTTCACGTCCAAACCTAAGTGTCGTGTCCGGCATCCAATTTTTCAGCGGGGTGCTGAAGAACCCCGGGGTGCCCCGCAACGGCACCCCCGGGAGTTTTTTAGCACGTTGCTGGGAACGACGAGGAAACGCCGGGAAACGGCCCGGCGACATGAGAATCGGCCAGCGTTGGGGTCCGCAGGGAGTGGGCATGCGCCGGCCTCTTGGAGGAAACCTGCAATGAGACGAGTTCTTGCACCCCTAGCAGGCCGTGGCCTGCTGATAGTCGCCATCGCGATCATCGGAATCAGTGGGCCGCAGCTCGCGGTCGCCGCGCCGGCACAGCAGCAGCGCGACGTGACCCGCAGCTTCGCGGCAAGCGACGGCTCGACGATCGAGCTCGAGAATCTGGCCGGCACGATCACGCTCGAGGGGGCGAACGGCGGTCAGATCGAGGTTGCCGCCACGATACACGCCGAAGACGGCGGCGGCGCCGACGCGCAGGCGCTGCTGGGGCTCATCGAGATCGAGTTCGAGAGCAACGACGGCGACCTCGACATCTTCGTCAGCTACCCGGTCGACCGCTACGATCGATTTCACGATCCGTCCGAAGGAGGTGGCACGACACGGACGACCGCCAGGTACCAAGACGAGCGCATCGTAGTGACGTCCGACGACGACGCCGTGAAGGTGTGGGTCGACTTCGTAATTCGCGTGCCGCAAGGCGTGTCGGCGGAGATCGAGAACATCGCCGGCAACGTCACCGCCAATAGCCTGGGCGGCGATCTGTTGGTCGACACGCACGCGGGCCACGTCATCGTTGACGGCGGCACGGGTGACGTTGAGGTCGACACCGGCAGCGGCGACGTGCGGGTCAGCAACCGCGACGGCGACGTGAGCGCCGACACCGGTTCCGGCGAGGTGGAGATCGACAACATCAACGGCGATGTGAGCGCCGACACGGGGTCGGGTGACATTACCGTGAGCGGTGTCGAAGGCCGCAGCATCGAGGTGGACACGGGTTCCGGCGAGGTGCGGCTGGAGCGCGTCAGCGGTTCGCTGACCGCCGACACGGGCTCGGGCGACATCGAGGCCGTGGACCTGCAGGCCGGCGCCGTGCTGTCGGCCGACACAGGGTCCGGCGATGTGCGTCTCTCCGGCGACATGTCGCAAGCCGAGGAGATCGAGATCGACACGGGTTCCGGCGACGTGGATCTGAACATGTCGGCGGTCCCCGGAATGCGCATTACCATCGATACCGGCAACGGCAGCATCAACGTCGACCTGCCTAACCTGCGTACACTTACCAGCCGCCGCACCTTCTTCCGCGGCGAGGTGGGCGATCGCTCGGTGCGGGTCGATATTTCGACCGGCAACGGCAACGTGCGGATCCGGGCACGCTGAGCCGGTTCGTACCGGGTGTCAGACCCCCGGGCGGCAGTGCCGCCCCGGGGGTCTTCGTTTTGCGGTCGGAAAAACAGCGGCTCAACCCTGCTAAACTGCGTCGCGATCTCGCCATCCCCGCATTTCGAATCATGCCGGTAGACAGTCGCCCGGCGGGTGCTCGGCGCAGCAGCCGCTCCGAAGTAATCGCGCCGCACGGCATGGTGGCGGCCAGCCAGCCGCTCGCCGCTCAGACCGGCCTCGATATTCTCGAGGCGGGCGGTAACGCCGTGGATGCCGCCGTCGCCGTCAACGCGATGCTGGGGCTCGTCGAGCCGCACATGAACGGAATGGGCGGCGACATGTTTGCCATCGTCTGGCATGCCGACAGCGAGCAGTTGTACGCCCTCAATGCGACCGGGCGCTCTGGATACGCCTTCAACCGCGAGGTGATCGAAGGCGCCGGGCTGGCCCACGTTCCCGGCTCCGGGCCGTTGTCGTGGACGGTTCCCGGCGCCGTCGATGGTTGGGGGGAGTTGCTCGAGCGTTTCGGCACGATGGGCTTCGCGGAGGTTCTGGCGCCGGCGACCTTCCACGCTGCCAACGGCTTTTCGGTGACCGAGATCATCTCGCGCAACTGGCGGGGCACGGAGGAGGCTCTGCGCCGCTGGCCCGACTCGGCAGCCACCTACCTGCCGGACGGCGGGGCGCCGCGCCCCGGCGAGGTGTTTCGCAACCCGAACCTGGCGCGCAGCTACGAGTTGATCGCCCGACAGGGTCGCGCCGGGTTTTACAAGGGCGCGATCGCCGAGGAAATTGTTGCGTGGGGCCAGCACAACGGCGCTCTGCTGACGATGCAGGATTTCGCCGAGCACGCTTCCACCTGGGTCGAGCCTATCTCCACAAGCTACCGCGGCTACGACGTTTGGCAGCTGCCGCCCAACAGCCACGGGATCACCGCGTTGCTGATGCTCAACATCATGGAGAACTTCGACATCGCCTCGATGGGACACAACACCGCCGATGCGCTGCACGTGATGCTGGAGGCCAAGAAGCTCGCTTTTGCCGATCGCGGTGAGTACGTTGCCGATCCCGAGCTCGCCGACATTCTGGTCGAGCACCTGATCTCGAAGGAATACGGCGAGGTTCGCGCCGGGCTCGTCGGCAGGGAACGCGCCGCCGGCGAGGTCGCTGCCTTTCGGGGCACGTCCGACGAGGACCTCCTCGAGCACGGCGATACCGTGTACTTCACCGTCGTCGACAAGGATCGCAATGCTGTCTCGATGATCGAGAGCATCTTCTCGTCGTTTGGCTCGAAGGTCGTCCCGGGCAATGTCGGATTCGCCATGCAGAACCGCGCCAGCGGCTTCTCGATGCAGTGCGGCCACAGGAACGAGGTCGGCCCGCGCCGGCGATCGCTGCACACCAACATGCCCGGCCTGGTGACCAAGGCCGGCAAGCCGTGGCTGGCCTACGGCGTGATGGGCGGCAACATGCAGCCACAGGGCCATGTCCAGGTGCTGTCGAACATCATCGACTTTGGCATGAACCTGCAGGAGGCCGGCGACGCGCCGCGTTTTCGCCACCAGCCCGACACGAGTGCCGCCGTGGCACGCACGGAAGGCGGCACGGTTTTGCTGGAGCCAGGGGTGACCGACCAGGTCATCGCCGAGCTGGGGCACCGCGGCCATCAGGTTCGGCCGGCCGGCGGCGGCTCAATGGGTGGGTATCAGGCGATCCTCATTAATCCGGAAACGGGGATGCTCCACGGCGGCTCGGATTGGCGCAAGGACGGCGTCGCCGTCGGCTACTGAGGCGGGGGCCGGGCTGCATCTACCGGGGGGGCACGAGAGCGTTGTACGATTTGTACAATCGATCGCATCCGCTTGTACAAATCGTACAACGCTCTGGGGACCCCCCCCCCCCCGCAGCCGCCGCCCGGCCCCCGCCTCAGTACCTACCGCTGAATCTGTCGCAGGGCGCTGCGGGCGGCGTTGGCTACCGTGCGGACTTCGTCCTGTTGCGCCTCGGTGAGCGCGGCGACGGCTTCGGTGGCGGCCGGGCCGACACGGCCGAGGGCGACGGCGGCCCACTGCCGAACGTCGGCGGACTCGTCGTTCAGAGCATCAATCAAGGCGGGTACGCCGGCTGCCGCGGCAGGGCCCGCAACCGACAGGCCGCGGGCGGCCGCGGTCCGAACCGTTGTATCGGCGTCGTTACGAACCACGTCGGCGAGCGCCGCGTTGACCGCTGCATCGCCGGCCCAGTTGCCGAGAATGGGCGCCACACCGGCCCGCACAGCGGGATCCGGATCGTTGGCTAGTGCGCCGATCAGCGCCGGAGCCACCTGCAGTTCGAAGTCGCCCAGGGGGCGCGACGCGCCGGTGCGGACGAGCGCGTCCTCGTCGGCGGTCGCGCCGATCAGTGCCTCTACTACGCCGTCCTCACCGGGGCCGATGCTCGTCAGCGCGGCGACCGCCTTGGCCCGCTCCACCCGGTCGCCGGATTCCGGGAGTTGTTCGACCCATGCTGGCGCGGCGCGCCCCATGAAATCGGAGGAGCCGCCGGAGCTCGCCCGGGCCTGCGCCGCGGTGCCGTCTTCGGGGCCACCGCTCGCCGCGGCCCGTCGGCTCGCCGCATCCTCGGCACCGCCGCCGCAGGCGGAGGTTGTCAGAGCCAAGCTGACGAGCCAACAGCCAATCTGCCTTTTCACCTGATCCTCCGGGTACGTTGATGCTCGGATTCAGTGGCGACGAGGAGTAGGATGCCGGTCTCCGGGCACGACGGCAAGCGAATCGGTGCGCACCGTTGTGGCCGCCCCGGGGGTGGTAAATACACTGCAATGACCGAGTGGGGTTACTCAGCCAGTTCTTCATTATTAACAGGGTGCTGAGAAACTCCCGGGAGTTCTTCAGCACCCTGTTAAGGAGTGACCATGGAAAAACCTGCCGAC
This sequence comes from Acidobacteriota bacterium, assembly GCA_965214245.1. GTDB lineage: Bacteria > Acidobacteriota > UBA890 > UBA890 > UBA890 > CBDCBL01. The sequence continues at coordinate 944,011 of CBDCBL010000010.1, forward strand.
ACCGGACACCCGATCAACGAGCTCATCGCGCGGCGCTGGAGCCCGCGCGCCTTCGCCGACAAGCCCGTAGAACCCGCCACGCTAGCCCGCCTATTCGAGGCAGCGCGCTGGGCGTCCTCGTCGTTCAACGAGCAGCCGTGGAAGTTCGTTGTCGCCACTCGTCAGGATCCCGAGGCGCATCAGGTGCTCGCTGACTGCCTGGTCGAGGGCAACCGTATCTGGGCAGTCGAGGCGCCGATACTGACCATGTCGATCGCCAAGTTGAACTTCACCCACAAGGAGCGGCCGAACCGTCACGCCTACTTCGATCTCGGCCAGGCGGTGGCCACCATGCTCGTGCAGGCCACCGATCTCGGCCTCGTGGCGCATCAAATGGCCGGCTTCGACGCCGACAAGGCGCGCGCCAGTCTCGAGATTCCCGACGACCACGATCCGGTGGCGGCGATGGCGCTCGGCTATCCCGCCGCCGCCGCCGAGCTCCCCGACGACCTGCTGGAAAGGGAGAACGCGCGGCGCCGCCGCAACGACCTCGGGGATTTCGTGTTCGCCGGCACGTTCGGCAGCGCGATGCCACTCGAATAGTTCCCGGCGCTCCGTACCCTCGACTACAATACCCACGCGCCAGACCAATACGCCTTCACCAGGGCCTGTCAGGCCGCTGATCGTTGTCCGACCGGGGTCATTTCTGATGCCGAACCGCCATTCGAAAAGCCTGTTCGTGGGCTTCCTGCTGGTCGTCGCCTGCTTCGCGGCGAGCCCGCCGGCGTGGGCGCAGGAGTACGAGATCGCCGCGCCGCCCGTCGTGCTCACCGACGTGCCTTTCGACATCACGGTCAACGCGGCGGGAGCCGCGGACACCGCGGCTGTGCTGCAGATGCGCGCCGCCGGCAATATGTTCGACGCCGAGCTGCTCGGCGACGGTAACTATATGGTTACCGGCATCACCGTTTCAGCATCGGGTCCCGTCGACTTCGAGCTCGTCGAGGGCGGACAAGTGGTCGCCGAAGCATCGACGCGTGCCATACCTGGGTGGGTGTCGATCATGCCGCCGTTGCTGGCGATCCTGATCGCACTGATCACGCGCAATGTGATCCCGGCCCTGTTCCTGGGCCTCTGGTTCGGCGCCATGGCGGTCAACGGCTTCTCCATCGCCGGCGCCTTCACCGGAATGCTCGATGCCTTCCAGGTGTATCTGCAAACCGCGATGCTCCAAGACGGCCGTATGTCGATCATCCTTTTCTCGTTCATGATCGGCGGCATGGTGGGGATTATTTCGAAGAACGGGGGCATGCAGGGCGTGGTCAACAAGATCGTGCCGCTGGCCAACAACCCCAGAAAGGGCCAGGCGGCCACCGGCTTGCTCGGTCTGATCATCTTCTTCGATGACTACGCCAATGTCCTGGTGGTCGGCAACACCATGCGCCAGGTCACCGACAAGCTGCGGATCTCACGCGAGAAGCTCGCCTATCTGGTGGACTCCACCGCGGCGCCGGTTTCCTGTGTGGCGTTCGTGACGACGTGGATTGGCTTCGAGGTGGGTCTCATCCAGGGTGCCGTGGACATGATCCCCAACTTCAACGAGGCTGCCTACTCCATTTTCCTGAGCTCGATTCCCTACAGCTTCTATCCGATCCTGGCGATGTTCTTCGTGTTTGTCGTCGCAACAAGCGGGCGCGACTTCGGGCCCATGCACGAAGCGGAGCTGCGGGCGCGAACCACGGGTCAGGTGCTTGCGCCGGACGCCAGGGTCGACGAGTCGGCGGGAGGATCAAAAGAGCTCACGCCGACCGAGGGCCAGCCACACCGCGCGATCAACGCCGTGCTTCCGGTTTTGGTGTTGGTGGGCGGAGTGCTCGTTGGGCTCTACGTCACCGGTAGCGGGGATAACCTCCGCGATATCGTCGGCAGCGCCGATTCGTACAAGGCGCTGATGTGGGCCTCGTTGACGGGTGTGGTCTTGGCGGCCTTTCTGTCGATCTCGCAGGGCATTCTCACCCTGGCCGACACCATTGATGCCTGGTACGCGGGGCTCAAGGCGATGTTGCTGGCGATGATCATCCTGTGCATGGCCTGGGCGCTCTCCGATGTGACAGTAGTTCTGAACACCGCCGGCTACCTCGTCGGCGTGCTCGGCGACGCGCTCAACCCGGGGCTCGTGCCGGCGATCGTCTTCGTGCTGTCGGCGGCCACCGCGTTCGCCACCGGCTCGAGCTGGGGCACGATGGGCATCCTGATGCCGCTGGTGCTGCCGCTGACCTGGGCGGTGTTGCAGGCCAACGGCATGGCCAACCCCGAAAACTACTCGATCATCTACTCCACCGTCGCCTGTGTGTTGGCCGGCGCCGTGTGGGGCGACCATTGCTCGCCGATCTCCGACACGACGATCCTGTCGTCGATGGCGAGCGGCTCCGATCACATCGCCCACGTCCGCACGCAACTTCCCTACGCAGCGGTGGTAGGCGGCGTCGGCCTGCTGATCGGCACCGTGCCGACCGGCTTCGGCTTCCCCTGGTGGCTGTCGATCATCCTCGGCGCCACCGCGCTCTGGACCGCCCACCGCTACCTGGGCAAACCCGTAGACGTAGAGGAAGCCCCGGCGCCCCGATAACGCTACAAAGCTCCCACCATCTCAGGCGCCTGCCCCGTCGCGTCCAGCACCCGCTGCCACACCTCGCCGCGAGGGTCGATGTGCTTGCGGCCCTGTGTCACCAACGCCAAGGGCACGTGCGTAAAATCATGGTTCCAGAAGCCGACCATCATGCCCGTTCGGCCCGCCATGCCGGCGTGCACCGCGTGTTGCCCGAGGATCAGGCAGTAGCCCGAGTCCATCGAGTTGGCGGGTAAGCCGCGAATCGTGTAGCTGGGGTCGATGTATTTCATGGCGACGGAGATGCCGGCGGCGGCGAAGTGGGACTCGATGCGCTGCTCCAGGAAACTGCCGATGTCGCGCAGCTTGCGATTTCCCGATGCGTCGACGCCGGGATCGCCGATGTGCGCCCCCTCCATAAGCTCCTGGCCGGCGCCCTCGGCGGCGACGATGAGGGCGTGGTGGCGGCCGGTGATGCGCTGTTCCAAGTGGTCGAGGAAGCCGCCGTCGCCGTCCATGGTGAACGGTACTTCCGGTACCAGGCAGAAGTTCACGTCGCCGCTGGCCAGCGTCGCGTTGGCGGCAATGGCGCCCGAGTAGCGGCCCATGAGCTTCACCAGGCCGACGCCGTTGTAGGCGCCGACCGCTTCTGTGTGGGCCGCCTCGACGACGTCGCGCGCCGCCTCGACGGCGGTCATGAAGCCGAAACTGCGCTGCATCCACAGCAAATCGTTGTCGATGGTCTTGGGTATGCCGATGATGCTGATGTCGAGGCCACGTCGTTCGATTTCCTCTGCCAGCGCGGCAGCGCCTCGCAAGGTTCCGTCGCCGCCGACGCAAAACAGGATGTCGATGTCCCAGGCGACGAGCGTATCCACCATTTCGCCGGGATCCTGCGGGCCCCGCGACGAGCCCAGCATGGTGCCCCCGTGTCGGTGCGCGTAGGTGACGTCGTCGATGTCGAGGAGCACCGGCTCTTCGAGCTTGTCGGCAGCCAGCCCGGCGTAGCCATAGCGGAAACCCATCACCCGTTTCACGCCGTAGCGGTGATGTGCGGTCAGCACCAACGAGCGGATGACGTCGTTTACCCCGGGGCACAGCCCGCCGCACGTAACGATGCCGCAGCACACGGATTGCGGATCGAAGAACAGCTTGTCACGAGGACCGGCCGCCTCGAACGCTGGCGTTGCCGCGGCTTCGGCTGAGCCAATTTCATCGGTGGTAGCGGCCACCAGCACGCGACATTCCTCGTCGACGAAGGTGTCATCACCGCGCAGGGGTGAGGCGATGTGGGTTTCGCCCAGCCGCGGAACGACCAGCTCGTCGGAATGGGGCAGGGCGCTCATGGAGCGGGAGCTAACGTCCCGAGCCGCCTTGTTCCTGGCCCGAAGCGACCGCCGCCCGGACCTGATTGGCTGCCCCCGCCTCCCGGCCGCCGGCCGCCCGGCGGCGTTTCGACGCCTTGCGCGGGGGTTCCCGACTGCGACCCATCGAGGGTCAACTCCGCCGGCAGCGTTGGGTCCCAGCCGCCGCCGAGAGCGCGATACAGAAAGATCAGGTTCTGCACCACGATGCCCTCGCTTTCAGCGAGCTGGTCCTGCAGCGTGAGCAGCGAGCGCTGGGTATCGAGCACGTTCTGGAAGTTCGTCAGGCCCGCCAAGTACTGCGTGCGCACCAGCTCGACGGCGCGCGATGAGGCGGCGACGGCGGTGGTCAAGTGAGCGCGCCGCTCCTGTTCCTTGGCGTAGGCGATCATCGAATTCTCGACGTCCTCGAGGGCGCCGAGCATGGTTTGCTCATAGGCGAGAAATACTTGTTCGGTGACCGCTTCTTCAACGCGTACGCGATTGTGAACGCGCTCGCGGTCGAAAATATTCCAGCGGAATCCCGGCAAGAAGCTCCAGCCGAAGCCGGTGGTATCGCCGATGTTGCCGACGTCGAACGTGAGAGCACCACTGAGCGAGAAGCTCGGGTACAGGTCGGCTGTGGCGACGCCGCTGAGGGCCGTTTGCGAGGCCAAAATGCGCTCGGCACGACGGATGTCGGGGCGCTGGCGCACCAGGTCGAGCGGAATACCCACCGCAACTTCGTCCGGCAGAACCGGGATGTTGGCCTCTATTTCAAGCTCTTCATCGAGCGACCCGGGAGCCAGCGCCAGCAGGACGGCCAGCCGGTTGAGGGCGAATTGCAGCCCTTGCTCGAGCGGCGGAATCGTGGCCTCCGAGTCGTACAGGTTCTGCTCCGCCTGGGCGACGTCGAGCGCCGACGTCAGGCCGGCGGCAAAGCGGTCGCGGATCAACTGCAGGCTTTCGCGCTGCGACTCGATGTTTGACATCGCGTAGCGGATTCGGTCCTGCAGGGCACGCACTTCGACGTAGCCGAAGGCCACCTCGGCGTACAGCGGCACCATGACGTCGCGATAGTCCTCGATGGCAGCGTCGTAGCCGGCAACCGCCGATTTGATACCGCAAGCCACACGTCCAAAGACGTCGATCTCCCAGCTGGCGCCGACGCCGACCGAGAGGAGAACCGTCGTATCGGTCGGAAACTCCGGCGGCTGCGCAGCCTCCCCAAGGTTGGCCACCGGCACCTGCCCGATTATGTCGACGACGGGCAGCCGGTCGCCGCTGACCACACCGACGAAGGCGCGTGCCTCCTGGATACGCGCCAGCGCCTGCGAGATGTCCAGGTTCTGGGCGCGGGCGCGGCCGATCAGGCCGTTCAACGTCGGGTCGTTGAAGACCGACCACCAGGTCTGCAGCGGCGCATCACCCCGCTCCATGCCGGCGGTGGCGGCGATGTGCCAGGCGTCCGGCGGCGGCGTGCCGTCGGGCATCGGTGACTCCGGTTTCACATAGTCGGGTCCGACCAAGCAGCCGCTTGCCGCAAGCAAGGTGACCAGCAACACCGCGAGGGGTTGGGCGGGATGGGCGGGTCTCGATGAACGCGCCGCTCCGGTAGCCGGCTCCGGGCCGGTCGGATCGATTAAGGGTGGCCCATCCCGGGTTTCCTGGCCGCTGCCGGGAGCGTCGCCACCGCCGGAATCGCCGCCCGCGGCATCGGGTAACGGCACGGCTGGATCGCGCAGCCTCTGCACGACGACGTAGAACACCGGGATGAAGATGACGCTCAATATCGTGGCCAGTGACATGCCGCCGAACACCGCCGTGCCGAACGCCGTGCGGCTGCCCGAGCCGGCGCGGGTCGCCACCACCAGGGGTATGACGCCGAGGATGAAGGAGAACGCCGTCATCAGCAGCGGCCGGAAGCGCAGCTGCGCCGCCTTGATGGCTGCTTCGAGCGTCGGCAGGCTTTCTTGTTCGCGCAATTGTTTGGCGAACTCGACGATAAGAATGGCGGTCTTGGCCGACAGGCCGATGAGCAGCACAATGCTGATCTGTGTGTAGACGTTGTTGTCGAAGGCGCGGAACATGGTTGCCAGCATGGCGCCCAACATCGAAAACGGAATCGCCAGGATGACCGCGAAGGGGATCAACCAGCTCTCGTACTGAGCCGCCAGGAAGAGGAACACCATGACGAAGGCGAGGCCGAAGATGATTGGTGCCTGGCCGCCGGCGGCGAGTTGCTGATAGGTAGTGCCGGTCCACTCGAATCCCATCGAAGCCGGTAACAGTCGGGAGGCGAGCGATTCCATGGCCTGCACCGACTCACCCGAGCTGAAGCCCGGCCGCGCCGACCCGGAGATCGTCGCCGACGGATAGAGGTTGTAGCGCAGGACCGCCTGCGGCCCGACGGTGTCCGACACCGTCACCAGCGTCGACAGCGGGATCATGTTGCCGTCCTGGTCGCGCACTTCGAGTCGCTGGATGTCCTCGAGTTTCGAACGGAACTCGGCGTCCGCCTGGATCATGACCCGGTAGGTGCGGCCGAAGACGTTGAAGTCGTTGATGTAACTCGAGCCCAGGTAGGACTGCAGCGTCGAGAAGACCTCGCTCAGCGGGATGCCGAGCGTTTTTACCTTGGTGCGATCGACGTCCAGATAGAGTTGCGGCACGTTGGCACGAAAGTTGTTGTTCAGGCGCGTGAGTACCGGGTCCTGGTTGCCCCCCAAGACAAGGTCGTCGCCGATCGCCTGCAGTTGCTGGTACCCCGAAGCGCCGCGGTCTTGCAACACGAACTCGAAACCGCCGGCGTTGCCCAGACCCATGATCGGTGGCGGGATAAAGGCAAAACCGATGCCCTCTTGGAACGTGCCGAGCTCCCGTGAGGTCAGCGCGGCGAGAGCGGCCGCATGTAGCGCCGGCTCGGTGCGCTCCGACCAATCGTCGAGAACGATGATGGCGCCGGCGGCATTGCTCGATTGCATGTTGTCGAGAAACGAAAAGCCGCCGATCGTGATGACGTCGGCGACGCCCGGCACATCCATGAGCATCTGGGTCATGCGCCCGGCAACTTGGTTCGTGCGCTCCAACGAAGCCGCGTCGGGCAGCTTGATGTTGGCGAAATAGTACCCCTGGTCTTCATCGGGCAGGAAGCCGCCGGGCACGTTGGCGAAGCTCCAGGCCATTGCCGCAACCACGGCGACCCAGATCAGCATCATGATCGCCGTGCGTCGCACAGCGACCTTGACGATCCCCATGTAGGCATTGGTGCTCTTCTCGAACCAATGGTTGAACTGGGTGAAGAACCAGCCGCGCTTGTCCGGCGTCGGGCGCAGCAACATGCCGCACAGCGCCGGGCTCAGCGTCAGCGCGTTGATCGACGAGAACACCGTGGCGGTGGCAATGGTCAACGAGAACTGCGCGTAGAGTCGACCGGTGATGCCGCCCATCATCGTCGTCGGTACGAACACGGCGAGCAGGACCAACGTCGTCGCCACCACCGGCCCCGTGACCTCTTCCATCGCCTTGGCGGTGGCTTCCTTCGCCGACAGGCCCTCGTCGTCGATTAGCCGCATGGTGTTTTCGACCACCACGATGGCATCGTCCACGACGATGCCGATCGCTAAGACAATGCCGAATAGCGTCAAGGTGTTGATCGACATGCCGATCGCCATCATGACGCCGAAAGTGCCGATCAGCGACACCGGGATGGTGACCGCGGGAATCAGCGTGGTGCGGAAGTCCTGCAAGAAGATGTACACGGTGAACACCACCAGCAGGATGGCGATGAACAGCGTCTCGATGACCTCGTCGATCGATGCGGTGATGGCGCGTGTCGAGTCGTAGGCGATGGTGTACTCGAGGTCCTGCGGGAAGCGCCCGGCGAGCACCTCCATGGCGTCGTTCACAGCCTCGGCGATGCTGAGCGCGTTGGCGCCCGGCAGCTGGTAGATGGCGATGGCGATCGACGGCTCGCCGTTGAGCTGGACGGACCAGTTATAGGACTGGGCGCCAAGTTCGACGCGGGCAACGTCACCGACGCGCAGGATGCGGCCGTCCTCGACCTTGAGGATCATGTCCTCGAACTCCCCCACGTCCGACAGGCGCCCCATCGTGTTGACGGTGTACTGGAACGCCTGGTCGGCGGGCGATGGCGGGGCGCCGATCTGACCGGCGGCAACCTGGACGTTCTGCTCCTGGATGGCTTGGACCACGTCGTTGGTGGTCAGGTTGCGTGCTCTGAGGCGGTCCGGATCGAGCCAGATGCGCATGCCGTAGTCCTTGGCGCCCATCACCAGGGCCTCGGCAACCCCCGGCACGCGCCCCAGCACATCCTTGATGTTCAGGTTGATGTAGTTGGAGATATAGATCTCGTCGTACAGGCCCTGACCGGATCCGTCGAAGAGATTGATCACCAGCACCATGTTGGTCGATTTCTTCTTGGTGGTGATGCCCTGTTGCTTGACTTCGGCTGGCATCTTCGGATCGGCGATGGCGACGCGGTTCTGTACCAGCACGGTCGACATATCGATGTCGACGCCCGATCTCGAAGGTCACCGTGATTTCCATGGTGGAATCGTCGGAGCTCTTCGAGCAGGAGATCAACGGCGTCGACAACATGATCTACATGCAGTCGAAAGGGGCGTCGCCACGGTCTCGGCGATGACCGGCGCGCTGGCGCCGGGAAAGCTGGTCTTCACAGACACCGTCGGCGGGGTGATGTCCGGCGTATTCTCGATCGGCAGGATCGGAATCGTGATGCCGCCGATCAGCATGATGATGATCGCGATGACCAGCGCGAACACCGGTCGATAGATGAAGAACTTGCTGAACATCGGCTCAGCTCCCCGTCGTCGGGGTCACGGGCAGTCCCGGCCGAGCGCGCTGCAGCCCATTGACGATGTAGCGCTCGTTGGTGGCGAGGCCCTCGCGCACCACCCGCATGCCGTCGCTCTCTAGGGCGCCCAGCACGACGTGGCGCAGCTCGACGACGTTGTCGCTACCGACGACCAATAGGAACTTACCGCCCAGATCGGTGCCGATGGCGTTCTCCTCCGCAAGGACGGCGTTTTGCTCGATGCCTACGGGCACCCGAAGCCGCGCGAACAAACCGGGGAACAGCAGGTTCCGATCATTCGCGAACGTGCCCCGCACCTGAATCGTGCCGGTGCTCGTATCGACAGTATTGTCGACGTAATCCATGAGGCCCTCGTGCGGCCAGCCTTCCTCGGTGTCGACGCCGAGAAAAACCGGAGCCCGCGCCCGCTCTCCGGGGGCGTCGGTGATCGTCGCGTCGTACTCGGCCAGTATCTGCAACAGCATGGACTCGCTGACGTCGAAATAGGCGTACAGGGGCCGGATGGCGACGACTGTGGTCAACAGCGTGTTCTCGGTGGCCCCCACCAGGTTGCCGACGTCGACCAGATTACGGTTCACCATCCCGCTGATCGGCGATCAAACCTCGGTGTAGCTCAAGTCGAGCTCGGCTTTCACCAAACTGGCGTGCGCGGCAGCGAGGTTGGCATCCACCGTCTTGACGTCGGCGCGCGCGAAATCGGCCTCCTGCTCGCTGACCGCTTCGGTTTGTAGCGCCAGCTCGAGACGCGACAACTGGGCCTCGGCACGGGCCAGCTCGGCTTCCCATCGAGCGATAGAAGCCATGGCGATGTCGAGCGCCGCCTCATAGGGCTCCGGCTCGATCACGAACAACAGGTCCCCGGCCGTTACCTGACTGCTCGGTTCGAACTCCATGCGCTGCAGCTCGCCGGCAACGCGAGCGCGGATCTCGACGGTGGCGATCGACGCCGTGCGGCCGGTGAACTCGGCATAGTTTGTTACGTCCCGTGTGGCGGGGGTGGCAACGGTTACGTCGGGAGGTGGCGGTGGCGGCGCGACCGGCGGGCCGGCGCAGGCGATACTCACGAACGCCACGGCCAGCAACACCGCGGCACGCCCGCGGATCATCGGAATGGATAGGGTCATGGGACAGTCCTCGCGCAAGGGTTTGAAGGGCCTTCAGAGTGCGAGAAGGCTAGAACATTCTCCCGCCAACTTCACTATGGTGTGATGCTCCCGGCGCCTCGGGCCGGCAGGCCGTGACAGGCCCGTCAGGTTCTTGCCATGGCCTGCTACGATAGCCTCGGCGCCGCGATCGTCGGCGCCCGTGCGATCCGAAAACTGTCGAACCTTGCCAGAGGCCGCACCTTGAACCTCAAGAACCGGAGTTTTCTCACGCTCGAGAACCACTCTCCCGACGAAATTCGCTTCTTGTTGCAGCTGTCCGCCGAGCTCAAGGCGGTCAAGTATGCCGGCACCGAACAGCCTCGCTTGCGCGGCAAGAACATTGCCTTGATCTTCGAGAAGAGCTCGACGCGCACGCGCTGCGCGTTCGAGGTGGCGGCCTACGACCAGGGTGCCCACACCACATATCTCGGGCCGAGCGGTTCACAGATCGGCCACAAGGAGTCGATGAAGGACACGGCGCGCGTGCTGGGTCGCATGTACGACGCCATCGAGTACCGCGGCTTTGCCCAGCAGCAGGTCGAGATCCTCGCCGAGCACGCCGGCGTGCCGGTGTACAACGGCCTGACCGATGAGTACCACCCGACGCAGATCCTCGCCGACGTGTTGACGATGCAGGAACACTGCAGCAAGCCGCTCGACGAGATCTCCTACTGCTATCTCGGCGATGCCCGTAACAATATGGGCAACTCGCTGCTCGTCGGTGGCGCCAAGCTCGGCATGGACGTACGGCTGGCGGCGCCGGAGTCGCTGTGGCCGGCTACGGATCTGCGTGAACGCTGCGTCGGATACGCAGCCGACAGCGGCGCCCGCATCACGGTTACGGAAGACGTCGACGAGGCGGTTGCCGGCGTCGACTTCCTCTACACCGATGTGTGGGTGTCGATGGGCGAAGACGCTGCGGTGTGGGAAGAGCGCATCGCTCTCTTGAAGCCGTACCAGATCAACATGGCCTTGGTCGATCGCACGCGGAATCCAGAGGTCAAGTTTCTTCATTGCCTGCCGGCGTTCCACAACCGAGCGACGGCAGTCGGCGAAGACATCTTCCAGAAGTTCGGCCTCGACGGCGTGGAAGTCACCGACGACGTCTTCGAGTCGCCCCGCTCGATCGTCTTTCAGCAGGCCGAGAACCGAATGCACACGATCAAGGCCGTGCTGGTGGCGACGCTGGCGGCATGAGCTGACAATGTGTCGTTCGATACCAAGCATGCGCGGCTGCGGAGCGGTGCCATGAGAATCGTCGTCGCCCTGGGCGGCAACGCGCTGCTGCAGCGAGGCGAGCCGTTGACCGCGGCCAACCAGCGCGACAATGTCAAGATCGCTGCCAGCGCGCTGGCACCGTTGGCCGGGAACCACGAACTGGTGATTTCGCACGGTAACGGCCCGCAAGTCGGGTTGCTGGCGCTGCAGGCCGATGCGTACTCCGAGGTCGAGCCGTATCCGCTCGACGTGCTCGGCGCCCAGACCGAGGGCATGATCGAGCAGGAGCTCGGCAACTTGCTGCCGTTCGAACAGCCGTTCGCGACGGTCCTCACGATGATCGAGGTCGACCGCGCCGACCCTGCCTTCGAAAGCCTCACCAAGCCGATCGGCCCGGTGTACGACGAGGAAGAAGCCCGGCGGCTTGCCGACCGGCACGGCTGGAGCATCGGGCCCGACGGCGACGAGTGGCGGCGCATCGTGCCATCGCCTCTGCCGCAGCGTGTATTCGAGATCCGCCCGATCCGATGGCTGCTCGACAAGGGAGCCATCGTGATCTGCGCCGGCGGCGGCGGCATCCCGACGATGTACGAAGACGACGGTACGCTGGTCGGTGTCGAAGTGGTTATCGACAAGGACCGCGCCAGCGCCCTGCTGGCCCACGAGCTGGGCGCCGACATGCTCATCATGGCTACTGATGTGGACGGTGTTTACGAAGGTTGGGGCACCCCCGATCAGAAAATGATTCGCCGCGCCACGCGTGCCGAGCTGGAGGCGCACGACTTCGCTGGTGGCTCGATGGGCCCCAAGGTGGAGGCCGCTTGCGCCTTCGTGAGCGACAGCGGACGGCGCGCCGCGATCGGGGCGCTCGTCGACCCTGGAGCGCATGGTCGCTGGCGACACGGGGACGGTCATCGCGGCCTGACGATCTCCGCTACAATCCAGGAATTGTCTGGCTGCGGAGGCGCCGGACGCCAACGTACCGACGCAACTCCATCATCTGACAGAAGGCGCTTTCATGCAGGAAACAAGCTCGCTTCCCCATAGCCCGGTGACGCTGGACCAGCACGGTTTGAGCAACCTTGGGCGAGTTTATTGGAACGTTCCTACGCCGCGGCTCTACGAGGCTGCGTTGCGCCGCCACGAAGGCGTCGTAGCTCACTGCGGACCGCTCGTGGTGCGCACCGGCGGCTTTACCGGCCGCTCGCCCGGCGACCGTTACATCATTGATGAAGCGTCGACGAGCGACAGCATCTGGTGGGGTGAGCAAAACCGTCCGTACTCGGAGGAACGCTTCGACGAACTGCACGAGCGGCTCACCGCGTACCTGCAGGGCAGGGACGTCTTCGTGCAGGATCTGTGGTGCGGCGCCGACCCCGACTACCGCTTGCCGGTGCGCATCATCACGCAGTACGCCTGGCACAGCATCTTCGTGCACAACATGTTCGTGCGCCCGACGCCCGAGGAGCTCGCTGTCCATCAGCCCGAGTTCGTGGTCATCGATTGCCCCGGCTTTCATGGTTCGCCGCGCCGGCACGATCTCAACTCCGACGTTTTCGTCCTCGTGAACTTCGCCAAGCGCACCGTGTTGATTGCCGCTACCGAGTACGGCGGCGAGATGAAGAAGTCGATCTTCTCGGCGATGAACTACTACCTGCCCTCCAAGAACGTCATGCCGATGCACTGCTCGGCCAACGTCGGTCCGGACGGCGACGTGGCGGTGTTCTTCGGGCTGTCGGGGACCGGCAAGACGACACTGTCGGCTGACTCCACGCGAACACTGTTGGGCGACGACGAGCACGGCTGGTCGGACAACGGCGTGTTCAACTTCGAGGGCGGCTGCTACGCCAAGGTGATCCGCCTGTCGCGGGAGGCTGAGCCCGAGATTTGGGACACGACGCGGCGTTTCGGGACCATTTTGGAGAACGTCGTGATCGACCCGCAAACCCGCGATCTCGATCTCGACGATGATACGTTCACCGAGAACACACGGGCGGCGTATCCGATCTCGTACATTCCCAACGCGTCAGAGACCGGTTGCGCCGGTCATCCCCGCAACCTCGTGTTTCTCACTGCCGATGCCTTCGGCGTGCTGCCGCCGATTTCCAAGCTGACGCCGGAGCAGGCGATGTACCACTTCATGTCGGGCTACACCGCCAAGGTGGCGGGCACGGAGCGCGGCATCACCGAGCCGCAGGCGACCTTCAGCACCTGTTTTGGTGCGCCTTTCATGCCACGGCACCCGAGCGTGTACGCCGAGCTGCTCGGCAAGAAGATCGCCGAGCACAAGGTTGACACCTGGTTGGTCAATACCGGCTGGACCGGTGGGCCGTACGGCGTCGGCGAGCGCATGAAGATCGGCTACACCCGTGCCATGGTGCACGCGGCGCTCGACGGCAGGCTCAACGACTCCGAGTTCGTCGAGGATCCGACCTTCGGCGTCAGCGTGCCGACCAGCTGCCCCGACGTTCCCGCCGAGGTGCTGATCCCCAAGAACACATGGGACAATCCGGCACCCTACGACGAGCAGGCGCAGAAGCTCGCTCGCATGTTCGTCGACAATTTCCGGCAATTCGCCGACGTGGCATCGGACGAAGTCAAAGCAGCGGGTCCAACGGCTTAGGCGTAGGCAGTCCCGCCACCGCCGACACCCGGTGGTCTCACCGGAATCATTGGTCGCGAGGAGTCCTAGGGCGGCGGCCTACGTTCGCAGCGGGCGTCATCCGGCTAACCAGCACGGCGATCGCCGTGGCCATGAACGTCACGCCGATGACGGCTTCGATCCACGAAAGCGTCTGGGCTCGGTAGCTTACCGGTGTGATGTCGCCATAGCCCAGTGTCGTTAGCGTCACGTAGCTGTAGTAGGCAAACGAAAACTCGGGGAGCAGGATACCGTCGGCGTTCGTGAGGTCGGACGCGGGGCGCGAAACGAGCCGGGTTCGACGAACTCTACCATCCCGTAGAACATGGCCCACATCAGGCCGACGAGCAGGTACACGCACACGGCGCCGGCGACGGAGTCGGCATCGATCCGCGGGTCGCGAGCAATGTCCTTGAGCATCATGAATATGACGACTGCCAGGAATAGCGCGGTGATCCCCAACTGGCTGAGCTCGAGATAGTGTTGTCGGAGCGCTTCATCGGCTCCGTGCGGCACGAACAGCGTGTACACGCGGGCGCTGAATCCGACGATGGCGAGGGCGGCCATAGTCGAGGTGACCCGCCGGTTTCCGGCTGCGGCGTACACGGCGGCGATCAACACGATTCCCCAGAGCAATCCATAGCCGCGCGCATCTTGCGGAGTGTCGCTGATCACCGGGGCGAGCTGGAGGACCGCGATCGACATGAGCAGCAGCCGGTAGCGGTACTCGTTCAGTTTCTCGGTCGGCGACTCAGACGCCATCGCTGTGCCTCACGGTTGCGTTTTGTCCGGGGGCGGCCCCTAGCAGGACGGCCCGCTAACTGCCGCCGATGCCCACGGTGATTTGCAGCGTTCCATCTTCTACCACGATGTCCTGCAGAATTGCGCTGGCGATGGAGCCGCCGGTGCTCGACTCGTCAAGCTCGTAGACCGGCCGGTCCTGCAGCGCTCGGCCGATAACGCCCGATGACAGGCGCACGACCTGGTCGTTGAAGCGCCCGGGGAGCTGCTCGACGTCGAGCTGCTCGATGCTCACATCGTCGAGGAACAGCGCGCCGCTGCTCGAGTCGTAGCGAATTCCGGTGGATACGGCCAGCGTGCCGCTGAGCAGCTCGGGATCACGGTCAGCCACGGCCTCCACGACCCCTTTCGCCGACCCGGTCGCGCGCCTCCTGACGGGTGTCCTTTGCCTTGGTGCGGGCCTTCTGCCGCGCCCGGCCGCCGCGCCCTTCCGGCGGGGTGGTTGCTCCGCTTGCTGCTGGGCACGCTCGTCGGCGCGCTCCTGGGCCCGTTGAGCCGCCGGGCCTTCGCCAGGCTCGAGCACCACCGACACCGAGATGTCGAGGGCGAAGGCGATGCGATCGGCGCCTTCTTCGAGGGTCACCACCGGTTGCGACAAGCGTACGCCCAGCGCATCTCCCTCACTGTCGATCGGAAACGCCGCGTTCATGATGCGCTGCAGTTGGCTCTGCGTCAGCGAAATCGTCAGCCCCTCGCCGAAGAAGCCGCAGGCGGGCGAAAACAAAAGCAACAATGCGCCGCCGATCGTGACCGTGTTGCGCGTCAGGGGAGCATTCATGGTGGCTCTCCGTTCTCCAGGGAACTACGGGTACCTGACTAGCCTACTCGGAGCAGGATTTTCATGTTGCGCAATATGCTCGGCGAAGGCCCGTCGCGGTTGACAATGCCGGGCATGTGGCCTCACGGCGTCGCTTCCGGACCCCTCAGGGTCTTGCCCCGGCCTGCCGGCGCTCCATCGTTTGCTCGCGCATCTTGAACTTCTGGATCTTGCCAGTGACGGTCATGGGGAACTCGTCGACGAACTCGATGTGGCGCGACACCTTGAAGTGCGCCAGGTGCTCGGCGCAGAAATCACGAATCTCGTCGTCGTCGGCCGCTTCGCCCTGGCGCAGCTTGATCCAGGCACAAATTTCTTCGCCGTACTTCGCGTCCGGGATACCAACCACCTGTGCATCCTCCACTTCGGGGTGGGTGTACAGGAATTCCTCGATCTCGCGTGGGTACACGTTCTCGCCGCCGCGAATGATCATGTCCTTGATGCGCCCAGTAATACGGAAGTTGCCGTCGGCGTCGCGCACGGCGAGGTCGCCGGTGTGCAGCCAGTGGTCTTCGTCGATGGCCGCAGCCGTGGCCTCGGGCATCTTGTAGTAGCCGATCATCACGTTGTGGCCGCGGGTGCACAGTTCTCCCTGCTCGCCGCCGGGTAGCGCCGCGCCGGTCTCCGGATCAATGACGCGGGCCTCAACGTCGGGAATCACCCGGCCCACCGTGCTGACACGAATCTCGACCGGGTCGTCGACGAGCGTCTGGGTGATCACCGGCGACGCCTCTGTGAGCCCGTAAGCAATCGTTATTTCGAAGGCGCCCATTTCGTCGATCACCCGGTTCATGACCTCGATGGGGCACGGGCTGCCCGCCATGATGCCGGTACGCAGCGCGAAATCGCGTCCGGCGCACGACCTGTTCTCGAGCTGAGCGATGAACATAGTGGGGACGCCGTACAGCGAAGTGGCGTGTTCCTGCTCGACGCAATCGAGTGTCGCCGCCGGATCGAAATACTCGGCCGGCACCAGCATCGTGGCACCGTGCACGATGTTACACAGCGTGCCCATGACGCAGCCGAAACAATGGTAGAAGGGCACCGGGACGCAAACGCGGTCGTTGGCCTCCAGCTGTTGCGCCCAACCGACGTAGTAGGCGTTGAAAAGCAGGCTCTGATGGCTCAGCAACACGCCCTTCGGAAACCCGGTTGTCCCCGAGGTGTACTGTAGATTTATCGGTTGCGCGGGTGACAGCTCCTACTCGCGTTGCCTGAGTTCGTCGCCGGTCACGTCACGACCCCCCTCGACAATGGCCCGCCACGTCGCCATTCCCGGCGCCGGCCGGTCGGGAATCGACACGACCCAGCGCAGCTTCGGGAAGGCTTCGGATGCGAGCTTGCCGGGCTCGGCGGCGGCCAGCTCGGGACACGCGTCGTTGAGGATGGCGAAATAGTCCGATGACTTGAACCGGGCAATCAGAAACAGGGCGCGCGCGTCGGATTGCTCGATCGCGTAGGCCAACTCGTGGCGCCGGTAGGCCGGGTTTACCGTCACCAACACGGCGCCGATCCTCGCCGTTGCCAGGTGCAGTAGGACCCACTCGGGACAGTTCGTCGCCCACACGGCGACGTGCTCACCCGTCTGAATGCCCATGGACAGGAGGCCGCGCGCCACCTCATCGACTTGCCCGTCGTACTCGGCGTAGGTGGCGCGGTAGCCGGGTTGTGGAAAAACGAGCGCCTCGCGCTGCGGGTCTTCCCGGGCGCGCCGGCGCAGGGCTTCGCCGATGGTCAAGCCGTTGAGCCAGAGATCGCGAGTGGCAGTCATGGGTGGCGGAGGCCCGGGCGTGGTTATCGGGTGCGAGGCTAAGCCGGGCGTGTCCGGAGGTCAAACAGCGGCGCTGTCGACCCGATCCTTGAACTCGTCACGGTCTCGTCGCCACGAAAGTAAGACAATAGTGACGCGGCACACTAGTCTCTTCGGATGGTCCGACCCGAGCTCATCACGTTCGATTGTTACGGCACGCTGATCGACTGGAATGCCGGCATCGCCGGGGCACTTCGCGCGGAGGCCGAGCGCCAGGGGCTCGCCGTCGACGACGCGACGATCCTGAGTGCCTACCACGCCGCCGAACCGGAAGTTCAGGCCGACGAGTACCGCACGTATCGAGCGGTCCTGACGTTCCTCGAAGCGGCTGTCGCCGAGCATCTCGGCTGGGAACCGCCTGAAGCGCCCGGCTTCCTGGCCGCGAGTGTTGCGTCGTGGACGCCGTTCGAGGATACGAACCGATCGCTCCGCCGCCTGCGCGGGATGGGCTTCAAGCTCGGCATTCTGTCGAACATCGACGATGATCTGTTGGCGGCGACACGGCAGCACTTTGATGCCGAGTTCGATCTGCTGGTAACGGCGCAGCAACTGCGCTCGTACAAGCCGAATCAGGCGCATTTCGAGCGCGCCGTCGCCGCCGTCGCCGGCGATCGCGACAGACTGCTGCATGTGGCGCAGAGCTACTTCCACGACATTCGCCCCGGCGAAGGCTATGGAGTCCGCACTGTTTGGATCAACCGGCTCGCAGAGGGTTTGCCTGCAAACGGGCCGCAACCGTTCGGCGAAGCTCCCGACTTGCAGACCGCGGTTTCCTGGCTCGAGGGACAACTCGAGGCCGAGGCGGCGACCTGAAGCGCGGTGGCGAGCTCTTCCCGAGGCGAATCCACGGAGCTCGCCCGCGTCCGCCAAATCATCGGTGAATCGCGCGGCGTGGTAATGCTCACGGGCCCGGGGCTCAGCGCGGACTCCGGCCTGGCGACGTTCCGCGGCCCCGGCGGCCAGTGGCGCAAGTACCGCCCCGTAGATCTCGCCACTCCCGCGGCCTTCGAGCGTGACCCTTACCTGGTATGGGATTGGTACAATGCGCGACGCCTGGCGGCCGGCGAGTGCGAGCCCAACGAGGCCCACCTGGCGATGGCACGCTTTGCCCAGCGGCGCGACGACGTTGTGATCATCACGCAGAACGTCGACGGGCCACACACGCGAGCGGCCGCCATGGCGGCCAGAGAGCCGCAGGGACGACCGGGACGCGGGTTTCGAGAAGAGCAAGCCCTTCCCCTCGAGCTTCACGGTTCTTTCCTGCGCGCCCGCTGCGTCGATTGCGGTCGCCGCCGCGATCATCGCGACCCGATCGATGCCAAGGAGAAGAGCTCGTTGCCGCGTTGCCAGGCGTGCGGCGGGCTGCAACGTCCCGACGTCGTCTGGTTCGGTGAGCCGCTCGGCGAGGCCATCGACAGGGCCTTCGGTTGCGCCGCCGAGGCCGAGGTTTGCCTGGTGGTTGGCACCAGCGCGGTGGTGCAGCTGGCGGCCAGCGTCGCCATGGTGACGCGCCGGGCGGGCGGCGTGATCATCGAGGTCAATCCCGAAGAGACACCGCTGACACCGATGAGCGAGGTTTCGATCCGTTCAACGGCGCTAGAGACCGTTCCCCGGATTCTGGCCCCACGCGGAGCGGAGCAGGGGTGAAAATGAGATGGCTAGGCTTTTGCTGCGGCAACTGTTAGGGTGCCGCCCCGGCGGGTAGGCTGTGATGGATCGGGCTGGGCGCCCCTGGATGGAGTTTGATGCGCATCATTATCGCGGGTGGCGGAGACATCGGGCTGGCATTTGCCCGTGAGCTGTGCGCCGACAACGACATCGTGGTGATCGAGGACGATCGAGAGGCGACGCAGCCGTTCGAAGGGCTCGACGTCCAGGTAGTCCGTGGTAAGGCCACAGACATCGACACTCTCCAGGCGACGTCGTTGTGCGCTCAGGACAAGTTCGTCGCCTGCACCGAGTCCGACGAGCAGAACATCATCGCCTGCCTGGCCGCGAAGCAACACGGCGGCCCCCAGACCTTCTGCTTCGTTTCCAAAGAGGAGTACTACAGGTCATTCCGTCGCAAACGGGACGACGAAACATTCCGCGATATCGACGAGATCATCTGGCCTCAGTTGATGCTTGCCGAGGAGATCTCGCGGATCGTGCTGGTTCCCGAGGCGCTCGACGTGGAGGTCTTCGCCGGCGGACGCATCTGGCTGATGGAGTACCGCCTGCGGGAAGACTCGTCGCTGGTCGGCAAGCACCTCAAGGAGATCGGGCTTCCCAGGCGCGTGCTGGCGGTGAGCCTGGTCCACAACGGGCAGCTGGAAGTGCCGGAGGCGGACACGCTCTTCGATCCTGGCGACAAGGTGGTGTTCATGGGCAAGCGCCGGCCGCTGACCGCGTTCGCCCGCGAGTCGTTGCAGCACGAGAACCTCGGCGTGAACGACGTCACCGTGATCGGTGGCGGCACGGTGGGTGTAACGCTGGCCAAGATGCTCGAGCAGGGCGGCGTGCGGCTGAAGCTCATCGAGCTCGACAGAGAGCGCGCCGACCAGGTTGCCGCCGCGCTCGACTCGGTGATGGTGCTCCACGGTGACGGCAGCGATCTGGCCCTGCTGGAAGCCGAGGACATTGCCGCGAGTGACGTGCTCGTTTCGGTAACCAGCGACGACGAGAAGAACCTGCTCGGCTCGTTGATCGCCAAGCAGATGGGTATTCGCAAGATCGTCACTCGGGTCAACAAGCCCGGCAACCTCCGCCTGTTCGAGAGCGTCGGTATCGACGTGCCGCTCAACGCGCGGCTCACCGCGATGAGCGCCGTCTTGAATCTGTTGAGCGGCACCGGTGCCGAGCTGCTGGCGACGCTCGAGCAGGGCAAGGCCCACGTGCTCGAGATCGTTGTCCCAGAGGACCACCCGGTCACCAAGCTGCGCATGCTCCCACCCGTTCCGGGAGCGATCATCGGCTCGATCGTGAGGGGTTGGCGAACGATCGTGCCGCACGGGGATGACTATGTGAAGCCGGGGGATCACCTGCTGGTGGTCTCCACCGAAGACGCCAAGGAAACCGTCGAGCGATATTTCTAGCGGGGTTCGTGCACGGCCCCGTCGGGTTGCACTATGCGCCTTGCTGTTGTCGCCCACACAATCGGCCTGATCCTGCGGGTCTTCGGCGTGCTGTTGGTCGCGCCGCTCGCTGTCGATTTGATCTACGGCAACCAATACGCCGCCGGCGGCTTCGCCGTCGCCGGCGCCAGCGCTTTTATTGTCGGTGAGCTGGCGCGGCGGCTGCACAAGGGAGAACGACACCTCAGCCGTCTGGAAGGCCTGGCGGTGGTCGCTTTCACCTGGTTCGTGGTGTCGCTTTTCGCCGCCATTCCGTATTGGTGGAGCGGCGTCGGTCTCGCCGACTCGGCGTTCGAGTCGATGTCGGGCCTCACCACCACCGGGGCCACCATCTTCACCGACTTCAGCCTCCACTCGGAAGGCTTGTTTTTCTGGCGAGCCATGACCCAGTGGCTCGGCGGGATGGGTGTCATCGCGCTATTCATCGCCATTCTGCCTGCCCTCGCCATTGCCGGCCGGCAGCTGTTCTTCGCCGAGGCTCCAGGGGGGCCCGAGGAGGAGCGCCTCACGCCGCGCATCCGGCAAACGTCGATTCGCCTGTGGAGTCTCTACGTCGTTCTTACCGCAACGCAAGTGGGCCTGCTGCGGTGGTTCGAGATGCCGCTGTACGACGCGGTGTGCAACGCGCTGACGACAATGTCGGCGGGCGGGTTCTCGCCGCATCCGCAGAGCCTCGCCGGGTATCAGAATCCGGCCGCCGAGTGGGTGTTCGTTGCCTTCATCTTCATCGCCGGCGCCAACTACACGCTGTGGTATCGGTTCTTCCGGGGCAAGCCGTTGTCGCTCATCCGCGACGAAGAATTCCGCGTCTACCTCGGCGTGGTGATCGTCGCTTCACTGTTGCTCGGTAGTTTTCTCTACCAGTTCGCGCCGGCGCCGACAGAGGAATACCTTGCCGGCGCGCCGAACGGCGGCGTGCTCCAAGACGCTTCGCTCGAGACCATCGCGCGCCAGTCGATGTTCCAGGTGCTGACCATCGTGACGACGGCGGGCTTCGCCATCGACGATTTCAACCTGTGGCCCGACAGCGCGAAGACCGTCTTGTTGGTGCTGATGTTCTTGGGTGGCTGCGCCGGCTCCGCCGCCGGCGGACCGAAGCTGGTCCGGCTGTGGCTGGTGGCCAAGTTCACCGCTGCCGAGCTGTTCAAGGCCTTGCACCCGCACGGCGTCCGCCCCGTACGGCTGGGCAAGCGCGTGGTGTCGCCCGACGTCATGCAGTCGATCGTCGCTTTCTTCCTCCTCTACCTGGTGATCTTCGTTACCAGCGTCATGGCGTTGGTGGGCCTCGGCGCCGACCTGATTACCGGAATTACGGCGAGCATCGCAACGCTCGGCAACATCGGGCCGGGGTTCAGCAAGGTCGGTCCCATGGCCAGCTACGCCGACTTCGACACGATCAGCAAGGGCGTGTTGTTCGTCAACATGTGGGTCGGGCGACTCGAAGTCATGACGGTTCTGATCTTCCTGCAGCCGCAGGTGTGGCGAGTGGCGCGCTGGCGTGATTCGGAGCACTCTGCGCTGTCGGCTTCATGAGGTTCGCATGAGTAAACTGTTCGAGGACAAAGTGGCCCTGATAACCGGCGCGGCCAGTGGGATCGGGCGGGCCAGCGCGTTGCGCCTGGCCGGCGACGGAGCGACGGTGGCGTGTGTGGGGCGCGACGCGGATACCCTCGACGCCACGGTTGCCGCGATTTCCGACGGTGGCGGCGAAGGCCTCCGCGTCGTTGCCGACCTGCGGAACGCCGAGGATTGCGAGCGAGCCGTCGCCAACACGGTCGATGCGACAGGCAAGCTCGACGTGCTGGTGAACGCCGCCGGCATCATCGGCAACGGTACGGTCGAGACCACGTCAGCCGACGACTGGACCGACATGATGCGCATCAACCTCGACAGCGTCTTCTTGTTGATGCACGCGGCCGCGCCGCATCTGCGGGCGACGCGTGGCAACGTGGTGAACGTCTCGAGCGTCACCGGGTTACGGGCGTTTCCCAACGTGGTCGCCTATTGCGTCAGCAAGGCCGGGGTCGATCAATTGACGCGCTGCGCCGCGCTCGAGCTGGCTGCCGCCGGCGTCCGCGTGAACGCGGTCAATCCGGGTGTCGTGGTCTCCAACTTGCACCGGCGCAGCGGCATGGACGAATCGGCCTACGAGGCGTTCCTGGAACACAGCAAGACCACCCATCCGTTGGGGAGGGTGGGGGATCCGATCGATATTGCGGACGCCGTGGCCTATTTGGCATCAGACCAGGCCGGCTGGGTTACGGGTGTGACGTTGAGTCTCGACGGGGGGCGCCACTTGACCTGCGCGCGATAGTGACATTATTTATCACCGGAGGTGCCGCTGTCCGTCACTCTTCAGCAGCCGCGCAGTTGTTGTTTCGACCCTACTGCGCTATCGGCGACTGGGTGAATTCCCCGTCCGTCAATATCAAGTCGGGCTCGAAGGGCTCGTTGGACCAGGGAATGGGGCCCCCGGTCCGACGGCGCCGTCGCGTCCCGTGGATGTCAGTGTGTAGTTCCGCTGATTGCCGCTAATCGTGTACACATACGGGTTGCCCCAGGCGTCGAGGGTAACCACGGGAAGCATGTAAGCAGGTTCCAGATCGGCCAGAGCGTTGACGTAGCGGCTCGAATCCACCTGCGCCATCCCGTTCGCCAGGGCGATCTGGTGCATGTCGGCCATACTGCGGCGCTGGCGGGAACGGTTTACCGCTGACATCAACGCCGGAACTACGATGGCCAAAAGAATACCCAGGACCGCCACGACGACGATCATCTCGACGAGCGAGAAGCCCTTTTCTTTCGACTTTCTGGCGGCCATCATCGGTTCATCTCTGAGTTCGGTTTTGTCTGCAGTGCTGCATAGATTCAAGCAAGCGTCGTGCCAAGGCAGCTTGCCGGACAATCAATGCAGCACTTTAACGATCAATAGCCGTCAATAATGATCAACATTGCGTTCGCCGAGCATTCGAGAGAACGGTGAAAATGATTTCAGCTTTCGCGACCATGATGCAAGACAAACCCCCGTTTTTTCTTGCTTGCCCAACGTCAAGAAAAAACTTGCGGCCCTTCCGGCGCCGGCTTCCGTCGAGATGAAAGAACCGCCATGAACCGGCGATTGACGATCAGCGGCACGCTGTTGGCAGTGTTGATGGTGGCGATCTGGATCGGCTGGAACCGTGCGCAGCCGCCACTGCGCAGCGGCGACGTGCCGTACGTGCCGACGCGGCAGCCGGTCGTTGATCGGATGCTGCAGCTAGCGGGTGTTTCCGCTGGTGATCTCGTGTATGACCTCGGCAGTGGCGACGGCCGCATCGTTGTTCGCGCCGCCGAAGCATTCGGAGCGCGCGGCGTCGGCTACGAGCTCGATCCGTTGTTGGTGGCAGAAAGTCGCCGTAACGCTGCGGCCGCAGGAGTCTCCGAGCGCGCCGTGTTTCACGAAACTGATCTGTTCGAGGCCGATCTGCGGCCGGCGACTGTTGTAACGCTGTACTTGCTGCCGACCGTCAATTTGGCGCTACGACCCCGATTACTCGCGCAGTTGACTCCCGGCACCCCCGTGGTCTCGCAGACGTTCGACATGGCCGAATGGGAGCCCGACGCGTGGGACACCGTCGAAGGACTCGATCTGCCGGCCGAGTTGTACCGTTGGGTGGTTCCCGACGCCTTGGGTGGTTCGTGGTCGATTCGCTTCGACGATGATGTATCGAATATGACGCTCAAGCTCTGGCAGAGCTTCCAGAAGGTCGAGGGGTGGCTGGCGACGGAGGATGGAGAGGTGCCGGTGGTCGGCAGGATCGACGGCTCCGACATCCGGGTCGAGGCCGTGCGGGCGTTGGGTGACGGCAGCCTCGTGGTGCTTCGCGGGACGGTGAGCGGCGACCGCTGGGAGGGCGACGCCACCGTTGCGGCCTCGCGCCACCCGTTTACGGCGCAACGCGCCGTGGCCGTAGTCGAGGGTACGTGGCGTATCAACGGCGACGACGCGAGGGTTTGGATCGAGTGGCGCCAGGACGGCTGGGGGGCCGGCCGCGGCGCCGCGGGCGAGCGGCCGATGGTGGATTTCTACGTCTGGGGAGCGAGCGTATATTGGGTGTTCGGCGGTGCCGAAGGAGAAGCACCGCGCATCATCTACAGCGGCCTCGTGGAAGGCGACGCGATTGCCGGCAATCGAATCGACGGCACCCGCCTCAGTGCGTGGACGGCGCGGCGCGAACGCTAGTGTGCCGCGTCACTATTGTCTTCACTTTTGCGGGCAGGAGTTGCGGGTGAGATCAAGGGCGCACGCGGGGCCAATCCGTTGGCGACCCGTTGAGAAACGCGGCCTCTAGCGCAGGTCGCCCACGTCGATTGTGAGGACACCGGGATTGCTGAGCGAGCGGATGTACGCCACCAGCGACGCCACCTCATCCGCGGGGATCGTCGGAAACGCCGGCATACCGGGAAAGCCGCGGTCGGTGCCACCGAAGCGGATCGTTTCTGCGATCAGCCGGTCGCCGATCGGAGTCATCACCGTCGCGTCGGTGTGGTCGCGGGGGGGCGGCTCGAGATGGGCGGCCGACGTGCCGTCGCCCTTGCCGTAGTAGCCGTGGCACTGGACGCAATACGTGCGGTACGAACGCCGACCCTCGCCGATGACATCGGCGTCCACCGCGATTCCCGTTGCCGCCACCTCCGGAGCCGCCTGCGACCGCTCGCCGGGACCGCAGGCCACGCCCAGAGCGACGAGCAAGATCCGGATGATTCGCGATGCTCTCAATTAGACGCTCGGTATCTCCATCGTCGTGGCGTCCGTGGGGCCGTCGGCGACCACGATCTTGGTTGCGGAGGGCAGCGCGGCCCGCATCCAGATGTAGAACACGGTCGAAGAAATGAATCCGGCTACCAACAAACCGACGAGAAGACCGTAAAGCTCCGGGTAGCCCATGTTGCCCGCTACCCGCATGCCGATGAAGGCGCCCGGCAACGTCAGGATGACGTAGCGGAAGATCGCCATCACCAGTCCCGGTTTGCCTTGCCCCATCGCTTCGAATATCGGCCGACACAGGATGAAGGGCGTCAACGCCAGTGCCGCCAGCGGCGTCAACTGCAGGGCAAAAGTCGTGTACTCGGCAGTCAGGGGCGACTCGGTCAACCACTCGGCGAGTGTTGGTCCGAACAGCAGCATGATAGGTGCGACGATGGCGAAGACGTACACGGCCGCCAGGGCGAAGCCCTGGCGCAGTCCGGAGCGCAGGCCCTTGTCGTCGTTCGCGCCGATGCGCTTGGCGGCGTAGGGCAGCATCGCCACGCTGATGGCGATCATCGGCATCGAAGCGAACATCATGATCCGGTAGTAGATCGAATACGCCGCGATCGCCGGCGTGGCGTTGGGCAGCCGGGCGAGCAGGACGTTGATGACGGCTGTCTCGGCGGCCATCAGCAAGAAGGTGATCGACCCCGGGATGGCGAGCGCCAGGATGGGTCGATACGGACTCGGATCGGGCTCAAGATTGATATCGGCGCCGGCCGCGATGCGCTGGCGCTCATGGTAACTGGCACGGTTCAACGCGTACACCAAGCCGGCGACGCGGCCGATCACGGTGGACAGCGCGATGCCGAAGACACCCCAGTGGAAGATGAACAGGAAGATGGTGTTGAGTACCAGGTTGGCGACGTTGGACCAGATACCTGCCCACATGGTCGACTGGGTGTCCTGGTGCGCCTTGACGACGGAATCAGGGATGATCGACCAGAACGCGGTGAACGCCGAGCCGCAGATGAGTACCGTGCCATACACGCGGAACGACTCGTAAACGTCTCGTTCGAGGCCGACGCGTGGTGCGACGAACCAGATTGACGCACCGAGCAAGAAGAAGAGCGGCGAGGCAACCAGGACGAGTCGCCAGGTTGCCTTTAGATACTGCTCAATCTTGCGACCCTCGTTGGCGCCCATGGCGCGCGACAGCGTTGAGGTGAGCCCCGTCGACAGGCCAACCCAGATGGCGATCATCACGAACTCGAATGGCATCGCCAGGCCGACGGCGCTTACCGCGGCGTCGCCCAGGGTTGCGGCGTAGATGGTGTCGACGAACGTGAAGGCGGAGCGCATGACGAACGACACCATCAGCGGCGCCGCCATGCGCAGAACGGATGGGTAGTCGTTGGTGGTCGAGTTGTTCGTCACGGTTACCGGCAGACTCTCGGGGGGAGGCGGGAATAGTACCCGCACGCCTACCGGCGTGCTGCCTGGGAGAGATAATTCCGCGACGCCGGGCGTGTGCTATACATTCCGAACCGTGGGAACGACCATCAACAGTGACGTCGGGAAAATCGAGAAGCTGCTGCTGCGGCACGCGCGCGACGCTTTTGTCGGGGCCGACAAAGTGGCGGCCGAGTGGCGCGATCTCAACTACCATTCGGCGCCCGACTTCGAGCGCGCCGTTGGCGAGTACGATCGCTTACAGACCGTGTTCCAGGACCTCGGCGCGGAGATCGTTTGGTTTCCAGCGTGTTCGCCGGCCGCCCCCGATGCGCCCGCCGTCGCCACCCAGCCCGCCGGATCCGGCGAGAACCTCCGGCTGGACTCGATCTATGTGCGCGACGCGGCCATCCTCACGGACAACGGGGCCGTTCTCTGCTCGATGGGAAAGGCGTCGCGCCGCCACGAGCCTGTCGCCGTACGCCCGGTGCTCGAGCAGGCAGGCATTGCGGTGCTCGGCGAGATCGGCGGCGCAGGGCGCTTAGAAGGCGGCGACGTGTGCTGGATGGGGCCGCGGACGCTGGCGGTTGGCGAGGGCTATCGCACCAACGCCGAAGGTATCGAGCAACTCGAGCATCTGCTCGGCGATCAGCTCGATGAGCTCGTCGTCGTTCCGTTACCCCATTGGCGCGGCCCCGCGGATGTGTTTCACCTGATGTCCGTGCTCAGTCCCGTGGCCCACGGAGTCGTGCTGGTGTACTCGCCGTTGCTTCCGGTTCGGTTCCGTCGCTGGATGTCGGATCGTGAGATTCGTTTCATCGAAGTTCCCGACGAGGAGTTCGCGACGATGGCCTGCAACGTGCTGGCGCTGGCGCCGGGCCGCGTGCTCATGCTGGACGGAAATCCGACAACTCAGCAACGCCTCGCAGAGGCCGGTATCGAGACGTTGACATACGCCGGCGACGAGATCTCCCGCAAGGGCGAAGGCGGTCCGACGTGCTTGACGCGGCCCCTGGTTCGACAAGAATGAGGTGCCAATGAGGATTTTCATCGTCGTTCCCCAACTCGCCCATCCGGCCCGCGGCAACCGGGTAACCGCCGAGCGTTGGGGACGCATCTTTCGTGATCTCGGCCACGATGTGGTGTTTGATCAGGAGTACCGCGGGCAGAAATGCGATGTGCTGGTTGCCTTGCACGCCGTACGCAGCGCTGCCTCGATCGCCACGTTCGACGCGCAGCCCGGCGACCTGCCGCTGATCGTGGCGCTCACCGGCTCCGACATCTACCCCGGAGACGATGACCTGGGCGACGGGCCCGCGGCGGCGGCGCGCTCCATGCGGTCGGCCACGCACCTGGTAGCCATGCAACCGTTGGCCCTCGACGAGATTCCCGCTGAATGGCGCGACAAGGCGACCGTGATCTTTCAGTCTTTGGAACCGCCGGACGGGATTTCCGGCAGCAACGAGGCAATCGGTGCGACGCGCGGCTTCGAGGTGTGCGTCGTCGGTGAGTTGCGCGACATCAAAGATCCGTTTCGCACGGCGCTCGCCGCACGGCGCCTGCCGAGCGATTCGCGGGTTCGCGTGCTGCAGCTCGGCGCCGTGGGGGAAGACGAGATCGCCAAGCGCTCCGTGAAGGAGGAACAATCCAATCGGCGCTACAATTTGGTTGGGCGAGGTGCCGCGTGACGAGGCCCTGTCGATAATCGCGCGGTGCGCACTCGTGGTGAACTCGAGCCTCAATGAGGGAGCATCGAACGTTCTCACCGAGGCGCTGGCTCTCGGTACCCCCCTGCTGGCGACCCGGGTGTCGGGCAACGTCGGCATTCTCGGCGACGACTACCCCGGACTCTTTGCGGTGCAGGATACCGAGGCGCTCAGTGAGCTCATCTCACGCGCCGAGTCGGAGTCCGAGTTCTACGAAGAGCTGTGTCGGCGCTACGCGAAGCTAGCCGAGCGCGCCAATCCGCAGCGTGAGCGGCAAGCGTGGAAGGAGCTTCTCGACGGTCTGGGGGGTAGGGGCTAGGCTAGAGATGGACGGCGACCGACAGCTTGACTCTCCCGGCGACGGCGTCGGCGACTGGGAGGTAGAAGAGGAAGAAACCTTGGCGGAAACCAAGGTGTTCGCGCTCAAGCGCCGCCTCGCACGCTCGCCCACGAATCCGGACAAGCATGGCGATTTCGTGTACCTCGACGCACCCGACTGGGTCAACGTCATCGCGCTAACGGCCGACGAAGAAGTTGTCTTCGTGCAGCAGTTCCGCCACGGCGCCGGCGAAGTGACACTGGAAATCCCCGGCGGTTCCATCGATCAGGGTGAAGACCCGGTTAGCGCCGGGCTGCGCGAGCTGCGTGAAGAAACCGGTTATGCCGGCGACGATGCCGAGCTCATCGGTTCCGTAACCCCCAACCCGGCGATCATCAGAAACCGTTGTTACACGGTGCTGGTTCAGGGCGCCGAGCGACGCCACGAGCAGGAGCTCACCGGATACGAGGAGATCAGTATCGGCCTGGCCCCCTTGCGCGACATCCCGAACCTCATTCGCGCCGGCCGCATCCATCACGCGTTGGTGATTGCGGCATTTCACCATTTAGACCTGAGAGGATGAACGAGGCGCTGACAGGTCTGCGGCAGCGCATGGCGCGGATCACCGACTTCAAGGCGGCGGAAGCGGTACTGAGCTGGGATCAGGAAACCTACATGCCGCCGGGTGCCATCGAAGCGCGGGCGGCGCAGCTCACGACGTTGGCCCGCGTCGCCCACGAGGAGTTCGTTGCCGACGAGATCGCGGCGCTTCTCGAGGCGGCGGCGGCCGAAGTCGAAGGACTCGACTATGATTCCGATGCGGCGAGCTTCGTTCGCGTCACCCGCCGCGACTACGATCGCGCCGCCAAGATCCATGCCGATTTGGTTGCCCGCCTTGCCAGCGCCGCGTCGCTCGGCCAGCGTGCCTGGCAGGAATCGCGGGAGGCCGACGATTTCACGCGTTTCCAGCCCCACCTGACGGAGATCCTCGGGCTCACGATCGAGAAGGCCGAGGTTCTCGGCTACAGCGAGCGGATCTACGATCCGCTTCTCGACGAGTTCGAGCCCGGAATGGAGACGTCGCGCATCGAGGCCGTGTTCGGAGGCCTTCGCGAACAGCTCGTTCCGCTGGTCGGTGAGCTCAGCCGCGGAGGAAGCGGCGCCGAGGAAGGCGCGCGCGCCTTCCTCGAGGCCCATTACGACGACGGTGCGCAATGGGACTTCGGCCTCGCGGCCATCGGCAACTTCGGTTTCGACTTCGAGCGCGGCCGCCAGGATCGCTCCGCCCATCCGTTCACGACGTCGTTCTCGATGACCGACGTTCGTCTGACGACCCGTATTCACGAGGACTTTCTGCCGGCCGGGCTCTTCGGGACACTGCACGAATGCGGCCACGGGCTCTACGAGCAGGGTGTGGCGGTCGATCTCGACCGTACGCCCTTAGCGGGCGGCGCCTCGCTCGGCGTGCACGAATCGCAATCACGGCTGTGGGAGATTCTCGTCGGGCGCAGCAGGCCGTTCTGGGAGCATTACTACGGGGAGCTCCAGAGGGTGTTCAGCGACCAGCTCGCCGATCTACCGCTCGATGCCTTCTATCGAAGCATCAACCACGTGTGCCCGAGCCTGATCCGGGTAGAGGCCGACGAGGTTACGTACAACCTCCACATCATGCTGCGCTTCGAGCTCGAGAACGCTCTTCTCGAGGACCGGATCTCCGTTGCCGAGCTACCGGAGGCGTGGAACGAGGGCATGGAGCGCTATCTGGGGATCGTCCCGGCCAACGACGCCGAAGGCGTGCTCCAAGACATCCACTGGTCGATGGGCGCCATCGGCTACTTTCCGACTTACTCCCTCGGCAACCTGATGTCAGCCCAGATCTTCGCCCAAGCCGAGGCCGCGCTCGACAATCTGACAGGCTAGATCGCCGCCGGCAATTTCACCGATCTACACGATTGGCTCCGCGATCACATCTACCGCCACGGCCGCAAGTTCACCGCTGAGGAGCTCCTCGATCGCATGGGTTGCGGGAAGCTGTCAGCCGAGCCGTGGCTCGCCTACATCCGCAACAAGTACGCAGAGCTTTAGCCCGCCAGCGATGCTCGTCTCGGGCGCCGCTCCTGTCGAGGGATGGCGGGTAGTGGTGGCAAGTCCCCTACTACCGGATGGCGCCCCAGGGCGACATCCCCGCGGTATCATTACCTTGAGGGGCAGAGGAGCATGTTGATGACCCGTTTGCTGACCGCAATCCTCGTCGTGGCGCTTGCCGTACCCGCGCCTGTGCTTGCCGCCGGACTCACGCCCGGCACGCCGGACGCCGGCCCAGGCCGGCAGCAAAACGACGAAGACCGCGACGAGATCGAACTGGGTCGCGAAGCCGACCAGGCCATCGAGGCGCAGTACGGCTTCTATGACGACGCCGCGCTCCAGGAATACGTCGACGGTTTGGGCCGGTCGCTGGCTTCGCTGTCGGAGCGGCCGCAACTTCCGTGGACCTTCCGCATTCTCGATTCGCCGGTGGTCAACGCCTTCGCCCTACCGGGCGGTTTCGTGTACGTCACCCGTGGGCTGCTGGCTTACACCAACAGCGAAGCCGAGCTCGCCGGCGTGCTCGGCCACGAGATCGGGCACGTTACCGGACGCCACAGCCGCGGCCGCAGCCGCGCGTCGACCTGGCTGAGCATTGGCCTGCTGGCGGGCAGCCTGCTGTCGGGAACCGTGCGCGACATCGTCAATACCGGGTTGCCGCAGCAGGTTTCCGGCCTGTTTCTGCTCAAATATTCGCGCGACCAGGAGCTTGACGCCGACGAGCGCGGCATCGGCTACGCCACGGCGGCGGGCTACGACCCGCGCGGCATCGGGGGATTCTTCGAGACGCTGCAAAACCTCGAGGAACAGAGCGACCGTAAGAAAGTACCGGGCTGGGTTTCCACCCATCCGCAGGTCGACGATCGCATCGAGCGCAGCGAGCAAACGGCGGCGGAGGCCGTGGCTCGCTACGGGTTGCGGCCCGACGAGTTGTTCGTTGGGCACCGCGAGATGCTGCAGGCTGTCGACGACGTAGTGTTCGGCGAAAACCCCCGAGAAGGCTACTTGGCGGGTGACGACTTTCTGCACCCCGACCTGCGTTTCGCACTGACGTTCCCCAGCGGCTGGACGGTCGGCAACGCGCGCGACTCGGTGACCGTAGTAAGTCCCCGCGAATCAGCCTACTTGCAGCTAACGCTGTCGGCGGCCCCGGGCGACGGCGACACCGAACGCGTCGTGCGCCGCTATCTGAGTGATCTGAACGCCCGGGTTGCCGACATCGGAGCACGCAACGATAACGAGCTCGAAGCTATCGAGGCGGTTTTCCGCGTCAACGGCGGCCGCGGCTCGTATGCCGTATTGGGGCACTGGGTGCTGTACGGGGAGCGTATGTACCGGATCCTGGGTGTTACCTCCTCGAGCGCCTGGCGCGACCACGCCGACACGCTGGTGGCGAGCGTTCGCAGCTTTCGCGAGCTCACCGATCCCGACAGCCTGGCGGCCGAGCCGGCGCGGCTGTCGATCGTGGAAGTGGGCCAGAGACAGCAATTGCGTGGCGTCTTGGAGGCTTATTCAGAGATCTCCGTGGGCGCGCAAACGGTGGCGATTCTCAACCACCGCGGGCTCGACGATCTCATTCCGGCCGGCAGCCTGATAAAGTTGATATTCGGAGGTCCTCAGAAGCCTTGACGCCGTGCAGTCGGGGTGTGAACCTCCTGACGCTCGAGTCATTTCCCCATGGGTGGGCTGGGTGGGTTCCCTGTTCCGGCAGGTGCTTACCATCTCCCCAACGCGGCCGTATTGTGCCGCCAGCTCGTGCTCGCGGTTGTTGGTGAGAAGGCTTCCCACGCACGTATAAGGATTGTGAGAAATGGCTCCTGCCTGCGCGGAACGCTCGGTCATTACCGGAGCGCTCGAGAAAGTCGACCGGCAGGTGCGCCTAAATCGCGTCCTTGACCAGCTTTCCATCGGGATTTGCGTGGTTCTCGGGGCCGTGGTGCTCGTCGAGATCGTCAAGCTGCTGGTGCCGGTGACGCCGCCGCCGGGCGTCGCAATCGCCGCCGCCGGAACGCTCCTGGTCACCGCGTTCTTGGTTTGGTCGGAGTGGGGCGCCGGCCACCTGCCGCGGGCCGCCGTCGTCGCCGATTCCCGTGCCGATCTGCACGACGAGATCAAGTCGGCGTATTGGTTCATGCGCGAAGGCGACGCGTCGCCGTGGATCGACCTGTTGGTGCGGCGTGCCGCCGCATCCGCTGCCAGGCTCGACGCCCGAAAGCTCGTGCCCACGACGATCCCGACCCGCATGTGGACTGCGCTCGGGCTGACGGCGTTGCTCATGTTCATCATGCTGCTGCCAATCGACGGGCCGCTGTTCGCGTTTGGTTCATCGATGCTGGGTCCGGGGGGCTTGACCGCCGAGCAAGAATCGCAGTTCGAAGACATTCGTGATCTGATCGAAGAGGCCGAAGCGCTCGAGGAGGCCGCCGCCGTCGACGAGAACGCCTTGAGCCAGGAAGCACGCGAGCGCCTCGAAGAGGCACTCGCCCGGCTCGAGCGCGAAGAGCTCTCCATGGAGGAGTTGTTGCGGGAGCTGCGCGAGGCGCAGAACGCCCTGGAGGAGGGCAACCTGGAATTGAGCGCCATGGACGAAGCGCTCGAGGAGCTGGCCGCCGATCTGGCCACCTCCGAAGAAATGAGCGAGCTCGCCGCGGCCCTGCAGAACCAAGATCTTGCCGAGGCGGCCGAGCTGATGCGTCAGCTCGCCGAGCAACTGCAGAACATGCCGGCGGCTGAGGCCCAGG
The DNA here is from genome assembly GCA_965214245.1 of Acidobacteriota bacterium. Taxonomy (GTDB): domain Bacteria; phylum Acidobacteriota; class UBA890; order UBA890; family UBA890; genus CBDCBL01. The sequence goes on from CBDCBL010000010.1 coordinate 977,376, forward strand.
ATTTGATGGACAGCCTGCAGCGGGCGGCGCAGGGCGACCAGCCGACCATGGAAGAGCTCATGGAGGCGCTGCGTGAGGCCGCTGAGAACATGGAAAACAACCAGATGGCGGACGCCGAGCAGGCCTTGGAGGAGGCCGCCGAAGCCCTCGAAGCCATGTCGCAGCGCATGGATGCCCAGGAGATGATGAACCAGGCCTCGCAGCAGATGCAGGCGATGCAGCAGCAATTGGGCCAGCAACAAATGGCGCAGCAGCAAATGTCGCAGCAGATGATGGCCTCCGATCAGCAGAGCGGTGAAAGCCAGGAAGGCGCCATGGCTATGCCATCCGACGAGGTGCAGAAGTCGGCGAGCGGCGGCGAGTCCAGCGACCCGTCACAGGAGGGCGGGCCGGCGGGGCACGCAACCAGTGATCCGACCGGTGGCGAGATGCAGCTCGGCGCGCCGACGACGCTCGACGTTCAGCTCGAGATGGAAATCATCGACGAGCAGACGCCTGAAGAGGAAATCGAAGAGGTCGACCCCGAAGACATCTTTCAAGAAGCCAGCAGACAGCAGAATTCGATCATCAAATACCGAAGCGTGCGAGGTCCATCGAGGTACGCCGAGGGTTCGGCGCTCAACGTCGAGCGCATCCCGTGGCGTTATCGGAACCTCGTAAAGCGTTATTTCCTGGCTATCAAGCCACGCGAGAACCAATGACAACCGAAATCATCGACAACCAAATAGCCGTCTTTTCCGAGCAGTTCACGAAGGTCAGAGCTGAGATCAACAAGGTCATCGTCGGCAATCGGGAGATCATCGACGGTACGTTGATCAGCCTGCTGTCCAAGGGCCACGTGCTGCTGGAAGGCATCCCCGGCATCGGCAAGACCAAGATCGTTGCCACCGTCGCCGACGTCCTGCATCTGGTGTTCTCGCGCATCCAGTTCACGCCCGACCTGATGCCCGGCGACATCGTCGGCTCCGACGTGGTGCACGAGAACGAGGCCGGCGAGAAGTTCCTCGATTTCCAGCCCGGCCCGATCTTCACCAACATCTTGCTGGCCGACGAGATCAACCGCGCCACCCCCAAAACGCAGTCGGCGTTGCTCGAGGCCATGCAGGAGCTCACGGTTACGGTCGGTAAAAAGACGCACCGGCTCGACCCGCCGTTCTTCGTGTTGGCGACGCAGAACCCGCTGGAGATGGAAGGCACCTACGCGCTTCCCGAGGCGCAGCTCGACCGCTTCTTCTACAAGCTGAGAATCGGCTACCCCCCGACCGACGACATGCACGAGATCATGGACCGCACCACGAAGCGACTCGAGCCCACCGCCGAGAGGGTTCTCAATCAGGATGAGATCCTCGAGATGCGCGACACGGCGCGCTCGGTGACGATCGCCCGCCCCGTCCAGGACTACGCCATCCGCCTGACCATGGCGACGCACCCGGACACTCCCTTCGCCCACGAGATGACCAATCGCTATGTGCGTTTCGGCGCCAGCCCGCGCGGCACGCAGACGCTGGTTATCGGCGGCAAGGTAAATGCGCTTCTCAACGGCCGCGTGCACGTATCGTGCGGGGACATTCGTTCCATGATGTTGCCGGCGCTGCGCCATCGCTGCCTTCTCAACTTCGAGGGCGAGGCCGAGCGCGTCGATACCGACGACATCCTGACGGCCATCATGAAAGACGTCCCCGAGTCGGCCGAATAGGCGAAGGTGACCCCGGCACCTGGCCCGTCATCTCCCCGCCGACCCGGTGGCCGGGCAGGTACTTGAGCGATGAGTGACAACGGAACTCTCTTCGACGAAGATTTCATGAAGAAGCTCGAGTACCTCAACATCATCTCGAGCCGCATGATTCCGGGCCACATGCACGGCGAGCACCGCGCCAAGAAGAAGGGTTCGGGCATCGAGTTCGCCGACTATCGCCAGTACGTCGCCGGTGAGGACACGAAGAACGTCGACTGGCGCACCTACCTGCGGCTCGACAAGCTCATCCTCAAAATGTTCGAGGAGCAGGCCGACCTGCCGATCTACATCTTCTTCGACGCCAGTAAGTCGATGGATCACGGCGAGCCGGCCAAGTTCGACTACGCCCGCAAGATCGCCGCGGCGCTCTGCTACATCGGGTTGCTCAACCTCGATCGCGTCAACATCGTTGCATACGCCGACGGCATCGCGCAGGAGATGTCGGCACGCCGGGGCAAGCAGCAGATCTTCCACTGCTTTCGTTTCCTGGAGTCGGTGCAGGCGCGCGGCGAGACGTCGATGCACGCAGCTTTCCGAACCTTCTTCGCGGCGCGCCGCCGCCGCGGCCTGGTGGTGATCGTGTCGGACTTCTTCGACGATAGCGGCGTCGACCGGGCGCTCGACATGGTGCGCTATTTCAAGCAGGACGTGTTCGCCGTGCAGATTTACAGCGCCGACGAGCTGCGCCCCGAACTGCCCGACGAGGTGCTGCTGCAGGATTCCGAGCTCGGCACTTCCGAGCGCATCAAGGTGACCCCCGGCCTGCTCGACGCGTACGCCGAGAAGTTCGAGGAGCATTGCGAGGAAATCAACGGATACTGCCGCAAATACGGCTGGGGCTACGTGCGCACGTGCACCGAAGTTCCCTTCGAAGACCTGATTTTGCAGGTGTTCCGCCAGGGTAGGTTTCTCGGATGAACTTTCTCTCGTTGAGCCCGGCAATGGCGGGGCTGCTGCTGGCCGCGACGGCCGCCGCGGTCGGCGTGCTTTATTGGCTCAAGCCGCCGCCGCGCATCGTCATCGTGCCGTCGAAGCTCTTGTGGGCCCGGCTGCTGCGCGAGAGGCGACGCAGCAACTGGCTCGACCGCCTGCGCTGGTGGGTGTCACTGATCGTGGCGCTGGCGATCGGCCTGTCGGTCGCCATGGCGCTCGGGCGACCCGAGATGGATTCGGCGGGCAATGAACGGCGCAACATGACCATCGTCGTCGATAACTCGGCGACCATGGCAACGCGTACGGCCGACGGCTATACCCGCTTCGAGCACGCCGTCGGTCAGGCTCGCGCTCTCTTGATGCAGGGCAGTGCCGCCAGCGAGTTCATGATCGTCGACACGGCCGGCCAAGCGCCTCCGACGGAGCCGTCGGACCGGCGCGCCGCCCTCGACGTGCTCGACAATCTCACGGTGTCGCTCGGCGGCGACACCCACTTTCCGGCGCTCGCCACCGCCGCCGCCGAGGTGCACTTCATCACCGACGGCGTCATGGTTTCCGACGCCCCGCCGGAGGCCGGCGTCATCTCGGTATACGAAACGGCCGACAACGTCGGCATCACGGCGTTCGAGATTCGCTCGGTGCCGGCGACGCCGCTCATGTACCAAGCGTTTCTCGAGGTAACCAACAACTCGCCGGGCCCGAAAGACGTCGATATCCGGGTCAGCGGCAGCGGCGACAACCGCCTCGGTGAGTTGATCAGTTTGGCGCCCGGCGAATCGTATCGACGCACGATCGATCTGCAGACCTTCGACCGTGGTCCCGTGCGTGCCGCAATCACCACCGACAGCGACGCCTTCAGCGCCGATGACTACGCCTACTCGTACCTCCCGGTGCGCAGCCGCACGCGCATCGCCCTGGTCAGTCCGGGCAGCGTCTTTCTGGAAACAGCGCTTGGCGTGGAGCCGCGCATCAGCTTGGAGTTCCTGACGCCGGATGCCTACACCGACAGGGTTGTCGCCGATCTCTACGTCTTCGATCGCTTTGCACCGACCAACCCGCCGCGCGGCCCGGCGCTGCTGTTTCTGCCGCCCAGCGTGCCCTGGTTGGCACCGCCGCTGGAGGTGCTGAGCTCGCCGCAGGTTCCGGAATGGGACGCGGAGCACCCGGTGTTGCGTTTCGTCTCACTCGACGACCTGCGCATCGATCGGGCGGTACGCACGCAGGTGTTGCCGGCGGCGGCTGCCGGGCGGGCGGACAATTCGCCCGTCGCGGGTACCACCGAAGTCATCGTGGGCACGCCGCAACTGCCGTTGATCACCGTGTCGGAGAACCCGGAAAAGATCGTCCGCGTGTCGTTTGCCCTGGAAGAGTCCAATTTCCCACTGCAGCCCGGGTTTCCGATTTTCTTGAGCAACGCGCTGAGCTGGATGATGGATGAGCAAGTTGCGGTGCCCAGCGCGCCCGGCCGCGTCGAGGTCCGGCTGGCGGCGGCTGCCGTGCAGGATTTGGAGGGCAACGACGTGGCAGCCTGGTCTTTGCCCGACCGCACTGTATTCGTTGCCGACGAACCGGGCCTCTACACCGCGACGCGCGGTGGACGTAGACTGAGGGTGGCAGTGAACCTGGCCGACCGGGAACGCTCGGCGGTCAACGCGACCCACGTTGCCGCGGGTACCGAAATGGCGGCCCGACCGCAGACTCTGGGCAGCATCGAATCACCGGGCTGGGCCGACGAGCTGTGGGTCTTGCTGGTAACGATCGCCACGGTGCTCGTGATTGCGGAGTGGTTCACCTACCACAAGCGGATAACGGTATGAGCATGACGATTCCGCAAAGTAGCAACCACCTTTAGAATCAATGACTTACGGCGCAACAGCAGCTAAAGGCACGCCTTAGTGCGCCACTATGGTTCGACGGGACGCAAACCCGAAGGGCAAATTATCGAACGTAAAGCGAAAGACGGGCGGTGGACCTTTTCTATAAGGATGCAGCGCCGCGGCGTCCGCCGACAGTGGGTAGACTGCAAGTCGTTCGACCACGACCTCGGGGAGAACATGCTGAGCACTCGCTCGCGAAACTGCGCCTTCGCCTGAAAACTGGCACCCTCGAGGACCATGACCTTGCCGCGATCACCTGGCCGGAAGCCGTCGATGAGTACCTCGATTGGGCGAAGCTATACAAAGAGCCTGCCACCATCCAAATGTACGCGACGCGGCTGAAAAGCAAGTGGCTGTCCTATGCGCCCGCCCGCCCGATCGACACGACGGTGCTGGACATCGAGCGGTACAAGATGGCGTTGCATCTTGACGAGAAGCTCTCGGCGCGCACGGCCAACAATTACCTCGCCACACTCAAGACACTCTTCGGGTGGATGCGTCATCCTGCCCGGCGCTACCTGCCACCGATCGCCGAGTTCAACCCGTTCGAGGGCGTCGAGCATCTACGCGAGCCCGTGGGCCGCGACACCACTCCCGTGACGATTGACGAGGACGAGGCCGCAATCCTGCGTGCGAACCTGCCTACGCCGGGCGTCGTCTTATTCGAGGTCGCCCTGCGAACTGGGCTCAGGCGGAAAGAACTGATATTCCTTGACGTGGCCGTGCCGGTGAGTGACCTGTGCCCTGGAAACTGGACCGCGGATAGTGAGAATTTCTCGATAAGAAAACGAGGAGGGAGATTCTCGTGAAGAAGTCGAGGTTCACAGAGCAACAGATTGTGTACGCGATCAAGCAGGTCGAAGCCGGGGTGCCGATCACAGAGTTGTGTCGGAAGTACGGAATATCCCAGCAGACGTTCTACCGCTGGCGCAGGAAGTATGGAGGGCTGGCGCCGCGCGAGCTGCAGCGGCTCAAGGAGCTTGAGCGAGAGAACACGCAACTGAAGAAGCTGGTGGCAGACCTGAGCCTCGACAAGCAGATCCTGCAGGATGTGCTCGCAAGAAAAGATTGAAGCCCGCGCGCAAGAGAAAGCTCGTTTACCGAGCGCAGGAGCAGTATGGAGCGTCGGAACGGCGAGCGTGTGGGCTCATTCAGATTGGTCGAACAACCCACCGGTACCAGAGCATCAGGGACCCACAGGATGAGCTGCGGTTGCGCTTGAAGGAATTGGCGGCAGCCAGACCGCGGTACGGATCTCGGCGTCTGCACATCTTGCTGCAGCGTGAGGGCTGGAAGATCAACCACAAGCGGGTTTGCCGGCTGTATCGGGAAGAGGGCCTACAGGTACGTAGACGACGTCGTCGGAAGGTTGCGGCGCGCCCTCGGGTTCGGCTGCCGGCCCCAAGCGAGCTGAACCATCGGTGGAGTCTGGACTTCGTCGCCGACGAACTGGTGAGCGGTCGCCGTTTCCGGGTACTGACAGTCATCGACATCCATAGCCGCGAGTGCCTGGCGCTGAAGGCTGGCTTCTCGCTCACCGCACAGATCGTCACCGCACAGCTGGAGGAGATCATCGCCGAGCGCGGAGTGCCGGTCGCCCTGACCCAAGACAACGGGACGGAGTTCACCTCGAGGCACTACGATGCCTGGGCGTTCTCGGCGGGGATCCAGTTAGACTTCATCCGGCCGGGACGTCCGGTCGAGAACTGCTACATCGAGAGCTTCAACGGCAAGCTACGAGACGAGTGCTTGAGCCAGAGCTGGTTCCTGAGCCTCTCCGAGGCTCAGGAACAGCTGGACGCATTCCGGAAGAACTACAACGAAACGAGACCGCATTCTTCTTTAGGCAACCTGCCGCCTGCCGTGTATGTCCAACTGCTGCAGGAGGTTGCAGCTACCTGATAGCCCACTAACCCGAGTTTTTCTCATTTTCGATGGACCCAAGTTGGGGTACACTTCAGAGCCTCAAATCCTAACTCTTAAACTGGCCCGACTATATGCGGGGGGGGGGGGGGCAAGTCAAAACAGTGTAATATGTGTAGGTTGTTTTATTTCTTTAAACTTAGGAGTTTATCACATGTCCCCAAGAAGACTTGTTGTCATGACAGCGCTGCTCCTGGTCGGGGTTTGCGGAGTCGCGTACGCTCAGCAAACGGCTACCTTGCGCGGAGAGGTAACCGATGATTCCGGCTCAGTCATCAGAGGCGCGGAAATAACGGCGACCAACAACGCCACCGGAGCCGAGGTGATCGATTCGACGGATGCCGCTGGCGCATACGAATTGACTCTGGAGCCCGGGATCTACACGATTACGGTCGAGAATTCCGGCTTCGAGACTGGCATCGCCGATGACGTCGAACTGATTGCCGGCCAATCGGTCCTGCGAAACTTTGTGCTCGAATTGGCCGCTGTCACCACGTCCGTCGTGGTCGTCGGCAGCCGCGCCGCGCCACGATCGGTGACCGAGTCCACCGTGCCCGTGGACGTCATCCGTGCCGAGGACCTCGCTAGACAGGGTGGCAGGGATTTGGCATCCCAGCTGCGGACTGTCATCCCCTCCTTCAACATCAACACTCAGCCGATCAGCGATGCGGGGACCGTCGTCCGTCCGGCTAACTTGCGCAACCTGGCGCCCGACCACACGCTGGTCCTGGTCAACGGAAAGCGCCGCCACCGCTCGGCGGTCATCACTTGGCTGGGAAATGGCATCGCCGACGGCTCGCAGGGACCGGACATCTCCATCATTCCATCGATTGCCATTCGGCAGGTTGAGGTGCTGCGCGACGGCGCGGCGGCGCAATACGGCTCGGACGCCATCGCCGGAGTCATGAACTTCCAACTGAAGGACGATCCCTCGGGAGGCAGCCTGGAAGTTCAAACCGGGGGCATCTTCGATGCCAGTGCGGGGAACCCGGCGACGTGCGGGTCGGGCATCATCGGCGACATCAAGCACTCGTGTAACGGAATCGGCGGACACGGCCGGACGTTTTCCGTAGCCGGCAACGTCGGGGTGCCGCTGGGAGCGAACGGTTTCGGCAACATCAGCATGGAGTACGGCACCGCCGAGCCGACCAACCGCGCCATCCAGCGCCAGGACGCGTCGGACATCATCAACGCGGGCAATACGAATCTGCGCGACACGGCGCAGGTTTGGGGATCGCCGAGAATCAACGACGACTTCAAGCTGTTCGCAAACTTCGGCCATCGGTTCAACGACGATCGTTATCAACTCTACGGTCACGGCAACTACGCGTCCCGCAAGGTGACCGGTGGCTTTTACTTCCGGAATCCACACACGCGGGGCGGGGTTTTTCGCGGTCCCGTGGTCGACGGAAACCGTACGCTGCTCGTCGGCGACCGGGTCTGGGCCGATACCGTGCCCACCAGCAAGGTTCCTCCTCCCGGACGGGAGCCGGGCGCCGGCGGCTGCCCCATCATCCCGATCGTCGACAACGTCCCCGACGCAGGCGCTCTCTCCGCAGTAGAGGCCGACCCGAACTGCTTCACCCTCCACAGCCGGTTTCCTGGAGGATTCACTCCGCAGTTCGGCGGGGATCTGATCGACTACTCGCTGGTCGGCGGTCTGCGCGGGTTCGCCAGCAACGGCTTCATCTGGGACGCAAGCGCCAGCATCGGCACCAGCGAGATCGATCAGTTCATTTTCGATACGGTCAATGCGTCGCTCGGTTTCGACACGCCGACATCGTTCCGGCCCGGCGTCTATCGGCAGGAGGAAACCAATCTCAACTTCGACGTTTCCTACCCCCTCAACGATCTCGTGCACTTGGCCGCCGGCGCGGAGTGGAGGAGGGAGGAGTTCACGATTGGCGCCGGCGATCAGCCGTCGTGGGAGATCGGTCCGTATGCCGCGCAGGGCTTCAGTTCCGGTTCGAACGGCTTCAACGGCTACCGGGCCGACACGACGGCGGGAGTCTGGGACCGCAGCAACATCGCCGTCTATGGCGACGTTGAGTTCACCGACCCGGGCCGGTGGACGCTCGGCACGGCCGTCCGGTTCGAGAACTTCGACGACTTCGGCAAGACGGTCAACTACAAGGTCTCCGGGCGCCTCAAGCTGACCGACATGGCCGCGCTGCGCGGCGGCGTCAGCACCGGGTTTCGGGCGCCGACGCCGGGGCAACAGAACGCGTTCAACGTGACGACCGCCTTTATCGACGGGCAACTGACCAACCAAGGTGTGGTTCCGGCTACCTCAGCCGTGGCCATGGCGCGGGGCGGAGGCCAGCTCCAACCGGAGACATCGCGTAACTACAGCGCGGGCGTCGTCGTCGAGGAGGGCCCGTTCACCTTCACCGCGGACTATTTCCGGGTCGACATCGACGATCGCGTCGCCCTGGCCCAGGAAATCCGTTTGTCGGAGAACGAGATCGAGACGTTGCTAGCGGAAGGGATTCCAGAAGCACGGAATTTTCCCGTGTTCCGGTTCTTCCTGAACGACTTTTCGACGACGACCCAGGGCATCGACCTGATCTCGACGCTGGCGGTGGGGCGTACCACGTTCAGTGCGATCTACAACTACACGGATACAGAGGTCAAGAACGTCGAATCTTCCGTGATCAACCGGTTCCGCATCACTACGCTGGAACGGGGGCTGCCGAACACGCGGTGGAGCTTCAACGTCAACCACGACGCCGGCCGATGGAATCTCATGGGCCGCTTGAACTACTTCGGTCAGTTCTGGGACAGCGAGGACGGGCGGAACGCGGCTGACTTGGGCGTCGTATCCGAGTCGTGGCTGTACCCGTCCTATTCCGGCAAGGCGCTGCTCGATGTCCAGCTGGGCATCCCGTTCAGAGAAAACGTCACTCTGGCCATCGGCGGGGAGAACGTGCTGAATACTTACCCCGACGTGAACCAGAATGGCATCCTGACGGTCGGCAATTACTACAGCCAGTTCTCGCCCTTCGGATTCAACGGCGCGAACTTCTACGTGCGGCTCAACTATAGCTGGGGCATGAGCCGCCCCGGCGCGGCGCAAGGATCGTCTTAGATCAAGCGGCGCCCCCCAACGCGATCCGGAACGGGTGCGCCAAGAGGTTGCCGTAGCAGATCGCGGAGCTCGAAGCGCTGCACGATGAGTTGATCGGAGAAAGCACTGGAACCGCTTGGTTGGACGGGCCGGGAAGCGGAGTGGATCGCGCTGGTTTGTCTTCACAGCGGCGCCATGAAACAACGCGATCGGGATTTTCTAGCCCGCTACGGCGGCTTCGGGCCAGCCATGAAGCGGGCGGCGGCGAGGTTCAGCAGCACCCACGCGCCGAACAGGGCGAGGGATATCGTGGCGAGGGCGGGCGTTCCGATTCCGGCTGCACTTTGTAATGGGGACCGGCGATTCGGGTCGCTATGCTTCACGCTATGAATGCCTCCCGGCTGACGACGACAGAGCGGCTTCGCAGCCCACTTCCCTCCGACTCCGTCGTCGTCAGCCTTCTTTGTTGTTCGCGAATCCGGTCAAGTTCCTCGGCCATCAACAGCGGGCGGCGATCCGAAACCATGCGATCTAGCCACTCATCCAGATCACGGGAACGGATCAGTACCTGCCCGCCGATGGGGCCCGTGAGGCAGAAGGGAAGTCGGCGCAGGCCGTCTGAAAAGTGGAGGCCGTGAATGCGCCAGTCGTAGAGCGTCCGCACGCTTACCCGCGCCGTCGCCGCCGCCTCCCTGCGAGCGAGCAACGTCATGCGGCCTTACCGAAGATTTCCTCAACCGTCGATCCGGCTTCGCGGGCGATTCTTAGGGCGAGTCCGACGCGGGGTTCAACCTGCCCGGTGGCGATCTTGGAGATGTATGCCGAGTCCAGACCACAGCGCCGGCCGAGTTCATTCTGCGTCAGGCCGTGCCGCTCAATAGCTTCTCTTAGGTGGTTCTTTATGACTAGATATATAACACAGTACGGTAATATCTGTCAATATATAACTAGTTTTATTGAGTTAGGGATAAACACCTGTGGCAAGAAGTTGATATTTATGACAGCAGGTGCCTACCATTTTCTTGTTCAAAGGTGAAAAGAGGAGGGTTCGCACATGGATGGAAGCCGGATTCGCGCTCTCCGTAAAGAGCGCGGCATGAAAGTCGAGGAGCTCGCCGTTGCCGCAGGGGTCAGCCCCGGACACCTCTACAAGTTGGAGGGCGGCAAGTTCAAGAACCCCGGCCTAGAGCTTCTAGAGAGAATCGCCGACGCGCTCGACGCAGAAGTTCCAGACCTTTTCTCGCCGAAGCCGAAGCCTCTAAAGGCCGTCCGGTAGAAAGGGCCAGCCATGCGGGTCATGTTCGCGGTGCTCGGCGTGCTGTTCTTCCTTTGGGGCCTCGCCGGCGTAGCGCTGCTGCCGCCGGCACTTTCGATAAACGCCCATCTCGCGTTGATCGCGGGCGTGCTCATGCTTGGCTTCTCTGAAATGTAATGTTTGACCGGCTCAAAAAGCTCGCGGCCCATCTGCCACAAGATGCCGAAACTACTGCCAAGAGTCGCCAATCCTCGCCGCGGGCCGCCGCAGCCGAGAAGCCACAAACTTTACCAAGACCCGCGCCAGGTAAAGGATAGCGCGGAGGATCCGCCCGGAGCCGGGCCTACGCCGATACACGGAAATGAGCACATGATCGTATGAGCATTACCGTCGCACATTACTGGCCACTGTTGCTGTTGTTCACAGTGCCACTCATTTGGCTGATGAGAAAGCACACGGGCGTCGGCCTGTCGCCCCAACACCTGAAGTTCTCGACGATCGTGCGCACAGCCGTCGTCGTGTTTCTTGTGCTGGCGCTTACCCAGCCGGTGTGGCATCGCGCCGGCAAGTGGATATCTGTCGTCTATGTGCTCGACGTGTCGAGCAGCATCGACCCGTCATTCATCGACCAGTCCATCGATTGGATGGCGACCTCGGTGAGTCGCGGAGAGCCGGCTCACGCGGCGTTCATCGCCTTCGCCGGATCCGCCCGCAACGTCGACAGCGCCGAAGCAGTGCGTTTCGTCCGGGTGTCGGCCGACGGCGCCAACGCCTCGCTAGATCAGAGCGCCACCAACCTCGAGACGGCGGTGGCCCAGGCGCTGCGCAGCTTCGATCCCCGATACCTGAAGCGGCTCGTGCTCATTACCGACGGCAATGAGAACGCCGGTGACATGATGCGCACCCTGGGCCGCGCCCAGGAAGCCGGGGTCCGGGTGTTTACCTTGCTGGCGGCGGTGCGCGGCGAAGGCGACAGCTGGATCGAGACAATCGACCTGCCGCAGGGAATTCGTGAGGAGGAGCCAATCGCCGCAACGGTGCAGGTGTTCAGCAGAGTCGCCACCACCGCCACCGTGCAACTGTTGCGCGACGATGTCGTGCTGGATACCCGCGAGGTGGACCTCGAAGCGGGGCTCAACCCCGTCGAGTTCGAAATTCGCCTGCAGGGCGAGGGTCCCGTAACGGTTTCCGGTCGATTGCAGACGGCCACGGATCCGTTCCCGCAAAACGACAAGCATCTGCAGTCGATTTGGGTAGGTGCGCGGCCGCGTGTCCTGTATCTCGAGGGTCGTGCCGACAGCGCCCATTACTTGCACGACGCGCTGACCTCTGAGGGCATGGATGTAGTTCTCGGCCAGGCCCGATCGTTGCCGCGAACGCCCGAGGAGCTCACGGAATACGACCTCGTGTTGCTGAGCGACGTTTCCAGCACCAGCCTCGACGAGGCGCAGATGCTGTCGATCCTGGCCTACGTGCGGGATGCCGGCGGCGGGCTGATTTTCGCCGGCGGCGAGTCGAGCTACGGCGAGGGTGGTTACGCCGACACCGCCGTCGAGGAAACCCTGCCGATCTGGTTCCGGATCAACGAGAAGCGCAAGGACCTGGCGCTCGTCATCGTGCTCGACAAGTCGTTCAGCATGGTCGGTCCCAAGATCGAGCTGTCCAAAGAGGCGGCGAAAGCGGCGCTCGACGTGCTCGAGCCGACACATCGCTTCGGTCTCGTGACGTTCGACCACAGCCCCTATTGGACCGTGCCGCTGCAGCTCGCCACCAACAAGTCGCGCATCAACGAGTACATCAGCAGCATTATCGCCAGCGCCCACACCAACATTTACCCGGCGCTCGAGAAGGCCTATGAGCGGCTCTCCGAGACCGAGGCGGAGGTACGTCACATCATTCTGCTGTCCGACGGCAAGACGTATCCTGACGACTACGAGACCCTGGTCAATCGCATGGCTGAGGAGGAGATCACGGTGTCGTCGGTGGCGGTCGGCGAAGAAGCCGACCGCGAATTGCTCGGCAGCATCGCCGGGTGGGGCAACGGCCGCAGCTACTTCATCCGCGACGCACAACGCGTGCCGCAGATTTTCATCGAAGAAACGCAAATTGCATCGCAGCAGACCCTGGTGGAGGAGCCGGTGGACACGAAGGTGAACAGCCCCGTCGAGGCCTTCACCGGCATTGACCTTGCGAGCGCCCCGGCGCTGCGCGGCTACGTGAGCACGCAGCCCAAGGAGACCGCCGAAGTGCTGCTGGAATCCGAATCCGAGGCGCCGATTCTGGCCCGCTGGCACTACGGTTTGGGCAAGGCGGCCGTGTTTACCTCCGACGTGAAGAACCGCTGGGCTGCCGACTGGCTCGAATGGGAGGGCTACGGCAAATTCTGGTCGCAGCTCGTGCGCGAAACGATGCGGCGCGACAGCGGCGACGAGGTTGATTTTGTCGTCGAGAGAGTCGGCAACGAGGCGGTCGTCACGGTCAGCGCCGTTACCGAAGAAGGTTTGTTCCGCACCGGTCTGGAACCGCACCTCGAGGTCGTCGACCCGTCGGGTCAGGGCCGCGCCCTGCCGTTCAATCAGGTCGGACCCGGTATGTACCAGGCGCGGCACGTGCTGACGACATCGCCCGACCAGCCGTACATGTTCCGCCTCTCGGCCGGCGACCTGGACGACCAGTCGCGCGCGATCTTCTATCCGTACACCGACGAGTACCGCTTGTATCCGGCCAACGCCGAGCTTCTCAACGCCATCGCCGTGCAAACGGGCGGCAAGCTGCTACCCGAGAACGAAGAGATCTTCGCGGACTACGGTGAGGCGGCTTTAGTGCCGACGCCGCTGTGGCCGTTGCTGGCGACGCTGGGCCTCCTCTTTTATTTGCTCGACATCGGACTTCGCCGCGCTCCCTGGTTTTGGAAACGCTTCGCGTCCATTGCGACGTAGCCCCCGCGTGCCAGACCCATCACACTTCACCACGGCCTGCTAGCAAGCGGTGCGCAAACCTACGGGCGCCCCATGGCCAGCAGCTTGGCCAGCAAGCTTGTCTCGAGGTAATCGAGATCGAACGGTTTGTAAATGAAGTCTGCGGCTCCCATCGTCAGAGTGTTCTTGGCGACGTCGAGGTCCGCCTCACCCGAGATCATGATCACGCCGCAGTCGAACCCGCCCTCGACGTTCTTCTCGAGCGCTTGGATGCCGTCCACCTTCGGCATCCGGATGTCGAGCAGCACGACGTCCGGGTGATACGTCGGCACGCTCCTCAGGGCTTCCTCGCCGTCGGCGGCGGTTTGCACATCGAAGCCGCGCTGCGAAAGAAAGCGGTCCAGCATCTCGCAGACGTGCGAATCATCGTCGACCACGAGCACGCGCGGGGCACGCTCAGCCATCCTACAGTCCTAACTAGGTCCCCATTCGGTCCCACACTCGATCGAGCGCGTGCCGCCACGAAGCTGTCAGCCTCGGGACGCGGGCTCGCCGCCCATCCTGACGTCCATCAGGTCGCGATTCTACGTTGCTCGGAGCGGGCCGGGCTAGCGGGCCGTGGAGAAAGTGTGATGGGTCTTGCTAGGGGGGCGCCCGTTGACAGGGGAGGGTGCTGGACAGAAGAATTCGCGCCCATGAGAAAATTCGCTGGCTGCACAGTTCGTGATTGTTTTGAGTACCCGGGACCCACCCCCTCCACTCGAGGCCTACGGCGCCGAGCTTGCCCCTTTGCCGCTGCCACCATCCTGCTCGCGCTGGTGGGATGCGCCGGGGCCGTAGACACGGGCGGGGGCAGCCGCACGGATCTGTGGGAGATGGCGCGCGAATCGTTGTCGCAGATCGATGGTGAGATCACGCTGCCGGGCCTTCAGAGTGAGGTCGAGGTGATCCGCGATCGCTGGGGGGTGCCGCACATCTATGCCACCAACGACCGCGATCTGTTCTTCGCCCAGGGATTCGTGGCGGCGCAGGATCGGCTGTGGCAGATGGAGATGTGGCGCCTCTGGCTGCAGGGTCGCCGCGCGGAGGTAGAGGGTCCCGACGGCGTGCGGGGCGACCGTCTCAGCCGGTTGCTCGGCTACCGCGGCGGCGATGGAGACGCCGAGTGGACCAGTTACCATCCCCAGGGTCGGCAGATCCTCGAGTCGTATGTCGCCGGCGTCAACGCTTTCATGGATCACCGCGCCGCCAACCTGCCGGTCGAGTTCAAGCTCACCGGCATCGTTCCCGAGCAATGGACGGCCGACGTGCCGACGCTGCGGATGGCCGCCGGCGTCGGCGCCGGGGTTGGCGCCGAGCTGCGGCTGGCGCAGCAGGTCGCGGGGCTGGGCGCCGAAGAAGCCGGCCGGCGCAACGTGCGCGTGCCGGATATCCCGTTGACGGTTCCGGAGGGGGTGGACTTTTCCCTCATCGGCGCGGCGGCGTCGGAAGCTCTGCGGGGCGCCGGCACCCGTGATGTACAGGTAGAGCTGTTGCCCGAGTTTCAGACAGCGGCGGCTCTACTGCGCCAGGGGAGAGGAAACGCGGCACGCCGCTTCGCCGATCTCGGTAGCCTGCTCACCGGACCACAGGGATTGCCGGTCGGCAGCGAGTGGGGCGGGTGGCTGACGGTGAGCGGAGCCGAGCGGGTCGATCACGCGGCGGGCGGACCGTATGATGCCGTGCCGGCCGTCGACGCCGACTACCGCGATCGAATCGGGTCGAACAACTGGGTGTTGAGCGGCGCGCTGACCGCCTCGGGTGCGCCGATGCTGGCGAACGACCCGCACCGCCAGGTCACGAATCCGTCACTGCGCTACTTGGTGCATTTGAGCGCCCCCGGCTGGGACGTCATCGGCTCCGGCGAGCCGGCGCTGCCCGGCGTGGCGATTGGCCACAACGAGTGGATCGCCTGGGGCCTCACGATCGTCGGCACCGACCAGAACGATCTGTTTATCGAAACCCTCAACCCCGACAACCACGACGAGGTCTTGTATCGCGGCGAGTGGGAAACGCTGCGCATCGAACGCGAGACCATTCGGGTTAAGGGCGGCGACCCCGTCGAAGTGGAGTTACGTTTCAGCCGCCACGGACCGATTTTCTACGTCGACGAGGAAAACCATCTGGCCTACGCGCTGCGCTCGTTTGCACAGGAGCCGGGCACGGCGCCGTATCTCGGCTCGCTCCGCCTCGATCAGACCCGCAATTGCCGCGACTTCTTGGAAGCGCTGCACTACTGGTTGGCCCCCTCGGAGAACATGATTTGCGGCGACGTCGACGGCAATATCGCATGGCGGGCCTCGGCGTTGACGCCGAATCGTAGCGGTGCCACGCCCTGGTTCGGGCGCCTGCCGGTGACCGGCACCGGCGCCTACGCCTGGAATGGTTTCCGCGCCGCGCTGCCCGAGGAGTACAACCCGGAGCGCGGCTGGATCGCGACCGCCAACCACAACATCCAACCCCCCGACTACGACCCGCCGCTGATGTTCAAGCGGCCGCCGCCGGAGCGCCGTTTCGAACGCCTTGCCGAGGTGCTCAGCGAGGCGCAGGGGTTCACGGTCGATGATTCCGAGCGGCTGCAGCACGATGCGTTGTCGCAGGCGGCCCTCGAAGCACAGCCCTTGTTTCGCGGCTGGCAGGCGAGCAGCCCCGAGGTCGAGTGGCTGCGGGCGTCGATCGCCGGTTGGGATGGCGTCTTCGATCGCGAAGAGGTTGCACCGACGCTGTATCTGGAGTGGACCCGGCGCGTCGATCGGCGGGTGTTCGGCGACGACATCGACGATGCCGAGCGCCAAGGTCTGATCGAGCAGGCGTTACGGGACGGCACGGAGCGGCTGCGGCAGCGGCTTGGCGAGGATTCGTCGGCTTGGCGCTGGGGCCTCGCCAACCAGCAGCCGTTTCCCCACTGGATGGTTCCGGAGTACGACCTGCCCAGCGTCGAGAAGTCGGGCGGCGGCGGCACGGTGTACGCCAACGGCGCTACCTACCGGGAGATCTTCGATCTGTCGGACTGGGATTTGGGGGTCGCCACGACAGCGCCGGGTCAATCGGGTCAGCCGGGCAGTCCCTTCTACGGCGATCGGATCGGTGAATGGGCTGGTGGCAGCTACTTCCCGCTGTCGTACAGCAGGAGCGCGGTGGAGGCCGCCGCCGCACACCGCCTCGTGTTGAAACCGGCCACTCAGTAACCGGGAGCGCGGCCAGCGTCGCTAGCGGCGCTGGAACCACTCCTCGATGGCCACCTCGATGTCGGTGAACATCATGCCCACCGGCATGCCGTTGGGCGAGGCGGCGCCGAGCGACGGGACGTGCCAGATGTTCACGCCGCCACGACGCGATTGGCTTGCAGCGCGTTGGTGACGACGGAGCCGACAATGTTGGCGCGGGTCCGGACGTCGATGCGGTTCTCGGCGAACAGCGTGGCCATGATCTGGACGTTGCTGTTGCCGCCGGCGGAGTCGATGCGGATCTCGTCGGAGGCGATCAGGCCGAGGTTGCCGTCGACGAGAGAGTCGGCGTCGGGTCCGTCTTCGACGTAGTGGCCGACGGGGTACAGGTCGGCGTTGATGTTGATGTCGTCGGTGGACCAGATGACGCCGGTGCCTTCGTACAGGACGGTGGTCAGCGCGCTGTCGTCGCCTCCGCCCCCACGACCGCCGCCTCCGCCGCCACGACCGCGGCCGCCACGGTCTCTACCGTCGCCGCCGATCTGCAACTCGCCGTTGATCTTGACGATGCCGTCGATCGTCAGCGTGTCGTTCTCGGCGTCCCAGATGAGGCTTCCCTTACCCATCGGATCGACGTAGGAAAAGCTCGGAGTCGAGTCGTCGATCGCCACGTCGCCGCCGGTTATCGGTGCATATGAGTTCGAGTTCAAGAAGTCGGCGAAGCTCGGATACTGTGTTCCCGTGTTCAGGTCGGTGTAGGGGTCCGAGAGACCGGGGAACGTGAGATCGCCCGGCAAGTCGGAGGCCGCGATGGTATCGGCGTACACGTTGCCCGCGCGAGAGGATACCGGTACGTCTGAGTACACGGCGTCGAGAGTTTCCTTGTAGCCGTCGCCGGCGCTGTCGGGCTCGCCGAGCTGACCTGTGAGGCCCGTCGAGGCCGTCGCGTCCTTGAGGTGGAGCGCGGCGTTCAGCGTGTCGATCGTGTCGCCGTTGAAGTCGATCGAATCGAGCGCCGGGATCTTGTCAACCAGTGTGCCCACGCCGCTTGTCGGGTCGTCGATGCCCGCGTAGTTGTTGACGACAGAAGAGCCGTTCGAGAGATCCAGGCGCGTGGATCGCGACCTGCCGCGCCACCACCCGCGCCGTCCAGTTCCCAAGTTCCCAACCACCACCACCGCTCCGGCTATTCGAACCGGCCCGCCGCGGATCACGTCGCCGTTCTCCCCCCTGCCGAAGAACGCGCCCGTGCTGTACGGGCTCGAGTCGATGAGATCGATCTTGACTACGCCGTCCAGTGTCGTCGTGGCAGGCGTCGCGGTGCTGCCGTCGGCGCCGGCCGAACGCACCCGGATGTTCACCACCGGTGTGCCGTTTTCCATCGTGATCGTTAGGGGCAGCCAGATCGTGCGCGTGAACGTTCCGTTGCCCAGGCCCTGGCCGCCGCCGAGATCGTACGGTGTACCCGGGTATGGATTCGGGCTCAGCGTCGCAGCAGACAGCGTCAGCCCGTTGACACGATCGTGCCGGTAGCGTCGGGGAAGGGCGTTGCTATGGTCGGTGGGCTCGTCGCCGTGTTCACCCAATCCAGCAGCCAGTTGTCTGTCGGGTCGGCGTAGTAGTCGGCGCGTAGGTCGGCGGCGGATGCCTGCAGGCCGGAGTCGGCCAGGTTCAGGGCGTTGATGCTCGAGCGGTAGTTGGAGCTCAGCGCCAGGTCGGTTTGCCCCATGCTTATGACCGTGGTGCCCAGAAGGGACACCACGAGCAGAACCAAAACGGTTGTCAGCAGAGCGGACCCCGACTGGTCCAGGCACAACCTGCCAGCAGAAGGCGAAACGCCGCCAAGGGGTGGGCACAAGTCCTTGGGCATGGAGCCATCGTAGCAACTGCTCGGTGGCCACCGAACCCCAATCGAGTGGGCAGCCACACAACCATGCGCATCAACCCCCATGGTCGATTGACCACGAGCGCTCACCGTTGACTTCTTTGCGGCACTGCTGGCGGGTCCTCGTTTCGTCATGATGCTCACTAACGGTCGGGGCCGCGGAAATTCGACGAAACCAGCCGACAAATCGCCGCCACGCCGCCGTCGCCGCGAACCGCCTCGGCGGTGGACGCGGGCCGCCCCGCGTCCCCGGGCCGCTCCCCGCGGCCAAACGCCGTTCGTGCTTGCTTCGTCACAGTGCTTTGGTATCAACGCTAGTAGCGTGAACAGATACGTATCTTCAGGTGATTAAATCCAACTATCGCAGAGGATTCGTGAGTTCCGATGAGACTCCGCCCGCCGACTCCTGTGGCAGATCCGCGGCTCGAGGGCTCCGATTTTACACTCGTCGAGGCCCTCGTAGCGATGTTCGTCACGACACTCATCCTTCTAACGATCACCGAGCTCATGATTACGAGCCTGTACGTACACCGTAGTGCAACGGATGTAACCGAAACTACTGCCTTAGCACTGGAACGCCTCGAACAGCTGCGCAATTCCACGTACG
Source organism: Acidobacteriota bacterium (assembly GCA_965214245.1). GTDB lineage: Bacteria > Acidobacteriota > UBA890 > UBA890 > UBA890 > CBDCBL01. The sequence continues at coordinate 996,782 of CBDCBL010000010.1, forward strand.
ACGATCTGGTCCCCGGCGGCTCGATTGCTGTCAATGTCGCCGGTTTTTCCGAGAACCTCGATACCAACAATGACGGCACCGACGATTACGCCCGCCGCTGGGAGATCCTCGACTTAGTTGATCGTAAGGAAATTCGTGTACGATCCATAGCCCTTTTGACCACGATGGGGCCGGCCAAGGAGGCGATCCTGTTCGTGCTGGTGGCGCCCGACTGATGCGCGCAGCCGGCTATTCGCTGCTGGAGCTGCTGGTGTCGCTGCTCCTCGTGAGCTTTCTGCTCGCCGGCCTTTATACCGTGCTCTTTCACACCCAGACGAACTTCGAGGCGCAGCAAACCGCGATGACCTTGCGCCAGGAGGCGCGCATCGTGCTCAACCAGTTGACGATCGAGTTGCGCATGATCGGCTTCGACATCGGCAACTTGCCCGAGATCATCCCCGCTGCCGATACCGACCTGCTGGCGTTCGTGGCCGACATCGACAACGGCAGCGCCGACCCGCCGTGCAATGCCGGGATAGAGGCCGCGCCCAACGGCGGCGCCGAGCGGATCACCTATCGGATGCAGGGCGGTGAGCTGCTGCGCAGCGTCGATTGCTGGAACGGTGCCGTCTGGATCGCCGATTCCATGGACCTGCCAGTTGCCCGCAACGTATTGAGCACGGTCCCTCTCTTCCGCTATTTTGATGCCAACGACACGGAGCTCGCACCGGGGGCGGGTGGGCTGACGTTGGCTCAACGAGCGGCGGTTCGTTCGATCGGCATCGATGTCGAGTTGGAAGATCCGACTATCGTTCCGGGTCAGCCGCAGGCGACATTCGCGGTGCGGACCCGTGTCACACTACGCAACGTAGACAGCTAACGTCGGCGATCCCCGCCCGCGCTGGCTCGAGTGTGGGGATCCGAACGGATGTCGGACCGGCTGGCCATTCTCATCGGAAACGGGCGCTTCGATCACGCTCGCGACCTACCCGATCTGTTCGGTCCGCGCCACGACGTAGCCTCGCTCGGTCGTCTGCTCGGCGATCCCGAAGTCGGGGACTTCATCGTGTTCGATCTCATCGATCGCGATAGCAGCGAGCTTTCCTCGGAGCTGCGGCGCGTGTTCACCATGGTGGGTCCCGACTCCACCGCGCTGCTGTACTACGCCGGCCACGCCATCCTCGATGAGGCGCACGGCCTTCACCTGGCCACCGACGATACGGAGCTCGAAGACGTTGCCCATTCGTCCCTCTCGCTCGACACCGTCAAAGACTTGCTGCGCGGCTGCGGATCGCGGCAAATAATCATGCTGCTGGACTGCTGCTACAGCAGCCCGGGCCACGATTCCATTCTCGAGGAACCGATCGAGCGCGAGTTGCGTGGCATCCGGGTCGACGTCGGGCCCGACCTGCACGTGTTCGCCGCGCCGGCATCGACGCAAACGCCGGGAGCGCGAGAGACCGGCACCGAGAGTGGGATCGAGGGCCGCCTGACGCGCTGCATCGTGGACGGAATTTCATCCGGGGCGGTCGATCGCCGCGGCGACAACAGGGCGACGGCGCGCGACCTCAACGAGTACCTCGGCATGCGGTTGGGTGATCAGCGGCCCCTGTGGTCCGGCCCGGTCGACGGCGTTGACCCGAAGATCGCCAACAATCCCAACCCCATCGCCTGGATCGGGCAGCCGGAGCCGGAGCCGGAGCCGGAGCCGGAAATCGTCGAGATCGCTCCCGAGGAGCTGCGCCGGCGCTCGATCGTGCCGCTGGTACTGGCGCTCTTTACCGCCGCCGTTCTGACCGTCGTCGCGATCATCGTCACGCTCCCCGACGCCGGCGCGCTGATTGCGCTCGAGACCTACCCGGATCTTCCGGGCGTGCCGCGGCAGGTCGGTCTGGTGCATGACCTGACGCGCCTGCGTTCTCTGATCGATCGCACCGGCTGGGTCGAGCACCAGGAGTTGCTCGACGGCTCTGACTTTGCCTATCCGAGCGTCTGGCAGCTGACGGTGAACCCCGCCAACCGCGGCGGCCCGCGGACCATCGACCTGGCGGCTCACGAATGGGCGGTGCTCGAGCTGTCGTCCGGTACATACGCGCTGGCTCTTCTGATCGGCGACGGGTTGAACGTCGCCCAAGTCGGAGTCGAGTTGGTCGACAACCGGACGTTCGCCTTCGAGGTGCGCACCGATCGGGCCGACCGTCACTTCTACGGCATCGTCTCGCCGGTCCCGGTACGCCGTGTAAGACTGGAGTCCGCCGCCGCGCCGATCGTCGTTCGCGAGCTCTATTTCTATGCCGACGAGGAGCATCCGGCGGCCGGACAGAGGATGCAGAATGCCGAGTGATCGCCTGACCGCCGCGCTGGCGGTTCACGTGGCCCAACTTGAGGAAACCGGTACCGCCAAGGGCGCCGAGTCCGTCGTTGTCGCCGCGCGGCCGCCGCAGGGCGACGACGGCCCGCGTTTCCGCTTGCAGGGCGAAGGCGACCGGCCGTTCATCCGCATGAACTCCAACTCGTACCTGGGGATGTCGCTGCGCCCCGACATTGTCGCCGCAGAGGAGGAGGCGGCAGCTCGTTTTGGCACCGGTCCCGGCGCCGTTCGGTTCATCAGCGGTACCTACGTGCCCCACGTCGAGCTCGAGCGCAAGCTCGCCGGGTTCCACGGTCGCGGGGCGGGAATGATCTTCTCGGCCGCCTACGCCGCTGTCATGGGCACCATCATGCCTCTGGTGACCAAGGAAACCGCGATGATCAGCGACGAGCTGAACCACAATTGCATCATCAACGCGATTCGCCTGTCGCGGCCGCTCGACAAGTCGATCTATCCGCACGTCGATCTGGCGACGCTCGAGCAGCGTATCGAGGCGGCCAAGGGCAGCGCCAAGCGCGTCCTGGTGATCACCGACGGGATCTTCTCGATGCGCGGCGACCACGCCCCGGTCGATGAAATCATGGAGATCGCGGGGCGTCATGACGATGCGTTCGAGGAAAACGTCGTCGTGGTGGTCGACGACTCGCACGGCGTCGGCGCCTTCGGCGCTACCGGTCGCGGCACCGAGGAATTTACGGGCTCATCTCCGGCCGACGTGCTGGTGGCGACGCTCGGCAAAGCGCTCGGTGTGAACGGCGGCTACGTGGTCGGCAGCGAGACGCTCGTGCGCTTTCTGCGCGAGAGCGCGCCATTCTACATCTACTCGAACCCCATCACGGCGAGCGAGGCGAGCGCCGCGGGCAAGGCCCTCGACATTCTCGACTCCGTGGAGGGCAGGGCGTTGCTCGACAAGCTGCGTGAGCTCACCGGCCGCTTCGAAAAGGGTCTCGTCGACCTGGGGTTCGAGATCATCCCGGGAGAGCACCCGGTCGTTCCCCTGATGGTTCGCGATACCGACCGGACGCGGGCCTTGGTCAAGCACCTGTACGACAACGGCGTCCTGGCGACAGGCTTGGCCTTTCCCGTCGTCCCGCGTGGCGACGAAGAGATTCGCTTTCAGATAAATGCCGATCACACCGCTTCGGACGTCGACGCGGTGCTGGAGGTTCTTTCGCAGGCCCCGGAATAGCATCGGCCGTTCGTTCGGGCCACGTGCGGGCCGGGAGATACGACGTTGAGCAACGTTCGCCAACCATCGGTCGCCGGTACGTTCTATCCAGCCGATCCGGGACATCTCCGCGACCAGGTCGAGGAATTGCTGGCCACGGCGCGCCTGGCAGCCTCGGTGCATGACGCCGATGCTTCTTCCGCCGTCGCCGCGCCGCCCAAGGCGCTGATCGCGCCCCACGCCGGGTACCTCTACTCGGGGCCCATCGCGGCCAGCGCTTTCGCCCGCATCGAACCCCTGCGCGGCGTCATCGAGCGAGTTGTGATCGTCGGCCCGTCGCACTTCGTGCCCTTCGCCGGCATGGCGCTGCCGCCGGCCGAGGCGCTGCGTACGCCGCTCGGCGAGGTCGCTGTCGAAGCCGCGGCGCGGCGTGCCTTGTCGGCGCTAGAGTCCATCGTCACGGCCGAGGAGCCGCACGGCCGCGAGCATTGCATCGAGGTCGAAATCCCGTTCCTACAGCAGGCATTGGGTGACTTCGTGGTCGTTCCACTGGTTACTGGCCAAGCTTCGCCGGAGGAAGTCGCCGCGGCGTTGGAGCTCGTGTGGGGCGGGGCCGAGACGTTGATCGTGATCAGCTCCGACCTTTCGCACTTTCTCGACTACGAAGCGGCGCACCGCCTCGACGCCGAAACGGCGACAGCGATCGAGGAGCAGCGCGGCGCCGATCTGGGACCGCAGAGCGCCTGCGGGCGTCTGGCGATCCAGGGCCTGTTGCGCGCCGCGCAGGGGCGCGGCGCCGGGGTTTCGGTCCTCGACCTGCGCAACTCCGGAGATACGGCCGGCACGCGCGACGAGGTCGTGGGTTATGGGGCGTTTGCGATCGGCTGACTTCAGGTGGCGCGCAGGCCCTCGACATCGAGAACTTCCAGCGGTACGTCGAAACTGACAGCGACCTCGTATTCGGATTCGACTTCGATGCAGCGGATCACCATGCCCCAGCGCAACTCCGGCTTGATGCAGCCGTGCGGGTCGACAAAACGCACCAGACAATGGCTGCCGTCGGTGATTTTTTCTGCGACGCAAGCCAGCATGCCGCCGGCACTGAGGTTTATCGTCGTTCCGGTGGTTTGGAAGCGGTGGCTCGGATCGGGCGAAGGACCAATGCCGGACTCACCCGCGTCGCGCCCATATCCCATCAGCTCGACCTGAACCGCCAGCACTCCCGGAATATCGTGCCGCTCCTCGACGCGGCACTCGGCGCGTGTCTTGAGGACGGCGCCTTCGAGGGACGGCCGCTTGCTGGCCGGTGGGCGGGTCTTCGTTGCAGGCTTGCGAACGGCCCTCTTCTTTGTGGCCTTCTTGGCGGTCTTGCGCGCCTTCTTCTTCTTCGCTGCCTTCGAAGGCCTCTTGCGCGTGCCCCTCTTCTTGGTCGCGTTCTTCGCGGACATCGTTGAGCTCGTGCAGCCTCGGCCCCATTGTGGCCGATTATTCCATTCGGTTCCCACCCACCCTAGCGAGCCAAGCTAGCACGCAATCCGGGTGCTGCCCGTGCCAGTTGGTTAAATTGATAGAGGGGGACGCGATGCGTTGGCGAGGGAGGTGAGCGGTGATTGTCATGAAGTTCGGCGGAACTTCGCTCCAGAATGCGGCTTGCATCACGCGTGCCGTCAGGATCGTCGAGCGCCATCGACGGCGTTTGCCACTCGTCGTGGTGTCGGCGGTGGGTAGTGTGACGCGGGCGCTGTTGCAGCTCGGCAGCACGGCGCTGGCGCGCGGCGCGGCGGCGGGACGGGCCGCTTTGCGCGAGATCGAAACCGAGCACCGGGAGATTCTCGACGACCTGCAATTCGGCTCCGAAGCCGGCGGATCGATCGGCGAGCAGCTCGGCCGCTACATCGGCGAGCTGGCCGGAACCGTCGACAGTATCGTGGCGAACGGCGAATATACGCCGCAGATGCAAGACGCTGTCATCTCGTTCGGCGAGCGACTCTCGACGCTCCTGTTCGTTGCCGCGGCCCGGCAGGCGGGGCTCGACGCCGTGAAGGTCGATGCCGCCACCGTCATGATCACCGACGATCGCTTTCGGCAGGCGCGCCCCGATCGGGAGGAGTTGCGCCGCCGTGCCGCCGGATTGATCGGATCTCTGCTGGACGTCGGCAGTATCCCCGTAACCGAGGGCTTCATCGGCGCCACCATCGACGGCGTGCCGACGACGATGGGCTTCGAGGCTTCCGACTACTCAGCGACGCTCTTGGGAGCGTCCCTCGGCGCTGACGCGATTCAGATTTGGACCGACGTGCCGGGCATGCTGACGACAGGGCACCCTGCCGTCGCGCATGTATCCGTCGTCCCGAAGTTGTCATTCGAGGAGGCACAGCAGCTCGCCGCGCATGGGGCGAAGGTGTTGCATCCCGACACCGTCGCGCCGGCTCGAGAGGCCGACATCCCCATACAGATCCGGTACTCGAAAGAGCCCGACGCGCCCGGCACCTTGATTTCAGCCGCGGCCGCCGGACCCGGCGTCAAGGCCATCGCTGTGCGGGAGGACGTCGCCGGTGAGCGCACCATCGTGTGTCCGGTCGGGGAGGGAATCGCCGCCGCCGGGGAGGCCGAGCGCATGGCGGCGTTCCTCGAGGGTATGCCGTTCGAGCTCGTCGAGACGGACTCGTCGTCGTCTTTGCCGATCTCGGTGCCTTGCCGGTGCGTCGCTGCCACCGTGCGGCGGCTCCACGAGGCCTACTTCGAGACGGCGACGTTTGCCGATCCCCACAGCCGCGCCGCGCGTCCCCTTGCGGTCTGAACGGATTAGACTTTCTCACCAAAGTCGATACCATTCGGGGATGCATTTTCGCCGTCTGATCGCCCTTGGTGTGCCTCTCGGGCTCTTCATCCTCGCTGCCCCGTCGACGGCCGAAGCCTACGTCGGCCCGGGCGCCGGAATCGCCTTCGCATCGTCGCTGTTCGTCGTTGCGACGACGATCCTGATGTCGTTCTTGTCGCTGCTGATCTGGCCGTTTCGCATGGCGTTCCGCGCCTTCAAGTACCGCGGCATGGCGAAGCCCAAGATCAAGCGCTTTGTCGTGGTGGGCCTCGACGGCCAGGATCCCAAGCTCACCGATCGCTTCATGGCGGAGGGCAAGTTGCCGAACTTCAAGAAGCTGGCGGAGCAGGGCTGCTATCACCCTCTGAGAACAACCTTCCCGTCGGTGTCGCCAGTCGCCTGGTCGTCGTTCTCGACCGGGAGCCACCCGGCGCGCCACAACATCTATGATTTCCTCGACCGCGACCGTCGCACCTACTTGCCGGTCCTGTCGTCGACGCGCATCGGTACTGTCGACAGGCACGTCAAGATCGGCAAGTACCGCTTTCCCATCGGCAAGCCCGAGCTGCGCTTGATGCGCAAATCCAAGCCGTTCTGGAAGATTCTCGGCGAGCACAACATCTGGAGCACCGTCCTGCGCGTGCCGATTACCTTTCCCCCGGAGAAGTTCCGCGGCGCCCAGCTGTCCGCCATGTGCGTGCCCGACCTGCTCGGCACGCAGGGAACGTTCATGTTCTTCACCACCCGTGAAGGCGGAGACGCGATCAAGGAAGGCGGCATCCGGGTGAGGCTGGTTTCTTCGAACGGCGATGGTTTGAAGGGAAGGGGAAGTGGGGCAGAGAACGTGCCGGGTGCCGACCAGGCTGGCTCAGCGGCCGGCAACGGCAAATGCCCTGACCGTTTCGAGACCGTTCTCGAAGGTCCCGAGAACGACATGCTCGAGGGCGGCCCGAAAATGGAGATCCCCCTCACGATCGACGTTGATCGGGACAACAACCGTGCTCACGTGAAGCTCGGCGGCGATACCCACGTACTCGTGCCCGGCGAGCTCACCGGTTGGGTAGACCTGGCCTTCAAGGCGGCGCCGGGCATGAAGATCCGTGGCATCGCGCGCCTACTGGTTACCGAAATGGACGAGCATTTCGGGCTTTACATCACGCCGATCAGCTTCGACCCCGAAAAGCCGATCATGCCGGTGTCCAACCCCGGCTATTACGCCACCTACCTGGCCAAGAAGATCGGCAAGTACTCGACGCTGGGCCTGGCCGAGGACACCTGGGCGCTGAACGAAGGCGTCATCGACGACGGTGCCTTCCTGCAGATGACTTACGACATCAACAAAGAACGCGAGGACATGTTCTTCGCCTCGCTGGCCAAGCTGCGCAAGGGCGCCCTGGTGTGCGTGTTCGACGCCACCGACCGTATCCAGCACATGTTCTGGCGCTACCTCGACGACGACCACCCGGCGGCGGCCGCGACGGCTGAGGCGCGTGCCACGGCGAACGGCGGCACCGCCGGCGAGCCCGAGCACAAGGACGCCATCGAGCAGCTCTACGTCCACAACGACGGCCTGGTCGGCCGGGTGATGGACGAGATGGGCGACGGCGATCTGTTGATCGTGTGCTCGGACCACGGCTTCAATTCGTTTCGCCGCGGGGTCAATCTCAACACCTGGCTGCATGAGAACGGCTACTTGTATCTCGAAGAGGGTGTCGACGGCAGTGCCGAGTGGCTACGCGGTGTGGATTGGAGCAAGACCAAGGCCTACGCGCTCGGCTTGACCGGCATGTTCCTGAACGTCGAAGGACGCGAGGAGCACGGCATCGTCAAGCCGGGCGAAGAGGCGCAAGCGCTCAAGACCGATCTGATCGGCAAGATCAGCGGCATGCGCGACGAGGAATGCGACGAGGTTGGCATTCGCGAGCTGTTCGATACGGCGAAGCTCTACGCGGGGCCGTATCTGGAAAACGCTCCTGACCTGCTCGTCGGCTACAACGCCGGTTACCGCTGTTCCTGGGACATGGCCACCGGCGTGGTGGCCGGCAACGTGTTCGAGGACAACGTCAAGGCGTGGAGCGGCGACCACTGCATCGACCCGCGCATCGTGCCCGGCGTGGTGTTTTGCAACCGCGAGATCGACGTCGGCGACCCGGCGCTCATCGATATCGCGCCGACGGTGCTGCAGCAATTCGGCATCGAGCCGCCGGCGTTCATGGACGGCAAGGTTCTGTTCAAGGACGATGAGGCGGCAAGTGCACCCGAGAATTCAGCAGCCGAGCGTGAGGGTGAGCATGCGGCTGCCTGACGATATGCGGTGGCGGCGCTCGCTCCGTGCCTGCTCCGGCATCCAGACCCCCAAGGTCGTTGTTCTGCTCCTCGCGGTGCTTGCAGCCGTCGGCTGCGGCGACGGCGCGCCGCCGCAGCACGAGCAGAGCATGATCGTGCTCGGCATCGACGGTATGGACTACGGCCTGACCCGGCAGCTCATGGACGAGGGACGTTTGCCCAACCTGCGGCGGCTTGCTGATTCCGGCGGCTTTCAGCCCCTGGAGACCTCGGTGCCGCCGCAAAGCCCGGTGGCCTGGTCGGACTTCATGACCGGGCTCGACGCCGGCGGCCACGGCATCTTCGACTTCCTGCACCGCGATCCCGAGACCCTGATTCCCTACGCTTCGGATTCGGCCCCTGTAGAGGGCGGCCGCACGCTGACCTTCGGCAAGTACGCCATCCCGATTTCCGGCGGCGGCATGGAGTCGCTGCGCGGTGGCACGCCGTTCTGGGACGTGCTCGAGGCCAACGACGTGCCGACCACGATCATGCGCATGCCAGCCAACTTCCCGCCGTCAGGCACGGCATCGCGAGAGCTGTCGGGCATGGGGACGCCCGACATCCGGGGCACGACGGGCGAGTACTCCTTCTACACCACACAGCCGGAGCGCATCACCGACGCCGGGGCGCTGGTGATGCGGATCGCCGTGCAAGACGGTGTCGTCGAAGCGGAGCTCACCGGTCCGCCGAGCCCGGTGTTCGTCGAGCCCGAAGATCTGAAGGCGCCGTTTTCGGTGTACGTCGATCCCGAGAATCCCGTCGCCAAGATCGTCGTCGGCTCCTTCGAGGTAATTCTCGAGGTCGGCGAATGGAGCGACTGGATCGAGGTGCAGTTCGACGTGATCCCCTACGTGCAGTCGATCGGGGCGATGGCGCGGTTCCACTTGATGTCGGTGCGCCCTGAGTTCGAGCTCTACGTGTCGCCGCTCAACCTCGATCCGGCGGCACCGGCCATGCCGGTCACCACGCCGGCCGGCTACGCCACCGAGCTCGCCGCGGCGACCGGGCGCTTTTACACCCAGGGCATGCCGGAAGACCAAATCGCGCTTACCGACGGCGTGTTTGACAACGCCGCCTTCATGGCGCAGGCCGCGATCGCCCACCGCGAGATCCGCGAGCAGTTCGACTACGTGCTTGACAACTTCGAGGGCGGCTTGCTGTTCTATTACTTCGGCAACCTCGACCAGGTGTCGCACATGATGTGGCGGACGATGGATCCGGAGCACCCGGCCCACGATCCGGTGGCCGACGTGCCCTTTGCCGACGCCATCATCGATCGCTACCTCGAGGTCGACGAGCTCGTCGGCGCGACGCTCGAGCGCATGCCGCCCGACACCACTCTGGTGGTCATGTCGGACCATGGATTCACCTCGTGGCGCCGGCAGATGAATCTCAACACCTGGTTGTTGCAAGAGGGCTACATCCGGCTCAACGATCGGCGCCGCGTCGTCGGCATTCCGCTGTTCGGCAACGTCAACTGGTCACGCACGCAGGCGTATGCAATCGGATTGAACGGTTTGTACATAAATCTGCGAGGCCGCGAGCGCTTCGGCACCGTGGTGCCGTCGGATCGCGACAACCTGCTCGAAGAGCTTCGTGACAGGCTGCTTGCGTACCGCGATCCGGACACCGGCGAGCCGGCGATCACCAAGGTGTACATCAGGGAGCAGGAATACGCGGACGGCGGCTATCTGGATATCGGGCCCGACATCCAGGTCGGTTTCGCCAAGGGAACAGCGCTGGCACATGAGTCGGCGCTCGGCGAGTTTTCCGAAGAGGTCATTTGGGACAACACCGACGCCTGGAGCGGCGATCACCTCATGGACCACGAGGCCGTACCCGGGGTGCTGCTGACGAATCGACCGCTGAGCAGGGAAGTGACCGCTTTGAACAACCTGGCCGCGGCGCTGCTCGCCGAATTCGGCATCGAGAATTTCCCGCCACCACCCACGAACGAGGAGCGATAGCGCACCCGGGCGTCGTTATACGCGTAAACAAGCGCACAGGGGCATCAGAAACATGTTCGGAGGCTCGAAGGTCAGTCTCGACAAGGACCTGCTGGCGCGGGTGAAGAAGTTCGCCGACATCGCCGGCTATTCCAGCGTCGAGGAGTTCATCACCCACGCGCTCGAAAAGGAGCTGGCGGTGCTCGAAGAGGCCGACAGCGAAGAAGAGATCAAGAAAAAGCTACAGGGGCTGGGCTACATCTCCTGAGCGTGCGCAGCGCGGCGATCGTCCCGGGGCTCGCGGGGCGACCCGTAGCGCCAACGGGCAACAACGTCATGTGGATCATCAACAGCATTGTGGGCACTATCATGAACGGCATGTTGCTACCGTTTCGCGGCATGCCGCCGATCATAGGCTTGACGGTGTTCGCATTGATTTCCGGCGTCGGCGCGCTTTATGCGTACAAGTGGACGTCCGATCAGGATCGTCTCGCCGAGGTAAAGCGCAAGATCCATGCGGGGATCTTCGAGATACGCCTGTTCAACGACGACATGCGCGCCATTTTTGCGGCGCAGCGTGACATCATGCGTTTCAACGTGTCGTACATCCGCTTGTCCCTGGTGCCGGTGTTCTGGATGATTATCCCGTTCGTGCTGGTGGTGGCGCAGTTGCAGTTCAACTACGGTTACGAGGGCCTCGAGGTCGACGAGCCGGCGATCGTGAAAGTGGTGTTGGCCGCGGGGCAGGGCAGCGACGTTGCCCTCGAGGTGCCTGACGGCGTGCGTCTTGACAGCCCGCGTGTGTGGATTCCGGCGCTCCACGAGGCGGCGTGGCGGGTGGTGCCTGAGGAGCCCGGCGACTACGAGCTCGCGGTCGTCGTCGGCGGCGAGACCTACACAAAAACTCTGGTGGCCAGCGACCGGACGGTTGTTCGCTCACCGTTTCGCGTATCGACCTTTTTCGACCAGATCTTCTTTCCGGCGGAGCGGCCGATTCCGGATGGCGCCCCGGTCGAGTACATCGGGATCAGCTACCCCGACGCGACGGTGAATTTCCTGGGCTGGCACACACACTGGCTCATCCCGTTCGTTATCATCACGATCCTGCTGGCCTTCGCGCTGCGCAAGCCGCTGGGGGTGACTTTCTAGCCCGTTGAGGGCCATTCCGGATGTGTTCGACGTCCGCGTCGCTGTTATAGTTGAGATTGATCTGCCCGACCGTTCTCCCCCCATCCGATTGGCTCGTATGATGAATTCTGGTCCGAACAGGTTTGCGTTTGCGGTGGCACTGACCTTCGCGCTGACCTTTCCGCTGGCCGCGCCGGTACTCGCTCAAACCGGGGAAATCCCGCCGCCGCCCGAGGGTGCCTGGTCGACTCCAGCCGTCCCGGCAAATGCCGCCACGGCACCGCTCGGCGACGTCATGCCGGTCGACCCGTCGATCATCATCGGCCAGCTCGACAACGGTCTGCGCTACTTCCTTCGCGAGAACCCCTACCCGGCGGGGCGCGCCGACCTGCGGCTCGTGGTTCGCACCGGATCGCTCATGGAAGACGACGATCAGCTCGGGCTGGCCCACTTCGTCGAGCACATGGCGTTCAACGGCACGGAGCGCTACGCCAAGCAGCAGCTCATCGAGTCGCTCGAGTCTTTCGGCATGCAGTTCGGCGCCCACATCAACGCCTACACGAGCTTCGACGAAACGGTCTACATGCTGCACATCCCGACTGACCGGGAGGTGATCGTCGACACTGCCTTCGAGATTCTCGAAGACTGGGCCCGCGGGCTGACGTTCGAGGGCGAGGAAATCGACAAGGAGCGCGGCGTCGTGGTGGAGGAATGGCGCCTCGGTTTGGGCGCCAGCGCGCGGCTTCGCGACCAGCAGTTTCCGATCCTGTTCGGCGGCTCACGCTACGCCGAACGCCTGCCGATCGGCACGCTCGCGAGTCTGGAGGGCTTCTCGCACGACGCGGTGCGGCGCTTCTACGCCGATTGGTACCGTCCCGACCTGATGGCCATCATCGCGGTCGGTGATTTCGACAAAGAAGACATGCAACGGCGCATTCGCGAGGGTTTTGCGGGCCTCATAAACCCGGAAACTGAGCGGCCGCGCCTGACGTTCGACATTCCGGAACACGACGACACCCGCTTCGGCATGGCAACCGACCCCGAGGCCCAGGTTTCGATCGTTTCCGTGTACCACAAGCTGCCGATTCGAGGTCAGGGCACGCACGGATCGTACAAGCAGACAATCACCGAGAATCTCTACAGCAGCATGCTCAACCGGCGCCTGCGTGAGCTGGCCCAGCAGCCGGAGCCGCCGTTCCTGGGGGCCCAAGCGTCGCAGGGCATCTTCGTGCCGACGCGCGAGGTCTACGTGCTCGGCGCTGCGGTTGCCGACGGCGGATTGGAACGCGGGCTGGAGGCGGTGTTCGCGGAGAACGCCCGCATCGCGCAGCAGGGCTTTACCGCCACCGAGTTGAACCGTGAAAAGAGCACGCAGCTGCGCGGCTTCGAGCGCATCTACACCGAGAAGGCGACGCAGCCGTCGGAGATATTCGTCGAGGAGTTCCAGCGCGGCTTCCTGGAGAACGAGTCAATACCCGGTATCGACTACGAGTGGGCGCTGTACCAGCGGTTCATGCCCGAGATCACGCTCGACGAGGTCAACTCCGTCGGCGCCGACTGGGTGTCGCCGCGCAACCGCGTCGTCCTGGTCACCGCGCCCGACAAGCTCGGCTTGGTGTTGCCGAGCGAGGCGGAGCTGCTGGCGGCCCTCAAGCGCGCCGGTGGCCGACCCCAGATGGCGTACATCGACACCACCACCAACGCGCCCTTGCTGGCGATCACGCCGGACGGCGGATCGATCGTCGATACCGCGGAGTTTCCCGATGTCGACGTCACCGTGTGGACGCTCTCGAACGGCGTACGCGTGGTCCTCAAGCCGACGGATTATCGTCAGGACCAGGTGCTGTTCCGCGCCTTCAGCCCCGGCGGTACGTCGCTGGCCAGCGACGCCGACCACGTCGCCGCCATGAGCGCGGTGCCGATGATCTCGGCGAGCGGCTTCGGCACATTCAGCCCGCGGCAGATCACCAACATGTTGGCCGACAAGGTGGTCAACGTGAATCCGTACATCAACCAGCTCGCAGAGGGCTTCAGCGGGGTCGCGTCGCCACGCGATCTCAAGACGATGTTTCAGCTCATGTTCCTGAAGTTCAACTACCCCCGCGCCGATCCGGGTACGTTCGAGCTGATCACCGAACAGATGCGCGCCAGGATGGCCAACGACAACGCCACGCCGGAGGAAGTGTTCCAGGAAGAGGTACGACGCACCCTGTCGCAGGATCACTTTCGCCGGCGCCCGATGAGCGCCGATCTGATCGACGAGATGGACCTGCAGAAGTCGTACGACTTCTATCTCGACCGTTTCGCCGATGCGAGCGATTTCACCTTCGTGTTCGTCGGCAAGTTCGATCTGGCGACCATGAAGCCGTTGGTAGCCCGCTACCTCGGCGGGTTGCCGTCGACGGATCGCGAGGAAACCTGGATCGACGAGGGCGTTACCTATCCCACCGGCGTCATCAAGAAAACCGTGCACAAGGGCATCGAGCCCAAGAGCCTCACCACGATCGTGTTTTCCGGCACCATCGACGACTCGACCGATCGCACCGCGGAAGAGGATCGCCAAGCCCGGATCGCCCGCAGCCGGGCGATGGCGGCGATGGCGTCGGTTCTCGAGGTGCGGCTGCGCAACGTGCTGCGCGAGGACCTCGGCGGCACCTACGGTGTTCGAGTAAGGGAGTCGGCCAACCGCATCCCGCATCCGGAGTACACGGTGGCGGTCGATTTCGGCTCCGATCCGGAGCGCGTCGAAGAGCTCGTGGCGTTCGTGTTCGCCGAGATCGAGAACCTCAAGGAGTCGGGCGCGACGCAGCAAGAAATCGACACCGTCAAGGAGCAGCTACGGCGCTCTTTCGAGACGGCCAGCACCCAGAACAGCTTCTGGCTCGGCCGCCTGGTGGGCACGTTCCGCGACGACGTCGACCCGTCCGACATCCTCGACTACCCCGAGACGCTCGGGGCCATCACCGTGGAGTCGGTGCTGGCGGCGGCCAACGCCTACTTCGATACCGGCAACTACGTGCAGGTGACGTTGCTGCCGGAGGAAACCCGGCGCTAGAACCGGCGCGGGCGCGGCATCGAGGCTGCGGTGGCCTTCTCTGTCTACTCTTCACCCATGAAGGGATAGGTGTAGTCGGTCGGTGGGTTGAAGTTTTCTTTGACGGTTCGTTGGGACACCCAGCGTAGGAGATTCAGCGTCGATCCGGCTTTGTCGTTGGTACCGGAGGCGCGGCCGCCGCCGAACGGCTGCTGGCCGACCACGGCGCCGGTGGGCTTGTCGTTGATGTAGAAATTGCCCGCCGAGTGCTTCAGGGCGTCCGCCATCTTGACGATGTCGCGCCGGTCGTGGGCGAAGATGGCGCCGGTCAGGGCGTAGTCGCTGCCCGTGTCGCAAAGCTCCAGCGTGGCATCGAGATCGCTGTCCTTGTACACGAACACGGTCATCACCGGACCGAAGATCTCCTCGCGCATCAGGCGCGACTTCGGATCCTGGCTGGTAACCAGCGTCGGCTCGATGAAATAGCCGACTGAGTCGTCGTAGCCGCCGCCGGCGATGATCTCGTAGTTGCCGTCGTTCTTGGCCTCGTCGATGTAACCACTGATGTCATCGAAGGCCCCCTTGTCGATGACCGCGCACACGAAGTTGGTGAAATCGAGAGGCGAGCCCATCTTGATCTCGGCGAGTTGTTCTTTGACCTTCTCCTCGACGGCCGGCCACAGCGACTCGGGGATGTAGGCGCGCGATGCGGCCGAGCACTTCTGGCCCTGGTATTCGAAGGCGCTGCGGGTTATCGCGGTCGCCACGGCGTGGGCATCGGCCGAGGCGTGCACGAAGATGAAGTCCTTGCCGCCGGTTTCGCCGACGATGCGCGGGTAGCTGCCGTAGGTCGGCAAGTTCTCGGCCATCGTTCGCCACATGGCCTGGAACGTCGCCGTTGATCCGGTGAAGTGGATACCGGCGAAGTCCTCGCTGGCGAACACCGGATCGCCCACCGAGCGGCCCTTGCCCGGTACGAAGTTGATCACGCCGGGCGGCAAACCGGCTTCTTCGAGCAGCTTGAAGGTGTAGTAGTTCGACAGCAGTGACGTGGACGACGGCTTCCACAGGGAAACACAGCCCATTTGCGCCGGCGCCGCCGGAAGGTTGCCGCCGATCGACGTGAAGTTGAACGGCGTCACCGCGAACACGAAACCCTCGAGGGGCCGGTATTCTGCGTAGTCCCAGATACCCTTGTCGGAGCGTGGCTGCCTCGCGTAGATCTCTTGCATGAAATATGCGTTGAAGCGCCAGAAGTCGCACATCTCGGCGGCCGCGTCGATTTCCGCCTGGTAGGCGGTTTTCGACTGGCCGAGCATAGTGGAGGCGTTGATGGTGTCGCGCCAGGGCCCCGCCAACAGCTCGGCGGCCTTCAGGAACACCGCAGCGCGCGATTCCCACGGCATCTCGGACCACTCGTGCCAGGCGGCGCGGGCGGCTTTCGCGGCGTCGGCGACGTCGGACTCCGTTACCTGGTGGCAAACGCCGAGCTTGTGGCCGTGGTCGTGCGGGCACAACACGTCGAGTGTGTTACCGCTGCGAGCCTCCTTGCCGCCGATGACTGCCGGGATGTCCACCTCTTCGCCGAGCATTTCGTCGAGCCGCTTCTTGAGGCTGGTGCGCTCCGGGGAACCCGGCGCGTAGTCGCGGATCGGCTCGTTGGCAGGTTCGGGGATTTGCACGATTCCGTTCACGTTGTGCTCCTTGAATTTCTCCGAACGCCAGGCGTCGGGACGTAAAGACGGTATCTTTTGTGACAGGGGGTATCTCGGCGGCTGCGGGTGCCGAGGAAGGATAGCAAAGGACGTTGTACGATGTCGTCACCTTGAGTCTTTACGTCGTGGTCTTCATCTCGGGCGCCACGGTGCTCGCCCTCGAGATCCTCGGAACGAGGATTCTTGGCCCCTTTTACGGTGCCAGCCTCTTTTTGTGGTCGGCTCTGATCACCGTAACGCTGCTGGCTCTGAGCGTAGGCTACGCTCTCGGGGGACGGTGGGCCGATCGGGGTGCGCTCCCGATTCGGCTCTACTATCTGGTAGCCTCGGCCGGTCTCTGGACCCTTCTCATCCCCTGGATCCGCCGTCCCGTGTTGTTCATCGCTGAGCCCTTCGGGCTGCGGTTCGCGGTGCTCGTTGCAGCGTTCGCGCTGTTTTTCACACCGTTGACGCTACTCGGCATGGTGAGCCCGTACGCCATCAAGCTGCGGGCGCGGAGCATCGACGTTGTCGGCCGGACGGCGGGCGACCTCTACGCCGTATCGACCGTAGGTGGTGTGGTAGCCGCGCTTGTCACCGGGTTCGTCCTTATCCCGAACATCGGGGTCGGCCGTTTGACCTATTCGGTGGGCGCAAGCCTCGTCGCCGTGTCCGCCGTCGGGATATTTCTCGAGGTACGGCGTGGCAGGGGCGAATCGGGCGACGCGGTTACCGCGGTGGTGATGCTCCTCGCCACCGGCGGGTTCGCCTGGTTGCTATCGACGGAAGGAGCCGATCCCGCTGTCGGATTGCGCGCCGTGCGGCAGAGCCCGTACGCCGAGCTCCGGGTTCTCGACACCGCCCAGGGGCGCCACCTCCTGATCGACGGCGGTGTCCACACGATCGTCGAGCCGGGGAGCTGGGAGACTGCGTACCCGTACGTGGCTCTCGTCGACCTGGCACGACGTTTTTTTGTCGAGCCCGGAACGATGCTGCTGATCGGCCTGGGCGGCGGGATGGTCGTCAAGAACTTCGCGGCGGAGGGGTGGAACGCCACGGCGGTCGAGATGGATCCGGTGGTTGTCGAGCTGGCGCGCGAATACTTCGGCCTCCGACCGGAGGAGGGGACGATCCACGAGATGGACGGCCGCCAGTTCTTGATTCGCGACGACCGGACCTACGACGTCGTCGTAATGGACGCCTTTGGCAGCAGCTCGATTCCGTTCCACCTCATCACGCGGGAATCGTTCGGTCTGATCGAGTCGAGGCTGGCCGACGACGGTATCTTCGTGATGAACCTGGAAAGCGAGGGTTGGAGCGACGTCCTGGTTCGCTCGGTCTCGGTGTCGCTGACCGCCCACTTTCTCTGGGTGCTGGCGCTACCGGCGCACGACGACCCGAGCGGATTGGGGAACGTCGTGATCTTCGCGTCGAACCGGCGCCTCGACGCTCCCTCGGCACCGGCCGAGGCTGACCGCCTCGAAGCCTACCGTACCTTTGCCTGGCAGAACCGCTTCATTCCCGAGCGCGCCGGCGCCCCGATTCTCACCGATGATCTCAACCCGGTGGACCTCTGGTCGGAGCGCATCAACCTCCGCGCCCGCAGGGACCTGCACGAATATTTTCGCGACGTGGGCGTGAGCTGGTAGCCGATTCCGGCGCCCGGATCAACTATCCTGGCGCTTACGAGAACCTCGCCGGAGACGTTCGTCTCGACCGTGTAGCCCTTGAACTCCGACGGGATCTTCGCGTCGAGAGCGTCGCTCCTCTCGGTGACCCAAACCCGGATGCAGGGTTCGCCGTCGCACTCGCCGATGGCAACGATCGTGACGGCGGGGTCCTCCATGAGCTCCTCGGCGAGCTCGGTCTGAGCCTCTTCGATGCTCACTTGCACATCGGCGCCTTCCTGCGCGGTCTCCGTCGCGGGCGTCTGTTCCGGTGCGCTGTCCCGGGTCGCGTCGCCGCTATTTGAGGGCTGCCCCGCCCCGCAGCCACCGGCGACGATCAAACCCGCCACAAGAGCTGCGACGCCACCCCGAAGCACGAGGGTCGGAGGAGAAATCTCGTCGTTCCCTGGCCCGATCGGCATCCTGCTGGGATTCGCCCTTGTTCTACGAGCCGTCGATGGTGACCACGAAGCGGCCTAGCACGGCGTTGATCGGGTTGAGGATCGTCGCGTTCGAGCTTCCGGCGTAGAGCAGGCCGACGGCCTTGCCCTCGTCGCCGTTCTTCTGAACGCCGACGAGCGATCCGGAGTCGCCGCCGGCGCTGAAGCCACCACCGCCGCCGACGATCTGGCCCACGAATCGGGCGACGCCGGTGCTGTAGCCAACGTTGACCGTGGCGTTGATGCCCGAGATGCGCCCCTTCGTTTCGCCGGTCGTACGCCCGTACTTCTTGACGCGCAAGTTGAAAGACGCAGCAGCCCTCTTGCTACTCGGCGTGCCGTAGCCGTCCGAGGGCGTTGCGTTGCCCAGATCAACTGTTGACGACAGCGCGATCGCCGCGTCGATGACGTTGTTGTAGGGGCAGAGTGGGTCGGCTGGGCAGAAGACGATTCGCTCGAAGTCGAAGAGCGTTCCGATATTGTCGGCCGGGCTCGACCCGCCGTCGAAAGTCCCCGGCTGCATCACGGGGTCGCCGATCTTGGCCAGGTTCTCGTCGGCGTAGACGTGGTTGTTGCTCAACGCGTAGACGGTGCCGTAGACGTCGATGACGCGCGCCCCGATCGTTCCGGCGGTGATATCCGGATGGCCGGTCGAAACGCCGATCGGGACCGGCCGATCGAATTTCGCCGTCGGATCCACGTTGCCGCCGCCGTCTCCGCCTCCGCCTCCGCCGCCACCCGGCGGGCCTCCGCCGCCCGGCGGTCCCTTCAGCGCTACCAGCTCACCGATGGCCTCGACCCTGACAGTGACCCCGTCGAGCCGCGGGGGAATGCCGGGCACCACGGCGGAGCTCAAGTAAACGAGCACGATGCCCCGGCCCGTGGCATCGGCGGCGACGGCGGTTCCGACGACGCGCGAGTTCAGAAGCATCAAGCCGGGTGTGTACTGCTCCTGCACGGCGATCGCCTCGCGAAGGTCGTCGCGGCCGAAGGTCGGTTCGTCCTGGCGTAAGCGTTGCTGTGCGGAGACGCTGATCGCGACGGAAAGGATCAGCAGGGGAATGGCGATGAGCAGAAGTCGGGAGCGATTCATGGCAGGTCCCCTGAGTGTGAAAAATCGATGTCGGGCAGATAACACGACGTTGAGGAACCGAAGTCAAGAAGCCGGACGCTTTTCGCACGGTGGTCGTCGCAGCGTTGCACAGCGTTGCGCAGAGTTCGCAAGAATTGACGAGGCGGCGCCCCCCGTGAAACCCGCTGGCGGCCCAGCGCCGCCGCCAGGAGCAAGCCTCCCTTTACGGCCAGGTCGAGGGCGAGCAACATCACCGACGATCCTTTCGCGCCTTGTCGATCAGCTCGGCGAGCTTGTCGAGCTCCTGGCGATCGAAGCCTTCGGCGTCCTCGATGAGTGCTGCAACGGCCTGTTCTGTCGAACCGTCGAGAAACGTCTTGAGCAGCCGACGGGTCGCCGTCTTGCGGGCCCGGGCGCGCGGTACCACGGGACGGAACACGTAGTGGTGCCCCTCACGCCTATGCGTGACGTGCCCCTTCTCGACGAGCACGCGCAACGCGGCACGGACGGCGGAATAGCTAGGTGGATCGGCCAGCCAGTCGAGCACCTCGGCGGCCGTCGAGCTGCCGTGCTCGTACAGGATGTCCATGAATTGCCGCTCGCGTCGGCTGAGGTGTTCCGGTGACGGTTTGGCCATCGACTGCCGCGTTCGTACCTGGGAGCGGCACGAGAAGATGCTGAAAAAATAGCATTTTCAAACGTGGTGCCAAGGGGAAAATGCAGTTTTTCAGCACTGGAGATCGGCGATCATGATGGCGGATGCCGTGTCGAGTGCGGCGGCAACCGGCGCTGACGTACACTGGGATGTATGAGCGCGGCGAATTCCGATACCGACGTTAGCGCACTGGTGCTCTCGGGTGGCGGAGCGCGCGGCGCGTATCAGGTAGGTGCGCTGGCCGCGATCGCGGAGCGCGTCGGTCCCGATTTCCGCTTTCCGGTGCTGACCGGCGTATCGGCGGAGGCAATCAACGCCGCCTGTCTTGCCGGCAGCCGTGAATCGCTGACCACGGCCGTCGACAAGATCAAGGCGGCTTGGCTCGACCTCACCGTAGAGCACGTATTTCGCAGCGGCTTCCTCTCGCTCACCGGCAGCGCGGCGCGTTGGATGTGGATGCTCGCCACGGGGGGATCGACGCCCGGGTTCGACGTTCGCGGCTTGCTCGACACCGATCCGCTGCGCGAGTACCTCGGGAAAATGGTCGACATCGACGGCATCGCCGCCAACATCGAGGCCGGCCGGCTGCGGGCGCTGGCGTTGTCGACGACGAGCTACAGCACCGGACGAACGATCACGTTCATCGACTGCGTGCAGGGAATCGAGGCGTGGCAGCGCGCCGGTCGCCGCGCCGCCCACGCGGGCATCACGGTTGACCATGTCATGGCCTCTTCGGCGCTGCCGCTGGTTTTTCCCGCCATCCGGGTCGGGGACGATTACTACGGCGACGGCAGCCTGCGGCACAGCGCGCCACTCGCCCCGGCGATTCATCTCGGGGCCAGCCGGCTACTGGCCATCTCGGTGCGCTATCCGCGCGATGCCGCTGAGGCCGCCGAACGCTTGGTGTCCGGTTACCCGCCGCCGGCGCAGGTGCTGGGTGGGCTGATGAACTCTGTCTTTCTCGATTCGCTGGCCGTCGACAGCGAGCGCCTCGAGAGGATCAACGAGCTGATCGCCATGTTGCCGCCGGAGAGGGTCGCCGCCACCGGGCTGCGGAGAATCGGTTTGCTGGTGCTGCAGCCTTCTCGCGACCTTGGAAGGCTGGCGGCCGAGCTTGGCAAATACCTGCCGCGGCCGCTGCGCATCCTGCTCCGCGGGCTCGGCACGCACCGGCTGAAGAGCCCCGATTTTCTCAGCTATTTGTTGTTCGAGAGGCCGTACATCGAGCGGCTGCTCGAGCTCGGCTACAACGCTACGATCGCCCAGTGGGATCGCGTCGATCGGTTTCTGGAGGGTAGCGAAACCGCTTAGCGGCCCAGCCGGCGGGAGCGGCGGCGATCAACCCGCCGCCAAACCCCGCTTCATCTATCTACAGCGGCCGATTCGGGTTCGCGATGGTCCGCCACATGTGCGACGAGGGGCTGTTGTCCAAGCCCAAGCCCTCTTTCGGCTGCTTGAAGTTGCGGCCGATGATGTCGATGAACGGATCGATCGAGACGACCTTGCCTTCCTGGAAGGCGTAGGTGTCGTTGAGCGTGATCAAGCGGGCTTCCATGTACCAAAGGTGATCCTTGGCGAACTCGTAGGCCTGCTTGATGTACGGCTCCGGCACGTAGTCCTCGCCGAAGATGCGGTTGTACATCTCGGGATATTCGTAGCCGACCGTCTCATCGGGGTAGAAGCGCAGCGGTGCGTGGTAACGGATGCCCCAGCTGATGCGCTCCTCGACGTACGGCTCGATGAGCTGGGCGCCCCACCAGCCGTGATCGACCTTGATCAGGTTGAGCACCACGTCGTGCATCAGGCAGGCGAAGACGGTGCGCTCGGGTTGCCCGGTTTCCAGCGCGTGGCTCGCACTCTGTAGCACGTGGTTGCCGGGCGCGAAGCGCTTCTCGAAGAACTCCACCAGTGTCGGGTTTTTGGACATGGGGGCGAACTCGCCGGCGCGCGGCATGAACAGGCTGCCGGTGCCGCGTGGCGACCGCGGTCCCTCCTGCTGCAGCTCCGACAGCGCGATAGCCTCGCCGTCGGGCATATACAGCATTTTCTCGGTGCCGTCGCGCAGGGCGATAGCCTCGTCGAGCTCGTGCTCCATGTAGTGCTCGAGCTCCTCGGCCTTGTCTTCGGAGGACATCAGCTCCAGGGCTCCCGCCCCCAAGGTTGCCAAGAAAGCTCTGCGGTCGACTTCCATGATTCCTCCGGTGTTCAGGTTCTCGGAGTTAGCCAAGGCGCTCGAGCGACTACGGCGGCCTGTTGATACTGCATCCAATACAACGTTCCGCCGCCTGTCAACGGGTGGAGGACATCTCGAAGTCGTACCCGTCGCCGCCGTGAGCCACCGCCTGCGTTTCTTCGCAACCGAGTCCTCCCTGAACCCATCAAAGAGAGTGAGCCCGGCCGGTTCTTGAACCGGCCGGGTACGAGTGTAAGGAACAGTACGGCCAACCGTGAAGCCGGCGTAACAATCAACCACGATTGTGCCAAGGAAAATGTGAAACTTGAGTGCGTCCGGGACCGTCTCTTCTTCAAGAGAGGCACCCGTGGGCGGGGGTTCAAAGGTAGCTCTCCGATGGAGTCGAAGTGATGGGGTCCCGACGATTTGCAGTCATTACGGCCATGTTTGCATTCATCGTGGCCTTCGCCATTGCCATACCGGCGAGCGCTGCGCAGGCGCCGGCGGATGGTGCCTGGAGCTCGCCGCAGCCGGTTTACGCCGGCCACGTCGGCCATGACCATCCGTGGCTGGGCGCCGATGGGCAGCCGGTGCCGTTCGATTCCGACGAGGAAGTCCTCGACTTCCTGCGCACCGCCGACGTCGTCTCGACGGAGTCGATTCCGACCGGCGTCACCAAGCCCAAGAAGCTGTTGCTGGAGCGCAACGGCGTGCGTATGCACGCCGTGTTCCGCAACGTCGATCTGACCAAGAGGCGCGTGCGCCTCGACGACGGTCAGTACTACATGCGGCTGCGCGACTACGGCCTGTTCGAGGTGGCGGCATACCGGCTGGCCCGCATGTTGGGCTACGACAACGTGCCGCCGGCGGTGGTCCGACGCGTCGGCGGAACGCGCGGTTCACTGCAGCTGTGGGTCGAGCAGACGATGCCCGAGAGCAGCCGGCGCGAGAAGGGTGCGCGTCCGCCTGACTACACTGTCTGGCTGCGGCAGACGCAGGACATGTACCTTTTCGATTACCTGATCACCAACATCGATCGGCACCCGGGCAACTACTTGATGGGGCGCACCGGTAAGTTGTGGATGATCGATCACACCCGAGCCTTCCAGACGTACGTCGACGGTTGGACTCCGGACGGGAACTGGTTCGTCAACCGGCAGCTCTGGCAGCGGTTGCAGGCGCTCGATCAGGAGACGTTGCAGGCGAGCCTCGGCGACGTGCTGACCAAGGTCGAGATCGAGGTGCTGCTGGAGCGCGTCGATGAATTCATGGCGCACATCCGCGGCCAGATCGCGGAGCGCGGCGAAACCGAGGTGATTACGTCGTAGCGCCGCGTTGCGTGGCAGCGTAGCGCCGCCAACGCTACACGCCGGTCGCGCTGAGCCCCCGCTCGGCCTCGAGCAGCGCCAGCTTGGCCTCGATGAGCTTCTTGAGCTCTTTCAGGCTGATCGGCTTGCCCAGCAACACAGCGCCGTGCCCCCTGACGGACTCCACCAGCGGGCCGTCGGAAAAGCCCGAAACCACGATCACCGGCGTGTCGAGACTCGCCTCGCGCATGCGGGCGAGAACGTCGAGACCGCTGAGCTTGGGCATGTAAATGTCGAGCACCAGCAGATCGGGCCGATTCTCCATCATCGATGCGAGCGCTTGCTCGCCGTCTGCGGCCTCGTGGACGTCGTAGCCGTTGCCTCTCAGGAAGCGCAC
Source organism: Acidobacteriota bacterium (assembly GCA_965214245.1). Classification (GTDB taxonomy): domain Bacteria; phylum Acidobacteriota; class UBA890; order UBA890; family UBA890; genus CBDCBL01. The sequence continues at coordinate 1,020,962 of CBDCBL010000010.1, forward strand.
GAGGAAGCTGCGCACGCCCTCTTCGTCGTCCGCGACCAGGATGCGGCTGGTGTTATTAGGTAGCGCCGCCGGGGGGCCCGCGGCGGAATCGGGGTCGCCCGCCGCGATCGATTGGACCTCACTGGTCGCTGCGCTCGCCTCATTGGTCGCTGCGCTCGCCGCACTGGTCGCTGCGTTCACCACAGCAGCGACGGCTTGCTCGAGAGACGCTGCTCCGCCTGCTTGAGCGCCTCGTTGACCCTTTGTACCTCTTCAGGTTGGCCGGTTCCGGCGTAATGATTGGCGAGCAAGGCGTACACGGTGGGCAGCTTCCAGCCGCGCGACAGGATCTCTTCCCATATCGACACCACGCGGTCCAGATGGCCGCGCTCGTACAGCGCCACGCCGAGGTACGTGGCCACGGACAGACCACCGTCTTCATCGTCGTGGGCCTCGTGCAGAGCCAGAGAGTCGAGGAGGTGCCTGGCGTCGTCGTCGTACTTGCCTTTCTCGAGCAACGACAGGCCGAGCGTCTGCAGGTCGTTGGCGCGCTGCTGCCAGTTCCTGTCCGTCGGATCGTCGCTCATGGCTGGTGATAATACGCGCGGCGCGGCCGCGAGGGAATAGGTTGGCACCCCCGGCATTGTTCACACCCTGCTAGAATCGCGCCCATGATTCGACGCTTGCAACGAAGTGCCGCGGCCTGCGCGGCCGTTGGTGCGTTGGCTCTGACCGCCGGCGCTAGCGCCGCGCAGCGTCCCGACTTTTCCGGCACCTGGCAGCTTGACCGCGGCGCCAGCCGTATCAACTCGCAGTACGGCCTAGCGGGGTTGGGCACTCCGGCGCCTGACATGCTGTACATCACGCAAACGGGTGACGAAACGCTGATTCTGTCGAGCCGGATCCGCGGCACCCAGTCGCGCGGCTACGCGTTCGACGACAGCGTGATGCTGGCGGGGCTCGAGGGGGAAAACGAGAAGATCGTCGTACGCTCCCTGGTGTGGGGGCTGTCGCTGGTTACCGAGGGTGGCGGCCGTGTTGCCGGCGAGATGATCCGCATGCGGGAGGTCCTGACGATTGCCGGTACGGGTCGGGCGCTGCACTTCGAAGTCACCACCATCATCGGCGGCGAGACGCTAACGAATACGCTGGTCTATCGCAGGGCAGGTGGCTAGGCGACGAGGACGCCACCACCCATGTCGCGACCCGGGTAAACTCCACCACGGTGCTACTCCCGATCAAGTCTTCATGCCGCAAATCGCCATCCATTCTCTCTCCACCGCCGGCGACGGCATCGGCCGGCTCGAATCCGGCCAGGTCGTGTTCGTTCCTGCGGCTCTCCCGGGTGACCGCGTCGAGATCCGCCTCACGCGCAAGGTCAAACGCGTCCAGCACGCCGAGGTCGTCGAGATCCTCGAGCCCTCGCCCGAGCGTATCTACAGCGAGTGCCAGGTGCGCGACTGCGGAGGTTGCGCCGTCCGCGACCTCTCCCGCGCCGGCCAGGCCGAGGCCAAACGCGAGCGCGTCGTGCAAACGCTCCGGCGAATCGCCAAGCAAGACGTCGACGAGCTCCTCGGGGGCGTCGTTCAGCTCGGCGACGGTTGGCGATACCGCCATCGTGTGCGGCTGCACGCCGCCTGGCAGGACGATCGGTGGCGTCTCGGCTATCACGCACGGCGCAGCCACGACCTCGTTGCGCTCGAGACCTGCCCGGTTCTGATCCCGGAGCTCGAGGCGGCGGCCGTCGCCCTCGACGACGCCGTGGCCTCACTCCCGAAGTACGCGGAGCTCCAGAACGTCGAGCTCGTGTACTCCCGGCTCGACGGGCGCGCCGCCGCGCGCTTGCAGGCGGCCGGTGCGCCGGCCACGTTCCGCGGGCCCGGCGACGATCGGGGTCGTGAGTCGAGCATCGAGCACAGCGGCGGGCCCGGCGATGAGAGAGAGCGTGAGCCCGGCGACGAAACCGGCCGGCAGGGGGGCGAACCCATGGTCTGGTTTGCCAGCTCCAGTCTCGCCGGCGTCGAAGTCGTCACCCCCGACGAAGCCTGGCGCTATGGTGAGCTGCAGCTCCGCTTCGACCATGCTCTCGCCGACGAGTTCGATTTGCTCACCGAGCCCGGCGTCTTCACGCAGGGCAACCCAGCGGTCAACAACCGGCTCGTCGAGGCGGTGCTGCGGGCCCTGCCGGCGGATGCGTTCGCCCGCGTTCTGGAGCTGCACGCCGGCGTCGGAAACTTCTCCCTGCCGCTGGCCCGCGCCGGCGCGGTGGTGTTTACCGCGGAAAACATGCAGCGCGCCGTGTCGCTGGCGCAGCTCAACGCCGAGCGCGCCGGCGTCAGCCTGCATGCTCACTTTCTCACCGACGTCGAGGCTCTGCATGGTTCCGGCCCGGTGCCGCCGCTGTCCGATTTCGACGCCGTGCTGATGAACCCGCCGCGCACGGGCGCATTCGACGTGGCCAAGATACTGGCGAAGTCAGGGCCTCAGCGCGTCGTGTATGTCTCGTGCGATCCTGCGACCCTGGCGCGCGACGTCAAGGAGCTGGCCGCCGCCGGCTATCGCATCTACGAGGCGCACGCCTTCGACATGTTCCCGCAGACCCCGCACGTGGAGGTGATCGTCGGGTTGCAGAAGTAGAGAAGGGCCGGACGTTCCTGCGATGGTCCCGTGATCAGGCGAACCGGTCGAGGTGCTCACCGATCTCGTGGCGGCGCGGTGGCTCAGCGCGGTTGCCCAGGGTTACTCCGCCCCCGGCATTCCCTCCACCAACTCGATATGCAACGGCATCTTCAGCTCGCGGTAGATCTCGAGCGCCTGGCCGAGCATTTTATGCGCGCGGTCGGCCTCGCCGGCGTCGCCGAGGTCGAGGAGCAGCTTGCCGTGCCAGCGCAGCGCGTCGCCTTCCGCCGATCTGAACGGTATTTCCCTGGAGTGCCACAGCGCGGTGGCGAGATGAGCGTCCGCGCTCTGCCAATCGCCCGCGGCGGCGGCGGCGATGGCGGCGTAGTTGTGACTCAAGGAGCTCCCCATGTAGGAGATCAGCGCGCCGTTCCGCAACACCTTTGTCGCCAGGTCGTGAAGGGCGGAAACCGCGTCATATTCTCCGACCATGGCTAGTGCCTCGACGGCGGCGTGAATCTGGCAACTGGCCCCGACGGTGATTTCATCGCCGATCGCCAACAAGTTTTCCCGCTGTTCCTCCCACATTCGTACGACCTTCTGGTGATCACCAGCAAAGGCGTGGGCGACAATCTGTGCCTGCCACTCGGGGCCGGTGAAGGCCGTGCCGACAACTTCTTCTTGCATCGCGAGCCGAGCCCGGCGCTGTGCGGCATCCAGGTCACCGCGAAAGATTTCGAAAAAGACACCGGTGGCCTGGAAGTGGGTCTTCCACGGCAAGCCGGCCTCTTCACAATTGCGGAAGCCGTCTTCCACTGCACGAAGCGACTCTTCGATGCCCTTGCCGCGTAGCCACGAAGAAAGCGCGTCGCGCCCCAGCGCTACGATGCGTGCCCCGTCGTTACCGACCCGCAGCGTTACGGTCTGGGCTTCGTCACTCATCCGGACCGGACCGCTTCCGCCAGTTGCCCGCTCAACGAGAGGCCGACGCTGTGCAGCGACAGAATATCGGCCAGTATCCAATCGTCGCCGGTCTCCCGCGCCACCGCCGCAGCCTCGGGCGCAATGTTGACCATTTCGACCGCGCCCATCCGGTACCACTGAAGGTGCAGACGGCACACCAGGGCGCGGCCCGTCGTGCGCGCGTCACCAAGCTCGTTGGCCACCTCCCAAGCAAGATCAGCTTCGTCGTCCGCCGCTTCCAGGTCGCCCTTGAAACCGAGCGCCATGGAATGGAAGGTGAGCATGCGGATGCGATCTTCATTCACTTCGTCGCCCAGAGCGGCAAGGCCGCGCTCGGCCATCGCCAAGGCCTCGGCACCACGCCCCAGCCAGGCCAGGCTGTAACCGGCTTCCGAACAGAGCGTCACGATGGAGGCCTCGTTGCCGGCTTCTTCCAACATCGGAAGCGCCTGTTCCCAGTCGACGACCGCGTCGTTCATTCGCTGGAGACTGCGCAGGGCCATCCCCCGGTGTAACAGGAATTGCGCGCGCTGCTCGGTTTCGTCGGTGGGAAGCAGCGACAGCGCCAGGTTGAGCTTTTCCTCAGCGTCTTCGAAGGCCCCTGCCTCGAGCGAACGCTCGGCGGCGAGGCCGAGAAAGCGAATCGTCTTGTCCTCGTCTGCTGCCGCGCCCGCCTGATACAGGTGATGGGCGAGCGCCGGCGCATGCTCGTCGATATTGCGCGCGTAGGCCCTTTCGATGGCGTCGGCGATTTGCAGGTGGAAGCGCTGCAGCCGCGGCAACGACAGCCCGTCGAGCAGCGTTTGACGAATCAGCTCGTGCGTGAACGTGTAATGCGGATCGCGACTCTGGGTGCCGGAGGGCCGGATGAGCTGCAGCTTTTCCGACTTCTCCACGGTATCGAGCAGCAGCATGCCGTCGATGTTCTCGAGCGCTTCGACGAGCGCGTAGCTAAAGCGGCGGCCGACCACGGCGGCGGCGGCCAGGATGGCGCCGCTTTCGTCGCTGAGCTGCTCGAGGCGGCGGCCGACCACGAGGCGCACGCCTTCGGGAACCTCGAGGCCGTCGAGCGACAGGTCGGTCTTCCATTTGCCCGCGTCGTTGAACAGACGGCCCTCCTCGTCGAGGTGCTGGTAGACTTCTTCGACGAAAAACGGATTGCCCTCGGTTTCGTGGTAGATCACGCTGGCGAGCCCCTCGCGCGGCGCCGCGCCGCCCAGCGCTTCGAGCATCTGTTCGACGCCCGATTCGGGAAGCCGCCGCAGCGCGATGCGAAGGGCGAGGCGCTCGCGCACGAGCTGCTGCAGCGCCTTGGCCAGAGGGCGCGACACATCGAGCTCGACGTCGCGGTAGGTGCCGATGATCAACAGCGGAATGTCACTCAAACGCGGCGCCAGGTATTGCAGTAGCAGGAGGGTGCCCTCCTCGCCCCAATGCAGGTCGTCGAGAACGAGCACGGTGGGGGTGTTGCGTGCCGCGCGCGCGGCGTACTTCGTGCACGCTCTTAGAGATAGCGGCGTGCCTCCTCGGCGGGCAGTTCCAGCGGTTCCGGAATATCGGCATAAATGCACCGCAGCTCGGGCAGCAGCTTGGCCAGCTCGGGGGCCGCGTCGCCCATCAGCTCACGGAGCAACGGACGCGCCACCGTACGTACCGACATCTCTAGAATCTCTACCCAGGGAATAAACGGCGGCGTGCCCTCCGATTCGTAGCAATGGCCGATGAAGGCGGCGAGCTCGCGGTCGCGTGCTTCTTCGAGGATGTGCCAGGCGAGCCGGGTCTTGCCGACGCCGGGCTCGCCGCCGATCATCGCCAGTCCGCCGTTTCCGGCCTGCGCCTTGTCGAGCATCTCCACGAGCTGCGCGGCTTCGTCGTCGCGGCCGACCATCGGTGTCTTGTAGATCCTGGTTACCGCCGCCGCGGCAGCGACCGTGTTGACGACGTCCCCGGCCGACAGCTCGCCGGAGTCAACCTCGCGCCGCAAGCCCTGCAAGTCGGTGCGCAGATCGATGCTCGACTGGTAGCGCTCGAGCGGGCTCTTGGCCAGGCAACGGCCCACGATGCGGCCGAGGTGGCGGGGCAGGGCGGGCTTCAATTCGAGCACCGGCACCGGCTCATCGCGCATGATCGAGGTGAGAATCGAGAGCTGGGTCTCACCCAGGAACGGCCGGTTGCCGGTGACCATCTGATAGAGGAGAACGCCGAGCGAGAAGATGTCGGAGCGGTGATCGACCTCCTTGCCTTCGGCCTGTTCGGGCGACATGTAGGCCACCGTGCCGAGTACCTTGCCCTCGCCCGTCAGGTCGCCGCCCCCATTGTGGCCTTTGGTCACGTCGTCGGCCGTCGTGCCCGTGGTGACCGGCTTGGCGAGCCCGAAGTCGAGCACCTTCACCTTTCCCTCCGGCGTGACCATGATGTTGGCCGGTTTCAGGTCGCGATGCGCGATGCTGCGATCGTGGGCCGTGCTGATGGCATCGACGATCGGAATGGCGAGCTCGAAGAACGCGTCGAGGGGCAGGCCCGCGGGTGGAATAGCCGCCTCTAGGGTGTTGCCCTCCACCAGCTCCATGGTGATGAAGTGCAGGTCGTCGGCCTCTTCGACCGAGAAGATCGTGACGATACCGGGATGATTGAGCGCCGCGATCGCTCGCGCCTCGCGCTCGAAGCGCGCCAACCGCTCGGCATTGTCGGCGAGCTCGGCGGCGAGCACCTTGACTTGAGGGCGACATCGCGGCCGAGCTTGGTGTCCTCGGCGCGGTACACCTCCCCCATGCCGCCTTCGCCGAGCTTGGCGGTGATCTTGTAGTGGTTGAGCGTAGTGCCGATATCCACGAGAGCTCACGATTGTGAAACGCCACCTGAGGCTCCGGAAAAGTACCTGTCGGGCACTGTCCTGGCAACGCCGGATCGCCTGCGCGGGTCTCGTGTCACGTAATGGCAAGTTGCAGCAGGGTGTCGCGCGCTCAGCTTGCCTGGCGCAGCACGGTTACTTCGGTAGCCAGCCTGTCTTCGAGACGAAGCTTGGCGACTTCGAGGTCGTAATGCGTCTGTAGGTTCAACCAGAAACGCTCCGACATCCCGAAGTAGCACGACAAGCGCAGCGCCGTATCCGCACTGATTGCGCGCTTGCCATGAACGATTTCGTTGATCCGTCGCGGCGGTACGCTGATGTTCTTCGCTACCCGGTACTGGCTGATTCCCAAGGGCTGGAGGAACTCCAAGAGCAGGATCTCGCCGGGATGGATGGATGGGTCGGTTTTTGCGCCCATTGTCATGCTCCGTTTCAGTGGTAGTCGACGATCTCTACGTCGAACGCGTCGCCGCGCCGCCAGCGAAAGCAAACGCGCCAGCGCTCGTTGACGCGCAGGCTGTACTGGCCTGCCCGGTTGCCGCGAGGAATACGGAGATCATCGAGGCGTTCGGCAGCGTGGAGAAGCAACAGTCGGCGGCGCGCTGATCTGCATAGGCCGGCGCCGAGCTTCCGCGAACGCGTGCCACGGAAAACTTTTTCCGTCTCCTGGTTTGCGAAGCTGCAGATCACGTCGTCGATCACATCCAGAATGATAACGCAACACGTTCTTAACGCCAAGCGTTACTAATGACTGGACAGGGAGGTACGCTCCTAACGGTTGGATGGCCGCGCTGGCGCCGATTCCGGCGCTGCAGTGGGAATCGTGAGCTTCGTTTAATACAGTTCCCTCTCCATGAACCTAGGCGACAAACTCGGATGAAGCAATTCGCACATTGCGGCGGTAAGGGGCGCCGGCTTCGCTTTCGGGCCGAGCTGCTCGTGGTTGCCTTCGTGGCAGCTGCCTGCAGTGCCGCACCCGTCGAGCCGGCGGACACCGTGCTGCACGGGGGCACGATCGTCACGCTCGATCCCGAGCCGCCGGTGGCCGCAGCGGTGGCCGTGCGTGACGGGCGTATCGTGGCGGTTGGCAGCGACGCCGAGGTGCTGCGTTTCAGCGGTCCCGACACCGAGGAGATCGACCTGGGCGGGCGCAGCGTCGTGCCGGGGCTCGCCGACAACCACTTCCACGGCGTCGGTGGTGGGCCGGGAGTCGACCTTTCGGGGGCGCGGACGCTGCAGCAGCTGCTCGACGCGATCGCGGCCCGCGTCGCCGCCGCCACGCCCGGCGAAATCATCGTTACAAACAGCGACTGGCACGAGGGGCAGCTCGCGGAGCAGCGGTTGCCGCTGCGCGACGACCTCGACACCGTGTCCCCCGACCATCCCGTGGTCGTCGTGCGCGGTGGCCACGAATATGTGCTCAACAGTGCGGCGCTGCGTTTCTGGAACATCGAAGAATCGACCCCCGAGCCCGATGGCGGTCGCATCGGCCGCTACACGGACGGGCGCCTCAACGGCGAGCTCGTTGACACCGCTAAGTCGCTGGCGCGGCTGGGGGGAGGAGGTGGCGGCGAGCCCGGCGGCGGTGGGCGTGGCGATGGTGGCGGCCGTGGCGGGCGCGGTGGACCGGGACGAGGCGGCGGACCGGGAGGAGGCGGCGGACCGGGAGGAGGCAGCGAGCCCGGAGATGACGCGGAGGGCGCGCTACGGGCTCTCGCCGAGTCGCACGCCCGGCTCAACGCCGTCGGGCTGACCAGCGTGCGCTACGCAGGTGCCTCTCCGGCCCTCTACGAGCAGCTCCGCGAGCTGCAGCTTCGCGGCGAGCTCACAATCCGTGCGAGCGTCCTGTTCCGGGTGGGCGCCGATCCCGAGCGCCTCGCCGGAACGCTTGCCGGCTGGAGCGTGGGCCCGGACGACGGCGACGAGTGGGTCCGCGTCGGTGGCATCAAGCTCGGCGTCGACGGTGGTTTCGAGGGCGGCTGGATGACGGAGCCGTACGAGGAGCCCTTGGGTGCCGGCGGCACCTTCTACGGGCTGCAAACCGTACCGCGCGACGCGTACATCGGCACCGTTGCCGAGCTCAACCAGCATGGCTGGCGCGTTGCCACCCATGCGGTGGGCGACGCGGCGATCGACCTCGTTCTTGACGCCTACAGCATCGCCGACGCCGAGCGCTCGATCGCCGGCCGGCGCTGGGTCATCGAGCATGGCTTCGTGCCGCGCCCCGATCAGTTCGATCGTATTCGGGAGCTCGAATTGCTGGTCTCCGCCCAGGACCACCTCTACGTCGCCGCCCCCAGCCTGGTGCACTACTGGGGCCGGGAGCGGGCGGACTGGGTGACGCCGGTGCGCGCCTACCTCGACGCCGGGATCCGCGTCTCCAGCGGAACGGACTCCCCGGTGATCCCCTACAACCCGTGGTGGACGCTCTACCACTTCAGCACCCGCGACACGATCAGCGCCGGGGTCACGGGCCTGACCAAGCGGTGGGTCGGGAAGAAGCCCTGCGCCTGGCCACCGTCGAGAACGCCTACCTGACGTTCGAAGAAGGGTCAAAGGGAACGCTCGAGGTCGGCAAGCTGGCCGACATGCTCGTGCTCGACGATGATTTCCTGACCATTGCCGACGAGGTCATCGAGGATATGGGCGTGCTCCTGACGATCGTCGGCGGCCGCATCGTCTACCGAGCTCCGGATTGGTAGCGCCGTCCGGAAAATCGGCCCACCTCGATACCTTCTGCAAGGAGCATCTGCCGCTGGCCGAGCTGTGGCCCGAGATGGACTACTCGACGTTGCCGGAGCTCGCGGCCATCCCGGCGCAGGTCAACTGCGCCGCGCTTCTCGATCGAAACGCCGCGGCGCACCCCGAGCGACCCGCCGTCTTGTTCGAAGGCCGCACCTGGAGCTACGCACAGCTGCGCGACGTGGCAAACCGGATCGCCCGCGTACTGGTCGATGACCTGAGCGTGGTCCCGGGAAATCGCGTCCTTCTGCACGCGCCGAACAATCCCATGATGGTGGCGTGCTGGTTCGCCGTGATGAAGGCGGGCGCCGTGGCGGCGGCCACCATGCCGTTGCTGCGCTGGCGCGAGCTCGCCTACATCGCCGACAAGGCGCAGATCGCCGTCGCCCTGTGCGACCGCGACCTGCGCGAGGACATGCAGCTCGCTGCCGATACCTCGGAGGCGTTGCGCCGCATCGTGCTGTTCGATGGAGATGGCGATGACGCTGCCGAGCCGGAGCCGGGGTCTCTCGAGGCTCTGATGCAGGAGTGCGCGCCGGAGTTCACCAACGTCGATACCGCAGCCGACGACGTGGCGCTGATTGCTTTCACGTCGGGCACCACCGGGCAGCCCAAGGGCACGATGCACTTCCACCGCGACGTCTTGGCGGCGTGCGAGTGCTTTCCAAGGCTCCTGGGCGCCACGCCTCTGACGACCTGTTCTGCGGCAGCCCACCCCTCGCCTTCACGTTCGGGCTCGGTGGCCTGGTGCTGTTCCCGATGCACGCCGGCGCCGCGACGTACCTCGTCGAAAGGCCGGTTCCCGAGACTTTGCTCGCGCACATCGGCGCCGCCGGGGTCACAGTGCTGTTCACGGCGCCGACCTCGTACCAGGCCATGCTCGGCCACCTGGACGGACACGATGTCTCCAGCCTGAGAGTCTGCGTATCGGCGGGCGAGCCGCTGCCCGCGGCGATCTGGGAGGCGTGGCGCGAGGCGACCGGAATTCACATCATCGACGGCATCGGCACCACCGAGATGCTGCACATCTTCATTGCCGCCGCCGGCGACGAGATCCGCCCCGGCGCAACCGGGAAGCCCATCCCCGGCTACACGGCCCGCGTCGTCGGTGAGGACCTGGAGTCGCTGCCGCCCGGCGAGGTGGGGCGACTCGCCGTACGCGGTCCGACCGGCTGCCGATATCTGGCCGACGATCGCCAGAGCGAGTATGTCGTCGACGGCTGGAATCTCACCGGAGACGCCTACGTCGTCGACGAAGCCGGTTACTTCTCGTTTCGCTCGCGTACCGACGACATGATCGTCTCGTCGGGCTACAACATCGCCGGCATCGAGGTCGAGGATGCGTTGATCACCCACCCCGCGGTGCTCGAGTGCGCCGTCGTCGGCGTCCCCGACGCGGCCCGGGGTCAGATCGTCAAGGCCTTCATCGTCGTCGACGCAGCCGCCCAGTCAGCCGACGACGAGACGACGTTGCGTGCCGCGCTGCAGGATTTCGTCAAACAGCGCATCGCGCCGTACAAGTACCCGCGGGCGATCGAGTTCGTCGAGCGTCTGCCGCGCACGGGAACGGGAAAGGTGCAGCGCTTCCGATTGCGGGAGAGAGGCTGACCTCAGGAGACGAAGGCGTTGAACGTGTCGATGGTGAACGTATCGCGGATTCCGGGCGTCGCCTGCACCTCGTCGCAGATGAAGCGCCCGATGTCGCCGACGTCCTTGACGTAGAACTTCGCCAACAGGTCCCACTGCCCGGACACGGAGAAGACCTCCGAAGTCTCAGAGATGTTCTCGACAATGTAGTTCGCGACCTCGTACGTCTTGCCGAGGTCACACTTGCTCATGACGAAAATCGCGTGCACGGAACGATCCTCCACCCATCCATCGATAGAACGGTCGGAATGGTAGCCGCTGCGGCTCGCTGCTGCCAGGCGGTATAGGATCGGAGAAACGGGGGAGCGGAGCGAACTGGGAGCCCGGGAGAGCTTGAAGCCTATGACACATCGCAGGTTGGCGGGGATCGCAATTCTGGCTGGATTGACGGCGTTAGCTCCGGCCGCTGCAGGTCAAAATTGGTCGCAGTGGCGCGGGCCGAACCGCGATGGCGCGGTGACGTCTTTCAACGAGCCTGCCGCGTGGCCGGCAGAGTTGACTGAGCAATGGAAGGTGGATGTGGGACTCGGCTACGCCACGCCGCTTCTGGTTGGCGATCGGATCTACATGTACACGCGGCAAGGTGACGAAGAGGTAATGCTGGCGCTCGACGCCGAGTCCGGCGACGTCATCTGGCGCACCGGTTATTCCGTCCGGTTCCGCATGAACCCGGCGGCAACGTCGCGCCACGGTCCGGGACCGAAGTCCACACCGGCATTCGCCGACGGCCGGCTGTTCACGATGGGAATGAGCGGCATCGTGACCGCCTTCGATGCCGACACGGGTAGACAGCTCTGGCAGAAACCTGCGCCGCCGGTGCAGCCGCTCTACCATACGGCGATGTCTCCGATCGTCGACGGTGCCCTCGTGATCATTCACGTCGGCGGGCACGACGATGGGGCGCTAACGGCCTTTGAGGTGGCGACGGGTGACGTCCGCTGGAGTTGGGACGGCGACGGTCCGGCTTACGGGTCACCGGTTGTGTTCGAGCTGGAGGGAACGCGGCAGATCGTTACGTTTACGCAAGAGAACCTCGTCGGGGTCGCGGTGGAGACGGGCAAGCTCTTGTGGCGCCGCCCATTCACGACGCCGTCCACGACGACCGCCCAAACCCCGATTCTCTACGGCAACAACCTGATCGAGGCCGGGCGCGGCAACGGCATTACGGCCTTTCGAGTCGTGCGGCGGGGCGACGAGTGGACCACGGAAAACATCTGGCACACCGATGAAGTCTCGTTGCACATGACCAACGGGGTCGCCATCGACGGTGTGTTGTTCGGGCTTTCACACCTGAACAGGGGACAGTACTTCAGCCTCGACCTCGACACCGGTCAGACGCTGTGGACCAGCGACCCACGTCAGGCCGAGAACGCCGCAATCGTCCGTGCGGGTGACACGATATTTTCACTCGAGGATGATGCCGAGCTCGTCATTGTCCGCAACAGCCGCACGGGGTTCGAGCCGCTCGAGCGCTACGAAGTTGCCACCAGCGCGACCTGGGCGCAGCCCGCGATCTCGGGGAATCGTCTGTTCGTCAAGGACGTTTCCTCGCTGACACTCTGGACCTTTTGATCGAGCCCGATCGCGACGCACGGCGCTGTGTTCGAGGACAGCGTCGACGGAGGTGGTGACCGGCCGTCTCTCCTAACGCGAGCAGCTTGCGGGTGTCATCTGAGCCCACACGAGATCCCCGCAATTGTCTCCGACTTCGTGCCGATCGTAACGCATGGGTGAGGTCCCTCGAGAGCCAGCGCGTCACCGAGGTTCGAATTTCCCTCGAGGAAGCTTATGCTGGCCACGTCGGCCTCGAACGGACCATGGTAGCGGAGGATGTACAGCCCATTGCGGACGTCGACCACGTAGATGAGGCCGTCTCTGATGATCGGGTAGCTCCACATCACGACCTTGTCGATTCCCGAGCTGAGTGCCGGATCCTCTGTCTGGACGGACGGCAACGGCTGGGGTTCGAACACCGCTGCTCGCTGGGGATTCTCGGGATTGCTGATGACTACGGCCTGCAGACCAGCCGAATGCCACGTGATGAACGCGAGGTTCTCGAGCACGGTGGGGTTGTGGGAAGAGAAGGACGCGAACTCGTCGCTCTGCGGGTCGACTTCAGTGCAGAACTTGGGATTGTTGTAGGGGTTGACCCGGAACTTGGCTACAATCTCCGGCTGCTGCTCGTTTCTGACGTCGATCACACGGGCCCAACCCCACGGACATCCACCGCCATTACGGCTCCCGTACACCTCGTCTGTGACCAACACGTAACCCTGGTTAAAGACCTTGACGGCACTATGTGGGCCGCCCCCCGGCCAGACGACGTGATTCGCCAGCGGCGCGACAAGTTTGATCTCGGGGTCTGGAAGGTTCGCCGCGATCTCCGAGGTATCGACGAGGAAAAAACCGGATCGCAGATAGGCAAGATAGGCGCGGTCGCCATACACCGAGACACTCAGAGAGTGAAGGCGGCCTTCGTCTGCAGGTGGCGGAAAGTCAGCACGCCAGCTCGCGATTTCATCGAAGACGCCGTCGCGTGCCTTCGAGATGTCGGTCACGACGATGTTGTCCCCCAGGTTGCTCGGTGTCGACATGTAAAGCAGCGCCCTATTCAGAAAGAAAGGATCAGCCCACAGGAAGAACTCGTGCGGACGATTTGAAGGAAAGTACGTTGCGACGAGGCTCGGCTGCGACGCCAAGTTGCCCGAAATGTCATAAAACTTGATGGTCGATGAGATCGAGGCGCTAACGCATGCGTGGAGTGAGACTCCGCAAGAGAAGTTCAGGACCATGAGGAGCTTCTTCTTGGGCCACACGCGCAGCTCCCTGGATGTCTCCCCGACGTTGCCTTCTCGAGGCGGTCCGATCTGATGCATGACCTGCGGGTCGGCGGGGTCCGAGATGTCCACCACCAGGACGCCTGCGTCCGGGTGGCTGCCGTCGGTGCGACTGCCGATGTAGGCGTAGTCGCCGTGGATGGCGATGGCGGCGTTCATGCCGCGGGACAGGAGAGGGTTGTGCCCAACGAGCTCAAAGGACCCCTGACCCCCGCTACCCGGGAGTGGTGCGCTCCCCTCGGCTCCTCCGGCAACTGCGCTTACTAACAGCGCAACGCAGACAAAGCGCGTAATTCGCATGGAGACCTTTCTTCTTGTAGCGCGGGATGTTGAGCGCCTGGGTAGTGTCCTAATCAGAAACTTCAGCGAGCCGGCGTTGGATGCAGGAGAGCAGCTCCTTGAGGTTGAGCGGCTTCGGGAAGAAATCGGTCACGCCCAACCGCTGGGCGTTGGCAACCTCGTCGTCGGTGGCAACGCCGGACATCGCACAAATGACCGGCACATGGATCTCGAGGTGGTCGACCCATTCCATCAGCTCGTTGCCATCCATGATCGGCATCTGGATGTCAATCAACAAAAGGTGAGGCTTGACGCTGTATAGCTTCTCCAGCGCGTCCTTCCCGTCTGCGGCTATGTCAACGTCGAAATCGTGCTTGGCAAGGAATCTCGCGAGCAACTCGCGGATATGAACCTCGTCATCAACGATCAAGACGCGATGCTGGTTGTTCGAAGCGGTCTTTTTCTCGGGCATGTTCATAAGCGTAGCCGTAGTCCGGATCCGACTCTACAACGTGGCCGTCGTTGGGCAAGAGCCCGTCACGGCCCTCGGAACGATTGGCGGCGTGCCAAAGCTCAAGCCGCGTCAGTGGGAATCGCCTCCGCCGTTCGGTAGAGTTCCCTCGCCATGAACCCCGGTGACCAACTCGGCCCCTACGAAATCAAAGAATCCCTCGGCGCGGGCGGCATGGGCAAGGTGTATCGAGCCCGTGACCCGCGGCTCGATCGCGACGTGGCGATCAAGGTGCTGCCGCAGGAGTTTGCCGAAGACGCCGACCGGCTCAGGCGGTTCGAGCGCGAGGCCAAGATGGTCGCGGCGCTCGATCACCCCAACATCGTCACCATCTATTCGGTCGAGGAGGCCGACGGTGTCCACTTCCTGACGATGCAGCTCGTCGAGGGGCAGCCGCTGTCGCGCGTCATTCCCAGCGGCGGCATGACGCTCGAGGCCTTCCTCGAGCTGGCCGTCCCGCTCGCCGACGCGCTGGCCGCGCCTGATCGTTCCACGCTCGAGCGATATGCGCATCTGCGTAGAGACGACGTTCCGTCAGGGCCTGGATGACGAGCCTTTCGAAGAAGTCGTGGGCCGCGACGGCACACTCAACCGCGGCAGACCTGTTCCTGATTGCCGGCGCCGGACCGGAATCCGCCGACACAGGGCCGTCACACCTGGGTAGGTACGGAAACGCCAACCGCGCGTCCAACTATCAACCGGATAGCCGTGAACACCCGCAAGTTGCTGAGTCGCCTCGCCTCCGGCTCTCTTCAGAACGTCAGGTTCGTCCACTTCCGACGGCTCGTCGAGGCATTCGGCTTTGATCTGAAGCGCGTTTCTGGAAGCCACCACATATTCTGCCACCCGGACATCCCGGAAGTCGTCAACATCCAGGAGGTCGGCGGCGAGGCGAAGCCTTACCAGATAAGGCAGTTCCTACGCTTGGCGGAGCGGTACAATCTGGAGTTGGAGGACGAGCCGTGAGCGATTACCACATCAATATCTTCTGGAGCGAAGAGGACGGCGGCTACATCGCGGACATCCCCGACCTAGAGGCGTGCTCCGCGTTTGGCGCCACCGCCGAGGAGGCCCTGGCCGTGGTGAACAAGGCACGAGAGGCTTGGCTGGGGGTTGCCCGGAAGGAAGGCAAGCCAATTCCTTCGCCTCGATACCGGCCGCCCATTCAGCAGACCCGCGGGTAGGCCGGACCGCGTGGCCATCAGGTCGACGTGCATGTCGTGGTAGCGGCCCTAGTCCCACCTGACCGTCATGCGGCGCTTCTTCATGCGCGCTTCGCAACGAGGGCACGGGCGCGCCCTGGTCCAACAGGTGAAACGGAAGCGGGATCCCATTTACCGACGGCCGGCGGAGGGGCTGTTCACGCCGAATGTCGCCAGGATCAAATTGTGATCGGAAGGAAAGCCGGTCGGCCAGGTTGTGACGAGGGTTGTCGAGGTGTTCCGCAGCGCCGCGCCCTTGTAGTAGAGCTGATCGATTCTGCGGCCGTTTCGATGTGTGGCTCCGGGGTTTTCCTGCACATCCGGATGGAGGCTTCGGAAAGCATCGGTGAAGCCGGCGTTCAGCAAGGTTGGCGAGGCCGGACTGTTGCCTCCATCGGTATGCGGAACGGCATTGAAGTCGCCGCCGAATAGCGTCGGGATGGCATCCGATTCGGCGAATCTGGATTTGTTGAAGGCGAACACGGCGGGAAACTGCGCCATTCCGTACCAGTTCGACATGGCGTACAGATGCTGGGTTTCGCTGATCGCGATCTTGGCGGCGACCGTCATGAACGGTGAGTCCCCCTCGACGTACACCTCTTCGATCGGATAGCGGCTCAGCACCGAGATGTTGGCCCCTTGATTCAGGTAGTCCCAATCGACCGTGGTGGCGAAGTAGTAGCCCAGTTCCGCGGCGATGAAATCGCCCGACGAGTAGGTCTCCTGCATCATCAGGACGTCGACGTTTTGCCGCTGCAGAATTTCGGCGATCGCGACTCTCGAGTCCCAGCCATGCTCGTTTACGGTGAAGTGCTTGCCACCGTGGAAGATGTTCCACGCGCCCGCCGTGATCGAGGTGATCTCTTCGTCCAGATCGGCGGCAACGGGCTTGAAGTGCGCCGCGTAAGAATCCAGCACCTCGCCGGCTGACAGTGGACGATCCCAGACCGCCAGGCTGTCGATGTCGAAATCAGGCGGGTACAAGCGCTCTCGCTCGGTGAACGCCTGGGCAGCGCTCTCGTCGATCACCACTTCGCCATCGACCAGGGAATAGACCTTCAGAAGCGGTGCGGCCTCCATGAAGCTGAATGCCTGATGGATCGTGTAGGGGTTTTGCATCAGCTCGGCCTCGACCGCGGTAACCGGCTCGAAGTCGACCGATTGCATCGACTCGCGAAACGCTGGCCCGTCGGCACCCAGCAACTCGACCATCGCATCGACCTTTTGGTCGAAGAACCGCTCGGGCTCGACGATCAGGTTTACGAGCTCCTCGGGGGCAACTTCGTTCAGGCGGAGGCGGTTGAATTCGTCGACGAGCTTCTGGAGGTTTTCGGCGCCCGCATGGATCGCCGGGAGTATCTCCGCCTGCGGATTCGCCTCGGTCCCGGCCCACCCCACGACCATCGGGCTGGCGCTGGTGAAATCAAAGCCCTCAGAATCGTCGACGTTGTACACGACCTTGTTCTGCCCGTCGTAAAACAACCGGATCTCCGACCGGTCGCTGTCGTAGGTCATGGTGAGCTGGTGCCATCGCCCATCGTTCAGCGGCATGTGCTCACCGTTGTCGCGCTCGTAGGTAATCCGTCGCGCGCCGGAACCCATGTTCCACGCCCAGGTACCGCCGGAGATGTAAAATACCCATCCCAATTGCTTTTGCGAAGCGAGACTGTTGTCGGCGAACGCCTTTTGCGAAAGCACCACCGTTCGCTCTTCGGCATCCATGGTGGTTCTTATCCAACACTGAACCGAGAAATCTTTGCTCCGATCAAACGGCAGGTTCTCGCGATCGAGTCTCAGCAGCGCGGAAGAGTCATCGGTATTCAAGCTCAGAGCCTGGCCTTCGAGACCCGCGACAAACGAAACGGTTCCAGCAACCGCTCCGGCAACGGAAGTTCCGGCGGCATTGTCGATGTTTCCCTCGAACTCAAACCGAGCGACGGGCGCCCTGCCGTCCTGGGAATACGAACTCCCGGTCAGCAGATGGAAACTACATAGGATCAGGAACAACCCTGTCCGTCGCATGAATTTCACGAGTTCTCCTGGAGCCGGGCAACGGCAATGGTGCGGGACGGCGCTCATCGACGAACTGTGCCAGTCCGGGAAGTTAGCTTGCCAGTACCCTCCGGCGTTCCGCCAGCACGGGCGCCTAACCGTCGCCGGTATCCCGGACGAGGATGAGCTGCTCCCCCGCCGAACTGAACACGAGACGATCCGGGTCGTCTTCAGTGAAGCTCGCTCGCCAGGTTTGGGGGCGTAGCGCTCTGGACGGTGTACTGAACGTTTCCCGCGGTCCAAGAACCTTCCAATGGCATGTTCGTGCCGTCGGGAAGCGTCTCGTCACCTTCCAACGTACCGGTGTCTGTGCCGTTTCCTGAAGTCGGGCTGAAGAAGACGGTGTGATTGGCGTCTTGTTCATCGACCCAGGTGTTCTCGAGAAACCAGATCGGCCCGCCGATCCCGCCGAGAGGTGCCGTGACGGAGTCGCAGCTCCACATGAACAGCAGTGTCAGCGCCGTCACGACGAGCCGCATGACGCGCCCGGCTTGAGGTCCTGATGACTTGCCTTCGTTACACATCTTGCATCACCTCTCGCAGGCGGTTGTACCGAGTTTCGAGAACGGCGATCGAGACGTCGAGCCGGGCGGCCGCTCCGCCGATATTGCGCACGGCGTCGTCGATCTTCTCCTTCGTGGGCACGGGGCCCATGTGGACGAGCTGCACGGTCAAGTAGTCGTCGAACATCGTCAAGATGGTGCCCTCGTGGATCACCGTCAGGGCTTCCTCATAGAAGAGGTTGACGATCTGGACCACCGATTCTGCGCGATCGGGTTCCCAGTAGGCCCTGACGTCCGATATCACTGCGTCCTGCAGTGGCTTTAGACTCCCGAACGCTTCGTTGTACTCCCCGATGGCGGCGCCGAGGGCAAGTACCGCGCCCCGGCTTCCGGTGGAGTTCGGCGGATCGCCGAGCGAGGCAAGCTCGGCAAGCAGCCTGAACTGGTCGCGGACGTCCTTGATCTCGACGATGTACATCGTCGCGGCGCGCAACAGCTCCGACGCGATTGCCGCCCTGTTCCTCTGGCTCTCGACGCTGTTTTCATACTCTTCACGCCCGATTCCCGCCGAGCTGACGAATTCCGTCAGAAGGGCCTCTATTCCCCGTGCGAGCTCCTCTCCCTGAGTGCCGATCCAATCGCGGTGTTCTTCAAGCAGCCGCTCGACGGCGATCCCGACGGCCGCGGATTCTTTCACGAACCCGCAACTACTCAGCGTCCCGATTCTGATGTTCACCGGCTCGTTTTCATTCGCGGGGATCACGATTCGTCCGTCACAGGGATCCACGACCACCAGATCCGGATCGCTGGTTTCCACCGCGTAGACAAGGCAGTCGTCTCTTCGCTCGCAGGTGAGCGTGTGCGAGAAGGACCCGTTGGCGCTATCGATCACCAATGTGCCGTAATTCGGGAGGTCAACGACAACGCTTCTGGCCGTCGGGTTACCGCTGCCATCCTCGATCATCGGAGGCCACCGGTTATCTCGATCGGTTATGCGACCGCGCAACACGATAGAGCCCTCGGGTGCGGGAGAGGCGCCGGAGCTCGCCACCGCAACAAGAAGGAGAAGGCCGAGATGATCTTCACGTGCTGCTTCCTTCCCTGAAAAAGATGGCCCATCCACCGCTTTCTTGAGCCGTCTGCTCTCCCTGGTAACCGCGGTGCCCATCAAGGAGCGCCCGGACGAAAACGGAGTCGCCGGGACGCTTCGGCAGAGTGATCCGAAACGAGCCGTTTTCGTCGGTGACCAGCGCGTCCGTGGCTTCGTCGAGGAACAGCCGCACGCCGGGCATCGGCTGCTGCGTGCTGGCGGAGAACACGGTGCCGAAGACCACCGTTTCGTATTCCTCGGCCACGAGGGTGATGCTGAGGACATTGCCCTCGGGAAGCTGCGCCAGCCTCTGCTCGGCGCGAAGATAGCCGCCCACGTTTGCTTGGACCGCCAGGCCGGTTTCCGGCAACTGTGCAGGTAGGCCCTCGAACGTAGCCTGCCCCTGATCGTCGACACGCTGCGTGTCGCGTCGGGTTCCCACGTCGATCGTGACCGAGCCCTCCATGATGATCCCGCCCTGCGGATCCTGCACTCGTACGACGAGGCGAGCCGTTTGCTCGCCGGGCGGTTGAAAGAACACTGTGACGACAACGATCACTATCGTCAAAAGAACTGCCAGAATCACCGCGAGGTTGGCGATCCTCCGGAATCTCGCGGCCCGCTCGCGAATGATCTGCTGCACGAGCGCAAATCGCTTCTCTTCGCTGAGGTCGTCGATCGTGACGTTGGGAAAGTCCTCGAGCGCCGAGCGTACGAGATCGGCCCGCGTCTCGTCCTCGGCCCCTTCGATGAGCCTCCGTTGGTTTTCGAGTCGGAGCCGGTAGACGTACGCGGCGATCGCCACGACAAACGCGACCAGGGCAGTCGGCGTACCGACGTTCTCGATAAAGTCGAAGGGATTCATGCTCGAGCTCGCGTCCTGTAATCTCGCAATGAAGACAAACGGGGACCTCTTGCAGGTCCCCGTTCGCGTCATGGAGCGACGCTTGGCGGTTTTTTAACTCACTGCGGGCTCGCTTGTCCAGGGGAACTCCCGTCCAGGATTTCCCGATACTCGTTGCGACCAGGCAGTCCGAGCTGCGCGAACTGCAGGCCTTTTGGAGCCGCAAGACGCGCGCCAGCGGCATCGTCAGCGAAGACGATCTCGACAAGTACCTCGCGGGGTGAAGGTCGTCATGGGAAGCCGCTTGCCGGCGGCGAGGGCACGGAGCCGGTGCAGGTTGAGCAGATCGAGCTCGGTGCCGTCGCCCTTGGGTGTTTCGAGGATGCCGGGGAGGCGGCGGATTCGTTCGTCCTGCAGGAGGGCCTGGAAGCCGGCGGCGCCGATGGTTCCTTCGCCGATGCCGCGGTGGCGATCGAGGTGGGAGCCGGCCGGCCCGGCCGAGTCGTTGAGATGGATCAGGTGGATGCGGTCGAAGCCGATGGTCTGGTCGATGCTCGCGAGAGCGCGTGCAACTGCGGTCCCGGTATCGAGGCGATAGCCCGCAGCGTGCAGGTGACAAGAGTCGAGGCAAACGCCGAGGAGGTCGGGCGGGAAGCGTTCCAGAAGCCAGCCGAGCTCGGCCAGATCGCCACCGAGGGCGGAGCCCTGACCGGCAGTGCACTCCAGCAGCAAACGGCAGCCGCTGTCGCGAAGGAGCCGATCGAGGGCGGCGGCGACGCGGTTCAGGCCTCGTGTCACGCCGCGGCCGCGATGCGCTCCCAGATGCAGCACCAGTCCGTCCAGCCCCAACCGCTCGCAGCGGCCGAGCTCGACCGCGCAGCTGCGAATGCTGCGCTCGCGCACGCTCGATACCGGCGCCGCCAGATTGATCAGATAGGAGGCGTGGGCGAATGCGGGTCCGAGGTCGAGGCGTTGATGCTCCTCACGGAAGCGCCGGACGATTTGGGAGCCGAGCCGCCCGGCCGCCCATTGCCGGTTGCTCTTGACGAATACTTGATATGTGTCGGCAGCGATATCAGCGGCGCGGGCCGGCGCATGGTCGATGCCGCCGGCAACGGATACGTGGGCGCCGAAACGATGGGTCGGGTTACGCATTTCAACCTAAGCGTATCCGCAGCCGCTTGTCGCGAAAGTGGCCAACGTTGGCGCGGGTCGGATGATTTGAGCTGGCTTGACGAACTTGGATGGCCCTGACTCGCGGTTTTTCTTAGATCAGCGCTCCAACGCCCAGGCGATGTCCTTCTTAGACGCTCCAAGAGCGAGCATCGACCGCGTAAGAAGGTCGAGCGATACCGACGGATCTCCGGCCTCGATCTTCGCCACGCGCGACTGGCTCGAGCCGAGCCGCTCGGCGAACTGAACTTGCGTCAGCTTGCTCTTGCGGCGCAACGACCTGACGGCGTCGCTGAGCTGCAACTTGAGCTCGACATAGGCCGCTTCCTCCGGTGTAAGGCCGAGGAACTCAGCAACCGTCCCCTCCTCCCAGCCCTTGTCCCGCAGCCTCTTCCACTTGGCTTTATCCATCGTCGTACTCCCGAAGCCGGCGCCGGCAGGCTCGAATCACACGCTGCGGTGTCGCGCGAGTCTTCTTCTGAAAAACCTCGAGAACCAGAATCGCATCGGCATCCACCCGGTAGATGATCCTCCAGCTTTGGCGCCCATCATTGATGCGCAGCTCATGACAACCGCTGCCGATCTGAGGCATCGGTCGTGACCGCGGCATCGAGAGCTGTTCCCCTCTTTGCAGCTTTCGCAACAAGACGCCGGCCTCGATTCGTCCCGCGGCCGAGAATGGTGGCGTCTTGATCTCGCCGGAGAGCCAGCGGAGCGGTTTCCCAGCGATCATTGCGAGCTAAGCGAGTATATCAAATTCGACATAGTGAAGTTGTTGAACCGGAGGGGCGCTACAGACACCTACATCTACAGATGGCCACGGGCCGCCGTTTTTCCGGAGATTCTGTAGTTGCTCCACTTTCACTCCCCCTCGATGATAGGGTCGCTGATCAGTGGGAGGTTGCAGAGAAAATGTCGGAGCAGCACCTTGCGGCCCCCTCGACCCTCCTCGATCAGTGATGCGTAACCTTCCAGAGTGGCGTCTTAAGAGATATACGAGCCTGGCGGTTCGCATCGAGCGAGCCACCCCCTTAGACACGCGCCGCGGGGTGTCTCGACACGGGAGGTTGGGCATGTTTGACCGGGTTAGACCCGACATTGGATTTGTCGGCCCACTGGTATTGACGATCGCGCTCGTTCCGTTCGTTGCCGGCTGCAGCTACCATGCGCCGGTCGGCGCAGGGGTAGCTGTCGGGGGAACGCTCCTCGCGACGCACCTATCGGGCTCGAGCCACGATTCCAGAAATTTCGCCGTGTACTTGTCCGACGGGCGGATCCTCGAAGGTTTGTGGAGCCAGGTCGTTAACCTCGACGCCGCCGAGGCGTTGCGGTGATCACACCGGGCGGCGTGCTGACGGCCGTCGATCTCGTCGATCCCGAGGTTCCCCCTATCACAGGGACGGCCACCGACCGGAACACGAGGATGATCTGCGCCTTCGTCGGAGATGGACACAGCGGCTACCAAGCGCATTGCGCCGACAACACCGGGACGCGGTGGCTCGGCGACCGGAAGCCGCGGGCGCAATGGGCCGGTAAATGGTCGCTCGCGGGTTACTCCGACAAGAGTCAGAACCTGCTAATCAGCTTCAACGGGCGGGTTGCTGTAGCGGTGGAACCGGCTCGCGATTGAGGCCGCCAGCTGCGTCAATGGCGACGATTCAGTGCAGCGGGGGAGAGGGGTACTGGGTTCTGCCCTCGGTTTTCTCGAGGCGCGGGCCACCGTCGAGATCATCTAGACCGGGTCAACTCGACGGCTTGACCTTCTTCCAGTCGTCGGAACCGTTGGCCGCGTGCCAGAGCTCGTAGTCCTTCTGCAGGTCGATCCACACTTGTGGTGTGGTCTCGAAAGCCCGCGACAGCCGTAGCGCCATGTCGGCGGTCACCGCGCCGCGCTCATTGACGATCTTCGAGACCGTCTTGCGCGACACGCCTAGCGCTGCTGCCAGCGCCGTCACCGAGAGCGACAACGGCTCCATGCACTCGTGCTTGATGATGGCGCCGGGATGGGTCGGGGCCCGTTTGCGCTGGTGAACAGGCGGCAGCTCAGTGGTAGTCGCCGTAATCAACATCGTACGCGTCTCCGTTTTCGAATCTGAAGATGACTCTCCAATTGCCGGATACCCGGACGGAGAAAAATCCCTCGAGGCCGCCCTTCAACGAGTGCAAACGAAATCCGGGAAACCCCATGTCCCGGGGCGTCTTGGCGCGCGATAAAAAATCGAGAATGCGTGTGAGGTGCGGCGCGTGCACCGGCTGAATCCCACGTTTGGCGCCCGAGAGGAAGAAGTCTTCCAGACCCTTGTGGCCGAATGTCTTGATCACGGCGAGTGTAACCGATGAGGTTACAGAATTTCAACGGTTCAGTTGTGGTGACTCCTGCTTGGCTTGGACGGCCACGGGCCCTAGGGATGCTTAGATCCTGCAGACGTGATCCGCATCAGTAGGAATGTCCCCCCTCGTTCTGTACAGTTCTCTCGCCATGAACCCCGGCGACCAGCTCGGCCCCTACGAAATCAAAGAACCTCTCGGTGCGGGCGGAATGGGGGAGGTGTACCGGGCCCTAGATCCGCGGCTCGATCGGGATGTGGCCATCAAGGTGCTGCCGGAGGATTTTGCGGCGGATGCGGAGCGGCTGGCCCGCTTCGAGCGTGAAGCCAAGCTCCTTGCGCAGCTCAATCACTCCAACATCGCCACGATTCATGGCCTCGAAGACGCCGCCGGCATCCGCTTCATCGCCATGGAGTGTGTCGAGGGCGAAACGCTGGCCGAGCGACTCGCGGCGCAGGGCTGCATCGAGCTCGACGACGCCCTCGAGATCGCCCGCCAGATCGCCGAGGCGCTCGAAGCCGCCCACGAAGCCGGCATCGTGCATCGCGACCTGAAGCCGGCCAACGTAAAGGTCACGCCCGACGGCAAGGTGAAGGTGCTCGACTTCGGGCTGGCGAAGGCGTGGGAGGGTGGCGGAGCGAGTGGATCGATGGGAGCAGGAGGCGACGCGGGAGTCGGTGCCGGTGCCGAAGGCGCCACTGCCGCCGACCTCAGCCACTCACCCACCATGCTGGACGCCACCCACACCGGCGTCATCCTCGGCACCGCCGCCTACATGAGCCCCGAGCAGGCGCGCGGCAAGCCGGTCGACAAGCGCGCCGACATCTGGGCGTTCGGCTGCGTGCTGTACGAGATGCTGGTCGGCAAGCGCGCCTTCACCGGCGAAACGGTCTCCGACACGATGGCCGCGATCCTCAAGGAGGAGCCGGATTGGGGAGCGGTCGAGAATCAAGGACCCGTTGAACATCTCCTTCGTCGCTGTCTCCAAAAGGATCCGTTTCAGCGCCTTCGCGACATCGGCGACGCGCGCATTGAAATCGGGCATGCGCAGAGAGGTTCCGTGTCCGAGGCGCCGACGCCGCCGCACACCGGTGCGACTCTGTCCGAATCGCGCTCGGTTCTTGTTGCCGCCGGCCTGGTCCTCGGCCTCACGATTGGCGTTGTGGCCGGCTCCTGGCTCGCTCGCTCGAGCGAGGGCAATGGTGGGGTGATCGCTTCGGATGCGCCCGCCACGCACACTGAGATCGCTCTGCCCGCCGGCGCCGAAATCGCCTTCCGTGCCGGCTCGAGCGGTTTCGACGCTCCGCTGCTCGACGTGTCTCCCGATGGCCGGCACATCGCTTACGTCGGTAAGTGGGAGAACGGTGCCATCGTGTACGTACGTTCGCTCGAAGCGTTCGACGATCCGCGACCGATTGCAGGTTCCGAAGGGGCGGTCAACGTGTTCTTCTCGCCCGATGGCAACGATCTCGGGCTCCTCACCGGGAACGAGGTCAAGCGCGTTTCGCTGCGTCCCGGCGAAGCGCCGTAGACGATTTCTGCCGCCCGCACGGCGAGCCGGGGGAGTTGGACGTCGGACGGCTACATTTACTTCGGGCAAGACGAGGGCTCCACCTTGACCCGAGTGCCCGCCGAGGGCGGCGGCGAGCGCGAGGAAATTGAGCGTCTTGCCGAAGACGCGTGGGCGTCGTTCGCCGGGATGCTTCCCGACGGCCGCGCCGCGTTGGTAGCCAGCAAGAGGAGCAGTTCGTTCGACTACGGTGAGGTCCGTTTGTACTCCCTGGAGACCGGGCAGACGACCGTTTTGCTCGAGCGTGGCTACGAGGCCCGCTACCTGGCGCCCGGGCACCTACTGTTTGCGCGCTCGGGCAGCCTCTACGCCGTGCCCTTCGATGCCCAGACCCTCCAGGTCGATGGTGCCGTCGAGCCGGTGCAGGTCATTTCGAACGTGAACATGGAGTCGCTGTTCGGGCAGGGGCAGTTCGCCGTTTCAGTCAGCGGCTCGCTCGTGTTTCTCCCGGGTGGTGAGCAGGCACTCGGCAAGATCGCGGCCGTCAGTCGCGATGGCGAGGTCGAGTTCCTCGGGATGCCCGAAGCTGTTTACGGGTTCTTCGATTTGTCGCCCGACGGCAACCGGTTTGCCATCCAGGTTGACGGGCTCACCGACACCATCTTGATCTGGGACCGGCTCGCAGACACCGACGGCCGCACCCTAGCGGGTTCGAGCTCCTACCAGATGCCGATCTGGGATCGCGCCGGAGAGAACGTCACCTACAATGCGGTCGAGGCCGACGGTTCCTGGCAGATTCTCAGCCAACGGGCCGCGGGTGGGGGCTCGGTGCAAACCCTACTGGCGGGCGATTCGTTCCCTGCCCCGCAGCCCAGCTCGTGGTCGTCGAGCGGACAGGTTCTCGCCCTCGATGAGTGGGGCGACGACCCGAGGATCGGCTTCCTGGATACGAGCGCCGAAGCAGAGCCGATCTGGGCAGCCTCGCCGGGGTTCAACCAAACCATGCCGACCTTCTCACGCGACGGAACGGCCGTCGGGTACATGACGAACGAATCGGGACGCTACGAGATCGAGGTACGTTCCTACGCCGACGCCGAGGATTGGAGGCCGGTGTCGAACGGCGCCGGCGGCGAGGCGGTATTCTGCCGGGCGTGCGACGACATCTTCTATCACCTCGGCAACACCTGGTACGCGGCGCGCGTGACCACAACGCCGGAGCTGCAGATCGGCCCGCCGCGCCTCGTGTGGCAAACCGATTTCATCGATACCCCCGGCCGCTCGTACGATGTATCGCCCGACGGCCAAACGCTCTACGTCGTCAAACGGACCCGCCCGTAAACGACCGACAGGCTCATGGTGATTCAGAATCTTGGGGCGAAGGTTAGGAGGTTGTTGGGCCGGTAGGCACCGTGGGTGGAGGCGCCGTAGCATGGTGCGGTAACGAATCACCGGCAGGTCGGAGCCGTTGCCGTTCGATGAGACGAGGCGCGGCGGCCGGAGTCGGGGTCGGAGATGGTTTCGATGTGGAAGGCAATTAGGGGTGGGTGAGCATAGGTAGCTACTCGACCGTCTGAAACTCGACCCTCTGCGCATCGGACACCCGCACCGAGGCGTCGAGGATCTCGACGGAGACCAGGTTGCCTTCGCCGTCGTAGTCGAGGATCATTCCGGGCTTGTCCTCGTCGCTTTCCGCGACCAGCGCTCCGTCCCTCAGCAGGAAGGTCAGGGTATCTGTTCGTGTGTCGTAGGTGACTTTCATGAGCTGCCGCTCCAGTACTTACCGATCTGGCTCGTCCGGTAAACGGTGACTACCTCCGGTGGATCCCTGCTCACATCGACGAAAACACGTACCAAGTATCGTCTTGCCCCGAAGCCGATCCGCGACTGGACTACGTCGCGTCCCGGGCGCAGCGACTGGCGTTGCTCGGGCGCCTGGAGCACCTCCCGCACCACTTCCTTGGAAATGCCACGCCGCCTCATTGCTGACCTCGCATGGCGCGTGATCACGACCTCGAAGATCGATTCTGCCATATCGAACTTCGACGGCCACGAGGGACAATGCGTCCACTCCGTCAGTAGGAATGTCCCCTGCCGTTTTGTACAGTTCCCTCGCCATGAAACCCGGCGACCAACTCGGTCCCTACGAAATCAAAGAGCCCCTCGGTGCGGGTGGGATGGGGGAGGTGTATCGGACCCTAGATCCGCGGCTCGATCAGGATGTGGCCATCAAGGTGCTGCCCGAGGATTTTGCGGCGGATGCCGAACGGCTGGCGCGCTTTGAGCGGGAGGCCAAGCTCCTGGCCCAACTCAACCACTCCAACATCGCCGGCATCTACGGGCTCGAAGACGCCGACGGGGTGCGGTTCATCGCCATGGAGTGTGTCGAGGGTGAGACGCTGGCGGAGCGGCTGACGGCGACTGGACGCATTGAGGTCGACGAAGCCCTCGAAATTGCCCGCCAGATCGCCGAGGCGCTGGAAGCCGCCCACGAATCCGGCATCGTTCATCGCGACCTGAAACCGGCCAACGTAAAGGTCACGCCCGAGGGCAAGGTGAGAGTGCTGGATTTTGGCCTGGCGAAGGCGTGGGATCTCGATGCCGCCAGTGGCTCGGCCGGCGGCGCGGCGAGCATAAGCCCCGACCTCAGCCACTCCCCGACCATGATGGACGCCACCTGCACCGGCGTCATCCTCGGCACCGCCGCCTACATGAGTCCCGAGCAGGCGCGCGGCAAGCCGGTCGACAAGCGCGCCGACATCTGGGCCTTCGGCTGTGTGCTGTACGAGATGCTCGCGGGCAAGCGGGCGTTCACCGGAGAGACCGTCTCCGACACGATGGCGGCGATTCTCAAGGAGGAGCCGGATTGGGCGCCGCTGGGGCAAACGACGCCACGCTCGATCCAGCAGCTCCTGCGTCGTTGCCTGACGAAAGATCCGACTCATCGCCTCCACGACATCGCCGATGCGCGAATCGAGATCCAAGATCCGTCTTCCATCGATGACGGCGAAAGCATGGCCGGTGCCGCCACGGGGAACAGTGTGTCCGCCGCCAAGCTCCTCGGAGCGGGGGCTGCGATCGGAGCCATCGGAACGGCATTGATCTTGTGGGCGGTCATCGGCCAGCCCACAACGAACCGGGTATCGACCACTTTCACCGTCCCGGTACCCGATGGGTACGAGATGCACGGCGGCGAGTCTCCCGGACTTTCGCTGTCTCGCGACGGCCGGGTACTCGCAGTCGTCGATCAGGGGAAGTTGTATCTGAATCGCTTCGATGGTGCGGGGAGCCGGCCTATCGAAGGAACGGACGATGCCGAGGCCCCTTTCTTCTCACTCGACGGGCTCTGGGTGGGATTCAGCCAGGACCAAATGCTCAAGAGAGTATCGGTAGATGGCGGACCCCTCCTCGAAATCGCCGGGGCCTACGTAGGCAGCTACGCGGGCGCGAGCTGGGGGGAAGACGACCACGTCGTCTATGACGGGGTGCAGTCTCGCGTCCTGTGGCGGATTCCCGCCGCGGGAGGCGAGCCACAGCAAATCACTACCCGCGTCGATACCACAACAGAGGCGGCGCACCGATGGCCGCAGGTGCTCGACGGGGGCAGACAGGTTCTCTTCACCGTCGTCGGTCCCAGTGTGCAATGGGAAAACGCACGCATCGTCGTTCAGGACGTTGCCACGGGGGTGCGCAACCTTGTGGTGGAAAAGGGAACGCACGGGCGCTACGTGAATACGGGCCACGTTGTGTACGTCACTGATTCGGGAACCCCCTTTGCCCTTCCGTACGATCTTTCGCGCCACGAAGTTACGGGCGAGGCGTTCCCGGTGGCGTCGGGTGTGATGGTTGGAGACTGGGCCGGGGCCGCCTCCTTTGCTGTTTCGGCGGGCGGCACGGCTGCGTTTGTCTACGGGTCGAACGCCGAGCGAACGGTCTTCTGGTGGGCGGACCGGCAAGGCAATCGCCTTCGGCGCCTGGGCGGCGCCTTTGCCAGCGGCCTGTTCTTCGATCTTTCGCCGGACGGCCAAACACTCCTGGCCAGCGAGCTGCAAGCCGGCAACATCGACGTATTCTTCATCGACGTCGACACGGGAGAACGCCACAGCGGCAGACTTTCGCACCGCAGGCGGAATACACGCCTGTTTGGTCGCCCGACGGCACCCGGTTTGCCTACGCGGGGTACGGCACGGAGAGCGACGTCGGCGGGCTCAAGATCTACGTGCGGAGCGCCGAGGCGGGCGGCACCGCAACCCCGATTCACACGGCGCGGGACGGGGCCGAGCTGTGGGTTTCTTCGTGGTCGCCCGACGGGTGGCTGGCTTTCGTAGACGCCCTCGATGGCCAGGGCGATATCTTCGCCGTCAACGTCGACGACCCTGAAAACGTGATTTCCATAGCCGACACACCTGCCCCGGAGTGGTACCCGAAGTTTTCTCCCAACGGCCGCTGGATCGCGTACGACTCGGGTGATGAGGAGCGCCAAGTGCTCATCGCTTCGTTCCCCGATCTGGGCACGAAGTACCAGGTCCCGGGTTTGGGGCGCAGCCCGCGGTGGGCCCCGGAGGGCGACGATCTATTTTTCTGGCGCGACTTCACGCTGTTCGTGGTTCCGGTGTCCGGCGAACAATCCCTACGGCTGGGCGATGTCGAGGAGCTTTTCGATGTGCCGGACAGCGAGCTTCAAGACTCCTATGCGATCTCGCTAGACGGCACCGAGATCCTGCTGAGCGTGAAGAACACGGAGACCTCTCCGAAGGAGATCGAGGTGGTCCTCAATTGGCTCGATGAGCTCGCGCGCTTGGCGGGGGGAGGGCCTTAGCCGGCAGGTTGACGGCTCATCGCCTCGATGACGGCGGTGGTACCAACTCGACGGTCTGACCTTCTTCCAGTCGTCGGAACCGTTGGCCGCGTGTGTTACGCAAATCCAATGCCTTAGTCGTGGTGACACCTGCTTGGTTCGGATGGCCACGAGCACTGGAATGAACTCCTTGCCCGGCCCGGAATCTGTTGACTCACGGCCGTCAAACCCTGGTAGGGCGTGCCTATCGCACGTCCGGCTGTCAGGGGATAGCGGCCGTGGATACTCGTAGGCTGCGCCGGCGCGTCGCCTCCGGCGCGGTTCGCAACGTCAAGTTCGCCCACTTTCGACGCCTGATCGAGGCCTTTGGCTTCCGACTTCAGCGCGTTGCCGGAAGCCACCACATCTTCTGTCATCCGGACATCCCCGAGCTCGTCAACCTCCAAGAAGTCGGCGGTGAGGCGAAGCCCTACCAGATTCGGCAGTTTCTGCGCCTGGTGGAGCGGTACAATCTGGAGTTGGAGGACGAGCCGTGAGCGATTACCACATCAATATCTTCTGGAGCGACGAAGACGGATGCTACGTCGCCGACATTCCCGATCTTCAGACTTGCTCCGCGTTCGGCGCGACGGCCGAGGCGGCGCTGGCGGAAGTCGAGAAAGCCCGGGAGCTTTGGTTGGAAGTAGCTCGGGAGGCGGGCAAGTCGATTCCCGCACCCCGATACCGGCCGCCTGTTGGCGAGACGCGCGGGTAGGATGCAGAGATTCGCGCTTGTTGTCGGGCGATGCCCGTCAGGCTAGGTCTTCAGCGCCGGCCACCCCTCCAACCCCTCAACAATCTCCCTCCACCGCAAACTCCTCCGCCGCCAACACCCCCCGAATCCTTTCAACGAGCAGCTCGGTGAGCCTGGATTCCCCCAAATCTGGAGTTGCCGCGCTTTGGTGGACGGTTTCCCGCTCACATTTAAGCGATCTGAGCGTGCCTCCTTTCGTACCCCATGGGCGAGTCGTAGTCCAGGGGTGAGTGTCTGCGACGCGGGTTGTAGAAGCCCTCGATGAACTCGAAGACGGCCATGCGGGCTTCCGCCTGGGACCTGAACCGCCGGCGGTTCAGGAGCTCGCACTCGAGGGTGGCGAAGAAGCTCTCGCACATCGCGTTGTCGTAGCAGTCACCGGCTGATCCGGTCGACGGTCGCACCCCGACCTCCTGGCAGCGCTGACCGAAGGCGATCGACGTGTACTGCGTACCTTGGTCACTGTGATGAATCACCTGTTGGGGCCGTCGTTGCGAGATCGCCATGTTCAGCGCCTCGAGCACGAGCTCGGTGCGCAGATGGGTCGCCATTGACCAACCGACAACGCGACGGCTGAAGACGTCCACGACGACCGACAAGTACAAGAACCCTGCCCACGTTGGGATGTAGGTTATGTGGTGCCTCGGCTCTCCCTGTGGATCGCTTCGATCCGTGCCTGCAGCTTTGCGTCCGCCCGCGATCGAGCCGACGGTTCCCGCCGGCGCCACGCGTAGTACCCGCTGGAGGAGACCTCCAGCACACGGCACATCGTGGCAATCGGATACTTCGCCTGGTGACCGCTCACGAACTCGAAGACTTCGGCGGTACCGAGTCGGTCTCCCGAGCGAACCAGGCCGCGGCTTTTGAAAGGATCTCCCGCTCTTGCTTCAGCTGGCGGTTCTCTTTCCGCAGCCGCCCCAGCTCCTCGCGCTCAGCAGTGCTGAGCCCTTCGGCGCTGCGGCCTTCGTCGCGGTCAGCCTGCTTGATCCACTGGCGAATCGTCCAGTACGACGGCTCGAACTCCTTGGCCAGCTCGGCGACGCTCCGCCCAGCTCGTGCCACTTCTATGATCCGCCGCCGAAACTCCGCCGGGTACGGCCCTCTTGTCCTTGGCATCCTGAACACCTCCCGTGTACGTCGTAAGGTGTCCACGAAATCGGGTCAAGTCCAGACGATGACACTGAGTATCGACTACCGCTCGCTCCCGACGAGCAACGCGAGTTTACCGGCTACGACCTCATCGACGCCGCCGTGGCCCCCAACGTTCGTAGCGTGCGCGCCGAGATTGGTGCGAGAGGAGGCAGTGTGCCAGTAACTAGAAGCAGCGCAGCGGGCTCGAGGCGGCCGGAGGCGCGAGGACGACCCAGCGCTGCCGCGTCGGTAGACAGCAGCAACGCACTGACGGTTGAGTACATTCTCGCCAAGCCGACGGAAACGAACGATACCTGGTGGCGGATGGCGTGGCAGATGGAAATCGTCAACCAGGAAGCGCGACCGATACAACTGGACCAGATCACCATCGAGTTTCTGGATGAAGATAGTTTCGTCGTCAATAGCGCGAATGAGTACCGCGTGGTTATGCCCGGGAGCTCGTCCCGTACGCTCACCGGTTCAGAACTGATTCGTATTGCGGTTGCTCCCGGTATTGCAGTCGTTCGCGCGAAGCTGGAATGGGAAGGTGGCTTCTACGAAACGCCAACCGATCCGTTGGACAAGCTCCCCGTTCGGTTCGCTACCCGGCATCGACACTTCGCTAGCGCGCCGGAGGCTGTGCTGTCTCTATTCGAGGATCGCATTGCCTTCGATGAAGCCGGCGGTGTTGAGCACGATTTTTCCATCTCGACCAGCAGCATCACGCGGTTGAATGCTTCTGCATTCAGCGCTGCGATGGACCTTTTTCAGCTGACGTTGCACTTCTCCGAGGACACGAGCGCTGACGATAAGATCACCTTCAATGCCGATCCGATGATGGCTCGCCAGCTTTCGGATTTCATCGATCGTTTTTGCCCGAGCGCGGCGAACGATCTGCGGTAGCTGAGTGATCCTGCTCACTCGGCGGCAGGTTCCGATAGTTCCACAGCGCCGTTACGCTTGACGTAACGTATAACGGCACGCGAAACTGGTGATCAACAGCTATCGAGACAAGCGAACGCGTGTGTTCGCCGCAGGTAGGTGGATCAAAGCGTTCTCTGGCTTCGCGCGTGCCGCGAGTCTCAAACTGGATCGTCTCGAAGCGGCGACATTATTACAGGACCTGGCTGCGTTGCCGGGCAACAGATTCGAGGCATTGAAAGGCGATCGAAGGGGCCAGTACAGCATCCGCATCAACGATTAGTGGCGCATTTGCTTTGAATGGCTTGACGGAGCGCCCGGGCCTGAGAACGTCGAAATCGTCGACTATCACTGAGGGGAGGCGAACCCACCATGCCACGACCGGCGATACATCCCGGCGAGCACCTAGCGGAGGAGCTCGAGGCCCTCGGCATGAGCGCGGCCGCTCTCGGGCGCGCCCTCGAGGTGCCGACCAACCGCATTACTGGCATCCTCAACGGACAACGTGCTGTCACCGGCGACACGGCGCTGCGCCTGGCGCGCTTTTTCGGCACCGATCCTCAGTTCTGGATGAACCTCCAGAGCCGGTACGAGTTGCGTCGGGCCGAGGAGGAGGCCGGTAAGGCGATTCGTGCGCTGCCAACACTGGAGACGGTTCCCGCCGACCATTGATCGCTCCTGCCGATTCCGGCTAGGCTGACCGAGGATCTGACCGGAGGATCGTTGCGATGGCTGATCAATGGCTATTCAAGAGCGAAACCTACGACAACTGCAATTGCGCCGTGAATTGTGGTTGCCAGTTCAACTTGGCGAGCACCCATGGATATTGTCAGTCTGCCTTCGTCGGTAACATCGTTGAAGGTCATTTCAACGATACGCCGCTCGCGGGGCTGAATTGGGCGGGGCTGTACAAGTGGCCTAGCGAAATCGCGGAGGGAAATGGCAAACGCCAGATCGTTCTCGACGAACGTGCGGATGAAGCCCAACGGGTCGCACTCGACACCATTGTTTCCGGCGGGGCTTGCGAACCATTGAGCAATTTTTTCTCGGTATTCGCGTCCACATGCTCGGAATTTTGCGAGACGTTGTTCCTGCCGATCGATCTCGAAGCGGATTTGGAACGGAGAACCGCGACGGTTGAGATACCGGGCATCATGACAAGCGTCGGTGGATCGATTATCAACGAGTTCAACGGTGAGTCGTTCCACGTTGCCCTGGCACGTCCGAGCGGCAGCTTCGAGTTTACCTACGCAGAAATCGGGCTAGGTACGACCTCGGTGACGGGTGATATGGAGATGGCGTTCGACGATTCCTGGGCGCACTTTTGTGTTCACCACTTCAATCAGGATGGGTTGGTCCGCGAAAGATCGAGGCTCACCGCGTGGCTTGGCGAATGAGTCGGCACTCCCGCGGCCCAGGCACTGACCTGCCCAAGTCGTTCCGGGTATCGCCACCAGAGCCCCCAGCCAGCGTTCCGCAACGCCCTCGCGAGGACTACCCTCGATTGGTTACAGTCGTGTCGGGAGGAGCACCGTGAATTACAAGAAACTCGACGACTTCGTTCTCCGGCATCGGGCGCGTTCGCAAGGAACGCGCCGCGCATTCCTGCTGCTGCCGGCAGTGTCTCTCGCTCTCGCGGCAGTCGCCGGGCTAGCGGCCCAATCGCCGACCGAGGACGCGGCCTGGCGGCAGTGGGGCGGGCCGCACCGGAACTTCATCTCCGACGCGACGGGCCTTGCCGACGCATGGCCCGCGGGAGGCCCCAGGGAGATCTGGAGCCGACCGCTCGGCCTGGGCCATTCGACGATCGTCGTCGACGACGCCCACCTCTACACGATGTACCGGCCGCACATCGAGGGGGCAGGGCGCACCCAATGGGTCGGCGAGGAGCTCGTCATCGCGCTGGACGCCGCCACCGGAGAGACGATCTGGGAGTACGCGTACGGCGCTCAGCCCCTGAACTTCAGCCGCGGGGCGGGGCCGCACGCGACGCCGCTGATCGTCGGTGATCGGCTGTTTGCCTCCGGCACGAACAAGCAGATCCACGCCCTCGACAAGCGGACCGGCGAGCTTCTTTGGTCGCACGATCTCGTCGCCGAGTACGGTGCGCCGCCGACGTTGATCCGGCCGGCCGTTACGGCCGGCTACGCCTCCAGCCCCCTGGCGTACAACAACACGGTCATCGTGACCGCCGGGGGCGACGGCCAGTCGGTGATGGCCTTCAACCAGAGCGACGGTTCGCTGGTCTGGAGGACCGGCGACTTCCTGATCGCGCCGTCTTCGCCGATCCTGATCGAGCTCGAGGGCGAGACCCAGCTCGTCGTCGTGGGAGGCCAGACGGTCAACGGGCTGAACCCGGACACGGGTGAGATCCTGTGGAGCCATCCGCACGACACCGGTGGCGACATGAACAACACGACGGCGGTGTGGGGACAGGACAACGTGTTGTTCGTCTCATCGGCCTACAACGGGGGCAGTCGCGGCATGCGTTTGTCGAAGGCGGGCGATGGCACCGAGGTTGACGAGCTCTGGTTCACTCGCGACATGCAGATCATGTTTGGTACCACGATTCGGTTGGGTGACTTCATCTACGGAAGCAGCGGCGGCTTCGGCCCGGCATTCATCACGGCGCTCGACCTGCGAACGGGCACCGCGGCATGGCGGGAGCGAGGCTTCTCCCGGTCGCACTTTCTCTACGCCGACGGCAAGGCGATCATCCTCGACGAGGACGGCAACGTGGCGCTGACGGAGGTTTCACCGCAGGGCCTGACGGTCGTCTCGACCGCTGAAGTGCTGACCGGTACGGCATGGACCGCGCCGACCCTCGTCGGCACGATCCTCTACCTGCGCGACCGGCAAACGATCAAGGCGCTGGATATCGGGGAACGCTGAAACTTGCAGTACGGCAAGATCCGCAGGATCCTGAAAGACCATGAGTTCGAACTCGTCCACGCCTGGCGGCAGTTCTTCGGCACTGGGTCCGTCTGACCGGGTGGCAGACGTCCGCTTCGGGGACGGCACGATGAGCGTCGATCTGGAAGACGGCCGCACGATCACCGTGCCGCTGGAGTGGTACCCGCGACTCCACGGAGCCACGCCGCAGCAACGGAACAACTGGGAGCTCGCCGGCACCGGCTTCGGGGTTCACTGGCCGGAGATCGACGAAGATCTTGGCGTCGAGGGCCTCCTGCGGGGGGCTGCCGCTCCGCGAGCGACTGCATAGCGTCCAGCCCTCGAGTGTGAGTTGGGGGCATCCGTCTCATGAAGAGTAGCGGCGGTGTCTTTTGTCATTACGCTTGACGTAACGCGTAACTGTCGTCACACTCTTCACGATCGTCACCTATCGAGACAAGCCGCCGCGTGCGTTTGCCGCGGGCAAACGGATCAAAGCGTTCTCCGGCTTCGAGCGCGCCGCCAGCCTCAAACTCGACCGTCTCGGAACGCCACCATGCCACGACAGGCAATACACCCGGGGGAGCACTTGGCGGAGGAGCTCGAGGCCCTTGGCATGAGCGCCGCCGCTCTCGGGCGCGCCCTCGAAGTGCCGACCAACCGCATCACCTCGATTCTCAATGGGCAGCGTGCCATCACCGGCGACACGGCGTTACGCCTGGGGCGTTTTTTCGATACTGATCCTCAGTTCTGGATGAACCTTCAGATCCGGTACGAGTTACGCCTTGCCGAGGAGAAGGCGGGAGCAGCGATAAGGGCGTTGCCGACGCTCGAAAGCGTTGCTAACGGTAAGCTCAACTAGCGCGGCGTCCGCGCATTCCGCCCGTCCAACAACCCCAGAGCCTCCTGGAGGATGTTGTCGGCGCCGCCGGTCAGGAAATACTCCGGTTCCGGGTCGACGACAACGTCGGGCTCGATCCCGTTGCCGTCGTACAGCAGGCCGGTGCGCTGAAAAGAAGCCATCAACGCGAGGCGCAGCGACAGGCCCGACTCCGGCCGCCGGGCGCCGACGGCGCGGGCGCTACCACCGCCGCTCGAGCGGCCGACGAGGGTCACGCCGGGGACGCCTTTAAGCCCCGACAGGAAAATGTCGGTGGCGCTGAAACACTTCTCGTCCATCAACACGATCACCGGCTTGCCATAGACGTGGGCGTTTAGCCTTGGATTCGTCGTGCCCGAACTTCGAAGAACGAGCCCTGTTTGACGGTCTCGACCGCGACTGGGGCATGTCGCCAACGGGCGATGTCTTCTTGACGCCTGCCGTAGTCGAACCCCTCCAGCTCCATCTCGTGCAGAACTGGTTCGACGAGCTCGAGCAGATTTTCCGCACTGGGCGGCGACCATGATCGGCGCCTCCCTGGAGCGTTAGCGCCCTGACCTCCCGTATTCCTCGAGCCGCCGCTCGTCCTCGATCGGCGAAGCGCCGCGAATCTCGTCGATGGGGCCGATGACGACGATGTTCATGCGCTCGAGATGCAGGTACTTCTGGGCCGCGGCGCGGACCTGCTCGCGGGTGACGGCGCGGACGCGATCGGGGTAGGTGGCGCTGCGCGCGTGATTGCCGTGGCGGAGCCACTCGAGCGCCAGGGTGCGGGCCGTGGCGTTGCCGTCGGCGAAGCCGGCCGTGAAGGTGCCGTCGACCAGGGCTCCCTGGGCAACGAAAAGCTCTTCCTTGGGAACCAGCCCTTCGCGGATTCGTTCGATCTCGCGGAGCGTCAGCTCGATCAGGAGCCGGACCACAGGGGGGCGCCCGGAGGTGCGGAAGGTGTAAGCGCCGGGTCCGTGCAGTGAGGGCTCGAGAAAGCCGGAGTCGTCGTTGGTCAAACCGCGGCGATCGCGCGTTACCCGAAAGAGCCGGGTGTCGAAGTGGCCGCCGCCGAGGATGTAGTTCATGACCTCGAGCGCCGCCTGATCGTCCTCGGGAACAACCGGCAGCTCGTGGCCCAGGACCACCCAACCCTGGAGCTTGTCGACATCGTGGAGGTAGAGGCGGCATGGGGTTTCGGTGGTGACCGGCGCGAAGGTCGTCGGCTCGGGTGCGGGGCGGGCGGGTCGGTTGCCGAAAGCGGCGATGAGCGCCTGGCGCATGTCGGCCGCGGCGAAGTCGCCGGCGATTGCCAGCGTTACGTTGTTCGGCGACAGGTATGTGGCGGCGAGCTCCTCGACGGTCTGCCGGTCGAGCGCGGCGAAGTCGTCGGCGGTGGGCTGATATCCGTACGGGTGGTCCTCGAAGAGGTGATCACGAAAGGCCTGCACGGTGGCTTCGGGCGAGCCTTCATACAAAACGGGACCGGATTCGCCGGCCGCCGTAGCGGCACGGTTGCCGCCGCCGCCCGGCGCCGGACCGGGCGCCAGGGAGTCGGGGTCGGGGAGGCGGGGTGCTTGTAGCACGCCTGCCAGCAGACGCAGGGCCGCGGCAGCGTCTTCGGCCGGCACGTTGAGCGTGATCTCGGTTTCCTCGGCGCCCATCGCCACCCCGTATTCGGCCACCATGGCCTCGAGGGTGCGGCGAAAGTCTCCCTCGCCGAGGTCGGCGGGCCCTTGCTGCAAGCCCCGCAACAGCACCTCTGCCGCGCCTTCCGGGCCGTGGGCGGTGCCGACGCTGGCGAACGCCGAGAAGTTCACCAGGGGAACGGTGTGATCCTCGACGAGGTAGACC
This sequence comes from Acidobacteriota bacterium, assembly GCA_965214245.1. Lineage (GTDB taxonomy): Bacteria > Acidobacteriota > UBA890 > UBA890 > UBA890 > CBDCBL01. The sequence continues at coordinate 1,059,343 of CBDCBL010000010.1, forward strand.
ACCAGACCGTTGTCGAGCTCGACGCGGAAGCGCTCGGGATCGGGCCGCGCGAAACCGGTTGGCGGCAGGTTCATGTCGCGTGGATGGGTGGTGTCCTGGGCGATGCTGGGCGGCGGCGACAGAAGGAGGAGCGCGGCTGCGATCACGGTTGCCGAGACCGCGGGTCCCGTGGCAACCGCCGCCGGCGCGGCTCGCCGCTTCATTGCCGACCTCCATCGTCCGCAGCGATGACAACCCCGACGGTGCGGTTCTCGGGGATGAAGTAGCGTTGTGCCAGGCGGGCGATATCGTCCGCCGTGGTGGTCTCACGGGCGTTCAAGAACTCTTCCAGCGTCTGCCAGCGGTCCATGGTTTGGAAGTGGCCGATCTCGAAGGCCAGCGCATCGGCGCTGGCGGCGGTTCGGTACCACTCGGTGCGCAGCTTCTTTTTGGCCAGGGCGATGCGGTCGGGGGCCGTGGCCGATAAGTCACCGGCCCTCGTGGCCGCCGCAGTTCTCCCGGCTCCCGCGGTTCCCGCAGCCCCGGCCGCGAGGGCATCCAAGGCGGCGTGGAGCGCTGTCTCCGCGGCGGCGAGATCTTCCTGGCGGTTCACGACGACCTCGAAGTTCATCGTCGAGGGAACGCCGAAGCGCGAGGTGTGCACGACCTGCGTGTTGACGTTGACGCGGCCCTCGACGCCCGCCGTTTCCAGGGCCGCGCCGATCGCAACGGTCGCCAGCTCCGCCAGCACGTCGAAGTGCGGCCGGTTGGGATGGCCGACGGCCGGGATCATGTAGCGCACCTCGACGCGCGGCTCGAGCTCGTTGCTGCGATACACGAGGCGCCGCTCGGCGGCGGGCACCGGCTCGATCGCCTTCACCCGCATGGGCTCGGGCGCCGGCTCCATCCAGCCGAAGTAGTGCTCCACCCTCGGGATCATCGCCTCCAGGCTCACGCCGCCGACGAACACCAGGGTGGTGTTGTTGGCCACGAAGTAACGCTCGTAGAGATCGCGCTCGTAGTGGCGGGTGTACTGCTGGAAGTCGGTGGGATAGAAGCCCTCGGGCCAGTAGACGGGGTGCATCACCCCGGCGGTGGCGGTCATCTGCTCGGCGTAGGGAGTGGCCGGCAGGTTGAGGTCGCCGAGCCGTTGCTCGACCAGGATCATCCGTTCCTGGTCGAACTCACGGAAGATCGAGTTGACCATGCGGTCGGCCTCGACGCGGAGAAACAGGTCGACGCGCGACACCGGCAGGTTGATGTCGAACTTCATGTACTCCTGCTCGGTGGTCGCGGTGAGCCCGGTGCCGCCGTAGGCCTGGTACCAGCGCATCATGGCCCCGCCGTCGCGAAACTCGGCGGCATCGGCGTTGAGGCGGACGAGCTCGGCGCGCAGCGCGTCGATCTCGGGGCTGCTGGCGGTGTGCTGGTAGTCGTGGAAGACGCCGCGCTGCCGGGTATCGTTGCGGGCGGCGTTGAGCGCCTCGGTGAGCCGGCGCTCGGTGTCACGGATCTCCTCGACGAGAGGCGCCTCGGCCTCCCAGTCGTTGGTGCCGAGTGTCTTGGTTCCCTTGAACATCAGGTGCTCGAGGTAGTGCGCGGCGCCGGCGTCGCCGGGGGTCTCGTTGTAGGCGCCGAAGTCCGTGAAGATCTTGCAGGCGACCCACTGATCGTCGGGTCGCTCGAGCACCAGCAGGCGGAGTCTGTTGTCGAAGACGTGCTCGCGGACGGGGATTTCGAAGCGATGGGCTTGGCCCGGGGCGGGCGCAGCGGAGGCCGCGAGGAGCAGCAGGATGGCAATCGAAGTTCGTCGCAGGAAACGAACGGCGGCTCGGAGTTTCATGGTCTTTCACCCGGATCGGTCGTGGTTCAGTGCGTCGGCCCGTTTCCCGGGACCGACTGTTTGCCGTGGTGGAGTCTAGTTTACCGGCGAGGGCAGAGATTCCAAGTGGCGTCTGAGGCCTGCTCTGTCTCCCCAACATCACCTACCTCAGCGCCGTGCTGCTCGGTGCCGTGTCCGTCTCATCGAGAGTAGGAGAAGCTCTTTTTTCCATTACGCTTGACGTAACGCATAACAGGCACCAAACTCTCAACTAGTCTGACGGGTTCTACAGCCCGAGAGACGCTATTGTATGAAGTTATGAAAATCTAGTATGATCTTCATATGCGCACAACGATCTCCTTGGAAGACCGCCTCGGGGAGCGGGTGCGGCGAAAGGCGGCGCAAGAGGGGCTGAGCGTCAGCGCCTACATCGCGCGCGTCCTCGACGATGCCCTCAAACGCACCGAAGCACGGCCCGTGCATGCCTTTCGTCTGATCGCGGTGGGTGAGGGCGGTGTTTATCCCGGGGTCGATCTCGACAAGCCGAGCACGCTGCTGGTTGCCGACGACGAGGCTGCCTACGGGTCTCCGGATGACAGCTAGTGCTGCTGCCCGACGTCAGCGTTCTGGTATACGCTCACCGCCGTGATGCCATCGACGAGCATCCGCGGTACGCGCAGTGGTTGACCGATCTGGCGACCGGCCCCGAGCCGTTTGCGCTCTCACCGCTTGCTCTCGGCGGGCTCGTGAGAATTTCCACCAACCCGCGCGTGTTCCGTCGCCCATCGAGCCTGGACGAGGTGTTCAGCTTCATCGACGAGCTTACGGGGAGGCCTACGGCCCGTGTTGTGTCGCCGGGGCGCGAGCACATGGCGATTTTTCGGCAGCTCTGCGAGGCCGCAGCCGCGTCCGGCAAGCTCGTTGCCGATGCCCAGCACGCTGCGGTGGCGATCGAGCATGGTTGCACGTTGGTTACCACCGACTCCGACTTCGACCGCTTTCCGGGTTTGCGCTGGCGCCACCCCCTGAGCGACGGGGGCCGTTGACCGCACGTCGATCACTGAAGGTCGAATCCTACCCCGTGCGTGCTTCGATCGGCGCGACCTTGGCGAGCGCATCGAAGTCGCGATCGCGGTGCAGCACCGCCAGGGAATGGCGCGCCGCGCAGGCGGCGATCAAGCAGTCAACGCTGGAGCGAACGGTGAAACCGGCGCGCCGCGCGGAGCGGAACAACTCGGCCGCTTCGAGGTACGTTGCCAGCGACATGGGCGACTCGACCATCGGCAGGGAAAGCAAAGCCTGCCGCGCCGCGGTATGGGCTTCGGGATCGCGAATGCCCTGCAGGAGCTCCTGAACGACCGGCGGGCAGGTTACGACTTCGTCGAAGTCGACGAGCGACTCGAGATCGATGTCGCCACCGCCGCGCAACACCTCGATCCAGATCGACGTGTCAACGAGTACCACGGTCCTGCCGCATTTCTTCGAGGTCACCCTCCCAGGCGCCGGAGCCTCGCAATTCCAGGATGCGACGCGCCTTGACGCGGCGCACGAAGTCTTCCAGGGCCCGCATCACGGTGCCGGAATAGGTGCGCTCCCCTGAGAGGCTCTGGGCCTCGGCGAGCACGGTCTCATCTAACATAAGATTTGTACGTTTCATGTGTATAGTGTGAGGCATCACCACCATCCGATCAACCACCTGCCGATCAACCACCTGATCCTCCACTTGATTCTCTTGGATGGCCACGCTCTCCATGGGATCGCGCGCCGCCAGATCAGAACCGACCTTCTCGGACTCGATCGGGGTTGGCGTCAGGTTCGATCTTGACGACCCGTTCCGGCTCCACCGACTCGTTCTCGGGCAACGGGTTCTCGCCCTTCTCGTCGCCCATCTGCTTGACGCTTTTCACGTCGGCGAATTTATTCGCCCCTGAGAGCGCCTCCCTGTCACCGTCGTAGTAGTCGAACCACGGCATGCCGTAGTCGTTGTATTCACGTGACGTGAGCGGTGTGGTGGGTGGGCTCTCGCCGGTTACTGCCCTCCAGGCGAGGGAGTTGGCGATGTGCACGAAGCAGCGACTCCCCACGCGCGTGTCCCACACGTCGAAGTCGTGCGGGTCTGCGTAGATCTGCTGTTTCATACGGCCACCCGGGGCGAGGCCCATGCCGGGGTCGGCCGCACCGAGCGCGCTCGCGTCTTCCATGAGCGCAACAGACATCGGTGTTTGCTCGGTGACCTCGTGCTCGAGCAGTTCCCGATAGGCATCGGCCTTCATCGGATACGCCACGACTTGCAGGGCCGCCGTGTTCGGCCTCGCTGGTGATCTGCTCCTCTACCGTGTAGCCCTGGCCCAGGGGGCATGGCGACGAACTGGCGGATGGTGCCCTTCTCGAAGCAGTAGCCGTCGAGCCACGGCTGAAACGACGCCACCATGTAGTCCTGTGGATCGCGGTGCAGGCCGTCGCTCCAGCTCTCGCCGGTGATCGCGTCGATCTTCCCGGTGGCGACTTTCACGGCGCACGGGTAGTTGCCGGTGAAGTTCACCCAGAGAGCCTCCGACTGGTACATGGGCAGCATCACGCCGCCGTGCTGATTCCATAGCTGGGGCACGCGCGACGCGAAGTCATCAACGTGGCGCAGCGGAAACTCCCCCAGATTTGGGGGGAGGGGATAGTTGTTGCCGTCGTCGGGAATACGCAGCGTGCGTTGAAAGCCGATTTTCACGCCCGCAGCCGAATGGACATCGGGAAAGCTGAACCGCAGCTGGTCTCGTTTCAGTTCGATCATCGTTTGTTTCCTCCCGTCGTTATTTGTCTTGGTACCAGGTCGTGTGTTCTGGCCCTGTTCCTACCAGTCGCCGTCGCGGACCTCGCGAACCAGCCGCAGGACCGCGTGGTCCGGCTGGCTCTTCAGCTCGCGGATGAGCTCGGCAAACACGGCCGGTCGTTTGCGGATGACCTCCTGTAGGTCAGACGACACCTTGCCGGCCATGGCGAGCAGCACGTCGCTGTCTTCATCGAGCTCGATCGCCAGCTTGCGGATCGTCGCTTCCGAGGGCGGCGCCACCTCGCCGCGCTCTACCTTGCTCAGGTACGAAGGCTGCACACCGATGCGCTGGGCCACCTGGCGCACGGAATAGCGCTTGTCCTCCTGCCGCAGCGCCTCGCGCTGCCCGCGGATGAACTGTCCGAAGTCGGTCATGTGTGTACTGTGTACTAATAAGTACACGTAATCAAGCCAAAAAAACCGGTAGTGTATAACCTCAAGAACCTGAGTAATGTCATGCCCCGATGCAAGGCTTCCAATTTGATCGGCAAACCACTTGGTCACGTATCGGTTCTGCTCGTCGTCCTGTTGCTCGGCGGCGCTTGGGCCGCGAGCGCTCACCCTCGCGCCACGCCGCCCGCGCCGCAGGCCGCCGATAGCCTGAGGATCATGTCCTTCAACATTCGCTACGGCACGGCGCGAGACGGCGACAACGCTTGGGAGCTGCGGCGTGCGGCCGTGGTAGAGGTCATCGACGCATTCGGGGCCGATGTGCTCGGCGTCCAGGAGGCGCTTCGCTTCCAGCTCGATGAGCTCGTCGCGGCGCTGCCGCGCTACCAACGGATCGGCGTGGGCCGCACGGACGGGGTCGAGGCCGGTGAGTATGCGGCGATTTTGATCGATCGATCGCGCCTCGAGGTGCTCGAGCGCGACACGTTCTGGTTTTCCGACACTCCCGACGTGCCCGGATCGACGAGCTGGGGCAACGACATCACACGGATTTGCACGTGGGCGCGGCTGCGCGACCGCACCTCGGGCCGCTCGTTCTACGTGTACAACGTGCACTGGGATCATCGTTCACAACCGTCGCGCGAGCGCAGCGCCGCGTTGTTGACTCGGACCATCGCGCATCGGACCGCGGGCGCGGATCCAGTACTCGTAACCGGCGACTTCAACGCCGGCGAAACGAACCCGGCGTTCAAGCGGTTGCTGGCAGCGCCCGATGTGATGCTGTTCGATACGTTCCGGTTCATTCATCCTTCGGCGCGGGATGTCGGCACCTTCAATGGCTTCGAGGGCACGACGACCGGCGACAAGATCGATGCCATTCTTGCCTCGGAGGGTTGGGAGATTCTGACGGCGGAAATCGACCGCGCCACGCGTCTGGGTCGATATCCCTCGGATCACTTCCCGATTGTGGCCACGGTGACGTTGCGCTAGCTGCTCCATTGATTCGCGCCGCCGATTCCGCTGGATGCCGTAGGTAATCATCGCTTCGTGACATAGCAATTTTACGTTGTAGTTGCATTGTGTTTTTGCGATACTCAGGTCATGTCGTCGACAACCTTTTCTCAGGTCGCCAAGCTTATTCGCGAGCTGCGCGGGCAGGCCGGACTCACGCAGGCGCAGCTCGCCGAGCGCGTCGGTACCACGCAGTCGGTAATCAGCCGCTTGGAGAGGGACGACTACACGGGCCACTCGCTGTCGATGCTGTACCGCATCGGTAAGGCACTCGATCGGCGAGTAACGGTAACCCTGGCCCCGCGGCGGGCCTCGGCCGCGGCGGTGCGCGAAACGGCTCCGGTGTACGGAACGGCGCCACTGGAAAAGGACGCCGCCTACGATAAAGGTCTATCGCCCGCGGAGCTCGAGCGTCTTACCGAGCGCCTTGCCGAGCGCTTTCAGGCGCAGGGCGTCACCAAGTCCGATATCGAAGGTGCGATCCGCCGGGCACGGGACAGGCCGACATCGCTGGCCTTCCTGGAGCGCAGGGGGTCGATCAAGGGCGGGCCGGACAACGCGGTGGACGCGGTGCGTGAGGCTCGTCGTTTACGGGGCGCCAGCGTCTCGCGCGCAGGAATGCCGTAGAAGGTGACAGCTCGCATCGGTGTGGACACGAACGTCATTGTGTCGTTTCTTATCGACCGCACGCCGGGACAGCGGGCGCGGGTGGCGGAGCTCTTTGACGCTGCGGCAAGGGAGGAACTCCACATCGTGCTTCACCAGGCCGTGATCGCCGAGTCGGTGTATGTACTTCGAACCCTATATGAGCTGACGCCGATCGATGTATCGGAGACTCTCGGCGACCTGCTGGCCTTGCCGGGAGTGGCGACCACCGACGAACTCGACTGGTCGGTGGTCTTCAGCCTGTGGCCCCGGCGCATCGCCGACTTCGGCGATGCCTGTCTGGCGGGAGCAGCCAAGTCCGACGCCTTCGACGCCCTGGCCACGTTCGACGCCGGGTTCCGTAGACGTTTGCGGCGGCAGGGCTTGGCGACGCACTGGTAGCGGTCGTCCGGCGCCGTTCGGCTGGCGCGAGTGCACGTCGATCGCCACGACCATGGCGAGGGCGTCGAAGTCGCGATCCCGATGCAATACGACGAAATGCAACGACTTCTGGCGGAGGGCTCCCCATTCCGGCTAGTCTGACAGCGCTTTTCCGCCTAGGAAGCGGCCTTTGGTCGGTAAGACACTCGCTCATTACGAGATTGGCTCACGGAAATCGAAGAACGGATGCAGGAGACACGCTAGCGAATGGCCCTTGCTCCTGGCACCACCCTCGGCCCCTACTCCATCACCGCCAAGCTCGGTGCGGGTGGTATGGGCGAGGTGTATCTCGCCGAAGACACGCGCCTGGGCCGCAAGGTCGCCATCAAGGTGCTGCCTGCGGAGTTCGTCTCCGATCCTGAGCGATTGGCGTGCTTCGAGCAGGAAGCGCGGGCGGCGGCGGCGCTGAACCATCCTCATAATATAGCGGCGGTGTTCGACGTCGGGCAGGAGGAGCCCGACGACGGTTCCGGCACCATCCATTACATGGTGCAGGAGCACCTCGAGGGTGAGACGCTGCGCGAGCCGCTCAAGAAGGGCGCGTTGCCGCTGAAGAAGGCATTGGGCCTCGCCACGGAGGTTACCGAGGCCCTGGCAGCGGCGCACAGCGCCGGGATCATTCACCGGGACCTCAAGCCCGAGAACATCTTCATTACCAAGGAGGGCCACGCCAAGGTTCTGGATTTCGGGCTCGCCAAGCTCACCGAAGTGGCGGCGATGTCGGGCTCCAACGCATCGATGTCGCCGACGCTGCTGGGTACCGTCGCCGGTCAGGTCATGGGAACGGCCGGATACATGGCCCCGGAGCAGGCGGAGGGCGATACCGAGATCGATCACCGCGCCGACTTGTTTGCCTTCGGCGCCGTGCTTTACGAGATGTCGAGCGGCACGCAGCCGTTCGTCGGCAAGAACGCTCTCGACACGCTGCACCGCATAGCGAACGCAAATCCGGAGTTGCTGAGTGCGATGAACTCCGAGGTCCCTGCCGACCTTCAGCGGATCGTGACGAAGTGTCTCGCCAAAGACACGACCGATCGCTACCAGCATGCCGACGATCTTCTGGTGGACCTGAGGGGCGTTGCGAAGTCGGTAGAAGCGGGTACGGCACGGCCTGTCGGGGCGGCGCACGGTGCCGCATCGCTCAGGCAGCGCCACGCCGTTCCGCTGCCGGCTGCCGTGGCTGGGGCGGTCGTGATGGCGGCGTTTACGGCGCTGGTCGTGTGGAGCCTCGCGGGGTCGGAACCGGTTGCCGCCGATATCGACTTGTTTATGGAAGTTCAGCCGGGCATGCACCTGACCGGTGGCTCAGCCACCGAAGCGAGAATCGGCGGTGACCGTCCGAGCCGGCTCGCGTTCGTTCTGACACCGGACGGCCGCGAGGTCATCTATGCCGCCACCGACGGGCAGCAATCGCGATTTTTTCGGCGCCGGCCCGACAATTCCGTAGCCATTCCTATCGCCGGTACTGAAGGCGGCGCCATGCCGTTCTTGTCGCCGGAGGGCGGCCGGGTGGGGTTCTTTGCGGCCGGTGATCTCAAGTGGGTACCCATCGAGGGCGGCGAGGCCCACACGATTGTCGCCGACATGTCGCGACCAACCTCGGCGAGCTGGTCGGCCGACGACTCGATTGTCTTCACTTCTCCCGATCGTGGAATAAGCCGCGTCGCTGCAACAGGGGGAGCGGTCGAATGGCTTGCCGAAAGACTCGCTGATGGAAGCCAGAGCGACCATGAGCATCCCCAACTGCTTGCCGGGCAGCAGGCCTTGTTGTACACGATCCAACCTCTCGCCAGGGAGTGGTCAGGGACGCGAGTCGTTGTTCAACGAGTCGGCGGTGATCCGGAGGTGCTTGTCGTCGACGCCGCCGACGCGCGCTACTCACCCACCGGGCACCTGGTCTTCGCGCGCCGCGGACGGCTCATGGCTGCCGGGTTCGATCTGGAGACGCTCACGCTCACGACCGACCCGGTAGAGGTGCTACCGGACGTGATGCAGGCGATCGGGGCGGTCAACGACGACACCGAAACGGGCGTGGCGCAGTACAGCTTCTCTCCGTCCGGGGCCTTGGCCTACGTGCCCGGAGGGGTGTACGACGTGCCGAACACTCCGATCGTCTGGGCCGATGAAGACGGCGAGCCCGAGGCCACAGACATTCCCTCCGGATACTACCTCAATCCGCGATTGTCGCCCGACGAGGCGAGCGTTCTGTTCGCCGGCCCGACACTGGCGAATGCCGACGTTGTGATCTGGGACCTCGGGGCGAGATCCATGTGGCGGTTGTCGTTGCCGGCATCCCAAAGAGCTCCGGTATGGGGTCCAGAAGGCGAGCGTGTGGCGTTCAGCTCGAATCACGAAGGGTCCACACATTACATCTACGTGGCGGCGGCGGACCTGACGGAAGATGTCCGAAGACTCACCTCCGACGAGGCGTACGGCTGGCCGTCAGATTGGTCGCGAAATGGGATCTTGGCGTTCGAACGCAGTGGTTCCATCTGGACGATCGATGTAGCTGGCGGAGGGGAAGCGGTACTTTTCAAACAGCTAGAGGCAGCAGTGGGCTGGCCGACGTTTTCGCCCGACGGCAACTGGCTGGCCTTTGCTTCCGGAGCAGTCGGTGATGAGCAGGTGTTTGTCGTGCCTTTCCCCGCCGGCGAGCCCATGTACCGCGTGTCCGATGAACCGGGGAGCACGCGCCCGGCCTGGGCACGCGACGGAAATCATCTTTACTACCGGGCCGGTGAGAACCAACGCTCCAAGATGATGTTCGTCGGCGTGACCACCGGCGAAAACTTCACGTTCGATGAAACGCCCGTCGAGCTGTTCGACGAACCTTACGCGGGCACGACTCAGGTGCGCAGCTACGACGTTGCCGCCGACGGCCGCATCTTGATCATGGAGGCGTTCGCCCATGCGCCGCACCCGGTAACCGAAATCAATGTCGTCACCAACTGGTTCGATCGTTTGCGGGAACGCGTGCCGACGCGGCGGTAGTGGTGGGTCCTTTGATCCCACAGGGAGGATCTCGTATCGTCGCGGGTGCCGTTCTGTGTCGCTGAATCGCACTAACGCCGGGAGGGAATGATGCTGCGCACCGCTTCTTTGCTCATGTGTTTGCTCGTGGCGACCGGTGTTCCGGCCGGTGGGCTTCCCGGAACGGTGGCTGTGCCCGGCCCCATGGTTGCAGCCGGCGGCCCCCAAACCGCCGCCCCCGACTTCACCATGGCGCTCACCGGTGACTCCATCATCACCCGCGCCCTGTCGGTGTACGAGGAGCCGGGCTATCTCGAAATGATCGAGATGATCCGCGGCGCCGACGTGGCGTTTACCAACCTCGAGGTGCAGCTGCACGACTACGAGGTGTACCCGGCCCACCAGTCGGGCGGCACCTGGATGCGGGCCGATCCGGCAATGGCCGGCGAGCTGGCCTGGGCCGGCTTCGATCTGGTGGCGCTGGCCAACAACCACACCGGCGACTATGGCATCGAGGGGATGCGGCTGACCATGAAGCACGCCCGCGCCGCCGGCTTGGTGGGCGCCGGGGCCGGCGAGAGCCTGGCGGCGGCGCGTGAGGCGAAGTTCCTCGAGACAGCGAAGGCCCGGGTGGCGCTGATCTCGATGGCGTCGACGTTTACGGCCCACTCCGTGGCCGGTCGCTCGCGCAGCGACATCCCGCCGCGGCCGGGGTTGAGCCCGTTGCGGTTCACGACCACCCGCGTCGTCACGCCCGATGCCATGGCGAAGCTGCGCGAGGCGGCGATGGCTCTCGGCCAGCAGGTGCCGGACAACGCGCAGCGCCTGCGCTTTTCCGGCGAATCGTTCGTCGTCGGCGACAGCCTAGGCCGCCGCACGGCCCCGAGCGAGGAGGACGTCGCCGAGATCGCCGCGGTGGTCCGCAATGCCAAGCAGCTCGCTGATTACGTGATCGTTACGATCCACGCGCATGAAAGCGGCGCCGAGCGCATGGCGCCGGCCGAGTTTCTCGTTACTTTCGCGCGCGCCATGGTCGACGCCGGCGCCGACGTGTTCGTCGGCCACGGCCCCCACATGTTGCGGGGCATCGAGATCTACGAGGGCAAACCGATCTTCTACAGCCTCGGCGACTTCATCTTCCAGAACGAGACCCTGCTGCGGCTGCCCGCCGAGAACTATCAGGCCTACGACCTGGGCGCCGACGCGCATGTCGCCGACTTCAACGACAGCCGCTACGCGGGCGACACGCGCGGTTTTCCGTCGCAGCCCGAGATCTGGGAATCGGTCATCGCCATGCCGGCCTTCCGCGGCGGTGAGCTCGTTTCCATTGAAGTGCATCCGATCTCGTTGCAATTCGGCGCCCCGGCTTGGGTACGGGGCCGGCCGCTGCTCGCCGACGAGGAGCTGTCGGGCAAGATACTCGACGACCTGATTCGCATCTCCAAGCCGTTCGGAACCACGATCCGGGCGGAGGGAGGTGTTGGGGTGGTGGACATCCGCTAACCGAGAACCGGCGTTCGCGCCTACGGACGCTGTCCACGTAGAACGTGTCCACGTATTATGTGTTAATATCGGCCTTCGTCGTGGAGGCGCGCAATGAACCTGACTTTGTCTATCAATGACCGTCTATTGGAGGAAGCGAGGGAGGTAGCCCGCTCCATGGGCACGAGCGTCAACCAGATCGTGCGCGAGCACCTCGAACAGCTGACGTCGAGAGACGAGGCCGAGCGTGACGTGGACGAGCTGCGCCGTCTTTCGGCGCAGTCCGAAGGCCGATCGCGAGGGTGGAAGTTTGACCGCGAAGAAATCCACGAGCGCTCGTAGCTTCTTCGATACGAATGTCCTGATCTACACCGACGATCGCGACAATCCGGAGAAGCAGGAGGCAGCGCTGGAGCTGCTCGGGCAGGCCCGCCGGGGCGGCACCGGGGTGGTTTCAACGCAGGTTCTGCAGGAGTACTTCGCGGTTGCCACCGGTAAGCTCGGTGTGGTGCCGACACTGGCTCGCCGCAAGGTCGAGCTGTTCTCGCGCTTCAACCTCGTGCTGGTCGACCTGCCGGAGGTTCTCGCGGCCGCCGATCTGCACATCGTTCACGGCGTGTCGTATTGGGACGGCCTGGTGATCGCCGCGGCCAAGCGCTCCGGCTGCCGCATCCTTTATAGCGAAGATCTGCAGGCGGGCCGCTCGTTCGCGGGTGTGGAGATCATCAACCCGTTTGCCGGGTAACCCCGTAGCTGCGCACCTCGCGCCAGCTCATCGCGGCGAGCGCCACGAACCATGGCGCGAGCCTCAACAGCAGGACGAAAGGACCGGGTGGTGCAAAGTTGATTGCACCGACCCCTCCCGGCTAGGGTCCCAGCGGCGGTTCTCGACGTCCCCGTCTGTTTCCACGGAGAAATCACATGCATCGAAGGACCCACGTAATCGTTGTCCTGTTTGCCGCTCTCGCCCTGATTGGCCCCGCAACCACCCAGCAGCTCGACCGCACGGCGCGCTTGATGGAAGAGCTCACCAATGCCCCTGGCCCGCCGGGATTCGAGGGTCCGGTGCGCGACATCGTGCTGCGCGAGCTCGGTGGCCTCGGCGCGGCGATCGAATACGACGGTCTCGGCTCGGTGGTGGCCACGTTGCCAGGTGCCGGCGACGGACCGCGCATCATGGTTACGGCGCACCTCGACGAGGTCGGCCTGATGGTGCAGTACGTGCGGCCCGACGGGTTCATCAAGTTCAAGATGCTCGGTGGCTGGCTGCGGCAGGCACTGCCCGATCAACGCTGGGTCATCGTCGGCAGCGACGGGCCGGTACTGGCGGTGAGCGGCCTGCGCACCGTGCATGTGACGCCGGCAAGCGAGCGCAACCAGGTTTGGCAGCTCGAGCAAATCTTTCTCGATGTCGGGGCGCGCTCCGCCGACGAAGTCGCCGCCATGGGAATCCGGCCGGGCGATCCGATCGCTCCGTGGAGCCCGTTCACCGTGTTGCCCAACGAGCGCTACGCGGCCAAGGGTTGGGATGACCGCGTCGGGATTGCGGTAATGCTGGAGGCGGCGCGGCGTATCTCTGAGGAAGGCATCTCGCTGCCCAACCGGATCGTCTGGGTGGCTACGGTGCAGGAAGAAATCGGTCTGCGCGGCGCCCAGACGTCAGTGCACATTGCCGATCCGGACCTCGGCATCTCGATCGAGGCAGGCGTGTCGGCCGACTATCCCGGTGCGCGGCGCGAGCAGGCGCAGGAGCGTCTCGGCGGCGGACCGGGGATGTTTCTGCTCGACAGCTCGATGATCCCCAACCGTAAGCTGCGCGATTTCTTCTTCAAGGTGGCCGAAGCGGAAGGCATCCCGCTGCAAGCGGACGTGCTCACCGGCTACGGTGAGGACGGCGCCGAGATCCAGCGGTACGACACCGGCCGACCCTCGGTGAACATCACCGTGCCGACGCGCTACCTCCACTCGCACACCGGCATCATCCAGCGTAGCGACTTCGACCAGGCCGTGGATTTGCTGATCGCGGTGTTGACGCGGTTGGACGCGGCCACCGTGGAGCGGCTCAGCTCCTTCTGACGGAGGGAATCTGCAATGAAACGAACGATTGATAACCCGATCCGAGCAACCGTCGTCCTGGCGCTGTGTGCGGGCTGCGCGGCGCCGCCGCCGGAGCCGGGAACTGGAGCGCAGGTTCGCGAGCTCGCCGCTGCGGTGCAGGAGCTCATCACACCGCAGGGTCTGGAGGAGCAGGCTGCCGCCATCGTGCAGTACGAGCGGCCGTCGGGGAGCGCCGGGGAGAACGCCGCCATCGACCACATCGTCGAGGCGCTGCGGGCCGCCGGCGTGGAGGTTGAGGTCCATACTTACCAGGCTTATGCCAGCATTCCGGTTGCCGCGACGATTGAGGTGCTGGGCGCCGGCTTCGCGCCTGAGGCGATCACGTATTCGTTCTCGGCGGCGTCGGACAATCTCGAGGCGCGCCTTGTCGACGGGGGGTCGCTGCGCGATCTGCCGCGGCTCGAGCCCGGCACCGGAGAGCGCCTGGTGTTGACGGGGGAAGTCGATGCTCCGGGTTCGGCCGCTAAGGGCTACCCCGACGTGAGGGGCGCCTTCGCCCTGATCGACGGCAACCCCGGGACGGCGTCAGTAGATCGCCTGGAGATACTCGGCGCCGTGGGCGTGGTGTACGTCAATCAAGAGGAGCGGCTCAACGATCTGATCGTCACATCGACGTGGGGAACCCCGTCGCTACGTAACTACCATCGACTCCCGAAGCTCCCCGCGGTCCACGTGAAACGGAGCGACGGCGAGACGTTGCGCCGACTCCTGGGGCAAGGGCCGGTGCGGGTGCGCATCAGCACCGAGGTCGACGTGGGCTGGCGTCCGCACTGCTTGGCGGTGGCACGTGTGGCGGCGCCCGATCCGGACGTGCCCTTCGTGCTTTTTGGTGGGCACATCGACGGGTGGTACCACGGCGGCACCGACGAGGGCGCTGCGAACGCCGCGATGGTCGAGCTGGCGAAAGCGTTCCATCGCCATCGCGACCGTCTGCGGCGCGGCTTGGTGGTTGCCTGGTGGCCCGGCCACAGCAACGCTCGCTACGGCGGCTCCACCTGGTTTGCCGATCATTATTTCGACGATCTCCGCAGGCGAGGCGTTGCCTACGTGAACGTCGACGGGATCGGGCAGATGGATGCGCAGCGCTTCGGCGCCTCGGCCAGCGCGGCTCTCACCAGCCTCGCGGCAGAGGTGGTCGTGAACGGGACCGGGGCGGAAGTCAGCCCGCGGCGGCCGGGTCGTAACTCCGACCAGTCCTTCAACGGGATCGGCTTGCCGCTCTTGCAGATCAGCCACAGCCGCCTGGCTGAAGACGGCAGCTATTGGTGGTGGCACACCCCCGACGACACCTTCGACAAGATCGACTTCGACGTTCTGAAGACGGACACCGACCTCTATGCCGAGGCGCTGGCAGCCCTGCTCGGCGCGCCGCTACTGCCGGTCGACCTGGTGGCGGAAACTTCCGCCCTCGGTGAGGCCATCGCGAACCGCGAGGCAGAGGCCGCGGATCGTTTTGACCTGTCGGCAGCGAGCCGCCGGGTGGCGCGCCTCCAAGAGCTTGCCGAGCGGGTGCACGAGGCCGTGGCGCGCGCCGCCGATCGGGGAGCCGACACAGATCTGGCCCTGGTCGGCATCATCAGGCCGCTGCACCGGGTTCTCTATTCGCCATCGAGCCCCTTCCACCCCGACCCTGGCCTCGACTCGAGCCCCCTGCCCGGCTTGTCGCCGCTCCGGATTCTCTCGTCAGCGGACGCGGGCGGCAGCACCTACCGGTTCGCGGAAGTCTCCCTGGTACGCGAGCGCAACCGCCTGCTGGAGGCTCTCGATGAGTCAATCGGCGCGGCGGAGCGGTTCCTGGCAGGGCAGTAAGCACCGCCGCCGAGTCAGCCGCCAGCCGGTAGAACGGCGAGGGGTTCTCGTTAAAGAGCGAGCACTCTCTCAGTACAGGAGTCCGAACCCGAACTGAATCGCGATTATCGGCGTGTCGCTCCTCGCCACGTCGAAGAACAACAACTCGCCCTCGGTTCGGAGCGAACGCTCGACCACGTATTGCGCCGCACCCCCGTACAGAAATCGGGCACCGGCGTCAAAAGCCCAGTCGCCGCCGAGCGGGATTTGAACGCCCCCACCTACGCCGACGCTGTAGGTCCAATCGCTCTGGAACATATCTTCCTTTGGCGAGCAAAATGCGCCGACGCCCGGGATGCCGATGCATGAGCTGCCAAGATCCTCGGTCAGAGAAATGCGGCGCCCGCCGACGAGGCCGTCGACGTAGGGACGAAACCGGCCCTCTCGAGGTTGTACCCGCACAACGAAGTGAAACGGAACGGTACGCGATTCAATCTCACCGCTCAGGTCGGTTCAGCTGTGCAAGATGTAGCCGATGTTCCAGCCCACCGCGACCGGCTTGCCTTCGAGCCCCCAGAGCCAGGTGAAGTCGATCACACCGACTGCGGTTCCGACGTTCTCTCCGTACTCACCGAGCGGAATCGAGATCGGGAACGAGAAAACCATACCGCTCCCGGGGCTCTGCGCCTCAGCGGCCGGCACAGCGACGACGAGGAAGATGGACGCGGTGAGTAGAAAGATCATCCGGCTGGTGGTGCGACGATTACCGAGTTGCGTGCCGCTCATGGCAAGAGCAACGCGGCAACTGTAATCAGGTGTTTCATGGCGTCTCCTTTGGGCAGAGCCGAGGCGCGGGCGCAAGGAAGATCGTCGCGCCGAACGTATACGCGATGGTACCTATTGTCACGGGAAACCTTCGAAGAAACGGCGCCGGTGGCGGCACCGATGTTGGAGCGAATTGCCGGTGTTGGTTACAGTCGCAGTGCTCGAGAACACGACTCCGAACGACCAATGTCAAAAAACGACAGTCCCGCTACAAAACCCGACCGCCTCACCGACTGGGGCTGGACGCCCGACCGCGACGCCGAGATCGTCGACCAGGCCGCCGCGGGACGCGCGCCAGCGCGGGTGATCGCTCAGCATCGCGGCGAGTACCGGATCATGACGCCGTTTGGCGACGCGACCGGCGTGGCTCCCGGCCGCATGCTCTATCGCGCGACCGGTGAGCGGGAGCTGCCTGCCGTGGGCGACTGGGTTTTGATCGAGCCGTCGCGCGACGGGCCGGCGACGGTGGTGGAAATTCTGCCCCGGCGCAGCCAGTTCGTGCGGCGGCGGGCCGGAACCGAGGGTCGCGAGCAGGTAATTGCGGCGAATGTCGACCTGGCCTTCATCATGAGCTCGTTGAATCAGGACCTGAACCCACGGCGCGTTGAGCGCTACCTCGTTGCGGCCTGGGACAGCGGTGCCATGCCGGTGGTGGTGCTCACCAAATCGGACCTGTTCGACGACATCGAGACCGCGGTCGACAGTATCCGCGACGTCGCCGCCGGAGCGCCGATCGAAGTGATCAGCAGCCTGTCGGGCGATGGGCTCGATGCCCTGCGGAAGTGGCTCGAGCCGCGGCGGACGGTGGTTCTGCTTGGCTCGTCGGGGGTCGGCAAATCGACCCTGGTGAATGCGCTGGCGGGCTCCGACCTGCTGGTCACCCAGGAGGTGAGAACGGACGACGACAAGGGGCGCCACACCACCAGGCATCGCGAGATCTTCCGCCTGCCCGACGGCGTGCTGCTGCTCGACACACCCGGCATGCGCGAGATCGGCCTGGTGGAAGCCGAGGAGGGGCTCGAGGAGACATTCGACGACGTCGAGGAGCTGGCCGCCGGCTGCCGCTTCCGCGACTGCAAGCACGGGAGCGAGCCCGGCTGCGCGGTGCGAGAGGCGCTCGAGGCCGGAACCCTGCCGGCGGCGCGCTGGACGAGCTACGAGAAGCTTCAGAAGGAGGCTGCGTTCGAGGTCCGCCGCACCGACTCCGGCGCCGCCCGCGCCGAGCGGGCGAAGTGGAAGCAGATCCACAAGGAGTACCGCAAACGGCGGAAGAAGGAGTAGGGAATCATGGCCAGCCTGTCCGGCAAGCTGATCCATCTGTTCGCGTTGGCGTGCGTGATGCGGGCCCTTTGTATCGCTGATCCCGGCGTCCATTGCGGCCCAGGGCATGAGCATGGCCAACCACAACCACTGACCTGCCGGCCATGACGTCGTCCAGCGGTAAGATCGACGCTCCATGTCGGAAAAACCCCGCTTCTTCAAAACCCCTGCCGCCTTTCGCGCGTGGCTCGAAAAGAACCATGACAAGGTCGACGTGCAGTGGGTGGGCTTCTACAAGGTGGGCACCGGCAAGCCGAGCATCAATTGGAACGAGTCGGTCGATGAGGCGCTCTGCTTCGGCTGGATCGATGGGCTGCGCCGGAGCATCGACGACGAGGCCTACAAGATCCGCTTCACGCCGCGACGGCCCAGCAGCAGGTGGAGTGCGAAGAACATCGCCAGCGTCGAGCGGCTGGACGCCGCCGGTCGCATGCGCGAGCCGGGCCTACGCGAGTACGAGAACCGCAAGCCGGAGAAGTCGGGCGACTCGATCAAGAACCGCGAGTGGCTCGAGCTTTCCGCCGCCTATGAGAAGCGATTCAAGAAGAACAAGGCGGCCTGGAAATGGTTCCAGGAGCAGGCGCCCTGGTACAAGCGCACCACGGCGCACTGGGTGATGAGTGCCAAGAAGGAAGAAACGCGGGAGCGGCGGTTCCAATGTGTGGTCGACGACTCCGCCGAACAGAGCACGATCTCACTGTAGTGCTGTCCTTAGGACACCACCTAAACGGCTACCCTGCGGCTGTGTGCCGCCTGCGTCCCAGTGAACCGCCGTTGTCGGGGGCTTGCTGATCCTGGTCGTTGCTGCGTTCTCCCATTCTCGCTAGAGTGCGCGGGCACCTCCTCGCTGACACGAGGCGGGGACGACAACCGGAAATTCCACGACAATGCTACCGACGGACTCAATAATGGTGATCAAAACTCGCTGCGCCCGTCGGGGCGCACTCTGCTTGCTCGGAATGCTCGTCGCAACCTGGGGCCTGGCAGCGCCTACATTGGCGCTCTCGGGGGCGCCGATTGCCGTTGCACCGGCGCAAACCTCCTCCATTCCTACGCCGGAGTCTGTCCTAGGCTTTGCCGTGGGCGACGACTTCAAGCTCGCCTCCTACGACGAGTCGTTGGCGTATTTCCGCGAGCTCGCCGCGGCGACCGACCGGTTGCAGCTCATGGAGGTCAGGCTGACGTCGGAGGGTCGCCGTTGGTATGTGGCGTTGATCTCGTCGGCGGAGAACCTGGCCGGTCTGGAGCGCTATCGGGCAATCTCGCAGCGGCTGGCGCATCCGGAAGGGCTCAGCGACATCGAGGCGCGGGCGTTGGCGCAAGAGGGTAGGGCATTCGTGTCGATCGACGGCGGTCTGCACGCCACTGAAACGGCGCACGGGCAACACACTATCCAGCTCGCCTACGACCTGATCACCGAGAAGGACGGCGACATGAGCCGCGCCATTCTCGACGAGGTAATCCTGGTGCTGTGGTTCTCGATCAACCCCGACGGGCAGAACATGGTGGTCGACTGGTATCGCCAGAACATGGGCACGGCGTACGAGATCGCGCCGATGCCGCGGCTGTATCAGAAGTACATCGGCCACGACAACAACCGCGACGGCTATGGCCTCAACATGATCGAGTCGCGGGTCGCGGTGCGCACGAAGCGCTACTTCGAGCCGCAGGTTCTGTGCAGCCATCACATGACAGCGCCGGGGGTCTCGACCATATGGTTGCCGCCCTACGCCGAGCCGATCTCGCCGTTCCTCAACCCGCTGCTGCATCGGACCTCGGGAATGATGGGCATGGCGGCGGCGCGCCTGCTCGACGAGCGCGGTTTGTACGGCGTGACGCACATGGGCTCCGGCTACGATGCCTGGTATCCGGGCTACATCGACTTCATCAACGCCTTCCACAACATTGTCTACATGTTCAGCGAGACGGGGTTGCACGCCGACTACGCGACGCCGCGCTTCTACTCGGTGCAGGACTTTCCGGAGCAGGATCGCGAGCTGCGCCCCGGGACGCTGCGCCCCAGCCTGTGGCGCGGCGGTTGGTGGCGGCTGCGCGATTCGGTCAACTACATGCTGACGACATCGACCGCGACGCTCGATGTCGCCGCCAAGTATCGCGAGAGCATGCTCTACAACCGCTACCAGGCCGGCCGCGACGTGATCCGGACCTACACCGAGGGGCCGCCGTGCGCCTATTTCGTCCCGCAGCAACAGCGCGATCCGGTGGCGGCGGTGGAAATGCTACGCCGCCTGGCGTATCAGAACGCCGAGATTCACCAGCTACGGGAAACGGTAACGTTCGCCGGAATCGCCTATCCAGCAGGCACTTGGGTAATCCCGATGAATCGATCGAACGCCAATTTCGCGCGCCCGTTATTTAATATTCAGGATTATCCAGATATTCGAACCGCACCCGATGGGCCGCCTGACCAGCCGTACGACGTGGCCGGATGGACGCTGCCCTACCAGATGAGCGTTCGCACCATCGAAGCCGGCGCGCCGCTGCCGGACGCGGTGCTTGCCGCGATGGATCCGGTTCGCGGCGAGCCGGTTTCGTGGGATTCGAGCGCCGCCGCGGCGCCGTTTGATTCCGTTCCGGGGCCGGGGTTCGACACCAATCCGATTGCGGCCGGAATCATGCCGCCGGCCGGGCGCATTACCGGCAGTGGCGCGGCCCTGATCCTCGATCCGGCGCAGAACAATTCGTTTCGGGCCGTGAACCGCGCTTGGCGCGAGAGAGCCACCGTGCGCTGGGCGGCTGGGGCGCCGGGGGAGAGCTCGGCCGTAGGCGTCGCGGGTGCGCCGGGCGCGGGCGCTGCAGCAACGAGTGGGCATTAACGTCATCGCGAATCTGTCTGACGCCACGGCCAACGAAGTGGTCGCCGAGCTCGCCTTGCAGGTGCAGCGCACCAGCGCCACGGCGCCGGGCGTGGCGCAGCCGCGCATAGCGATGTATCGACCGTGGGTGCGGCCGAGCATGGATGAAGGGTGGACGCGGTGGGTACTGGAGAACTACGACTTCGAGTTCACCAGCCTGCGCAACGAAGACGTGCGGGCCGGCAGGCTGCGCAACCGTTACGACGTGATCATCATCGCCGATGAGAGCGCGCGGCAGATCATCGATGGCGCGGCGCTCGGCTCGGTACCCGGCCGGTATGCCGGCGGCATCGGCACGCGGGGGGTGCGCGCGAGCTCGACGCCTTCGTGCGCGCCGGCGGCACGCTGGTGTGCCTCGACTCGAGCAGCGCCTTTGCCATCGGGGCTTTTCATCTGCCGGTGCAAAACGTCGTTGCGGAGCTTGAGCGCAATGAGTTTTACCTGCCGGGATCAATCGTCGAGATGACCGTGGACGTGTCGCATCCGGTGATGGCCGGCATGCCCGAGAAGGCAATGGTGATGACCGACAACAGCCCGGTGTTCACTGTTTCCGACGAGTTCGACGGGGCGGTCCCCTTGGCTACTACCAGAAGGTCGGCTCGCCGCTGCTGTCCGGCTACCTCCTTGGCGAAGAGCACATCCAGGGCTACGCCACGGCCCTCGGCGTGCACCACGGCGACGGCCACACCGTGCTGATCGGGTTCCGGCCCCAGTGGCGCGCCCAGCCTTTCGGGACCTTCCGCGTGTTGTTCAACGCGGCGCTGTATTCCAGCCGGATCGCGGCAACCGTGGTCGAAAACCCGAACTTCTGGGAGCTTCCGGAACCTGAGGATGAGGGTGCGAGCGGGGGCGCGGGGTCGGCAGGTAGGTAAGGTTGAATTTGGCGTTTTCATGCAGAAGAATGTGGCCGTCGCGAACAATTAGGAATCCACTAGGAATCCCCAAGGGAGAGTTTCATGCCTACCAAAAGTTCGACACGCAGCTCGTGGCTGCTCACCGGCCTGCTGGCTGTCGTCCTCGCAGCACTCACGCCCGTTGCCATCGCTGGCGGCAGCGGCGAAGCAGAGCTGCAGAACGAGCTGCCGGAGCTTTTCCGGGGGCTGGTCGTAGCCCATGGGGACCGTCGGCACGGGTCGGAACACGAGCCTCAACATGACTATCACCGCCTGGACATCCCCGACCCAGCGCCAACTGCTCATGAACGCCCTTCAGCAGGGCACCGAGGGCGAGGCTAGCCTGTTCAACCTGATCGTCAACTCGCCGGATAGGGGCTTCCTACGGGTGCGCAACGAGAGCAGCACCACCCGGATCAAGTACGCGTGGCAGTCGGAGCAACCGGACGGTGGGCGACGGATCACGTTGGTCGGCGATCAGCTTCTAAACATGCAATTCAACCGGCAGCTGGACGAAGAAACCTACATGGTCGTAATACTGGACATAGATGCAGACGGCAACGGCACCGGCACCGCCGCCGTTGCCGCAACCCTCGGGTGGAACGAAGAAACTGAGCGAATCATGGTCGGCATCGAGTCCACCGAACCCTTGCGTATAACCTCGGTACGCAAGGTTCAGTAGGCAACCGCCATCCCGTCTTTGTGGTGCGTCGACCCGCCGATCATGGCGCCGGTCGCGCGATCGAAGATGATGCCCTGGGCGCCGCCGACGCCACCGAACGTCGTACGGCGGCGCAGCTCATGGCCCATGGCTTCGAGCGCCGCCAGCACCGCCTCGGGAATTCCGGGCTCCGTCGACACGCTCAGTCCCCGGCCGTGGTTGATGCGGGGCGCCGAGACCGCTTGCTGCATGTTCATGCCGAATTCCACGACGTTCAAGAACACCTGGACGTGCTGCTGCGGCTGCACCGAGCCTCCCATGACGCCGAAGGTCATGAAGAACTCGCCGTCCTTGAAGGCCATTGCCGGAATGATGGTGTGGAACGGTCGCTTGTGCGGCGCTAGCACGTTGACATGGCCCTCTTCCAGCGAGAACAACGCGCCGCGGTTTTGCAGCGTGATGCCGGAATCGGGAACCACCAGCCCTGAGCCGAACGACGCGAAGATGCTATAGATGAACGAAACCGCGTTGTGGTCTTTGTCCATCACCTGCAGTAGAACCGTGTCGCCGCCTGCCGGCAATCCCGACTCGGCCAGCTCCTGGGCCCGGGTCGGGTCGATACGGGCAAACTGCTTCTCGCCGTAGTCCTTCGAGATCAGCTCCGCCACGGGCAACGCGTTCGCCTCGGGGTCGCCGACCCACTGGCCGAGGTCGGCATACGCCATCTTCTTGGCCTCGATGAAGTGGTGTAGGTACTCGGCCGAGTTGTGGCCGAAGCCCTTCATGTCGACGTTCGCGAGCGTGTTGAGAATCTCGATCGCGGCGATGCCCTGACCGTTGGGCGGCAGCTCGTACAGTGTGTAGTTCTTGTAGTTCGTGGAGATCGGCTCGACCCACGTCGAGGTGTGATCCTCAAAATCCTTCGCGGTGAGGAAGCCTTCCTTCGTGTCGGAATATGCGACGATGGCATCGGCAATCGGGCCCTTGTAGAAGGCGTCGCGACCGTCGGTGGCCAGCATCTTGAGCGTTTTGGCGAGCCCCGGATTGACGAACAAATCACCGACCTTTGGCGCCGCGCCGTCGACCAGCCAGGTCTCGGCCGCCGACGGCTCCTGCGCCAGCCGGCGGGCGCTGCCCGCCCACGCCACACTGATGATCTCGGTTACGTGGAAGCCGTGCTCGGCATAGTGAATGGCGGGTGCGAGAACCTCGGCCATGCTCAGCTTGCCGTAGCGTTCGTGCAGCGTGAACCAGCCGTCCACCGCCCCGGGTACGGTCACCGAGTGGATGCCCGGAATGCGCGTCAGATCCTGGTCGTCGAGGCGATTCTTGAGCGCCTGCGGCGTCATGCCGTAGGCGGCGCGGCCGCTGCCGTTCAGGCCCACCAGTATGTCCTCTTCCGCCAGGTAGACCATGGCGAACATGTCGCCGCCCAACGCCGTGCTGTGCGGCTCGACCACGGTGAGAACCGCAGCCGTGGCGATCGCCGCGTCGACCGCGTTACCACCCTTCTTGAGGATGTCGAGCCCGGCCAGCGAAGCGAGCGGCTGGCTGGTGGCAACGACGCCGCGGTGCCCGATCGCCGCGGAGCGCTCGGTTACGAGGGGATACGGCGAGCCGCCACGCGGCCGGTCGCCTCGCTGCCCGCCCCTCATTCCGCCTCGTTGTTGCGTAGCGGTGGCGATAGAACCGAGCAGCAGGGCGCTCAGTGCGAGAACCGTGACGAGCTTGGCGTTGGGTAGTTTCATTGACCCCATGTCCTCTGGTTGGGGATTGTGATCGGCTCGCGGCATCTATTGATGCCAGCCGTGTTTCCGTGTCGCTGGTTACTGGCCTCCGTCGCCGCGTCCTTTGCCGGTAGGTCCTTTGTCCCAATCCTGGGCGCTGGAAATATCCGGATAACCCCATTGTTCGCCGCTCCAGCCGCCGAAGCCGTCCATCTTGAAAGCCCAGAAGCCGGTGGACATGTCGGAGATAACAATCAGCCCATCGGCGTTGCGTACGTCGACCCCCCAGGCGCCGGCCATGACACCGCCACTTTCGTCGGTATCGGGGAGGTAGGTGTCGTAGTAGGCCACGGTGACGGGGTTCGCCGGGTCCATCACGCTGAACACCTGCAGGCCGTCGAGGTAGCCGGAAACGAACACGTAGGGCCAGCGCACCTCGTGGTTGTGCACCAGATGGCGCCAGTCGGCGGTCCACGCCGAGATCGGGCTGCGGATGTTCTGCACCTCGCCGTCGAGGGCCGGCTGCAGATCGAAGATACGCAGCGGCGCGTACTGGTACTCGGTTTCGGCAATGACGTAACGGCCGTCGGGCGACGGCGTGAAGGTGTGTCCGCGCGTCACGCCGTTGATACCGGTGAGGCTCACCACCAGCGACGGGTTTTCCAGATCGGTGATGTCGTACACGTAGTAGCCGCCGGTGCCGCCGCCGTAGAAACGGTCCGTTTCGGTGTCAGTGTGATAACCGGCATAAAAATCGTGGTAGCCGCGCAGGCTGCCGGCGTACTCCTCGGGCACGGGAATGGTGGCCACCAGGGCCTCGTCGGCGCGTCCCTCGACCGCGTAGCCGAGGTCGTAGACGTGGGCGTACGGTCCCGAAACCGTCGACATCAGCAGCACGCGGTCGTTGCTGTGCTTGTAAATAAAGATGTTGTGGAAGCCGCCGAGCAGCTCCGGCTCGCGCAGGCGCGCCACTTCCTTCACCTTGGTCGGATCGGGCAGGTCGGTGACGTCGAAGATGATCGCGCCGAGGTCGGCGTCGGGGCCGCCTTGACGGAACTGCACCGACAGCACCACGTAGTAGCGGTCGTTCCACTTGAAGTACTTGATGTCCTTGCCGCCGGCGCCGACGTGCAGGTCCTGGTTCTCGATGCGCCACCTGTAGACGACCTCGGGGTTGTACGGATCGTGGAGATCGATGATGTCCATGCCCATCTCGCCGGCGGGACCGATTACCTCACGGGCGAGGTAGGCATAGGGGCGCGACATGTCCTGCTCGATCTCGATGTCCGAGACGCTCAGGTCGGCACCGAGCGGCAGGTGCGACACCAGCTCGATGTTGTCGCTGCCGGGTTTCTCGGGTGTCCATTGCGCGACGGCCGGGACGGTGGCCAGCAGAATCACCGTTGTGAGCGCTGCAGGCAAAACCAGAACACGAAAGTTGCGCATCGATCACCTCTGTCGTTGGGCGAAGGCGCAATTATACGTATACTCGCCGGTCATTGCCGGAAACCGGGGGCGTAAAGATATGAAACCCACGACAACATCGACGCTGCTCCTCTTGCTCGCGATCGGTGCGGCCGTTGCGCCGCAGGCGGTCGCCCAGCTGGAGAGACCGCCGCGCCCCGATTTCTCGGGAACCTGGCGCCTCGACCGCGAGGCGTCGCAGATTACCACCGCCGCCGGCCTCGCCGGGCTCGATGGCAACGGCTCGCCCGACAATCTGTACATCACGCAAGCCGGCAACGGCGCGCTGATCCTGTCGAGCCGCGTGAACGGAGCGCAGCCGCGAGCCTATCAGGTGCTCGGGGAGAACCGGGTGCCGGCCCCGGGCGCCGAGGACGGTCGCATCCTGGTGCGGACGCGTTGGCGCGGCGAGACCCTGGTATCCGAAGGCGGCGGCCGTGCCGATGGCGAGAACGTTCAAATCAGGGAGGTGATGTCGCTCAGCAGCAACGGTCGCACAATGACGCTCGAGGTAACCACGACCACGGGCGGCGGCGCTGAAACCAACCGCTTGATATACCGGAAGGCCGGAAAGAAATGACGCAGACGACGAATAGCCGGCGCCGCGACCTGAGAACGGCCGCCATAGCGCTCGTGTTCCTGCTGGTTGCGCAATCGGCGCTCGCCACCTGGTCGGTGGTGGCAATCAACATGGAAACCGGCGAGGTGGTGATCGCCTCGGCCACCTGTGTGGCACAGGCGCGTTTCCCGCGCTTTCCCGCCCAGGACCTGCGCGACATCCAGGCGATTGTCGTGCCCGGCAAGGCCGCCGCTGCGGCGCAGGCCGGCGTCGACAGCAGCCGCTTGAACCAGCAGGTCATCTACCATGCGCTGATCAACGGCACCGATCCGGGAGAGATCATCGCCATGCTGCAGCTCGATCCGGCGATCGAGCGGCGCCAGTTCGGTATCGTCGACACGCAGGGGCGCCACGCGGGGTTCTCGGGCGCCCGCAACGGCGAGTCGTCGCTGCACTCCACCGGCGTGCTCGAGGGAGAGCCGATCGTCTATGCCATCCAGGGCAACATCCTGGCCAACGAGGCCGTGGTGCACGATGCGGTAGCTGCTTTCAAGAGCACCGGCGGCGCCCTCGCGGATCGGGTCATGGCGGCCATGGAAGCCGCCGACGCCAACGGCGGCGACTCGCGCTGCACGTGCGCGAGCCAGCCGATCCCCGATGCGCCGTGCGACGGCAAGACCGCCCACGTTGCCTACATTCTCAAGGCGAACGCCGGCGACACGCCGGGCGCGGGGTTCAACGACGGCGATTGGTCGATGTACATCAGCGTCACCGACGAGGACATCCAGCCGCACGAGAACGGCAACCCGGTCAAGACGCTGCGCCTGCGCTACGACGCCTGGAAGGCCGGGCAGTAGCCGGCGAGCTCTGCGACCAGAAAGAAAGCCCCCGAGGCGGCGCCGCGGAGGCTTTTCTCTTCTGTTCTGACGGACTTAGTCGTCGCTCGGCTGCGACACGATGCGAATGTAAGGCAGCGGCTGTTGCCAGCCGTCGGGGAAGCGCTCGCGGGCGTCGTCGTCCGACACCGCCGGCGCGATGATCACGTCGTCGCCCACTTGCCAGTTGGCGGGTGTGGCGAGCTGCTTCTCGGCGGTGAGCTGACACGAGTCGAGCAAACGCAGCAGCTCGGCGAAGTTGCGACCGGTGGACATGGGATATGTGAGCGTCGCCTTGATCTTCTTGTCCGGCCCGATAACGAATACCGAGCGCGCCGTGGCATTGTCCATCGGCGTGCGGCCTTCCGATGTGTCGCCGGCGTCGCCCGGCAGCATGTCGTATGCCTTGACCACGTCGAGATTGGGATCGCCGATCAGCGGATAGGTGACGGCGTTGCCCGTCGCCGACTCGATGTCCGCGCACCAGGCCTCGTGGTCGCTGACACCGTCGACACTGATGCCGATGACCTTGCAGTTGCGCTTGTCGAACTCGGCCTTGAGGCCTGCCACGGCGCCGAGCTCGGTGGTGCAAACGGGCGTGAAGTCCTTGGGGTGTGAAAACAAGAGCACCCAGCCGTCGCCACCCCACTCGTGGAAATTGATGGTTCCTTGTGTGGTGTCGGCGGTAAAGTCGGGGGCCGTATCGTTGATGCGCAGGCTCATCGTGTCCTCCGGGGTTCGCGTGCGGGAAAACTCTGCGGGTGACGCGCGGATTCTCGTGCGGGCAACTCATCGCCCGGGCGAAGCGCATTCTACGCCTCTGAGCGTCGCGCGTCACCCGTAGGGTCCGGTCGGCGCTGTGGGGGCGTTGCCGCTCAGTGTAAGGCTTCCGACACCTTTGTTATCGAGCGCCCAGCTCCAGGGCGACGATTTTCTCCCGATCGCGAGCGTAGAGCGTGGTGCCGACCAGGGTAGGGACCGTCCACGAGGTGGTGTCGAAGATCGACGCCCGGGCCAGCGTGCGGTAGCCGGCGGGCGACATTTCGGCGAGCACCAGATCGCCGTCTTCATCCATGATGATGAACTTGCCGTCGGCGTACAGCATGCTGGCGTGGCCGAAGCCGCGCTCGCGCCACGCCGGCTCGCCGGTCACCACGTTGAGCGCCATCATGAACTTGGGACCGAACATGCCCTCGGTGCCGTACACCCAGTCGCCCCTGCGAACCCTATTCAGAAACAGCAGGTCCGTTGCCTCGCTGTACCACAGCTCTTCGACCTCGGTGAGGCCGTTGTGGCGCGACAGGCGCAAAGCACGGCTTCCGGTTCGATACCCCGACGAGACGAACAGCACGTTGTCGTCGCCCCACAGCCCCTCGGTCATATTGAGGTCGTTGCCGGGATCGTGGGGCACAGCCCACAGCACGTCGCCGGTGTCCGGGTCCATGCCGTTGATCGTCGCGCCGCCGACGATGACGAGCTGGTCCTGCCCGTCGACGTTGATCAGCGCCGGCGCCGCGTTGGAGTACAGAAAGTCACCACCGCGCCAGACAATCTCGCCGTCCGCCTGACGAAACGCCACGATCGATTGGCCGGGCCCGCCGACGGTGCAGATGATCGTGTCCCTGTAGGCCACCGGGCTACAGCCGTAACCGGCCGTCACGACGGGGCGCAGCTGCAGGGGAGGGGCGCCCAAATCGGCGACCATATCATAGCTCCACAGCACCTCACCGGTGCGCTTGTCGAAGGCGAAGAGCTGCTTGTTGGTGCCCATCGTGAACAGCCGTTCGCCGACCACGAGCGGCGTCGAGTGCGGACCGGCGCCGTACTGGAAGTTTTCGATTCCCGACGGATAGGTGTGCTCCCACGCCGTCTCGCCGGTGGCGGCGTCGAGGGAGATGACGGTTTCTTCCTCGTCCCACGGGCCGCTGCGGGTGGCGGAGCCGATGCGATACATGGTGAACAACAGGCCGTCGTCGACAACGATCGACGAGTGCCCGGCCCCCAGCGGTCGGCTCCAGATCACCGGCGGGCCGTCCTCGGCCCAGGTGCCGGCGAGCGGCGGGCCGTCGACAATGAAGTCGCGATTGGGGCCGCCCCACTGCGGCCAGTCGGCGGATGCCTGGGTCGCCGCCGCGTCGCCCGGTATGGCGGTAAAGGACAGCGTGGTGCCTAGGGCGACCGCCCCCAGGCCGACAATGCCGAGTGCCGTCAGACACCTTCCGACGCAGATCCGCTCCATGGTGTCGACACCTTAGTACGTAGATGTGTGCGTCCCAAGGAGCAATGCCGCGCCGCCGCCGCTACTCTTCGTCGAGCGTTGTGGGCGCGGCAGCGAGCTCGGACTGAATCTTGCCTAGGTCGCTGTCTTCGAGGTCGGTAGAGAAGTGTCCGAGGCGCACGAAAACATTCGTGGTGTCGAGATCCTCGGCCTCGAAATACGGGCGCCAGCAGCCGAGGTGGACGAAGCCGGACGGATTGAAGTAGCCCTCTTCGTAGTAGACGAGCCCGATGCGCCAGCCGTCTTTCTCGATCGGCTCGCGGCAGTTGCGGCAACGCGCCCGGCCGGTAGGAGCGCGCGATACACCGTCGAGGCGCGGCAGCCGCCGGTGGTCGATGCCCATCTTGGCTTCAGCGCGCAGCGCCGCTTCTTCGTCGGCGCCGATGGCCTCGCGCTGCTCGGAGGTTTCCAGGGCCTCGAGCAGCGGCTCCGGGCGCTTGTAGGCGTCACACGCCAGGTGAAACCACAGTGTCATCTCACCGTCGCCGAAGGGGTTCGGCAGGCGTTCGCCGAAGCGCAGCTCGTCCTTGGCGATTTTCTTGCCGCAGCCGCGGCATTTGGCGCGGCCGCTGGCTGCCGGCTCGATCACGTGAGGCATGGCTCGGAGTCTAATAGAATCGGGTCCGTCCAACAGCGCGCCGCCGGCCGTGGCGTAGAGGTGTCCGACGTAGGAGAGAAGGGCCCGTGAAGCGAGCCGTCGAATTCGCCGTGTTCCTGGGTGTGGTTGCCGGGATGTCTCTGACCACGTACAACGCCGCCGCGCCAGGTGCGCCGACGCGGCAATCGCCGCAGGTCGTCCCCGTCGCGGAAGAGCCGCGCCACCACCTGGTTTTCACCAACGATGCGGTGCGGATCCTAGACGTGCAGATCGAATCAGGCGACACGACTCTGTTCCACACCCACGCCGAGCCGATCTTCTATGTGGCGATCAGCGGCTCGCGCGTGCGCTCACAGGTTCTCGACGGCGACTGGAGCCGGGCGCCGGCGCGGCCCACGATGCCGGTGGGCACGGTGACCAGCAATGTTCGGTATGCGGACAGGTCGTTGACCCACCGCGTCGATAACGTGGGGGACGGTTTGTTCCGGTTGATCGCGGTGGTGAATCGCGGACCCGGGGAGCGAGACGGCCCTGCAGCAGGTGCGAGCGCGGCGGGCACGGCAGGCGCAGCGGGCGCGGCGCCTCAGGCGGTCCCGGCTGGCGCCGACGGCGCCGCCGAAGTCGAAAACCGCTGGTTTCGTGGGTACCGTTTCACGCTCGAGCCGAGGACAACCACGGGAAAACACCACCACGCCACGCCCGTGGTCGTCGTGCAAGTCGGTGAGGGCAGCTCGGAGGTCAATGCGCCGCAGAGCGGCTTCGCCGAAAAGTCGGCTCCCGGAGTGTGGTCGTACCACATTGCGGGTGAAGAGCATGAGCTACGCAACGTCGGAGAGTCGCCGGTACAGCTCATCGAAGTGGAGGTTCGGTAACCCTTCCGGACTTGATCCTGACGCGTTGCTCGGTCATCCTTCCCAGGTAGCTGGTTGCTTGCGTCGAGGCGTGGGTACCCCCCGCGCCTCCGCTTCCCAGTGCAACTAAGAATGGTGTTTGTCCGTCGTATGTAAAGAACGGTCCCAGCTCCCCTTGTCTCCCGAGGTGTTCAAGTGAAAAAGCTCCTGCTTTGCCTGTCGGTATTTGTTCTGCTCGTGACCTTTGCGGCCCCGGTGAATGCCCAGGTGGCATACGGTGGCGCCGCGGCGATCAACGGCAACGAGGTCTTTGTCGGTGAGCCGGCCAATCGCGCCACATCCGGTTACGTGTACGTGTACCGGCCGGAAGCCGGCGGTTGGGTGGAAGCCGCCGCTTTGACGGCCAGTGACGCCAGCGAGGGCGACGGCTTCGGCACCGCCATCCTTGCCGACGGCGACTTGCTGATGATCTCGGCGGTCACGGCCGATCGCTCGATCATCTACCGGTACGCGCGTGTCGACGGGGAGTGGACCGAAATCGGCACCATGGGTCCGCAGGGCAGCCAGGACGGCGCCGGCTTCGGCTCGGCAATGGACCGCGACGGCGAGTGGCTGATCGTCGGCGCCTCCGGTGCCGAGGAGGGCTGGGGTGCCGCCTATCTTTATCAGTGGGAAAACGATGGCTGGCGCCAGGTAACCCGCCTCATCGGCGAGCGCGCGGAGATAGGCGACTACGAGACGGCGCAGGCTACCGCTGCCGACGCCGAAGAGGGCGAGGCCGAGGAGATCAGCGAGCCTTCACCGGAGCGTTTCGGCGCCGCCGTGGCCATCGAAAACGGCTGGGCCTTTGTCGGTGCGCCGACCTCGTATCAGAATGCCGGCCGGGTGTACGTTTTCCGCATCGACGAAAACGGTATCTGGGATCGTTTCGCGACCTACGACTACTCGGAGCCCGGCGACGGGTTCGGTGCCTCGATAGCGCTCGAGGACGGTCTGCTGGCCGTCGGCGCGCCGTTCTACCAGCCGCTCGGTGCCGTGCGTCGCTTCGTCTATGACGACGAGGCCGCCGATTGGATCCGCGACGCCAGCGCCTTTCCGTTCGAGGGCATGGCCTATCAGTTCGGCGCTGCCATCCAGATCCAGGCCAGCGCCGTGTACATCGCCTCGATCCAGCACCTCGACAACGGCGGCATCATCTACGTCTACAACATGGACGACGACTACAACTTCACCGGCATCGACAAGATCGGCGTGGCCGGCTATGTGAACGGCGACGCGCTCGGCGCCGCCTTCGCGATGGCCGGCGACACCATGGTGCTCGGCGCCCCCGGTGATGACGGCGGCGCCGGCACGGCCGCCATCCTCGACCGCAGCTACGGTGGCTGGAATGCTAACAAGGTCGTTTCCGAGGCCAAGGGCCTCGACGCGATCACCGGCGAGACAGTCGACTGCGCCGGCGGCTTTGCCGATCGCTTCAGTTGCGACAACGTCGACCTGCTGGCCTTCCTGCCGACGCGCGAGATCGGCGGTGAGCGCGGCACGATGACCAACGACGTATGGGGCTGGACGGATCCGGAAACGGAGCGCGACTACGCGCTCGTCGGCCTCAGCATCGCCACCTCGTTCGTCGACATCACCGACCCGCACAACCCGATCTACATCGGCCGCCTCATGCGCACCGAAGGCGCGCCCGACAGCTCCTGGCGCGACATCAAGATCCACGCGGACCACGCGTTCATCGTTTCGGACTCGGCGCCGGAGCACGGCATCCAGATTTTCGACCTCGAGCGCCTGCGCGAGTTCGACGGTGAGCCCATCGAGTTCACCGAGGACGCCCACTACGACCGGATCAGCGCGGCACACAACATCGTCATCAACGAGAACTCGGCGATGGCGTTCGTCGTAGGAGCCAGCTCGGGCGGTGAAACCTGTGGCGGCGGCCTGCACATGGTCAACATCGAAGACCCGCGGCAGCCGAGCTTCGCCGGTTGCTTTGCCGACACCAGCACCGGCAGGGCCGGCACCGGCTACTCGCACGACGCCCAGTGCATTATCTACAACGGTCCGGACGAGCAGTACCGCGGCCACGAGATCTGCTTCGGTTCCAACGAAACGGCGCTGTCGATTGCCGACGTGACCGACAGGCGCAACCCCGCGGCGCTCGGAATGGCGACGTACCCGAACGTGGCCTACGCCCACCAGGGCTGGATCACCGACGACCAAGAGTACTTCTACATGAACGACGAGGGCGACGAGCTGTCCGGCCTGACCGAAGGCACGCGGACGCTCATCTGGGACGTGCGAGAGCTCGAGGATCCCATCTTCGTGGGCGCTTACGTGGCGGATAACCCGTCGGTCGACCACAACCTCTACATCAAGGGCGACACCATGTATCAGTCGAACTACGATTCGGGCCTGCGCGTATTGGATATCTCCGATCGCGAGAATCCGCGGCCCATCGCCTATTTCGACACCGTGCCGTTCGGCGAGGATGGCGGCGGCATGATGGGCACCTGGAGCAATTACCCGTACTTCGAATCGGGCGTCGTGGTGGTCACCAGCATGGGCGAGGGCGTGTTCCTCGTCCGCCTGCGCGACGACGCCGGCCGTTAGTAGGCGCAGGGTCAAATTCGGGCTTCGGGCGGCAGCCTGCCGATGCTAGCCTTTTTGGTTAGGTAGAAGTACTCACGGCGTGGCTACTTCGAGAACGGGGGGCCGCAACCCGGGAGGCCAGGGATGGTCGGGTCGTGGCAAGTAACGAGCAGCGAGACAATCCAGCGCTACGAGCGCGAGGGCTGGCGTGTCCTGTTGACGGCGCCGGACGGGGATCAATACGACATCTTCTTGACACCCCAGTTCCTCGACGCGCAGGAAATCTTCGAGCCTCATGACGGCGACTCCGTGCGCGCCTACTTCGTCAAGTCCCTGGCGGAGGATCCGATCACGTTTCGTCGCCGACACGGTTTGGGATCGCGGGGATTGTCCGGCGAGCTGCAACGCTTACGCGGCGAAGACGAGGGAGTCATCGAGCTCGTTTGGAGCCCCGAAGGTCTGAGCCGCGAAGGTCGAGACCGGCGGGGCTACCCGCGACAACCCCTACCAGGCTCCGGTAGCAATTCGAGGGTTAAGCCCGGGGGCCGGTGTGACCACGGACATCAGTCGCAGCGGCGTGCGGGTGTTCGTCGCCGGTTGGGTTTCGGAAGATGCCGAGGGGCACGCTTGCGGCGTCCGCTTCATGGGCCCCGGCGATCAGGGTGCGACCCGCCTATGCCGGCGGTGTCGTGCAGCGCGTGCGCGCCGCCGCGGGCAACTGTGAGGTCAGCATCGCTTTCGACGACCCGCTGCGGGTGCTCAGCGTGGCCCACGAACTGAGCCCTTAGTACCCTGCTCGCAGGTGGCCCGTAGCGTTCGTTAGCAACGACCCGTTGACCTCCGCAACGCTTGCCCTGATCGGTCGTCACCGGTACATTTCGGCAGCGATTCTTGAAGCACTCCAAATCCCGACTCCGAGGTCTTTCTTGCGAAGTTCCTCGACCTATCCGCTCGCGACGTCTTTCTCACGGCTCGGTTCGCCGCGGCACGCGGTTGCCTGTGCCCTCATCTGTATCTGTATCGCGGCGTTCGCCGTCGGCTGCGCGGCCGAGGCGGCGCCGATCGCGACGCGCCTGGTAACCGCCTTCGAGCCCATGTCCGTCGAAGGCACCGTGTTTGTCGAAGTGCCCGATCCTACCGAGTGGCGTTTCAACGGCGAGGGAACCGTTCAGCCGCCCGAGGGCACCGAATCAACGTTCGGCTGGACGGCGATCCACGGCGTCGAGGATCTCGAGGTGATCGACGGCAACCTTACGGGCCGCACCGGCGAATTACCGTTCATCGCCGCGGCGCGACCGGACGGGATGGACGATGCCGATCTGATCCACGCCGTCGAAGTGCGCATACGGGTGTCGGCGGGGGAGAATCTGGGTGTCACGTTCGTAGCCGATGAAGAGATCAATGACGAGGCTCTGGTCGGCCAGGCGCGCGAGCTTCCGCCGTCGTTTCAGACACCGCTACTCGCCGGCGAGGATTTCGAAACCTATATCCTCACCTCGACAGACGCGACCTTCCTGCCGTCGTTCTCGGTGGGCCAGGCGCGCCATATCGTGCTCGTGCCGAGCGACGCAGAGGGTGCGGAATTCGAGGTCGAGTACGTTCAGCTGATCACACGGAAAGAGGAGCTGGCGTCGATCTCTTCAGGTGTCGGTTGGCACGGCCTGTCGGAGGTGTACCGGGAGACGATCGTGTCGCGCTCACCGGAGCGCGTGTCATTCGAGGTCAACGTGCCGGCGGACCCGGTGCTTGACCTGGCTATCGGTACGATCGAGGACGGGCTGGTGACGTTTACGGTGAGTGTTGCCGCCGACGGGCAGGAAGCGGAGCTGCTGCGCCGCACCCTGACCACAGCGAATCGGTGGGAGCCGGTGCCGGTTGATCTGAGCGCCTTCGCCGGATCAACGGCGACGATAAGCTTGTCGCTGGAAGCAGGGGAGGCCGGTGTTCTGGGTTTCTGGGGCTCCCCGGTGGTGCGCAGCAACGGCGCGCGGCCGAGCGTCGCCGCCAGCGACGCGCGCCAGGCGCTCACCGGTGCGGCGGCGCCGCGCGGCGTGGTCCTGATCATCGCCGACACGCTGCGCACGGATCATCTCGACGCCTGGGGGTACGGGCGCGAAACGGCGCCGACGCTGGCACGGATGGCGGCGAACGGCACCCGCTTCGCCGACACCATCTCGCAGGGCACATGGACCAAGGTCGCGATGCCGTCGATTCTCACTTCGCTGTATCCGCGCACCCACGGCATTACCCAGCTGCCCGATCGTATGCCGTCGTCCGCCGTTACCCTCGAAGAGGTCTTTCAAGAGGCCGGCTACGCCACGTTTCATACCTCGTCGGTGCCGTTCAGCGGCAAGCTGACCAACCTGCACCAGGGCGCCGAGGTGTTACACGAAATGGCGTCGGTGGCCGATCTCAGCAACAGCAAGACGGCTCGGACGTTTTTCGATCGCTTCCTCGACTGGCTCGAGCCGCACCACGACGTGCCGTTCTTCGCAATGGTGCACGTTTTCGATCCGCACTCACCGTACCGGCCATATCCCCCCTACGACACGCTGTTCAACACCGGCGAAGCGATCGGCGAGTACGAGGCGAAGCTCGAGAAGGCCATGGAGCACATCGAGTCGGAGTTCATGAAGGGGCAGGGCTTGCCGTCAGCCGCGGAACTCGGTGAGGCCGGTATCGACATCGAATCGTTCGTGGCGTTCCAGCACGACTGGTACGACGCCTCGATTCGCGCCATGGACGCCGAGATCGCTCGCCTCTTGGAACGGCTGGAAATGCTGGGGCTCGCCGAGGACACGCTCATCGCCTTCATCGGCGATCACGGCGAGGAGTTCCAGGAGCACGGCCGCCCCTGGCACGGAACGAACATCTACGGCTACATGATCAACGTACCGATGTTGCTGTGGTGGCCCGGCGTCGTTCCCGGAGGGCTGGTTGTCGATGCGATGAGCCAGTCGATCGATCTCATGCCGACGCTCATCGATCTGGCCGGCATCGCCATACCCGACATCTTGCAGGGCCAAAGCATGGTGCCGCTGCTCGCCAATCCGAGCGCCCCGGAATCACTCGGCTGGGAGAGGCGCCCGGCCTTCGCCGAGCGCATGCGCATCGAGGCGGAGGTGCTCAACGGACCCGACATGGATTCCTACGCCATCATTACCGACGGCTGGAAGCTCATCCACAACGTCGACAACCTGCCCGAGGGCTGGCCCGAGTACGAGCTCTTCAACCACGTCGACGATCCGCTCAACCTGAACAACGTTGCCGACGCCAACGCCGACATCGTGCAGCGCCTGGCGGCGCAGCTCGACGACATCCGCGAGTGGACCACGGCGGCAAAGCTCAGCGACGAGGGCCTGACCGAGGGCATGGACGCAGCCGATCTCGAGCGTGTACGGGCGCTGGGCTACATCAGGTAGAACTCCAGACCGCGGCGGGCCCGCCGCCCGGGCGATTCCACCAGGTCGATCGTGCCTTCTTTGGAGTGTCGAGGTTGGCGTCAAAACAGAATTTACTCTGTACTATAAAGTACTTTAAAATGGTGTGCGGAGGTCAACCGAGACAGGGCGTCGTTCCAGCGCCGACCGATCAACCGTAAGCACCCCAAGCGAAGGGACACACCGCATGACTGTTCTTCGACTCGTGGCGATTCTCGCCATCTTCTGCTGCAGCACCGTGGCCTGGTTCATTCTCGGCGTATCGGTGGCGCATCGCACCGGCGTGTACGACCACCAGCTCGACGTCGAGGTGCAAAGGCTCTGGGGCGGGCGCCACGTCCAGCTGGCGCCGCAGGCGTGGATGCAGGAAATCGAGGAACGCACCGACACGGTCGAGGAAGAGGGAGCACACGGCGAGCCGGTGCTCAAGCAGGTGACTCGCAACATCGAGCACTGGCATCCGTTGGCGCTGGTGCGCAGCACGATCGATGTCGATCTCGATCTCGAGCATCGCCGCAAGGGCCTGCTCTGGTACGACCTGTACGGCGTCGGGTTTGCCGGTCGCTACGCGGTCGTGGTTCCCGAAGAAGTCACCGGCCCGGTGCGCGTCTCGTTTCAGTTCCCGGCGCCTGAATCGATCTACGACGACTTCCGCTTCTCGGTCGCCGGGCAGAACAGCACCGCCAACGATCTGCAGAGCGCCGTGGTGGTGTTGGTGGAACAGGTAACCGCCGGGCAGGAACTTCTCATCGACATCAACTACCGCTCACGCGGTCTCGACACCTGGACCTATGCGTTCCGCGAGCAGGGCGTCGGCCAGGTGCGCGACTTCACCCTCACCATGAACACTGATTTCACCGAGGTCGACTTTCCCGCCGGCACGGTGTCGCCCACCGAACGCGCCCCGATCGGGGGCAGCGGCGGCGAGCAACTGGTGTGGCGGTTCGCCAATCTCGTAACCGGCAATCGGATCGGCATCGACCTGCCGAACCGTCTCAACCCGGGCCCGTTGACCCAGCGGGTCACGTTTTTTGCCCCTGTGTCGTTGCTGTTCTTCCTCACCGTGATGGTGATCCTCGGGATTACGAAGGGCAGCAACCTGCACCTGATGCACTACTTTTTCCTTTCGGCGGCGTTCTTCGCCTTCCACCTTCTCCTCGCTTATCTGGTCGATCATGTCGATCTGCACGTCGCCTTCGTGATCGCCGCGGTGGTGAGCATGTTTCTGGTGGTGTCGTATCTGCGCGTCGTGGGCGGTACACCGTTCGCCGTGCGCGAGGCCGGCCTGGCGCAGCTCGTATATCTGGTGCTGTTCAACTACGCCTTCTTTTTCAAGGGATTCACCGGCCTCACGATTACGCTGGGATCCGTGTTTACGCTGTTCGCGTTGATGCAGCTCACCGCCAAGGTCGACTGGGATCGGGTGTTCGTAGCGCGCGGTAAGACAGCGCCTCCGGTTGCCGGGGAGATGGCGGCGCCATAGCAACAGCGGCATCCGAGATCGGGGCGGGTTCGTGGTTCTCGCGACACCCCGTTGACGTGACCCGTTGCCTGAGCGGACAATCCGGCGGCACCCTGATCCTGTTTCGCGTCGCCGTGTGGGCGGCGCGCCGAGATTGCCCCCGATGACCGGCTCCACGATCGGCCCCTACGAAATCCTCGAACCGCTCGGCTCCGGCGGCATGGGCGAGGTGTACCGGGCCCGTGACACCAAGTTGAACCGCGACGTGGCGATCAAGCTGGTGCCCGAGGAGTTCACCTCCTCGAGCAGCGCATGGCGCGCTTCCAGCGCGAGGCACAGCTGCTGGCGGCGCTCAACCACCCCAACATCGCGTCGATTTACGGTATCGAGGAGGCGGGGTCGCAGAACGCCCTGATACTCGAGCTGGTTGAGGGCGACACACTTGCCGAGCGCATTTCCCGCTCGCGCATCGAACCGAAAGACGTACTGCGACTGGCCATCCAGATTGCCGAGGCGCTCGAGAGCGCCCACGCGGCCGGCATCATTCATCGTGATCTCAAGCCGGCCAACGTCAAGATCACCGCCGACGACAAGGTCAAGGTGCTCGACTTCGGCCTCGCCAAGGCGCTCGAGGGCGACGCCGAGGAAGGCGACGACGCCAGCGCCTCCCCGACGCTGTCGCTGGCCGCCACCAAAGCCGGGGTGATTCTCGGCACCGCCGGCTACATGAGCCCCGAGCAGGCGCGCGGCCAGCCGGCCGACCAGCGCGCCGACGTGTGGGCCTTCGGCGTGATCCTCTACGAGATGTTGGCGGGCCGGCAGGCGTTCTCCGCCGACACCGTGCCCGATACGCTGGCCCGTGTTCTCACCCAGGAGCCTGCCTGGGAGTACATCGACACTTTGCCCGCGCCGCTTCAGCGGTTGCTGCGCCGTTGCCTCAACAAAGATGTGAAGCGTCGCTTCCGCGACATCGGTGACGTGCGCATCGAGATCGAGGACTTCCTGGACGAGTGGGATACCCCAGTCGGCGCGGCAACGGGCGCCGCGGGTGGAGAAGTCGGCGTCGGGCCGGCGGGCGCCGAGCTCGGAAGCGGCGCCATGGGCGCCGGTGTCGACGGTTTGACCGCCGCAGTCGGAACGGAAGCGGTCGCCGCCTCGGGTGCCGGGGCAGATCCGCCTGTTCGAGATGACTCGATCACAGCTGCGCAACCCGGGATTGGGACAAGCCGAGGCCTCTCGCTCGCCGTCGTCGTTGCAATTGCCGCAGTCGCGGTGGCCGTCGGCGCCGTTGGCATGTGGGGACTCGGCGGTCCATCGCCGTCGGCGCCGCAACCACGCACGACGTTCAGCATCCTCTACCCGGAAGGCTTTCGACTCCCGGCAGGCACGCACCCGGTGGCGTTTTCACCCGACGGTCACAACCTGGTTCACCTGATGATCAGCGGTGCCGATCGCTATTTCCATGTGCGTCCCATGGACCTTCTCGAGGGCCGACCCATTCGTGATGCCACCGCGGTGCAAGGGTATCCGTTCTTCTCGGCCGACGGCCGCTATTTCGCGTTCGAGTCGCGCGAGCGAACGCTCAAGAAGGTTTCGCTGGCTGGCGAGCCGCCGGCGACGATAACTTCGCTTTCGGGAAGCTTCCGCGGCGGGACGTGGCTGGCCGACGATTCGATCGTCTTCTCGATGGATGGTGACCTGCATCGGGTCGCGGGCGCCGGCGGTGCATCGGAACCGATTCCGAATCCCGACGATCTCACACTCATATGGCCCGGCGCGTTGCCGGGGTCCGCCGCGGTCTTGGCTGTAACCGACGAGGGTGGTGGGCGCTCCATCGTCGTGGTGAGGCTCGATACCGGCGCCGTCTCGGCACTGAACCTCCAGGGAACCTCGCCGCGTTATGCCCCGTCCGGGCACCTCGTGTTCAGCCGTGATGCATTCCTGTTTGCCGTGCGCTTCGACCCGCTGACCCACGCGCTCACTGGTGACCCGGTGCCCGTGCAAGAGGATGTTCGCATGGGCGTACCGGGGGCCGCGCACTACGCGTTCTCGGCCTCCGGGTCGCTTGCCTACGTGCCGGGCTCGGGAGCGGCGGGTGCCGGGACAGCGCGTCTCGTGTGGCGGGGCCCGGAAGGCGGTAGCGCAGCGCTGCCGGTGGACGTTGGCGATCTCCGTTTCCCCCGGTTGTCGCCTGATGGACGCCGCATCGCCGTCCAGGTCGGGGGCGGAGACGACGCTTCGATCTACCTCGTCGATGTGGCGCGCGGCGGCGCGCCGAGCCGCTTGACGACGGAGGGCAACGGAGTCGCGCCCGTTTGGGCGGCGGACGGTGAATCGGTTTTCTTCAGTTCCAACCGTGCCGGCTCCGACGGGATGGACATCTATCGCAAACGCGCGGATTCGAGCGAGGCCGCCGTGCTCGTTTTGGCACGTGAGGGAAACCAACTTATTACCGATGCAGCGCGGGATGGCGAGCGACTGATCGTCGAGGAAACAGCGGGCGCCGTTCAGGACCTCTACATCCTCACCCTCGGCGAGGAGCCGGCGGTGGAACCTGCCGTCGTTTCCGAGTTTTACGAAGCCCAGGGCCGCTTCTCTTCCGACGGCCGTTTCATGGCGTTCACGGCCAACGATACGGGCGCCAGGGAGATCTACATCTTCGATTTGGAGACCGGGGCACGTGAGATCGCCTCCACCGCGGGCGGGTTTTCACCCTTGTGGGCTCCCGACGGCAGCTGGCTCGCCTACGACGCCGGCGCCTTCCAGTGGGCCGTTGACGTGGCGACGGAGCCTCAGCTCCGTTTGTCAACGCCGCGGGAACTGTATGCGAGGCCCAACGAGCCTCCCGCGTCCGCCGTCGACGCGAGCGGCGCGCGTTTCCTGACGGTGAGCAGGAGCGGAGACGCCGACGAAACGGCTACCGCGCCGCGCATCAACATCGTGCTGAACTGGTTCGATAAGCTCAACGAGCTGTTGCCGCCGGGTCGCTAAACCCGCGCGTCGTGAACGCGCAGCGCGCCCGGCCACTCGAGGATTCTGCTGTCGGCAGTGACCAGGATGGCTCCCAGGCGCGACGCCGTCGCTGTGATGATCCGATCGGCTAGGTCGCCGTGGAAGTTTGCGAGCTCCGCTGCGGCGATGGCAGTGGCGCCGTCTACAGCGATTTCGTGCAATCCCATTCGCAGAAGCCCGTCACGCCAGGGTTCGACAGGGCGGGTCAGCTCGATCCTGCCCAAGCGGCGCAGGTTCGCGACCTCCCAAAAGCTCATCGCCGACACGGCCAGCTCTCCTGCCGCAAGTCCGCCGTCGGCGAGTCGTTGAGCCTTTGGCCCCAGTTTCGGCGAGTCCACGCTCAGCCACAGCAAGGCGTTCGTATCAAATATTGTCAACGTCCGCCGTCCATTCCACGTCGATGGGCTCGATGATGTCGCCGATGATCTCGATCTCGCCACGCGAAACGCCGCGCAGCGTCTTCGGCAACTCCTGGCAGGGCACCAATTTGGCCACCCGCTTGCCGTTCTTGGTGATGATGAGTTCCTCGCCGGTTTCGGCGACTTCATCCATCAACTTCAGGCATTTAGCTTTGAATTCGGAGGCTTTCATCGTTCTCAATGCCCTCGCTCCGCGCGCTGACGTCACAATATGACTATGGTCATGACCATAGTAACATCGTGAATCGGGGCCCGTGGACCGGGCATTGACCAGAAGCGCCCAACAGTTTCCGTCGGTGGGCAAACGGCGCCGGGGAAAGGGGCTCCACGCTGTCTGCGTCGCCTGCGGTGCTACCTTGGAAGCATGATGGGCACGATCGCGAAGGTGGCGGCTTTCGCACTCATTGGCGGCCTGTCCGTGGGTGCCGCGAGCCCGTTGCCTGCCGCTGGCACGTTGCCGCACGGTTCGGGGCCCGCGGCGTTCGCCGCGGCGCAACTCCACGTCGACGTCGTAGCCACCGGCTTGTCGTCGCCGGTGTTCGTGACCGCTCCGAGCGGTGACCCCCGGCTGTTCGTCGTCGAGCAGACCGGGACGGTTCGTGTCATTGAGGACGGTTCGGTGCTCTCGCAACCTTTCCTCGACATCGACTCCCTGGTGGATACCGGCGGCGAGCGCGGCCTGCTCGGCTTGGCATTTCCGCCCGACTACGCCGGCAGTGGCCTGTTCTACGTCAACTACACCGACAACAGCGGCGACACCGTCATCGCCCGCTACAGCGTGGGGGGCGATCCGAACCGCACCGATCACGGCAGCGCCGAGATTCTGCTGACGATCGGGCAGCCGTTCAGCAACCACAACGGCGGCCACCTCGCCTTCGGCGCCGACGGATTTCTGTATATCGGTTTGGGTGACGGCGGCAGCGGCGGCGACCCCGGCAACCGGGCCCAGAACGACGCCACCTTCCTCGGCAAGATGCTGCGTATCGATGTCAGCGGCGGCCTCGGCAGCGGCTATTCGATTCCGCCGTCCAACCGGTTCGCCGGCGGCGCGTTGCCGTTGCCGGAGATCTGGTCGAAGGGCTGGCGCAACCCGTACCGCTTCAGCTTCGACCGCGTCTTCGGAGACATGTACGTCGCCGATGTGGGGCAGAGCTCGTGGGAGGAGGTCAGCGTCGAGGCGGTCAACAACGCCGGCGGTGGCAACTACGGCTGGCGGCTGATGGAGGGTACGAACTGCTTCGATCCATCGACGAACTGCAATCCCGGCGGCCTGACGCTGCCGGTGCACGAGTATGCCCACAGCGGCGGCCGTTGCTCGATGACGGGTGGCTACGTGTACCGCGGCTCGGTGGACGAGCTGTTCGGCCACTACCTGTTCGCGGATTTCTGCAGCAACGAGGTGTTCAGCTTCCGCTGGAACGGCGGCGGCGGGATCAACCAGTTCCGGGACCGCACCGCTGCGCTGCAGCCGCCCGGCGGCTTCCAGTCGATCACCGGTTTCGGCGAGGATGGCTTCGGCGAGCTGTACATCGTGCAGTTCGGCGGCGGCACCGTATTCAAGGTCGACGGGTCGACTTCGCCGGCGGACCCAGACCCGCCCGCCGGTCCCGGGCTGCTCAAGACCAAGCTGGCAAACACTGGCAAGATCGACGGCAAGCGGCCCAAAGGGGTCGCCAAGTATCGCGTGACGGCAAGCGGGAACACACGTTTGATCGTCAAGCTGAGGAAGCTCCCCGGAGCAACGGTGGCGCTGGCGGCATGTGGGTCGAGCTTCGACCTCAACGTAACCGGAACCGGCAAGGCCAAGCTCAAGCTGAACATGAAGAAGGGCGACACCGTTCCCGGTTGTGCCGCCGGCGGGACGGTTCAGGTGACCGGCGTATCAGGTCTCGACATGAGCGCCACCTGGAAGCGCAAGAAGTAGCGGACAGGTTCCTCTCCGTGGCTATCCAATCCTGTTGACGGCCATTCCCACGGAGACCGTCAGGCGCCTTGATCTCAGTTCTCCGCGACCGTCATGAATGTGGTCCTTTCCGCGATGGTCATTTTGATGTATTGACGACTTTCTATTGATGTTATGATGCTAACCATGAGAACGACGTTGACACTGGACGAGGAGATTGCCGCCAAGCTCAAAGACACAGCGCATCGCAGCGGCAAGTCCTTCAAGCGGGTGGTCAACGAGACGCTGAGTGCCGGCCTCGCGGCTGCGGCAGCGCCGTCCCGGTCGCGGCGCTACCGTCTCGAGCCCGCCGCCCTCGGTGGGGTCCGTGCCGG
Organism: Acidobacteriota bacterium; assembly: GCA_965214245.1. Taxonomy (GTDB): domain Bacteria; phylum Acidobacteriota; class UBA890; order UBA890; family UBA890; genus CBDCBL01. Next base: position 1,102,942 of record CBDCBL010000010.1, read on the forward strand.
TATCGACCTTGACAAGGCGCTGCACCTCGCCGATGCACTCGAAGACGAGGCGATTCGCCAGAAGCTCGAGGCGCGCAAGTGATCCTCAGGAGCCGAGTGAGCCTCCCGCGAGCCTCCCCGTGCCCCCCATGATCCTCATCAACGCCAACTTGCTCATCTACGCGGTCGACAAGGACGCTCCGCAGCACCGCGAGGCGCGGCGCTGGCTCGAGAGCGTCCTTTCCGGAACGGAGACCATCGGCCTGCCGTGGATCGTGACGTTGGCGTTCTTGCGGCTGACGACGCGCGCCGATGTGTTCGCGGCACCGCTGACTCCGGAACAGGCGACGGGCTATATCGACGGCTTCCTCGGCCAGCCGTGCGTGCGACCGGTCGATGCGGGCGCCAACCATTGGCCCGTGCTTCGCAGCCTGTTACGTGCCACGGGGATGGCCGGCAACCTGACCTCGGACGCACATATCGCGGCGCTCGCCATCGAGCACGGTGCCGCCGTCTATTCGGCCGACAACGACTTCAAGCGTTTCCCCGGCGTCGAGCACGTCAATCCGATCGGCTGATCGACGGCAATCAGGCGCCGATCTCGGGCGGCCACAGCCCCAGCCTCTCGATGATCGGCCCGAGGCGCGGGTGGTCGCGCAGCTCTTCGAGATCCCAGCGGATGCTCGCGTACAGCGCTGGGGCCCCGCCTTCGTGCTGGTCCACGAGCCTGGCGATTGACGCCGCGATGCCTTCCTCGTCGCGTAGCCCGGTATAAGCGAGCAGCGGCCCGAAGGGGGTCACGTACTCTCCCTCCGCTTCGCGGCGGCGGAACTCCTCGATGATCTCCCTCGCGTCTTCGGTTCGCCCGGCGGCGCCGTACATGTAGCCGAGGTTCCCCAAATACGTCGGATGCCGCCCGGCGATTTTCACGGACGTCTCTGTCCCCTGTATTGCTTCGTCGAGGCGCCCCGTCATCCGGTGGTTCCACGCTATGAGCCAGTGAACGAGTGCGGAATTCGGATCGATCTCGATTCCCTTCTCCGCCACGACGATTGCGTCTTCGAACTGGCCGTTGCCGTAGTGGGTGAACCCCATCATCGCGTGGGTGAAAACCGAAAGCGGGTCCCTGCGGATCGCCTCGTGCGCCTGGGACGTGGCCTCATCGGAGCGCCTGCACATCGCGAGCGCCAGAGCGTAGTAGGCTCGGGTGTTCGAGTCTCTCGGGTTGAGCTCGAGCGACCGCTCGTAGAGGGGCAGCAGCGCGCGCGGCCAGTCGTTGGTGAACCACGTCTTGACGAACGCCCGCGAGTAGTGTGCCTCCGCCGACGACGGATCGAGCGCCAAGGCCTTGTCGATCGCCGGTTGCAGGTTGGCCAGCGCCTCTTGCGGCGGAATGATCTGATATCCGCCGAGAACGCCGTACGCATCGGCGAGGCCCGAGTAGGCCGCGGCGTATCCCGGATCGAGCTCGATGGCGCCCTGGAAGTACTCCTTGGCCTTGAACATCGCCGCCGGCACGCGCAATCGCCAAAAGTGGCGGCCGCGAAGATAGAGGTCGTAGGCCTCCATATTGCTGGTGCCGTGCTCTCGCGCCGCCGGTTCGGCGCCACCGATGAGCCGCACTTGGAGCACGTCGACGATCGCCGCGGTGATCTCGTCCTGAATCGCGAAGATGTCTTCCATCTCGCGGTCGTAGCGCTCCGACCACAGGTGATAGCCGTCGGCGACCTTGATGAGCTGCGCCGTGATGCGCAGCCGGTTGCCGGCGCGCCGCACGCTGCCCTCGAGTACGGCGGTCACATCGAGCGCCGCGCCGATCTCGCGGATGTCCTGGCGTTTGCCCTTGAATGAGAATGCGGAAGTCCGCGCCGCGACGTCGAGGCCGTCGAGATGGGTCAGGGCGTTGATGATCTCTTCGGAGAGCCCGTCGGCGAAGAACTCGTCTTCGGGGTCGGCGCTCATGCTCTCGAACGGCAGCATGGCGATCGACGGGCGGCCCGGCGAGGAATCGGCGAGGGATGTCGGCTGCGTGGTTGCCGGGGCCGGTGCGAGATCCGCTGTCGGCTCGGGTGAAGGAAGCCCGTCGATGGGCGGCGCCGTCCACCGCGATGCTCGGGGTGGGTCCGCGGGAATAATTGAATCGAGGCTGCCCGGAGCGCGCTTGATCTCTTCGATCGCCGCGGCCATCTCCCGAGCCGATTTGAATCTGTCGGCGGGCTGCTTGTGCAGCGCCTCGCCGATGAGCTGCACCAGCCCCGTCGGCAAACGAGGGTTCAGGGAAATGGGCGACGGCGGATCCTGGTTGAAGATCTGGTCGAACACCACCGCCTGCGTGGCGCCCTCGAAGGGCAACGAGCCGGTCGCCATTTCGTAGAGCACGACGCCGAACGAGAACAGATCGGAGCGAGCGTCGAGGGGCTCACCGCGCGCTTGCTCGGGGGACATGTAGGAAACAGTGCCGAGCGTCGTGCCGTCACGGGTGAGCTTCTGGTCACCGGCGAGCACCGTGGGTACGGCCGAGATCTCTTCGACCGAAAGATCGGTGGTCAGCTTGGCGAGGCCGAAGTCGAGAATCTTCGTACGACCCGCCGCGGTGACGAAGATGTTCGCTCCCTTCAGGTCGCGGTGTAGGACTCCCGAGTCGTGCGCTTCGGACAGCGCGTCGGCAACCTGGGCGGCGATGTCGAGCAGCTTGCCGGTTTCCAACGGCTTGCCGTCGATGACCTCCTTGAGCGTCGTGCCGTCGAGCGCCTCCATCACCAGGAACGGCTGGCCGTCGTGGTCGCCGACGTCGTACAGCGTGCAAATCCCTGGGTGGTTGAGCGCCGAGGTGGCGCGCGCCTCTTGCTCGAAACGCGCCAGGCGCGCCGCGTCGCCGGTCATCGAAGGCGGCAGGACCTTGATGGCCACCTTGCGCCCGAGGCGCGTGTCCTCGGCCAGGTACACTTCGCCCATGCCGCCCGAGCCGAGCGCCGAGACGATCCGATATGGCCCGAGCGATTCGCCGATCACTTCAATGATCGCTCGGGTCGAAAAACGTCCCTGCGGCGGCGACGGCGGCTTGATGCGCTTCGATCAGGGCGAGCAGCTCGCTGACGATCTCGGGATGCCGATCGGCCAGGTCCCACATTTCCGACGGGTCCTGCTGGAGATTGAAGAGCAGCGGCAGCTTGCCGTCGAAGTAGTCGACGCCGGTCTGGCTCGAGGTGTTGATGTGCAGTTTCCAGGGGCCGTGGCGCACGGCATGCAGCGTATTTCGCGGCCCGTAGTAGAAAACCGGTGACGGACCGATACGCGGCATGCGGCCTCCCAGCAGCGCCGAGATGTCGCGGCCGTCGACCGGGCGGTCGTCGGGGATCGGCTGGCCGGCCAGCCGTAGGGCCGTAACGTAGAGATCCATCGTGCTGGCCACCGCCGGCATGGTCACGCCGGCGGGCACGGTGCCCGGCTACCAGGCGATTCCCGGCTCTCGCATCCCACCTTCCCAGGTGCTGCCCTTGCCGTCGCGGAGCAGGCCGGCCGACCCGCCCTCTTCGTTCTCGATGATCCACGGTCCGTTGTCGCTGGTGAAGAACACCAGCGTGCGCTCGTCGATGCCGGCATCGCGAATCGTGTCGAGGATCTCTCCGACGCTGGCGTCGAGCTCCTCGATGACGTCGCCGTAGGTACCGCGTGACGAACGCCCGGCGAAATCGGCACCCGGATGCAGCGGCAGGTGCGGCATGGAGTAGGGGACGTACAGAAAGAACGGCCCATCTGCTTGGCGGCGAATGAAATCGACAGAGCGTTTGGTTGTCATGCGCGTCAGGCGCGACTGATCGGGATCGAGCTCGACGACGTCGTTGCCCTCGATCAGCGGCAGCGATTCCCACCGGGGAGGCTGCATGTCGTTGCTGTACGGAAGCCCGAGGTATTCGTCGAAGCCGTGCTGCAGTGGCAAGTACTGCGGCGGGCGTCCGAGGTGCCACTTGCCGTAGATCGCGGTGGCGTAGCCGGCCGTTTTCAAACCTTCGGCGAGCGTCCATTCCTCCGGATGCATGCCGCGGGGCGAATCGGGGTTCAGCACCCAGGCGAAGCCGGAGCGCACCGGTAGGCGGCCGGTCAGCAGCGCATAGCGGCTCGCGGTGCAGGCCGGGGAGGCCGAGTAAAACTGCGTGAAACGCATGCCCTCCGCGGCCATCCTGTCGATGTTGGGCGTGCGGATGGTTGGATGCCCGTAGGCTCCGAAGTCGCCGTAGCCGGCGTCGTCGAGAAAGAGAATGACGATGTTGGGGGTGGTGGCCTGGGCGGCTGTGGCGGCGACGGCTGCGGCGGCCGCTACAAGCCCGACCAGTAGTGCAAGAGCCCGTGTTGCGCCGTTCATTCGTCGATGATCACCCGATAGCGGCGCACCTGCGGGAACGGATCGGCGAGCTGCGTGTACAGCTTGCCGTCGGCATCGACGAACAGCGGCCGGCCGATCTCCGGGGTTGAGGTTCCGGGATATTCGAGCCCGTAGAGAAAACGGCCATCGGCATCGAACATGTCGAGAGAGGCGACGTACTCGGTTTCGAACTCGTCGTTGGACATCAGGGCCACCGCCGCGTCGGGATCGTCCACGTTGCTCGGCCAGTACACGAAGCCCAGCCAGTGGCCGGATGCTAACCGAACAGGAGAATACACGCCGCCGAAGGCCCTCATCGTGTAGCCCTGGTCGGTCGTGTAGGTCCCGGCGCCGCGCAGGTAGTCGACGTCGCGGGTTACAACCCGGGTCGGGTTGCCGTCGCGGTCGAACACGCGGAACGCGTAGCGCTTGTTGCCGCCCAACACGATCTCGGTGCCGCGCACCCGCGCGTCGATCATCATGGCGAAGTGCGGGGCCATGCTCTGCTCCGGCAGCGCGTTTACCTCGAGCTGGCGGATCAGCTCAGGGGTTTCGCCGAGACGGACGAGGTTCACGGCCACACCCGTTTGGCCCATCAGCGCGCGCTGGGTCACGAGTACGTCGGGTTGCAAGATCCCGATCGCATTACCGAATCCGAGTGCGAGCGCGGCAAACGACTGGCGGCTGATGAAATTGCCCCCAGCGTCCCAGGTATCCAGCGCCGAGCCGCTGCGCTTCCAGACGTAGAGGGAGTCCCCGTCCACTACGAGGCCGCGCGGGTTGTTGAGCTCGCCGGGGCCCTCGCCTTCGCGTCCCGCGGTCCAATTCACCGCGCCGTCGGGCGCGAACGACACCAGGTGCCAAGGTTGCCGGTCGAGAACGTACAGGGTGCCCTGTGCGTCGCCGGCAACGGAACCGATCTGCCCCAGCAGGGCGGCCTCAGGCTCGAGCTCGACGCCGAAAACCTGCTCGAGCTCGAAGCGCAGCGGCGGCTGCTCGCGGTCCGACCAAAGTCCGCTGGCGGGATTGTTCACGTACACGACGCCGTCGCGTTCCTCGATGTCGCCGGCCCATTCAGCCGCGCCCGAACAGCCCCCAATCAGAGCGCAGCTGCCCACAAGCGCGTAAACTCGTAATTTCGAGGCGAAAGTCCTCAATACCACCCGGCTTGTAGCGAGGCTGCGGGGAGTACAAAATGCTGCGACGGTTGCAGCCGCGGAGGGCGAGTTTTCTGCGGGTCGCGAGCAGATCATGATGTACACATATTAGGATTACCGTCACACTGCAACGAGTGTATGAAGCATCTGGATCCCCAACGAGGAGAGGAATTCATGTCGCTCTCACGTCGTGCGCTCTTCGGCGCCTTCGGAGCGGGGGCGAGCGCGCCTGACGTAGCGCTCATCACCGCCCGGGGACGCGAGGAGCTGGTTGATGAGCTCGGAGAGCTGGCCGGTGAGGCCAGCGTCATTCCGCCGGCTCAAGATGGCGAGATCACAATCTCGAGCAATGAGAACCCGTTGGGGCCCAGCGACAATTCGCTGGCGGCCATCCGCGAGGCCTTCAACGAAGCTGGTCGCTACCCGACGAACGCGACGCCGAACATGGGCGACCTGACCAATTCGCTGGCCGAAAAATTCGGTGCCGAGCGCGGCAACATCGTGCTCGGCGCGGGTTCGGGCGAGCTGCTCAAGAACGCGGCGCACGCTTTTACCAACAGCGACAAGCACCTGGTGACGGCGACACCGACCTACCTTCAGCCGTCGCGTGTGGCGCGTTTCGTGGGCGCCGAGGTCGAGGCGATTCCGGTGCGCGCCGACGGCAAGCTCGATCTCGACGGCATGGCGCGGGCGGCGCGAGGTGCCGGCATGATCTTCGTTTGCAATCCCAACAATCCGACGAGCACGGTACACACGGCGTCGGACATCGAAGCGTTCGTCAGCACCGTTCGTCGCACATCGCCGGACACGGTGATCTTTTTCGATGAGGCCTATCACGAGTACGCCACCGATCCCGACTACGAGTCGGCCGTCAGCCTGGCGCTCGAAACGCCCAACGTGTTCGTAACCCGGACGTTCTCGAAGTGCTACGGCATGGCCGGCATGCGGATCGGCTACGGCGTCGGGCATTCCGACACCATGCGTACGCTGCGCCGCTATGCGCTCACCTTCAACACGAATACGCCTGCTGTCGGGGCCGCCCACGCGGCGCTGCAGGAGCGTAACTTCGTGGCCAAGGAGCAGGAGCGCAACACAGAGGCCCGGCAGTTCACGATCGATTTTTTCGACCGTGCCGGCTTCACAGCGATGGATTCACAGACCAACTTCATCTTCGTCGACCTCGACCGGCCGGCCTCCGAGTTTCGGGATGCCTGTCGCGAGCACGGTGTCCGCGTCGGCCGCGATTTCCCGCCAATGGAGAAGACGCACTCGCGCATCTCGATCGGTACGATGGACGAGATGCACCGCGCCACCCAGGTGTTCGGACAAGTGCTCGGCATGACGAGCAACCAGGGACGGAGGGGGCAATAACGATGCGCGAAACCATGGATAAGATCGATATGAAGGATCCGAGGCAGGTATCGCGCCGCTCCTTTGTGAAAGGAACCGGCGTCGGCCTGACGGCGGCGGCGATCATGGCCTACGACGGGCCGCGATCGATCGCGCGCGCCTGGTCGATGGCGTTGCCGCAAGACCAGCGGCCGCTGCTGCTGCACAACAATGAGAACCCGCTGGGCCCCGGCGACAAGGTCATCTGGTCGATGAGCCAGGCGCTGGAGGGCGGTCGCGCCGGACGCTACCCGTTCGGCGTAAACGTCGGCGACACCATCGCCGACGTACTGGGGATTCCCGCCGAGAGGCTGATGATCGGCAACGGCTCGACGCAGCTGCTGCGCAGTTGCACGCAGGTGTTCACGTCGTCCACCAAGCCGCTGGTGACGGGTGCTCCTTCGTATGAAGAGTGCACGAACTACGCCAACCTCATCGGTCATCCGGTGGAGGAAGTGCCGCTGGACGCCAACATGGGGCTCGACCTGAACGCCATGGCCGATGCCTCCCAGGGCGCCGGCATGGTGTTTCTGAACAATCCCAACAACCCGACCGGCACAATCCGCTCGGCCGAGGCTGTGGGTTCGTTCATCGAGCGCGTCCGCAGCGAGTCGCCCGACACGATGATCGTCGTCGACGAGGCGTACCACGACTACGTCACCGATCCGCACCACGAGACGCAGATCCTGCGGGCGGTCAGCGACACGCACGTAATCGTGGCACGGACGTTCTCGAAGGGCTTCGGCATGGCCGGCATGCGCGTCGGCTGGTGTGTGGCCCATCCCGACGCCATCGCCAAGATGCGTACGTGGCACTACGGGATGAGCCTCAACATCCCGAGCCTGCTGGGTGCGGCGACCGCATTCCAGGACAGAGAGCGGATCGCCGAGGAAGGCGAGCGCAATACCGCGGCTCGGGGCTACACGATCGACTGGTTCAAGCAGCACGGCATGCAGGCGACAGACTCGCAGTGCAATTTCATCTTCGTGGAAACGGGGATGAACGCCGTCGAGTTCCGTTCCGCATGCGCCGAGCACTACATCAAGGTGGGTCGCAACTTCCCGCCGTACCAGGATTCCTGGGCCCGCATCTCGATCAGCACGATCGAGGACATGCAGCGGGCCACCAAGGTGTTCGGTACCGTGCTGGGCGTTTCGGCCGAAGCCGAGGCGGCGTAGAAGCAGCAATGAACCAGCGGAATCGGGCCGCCATCGCGGTGGCGGCAATGCTCTTGGTGTCGGCGGCCGCGGGTCTCGCGGCCGCCGCCCAATCCGCGGCCAAGACCATCCACGATGGTGTGTTCACAGAGGCGCAGATCGAGCGTGGCGTCGAGGTGTTCGAAAGGACGTGCGCCGAGTGCCACCCGACCGATTTCTTCGGCCCGGCCTACATGGAGGGCTGGAACGGAGCGAGCGTCGGCGAGCTGATCCAGCTGGTGCAGGACACGATGCCGTACGAGAACCCCGGCAGCCTCAAGCCCCAAGAGTACGTCGATGTGCTGACGTACATCTTCAGCCTCAACGGAGTACCTGCCGGCGAGACGGAGTTGCCGATCTCCGCCGACTCCTTGTTCGAGATCACCATCGACGGGCCGTACGAGTGGAAGGGCAGCCGCGCGACCGCTAGCCCGACCCGACGCCGAAGTCGTGCCGGTTCAACGTGCGTGGCGCGAGCCCCTCGTTGTTCGCTAAGATGCGAGCGCAGCCCCACCGGAAGGGAACACTTGTGCCATACCGTGACGCCATGTCGAGGAAGACCATTGTGCCTAGCAGGGTGCAGAAGCATTCCCCGGGAGTTCTTCAGCACCTTCCGCTAGCCCACATTTCGCAAGCCGCTGCGAAACGCGGGCTGGCTCTGCTGGCGACGTTTGCGCTGATCGGCGGTTCGAGCTCAGGATCGACCCAGCAGGGAGCCGCCGACGGCGAATGGCGCTACTGGGGTGGCGATGCGCGCTCGACGCACTACTCGGCGCTTGACCAGATCAATCGCGACAACGTCGGCGATCTGGAGATCGTCTGGCGCTGGACGGCCCGGAATTTCGGACCGCAACCGGAGACCCGCAACCAGAACACGCCGTTGATGATCGACGGTGTCTTGTATGCCGCCGCTGGCCAAACGCGCAGCGCCGTCGCCATCGATCCCGGCACCGGCGAGACGCTGTGGACGTTCCGCCTCGAGGAAGGCGAGAGAGGCACCAGGGCGCCGCGCTTCACCTCCGGACGCGGTGTCGCGTACTGGAGCGACGGCAACGGGGACGACCGGGTCTTCCTGATCACGCCGGGGTACCACCTGGTGTCAATCCACGCGGATAGCGGCAGACCGGTGTCGAGCTTCGGCGAGGACGGCGTCCTCGACCTGATGGTCGGCGTGCGCGGCGACATGTCGGCTATCGGCAAGATCGGCAACACCTCGCCGGCGATGGTTGTCGGCGACGTGGTGGTCGTTGGTTCGGCGCAGGAGATGGGCATGAACCCGTCGTCGTACCGTAACGTCAAGGGCGATGTGCGCGGCTTCGATGCCCGCACCGGCGAGCTGCTGTGGACATTCCATACGATTCCGGAGCCCGGCGAGTTCGGCTACGAGACGTGGGAGGAAGGCTCGGCCGCGTACACCGGCAACGCCGGCGTATGGGCGCCGTTCGCCGCCGACCTCGAGCTCGGCTACGTGTACCTGCCGGTGGAGACGGCCACGAGCGACTACTACGGCGGCCACCGGCCCGGCGACAACCTGTTTGCCGACAGCCTGGTGTGTCTGGATGCGCGCACCGGGGAGCGAGTCTGGTACTTCCAGTTCATTCACCACGACATCTGGGACTGGGACATCCCGGCGGCGCCGATTCTCATCGATATCACGGTCGACGGCCGGCCGATCCAAGCCGTCGCGCAGGTCACCAAGCAAGCCTTCACCTTTGTCTTCGACCGTGTTACCGGCGACCCGGTGTGGCCGATCGAGGAAATTGCCGTGCCGGAGTCGGACGTGCCGGGGGAAAACACGGCACCGACGCAGCCGCATCCCACGAAGCCGGCGCCGTTCGATCGGCAGGGCTTCTCCGAAGACGATCTGATCGACTTCACCCCCGAGCTTCGCCGGCGGGCGCTCGAGGTGATTGCCAACTATCGGATGGGGTCGCTGTTCACGCCGCCTTCGGTCAGAAACGGTCCGGATGGCACCCAGGGCACGCTGATGTTGCCGCGGGCCACCGGCGGTGCGAACTGGGAAGGCGCGGTCGCCGATCCCGAAACCGGGATTCTCTATGTGCCCTCCGTGACCAACCCTACGTCGCTCGCCGTCACACAGCCGGATCCGGAGAGGTCGGACATGCGCTACTGGGCGGCGTCCGGTGAGCCCCGTATGGGCGGCTTGCCGATCGTCAAGCCGCCGTGGGGCCGCATTACAGCGATCGACCTCAACAGCGGCGAACACGTGTGGATGAAGCCCAACGGGGAGGCGTCGCAGAGTGTCAGGCAGGCGCTCCAGAGAATGGGGGTCGATGTCACAGGAGGGGGCAAGCAATCGCGCGCCGGATTGTTGGTCACCAAGACGCTGCTGTTCGCCGGCGAGGGCCAAACCGGCGGCCCGTTCTTCCGCGCCCACGACAAGGCGACCGGCGAAGTTGTCGCCGAGCTCGAGCTGCCCGCGACACAGGTCGGCTTGCCGATGACCTACATGCACGAAGGCCGTCAGTTCATCGTCATGACGATCGCCAGCGGCTCCGGTAGCGCGGCCGAGCTCATCGCCCTGGCGCTGCCACAATAGCCGGTCACGCCTTGCGCACGGTATTGCGCAGCACGCCGACGCCCTGAACTTCGATCTCGACTATGTCGCCGTCGGCCATCGGGTGCGTGCTGCCCGGCGTGCCAGTGAAGATCACGTCGCCGGGCGCCAGTGTTACGTAGCGGCTGACGTAGCCGACGATGTAGTCGATGCTGAAGATCAGGTCGTTGGTGCTCTCCGATTGCCGCACCTCGCCATTGAGTCGGGTCTCGACCAGCAGATCATCGTAGTCGAGCCCGCTAACGATCGCCGGGCCGACCGGGCCGAAAGTATCCGCCCCCTTGGCGCGCAGCCATTGCAGGTCGGCGGCCTGCCAGTCGCGCTCCGACACGTCGTTGCCGGCGGTAATCCCGAAGATGCAGTCGGGTGCGTCTTCAATCGAAACATTCTTGGCTTTCTTGCCGATCACGACTACGAGCTCGCCTTCGTAGTGGACGTTCTCCGCGTCGGCGGGCATGACGATGTCGGCTCCCGGGCCGACGATCGACGTCGGAAGCTTGGCAAACAGCCCCAGCTCCTCCGGCGCCGGGCGGTTGCCGATGTGGCTGGCGTAGTTGTAGCCCACGGCGATGACGTTGGAGGGCTCGATGGGTGCGAGCAACTCGACTTCGGACAGCGCCGTCGTGTTGCCGGTTCGGCTCGGCGAGTCGAACAGGCCGCCGTCGAGCTCGTGGATCGTGTCGCCGTCGAGATTTCCGTAGGATGCGCGCCCGTCGTGGGCGTAGCGGACGTATTTCGTGATGCCGTCTTGTGTCATTGCGGGTTCGTTTTCTGCGGTTTGGCCGCTAGCGGTCTTCTTCGGGGTCCGGAGGCGGCGGGGGCGGCAGGGCGACGCCTTTTTGGCCTTCCGGGTGGATGGGTGTTGCGGCGCGCGACTTCGGCGAGGGCTCCGGGGGCTCGACGACGAGCGGCGGCTCGGGCGTGGGGCCCGGCGGCCCGGCGGCGAGCGACGACAGGAGCGGGCGCTTTTGGCGTTCAGCGCTGCCGGGAGTTTCGGCGGGTCGCTCAGGCTCACGCTCCGGCGGCGCGACGTCGAGTGGCGGCAGCGGTACGCCCTCGAGGCTGTCGGGAACCAGAGGTTCGATCGGCTCCGGCGGGCGGGCCGGGGGATCGCTCTCGAGCGGCGCCAAGGGCTCGCCCTCGAGGTTGCCACCGGGGTCCGGGATGGCGGTGTCGAGAGTCGATGGAGTATCGGCTGTGGAGGGGGGAGCTTCGAGAATTGCCGTTGTGACGCCCATTACGCCTGAAATCTCGCCATCGACGCTGCGCAGCGGTGAGTACTAGGTTTCGAAGAGAGTGCCGTCGAGCTCCAGCGTGCCCGAATGCATGTTGCCTCCCGCGGCTCTCTCCAGCGCCGTGCCTGTCGATTCTGCGTTGCCGCACACGTCGAGGAGCGACTCGCCGAGCCACTTGGTGCCGTCGTGGCCGAGGGTCGCAAGGCCTTTGCCCTCCATGAGCGTAATCGTCCCGTCGGTTGTCAGGGCAAACATGCTGACCGGCGCGGCGGTGATCAAGGCGCGTAGTTGGAGCTCGTTTTCGAGGTGCTCGCGCGCCTGGACAAAGGCGCCCATCATGAGTGAGGTGGTCCACATGAAATCGCATTCGCCGTCGCTGAACGTGCGGTTGTGGTTTTCGTCGCCGAGAAACACGGCGCCGACCACCTCGTTTCCTGACTTCACCGGCGCCGCCAGCTGACTGCCGAAGGGATTGGAGTCCGGGGAAAACACCTTCACCCGCGCCATCAAATCCTTGTCACTGCCGGGATGAAGCTCGGCGAGCTTGCCGTCAGGTAGCACTGCCGTCACCGCGTCGGGCGGCAAGGGCAGCGTGCGCACCTGGATGTTGAGGTCCTTGGTGTGGCCGTTCCAGGTGTGTGACTGTCCGGCCCGCTCGAAGAACACGAGCGTGCAGCGCGTGGCCGCCAGCGCCTTCTGGGCGCGACCGGCGATTTCGAGCAGAACCTTCACGGGGTGCGCGCCGGTCGCCGTCAGGCCGATGCGGCCGATTTGCGACAGTGCCCGCAGCCGATCCTGTTCCTTGGCGAGATGGTCGGCCCGTGCCGCCTGGGAACGAGCCTCTTCAGCGAGCGTATCGCCGAGCGTCTTTTGCGACTTCAGATGGGCGGCGATCGTGGCGGAGTACAGGCCGATGCTGAACACGAACGGCACCCGCAGGATGAGCTCGACTTGGCGCCACAGGCCGGGTCCCACCTGGTTGTACAGGTAGCCGGCATAGAGGGCGCAGACCAGCAGCATCAACAGCATGATGAGGCCGATGCGCCCGAGCGCCGAAGCCAGGATCAGCGCCGCGAAAACCACCAGGTAGGTCTCCGGCGACGGGTCGATCCAACCGACGACGACCGTGATGATCAGCACGTCGGCGATGGTGAACACCTCGAGAGCCTGGCTCCAACCGGGGCCGCGCTTGCGGATCCAGGCGACGACGAGGTTCGAGAGGATCAGACCGGCGATCAGCGCCTGTTCGGGAAACAGGTTCGGTGGGCGCCCGTTGCCGTACACCAGCAGAAAGCTGACCGCGATGACCAGCAGCCAGCGGTTGCGAACGATCTCATACGGGAAGGCGTACTCGTCGAGTTCGATTCCGCCGCCCTTCGGCTTGAGCTCGGCAGACCGTGCCATCAAGTCTCCGGGTGCTGTCTCCCGTTGCGTTGCCGCGGGAGTGTGGAAAGTATCGACTAAGAGTACGTAGCGCCGCGTGGGCGGAGCAATACCCCTTTACCTGTTCCACGGTGAGCGGGTCACCGCGCGGAAGCTGACGGAACCTTTCTGAGCGGCTCTACGTAGACAATCGAGGCAGCGCGACAGTCGTCGCGCCAAGCAGCCGCAAGGTCGATTCGGGGTTCCGATGCTGTACACGCTGCGCAAAGACTTCTTGTACTCGTTTCGCATGATTTCCAAGAGCCCGGTGGTCTCGGCGATCGCGGTCATCTCGCTGGCCCTCGGCGTGGCGGCCAACGTGTCGATCTTCAGCCTCATGAACTCGTGGCTGCTGCGGCCGTTGCCGTATCCCGACGCCGACCGTCTGGTGATGGTGTACGAAAACAACCGCAACTCGCTCGATCAGACACAAGGCGTGGCGGCGGCCAACTACTTCGATTGGCAACAGCAATCGAGCTCTTTCGACGAGTGGGTGGCAGCCACTTACGACCAGGCCAACCTCACGGGGATCGACACACCGCAACAGATCCGTGTCGCGTGGGTGACCCCGAACTTCTTCGACATGTTGGGTGCCGAGACCATCGCCGGTCGCACGTTCACTGCCGATGAGGGCGGCCCCGACGATGATCGAGTGGCCGTGATGGTCGAGACGGTGTGGCGCAACCAATACGGCGCCGACGAAGGCGTTGTCGGCGACACGATCATTCTCGACGGCCAGCCGCTAACCGTGGTTGGCGTGATGCCGGAGACCTTCGACTTCGTGCTCGGCGACGTATCGCTGTGGGTCGCCGACGACACCACGGCACGGCGCGACGACCGCACCTCCCACTGGTACCAGGTGACGGGACGTTTGGCCGAGGGCGTTACCGTGGAGCAAGCGCGCGCCGACATGGATGCGATCGCCGCGCGACTCGAGCAGCAGTACCCGGAGACCAACCGCGAGTGGGGTGTCTACCTCAATACCGTCCGCGACGAGTTCCCGGAGGCGACCGACCAGGCGCTGATCAAGATCCTGATGACGGTGGTGTTTCTGGCCTTGCTGATTGTCTGTACGAATGTCGCCAGCTTGCTGCTGGCCAAGGCGGACACCCGGCAGAAGGAAATGGCCATCCGTGCCGCGCTGGGCGCCGGCCGCCGTCGCCTGGTGCAGCAGTTACTTGTCGAAAGCGTGTTGATGGCGCTGGTGGCTGGGGTGCTCGGCACCGTGCTGTCGATCTGGGGTGTACGCTTCATCGCCCAAGCGCTGCCGCCGGTCATTCCGGATTTCTACATGCCGCGCATCGACGCTACCGTCATTGTTTTCGCGGCGATGGTGTCGTTGTTCGCGGGCCTGACCCTCGGCATCACGCCGGCGCTGCAGGCGCTGGCATCGGACCTCCGCGGCTCGCTGACCGAAGGTGGTCGCGGGGCGGCACGGCGAGCGTCCGCCGCCGCCGCTTGCGCCACGCCTTCGTGATGGCCGAGTTCGCCATGGCGCTGACCATTCTGGTGGGCGCAGCGGTGCTCACCGATCTGTTCAACAACAGTCTCGACGTCGATCCGGGATACGACGCCGGCAACGTGCTCACGATGGAGCTGATGATGCCGGAGTACAAGTATCCGGACGACGCCGACCTGACGCGGTACGTCGAGGAAGTGGGGCGCGGGATCGAGGCGGTCTCCGGTGTGGAAACCTGGGCCTTCGTCAACGAGCTGCCGCGCACCTTCGGCATGCCGCGGAGCACGTTCGCGATTCCTGGAGAAGAAACGGAGCCCGGGCGCGAGCCGAGAACCTCCTGGTTGTCCGTGACGCCCGATTATCTCGGCAGCCTACGCATAGCCCTGCGGTCAGGACGGTCGCTCACCGATGCCGATCGCGCCGACGCCGCGGCTGTCATCATGATCAACCAGCGCTTTGCCGACCGGTTCCTCGATGACGATGAGCCGCTGGGATCGATGGTCGAGATTGAGGGCGCGACCCGCGAGATCGTCGGCGTCGTAACCGACGTGGCGCAGTTGCGGCTGGCCGGCCTGATGCCAACCGAGCCGGTCGTTTATTTTCCAATGGCGCAACACTCGGTGCGCCTGGTCAACGCCGTGCTGCGCACCAGCGTCGATCCGCCCGAGGTTACCGCCGCCGTTCGCGGGGCGGTGTGGGCGGTTAATCCGGAACAGCCGATTGCCAGTGTGCACACGCTCCAAGAGCACATCGACTTCATGCTCGCCGGGCCGGACATGTTGTCAGCGGTGCTCTATCAGCTCGGAATTCTGACGTTGGCGCTCGCCGCCATCGGCATCTACGGCGTCATGGCCTACGCCGTCTCTCAGCAGACGCACGAGATCGGCATCCGCATGGCGCTCGGCGCGCTTCCCGGACAGGTGCTGCGAAGGGTCACGCTCCAGGGGATAAGGCTCACAACGATCGGCCTGGTTGCCGGCGTGCTGCCGGCCATCGGCGTCGCGTATGCGATTCTCAGCATACCGGCGAGCCTTCCCGGGGCCGGCGTGCTGGAGTTCCGCTTGGCGCCGCTGCCGATCGCGGTGGTGGTGCTGATCCTCGGCGCCGTTGGTTTGATTGCCTCGCTGTTGCCGGCGCGGCGGGCGACACGAATCGATCCGATCGTAGCGTTTCGCGAGGAATAATCGGTAAGCTCCACGTTCATGGAGCAACCCGGGCCGTCCGCGGCGAACCCCAAGCCGGTACTCATATTCGACGGTGACTGCGGTTTCTGCCGCATCTGGATCGACTACTGGCGGCAACTCACCGGCGACGCCGTCGAGTACGCGCCGTACGAGGAGGCGGCGGCGCGCTTCCCACAGGTTTCCGAAGAAGAGGCGCGCCAGGCGGTGCGGCTCGTGCTGCCCGACGGTCAGGTGCTCGGCGGCGCCGTGGCCGTGGCGCGCACCCTGCGGTGGGCGCCCGGCAAAGAATGGGCGTACCGGCGTTACCGCGACTTTCCGGCGGCGGCTCGTGTTGCCGAGCTCTGCTACCGGCTGGTCGCCCGGCATCGCGACGCGGCGCGCCGGGCAACGGAGTGGTTTTGGGGCGTGCCGGTTCTGCAGCCCTCCTTCCTGGTGTCACGCTGGCTCTTTCTGCGGCTTCTGGGTTTCGTGTACGCGGTGGCGTTTCTTTCTCTGTTGCCGCAGATTCCCGGGCTGATCGGCGAGAACGGCATCTTGCCGGCGACGCAACTGCTCGAAGGGGTAGGAGGGGTTCTCGAAGCACCACGCCGGTTCTGGTACCTGCCGACACTGGCTTGGATCGACGCCGGCGACGGGTTTCTCCAGTTGCTGTGTATCGCCGGGACGGTGTGCGCACTGTTGGTCATGGTCGGCGCCGCCAGTGTGCCGGCACTCGCGATGTGCTGGGTCCTGTACCTGTCGCTGCAGACCGTGGGGCAGAGCTTTCTGGGATTCCAGTGGGACATCTTGCTGCTCGAGATCGGCTTCCTGGCGATGTTTCTGGCTCCCGGCGGCTGGTGGACGCGCCTGGCCGACGAGCCGAAGCCGGGCCCGGTCTTTCTCTGGCTCTTTCGCTTCCTGCTGTTCCGGCTGATGCTCGCCTCCGGGCTGGTCAAGCTGTTGTCGGGCGATGCGACGTGGCGCAGCCTCACGGCGCTGCAGTTCCACTACGAAACTCAGCCGCTGCCGACGCCGCTGGCCTGGTACGTGCATCAGCTGCCGGCGTGGTTTCAGGAGCTGTCGACCGCGCTGATGTTCGCTGTCGAGCTGTTCGTGCCGTTGCTGTTTCTCGCGCCGCGGCGGTTGCGGCACGCGGGCGCGCTCATCACGATCGTCTTCCAGCTATTGATCGTCGCCACCGGCAACTACACGTTCTTCAATCTGTTGGCGATGGCGTTGTGCGCGCTGTTGCTCGACGACCATTTTTGGGGACCGCGCCTGCGACCGGCCTCGTGGGCAGAGATCAGGGCGCGGTTCGATGCGGGGCCACCTTCCACCGCCCCGCCGGCGCTCGGGGATGAGGATGTCGTACCCGGGTTTACCGAGCGGTTCGCGCAGAGCTGGCAACGTTCGATGCGAACCTTCCGACAGGCCGTGGCCGGGCTGATCTTGGTTTTGGGGCTCATCCAGCTCGGCGGCACGGTGTTCGGTGCATTGCCGTTGCCGCTCGCCGGCCTGTACGGCAGCGTCGCGCAGCTGCGGCTGGTGAACGGCTACGGCCTGTTCGCCGTCATGACGACGACGCGGCCTGAGATCGTGATCGAGGGCAGCAACGACGGACGCACCTGGTTGCCGTACGTGTTTCCGTACAAGGTGCAGGCGGTCGACGAGGCGCCGCGCTGGGTGGCTCCGTACCAGCCTCGTGTCGACTGGCAAATGTGGTTCGCGGCGCTCCGCGGGCCGCGGCAACAGCCGTGGATCGTGAACCTGTGCGTTCGGTTGCTCGAAGGCCGTCCGGAGGTGCTAGAGCTGCTCCGTGAGAACCCGTTTCCCGAGGCGCCACCGCGCTATCTGCGGGCACAATTGTACGAATACGAGTTCACCGAATGGGGTGACCTGTCTCTGCCGGAGAGGGACTGGTGGCGTCGTGAGTACCTGGGTGTCTACCTGGAGCCGTTCTCACTCCGCTGAGCAGGGCACATCCTGCGCGGGCGGAGCGCCGCTGGTCTTCTGGCCGTTGAGGATCGAGCACCAGTCCTTGTGCTCGCCGACCGGCATGCCGCACTGGCTGCAAACTCGCACTCTCTCGGTGAGCTGTGCGTTCTTGCCGCCAAATATCTTCTTGATGAAACCCATCGCCGTCTCCAGTTCGGGAAACAGGCGCCGAAAACGTTCTTTCGTCGCCTCTTTGATCAATCTACGGGGGGACGGCCGATTTGTTTCGCGGTGTAGGCCGGCAGACGGGGAAAGGTTAGCACCCGCCGCCGGGCCGAGGGCAGCGCCCGCCACCCCGCCCGTGAAGGCAACCGGGACATCTTGTCGATTAGCTTGCTATTGTGAGCCCATGCTTACCTCCACGCTGTTATTACTCTCGCTGCTGGTCGCGGTTCCTCAAGCGGTGCAGGAATCAGCCGTTACCGGGCGTGTCGATGCCGTTTTTTCCGAGTGGGACCGGGCCGGCTCCCCGGGGTGCGCGCTGGGCGTCATCCGTGATGGCGAGCTGATCTACGAGGCCGGGTACGGTTTCGCCAATCTCGATTGGGGCATCCCGATCGAGACCGACACCGTGTTGTACGTCGGTTCGGTATCCAAGCAGTTCACCGCCGCGGCGGTGGCGTTGTTGGTTCAGGAGGGCCGCATCGCCCTCGACGACGACATCCGCGATTACTTCCCCGAGATGCCGGAGTACGAGCGGCCGATCACGGTGCGCCACCTGGTGCATCACACTAGTGGCCTGCGCGACATCTACACGCTCATGTCGCTCGGCGGCCTGCGACTCGAGGATGTGTTTCCCGACGCCGCGGCGATCGAGCTCATCGCGGCGCAGCGCGAGACCAACTTCGCGCCCGGCGACGAGTACCTGTACAGCAACTCGGGCTACTTCCTGCTCGCCCAGCTGGTCGGTCGCGTCACCGGGACATCGCTGCGGGAATACGCCGACGAGAAGATCTTCAAGCCGCTCGGGATGAACGACACGCACTTTCACGACAACCCCGACCACGTGCTGAAGCGTCGCGCCATGAGCTACGGGCGCGCCGGCGACGATGAGTTTCGCATCAGCTACCTGGGCAACTTCGACAAGGTCGGGGCTGGTGGTCTGTACACCACGGTGGGGGATCTGCTGCTGTGGGATCGTAACTTCTACACCGGTGACGTCGGTGGCCAGGAGTTTCTCGACATGATCCACACGCAGGGCATCCTCACCGATGGAGACGTGCTGTCGTACGCTTTCGGCCTTCAGATCGGTGACTACCGCGGCCTCGCGACAGTCAGCCACGGTGGCTCCATGATGGGCTTCAAGGCCGCCTTCCTGCAGTTCCCCGAGCAACGGTTCTCGGTCGTATCGACCTGTAACCTGGGCAACATCGAGCCGATGGGGCTGAATCGGCAGGTCGCCGAGATCTACCTCGGCGATCAGATGGCCGAGCCGGAGGGCACTGGCGGCAGGGGAGGGCGCGGCGGCCGCGGCGCTGGCCGCGACACGCCATCATGTTGAGCAACGACGAGCTGGCGGCTTACGCCGGTACCTACTACAGCGCCGAGCTCGACGTGACGTACGAGCTCACTGTCGATGAGCGCGGCCTAGTACTGCAGATGAGCAACGCGCTGCCGACGCGCGCCTCGTACCCATCGGCGACGACGAGTTCCGCGGCCGCTGGGTGCTGCGCTTCGGGCGCGGCGCCGACGGCGCCGTCGAATCGTTTACGGTCAACGCCGGCCGGGTGACCAACATCCGTTTCGCGCGCCGCTAATGTCCTGAGTAACAATTGCAGGACGGAAGTTCGAGCTGTGCCCACGAGCCCGCTGCCGCTGCGGCGCCGTTGTCGATGGCGCCGATTGCGGCTAGGCTGACGCATCCCCACGAGTCGGTTGGCGGGGGTGGGAGCGGGAAATCTCATGAACCAGCACCGAGGTGAACGATGAGAAAAACCACAATCGGATTTCTTTCGCTGGCCGTCGTGATGACGTTCGCGGCGCCAGCTTTTGCCCAGCTTGGCTTCAGCAGGTCCGTTGCGGTCGGCGACGGCGAAGTATTTATCGGTGAGCCCGGCACCCCGGTGCCCTCGGGTCTGGTCTATGTGTATCGCTCGGCGGCGGGCGATTGGCGCGAGGTGGCGGCGCTCACCGCTTCCGATGCCGCCGAAGCCGACGGATTCGGTACCGCGATGGCCCTGGCCGGCGACGAGTTGCTGATCAGCGCCGTGACCGCCGATCGCGGCGGCGTGTACATCTTCCAGCGCGAGGCGCGCACGTGGACGGAAGTTTCGACGCTGATGGTTGCCGACGGCGCCACCAGCGACCGCATTGGCACCGCGCTGGCCGTGGATGGCGACGTGCTCGTGGTCGGCGCCGCCGATGCCGACGAAGGCCACGGTGCGGCCTACGTGTTCGAGCGCCGCGGTAGTGCCTGGCGGCAGGTGGCTCGTCTGATCGGCGACCGGCCTGCAGAGGGCGAGGAGGAAGAGGAGGCGCAGCCTCAGCAGGGCTTTCGGCGGCCGCGCACGCCGTCGTTCGGCGCTTCGCTGGTGGTCACCGGCGACTGGGCCTTCATCGGCGCACCCGGAATCGACCGCGGCGCCGGCGCCGTGTACGCCTTCCACCGGGAGGGCGGTTCCTGGCAACGTGCCGGTCGCTTTCCGGAGGAAGCCGGGGCGGCCGGCTCGGCGGTGGGCGCAGCAATTGCCTTCCACGGTGAAGAAGTGTTGATCGGCGCCACCGGTGCCAACGGCAGTGTCGGTGCCGTGCACATCCTGTCCTACGACGAAGAGTCCGAGCAGTGGGGACAGCGCCTCAGCCTGATGCCGTTCGACGGCGTTACGGGCGCTGGTTTCGGCAGCTCGATCGTCGCCGCGGGCCCGGAGGTCTTCATCGGTTCCTCGGGCGAGGGCGGTGGTGGCTCGATCTACCACTTCAGCCGCGATTCGGCGGGCAACTTCGCCAGCGCCACGAAGGTCGGCCCGACGGGGCTGAGCGGGCGGGTGCAGTTCGCCGGCACGCTGGCCCTCGACGGCGACGTGCTGGTCGCCGGACTCCCCAGTGACGATTACGGCGCCGGCACGGCGATGATCATGACCCGAGGTTTCTCGGGCTGGGACCGCACGAAGGTGCGCAGCGAAGTCAAAGGTTTCAGCGCAATGAGCGGCGCGGTGATTGAGTGCACCGACGGCATGATCGACCGCTACCCGTGTGAGAACGTCGACGTCCTGTCGTTCATGCCGCTCCGCGAGATGGGTGGCAACCGCGGTGCCCGTCTCAACGACATCTGGGGGTGGACGGACCCCGAAACGGACAAGGAGTACGCCCTGGTTTGCTTCACCGATCTGGCGTCGTTCGTCGACGTTACCGATCCGCTCAATCCTGTCTTTGTCGGCACGCTCCCCATGCCCGAAGGGGCGCAGGGCAGCACCTGGCGCGACATCAAGGTGCGCGCCGATCATGCCTACATCGTTTCCGACGGAGCCGGGCCACACGGCGTTCAGGTGTTCGATCTGACCCACCTGCGCGAGTTCGCCGGCGAGCCGATCGAGTTCACCGAAGACGCGCACTATGACCTGATCAACAGCGCCCACAACATCGTCATCAACGAGGCGTCGGCATTCGCCTTCGTCGTGGGGGCCAGCGGCGGCGGCGAGACCTGCGGCGGCGGCCTGCACATGGTCAACATCGAGGATCCCACGCGCCCGGCGTTCGCCGGCTGCTTCGCCGACGTCAGCACCGGTCGACGCGGCACCGGCTACTCACACGACGCCCAGTGCGTCATCTACAACGGTCCGGATGGGCGCTATCGCGGCCACGAGATCTGCTTCGGGTCCAACGAGACGGCGCTCTCGGTAGCCGACGTTACCGACAAACGCAACCCGGTGGCGCTCGGCATGGCCACGTATCCGAACGTCGCGTACACCCATCAGGGCTGGCTGACCGAGGACCACAGCTACTTCTACATGAACGACGAGGGCGACGAGCCACGCGGCCTGGTGGCCGGCACGCGGACATTGGTGTGGGACGTGCGCGAGCTCGACGATCCGGTATTGGCCGGCGAGTATGTGAACGACACCCCAGACACCGATCACAACCTCTACGTGGTCGACGACCTGATGTACCAGTCGAACTACGGTGCCGGTTTACGCGTATTCGACGTCCGTGACCCGGCGGAAATCGACGAGATCGGCTACTTCGACACCGACCCCGAGGGTATGAGCGGCGGCACTTCGTGGAGCAACTACCCGTTTTTCGATAGCCGTATCGTGATCTTCACCAGCGGCCGCGTCGGGCTTTTCGTGGCCAAGTTCCGCGATCCTCGGTAGTTGGGTACTCGGTTTCGTGCCGCCGCCGGCGTCCGTGACGCGTTGCGCCCGCCACCCCTAGCGGGCGGTGGGGGTGGGGGAGTGAGCTAGCCTCCAATACCCATCCGCGGACACCGCCGTAGTCACGAAGCCGAATACCAGGTCCGATGAAGAATCTGACGGAATTCCCCAGGGTTCGCCTGGCGCACACGCCGACGCCGCTGGAGCCGTTGCCCCGTATCACCGAGACGATCGGCGGCCCGCGCCTGTGGGTGAAGCGCGACGATTGCACCGGCCTCGGCATGGGCGGCAACAAGGCGCGACAGCTCGAGTTCTACCTGGGCGAGGCGGTCGACAAACGGGCAACGACGGTGATCATCACCGGGGCGGTGCAATCTAACTATGTGCGCGCCGCCGCCGCCGCCGCCGCCAAGCTCGGCCTCGCCTGCGAGATCCAGCTGGAGGACCGCGTACAGGGGATGGACGCGGAGTACCGCGAGTCGGGCAACGTGCTGCTCGACAAACTGTTCGGCGCCACGCTCCACGAGTTTCCGGAAGGCGAGAACGAGGCGGGGGCCGACGCGGCCCTGGAGTTCATCGCCGAACGGGTGCGCAGCGGGGGCGGGCGGCCGTACGTGATTCATCTCGGCGAGGGACATCGGCCCCTCGGCGCCCTGGGTTATGTCGACGCCGCCGGCGAGATTCTCCAGCAAGCCGCCGCCCACGACCTGAAGCCGGCCGCCGTGGTCGTTGCCAGCGGCAGCGGCGCAACGCACGCCGGGCTGCTCGTGGGGTTTCGCGCCCTCGGCGACACGGCGGTTCGGGTACACGGCATTTGCGTGCGGCGCGACGCCGACGCCCAAGCGGGCCGCGTGCTTCGCGTCGCCAACGCGACCGCGGAAGAGATCGGTTGTGCCGGCGTGATCGGTGCGGACGACGTGCTGGTCGACGATGCGTATCTCGGTCCCGGCTACGGCCATCCGTCGGCGGGAACACTCGAAGCGATCGCCCTGGCGGCGCGCCACGAGGGCCTCCTGCTCGATCCTGTCTATTCCGGCAAGGCCTTCGACGGCGCCCTCGCGCTTGTGCGCAGCGACCGCTATGATGCAGACTTGGATATCATCTTCGTCCACACCGGTGGCACGCCGGCGCTCTTCGCGTACCGCAGCGTGTTGTCCCCGGGTGTTGCCGAAGGGCAGCCATCCCGGTGATCAACCACGGGCTCGCGCGGGAGAGAGACTTTGGGCCGGCGCGCGGTTTGCGTGGCAGCGAGAGGTTGGGCCGGCGCGGGGTTTGCGCGGCGCCGTCGCCTGGCATAAATTTACCTTGTTGAGACTGAGTCGCAACTAAATGGCTCCCCAGAACCTGTTCTTACCGAGGAATCTCATGATCCGCTCCAGGACCCTGACGCTTCTGTTGATCGCCGTTTTCGCAGCCGGCGCGGCGTTTGCCCAGGTGGGCACGAACAGCGGGGTGATCAATCCCAACCTCGCAGGCGCCGAGGAAATGGCCGCCGTGCCGCACGTCGACGCGCCGCTCGCCCGTGCCATCATCGCCGGCCGGCCGTATCTGACCATGACCGACTTCGAGGCGATTCTGGCGCGCAACTCGCTGAGTGAAGAACAGCGCGCCGCGGTCTACACCAGGCTGTTCGTACCGATCAACTTGAACACCGCGCCCGAGATGGAGCTCTTGATGGTTCCGGGGGCCGGGCCCCGTATGGCGCACGAGTTCGACGAGTATCGACCCTACGACGGCGGCCTCGTCGAGTTCCGGCGCGAGATCGGCAAGTACGTCGACGACGACGAAGTTGCCCGTCTCGAGCAATACGTGTTCGTGCCGTTCGACCCGAACACGGCGTCGCGCGACGACCTCCTGACAATCCCGGGCGTCGGCGACAGGATGGCGCATGAGTTCGAGGAGTACCGTCCCTGGCGCAGTGTTTCGCAGTTTCGCCGGGAGATCGGCAAGTACGTCGACGAAAACGAAGTCGCGCGACTCGAGCGCTACATCGTCATTCGCTGACCGGATGGTGGAACAGAAGCTGCGGTACCTGCTGCTGGCGGTGCTGGCGTTCAGCAGCGCCGGCAGTTTGCTCGAGCTCGTGTTGCTCGAGCACACCGAAGACTTGCCGCAGCTCATCCCGTTGGTGCTGCTGGCCACGAGCCTTGCCGCTATTGGGGCGCTGGTCGTCAAGCCCGGCGCTGCCGGCATCCGCGCCTTCCAAGGTCTGATGCTGCTGTTCATTGTCAGCGGCGTCGCTGGCCTCTACTGGCACTACGTCGCCAACGTCGAGTTCGAGCTCGAGATGTACCCGACGCGCGGCGGATTCGAGCTCTTCTGGGAATCGCTCAAGGGCGCCACGCCGGCACTGGCGCCCGGGCTGATGTCGGCGCTCGGGCTGCTCGGCTTGGTCTACACGTTTCGCCACCCGGGGCTGGCGCCGCGCGATTGACGGGCCACAGCCCGTTGAGAAGGCAAGCTGGTAGATACTCGTTCGACGCTCCTTCAGAATGGCCGCTGGCGAGGTCCGACGATGGCGAATAGGGTTCGAGAAATCTTTGTGGCGGCCCTGCGTGACTTCCGCTTCGTCTGGAGGCAGCTGGTGCTCACCGACGTGGCCTACAAGGTGGCCGCGTTCGTGGTGTTGTTGCCGCTGGCGGGGCTGGCGCTGCGGGGATTCCTGGTGCTGTCGGGCAACCCGGCCATCGCCGACCTGGACATTCTGTTCTTCGCGTTGAGCCCGCTGGGTTTACTCACCATCATCGTGGTCGGGGCGATCATCCTGGCCGTTCTTGTGCTCGAGCTCGCCTGCTTGATGATCATCGGTTTCGGTGCCGCGCAGAAGACCCGCATCGGCGCGCTCGAGGCGTTCCGACTCGTCGCCGGTATGGCGGTGCCGATCGTGTTCGCCGGCATGCGTGTGCTCGGGCGCGTGCTGCTGTTGGCCGCGCCTTTTCTGGCAGCCGGCGGCGGCGTGTTTCTGTGGCTGCTCACCGATTACGACATCAACTACTACCTGGCCGAGACGCCGCCGGTGTTCTGGGCGGCGGTTGGCCTGATCGGCGTCATTCTGCTCGCCATGGCCGGCGTCCTGCTGCCCCGGCTGCTCGGCTGGCTGTATGCGATTCCGCTGCTGGTTCTGGAGGGCGCGTCCGGGTCCGAAGTGCTGCGGCGAAGTACCGACAAGGCGAGGGGTCAGCGCTCGACGATCGCCGTGGTCATGGGGATCTGGGGTGGCGGTTCGCTACTTGCCGGCACCCTCGCCTTCGGCGCGGTTCGCTTGTTGGCGGTCGAGCTCGTGCCATTGTTCGTCGGCCGACCCGGTGCACTCGTTTTTGTGATCGGCAGTGTCGTGCTGCTGTGGAGTGCCGCCAACTTGTTTATTTCGGTGGCCAACATGGTCTCGTTCGCGCTGTTGGGGGTGGCGCTGTACGACGCGACAGCGACCGACGACACACGACACGCCTGGTCCCGCCGGATGCCGGCGGCCAAGCCGGCTGCCGGTTGGGTTCCCGGCGCCCGGACCGTGATGTCAGGGCTGGTTATCGGTGCGGTGGCGGCCGCCCTGCTCGGCTGGTTTCTCATCGGCACGGTACGCGTCGACGACGACGTGGCGATCATCGCCCACCGTGGCGCTGCCGGGGCGGCTCCGGAAAATACCATGGCGGCGTTCGAGCGCGCCATTCAAGACGACGCCGATTGGGTGGAGCTCGACGTTCAGGAGACCGCCGACGGCCGCGTCGTGGTGATCCACGACAGCGATCTCATGAAGGTCGCCGGCGTGAACCTGGCGATCTGGGCTGCGACCTACGAGCAGCTGCAGGACATCGACGCCGGCAGCTGGTTCGGGCCCGAGTTCGCCGACCAGCGCGTGCCGTTGTTGGCCGATGTCTTGGCGCTGTGCAAGGGCCGTGTCGGCGTGTTCATCGAGCTCAAGTACTACGGCCACGATCAGCGCCTCGAGGAACGCGTTGTCGACATTGTCGAGGCGGCCGGCATGGAATCCGACATCGTGGTGATGTCGCTCAAGTACGGTGGCATTCAGAAGATTCGCGAGCTACGCCCCACGTGGCGGGCCGGACTGCTGACCGCCACTGCGGTGGGTGATCTCACGCGGCTCGACGCCGACTTCCTGGCGGTCAACGCCGGTCTGGCGACCGGCCCGTTCATTCGCAACACGCACCGGCGCGACAAGAACGCCTACGTGTGGACGATCAACGATCGCGTCGAGATGGCGCGGTTCATCGGTCGGGGGGTCGACGGCATCATTACCGACGAGCCGGCGATGCTCCGTGAGGTAGCCACCACGATGGCCGGCTTGGAGCCCGCCGAGCGTCTGCTGGTCGAGCTGGCTCTACGCATGGGTATCGTTCCCGCCGGCCCGGAGGCGGAGACCGACGACCTGGAAGGTGAGGTCGACACGGGTCCAGTCGGAGTACCCGCCGGCGCCTAGCCGCCCCTGCCCGTATACAGCGCGTTGAACAGCAGCTTGAACGTGCCGTTGGTCTGCGCCCGGTGCTGCACGCGGAAGCCGTACATCACGATGCGGCCGGCGCCGCGCTCGACCTCGACAATGGCGCCGCGGCCGGCGAGGTAGTCGCTGCCGATGAGCTGACCGCTGGCCAGCACTTCGTCCTCTTCGGGGTAGGTGGCGACGACGCGCATGTTGCCGGCGGCGGCGTTCCAGCCGTCGGGCTCGTAGGCGCGTCCGCCGCCGAAGAAGCCATAAGCCGTGTCACCCATGCCGTAGCCCAGCGGGTGGTCGTTGTTCACCTCGAGATTCAGCAGGCTCGCAGGCAGATAGAAGTCGGGCTGCCGCAAGCCTTCCAGGCTATTCTTCACGGACACCTCGAAGCGCTCCAACACGACCTCGTCGGAGCTTTCGAAGGTGAGCAGTGTGCCGCCGTTGTCGACGAAGGCAATCATTGCTTCGATGCCCTCTTCGCCCATGCCGCCGGCGTAAGGCTCCATGATGCGCTCTTCCGAGATGCCCTCGAGCATGCGCTCCACGGAGATCCCCGAGGGAATGATCAGCACCTCGAAGTCGGCGTTGAGGTCGCCTTCGCGCATGCGGGCGTTGTCGACGTTCTCGTAGGGGAACTCGTAGTTATCGAGCAACAGGCGCGTCCAGCCCTCGTCCATCGACGCCTGCCACGGTTTGTAGAGGCCGATGCGGGCGGCGCCGATTTCGAGTGGTATGCCGTCGCCGCCGGTCGACTCGGCGTCGGCGAACACGGGTACGCGCAGCTCCTGCGACAGCTGCGAAAGGCGCTCGTGAATGTCTCCGTCGCGGCGCCAGATCATGAACGCGCCGGGCGGCAGCTCACCGGCATCGGTGCGCATCGATTCGGCGCTGCGAACCACCTCGATACCGTCGGCCAGCAGCCGGTTGACGGCGAGGTAGGTGGCGTTGATGCGCGGGTCGAGGGCGTAGCTGCGGCGGGCGCGGCCGACGGCGGCCGGCAGCGGCGTCATCGCCGCTTCGACCATCTCGATGGTGGCGTCGAACTCGGTGTCGACGCGCACCACGTCGACACCCATCTTCATCGATATGGTGTAGGCGGCCGAATCGTAGCGGCGGGCGTAAGGGCCGTCCGGATAGGCGCGGCTGGTGCCGGGATTGCGGGGCTCGAGGAGGTCGATCAGGGCAGGGCGGCCGCGCTGCGCGCTCGGAATGATAAACGAGCCGGCGGCATAGGTGACCGGTTCCGGCTCCACCTCCTCTTCGGCTGCCTCGCCCTCTGCCTCTGCGTCGTTCTCCTCCGTTTCGTCGCCCTCGTCGGCTTCGTCGCCTTCCTCGGCTTGCTCGCCTTCCTCCGCTTCGTTGCCCTCCTCGGCTTCGTCCCCCTCCTCGCCCTCGTCGCCCTTGTCGGCTTCGCCCTTGTCGGCTTCGTCGCCCTCGTCGGCTTCCTCGCCCTCCTCGGCTTCGTTGCCTTCCTGGGCTTCGTCCTCCGGTTCTTCCGGAGCCGGCGGTGGCGGCACGAATCCCGGCATCGGCAATGGGCCGTCGGCGGGAAGCGCCTCGAACGCCTCGCCGGCCTGATACACCTCGATGCCCTGCATCTGCAGGCGACGCACCATGTCGGCCGCCGTGTTCGGATCGGATTGATCAGCCGGAATAACCCAGGCGTAGGGCCCTTCGATTTCGGCGCGCTGCAGCGTGGTTTGCGCCATCAGCCACTGATTGAACAGGAAGTCCTCGCGGTTGCGCGCCGCCTGCTTGAGGAAAGCCCGCGCCGCGATCATCTGATATTCGACGATGTCGCCGAGGCTCCAGCGGCCGCCACGCCAGGGGTCGACCACCGCCACCGAGAACTCACGCGGGTTGGTGCCGAAGCCGCCGCGGCCGCCGCCACGACCCCCGCGACCGCCGCGACCGCCCCCGCGACCGCCCTCCTCGTCCGGCTCGACCGGCGATGCGATGCGAGCGCTGGCGGTTTCGGTGAGCAGGCTGACGATGTTGTGGAAGCGCCAGTTCAGCGCGCCTTCCTGCCCGTAGATCGCATACATCTCGCCGGTGATGACTCCCTTTTTGCCGGCGGCCTGGAGGTCGGTAACCATTCCACCGCCCAGCAACCGCTGCTCCTGGTACATCAACGGCGGCGTGTCGGGACTCTGCGGGTCGGGAAACGGCGGCACGAACATGCGCGCCCCGCCGCCGCCCATTTGAGGCTGGTCGAGATAAACCTGCGGTGTCCAGTCGTCGAACATGAGCTTGAACATGTAGCGGGTCTCGACCAGGTTGCCCATGAAGAAGTCGCGGTTGTTATCGTGCCCCGCGTAGTGGTGATACAGGTACGGCATCGGCGCTTCTTCGAAGTCGGTGCCGAGGTTTTGCTCGTACCAGTCGGTCACCATCATTTGCCCGTCCGGGTTGCTCGACGGGATCAGCACCGTGATCACGTTATCGCGAATCTGCCGCGTGACGTCTGATTCGTTGGTCGCCAGCTCGTAGATGAGCCGCACACCGGTCTGCGACGAGCCGATCTCCGTGCTGTGGATGTTGTGGTTGATGACCGCCGTCACCTTGCCCTGGCGCGCCAGCGCCCGTGCCTGCTCCCGGTTTACACTGCGGCCGTCGGCGAGCCGGCTGCCAATGTCGACATAGCGGTCGATATTCGCCAGGGTCGCGGCGGAAGTTACGACGACCAATATGAAGGGGTTGCCGAGCGTCGTTGGGCCGTAGTGATCGACGCGCACGCGATCGGAGTTGGTCGCCACGAGCTCGAAATACTCGACGATCTTGTCCCACCGGGCGAGCTTTTCGTCGGTGCCCATGGCGAAGCCGAAGAACTCCTCCGGCGTCGGGACCGAAGACTGCGGCGCGGCGGTGGCTATGGAGGCGACGAGCGCCAGGATCAGCAGAAACAACGAGGGAGTGCGGGGGATGCGGGACATGGCTCTTCCGGTCGATGGGCTACGGGCTTGGCAGTTTCCGACCGGCAGATTACCGCATCCGCCGGGCGAGCTACACAGGAGCCAACTGCTCCTCGGTGGGCTCCGCTCAGCAGTACCAAGGCTCGCTGAGGT
Organism: Acidobacteriota bacterium; assembly: GCA_965214245.1. Lineage (GTDB taxonomy): Bacteria > Acidobacteriota > UBA890 > UBA890 > UBA890 > CBDCBL01. Next base: position 1,132,700 of record CBDCBL010000010.1, read on the forward strand.
AGGGAATCGTGACCCGCGGCCGGCCCGGCGCAACGGCCGGCAACGTCGGCGCGGCTTGCCCCATGGCGTCGTGCAGCAGATTCCAGGCGGCGGTGAACACGACGCGGCGATCGGGGTTGTCGGCGGCGGTCTCGACCATCGCCTGGATGTCGCGCTGCAGCGCATCGACGCGCGGATCGGTGTGAACCCAGGGGTGCCCCAGCGCCGCCTCGTCGAACGGTCCGGCGATTTGGCGCACCTCCGGCAGCTCGAGCAGCCGCGAGCTGCCTGGGAGCAGCAGGCGAATGGCAAGCTGGATGGGTGCCACATTGTCGATCAAGTCGAGGCGGGCGAGGGTGCCCAGCAGATCGGCGTAGCCCTCGAGGGTGATCCATGGGGTGAAGGCGACGAACGTCGGCTGCAGGCTGAGGCCGACGTCTGTGCACCGCGCCACGACCTTGAGGAAGTCGGCACGCGTGTGCCCCTTGTCGAGGATCCGCAAGACGTGATCGTCGACCGACTCGACCGCCGTCGTGACGAAGGCGCAGCCGGTGTCACGCAGCGTCGACAGCAAGTCGCCATGTTGCAATAAATGCTCGACCTTGATGGTGACATCGTAGGTCAGGCTGGGGTGCTCGTCGTGCAGACGCCGCACGATCGTGGCCGCGTGCTTGGGACCGTTGAGGAAGTCCGGGTCGCCGAACGTGATGTGCTCGGCGCCGGCTGCGACCTGCCGGCGGATGTCTTCGAGCACGACGTGCCGTTGAACGACGCGGAACTGGCCGTCATACACCGGCACCACCGGACAGTGGCGGCACCGATGGCGGCAGCCGCGGCTCGCTTCGGTGTAGCCGACGGTGCGCCGTTCACCGCTGGGGGTGCTGAGATGGGCGTACTCCGACAGCGCCGGCAACCCCGAACGGTCCGGCACGAGAAACGCCAGTTTGGCAAGCGAAACCTCGGGCTCCGTTTGCAAGGTCGGACAATCGGGCTCGCGGTGCGCCGGCTCGCCGGACAAATGCTCCCGCTGGCCCTGAAGCCGTCGCACGAGGCTCACCAGAGCTTCTTCGAACTCGCCGCCGAGGATCGTTTGCACGCCGCGGTCCCGCAGCAGCTCGGCGTTCACCGGTGCGTACAGCCCATAGGCACACAGATGGGCGGAGGGGTTGATCTTGCGCGTCTTGTAGATTGCCGCCAGGGCGATGCGCGTGGCCGTGTGCATCGGCAAGTAGAAGGCCACCAGGTCGGCGTTGCCGACGAGCGTTTCGTCAAGTCGTTGCACGGACAGGTCGAGGCTCTCGACCCGCGTCCCGGCTTGTCGCAGCCAGGCGATGGGCGAGGCCAGGCCGAAGGGCTGGCGACCGAGCTCGTAGGCGGATATCAAGAGAACGTTCATGAGTGACAGTATGCCAGCCGGCCGTGGCAAAGCCCGCATCGGTCTGGTTGGCGCCTGCTAAGGGCGTGTTTGCTGCGGCCTGCTAGACTTCGCCCGCTGATGCTCCGCTGATACGACCGCAGACGCCGCCGGAGGGCACGCGTGAAGCACTTTTTCCCGATGGGCAAGGGTGAGGCACCAACCCTGCTGTTCCTTATCGTGTTCTCGATCATCTCCTTCCTGCCGGTGTGGCGGACGATGGAGATCGGCGGCATGGTGGTATTCGGCTGGCTGATGGCGGCGCTGATGGTGATTTCGCCGGCACTGGCGCTGCTGGTGTTCCGGCGCGCCGATCGCGCCGCCGAGCGCGGCTCGGACGAGGATCCGGAGGCCTGATGCTTCTCGAGCGGATTCTGGTTGCCGTGTACCTCCTCGGTTGCATCGGCATCGGTATCGCCGCCTCCAAGAAGGTACTCGGTTCACGCGACGAGTACTGGGTTGCGGGTCGTCGCATCGGCACGACCATGAACTCGATGGCGATCATGGCGGCGCTGGCCAGCGGCGGCTCGATTATCGGGGTCATGGGCCTGGCTTACTCACAGGGCATTCCCGCGACGCTGGCCCTGTTTGCCGGCGCGGTGCTGGGCTTCCCGATCGCTTCGTTGCTGGTGGCCCGGCCGTTGCGCAACTTCGGCAAGTACACGATCACCGACTTCCTCGCCTACCGGTATCCGAGCGCCGTGGTGCGCTACCTGGTGCCGACGCTGATCGTCATTGCCTTCACCATTTACATCGTCGCGCAGCTGAAGGCGGCCGGCATCACCGCGACGGCGTTGCTCGGCATCCCGTACAACACCGCCCTGACGCTGGCGACGCTGGTGTTCATCATCTACGTGTCGTTCGGCGGCATGATCGCGATCACGTGGACGGATGTGATCCAGGGGACGCTGATGCTGCTGGTCGTCGTCGGCACCGCCGTGGTGATGATGTGGCGCGTCGGCACACCGGTCGAGATCATGCGCCAGGCGACGGCGGTGGCGCCCGAGCTCGGCCAGGTGGTCAACCAGCCGGTGTCGAGCTATCTCGGCTACTTCGTGATCTGGGCAACGGCGATTCCGGTGATACCGCACATCGTCATGCGGGTGTTCACCGCCAGGGACGCCCGGAGTGCGCGGTTGTCGTTGAACGTCGCGATGCTGGCGTACAGCGTCATGATCCTGGCTGCGGTGCTTGCCATTGTGCCGGTCGGTCGGGTGGACTTTCCCGGCTTGGAGGACGCCGACCAGCTTTTCCTGCGGGTCATGGAGGCGCAATTCCCGCCGCTGATCCGCGGTATTGCCGTCGCCGCCGTGCTGGCCGCCGTAATGTCGACGACCGATGCCCTGCTGCTCGCCTGCAGCTCGGCGATCGCCCACGATATCTTGGGCGGCTTTCTGCGCGGCCGCGCCAGCGAAAAGACGCTGACGGCAATCCGCATCGGCTCGACCTGGGTCATCGGCATCCTGGCGCTCTTCTGGGCGTTTTCGCCCCCGGAGCTCATCAGCCAGTTCTACACCGCGGGCATCGGCTTGCTCAGCGCCAGCTTGTTCGTGCCGACCATCGCCGGGCTGTGGTGGAGGAAGGCGAACCTCGCCGGCGGGGTCGGAGCCGTCGTCGCCGGCGCCGTTGTCTACGTGCTGGCCCAGTTCGGCGTCATCGATCTCGGCGTCGCGCCGGTCGTCGTGGCGCTGACCGCCAGCGCCGCCGCCATGATTATCGGCGGCCTGTTCGGCGCGTCGGAGTCGCCCGAGATGCTCTCGGAGATCGAGGCGCTGCACGCCTGATCCGGCTTCCCCCTCTGATTTTGCCCTTCTTTCCTGATAATAATGATCCCGACGGTGGGCCAGAGTGGGAGCAAAGTTGCCAATCCGGAAGCGACGCAGGAAAAGCCCCGCATTCCGCGGCGGCGAGGCCGACAGCCAGTATCTACGGGCACTGATCGAGTGCAATCCGCTGGCAATCGTTGTGCTGCGCTTGGACGGATCGATCCTCGACTGCAATACGGCCTTCGAAGAGCTCTTCGGCTATGCGCACGAGGAAGTGGTGTTGCAGCGCCTCGACCGGCTCATCGTGCCCGAGGATCGGCGTGACGAGGCCGACGACCTGACGGTGCGCGCCCGGGCCGGTGAAGTGGTGACCGGTGAGGTTCAACGCCACCACCGGGACGGACACCTGATCGACTTGGCGCTGCACGCCGTCGCCGTGACCGTGAACGACGAACCCGTTGGGGTGTTCGCCATTTACGAGGACATCTCGGAGCGCAAGCGGGCCGCAAGGGCCGTGCGTGACAGCGAGACGAAGTACCAGGCGCTCTTCAACCACGTTGCCGATCCGATCTTCGTGTTCGACAAGGCGACCAACCACTTCGTCGACTGCAACGGCGCCGTAGAGCGTGTCTACGGATATTCGATCGACGAGCTGCGCGAGATGACGCCCTATGACCTGCACCCGCCCGAAGACTACGGGAAGGTGACCGAGAACATCACGGTGGCGAACATCGACCTGCCGAATACCTACGTGCACCTCACGAAGAACGGCAGGAAGATGGACGTCGAGATTCTCTCCAACGAGATCGTCTGGGAAGGTCGCCAGGCCTGGATCAGCATCGTTCGCGACATCACCGAGCGAAAACGCGACGAGGCCGAGCTGCACGCCGCCAAGCTGGCCACCGAGGACGCAACCGCGGCGAAGTCGATTTTCCTCGCCAACATGAGCCACGAGATCCGCACGCCGATGAACGCGATTATCGGCATGACGGAGCTGACGCTCGATACCGGGCTCGATTCTGAACAGCGCGACTACCTGACGACCGTGCGCCATGCCTCGGAATCGTTGCTGGCGCTCATCGACGACATCCTCGACTTTTCCAAGATCGAGGCCGGCAAGCTGCAGCTCGAGCCGCTGGATTTCCGCCTACGCGATTGTCTCGACAAGGCCGTCAAGACGCTGGCCGTTCGAGCCCACGAGAAAAACCTCGAGCTGGCCGTCGACGTACACGCCGATGTACCGGACGCGTTGGTCGGTGACCCGGTGCGACTGCGTCAGATCCTGGTGAACCTGGTCGGCAACGCCATCAAGTTCACCGACGAGGGTGAGATCGAAGTGCGCGTGGGTGTCGATTCGGCGGTCGATGAAGACGACGAGAATCCCGAGGTCGGGCTCCTGTTCATCGTTCGCGACACGGGATCGGGAATTCCTGCGGAGCGCATCGACTCGATTTTCGACAGCTTCTCGCAGGCCGACGTATCGACGACACGCCGGTTTGGAGGCACCGGCCTCGGGTTGGCCATCTCGTCGCAACTCGCCGAGCGCATGGGCGGACGCATGTGGGTCGAGAGCGAGGAGGGAGAGGGCACCAAGTTCTATTTCATCGTGCGCCTGGGCGTGCAGAGCACCGTCGTTGAGGACCTGCCGCACGCCGGCGACGAAGAATTGGCTGGTCTTGCGTCGCTCGTTGTCGACGACAACGCCACCAGCCGGCGTATTCTCGTTGACATGCTCCGCAACTGGGGCATGAATCCGGAGCCCGCCGGCGGCGCCGCAGAAGCCCTCGGCAAGCTCGAGATGGCGATGGATAAGGGCGTCTCGTTTCGCCTCATCCTCCTCGATGCACGCATGCCCGATGTCGATGGCTTCGAGTTTGCCGCGAAGGTCCTTGCCGACGAGCGCTTCGCGGGCATCGAGATCATGATGCTGACGTCGTCCGGCGCGCCGGGCGACGCGGCCAGGTGCAAAGAGCTCGGCATCTCGTCGTACTTCACCAAGCCGGTGCCGCAGACCGATCTGTGGGACGCTATCCGCGCCGTCGTCGGCACGCCGTCTGCGGCGCGTTCGAAGCTGGTGACGCAGCATTCCCTGCGCGAGGCGCGGCGTAAGCGCCGTGTTTTGTTGGCCGAAGACAACCCCGTCAACACGAAGCTTGCCAAGGTCTTGCTGGAAAAGCGCGGTCACGACGTCGTGACCGCCGAAAACGGCCAGCAGGCCCTCGACATCCTCGAGGCCGACGGTCCCTTTGACGTCATCTTCATGGACGTGCAGATGCCGGTAATGGATGGCCTGGCGGCGACTGCGGCTATCCGCGCCGCGGAGAACGAAAACGGTGGTCACCTGCACATCGTCGGGGTCACGGCGCGCGCCATGAAGGAAGACCGGCAGCTCTGTCTCGACGCCGGAATGGACGACTACCTATCGAAGCCGTTCAAGGCCCGCGAGCTGTTCGAGGTGGTCGAACGCTAGTGTGACGCGGCACAGTAGCAACCTGGCTCGCTGCCGCAGCCGGTCGAAGAAGTTCAGGATCATCGTGAACCGCTCGCCCATGGCGGTTGCGGAATCTCCTGCCGGGCGATCGGATCGCTGGTCTGGTATTGCGCTCGCCGCTAGTATTCAGCGCATAAGGGGCCCACTTGCGGCGAGTGCCCACCGCGAGCGGATGCCAGCAACCCCGGCCACGATATCCCCAGCGACTCCGAAAGGACGGCTGTTCATGACACCCAAGACCCGATCGTTCAAGAAGCTCCTTACCGTCGCAGCGCTCGTGGTCGGCAGCACCGTGGCCTTCGTTCCCACCGCACAGGGGCAGAACGGCATTATCCCACCCGACGAGTTTTTCGGCCACCAGCTCGGCGCCGACCGTACGCTGGCGCGCTGGGACCGCATGGTCGAGTACTTCGAGCTCCTCGAGCGGCAGAGCGACCGGGTGATGGTCACCAACATGGGCCCCAGCACCGAGGGCGTTCCGTTCCTGCTGGTAACGATCACGTCGCCCGAGAACCAGGCCAACCTCGATCGCATTGCCGAGATCAGCCGCACGTTGTCGGACCCACGCGGCGTGCCCGCGTCGCAGATCGATGCGTTGATCGCCGAGGGCAAGGCGGTGGTCAGCCAGTCGCTGGGGTTGCATTCCTCCGAGGTCGCCGGCTGCCAGACAGCGCCGGAGATTGCCTACGATTTCGCGGCGCGCACCGATGAAGAAGCGCAACGGATTCTCGACGAAACCGTCCTGTTGCTGTTGCCGTGCATCAACCCCGACGGCCAGATGTGGATCACCGACTGGTATCGCGAATGGGTCGGCACCGAGTACGAGGGCGCCGGTTTGCCCTGGCTGTACGCCACCTACTCGGGGCACGACAACAACCGAGACGGCGATTTTCTGAACCTGGTGGAGTCGACCTACATTGCGTCGGTGCTGTATCGCGATTGGAAACCACAGGCCTACGTCGATCACCACCAGATGGGCAGCTACGGCCCCCGCATGTACGCGCCGCCGTACAGCGAGCCGATCCGCCCGTACGCCGATCCGCTGATGTGGCGCGAGCTGTCGTGGTACGGGGCCCACATCGCTTACAAGCTCGAGGAGAACGGCAAGACGGGCATCCTGAACTACGGTCAGTACCCCGGATGGGGGCATTTCGGCTGGCACTGGATTACACCTTTCCACAACATCGCCGGCATGCTCACCGAGTCGGCCAGCGCGACGCTGGCGACGCCGTTGTACATCCAGCCCGACCAGCTCAGGGGCGGGGCGCGAAACTTCCCCGAGTACGAGCCGCAGGGCAACATCCCCAGCCTCTGGGAAGGCGGTTGGTGGACGGTGCGCGACATCGTCGAGCAGCAGAAGATCGCCGCCTGGGCGCTGCAGGACATGGCGGCGCGCAATCGCGAGACCGTGCTACGCAACCAGTACCTCAAGGCCACACGGCAAACGGAGCGCGGCGCCTCGGGCTCGCCCAATGCCTACATCATCCCGTCGACACAGCACGATCCATTGACGGCGGTGAAGATGGTCAACACGCTGATGCTCTCGGACGTCGAGATCCAGATCGCCGAATCGCAGTTCAGCGCCGCCGGCCGCTCCTACGAAGAGGGCTCTTTCGTGGTCTCGCTAGCGCAGCCCAAGATGGGGCTGGTACGCAACCTCCTGGGACAGACGTTCTACCCCGACAACAGCTGGACCCGCGATCGCGACGGCTCACCGCTGCGCCCCTACGACAGCTCCACGCATACGATGTCGGAGATCATGGGTGTGCAGGTGGACCCGGTCGATGGCTCCGTGGCCGGCGACCTACGGGCGTTGACGGAGGCCATCCCAGTGGCCGGAACCGTCGATCCAAGCAGTGCGGACCACGTGCTCGACGGCCGGTTGAACGACAGCTTCCGGGCGGTGAACCTGCTGCTCGAGAGGGGCGGCACGGTACGGCGGGTCACCGAGGCGAGCGGTTCGCTGCGCCAGGGTGATTTCATCGTCAGCGGCGCCTCGGCCGCGCTCAACGAGGTCGCGCGGGAAACCGGTGTCGACTTTGCGGCGATCGGCTCGGTGCCGAGCAGCGGCGTCGTGGACGTCGAGCCGCCGCGTATCGCCATGTACCAGCGCTACGGCGGCGGCAACATGGAAGAGGGTTGGACGCGGCTGGTTCTCGAGCAGTTCGACTTTTCGTACACGTCGATAAAGGATGCCGAGATCAAGGCCGGCAACCTGAACGCCAGCTACGACGTCATCGTTTTCCCGCACGATTCATACAGCGCCATTACCGGCATGCCGGGCGGCGGAGGTGGCGGTGGTGGGCGTGGAGGTAATACGCCGCCGGACTACCGGAGCGGCATCGGTGAAGATGGCGTCGAGGCCGTCCGCGACTTCGTGGAAAACGGTGGCCGTGTGGTAACCATGGGCGGCGCTACCGATTTCGCCATCCAGGTGTTTTCCCTCGGTGTGCGCGACGCGCTCGTGGGGCTCGACTCGAAGGCGTTCTTCTGTCCCGGGTCGACGCTTCACGTGAACATCGACAACAGCAACCCGATCGCCTGGGGCATGCCCGACGACGGGTTGGCCCTCTTCTGGGAGAGTCCGGCTTTCGTGATCAATCCGTCGCGCGACAGCGACCGCTACCGGCGCGTTGTCACGTACGCCGAACGCGACATTCTGCGGAGCGGCTGGCTGATCGGCGAGGAGTACCTGGCGAAGCGCGCCGCGGTCGTGACCGCCGAGGTAGGGGAGGGCGAGGTCGTGTTGCTCGGCATTCGCGCCCAGCACCGGGCGCAGACACACGGCACCTACAAGCTCCTCTTCAACGCTCTAATAAACTAGGCGGGGGCGCCAGGACGCTCGATGACGGCGTTGCGCCTGCTTCGTTCGCTCCGACGTGTACGTAGGACGGGGGCGCCAGGACGCGCGATGACGGCGTTGCGCTTGCTTCGTTCGCTCCGACGTACGAATGAGTACGACTCCGCTCGCGAAGCTACGCGCGTCTTGTCCTCGCGCGTCCTGACGCCCCCTTCGATCGGCGCAATAAGAGGCGAGCAGCCAGGGTTGTTGCTGAGCTCTGGAGTCGGGGCCCTGCTGGCCAGCTCCACCAACGGTGCAACCCCAAAGGTGTGGGCCCTATTCGTCGGCCTTGTCGTCGGCCTTGTCTTCGGATTCTTCTTCGGAATCGGAGGCGGGTGCCGGCGGTTCGATGACGCCGAGGGCGATGAGGTCCTCACGCGAGGCCATCGCGGTACCCTCGGGCTTGCCATGGCGGCGTTCGCGCTTGGCCGCCGCCTTTTCTGCCTTACGCTTCTCGCGCTGGCGCTTCTGCGCCTCGCGCTGTCGTTTCAGTACGGAAGTTCTCGATCGCCGGGCCATATGCTCCTTCACGTCTGGGACAAGTGAGCCGACAACCTACCATGAGACACGTGGAAGCTGAATTCTTACAGTTTGCTGCGACCCAGGCGTGACGAGTTTCGACGGTGGGCATATCATTGACCGTTCCGCGATCGAAAAGCTGCTCGAATGGATCAGCCGATAGCACAGGGGAGCTCAAGAATGCGTGCGCAAGTGTTGATGATCGCCGCCGGCGTCATGTCGGCAGGGAGCCTGGCATTGGCAGCAAATGAGCAGTCGGGGGCGTCGAACGCCGTCATGGAATTGGTCGCCGCCGGCGACGCCGTGTTCGGCATTTTTCCGGGCGAGCACACCGCCGCAGGCGGCGCGTTGATGGCGGCAAACCGCGAGACAGACTTTGTTTTCTACTCACTGGAGTCCGGCCCGTTCGATATCCCGGCGATGCAGGGCTACATGAAAGGAATGAGCGACGCTTCCGGCGATCGCGGCACCCATCCGGTGGCGCTGCGTATCCCGCCGATTCGCGACGGCCGCGACGCGGCGCGCGACCGGGTAAAGCAGGGGCTGGAGGCCGGCGCCAGCATGATCGTCTTCCCGCACGTGGAGAACGCCCAGGAGGCGGCTCTGGCAGTGAGCTTCATGGGCGACGGGAATTGGCCGGACGACGGTGCGGGCAGGGTTGCCAACGTTTTGCTCATCGAGGATCAGGTCGGCATCCGCAACGCCCGCGAGATCGTCGGCACACCCGGCGTGAGCGTGGTGATTCCGGGGCCGGGCGACCTGCGCCGCGCCTACAACCGCGACATGGATGCGGTCGAAAACGCCATCCAGACGGTGCTCGCCGCCTGCAAGGAGTTCGACGTGGCGTGCGGCATCACCGCCGGCCCGGACGATATCGCCGAGCGCCTCGAGCAAGGCTTCCGGCTGATCATCGTGACCAACCCGGACGCCCTCGCCGTCGGCCGACGAGCGGCAGGTCGTTGATCTTGGCGATCATGCGCCGGGCTTCTTCGACGTTGCCCCGGCGCGCCGAAAAGGAGGACGCATGAGGGCAATCGCAATCATCGCTGTCCTTGTTCTGAGCTCCACGGGCGACGCTCCGGGCGCCCAGCACGACAACGCCATCATCGATCTGTGGATGGCGGGTAAGGCGACGTTCGGCGTGTTCGTACCGGGCGAAGGACCGCGGCAACGGGGCGTGTCGCCCGTCTACACGAAGGAGGGCGGCGAGCGATTGGCGCAAAATCCGTTATACGACTTCGTATTTCTCAACCTCGAGGGCAGCTACGACATCGAGGCGGTTCGGGCCATCGGCGAGGGGCTGCGCAGCCCCTCGGCGGTGAGCCGCAAGACGTTCCTCGTGCGGATTCCGCCGATTGAACGGGACGGCGCCGAGGTTACCCGAGCGCGGGTAAAGGAGATCCTCGACGCGGGCGCCGACGGCGTCGTGCTGCCGCACGTGCGCAGCCCGGAAGAGGCGGCACTGGCGGTGGGTTTTTTTGCCGACGCCGGTGCCGACGTGTGGTCGCCGGCCAACCCGAGTGGCGAAAAGATCGCCATGATCATGATCGAGGATCCGGATTCGCTCTCCCGCGTCCGCGAGACCGCCGACATCGGCGGTTTCAGCATTCTGGCGTGCGGTATCGGTAGCTTGACCCGCGCTCTGGACGGCGATCGTGAAGCCGCCGAGGCGGGCAACCAGCGGGTTCTGGCCGAGGCCAAGCGTATTGGCGTGGCGGACATGATCACCGCCAATACCGGCGACATCGCCGATCGCGTAGAGCAGGGCTTCCTGGCCTTGCTCATGCAGGGGCCGAGCGCCGACGCAACCATCGAGATCGGCCGCGCCGCGCCGGGACGGTAAGCGGCCGCCGTGTCCGTGATAGATTGCTGCACCGATATTCGAGAAGAACGTTCCCACGGCGATCCCCATCGCGGTGCCCACACGTTTCCGAGGCGTGTGTCGGTTGCGGCGCGCATTCGCAAACGTGTGTCGGGTTCGGCGCGCACTTGCAGAGGAAGGAAGTCTCCATGAGAAGAGCTTTCTGTTTCGTCCTGGTCCTGACGATGGTGGTAACCGTGGTGGGCGTTGCCGAAGCACAGCAGCGCGGCGGCCGTGGCAACCTGACCCCGGAGGAGCGCGCCGCGCGGCAGGCGGAGCAGGAAGCCGCGTTCCAGGAAGAAATGGCCGCGGTGAACCCGATCGGCGCGCTCGACTCGGTGTGGATCGAAGAATTGACCTGGATGGAGGTCCGCGACGCGCTGAAGGTCGGCAAGACGACGGCGATTGTTTCCACCGGCGGCGTCGAGCCGAACGGTATCTACCTGGCGACAGGCAAGCACAACTACGTGCTCGCCGGCGGTTGCGACGGCATCGCCCGCAAGCTCGGCAACGCGCTGTGTGCGCCGATCATAAAGCTCGTACCGGAAGGCGGCCACGACCCCCAGACCGGCCACATGCGCTTCCCGGGGACCATCAGCCTGCGCGCCGAGACGTTCCAGGCGGTCCTTGAGGACGTCGGCATGAGCCTGCGGGCGCACGGTTTCGAGCACATCATCTACATCGGCGACAGCGGCGGGAACCAGCGCGGCATGGAGGCCGCGGCAGCGGCGCTCAACGAGCGCTGGGGCCGGCCGATCGCCCACTTCGTTTCCGAGTGGTACCGCTACAACGATGTGTTCGCGTACATGGAAGAGGAGCTCGGCATCAGCGAGCCGTCGGACGATGGTCTGTACGACGATTTCGTCATCACGTCGCTCATGATGCTCGAGGATCCCACCAGCGTGCGCTACGAGCAGCGCGTCGCCGCCGACCGGGCGACGGATCAACGGCCTGAGCATCGCGCCCAAGGACGCGACCATCGACGTCGGCAAGAAGCTCATGCAATTCCGCATCGATACGACGGTCGCGGCGATCAAGGCAGCGATCGCCGCTGACATGACGAATCAGCAGTAGCTCCCTTTAACGCGCGAGCTGCACATGCCGATCTACGAATATTCCTGCAGGGGGTGCGGACACGAGTTCGAGCAGCTGATCTTGAAAGGAACGGAGCCGGCCTGCCCCGAGTGCCAGGGGCAGGACCTGGAGCGCCTTCTGTCGTTGCCGAGCGTCGTGTCCGAGACCACGAAGAGCAAAGCCATGCGCGCCGCCAAGAAGCGTGACGTGGCGCAGGGCAAGGAGCGCATGCACGCCCAGCTTGCCTACGAGAAGAGCCACGACCGCCACGGTTGATCGGCTGGGCAAGGGGCGGAGCCTCTCTGACGGACTTTGAAGGGAGTGACGACACGCATTGAAGATCGAAACGAGGCATTTCGTCGTTCTTCTGATACTGACGGTTGCGTTTACCGTGTCCGCTCCCACAGCCGACAGCGCGTCGTTGTCGTCGTCGGCCTCGCTGTCGCCGGCGACGATGGGTCCGGTAGCCGGGCGCATCGTGGCGATCAGCGACATTCACGGGGCCTTCGAGGAGCTCACCTCGATCCTACAGGAGGTCGGTCTGATCGACGAGAACCTGCGCTGGAGCGGCGGCGACGCGACCCTCGTCGAGACCGGTGATTTCACCGACCGCGGCCCGAACGTCAGGGAGTGCATGGACTTGCTGATGCGGCTCCAAGAGGAGGCTTCTGAGCAGGGCGGCGAGGTGATCGTTCTGCTCGGCAACCACGAGGCGATGAACCTCCTCTCCTTCCTACGTGACACATCGCCGGCGGATTTCGAGGCTTTCGTCGACGGCGACTCAGCGCGCCGTCAGGAGGATGCCTGGCAGGTGCAGATGGCGATGCTGACCAAGCGAGCAGCCGCCCTGCGGCAGCCCGAACCCGTCTTCAACGATGCAGTCCGCCAGAGCTGGGAAGCGAAGCATCCGATCGGCTTCGTGGAGCGCATGGACGCGTTCGGCCCCGACGGGGCCTACGGAAAGTGGCTGCGCGAGCTGCCGACCGCCGTCCAGATCGACGGCATTCTCTTCATGCATGCCGGCCTGAGCCCCAACTTTGCTGATAAGAGCGTAAGGAATATCAACCGCGAGGTCCGAAACGAGATTTCCAACTTCGATTCGATCAAGCGCGAGCTTCTGCGTCGGGGGCTGATCACGCCGTACGCGACGCTGGATGAAATGACCCGCGCCGGCAACGACGAGCCCACACGGCTCCGCGCCTGGCGCGGCTATAACGAAAAGTTCGACAGCCTGAGCAACGCCAACGCCAACTGGCATCTCTTGAAGGCGGAGGGCTTTCTTTGGTTCCGCGGCCTGGCGGAATGGCCCGAGGACGAGGGCGCGGCTACCGTTGCCAAGATCCTCGAAAAGCAGGATGTCTCCCACATCGTGGTCGGCCACACGCGCCAGGAGGACGGCGTGATCAAGTCTCGGTTCGGAGGGAGCGTTTTCATCATCGACACGGGCATGCTCACCGCCTACTTTCCGGGAAGACCTTCGGCCCTCGAGATCGTCGACGGTCGCTTCACCGCCATCTATCTCGGGGAGCGACAGCAACTGTTGCCCGTCGGCCAGGCGTCCGAGATCCGGCCCCACGCCCGTGTCCTCCCGGTTGTGGTGGGGCTCTGAATTCGGGTCGACTGCATGAGTCAACCCGCCTTCATGCGATCCGGGCTCGGCCACCTCTTGCATCGGTAATGGAATACATACGAACTCCACGGCGCTAAGCCCTTTTGTTTGCAAGGACTTACAAAACGCCCTCAAGGGCTAAGCTACTAGAAAGCTACTCGGGCGCGGGCAGGGACGATTCGACAAAAGCTGCGCTACTGGCAAGCTACTCGTGCGCGGTGTCGTCGCGCACGACAGGAAGAGCAGACAGGAAAGGTCGGCTAAGGGGGTGTGTTGCCGCGGCCGCACGCCCCCCGCTCCTTTACGGGACGGCTCAGGACCGGCGCGGACTACGCTACCGAGTGTCGTAACGGGGTCCTGCTTTTCATCGGTTTGACTGACTGGCTGCAAGCGCGACGAAGGTCACGACCACTGCCCCGGCGATTCCCACGCCTGCTAGAAAACCAATACCGGTCCCCGCTCCCAACAATCCACCTATGGCAAACGCGACGACCACAGCCAAGACCAGGGTCTGCTTCTCTGAACGCTCGGCGGAAATCGCTGTTTCAATTTTGTTCCACTCGTCAGGAGTGAGATCGCGCATGCCTGACCGCCACTTCCATTGATTTGTTTCAGAGTCGAACTCTGCGCACGATGTAGCCTGCAACCACCCAAGTATGTCCTCTAGCGCCTTGTCTCCCACGTCTACGTTCGCCGAAATCTCCTCCACCGTCGCACCGAGCGTCTCGCGAGAACACAAGTATTCGTGCACGAGACCGTACGCGGATACTCGCGCCTTATGCCTAGGTGTTCCCACCAAATTTCCCCGACCGCTTGAAGCCGGCGATCTGCAACGTAACCCCGAAGGAAAAGACCAGCGCAGCGACTCCGGTGAGGCGTATTCGCTGCGCCCTCTGAAGGGCCCTCATGGCTTCGTCTACGCTCCACTCGTGCGTATCTCCGCTCGCAACCGTGACCGTGATCGGCCGTAACGCAACCACGCTGGCCGGGCCGCAGCCGATGCCACCTCCTCCAGGCACCAGACTCTTGACTATTTCGTCGGCACCGCGCCCGACACCCATCCGGCCCAGGAATCCAATCCCAGGGTATTGAGAATCAATCACGTAGAGACGTGCAAGTAGCGCGAAGCCTTCCATTTCCGGCAGCAGTTCCTGACCTGCCTGCAACGTTGACAATCCCGCCACGCCTCGGACGTAAGACGGGTATGCGTAGTACGCAACGACCGGAAAAGCTTCCGGCTTGTCAATCACGAAGCCAGCCGCTTCCGCGACCAATCCCGCAATGAAGAGCCAGATCGGCAGCTTCTTCCTGAAACCAACTCTAGATTGCTCATCTTCTGATTCTGCTTCAGTTTCGGTTTCGTCGTTCGATTCTTTCCGATTGGAAGGCGGCCAAACCGGCCCAGGTCCGGTAGTGAACTCCGATGCCGTCGACCGCGTCATCGTAACGGGCAGTTCATTCAAGTCGAGCGCCGGGACAGCACCGTTGCTGTCAGCCTTGACGGGAGCTGCAGGTTTTGCGTCCGTCAGAGAGAGTTCGAGTTCGTCGAGGGTCAACAACGCCGGGTCGCTCGCCAGCGTGGTTTCTCTCACACGGTCGACGAAATCGTTGACCACCTGTGACCTGACCCCCCAAAACGGATCCAGAGGTAATCTCACGATCCGGGTCGAAAAAGGGAGGTTAGAATGCCGGCGAAGAGGCACAGCGCAGAGCAGATCGTACGGAAGCTACGGGAGGCTGAGGTGGAGCTGGCCCGCGGCGCGACGGTCAAGGATGCCTGCCGCAAGCTAGCAATCACCGAGCACACCTACTACCGGTGGCGACGCGAGTACGGGGGGCTGAGGGTCGACGAGGCCAGGCGGCTGAAGCAACTTGAGAAGGAGAACGTCCGGCTCAAGAAGATTGTGGCGGAAAAGGAGCTGGATCTTTCGATCCTGAAGGAAGTTGCGGAGGGAAACTTCTGAGCCCGGCACGTCGCCGAGATGCGGTTGAGCATGTTCGGCGGAGGCTGGGCGTTTCCGAGCGACGAGCGTGCCGGGTGCTGAAACAGTCGCGCACGACGCAGCGGTACGTGCCACGGCAACCGGACGACGAGCAGGTGCTGACGGAGAGGATCGTGAACCTAGCCCGAGAGTATGGCCGCTACGGGTATCGGCGAGTGACGGCGCTACTGCGCATGGAGGGCTGGCTCGTGAACCACAAGCGGGTGCAACGGATCTGGCGGCGCGAGGGGCTGAAAGTACCGAAGAAACAGCCCAAGCGAGCACGGCTGTGGCTCAACGATGGCTCCTGCATCCGACTGCGCCCCGAGAACAAGGATCATGTCTGGGCGTATGACTTCGTCCACCACCGGACGCATGACGGTCGGGCTATGAGGCTGCTGACGATCGTCGACGAGTACACACGGGAGAGCCTTGCAATCGACGTGGCGCGGAAGCTCAACTCCGAGGACGTACTTCACCGACTAGGACGACTGTTCGTTCATCGAGGTATTCCAGCGCACATCAGGTCAGATAACGGACCGGAATTCACCGCCGAGGCGGTTCGCGACTGGCTGGGCCGGCTCGGCGTCGGCACGCTGTTCATCGAGCCGGGCTCCCCATGGGAGAACGGCTATGTGGAGAGCTTCAACGGCAAGCTCAGAGACGAGCTGCTGAACGGGGAGATCTTCTACACGCTGAAGGAGGCAAAGGTTCTGATCGAGAGATGGCGCCAGCAGTACAACCGCGTACGACCGCACAGCTCGCTGGGCTATCGACCTCCGGCACTGGAAGCGGTGTTGTTGAAACCGGCTACGCTACGCTTCGCCGGCCTCAACAACCTCTTGTCAGCACCGTGTTACTGAGATAGAAGGTGGTACTAACCGCGGGGTCTGGTCAACTCGGTACCGCCGAAGTCTTCGAGTTCGTGAGCGGTCACCAGGCGAAGTATCCGATTGCCACGATGTGCCGTGTGCTGGAGGTCTCCACCAGCGGGTACTACGCGTGGCGCCGGCGGGAACCGTCGGCTCGATCGCGGGCGGACGCAAAGCTGCAGGCACGGATCGAAGCGATCCACAGGGAGAGCCGAGGCACCTACGGTCGCCCTCGGATCCACGCCGATCTGCGAGCCGACGGTGTGGGTGTTGGCGGCAAGCGTGTGGGGCGCTTGATGCGACGTGCAGGCCTGCAGGGCGTCAGCCGTAGGCGACGCGTTCGGACAACGCGGCGAAATCGGGAAGCCCGCCCAGTTCCGGACCTGGGCGAGCGCAAGTTCAGAGCCGACCGCCCCGACAGGCTTTGGGTGGCGGACATAATCTACATCCCAACGTGGGCAGGGTTCTTGTACTTGTCGGTCGTCGTGGACGTCTTCAGCCGTCGCGTTGTCGGTTGGTCAATGGCGACCCATCTGCGCACCGAGCTCGTGCTCGAGGCGCTGAACATGGCGATCTCGCAACGACGGCCCCAACAGGTGATTCATCACAGTGACCAAGGTACGCAGTACACGTCGATCGCCTTCGGTCAGCGCTGCCAGGAGGTCGGGGTGCGACCGTCGACCGGATCAGCCAGTGACTGCTACGACAACGCGATGTGCGAGAGCTTCTTCGCCACCCTCGAGTGCGAGCTCCTGAACCGCCGGCGGTTCAGGTCCCAGGCGGAAGCCCGCATGGCCGTCTTCGAGTTCATCGAGGGCTTCTACAACCCGCGTCGCAGACACTCACCCCTGGACTACGACTCGCCCATGGGGTACGAAAGGAGGCACGCTCAGATCGCTTAAATGTGAGCGGGAAACCGTCCACCAAAGCGGGGCAACTCCAACGGCCAAGAAGGCGCCATCCCTCGTCCACAAGTAGCAGGGATTCATCCCTCAACCTCGACTTCAACTTGGGGACTCGTAAAGAACAGCCGAGCGCTCGTTTCCGATCGAATTGAAGCCGCCTTTTTATATATACCCATCTGGATCGAGTACCCCTGAGCTACCTTCACAACCTGCCCCGCGTCGATCTCGTGCGTCTTGAAATCGATGACGAGAGCGTCATCGCCAGGCCGGTACAGGTCCAGTGCCCCCATGCGCCAGTCCTTGACGTTCGCGAGGTGTGCAAACGGAAGCTCCCGATAGTGCTCACCTTCGACGTACCAGTTCCATTCATCGCTCTGCACGACGCAACGGATCTCCTCCTCTAGCGCCTCCCGGTAGGAAGTGCCGGGCGCCATAAGCTGGGCAATCTCCGGCTCGTCCAGGCTACCGATAGTCTCGTCGAGCAGCCGCGTAAGTTCGCGTTCCTCCTCGATCCGCTCGAGAACGCCGTGAATCACGGTGCCGCGCGCTGTGCCGGGAACACCAACTTGCCCATCACTCTCTCGCGCGAAGTACCACGAAGCGATGACGCCGTGCCGGTAGCGGCGTTCCCATTCCTCGGGATCCTTGTCGGCGGTCATCAGCTTGGTGGCGGAGTGGATGAAGGTGAGGGGTGGTTCCGGAGCTGCCGTAATGAGGCTGCCGGGCGGCTGGGCGTCGACGGCATCCAGCCAGCTGAGAGCAATGCTGTTCGGCGCCACCCCGGGAATGGGCGCTTCGGTGATCGTTCGAACTTCAACGTCGTGCGGCTCCGTGCCAGCATCGAGCCACGCCCCGTAGCTGTTTGCCACTTCCCTGCCCCCAACCAAGACCAACCGATCGCGGGCTCGGGTGGTCGCGACATAGACGAGGCGTGATTCCTCTGCCTTGTCTTCAAGGCTCTTGCGGCGTACGAGCTCCTGCGCTCTGGGCCCCTGATCGTCGGCTTTAGGAGCCAATAAGGGGCCTAGAGCTCGATCGCTCCAGAGCTCGCCCGTGGTGCGGGCTCGCATCTGGTGTTCGACACCGACAAAGAACACGACCGGCCACTCGAGCCCCTTGGCCCGATGAATGGTGCTCAGTGTGACGACATCGTCCTCCTGGCTGTAGAGCGGTGCTTGCGGGAGGCCACTGTCGGTGCGGTTGCGTACCTCCCACACCTCGAGGAAGGTGCCGATGTCGAGGTCGCGATAGCCCTCGGCAAAGCGCAGGAACGCGTCGATATTGGCAAGGGCTTCCTCGTGCCGGTCTCCGAGCAGAAAATGGAGACGGTAGCCGGTTCGTTGCAGCAACTGCTCAAGGAGCTCGTCGAGCGGCATGCGGTAGACGAGTTCGCGCAGGTCGTTAATCACCTGCAGGCCGCGCTGCAACGATTCTTGCTCGATGGCGGTGAGGCGGACATGCTCGGGCGCATCGGACCAGCCACCATCCTCCTCGAGGAATCGTGCCGCCTGGCGCATCAGGGGTGCGCTCTTGGAGGTGAGCCGAAGGCGCGCGATCACCTCGTCGCGCAAGCAGACGAAGGGCGAACGGAGGTAGGCAAAGGCGCGCAGGTCGTCGCGCGGGTTGTTGAGCAGACGCAACACATTGACGAGGTCGAGCACCTCCTGCCGTTCGGCGAGGTGCGGGGCGCCCGACAGGTAGTACGGGATGCCGTGGCATGCCAGCGCCGCCTCGAAGTGCTCCAGACCGGTGCGCGCGCGGTAGAGAAGCGCGATATCCCGAAATTCGCAGCGCCTCGGCTCACCGGTTTTCTCGTCGACGACCGCTCCGGTATCGGTGAGCTCACGGATCCGGGTTGCCACCTGTTTCGCCTGGCTGGCGCGAATCTCATCGATCTTGTCGCCTTCCGGGAGAAGCCACTCCAGCCCCGAGCACTCGGTATCGGGGAGCCCCGCCTCGAGCTCCGCGTAGCCGATGCGGCTGTGCACGAGGTCGCCGTCAAGTGCCTCGCCGGTCTCGGCCATGGCGCCGGCGGCGGTGGTGTTGACGAACTCGACGATGGGCGGTGCGCAGCGGAAGTTCCACGACAAGTCGAGCACAACACCGTCGGCGGCAAGCGCTTCCTTTGTATCGTTCCACACGGCGATGTCGGCGCCGCGAAAGCCATAGATGCTCTGCTTCGGGTCGCCCACGAGGAAGAGCAGCGGTCGCGGCACGTTGTGGCCAATGGCGAAGGCGATGTCGCGCTGGGCGAAATCGGTGTCCTGGAATTCGTCGATGATCAGCAAACGATAGCGGCGGCGGATGTTCTCGAGGGCGGCGACACCATCGGATGAGCGCAGCCGGTCGCGCACTTCGAGGATGAGGCTGTCGAAGTCACGGACGTTTTCATTGGCGAGAAACTCTTGCCAACACTGCAGCGCTACAGCGGCAAGATGTAGCAGGGCATCGCAACGAGCCAAGGGCGGCTCGTCGGTGTCGTCGAAATCGGCTACGAGGGCGCGTAGCTGATCGATGTCGAGATGGCCATCAGCGCTCCACCCTTCGTAGCGTTGGGCGTGCCAACGCAGGTCGCGCATGGCATCGCGAACATAGTCCACAACGCCGCGCGCCCGTTGATAGCCGCGCAGTCGCCTCATCTCGAGCAGGAGGGTCTCGGTAGACTCCTCCCCGGCTTGGAGCGACTCGAGAATCGTGTCGTGGATGATGCGATCTAGCTCGGCAGTGCTCTGGTTCTCGTCGAGCACACCGAAGGTCGGTTCGATGCCAAACCTGAGCGCGTTCTCGCGCAGCAGCGCGCCGCAGAAGCCATGGATGGTGCCGATGTAGGCGCGATCGACCTGCCAACGCAACTCGTCGCCGCGTTCGGATGCCTCGATGGCCTCGCGCAGCTTCTTCTTGAGGTCGTAGGCCGCCTTGTCTGTAAAGGTGATGGCGGCGATCTCGGAAAGCTCGCAGGGGGCGGCGCACGGCGCAATGGGCTCACCGCTGTCCTGATCGGACCCGGTATCGAGGCCAAGTTGCCAGAGGACCTTGCCCACGACCGTGGTCGTCTTGCCCGTGCCCGCGTTTGCCACCAGGAGGGTGTTCTTCTCCGCTGTGATGGCAGCAGCCTGCTCAGGGGTCCAGGTGACCTCAGGCATCGAATCGGTTCCCGTCTTCAAGTTGGGCCTGGCTCCGGCAAATTTCACGGCCTGGGTAGAACGAAGGCCAGCTCCCGACGTTGGCTGCTAGGGTGGCTTCGAAGAGACCCGCCCGGACGCGGGCCGGGATCGAGAAGGCGATGGTCAGGGCCTGATCGAAGTCCTCGTGGCCGACGCCGAGCTCGGCGCCGTTCTGCGGCTTTCCCGGGTTGCGGATGGAGCGATAACGGCACTTGCTGACGGCGAGTCCCGATTCTTCGAGCACACGCAGGTATATCGGCCCCTGCAGCACCGAGCCGTCCTTGTATCCTGACTTCCTAGGAATGGTGCTGGTCTTGTAGTCGAGCACGTGGTGTCGAGCATCTTCGCTGTCGCCCACGCGGTCCACGCGATCGATGCGGCCGCGGATGCGCACGTCTACCTGTTTGCTGCTGACGCCGGCACCGCGAATGACGCACGGCTCGTCGAAGCCGAACGCATGCTCCGTGAGATGTGGGACCTCGCCTTTCTTGTCGAGGTAGCCGAGCTCCCACTCGATGTAGGCGCGCACGCAGTCACGCACCGACCGTTTGGTAACCGGCCACAGCACCGGAAGCCCGAGCCACTCGCCACGTGCCTCTCGCTCCCCGAACGCTTCATCGGCGACGCGCTCGAAGAGTTCGAGGGCCTCTCCTTCAAGAAACGCCGGCAGGTTCTCCTTGGCCTCCCTGTAGAAGCGTTCGAGCAGGTCGTGCGCAATCCCACCGAACGCCATCGGCGAGAGCTGCTCGTCGGCTTCTTCGGAGTCGTCGAGACGGAGCACTCGGTTGGTGAAGAATACGAACGGGCATGTCGAGTACTGCTCGAGTTGGCCGGCAGACCACGGGTATTCTGCGTTGAATCTCTCCGCCAACCAGTCGAGCACCGCCTGATCGCGGATCTCGCCATTCCAGGGGTTGGGTCCCAGGACCGGGTGCTCTTTGCCCATCACCTCTACGCCGGTGTCACGGTGGGCTTCCGCCACGGCGGCGACAATCGCTTGATCGAGGAGCGACAGATCGGCAGGAGCCACTTCTACCTGTACGACCTCGGCCGCGACCTGCAGCTGCTCCGCCAGCTCATGTGCAGCGAGCCGATTAGCCTGCGCCGGGTTGATGGGTTCGGCGTGGCTGCCGTCCGGGCGCCTCGGCGCTCGCGTACGTGGGATCTCTTTGGAGGGATCGTGCTGCGGAACCATGAGCGACGGCAGCAGCGGGGTGCCCGCCGGGTCTGTCGTTCGGTAGGAGATCCTCACATCGCCACCCAGCGTTATTGCGCGCCACAGCGAGCGCTCCCGCCGCAGCGCATCCTCGCGGTGAGAGACGGAGAGCCCCGCGTCACGAAGTGCCATCCGCTCTTCATCCAGGAACACGCCGCCCGCGCCACCGCGGCGCGGAAACTCGCCGTCGTTGGCATGGATAACGAAGGTGTGGCGGAACGGAACCAGCGCCGCGTCGTGCGCCTCGAGAATCTGCACGCCTTTCTGCATGGGAGTCGAGAGCACGAGTTCGTTGGCTTCGAGCATGCGGCGCAGCAGGGCATACCAGTCCGCAACTTCGACGATCGTCTCCGCATGATCGAGTCCGGCCCACTCCGACAGGAGTTTCTCGAGCTGAATGAGCCCTCTCTGGTCGAAGCGAACGATGTCCCACCGATCGTCGACTGCATCGCATACCCGGCGGCGGAGATGGAAGACGCCGTCACGCACGAGTGTGCGCGTGATGTCGAGCCACTCCGCCTCGGTGTGGGGCGTATCGAGTTGTTCCATTTCAGCCCGGAACTTCTGCAGTGCGGCGAGGTCCTTCTCGACGCGATCGGCAAAGAGTCCTTTTCCGCGGAGCGACTTGTCTTCGTCCTTGAGCTGGGTCGCTAGCTTGCCGAGACGTTCCTCCCACTCATCGAGTCCTTCAATACGCCCGGTCTGCGACACGTAGTCGATCGCTCGCAGGTCGATGCCCGTGTTGAAGTAGGGATGATCGAGCACCGAGCGCAGCCGACGGTAGCTCCACCTGGATGCCGCGGCGCCAAAGATCGACACGAGAGCCTTGAGAGCCGAGATCTCGGTAAGCGGGGTCCGAATGCGCGCCGTGCAATGGATGCCGGCCGCGCTCAATACCCGGTATGCGCGGCCCGTGTCGTCGCGACCGCTGCGCGCAACGACGGCGATGTCGTGCGGCTCGACCTCGCCGGCGACGAGCAGCTGCTTGACCTCCCGGGCGACCCAGTCGAGTTCACGGGCAGTGTCCGGCGCGGGTTGGACGACTGCGGCCGTGGCTTTGGAAACGTTATCCGCACCTGCTGCAGCCGACTCAACGTCGCGGGTCAGCGCTTCAAACTCGCTCGCCTCCGGCTCTTCCGCCACGTAGGCCACAACATCGACCTCCGGCTGGGAGGCCAGAGCCCCGAACATTCGCTGGCGGACCCGCAAGCCATAGATGCCGTAGATGTGAAGGCGATCGGCGCCGTGAAGCGCGCTCTTGAGGCCGCCTGACTCGATTCTTTCCGCGATGAGAGCGTGGATCGATCGAGAGTCGTATGCACCCAGCCGCTCCAGCTCCTCCACGTAGCCGGCGTACACCTTGACGATCCACTCGTTGCGTTTCGTGGCGAACTCGTCGCCGTCGAGACCGGTGAGTAGCTCCCGAAGCCGATCGGGCGAGACGCCTTCGGGCAGGAGATCGCCCAGCAGGCTGTCGAGCATGTGGCCCCGAACCACACCATTAGCGTTGCCCGGCTCGCGGTCTAGAATCTCTCGGCCGCGGTTGGCAGCGAGCCGGCTGACCAGTCGCCGGCGAGTGAGCACCCCAACGGGCTTGAGCCGAATATCGAAGAGTTGCGGCAGCTCGGAAAAAAACGAGACCGGCGGGCCGAGCCACCCCGGCATGCCCCGCTCGTAGGCTCGCTCGAATAGGAGGTCGCGGAGGCTGCGGTGCGTTATCCAGAGATGCGACTCGAAGCCCGAGGGTCCGCGATTGTCGCCGAGCTCGTCGAGGAAGCGATCGGCGCAGGTCTGCCAGAGCGCGGCCGACGACCCAGACTGGACAAGACGGAAGGGCATGCAGCTCGCTTGAAGCGCTGAGATCCACGGTCCCCGGGAGGGCACTCAACCCGTCTGATTTGGGGAGCAGAGGGTCGGAGTTTAGCGGGCTGGCGGGCGGTTGTCTAAGTATTTTCCCGTAATGGCGAAGTTTCCTTGAACGCCACGTCAATCAGTCACCGGCGGATAGCAAAGCCGCCCCCAATCCTCCTCATACCCGTGATCGATCAGCACCAGCAAGAACGCCGGCAGCAGATGGCCAAGCATCGTTGAGCAGTGCTCCACCGCGGTGCGGTTGAGCTTGCTGTTGTGCGTCGATGCCCCGTGCACGAGCTGGCAGCGCGGAAAGTGAATGCGCTCGAGCAGGCGATCAAGGATGAGTATGTAGTCGCCCTGCACGTACCAGGCCTGGGCGTCGTGCTTCGCCTTCTCCGTCTTGCGAGCACGCTGCTTGGACGGATCCTTCCAGAAGTGGCGGTTCAGGTATGAGTTGTCGAAGAGGGCGATGGCGAGTCGCTTGTTGTCGTCAAGGGCGAATCAGATGTGGTTGCTCTCTTCGATCCGAATAATCTGGTCGACGAACTGGTCGATCGCCTCGTGCTCGGAGATAGGCTCGCGGCGGTCGACGTTCCATCGGCCGTAGAGGGCGTTGAAAGCGATCCACTGGAAGACGAGGGCATCGTCGGAGCCCGTGGCTCCGGCTGCTGCCAGATCTTCGACGCGTTGGAGCCAGGAGCAGCAGCGGTGGATGCGGATGCGGATTCCGGGGAGTTCGTCGGCTTCGGAGAGGCGGTTCTTTGTGGGCTTCCAGCGGCGGCGGAGGAGGTGAACGGTCCAGTCTTCAGTGGGCTCTCGGGCAGCGGTCATTTGCTCCTCCTAGTGAACCATCGCGCCTTCCGCTGATTGTGCGCACTCACTGAAAATTCCCTCCAGG
The DNA here is from genome assembly GCA_965214245.1 of Acidobacteriota bacterium. Taxonomy (GTDB): domain Bacteria; phylum Acidobacteriota; class UBA890; order UBA890; family UBA890; genus CBDCBL01. The sequence goes on from CBDCBL010000010.1 coordinate 1,157,146, forward strand.
CTGTGGCGGCGTCATTGTATGGTCTCCACAACCTCGAACCTAGAAGTGGGCTCCAGCGCGGCTCCCCGGGAGAAACGATGCAAGACCTACTGCTCCAGATCAGCCGCTGCCCGAACGTGGCCCGTTGCCTGGGCAAGCCCGACAGGTCTCATCCGTGTTCTGCGATCGTGAATCACCAGCAAGCTCTCGGCATCGACGAACCCTACGTCCCCGTCCCCTGGATCGGCCACATTGAAACAGCACCGATCCTGTTCCTTAGCTCGAACCCCTCCGCGACAGGTGTCGAGTTCGCCCCGAAAGCCAGCTGGTCAGACGACGAGATCATCGACTTCCACGCCAATGGCTTCGACGAGGATCGCGAGCGGCCGTGGATCAAGGGCGGCGTGAGGAACCTTCAGAAGGACGATCAGCACGTATCGAAAACATGCGGTGCGTTTTTTCGGCGGCGCACGTATCGAAAACATGCGGTGCGTTTTTTCGGCGGCGGTACGCGGGCGAGCGGCGGAATTATTGAATATACCGGCGAATGAGGCCAGACCTGGCGTTGACTATGCGCTCTCGGAAGTCGTGCACTGCTGCTCGCAGCAAGAAGCAGGCGTGTGGGAAGCCCTCGAGGAATGCACGGAGCGGTACTTCGAACCTCTGTTCGAGGTCGCGGCGGCAACCGTCGTCGTTTGTCTCGGTGCCCACTGCGAGCGTATGGTGCGGGAGCGAATGCGACTGGACAGTGCGCTCCTGGCCGGGCCCATCGAAATCGGGGCCCGAGAACGGTATTTTGCGTTCTTGCCCCATCCCAATGCGTTCAAGCGGAAGACTTTCGCGAAATGTTTGACGGAATCTGAGCTCGGAGAACTCAGGGCATCCGTGGCTCATGGAGGACCCAGTGATTGACCAACGCCCCACGAGATTCATGCGTGTCGACGCCTCCCCATCATGAGAGACCACGACATGTTCCACTTGGAGAACCCAGGCTCTGATCGCGTCTACGAAACGGCCGAGCGTTTCGTAGATGCTGCGCTGAGAACCGATGGCTCCTTGTTCACGCCCAGCGAAAAGATCTGGTCTCCCGAGAATATCGCTGATTTCTACGATCGCTTCGTTTCGCACGCCGAGGAGACGGCGAAGAAGTTCAATATCAAGTTGAAGCGCCAGCTGACCGGAGCACCGGCGACAACCATCCAGTTAGTCGCGGAGCTCGTCTACTTCCACCTACTTTTCTCCGACGTCACAAAGGGCCCAGCGAAGAAGATCGCTCGTCGACGAAATCCTCTCCTGGTCGCCGAAGCCCGTGACCGTACCTCCGGAGCTGAGCGAGGTGTTCGAGTTCGGGATCGCCGGAACGGGACCCGCCTTCAATACGACGCGACACTGGCAACTCGCATTCTTGGTGGGCTTTGCGAAGCAATGGAAATCGCTCGATCCAAAAGCGCAAGAAAGTCTGCTTGGCGACCCTTGGGCGTTCAAAGAAGTCGTTGAGGCCGCCTCGATCAAGCACTCGTCGCCTCAGCAGGATGCCCTGCTTCACCTGGTTTTCCCCGATGAGTTTGAGGCGATCGTGTCACGCAGTGCGAAGCAACGAATCGCCAAACATTCCGAGGACAAGGTCGATTCGACTACCCAAGATGTTGATCGACAGCTCTTGGAGATTCGTCGGGCGCTCACCAATGAGCATGGCGCAGATTTCAATTTTTACGAACAGAAGCTGATCGAGCACAATGGCAGCCGGACCCAAGCCTCTGGGGGCGGTTTGTTCACTGGGGGGAGAAGTTTCGGCGCCAGCCCAACTTCGATGAACAAGAACGGGACTACAAGCTCGAAATCGCGAGCAAGATCGAGATTGCTCGAGACGCACAGGCGAGCGCGTGCGGAGACTCCTCCGGGGCGCCGGAATAGAGCGCCCGAATCTGAGGCTGGCGGACCCCGGTTTGCCCCCCAGAAGGCTGGAACATGCAGCAACAGCCTTCTGTAGAGCCTTAACGGCCTGGACCTGCTGATTGCCTATCAGAAAGCCCTTAGAAACTCGGCGACCAGAGCGCCAGCATCGAGACCGGGCGTTGCGATTCCTCGTCGGACAGGTCGCTCTCGATCCAGGCGAGAAGCGTGGGGCAGGTGACCAGGTTGGCCTTCGTTCGCTCTAGGTGTGTTGGTGTCCCAGCCTCGGATCGAATACTTTCTTCATGCGCAACAACCCGTCCACATGCCAAGCTTGAATCTCCAGGAGCGTCGACTCGGAATCCGAGATGGAACCCTCCCGATAGTCGGCAATGCGGCACGCTCGCTTTCCGTCGAGTCTCTCCCAATCCAACTCCGCGCCGTATTCCTCCTCGATGCCCGCCTTATCCTCGAGGAGCCGGTCGAACAGTTTTTCGTTTGCATCGGAATCCCCACGGTCGACACCGAGCTCGGTCCGCGCTCTGCCTCTAAGCGCGAAACCCGCACCATACGTGACGCCAGAAAAGCCCGAGGCAAACGAGTACCAGTTCTGAGGTTGGCCAACCCGTGCGCCAGTGAATCGATGCTTCTCCCGTAGTTCGTCGATTAGGCGCTGGAAGTAGTCACGGTAGGCGTCGCTTTTTGAAGACACTGGCTTCGTCCCTCGACGAGTTTTTTGCCACTCGTTGGGAAAGACAACTGCTCTGAAGTTGTACGCAGGCTTCGAGTCATCGATCTGTAGGATCTCCGCGATCACGCCGAAGAACTGCGTGTCCGCGTCGGTTCGACGGTTTAGCCACTCAAGCGCCTGACGATGTTCCTCCCGTATCTTCTCGCCAAGCCAAACGATGGTCGCTGCGTCAAAACCTCCAGCATACGTCAGTAGTTTGCCGAGGTGATCATGGTCGGTGACGCCAAATTGGTTCTCGATTACGACTGTGCGCCCAGTCCCCAGATCCGTTGCGAGAAGGTCGAGAGAGAACTCGCCGACGCTGGCCTCCCTCTCTTCCAACTCCAATTCCATTCCGAGCGTTTCCCCTAGTCTTTGAATGTTCTTGGCGAGCCACGGGGTGAAGTTTCTGGCTTCGTTCTTCCAGATCGACCGGAGGTCCAGTCTCTTTAGTTCTCCGAATTCATTCATGTTCTTTCCGGTCTGCATAGGTGAAGGCTCCCAGCGGCACGCAGTACGCAGCCTATGAGGTATTGGCAGCGCCGATCAACGGGCGGCAACTATCTGACCGCATACACCCCCACGTCCCCCACATCCTGAACCGCATTCATCACCGCCAACTTCTCACGGCACACCGGGCAGTCAGCTACATGCGTGTTCAGCAGCTGTGATTCTTCGTCGGGCAGGTCGTTTTCTAGCCAGGCGAGAAGCGTGGGGCAGGTGTCGGTCGGCGGCAGGATTGTAATCGGAACGCGGTGGCGGCTTACAGGGCCAGGAAGAATCGGCGCTCTGGCGCGCCCGAGCAGATCATCCTCTAGTTAGTGGGCCTGTTGCGGGGCCGCAGCTCGCGTGCAGCACGGCTCACCTCGCGCTCGTCGTGGCAGCGGCCTGTTCCGCAATCGGATCATCAGTTTCGATGCGCCCTGGCGCTACGTCCCGTAGCGCGGCCTTGAAGGCGCTGGCAAGTCCTGCGTTGGTGCCGCGAAGTTCCTGCAACTCTCGGATCTGCGATGCTGCCTCGAGGTTCGCGATCTCAGCCGTCCCGAGTGAATGGTGGTTGATGACCTCGACTGGCACGAGCGGCACCAGCTCTAGGCCGTGGGCCGTCTTCACGGCGACGGGCGGCGCACTGGCTATGGCGTCGCGTACCTCCTCGGGTGCCTCGAAGTAGAGCGTCTGTATTTCCAGCGGGTCGAGATGAGCGAAGTTCTGCCGGATCTCGCTGTGACGGATCTCGCGGGTCAACCGTTCGAGGGGGTCGCTCGGCGCTGCTGGCTCGCCCACCAGACGGAGCGCCTCTGTCTCGCTTGCGATTCTCGCGTCGAACATACCGACGTGCCGTTCCTCCCACGCGACGACCGCAGCGTGTGTCTCCTGCGCGGCGGTGAGCAGCCTGTTGTTACGACCGATGGACGACAGGTTCTTATCACCCGTGATTGCGCCCGCACGCTTGTCAAACCGCTCGGCCAGCGCCACCAAGCCCCGCACATCGTCTCCCTCGGGGTCGAAGGTGAATTGCTCCAATCGTCGCTGCATTCCGTCTGTCGCGACCTGGAGGTGGACCTTGACCGCTTCCGCTATTCCTTTCTGGCATTTGTGCTACCTCCTCTTCGGTAGTTCTGTCGTGATGAAGATCAACCCCAGGCCGCGTCCACCACGCGGATCGGCTGCGGGCCAACCGTGGTTAGGGTCAGCGCCCCAGCGGCGGCATTAATAACGTCGTCGTGGCCGCCCGGAGCATGGTCAATCGAATCGCGGCCACCACGTGTGACACGTCGCTCAAGACCACCTAGCTGGGCTCGAAGTCGCGGTATTTCCAGCAGCTCGACGTTGCCGCTGTTCAGGAGGGGCAGGAACTCCTTGTACAGGTCGGACTTCGTGCGCTTGGAGGCGCCAACCGTGACGCCATGCTTCCGCATCTGCTCGACCGGGAACTGCCCGGCCCAACGATCCGCAGTCGCCGTGCTGACGCTGTAGCGTCTCAAGAGCTGGGCGAAGTCGGAGCACACCTGCTCCGGGCTGAATGGCGGGCGCACCTCTCGGATGGCATCGAGAATGAAGATCTTCTGTTCGTCACGTTCTTCCTCGTGCGCCACCGCTAGCGTTGCCGAGTCCGCACCCGAGCCCCCGGCGAAATCAAGGAAGCTGACGTAGTGCTCACCCGGCACAGGCGGCAGTTCACGCCTACCAGGTACAACGGCGGCGTCAATCGCTTTGCGGGACACGAATGACTCGATGTCGAGGCGGAATTGGGCGCCGTATTCAGCGAGGGCTGAGGCTTCGTCCTCGGCATAGGCGCGGTCGATTACCTCCTGAGGCACGGTGTCATTGAGCACCCACGTGGGGGCCTGGATTACGAGTACATCGCCGTCCTTTGCGTAGTGCGCCCGGTGGGCCTTGTACAACTCGCCCTTACGCGCATAGGGGCTGCTTAGGCACAGCAGTACGGCGCCCCCTATTGTCGCCATAGCCGGCCGCAGCGCCGCGATAATCTCCCGGTCGGGCTCGGCTGCGTCATCCGTGGGGAAGAAGGCCAGCTCGTCGAGCCCGGCACCCACAACGGTGTAACCGCGCACGGTGCGAAAGGACGCGGTGTGTATTTCAATGGCGATGCCGGTGGTCAGCTCGATAGCTATTTTCGTTTCCCTCACGATGAGTTGCTCAAGTACCGGAGTGCTATGGAGTAGGCCGCTGATGTAGCGACGCACCACGCGGGCCTGCCGCCGGTCAGCGGCGATCACCATGAATACCCCCCGCTCGCCGGGCGCGAGGTCCTTGTACTCACGGCACGTGGTCAGGTACACGGCCACCAACGCGGACATAATTGACTTGCCGGCGCGGCGCCCGCATATGGCCCATACCTCCCGGGCCACTTTGGTGGGCGCTACCTTACGGCCGGTCAACGCCTCGAACGTCTCTAGCTCGCCGTCTTCAAACGGAAGCGCGAACATCGCCTTCAGGATCACGCGCCACCCTGACCAGACCCCGCGGTTAGTACCACCTTCTATCTCAGTAACACGGTGCTGTGAGGTGTACCCCAACTTGGGTCCATCGAAAACGAGAAAAACTCGGGTTAGTGGGCATCAGGTAGCTGCAACCTCCTGCAGCAGTTGGACATACACGGCAGGCGGCAGGTTGCCTAAAGAAGAATGCGGTCTCGTTTCGTTGTAGTCCTTCCGGAATGCGTCCAGCTGTTCCTGAGCCTCGGAGAGGCTCAGGAACCAGCTCTGGCTCAAGCACTCGTCTCGTAGCTTGCCGTTGAAGCTCTCGATGTAGCAGTTCTCGACCGGACGTCCCGGCCGGATGAAGTCTAACTGGATCCCCGCCGAGAACGCCCAGGCATCGTAGTGCCTCGAGGTGAACTCCGTCCCGTTGTCTTGGGTCAGGGCGACCGGCACTCCGCGCTCGGCGATGATCTCCTCCAGCTGTGCGGTGACGATCTGTGCGGTGAGCGAGAAGCCAGCCTTCAGCGCCAGGCACTCGCGGCTATGGATGTCGATGACTGTCAGTACCCGGAAACGGCGACCGCTCACCAGTTCGTCGGCGACGAAGTCCAGACTCCACCGATGGTTCAGCTCGCTTGGGGCCGGCAGCCGAACCCGAGGGCGCGCCGCAACCTTCCGACGACGTCGTCTACGTACCTGTAGGCCCTCTTCCCGATACAGCCGGCAAACCCGCTTGTGGTTGATCTTCCAGCCCTCACGCTGCAGCAAGATGTGCAGACGCCGAGATCCGTACCGCGGTCTGGCTGCCGCCAATTCCTTCAAGCGCAACCGCAGCTCATCCTGTGGGTCCCTGATGCTCTGGTACCGGTGGGTTGTTCGACCAATCTGAATGAGCCCACACGCTCGCCGTTCCGACGCTCCATACTGCTCCTGCGCTCGGTAAACGAGCTTTCTCTTGCGCGCGGGCTTCAATCTTTTCTTGCGAGCACATCCTGCAGGATCTGCTTGTCGAGGCTCAGGTCTGCCACCAGCTTCTTCAGTTGCGTGTTCTCTCGCTCGAGCTCCTTGAGCCGCTGCAGCTCGCGCGGCGCCAGCCCTCCATACTTCCTGCGCCAGCGGTAGAACGTCTGCTGGGATATTCCGTACTTCCGACACAACTCTGTGATCGGCACCCCGGCTTCGACCTGCTTGATCGCGTACACAATCTGTTGCTCTGTGAACCTCGACTTCTTCACGAGAATCTCCCTCCTCGTTTTCTTATCGAGAAATTCTCACTATCCGCGGTCCAGTTTCCAGGGCACAGGTCAGGCCTAAACGAAGGAGGGAAGAGGAAGATGCGAGTCACCTACCGGGACATCATTGACCGCCTCGACGAAGTACAACGTCACGCGTTCAGCGCGCTCATCGAGGGTCAGGAAGATGACGCCTTTCACCATGTTGCCCTCATCGTCACCGGCGCCTAAGCGCGAGTACGGGCCGCTTGCGCCGGGGCGCTCCACACCACGGCTGGCGAGTGGCCATTCGGGACGATTGGCCGGGGAACGTGGGAACGTAAGGGGGGATTACTGATGAGGGAAATCAAGCACCCTGAAGTCAACGTCCGGCTTGTAGGTGAAGACGGCAATGCCTACGTCATCCTAGGGCGAGTCACCAAGGCCATGCGCCTGGCGGGACTCGGGGATGAGATTGATGCGTTCATGGGCGAGGCCACCTCCGGCGACTACGACCATATGCTGCGCACCGTTATCAAGACCGTCAACACCACGGGCGATCATGGCGACGCCGAGAGGAAACACGAATGCTAATCAAGCTGACACCCCTTGCGGCAGAAGCAGGTGCGAGGCTGTGCCCAAAGTGCAACGATCCCGACGCCTCATCGTACTGCCCGGATTGCGGCAGCTTGAAGGACAAGGTAGCGCCGGTGTGCCCGCACTGCTCGACGTTCTGGGTGCCGTGCTGGAACTGTGGCGGCCGCGCCGTCGGTGACGGTAGGCGTGCGGATTCATACCGCCGGGGCGAGCCGGCCCGTGAAGAGGTTGAACGCGGCGGGGGCACGGCGTCGAGGGCTCAAAAAGTAAGCGAAAAGTAAGCGGGCGGAGCCATATTCACCGGTACTGAGCAGCAAAGGGGTCGGCCCTGGGCCGGCCCTAAGTGCTTGATAATAAAAGCGTTAGATACCCAAATGATACTGAGCGGTACTCATCCGTAAATACCCAGAAACGGACAGGGGACCCGAAGTGCTCGTATGCCGTTGCAGCATATGCTCAAACATGTTTTTAATAGCGTTATAGATTTTTATGCAAGCTTTAATAGATATTTTCGTTATTTATAACGTTGAATTATAACTAATACTGACTATTTATAGGCGTGAGTGTCCCTTTCCCGGGATTCATCAGCGGGCAGACGTGGGCGATGCAGAGACTCGTGCGCCAAGATGTACAAGTGGCTGGAATCTCGAAGGAGTCGAAGTTCGAAAGAAGTCGGGGTTTACCGGATGTAGCCGAGGCTGCGCAGTCGCTCGAGCTCCTCGCGGCTCAGTCCCTGAGCGGGTTCCGCATCGGGAGCCAGGCGGACTGCCAAGGCCTGCTGATGCCACGCCTCCAGTTCCTCCGCCAAGCGCTCGACGATCTCCGGCCGCTCGCGGGCGAGGTCGACCAGTTCCGCACCTCTTACGCCGCTACTCAATTCTTGACGAGTATATTCATCAAGTATATAGTTGGTCGTCTCAGGAGAGATCCATGACCGAGAACCCGAAAACGACCCCTTCCGAGGTCTCGCCTCCACTAACGCCGATCGTCTTCGAGATCCTGCTGTCCCTCGTGGAGGATGCTCGCCACGGCTATGCCATCATGCGGCAAGTCGAGGAGCGCACCGGCGGCCGGATCCGTCTGCTGCCGGGCACGCTCTACCGGGCGGTTCATCGTTTGATCGAGGAAGGACTCATCGAGGAAGCCGACCAGCCCCCGGACGCGGAGTCTGACGACCAGCGGCGCATTTACTACCGGCTCACCGATTCGGGTCTGGAGGCGGCGGAGGCAGAAGCCGAGCGGCTCGCTGCGACGCTGAGCTTCGCCCGTGCCAAGAACTTGCTCCGCGGCGAGGGTCAGTCTTGATGGCGAGCCCACGGCCCCCATCCGGGGCGGCGTCCGGCCCATCCTTTGTCTTTTCGCTGCGCCTGTATCGTCTTTTATTGCGAGCCTACCCCAGCAGGTTCCGCTGCGAGTACGGCGCGCAAATGGAGCAGCTGTTCCGCGACCGCTGCGGGGATGAGCATCGCAAGCGAGGGGTTCTCGGGCTGGCCAGGCTGTGGCCGGCGACCCTGAGGGATCTACTGGTCAACGGATTACCGGAACGCTTCGTGCCCTCGGCCCTGCGGATTCGGCTTCACGCAGGTGGTGGGGGCAAGGACCCGCGCCCGGAGCGAAGACCGAGAGAACGCGCCGGAGGAATGATCGATGGCGTGTTTCAGGACCTTCGCTATGGTGCGGGGAATCTGCAGAGGAGCCCTGTCTTCACCGCCACCGCCCTGCTTTGTCTAGCGCTGGGCATCGGCGCGACCACGACGATCTTCAGCGTGCTCAACGCGGCGGCGCTGCGCCCGCTCCCGTTCCGAGAGCCTGACCGCCTTGGTGGCGATTCGAGAGTTCGACCCCCAGCGTGACCGTGAGCGCTTCCCGGCGGCCTCGACGTTCCTCGCCTGGCGGGAAGGGAATCAGACGTTCGAGCAGATGGCCCTGAACGGGAGGGACGGCCCCCACATGCCCGTTTCCGCTGCCAGAGGGACGGAAAACGGGTCCGACTACAGGTCCGACTGTAACTTGTCGGCGCACACTTTTTTCGCCTGCTGGGTGTACAACCCGTGCTGGGCTGAACATTTGTCGCCGAGGACTTCCGTGAAACGCCGATCGATGGCAGCGCATATGCCGTCGTCATCAGCTTTGGCCTGTGGCAGCGGCTCTTCGGTGGCGACCCGGCGGTGCTGGGCCAAGAGCTGACCGTGTGGGGGGAAGGAACGAAGACGACGATCGTCGGCGTGATGCCTCCGGGCCTCTGGGTCAGTCCTCAGAACACTATGGTCGATGTCTGGCAGGCCACCGACGTGACCGAGGTATCCCCGGCGGACCTCCAGAACGCCGAGCTCATGCCTGTGGTGGGACGGTTGAAGGACGGCGTCAGTATCGAGCAAGCCCAAGCGGAGTTGCAGACCATCAGCCGGCGCCTCGAAATGGACGCGGGCACTGAGGACACGCCCTGGCACGTGTCGGTCGAACCTATGGGGGAGTGGCTGCACGGCAGATACACCGGGACGCTCTACGTGTTGTTCGGCGCGGTTGGCTGTGTGCTCTTGATCGCGTGCCTCAACGTGGCCACGCTGTCGGTGGGCCGGACCGCGGCCCGGAGAAAAGAAATCGCCACCCGCCTGGCGCTCGGGGCCGGCCGGTGGCGCGTGGTGCGGCAGCTGCTCACCGAAAGCCTGCTGCTGGCCTTGCTGGGCGGCGTGCTCGGCGCCGGGCTGGCCGTCGCCGGCATCAAGCTGTTCATCGCCCTGGCGGCGGGCTGGTATCCGGCGACCGACGAGATCCAGGTCAACGGCACGGTCTTGGGGTTCACGGTGGGGCTCACGCTCTTGACGGGGATCGTCTCCGGGGTGGCGCCGGCGCTGCGGAGCTCGGCCGTCAATCTGACGGACGCGCTCAAGGCCGGTGCCCGGGGCACGCTGGGGAGGGCGCGGCACCGCATCAGCGACGTCTTGGTGGTCTCGGAAGCGGCGCTGGCGCTCGTCCTGCTGGTCGGGGCGGGCCTAATGCTCAACAGCTTCGTTCGGCTCGTGCGGGTCGATCCCGGCTTTCCGACAGATCAGCTCTTGACGGTCAGGTTCGATCTGGCTGTGAAGTTTGACGACGGGGGGATCATACGGTTCAGGCCCAGCGCGGCCGTTGTGCAGCAGCAGTTCCTCGAGCGCATCGAGACGCTGCCAGAGGTCGACTCCGTCGGGCTGATCTCCGCCCGCACGCCGCGGCTCCCCGTGAGCATCGTTGGGCGTCCCGCGGCGGCTCGCCAAGAGCCGTTGCAAGCCGCGTATGTGGAGACCAGCCCTGACTATTTTCGGACGCTGCAGATCCCGCTGCTGAAGGGCCGGGTGTTCACCGCGCGCGATGGCGCCGCCGCTCCTAGTGTGGCCCTCATCAATGAGAGCATGGCCCGCCGGTTCTTTCCTGGGGAAGATCCCATTGGCGCACGCCTCCAGGCAGACTTGCGACAAGGGCTCGTGCACGAGGATTTCATCGATGACCAGCCACGCACGATCGTCGGCGTCGGGGGCGATGTCAAGGATTTCAGGCGCGGCTTGAGGCGCGAAATCGGCCCCCTCATGTATGTGCCGTACGGGCAGCATCTGGGGGGCGTGTACCCAATGTTGGGGCCTTGGGGCACACGGGCCAAGAAACAGCTCGTGATTCGCACAGCGGCGGACCCGCTGAGCCTGGCGGGAGCGGTGAGGACGGCGATGGCCGACGTGGATCCGGACCTGGTGCCCTACGACATCATGACCATGGACGCCCAGCTCGCCGACTCGGCGGCTCAGGAGGAGTTCTGGATGCAGCTGCTCGGGCTCTTCGCCGGGTTGGGCGTGGCGCTGGCCGCCATTGGCTTCTACGGCGTGATCTCCTTCGCGGTCGCCCAGCGCACCCACGAGCTCGGGATCCGCACGGCCCTCGGGGCCAAGAGGACCGATGTGTTCACGCTGATTGTCCGGCGGGGCCTCGTGTTGGCGCTGCTCGGCGTCGCTATAGGGATCCCGGCCGCTGTGGCTCTAACCCGCGTGATTGCGAGTCAGCTCTTTGGCGTCACCCCGACCGACCCGACGACCTTTGCGGCCGCCGCCGCCATGTTCGTCAGCATCGCGCTGCTGGCGTGCTCCGTGCCCGCGCGTCGGGCGACGAAAGTAGACCCGATGGTGGCGCTCAGGTCTGAGTAGGTTCGAGAACTTCGTAGTGGCCGAGGGTTTTCCCGATCATGGCGAGCCATCCGCCGGTGCCAGCCTCTTCAGGCGTTCCGAAAAATTGAGAATCACCTCGAGACGGTCCGGCGGATCGGTCGGGTCGCGGTGCCGGATCATCAGCAGACGGCCGTCGGCGCCAACGTCGTACGCCGCTCCTTCGACGCCCAGCCAGAAAGGCGTGCCGACAAACAAGGGCTCCAAACCGAAGGTTACGGTGTCGGTACGAAACGCTGCCGCGAAAATGCGGTTCACGTCGGCCTGATAGAAGAGCTCGGAGCCGTCCATCGACCACATCGAGGAACCGGCCGGCGGTGATAGACACCTGAATCTCGTCGCCGTCCGGGAACTGCCGCACATAGATCGCGCGCCCGCCGGTCCGGTTGGAATCGTAGGCCAACCACTTGCCGTCGGCCGACAGCGATGCTGCTGATTCCGCCGCCTCCGTGGTAAACAGCGCTCGCCGCGTTCCATCGTCGAGATCGAGCACGAACATGTCCTGGGATGGGGACACTTCCACGAACACCAGCTCGTGGCCGTCCGGGGTGAAGTCCATCGCGAACAACTGATGTTCACTGGCCAGCAGCTCCTCATCGGTTCCGCTTGCCGCGTTGGCGAGGCGAAGGGTGTAGGCGCCTTCGGAGCCGGCTCCGAAGGTTACCGCGGCTCCGTCGGGCGTCCACGTCGGGCTCCCGGCGGAGCCAACGGTGGTCAACTGTTGCTGTGAGCCGGTCGCCAGATCGATAATCCATATGTCAGTAGAGCCGCTTTCATTCACCACCACGGCGGCCTTCGAGTCGACCGGCGAGATACGCGGAAAGGCGTAGTTCTTGCGCTCGGCAACGGCGACCTCCATCTGGCCAATGCGATCGACCCACACGAGTTGGGTGCGTTGGGGGCCCTCGGCCGGTTGGTACACGAGCGTGCCGTTGGCAGCCAAGGCGACCTGCGCGGCTCCCGCGTTCTCCACGCGGACGCCCTGCAATACGGGCTTTTCGGGGTCGGTGACCACCAGGTCTTCGGCGTCGAAGGGCACAGCAAACAGCGTGCCCCGACGGGCGAACAGTATGTGGCCGGTCGTCGAATAGAACGGCTCTGAACCGTCGGGAGAGATGTGAACGACCCGATCGTCTTCGAACGAGAACACGCCGATGCCGCCGAACTCGTAGTTGCCGTTCTCGAACAGGATCGCTCTGCTTCCTGGCAGCGGGTGGAGGCGCGCGAAGCGCGACAGCCCTTGCTCGGGTCGGGGCCCGGAAAGGAGCTCGCGGTCGCCGCCGGCCGGCGGCATCTGGTAGAGCGTTCCCGCATCTTGGAAGTAGAGGTTGCCGTCGTCGGCCCCGTTGACGTCCCAGCAGCTCGTGCAAACCTCGAACGGTTCACCACCCGCCAAGAGAACGCGCTCGGTTGTCCCGAGCTGGCGGGAAAACCCAATCCAGTCGCCGTCGGGTGACAGCTTCGGCGACAGGGCGTGCTCCGTACCGGCAATCGGCACGCTCGCCAATCACCCAGGCGACGTACGTAGAGGCGTCGGGTCCCGGGCTCATCATGACCGACGAAGGCGATGGTTTGGCCGTCGCGGGAGATGCCCAGGGCGAGGCCCGTTCCCCGAGGTATCCCCACGACGCCCTCGGGAAATTCCAGGGAAAAGTGCATCTCGGGGAGCGGTGAGGCGCTCTCGGTGGGCAGTAACGACCGGCCGGCGAGGCCGGCGACGATCGCCACGACTGCGAACGAGGGGATTGCGAGGGCCCAGGAGATCCCGCCGCGGCGTCCTGTCGGCACCGTTCCGGCCGGCGGGTCTCCCGCCGGTACGGCCGCCGGCACTGTGGTGCCCGAGTCGACCCTGGCGCGCCAACGCTCGCAAATCGACGACGAGGTCGTCGGTGTGCTGGTAGCGGTCGGCCGGATCCTTGGCGATTGCCTTGCCGACGATGCGTTCGAGCTCGGCCGGCAGCGCGCCATTGATCTCCGTGATCGACGCGGGCTGCTCGTGCTGAATGAGCGACAGAGTTTCGGCGATGCTGCGACCGGCGAACGCCCGCTGGCCGCTGACCATCTCGTACAGCAGCGACCCGAAGGCGAACAGGTCGGCCCGGTGGTCGATGTCCGTCACACCCGCCGCCTGCTCGGGTGCCATGTAGCCGGCGGTTCCCATCACCTAGCCGGCCACGGTGCCGAGCAGGGTAGGGGACATCGATGCTGTCCCGTCGCCTGCCGGCGCCACCTCGGTGGGCTTGGCGAGGCCGAAATCGAGGACCTTGGCGTGGCCGTCTTTGGTGATGAACACGTTGGCGGGTTTCAGATCGCGATGAATGATGCCGGCCTCGTGCGCCACACCCAACGCCTCGGCGATCTCCGTGGCGAGGGCCAGTGCCTTGTTGATCGGTAGGGCACCGCTCGCCAGCGGCTCACCGAGCGTCTCGCCCTCCCAGGTACTCCTGAACCATGTAGTGGACGCCGGCCGCCGGCAGGGCGCTGACGTCCATGTCGGGATCGGTGACCGCATCGGCCGCCCCGCCCCCGTCTTCGAAACCGATGTCGTACACCACCGCGATGTGCGGGTGATTGAGCGCCGCGGCGGCCTTGGCCTCCTGCTCGAACCTCGCCAGTCTCTCCGGATCCGACGCGAATTCCGCCGGCAGCACCTTGATCGCCATTTTGCGATCGAGGCGCGGATCGCGACCCAGGTACACCTCCCCCATGCCGCCCGCGCCGAGCGGTTCGCGGATCTCGTAATGGCCAAGGGTTTTGCCGATCATCTCAATGCCCCGTCGACTTCGTAATGACCTCGAGTTTTACCGATCATCGGGAATCGTCAAGAAAAAGAGGAGCGGGAGCGGCCACACTAGCCGGAATCGGCGGGCGCGATCAATGGGCGGCGCTGTCCATCTATTAAGTAGATGGGCCGCCGTCGGCGCGTTGCGCCACGAAGAGAAAGAGAACAACAGTCGTGAAAGGAAGTGACCGGTCATGTAAACTAGTCATCATGAGAACGATCAACGCGTCTGAATTCAAAGCCAAGTGCCTCGCTCTGCTCGACGAGGTCGCCGAAACCGGGGAGCACCTCGTGATCCTCAAGCGCGGCCGGCCGGTGGCGGAGGTCGTACCGCCCGTATCGCGCGATGAGCGCCCGCCGCAGGAGACCCTGATTGGCACCGTGAAGATCCTCGGCGACATCATCTCGCCGGTCGTTCCCGCGGAAGACTGGGAAGTTCTGCGCGACCCGGACGCAGAGGAAGAATGAGCCCGACGCGGTTGCTTCTCGATACGCATGTCCTGCTGCACTGGTTGGGTGGAGATGCGCGGCTATCGACTCGGCAGGCCGACGCCATCGCGCTGGCTTCGGCGAAAGAGCCACTATGGGTTGCCGATATCTCGCTGTGGGAAGTCGCCACGCTCGTGTCGCTCGGCCGGCTACAACTCGGAAAACCCCTCCGAGACTGGTTGGAGGCGGCTGTAGCGCCGCCGTTGGTACGCCGAGTCGGCATCACTCCTGCAATCGCGGCCGAGGTGGCGCAGCTTCCCGATGATTTCACGCGGGATCCAGCCGACCGGGTCATCGTTGCTGCCGCTCGGACATTGGGAGCGCAGTTGCTCACGCAGGACGAGCGCATCATCGGCTCCGGCTTGGTAAGGACGATCGGCTAGAGGCCGTCCCGTGCCCGTTTAATTCGAGGAGGGGCTCGTTCTGATGACCGCCACCGGCAGTTAGAGCCCTACGACGTGACACTCCGCTGGGCGAGCTGATCGACGGTTGACACCGCGGTGCTTCCGGAACAGTTTCTGAGCGCCTGATCGGGGCAGGTCTCCTTTTTGACGCCAATGCACACAGCCCCCGAGGAGGCACACCTGACAAGGGGAAACAACAAGATGAACCGTTTATTGCGATGTACGATCATGCTTGTGGCGATGCTGGCGCCGCTGACGGCTGCGACGCTCCTGGCCCAGCAGGACCCGATTCCTCCGCCGAAGCTCGCTCCCCACGTGCTCATCGACAGCGCGTCGAGTCTCGTGGCGGCGCTTGGTGACGGGCTGGCGATCACGAAAGGTCAGACCCGGAGCCTCACGGTAAAGCTCGACGGCGCTCGCCACGAGCTGTGGCAAGCCGACGCCGTCGCCGCCATTCGGCATCTTCGCGCCTTCGCGCAGGAGGTCGGCGCGCTCGCGCAGGGAGGCCAGCTCTCCCCGAAGGACGCCCCGACGCTCGAGGACGACGCGACCCAGGCGACCAACGCCATTGGAAAGCTCGCGTTCGAGATTCCCTCCGTGCTGGTCGGAAATCCGTCGTGCGATCCGAAAATGCCATGCCCGCAGATGCTGGTTCTCTACGTCGACTCCCGTAAGGCACGCGTGGATCCCGACGGCAGCGAGGCAAGGCCGTTTCGCTCCATCACCGCCGCGCTCGCGGCCGCCGAAGAGGTCGAAGCCTGCGGCGTCGAGATCCGCCTCGCCAGCGGTATGTACTCCGGAGACATCCTCCTCCGCCGGCACACCCGCATCATCGGCGACGCGACGCGCACCACGACGGTTCGAGGCTCGGTCATCAACCAGGACGGCTACGACCTCGACCTTCGCGGCCTCGCCCTCAGCTTGAGCCCGGCGCCCGGCGTCGTCGTGGTCCAACCCTGTGCGGCGAACGTGAATCTGTCAGCGGGTGGTGATCGACGGCGCGACGCGCTACGGCGTGAGGCAGCACGGTGGCTCGCTACGGATGTTCGCCGTCCGGGTGCGGGGCACAATCGCCCAGTCGGACGACGTGTACGCCGGTAGCGGCGTGCGACTAACCGGCGGCACTCAGGCGGTGATCGGCCTCAGCGGGATCGACGACTCCGGTTCGGTTGGGTTGGCGCTCTCAGCGGCTCGGGCACCCGCGCCTATGTAGCCGCCAGCCTCGTCAGCGACAACCATGTCAATGCCGCCTTCGAAGACCGGCTTCCGAACTCAGAACCCGGGCTCGGCGGCGTCGAAGTAACGGGCGACGCCCTCCTGTTCATGGAGCTTTCCCACATCCGCAACAACGAGGGATTCGATTTGAGCGTGCAGGATGGCGGTCGCGTGCACTTCCGCTATGGTAGCGTCTCGGGGACCCGGGCGCGGCTCATCGGTAAGACTTCTTTCGCTGGATTTAACGGCGATGCCGATGATGGCGGGACGGTCCAGTTCACCGAGTTCCGGATCACCCGCGCCGACGTCGTCGGGATCCGCATCGACAATGCTTTCGTGACCGCGTCCAGCGGGATCGTCAGCGAACACGTGATCGGCGTCGTTCTCCATTCGCTACCGCCCGGGCAAGGCGTTTCCAACGTGATTGATTGTTTGAGCGATCGCGTCGCTTTCGCGCGCAACGACATGAATCTCCAGACCGCCGGGCTACCGGTTCCGTGCGGCATTGATTGTCCGCCGCCGGTGCCATGCGTCGCCGTGCCGCCTGTGTGTGCTTGGTGCGGGTCGTGAAGCGCGGGTAACGCGCTGCCGCGGCGACTTCGTGTACTTGCTGCGGCGCAGCGAGCGGACCGAAGAGAAGGAACCCGTGTCCCGCCCCGCGCTGATCTGACTATTAATGACTAATCTCCTGAGAGGCCCTCAGGTTATCGTCGTCTGCGTCGGCTTGTGTATACCTAGCGTCAGGAAACCGAACGGTTAGCGGACAGAGGTTCGGCCCCGCAAAAACACTATCCGGGTTAAGCGGGTCGGACCCACACGTGAGTTCCTGACTGTCTGTCTGGCCGTCGTTATCGTCGTCCAAGTCGACGTCGTCCGGGGTGCCGTCGCCGTCCGTGTCCAGTTTTACAGCCTCTCCGAGATAGTGGCTCTCATCGGAGTCGGTGGCTTGGAAGCCAGCCCCGCCGCCGCACAAGACACTCGTTCCTGAGCCGCAGGAGTCCCCGGTCGCAGTACCTGTGTTCACATACGGACCTTCCTGAACGGCGCCCTGTGCCGAGCAGGTCAGCGAAGCACCCGCGGCCAGCTCGGTGACCAGGCAGCTCACTGCCACTCCCTTGTCGTCCGTCACGGTGACGTTGACCATCGTCGAGTCGCCGGTATTCGTGACGACGTATTCCCAGGCAACCGCCTCACCGACGGTCAGGCGCGGACCGGGAGGCGCATCAGCATCGTCGCCATTGGTGCTCTTTTCTATGTCGATGCTGAACACTGACGGTACACACGCGGAACTGAACACGTTGCCGGGCTGGCCGGGATCTTCTTCGAAAGGAGCGGCGTCGCCATGTGCAACATGCGCCGGCACCGCATTCGCCGAGATGTTGATCGTGCGGAAGGTCCCATTTCCGGTCACGTGACACATGTCGACTTTCGGGGCCCTAGCGCCTTGTTGTTCACTGGTGACGTCCGCACCCGGGACCGCCGGAGCACCGGTTACACCGAGGCCTGCACCCGGACCCGTGGGGGCGGTTGGAGAGTCCTGGGAGCCACACGCGTAGGCAGTGAGGGCTACGCCGATGAGCAATGTAGTAAGGAGCAACCTGCGCATTCGTTTCCTCCCTGTTGCCCCCTGCGCCCATGCGGCAATTGGGCCTAGCCTTGATTGGCTAGGGCGCTGTTGTGGGATTTTCAGCTATCTAGGGGCAGAGCAATCTCGGAATCGTAGGCGGCACGTTGGCGAGAAGTCCTCAGGAAGTTATCAAGAAACCCTCAGATTTCTATCAACACACCCCTCACCGCTTACCTGGTCGATCATGAAACGCTTCTTCATGCCCCACGGTTCACACTTGCAGCCCTCAGATCATCGGCAGGCCGCGGCGTCGCCGGCCGAGGGGAAACGCCGCCTCGAGACGTTCGAGCTCTCGATTTTCCAGAACCAGATCGCCGGCAGCCGCGTTGTCGACGACGTGCGCCACGCTCGCGCTCTTCGGGATAGCGAATAGCCCCTCGTGGCGGCACAGAAACGCCAACACCACCTGATAGGGGGTCGCCCGGTGCGTTTGGGCGATGTCCGCTAGCACCTTGCCGCCACGCGAGCGCCGCCGCGGAAACCCTACTGATCCGAACGGGCTGTAGGCCACCACTGCGATGCCCTTGTCCTGGCAGTAAGGGATCACCTCGTGCTCGATGGCCCGCTCCTGGATGTGGTAGCAGACCTGGTTGCAGGCAATTCTCTCGGCCCCGGCGATGGCGACGGCGTGGGCCAGGGCTCGTTCATCGAAGTTGCTTACCCCCTAGCTCCGGATCTTTCCGTCGCCGACCAGTTGTTCGAACGCGGCCACCGTTTCCTCCAGTGGATGGTCGCCTTCCCAGTGCAGCAGGTAGCAATCGAGATGATCGGTGCCCAGGCGGCGCAGCGATTTCTCACACGCGGCTACGGTGCCGGCGCGCGAGGCGTTCGACGGCAATACCTTGCTGACCAGGAAAGCCTCGTCGCGTTTGCCGGCGATCGCCTCCGCGACCAGCTCTTCAGAAGCCCCGTTGCCGTACATCTCCGCCGTGTCGATATGGTTCGCTCCCAGCTCGAGACCGCGACGAAGGGCGCGTAGCGCCTCCCCGCGATCACCACGCTCGATGGCCCAGGTGCCCTGGCCGATGATCGGCACCTCCACACCCGTAACAGCGAAAGGACGCTTCTTCATGCCCCAACATTGACACAGCGTCGGGGCGTGGACGATCCGGTTTGGGGCGGGCGACGTGGAGGGAAACGGCGGTATCTCGTAGCATGGTGCCCACGCAGCGCCTGTCGTTCACGGGCGCCGCCGGTTGCCACTTCTTGTTTCCAAGATCTACGAGGCTGACATGCGCATCGCTCGTTGCTCACGCAGGCGTCCCATTCTTTCTCTGCTAACTGTTCTGGCGCTTATCGCCGGCGCCGTTCCGGCGGCTGCGACCCCACCGCAGGACGCCGGGCAGCGCCCGATGACGTTCATGGATGTGCAGGAGTTCGCTCGACCGGGCTCCTGGACGCCGAGCCCGGACGGCGAGTGGATGCTCTACACGATCTCCACGCCCGACTGGCAAGAAGCGGAATCGCAATCCGACATCTTTCTGGTGTCGATGACGGAGGGGCTCGCATCGACGCGGCAGATGACGTTCACGGAGGGGTTCAGCGAGACCTCGCCGCAATGGGCACGCGACGGCAGCTTCTTCGTGTTCTTGTCGGACCGGGAAGCATCCGGGCGAGATGAGCGCGGTGGACGCGAGGGGCGCGGTGGGCGCGAGGAGCGCAGCACCGGAGGATCCCGCAGGCAGCTGTACCTGATGCGTCCCGACGGCGGCGAAGCGCGGCGTATCTCGGACGCCGACAACGGCGTCGCCGATTTTTCCTTCAGCCCGGATGGTGCGCGCCTGGCGTTCCGCAGCGGTGAAAGCGGGCACGAGCAGCTCTACAGCCTGCCGATCGCCGAGATCTTCTCAGCGGCGCCGGAGCAGCTCACCGACGGCCCGGCGGGTGTTGAGAATTGGCGGTGGACACCCGACGGCGAGGCCATCTACTTCACCCGGCCGGACTCGTTCGATGAGGGCAACGAGGCTCGCCTAGAAGAAGGATTCTCGGTGGAGGTGAAGAACATGGTGACGCCGCTGTCGAACCTCTGGGCGCTGTGGCTCGACAGCAGCATGGCGCAGCGGCTCACCAGCGATCCGGAGGTCAGCGTGACGGCGTTGGAGGTGTCCGACGACGGGCGCTGGATCACCTTCACCGGCGGCTCGGCGAAGCGCTACGAGCGCAACATCACCGGGGCGCGCCTGTATGCCGATCAATATCTACTGGAAACCGCCACCGGCCACATCGAGCGCTTGACCGACAACTACGAGGTGGGCGAGGGCGGCCTCGAGGTTTCTCCGGACGGCCGTTGGGTGGCGTTTTCCGCCCCCGATGACATGACGCGCTACACGATGACCGAGAACCGCGTGTACATTCGCGAGGTCACCGATCGGGGCGGCGCCTTCACCAAGCTCGGTGAGGCGTTCGACGCCAGCCTGAGCGTTGGCTTCTGGTCGGATGACGGCAACCA
This sequence comes from Acidobacteriota bacterium, assembly GCA_965214245.1. Lineage (GTDB taxonomy): Bacteria > Acidobacteriota > UBA890 > UBA890 > UBA890 > CBDCBL01. The sequence continues at coordinate 1,177,654 of CBDCBL010000010.1, forward strand.
GATCTACTTCAACAGTGGCGTGAAGGTCACGACGCAGTTGCACGCCCTCGATGTCGTCACCAATGAGCCCCGGCAGATTACGAATGAGCGGGCGGCGCTCAACGTCAGTCGCGACGAAGACTCCGGCGCCATTCTCATCGGCTATGCGGATCCGACAACGCCGCCGACGGTGTTCACGGTTCCCGACATCGAGGCGATCACCGACCGGACCGCATGGGTGCAGCTCGTCGACGCGAATCCTCAAACACGGGAGATGGCGCTCGGCGAGGAGGTCGAGATCAACTGGACCTCCACCGACGGCAACACCGTAGGCGGCCTCCTCGTGAAACCGGTCGGTTACGTCGAAGGCAGGCGTTATCCGCTGATCGTCGCCATCCACGGCGGGCCGGCCTCGGCCGACGTGCTGGGCTTCAACGGCCGCACCGCGCAGGTGTACGCCGGCGCCGGATACGCCGTTTTGAAGCCCAACTACCGGGGCTCGCGCAACTACGGCAACGCCCATCGCACCGGCATCGTCGGCGACTACTTCACGCTCGGCTTCGACGACATCATGACCGGGGTCGACTATCTCATCGCCGAGGGCATCGTGGATGGAGACCGCATGGGGGCGCTGGGGTGGAGCGCCGGCGGCCACTGGTCGAACTGGATTCTCACGCACACCGACCGTTTCAAGGCGATCAGCTCGGGGGCGGGCACGATGAACTGGATCTCGATGTACGCGCAGAGCGACGTGCAGCGCAATCGCCAGTTCTATATCGGCGACGCCTTTCTGTACGACAACTTCGAGCCCTACTGGAATCAATCACCGCTCAAGTACGTCGCCAACGCCACGACACCAACGATGATTCACGTCGTCGAGGGCGATCCGCGCGTGCCGAGCCCGCAGTCGGTAGAGCTGCACATGGCGCTCAAGAAGCTCGGCGTGCCGACCGAGCTGTTCATGTACCCCGGCCGCAGCCACGGCATCCCCGACCCGCGTAACCGGCTGGTCAAGGCGGTGAGCGAGATGGCCTGGATGGACTATTACGTGCGCGGCATCGGCGACAACTTCGACTGGCGCCAGGTGCTCGAGACGCTCGAGGACGAGCGCCGCCATCGCGCCACGGAAGAAGGGCAGGCCGGACGCTGATTCTCCCGTCTATTCGTAGTGCGTCCACATGCGCAGCACCTTGACGACGTGCTCGTCGTCAGCGATCTGGTACACGAGCCGGTGCTGGATGTTGATGCGCCGAGAATAGGCGCCCGCGAGGTCGCCGACGAGTTTCTCGAAAGCGGGCGGCGTCTGGTACGGATTCTCAGCGATGATGTCGAGAAGAGCTTGTGCGTTACGCTTGAGACCGGCGGCGGCGAGCTTTTTGGCGTCTTTCTGGGCGGCCTTCGTGTAGACGAGGCGCCAACTCACCAGTTGAGTTCGGCCTCGAGCTCATCAACCGGCGTAGCCATACCTTCGATGATCGACTCGCGCATACCGGGGATCGAGACGAGGTGGAGCGTCTCTTGTATCGCGCGCCAGTCGTCCTCTCCCACCAGCACGGCGCTGCCGCGCTTGCCGGTGATCTGGACCGGCTCGTGGGACTCCTGAACCTCGTCGACAAGCTTGTAGAGCCGCTTGCGCGCGTCTGTGGCGGTAATCGTGGGCATTTTGCCAGCTTCCTCCTTCTTATCGTACGCTATAGCGTACGCTTTCGGCGCATCGCTGTCAAAACGGTGGTTGACGGACACGCCTCGGCCGCAAGGTGGCGATCAACATGATCGGCTTCGGGACGAACGTTGAGGGCAGCCAACCGCGCATCAACGTCGTCCTCAACTGGTTCGAGGAGCTCACGCAACGGGTGCCGGGACAAAGATAGGAACTAGCTGACTTGACGTAGCCTGTCGGCGATCCACTGATTGAGGCTCTTGCCTTCCTTCTTGGCCTGCACGTATGCGTGGCGATGGAGGTCGGGAGCAAGCCGTAGCATCAACCACCCGGAGAACGGCTTGTCTGGCTCTTCGTTTCGCTCTCGGCAAAAGTCCAGATAGTCGTCTACAGAGTCGCGGAAAGCCTCTGCCAATTCTTCGACGCTCGTTCCCTGAAACGTGATCACGTCGCGGGTATCGAGCACCTCGCCGTGAAAAAGGCCGGCTTCGTTGTCGAACTCCAGGTGCCCCGCATATCCCCTGTGTTCCAACATGACCCTATGGCTCCTCCGTAACGCCGGCCTCGAGTAGGAATCGTCGCATCGACGGAAGATGCCAGTCAACCATCCTCATGGTTGTTTGAGACGGCCATGAGGGACGCCTTCCCCCGGGTTCGACAACGAATTCACGCCGCGTGTCCACTACCATGTGCTCGATCCCGATGGCTGGGACTTGCAGATCAGCTGACAACCGGAGTTCTCTTGATGAAGCTTGACGTCTTCACGCACATTTTCCCGAAGCGATACTTCGACGCGATGGTCGAGGTGTGCGAGGACGAACAAACGCTGAAACGCTACCTGGCGATTCCGATGCTGGTCGATCTCGACGAACGCTTTCGCGCCATGGACCGGTTCGGCGACTACCGCCAGATCCTGTCGCTCGCCTCACCGCCCATCGAGCAGCTGGCGGGGCCGGAGATCTCACCCGGGCTGGCGCGCTTGGCGAACGACGGTATGGCGGAGTGTTGCGCAAAGTATCCGGAACGGTTCCCGGCGTTCGTTGCGTCGCTGCCCATGAACAACCCGGAGGCGGCCGAAAAAGGGCTGCACCGCGCCATCGGGGAGCTCGACGCCCGTGGTGCTCAGGTTTATTCGAACGTCGAGGGCAAGGCGCTCGATGGTCCGGAGTACGAGCCGCTGTTCGAGGCCATGGCTCGGTACGACCTGCCCATTTGGCTGAACCCGGCGCGCGGCGCGAACGTTCCCGACTACGCGAGCGAAGACAAGTCGCTCTACGAGATCTGGTGGACCTTCGGCTGGCCGTATGACACCAGCGTGGCGATGGCGCGGCTGGTGTTCTCCGGGCTTTTCGACCGCTTGCCCGGCATCAAGATCATCACCCATCACATGGGGGCGATGATTCCCTACTTCGAAGGCCGCGTCGGGCCGGGCTGGGACCAGCGCGGCAAACGCACCGTCGATGAGGACTACGGTGCCTTGCTCGATTCGCTGGACAAGCGTCCCTACGACTACTTCAAGATGTTCTACGCCGACACGGCGCTGTTCGGCGCCGCCCCGGCGACCCGCTGCGGGCTCGATTTCTTCGGGCCCGACAAAGTTCTGTTCGCCTCCGACTCACCCTTCAATCCGGAAGGCGGCACGATGTACATCCGCGAAACCATCGAAATCGTCGACGCGCTCGACATCTCGGAAGCCGATCGACACAAGATCTATCACGGCAACGCCGTCGAGCTGCTCAAGCTGGAGGGGCTCGACTAGCTGCTAGCAGCGACGATCGGCAGCGGTCGTGAGACCACCGGCAGCCATCGAGCAGTGGTCGCCCTCAGCCAGGTGGAGCTCGTAATCACAACGGCCAAAACATCGGCACCAACAGCAGCAGCATGACGAAGACGACGAACGACAGCGGCAAGCCCACCTTCATGAAATCGGCGAAACGGTACTTGCCCGGCGAATAGACCAGGAGGCAGGCCGGCTCCAGTGGCGTGATGAACGATAGCGAGGCGGACAGGGTTACGAGTACCGCCAGGGTCCGCGGCTCGATGCCCACCTGGGTCGCGGTGGAAACGGCCACCGGCAGAACCACCAAGGCGGCGGCGGCATTCGACATGGGTTGGGTGAGCACCATGGTCAGCACGATGAAGGCGGCGAGCACGGCGTAGACGCCGAACGGCGCCGTGAGCGTGGCGATCTGGGTGGCGACGTAGTCGGCGGCCGCGGTTTCCGTCATGGCGAGGCCGAACGACGTCATGCCGCCGATCAGCACGATGAGCCGCCATTCGATCAGACCGTAGGCTTCCTCGGCGGTGACGCACTTGGCCAGGATCACGACGAGCACGGCGAGCAGGAAGGCGACGGAAAGCGGCAGCAATCCAGAGCCGCCGGCGATCACAGCCCCCACCATCGCGGCCAGGACCAGGGTTCCCCTGCGGGGGCGGAAGGGCACGTGGGTGACCTCGCCGAGAAGGCGAATGCCGGGCGCTCCTTCAATCAGCTGAAAGCGCTCCTCGTCGCCCTGCAGCAGCAGAACGTCGCCGACAGCCAGCTTAAGGTCGCCCACTCCGGTGGGATGCGAGGTGCCGCGCCGGTGGACAGCCAAAACCGACACGCGGAAGCGTTCGCGGAAGCGGGTCTCCTTCAGCGTTCGCCCGACGAGCCGCGAGCCCGGCATGACGATGGCCTCGGCGAGGTCGCCCGACATGGCCACCAACTCGTCATCGTCGATTCCTTCGGTCGCCTCGAACGAAAGCCCCGGAGTGTCCTCGAGCTCCAGCAGGTTTTGGCGGGTCGCCTGAACGATCAGCACGTCGCCGGCGTGCAACCTGGTCGTGGGGATCGCCAGCACCCTGGCCTGGTCGCGGACGATGGCCATTACGTGGATGCCCCGTTCGGAGAGCGCCGCCTCGCGGAGGCGGCGATCGACCAGATCAGATTCCTCGTCGATGAGGATCTCCGACAGATAGCGGGAAATCTCGTATTCCTCGCTGAAGCTGGCGGCGGCGCGAAACGGCAACAGGTGGCGGCCGACCACAATCATGTAGACGGTTCCGGCGACGATCATCGCCAGGCCGACGGGAAGGAACTCGAACAGCGAGATCGGCTGCAGGCCCAGCCTGGATATCAGGCCGCTCGCCGCCAGGTTCGTGGAGGTGCCGAGAAGCGTGCAGGAGCCGCCGAGCATCGAGGCGTAGGCGAGCGGCATCAGCAGGCGGCTGGGGCTCAGCTTCGCTTCCTTGGAGAACTCGACGACGGCCGGCATCAGCATCGCGGTGGTGCTGGTGTTGCTGAGAAACGCCGAAAGTCCCGCCGACAGCGGCATCAGGTAGCCGATCACACGGCTCTCGCTGGTTTGGCCGAGGCGGTGAATCGCCTGGCCGGCCCACTCCATGACCCCCGTCCTCACCAGCGCGCCGGAGAGCACGAATATCGACGCCAGCACGACGATGATGTCGCTGGCGAAGCTCGAGAACGCCTGCTCAGGCGTCAGGATGCCGGACAACAGCAGGGCGGCAACCAGCAGCAGGGCGACAACGTCGACGGACAGCCATTCGAAGACGAACAGCGCCATCGTCAACGCCAGCAGGACCAGGAGGAAGAGGATTTCGCCAGTCAAGAAATTACCCCCGAGAAACGGCGGCGGGCGTCATGGCGCCGGCCGCACGGCGAAGTCTACTTGAAGGTCCGCATTCGTTCCCCGGGGGCGCGTCGCCAGCCTTCGGACCCCGCGCGGTGCTCAAAGACGCACGACGATCTTGCCGGTGCTGCGGCGGGATTCCATGAGGCGGTGGGCTTCGGCGATGTCGTCGAACTCGAACGTGGCGCCGACGACCGGGCGGATCTCATGCTCGGCGACGAACGTCGTGAGGTCGCTCCACAGCCCCGACATGCGCTCGGCGTCGTTCAACAGGTAACCGATGTGGGAGGCGAGCACGCCGCGCGAGGCGACGGCCAGCCCCGCGACATTGGCGCGCGGCATGTCCCGCCACGTGCGCCACCACGACAGGGGATTCCACCAGCGCAGCTGGTAGCCGGCGAAGCCCGCCACCACGATGCGCCCCAACGGTGCGAGAAGGTCGAGGCTGTCGCGAAAAACGTGCCCGCCGACGACCTCGAGCACCACGTCGACTCCGGGAGCCGTGGTGGTGCCGGCGGCGGTGTCGGCAGCAGTGCCGGCGACGGTCTTGGCGGCCCGGACCTTGTCGGCGAAGCCCGGTTCGCCGTAGCTGACCGCGATATCGGCGCCGAGATCGCGCAACATCCCCAGCTTTGCGTCGCTCCCGGCCGCTGCGTAAACGGTGCAGCCGAAGGCCTTGGCGAGCTGCACCGCCGCGGTGCCGACGCCGCCCGCCGCCGCCGTGATCAGGACACGATCGGTCGGCCGCAGCCGCGCCATCTCCATGAGGCTGACCCAGGCCGTCAAGTAGTTGACGGCGAAGGCGGCGTTTTCCTCGAGCGAATAGCCCGGCAACGCCGGCAGCGCCTGCGCCGCCGGGACCACGATCCGCTCGGCGTAGCAACCTGATTGAGCCCCGACGATCACCCGTTCGCCGACGCGCCCTTCCTCGACTCCGCTTCCGACCGCTTCGATGCGGCCGCAAGCCTCCATGCCCAGCACGTAGGGAAGCCGCGGCGCCCAGCCGTAGAGGCCCTTGCGCGACAGCACCTCCGCGTAGTTGATGCCCACCGCCTCGATCCCGACCGCGACCTGTCCCGGGGCCGGTTCCGGCAGCGGAACGTCCGAGATGCGCAGCACCTCGGGTGCCCCGTGACGCCGCAACAGGACGGCTCTCTTTTGCTTCACCGGTCGACACCCCCTCGCGCGGCCCGATTCTACTCCCAAACGGGCGATCCGTGTCCGTCTAATTCCCGCAGAGGTGTTTCGGGCGCTCCGGAATCGGGCTGGCGAGGTGTTGCCACGCATTTACGAAGCGCAGCTCGACATCGCACAAGGTTTGCCGGGAAAGGTCAGCATCAAACATATGGTGTTTGATGTGCTAATCTGGCGACATGCGAACGACTCTGGATATCGACGAAGACGTGCTGCAGGCCGCCAAGGAGCTTTCCGTCATGCACGACACGACGACCGGCAAGATGCTATCGGAGCTGGCGCGCCGGGGACTCGAGCCGCGCGACGAAGCCGCCACGGTTCGTAGCGGGGTGCCCGTATTGGCGTCGCGCCCCGGCGCCGGCCCGGTCGGGCTCGATGCCGTGAACCACCTGCGGGACGAGGGGTAAACGAGTGACACCGGGCGTCGACGAGAGCCTTGCCGCGGTTGCCCTGCTCGACGTCAATGTCCTGGTGGCGTTGTTCGACGGCAACCACACGCACCACGAGGCGGCGCACGCCTGGTTCGCCGCCCACCGCGAGCTCGGTTGGGCAACCTGTCCGATCACGGAGAACGGGTTCGTTAGAGTCATCTCCAACGTGGCGTATCCCGGCCGTCGCACAACGTTGCGCGATGCGATCGATCGATTGAGCAGCTTCCGCGACAGCGGCGGTCACGTGTTTTGGCCGGACACCGCGACGCTGTGCGACCGCAACGTGTTCCGGCCAGAGCACGTCAGCGGTCACGGTCAGATCACCGACGCCTACTTGCTGGCGCTGGCAGCGGCGAACGACGGCCGGCTTGCCAGCTTCGATCGCCGCATCGTTGTCGATGCGGTGACTGGCGCGACGTCCGCCAACCTGACGATCATCGGCGGACCGGATCCAAGTTAGTCGGCGGCGGCGCGGGCAGGATAAGATGACAACCATGAAAACACTGACGTATTTTCATTCCGCCCTTTGACTGCGCTGCAAGATATCAGGCCGTGTGCTTGCGAGCGTTGTGAAAAATTTTCCCGATATCGAAGTCAACAAGGTGGGAGTTCTCGCCCGTCGCGACCTTGCTCGGGAGGCGGGCGTTACATCGATTCCGACCTTGGTCTACGACGATAGGAAACTAGGTGCTTTCTTGTTGACCAAGGGCAAGATTCGCCGCTTTCTCGAGCAACTCTGAGCAGCTTTCGACATCACGGAAGCTGATCGGCACGAGATCTATTACGGCAACGCCGTCGAACTGCTCGAGCTGGAGGGGCCCGACTAGCGTGCGGCTCCCCTCGCTTTCAAAGGTGTCAGTTTCGCGATCGCTTTGGCTTCTTCGGACCGGAGCGTGTGCCATAGGTCCCAATCCTGTTGGAGCCCGAGCCAAAATTCGGCGCTCATGCCCGTTACACGGACCAGCCGGAGTGCCGTGTCCGGGGTCACACTGCGTTTTCCGTTGATCACTTCGTTCAGACGGGGAAACGACACACCCAGCCGCAACGCGAACGCGGTCTGAGTGATCCCGAGGGGCTTGAGAAACTCCTCCAGAAGCATCTCGCCGGGACGGGTCGGGGGCCGGTGAGTAGGCAAGCGCCGTCGCACGAGCGACCTTGCCGTCCGGCCCCTAGTGGTAGTCGGTGACTTCGACGTCGTCGGCATAGCCATCCTCCCATCGAAAACAAATCCGATATTGGTCGTTGATCCGGACGCTGTGTTGTCCGGCCCGTCTTCCTCGCAAGCGCTCCAGACGGTTGCCAGGCGGCACGCTCAGCTCACGGAGCGCCAGAACGCGGTTCAGCTGAGTCAGCTTGCGTCGAACCACTGGCCAAAGAGCGACGGGACAGGCACGTCGTGCGCGACCCGTCTGCTTGCCGTCGAACAAGTCCTCCGTAGCCTAATCCGAGAAGGAACGTATCACGGGGTCTATTATAATGCCTTCCGTAATACCTAGCTAGAGGCGAGATTTGTCACGTGGCGATTATGAGATGGCCACGAGCGCGGCGGCAACCCATCGTGATACCCCTTGTCGTCGGTCGCAAGAGTCGTCATGCTGGCGCCGTGCCGGCGGGGTTACCTACGGGAGGTGCGAATGCAGGGCATCAACATGGGGCGGGTGATCATCGGCGGCATCGCGGCCGGCGTCGTCTACGACGTCATTGAGGTCGTCGCCAACCTTTACCTGTTCGAGGAGCAGGCGCAGGAGATGATGGAACGGTTCGACATGGCCGAACCTTCGGGCGCCCAGATCGGAATTTTCATGGTCATGGGTCTCGCGCTGGGGATCATGGTCGCCTGGACTTACGCCGCCATCCGTCCGCGCTTGGGAGCGGGCGCGGGAACCGCGATCTGCGCCGGGTTGGTCGCCTGGACTTTCATGGCGCTGTTCCTCAATGTCTCCTGGATGATCGTGGGGTTGTTACCGGTCGGATTCGGAATCATCGCCACGGTTTTTCAGGCGGTTGAGTTCAGCGTGGTTGGCTACGTCGCTGGGATGCTGTACAAAGAGGATTAGGTACGGGGCAACACAGCCGACCTCGACGGCCGAAGGGCGGCTCTTGCACGTCGTTCGCCGCCCCCCGCTAAACGAGCCCATTGATCGAGTCGAGCAATTCCGGCTAGGCTGGCGGCGCAGGCTCCCCGGAACGGACTACTCACAGTGGTCGGCAAGACCCTCCTATAAGGAAAAAGGTCAACAGACGCACTCTCCCTAAAGATGGGGTAGAGATGTTCAAGTTGGCCTGGGGCGTTGGTCCGGTTTGGCTTCGTCGTTTGGGGGGGTCGACCGTCATGGGTCGCGGCGCGAGCAACTTCAGGATTGTTGGGGCTTGAACGAGCAGCCCATGCTCCTATCCGAGACTCGAGGCCTATGGTTGCGTCTGGGACTACGGGGCCGCGGAGCCTAACCTTGGTCGGAGACTCGAAGTCTAAGGGTTTTGTTGAGGCTTCCCGCGGCGCAGGTCCCGCCGCAGGCGGTGGGACCCCTCGCATGTAACAAGGTGCAAACCGCGCGTGTCGACGCCGGGCAATTAGACAACTCTCACACGTTCTGGATCGTAGTCCTCCTTGCTGTTCCAAAGGGCACACAGCACGTCGATGAGCTTTCGCGCAATCGCCAGCTTGGCCCGGGTCGGTAACGTCCTGCGCTCGAGTCGAACGTGATACGCCGCGGCGAAAGGATCTGCCTGCCGCAAGACCATTCGCTCGACGGCGCTCTTGATGACCCGTTTCAGGTGCCGGTTGAAGCCTCGCCGCAGGCGTACCGGCTCGATGTGTGAGCCGCTTCGTCGTCGGGTGAGGCCGAAAAAAGCCGCAGTAGCTCCAGATGTGAGAGCGGGAGGGGAAGCGGGTGGGGGTGACCAGATACGCGGCGAAGGTCGCTGCCCTGACGTTGCCGATCTCCGGAACCGTCATAAGCCGTCTGACGGGTGGAAACCGCCGCCCGTGTTGGACTAGCAACTGCAGCGCTGCGTCCTTTTTCTCCGCGGCCACATCGAGGATGCCCAGCAGGTCTTCGCCCGGCGGCCGGGCGGCTTCGGGCAAACACTTCAGGAATGCGGGCCGGTGCTCCGGTGAATAGACGTCGGCGCCTACTACCGGAATCCCGTGGTAGCGGAACAGGGCCTTGACCTGGTTCTTCAAGGCGCTGATGTGGCGGTTGAGTCGATCGTGGTGGCGCACCTGCAGCCGCAGGTTCAAGAACGCCACAGGTGGCTGATAGACTTCCCGCACATATCGCCCCCTGGCCAGCTGCGCCAAGGCCAGCGCATCGAACGGATCGTCCTTGTCGGGCGAGGTTGAGATCAAGCGGTTGCGCCGGGGGTCGGCAGCGATCAGGTTCTTGCAGCAACCCGAAAGCGCCAGGTGCAGCCACGTGGCTAACTCTCCCTGCTCGAATACCACCGTACATGGACGGGGAGCCCGACCGATCGCTTCTCGCAACAGATCCCCATCGAGCCGACAACGGTCCCGCCATAGCAGTTCTCCACTGCGTGCCTCTATGGCGGCAAGCTCCAGTCCCGCGTTGCAGTGTGCGTCGATGCCAACATACGATTCCATGAGGGCGTTTCTCCTGGTTGAGTTGGTTGGGCAAACCGGACTTTACCAGTGAAGAAACGCCCTTTTTCCTTACGCTACCTCGGTAACTACAAGATCATCGAGCAGCTAGGCGCTGGCGGTATGGGTGAGGTGTATCGGGCTCGGGATTCGACGCTGAAGCGCGAGGTGGCGATCAAGATCCTGCCCGAGGAGCTCAACGCCGATCCGGATCGTCTCGCCAGACTGGAACGTGAAGCCCACCTGCTGGCGGCCCTAAACCATGCCAACATCGCCACCATCCACAGCCTCGAGGAAGCGGACGGTATCCGCTTTCTCGTGCTCGAGCTCGTCGAGGGTGAGTCTCTCGAGAGGTGGCTTTCCCGGGGGCCCATGCCGGTCGAGGAGGCGCTGGACCTCTGCAAGCAGATCGCCGAGGCTCTCGAGGCAGCCCATGAGCGGGGCATCGTCCACCGGGACCTGAAGCCCGCCAACATTCAGGTGGCAACAGAGGGCAGCGCGGCGGGGCAGGTGAAGGTGCTGGACTTCGGTCTGGCCAAGGCGTTCGAGGCCGATGGGACGAGCCAGGAGATGTCCCCCGACCTGAGCCACTCCCCGACCATGGCCGCAGCCACCCGCACCGGCGTGATCATGGGCACGGCGGCGTACATGAGCCCGGAGCAGGCGCGGGGCAAACCAGTAGACAAGCGCACCGACATCTGGGCGTTCGGCTGCGTGGTGTTCGAGATGCTCACCGGCAAGCGGGCCTTCCAGGGCGAGACGGTGACCGACATTCTCGCGGCGATCGTGCACCAGGAGCCGCAGTGGGAGGCGTTGCCGCCCGACACCCCGCTGCGTATCCGCGATTTGCTGGGGCGGTGCCTGAAAAAGCAGGCCGACGAACGGCTGCGCGATGTCGGCGAGTGCCGCATCGCGGTCAAAGAGTACCTGGCCGATCCCGAGGGCGAAAAGCGGCGGGCGTTGGCAAGCGCGGGCGCCGCGACGGCAGCGGCCAATCCCTGGAAGCTGGCCGTCCCGCTCGCCGTCGCTACCCTTCTCATCGGTGTCCTCGGAACCTGGTGGTCCACCCGCCCCGTCCCTCCGGCCCCGCAGGACCTCGTGCGCTTCGACTTCGAGCTACCGGAGGACGTGGACTTTTGGAACACCGGCCGGCACGTCGTCGCCGTTTCCCCGGATGGCGCGAGGATCGCCTTCACGGGCAATAATCAGCTCCTCTGGATACGCTCGCTCGACGATCTCGAGGCCATACCCCTCCGCGGCACCGATAATCCTACTTCGCCCTTCTTCTCCCCTGATGGCCAGCAGCTCGGGTTTTGGTCAGCGCCCGATGATCAGATCAAGCGCATCGCGGTCACCGGTGGGGCCCCCGTCTCGCTCGCCTCGGCGGGCAACCTTTACGGCGCCAGCTGGGCCGAAGACGGCATGATCTATTACGGCCAGGGCCCCGGGGGGATCTGGCGGGTTTCGGAGAACGGAGGCGAGCCGGAAAACATCATCCCGATGGACTCGGGCCAGTCCGCCCACGGCCCGCAGCTCCTGCCCGGTGGAGAGTGGGTGCTGTTTACAGAGGCCACTGGCTTGGGATGGAACGAAGGCAGCATCGTGGCCGAGTCGTTGATTACCGGGGAACGGGTGGAGCTCATCGCGGGAGGCACCGAGGGCCGCTGGGTGCCGACGGGGCACATCGTGTACGTGCGGGACGGGACGCTGTTTGCCGTGCCCTTCGATCTGGGTGCCATGGAGGTGACCTCCGGGCCCGCCTCCATGGTTGAAGGGATCAGGACGGCGGGAGGCAACTTTACCGGCGCTGCCAACTACGGCTTCACCTCGCGCGGCGGGCTCGTATACGTATCGGGCGCAGCAAACGTGCTCACCACCCGGCAGCTGGTGTGGCGCGATGGCGATGGCAACGAAGAGCTCATCGCTGATTCGGTGCGGCCGGGTCGAACGTGGACCCCTCGCCTGTCGCCCGACGGCCGCTACGTTGCCTACCGCCTCGATGACGACCAGGGCGAGCGCAACATCTGGGTGCTCGACCTCCAACGCGGCGTCCATTCGGTGTTCACGCCCGACGGGGGGGGCACGATCGTTTGCCTGGACGCCGGATGGCGAGTGGCTCTACTACTCGTCCGATTGGGACGGCGACACTGATAGCTATCGAAGACCGGCCGACATGCGGAGCCCTGCCGAAGAGTTCCTCGGTGGCGATGGCAACGAGCTGGTGCGCTCGATCTCGCCCGACGGTGAGTGGCTGTTGTACGCCGACGTCGACGTGCTCAACACCGGCGCGTACGACATCGCGATCGTCTCGCTTACCGAGCCGGGTGATCCGCAGCCCGTCTTCGACCGGTCGATTCGGGAGGTCACCACGACTTTCTCGCCCAACGGCAAGTGGGTTGCTTTCGTTGCCGCCGAGGAAGGAGCCCGGGCCGAGGTCTATGTGCAATCGTTTTCCAACCTCGGCGGCATCACCAAGATCTCGGATGGATTGGGCATAGAGCCGCTGTGGGCACCGGATTCGCGCCGGCTGTATTACAGGAGCGGACGCGCTCTCATGGTCGTCGACGTCGTCGACGATGAGCAATTCGATGCCGGGGCGCCGCAATTGGTTCTCGAGACCGCGTTCCCGCCGGGACCCGGTCAGAACGCGGGCTCCTACGACATCTCGCCCGATGACCAACGGCTCCTGATGATCATGACGGAAGCTGCTGACGACAACGAGGCCCCGAGTGTCATCAACGTTGTCCTGAACTGGTTCGAGGAGTTGAAGCAGCGGGTGCCGACGGGGCGATGAGCAGCCCATTGATCGAACCGAGCGATTCCGGCTAGGCTGGCGGCGCACGCTCCCGCGGCATCGGATGAACAACCGTGATCGGCAAGACACTAGGCCCCTACAAGATCATCGAGCAGCTTGGCGCCGGCGGCATGGGCGAGGTGTACCTCGGCGAGGACACCCGCCTCGGCCGCAAGGTGGCGATCAAGGTGCTACCCGCCGAGTTTGCCGGCGATCCCGAACGTCTGGCGCGCTTCGAGCAGGAGGCTCGCGCTGCCGCGGCTCTGAATCACCCGCACATCGCGGTAGTCCACGATGTTGGCTCCGAACCTGCTGAGGACGGCACCACGACCCACTTCATGGTGCAGGAGTACCTGGAGGGGGACACGCTTCGTGAACCCTTGAAGAAGGGCACTCTGCCGCTGCAGCAAACGTTATCTCTGGCCACCGAGATCGCCGAGGCGCTGACCGCCGCTCACGCCGCCGGAATCGTGCACCGTGATCTCAAGCCCGAGAACCTCTTCATCACCAAGGACGGGCACGCCAAGATCCTCGATTTCGGCCTAGCGAAGCTCACCGAGCTTGCCCCGGTGATGTCGCCGGGGACGGAAGCGTCGAAATCGCCGACGCTGCTCGGCACGGTAGCCGGTCAGATGATGGGCACCGCCGGATACATGGCCCCGGAGCAGGTACAGGGCGCCGGAGACATCGACCACCGGGCGGATCTGTTCGCTTTCGGCTGCGTGCTCTACGAGATGGCAGGCGGCAGGCAGCCCTTCGCGGGCAAGAGCGTTCTCGACACGCTGCACAAAATCGCCGACGAGGAGCCGGAGCCCATCGCTGCGATGAACGCCGAGCTTCCCGCGCAATTGCACTGGGTGTTGAAGAAGTGCCTCGCGAAACAACCGGCCAAGCGTTACCAAACGGCAGGCGACCTCGTTGTCGACCTACAGGCGCTCGGCGCGGAGGTGGACGCGGGGACGGCCCTGTCCTTGAGCGGTGAAGTGCCCGCTCCCCGTGTCGCGGCGGAAACGGCCGCCGGCATCCCGTGGAAGTGGGGCGTCCCGATTGCCGTCGCTGCAGTGGTAGTGACCGCCCTCGCCATGTGGTTTGCGGCGCGACCGTCGCCCGCAACGCCAACGGTCGCGTGCTTCGAGATCCCCCTCCCCGAGGGCAACCTCGCGACGGGTACGGGCCGTCGTGCCGTGGCCATTTCTCCCGACGGCAGCCAGATCGTGTTCGCCCACGACAGCCTCCTCTGGCTCCGCAATCTCGACGAGTTCGAGGCGACGCCGATTCGCGGCACAGAAGGTGCCCGATCGCCGTTCTTTGCTCCCGATGGGGAGCAGGTTGGCTTTTATTCCGCAGGGGAGCTGAAGAGGGTCCAGACCACCGGCGGGGCACCGATCCCGATCTGCGCGGCCGTCAACCCGTGGGGCGTGAGCTGGGCCGAGGACGGCACGGTGTTCTTCGGGCAGGGTAGCGAGGGCATCCTCAGCGTCGCGGCCACGGGGGGCGAGCCACAGCCGGCCGTGTCGCTCGAGTCAGGAGAGCTCGCACATGGGCCGCAGCTGTTGCCGGGGGGCGAGTGGCTGTTGTTCACGCTGCGGTCTGCGGATGTGAGTAGCTGGGACGACGCCGCGATCGTGGCCCAGTCGCTCATCAACCCGGGCGACCGGCGGGAGCTGGTCTACGGCGGCAGGGATGGCCGCTACGTACCCACCGGTCACATCGTCTACGCGCGTGGGGGGCAGCCTCCTGGCGGCAGCCTTCGACGACGACACACTTGAAATAGCCGGCCAAACCGTATCCATTTTCGAGGGGGTCGCGGACGCTGGGGCGGCGACCGGGGCCGCGCACTTTGCTGTTTCAGAAGAAGGAGCGCTTGTCTACAGGCCCGGCCTCACGGGCCGCTATCGAACTCTCGTCTGGGTCGATCTCGACGGTAACGAGGAGCCCCTGGGCCCGGAACCGGCCGATTACCACTGGCTCGACATCTCCCCCGACGGAAACAAGGTGGCGGTCACGCGTTACGACGAGTCCGGGCCCGACATCTGGGTGTGGGATACCGAGTCTGCGAGCTTCCAGCGCGCCACCTACGGCGAGGTGGACCTCGTCCCCGTCTGGCGCGATGATGGCTCAACGATCGCGTTCGCGTCCGGGCGGATCGGAGCGGCGGACAGAGACATCTATGTAACGTCTCCCGACGGCAGCGGCGAGGCTGTCCCGCTCTAGGAAGCTGACGAAGCCTTGTATCCGCTCAGCTGGGCAGCGGACGGCAGCCTGGTGGTTCTGGCAAGACGCGGCGATCTCGCCAGCGACGACATCATGCTGCTCGATGCCGACGGCCAGCAGCTCGAACCGATCGTCGACACGGACTTCAACGAGACCAACGCGGCGATCTCGCCCGACGGTGCTTGGCTCGCCTACGTGTCGAATGACGCCGGGCGATCGCAAGTGTTCGTGCGACGTTTTCCCGGTCCGAGCGGGCGCACTCCGATATCCCCCGTAGGAGCATTTGATCTGAGGTGGTCGCCCGATGGCGGCAGCATCTACTATTTTTCCGACAGTTCGATGTGGGCGGCTTCGTTGCGTTTCACCCCGGAGGTCAGTGTTGTCGAGCGCCGGCCACTGTTCGGCGTCCAGGTGTACCGCATCCTGGGCCAGGGGCTGCACCTCTACGACGTGCATCCGGACACCGGACGGTTCCTGTTCGTGAAGAACGATGTCGTTGCCGCGGAGGGAAATGAGGGAGAGCAGCCGCACCTTTCTGTCGTCCTCAACTGGTTCGAGGAGTTGAAGCAGCGGGTGCCGACGGGACGATGAGCCGCTGAGGTGAAGGAGATCACCCAGGAAATCCGCTACTGCACCACCGACGACGGCGTCAACATTGCCTACGCCACGTCGGGTAGCGGCCCGCCGCTGGTGAAGGCCGCCAACTGGCTCAGTCACCTCGAATTCGACTGGGAAAGCCCGGTGTGGCGCCACTTCGTGAGTGAGCTGTCGAACCACTTCACGTTGGTGCGCTACGACGCGCGGGGCAACGGGATGTCCGATTGGGAGGTCGACGAGATCTCGTTTGAGGCGTTCGTCAAGGACCTCGAAGCGGTGGTCGAGACCGTTGGCCTGGAGAAGTTCGCGCTCTTGGGGATCTCGCAGGGCTGCCCAGTTTCGGTAGCCTACACGGTGCGCAATCCGGGGCGAGTCGACAAGTTGGCGTTGTACGGCGGTTTTGCTGCCGGCTCCCTTATTCGATCGGCGGCCGATCGCCAGGCGCGCGAGGCCATGTTGATCTTGGCGAAGACGGGGTGGGGGAAAGACAACCCCGCTTTTCGTCAGGCGTTCACATCGATGTACTTGCCGGACGCGCCGCGCGACGTGCAAGAATCGTGGAACGAGTTGCAGCGCATCGCCACGCCGGCCGAGAACGCCTTTCGGATCTTCAACACTAGCGGACACCTCGACGTCCGCGACCTACTGCCCCAGGTGAGCGTGCCGACGCTGGTGCTGCACGCGCAGGGTGAGCTGGCAGTTCCGTTCGATTGCGCGCGCGAGCTGGCCGCCTCAATCCCGGATGCACGCCTCGTGGCTCTCGACAGCCGCAACCATGTGATCACCGAACATGAGCCGGCGTGGACCAAGCTGCTCACCGAGCTGAACAAGTTCCTGGGCGTCGACGCCGCCGCAGCCGGGCCGTCATTTTCGGAGGCCGACACCGTGGCGTCCGACGGGCGGGCCACCGCGGCGCGCCCCGGTATTCTCGATTCCGGCACCGAGCTGCGCCAGTACAGAATCGAGGAACACATCGCCAGCGGCGGTATGGGGGCGGTGTATCGGGCGCTCGATACGAACCTGCAGCGGCCGGTTGCCCTCAAGGTGCTACCTCAGGGATTTCGTGAGGATGCTCAGCGACTGGCGCGCTTCGAACGCGAGGCGCGCATGCTGGCGGCCGTGAACCACCCCAACATCTCCGCCGTCTACGACCTGCAGCTGGGCGACGCCGAGCCGTTCATCGTCATGGAGCTGGCCGACGGCCACACGCTGTCGCACTGGCTACGCCAGGGGTCGCTGCCCATGGACGAAGCGCTCGACGTGACGCTGCAGATCGCCAAGGCATTGCAGGCAGCTCACGCGGCGGGCGTCGTGCACCGCGACCTCAAGCCGGCCAACGTGATCCTGTCGTCGCACGGCGTAAAGGTGCTGGACTTCGGCCTCGCCAAGCCGGTGGCGGCCGAGGCCGGCGCACCTGCCGAGCACACCATGCTCACCGACACCGGCGTGCTCCTGGGCACCGGGCCGTACATGAGCCCCGAGCAAGTTCGCGGCAAGGACGTCGACAAGCGCACCGACGTGTGGGCCTTCGGTTGCGTGCTCTACGAGATGCTGGGCGGCCGCAGCCCCTTCGATCGCGAAACCCTCGCCGACACCCTCAGCGCCGCGCTTCGACCGGTTGCCCGCCGATACGCCGGAACCGATTGGCGTGTTTCTTGAGAAGGCACTACAAAAGGACCTGAACCAGCGGCTCGGTAGCATCGGCGAGGCGGGAACGGTGATCGCCGGCGTGATCGCGGGCGGTAAGCTCGACGATCGGTAGGCGCTGATACCTGGCGGTAGATGTCCCGCCGGTGGCCTGAGCAGCCTATTGATCGAACCGCCCGATTCTGGCTAGGCTGGCGGCGCGCGCTCCCCGCCGTATCGGACTCACACCGTGGTGACCTTGCTGACGCTCGGTGGTCCCGGCGGCGAAGACCTGCAGATAGGCTGATACCGGAGATTTCGTGATGAAGAAGGCTGCCATCGTTTGTCTGGTCGTGCTGCTCTTGATGGGCGGGTCCATTACGGTCGGTTCGGTGCCGCGGGGTGTCGCCGATACGATGCAACAGCGTGTTGCCGATGCCGTCGACGCCGGCGAAGCCGGCAACTGGCCGCACTGGCGCGGGCCCGACGGCACCGGGGTAGCCCGGGGCGGGGCGTTGCCGACTACCTGGGCCGACACCGACAACATCGCCTGGAAGGCGGAGCTGCGGGGCCTGGGCGTGTCGTCGCCGATCGTGGTTGGCGATCGCGTCTTCGTGACGTACCAGATCGGCAGGGGCGTGCGGCAACGCGGCATGCACCCGGCGCTGGCGCGCGGTCCCGGAGCCGATGAGGGAGTCGAGCAGCCGCTCGGCGGCGCGCGCGCCGCCGCCGATCCTGTCGTGATGTTCGCCGTGGCGGCGTTCGATCGCGCCGCCGGCAGCTTGCTTTGGGAGTACGAGTTCGCGGCCGAGGATACGCAGCACCCGGTGCACGACAAGCACAACCTCGCCAGCCCCAGCCCGGTGAGCGATGGCGAGCGGGTTTATGCCTGGTTCGGCACCGGGCAGATCGTCGCCCTCGACATGCAGGGCGAGCCGCTGTGGCAGCGGCACCTGGGCGAGGAGTACTCGCCCTTCGATTTGCAGTGGGGCGCCGCCAGTTCGCCCGCCCTGTACGGCGACTCGCTGATCCTGCAGTGTGATCACCCGCGCGAGTCGTACCTGTTGTGGCTCGACAAGCGTACCGGCGCCGAGCAGCGCCGGCTCGATCGGGGCCCCGCGGCCTGCACTCGCACAGCACGCCGGTTGTGGTGCCCGGGCCACGCGGCGACGAGCTCATCGTCAATTCGAGCGAGCGGCTCGAGTCGCTCGATCCGCGCACCGGCGAGCTCCGCTGGTATGCCGGGGAGCCGAATCAGTTCCCGATCCCCGTGCCGACCTACGCCGACGGCATCCTCTACACCAGCCGCGGTTACCGGGCGGGACCGTACATGGCGATCCGTTTGGGCGGCGAGGGCGACGTCAACGACACCGAGGTGCTGTGGCGCGTCCCCACCGGAGCCCCGTACATCGCCTCGATCCTGTATTTCGACGGGCTGATTTACATGGCCAACGGCAACGGCATCGCCACGGTGGTCGATCCGGCCACCGGTGAACGGCTGTGGCAGGAGCGCATAGGCGGCGTGTACACGGCAACGCCGGTCGCCGGCGACGGCAAGGTCTACCTGTTTTCCGAAACCGGCGAGGCGGTTGTCCTGGAACCCGGTCGCTCTCCGCGCGTCATGTCCCGCAACCCGCTGAACGAGCGCGTCATCGCCTCGCCGGCCATCGCCGGCGGACGGATCTTCGTGCGCACCGACCGTCATCTGGTGGCCATCGGCAGCTAGCTCCGCGGAATCGCGCCCCCGATTCGTGGGTAGTTGTGAAATTGCGTGCCTGAAGCCCCTGTCGGAGGGGCGCTCAACTGCTATACATATTAAAATATGTAGTAAAATATGATCTATGGCACAAAAGATCATTGGTGTGACCGACCTGCAGCGGCGCTTCAAGGCCGTTATCGACGAGGTGCGTGAGAACCGCGTTCCCTATGTGTTGACCCGTGGCAGCCGCCCCGAGGCGGTTCTTTTGCCCTACGACGAATATCAGCGGCTCGAGCGGCTGGACGAAAAGGAAGTCGTCTTCCGGTTCGACCGGCTCCTTCAGAATATGCGCCAGCGCAACGCAGGGAGGTCGGAGCCGGACGTCGCGCAGGACGTGAGGCGCGCCCGCAACGAGGTGCGCGACCAAGCGGCGCGTGACCAAGCGGAAGCACACGACGCATAGTTGATGCGCGCCGTCATCGACACGAACGTTGTCGTGAGCGGGATGATCCGCGCGCGTGGGGCGCCAGGGCAAATTCTGGGGGCGCTTCGTGACCGCCGATTCGTGCCGGTCGTGAGTCTGCCGATTCTCGAGGAGCTCGCGGCGATCCTGGCGCGCCCGTGGTTGCAGGGCAAATACGGAATCGATGAAAGCGACGTTCAGAATTTCTTCCGCCTGCTTGCTCTCCGCTGCGAGCTCGTCGAGCCGACGAGCGAGATTCACCGGTGTCGCGATCCACACGACAACATGTTTCTCGAGGCCGCCGTCGATGGTTCCGCCGATAGGCTTGTGACAGGAGATGCCGACCTGCTGGCGATCGGAGCTCTGGAAAGCGTGCGCATTGTGACGCCAGCCGATTTCGTCGGGGAGCTGGACTAGAGTGCCCGCGGCATCCCCTATGCCCGCCGCGGTTCCGCTATGCCAGCCGCAGTTCCGCAAGAGCAAAGACACACCTGGTTGACGAAACAGCGAAGTGCTGGCCTGTTTGCGGACTTAGGCCGTATACTTGCGCCACGATGACGAAACTCGCTCGTGCGTTGCTCATCACCGGGGTGATCTGTGTGGGGCTCGCGGCGAGCGCCGGCTTTGCGCAACGTGGCTCGAGCGGCTCGGTTGCGATGAATGCCGCCCCCGCTGCGCTCGCGCTCTCGCTGCAGGAACAAAACCTCGTCCTCGGCAGGTACTGCTTTCGTTGCCATAACGACCAGGATCTCACCGCGGGGCTCAGCTTCGAATCGTTCGACGTGGCCCGCGCTGCCGACAACGCCGAGGTGGCCGAGCGAATGATCCGCAAGCTGCGCACCGGAATGATGCCGCCCTCCACAGCGCAGCGGCCCGACGCGGCTACATATGCGAGCTTGATCGCGGCGCTCGAAACAACGATCGACAGCGCCGCCGCCGCCGATCCGAACCCCGGCGACCGTAGCTTCCAGCGCCTCAATCGCGCCGAGTATTCGCGTGCCATTCGCGACTTGCTGGTGCTCGACATCGACGCCGGCAACTACCTGCCGCTCGATACCAAGAGCGCCAACTTCGACAACATCGCCGACGTGCAACTGCTCTCGCCGACGCTCATGGACGCCTACCTGCGCGCCGCCGGCGAGGTCAGCCGCCTGGCCGTCGGCGATGCGGAAGCGACGGCAAGCGAGGCTACCTTCAAGGTGTCGCGCTGGGAGTCGCAGCGCGACCAGGTGGAAGGCGCTCCCTTCGGCACCCGCGGCGGAACGTCGGTGGTGCACAACTTTCCCGCCGACGGCGACTATGTATTCAAGGTTTCCTTCCACCACGAAACCACCGGGGCGCTGTTCGGCAACGGCCGAGGAGCTCTGTACACCGCCGAGGGCGAAGAAAAACTCGAGATCTCGATCAACGGCGAGCGTGTGGCGCTGCTGGAGCTCGGTCGCTGGATGCACGCCTCCGATCCCAACGGCGTGAATCTACAAACCGAGCCGATTGCCGTGCGCTCCGGACCGCAGCGCGTTTCGGCGGCGTTTATCCGGCGCTTCGAAGGGCCGCTGCAAGACTTGATCTCGCCGCACGACTGGTCGCTGGCGAGCACCAGCGTGGCCGGTGCCTACGGCATTACCAGCATGCCGCACTTGCGCGACCTGGTGATCAGCGGGCCGTACGACATTACCGGGCTGTCCGAAACACCGAGCCGGCGGCAGATCTTCACCTGCCGTCCGACGTCGGCCGCCGAGGAGCTGCCCTGCGCCGAGCGCATTGTTTCCCGACTCGCCGCGGTGGCCTACCGGCGGCCGCTGACCGCCGCCGACGTCGGCGCCCTGATGTCCTTCTATAGTGCTGGCGCCTCCGAAGCCGGTTTCGAGATCGGTGTGCGCACGGCGCTCGAGGCCATTCTGGCCAGCCCGCACTTCGTATTTCGCATCGAGGAGCCGCCCGCCTCGTTCACAGCGGGCCGCAACTACCGGATCCACGACATCGACCTGGCGTCGCGGCTGTCGTTTTTCCTGTGGGGCAGTGTTCCCGACGACGAGCTCGTCGGTGTTGCGGCCGCGGGCCGGCTGTCGGATCCGGCGGAGCTGCAACGGCAAGTCGAGCGCATGCTCGCCGACCGGCGCTCCGAGGCGCTGGCGACGCGATTCGCCGGGCAATGGCTGCGCCTCCAGGATCTCGACCACATCCATCCCGACGTGCGCTTCTATCCCGACTTCAACGAGGGGCTGCGTGCCTCGATGCGGCGCGAAACCGAGCTGTTTTTCGACAACCTGGTGCGCGAGGATCGCAGCGTGCTGGAGCTGCTCACCGCCGACTACACGTTCGCCGACGAGCGACTGGCCCGCCACTACGGCATTCTCGGGGTCGCCGGCCCGTCGTTTCGGCGGGTCAGCCTGCCCGACGAGCGCCGCGGCCTGCTCGGGCACGCCAGCATTCTCACGCAAACGTCACACGCCGCCCGCACCTCGCCGGTGAACCGCGGCAAGTGGGTGATGGAGGTTTTTCTCGGCAGCCCGCCGCCGCCGCCGCCGGCCGCTGTGCCCGACCTGGAGGAAACCGAGGCTGCGGAAGAGGGGCGTTTGCTGTCGGTGCGCGAGCGCATGGAGCAGCATCGCGCCGACCCCGCCTGCCAGTCGTGTCACCGGGTGATCGACCCGATCGGCCTGGCGCTGGAAAACTACGACGCCACAGGGGCGTGGCGGATCCGCGACAACGGCGTGCCGATTGCGGCTTCGGGAGAGCTCTACGACGGTACCGTGCTGAACGGGGTCGCCGATCTGCGGGACGCACTCCTCGGCCGGCAAGAGGCTTTCTTGCGCACGTTCACCGAAAACCTCATGGCCTACGCGCTGGGGCGCCGGGTCGAGTACTACGATATGCCGACGATCCGGAGCATCACCGCGGCGGCGGCGGCCAACGACCACCGGATGTCGACGTTGATTCTCGGCGTGGTGAAAAGCGATGCGTTTCAGATGGGGAGGGTGGAGCCCACGGAATTGCCCGACCCCGGTAATCGTTGACGACGATGTTGTAATCTCAGGCTGATCGAGGAGCGAGAAGCGATGGAATTCATCACCGGCAAGCATATTCCCCGACGGACCTTCATCAGGGGCATGGGCGCCACCGTGGCGCTGCCGTTTCTCGACGCCATGGTGCCGGTGGGCCTCGGCGCCCGCCAGGCGGCCGCCGATCCGACGCGCCTGGTGTGTATCGAAATGGTGCACGGCGCTGCCGGCAGCAACGCCTATGGCGCCAGCCAGAACTTCTGGGCGCCGGCGGCGGTGGGCTCGGACTTCGATCTCACGCCCAGCGCCCTGAGCCCCCTCGAGCCCTTCCGCAACTACCTCACGATCATCAGCAACACCGACGTTGCCGCCGCCGAGGCGCGCATTCCCACCGAGATCGGCGGCGACCACTATCGGTCGAGCGCTACGTTTCTCACTCAATCGCACCCGAAACAAACGGAGAGCTCCGACGTTCAGGCTGGTCCCTCGCTGGACCAGCTGTTCGCCCAGCGCTTCGGCCAGGAAACGCCGATACCGTCGATGCAGCTGTGTATCGAGAACGTCGATCTGGCCGGCGGCTGCGCCTACGGGTACGCCTGCGCTTACACCGATACGGTGAGCTGGGCCTCGCCCACCGAGCCGTTGCCGATGATCCGCGACCCGCGCGTCGCCTTCGACCAGCTGTTCGGCGCCGGCGGCACGCCCGAGGGCAGGGCGGAGCGACGGCGCACCTCCAGCAGCATCCTCGACTGGATTACCGGCGAGGTGGCGGAGCTGCAACGCGGCCTCAAGCCCGAGGACCGGCGGCGGATGGAGCGCTATCTGGAGAACATTCGCGAGATCGAGCGTCGCATCCAGCGCATCGAAGAGCGCAACCTCAGCGGCGAGGTCCGCGAGCTGCCGGAGGCTCCCGCTGGTGTGCCCGATTCGTTCAACGAGCACGTGCAGCTCATGTTCGACCTGCAGGTGCTGGCTTTCCAGGCGGACACGACGCGTGTGTTCGCCTTCAAGCTGGGACGCGACGGTTCGGCCCGGATGTTTCCGGAGAGCGGCATCGACCGGCCGTTTCATCCGGCATCGCACCACGGCAACCGCGAGAGCAACGTGGCGCAGTTCGCCGAGATGAACCGGTATCACGTCGGCCAGGTGCCGTACTTGCTGCAAAAGCTGCAAGACACCATGGAAGGCGACACCCACCTGCTCGACAAGACGATGGTGATGTACGGCTCGCCAATGGGTGACCCGAACATCCACAACCACAAGCGGTGCCCGCTGTTCGTCGTCGGTGGCGCCAACGGTCGGCTCGACGGCAACCTCCATTTGAAGGCGGACGACGGCACACCCATGGCCAACGCCATGTTGACCCTGCTGCACAAGCTCGGGCTCGACGACCTGGAGAGCTTCGGCGACAGCAGCGGAACGCTCTCGCTCTCCGCCTGAGCCGCGAACAATGAGCAAGCGACTACTCGTTTTCGTGACCTTGGCGGTAATGCTGGTTGCCACCGCCGGAGCCACGCAGCACCTCGGCGGCTCCGCAGCGGTCGCCGACGCGGCGATGCGCGGCGATACCGCGGCGCTTCGTTCTCTCCTGCAGAACGGCGCCGATGTGAACGCCGCGCAGGGCGACGGCATGACTGGTCTGCACTGGGCGGCGGTAAACGGCGTTGCCGAGATGGCGCAGATCCTGATCTACGCCGGCGCCCACCTCGAGGCGGTCACCCGAATCGGCGATTACACGGCATTGCACCTGGCCAGCAAGGCCGGGCACGACGGTGTGGTGGCAACGCTGCTGGAAGCCGGCAGTAACGCCAACGCGGCAACCACCACCGGCGCCGCAACGCCCCTGCATTTCGCCGCCGTGGGGGGAAGCGCCGCGGCGATCGCGGCGTTGCTCGATCATGGCGCCGACGTGAACGCGCGCGAGTCGCAATGGGGTCAGACACCGCTGATGTTCGCGGCCGCGGGCAACCGCGTCGACGCGATCGAGGCACTGCTGGCGGCGGGCGCCGACGCCACGATTGCCGCTCACGTGATCGACATCGCGGCGCGCGAACAGGAAGACCGCTTGTCGTCACGACGTCGCGGCCGGCCCGAGCCGACGCAATCGCCGTCGATCGACCCCGCCAGGCCGAACGAGCCGGGGCGGGGGCGGGGAGCCCGGGGGGTGGTTGCGGAACGTGGGGCGGGGCAACAAGCCGGCCGTCAGGATCCTCCCGAGCCGCAGATACCGACCGGCGTGGCGCCGCAGGAAAGACTGCTCGGAACCACCGAAATCGACCCGCTGTCGTACGCCGATCTGGTGGGCAGCCACGGTGGGCTCACCGCGCTTCTACTGGCCGCCCGCGAGGGCAACGCCGAGGTCGTTGCGGTCCTGCTCGACGGGGGAGCCGATATCAACCGGGTAAGCGCCGCCGACCGCACCAGCCCGTTGCTGATGGCGTCGATCAACGGGCACTTCGATCTGGCGCTCTGGCTGCTCGAGCACGGGGCCGATCCCACGGCCGCCAGCTATGCGGGCGGCACGCCGTTGTACGCGGTGCTCAACATGCACTGGGTGCCGAAGTCACGCCACCCGCAGCCCACCGATTACATGCAGCAGCAGGCGACATACCTCGAGCTGATGCGGGCGCTGCTCGAATCAGGCGCCGATCCGAACGCGCGCCTGGAAAAGACGCTGTGGTTCACCACCTACAACAACGACCTGCTGCGGGTCGATCGCGCTGGCGCCACGCCGTTCTGGCGCGCCGCCTTCGCGCTTGATGTGGCCGCCATGCGTTTGCTGGTGGAATACGTCGCCGATCCGAATACCCCGACCAAGAAGATGCCGGGGCGCGGCGGCCGACGTGGACCACAGGAAGATCCCTCCGGGTTGCCGCCGGTACCGGTCGGTGCCCCCGCCGTGTACCCGATCCACGCCGCTTCCGGCGTTGGCTATGGGCAGGGCTTCGCCGGCAACTCACACCGCCACGTGCCCGACGCCTGGCTGCCGGCGGTGAAGTACCTGGTCGAGGAGCACGGCGCCGACGTCAACGCACGTGATGCCAACGGCTACAGCCCGCTGCATCATGCGGCCTCGCGCGGCGACAACGAGCTGATCGAGTATCTGGTCGACAAGGGCGCCGATGTCACGTTCGTGAGCCGCCGCGGCCAGACGACGGTCGACATGGCGAACGGCCCGGTGCAGCGTATCCAACCGTTCCCGGCCACCATCGCGCTCCTCGAGAGCCTCGGCGCCATCAACAACCACAACTGCGTTTCCTGTTAGCCACCGCGGTTGGGGTTGTACGGTGACCCGATGAAGCGCGGCTGAACCCTGGCTGACACCCACACCCATCCCCGAAGACATGACCTGCCGGGTCGGCCGGCCGAAACTAGTGGATGAGGAGAATCCGCTCGTTCGGCGGATAGAAATACTGTACGCCCTCTTCGGTGAGGATGGCGTTGTCCTCGATGCCGAGCCGGACGCGGGTTCCGTCCCACTCCGGTATCGCGGTGTTGGCGAACAGCTCGAACGCAAAGATGTGGTTGGGCTTGAGGACGAGATGATGAACGGCGGGGCGGAAACCGCTGATGCACGGACCCGCCTCGACCTCGCTGTCGCCCGTGTTACCGACGCAGTGGCAGTCGGTCGAGATCTGCGTCTTGTGCTCCTCGTCGGGTCCGAACCCCCGCGCTTCCAGGGCCGCGGACCAGACCTCGTCCCAACCCCCGCTGAAGGCAGGATCGCCGGTCAGGTTCACGAAAACGAACCCGGCGTCCTCGAAATTCTTGCCGATGATCTCCAAGGTCTCACCGGTGGTCCGGCCTACCTCGATGCTGTCGCGCAGTACCTGGCGCGCTCGCAAACCCTCGTCCCAGGCGTGTTGCAGGCCGGCGGGTACCGCGATCTGGCCTTCCGGCAGCACGTAGGCGGTGCGCTTGATGTCTGAGCCGTGATTCATGAGCTCGAAGCCGAAGTCGAACTGGAACAGATCGCCGCGCTGGAAGACGTAGTCAGGTGATTCGTACTCGGCCGGCTCGGCCTCAGCGGAGTACAGAATCGCCGGCATGAAGAGCTTGGTGAAGATGGGCTCGACGCCGAGGCCCAGCAGCTCGTCCTTGCTCCACCAGGCCACTTCCTCCCGGGTCGTGCGGCCCGGGGTGATGACTTCGTTGGACAGTACGCGCTCGATTAGTCGCCGCGTGATCTCGCCCAGCCGACCGTACTCGACGATTTCTGCGACGACACGTTGATCGCGAAAGTCGGTGATCACTTGCTCGGCCGAGATCAGCCGGGCGGCATACTTCTCACCAAGCGCCTCGACCAGCCTGGAGTAGCCGCTGTGGGAGAGGCCGTCTCCCACCGCGATGCGTTGGGACATGTTGACCGCGATGGTCTGCGGATCGCGCTCCTCGACGAACGCGCGCAGCTCTTCCTCGTCGCCGAACAGGTCGTAGCCGCCTGATCCGCGAAGGACCTCGCCGCCGAGGATGGCGCGCTCGATCCTGTCGCCGGCGCGGTCGGTAAAGATGAAGTAGCAGCTGCTGCCGGCGGACGGGTGCGGCGCCAGGATGTCTACACCGGCGGCGAGATCCTTCGCAAGGGCGTCGGGATTGCCGTGCTTCATGACGTGGATCCACATGTCGACGCCGTTGTCACGCAGGGCTCGGGGCAGGGAGATGTCGAACTTCTCCCGGCGGACCAGCTCCAACCTCTCCAAGCGACTTCGAAACTCGTTCACGTTTGCCTCGACGACGTCATCGTCCGCGATCTCCTTGGCGGCTCGAACGTGCAATATACATTACGCTCACCATGGCAAGACGCACTTCTCAAGTTGCAGCTACGGCGGGTCTGCTCCGCACCGCCGAACATGGCTGTACGAGCACGAGTAGCAGAAGCGCCGAAGCGCAGATGACGACGAGCGTCGATCCTTCTTAAAGGAGGTAAGTATGAATGAGAAACGGGAAGTCTTGAGGGGAACGCGGACGACTTCGTTCGGCTTTGTGTTCCTGTTTCTGTTGGCCGGCCTTTTGGCGCAGGTTCCACCCACGGCACAGGCTCAGCAACGGGGCGCTAGACCTTCACCATATGTCGAAGAGAACAATCAGATTCGTCGGGACAAGTTCGATCTCGTTCTTCCGCAAGCCATGCGGGAGCGCGGCATCGACATGTGGATCCATGTGATGAGAATAGCCATTCCCGATGCCTTTGGTGCAGAAGAGTTGGGCAGTACCTCCGGCGTTTTCATCTTCACGGACCGTGGAGATGACAGGATTGAACGGGCGATTCTCGGGCGTCGTTGGGGAGGTGCCCAGCGCCAGACGGAAGCCTCGGTTTATGAGGACCCGATCGAAGAGCTCGGAGCCTACGACATCATCGGCGAGCCGGTTTTCGTGCAAGAACCGCTCGGCAGCCCGATGACTGAATATGACTACCGATTCAAGGGCCTCCGCGCATTTGTTGCCGAACGCGATCCCCGAGTCATTGCGGTCAATTTCAAGCGTGATCTGGCACAGTGGGCCACGTACACGGACTTCGGAGGTGCAAGAGACGGCCTCTCGTATACGGACTACTTCCTGTTGACCGAAGAGCTCGGTGACAAATATGCCGACAGGCTGGTCTCGTCGGAATACGTGATGATGGACTACACCATAGGAAAGGTGCCGAGCGAGATAGAACTGCTCAAGAGAATTCAGCAGGACAGTGTGGAACGTGCGACGCGGGCTTTTGCCGAGGTCGTGCCGGGGGTAACCAGCACTCGCGGGGCGGGAGTAACCGTCTTCCGGCGGATGAGCCCAGGACTCTCACAAAGGGGGAGGAGCGCCGGCTGGGAAAACAGTGTGGTCCAAAGAGGCGACATCCTGGCATCGCCAAGCGCGGGAATGTACGCCTATGTGCTTCGTGAGGGAGAGGCTGAACCGCCTCCGGAAATCCAAAGAATCTGGGCCGATTATCTGAAGATCGACCGGATTCTGGCAGAGACCATACGGGCGGGACTTACGCCCCGCGCGATAATCGAAGACTACACACGGAGATTCGAGGAAGAAGGGATTATTCTCCGGGGCCCCCAACTGCACATGGTTCAGGCGAAGAACAACTTCTCTGTCTACTCAGCTGGATTCGATCCTGAAAAAACGCACCTTAGCGTCGACGCGCACGGCATGATGAAAGGAGCGCATGCGAGGCCGAACGAGAACTATCTCGGCCCCAGGATCGGTTCTTATGGTCCGGATTGGACGAGAGACATGCCCCTCCCACCCAATCACCACTTTGTCTTGGAATACTTTTTTTACGTGCCGTCGCCTACTTCCAACGCAGGCGAAGACCAATATTTGCTCTTTTGGGATCACGAGCCGGTGATTGCCACCGAAAGTGGAGTCGAGTATTTGGCTCCACCGCAAGCGGAGCTCATTCTTGTTCATTAATTGTTCACCGATCGCAGACTCGCGACCGCTGGACCGACCATCCCGTATAACCGTTCCCCGAGATCGTGACGCACGAGGAGAGACGATCATGCACTTCCGACTCATAGCAGCGGCACTCGTAGTGGCCTTATGCGGTCCGGCGCTTGCCCAGAACACCGGGATCGTCCTGGTCGACGACGCCCAGAGCGTCTTGCCGAGGCGTCAGCAGGCGCTTCTGATGAACGCGCTGCTGAAGGAGAAGCAAGAAACGATCCTGCCGCAGGTGATGCGCGAGAACGGGATCGACATGTGGATCGTCAGCGAGGGCGACGGTGCCCTCTACGTCTCGCTGCTGGAATCGGAAGCGGACGGCGCCGTGCTGGAGACCCCGGCCCACCTGGTCTTCTTCGACAGAGGCGACGGGGCGGGCATCGAGCGCTCGACGGCGGAAAGCGACGAGCTCGCGGCAATCGTCAGCGCCCGAAACCCTGGGCGAATCGCCATTGGCGGCGGCCGCAGCCGCCGGAATCGCCGCGTCGCCTCGGAGGCAGAGCTCGCAGAGACAACGGAACGGCTCGGCGAGGAGCTTGCTTCCCGGGTCGTCCCGGCGGCAACACTCGCCAATCACTGGCTGGGAACCCGCACCGCCAGGGAACAGAGCGTCTTCAAGCACGTTCTCCGGTTGGCCCACGAGATCATCGCCGAGGCGTTCTCCAACAAGGTGATCGTCCCCGACGTCACGACCACCGACGACGTGAACTGGTGGATCCGGCAGCGCTATGCAGACCTGGGGCTGGGAACCGTCGACCATCCCACGATCACGGTGCAGAGGAGCAAGGCCGAGCGCGCCAAGTACAGCGACGACGACGAGTACTTCAGGGTCTTCGACGAACGCTTCGTGGACGACCCGTCACCCAGGGTCGGGCTCAATCTCATTATCCGACGGGGAGACCTCATCTTCTGTGACACCGGCATCATGTATCTGGGTCTGTACACCGACACGCAGCAGGCCGCCTACGTCCTCAAAGAGGGCGAAGATGAGCCTCCCGAGGGAATCCAGGAAGCTCGGCGGCACATCGTCCGCTTCCAGGACTTGCTCGGCGAGGAGATGCGCCTGGGCCGGGGCGGCAACGAGATCGGCATCGCGGCGGTCGAGAGAGCCCGAGAAGAAGGCATCCAGGCCAAACTCTACGCCCACTCCCTCGCGTACTACTTCATGCGCTACGGGATTCTCGGCCGGTTCTTCTCCGATGAGGTGCACTCGGCTGGGTCCGGTTTGAGCTCGGGGCGTGGCAGAGGCGGTGGCGGCAGCCCGTTGCGCTACAAGACGCTGTTCGCCCTCGAGATGGACGTCGAATACGAGGTGCCCGAGTGGGATGGCCAGCGAGTTGTCTTCTTCTCGGAAACGGGCATGACCTTCACCCCGGATGGCATGGTGTTTCCCGGCGGCCGCGAGACCGAATGGCACGTGATCCGTTGAAAATTGGGAGGCTCGCAAAGGTACGGTCACAGCTTCGTTGACTTGATAGTGCCCTCAATTGCTCCTCCACAGGATGCCAGTGTAGGCTCTGTTCACGCTACCGACCGATTCCCAGCGCATAGTGCTGGCGACGCTCGAGCCCCATGGAGACGCAGCCCTCCACAGTCAACGTCGAAGACTCGCCTCTGCACATTGTCCGCCTGGACGCCGCCGCCGTCGCCGGCTACCCGGACCTGTTGCCACGTGCGCACGACGGCGACGTCGACCTGATCATAATCAGCGGCCTCTATGAGCCGGCCGAGCTCGCCCCGATCGTGCAGCGTCTCGAGGCGGGAGAAACACCCTTTCCGATGGTGGAATTACCGCCGGACGGCGCCGGTCGGCTATTTGGCTACGTCCTGGATCTCGTCGGCACTGACGTGGAGGGTTATCTCGAGCAGGCCGGGCCTTTTCGGGAAAACTGCCGCGCCTTGTTTTCGCCGAGTGCGGACTTCGAAGAGCGCATGGTCGAGGTTGTGGAGCCGATGGCTACGGGGCGCAAGCTGGAGGTTCTGCGCAGCGCCGACGATCGTGACTACCTCGCCGTGTCGATCCGCAATCTGCGCCCCGGCGGTTTCATCTGGATGCACTGCGAGGACCAAAAGCTCGTCGAACCGGCCAAACGGCGCATCCATGAAGTGGCCGTTCCGCACGTTTCGAGCTTCTACATGGCGCTCGCCCCGGCGCAAACAGGCGGCAAGCTGGTGCTCTACGACCTGACCTGGGACACGATTCAAGAGCGCCAGTTGATCGACGGTCGCTGCGACCCATCCGTCATCACGCGAGAGTGCGCAGCCTACAGCTACACGCCCCGCGCCGGCGAGATGGTGATTTTCGGTAAGGGGCGTGTCCACGAGATCCTCCCCGTCGGCCCCGGGTCCGAGCGTTGGACCATTGGCGGGTTCTTTACGCTCAGCCAAGACGGCGAGCGGGTCCTGTACCTTCAGCTGATGCGACCGACGAGCAACGGCGCGCGACGGATTGCCCTGGTGTGCATGACGCCGGTGACCGACGCCAACGAAACCGGCAACATGGAAATGCCGAGCTATGGCGTCAAGCGCATCCTGGCCGCGGTGGCTGCCGATCCCGAGTTGCAAGATGCCGAGTTCGCCTTCATCGACCTCAGAAGGAACGACATAGAAGGCTACGTCGACGCCATCGTCAATTTCGAGGCCGATCTCATAGGCTTTTCGATCTACATCTGGTCGTCGCTCCTGCTGACGGATGTAGCACGCCGGGTTAAACAGCGCTGCCCCGATTCCACAATCGTCTTCGGCGGCCCCTCCGTCCGGACGGCGCTCTTCGACCTGCCGCCGTACGCAAGCCCGGTTTCCTATCTCGATGCGGTCGTCGAATCAGAGGGCGAGCTGACCTTTTGCGAGGTCGCCCGGCAACCGGAGCTGAACCGCTCCGTTTTGAGCTCGGTTGGCGGCCTGGACTTGCCGACCGCAGACGGCTGGGAAAACACCGGGCCCCGCACACCGATCGCGAACCTCGATCAGATCGCCTCACCCTTCCAGCTTGGCCTGATGCCGGACCACTCGGTGGCGTACCTCGAAACCTATCGGGGCTGCCCCATGTCGTGTGCGTTCTGCGAATGGGGCAGGGCCGACAATCCGGGCACGGTTTTTTCGCAGGACTATATCGCCGCCGAGCTCGCCGCCTACGCAGCAGCCGATGTTCCCGCGGTGTTCCTCGTCGATGCCGGGCTCAACCTCAACGCCAAGGCCTTCAAGAATCTGGCGGCCGCCGAGCGTCAGGTCGAGTTCCTCAAGACGGCCGGGTTTTGGTGTGAGGTCTATCCCTCGCTCATGAAGGATGAACAGATGGAGTTTCTCGGCGCGGTCGGCCGGTCCGCCTACTGGGCATAGGGCTCCAGTCGCTCGACGACGAGGTGCTCAGGGCCCTGCAGCGCCCTTTCAAGCGTGACCGCTTCGAGATTGTCGTAAATCAGCTGGCGCCGATCTCGAACGTCGAGACTCATATCATCTTCGGCCTGCCCACCGACAGCCCGGACGGTTTTCGCCGAACCCTCGAGTACGCACTGTCGTTCCCCGCTGCGGTGCGCGCCTATCATTGCCTCGTTCTTCCCGATGCCCTGCTGACGCGCAGCCAGCCGGAGTGGGACGTCTAGTTCGACCCGCGCACTTTGGAGATGACCTCCTGCGCGGGTTGGAGCTACGACGACCTGGAGGACATGCGCGGCTACCTCAGTGACCTGGCGTCTTCCGTCGGCGGCACCGCCGGGGAGTTCTGGTGGCACTTCCCTGCCGACGCCTAGCGGCGGAACGCTGCCGCAGCGTGATGGGCAGTGGCGCAGCCGGAAGGAACGTCGCGGAATGAGAGTTGTCTCACAAAACCGGCGCAGCGGCCGCCGCGTGGCGCTGCTCGCCTGCTATCCGCTGCGCGACGCGGCTATGCCCCCGCAGTTCATCTCGAATCACGGCATGCGCATGGTCGAGGCCTCGCTGCGGGCCTCCGAGCTCGAGGGCCTCGAGCTGAAGGTGTGGGACCTCGGGCACATGGCGCCGGACGCGTTGGTTGCCGATCTCCTCGAATTCGATCCCGACGTGCTCGGGTTTTCCGCCTATTTGTGGTCGTTTTCGTTCTTCGTCGAGGTGGCGCGGCGCGTCAAGGCGGACGACCCGCGCCGTACGATCGTCTTCGGAGGACCTTCTGCGCGGCCCAGCATGCTGAGCCTCGGGCCCTTCGTCGGCTCCCGGGAATGGATCGACGCGCTGGTGATCAACGAGGGCGAGGATACATTTGTGGCGATCGTGAAGCTGCGCGACCGCAGCCGCGCGGAGCTCGCCGAGGTGGCGGGGCTCGCCTTGCCGGCGCACGACGGCTGGGTAGAGACCACGCCCCGGCCGCTCTCGGACCTCAACGGTTTACCTTCTCCCTACCAGATGGGCCTGGTACCGGACGGCGACATCGGCGTCTTGCAGACCTACAGGGGCTGCCCCTTCACCTGCTCGTTCTGCGAGTGGGGGACCCTCGAGTCGCCGAAACGCGCCTGGAACGTCGACGCTTTGGTCGACGAGTTCGCCGCCATGGCGGACAACCAGGTAACCGGCACACTCCTGGTCGATGCCGGGCTCAACCTGAATCACCATGCGTTCCGCAACCTACGGATGGCTGCCGAGCAGAGCGGCTTCTATCGGGACCGCTACCTGATCTGCGAGGTCTACCCGGCGAAGGTCACCGACGAGCACATTGGGTTTCTCGGATCGGTCGGCCGCCCGCTCGTGGGCATGGGCCTGCAATCGTTCGATCACGACGTGCTCAGCCACGTGGAGCGCTCGTACGACGAGGCGCGCTTCGCCCAGACGCTCGAGGAGCTCATGTCCGTGGCGACGGTGGCGGTCGAGATCATCCTGGGATTGCCCGGCGACAGTCCGGAGAACTTCCGCAAGAGCTTCGAGCGTGCCCGAAGTCTGCCGGTCGCGCTGCGCGTGTACCACTGTGTCGTCCTCCCGTCGGCCCTGATGGTGCGGGCCCCGAAAAGTGACCTTCTGGATTTCGATCCCATCTCGCTGAAGATGCGCTCGTGTCTGGGCTGGGCGCGCGAGGACCTGCAACGAGAAGTTGATTTCATGACCGAGCGAGCCGCGATCGAGGACGGCGACGCGGGCGACTACTTCTGGGTGTTCTCCGCGCCGGACCCGACGCCCCGTGTATTCTGAAACGGAAATGAGCAGCGATGACTGAGCAGGGTCGCGGCGGTGGATTCAGGACGGTGGGCGGCTTCTTCAAGCTTCTCGAGATCGATGCCACGGAAGCCGTGGACCACCCGGAAGCCTTCGATCAGCTCCGCCGCAGCGAGATCCACGGCGTGATGCTGCATGGCGTGTACGCCCCTGAGCTGCTGAGTGAGGTGAGCAAGCGCCTCGAGCGTCACGATCCGCCGTTTCTGAAGACCTCGTTCCCGGAGGAGTTCCACTCCTGGTTCTACGGCAGAAACCTCAACCTTGCCCATCCCGAGCTGCTCGGCTACTTCCAGGAGGCCGCGCTGTTCAACGAACAGCTCGACACCCTGTTCCCCCCCGAGCTCAACGTCAGCGCCTATCTCGCGGATCTCCTCGCGCAGCTGGATGGGGAGGCCGGCGCTTCCATGCCCCGCCCGGCCCGCAGCCGGGCCAGCGCTACATGCTGACCACGTTTCGTTGCCACATGGAAGGTGGGTACATTCCGCCCCACGTCGATAACGAGTTCGCCCTGCGGCGCTCGTACCGGCACCTGCGAAGCATCGTCGAAGCTCCGATCCTGTCGTTCGTCGCGAGTGTGGCGGAGGCCGAGGACGGCGGTGCCCTCGAGATCTACGACTTTCGCCAGGACACCTCGGGCTCGTTCGAGGTCAGCGGCCCCATCGAGGTCGATATCAGCAACATCGACTCGGTTCGTTTCCGCATCCCTCCCGGCAGCGTCATCGTCGTCGACTCCGGTCGCTACCTGCACCGCGTCACGCCGGTCGTTGGTGCACGTCCGCGCTGGACGCTGTGTAGCTTCATGGCCCTGAGCAAGGACCGGGACGCCATGTACTGTTGGGGCTGAGGATGCAGCCCGCCGTACCCCCCTATTTCGACGACCTCATCGACGCGTTCCACCGCGGGGCAGTAGGGCGGTTTGTTCATCTCGGTCATTGGGACGAGCCGCCGCCGTCCGGTCGGGCGCCGGTTGACGGGGAGTTTGAGCGCGCCCAACAGAAGCTGAACGAAACGCTACTGGAGATGGCCGGGCTGGAAGATCGGCAAGCTGTGCTGGACGTGGGATGCGGCTTCGGTGGGACCATCGCGAGCATCAACGAGCGGCACCAGGACATGCGGCTCGTCGGGGTCAACATCGATTCCCGCCAGCTCGAAATCTGCCGCGAGATCGAGGCTGGGAACGGCAACGTGATCGAGTGGAAACCGGCGGATGCTTGCGAGCTTCCCTTCCCCGACCGCACCTTCGACCGGATCCTGTGCATCGAGGCGATGTTTCATTTCGCCTCGCGGCGGCGCTTCTTCCAGGAGGCGGCCCGTGTATTGCACCCTGGGGGAACGTTGGTAGCTTCCGATATCGTATTGACCGCGTCCGCACGTCGCCTCGACGGCCCCGGATCCTCAGTCGAAGCGGTGCTGCCAACCGGCTTCGGGCCGTGGCCCGACCTATGGGCGGATGACGGCGACCATCGTGAGCTTGCCAACGACGCCGGCCTGCGCTGCGATCAGGCACACGACGCCACCTCGAGCACGCTTCCGAGCCATCGATTCACGGTTTCTTCCAGCGCCGATGAACGACCCGACCCTGTCGATCCGACGGAACGCGCCGCGATGATGCTGAAGTGGCTGCATTACGAAGGCCATCTCGAGTACCTGTACCTACGGTTCTCGAAGCCCGAACACGACTGAGTCGAAGCAGCAGCGCGGAGGCCGTCAGCGCGTCGTCGAAGATCGCAGAGTGAATGAGACCTGGCCGCGCAATCCCGCCGGTAGGGCGTATCCCGGATTCGGCAGCTCCAAGCGTACGCCGAACGTGTTGCTCGCGGCGTCGAGAACGTTGTCGACTACCGTTACGACCGCCGGATGGCTGCCGCCGATGGGCTCGCCCGGGATCACCACAGCCGCCATGCCGACCTGAATCGACCCGTACAGCACTGCCGGCACGACAACTTCCACAAACAGGGGATCGAGCTTCGCGATTGTCAGCAGCGTCGCTTGACCGACGAATTCGCCCTGGGGAATGAGCCGCTCCGTGACCATCCCTGTCACCGGGCTCGTCAGCTTGCGCATTTCCAGCGCCACGATGGCGCGCTGCAACTCCAGCTCGGCAATCGCGTGAGCCTCGACCTCCACCTGATAGCGGCTCTCCGCCAGCAGCGCTTCTTCTTGAGCCTGCTCTCTCAAATCGATCGAGATGATCTGTTCGTCATAAAGCCGGTTGGCCCGTTCCATAGCATTGGCGAAATAGTCGCGCGCTGAGCGACTTGCCTCCAGCGCGGCGACGAGGTCGACGCGCGCCTGGGCCAGGTCTACCATTGCTTGCTCGAGACGGGAATCGATAACGGCCAGCAACTGGCCCTCTACCACGAAGTCGCCGCGCTCGACGTGGATTCGCTCCAACACGCCGGTCAGCACGCCGCCGCTGATCTCGATCACCTCCGACGGCATGATGACAGCGTCGAGCACCACCTGGCGGGGGTCGGACCCGGCAGCGCTCTGTTGCGCGGCGGCCGTAGTTACGGGCGCGATGGCGAGCAGCGCCGCCACAGCGAGGCCGCATCGACTTCGTGGCTTCATCGTTGCCGTTACTCCATCTGTCCCGTGAAGGCGAGAGCCTTGCCGAGCTGCTCGTCCATCTTCACGAGTTGCCGGCGCGTCCGCGTGTGGCGCGCCTCGACCGTTCGTTGCCAGTATCGCATCATCACGCGGCGCAGCCATGGGTGGCCACCGCCGTTCATGCCCGCCGAGGATCGCAGCACATTCGCCAACGCGGAGTCGTGTTGGGTTGCCAGGTCGTCCTCGAGCGAGGCCACAGTTTCGAAGCTTCCCGGATCGCCCTGCCGCGCGCAGCGTCCGTACAGCTGCCGGTCAATGCGGCACGCCTCGTGAAACTCGGTACAGATCACGTGCAAGCCGCCGAGGTCGGCAACCTCGGTGCCGAGCACGATGTCGGTGCCACGCCCCGCCATATTGGTAGCCACCGTGATACGGCCGAGCTCTCCGGCGTGCATCACGACCTCCGCCTCCTCGGCGTTTTGGCGGGCGTTCAACACTTTATGAGGAAGCCCGGCCTCGGCGAAGAGCTCGGCGATCTCCTCGGACGCTTCTACCGAGCGCGTGCCGACGAGTACCGGTCGGCCTTGCTCGTGCAGGTCGCGTACGCGCGACAGGATGGCGGCGTACTTTCCGTCGCGCGTCGGGACGATGCGTTCGCCATAGCTGCGGCGTTGGGGCGGCCTTCGGGTCGGCACCCGCGCTACCGCGAGCTTGTACACCGACCACAGCTCGCCGGCAATCTCGCGGGCGGTGCCCGTCATGCCGGACAGCCGCAGGTAGCGGCGGAAGAAGCGCTGATAGCTCGTGCGCGCCAGGGTCTCCTTCTCGCTGGAGAGCGGGCAGCCTTCTTTCACCTCGAGCATCTGGTGCAAGCCGCGTTGCCAGGAACGGTCGGCCATGATGCGGCCGGTGAACTCGTCGACGATCTGCACCTTGTCGTCGACGACGAGGTGAGGTAATGGTGCTCGCGGTGATAAAGGTGCTGGGCACTGAGAGCCTGCGTGCACAGCTCATCTCGGTAGAGTCCGCTGGCCCACACGCCGCCGAGAGGTGTGGCGCGCCGCTCCAGCCTTTCGCTCCCCTCGATGGTGAGCTCAACGCGGCGCTGAGCGCGCACCACGCGGAAGTCGACATCTTCTTCGAGGCCGGCAGCGAGCTCCAGCGCATCTTCGTACAACTTGGTGTCGCCCTCCGGACCGACGGGCCGCGAGATGATCAGCGGCGTCCTCGCCTCGTCCACCAGAACGCTGTCGATCTCATCGACGATCGCGAAGTGCAGGCCGCGCAGCACCAATTCTCGAAGCTTGGGCGCGCGAGCGTGCAGCCGTTCGAGCCGCAGCCGCAGCTCACCTCGGTCACGGCCCATGGTGATCCGGTCTTTCAAATAGTCGAAGGCAATCTGCTTGTTGGACACATACGTGATGTCGCAGCCATACGCGTTGCGTCGCTGGTCGGGGTCCATGCCTTCCTGGATCACGCCCACGGTGAGTCCGAGAGCGCGGTAGAGGGGGCCCATTTGTTCGGCGTCTCGGGCGACCAGATAGTCGTTCACCGACACCACATGCACCGGCGTGCCGCCGAGTGCAACGGTGGCAGCCGGCAGTGTCGCAGCGAGTGTCTTGCCCTCGCCGGTTTGCATCTGGGCCACCATCCCTTCGAGCAAGATCCAGCCGCCGATCACCTGCACGTCGAAGTGGCGCATGCCCAGCGTTCGCTCCGCCATCTCGCGAACCAGCGCGAAGGTTTGGATGCCGAGCTGTTGGTCGGCGTGGCTCGAACGCAGCTGGCGTCGCAGCATGCCGGCCTCGTCGGCAAGCGCCTGGTCGCTGCGCCCACCCAGCTCGCTTCCCGCCGCGGTTACCAGGTCGACGATGGGCTGAAACCGACGGGCCCGCGACCGAATCGACCGGGTCAGCAGGCCGATGGTCGGTGCCGAAAACTTCTCGAACGCTCCTTGGCCGCCGTCGGAGCGCAGCGGGTAGACACCCGGTGAGCGCGTTGCGCCAATCGATAGGCTAGACACCGAATCGCCTCAGAAGCATTTGGCGGGCCGAGCGGTACAGCTGCCTCGCTATCGGCTCGAGCCCGTGGCTGAAGCGGACGTGCACACGGCCACCCACGTTAACGACGCGAACATCGGGCAGGCTGATGTCGAACTGGAACAACGTCTGCATGGCGGTGTTGCCCTCCGCCAGGCGGGGATTCGGAGTGGCGGCAGCCCTCGCGATCAACGTGTCGACGAGCTTGGCGATGGCGGAAATCCCGGGCACCGTGACCATCACCGCCGATGATGATGTTGCCGGCGGCGGTTCGTTTGCCCTGAGCACGTCCAACGACATGGACGCCAGCGCCACCGCGGATGGCTCGGCGGCTGGATCAGGCGCGGCGATCGGCGCGGCAGCGGCGATCAACGTGGCGACGATGACCAACCGGGCGTCGGTGAACGACGGCGCGACGGTCAACGCCGAGGGCGTCACGGCCGAAGCGCTGATGACGACAACGATTGACTCAAAGCACAGCTTCGGGGCGAGCGCGACATCGGGAGCTTCGAGCGCGAGTGTAGGCGTAGCGGGTTCGCTTGCGTTGAACGTTTCAAACACCGACACGCAAGCGGTGTTGCAGGACAACGCCATCGTTGACGCCAAGGGCGGCGCGGTGGGGCTGACGGTAGCGAACACTTCGGACAGCACGGTCGAGGCGAGGCGAAGGCGACGGGTGACGTGGGCGTGGGAGCGTCGTTCGCGATCAACATCGTCGATAACGACACGACGGCGTCGATCGGCATGAACGCGACGGTGAGCAACGTCACGGACGTAACGTTGAGCGCGACGGGCTCGCACGAGGCGACGACGACGGCTTCGGGGGGCGGTTCGGTGGCGGGTTGAGTGTCGGTGGCGCGTTTGCGATCGCGGTGGCGGCCAACGACACGACGGCGGACGTGAAGTCCGGTGCGGAGTTGAACATCACGGGCAACTTCTCGGCGACGGCGACGCACCACGGGGCGGCGACAACGACGGCGGACAGCACGGCGACCGGTGGCAACGCAACGGTGGGTGCGTCGATCGCGTTGGCGTTCGTGGATGACGCGGCGACGGCGACCACGACAAGAAATATCCGAGCTGATGGGAACGTGAGCTTCGGCGCCCACGCCAGCGGTGGTAGCGCCGCCGTGGCGAAGGCGTCGGCGGCAGGTGCGGCAGCGGATGGCACGACGGCCGATCAGCAGGCCGACAAGCAGACCGGCCCGGACAAGATGGTGGGCGAGTCGGCGAACACGGACAGCAGCGGTGGTGGTGGCAGCGGTGTAGGGCTGGGAGCGGCGCTGGCGATCAACGTATCGACGAGCTCGGCGATCCCGAGCGCGATTAACGCGATCACGGTGATCGCGGACGACGATGGCGGCGGCACGGGAGATCTGACGTTATCGACGTCCAACAACATGGATGCTTCGGCATCGGCGGATGGTTCGGCGTCGTCGGGCACGGCGATCGGGGCGGCGGTAGCGATCAACGTGGCGACGTTGACGAACCGAGCGTCGGTCAACAGCGGTGCGACGGTCGAGGCCCACGGTGTGACGGTCGAAGCGAAGATGAAGAGCATCGACGACGGCGCGGGAGGCACCGAGGCGACGCACAGCACGGGAGCGTCGGCGACGTCGGGGGCGTCGGGCGAGACGGTGGGAGTGGCGGGATCGTTTGCGCTGAACGTGGTGGACACGACAACGGAAGCGGTGCTGTGCGGTGGATCGGTCACGACGATCGACGGCGGTGACGTGACGCTAACGGCGGAGAACACGTCCGAGAGCACGGTCGAGGCGAAGGCGAAGGCCGGCGGCAATCTGGGAGTCGGCGCGTCGTTCGCGATCAACATCGTCGATAACAACACGACGGTGGCGGCGATCGAGGATGAGGCGACGTTGACCGGCACGGTGGCCAACGGGATCGGCGACGTGACGTTGTTGGCGACGGGCTCGCACGAGGCGACGACGCAGGCATCGGGAGGTGCGGGCGGACCGTCTGGCAAGACGAGCGTCGGTGGAGCGTTCGCGATCGTGGTGGCGAACAACAAGACCGAGGCGACGTTGGGGTCGCACTCGAACGCGAGCTTCGACGAGCTCGATATCACGGGCAACTTCTCGGCGACGGCGAACCATCACGGGGCGGCGACAACGACGGCGGACTCCTCGGCGATAGGTTCGGGGGTGGCGGTCGGCGCGTCGATCGCGCTGGCGTTCGTGGATGACGCGGCGACGGCGACCACGACAAGAGATATCCGAGCTGACGGGAACGTGAGTTTCGGCGCCCACGCCAGCGGCGGCAGTGCCGTCGTGGCGAAGGCGTCGGCGGCAGGTGCGGCGGCGGATGGCTCGTCGGCCGACGACCAGGCCAACAAGCAGACAGGTGTCGCAAACCAGAAGAAGAAGAGCGGGTCGAACAAGGCGGTGGGTCAGTCGGCGACGACGAACGACGGTAGTGGTGGAGGCGGCGGCGTAGGGCTGGGAGCGGCGCTGGCGATCAACGTGTCGAGCTCGTCGGCAATCGCGGAGATCCCGAGTCCGCTCACGGTCATCGCCGATGACGACGGTGCCGGCGGCGGCGACCTGACGCTGAGCACGACGAACAACATGGATGCCACCGCCTCAGCGGACGGTTCGGCATCGAACGGTACGGCAATTGGCGTGGCGGTGGCGATCAACGTGGCGACGTTGACCAACCGCGCGTCGGTGGACGACGGCGCGACGGTCGAAGCCCACGGGGTGACGGTCGAAGCGAAGATGAAGAGCATCGACGACGGTGCGGGTGGCACCGAGGCGACGCACAGCACGGGAGCGTCGGCGACGTCGGGGGCGTCGGGCGAAAAGGTGGGTGTGGCGGGATCGTTCGCGCTGAGCGTGGTGGATACGACAACTGAAGCGGTGCTGCGGACGGGATCGACGACGACGCTGGGCAGCGGAGATCTG
This sequence comes from Acidobacteriota bacterium, assembly GCA_965214245.1. GTDB lineage: Bacteria > Acidobacteriota > UBA890 > UBA890 > UBA890 > CBDCBL01. Next base: position 1,219,666 of record CBDCBL010000010.1, read on the forward strand.
ACGATCACGGCGGAGAATACGTCGGAGAGCACGGTGGAGGCGAAGTCGAATGCGTCCGGCAAGCTGGGCGTCGGTGCTTCGGTGGCGCTGAACATCGTCGACAACAACACGGCGACGGCGGCGATCGAGAACACGGCGGTGCTGAACGGGACGCACGGCAACGTGACGCTGATGGCGACAGGTAGCCACGAGACGACGACGTTGGCAGCGGGAGGTGCCGGCGGACCGGCAGCCAAGACGAGCGTGGGTGGTGGGGTCGCGATCGTGGTGGCGAACAACAGCACCACGGCGACGATCGGGACGGGCGCAGCGCTGACTGGCGACGGGCTCGGTGGCCGCGACGGCGACGCATCACGGCGCCAGCACGACGACGGCCGATGGTAGCGCGATCGGCTCGGGCGCGGCGGTAGGTGCGGCGATCGCTCTCGCGTTCGTCGACGACAGCGCCATAGCGACTCCGCAACGCAATATCACCGCCGGCGGCAACGTCATCTTCGAAGCCCACACCGACGGCTCGAGCGCGGTGCTCGCGAAGGCGTCGGCGGCAGGTGCGCCGGAAAAGACTTCTGGCTCGGCGAACGACCAGGGCAACAAGCAGGCCGGTCTGGCGAACCAGAAGACGGGTGGGTCGAAGTCGACCGGCAGCAAGGCGAAAACGAGCAAAGGCGGGGTAGGCGTCGGGGCGGCACTAGCCCTGAACATCGCCACTTCCGAGGCGATCGCCACCATCACGGATGGCTTGACGATCAAGGCTGGTTTTGGCGCCGGCACGGGGAGCCTCCAGCTCCGCGCTTCGAACAACATGGACGCCAGCGCCAAGGCCGACGGCAAGGCAAAGACCAGCGGTACTGGGAGCGCCATCGGGGTTGGTGTAGCGATCAACATTGCGACCATGACGAACGAGGCTTCGGTCGGAGTCGGCTCGGTCGTGGAAAGCGACGGGTTAGTCGTCGAAGCGCTGATGAAGAGCATCGACGATGGCCCGGGCGGCACGGAGGCCGTGCACGCCTTCGTCGCCGCCGCCAGCTCCGGCGCCTCGGGCGGCAAGATCGGCGTTGCGGGCTCGGTGGGAATCAACATCGCCAACACCAGCACACTCGCGGTCGTCGGACTCGACCACGACCCAATGACGGCGCCACATGGGGCGGCCCTGCTCACGTTGGGTGGCGGCGACGTCAGTCTCAAGGCGGAGAACACGACCGAGAACACGGCGTTCGCCACGCCGGCCGGACCCACCGGGGGTTCGAAGGTCGGCGTCGGCGTCTCGGTGGCGGTCAACATCGCCGTCAACGACACCATCGCCGAGGTCAAGGACGGCACGAGCAGCGCCGGCAAGTTCGAGGTGACGTCGACCTCATTGAGCCTGGTGAACACCACGGCCGCATCGGGAGTGACGGGCACCGGAACGAGCATCGGCGGCTCGGTTACGATCACGGTCGTCGAGAACTCGACCTACGCGAGGATCGGAACCGCCGCCGGGGGCAATCCCGTGCTGTCGCTGAACGGCAACAATCTCCGTGCCCAGGCGACCCACTCCAACACGGTCGTCACCCTGGCCGACAGCGAGGTCGCCGGTGGCGGTGTCGGCGTCGGCGTTTCGATCGCGCTGAACATCGTCACCGATACGACCGAAGCGGCCGTCAAACGCAGCTTCGTCAGCGTCTCGAGCATCGACGTGACCGCGGACTCGACGATTCTGACGAGCGCCGAAGCCAAGGCGAGCGTGACGGGAGCCTCGCAGAACAAGATCCTCGGCGACGACACCTCGGACGAAGAGGACGACGCCGACCAAGAGACAGCAAACCAGACCAGCTACGCACAAGGTCAGGGCGACATGGACCCCGCAACGTCGCCGAAGCCGAGCGAGAACGCCTCGGGTGGTGTCAACAAGGGTGACAGCCAGAGCAGCAGCCAATCCGGCAAGAAGACCGGCGGCGGTGGAAGCAGCGGCAAAGTCAGCGTCGCGGCATCGATCGCGGTCAACTACATGGACGCGGACAACACCGCGCTCATCGCCGACGGCGTGGTGATCACGGCCGGCGGCGCGATGAAGGTCGAGGCCACGAGCGTCACGGACGCTTCTGCCGTGGCCACCGCCGCGGCGACGAACGCGACCTCCAAGACCGGCGTTGCCGCGGCGATCGTCGTGAACATCGCGCTCGCCAACAATACGGCGAAGATCGGCGCCACAGCGAACGTGCAGGCGACGAGTGTCTCGGTGAAGGCGGTGACGGCCACCGGCGACAAGAACTCCATCAAGGCGCGCGCTCTTGCGGGTGGGGTCGGCAGCCAGACGGCGATCGGCGGGTCGATAGCGGTCAACGTCGTGGAGATCGTGAGCGAGGCGTCGATCGGTAACGGTGCGCAGGTCAATGCCACGGCCGGTTCGATCAACGTACAGGCCAGCACCCACACCGAGATCCAGAACATCACCGGCGGAGCGGCCCTGAGCCTCAGCGGAACCGGGGTTGGCATCGCCGTCTCGGTCAACGTGGTCGACAAGCACGACACCATCGCGAGCATCGGCAACAACGTCAACGCTGACGCCACGGGCTCGATCGACGTCGGGGCGACGGCCTCGTTTACGCCCATGCGGACGGAGAGCTTGCCCGTACTCGGCGAGATCGAGGTCACGAGTTTTGCTGCGGGCGTTGCCGCCACCGGCGGCGGTGCGGCGATCGGCGGGTCGTCGAGCGTCAACGTGATCTTCATGGAGACCAGGGCTTCTGTCGGCACGGCGGCGGACCTCGATGCCGGCGGCGATATCTCCGTCACCGCCGCCGACGTGCTGACCGTGTTCACGGGCGCCGGTAGTCTCGGTGTGTCGTTGGGCAGCGCCGGTGTCGGCATCGGCCTCGACGTCCAGGTGATCGATCGCGACACCACGGCAACGGTCAGTGCCGGAGCCGATCTCGACGAGACGGGCGGCAATATTACCGTCAGCGCGACAGCGCTCGACATGACGACCTCGATCGCCGCGACCGTTGGGGTGAGCACGAGCAGTGCCGGTGTATCCGGTTCTATCAGCGTGGTTGTCTTCACCAGCGATACGGAAGCCGTGGTCGGGCTGGGCGCCGATTTGAGGGCCAGCGGCGACGTTTCGGTGACCGCTAAGAGTGACGCCGACATCTTCCTGCTCGCCGGCGGTTTGGCCTTCGGCGTTAGCGCCGGCGTCGGCATCGCCAGCACCGTCTTGGTCCACACGGACAATGTCCGGGCCGAGATCGTCGGCAACTCGATCATCAATACGGGGGGGGGCGTCGGCCTGACGGTTTCCGCTATCTCCACCGATGACGTTCTGACCATCGCCGCCGCGGGTGGCGGTTCCGCCAGCAGCGCGGCCATCGCTGCCGCGATCGTGGTGAACGTTCTCAACGAAACGACGCTTGCCCGCTTGGGTGGCGGCAGCACAGTCACGGCGCAATCCGGCGGCAACAACCCGGGCGTCGCCGTTCTTGCGACGGACGACACAGAGGTTCTCTCGATCGCCGGCGCGCTCGGGATTTCGGGCGGTAGCGCCGGCGTTGGTGCCGGTGTTGACGTGGGTGTTATCACGAAGACCACGGAGGCCGCCGTCGGCGCTAGCACGGTGATCAATGCCGACGGCAACGTGACGGTCGAGGCCGGCAGCAGCGAGGACATCAGCTCTTTCGCCGCCGCCGCCGGTGCCAGCTCGAGTGCCGGTGTCACGGTTACCGCCAACGTCCACGTTCTCACGCTCACGACGCGTGCCTCGATCGGCGCCAGCGCCAACGTGCACGCGCTCGGCAGTGTTCTTGTTCAGGCCCACGACCAGACCGAGATCGATCTGATTGTTGGTGGTGTCGCCATCGGCGGCTCGGCCGGCGTCGGCGCGGCCGTGGGTGTCGCGGTGATCACCAAGGTTACCGATGCCTTTATCGGCGCCGGAGCCATCGTCGTTGGCGAGGGCAACAGCACGGTTTCGGCGCGCACGGGACGCTTCGGTGTCATCTACACACCGGAGACCCAGGAAGGCGCAGGCGACGTCGATCCAGGCGACGGTAGCCGGCCCACGAAGGCCGACCTCGAGGTCAGGTTGCCGAGCGGCAACCAGTTCAGCGACCTCGACGACGACGGCACGGACGATACCTCCGCCGATCAGTCGCTCTCCGGGCAGCGCGTCGCCACGGCGACAACGGACGCCAGCTTCCGTGGCGTCGCGGTTTCGGCCACGAGCCAGGACGATGTCGAGACGCTGGCGCTGAGCGTCGGTGGCGGCGGCTCGGTCGGTGTGGCGGTCGGCGCGGCTGTCAACGTTGTCGATGTCGACACGACTGCCTCCATCGGTGCGGCACCACAGATCAACCAGACCGGCGGCGCCCATGCCTCGCAGTCGGTGCTGGTGGCGGCTGCCAGCGACTTCAACCACGTCGGCGTCGGTGCCGGCGCTGCCTTCGTCGGCTCCAGGGCGGCGGCCCCGGGTGTTGACGTCTCGGTCATCGACGTTACGACCTCGGCGACGATCAACGACAACACTGACGTCAAAGCGGCGGACGACGTCGTCGTGGTTGCCACGGCGAAGGAAAAGATTCTCATCGTCTCGGCCGGCCTGGCGATCAGCGGCACGATTAGCCTGGCGGGCGGCGTCACCGTGCTCCCGATTACCGGCAACACGACGGCGCGCATCGGCGCCAATGCCACCGTCGACGCCGGCGGCAACGTCGTCGTCGCTGCCAAGGACGACACCACCTTCACGGTGATCTCAGGTGCGGTGGGTCTCGGCTTTGGCGGGGGCGGCGCCGCCGGTTCCGTAGGCGTGACCACTATCGACAAGAACACGGCGGCGACCATCGGCAACGGCGCGATCGTCGACGCCAAGGGCCTCAACGGCACCGTTGCCGACGTCCTGAATGGCGACATCAATACAGTCAGTGGCGAGGCGACAGGCTTCGATGACTTCGATTCCGAGGCGGGCCGCCGCGGCGTCATCGTGCAGGCGGAGTCGAGCGAGAAGGCGACGCACATCGCGGTAGCCGGCGCCGGCGGCCTCTACGTCGGTTTGGCGGGCGGTGTCACGGTTACGCTGATTGATTCGGATACGACCGCCGACATCGGCGCCAACGCGAAGATCAACCAGGCCCTCAACAACTCCAGCGCCGACTCTTCGCAGGGCGTCTACGTCAACGCCTCGAATGAGACCCAGATCACCTCCTTCGCCGGCGGCATCGACTACGGCAGCGTTAAGAACGACACGACAGCGGGCATTGGGACAGGCTCCAATCAAGCGGTCATCGCGTCGAGGTGCACGCGGTTTCGATCAAGGAGCTGGACGCCTTCGCCCTCAGCGGCGCCGGCGGCGTGGTCGGCTTGGCGGCGTCGGTCTCCGTCTGGTCGATCGGCGCGCCGTTAAGCGGCAGCTACAAGAACGCCGACTCGAAGGACGGCGGTACGGATGCTGAGAGCGACGCGGTAAAGCAGGACGGAGGCGATTCGGCTGATAAGTACGCCGGTGATCAGTCGTCCTCGGGCAGCAGCGGGATCGCCGGGCAACTGGGCGGGTACAGCGGCGATACGAACCAGAACACCGCCGATTCTCGGGTCAGCAAGAACCTCGGCGACACCGGCACAACGATCAACGCCAATTCGGTCAACGCTACCGGTCTCGGCAACAAGGTCAGCGCTCCGGTGAATCCCGATCGTGGCACGAGCGCCAAGATTGCCAGCGGCACGACGATCGACGCCGGTGACGACATCCTGGTTACCGCCCACGAGCATATGGACGTGGACATGGTCGTCGGGACGGTGGCCGCGGGCGCGGTGGGTGTCGGCGCCGGTATCACTGTCGTCAACCTCTCGAGCCAGGTGCAGGCCAGCGCCGGTGGCAGCTTAACAGCCGGCGACCTGATCAAGGTCGAGGCCGAGTTCGACCAGGAAGTCGACATCACGGCGGTGGCGTTGCAGGCGGGCTTCGTCGGCCTCGGCGCCTCCGTCGTTGTGGTGACCGACACCAGCGCCCAGGACGCGCGGCTCCTCAACGGCACGATCGTCAACGACGCCAACTCGCTGCAGATCCTCGCGACCAACCGGCAGGACTTCGCGATCTTCACGCTGGGTGTCCAGGTCGGCACGGTCGCGGCGGGAGCGTCCTTTACCCGCCTGGACGTCGACGGCAGCACCGTAGCGCACATCGGCAGCAACTCGCAGATCGGCCTGAGCTCCTCGGTGGGCTCCATAACGGTCACCGCCAGCTTGACGATCGACGCTGTTGCCAATACCATCGCCATCGTCGGTGGTACCGGCGCCTTCAGCTTCAACTTCGCCTTCATCGACATTACGCTTGACGTCGAAGCCTCGATGGGCACCAACGTCGATATCATCGCAACCGGCGCCCTGAACCTGACCGCGACCACCAGCATGGATGCGCAGGGCGACGTCTTCGCCGTGTCCGTTGGTGCCGCGGCGGCCGGCACTAGCCTGACCGACGTCAACGTGAGCCCGGACCTCGACGTCCACATCGGCGGCGGCGGTACGAATATCCACGCCGGCAGCATCACGTTGCTGGCGTCGCACAACCACGGCACGAACCGTGGGGCCCGCGCCATTGCCGAGGCTGCCGGCGACGGCATCGTCAGCGGCCAGGGAGCCATCCCGACAGCGAACGCCAACGCGACGCTGGACAGCTATGTGGCATCGGGGGCCACCCTCGACACCGGTAGCGGCGCGATCGTGGTCAAGGCGCGCGGCCGCAACCTTGCGGTGGCTACGGCCAACGCCTTCTCGGCTGGTCTTGCCGCGGTGGGGGCCAGCATTTCGAAGGCGACGGCCGGCGGCTCGATCCTGGCCCACATGGACGGCAACGTCGACGACGCCGGCAGCCTGGCGGTGATGGCCGAGGCCGACAACGACGCCACGGCGACCGCCGAGGCGGCCGGCGGCGGCCTGATTGCCGCGACGATACCGCTCGCCGAGGCGATCGCTTCACCCACGGTGAGGGCCTATATCGGTGGCACTGCAACCATCGTTATGGTCGGCGCTGTGACCATTACCGCCGACTCGAAGACCAAGGCCACGGGCGCCGCTGTCAGCGCCGGTGGCGGCCTGGTTGGCGTCGGTGTTTCCCAATCGAAGGCGACGACATCGCCGACCATCGAGGCGGCCGTGCGCAGCGGCGCCTCGATCCAGGCGAGCAGCCTGACGCTGCGGGCCAAGCACAACGTCGGCGGCTCCGACGGCGCCGTGGCGACCGCCGAGGCAGCCGGGGGCGGCGGCCTCAGCTTCCAGTTCACGAAGGCCACGGCGACCTCGGCCGCGGCCGTGACCAGCGGCGTCACCGGTGCGACGCTCAATGTCTCCGGCACGATCCTGGTCGAGGCCGACTTGCAGAACCGCGCCACGGCAACCGGCGACGGCTTCAACGTGGGCGCGCTGGCCATCGGCACCGTCACCACGATCGCCACGACCGGCGGCTCGACCAGCGCCTTCATCAACGGCGGCACGGTGAATGCCGCCATTCTCGTGGTAGACGCCGACTCCGAGGACACGGCGATCGCCAGCAGCACGGCGACGGGTGGTGGCTTGATCTCCGGCTCTGAGAACGACGCCCGGGCCACGGTTGCTCCGACCGTTACGGCCTACGCCACGGGTATCCTCAACGTCCCGACCATCACGATCGTCGCGACCGCCCAACCGAAGGCCAAGGCGACATCGACCGGCACGGCGGTGCTCGGCGGTTTGACGATCGGCGTCTCCAAGGCCATCGCGACGGCCGACGCTACGGTCAACGCCTGGGCCGGCGGCACGATTACGGCCGACAGCCTCAGCGTGACCGCGCTGCACATACTGGCGAGCCACAGCGCGGAGGCTGACGCGGTGGGTTCGGCAGGCGGCCTCCTGCTCGGCTTCGACGCCACCGTGACGAAGGCCGTGAATGGCGCCGAAGTCAACGCCTACATTGCCGACAGTTCGTCGCTGAACATCCTCGGCGTGGTGAACATCGTGGCGAGCAGCGAAACCAGCCAGCACGCCGATTCTTCGAGCGACTCCATCGGCCTTATCGCGGTGGGTGTTACGAATGCCGACGCCAAGGCCACCACGATAACCAAGGCCTACCTCGGCACCAGCGTGGATGTGGTTGCCTCGAGCCTCAGCGTCGTTTCCTTCGGCGTCGACACCAACTATTCGCAGGCCAAGGCCGGTGCCGGTGGCCTCGGCGCCGGTGCCTCGTCTACCGCGAACACGAAGAACACCGCCACGGTTACGGCCGAGATCGGCGCTTCCAGCACCGTCGAGTTGACGACGCGCGGCAGTGGGGCCCTTATCGTCGGCGGCCAACACGAGGCCAGATTCAACTCCCGTGTCATCGCCTCGGCTGTCGGCTTCGTCTCCGGCGCCAGTGCCGACGCGCTGCACGACATCGCTTCCACGGTTACGGCGCGGATCGGCAGCAGTGCCGTCATCACGGCCCGCAACATCCAGATGGACGCGGTCAATCTCGTCGACAAGGCGGCTCTCGCCGGCGGCGCTTCGAACATGAAGGGCTCGGCCAAGGCGCTCTTCGGCGGCGGCGGCGCGAACAGCCTGATGACGCTCGCCCTGACCAGCCTGGTCGATATCGGTACGTTCGCCCAGATGACGGTCGTCGGCCTGCCGACCAACGACGACGTCTTCAACATGCGGGCCTTCAACCAGACCATCGCCTTCGAGAAGATCACCTTCTCGGCAGCCGGTCTGGGAGCCGGGGCGGGGGCCAACGCCACGGTGTGCACCACCACCGACCTCGCCAAGGTCAACATTGGTTCCAACGCCATCCTCAAGAGCTCGGGTCGCATCGACGCTTCAGCCCGCGGCGCCGGCACCGTTATTGTCAAGATGAGCGCCGAGGCCAATGGCGGAGTAGGAGTTGTCGTCGGTGTCTCGAAGATCGACTTGAAGCCGCTGAACCAGATCGTCGTCGGCACCAGCGCCCAGCTCCTCGCCGAGGGCGACGTCCGTTTGGGCGCCGGCCGCGACGGAAATTTCAGCCGCGACTTCTACACCCTCGAGACGCGCTTCGATCCCTACTCGTCGGCTGCCATCCCGGTCGATGACATCGACGCCCGCACCTTCATCTTGCAGCGCAACGAGATCACGGTCTCGGTCGGCGCGCTGATGCAGTCGGCGCGCGAGGCGAGCCTGCACGCCGAGCGGCTGGGCATCAACAGCATCCAGGCCAACGCGGTCGGCCATAGCTGGGCGGCCAACCTCTTCAACGCGGGTTCCGAGTTCGAGGACGGCAACAGCCTCTCGGAGGCGCACGCCGTCGTGCGCAACGACGGCACGGTCGAGACCGGCACGCAGCGGGTTCAGTCGCTGACCCTCAACAACTGGAACCGTTCCGACGGCCTGATTACCGCCTACGACATGGTCGGCAACGTCAGCTTCTTCGAGACCAAGGAGCTCCTCGAGAGCGACCTGGTTCGCGAGCTGCGGTTTGCCGAGGAGGAGAAGGCCAAGTATCCGGGGAGCCCGACGCTGGTGGCCTTCTACCAGAGTGAGATCGACAGAATCACGGCCGAGTTGCTGACGCTCGGGCTGCTGGAAACGGCAGATAGTGGCCCGAATGCCGGCGCCACGGTGGGCAGCGAGCAATTCGTGATGACCGTCTGGATCAACCCGATCCACGCCGAGGCCGGGATGATCGACGTTCGCACCGACCAGACGACCGGCAGCGGCGTGTGGATCGCCCCGGGTGACGCCTTGATCACGATCGAGAACAACACCCCCGCCTTCATCAATATCCTCGGCATGACGATCCCCGAGGTGAACGGCGGGCTGTTCATCAACGGCATCGAGATCAAGGGTGCGGACCTGGCGGCGCGGAATGCCGCGATCGTCGACATCAACGTCTTCTCCGCCAACTTCGACAACGATGTAAACCAGGGCGGCGTAGATCCCATCGTCGTTCCGGAGACCGCAACCTTCGGTTTGATCCCCGACAGCTCCACCGATACACCGGAGATCCGGATCGAGCAGAAGCTCCGCGCCGACACCGTCGGCGGCACCTTCCGGGAGATCATCGACGTAACCTTCAGCGGCCAGAACTCGCCGACGGACTGGACGCCTTCGACGGGTTACCAGCTCGTCAACGCCATCGCCGTGACCGGCGTCGGCACCGGCCTCAGGGTCAACATCACCGTCGGCACCGACGGCATTCCGGGTTGACGCTCGGCTCTCTCGGTTCGGGCTACCAGGTCGGTGACCAGGTCCGTTTCGAGGACCCGCTTGACATCGGCACGGACGTCACGTTGGCGGTGACGCCGATTACCGGCTTCGTCACCATCACCTATCCGCCGCCGGCCATCACCATCGTCGGCCCCAACCTGGGAGGCGCCGGTATTTCGGTGCCCACCGGGCTGCTGTCGCTCATCAATCCTTTCACCGGCGGCAACATCTTCATCGAGAACGAGATAACCGCCGGCAACCTGCGCGTCGTCGCCGGCGGCACCTTCTTCGTCGACGGCGTCTCGCAGTTCGAGGTCCAGGGAAAGCCCTACACTGAATTCGCGGGCGCAACGACGGGTCGCTTCGGTATCAACGGCGCGGGCACGGCCTGGGCGGGCACGGCGCCATTTGTCGTCGGGGCCACCACCAACGGCAGCCTGCTTGGCCAATCGGGCACCATCAACGTTCCAGGTGCATCTTCGAACCCGTTGCGCTTCATCCGTGCCGCCACCGAGACGATCGGCAGCGTCCTGGCCAGGGGGCCCAACGAGTCGCTCGGTGTACTGGCGCAGAAGATCTTCATCCGCGCCGAGTACCTCAACATCAACGGCATCCTGCAGAGCGGCAAGTCCGACCTGATCCTCAACCTCGGCGCCGCAGTCGAGAACGAAATCGCGCTGCTCCGGCCCTTCAGCGGCACCCGCTTCCTGTTGCCCACGGCGACGACGTTGAACCCCGATTTCACCATCTACTTCAACACCGCCAACAACTCGATCGAGATCGAGAAGGTGGGCATCAGCGGCGGCTTCATCGACATCGAGGGCCACATCCTCAACACCAGCAACGGCGAGATCCGCGTGCTCGGCGGCTACGGCAAGATCGAGGTCAACAACACGACGATCTACAACCTGCTCGTCAAGGAGGTCGACGCCTCGAAGCGCGGTGCCGGGACGCTGGTCATTAAGGACAAGGCGAAGACCGACTCCGGCGCCATCGTTGCGACGATCTACCAGAAGGGCGACGACGGCGTCGTCACGAAGACCGTCGACTTCGGCACCGGCCCGAACACCTTGACGGGCGACGGCATCAACAACTGGCGCTTCGGCTGGTCGGTGGGCATCAGCCAGAACGAGATCAAACGCGGTCGCGTGGTCTCATCGAGCTGGCTCTTCATCCCGCTCGGCAGCAACTTCACGGCGTGGGACAGCATCGAGGTGCTCTCGCAGCCGACCCTCAAGGATGAGGCCGGTTACTACTTCAATACGGGCAGCACGGACCAGGGCGATTACACCTACAACCAGACGATCGTCGAGGACCCGGGCGTCGTCCAGGAGCAAAAGAGCGTCAGGAAGTCCTGGTACGGCAAGAAGACGATTACCGTCAACTACACGCAGGAGGTCGGCCAGACGATCACCCACACGCACTCGGTCGACGCCACCCGGCCGATCGATGTGAAGTTCTTCGGCTACGATCAGGGCATCGTCAACCTGAACTCCACCGGCGGCGGCAGCGTCATCGTGGAGGGACCGGTCCGCAACCCGACGGGCACGACGACGATCGTCTCGGACCTGAACATCACGATGCCCACTTCGCTGGGCTACGTCGAGGGTCGCGTCGTCACGCTGAACGCCCAAACGGGCATCGGCACGGCCGCCGAGGAGCCGCTCAACACCCGCGTCACCGATGAACCGGCGCTGTCCTTTACCGGCCAGATCTCCTTCGACAACATAACCGGCGCCTCCGACAAGATTTCCCGGAGCTCGGGTAGCTGGTTCGTGGACGGCTTCGCCGCCGGGCATACCATCGAGGTCACCGGCGCGGGGGTCAACGACGGCACCTACACGATCCAGTCGGTCATTGGAGCCACGCTGACCCTCGCTTTGGGCGACACGCTCGTCGACGCGACGGTGAACGGCGTCACGGTCGACAGCGACGGTACGGCCGCCAACTCCTTGCCTTCGAGGCTGAACGCCGTCACGGCGAACGGCGACATCTACATCAATGAGCAGATCGGCGACATCGCCATCGACCAGGTGATCGCCAGCCGGGGCGGCGAGGTCATCATCAACGCTCCGGGCGACATCCTGGTAGGCAAGAAGGACAATGGCACCTTCGAGGAAGGCCTGGTGAAGGGCGGCAACGTCACCCTCACGACGGCGGGCGGCGACGTCGGCAACGGCCCGGCCCGGCCGCTGGTCCTCGATTCGAGCACCACCGACCCGCTCAACCCGAACCAGGTGCTGAACACCAAGGTCAACATCGACGCGGCGGGCGACCGTCTTCGTCAAGGAGAAGGCCGGCGACCTGCGGATCGAGTCGATCACGGGTGGTGGCGACGTCTACATCGAGGTCGCGAATGGCGACATCCTCGACCTCAACGACAACCAAACGCGCGACGACCGCACCTACGCCGAGCTCAAGGGCGGTGTATGGGCCGACCTGGCGCTCACCGAGGATCTCGGGGCGCTGCAGAAGATCGAGGACGCCAAGACCGAGCTCATCTCCTTCCGCCAGACGGAATACGACCAGTACTGGCAGTTCCGCAGTACGCAGACGGACGGTGGCGCCGAGTACGACGACGGCCATACCGTCACCCTCTCGGCGCAGGAAGACGCCTTCTTCCGTGATCCGGCCGGGCTCGATTTCGATCAGGCCGAAATCGACACCCTCGTGGCGTCTCGCACGGCGCAGTATCACTCGCTCCACGACACCCTCATCGCCCGCGGCGACGTTGCCGTGATCGCTAGCTTCAACGAGAACTTCACCCCCGTTCTGGTTCTGGACACTGCCGATGTCGAAGAGCTCGAGGGTGGCTTCAAGGTCTGGACGGAGGAGGAGCTCCTCTACAGCGTCAGCGACGGCCTGCTGAAGTCGGTGTCGGATACGCAGGTCACGATCGAGGAAGACAACATCAGGGGCCAGAACGTCACGTTGGTCGTGAGCAACGGCCAGATCGGCGCCACCGGTGGCTCCGTCGATATCAACATCAACAAGCTGCGCCTCGATCCGGTCTCCGGCACTTTGACCTTCCAGGGCGGCAACCAAATCGCCGCCGCCAACTTCATTGCGGCGGGTTTCCTGGTCAGCGACCAGGTCTTCGTGGAGGGCAGCGGCAACAGTGGCCCCTACGTTGTCACGGCCCGCTCGACGACCACGCTGACCGTAAAGAACCTCGATGGCACGGCCGTTAACTGGGCGGCGCCGGGCGCCGCCGACGTCGACGTGTCGATCACGCTCACCGACGATGAGCGCGTCACGTTGGCCGCCGCGGAGCGCACCGACGTTGTCTACATCAAGGGCACGCCGCCGACCTCTCAGGTCAAGTTCTTCGACAACGGTGCCAACCCCGACACGATCCAGCGAATCGGCCTCGGTCTCTTCAACGTCAGCGCCGGCGACTTCATCCAGGTCAGCGGCAACTCGGCCAACGCCACGGAGGGGAGCGACCAGTTCTACAGAGTCGCCAGCGCCACAACCACGCTCATCACGCTCGATCCGGGCGACTCGCTGAATACCGAGTTCGGCTCGATCGTCGAGATCACCAACATGATTCTCGACCCGGGTTCGCCGATCGTCACCGCGACCTTCCCGTCCACTGTGGACGTTCTGTTCGCCAACAACGGTAACGCCGACACCATCACCCGGAGCGGCGGATGGGCTGGATTCCAGGCCGGCATGTTCATCGCGGTGATCGGCAGCGCCGACAATGACACCGGCACGGATCTCTTCTACAAGATCGCTGACGTCAGCGGAGACGTTCTGACGCTGACGGGCACCGCCTCGCTCGAGACCACTCTCGTGCTCGAGACGGTGTCGATCGAGGGTGGCTTCAGGGCGGTGGTCGACATCGGTCGGATCAACCTGATCGAGGACATCGACATCAACGCCACTGGCGTCGTCAACGTCACCTCTTCGGGCGAGGTCTTCATCGGCTCCGAGTCGACGATCCGGGTCGACACCGTCTTGGCCGGCGACGACTCGACGGGCGCCGAGGTCCGCATCAAGGTTGCCGACAGCATCCTCGACGCCGGCACCGGTACCAACATCCGCGCCAACGACCTCATCCTTGAGGCCGGCGACGGCGAGATCGGTCGCGACGGCGCCGGAGATCCACATCAACCTGGTTGGCGGCGGCATCTTGACGGCCCGAGCGGCGGACGACATCTACATCGTCGAAGACGTTGACCCTGAGCCGGGGGCTCCTGACGACGATCTGCGCGTCGGCACCCTTTTCTCGCGCACCGAGGGGGTCTACCTGACGGCCACGGGCGGCTCGATCGTCGACGGCCTCAACCACGACTTCACCAACATCCAGGCCAACCTCATCGTCCTGAACGCCTCCGGCGGCATCGGCGAGAACGGCGACTACCTCGAGGTCGACGTCGCCTTCCCGCTGCTTCCGGGCGACGTCGTCGACGTCGTCGGCAACGGCACGCTGACGGCGACGGCCGGCGGCGACATCTTCATCGAGGAGACCTTTGGCAGCATGAACATCCGCAACATCCTGTCGACCGGCGGCGACGTCGATCTGCAGGCGGCGCTGTTCATTCTTGATGCCGTGGACCTCACGGATCCGCTGAATCCTGACTCGGCGCACGCCGCGGCGAATCCGGCGACGACGCAGATCCAGGCCGACATCATCGGCAACAACATCAAGCTCGAGGCCGGCATCGGTGGGCCGGGCGGAATCGGCCGGCTGGGCAACGACCTCGACATCGACAGTGCCTACTCGCTTGCCGGCGAGCTCAGCGCCACCAGCAACAGCGAGAACATCTACATCATTCCGAGGGCGGCCGGCGGTGGCAACGACGACGTCACCCTCGGGCGCATCGACGCCGGTGGTGAGGTAGCCTTCATCACGGCGCCGAGCGGTCAGATCCTGAGCAGCGCGGACACGGCCGCCGACGTGGTCTCGGGCAAGCTGTGGCTCTTCGCCCGCGACGACATCGGCAAGAGCGGCAACTCGATCTCGACCGTGGCCGACAACATCGAGGCGCGCTCGACGACACGTAACGTCTTCATCGACAACTCTGGAGCTGTGGTCTCCGGTGACGTCGTCAGTGGCCACAACGGCCAGACCGCCTCCGGTATCAACGCCGGCGGCAACGTCGTCTTCGAAGCCAGCAGCCCGATCACTGTGGCCGAGAACATCCTGGCGGGCGGTGCGATTACCTTGCACGCCCACGATGACGCCGACGCCGAGCCCGACGACCTCACGGTCAATGCCGGCATCACGATTCAAGCGGGCACCAGCATCACGCTGCTGGCCGGTGACAATCTCCTCTTGCTGCCGGCCGTGCAACTGATCGCCGGCACGTCGATCTTCCTGCAGGCCGACTTCGGTAACGCCGAGGGCGCCACCGACTCGATCGTGCTCACTGCCGCGATTCTCAGCGCCGGCACCACGATCACCGGCACGGCGACCGGACAGGTCAATATCTTGGCCGCGACAACCGCGACCGCCGGGACCGACGTGTCGCTGACGGCAGGCGAGTCGCTCACGGTTTCAGGTTCCGACCTGACCGCCACGTCGGGTTCGGCGACATTGGACGCCCAGGGTGGCGATCTGACGATCAATGGCGGCTCGACGGTGACGGCGGGCGGGTCGTTTAGCGGCGACGCCTCCGCGAACATCACCGTCGACGGCGTCAGCATGATCACTACGGGCACGAGCGCGTCGTTCACGTCGGGTCTGTCGTTGACGGTGACGGGTGGCTCGACGGTCAATGCCGGCACGACGCTGACCGCCAACGCCGGCACCAACATCACGATCACCGGGGCGAGCATCGTCAGCGCCAACCTTGCTGCGTCGTTCAGCTCGGGGCTGGCGCTCACCGTGACAGCATCGTCTTCCGTGAGCGGGCTGACGGTTACCGGCAACGCGCTTATCAACGTCCTGGTCAGCGCCAGCGCGACGATCACCGGCACCACCGGCGTCACGCTGACGGCGCTCAACAACTTGGACGTCAATACGCTGGCGAGCATCGCGGCGCCGGCCGGCTCCGTGAGCTTGGAGGCGACCACCGGTGCGATCCACATCTGGACCAGCGCGATGGTCACGGCCGGTATAGCGGTGACGGGTGTAGCCGAGCAAAGCGTCACGGTGGATCAGAGCGCCCGCATCACGGCGGGAACAAACGTGTCGCTGACGTCGAACACCGGCAACGTGACGATCGATACGCTGGCGCGCATCGAGGCGCAGACCGGCTTCGTGAGCATGGCGGCGCTCCTCAACTCGGTGAGGGTGTCGGGCGTGGCGGACATCACCGCTAAGACGGATGTTCTGATCGCCGCACAAATCGGCGTCGTCGTCGATGATTCACGCATAACCGCGACTGACGGCAACGTCGATATCGACGCCACCACCGGCAACATCACGATTCGCAACAGCTCGATGGTCACGGCCGGCAACGATGTCGACGGCGATGCGGGCACCGACATCACGATCCAGACCGGCAGCGACATCACGGCCGAAAACGACGTTCGGTTGACGGTAAACCGGGACGTGCGCATCGATGACGCCATGGTCACGGCGACCGTCCACGACATCGTGGTCGAAGCGACCACCGGTGATTTGACGGTGGCAGCGGCCGCGACGCTGACCGCGGGCAACTCGGTTTCGGGTACGGCCGATCAGAACGTCACGGTCGATGCCTCGACGATCCGGGCGATCGCCGACGCGGTGACGCTGGTGGCCACGATGGGCGCGCTGCGCATTACCAACACGTCGACCATCATCGCCGGCGGTTCGATCTCGGGCACCGCAGGTACCGACGTAACCGTCGAGGACGACAACGATCCCGTTGCGGATGTGCCGACGAATGTCGCTGACAACTCGTTGCTGACCGCCGGTGTGAACATCAGCCTGACGGGCGGCGACAACGTAACGATCGACGACTCGACGCTCACGGCGGGCAACAACGCCACGTTCGATGCCAACGGTGGTGACCTGTCGATGATCAACGCGGCGGTGGTGACGGCGGGCAACTCGGTGACGGGTACGGCCTCGGCGAACATCACGGTTCAGGACGGCGACGAGGCCGACGACAACGACACCAGGATGCCGCCGAACACCGAGGACAACTCGGTGGTCACGGCGACGGCGGGCAACCTGAGCCTGACGGCGGAGGGCGGCTTCATCCTGATCGACGACTCGAACCTGTCGGCGGCAGCCGAAGTCAGCGCGTTGGTGGGCAACGTGACGCTGATCGCCCAGGGCGGCGATCTGACGGTGACGAACGCCTCGACAATCGATGCGGGGACGTCGGTAACCGGGACGGCCTCGGCCAACATCAAGATTCAGGATGGATTCTTCGACGACAACGACACCGCGGCGGCGCAGAACACCGACGACAACTCGGTGGTCACGGCAGCTACCGGCGACGTTACGTTGACGGCCGAAGACGGCTCGATCGTGATCGACGACTCGAACGTCGCGGCAACGTTGGGCAACGTGGTCATGTCGGCCATAAGGGTCACGAATGTTGCGGATTTGACGGTGACCAACGCGGCGACGGTGTTTGCCGGCACCTCGGTAACCGGCACCGCGAGCGACGACATCACGATTCAGGAGGACTTCGAGATCGATCCCAGTGCGGATGTGCCGACGAATGTCGCTGACAACTCGTTGGTGACCGCCGGTGTGGACATCAGCCTGACGGCGGGTGCCAACGTGACGATCGATGACTCGACACTCATGGCGGGCAACAACGCGACATTCGATGCCGATGGTGGTGACCTGTCGATGATCAACGCGGCGGTGGTGACGGCGGGCAACTCGGTGACGGGTACGGCCTCGGCGAACATCACGGTTCAGGACGGCGACGAGGCCGACGACAACGACACCAGGGTGCCGCCGAACACCGAGGACAACTCGGTGGTCACGGCAGATACTGGCGACGTCACGTTGACGGCCGAAGACGGCTCGATCCTGATCGACGATTCGAACCTCGAGGCGACGCTGGGCAGCGTGTTCATGACGGCGGTGAACGTTTCCAACATCGCTGATCTGACGGTGACAAACGCCTCGACGATTATTGCCGGCACGTCGATTATTGGCGACGCTTCCGACGACGTGACGATCCAGGGCGGCACGTTGAACGACGTAGAGGCAGTGCCGGGCGACCCGGACGACAACTCCAGCGTCTTCGCCGAGGTCGACGTTACGCTGACGGCAGGCGCCAACGTCACGATCGACGACTCCGATGTGACCGCGAACTCCGGGTCGGTCGACATCGACGCCAACACGGCGGCGCTGACCGTCAAGAACAACGCCACGGTCACGGGCCACATCGACGTCACCGGCGATGCCGGTACCAACGTCACGGTCGAGCACCGCAGCACGGTGGAGGCGCGGACGCGCAACATCCACCTGACGGCCTTCGACAACCTGTTGGTCGACACGGAGAGCCTTATCAAGGCGCTTGGCGACGGGTTCGTGCCGGACACGGTCGACGGTGCTCCCGACATCTTCCTCTTCGCCGGCGACGACCTGCACCTAACGCCGACCAGCACCGTGCTCGCCACCGACCTGATTGAGATCCGCGGCGACATCCACGATACGGGCGCCGTCGGCGTCGCCGGAACCCTCATCGTCCTCGAGGGGATCCTGGACGGCGAGAGGATCGACGTCTTCGGTGAGCACGACTTCGACCGTATCGAGTTGCGTCCAGTCGACGTTGCCGGCCATATGCAGATCTTCGGCCAGGAGGGCGAGGACCTGATCATCGTCGATCACATGACGACGCTGACAACGACCCACAACCGCCCGTTTGACCTCTTTGATCGACCCATCCTGGATACGGTCGATATCGACGGCGGTGCCGCCGCCGACGACGTGGTGATCAACATTACGGCTGGCACCTCGGACTACCCGAGCAAGGTGCCCACCGAGTACATCATCAACGTCAAGGACAGCGGCCACCCGGCCGACGGCGCCGACACGCTGACGATTAACGGCACCGACATCAACGACCCGAACCACGCCAGCGGTCACGACATCTTCCTGCTGCGCGAGCACTTCGTCGCCTACCTCACGCCGATCGTGGCACTCACCGAGCCGGGCCAGGTGCCCGGGGCGCTGTTTAACGCGGTAGAGCGCATCAACTACGACGAGAGCATCAACGGCCGCCTGAGGATCAACGCCGGCTCCGGCCACGACCAGTTCTACATGGACGACAACAGCGCCATCACGACTCTCGACGGCGGCGAGGGCGAGGACCTCTTCCAGATCGGCCAGGTTTTCGGTACGAACCCGAACGGCACGATTGACGATCCGCGCGTTGTCGCCGACGACGTCGACGACATCGACCGCACCTCCGACAGCGACGACATCGACCTCACCCAGATCACACGGGGTTGGTTGAGCCGCGGCGTAACCTACGCAATGACGATCTTCGGGGGCGAAGACGGCGACACCTTCAGCGTTTACAGCAACAAGGCCGTGCTGCGGATGGAGGGCGAGTCGGGCAACGACACCTTCATCATTCGCGCCTTCATCGCCGAGGACGACATCATCGCCGAGGGTGGCTCCGGCGACGACACCTTCGAGTACAACATCAACGCCCCGGTCAGCATCAACGGTGGCACCGGCTTCGATACGGTCGTGGCGATCGGTACCGAGCGCGAGGATGCCTTCGTGATCACCGAGGACGGCATTTTCGGCGCCGGCCTCAACATCTAGGTCGACGGCCTCGAGGGCGACGACCAGTTCTTCATCTTCAGCACGCGCCCGGACGTGGTTACGACGGTGATCAGCGGCCTCGGCAACGACACCTTCAATGTCAGCGGCGACGTCACCGCCGACATCATCTCGCAGGACCTCAACGGCCGCAGCGCGATCATCAACCACGGCGCTACCAGCGCGGACGCCGACTACAACAACGTCGTCATAGACGGCGTAGGTGTGGCCATCGCCGACGAGAACCTCGGCAAGGTGATCATTACCGAGGAGGCCGGCTTCAGCGAGGTCGTCGAGGACGAGGAGAACTCCGAGGACACGTACACCGTCAAGCTCGTGTTGCCGAGCGGCGGTGTCAACGGCAACGCGGTCGCTTACGTGACGGTGTCGGCGACGCAGTCGTCCACCCAAGACGGCTGCATCGTGCCGGGCCCGCACGGCGATCCGGCCGAGTCGGTGGAGATCTCTATCGACGGCGGAATCACCTGGCTGGCGGCAGCGGTACTGACTTTCACGGCCAGCGACTGGATCGACGAGCAGACGGTCAAGGTCCGCGCCAAGCACGACGACGCTGCCGAGGGTGAGCGCAAGGTCATGGTCAGCCACAGCCTGCTGATCTTCAGCCCGGACCAGTCTGATGTCGACAAGTTCGCGCGCGTGGCGATTCCCAACGTCGAGGTCCGCGTCCTCGACGACGATCTCGGTGCACTGCTGATCCGTGAGAGCGAGAACAAGACGCTCGTGCTCGAGGGTAGCGACGTTCCCGACGGCAGCGGCGGCTTCCTGGACGAGATCGTCGACACGTACACGGCGAGGCTCTCTGTGGCGCCGACGGCGGATGTGACGGTGGATCTCATCCACAGCGCCGACGTCGTGGTGCTCGACGAGACCGGAACGGCCATCACCCAGCTCGTGTACACGGCTGCCAACTGGGACATCGATCGCAACCTGTCGGTGCGGGCCTTCGACGACGCCATCCGTGAGAACACGGAGCGCCACACGATCGAGCACGTGCTGTCGAGCGTCGACCCGGTCTACGTGAGCTCGCCGGTGGCGGAGGTCGATGTGACGGTCGTCGACAACGAGGCGCCGCGGGCACTGGTCACGCAGTCCGACGGCGCGACCAGGCTCATCACCGGCCAGTCGGGCGACGACTACTCGATCCGCCTGACCTCGGCGCCGACAGACACGGTCACCGTGAGCCTCTTCGGTGACGGACAGACGGTGCTTTCATCACTGGCGGCGGGCCGCCCGATCATCGAGACGACCGTGGGCGGCGCGATCGCGGTCAACGGCGTCGACTTCGCCAACAACGCCACCGATCTCGACACGATGCGTCGCACCGATGGCGGTAGCTGGCTCGACGACGGTTTCCGCAACGGCACGTTGTTCAGAGTCACCGGTGGGGGCGCCAACGACGGGACCGTCTTCAACGGTTAACACCGTTTCCGACGACGTGTTGACCCTGACGGGCGGCGCATCCTTGATCGACCTGCCGGGAGCGAACGTAACGATCCAGCAGGTGTCGCAGGCGATCGAGTTCGACGCGACCAACTGGTTCAATGAGGTAATGATCGGCGTCGACATCGACACCGACTTCGTCATCGACCTGGGTCAGATCTTCGTCAAGCAGTTTCCGCTGCAGGAGCACGTCGTCTCCGAGGTCGCCGGGCCGTTGATCCTCGAGGGTGGCATTGCCGAGGGCAAGGACCGCGGGCTGCGCGTCGCCGTCATGTTGTCGCTGGAGACCACCAACGACCCGATCGGCGTCTTCGACGATACCGACGAGACCATGCGCGCCGACCGCCTCAATCTCTTCAACGACGGCAGCGCCGCCGACGAGAGCTTTACGCTCGACGACATCGTGCTGCGGAACGACATCATCAAGCTCGGTGATGAGTTCGCGCTTCAGGACTCTACCCTCGTGACCGTCACAAATGTGGTCGGGGATCAGGCCACCATCCACCGTGACGATTCCTCGTCCTGGGATCCTGGGTTTGCCGCCGGCGCGTTCGTTGCGATTGATGCGCCGGGTGTCGAGTACCGGCTGTACGAGATCGTCGCGGTGGACGGCGCGGACCTGAAGGTCGACGGCGTGCTCCCCGAGACGTTGCTGCCCGTGGCGGCTGCCTTCGTGCTCAGCGACGAGGACATCCGACCGATGAACTTCTCCGGACCGACGCTCAGCCAGGGCCTGGTGCTAGACATCAGCGAGGCGCAGGATGGGTCGCAGCTGGTCACCATCCCGGGCGGTATCACCTTCGACGACATCGAGGTCGTCGACGTCCTGCTCGGCAAGGGCAACGACCGGCTCGACGTGCTCGCCTCGAACACCGGCACGCCAGGCGCCGAGGAGTTCCTGATCACGGTCGTGCACGGCGGCGGCAACACGAACGTCGTCGAGTCGACAACCGTCACGTTCACGTACGACTTGGCCGGCAATACGACGGTGAGCCGCGACGACGCGGGCGGCTGGGCCGCAGGCTTCGTGCCCGGCCTGCACGTTCGCATCGAGGGAAGCACCGTCAACACCGGCATGTTCGAGATTCTCGAGGTCAACGGCAGCGACCTCGTTCTCGCAGGCCAGTTGCCCGCCGAGGGAATCTCGGTGCTGGTCGACCTGACGGTCAATGGCGACACGATCACGGTAGGGGCCGACGTCGACCGCGCCGACTCGCCGCTGGTGATCTTCGGCGACACCACTCAGGACGGCAGCCGCTACGACTCGCTGCCGCAGCAGGGCGGCGTCACCGGCAACGCGTACTTCTTCAACACCTCCGGCGACGACTTCATCGACGCCTCCGCATCAAGCATCTTAGTGGCGGTTTCGGGCGGCGGCGGCGATGACGTGATATTCGGTAGGAACCAGGGTGACCATCTCGCCGGCGGCTCGGGCGATGACCTGATCTTCGCCCTCGACGGCCGCGACCACGTCTACGGCGACTCCGGCTTCAACATCGACTACGACGTCGTCCCCGACGAGGAAGAGAACGCCGCGGTGGCGCGCCACCTGACGGTGCCGACGACCAACGTCAGCCTGATCGGTACCTCCGACGACATGGTCGCCGGCCAGGACGAGCTGCACGGCGACATCGACATCATCTTCGGCGACCACGGCGTCATCCTGCAGGCGCCGGGCACGGAGCGCATCTTCACCACCGAGTCGGTGACGGAGATCCGCAGCAACGAGTCGCAGAACGGCGCCGGCGATCTGATCTTCGGCGGCACCGCGGAGGACCGCATCTTCGGCGGCAGCGGCGGCGACGTGATTCATGGCAACACCGGTACGGATCTTATCTTCGGCGACCACGGCTTCATGAAGCTTGATGACGACGCCGACGGCGTCGACGACACCGTCGACTTCATGGAGGCGGTTGTCACCATCAACGCCGGCGACGACACCATCTTCGGCAACGAGGACAACGACATCATCATCGGTGGTGCCGGTGGCGACACGATTCAGGGCAACGGAGGCAACGACCTGATCTTCGGCGACCACGGCGAGGTCGATCAGAGTAACGGACAGCTCGACCCCACCTTGCTTCCGTTCGACAGCCTGTTGCCGGCATTTTGCTTCGAGGCGACCAACACGCAGCTGATGGGCAACAGTCTCCTCGGTCCGCTGGTCTCGCTCGGTGGCGACGATGACATCCAGGGGAACGACGGCGAAGACATCATCCTCGGCCAGCAGGGTACCGATACGATCCGCGGTAATGCCGGCGACGATGACATCATCGGCGGTCACAACGTCGTGGGCGGCCAGGACGCCGGTGACATCCTCGACGGCGGCACCGGCGTGTCGACGTGATCGCCGGTGACAACGCCACGATTCGGCGACGTGGCGACGCGACGAGCGAGCGCTACCGAGCGTTGCCGGGGACGGTTCTCTACGGTGAGGATATCGACGCCGGTACCGACGGCGTCCTGCTGGTGACCGGGAGCGCGAAGAACGCGCCCGACGGCCAGGCGGCACGCGAGATCAAGCTGCTCGACCACGAGGACTTCCCGACCGCCGGCACCTTCGGCGACGACGTGATCGCCGGCGGCGCCGACAACGACGAGCTCTTCGGCCAGCTCGGCGACGACGTCATCCAGGGCGACGGCTCGGCCTTCAACGGTGCGGGTGCCAGCCGCCTGCGCGACGGGAACGGCACGATTATCGGTGACCTCAACCTCACGGCGTCGCAGGAGGCCATCGGCGACGGCGACGACTACGTCGAGGGCGGTGGCGGCGACGACGTGATCTTCGGCAACCTCGGCCAGGACGACCTGATCGGCGGCAGCTCAACCCACTTCATGGGTCTCGATCCGACGGAGGATCTACGTCCCGACGGCGCCGACATCATCTTCTTCGGTGGCGCTGGCCTCCGCATCGGACGCCACGATGAGGTCGACGTCCTCGACGACCTGTTCGCCGAGCGCCACGCCCGCGATGCCGACACGATCGTCGGCGACAACGGCAACATCTTCCGAATCGTCGGCACGAATGGTGTCGACGGCGGCTCGTTCCTGAGCTTCAGCTACGACGACGACGGCAACACGACGGTCATCGTACGCGGCGTCGAGCTGGTGGATTACACACCCGGAGGCTTCGATCGCTTCCCGGGCCTCGACCCGCTTGCCGAGAACGGCGCGGCCGATGAGGTACATGGAGAGTCGGGTGACGACGTCGTCTACGGCCAGATCGGCAACAACGTACTGTTCGGTGATGCCGGCGACGACGACCTGATCGGTGGCTACGGCCACGATTGGATCTCGGGCGGCACTGGGCAGGACGGTGCCCTCGGCGACGACGGTCGCATCTACACGAGCCGCAACGGCACCGCGGAGACGCTTTACGGCATCGCCGCGATCCCGGCCGCTAGCCTCGACCTGGAGATCTCCACACCGGGTAACGTCCAGGTAGCGACGATCAACGTGTCCGCCACCCTGAAAAAGACCGTCAACCTCACGCCGTTCAACCTGACCGACGATGCGCTGGGCATGGACGATCCGCTGAACGATCCCACGAACGCCGATGACATCATCTTCGGCGGCCTCGGGTCCGACTTCCTGCACGGCGGGGCCGGCGACGACGCGATCTCCGGTGCCGAGGCGCTCTCGGGGGCTGATCCCGCCTCTGAAGGCCACATCCAGCTATACGACGGCGCCGGCAACCCGACGGGACTTCTGCGCAGCGATTTTGCGCGTCCCAACAACCCCGGTGGTGCACTGAATTTCAGCGTCGAGCGTGAAGGCGAATTCGCGCAATACGACGAATTCGACCCGCTGGCGAAGATCCTGCTCGACGATGGCGGCGTCGCGAAGGAGTTCTTCCTGAACTTCGTTGCCGACGATGGCGGCACACCGATCGTCCACGCCGACGCCTCCAACGACGGAGAGGATGTCCTCTTCGGCGACCTCGGCAACGACTGGATCGTCGGCGGCACTGGCCGGGATACGCTCTGGGGCGGCTGGGGCAACGACCTGTTGAATGCCGACGACGTCCTGGAAACGAACGGCGGCCTCAACGACGTGCCCGAAACCGACGTCGACTTCGAGGACCGCGCCTTCGGTGGCGCCGGCCTCGACGTGTTGATCGCCAACACCGGCGGCGACCGCCTGATCGACTGGGTCGGTGAGTTCAACAGCTTCCTGGTGCCGTTCGCGCCGTTCGGCCTGTTTACCGTCAGTCGCATGGTGCCGCCGGCGCTCTTCGACTTCCTCTACGACCTGAGCGAGAGCCAGGGCGCCGACCCGACGCGCGCCAGCGACACCGGCAACGACGCGGCCCGCAACGGCGAGCTCGGCCTGGTTACGCAGAAGGACGACGCCTGGCAAGACCAGACCGGCGGGCCGCGCGATCCGCAGCCGGGCAACATCCCCGGCGGCCCACGCGACGTTCTGCTGACCTGACCCCCCCAAACGGATTCAGAGGTAATCTCACGATCTGGGTCGAAGAAGGGAGGTCAGAATGCCGGCGAAGAGGCACAGCGCAGAGCAGATCGTACGGAAGCTACGGGAGACTGAGGTGGAGCTGGCCCGAGGCGCGACGGTCAAGGATGCCTGCCGCAAGCTAGCAATCACCGAGCACACCTACTACCGGTGGCGACGCGAGTACGGGGGGCTGAGGGTCGACGAGGCCAGGCGGCTGAAGCAACTTGAGAAGGAGAACGTCCGGCTCAAGAAGATTGTGGCGGAAAAGGAGCTGGATCTTTCGATCCTGAAGGAAGTTGCGGAGGGAAACTTCTGAGCCCGGCACGTCGCCGAGATGCGGTTGAGCATGTTCGGCGGAGGCTGGGCGTTTCCGAGCGACGAGCGTGCCGGGTGCTGAAACGGTCGCGCACGACGCAGCGGTACGTGCCACGGCAACCGGACGACGAGCAGGTGCTGACGGAGAGGATCGTGAACCTAGCCCGAGAGTATGGCCGCTACGGGTATCGGCGAGTGACGGCGCTACTGCGCATGGAGGGCTGGCTCGTGAACCACAAGCGGGTGCAACGGATCTGGCGGCGCGAGGGGCTGAAAGTACCGAAGAAACAGCCCAAGCGAGCACGGCTGTGGCTCAACGATGGCTCCTGCATCCGACTGCGCCCCGAGAACAAGGATCATGTCTGGGCGTATGACTTCGTCCACCACCGGACGCATGACGGTCGGGCTATGAGGCTGCTGACGATCGTCGACGAGTACACACGGGAGAGCCTTGCAATCGACGTGGCGCGGAAGCTCAACTCCGAGGACGTACTTCACCGACTAGGACGACTGTTCGTTCATCGAGGTATTCCAGCGCACATCAGGTCAGATAACGGACCGGAATTCACCGCCGAGGCGGTTCGCGACTGGTTGGGCCGGCTCGGCGTCGGCACGCTGTTCATCGAGCCGGGCTCCCCATGGGAGAACGGCTATGTGGAGAGCTTCAACGGCAAGCTCAGAGACGAGCTGCTGAACGGGGAGATCTTCTACACGCTGAAGGAGGCAAAGGTTCTGATCGAGAGATGGCGCCAGCAGTACAACCGCGTACGACCGCACAGCTCGCTGGGCTATCGACCTCCGGCACCGGAAGCGGTGTTGTTGAAACCGGCTACGCTACGCTTCGCCGGCCTCAACAACATCTTGTCAGCACCGTGTTACTGAGATAGAAGGTGGTACTAACCGCGGGGTCTGGTCACTGCGCGGCGCCGACTTCAACAACGGCCAGGCGCAAGGCTTTGCCGCCGACAGCGGCAGCTGGAACGTCGATGGCGGTCGCCTCGAGGTGGCACCGGAAACACTCAGCGAGGACGCCGTCAGCGTCTACTACGTCGAGGAGTGGCTACCGACGTACTTCGAAATCGAGGCGACGATCAACGCCGTCAAGCCGATCGGCGGCTACAAGTCGAACGCTTACATGATTTTCGACTACCAGAGCCCGACCGACTTCAAGTTCGCCGGCATCAACATTTCCACTGACAAGCTGGAGATGGGTTACCGCGATGCCAGCGGCTGGCACGTCGTCGAGCAGGACAACGCCAAGCTCAAGCACAGCCGCGACTACGACGTATTGCTGGCAATCAACGGCTTGGTGGCGACGCTCGTAATCGACAACAAGGACGTCTTCACCCACGTGTTCCAGCCGCGCATCGACCCCGATGGTTACCAGTGGGGTCTCAATGCGGGCCTGGTCGGCCTCGGCGCCAACAACTCCAAGGCGCGCCTCGATAACGTCAGGGTTCAGGTATTGCCGCCGGACTGGACCTACGATGATACCGAAGACTTCGACGACGGCGTCGCCGACATGTTCGAGGTACAGTCGCCGGCTTGGCAGGTCACCGGCGGCAATTACGAGGCCAGCGCGATTGTCGGCAACATGGCGATCAGCACGACCGAGTTGAGCTTCACCTACGACTCGTTGCTCGCCCTCGACGCCACGCTCAAGGTCGACGAGATTGGCGGCATCGTCTTCGACCTGTACAGCACCGACGACTTCAAGTTCGCGGCGCTGTCGGACGACACCAACGAAGTGATCATCGGCCACTACACGACGCGCGACGGCTGGACGGTCGACGCTTCGGTGGCATGGAACATCCTCGGCAACAAGGACTACGACCTCGAAATCTCGCTGAAGGGCACGACCATCAGCGTCGACGTCGACGGCCAGGCGGTCCTGGGGTACTCGTTCAACGGCATGCTGGTAGACGGTGACTTCGGCCTGTTCGCGCGCGATGGTGACGTCGAGTTCGACAGCTTCAGGGTGCGTACCAACGACAGCGCCTACGACGATCCCGACGCCCTGCTTGTCTCCTACGCTGCCCCCATGCCGATCGCCGGTCCGGGGCTCACCGACCTGGCTCTGGCGCAGGCCGTCGACCAGGTCACCGCCCAGTTGCTGGCCAGCGGCCAGATCGACGCGACCACGGCGGTCTACCTGAGCCAGGCGGCCTTCGAGATCACCGACCTGCCGGGTCTGCTGCTTGGCCAGTCGGTGGGCAGCACGATCCAGATCGACGTCGACGCGGCCGGTTTCGGCTGGTCCTTCGGCGACGATGCGAGTGCGGCGCTGAATCAGATGGATCTGCTGACCGCGGCGGCGCACGAGATCGGCCACTGGTTGGGTCTCGAGCACGACGAGAACGAGATCGGCGAAGCGGATCAGGAGGCGGATCACGACGCCACGCTGATGTCCGCAACGCTCGACCCGGGGGCCAGCCTCTTCCTGGCGGGCGACATCGAAGCGTCCGTGGGAACGTCCGAACCGAGCGACATCCAGTTGTTGTCGGCGGGCGCCGCGGCGATCGGGAAGCACGAAACCACCGTATTGGATGACAGCGCTTCGGCCAACGAAGCGCCGCTCGCTCCAGCGCCCGGCAAGGGCGACGCCTTCGGCAGCTTCTCCTTGACCACGCCAACCACCCTCGTCGACCCGGTCGACGCCGCGGCTCTCGAGAGCCAGATAGCCGACAGCGGCGAGGCCCTGGAGGTCTTGCTGGCGGAGGCGCCACAGAACGGCGACGTGCTGGTGTACGACCCGGCCACCGAAGGCTTCGTGACCTACGAGGCGGTGCTGCGCGGTGTCGGTCTCGAGGAGATCGCCGAGATGACCCGCACTGTTGAAAGCCGCTGCGCGATGGATCACGACGGCGGCGACGGCAATGGGACGGGCCACGACAACGGCAACGGCCATGGCAAGAGCAACGGCAACGGAACAGGCGCCGAGTTGGCCATTGCGCCGCACGGTACGGTGACCGACGCAGCGGCAACCCAGTCGCTCACGGAGATCGTGGTCGCCCCGGCGACAACCGAGACCGTCACGCCGGACTTCGTCTTCCTCGAGGACGCCGGCCCGACGAGCGGCGAGTTCTCCTACTACGACGAAGCGGCGGACGATGCAGCCGGCCTCGCGCGCAACGCCACCGCGGCAACCAGCAACGGGGCCGACCCGGCGCCGGCACGCGATGTAGCGTTCTTCGGCAACGAGAAGGCCAACGGCGACGAACCGCTGGCCGGCGAGACCGTAGCCCGAGTCGGCGCGATCGGTGCGGTGTTGCGCTTGTTCGAACGCTCGCGGGGCGCCGTTGAAACAGGCGCCGAATCGATGCCGACGTGGAGGGGACGTTTGTTCCGTCGCGACGCCGAGTAGAGTAGCGACGAGACAACTTTTCTTGGCCGGCAGGCAAGCAGCTGCTCCGCTACAGCATGCTCGGCAGGCCGAACCTGCGTCGCGGCAGCCCGCACACAACCGACAGAGCCAGATATGAAGGAGATTTCGACATGAGCGATTCCGAACAAGCCAACGGTGCCGCCGAACAAGCCAACGGTGCCGCTGAACAAGCCCCAAAGGGGCCGCGCGTCAAGTGGGACGACAAAGATCTGTCGACCTCGTACGCCAACGTCTGCAACGTGTCGAGCACGCGCGAGGAGGCACCCTGCTGTTCGGTCAGAACCAGACCGGTCTCAACCGCGAGGAGATGAGTGTCCGGCTGACCGAACGCATCGTTTTGAGCCCATTCGCCGCCAAGCGCTTGGCGCAGGTCATCGGCAACGTGATGGCGGAGTACGAGAAGCGCTTCGGTGCCCTCGATGTCGGGGGTTCCGGGGAGTAACGTTCGCAGCCACCGCAAACCGCGGTCGGCCGCGACGGCGCGAGCTTCCATCCGCCGCACCCGACCCCCACGCCAGTGGTCGGAACGGCCTCTTGTTTGCCGCCAGCGGGTCCACAGAGCGCCGTGTGGCGGCGATCGGCCTGTAGTCGCCGTCATCCCCCCTTCCCCTTATTCGTAGGAGGTTCACCGCTGTCCAGGTCTACAGTGAACAGGTCGGGAATCGCTCTCCGGATCTGCCATGCAGGTCACCGTTGCGAAGGGCTGCAAGGGGGGGTCGATCTTCAGCTGCCGCGCTCTACAATCCGCCGCAGGCGCCGCTGAAAGGCGACGGCAGATTCATCATCCAGGCGGAGGCGAGTGGAAATGAGCGCGTTGCCGGTCAGCACCAGCGCCATGAGCCCTGATTTCGCGTGGCGGTAGTCGCTGCTGATCGCATGGAAGACCTCGTGGGCCATGACCCTCGCGTAAGCTCTGGCTGTTTCCTCGGCGCTTCGCCGACGCGCCCGACTCCCCGAGCCTTCTAGCACACGGCGGATTGCCGGGTCGAACAGCCACACCACGCAGGGAGGGAGCGGGGTTCTTTTGATAGCGCCCATCGTGTTGTGCGGAAGACCCGCGGCGGTCGGCTCGGACGAGAGCTCTCGGCGAGTCCCGAGATCGTAGTCGTCCTCAACTGGTTCGAGGAGCCAAGCGGTTGGTGCCGACGGGACGGTAGCGCGCGGGGATCTATAGCAGTCGTTCACTCCGCTGCCGGCATCAATCTTGATTCAACTCGGTGAGCGCCGCGTAGGTGAGTGCCTGCAGCTCCGCACGCAGCGGGTAGGGCGAGGACAATAGCTGGATCATCGTGACTACGGCGAGGTCTTCGACCGGATCGATCCAGAAGATTGTTCCCGCCGCGCCACCCCAGGCGTAGGAGCCGATCGAGCCGATCTCGCTCGTACCGGGGCGTGTGGTCACGGCGAATCCGAGGCCGAAGTGGGCGCCGCCGCCGGCGTACTCGACGCCGGGGGGCAGGTGGTCTTGCTGCACGAACTCCACCGTTTTCGGGCTCAGAATGCGGGTGCCGTCGAGCTCGCCGCCGTTGAGCATCATCAAGCAGAAGCGCATGTAGTCGGAGGCGGTCGATACCAATCCGCCGCCGCCGGAAAGGAAGGTCACGTCGCCGACGAACTCACCGCCGCGCGACGAGTCGACGACCTCGAGCTCACCGGTTTCGGAGCTGATCCGATGGTTGGTTCCGAAGCGCTCGATCTTGCCCGTCGGCACGGCGAAGCTGGTGTCGCTCATTTCCAAAGGAACGAAGATCCTCTCGGCGAGGAGCTCGTCGAGAGGCCGGCCCGCCACTCGTTCGATCAGGGCGCCGAGCACGTCGGTGGAAACGCTGTAGTTCCAGCGCGCCCCGGGGTGGAACTGCAGCGGGATATCGGTGAGGCGCTCGATCATCTCGTCGAGGTCGCTGCTGCCCAGAATCTGGTCTTCCCGGTAGCGCTGGTCGATCACGTTGTCGGGCGAGAAGCCGTAGCTGAGCCCCGAAGTGTGGGTCAAGAGGTGACGTATCGTCATCGGCCGCCGTGCTTCGACCTCGTTGCCATCCTCGAGAACCTCGAGGCCGGCGAGCTCCGGGATGTAATCGCCGACGGGATCGTTGAGCTGGAAGCGCCCTTCCTCGTAGAGGGTCAAGGCCGCCATTGAAACGATCGGCTTGCTCATTGAATAGATGCGGAACAAGGAGTCGGGTTCCATCTGGGCGCCGGTCTCGAGGTCGAGCGTCCCGACCGCCTCGTGATACACGACGCGTCCGTGTCGCCCGACGATGGTGACGGCGCCGGCCAGCCTGCCGTCGTCGACGTACGACTGCATCAGGCCGGTAATCCGAGCCAGCCGCTCAGCTGACATGCCGACCGCTTCAGGAGCCGCCTGCTGGGGCGCGGCGAGCGCCGAGGTTTCGACCAACGCCACAAGCATCAGGATCAGGCACAAGCAAACGCTACGCAGCATGTTGATTCTCCATTTACGGTGGACGGCCGAGCCATTCTAAGCGCTTGGGAGCTCGCACGAACAGCGGTGACTGGGCTACTACGAGCGCCGCGCCGCGATACACTCCTTCGTCGGCAACGGTCAGCGCTCGGAACACACCGGATCAGACAGGGGCAGAGGGATGCAATCGGAAGACTTCGGGTCGGAGGCGGTCACCGGCGGCATCCGGATCCATGTCGAGGTCGCCTATGATCCGTCGAGATCGGCGCCGCCGGCGGGGCAGTGGTTTTTCCTCTACACGGTGACCATCTCGAACGAGAGCGACGCCGTCGTGCAGCTTATCTCGCGCCACTGGATCATCACCGACGGCTACGGTGACGTGGAGGAGGTGAAAGGGCCAGGCGTCGTCGGAGAGCAGCCGGTGCTCGAGCCGGGCCAGGCTTTCCAGTACACGTCAGGGTGCCCGCTTCCCACCGAATTCGGCACGATGCACGGCACCTACCAGATGGCCACCTCCGACGGCGATTCCTTCGACGCCGAGATCGCACCGTTCACCCTGAGCCGACCGCACGCGGTGCACTAGCCGGGCAAGCTATCGTTCCACCTCAAGCCCTGGCGACGCGATCCGACCGGAACGAGCCTCCTCGTGCCTCGGACAAGCGACCCGCATCGACGGGTCAGCCGCGCTCAGGGCCGGGTGAACACTGCCTCGATCGTGGTCGTCGACGTCACGGGAATCTCGAGCACCGGTCCGGAGGAGACGGTCTCTCGCCCGTTGACGAGCCAGTGGGAGAAGGCGTCGGGGCCGCTATCCTCCACGCTGACCAAGGTCGGCGCCCCGGCGAAATACCATCCCTCGTAATCTCCTCCGACCTCGTAGCCGTCGACCTCGAAGGAGACGTCTCCGGAACTGCTCACGGTGCACCGATAGCTGACTCCGGCAGCCAGGTACTCCTGCAACTGTTCCCTCACGACCGCGTGCCGGCGTTGGAAGAACTCGCGCATCTTGTAGATGAACGTCCTGTCTTCGATGCCGTGCGCGACGGCCACTCGCTCGTAGACGTCGACTCGGGACTGGAGGAACTCCTGCGTCAACTGTGGTTCAACACCTCTGTGAAGAGGCTGATGAAGGTTTCGCGGAACGTCGGGCTTCCCGACATCAGTCGCCTCCACAGCATCGCCCTGATCTCCGCCGGCGTCGTCTCGAGCAGATCGAAGTTGTCGAGCTCCCAGGTGTTGTCGTTGCCCTGGTACATGTCCATGAAGCTGGAATCCATGTCCCAGTTGATCCAAAACCACTTGGCATCAGCCTGGGTTTCGTCTCTCAGCAAGATACCTTGGAAGATATCGGTGGTAGCAGCGAAGAGCACCGACATGTACCAGCGCGCCAGGTTGTCCAAGTCGACTTGTATTCCCACCTGCTCGAGGAAAACCTTGGCGTCTGCGCGCACCAGGGCTTGCAGCGCGCCGTACAGCTCGACGCTACCCGACTCGAAGGTCCCGCCCCCCCCCCTGTCCCATTTCGTGCGAACGAAGATGAAGCGGTCGTGACCGAAGTGCGCGATCAAATAATGTCGATCGAGCCGCTCCGTCAGTACGTACACCCCTGCGAGTCTGCCATTGAGAAATAGCGACACGGGCTGGGTCT
Organism: Acidobacteriota bacterium; assembly: GCA_965214245.1. Classification (GTDB taxonomy): domain Bacteria; phylum Acidobacteriota; class UBA890; order UBA890; family UBA890; genus CBDCBL01. Next base: position 1,253,192 of record CBDCBL010000010.1, read on the forward strand.
GCGGCGCCAGCCCGCCGATCCGTCGGGTGATGTCGAAGGCCAACGGGTTGGCGAAATGCCAGATTCTCTCGCGATAGTCCTCGCGATAGTCGTTGTGGACGATCAGGCGCCTCAGCGGCGTGCCGGCCCCGTCGAAAAGCACCCCGGGGGTGAACTGATCGGCGCCGTAGATATCCCTGAAATAGACGCGGAAGCTATTCTTCCGCAGGCGCCGCGACTTGCCGCCGTGAATGCGGACTCCAACCCCCGAGGCGAACCGAAGCTGTCCGTCGTCGAAGTACGACAGGTAACCTGGACGCTCCCACTCGCGTCCGCGGTTCATGCGATGCGGGCGCAGGCCGTGCGTGCGGTGCCGCAGATCGTACTGATCGATGGCGATGGACAGCGTCGGCAGGCGCTTGTCGAACCAATAGTCGGGGATCAGGCTGGTACTCGGCAACGCCTCTGGCGGCGTCGGACCGATGGTGAACAGGTGCGCGTGGCCGTCGTCGTCTGAGCTCTGCCGCAGCTTGCGCGCGAGGGCAGGCGAGGGCTCGAACCGAGAGTCGCCTGCCGGACGACCCAAGGAAACCAAATCCCAAGCGCGTCAGGGCCCTTATCGTCGTCGCCGAGCCGAGAGCTGCCTCTGCCACGGCGCGCGCCTGCAACCTCTCTCTTGCGGCGGAGTAGAGGCTCGACCGCTCGACGCCGAAACCGATGAGAATAATCGCCAGAAGCCAGGAGCCGACGATCAGGGCATGCCTATTCTGTGGTCGCACCTTGCATGCCCGGGTTCCTTTCTCGATGAACGATAATTGTAACCTACGGCCTGTCGGCACAGTGGTGCCCGGTGCTTGTCCCTTCTGGGCTCGCCCATGAAGATCGTCGCCTGCATTATCGACAGCCGGCTCGAAGACCAGCATGATCGGTGGGTCAGTATCTACTCATGAACGGAGACGACGGAATGGGATTGTCAGAAAAGGTGGCTCTCGTCACCGGTGCGTCAGGCGGCATCGGCCGCGAGATCGCCGCGCAGCTCGCCGCAGCGGGAGCCCGGGTGGCGGTTCACTACAACCAAGACCGCGAAGCGGCTCAGAGCACCCTTACTTCACTTGCCGGGGGGCCGCACACGCTGTTTCAGGCCGATCTGTCCGATGCCGATGCGACGCGGCAGCTGGCCGAGTCGGTGATCGGTGAAATGGACAATATCGATATTCTCGTGAACAACGCCGGCATCTCGGGCGACCATTCCTTGCTCGAGGTGGACTACAGCAAGTGGCAGGCCGCCTGGAGCCGGACGCTGGCGACCAACCTGGTCGGTCCCGCCAATCTGACATTCTGTGTGGCGCGGCACATGGTGGACCGGGGCGGTGGACGCATCGTCAACGTCTCGTCGCGGGGGGCCTTTCGCGGCGAGCCTGAGGCCCCCGCCTACGGTGCCAGCAAGGCCGGGCTCAATGCCTTCAGCCAGTCGATGGCCAAGGCGCTCGCCCCGCACGACGTTTTCGTGTACGTCGTGGCGCCCGGATTCGTCGAAACCGACATGGCGGCGGCGCGGCTCGACGGGCCGGAAGGCGAGGCGATTCGCCGGCAGAGTCCGTTACGCCGTGTGGCTCGGCCCGACGAGGTCGCGCAGACAGTGGTTTTTCTAGCCTCCGGGGAGACCGACTTCCTGACCGGCTGTATCGTTGACATCAACGGCGCTTCGTATTTGCGGTCATGAGCCGACAAAGGTAGCGCTACCTTACCGCCCTCCCGGCACCCGCTCCTTCAACTCCTCGAACTGGTTGAGGACGACGATGATGTGAGGGGTCCGCAGGTCATCCGGGCTCTCGGAGGTGTCTGGCACCGCCTTGATCATCAGGAAACGCCCCGTATCGGGGTGTACATCGTAAGGAACGACAGGAACAGCAACGGGCATGTAGTACGCGGCGACGCTGTTCTCAAGAGAGGGCTCGGGCTCGCTGTCCTCGGCGCCGTTCCCGGTTTGCTCGGCGCCTTCGCCGTGGCGCGGCTGTTGGAGGGCATCTTGTACGGCGTAGATCCAGCCGATCCGTGGATCTTCGGTGGCGTTACCTTGGGGCTCGGCGTCGTGGCACTGTTGGCCACTGCCATACCCGCCCGCAAGGCGGCCCGTATGGGATCCCTCGAGGCGCTGCGTTTGCAGTAGGCTTACCCCGCCACGTTCGGATCGTCTTGGAGTCTCTCGCGAAGCGCCAATGACCCGTCAACAAGCTTGCGGTCTTTCCGTCGCCCTCGTGGCCATACTGCTGCTGCTTACCGTGGCGAGCGTGGCCCGTGCATTGCCGGCTCCGAGCCTGGTTCGATCGCTGCCGACCCCGGGCATGGTCCGTGTACTGCCGGCTCCGGCCCAAGTTCTTACCTCCGAGCTCTTCTCCTTCCACTCCGATCCGCTGCTGAACCTGCACCATTTCCTCTATAGATGGGGGCAGGTGGGGCCGGAGGCCGATACCGACGGTATAGATCGGCGCATCATCGTGCGGGATGCTGATCTCCAGGCCCACGACGACCTGTCGGCCGAGGAGCGCGACGTGTGGGACGCGGCGGTGGTGTTTTATCGGAACGCCATGATCGAGCGTGATCTGCTGTTCGACGACGACATGGTGGAGCTGCGCGACTGCATTACCTACGCCGGCAACTACTGCGAGACGACCTCACCGAGACCGACGACGAGGCCCTAGGCGTGCTGCAGCGCACTATGAACGTGTACCGGGCGAGCTGGTGGCAGCGTCACAACCGGGTGAACCGGGAGTGGGTGGCCAACCTCCTGCCCTCGGTGCAGCGCTTTGAAAACGACATTGCGCCGCGCCTCGCCGGCGCCTACGGCGGTGCGTGGCCCGACCCCTGGACCCGGGTGGATGTAATGCCTTACGCCAACCGCGTCGGCGGCTACACCACCGGGCATCCGCACATCACCGTATCGAGCGTCGACGAGGGCAACACGGACTACCTCGGTCTCGAGCTGTTGTTTCACGAGGCGAGCCACGGCGATACCTTGGAGCGGCCGTTGCGCCGGCTGGTCAACGAGAGCTTCGAGGCCACGGGTGGGCGGCGCCCCGCCGACCTGTGGCACATGACGATCTTCTTGACCGCCGGTGAGATGACACGCTCGGTGCTTGAGGCGGCGGGGGAGGGCGACTACACGCCCTACGCTGAGTTCGCCGGTATCTGGGGGCGCCGTCCCGACAACACCAAGTCCGAGGAGCTGCTGCGCGAGCACTGGCTGCCGGCGCTGCAGGCGGGCAGCGGCTATCGGGCCGCGCGATGCGGCGCGTCGCGGAGGCGTGGCCCACCGGAACGGCTCGATGAGCCGGTAACGAACAACCTCGGCTTCGTGGTTCAGCCGCGACCGGTATACGAAGTCGCCGAGCGATCCGCTCCAGTCGGAAATGGAGATCATGCCGGAGAACAGGTGCTCGCCGTCGGCCGAGAACACATCGCCAGGGCGATTGATCTCTGGAGGCTTCGTGTCCGGCGGGAGGGGCGCGTTGAGCGGCGCATAGAAGGGAAACACATAGATGTGGCCGTGCCCGTCGACCTCGAGATTCGCGATGGCCTGCATTCGATCGGACCACTCGAGGTCGGATTCTTGTATCTCGGCGAAGGGACCGTCCGTGAAGCCGGCCATCACATTTTCGATGTGCTCGTCGGTTACCTCGTCGCGCGCCCAGGGCGACCCGCAACGACCAACGCCGCGGTCTGTACGCATGTACCTGATACTCCTCGCTGGTCGTCAGGTAGACGCTGCCGTCCCGTGCGGCTGCGAAGCGCGCTGTCCAGGTCGGGATGAATCCCCCGGAGCCGAATAATCCAATGGCGCCGCCCACCTGGATCACCACCGGTGGCGGCTCGTCCAGTTCTACATAAACTTGCTTTTCTTCGGCGTCCGTTCCAAACGCGGCGAAGGTCTCCCGCGAGGGCGGGAATTGAGCGGGCGGCTCGGGCTCGCCCAGCCGTGTCGAGTAGCGCGCCACGAAGCTGCCGTTGATGCTCACGAACTGACTCAAGGTTTTGGTCAATTGGATGTCGCGGACATGCTCGCCGTCCAAGCTCCATATGCTGAGGCGCCTTCTGGCGGCCCGTACGACGAGCTGATCGCCATCGAATGCGAGGTACGCGGGGTTGTCGAACTCTCCCGGTCCTTCGCCTTGGCGGCCCATCGTGCGCAGGTAGGTGCCTTCGGCGTCGAACACCTGGACGCGGTTGTTGCCCCGTTCGAGAACGTAGATGTTGCCGGACGCGTCGGGCTCGACACCCGATATCTGGTAGAAGACCTCCTGCGGGCGGGTGAAGTCGGCGCCCAGGACCAGATCCTCCACCGCGCCGATTTCGTTGCCCTGGCGCTGCTCGAGCGAACTGGCTGCGTACTCAAAGATCGGCGTTCCTTCGTCGACCGGCAGCGTCCAATCGGCGAACTCCAGTTCGCCGCCGCCGCAGGCGACGCAGAGAAGAAGGAGTGCGGCGCCGAGGGAAAGGCCGCCGGTGCGGAGCGAGAAACCACCAGGGGCAAACGGCTCGCGGATCTCGCCGGGGCCAAGCGGCTTGCCGGTCAAAGTGATGCGCCTCCGTCGGGAAAGCTACGAAACGAAAACTACCAACGCGGGGCGTGTTGGTCGGAAACCGACAACAGATGGCCGTCGCCATGTACCGGATGGTGCACTTTTTGACAATGGGAACGGGTCTCTACGGGGGTTTCCGCGCATCAAGCACGATTCAAGCGTTCACTGTGATGCCCTGATGAGCCTGCCGAAGTCGGCGCTCACCAACTTCGTCGGCCGCTTGCTCGCCCCGCGGCTCGTCGAGCTGCATGAGGCACTTCGTGTCGCCCTCGATGTGGAGTGAGCCGGGCTTCAGGGCGGGGTCAGTTTCTACGTGCGGCGGGCAGGGTAGAGTAGCGGATCGATTTATCCACAGTTGCACGTTGGACCGAAACGGAGAGTTGAGCCGATGACCCGCTTCGGATGTGTCCCGAAGTTTGTAGAAAATCGTCTGGCGTGGCTCCGAGCTTGGACGTTTGATGTTACCTGCTATGCGGCCAACTCCTCCTGTTGGTCGATGATCGCGGCGAGATGCCGGTACCCGTCGATGCGGCGCATGCGGATCTGCCCGAAGGCGATCAGCCCCCACAGCAGCGTCACCCCGGCCGCCTCGGTGCTGAACGATCCCTGGGTCTTGGTACGGCGACGGAACTCGCGGTTGAGGTTCTCCAGTGGGTTCGTCGTGCGCAGCGTCTTGCACATCGGTTTGGGGAACTCGTAGAAGGTCAGCAGCACCAGCCCCGCTTCCTCGAGGCTGCGCGCCACCGCCGGCACCAACCTCGACCACTTGCGCACGAAGTTGCTGTACGCGGCCCTCGCCTCGCTGCCGTTTGCCGCCTTCACGATGCGGTCCCAGTCTCGTTTCAGCTCGTCGTGGGCGTGTGACGGGCAATGCTTCAACAGATTCTTCCACTTGTGCTGAAGGCAGCGCTGCACCTTCGCTTCGGGCCACACCGTCGTCGCCTTGGCCAGCCCTTTGTGGCCGTCGGCGATGATCAGCCGGGGCGGCCGAAGACCTCTTTGCTCTAGGTCCTCGATCAGCCACTTCCAGTGACACCCGGCCTCCGAAGCGGCCCGACGCAACGCCACCAACACCTTGCGCCCATCTTCCGCCACTCCCAGCGCGGCGAAGATCGGCACCGACACGACCTGCCGCGCCAACCTCACCTTCAGGTGGAACCCGTCCAGGTACACGATCGGGTACGACTCACCGGTCAGATCGCGCTCGCACCACGTCCCGAACAGCTTCTTCAGCCGCCCCACCACCCTCGAGATCGCGCTCTTCGAGAGGTTCGCTTCACCCAGCAGCGGCGCGAGCGCCTTGCGGATCCGTCGGCTATTTGCACCCGCCAGGTACACCCCTAGAATCGCCTCGTCGACTTCCTCGGTGCGCCGTTGATACCGCGGCAGGATCGTGCTGCGGAACTCCCCGGTGCTGCCGTCCTCTCGCAGCAGCCGTCCCCGTGGTACCTCCAGATCCTGCGGCCCCTGCGCCATCGTGATCTGCCGCCGATACGTCCCGTGCCGATATCCTCGCCGCGAGCCGTTGCGCTCGTACGGCCCGCATCCCAACGCCTCGGCGAGCTCCTCCTCAAGCGTGATCGTAATCGCCTCCTGGATGCGGCTGTGCAGCAGCTCCTGGATGGCGCTACGGAACTCGATGACCGATACCTCTCCCGTGCTACCGTTGCTCATGGTGTGACCTCCTTGTTGTCGCCGTTTCCAGCGACTCGTTTTTCCTACTCGGAGGTTACGCCATTTCTTTTTCTACAGGACTCGGGACGGATCCCCCGCTTCCAGAAGACCGCCCTCGCTATCCCACTCGTTGCCCTGCTGCTGCTCGCATCAGTCGCCCATGCGCAACTCGAGAGCGACACGATCGCGGTGAGAGCCGATCGCATGCTCGACGTCGTCGGGGGTCGCGTTGTCGAAGATGTGGTCGTGGTGGTGAGCGGCGGGAAGATTACCGACGTGCGCACCGGCACCGATGCGGTGCCGCAAGACTTGCGCGTTATCGATCTCGGCGACGTCACGCTCATGCCTGGCTTCATGGACATGCACACGCACCTGACCTCACAGATCAGTGAGGATTCGTTCACCGAGGCGGTTACCCAAACCATTGCCCACGGGGTGATCGCCGGGGCGCACTACGCCGAGATCACCCTGATGGCGGGCTTCACCACCGTGCGCAATGTCGGCTCGGCGGGCTTCGTGGACGTGGCGCTGGAGGGGTCGCGAATCAAAGGCTTGGTGAAGGCGCCGCGGGTCATCCCGGCGGGTCACTCGCTCGGTATTACCGGCGGCCATTGCGACATCACCGGCTTTGCCCCGGGCGTGCGCGAGCTCGGCCCCGAAGCGGGAATTGCCGATGGCGTCGACGAGGCGATAAAGGCGGTGCGGTACCAGATCAAGCACGGTGCCAAGGTCATCAAGATCTGCGCCACCGCCGGCGTGCTGTCGTTCGAGGAGTCGGTGGGGGCGCAACAATTCTCCGACGAGGAGATGCGCGCCATCGTCGAGGAAGCCGCTCGTCACGGCACCAAGGTGGCGGCGCACGCGCACGGCACTGAAGGCATCATCGCCGCCTCCAATGCCGGTGTGGCTTCGATCGAGCACGGCTCGATTCTCGATGACGAAGCCATCGACGTGCTCAAGCGCAACGGTACGTACCTGGTCCCGACCACCTACTTGGCCGATGTCCTCGATCTCGATATGCTGCTGCCGCCGATCCGCGCCAAAGCCGAGTACGTGCTGCCGGTGGCTATCGAGAGCTTGCAGATGGCGATCCAGGCCGGCGTGCTCATCGCCTTCGGTACCGACTCGGCCGTGTACCCGCACGGGGAAAACGCGCGTGAGTTCGGCGTGTTGGTCAACCGCGGCATGCAGTCGATCGAGGCGTTGCGCGGCGCCACCATCAACGCCGCCGACCTGCTCGGCGTCGACGATCGGGGCGTCATCGAGGTCGGCAAGCTGGCCGACATCGTGGCGGTTCCCGGCAATCCGCTCGACGACATCACGGTTACCGAGCGCGTTTCGTTTGTCATGCTCGGCAGCGAGGTTTTCAAGCGCGAGTAGATCCTTAGCGTCCTCCCGCCAGCCGCGCCTTCAGCTCCTCGAACCAGTTGAGCACGACGACGATGTGGGGGGCGGCTTGATCTTGTTCTTCGGGGTGTTCGGGCTGGCAGGCTCAAGGTGGTGCTGGAAGCCTGATTCGGTCGCTAACGCATGACCCCTATTTACCCTTCTCGATAAAGGCCGCCCTCATTCAGCCGGCATGACGAACTCGTCGAGCAGGTACAGGACGGAGTCCGACGACGCGAGGCGATGCTCGATGATCGCCTGGTATTCGGGTGACGCATACCAGGTGCGTGCCGCCTCCTTGTCGGGGAATTTCAGCAGCACGACCCGGGGAAAAGATGCATCGCCCTCCATCACTTCGGCGGGATCCTCGATACCGAGCAGCTCACCGCCGTGGGCGAATACGGTGGGGCCGACCGCTTCCATGTACTGGTCGAATCGTTCCTGATCGTGAATGTTGCCGAGTGCGACACAATATGCGGCCATCTTTTCTCCAAGCGTTGTGGATTGCTCGTGTTCGACGTGAACGTCCGACGGATCATATTCGGCGGCGGACGCTCAGAAGGCAAGAACTAGGCGAGCTCGAACAGCCCCGTTGCAGGCAGGTTTTTCTCGAACGTCACCGTCGAATCACACCCATGCGCCGCAGCGCACAGTCCAATCAGTAGGTCGGGAAGATCGACGTTGCTCCGGCGGCCGCGCGTGATCAGGGCGATCAGCAAATCGTAGCTTTCGAAGCAAAGGGCGGGCATTCCAGAGAGCAACTCGAGGACGTCGATGACCTCGGGGCGCGAGAAGTCGTACGTGGCATTCAAGACCCACATGAGCTCCAGCAGCACCGGGTCGGTCAGGAGCAGAGGACGGCCGGAGCGTTCCGCTTCCAACAGTAGCTCTTTGGCGCGTTCGGCCTGTCGGCGGTCGTCGTTAACCAGAAAGCGGACGACGACGTTGGTGTCGAGCGCCTTCACTTGGCTGCGGTATGCCTTTTCCGCAGCGCTTCGGCCACCCGCTTCTTTGACTCGGCGGTGCTCACTGGCCTCTTGGCCTTGTACGAGAAGGCGCCGAACGCCGACTCGACGGAGGTCGTGATGGGAATCACGCTCACGGAGCCGTCGTCGCCCACCCGAAACTCGAGTTTGTCGCCGCTGGCCACGTCGAGGTGCTCCCGGACCTGCTTGGGGATGGTGACTTGTCCCTTGGATGTGATGGTCGCGATGGCCATGATTCTGTGATTCCTTACAAAAGATCAATACCTTACAAAAATGATATCACAAGGAATTCGCGGTGTGAGCGGGCAGATCCGGCCGGCGAATTCGATCATGACGCCGGCGGGGGATCCAAGCTGGCGAGCTGGTTGGAGCGCCGGCGTTGGAACTGCCTTCAGTACTCCGTCGGACGCAGTAGCCGAATGAACGCCGTGTGCTTCAGACGAGTGCTGATGTCGACCCGCAATACCGTGCCGTCGGGCCGCACGTAAATGTCGGGTCGCGAACCGCTCTCTCGTCGCAGCAGCAGGGCTTCCTCTTCCACGCCACCGATGTCGACGGTGGTGAACTCTTCGAAACGCAACCGCCGGCGCGACAAACTCCGTCCCTGCGTTGGACTGTTCCCGTCCCGCGAGCGCGACGAGGGCGGTTCCCACGTGAATCCGTCGACGCCCCGCGTGCTCGACGAGCTCCGTTCCCACGTTGCTCCGCCGGTGCCCCGCGTGCCGCGACTCGCGAACCGGCTGGTCGTGAGCGACATGTACTCGATGTCACCTACTTCTTGGATGCCGGCACCGACGAGGATCAGGCTGTACAAGGCCGGGTTCTCGCCACCGGATAGGTAGACGCCACGGGGAATCGTTGGATCGACGAGCGGCGATGACGGGACGTCAAGATCGTATTGGCGGAATCGCATCGAGAAGCGATTGTGCACGGCGAACTCGCCTTCTGCGTAGGTCAGCGTTACCTCTTCCCGGCTGTGTTGCGAAGGCGCGTTGTCGAAGTCGCCGCGGTATTGCACGTGCAGCGGGAAGCCGTGCTCGTTCACCGTGAGCTCCATGGAGCCGCGGAAGACCATCAGCTGACCGCGGCTAAACACATTGGGCGTAGTTTGGTACCGAGTAGCCTCGTGTTCCAGGAGAAAGTTCATGCGGCGATTCGGAGGTTCGCCGCTGATCGATTCCAGCCGGATGATCCACAGCTCGCCTTCGCCGGGCTGCAAGGCTCCGGGAGGCCCGATGGCGTAGCGACGCTCGTCGCCGATGTCGAAGCCGAAAGCGCCAGCCGCCGCGGGGGCCTGATCGCTGTTCGCGTCGCCTACGTGAGCCACCAACGTGCCGACGCAAGACAAGCAGACAATTGCCGCGAGGAGCACGTGTCGGTGTCGCCGTTGAGGGCCGGCGGCGAACGGCGCGAGTGTCGGGCGCGGGCTGAGAGAGTCGCCGATCAAAGGTGATACGCCTCCGCGGGGAATGGCAAGTTGATTCTAAACCCTTCGACGGGCAAAAACCCGTCCCCCCAACGGCGCGGAAAAGCGTCCACCAAAAAAAGCGCCCCACTCCCGAAGGGGAAGTGGGGCGCCGATCTTGTGAGCGCGTTAGCGCCCGATTAGCGGCAACAGGCCGCTAGGCGGTGCGAACGTTCTCGGCCGAAAGCCCCTTGGGGCCTTCCGTGATGTCGAACTCGACGGTCGCGCCTTCGGCGAGCGTCTTGAATCCGTCACCCTGAATCGCGGAGTGGTGGACAAACACGTCCGGACCACCCTCTTGGGCGATAAAACCGAAACCCTTCGCATCGTTGAACCACTTTACGGTACCGCTGGCCATTTTGCTGGCCCTCCTCATGTTGGAACTACCCATGTAGCTGCTCCGCGACAGGAGTTCTCCGAGGGCACAACAAAAAGCCGCCAGCTGTTGCTTGGCGGTTACCTGGATATCCGTCTAAAGCAAACTACAACCGTATAAAAGGATATATCAGATTCGCGAGGGATCAAACAGGAATAATCCCCGAAACCGTCGTTGATCTCGAACGGGCCCTGGCCCCTAGTGTCCTGACTCAGGAAACTAGTTCGGGCCGCCCAGCCGGTACCGCTTTACCATCAACGTGCCGGCATTGTCCTCGACAACGGCGACGATCGCGTCCTGGAGGAACGCCGGCGGCGGCCGGCGGCGAATATCCGCTGGTTGCTCGACCGAGCCGAGGAACTTGCCGGTCTGCCCGTCGAACACGTCGAAGCCCAGCACGTCGCGCCAGCAAGAAGGTGAGTCGCGGCCCTCGATGACGGTTGCATCGGGCTCGCAGTTCGGCGGCGTGTCGGTGCGGATGATCCGCTGCACCCAGATGCGGCCGTAGTTGTCGCCCAGGAAGGCGTAGTACGCCGGCTTGGTCATAGGTATCGGCCGTGCCGTCCAGGCCCAATCGGGTTGAAACGCTCGCATGCGGGCGGCGGTGATCGCCGTCAGGTACTCGTGTTCGCGCGGCTCCACTCGGAGCGGTTCGACGGCGCGCTCGATGATGAGCTTGCTGCCGTCGGGACGCGTTACCTCGAATCGGTAGCGGTCGCGGATGCCCTCGACGCCCGCGCCTGAGGGCAGCACCGCCCACACGGCGCCCGGCGCATACGTAACCGAAGTAATCATGGTTTGGCCGCCGCGCTCAGCGGTAAGCTGCCATGGGCCGAAATCGAAGTCCGGGCCGGAAACTCGATCTACTTCGGCACCGTGGGGATCGACGGCCATCAAGCCGGCGAAGAACTCGCCGCCGTCGCGCCAGTTCCAGGGGATGAACGCAACACCGTCGCCGGTGATCGTGATCGGCAGGAGCATCCCACCGCGGTACGGCCAGGTATCGAGTGGGTTGCCGTCGAGGTCGAAGATATTGGTTCGGCTCAGATCCTGAACGATCACCCGGCCGCCGGGATCTACCGCCATCACGGTCGGGTTGTTGAACTCTCCCGGCCCCCCGCCGGGACCCCCGAAGTCGAACAGGTGGGCGCCGTCGTGGTCGTAGACGCGCACCATTTCGAGCTGGTCGTCGAGCACGTAGATACGGTCGTCGGTGGTCGACACCGTGTCGATGCGGCTGAAGAGGTAGGCCTCGTCGCCGAGCTCGGTACCGATCGACAGGTCCTCGACCAGCTCGACCGGCCCGCCCCACACCGAGCCGGACTCGTTGACGACGGTGGTGACGCTGCCCACGGTGGTGATGGTGCCGACCCAATCGCCGACGGAGGAATCGGTGCTCTCCGAACAGGCGAAAGAGGTGGTGGCTACAAGAACAATGACCATGCCGCACAGGTGTCGACGCTGTAGCCTCCGCGTCATGTCAGCTGCCGCAGGTCTGGTAGCCTTCCGCGCCGCTCTCGCAAACGAATTTGCAGTTGCAGCCGAGCTGTTGGTACAGGCGGCAGCCGCCCTCGTTGGCGCAGGCCGCCTTCGCAACCAACGCACAGTCGACCTCGACGTCGTTGGCGGCGGCTTGCTCGGAGGCTGTGCCCAGCAGCAGCAGGCCGGTCAGAACGAGCAGTGCCAGGCGACGTGTGGTCATCATCGAGTCTCCGATTGCAATCGGCGCAGCAACTCTGCTGCCCGGCGCCCAGGGGAGTCGGGTTCCCGGGCGATTTCTTCGAGAGCCCCCATAGCTTGTACCAAATCACCCTGCCGAAGGTAGTGGTTACCCAGATACCACTTCGCGTAGTGCTGCAGGCCCTGCAGCCACGCCGCGTCGCCCTCGACGAGCAGAGCCTCCACTTTGTCGCTTGAATCCCCCGACAAATAGAGTGCGATGCCGAGCGAAGCCGTGACATCTCCGTCGTCGGACCGGGCGTTCCGCAGCGCCGAAAGCAGCTCGATGGCCTCGTCATGTCGTCCGTTTACGATGAGCTCGAAACCGGCCCGCTTCTGCAGCCGAGAATCGTCGGTCGAGGTGGGCAAGCTGGCGTCGAACAGGAAATCGAGATCGATGCGACCGGGTGCTTCCGTGGTTGCCAGCTCAGCCAGGCTCGTCTCGACAGCCGATCCGTAGATGAAACCGGATCCGAAGCCGCCCCACGTCAGCGCCACGCCCAGTAGCACCGCCAGCAACACCGAGGCGGCGATCAGCCCGATGAACCGGGCTCGCGGTTCGGACACACCGCTCCCCGCGCCTTCGCTGCGCAAGGCCAGCATGACGGCGAGCTGGTCGCCGCATTCCTTGCACGCCCGGCTGTGCTCGAGGATTGCGTCGGCCTCGGCGCCCTCTGGCGCATCGTGGGCGTACGCCAGCAGCCGTTCGATGTCGATGTGTTCGCTCATGAATCTAATCCCTCGTCTTCTAAGACCAGGTCGAGCAGTTTTTTCAAAGCGGTTTGTAATCGGTAGTGGACCGTGCTGGTCGTCACCCCCTGCAGCTCGGCCATTTCGCGCAGCTTCATGCGGGGGCTTCGCATCACCACGTTCTCGACGACCTCGCGATGATGTTTGTCGAGCTCGGCGAGCTTGCCCACGACCACCCGCGCCAGGCGCCTCCTCGAGAAGTTGTCTTCGTCATCGAGCATCACCTCGAGCGCTGACGAAGCGGGCGGCAGCTTGTCTCCGGGGTCATCCACTTGTACGAACCGTTTGCGCCTGTCGATCAGCGTAAGCGCCGTGTTGCGGATCGCCCGCTGCATGTACTTGTGAACCCGCTCTTCGGTATCCACGTCGGGTTTGGCGCGCAGTGTTTTGGCGATCGCCTCCTGGACAACCTCCTCGGCGTCGGCCTCGTTACGGGTTATCGACAGGGCGTAACCCTTCCATTGGGAGAACCGAGTTGCTGCCGCCTTTTCTAATAGCTCGCGAAGATCCTGGTCAGACATACGGATCCCGGGCGCGACAGGGGCTAGCAGGCCGTGGTGAAAGTGTGATGGGTCTGGCGCGTGGGTATTGTAGTCGAGGGCAAGGAGCGTCGACGCAGGCGATGCCGGAGCCATCGGCGAGGAGGCACGACGCCGCCCTCGGCGGCAAGACGCGCGCGCCCGAAGGGTTGAGGCGAGGAGGGGGCATCTGCGGCGTTGCTGTTCCTCCACGATACGTCTAGCAGGCCGTGGTGAAAGTGTGATGGGTCTTGTCGTCACAACCAGACCCATCACACTTTCACCACGGCCTGCTGGTGCCGCGGCGGCTACCGAACGACGCCGCCTTCGGTGAGGTGCAGCTCGTTGAACTGGGCGTAGGTGGCGTCGAACTCGAGGGGGATCTCCCCCTCAATCTTGCTGGTACCGCTGCCCATTTCGGCCACCGTGTACTCGAAGCCGTTGGGAAGAACGATCTGGGCGCGGTGCTCGGCGCCGGTGACAGGGTTGCGGATGGGCTCGGCGTCGGAGGTGATCAGCCCCGATACGCGACCGCGTGCGGTGAGTGCTTCGATGTCGGCCTCGAACTCGATGGACGCGACGACGGGATCGAGCACCGTGGTGCACATAGCGTTGTACACCGCGAAATGCGTGTTCAGCTCATCGGTGTCCTCGTTGTAAGCGATGCGGCGAATGCCCTCGCCCTGCTCCTCGCTGGCGCTCTCGTCGACGATCAGCTGTTGCGTGCCGTTGCCCTCATGCACGGCGCCCGGAAACTTGCCGTGGAGGACGAACACCTGTCCGGAGATGTCCGTATCGCCGTAATTGCCGTCATCGACCCTCACGAACACGATGTACTGGCAGTTGCCGTGTGTCGGTAGTGCGTTGAACTGGCACGGGCAACCGTAGTCGCAGTTGCAGTTGCCGTATTCCATTCCCTTGAGGTGATAGCTGACATTGGCCATGGGTTTGTTTCCCGCCGCTGTGTGCCCGTCGGTGCGATCCGGGGCGTGGTTCGTGGATGCCGCCGGAATCGTAGCAGGAACGAGATGGTGGCGAGGAATTACCAGCCGGAGTACGCTAGGCAAACCCCATCAAGACCGTCAAGCACCGGTTCCGAGACGAATGTCGTAGGCTAGGCGGCTAGCCCGTGATGTGAGGCGTCGATGAGGAAGTTCGCGTTTGCCATAGTGCTCTCCCTGGTCCTTTGTCTGGCCCTGGCGGTCGAGTCGGGTTTGGCGCGCGCTCCCCGTGCAGCGACGGCCTCTGTTTCGCTGCGCCCAGCGGCTGCCGAGGCGCCGGCTGTTCCGATGTCGTACCAGGAGCAGAACATGACAATCGGTCGGTACTGTTTCCGGTGCCACAACAATAAGGACCTCACGGGCGGTCTGACGCTCGAGTCATTCGATGCGGCGCGAGCCTACGAGAACGCCGAGATCGCCGAGAAAATGATTCGCAAGCTGCGTGCCGGCATGATGCCGCCGCAGGAGGCGCAGCAGCCGGACGCGGCAACGGTGGTGGCTCTCGTTGGCGCGCTCGAGATCAGCATCGACGCGGCTTGGGCCGCTGACCCCAATCCTGGTCGGCGGACGTTCCAGCGGCTGAACCACGCTGAATACGTCGCTTCTGTGCGCGATCTGCTGGGAATTACGATCGACGTCGACACGTTTCTGCCGCCCGACACGATCAGCGCCAATTTTGACAACATCGCCGACGTCCAGATGCCCTCGGCGACGCTGATGGAGGGCTATTTGCGGGCCGCCGGGCACGTCAGTCGAGTTGCGGTGGGCGATCCCAACGCCGACCCGAGCTCGACGACGTACAACGTGCCGCGCACGCAGTCGCAAAAGGAACGCGCCGAAGGGGCGCCGCTCGGCACGCGGGGCGGTATCGCGGTGCTGCACAACTTTCTCGCGGACGGCAAGTACGAGTTTCAGCTGCTGCTGCACGGTGAGCCCACCGGCGCTCTTTTTGGCCGGCCGGTGCCCAACGAAAAAATAGAAGTTTCGATCGATGGTGAGCGCGTGGCGCTGGTCGAGATCGACCGTTGGATGAGTGAGTCGGATCCCAACGGCCTGACGATCACTACCGATGCTATCTACGTGCGCGCCGGCGCGCGCAATGTTGCCGCGGCATTCATTCAGCAGTTCGAGGGCATCGAGGACGACCTGATCAAGCCGATCGACAATACGCTGGCCGATACGCAGATCGGCGTGGGCTACGGCGTCACGACGTTGCCGCACTTGCGTGACTTCGCCATCGTCGGCCCGTTCGAAGTCACCGGCGTTTCGGACAACCCGACGCGGCGGCGAATTTTCACGTGCCGCCCGACGTCTCCTGAAGAGGAGCTCCCCTGCGCCCGAAGCGTCATCGCGCGCCTTGCGGAGCAGGCGTATCGGCGCCCGTTGAAGCAGGCCGACACCGAAGGTCTGATGGCTTTCTACAACCAGGGCGCGGTGTTCGGCGGCTTCGAGGGTGGCATCCGCACGGCGTTGCAGGCGATCCTGGCCAGCCCGCATTTCGTGTTCCGGTTGGAGGGGGTCCCGGCCGATGTGAACGCCGGCGACGTTTACCAGATCGGCGACGTCGACCTCGCGTCGCGCCTGTCGTTTTTCCTTTGGGGGACGCCTCCGGACGCCGAGCTGATCGATCTGGCCGGCCGCGGTGAGCTGTCCGACCCGGACACGATCGATACCCAGGTGCGGCGCATGCTGGCGGATCCGCGCGCCGCAGCGTTGGCTACTCGCTTCGCCGCCCAGTGGTTGCGCCTCCAGGACCTCGGCAAGGTTCACCCTGACGCCCTCGACTACCCATATTTCGACCGGACGCTCGCCGACGCCATGTATCGCGAGACGGAGTTGCTCTTCGCCCATATCGTTGCCGAGGACCGCAACGTTCTGGAGCTGCTTACCGCCGATTACACGTTCGTCAACGAGCGTCTGGCGCGCCATTACGGCATTCCCGGGGTCAACGGTTCGGAGTCCCGTAAGGTCCCGTATCCCGACGACAGGCGGCGCGGCCTCCTGGGGCACGGCAGTATCCTGACGATGACGTCGCATGGTAATCGCACCTCGCCGGTGTTGCGCGGCAAGTGGGTCATGGAGGTGCTGCTCGGTAGCCCGCCGCCGCCGCCGCCGCCGGACATTCCCGACCTCGAGGAATCCGGCGATTCCGCCGACGGCAGGTTCCTCTCGGTTGCCGAGCAGTTGGCCATGCACCGCGCCGATCCGGCGTGCAGCTCCTGTCATAACGTCATCGACCCGATCGGTCTGGCGCTCGACAACTTCGACGTGACCGGAGCGTGGCGCATCAAGGACCGCGGCGTGCCGGTGGACGCGTCGGGCGAGCTCTATGATGGAACCCCGATCAACGGCCCGAGAGACCTACGCGAGGCGCTGCTGGCGCGGTCTGATGTGGTGATCACCTATTTCACCGAATCACTTATGTCGTATGCTCTGGGTCGCAGGGTGGGGTACTACGACATGCCGGCGATCCGCAACATCGTCCGCGAGGCCGAAGGCAACGATTTCCGGATCTCCTCCTTCGTGCTCGGCATCGCCAACAGCACGGCGTTCCGCATGGCGCGGGCGGAGACCACAATGGAAGAAGGCAATCCTGGGGGGCAGTAAGCCACACGCGTACCAAAAAAGGCAAATCGGAGGGCCCGGCGATGTACATGACGAAAAAGCACATTTCCCGCCGCGTGGTCATACGTGGTCTGGGCGCCAGCATGGCCGTGCCGTTGCTCGACGCGATGGTCCCGGCAGGCACGGCGTTGGCCATGACGTCGGCAGGGCGAGCCGCCGACAGCGCGCGCCTGGTCTGCATCGAGCAGGTCCACGGAGCGGGCGGTTGCAGCGAGGTGGGCGAGTCGCTGAATCTCTGGCATCCCGCCGAAGTGGGGCGCAACTTCGACCTCTCGCCGGGCAGCCTGAAGTCGCTGGAATCGTACCGTGACTACCTGACGATCGTCAGCAACACCGACGCCAAGATGGCCGAGGCGTTCATCCCGGAAGAGATCGGCGGTGATCACTTTCGTTCGAGCGCGGTTTTTCTGACCCAGGCCCGTCCCAAGCTCACCGAGGGGTCCGACGTCCGTGTCGGCACGTCGATGGACCAGCTCTACGTGCAGCGTTTCGGCCAGGACACGCCGATTCCATCGATGCAGCTCAGCATCGAGCCGGTCGACCAGTCGGGCGGCTGCGCCTACGGCTACGCCTGCGTCTATACCGATACGATCAGCTGGGCTGCGCCGGATATGCCGCTGCCGATGGTGCGCGACCCACGGGCGGTCTTCGAGCTACTTTTCGGCGCCGGCGGGACGCCCGAGCAACGGGCGGCACGCCGGACAACGGACCGCAGCATCCTCGATTGGATGATGGAGGAGATGACCGGTCTGCGCGGCAAGCTCGGCCCCGACGACCAGCGCCGCCTCGACCAGTACACCGACAATGTGCGCGAGATCGAGCAGCGCATCCAGCGCATCGAGGAGCGCAACTCGAGCGGCGAAGAGCGCGAGCTGCCGATGGCTCCGGCCGGGGTGCCCGATTTGTTCAAGGAGCACGTCAAGCTCATGTTTGACCTGCAGCTCCTGGCCTTTGCGTCCGACATCACGCGCGTCTTCTCATTCAAGATCGGTCGCGACGGGTCGGGTAGGGTGTACCCCGAGAGTGGTATCGATGCCGGATTCCACAATTCCTCGCACCACGGCGGCCGCGAGCAACGCATCAAAGACTTCGCCAAGATCAACGAGTACCACGTGTCGCTGCTTCCTTACTTCCTGGAGAAGCTGGAGAACACGATGGAAGGCGACTCCAGCCTTCTGGACAAGACGTTGATCCTCTACGGCTCGCCGATGGCCGACGGCAACCTGCACAACCACCGCCGTTGCCCGCTGATCCTGCTGGGCGGTGCCAACGGTCAGTTGGAGGGCGGGGTTCACATCCGCGCCCAGGACGGCGAGCCGATGGCCAACGTCATGCTCAGCCTGTTGCACAAGCTCGGTGTCAACGATTTGGAGAGCTTTGGCGACAGCACGGGCGAGTTCTCGTTCGCGGCGCCGCACACCGAAACTGTCAGCCCCTGACCCGGGAGGTGGGCAATGCGTAATCGTGTGCACCTGAGCGTGCTCGGTGCGGTGTCCCTCGTGCTCCTTGCGGCGGTCGCGGCGCCGGGATCCCCGATCGCCGAATCGCCGGTCGCCGACGCCGCCATGCGTGGCGACCTCGATACCGTGCGGACGCTGCTGCGCGATGGGGCCGACGTGAATGCGGCACAGGGCGACGGAATGACGGCGCTTCACTGGTCGGCGATCAACGGTGAAGCCGAGCTGATGCAGGTTCTCCTGTACGCTGGCGCCAACGCCGATCCGACGACACGATTGGGCGGCTACACGCCGCTGCATCTGGCGTCCAACGAGGGCCGTGGCGAGGCGGTCACGGCTCTCCTCGAGGCTGGCAGCGACCCGGCCGCGATCACCGACACAGGACTGAGCGCTGTGCACTTCGCAGCTCAGGCCGGCGCCGCACAGGCTATCCGCGCGTTGCTGGAACACGGCACCAACATCAACGTCAGGGACGAGACGCACGGCCGCACACCGCTGATCTTCGCCACCAGCCGTAACCGCCTGGCTGCCATGGAAGCCCTGATCGCCGAAGGCGCCGACGTTTATCTGGCGACGAAGGTGATCGACTACCCGGAGCGAGCGCGCCAGGACAACCTCGAAAGGCAGACCCGGCAGCGGATCGTCGATGCGGCCAAGCCCCCCGAGCCGGACGGACGCGGCACCCGGGGTGGACGCGGCGCGCAACCACAGCAGGGACAGCAGCAGACTGACCCGGCGAACGCGCCACCGAATGACCCGCCGGACCCGGGTACGCCTCCGGACCGTGGCGCGCAGGCCGATCCGCCCGAACCGGATACCACTCCGGACCGTCGTGGTGGCGGTGCCGACCCGGCAGCCCCGCCCGACCCGGCGGACATTCCCGACCCAGATGATCCTGCAGGTACGCCGCGCACCAACTTGTCCAATGCGACCATCTTTCGCGGCCTTTCGACTACCGACCAGATCGGCAAGCAGGGTGGCTTTGCGGCGATTCACTATGCGGCGCGCGAAGGGTTTGCCGACGCTGCGCTCATGCTGCTGGACGCCGGCACCGACATCGATCTACTGACCGACGGCGACAAGTCCACGCCGATGGTAGTGGCGGTCATCAACGGCAACTTCGACCTGGCGATGGAGCTCCTCGAGCGTGGCGCCGATGCGAAGCTGCGCAGCGAGGACGGTGTCGGACCGCTGTTCGCAACGATCAACAACGAGTGGCACCTGCGTACCTGGTACCCGCAGCCGACGGCCGCGGAACAGCAGGGCACCTCGTACATGGAGCTCATGCGGGCCCTGCTCGAAGCCGGCGCTGATCCGAACGACCGCACCACGTCGCACATCTGGTACGTCGCCTACAATGCTGGCCGCATGGGCGTCGACTTCACCGGCATCACGCCATTGTGGCGCGCCGCCTATGCGACCGACGTCCAGGCCATGCGGCTCTTGGTGGAATACGGCGCCGACCCGAACATTTCTTCGCTCAAGCTGCAATCGAGTCGCCGCCGTGGGCGGCAGCAAGAAGAGGATGAAGATCCCTCCGGCCTGCCGCCGGTTCCGCCGGGCGGACCGCATGTGCACCCGCTGCACGCTGCTTCCGGCGTTGGTTTCGGGACCTCACGCGTGGGCCAGCAGCATCGGCATGTGCCCGGCGGCTGGCTGCCGGCGGTGAGGTACCTGATCGAGGAGCTGGGTGTGGACGTGAACGTTCGCGACGCCGATGGCTTCTCCGCGATCCACAACGCCGCGGCGCGCGGTGACAACGAGATGATCGAGTTTCTGGCGGGGCATGGCGCCGACGTGACGTTCGTTAGCCGCCGCGGCCAGACTACCGTCGACATGGGGAACGGTCCGCAGCAGCGCGTGCAGCCGTTTCCCGAAACGATCGCCTTGCTCGAGAGCCTCGGTGCCATCAACAACAACAACTGCCGCTCCTGCAACTGAGCTGAACGCGGCGTGTCTCGTAGCTAGGTCCGAGCTAGAAGCTTCATCGTCGGACGTGGGAGCGCCGCGAGAGGTAGTAGATGGAAGCCACGATAATGAGGAGCCCGATTCCAACCCACTCGGCCTGGGTCGCCTGCGCCAATATCCAGATGATCGCCACGCCGGCGAGGGCCGGGACTATAAGACCGCCCGGCAGCAGAAACACGGATGCCGAGGTGCGTACGTCACGGCGCCGCAGTTGAACGGTCGCCGCCACGGTGAACAAGTAGACGAGGAGAATCGCGACGCTCGACAGCACCGCGAGCTGCTCGAAAGCGCCGCTGATGGCAAACCCGAACGCGAATGTTGCATAGAGCGCGATGGCGAGATACGGCGTGTGGTAGCGGGGGTGAATCGCGGCAAGCCGACGAGGTAGCACGCCGTTTCGGGCCGAAGCGAAGAGGGCTCGCGGGCAGGCGAGCAGGTCACCGGTGAGCGTTCCGAGCATCGAGACGGCCGCGCCCACCAGCATGATGACAGTGCCGGGCGTGCCGATGAGCCTTTCCGCCGTGGCAGCCAGCGGTGCGGCGCTGTGGTTCGGTAGCTCTGCCCCGAGCACTCCCTGCGTCACGGCCTGAAGAGCAAGATACAGAGTCACGATTCCCAGGATGCCGAAGAGCAAGCCTCGGGGAATCGTGCCCACCGGGTCGCGGATCTCCCCGCTGGGCGTAACGGCGCTCTCCGCGCCCGCGAAGGCGAAAAAGAGCACTAATGTCGCCGCGCCGAAGTCACTGACCGACGGTAGCCCCTCGATCGCCAGATTGTCGATCCGAATCGCGAACACGCCGATCGCGACGAGCCCGATGAGCGGCACGAGCTTCATCAGAGTAAGGAACTCGCCGACGCGCGCGCCCTGGCGCACGCCGCGAATATTTATCGCCGCGAGCGTAACGAATAGCACCAGGAGGAATAGGAACCGGGGCCCGGGTTGCGCCATGATGGGAAAGGCGCTCCCGATGGTGGCAACCAAGGCGGTGGCGACGGCCGCGTCCGAGATGGCCGACCAGCCGAACCACAACAGAGTGCTGACGAGGAAGCCGGGGAAGGGCCCGAAAGCGACCTCGACATAGGCGCAGGCCCCACCGGATTCGAAAACACGGCTGCCGGCTTCGGCGAAGCAGAGGAGCACGAGTCCCATGGCGATTCCGCACGCCAGGTACGCGAACACGGCCGCGGGCCCGAGCTGGGCTGCGATGACCGCCGGAAGCACGAAGATTCCGGCGCCCACGGTAATGTTCACCGCGTTGGCAGCCAGAGCACGAACCCCGATTACCCGTTCCAGAGCGGCTTCGCCGTTGGTGGTCGCGTTCATTCGAGGTCGTCCATCGGCATCGCGGTGTGCCGCTGCTGTGTCGTCAGCTCATCCATGCAGGAGCCTCCGAGCCGCCAGCACGAGCGGCCCCAGTCGTATGGGGGAACGGCGCGCAGATTCTACTCCAGAACAAACTGAGCGCCGGGCTAAGCCGGTTACCTCCTTGCAACTTCAGCGACAACGCGGCAGTCTAATGTTGTTCACAAACAAGCTCCTGTAGCCTCCCCACCGATCGTTCCTGATCTCTGTCCGAGTCCGTACGTCTGGGAGTGAAGTGTGACGAAGCAGCTGATCAAGCTATTCAAGTTGACCCTCAAGCTCGCCGTGCTGGTCGGCATCTCGGTGGGTGGTTGGTACGTCTATCAGTACTACGTTCCGGTCGAGGAAGACGACGGGCTGGGGCAGCTGCCCACGGTTCTCGCCGAGTATCGAGACATCACGGTCAGCGTGCAGGCCATCGGCGTTCTGCAGCCCATCAGGATCATCGAGATCAAGTCGAGAGCATCGGGCGAGATCCTTGAAATGCCGGTCGAGATGGGTGACTACGTCGAGGCCGGCGACATTATCGTGCAGGTCGATACGAACATCCTCGACCAGGAGCTCAAGCAAGCCGATGCGGACCTGCTCAATAACCAGGTCCGCCGAAACATCGCCAGGACCCAGTTCGAACGTGCTCAGTCGCTTTTCGACCAAGGACTGATTTCCGAGAACGAACTGGAGAGCAACCAGCAGAACTTCGCCAACGCGGAGGCTCAGCTACTGCGCAGCGAGGCCGCGTCCGACCTGGCCAAGGACCGTCTGGCGGACGCCACCGTGCGGGCGCCGTTGGCCGGTACGATCATCGCCAAGACCGTGGAGGAGGGCCAGATCATCGCGTCGAGTGCGAACGATGTTTCGGGCGGTACGACGCTGATCCAAATGGCCGATCTGTCGGAGCTGCAGATTCGCACGTTGGTGGAGGAAGTCGACATCGGACAAATCAAGCGGGGGCTCGAGGTCGAGAGCAACGTGGAGGCCTTTCCAGATCGACAGTTCCTCGGTGAGGTGATCAAGATCGAGCCGCAGGCCGTGGTGCAACAGTCGGTTACGTCATTCCCTGTGTTGTCCAGGATCGACAACCCCGCCGGCAAACTGCTGCCCGGCATGAATGCCGACGTCAACATCGTCGTGCACCGCAAGCCGCGCGTCCTGGTGATTCCCAACGAAGGCGTGCGGACACCGGCAGACGCGAACCGCGTGTCGATGATGCTCGGTCTGATCGGCGCGACGGAGGGCGAGTTCGGTGACTTCGACCGTGCCGGCGACTTCCGCAGCCGCGGCGCATCGGCAGGAGGTGCGGGCGGCGATCGGAGCCGTGGCGGCGCGGGCGGCAGTAGCTTCCGCGGCGATCGAGGCCGCGGTGGCGCGGGCGGCAGCCAGGGTCGCGGCGCCGGCCGAGGGCAGGGTGGCGGCGAGGATATGCGCGCCCGACTCGAGAACGCCTCGCCGGCCGAGCGTCAACGGCTGATTGCCGAGATGCGAGCCCGCGTTCGAGGCTCGCTCGGAGAATCCGGATCCCTTCGGCTTGCAGGGTCGTCGCGAAGACGCGGCGGTCTTCGTGTGGACCGCCGAAGGTGCGCTGACAACGAAAGCGATCGTCGTCGGGGCACGCGATTGGGAGTTCACGGAAATCCTCGAAGGCCTAACCGAAGGCGACGAGGTGGTCTTGTTGCCCAGCACGTCGCTGCTCGAGAGCCAGGACCGGATGCGCAACTGGGCACGCGGGCGCTCAGGCATTCCAGGCATGGGCGGTGGTCGACCGCCCGGTGTGGGACGCGGCCGCCGCTAGAGGCGTATACGACGCTGCAAACATCGCCGTCGTCGGCCACTCCGCGGACTCGCCCCCGTCGCGCTCGCTCATCCAGCCACTAACGATTCTTCTGTTACAGGCCACTAGTTGTGTGGTTGCCGCGAGAACCCCAATGATTGCCTATCCATAGTCAATTATATATAATTATACATATTAAAAAATTAGTATAGTCTATAAAACATGTCATAAATTACTATTGAACGCCCAAGTTAGTTCGTGTAACTTCGCTTGTACTAGAGGACAGTCGGCGACGCAGAGCTTTTGACGGCCGGAGTATGGGCCGAGATCGTCGCCATGGACATGTTGCAAATGGCCACTAGAGAAACCGATATAGCACCCAGCGGGCAATCCCGCACTCCGGTCGTCCTCACCCGATGGGTGTGGGTGATCGGCGTTTCCTACACGTTGTTGTTCGGAGCGGGTGGGGGGGCCGCCGCCCGTGTGGCCGCACCAGGTGTTCGTCGGCGCCCTGTTGCTTGCCAACATCGTCCTGTGGCTGCTGCTGCGCCGCGGCGCCGACTGGAAGAAACTTGCGCTGGGGGGCTTCACCGTTGCCGACGTGCTCGTCGTTACGCTCGTCGTGATGCTGCTGGGATCCGACAGAGCTGAGCTCTACATCGTCTATTTCGCCATTCTGTTGCTGGCGACGGTGTTTCCGAGTCTCACGCCGGTGGCCGGGCTCACCATCCTTGCCGTAGTCGCGTACGGCGTCGTGATGTACGTCCAGATGGGCCCGGCGATGTTTCGTGACCCCGCAGCGATGGTGCGATTGCCGTTCTTGCTCGGCATTGCGCTGTATTTCGGCAGCGTCGTTCAGGAGGCCCGCAACGAGCAGGTGCGCGCCGACAAGCTGGAGCTCGAGGCCGGTCAAATCGCCCAGCGTGCCAAGCACCTGGCCCAGGAGCAGTACCGGCTGCAGGTTCTCGGCGAGATGGGGAGCCTCGGTTTGAGTGGAGTTCGCTCGGACCCCGGCGAGGTCCTGTTCGACATCATCCGGAAAGTTCAAAAGGTCGTCGGCGTAGACCGCTGCTCGTTGGTCGTCTTCGAAAGAGACGGCGCTCAGGCCTACGTCGCTGCCAGCGGTGACGATCCGCACGCCGAGGTTCGCGTGATCAAGCTCGAGGAGTATCCCGAGCTGCAAGTCAGCCTGCAGCGCGGCGAGATCACCGAGCTATATCCGGGCGACCCTGCGGACCTGTGGGAGAAGGTGCAGGAACACCTGCCGGCGACAAATCCCTTCCGCAGCTTCTTGGTCGTGCCGATTCAGCGGGGCAACCGGTTGATGGGGGCGATATATTTGCGGGACGTGCGCGCCGACTGGCGATACACGGAACACGACCGGAACTTCTGCGCCACCACCGCCATGATGGCGGCTGCGTTCCTGCACGGCCAAGACATGCTCGAGCAACTGCGCGCGCAGAGTCGCCGCGACGGCCTGACGGGCCTGCTGAACTTCCAGGCATTTACAGAGGAGGCCAGCAAGGGCATTCGCGACGCCGGCCCGAACGGCGGTCCGTTTGCGGTGGCGGTTGCCGACCTCGACAACCTCAAGGAAGTCAACGACCGTTGGGGTCACATGGCCGGCAACCGCTTGATCATCAGCACCGGTCAGGAGTTCGCCAACGCGCTTCCCGAGGCGCTCGCCGTGTGCCGTTATGGCGGAGACGAGTTCGTCGCCATAGTTCGCGGCAACAAGCAAGAGACCGTCCGTCGCCTCGAGGGTTTCCTGGATGAGCTGACGAAGAACAAGGCGGAGTTGCCGCGCCCGCCGCGAATCTCCGTCGGTGTCGCCGAATTTGGCGAGGACGGCACGGAGCCCGATGAACTTCTCGACGCTGCAGACCAGGCAATGTATCTGGCGAAGAACGGCGGCGGCCACCGTATCGTCTTGGCCGGCACCGCGTCAGGTTGCGATACCGAGGAGTATGAGCGGGAGGTCCTCGAAGCGGTGGTTTCGGTGCAGGCGCGTCGCTACCTGCCTGATCGAGAGGTCTCGGTTCGCGACATCCTCGCGCCGCTCGAGGAAGCCGCCGACACTGCGCTCGACAGCCCGCTCGTGGGAGAAACCCTCGAAGTGCTGATGGACGCGGTCGAAGCTAAGGATCCGTACACGCACGCGCATTCGCGCGCGGTTGCCGAGTTGGCTTTCAGGTTGGTCGAAGCGATGCAGTGCCCACACAACGAGAAGACGGCAATTCGAATCGCCGGACTCGTGCACGACGTCGGCAAGATCGGCGTACCCGACGGGATTCTCGGCAAGGAAGGGCGGCTCAGCGCCGCCGAACGCCGTGTCGTCGAGCGCCACCCCGAGATCGCTGCACGGCTGCTGGAGCAGATTCCGCCACTGCACCCGGTGGTTCCCCTGGTGGCCCACCATCAGGAACGCTGGGACGGCAGCGGCTACCCGACGGGCCTTCAGGGCGAGGAGATTCCGTCGGGAGCACAGATCGTGGCCTTGTGCGACGCCTACGACGCGTTGACTTCAGCTCGCGCCTTTCGCTCGGCGCTCACGACCAAAGAAGCCCGGCGCGTTATTGAGCGCGACGCCGGTAGCCTCTGGAACCCCGACGTGGTCCGCGTGTTCCTCGATGAGGTAGTTACCGACGGTGTCTCGGCCGGCCAGATTGCTCGCGTCGAGTAGCCCGCGGCCACAGTTAAGGTTATCTATGATGGGTCTTGATCAGTATGAGCAATTGATGATCATAAGAAAGCAGTTATCAATTTCCAAGCGTCGAAGACATTAGGCTTCGGTGCTCATGCACCATTGTGTACTATGGCTCCTGATGGGGCGTCCGCACGATCGAGTGCGACACGGGCGAAACAATAACTGAGGTGTCTAGATCATGTCGTTGGTTGTAGGGACACAAACCGAGGCAGGCTTGGGAGGCGCGGTTAGCCAGCCGGTTGACGCAACGGCCAAAGAGGGCAAACTTTTGACTGTGGTCGAAGTTGCCGATTTGTTGCGGATCAACAAATCGACCGTGTACCGGATGGCGAAACAGGGAAGGCTTCCGGCGACGCGCGTCGGTCGCCAGTGGCGCTTCCGCAAGAGCGTTCTCGACGGGCTCCTCGAGCCGAGCTGATTCGCCTCGACCGGGTTACTCCGGACGGCGTACCGGAATCCGGGCGCCCGACCCGCTCGGATAACGAAGCAAGAATTCCACCAGCTTGCCGGGTTCGACGGCTTCAACCGCGGCCTCGAATTCCTCGACGTTGCGAACGGCGCGCCGGTTGACCTCGCGGATGATCGTGCCGGCGATCAGGCCGTTAGATTGCTCCGCCAAACCGCCCGGCAGGACGCCGGTGACGACGACGCCGCCTCGGTCGATGTCCCAGTCCAGCTCCTCGGCCAACCGCTCGTTCAAATTGGACACCGCCATGCCGAACTCCCTCTCGACGCCGCTGAGACGATCACGTCCTTCACGCCGTGGCCCCGGGTTGACCCCAAATGTCGTGGTGTTGTCGGCGAGCACCTCGATTTCCGGCGGCCGTTCTCCCAGAACGACGTCGATGCTGAGGTCGTGGCGCTCGAAATCGTCATCCAGTCGGATGATGTCGAGGCGGATGGACTCGTTCGGTGGCGTCATCGCGATGCGCTGCAGGAAGTCCTGGTCGTCCTCGAGCTTGACGCTGCCGGTACCGACAACGATGTCACCCTCTTCGACACCCGCGAGGTCCGCCGGCTGACCGGTGTTCACTTCCGAGATCTGCACCGCGCCACTGACCTCACGCGCGTCCAAGTTGTATAACTCAACGGCGTCGGGATGCAGTGCTAGCATGGCGATTCCGAGCCAGCCTCGAATCGTGCGCCCGTGCTCGATCAGCTGGTCGACGACGACGCTGACCAGATTGATCGGGATCGCGAAACCGACTCCCGTGAACTGCCCCTGGAAGCCGCTGCTCATGATCGCCGTGTTGATGCCGATCACTTCGCCGCGCAAATTCACTAGCGGGCCGCCGGAATTGCCGCGGTTAATCGCCGCATCCGTTTGAATGAAGTCCTGATAGGGTGACCCCGTCAGGCCGCCGATCCGTGCCCGGCCCTTGGCCGAGACGATGCCGGCGGAGACCGTGTTGGTGAGGCCGAACGGCGCTCCGAGGGCCATGACCCACTCGCCGACCCTGGAATGATCCGAATTGCCAAGCGGCACGTGCGGGAGGTCGTAGCCGGAGTTGATCTTGAGAACGGCCAGGTCGGTACCGATGTCGACGCCGACGATCGTCGCCTCGTATTCGTCTTCATTGAAGAGACGAACCGTTACCGAGTCGGCCTCGACGACCTCGACGGCGTTGGTGTCGATCTGCGACACGACGTGGGCGTTAGTTACGATGTAGCCGCTCGACGTGATCAAAAAGCCCGATCCCTGTCCGACCTGAGTCTGCTCGTCGGACGGATCAGGTGCTTCATTTTCATCGAAGAAGCGACGGAAGGACTCCGGGAGCTCGCCCAAGAATTGGCCCGCGCTGACCGTCTGACGTGTCCGGATGTACACCAGAGCCGGCTGCGTCTGTTCGGCGACGCGAACGAAAGCGCCCTGCGAGATTACCTCGTCGAGCGCGGGCGCATCGCTATTTACCGCCGGGCGGGCCTGTTGCTCGACGCCTGCCGCCGCCGCGCCCAGATTCACCACTATCATCCCTGCCAGCAGACCCACAGCCAACAGGCCGGCCGCTGTCAACAAGTTGCGCTTCTCGCCCACTATCGATCCTCCTTCACAACACGACTTTCGTCCGAGTTGGGGAGACTCTGAATGTCCAGGTCGGGCGCCCGCTGGTCGATAAGACGCCTCAGGACCATGTTTCGACGAAATGGGGCGCCGGGTCGGTACGCAGAGCCCACCACCGAGTCCACTCGAGAAGAGTAACCCGTCGGGCGGCGAAACTCTAAGCAAGCGGGCGAAGCGAGGCCGTTTCCGGGCAAAAAAAATGCCCGGATGATCTTCGCGACGGCCTCCCAACGTGTGCCTGACTCTCTCCAGCGTGCCGGTCTTCTCAGGGCTTCGTTTCGCCTTTCGGCTCAACCAGTTTCCCGAGATCCTTGCCCGCCATTAGCGATCATCAAGCTCTCGCGTTTGGCCGGGAACATCACCCGGACGCCCTCCACTCTAGGGCATGCCGAGAAACTGTCAACAACTTTTTTCACATTAGGCTTGGCAGCGGGAATATTTTCTCGGTGGCGCCAGAAAAGGCGGCCGATCAGCGCTCGTCGAGCGTGCGATAGGGGCGATGCTCGGGGCCCACGTACTCGGAGCGCGGCCGAATCAGCTGGTTGTCGGCGTACTGCTCCAGGACGTGGGCGCTCCAGCCGGAAATGCGGCTGATGGCGAACATCAGTGGGAATAGATCGGCCGGCAGGCCGAGGTAGGTGTAGAGGCTCGCCGAATAGAAGTCGACGTTGATCGCCAGCCCCTTGCGCTCCTGCATTACCTCCACCAGACGCGCCGAGGTTTCGAGCATCGTCGGGTCGCCTTCGTCGACCAGGGTTTCGGCGTAGGCGCGAAGATGGCGTCCGCGTGGATCTTCTACCTTGTAGACACGGTGTCCGAAACCCATGATGCGCTCTTTGGCTGCCAACTTGGCGTCGACGTAGTCGGACACGCGGTCGGGCGAACCGATCTCGTCGAGCATTTCCTTGACCCTCTGGTTGGCACCGCCGTGCAGCGGACCCTTGAGCGTTCCCACCGCCGAAGTGATGGCCGAATGCATGTCGGAGAGCGTCGCCGCGGTTACCCGGGCGGAGAAGGTCGATGCGTTGAAGCCGTGATCGGCGTGCAGGACGAGCGCCATGTCGACGGCGCGGGCAGCTTTCTCACTGGCCCGCTCACCACGAACCATGTACAGAAAGTTGGCGGCATGGCCGAGCGCCGAGTCAGAGGCAACCGGCTCCTCTCCCTGGCGGCAACGCTCGATGGCCCCGGTGACGGTAGCGAGTTGGGCTGTCAGGCGTGCGGCTTTCGCCTTGTTGGCCGCCAGCGACATGTCTTCCGCCTGCGGATCCACCTGCCCGAGCACCGAAACTGCGGTGCGCATCGTTGCCATGGGAGGCGAGTCCGCCGGCGCCGCCTTGATCACGTCGATGACCGAGGCGGGCAACGCCCGGTTGCCGGCGAGCATCGTCGTGAAATCGGCGAGCTCGGTGCGATCCGGAAGCTCTCCGTTCCACAGCAGGTACGTGGCTTCCTCGAACGTCGAGTGTTCGGCCAGGTCGTGAATGTCGTAGCCGCAGTAGGCGAGCAGACCCTGCTCGCCGTCGATAATCGTGATTCCCGAACGCCCGGCGGTTATCCCCTTGAGGCCTGCCATTGTAGGTGTGCTCAAGTTGCTCATTAAGCCAATCCTACCGGGTAGGTGCCGGTGGGACAAACTTTCGGCGAATCCGCCCTGAGTAGCATTGTTGCGCCGCTTTTTCCGCGCGCCAACCGGTATCGTAAGAGGTCACCCTCGGCCCGCATGTCGAGAAGCACCCGAATGGACGAGACGCCAGCCCCAACCGAGAGCTCCGCAGGCAACGGCCGGACGCATCGGCAGAGGCTACCGCCGCGCAACCTGACCCTGTTGTACCTCGGCTTCGCCTACCTGTGCCTCGCGCTCGCCTTCTTGGTCCTGGCGCTGACGCCCCAGTCGGTGGGCGGCTTCTTCTACCACCCCAAGATGCTCGCCGTCGTGCACCTGGTGACGCTCGGTTGGATCAGCTCGTCGATCCTCGGCGCGATCTACCTCATCGGCCCGATCGCGTTGCGCATGGTGATGCCGGCGGGCAAGACGGACTACGCGGCGTGGGCACTGGTCACGATCGGCGTGACAGGCATGGTGGGGCACTTCTGGCTCAACTTGTACAGCGGCATGGTGTGGTCGGCCGGAACGTTGCTCGTCGGGCTCGCCTATGTGGCCTGCCGCAGCATTCGCGCGGTGGCGGGAGCGCCCATCGCCTTCGGGGTCAAGCTGCACATCACGCTGGCGTTCGTAAACGTCGTTGCTACCGGTGCACTGGGGATGTTGATTGGGTTGGAGAAACAGCTCATCCACGTGTTGCCGGGCTTCGTTCTCGACAACGTCTACGCCCACGCGCACCTGGCGGCGCTCGGTTGGGCGACCATGATGGTCATGGGTACGGCGTACCGACTGTTCCCGATGGTTCTGCCGGCCGCCATGCCCAAAGGCGCCGGGGTTTGGGCGAGCGCTGTATTCCTCGAGGTCGGGCTGTTGGGACTGCTGGTGTCTTTGCCGGGGGCGTGGGTCGGTTTGCGACGCCTGTCCGCGGCGGTCATCGTCGCCGGCATGCTGACGTTCCTCGCCCACGTCGTGTGGATGATGCGCCACCGCAAGCCGGCGCCCAAGGAGCTGGCGCATCCCGACTTCGCGACGCTCCACAGCCTGCAGGCGGTGGTCTATCTGGCGATCTCGACAGGCTTCGGACTGGCCTTGGTGTTCACGCCTCCGGCGCCCTGGAAAATCCAGGCGGCGACGGCTTACGGCGTTTTCGGGCTGCTGGGGTTTCTGGCGCAAATGGTGATCGGCATCTCCTCTCGGATCCTGCCGATGTTCGCGTGGATGCACTACTACGTAGAGAGCGATTTCAAGGTGATGCCGCCGTCGCAGTACACAATGCACAGCCGAATTCTGCAGATTGTCGCGTTCTTCTTGTGGACGATCGGTATCCCGACGCTGGCCTACGGGCTCGCGTTCAACCGCCTGGCTCTCGTATCGGGCGCCGGCTGGACGCTGTTGGTCGCGCTGCTGTGCGTGGCCGTCAACGTCGTGCTGATTACCCGCCACGCATTCGCTGATCCGGTGGAGAGCTGAGGCGCCAGCGCTCAGCTCCGATTCGATCCCGGCTTGCTAACGTGACTCTCGGCCGGCCAGCTCTCGCAGGGCTTCCGCGGTTTGCGGCGACCAGCCGCCGAAGACCCGAAGGACATGGCCCTGGTCGTCGAGCAGCACGCTCATCGGCACGAAGATTTCATCGCCGATATAGATGTCGCCGAAACGCTCGTCGTCAACCAGCCAGATCGGGTAGGTTGCGCTGACGCTGTCGACGAACGGCACCACAGCGGCTCGAGTGTCGGTGTCGATGTTGAGGCCGACGAGATCCACACCGACGGCGTCGAAGTCGGGGTAGAGGTGCTCGAGCTCGGGCATCTCCTTGCGGCACGGAATGCACCAGGTCGCCCAGATGTTCAGCAGCGTGCGGCGTCCCGGCCGCAGCAGGTCATACAGCGGCGTCTGCAGACTCGCGTCGCCGGCCTCCGGCGTGACCGGGGGAGCCGATCCCGGGACCACCGGCGGCTGCACCAGCAGGTTGGGAAAAGCACCGCCGCGCTCGAGGTTGGTGCTGGCGAACAAGGCGTCTTCGGGTCCGAGCGGGTCGACCAGCTTGAAACGATGCTCGGCGATCATCTCGACCGACCGGCCCTGAGCGCCCGGCTCGACCATGAGAACGGAGCTGTCGGCAACGACCACGTCTACGTGCTGCTTCTTCCCGCTCGGCCAGTCGACCTCGATCCACTCGGCGCCTTCGTCGTCGCCCAGGCCGAACAGCAAGCGAGGATCGTGCTGCGCCAAATAGCCGCTGCCGCCCGCCTTGACCTTGGTGAGCACGCCGGCCGATGTCTTGACACGGACGATCGCCCCGTAGGCATCGCGTCCGCTCTCCGTGCCCATCAGGCTGACCCGGAGGAAATTCTGCTGGTTGCCCACGTTGTTGCGGAACAGGTGGTGCGCCGTTCCCTGCAGGGTTACCAGGAAGACATCGGTGTCGCCGTCGTTGTCGAAGTCGGCAAAGGCCGCGCCGCGCCCGTCGCTGAGCGAATCGATTCCCGAGACGCCGGAAATGTCGAGAAAGCGCACGTCGTCGCCGACGGTGCCGGCCAGCCGTTGCGCATCGGTGCCGTCGACAGGGCCCAGGCTCATGCCCAGGTAGTCACGCTCGAAGCCCGAGAACGAGAGGCCCCCCTTGAAGATCTGCGACATGTGGTCGTCTCGGTATTCATCGCTGCCGGCCTCCTCGGCCTCTGCATTCGACGCCACAACGTGGCGCCAGAAGAGGCTTCACGTGTCGTGCATCGTTTTGCCCGAGATGAACCCGTTCGGGCTGTAGACGTCCTCCCAACCGTCGTTGTCGAAGTCGACGAAGCCGCCGCCGAACGCCCAGCCGGCGGAAAAGCTGCCGACACGGCGGAAGTTGCCGTTGCCGTCGTTGGCGTACAGCGAATTGCCGGCCGCCAGCTTCTTCAACACCAGGTCGGCGGGATTGGCGTCGGGGAAGAGCCGCGACAGGATCCGATTGCCGGCCGTCGACGACATGTTCGTGACGTGCAGGTCGAGGTCGCCGTCGTTGTCATAGTCGCCGAACGCGACGCCCATGCCGTTTCCGGGGTCGAGCACGCCGCGTTCGTCGGTCGCCTCGCGAAAGCGCCCGCCCTTGTTGAGAAAAAAGCCGTTCTCGCCGAAGTCGTTGGCGACGTAAAGATCCTGGTCGCCGTCAGCGTCGGCGTCGGCGAAGCTCGCCGCGTAGCTCCAGCGGTCGTCCTGCACGCCCCATTCGGCAGCCGCCTCGCGAAACGTACCGTCGCCTCTGTTGATGAACAGGAGGTTGGGTGTGCCGTTGGTGGCCCGGTCCCAGGCGTTGGGCATGACGATGCCGTAACGGTTGTAGGAGGCCACGTAGATGTCCTGCCAGCCGTCGCGATTGACGTCGGCCGCCGCGGCGCTGAAGCCGACCGCGTCGACGGCCACGCCCGCCTCGAGCGACCGGTCGATAAAAAACAGCCGGCCGTCCGGAATGAGACGGTTCTCGAGCAGGAGCTGCGTTTCGAGCGCGGCGAGGAACAGGTCCGAATCGCCGTCGTTGTCGACGTCGACGAACAGCGGTCCGGTGCCCGCCGGTGCGAGATCGACGAAGGTCTCCGCCGACACGTCACGGAAGCCGCCCGCGCCGTCGTTCAAGTACAGGTGGTTGCTCTCGACACCGGTGGTTACGACGTCGAGTAGACCATCATTGTCGACGTCGGCAACGGCAACGCCGTGCGCGACAACCGTGTCGTTGGGCGCGCCGCCGAATTCCGGAAAAGTCGTGTGCACGCCTGCCGGAATGGCGATCTCGGAAAACAAGTCGATGTCGGCGACCATCGAGTCCATGGTTTCGAGCTCGAACCGATGTATTTTCCAGGTTTCGGTGTCCTCATCGACCTTGTCCGGCGTCAGCGTCGGCGGCGGCGGTAGGCCACGGCGGCTCACTGCGATGTCCGCCCAGCCGGTGAGCCACTCGCGGCGATCTCCGGCGTCCCGCCCGACGATGAAAAACCAGATCCGCGCCGTGCCGTTGATCAGCTGGTCTCCGTGGGCCGCGGCCGACGTGCCTTGAACAATGTCGTCGAGCTCGAACTCCGCCTCTTCGACCTTGAAGCGAACGTCTTCGATCGACACGAAGTGCTCGAGCAGGGCCTCGAGGTTGCCGATGAACGCGGCGCGGTCGATCGGCGGTCGTGCCACGTTGCCGGTCGACGCTGTGGTCCGGGCGCCGCTAGGCGCCGAATTCCAGCCGTGCTTGGAGATCCACTTGACCCAGGGAACATCAGGCGCAGGCTCGCTCGGTAGCGGGTCACCGACGACCGATTCGCCGAAGTAGCGGACGAGCGCGGGGCGGTCCTTGTCGCGCGCCGCTACCGAAAGTGTCAGCAGGTCGTTGGCGAGCGACTCGGAAAGGTTCTCGATGGTGTCGAGGCGCTCGACATCGACCAGAACCTGCCTCTCGACACTCGCGGCGGGAATCGCAGCAGTTGCCGCCAGCAGGAACACGGTCGCCAGCGGCCGGGAAAGTCCCGATTGGAGAAGTCTCATGGCGTGATTCTAGCCCACGCAAGCCGCGCCCGGCCGACCGCCTGTCAACCGGTCATGCGAGGGCGTGTCAGGTGCGCGGTTCCACACCGGGCTACGCCGCAACGGGGCCCGACATGGCTCCTGGACGGTGGCATGGGGTGGCACTATTTGGCGCCGCCGGTTGTTCGGCGCTTGCGCTCGAGCTCGACGACAAGATCGGCCAGCGTCAGCTCGGAGAGGTTTGCGAGCAGTGTTTCGCGGAACTGCTTCCAGGTGTCGTGCAGCGGGCACGGTGCCTCGTCGTCGCAATGATCGAGCCCCAGAATACATTCCTTGGTGAGGCGGCGAACATTCTCGACTGCCTCGAGAATTTCCATCACCCAAATGTCGTCCGCGGCCCGCTTCAGGGTGAAGCCGCCGCCCCGGCCGCGCACCGACGCCAACAAATCAGCGCGTGCCAGGTCCTGCATCACCTTGGCGAGGTAGTAGGGCGGAATGCCTTCTGCCTCCGCCACATCGGCGGCCGACACGGGCAGCTCTTCATCGGGAGTTGAAGCCAGGTACGTGAGGGCACGAATCGCGTATCTGCCGGAGTCGGTGTAGATCATCTTTTCTCGTCCCGCGTTGGTGACGCTCACGCTGCCGAATCGAGGAGGAGAACATTTGCCAGCGCCGCTTGAATTCCGATAAGTTTAGCGCAGATTCGTGAATAGGGAACATGTAGGTGTCGATTTTCCGCTCGTCCTGCGGCGCTCTACCGTTTACAAAACTTAACCACGAAGGGGGTAACAACCCGGTTTCGGCCAATGTATAACCGAGACATGGAGACTCGGCGAAACGAAGATGCAGCGGCCATCGCGCACACCCTGAATCGGGTGGCCCTACGGCCCCCGACGCCGCGATTGAGAGCGTGCCGAGCAGCTCGGGGCCGAGGGCTACGTCCGTGAGCAGCTGGTTCCCGAGGAGCTCCGCGACGAAGCCCTAGAAGACAAGTTAGCCCGCTTGCCGAGCCTGGCGATGGACATGGCCGAGCTGTACGAGGAGTACCCGCCGCCACAGGTCGCCGAGCGCCGGATGCGGTAGGACGAGGAGCTCGACGAGGAAACTCGGAGGCAGCTGTTCGCCCGCTCCGTGGAGCCCCTACGGGAGCTCGGAGCCGCGCGCCTGGCCCGCGCCGTGGAGAGCAACAGACAGCTCACCGAGGTTCTGGTCGACTTCTGGTACAACCACTTCAACGTCTTCGCCAACGCCGGCCAGGCTCGTTATTTAGTGCCGACCTACGAGCGCGACGCGATTCGGCCCCACGTGTTGGGCAGCTTCCATCAGATGCTGCGCGCCGTTGCCTACAGCCCGGCGATGCTCGTATACCTGGACAACTGGCGCAGCGCCGCCGAGGAAGACCGCGACGTCGCCGGCCCGGCGCCGCGGCCGCGCAACGATGCGATCGAGGACGCCGTCCGGCGCATGCAACGGTCCGGACGCCTGGACCCGCGGCGCATATGCAGCAGATGGAGCAGCGGCGCCGACAGGCGGCGCGCAACAACCGCCCGCCCGGCCTCAACGAGAACTACGCCCGTGAGCTCATGGAGCTGCACACGCTCAGCGTCGACGGTGGCTATTCACAAGATGACGTGCGCGAAGTCGCGCGGGCGTTTACCGGCTGGACGCTGACGCTCGGCGGCCGGGACGGTCCGGGTTTCGTGTTCCGCCCCGATTGGCACGACGCCGAGGAGAAGTCGATTCTCGGGGAGAGCTTGGCCAAGGGTAGAGGCCTGGAGGATGGCGAACAGGTGCTCGCCATGCTGGCTCGTCACCCGTCGACCGCCAACTTCATCACGACCAAGCTGTGTCGCAAGTTCGTTGCCGACGATCCGCCCGGCGACCTGACCGACAGGGTTGCCGGTGAGTTTCTGCGCACCGGGGGCAACCTACGGGCCACCACTGCCGCCGTATTGCTGTCCGAGGAGTTTCTCGGTACCGAGTACCGCGGCGCCAAGGTGAAGAGCCCGCTCGAGTTTCTGGCCAGCACCGCCCGCGCGCTCGAGGCGCCCATCGGCACGGATGGCCGACTGGGGCGGGCGCTGCGATTGCTGGGCGCACCGCTCTACGGTGCTTCGCCGCCGACCGGCTATCCCGGACACGGCCGAGGAGTGGACGAGCGCCAATGCCATCCTGGCGCGGATGGAGGTCGGCGGCCGGTTGGCCGGCCTGGTATTCGGCGGCCGGTCGCTGGCCGATCAACAGGGACGCGGAGGCACGGATCGGGGGGGTCGTGGCGGTCGTGACTTCGCCGGCGGCAGTCGCCAGCGGGGCCCGCAGGGAACCGTCGAAGGACGTACCGACGCGCTGATTGCCCAGATACTGCCGGGCGGCGTGAGCCCCGACACGCGCGACAAGATTCAGGTCTGGGTGCAGCGCAGAACGGCGCACCGGGCAACGCCGAGATTGCAACGTTGATTCTTGGGTCCCCTGAATTCCAACGCAGGTGACGAGGAGAGCGCCCCATGGCCAAGCGATACTGTTGCGACGAATACGCTGAGTCGAGTGGCCGAGCCGGCAAGGCCGGTTTCTCGCGGCGCATGTTCATTCAGACGGGGGGCTTGGCGCTCGTGTCGTTCGGCTTCGCCCCCAATTTCGTTGGTCGCGCGCTCGGCGCTACGGCACCGAACACGGGGCGCCGCAAGGTTCTGGTGTGCGTGTTCCAGCGCGGCGCCGTAGACGGGCTCAATATGGTGATCCCGTACGCGGAGAAGGAGTACTACAAAGCCCGCAACAACATTGCCATCCAAGCCCCGGGGCGCGGCGACGACCGCGCCCTCGATCTGGACGGCTTTTTCGGGCTCCATCCTTCGCTGGCGCCGCTGCAGCCCTGGTATCGCGACGGCCACCTGGCGATCGTTCACGCCGTCGGCTCGCCCGATGCAACGCGCTCCCACTTCGACGCCCAGGGCTATATGGAAACCGGCACGCCGGGCGTCAAGAGCACGCGCGACGGCTGGCTGAATCGCCTACTGTCGGAAACCGCGCAGGCCGAGGTCGAAGGAGCCCAATCCATCATGCGCGGCATGGCGCTCACGCAGCAGGAGCCGCGTGCTTTCAGCGGCGCCGAGCCCTCGTTGGCGGTCGGCAACCTGCAGCAGTTTCTCGGCAGCAACGGCCCGCCGGTGCGCGACACGCGCCCCGCCGATCACGACATGACGGATGCCCGAATGGACTCGCCGCCGAGCTCGGACCGGCGCCGCACCCCGCAAAACCGGACGCCGCCGGGCGATGCACGGCGTCGCGAGGCGCTCTATGGCAAAGATGAAGAGGACCTTGTCCTGACGACCGGCGCCGAGGCGCTCGAAGCAGTGGCCTACTTGAAGGTCGCCGATCCGCTGCGTTACCGACCGGAGAACAATGCCCGGTACCCGCGGGGGCTCGGCATTCAACTGCAGCAGGTGGCGCAGCTCATAAAGGCCGACATCGGCCTCAAGATCGCCTTCACCGACATCGGCGGCTGGGACACGCATCGCCAACAGAGCGGAACACAGGGCGCCCTGGCGAATCGCCTCACCGAATTCGGTTCTGCGCTCGCGGCGTTTGCTCAGGATCTCGGCGACCGGATGGAGGACGTTGTCGTGCTCACGATGTCGGAATTCGGCCGTACCGTCGAGGAGAACGGCAGCGCCGGCACCGACCACGGGCACGCCAACGCCTGCATGGTGCTGGGCGGTAACGTCAACGGCGGCCGGGTGTACGGTGAGTGGCCGGGCTTGCAGCGCGAACAGCGCTACGAAGGCCGCGATCTGGCGATCACGACGGACTTTCGCGACGTATTCGGCGAGGTGGCCGACATGCACCTGGCGCCGAAGAGCCCTCAATCGCTGTTCCCGGGCCACCAGCTCGAGCGGCGCAACTACAAGGGACTGATCAAGACGTAGCCTTCTGGACACACGTTCCGACAGACGGACTAGGCGGCAGCAGGAGCAGAGCCTGCGAAGGGCCGGGACCCACAATCTTCGTCCCCCGCCTCGAGGCGCCGCGGCAGTATGCGGCGCCTTTTTCTTGTAGGAGCACGGCGGCGCGGAACGCTCCGATTCGTTTTAAGACCCGCCGCGTTCTAACCGTCCGGAGTGAAGCGATATCCGGCGCCGTGAACGGTATGGAAGAAGCGCGGGTTGCGGTGGTCGGTCTCGAAGCGACGCCGCAAGCGCATGATGAAGTTGTCGACGGTGCGCGATGATGGGAATTCATCGTAGCCCCAGACGACGTCGAGGATCTCGTCGCGCGATATGACCTCGCCGGGTCGCTCGGCGAGCAGCTTGAGAATCAACGCCTCCTTGTGGGTCAGCGTGTGCTCCTCGTGGCCTCCGCTGATGCCCCGGTAGCTGCGGAAGTCGACCTCGTTGTCGCCGAAGCGAACGACCGGGTCGTCGAGTGTCGATGTGCCGTACCAACGACTCCGGCGCAGGATCGCCGCCACTCGCAGCAGTAACTCTTGCAGGTGAAACGGCTTCGTCATGTAGTCGTCGCCGCCCTCCTGGAGCCCGCGGATACGGTCCTCCGGCTCAGCCTTGGCGGTGAGAAACAGAACCGGCACGTTGTTGGCCTCGCTGCGTAGCTGGCGGCACACCGCAAAGCCGTCCTTGCGCGGCAGCATGACATCGAGGATCAGGAGGTCGTAATCGCCGCGCCGCGCCGCCTCGAGCCCGGTATGCCCATCGGTGGCGATCTCCGGCTCGTAACCCTCCGCGATCAGGTTCTCATGGATACCGGCGGCGAGCTCGGGCTCGTCCTCGGCGAGGAGAATCCGTGGGTTTCTTGCTTCCCGCCGCCCACCGCCCCTATGTGTCTCTGAGCTCACAGTTCGACCTCTCGTTTCGCGTTCCCCGCCGGCGTCAGCGGCCATGCCACGCGAAAGGTGGCGCCACGCCCGGGCCCCTCGCTATGAGCCGACAGCTTGCCACCGCTCTGTGAAACGAGGGTACGGGCGATGTAGAGTCCGAGGCCGGTGCCGCGTCCCTCTCGGCGAAGCTCTTCTCCCGGCCGATAGAACTTCTCGAACAGTTTCTCCGCGTCCGCCGGGTTGAAGCCGCGGCCGTTGTCACGCACCTCGATGACGGCGCACGGGGGCTCGGCGCTGGCGGATATTGTCACGACAGCGTCCGGCGCGCCGGTGGCGGCATCGATACCGTTGGCGATCAGGTTGCGCAGTACGCTGCCGAGCGCCCGTGGATCGGCGAGCAGCGTCAGATCACCCGGTACTCCGTGCTCGAGTTTGACGCCGACGCTGCTGGCACGACCGTCCAGCGAATCGATCGTCTGCTCGACGAACGTTGCTATTTCCACCGTTTCGGGTTGCAGCGTTAATTTGCCTTCGTCGATTCTCGCGGTGTCGAGGACCTTCGATACGGTACCTTCCATCCGATCGAGGCTGGTGAGTAGCCGATCGATGAGGCGTTGCCGGGTTTCGGGATCGGCGTCGCGCAACTCCAGCGTTTCCACCGACAGCCGGATGCT
The DNA here is from genome assembly GCA_965214245.1 of Acidobacteriota bacterium. Classification (GTDB taxonomy): domain Bacteria; phylum Acidobacteriota; class UBA890; order UBA890; family UBA890; genus CBDCBL01. Next base: position 1,293,169 of record CBDCBL010000010.1, read on the forward strand.
GGCGAGTGGGCTCTTGAGCTCGTGAGTTACGGCGGTCACGAAGTTGTGTTGGCGGCGACGCAGTCGCGCCTCGGTTCGCACGGCGCTCCACAGCACGCCGATCGCGGCGCTGAGCACCACGAGGAAGAACCCACCCTCCCAGCCATAGCGGTTGAGGCGGCTCCAGCGCTCGTCTTGCAGCGATTCGATGACCTCCGGCGCCACGCTCACGCTGACGCCGTCGTCGGCAACGACGAGGGCCGGAAACATTGTTGCGACACGCTCTGGCGGCAAGCCCTGCTCGAGCATGACCTCGGCTGCCCGGATGCTCTGTTCGTGTGCTTCTTCGAGTCGCCGGTGCACATCGGCGCTGAACCACCACTGGTCGATCATCCACCACGCCACCTGTGCGACGCAGACGGCGAGCAATACGGCGAAGATGATTTGATGGCGGCGCGCGTTGGCGAGAGGGCTACGCATGTGCTGTCGGGGACGAGAGGTCGGGGAACAGCTTGGCGGCGTTGTCTTGGAGGATCGCCTTGCGAGCCTCGTCCGACAGATCAAGCGCCAGGAACTGGTCGAGATTATGGTCCATCGTCGAAGCGCCGGGCCCGGGCCAATCCGTTCCCCACAGGCACTTATGAGCCAGCTTCTCGAGCGACGGGATGTAGTGGAACAGGCGCTTCGGCGGGATGCTCGACAAATCGATGTAGGCGTGGGGAAACCGGCGGATCACGAAGATCGCCTCTGTTGACCACAGCGGCCGTCCACAGTGCGCCAGGATCATGGTGAGCTCGGGAAAATCGATGCCTACGTCGTCGCAGTCCATCGGATCACCGTAGCGTGAGCGAGCGCCGGGGAACACCGATGTGCCCGTGTGCACCATCAGTGGCAGCTTGACCTCCTGGCAGCGGGCATAGATTCCCTCGAGGGCAGGGAGGTGCTCCTCGGAGGCACCGGCGCGGTAGGCATTGGCGCGCAGCTCCTGGTGGGGTGGATGGATCTTCAGGCCGCGGACTCCGAGGTCGACGAGCCGATCGACGGCGCCTGCCGGATCGCTGCTGATCGTGGGGTCGCGCGGGTCGAGGCCGCCGAATGGCAACAGCCGACGCGGATCGGCCCTGGATACGTCGGCGATCCACCGGTTGACCTCGTCGGTGAACCCCATCAGCCGTGGCGCGACGTAGTTGATCATGCCGATCCTGTCGATGCCGGCGGCATCCATCTTGGCCAGCACCGCCTGCGGATCGCGCATCATCGCCGACAGGCTCTCGAAATCCAGTCGGCCGCGCGACATCACGTCCTGGGCGCTCGGGTGCAGCTGCTCCCACGGCTGGATGTGGACGTGGATATCGGTAACGGGATAGGGGAGATCTTTCAAGCGTCGCTCCTGCCTCAGCGCCTCAACCAGGCCCATCACACTTTCACCACGGCCTGCTGAGGATAACGCGTCGTCCGTTGTCGGTAGCCGGAGCCCATGCTTTATTGGGTTGATGATGGCATTCCGTGATCGACAGGATGCCGGCGCCCAGCTTGCCGAGGAGCTCGCCGGCACCATCGGCAACAGCTCTCCTCCCGTGATTCTCGGCGTACCGCGTGGCGGCGTGGTCGTGGCCGACGTGGTCGCCGTTCGCCTCGGTGCCGAGCTCGATGTGTTGGCCGTCGAGAAGGTGGGAGCGCCATGGAATCCCGAGCTCGCCGTCGGCGCGGTGGGCGAGGGCGACGTCCTGTGGATCGATGAGCAGCTTGCCGCCGGCATCGATCCGAAAGCCCTCGAGCTCAGCATCCAACGAGAACGCGGCGAGCTGGAGCAGAAGCTCGCCGGTGTGCGCGCCGTCTGGCCGCGCGTCGACCTCACCGGGCGTACCGTCGTCGTTGTCGACGACGGCATTGCTACCGGCTCGACGGTGCGTGCCGGTTTGATGGCCTTGGAGCGGGCGGCGCCGGCACGGCGCGTATTGGCCGTGCCCGTGGGCCCGCCGGAGACGCTGGCGAAGCTGGGACGGATCGCCGACGCGGTCGTCTGCCCGCTCCGCCCGGACGGCTTTTCGGCCGTTGGCCAGTGGTATGAGGTCTTCGACCAAACACCTCAGGAAGAGGTCATAGCGATCTTCGAGCGCCGCCGGGGGGCGAACCCGTTGCGATCTTGAGCCGCTGAGTCGATGCACCGCAGACGGCTGGATACTACGATCGACGTGCCATGACTGCACCGGCGGAGAATCCATACATCGATCCCGGCGAGCCGACGTTCGCGTCGATCGAGCGCACCGATGCCGATCAGGCCAAACGCGAGGCCGCCGACCTGGCCGAGGCCATTCGGTATCACGACCACCGGTACTATGTTCTCGACGACCCGCGCATTGCCGACGGCGCGTACGATGCTCTATTTCGTCGCCTCCAGGCGCTCGAGGGGGCGTTTCCGAAGCTGCGGGCGGCGGACTCGCCGACGCAGCGGGTCGGCGGTGCCGTCAAGTCGGAATTGCCCGAGGCCGAGCACCAGGCGCCGATGCTGTCGCTCGGCTCCGGCGCCAACGAATCGGACGTGCGCGACTTCGACGAGCGGGTCCGGAAGGGACTCGACGGCGTCCCCGCCACCTACATGGCGGAGCTGAAGTTCGACGGACTGTCGTTCGAAGCGGTCTATCGTGATGGCGTCTTTGAGCTCGGCGCCACGCGCGGTGACGGGATGCGCGGCGAGCAAGTGACGGAGAACCTGCGCACGATCGCCAGCATCCCACTGCGTCTCGCCGGCAATCCACCTCCCATGTTGTCGGTTCGCGGCGAGGTCTACGTGCCGCTGGAAGGTTTCCACCGGCTCAATAAGCAGCGCCTCGAACGCGGCGAGGAGCCCTTTGCCAATCCGCGTAACCTGGCGGCCGGCGCGATTCGCCAGCTCGACTCGTCGATCACGGCGCAGCGGCCGCTCGACGCCTTCGTGTACGATATCTTGGCCGTCGATTGGGGTGATGCGTCACCCCCCGCAACCCACGACGAGGAGCTTGGATTCATGCGTCGGTGGGGGTTCAAAGTGAACGATCGCTCGAGTCTCTGTGCCGATATCGAGGCAGCGATCGAATACCATCACGGGCTCGAGGCGGAGCGCGACGACCTGCCGTACGAGATCGACGGTGTGGTCCTTAAGGTCAACAGCCTGGCGCAACAGGCGACCCTCGGAATGCGCTCCCGCAGCCCCCGCTGGGCGTACGCCTACAAGTTCGCGCCGCGTCTCGAGATCACCACGGTCGAAGACATCATCCTGCAGGTCGGCCGTACCGGAATGATCACGCCGGTCGCCCAGCTTGCGCCGGTCGAGGTCGGCGGCGTCACGATATCGCGGGCCTCGTTGCACAACTTCGACCAGGTGCGCGAGAAAGACATACGCCCGGGGGACAAGGTGCGGGTGGCGCGTGCCGGTGACGTGATCCCGTACGTCGTCGAGCGGGTCGACAAACGTCCCGGGCGCGAGCGCGCGGAACCGTTCGAAATGCCGGAACGCTGTCCCGTGTGCGACTCCCGCGTCGTGCGCGACGGGGCCTACTTCGTGTGTACCGGGGGAGTGTCGTGCCGCGCTCAGTTGCTCGGCGCCGTGCAGCACTATGCGAGTCGCCAGGCTCTCGACATCGAAGGCCTCGGCGAAAAAACTGTTCGCCAGCTCATGGACGAGGGGCTGATCCACGATTCGATCGTCGAACTCTACAGCCTCACCGTGGATGACCTGGTGCCGCTCGAACGCTTCGGTCAGAAGAAGGCTGACAATCTCGTCGCCGCCATCGAGAAGCGCAAAGATATTTCGCTCGGTCGGTTCATATACGGCCTCGGCATTCGCCATGTCGGTGAACACATCGCCGAGGTTCTGGCGCAGGAGTTCAAAAGCATCGAAGCGTTGATGGCTGCCGACGTGGACCGCTTGATGGAGGTCAATGAGGTAGGGCCGGGCGTTGCCGAGAGCGTTGTTCAGTTTTCGACCGAGCCCCACAACCGCGAGGTCATAGACGGCTTGTTCGCTGCCGGGGTGGAGCCGTGGGTCGAGAAGCGGCAGGCAATCTTCGACGGCGAGCGTTTTGTGGTCACCGGGGCCCTGGAGCGCTGGAGCCGCGATGAGATCGGTAATCTGCTCGAGAGTATCGGTGCGCGTGTCACGTCGTCGGTGAGCAGGCAGACCGACTATGTGGTGGTCGGCGGCAAGCTCGGGTCGAAGGCGCAGAAGGCCCGGGGTCTTGGCGTTCCTGTTCTCGATGAAGACGGTTTGGCGGACCTCTTGCGAAGCAAAGGCGTGGCCTGTTAAAAACGGGCATCCGAGGTAACCATGAACGCTCCGACTAGCCACACGACACCCGGCGGCTCCACCTTTCGTATCAGCCTGATCCAGGCGATCCGCGAACAGACTCTGTTTCTCGGGCAGAACTACACGTTCCATGTGGAGAAGGAATCGAGCGGTGAGGGCGAGGGCGCTGTGGCTTTCGAGGTCAAAGTGCGCTATGCACCCATCGCGCTCGCCATCGCGTCGCCGGAAGACCGGCTGCGGGCCGACGACTATGCTGAGAACCTCGTCAAGCGTACGCTCGACGCCGGAACGCTGCAGGATACGCAGATCGAGGTGACCAGCGACGGGGCCGTAAAGCTCGGCGACGATGTCATCGACCGAGTGTTTGCCATCAGCTGAGCACTGCTTTCGCCCGGGCCGGGTTCAGCACCCTGCTAAAGCGGCCCCCGGGAGTTCTTCAGCACCGTGCTAGAGACTCTTCGTAGAATGCGAGAACCTGGCGCGCGATCCGGTCCGGCGTGAATTGCCCGGCGAACTCCGACATACGGGCGGCGTCGGCGGGGAAATGCCCACCGATCACCTCGTCGATCGCCCAGGTAAGGGCAGCGGTGTTGCACGGCGGTATCACGAGACCGACTCCACCATCGGGAACCCAAGCGGATATGCCGGTGGTTTCGGTGACCACGAACGGTGTGCCCACTGCCGCCGCTTCCATGCAGACTTTGTTAAGAGATTCGAGCGGCGAGGGCACGGCGACGACATCGGCCGCCGCTAGCGTCTCGAGGGCGCGCGACGGGTGGATCCCGCCAACGAGGCGGACCTTGTCGGCGACGCCGCGGTAGGCGGCGTGCGCCTCGAGCGCGGCTTTCATGTCGCCGAAAGGCCGGGTGCTCAGCGACGGTCCGACGATGAGCACGGTGGCGTCGGCAAATTCGGCGGCCGCGTCGATCAGCAGGTCGACTCCCTTGAAGGGGTGCAAGCGCCCCAGTGACAAGACCAACGGACGGCCCGCGGTGTCGAACTCGGCATCGAGCTTGGTACGGGCCGCGCGGCGCCATTCGTTTCGTTCGTCGCCGCTCATCCGGGCGGCGGCGGCAGCTTCTGCGGAGATATTCAAGGGGATAACACGCCGCAGGGTGTGTGGCGCGATCGCGGCGATGTGACGCTCGAACAGGGGCGACAGGCAGCGTAGCATCGTCGCCCGCCGCAGGGTGCGGCGCACCAGGCAGCGCGGCGCCGGATAACGACGTAGCCCGTAGGCACGGTCGGGGACGACCAAAACGTCCTCGCCCATGGGTGTAACTGCCACTGGCCCTCCCCAGCCCGCCATCGTCGTGGCGATTCCTGCCGCTGCGGCGTGCGGATATGCCACCTCGAGGTGCAGCAGGTCGATGGAATCGCCGTGCTCGCGCAGGTAGGCAGCCAGCGCCCCGGCGGCAGGCAGCAGCTGCCGGGTGCGGAAAAGGGGGCGGCCCGGCGTTGCCAAACGCCGCCAGGCGGTGGGTACGGGGAGTACGCGCGCTACGGGATCGGGAGCGGATCCCGCCGCGACCTTGTTCGCAATTTCCTGCGGGTTGGTCGCTCGCGGCGGCGGCGTGGTGAGCAGATCGAAGTCGTGCCCCAGGCGGCGCACGGCATCGGCGAAGTCCAGGTGCACCTTCCAGCCCAGCGCGGCGGGCCCGAGCGACGGCATGAACATGGCGATGCGCACGGCCTGCTCTACCCTCCCGGTACCAGCCAGGCAAGGGCCAGGCCCTTGCCGGGGATGGCTGAGCGCTCTAGCAACTCGATTTCTTCGGCGCCGAGCACCCGAGCCACACGCAGTGCGACGAGGTAGAAAGTGGCACCGAGGGCCGTCAGCGCGACTGCCTCGACCAGCGACGTACTCCAGTAGCCGCGAAGCGCGACGAGTAGCAAGCCCATGAGCGTGGCAATGACCGACACCTTCAGGGTGAACCGCCATGGGAAGCGGAAACCATAGTCCCTGTGGCACAGCAGGTAACCGGCAACGGCGACGACGACCCGCGTGCCGCCGAACAACGCCGCGGCCCAGACGAGCCCCCGGCTGCTCGCGACGATGAGAAGGAAGGGCGCCGCAACGACGAGTAGCGCCTGTGCCCACAACACGGCGCGATAACGCTCGTCGATCGACAGCCAGATCATTCCCAGGTTGAACGCCGTCTGGATGTAGAAGAGCGGCACGAGCACGCGCGCCACGGGAATCGCCGGGGCGTAGGGCGCCCCGAACATGAGCGGCAGGTAGTCAGCGGCCATGATTGTCAGGCCGACGCCGGCGGGTACCAGCACCACGAGTTGTGCCTTGGTTATCGCGGCGAAGGCGCGGCGCAGCTGGTCGGGATCCTCGCGGGTTCGCAAATGCGCGAACATCGGCCGGTAAAGGCCGCGGAAGCTGGCCACCATCAACCCGACCGTCATGAACGCCAGGTTGGATGCTGCCGTGAAGAGCGCCACCTGCCCCGGCCCCAGAATGACTGCCAGCGCCGGGCTCGAGAACCCCTTGCTGGAAAAATACAGCGACAGCTCGAAGGCGAACATGAACGCCGCGAACGTCGCCCAACGCGCCCGTTCCGCGCCAACCGCCGCCCGTGTTGTTACCGCGTCGGTGGGTCGGAACGCCGTACCGTGCTCGCTTTCTGGTAGGCGGCTCAAGGCTCTGCGGACAAAACCGATCCCGACCATGGAAGCGACGACGCTGCCGACGACCACCATCCCGAAGACGGCGTTGATCCGGTAGCCTTGGTACACCACGGCGCCGACCAAGATGAAGTCCAACGTTGCCTGCAACAAGGCGACGAGATTCGATCGTAGCTGCCCGAAGAACGCGTTCAGCGTCTTGACCGAGAGGTCGATCAGCGCCCGGGCGAAGACCAAGACGCTGACCAGGCGCAGCAGCAACACGCCCGAGTCGCCCATGTTCAGGCGCTCGGCAAGCTGTGGCGCAAACACGTTGAGTGGTATCACGGCGAGGCCGACAAGTAACAAGCGCAACGCGCCGACGCGGCGCAGAAACAGCAGGGCTGCCGGAGGCCCGCCGGTGCTGAGCATCTCGGGCAGGAACTTCGTGAGGCTCGTGGAGACGCCCAGGCTGGTGATCAGCAGCAGCGTGGCGACGACGCCGAGCGCGGTGTCGTACACGCCGGCGTAAGAGAGGCTGAAGCTGCGGCGCACGACGATCGAAAACGCCAGGTTCAGCGCTGCGAGCACCGGCAACAGAAGCGCGTTCCAGAAAGCGGCGCGCGTGGTTTGCTCGGTGAGCGTCGGTTCCGCGGGGCCGGCGGAATCGAGCGGTTCCTGAACGTCGGGATCGCTCACGCCGAACCGTCCCGGGCAGCGAGCTCGCCGTAGAATCCGATGTACTGGTCGGCAATGCGGCCGATCGAGAAACGTTCGACGACTCGTTGGCGGGCCGCAGCGCCGAGCGTCGCCGCCTTTTCGGGATTCGACAGCACGGTCATCATGGCGTCGGCGAACCGATCCGCGTCGTCCTGCTCGATCACGATGCCGGGCCTTCCGTCGTCGCCTGTTGCGAAGATGTAGTCGGTAATGCCGGGCAGTTCCGTCACGACACAGGGCAGGCTGCAAGCCATGGCCTCGATCATCACCGTTCCGAACCCCTCACGCCGCGACGGGAGTACGAACAGGTCGCTTGCTTGCAGTAGTTCATCCACGTCGTCCCGGATACCCACCTGGTGTACGGCACCTCGTACGGCCCCGGAGAGCGCATCGAGATGTCGGTCGAGAAACGCCTGCGCCTCGGGATTGTCATCGAAGCGGTTTCTACCGACAAGCACGAGACAGGCGGTGGGATGGTGCTCGTGGACCCGCGCCCAGGCGGCGAGCAGCAGGTCGATGCCCTTGCGTTCGATGAGAGAGCCGACGAACACCACCAGCGGACCTTCGGTCGGCAGGGCGTGCCGTCGGCGCAGGGCCCGCCGATCGTCGCTGGGTGCGAAGCGAGTGATGTCGACGCCCTGCGGGATCATGCGCAACTTGGCGGACGGGAGGCCGGCCTGCGTATAGGCCGCGGCCAGGGCAGGTGAGATCGCCACGTAGCCGTCGAAGCGCGAATAAACCCTATAGCGCAAGCCGCGGAACAGGTTGCGGCCGCAGCGCACCGTCAGGGGATCGTCGGTCCCCAGCAACGTCATCTCGAAAACGATCGGGATGCGACGCCATCGACAGTACAGCCAGGTTGTCAGCAGCGCGTCGGTGAGAGCGTGTACGTGCACGACTGCCGGACGCCTGCCGGGGCCGAGAAACCAGGCGAATGCCCGAAGACCGAAGATCTCGCTGCGAAACCACGCCCGGCGCAGCCATTTGGAAAGGAGGGGGATGTCACAGCGCAACCGCCTGACGCGGTATCCGTCGATGTCTTCCCAGGGCGGATTCTTACCGTGACCGGCGGTGAGGATGATGGTTTCGAGCCCGCGGCCGGCCAACTCCTTGCTCAGGGCCTCCACCTGAACGCCGTGCCCGGAGAACAGGGGGCGCAGGCGCTGAATGACCATCGTAACAGCGCCGATGCTGGAGTCTCGGTTCGAGGCCGGCGAAGCGCTCAAGTGCGTGTCCCAGTGGGCGAGCCGCGACGAGGAAGCCCAGCCAGGTTCCGGCGGCTCCCGGGCCGGTTAGTGTGCCGCGTCACCATTGTCTTCACTTTTGCGGGCAGCGACGAGACCGCGCCGATTTCTGCGTCGCGGCTCCTCGACGATACCCAAGCATCGCCTGCGTCGCCGATCCTTGAACTCGTCACGGTCTCGTCGCCACAAAAGTAAAGACAATAGTGACGCGGCACACTAGCAGGGTGGTCAAGAACTCTCGAGGGCCTGCTAGATCAGCGCCAGATGTTAGCAGAGTGCGACGTGGCCTCGTTGACGAGCGTTACAGAAAGCTGTCTATCGCCAGCGTCGGAAACGGACCCGTGTTGGCTGTCCAGCTGCTCTTGCGCTTGCGGCTCTGGGTGGCGGGCGCGGCGGCGGGGTGTGTCGTGCTGAGCCGCTCGATGTCGAGGTGCTCCAGCGGCCGCGCGAACGCGATCACGCGCATGACCAGACCCCGCGGTTAGTACCACCTTCTATCTCAGTAACACGGTGCTGTGAGGTGTACCCCAACTTGGGTCCATCGAAAACGAGAAAAACTCGGGTTAGTGGGCATCAGGTAGCTGCAACCTCCTGCAGCAGTTGGACATACACGGCAGGCGGCAGGTTGCCTAAAGAAGAATGCGGTCTCGTTTCGTTGTAGTTCTTCCGGAATGCGTCCAGCTGTTCCTGAGCCTCGGAGAGGCTCAGGAACAGCTCTGGCTCAAGCACTCGTCTCGTAGCTTGCCGTTGAAGCTCTCGATGTAGCAGTTCTCGACCGGACGTCCCGGCCGGATGAAGTCTAACTGGATCCCCGCCGAGAACGCCCAGGCATCGTAGTGCCTCGAGGTGAACTCCGTCCCGTTGTCTTGGGTCAGGGCGACCGGCACTCCGCGCTCGGCGATGATCTCCTCCAGCTGTGCGGTGACGATCTGTGCGGTGAGCGAGAAGCCAGCCTTCAGCGCCAGGCACTCGCGGCTATGGATGTCGATGACTGTCAGTACCCGGAAACGGCGACCGCTCACCAGTTCGTCGGCGACGAAGTCCAGACTCCACCGATGGTTCAGCTCGCTTGGGGCCGGCAGCCGAACCCGAGGGCGCGCCGCAACCTTCCGACGACGTCGTCTACGTACCTGTAGGCCCTCTTCCCGATACAGCCGGCAAACCCGCTTGTGGTTGATCTTCCAGCCCTCACGCTGCAGCAAGATGTGCAGACGCCGAGATCCGTACCGCGGTCTGGCTGCCGCCAATTCCTTCAAGCGCAACCGCAGCTCATCCTGTGGGTCCCTGATGCTCTGGTACCGGTGGGTTGTTCGACCAATCTGAATGAGCCCACACGCTCGCCGTTCCGACGCTCCATACTGCTCCTGCGCTCGGTAAACGAGCTTTCTCTTGCGCGCGGGCTTCAATCTTTTCTTGCGAGCACATCCTGCAGGATCTGCTTGTCGAGGCTCAGGTCTGCCACCAGCTTCTTCAGTTGCGTGTTCTCTCGCTCAAGCTCCTTGAGCCGCTGCAGCTCGCGCGGCGCCAGCCCTCCATACTTCCTGCGCCAGCGGTAGAACGTCTGCTGGGATATTCCGTACTTCCGACACAACTCTGTGATCGGCACCCCGGCTTCGACCTGCTTGATCGCGTACACAATCTGTTGCTCTGTGAACCTCGACTTCTTCACGAGAATCTCCCTCCTCGTTTTCTTATCGAGAAATTCTCACTATCCGCGGTCCAGTTTCCAGGGCACAGGTCACGTCTCAATGCGCTGATCAAGGGCGTCTCGGGAGCTACGGGAGTGGCCTCGAGTGTTACCGCCGGAACGTGCGGCAAACAAGAGGAGATCGAAGGACCGCCCGATTCTCGAGCCCGAGAAACGGCCCAGAAACGAGGTTGCCGCCGATCGATAGAAGGCGGGAGCGGATCGTGTCGTAGGCGCGAGAGGACGCCGATCAGACGCTCGGGAGTGCACCTCAGCAGGCATCTCAAGCGCCCCGAAATCGAACGTCGCTTAAGTTCTAAGCGAACATTCGCCCGCTCAAATGCAACCAAGTCCGGCGTTATCCTGCGCATATGGCAACAGTGTCCGACTCGCGCCCTGCTGCAACGCTCGGGCCTTGATGACACCGAGCGCCTGCTCGAACCCGTATTCCTCGAGGTTGAACCGTATCGGTGTCTTCGGCAGCCACTTCGGGAGGTCAGCGGCACCGTCGAGCACCACGAAAAGAATGGTCTCTTCCCATCCATCCTGAAAGGCACGATCCTGAATAGCCTTGGCTTCTACCCCCGTCCATCCTGCCTCTCCCCAACCTTTGCGATACAGCACCACGTTGAGCCGAGAGTCCTCAAGGAAAGCGACGCGCAGCGACTCCGTGCCGTCGGTGCCGGCGAGCTCCTGCTGCTTCTGAGAAAACACAAAGCTGGAAAATTCGCCCAGCAGTGCGTCAGCTAGCTTGCGCGCCAGGGGCTCATCCTGAGACCGAAACGAGAAGGCGACGTCGTGTTTGGGCGATCCTGCCATTCAGTCGTCGTCAAGCTTGGCGAGGACCCAATCGCCGTAGTCCGCCAGCGTCCGCGTTCCGGTCTCGTTGATCCGGGCGACCTGCGTGCCGTCATCCTTCGGCTCGTGATCCATCAGGCCGAGCTCGATCGCCCGCGTGATCGCGTCGTCGTGTCGAAACGTGAGGGCGCCCAAAACGCCCCAGCTTCCCTGGCTGTTTTCCCGGAAGAACGTAGACATCCCGAACCGTTGACAGAAATCCAGAATGATCAGGGCGAGCTGCACGTCGGGGTCGTCGAAATCGATTCTGCTCATTGGGCTGCTCCTCTACCTTCCCTTTACTGGCGCGGGTTACAACAAGTAGCGGGGGCCAGATTCGAACGCTGCGCGTCGCTTCGCCTCTTCCATGTCACCCATCTCGCATTCTACACCTCGATCATGTCGCGGCGCGCCTGCGACTCGCAGAGCAATGGGGCTGGGGGGCTCGCCGCTTCTTCTCCATAGCACCCGGGTACTAGAACAGCTCATCGCGAGGGAAACGAAAACGGTGATCGAGCTGACAACCGGCATCGCCATTGAGATACACACTGCCAGCTTCCGAACCGTGCGCGGCTACACCGTTGTCGGTGCCGTACTCGACGAGCTGGCCTTCTTCCCCACGGATGACGCAGCTGACCCCGACCGGGAGATTATCGCGGCGCTACGGCCGGCTATGGCGACAATACGGGGCACCGTACTGCTTTGCCTAAGCAGCCCCTATGCGCGCAAGGGCGAGTTGTACAAGGCCCACCGGGCGCACTACGCAAAGGACGGCGATGTACTCGTAATCCAAGCCCCTACGTGGGCGCTCAATACCACCGTATCTCAGGAGATAATCGACCGCGCCTATGCCGAGGACGAAGCCTCAGCCCGCGCCGAATACGGCGCCCAATTCCGTCTCGACGTGGAGTCGTTTGTGTCGCGCGAGGCCATTGACTCCGCCGTGGTACCCGGGCGGCTAGAGCTGCCTCCCGTGCGGGGTGAGCGCTACGTAGGCTTTCTCGATTTTGCCGGTGGCTCGGGCGCCGACTCGGCAACGCTGGCCGTGGCCCACGAAGAAGAGCGCGACGGGCTGAAGGTATTCACCCTCGACGCCGTACGCGAGGTGCGACCGCCGTTTTCACCCGAGCAGGTGTGCGCCGACTTCGCGGCCGTCCTACGGAGCTACGGCACCGCCACGGCGACGGCCGACCGGTGGGCCGGGCAATTCCCTGCCGAGCATATGGCAAAGCACGGCGTAACCGTCAAGCCGAGCGCGAAGGCAAAGTCCGACATCTACAAAGAGTTCCTACCCCTACTAAACAGCGGCAACGTTGAGCTGCTCGACTTACCCCGGCTACTCGCGCAGGTGGCAGGGCTGGAGCGGCGAGTAGCGCGTGGGGGGCGCGACTCTATTGACCACGCCCCCCGGGCAGCCACGACGACGTTGCCAATGCCGCCGCCGGGGCACTGACACTAACCACCCTGGGGCCGCGGCCCGCTCGCATGGTCCCGGTTCGGTGGGGCTGATTTTTCAACCCCACAACGCAACGCATAACAGGAAGGTGGTGTCCTAATTTGAGAAAGTTATCGGTTGACACGATCCGGGCGCACCCGTTGGGTGGGGGGCTGGGGCTGTCGATGGCCGGTCGCCCTGCTAGGCTCCTCCTTGGCCGGTGCGACCCACTCTTCCCGAGACTAGCCGATGAACGCCGATACCAAGACGCTGCTCAAACTGTTCGGCGCCGACGTCCGGTACGAAGTCCCGATGTTCCAGCGGCCCTACGTATGGGAGCAGGACAAGCAGTGGGAGCCCCTGTGGACGGATCTCGTCTCTGCGTGTGACCAACTGCTCAAGGAGCATAGCCTCCGGGGAGACTGGGCAGAGGCCGCTCTGGCCGCGCCTCCGCACTTCTTCGGCGCGATCGTGCTCGATCCGATTGCCGTCGGTGCCGGAGGAGTCGACCGGCGGCAGGTCATCGATGGGCAGCAGCGTCTCACGACGCTCCAACTCCTCATTGCGGCGGTCTTTCACGAGCTCGATGGCGATCATCGGTTCACGAGAGAAAAGCGGCTCCTGGGCAAGCTGCTTCGAAACGACCCCGATCTCTCGTCTCCGGGTTCCGAGCTTCGGTTCAAGGTGTGGCCGACCAAGTACGACCGCCCGAGTTTCGTGAATTCGATGCAGGGAGTGGCCGATTCCTCCGAACGTCTGGGACAGGCACATCTTTTCTTCCGCCGCGCGTTCCGAACCTGGCTAAACGAAGCCCTGGACCAAGGTGACGAGACGGCCGCTACTCACGTCGCAGCGATGCAGACGCTACTCCGCACGCTCGTCAAGATTGTCGTAATCGACCTGGATCCCAACGACAACGCGCAGGCGATCTTCGAGGTCCTGAATGCCCGGGGAACGGAATTACTGGCGATCGATCTGGTCAAGAACTCCCTTTTTCGGACTGCGCAACAGCGCGGCGAGGACGTGGATGCTCTCTACAAGCAGGAGTGGCACCGCTTCGACACGAAGCCGTGGCGGCGCAAGGTACGAGTCGGCCGGCTCAAGCGGCCGCGCGCAGACCAGTTCTTCACGTACTGGCTAGTGCTCAAGACGGGGCAGGACATCCACTCTCAACAGCTCTTTCCGACCTTTCAGCGTCTCCTCAAGGAGCACGAAGGTCCCATCGGCGAGCTGATCCTCGATCTCACGAGGTACGCGGACGTCTTCGACAGCTTCGACGGGTTCGATCCCTTCAGCCCCGACGGCAAGTTCTTTGAACGCATGCGGGAGTTGGACGTCACGACCTTCCACCCTCTCCTCATGCTGCTTTATGGATTGCCCGAGTCCGAGCTCCCTATCGAGCAGCGCTCGGAAACTCTGGATGTGATCGAGTCCTGGCTGGCGAGGCGCGCCTTCTGCGGCTGGCCCACCAAACAGTACAACAAGATCGCTCCCGCTCTGATCAGCCGGGTGCTCGAAGAGACAGGAGACGCCCGCGACATCATCATCGGTTCGCTGCGGGCCTTCGACGGTGGGACAGCGGCCTGGCCGACCGATGAGGAGTTCATCACGACGCTCGCCGAGGAGCCCGCCTACGGACGGCTCCGGCAGTCGAGAGTGCGAATGCTACTCGCCGGGATCGAGGGCCACTTGCGGCGCGGTTTGTCGGAGCAGCTGTCGAACCTGGGCAACGTCCACATTGAGCATGTGCTGCCGCAGCAGTGGCAGAGTAACTGGCCGCTCGAACAGACCGAGAACCCGCATCTCGCCGCCGCCAGCAGAGATGAGGCGAAGCACATGCTTGGCAATCTCACGCTGCTAACGGACAAGCTGAACCTGAAGCAATCCAATCAGGCCTGGGAGGACAAGCGCGAACGGCTGCAGCGCCACTCGCTACTGCTCCTCAACAAGCGGTTGCTCGAGTCCGCGCCAGCCGCGTGGGATGAGGAGGCGATCGAGGCGAGGTCGCGAGTACTGGCGGCCGCGGCCGCGAAGGTCTGGCCGGGTCCACAGGACCGCCGGTGGCAGAGCGTCGGCCCGGTGAATCTCGACGGTCTGGACCTCGGCGCGAGCGGTGCCGTCGAACTCAGCGAATGGCAGCCGAGCGATGGCGACCTCGCGGCGCAGCTCTGGATGAAGATCCCGAAGCTCGCGAAGCGTATCCTCACGGAGCTCGTGGCGCATCCCGGCGTCTCGTACAACTGGGCAGAGATCGTGCGGACGGTTGCACCCAAGAGGCCCAGGCGGGTCGTCCCCTCAGTTCAGCGAATCCAGCATCTCGCCGCCGAGCTCGGGCGTGAAAGCCCGGTACGTATGGACGGGAAGGCCGGCTCAGCCGTGCTCGTGGTCGCCCTTCCCGATGCGGAGCTATTCCGACCGATCGCGGCACGGGTCAGAGAAAGCGCACCCGAGTTGCCCCTGCGGACCCCGAGGCCGTCACCCAACATGTGCTTTTCGCTCACCGCCCCGGACACCTGGGTTCGTGGTGTAGTCAGCGCCATGGATGAGAGCGGCTCGTTCGAATTTCAGGAGCTTCGCGCGTGTTGGATGTTGGGCAAGCGGCGTGCCGACGAGTATCTGCTCCTGCTCGAGAACCAGAGGCAGCAGCTGCACGAACAGCTCGGATTCGAGTTGACGTGGGGATCCGTCCCGAGTCCTGTAGAAAAAGAAATGGCGTAACCTCCGAGTAGGAAAAACGAGTCGCTGGAAACGGCGACAACAAGGAGGTCACACCATGAGCAACGGTAGCACGGGAGAGGTATCGGTCATCGAGTTCCGTAGCGCCATCCAGGAGCTGCTGCACAGCCGCATCCAGGAGGCGATTACGATCACGCTTGAGGAGGAGCTCGCCGAGGCGTTGGGATGCGGGCCGTACGAGCGCAACGGCTCGCGGCGAGGATATCGGCACGGGACGTATCGGCGGCAGATCACGATGGCGCAGGGGCCGCAGGATCTGGAGGTACCACGGGGACGGCTGCTGCGAGAGGACGGCAGCACCGGGGAGTTCCGCAGCACGATCCTGCCGCGGTATCAACGGCGCACCGAGGAAGTCGACGAGGCGATTCTAGGGGTGTACCTGGCGGGTGCAAATAGCCGACGGATCCGCAAGGCGCTCGCGCCGCTGCTGGGTGAAGCGAACCTCTCGAAGAGCGCGATCTCGAGGGTGGTGGGGCGGCTGAAGAAGCTGTTCGGGACGTGGTGCGAGCGCGATCTGACCGGTGAGTCGTACCCGATCGTGTACCTGGACGGGTTCCACCTGAAGGTGAGGTTGGCGCGGCAGGTCGTGTCGGTGCCGATCTTCGCCGCGCTGGGAGTGGCGGAAGATGGGCGCAAGGTGTTGGTGGCGTTGCGTCGGGCCGCTTCGGAGGCCGGGTGTCACTGGAAGTGGCTGATCGAGGACCTAGAGCAAAGAGGTCTTCGGCCGCCCCGGCTGATCATCGCCGACGGCCACAAAGGGCTGGCCAAGGCGACGACGGTGTGGCCCGAAGCGAAGGTGCAGCGCTGCCTTCAGCACAAGTGGAAGAATCTGTTGAAGCATTGCCCGTCACACGCCCACGACGAGCTGAAACGAGACTGGGACCGCATCGTGAAGGCGGCAAACGGCAGCGAGGCGAGGGCCGCGTACAGCAACTTCGTGCGCAAGTGGTCGAGGTTGGTGCCGGCGGTGGCGCGCAGCCTCGAGGAAGCGGGGCTGGTGCTGCTGACCTTCTACGAGTTCCCCAAACCGATGTGCAAGACGCTGCGCACGACGAACCCACTGGAGAACCTCAACCGCGAGTTCCGTCGCCGTACTAAGACCCAGGGATCGTTCAGCACCGAGGCGGCCGGGGTGACGCTGCTGTGGGGGCTGATCGCGTTCGGGCAGATCCGCATGCGCCGCATCGACGGGTACCGGCATCTCGCCGCGATCATCGACCAACAGGAGGAGTTGGCCGCGTAGCAGGTAACATCAAACGTCCAAGCTCGGAGCCACGCCAGACGATTTTCTACAAACTTCGGGACACATCCTGACGTGGCCCTCGGCGTCACAGCGCCCGCCGTACCGCCTGTGCATTCAGCGCACGTTCGATCTATATGCGCCGCATACCTGGGAGGAGCCGATCGATTGGATGGTGCGTCATCTCGCGGCGTTGTACACCGTCGCTGAGAGGACTCTGCAGGATGTCAGCGTGGACGCGCAGCCTACCGAGAAGGAACTCCTGCTCGAGGAGATCGCCGACGCCTTTGACAGACTAGATGTCGAGGGCGCTGTGTTGTTCGGCAATGCCAGGAGCTACCGCCAAGTACGCATCGAGGACTGGCCTGGATCCCTGCACTACGAGTTCTCGGTCGAATCGAAGAGACCGTTCGTCGAGTTACACATCGAGAACGAAGATTACGCCTTCCTGGCTCCGGTTCTCGATGCCATGGCCAGTGAACTGGCAAGACGTTTCCCTGACGCCCGATGCGAGTTCAGCCCACGCTGGTATGGCGGCGGGCGCTTGCGCTTGATCCTGAAACCGGATGCGCAGTCGGCGGAAGTGGCCGAGACGATATGCAACCTCATACGCGCCACGCGCGAGGACGTCACGGAGGCGCTGTCGCGAGGGGAGGAGTAGATAATCTGGTCCTCGCTTGCGGATGCTGCCCGGAGAGCAACAGCTAAGCGCTCACCGGGAGGACACGGCCCCAGGTAACGTGGACTCCGGCTGACAGCGAAGACGGCGTTCGCGTCCTCACGCCGGCAGCACCCCCATCGTGTCGATGGGGGTGTCCTGCGGGTCGTCAGTACTCCTCCGGGAGGAGGATGCAGGTCGAGGAACGGTCGGCCTCGGTGATGATTCAGAGCTTCGTGCCATCGCTGAGGCGGTAGGCAGAGAGAAGTCTCGAACCGACGCGAACTGCCTGGTTGTTCGCTGACCGGTCTTCGTCACAGAGTTCGCCCCAATCACCGGACAGGTGCCGGGAAAGTAGGTCTTCTGGACGATCTCCGGCGACCTCGAGAGCGTGAAGTGCCCCGGGTGTAGCAACGACCCGCCCGAGCGAGAACTGCACGGGCATGGCCTACCTCTGCGCGTAGCGAGAGTGCGGAGTCGGACCGACGCCGCATGTGGAAGGTGCTCCTCCGTTCAGGCTACGTGTCCCACGAGGACCATCGAAGGCGTCAGAACGTGCCGGGATGGTACCTCGCATGCACCCTGGCTCCTCGTCCTGCGCAGGAGCGAGCGGGTCCTGGCGGTCGACGTAGGAATCAGCCCACGCGAGCCATTCCTTCCAGTCCTCCGGAAGCTCCTCGCCATGCCGACGCAGGAGTTCCCTCTTGGCCGCAACGATGTCCTATCTTAGTAACTCGGTGCTGACAAGGGCTGGTTGAAGCCGGCGGAGCAGCGATCCACATCCGCGACGACATGGCGTTCTTCCAAGCCGTTCAGTCGGTACTGGCCAAGCGTGCGCGCGCCGACGCGCGGCCGGAGAAGGAGCTGGATCATGCCGTGCGCCAGATCAGCTCGAGCGCGGTGGCATCGGAAGGGGTGATCGACATCTTTGCCGCCGCAGGGCTGGACAAGCCCGACATCTCAATTCTGTCCGATGAGTTCCTTGCCGAGGTGCGCGGGATGCCGCACCGCAACCTGTCCGTGGAGCTGCTGCAGAAGCTACTCAAAGGTGAACTCGCCGCCCGCCGGTGCAAGACCGTGGTGCAGGCGCGCTCGTTCGCCCAGATGCTGGAACAGACCCTGCGCCGTTACCAGAACCGCGCGATCGAAGCCGCACAGGTGATCGAGGAGCTCATCCAGCTCGCCCAGGAGTTGTGCGAGGCCAACGCCCGCGGCGAGACGCTCGGACTCTCGGAGGACGAGCTGGCCTTGGCCTCGTGGAGATGCAGGAGGCGGGCCGCTGGCAATCGCCGACGATGCCGGCGCGCTACGCCACCGGTGAGCTCGCAGCTCGGGGCGCGGTCGCCAGGCTCCGGTACGGTGCGAAGCGGTAGCCGCCGGTGTCACCGTAGTGTGTCAGCTTAGGCAGTCACCAGTTGCGAGCATCGCACCGGAGCGGGAGTTCAGGGCGAGGGCGGCAAAAGTGGCCACTAGAACGGACACCGCCAAGCCGCCGCACACATTGTCGCGCGGGCTGATCCCGAAAAACCCAGCGCCGTGAGCTCCGCATGTTCCTCAGCGCTCACAGGCCCGACCGTCATTGTCTCTGTCCATGTTGCGCTGGTAGGCACAGTGTCCTCGGGGCACGCCGTTCGGGTGGACGCGTCGGAGCGCTGTGCAATTGCGGAACGGCCCGCATCCGTCCTGAGCGGGTCTCGGTGTCGGCGTGGTCTGCTGGGGCGATGCCCCACGGGCCAGCACGACCAACTCTGTCGACGGTACATCTCTCCAACACGCGCTCCAGGGCGTCCGCTTCACGCTGGTCAATGGTGAGTTGGTACTTCTGACGGACCGCGATGACTCGGGCTGCGAACCAGCAACGGTTCTGACTGGGGAGCCACTCGGCGGCGTCTCGGGCGCGTTTCTGGTTTCGGTTCACACTGGGACTTGCCAGCGTGAGGTTCAGCAGGTCGGTTGCGAAGCGGCGCCGAGTGGCGTCGCCGGCCGCACACAGGCCGCTGTCATGCGCCTCCGACCGCGCGAGACCATGTGCTCGATGTCGGTCTCGCTCTGGCTGGCGAACCATTGGCCCGTGTAGGGCCCATAGACACCACCGAGCTCAGCGACGATCCGATCTTCCACCGACTGCGGATACCGGTAGTCGTCCGCGTCGTAGGGTGAACAGCGCCGTTCGGGCGCGACGACCAGGCCACGCCACGATGCTGTCCGCGACTGAGTGTGCATCACCGCACTGGAAGCGCCCTGCTGCGCAAAGGCGACGACGGTCACCAAGCTGCCCGTCACAGCAAGCGCGCTGGCGATGAGTGCGGCCACAACGCCGCCAGTGATCTTTCCCCCGATCTTGCTTTGGCGGCCGCTCTTGGTAAGCGGGATCCCAGTTGTTCGAGAGATCTTGCTTTTGACCCGCGTGATTCCGGTAAATCGCTTCCAAGAAAATCTACCCTTGACGGCGTCATCCTGAATCTCCTCGGCACAGAACGGGCACTTCTTCATTTGGGCACCGCCCCGGTACCAGTCGGAGGGACGACCGGCAGGTCCGTCTTCTTCGTCGCGGCAGCACGGGCTCTGGCCCGCGCTGCCTTCCGCCGAGGTGCGTGGGCACGTTTCACTCGCAGCTGTGCCTCGGATGGAGCTTCTCCCTCAAGGACATCGCGCTTGAGTACATCAGGCAACACATGCCGGATCTCCTCAAACGTCACATTGGTCCCTCGTCGCAGTCGGTTCAGCTCTCGACGCAGGACTACCAGGCATGGCTCCGACTGGATGATGGCCGCTAGGACGAAGCGATTGATGATCCGCACGCGCTCGTGGAACTCTTCAATAGCCGCTTTGGCGGTGCCCTCACGGCAAAGCAGAAACAGCCGAGTCAGGTCTTCGGAGTGCTTTAGGTCGAGTTTGAGGAAGTCGAACGAAAAGACATTTTCGTGCCCTACTGGCCGCTCAAACTTGATGCGATAGACTTCCCAGGTCACTCCGTTCGTGAGGACCACCCACGGAATACCTTGGTTCGCGCCGTAGTTGACCGCCTGGCGAAGGTGGTTCTCTGCCAGTGTCAGGCCGATAGCCTTCACCTCAACTAGATATTGAATCGTGTCGTCGACCTTAACTGCCAGGTCGACGAACGTGCCGCGGATGGCAAGCTCACCGGTAACCTCGGAGTACTTATCAAACCCAAATGCGTCGCCGAGTATGTCCCTGACTATCGTGACCGTGTCCGACTCGCTGACGTCTCGGTTCTGAAGCGTCGGCCAAGGCTTTCTGGAACCGGCTAACCTCGCGAGCGAAGCGTCTCTCAACTCTCTTTGGGATTTTCATTGCGTGGCGCCTCCCTGTTTGGTGCTAGCTGCTTAACACCACCACACGAATTTTCCGCGCTAGTATGCCCACCCCGGCGATCGACTTTCGCAAACCGTACCTGCCAGCCTTTATTTTGACAATAAATTGAGTCAAAAATCCTCCCTTCCGTCCGGGGTGGCACAGTCGCATGGTGCACTACTAGAGCTAATTCATACGGCCAGCATCGTGGCGACCAGCGACCGGAACTCTCGTGGCGCGTCTCGCAGCAGGACGGCATCGTCGATCGGTGCGAGCGCTTCGACTGCGTCTACCTGTAGTTCGTCAGACATTTCTTCCAACCTCCGTTCGTTGCCGGGAAGCACCGGGCGGCGGCAGGGCGGGAGCCGGAGGGTGCCGGTTCACGATCCGCCACCGCCACCCGGCGCTGTCATCCCGCAGCACCTCACGCCACCGTCGATGCGCGTGACGATCAGCCTCGGAATCAAGTAGCTCTTCGGCCAGGTCGTTCACGATCGACGTTCCTCCCGCTCGAGCCTATGGATCACAAGGACTTCATGCGAGCCGCCCTTGCCCTGGTCGAAAAGAACGTCGCCGACGGAGCCGGCGGCCCCTTTGGTGCCATCGTCGTCCACAGCGGCCAGATCATTGGGGAAGGCACTAACTTGGTGACCCGTTCGAACGATCCGACCGCTCACGCCGAAGTGGTGACGATCCGCCAAGCGTGCTCCAGGCTGAGTGCATTCAGCTTGGAAGGGTGCATGATCTACACCAGTTGCGAGCCCTGCACCATGTGCCTGAGCGCCATCTACTGGGCCCGCCTCGATCACATCTTTTATGGCAACATCAAGGTGGATGCCGCCAAGATCAACTACTTTGACGACGCTCACATCTACCGGGAAATCTCCAAGCCGCTCGGCGAACGCGCCATCCCGACCGAGCGGCTACTGGCGGAGGAAGCCATCAAGGCGTTCGAGGATTGGTTGACGTCAGACATCAAGGTTCCGTACTGACCGACCGGGCGGCGGCGAGTCGCATCCGCTACCAGGCCGTCAAGTGTTCTCAGACCCGCGCGAAGTGGAAGCGCTTACCGGCGCTTGAGCGCCACGGAGATCGTGGAACCCTCGCCCGCCAGCTCAAGCGGAAAGCGATCGAGCTCGTCGAGCACCAGCAGCCGTACCGAGCGCGCCGCCAGCGATGCCGCCGAGTTCGCCCCGCCGATCGATAGCGAGCCTCCACGGAATTGCTTGTTCAGCATCGTGTTCGTCGAGTCGCGCGAGCGCTTCCTAGACACCGCGGCACTGAGCATCGGGGACGCGGCAATAAGTGGGTCTAGCCGGTTCTTGGAAAACTCCTCCGCCATCGGCCGCGCCGTCGGTTGTACTACCAAGATCGGGCACGGGTCATGCGCCATATGGTAGCCAACGACGTTCAGCGCTACCGACGTTTTCCCGACCTGGCTTGAGCACATTGCGACAACGATCTCGACGCCCGGTTCTTGAAATGCATCCATGATTCCGCGCTGATACGGCGCTGTATTCGTATTCCATTGCGTGCCTTGGAACGGACCGGACGTGACCTTGATCTCGTAATCTGCAAACTCCGATACCGTCAACTGTGGAGGTGGCGCGAACTGCGCCCGAGCTTCGAGGCGCACCGTCAGGGCAGCGCCCGACCCTATCATGCCGCCGCTCCGTGTGATCGTATGCCGCAGAATCCATCCGCGCCCGCCGGATTGCCGCAACGCTTTCCGCTCTTGGTGGTGGCGCTGCATCGCACCTCATCATCGCCAAATTGTGGCTCGGGCACCTCCGCCAAATTGGCCCCACAGTGCGGACACTCGATCGGCCGGTCAGTGTCCGACAGCTCGGTTAATACCTCATGCACCGCCCGCCCGTGCTCGCGCTCGACACCCTGCAGGCCGTCACTAATTGCGGCATGGTAAACAGAATCTGAGATCGTCATCGACCACGACAGCAGCAGCGCGCGGACGGCGCTATTCTCTGCACGCCAGACCGCTTCAACCTCTTCGCGTGATAACAACTCGCCGCGCATCTCGCCCGCCTTCAGCTCGCTCACGTCGGCAAGCGCGAGTTCCTTGCGCGTGCGGGCTGCGGTCAGATCAACAACCGACCCCGCCCCATTACCTTGACGATCAGCAAGCCACGCGCGCGCATCGGCATCCCGATATCGATGACCATGGCCACGACCACCACGACCATCGCTCCCTCTCTCAGCTATCGGCATGCCGTCAGCAATCCACCTCGTAATACTCTCAGGATGGACGCTGAGAGATTCGGCAAGCTCAGATCTCGTTAACAGCTCCCCCATTCGTTTCCTCTTGAACTCGTGTAGCTCCTTCGTGCAGCAGGAACGATAAACCTAAACCTAATCCCTTAGGAGCCTTCAGAAACTAGCCCTATTTTGCGAGCGCTTACCCGTTTTTCTTCAACTTGCCAGAAGAACCTAATGGGGGCGGGGGGAGCGCCACCACATCATCATTGCCGCCATCACGCCCCCCCGCGTGTCGGTGGCGACCGAAGTTGTGGCAGCTCGATATCGGCGGCCGCGGGTCGGTGCGGCTCAGGTGGCTGGGCAGAGCCGATCCCTTGACCCAAGTACTCTAGGATCGCCGGTTTGTTCTCGCACAGCAGCGCGAGCAGCTCGTCGGGCGGCTTCTCGGGCGCACCTAGCCGCAGGTTGTCGCCGCGCGAGGTTCGATGCGGACGCCGGCAGCGCGGGCAACGTCAAGAACCTGGGCGGGGCTCATACGGTGCCATCCCAGTTGTCGGCCTTGGCATCACGTTCGCGGATCTCCCGGAGCCGGGCGGCGCGCTGCTCTTCCCAGCTCATTCCCGAGAAGCGGCCAGGGTCCAAAGATTCCACCTCTTGGAATGTGGAATCTATGGGGCATCTCAGATCGTGAAACAGCTCAGGCGGATCAGAATCAACCGTTCCACTCATAGGTTCCATAGATTCCAATGTGTCGCTCGACGGAGGTTCCATAGATTCCACGTCGGGAACGGTGGAATCTTTGATAGAGGGAGTGGAATGGGGGGATTCACTCATAGGTTCCATAGATTCCACCTCCTGTGTGGTGAGGAGACTGGAATTTTTGGTGTTCGGCAACCGCCACACCCACGGCGTCGCGCCGAAGCCGCCCTTCTCACTGATGACGCCGCCCTTGCGGCGCTGGGGCTTGCCGTCGCACCCGGTCACCGGCTCCGCAATCTGTCGCGTGATCGGTTGGCCATGGTGCGCCGAGTTGTCGAGCACCGAACACACCGACAGGTAGCACCGATAAAGCGCCGCCGATTCCTTGCCGTACTGGCACAGGCGCGGCCAGTCGATCCGAGCGCCCAAGCCGCAGTGACAGCGGCCCACGTCGTTTGCCCGAAGCCATGGGACGATGGCAAGGATGCCAGCGACGGTAAGGGGGGCGATCACGCGAGGCCAGTACTGCGCCCACCACCTCCGCGAGCTCGCTTCACCTGTTGATGTCATGGGCGCCGCTCGAGTTGTAGGATAGAGGTGGGATTCTCGCCCCGAAACGACAAAAGGGGACCCAGGCGTCGTGCCGCCGGACCCCCTGAACCTGCTTTGCTTGCAGCGACTTACAACGAATGCCCAAGGAGGGACTTGAACCCCCACGGGCTTGCGCCCACTAGGTCCTGAACCTAGCGCGTCTGCCAATTCCGCCACTTGGGCAACGGAGGCAAAAGTATAGCTCAGCAGGAAAAGGCGAGCAGGCGTCAGCGTTGCGCCACGGTTGCTGCGTTGTCGTCGGCGTATTCGACCTGGACCTCGACAAAAACGCCGAGGGCGCGGAAGTCTTGGCTGTTGCTCGACGGTGTGAACTTGGGCACGAATCCGGTCTCTGTGTCGAGCGTGAAGCGGTACAGGCGGGTGTCGCCGTAGGGAAAGCCGCGCCCGGGCTCGAAGCGGAGGCTGACCTGCTGGTCGCGGCGCAGCTCGGCGGTGAGGGACTCGCCGTTGAGGCGCGCGATGACACGATTGTCGACCGGGCCGTTGCGGATCTCCAAGCTGATCGCGCGCGCCGGGGCGGGGGTGCGGATGACGAACTCCGCATCGTGCCCCATCACCGTCCAGAAGCCCCACGTGTTCGGCTCTCTGCCGTGTGTGTTGTCGTCGAGGAAGTAGGCGAAGATGTTCTCCTCCGGGTGCAGCGGTACGCGCCGCGATCCCGGCCTGGTGTTGAACGGCAGGTTGTTGAGCAGCGTCAGCTCGGCCGCCAGCAGGCGAAACGGAAACGCCTTGGTGTGTCTACTGGGGTCGTGCGACGAGGTGTAGGGGCTGAGCATGATCTGCGATAGAAACAGCGCCGCGATCACCCAGGCGCCCACGGCGCCGAGCAGGCCGACACCGGCGGGAATCAGGAAGAACAACAGGGGATAGGCCGACAGGAAATAGCGCGAGCCGATGGTGCCGCCGCCGCCGATCCAGTTGTCGGGGATCACCAACACGTAGGCGAGGATCGATGTCGCCCACGCCGCCAGCACGAAGGCGTGCGGCCCGCGCCACGAGCGGTTCGGCGTCGCGGCGAACATCAACAGGGCCATGACCGCCGGGAACATGTACACCAGCAAGCCGGCATTGCGGCCTACCCACACGTAGATTAGGTCGGCGGCCAGGGCGCGGGGCACCGGAATGCGGTCCTTGTAGTCCGACAGGTTGGTGACCATCGGGATACCGACGGTGTCGAACGTGTCGATCGACGTCGAGTAGGGGTAGCCGCTGACCGCGTTGAAGGTCTTGCGGTCGCCGCCCATGTAGTTCCAGTCGCCGGTATTGGCGCTGGTGACGGCGAAGAAGCTGGTGACGACGAGCGCGAAAGCCACCACGCCGACGGTCAACCGGGGCCAACGCCGCCGGTAGAGCAGCCACAGGAAGAAGAAACCGGCGATGATCACATTGGGCGGCTTGGAGTACGAGGCGATGCCGAACAGAAGGGCGGCGGCGATGTCGGTCCAACCGCCCTCGAGCCGGCGCATGCGGGAGACCCGCGCGCCGTCCGGCCAACCCGGCGGCGCCTCCTTGTAAAGCCACAGGAACGTGGCGATGAAGATCAGGCTCAGGTTGAACCACTCCGGCGTCATCCAGAAGAAGTAGACCAGGCACACCGAGGCGAGAAAGTAGGTGAGCGCGTAGGTCGCGGCGGTGGCGTCGGACACGGCGCGCCGCAAATAGGCATACGCTGCGGCCAGCACGAGTGCGAACAAGAGGGCGTGCAGCACGAGGAAGCCGTTGTCATCGAAGACGCGGACGAAGGGGGCCGCGGCCAGAGAGTAGGCGAAGGCCTTGGAGTAGTACATGCGCCCGCTTCCGGGGTCGCGCTTGAGGAAGATGCCGCTGGGACCGGCCGTGTAGCCGAGCTCGTAGACGCGCGACAGATCCCGGGCCTCATAGCGCAGATCGCCGTCGTAGGCGAGGCTGTAGGCCATCATGTGATATGTGGCCTCGTCGCTGAAGAAGCCCTGCTTGTGTACCGGGACGCGGGCCGCCAGGGCGAAACCGAGAAGCACCAGCACGGCGGCCACCAGCGCCAAAGAAGAACGTCTCTCGCTCAGCATCCAATTTATGGTACCCTAGTTGGAGTTTCCATCCGTGGGAGGCCGTTCGGCGCACCCATCTACGGCGCAAAGGCGCCGTTTCTGAGACTTGAATCAGCGTCCAGATATGTCGACACCTCGTAGCCCTGCTAGCACAGGAATGGTGCAGACAAAGTCGCTTCGTCGAAGAGCTGCGCGATACGGCCCGCGGCACACCGAACCACTCTTAGAGGATGACAGAAGAATCGATCAACACCGCAGATGCTCCTACTCCACCCTTCAATCCCGCTGATACACAGAGCCTCCTCGACTTCTTCGAGAAGAGCGCGACGCGCCCCATAAAGGGCGACAGGATTGCCGAGAAGCTCGGCATCGGAAAAGCGCAGCGCGCCGATTTGAACGGCGCCCTCGAGGCCCTGGTCGCCGACGGCAAGATCGTCGAGACGCGCGACAAGCGCTATGGCTTGCCGGAGCGTATGAACCTCGTCGTGGGCACGCTCACGTGCCACGAAAAGGGGTTCGGCTTCGTCGTGCCTCGCCATCCGGGGCAGGCGGATCTCTATATCCCGCGCCACAAGCTCGGCGACGCCATGCACGGCGATGTCGTTGTCGCCCGCCGTGAGCCGCGTCGCGGGCGCAAGAGCGAGGGGCGCATCATTCGCCTGCTGCACCGTGCTCGCACCCAGGTCGTCGGCACGTTCGAGCGGGGCCGTAGCTTCGCCCACGTCGTGCCGCTCGACGTACGCGTCGGCTACCAGGTCTACGTTGCCGAGGGTGACATCGGCGACGCCAAGCCGGGGCAGATCGTGTGTGTGGAGATCACCAGCTATCCCGAGGGTCACGGGCGTCGCAACCCAGAGGGTCGCATCGTCGAGGTTCTGGGCGATGCCGACGATCCGAAGATCGACGTCGACGTGATCATCCGCGAGTACCAGCTGCCGTATGAGTTTCCGGCCGAGGTATTGGCGGAGGCCGAGGAAATCCCGACGGAGGTCGGCGAGGCCGATATCGAGGGGCGCACGGATTTTCGCGAGCTACCCATCGTCACGATCGACGGTGAGAGCGCCGAGGACTTCGATGACGCCGTGTACGTGCAGAAGCTGCCGAACGGCAACTACAGCCTCGCCGTGCACATCGCCGACGTCGGCGCCTATGTCGCCGTTGGCTCGGCGATCGACCGGGAGGCGCAGCGCCGCGCCACGTCGGTGTATTTCCCCGACCGTGTGGTACCGATGCTGCCCGAGCGGCTTTCCAACGAGATCTGCTCGCTCAAGCCCGGCGTCGACAGGCTCGTGCAGTCGGTGGTCATGGAGATCAACCGCGAGGGTCGCACGGTCAACTACGAGTTCCACGACGGTGTCATTCGCTCGGCCGAGCGCATGACGTATCGGGCGGTCGCGGCGGTGCTCGACGGCAGCGATGCCGAGCTCGCCGAGAAGTACGCCGATCACGTCGATCATTTCCGCCTGCAGGGCGAGCTCTGCGGGGTTCTGCGTACGTATCGCGGGGCGCGTGGCAGCATCGACTTCGACCTGCCCGAGCCGGAGCTACTCATCAACCTGCGGGGCGAGGTCGAGGACGTGGTGCGCTCGGAGCGCAACTTCGCGCATCGCATCATCGAAGAGTTCATGATCCGCGCCAACGAGGTCGTCGCATCACACCTCGAGTGGGAAGACATGCAGGCGCTTTTTCGCGTCCACGACGGCCCCGACCTCGAGAAGGTCGACGGCTTCCGCGAATTCATCAGCGGTCTGGGACTCAGCCTCGGCGGCGGCTCGCGGCCGCGTCCGTCCGACTTCCAGAAGCTGGTCGAGCATCTCGAGGGCCAGCCGGGCGAGCGGGTGCTCATCTATCTCATGTTGCGCACCATGAAGCAGGCTCGCTACCAGGTCGACAACGTCGGCCACTTCGGGTTGGCCTCGGAGCGCTATACCCATTTCACCTCGCCGATTCGGCGCTATCCTGACCTCGCGGTGCACCGCATTCTCCGCGTCGATCGCGGCAGCACGGCGCAACCGGAGTTCGATTCTGATGCTTTTCAGGCGCAGCTGTCACGCATCGGCAGTGAAAGCTCCGAGCGCGAGCGCAACGCCGAAGACGCGGAACGCCGCTATGTCAGTTGGAAGATGGCGCAGTTCATGGCCGACAAGGTCGGAGACAGCTTCGAGGCCTTCGTGACGGGTGTTCACTCGTACGGTTTTTTCGTCGAGCTCGACCGGTTTTTCGTCGACGGCCTGGTGCACGTCTCTTCGCTGTCCGACGACTACTACGAGTACGACGAGCGCCGCCACACGCTGCGCGGCGAAACCAAGGGCCGTGTGATCACACTGGGCGACAAAGTGCGTGTGCAGCTCGTACGTGTCGACCCGGGGCGGCGGCGCCTCGATTTCAGCCTCGAAGAGGGTCCGCTGGAAACCGGCATCACGCCGCGCGTCGCCGACGAGACCGGCAAGCGCACCAGTGACCGCCGGCGACGTCGCGGCCGCACGCCCGTGGCGGCGCAGGCACCGGAAGCCGGCTCTGCCGAAGCGGTTCCGGTGGAGGCGGTTGCGGCGGCAGGAGGCGAGAAGAAGGCCGACGAGGGCAGGCCGGAGCGTTCTCGTCGTTCACGCCGCGGCGGATCGCGGCGCGGCGGGCGACGCAAGAAAGTAGCCCAGGGCTCCGAAGCGGGGCAGGAGTCGCCGCGGAAGGCCGACGACGGTCGTCGGCGCACCAAGAAGGTGGCGGCTGGGAGAAGTGATCAGACCGCCAAGTCCGAAGAGCGGCCGGCCAACCGGCGGCGGCGTCGCGGCAAGCGCTCGGGTGCCCGGCGAGCTGCTGCGGAGGCGCCACAGGAATCCCGGTCGACGACCCAGCGGAGCCAGCCAGCCAAGCAAGCTCCCGACGCCGGCAAGGAGGAAGCGCCGCAGTCGCCGCGCGTGAACCCGTACCTGACGGATCTCTAGAGCCGGCCTCTCAACGGAGTGCGTGGGGAGGGGCGGGAAGGGGCGCGGATCCAAGGCGCTCGAGGTCGATATGTCGAGTCAGTCTCACCAGGACGACTTTGAGACTATCATCGGCCTCGAGATCCACGTTCAGCTGCAGACCGACACCAAGCTGTTTTGCGGCTGTGCGAACCGCTTCGGCGGGGCTCCCGACAGCCGTACCTGCCCCGTCTGTCTCGGCATGCCCGGGGCGCTGCCGGTACTCAACGCCAAGGCGGTTCGCTGCGCCGCCCGCGCCGCCCTGGCCCTCGGCTGCAGCATCAACTTGCGCAGCCGTTTCGCGCGCAAGAACTACTTCTATCCCGACCTGCCGAAGGGCTACCAGATTTCGCAATACGATCAGCCGTTGGCCGAGCGCGGATTGTTCGCCTTCGATCTCGACGGGGAGCGCCGCCAGGTGTGCATCACCCGCCTGCACCTCGAGGAAGACGCCGGTAAGTCCGTTCACACGGGCATGCCGCGGTCCCGGGATAGCACCTACATAGACCTGAACCGCTGCGGCGTGCCGCTGGCGGAGATCGTTACCGAGCCCGACCTCCGCAGCCCGGAGCAGGCCGGCGCCTTTCTCAGCGGCGTGCGCAACACGTTGCTGTACCTCGGGGTGACCGACGCCAACATGGACGAGGGCAGCTTGCGCTGCGATGCCAACATCTCGGTGCGACGGCGCGGCCAACCGGAGCTGAATCCCAAGACCGAGTTGAAGAACCTCAATTCGTTCCGGTTCATGCGCCAAGGGCTGCGCTACGAGGTAGAGCGGCAGACCGCCGAATTGGCCGCCGGCCGGCCGCTGGTTCAGTGCACCCGGCTGTTCGACGAGCGCAGCGCCACGACCGTCGAGATGCGCAGCAAGGAAGATGCACACGATTACCGCTATTTCCCCGACCCCGACCTCGTTCCGGTCGTCTTGGATGAAGCGACCGTTGCCGAGCTCGACGACGCGTTGCCGGAGCTGCCCTTGGCGCGGCTCGACCGCTTCATGAGGGATTTGGCGATACCCCACGATGACGCTGGCGTCCTCGTCGAAGACGCGGCGCGTGCCGATTATTTCGAGGCCTTGGTGGCCGCCGGCGCCCGGCCCGGCGCGGCCAGCAACTGGGTGCGTATCGAGGTCGGCCGCTGGCTCAACGAGCAGGGGCGACAGATCGTCCATTTCCCGGTATCCGCGGCGGAGCTGGCCACCTTGCTGCAAATCGTCGCCGATGGCGGTGTCGCGGCGGGCCTCGCCGGAAAAGTAATGCAGCGGATGGCCGAGACGGGAGCCACCGCCACGGATATCATCGCGGATGAAGGGATGGAGCAGATCTCGGCGAGCGAGGAGCTGGACCCGGTGATCGACGAGGTTTTGGAGGAGCACCCCGAAGAAGTGGTGGCTTTTCGCGCCGGGCGACACCAGGTTCTGAGTTTCTTGATGGGGCAGGTGATGAGGGCAACCCGGGGCAAGGCCAACCCGGAGCTGGCGCAGCAGCTCCTGCGTGCCCGGCTCGAAGAATGATCCACAGCTTTCACGTAAACCAAACGCTACGGCGCCATCACGGCGCTGCGCGACATCACGTTCCAGATCGAAGAGGGCGAGTTTGTCTTCCTGACAGGGCAGAGCGGCGCCGGCAAGACGACGCTGCTGCGGTTGCTGTACCGCGCCGAGTCGCCCACCAGCGGCCAGCTCGTCGTCTCGGGGCGCAACCTGGCAACCATGTCGCGCCGCGAGGTGCCGCGCTTCCGTCGCCGCCTGGGGCTCGTGTTCCAGGACTTCAAGCTCATCGAGGACCGCACGGTGTTCGACAATGTCGCTCTGGTCGGCCGCGTCGTCGGCTTGTCGTTTACCGAGAGCCAGCGGCGCGCCAACGAGCTGCTGCGGCTCGTTGGTGTGGACGCGCGAGCGCAGCTCTATCCGGCGCAAATCTCCGGCGGTGAACAGCAGCGCGTCGCCATTTCCCGGGCGCTGATGACGGCGCCGCAGCTGTTGCTTGCCGACGAGCCGACGGGAAACCTCGATCCGGACCGCGCCATTGAGATCATGCGCATCTTCCGGGCGATCAATCGGCGCGGCACGACCGTGCTCATGGCGACGCACGATCCCAACCTGATCGCCGCGATGCGGCGTCGCACCTTGATCCTCGAGGGCGGCCTGCTACGCACGCTCACCGCCGCCCGCAAGGTGTCGTGATGATGCGCGTCGACCGCTACCTGCGGCTTTGCTTCGGTGAGGCGATGCGCGGCTTGTTCGGCCACCGCCGAACGGTCGTGCCGGCGATTCTCATTATCGCTGTATCGCTGGTCGTGCTCGGCGGTTTCATGCTCGTGTCCGACAATTTCAACCAGCTCCTGTTGCGCTGGCGTGAGCGCGGCCACGTGCAGCTGTTCCTGGAGCCCGGAGCCACGGCGGCGGATCGCCAGACGATCACGGCGACGCTGCGGGGCAACCGTGCGGTGGAGAGTTTCCGTTACATGAGTGCCGACGACGCGGCGGACCAGTTTCGTGAGGACTTCGAGGAGCTCGGCAACCTGCTGGCATTCCTCGAAAGCAACCCGTTACCAGCTTCATTTGTCATCACGGTGGTTCCCGAGTCCCGCGACGAGGAGGCCCTGGTAGGGGTGACGCGGGTCTGGGATGCACTTCCAGGAGTCGACGCGGCGCAGTACGACCTGCAGGTCATCCGGCGGCTCGAGTTCGGCGTTAACGGCCTGCGCTTCATCGGGGTGTTGCTCGGCGGCGCCGTTCTCATTGCCGCGATCATCACGACGACCAACGTCATTCGGGTGTTGGTGGTGGCCCGGCGCCGCGAGATCGTCGTTCTGCGGCTGATCGGAGCCACCGAAAGCGTCGTGCGCGGCCGCTTTCTGGCCGAGGGAGCGATTCAGGGATTTCTCGGCAGCGTTGTCGCGCTCATCGCGCTGTACGGGATCTACAAGGTCGGGGTGGCGTTCGTTACCGCCGCCGGCGGTTTTCTCGCCCTCGTGCCGTTGCGGTTTTTCGATCCCCTTCTCTTTCTGGCGATCGTCGGCTCGGGCGTCGCTGCCGGCCTGCTGGGCGCGCTGCTGGCGTTCGGCGAGGCGACCGCTCTCGAGCGCTGAATGAACCCCGATCAGGTGCAGGCGCTGCTCGAAGCCGTGGCCAAAGGCGAATTGACGGTCGATGACGCCGTCGACCGGCTGCGTACCATGCCCTTTCACGACCTGGGGTTCGCCAAAATCGACACGCACCGGCCGCTGCGCACGGGGCATGGAGAGGTCGTGTTCGGCGCTGGCAAGTCGGTTGAGCAGCTCGTCGAGATCGTCGAGGCGTTGGCCGCCGAGGTCCAGCCCGTCCTGGTGACGCGCCTGTCGCACCCGGTGGGCGAGAGCCTGGCACAGCGTTTCGAGGGGTCTCGGTTCGACGCCGACGCGGCGGCGCTGGTGGTGGGCTCACCCCCCGAGGGTCGGGGCAAGGTCGCGGTGCTGTCCGCGGGGACCTCCGATCTTCCCGTCGCCGCCGAAGCGGCGTTGACCGCCGAGGTTCTCGGCAGCTACGTCGAGCGCCACTGGGACGTGGGTGTCGCCGGCTTACAGCGTGTTCTCGCCGTTCGTGAGGAGCTCGACGGGACGCGGGTGGTGGTGGTGGTCGCCGGCATGGAAGGAGCCTTGCCGAGCGTCGTCGGTGGTTTGGTGGCCGTACCGGTGATCGCCGTGCCGACCTCGGTGGGCTATGGCGCTTCGTTCGGCGGCCTGACGGCGCTTCTCGGCATGCTGAACAGCTGCGCACCGGGGGTCTCGGCGGTCAACATCGACAATGGCTTCGGCGCCGGCTACCTGGCCCACATGATCAATAGCGGCGCGGAGCAGTGAGCCCGGTCGCTACCCCCGAGACGCTCCGCGTCCTTGATTTCCCCGTCTTGATCGAGGCGCTGGCCGGTCGGTGCCAGACGCCCATGGGGCGCGAGCGGGTGGTCGCGCTGACGCCGCTGGACGACATCGACGAGCTGCAACGACGTCACCGCCGCGTCGACGAGTGCCGCACGTTGCTGGGAAGGGACGGCGCCGTGGGCTTGTCCCCGGCGCAGCGGCTACAGGCAGTGCTGCAACGCGCCGCTATGGCCGGTACCGTCCTGGCCGCCGAGGATCTTCTGGCCGCGGCCCGCACGGCGCGCGTCGGCGAGCTCTTGCGCCGTTCTCTGGAGGGCCTCGAGGACCTGCCGTCGCTGGCGGCGCTCGGTGCCGCCGTGCCCGACCTCGGACCGCTGGTGAAGCAGGTCGCCACGGTGCTCGATGACGACGGCGAGGTGCGCGACGACGCGTCGCCGGAGCTGGCGGCGCTGCGGCGCAAGAAGCGGCGCCGGCGCAAGCGCTTGCTCGATGGTCTCGAAAAGTTGGTGCGCACCGAGCGGCTCGACGGGGTTGTTCAGGACCGCTTGGTAACGCAGCGGGGCGGCCGCTACGTGGTGCCGGTTCGCGCCGCGCGCCGTAGCGCTCTGGAAGGGGTCGTTCACGACAGCTCGTCATCGGGACAGACCATCTACGTGGAACCGCTGGAGGCGGTGGAGCAGCAGAATGCCCTCGTCGAGACCGAGCGCGCCGAGCAGCAGGAGATCCAGAGGTTGTTTGCCGAGCTCACGGCGCACGTGCGGGCCGCTGGAGAGGCACTGGCGGCCGCCGAAGAGGCCATCGGGATTCTCGACTTCCTGCAGGGCGTGAGCCGCTTTGCGGAGCTTACAGACGCTGTCAGGCCGGTGTTCGGCGACGCTGTGGCGATCCACGGCGCTCGCCACCCGTTGATGATCGACGGGGTGCTGGTGGCGGATCCGGATCTTGCAGCAAACGGGGTCACCGAGCTCATACCGCTGGATCTCGAAATTTCGGGCGAGGTCGGCGCTGTGGTGATCACCGGCCCCAACACCGGCGGCAAGACCGTGACGCTGAAAACCGTGGCGTTGCTCAGCCTCATGGGGCAATGTGGGCTACCGGTCCCGGCGACGAGCGTCAGCCTGCGCTGCTTCCCACGGGTGCACGCCGATATCGGCGACGAGCAGAGCATCGTCGCGAACCTGAGCACGTTTTCGTCTCACCTCATGCGCATCAAGGGGTTCCTGGCGGACTGTCCGCCGGGCAGCCTCGTGCTGCTCGACGAGTTAGGGACCGGCACCGATCCCGCCGAGGGTGCGGCGCTCGGCATCGCCGTAGTGGAGGGCTTGCACCAGCTCGGTGCCCTGACGCTGGTGTCGACACACCACGACGCGCTCAAGGCGTGGGCGCACGGCTTTCCCGCGGCCTTGAATGCGGCGATGGAGTTCGACGGGGAAACCCTGCAGCCGACTTTCCGCCTGCAACTCGGCTTGCCGGGACGGTCGAACGCGTTCGATATCGCCGAGCGACTGGGCTTGGAGGGCCCGCTCGTCGAGCGCGCCCGCGGCTTGCTCGACGTCGACACCATGCAGTTGGATTCATTGCTGCGCAGTGTCGAAGGCGCCGCCGAGGCGCTGGCTTCCGACCGCGACGGCGTGCAGGAGCAACAGCAGCGCTTGGCGGGCGTGCAAAGTCGCTACGAGGCGATCAACAGCGAGCTTCAAGAGCTTCGTGAACGCTTGGCCCGGGAAGGGAATACCGCTGTCGAGGAGGCGATCGCGACGCTGCGCGAGGCCGGCGAGCAGCTACTTGCCGAGCTGTCCGAGGAGCTCGGGGAGACGCGCAAGGCGAGGGTGGCGCAGGATCGCCGGGCTCGTTGGGCGGCGCGTGTGGCGACCGCACAGCGCACGGCGCAAAGCCGCATCGACGCCGCGGCCGCGGTTGCGGCAGAGGCAACGAAGACCGCGGCGGGAGCGATCTCCGAGGTGACGAGCGTGTTCGCCGCGACCGAGGATCCGGGCCTGCTCGACAGCCTCGAGCCGGCTGCCGAGGCGGCCGATCCCCTCGACCAGCCGTTGCAACGCGGCGACCCCGTGATCGTGATGCCGCTGAACTTGCGCGGCCGGGTGAGCCGCGATTGGCGGCCCGAAATCGACGATGCGGGCGAAGTCGAGGTCGATGTTCACGGCAAACGACTGATCGTTGCTCGTCATCAGGTGCGCCGCTTGGCGAGCTGATTGGTCCGCGGCCGCTGCTAGCGCTGCGCAAGTCCGTTCGCCGGGGAATCGAATGACGCTTGCGGGCCGGGCTCCGGCGAGTTAGTACAAGGAGCGATGGCCTATCCACGAACTTTCATCAATGAGGTGCGACGAAACGCTGATCCGCTACAGGTCATCGGTGAGATCGTGGCGCTCAAACAGCGCGGCCGCCGCTGGGTAGGTCTTTGCCCCTTCCACGACGAAAAAACCCCGTCGTTTACGGTCAACGAAGAGGGGTTCTGGCACTGCTTCGGATGTAGCGCCGGGGGTGACCTGTTCACCTTCATCATGGAGCAGGAGGCGCTGGGTTTCAACGAGGCGGTGCGGGCGCTGGCGGAGCGCGCCGGGATCCCCGTGCCGGAGCAGCAGTCGCGCGCCCGTCGCTCGGAGGAGCCGCAGATCGACCGCCGCCGGGTGCTCGAGATTCTGCGCGTTGCCGACAGTTTCTATCGCGCTCAGCTGGCGGCCGGCGCCGGCAAGCCGGCCCGTGATTTCGTGGAGGAACGCGGGTTCGAGCCGCAGATCGTCGAGCGCTTCGGCCTCGGCTTTGCGCCGGACGGATGGGAGACGACCCGCCAGGAGCTGCGCAAGGCCGGCTTCAGCGAGCCCGAGCTCGAAGTCGCCGGGCTGGTAAAGCGCCGCGAGACGGGGAGCGGCACGTACGATCGGCTGCGTCGCCGCATCGTGTTTCCGATCCGTGACTTGCGCGGTCAGACCATTGCCTTCGGTGGGCGGGTGATCGACGAGGGGGAACCGAAGTATTTGAACTCGCCGGAGACGCCGACGTTCAGCAAGAGCCGCACTTTGTACGGTCTATTCGAGGCGCGCGACGGCATCGGCCAGACCGGTTTCGCGATGTTGGTCGAAGGATACTTTGACCTATTGGCCTGCGCCCAATATGGTTTGTCGAACGCGGTCGCGCCGCTAGGGACCAGCTTCACTGAAGAACATGCTCGGTTGTTGGCGCGTTTCACGCAAAAAGCGGTTGTCGTTTTCGACGGTGACACGGCGGGCCAAGCAGCTGCCGAGCGCACCGTCGGCGTCTTTCTGGGCCAGGGTTTTCAAGTGAACGTGGTGCGCCTTCCAGCAGAGCATGATCCGGATTCGTACCTGCGGGAGGTCGGACTCGACGGTTACAGGGAGACGCTGCGGAGGTCGCAGTCGGGTCTCGAGTTTCTCCTCAGCCGGGCCGACGAACGGGTCGACTTGTCGACGCCGCACGGCAAAGCGGAGGCACTTTCCTCGCTTCTCGAGTTTGTCGTCACGATTACCGACCGGGTCGAGAAGGCCGAGTGGATCGGTCGCCTTGCCGAGCGCCTCGACATCGAGGCCCGCCTGGTGGAACAAGCCGCGGCCGACGTCGCCGCCCGGTCTCGCAGGCCGCCGGCCGGCGGTCATTCGGAAACGCCGCAAGCGGGTCGGAATCGGCGCTGGAAGGCCGATCTGGACAAAGTACCGCTGGCCGAACGTGAGTTGCTGCGCGCCGTTTTGGAGCGTCCGGAATGGCGCCAGCCACTCGATGAGATCTGTAGCCTCGAGACGATTCGCGACGCCCGTGTACGCGGCCTGCTGGCGGCCGCTGCGGCGTGCGAAGCCGACGGCACGGCCGTCGAACCCGGGACGATGTTGCAGCGCTGCAAGGTCCCGGGGGCCGAAGCGTTGCTGTCGCGCTTGCGTCTCGAGGAAACCGCGTCGATGGATTGGGATACCGCGCGCAACAGCGCGCTCGGGATCCACGACGACAGCCTGCGCCGCAGGTTGAAGCAAATGACAAAGGACATCCAGGAAGCGCTCGCGGCGGGGGATCGGGAGCGCTTCGGTGAGCTGAATCGGGAGAAAGTATCGTTGGCTCAACGCATCGGATCGGCATAGGTTCCTGTCGCGCGTCGACCTGAGAAGGTCAACATCGCAGCCTGAACCAAGCGCCATCCCTATGGGGACCGCGCCCGGAATGTGTGCCGATCACCGCGTTCGCGCCGTGCTGTGGACGAGGGTGTAGTGGAACTGGAGAAGAAATTCGCCGAGATCGGCTCGCTGATCACGCTCGGCAGGAAAAAGGGATTCCTGCTGTACGACGAAGTCAACGAGTGGCTCCCTGCCGAAATCACGGCGCCGGAAGAGATCTCGGCGTTGCTCGACAAGATATCGGCGGCAGGGATCCTGTTGAGCGACGAGCCGCTCGGTGCGGCCGACGAAGACGAGCCCATCGCTGATCAGGGCGTCGGACGTCGAAAGGACACCGTGGCGCGCGCTATCCGCTCGGGGGCGGTCGACAAGACCACCGACCCGGTGCGCATCTACCTGCGCGAGATGGGCACACACGCGCTTCTCGACCGCGAGGGCGAGGTCAAGCTGGCCCAGCTGATGGAGGCAAGCCGCGCGCGCGTCACGCGGGCCCTGTACGGCACCCCCTTGGCGTTACGGCTGATCCTCAACAATATCAAGGCGGTCCAGGCGGATCCGGAGGCGCTGCGCGGCATCGTTGATTGCACCGATCTCGAGAAAGAAGCGTTGCCGGCCGCCGCTGTGCAGTTCGTCGAGTCGGGCACGGAACTGAGTCACCTGTCCGTGCTGCTCAGCGAGGGGCGCGAGCTCTTGGTGGCTTCTACCGAGCACCTTCCGGCCACCGAGGAGCTGGCGCTCGAGCAACGCCGGCGCTGGGATCGGGTCCGCGAGCTGCTCGAGGCGATCTATCTTCGGGAGGCGGTTCGCGAGGCGTTGGCGGCCGAGTTGAGCGTGGCCGTCAAACGTATCGAGCTTGTCGAGAGCGCGATTCGCCTCGAGCGCAGAGACCTGTTGGGGGATGGCGGCACGGCCGCGGCGAGGGCACGCATCCAGGAGCTGCGCAACGAGATTCAGGTCGTCGAGAGCCGCTACGACCTGCGGGCCCGCAGCTTGAAGCGGGCTTTGCAGGAGGTCGAGGCCGGCCGGCGCCAGGAAGACGATGCCAAGCAGGCTCTGGTGGAGGCCAACTTGCGCCTGGTGGTTTCGGTGGCCAAGCGCTATACGAATCGCGGCTTGCAGTTCCTCGACCTGATCCAGGAAGGCAACCTGGGCCTGATGCGCGCGGTGGAGAAATTCGATTATCGCCGTGGCTACAAGTTCTCCACCTATGCGACGTGGTGGATCCGCCAGGCCATCACGCGCTCGATCGCCGATCAGGGGCGCACCATTCGCGTGCCGGTTCACATGATCGAGACCATCAATCGGGTGGTGCAGGTGTCACGGAAGCTGGTACAGAAGCGTGGCCGCGAGCCCAAGCCCGAAGAAATTGCCGCCGAAATCGGCCTGCCTGTCGACGAGGTTCGTCGTGTCTTGCGCGTTGCTCAGGAGCCGGTGTCGCTGGAAACGCCGGTGGGCGACGATGACGGTTCGAACCTCGCCGACTTCATCGAGGACGAAGGTCAACGATCGCCCGTCGACAGCGTCGTGGACCTCAACCTCAAACGCCGAACGCACACCGTCATGGAGACGCTCGCCGAGCGCGAGGAAGAAGTGCTGCGACTGCGCTACGGTATGGAAGACGGCGAAGAGCACACCCTCGAGGAAGTCGGTGGAAGGTTCGCGCTGACCCGCGAGCGCATCCGCCAGATCGAGGCCAAGGCGCTGCGCAAGCTGCGGCACCCGTCGCGCTCGCGACAGCTGACGCGCAAGCCCGACAATCGGCGGCCGGGTTTTGGCGGCAGGCGCGAGACCGACAACTAGCCGACCGCTCCCCTCGTCAGGAAGTCGGTGGGAAGTGTGCGCCGACGCGCGAGCGCATCCGCCAGATCCGAGGCCAAGGCGTTGCGCAAGCTGCGGCACCCGTTGAGCTCGCGACCGCTGACGCGCAAGGGCGAGAATCGGGGGTGACCCGGCCGTGAGTGTTGAGCGCCCCCGTAATCCCGCGTATTCTCTACGCGAATGCACGTAGATTGCGAGGCTGGTCAGACAGACACCGAGACAGTAGCCTTGTTCGATACTGCGGACGACCGGTAGGTGCAATCGCCCGCAGTGTCCGCCGCATCCGGCGGAGAACTGGTAGAGACTGTCTTGCGACCTACGGGGAGGCAACGTCAATGATTGCTCTCGACAAGCGCTTTCTTTCTGTAGCGATCGGCACCACTGCGGTGGCTGCTCTCTTCGCGACCATGCTTCTGGCCTCGGGGGCCGAGGCAGCGCCGGCGCAACAAGAGTCATTTCGAGGTCTCGCCCAGCACGTCGGCACAATAGCCGCACTTCCCGGCAACACGCCGAACGGTCAGGTCGCGATCACCCTCACGCTGAGCCGCTGGAGTACGGACGAAGAGCGCGACCAGCTAGCCGAAGTACTTATCAACGCGGCCATGGAAACACTGGCGCGCGAGCTTCAGGGCAAAGAAACCGTTGCTTTTATCCGCGCAACCGGCAACCGCCCCGGGATTTGGACGGGTGCCTGGCAGCTGCGCTACGCGCGCCAGTTCCGCGACGGGGACAAGCGGATCATCCGCATCGCCACAGACCGCCCGATCTCTTTTCTGGAGGCGATGAACCGGGGCACGTTTGCCTGGGAGCACTAGCTCTCGATCATCGAGCTCCAACTCGACGCCGAGGGTCGGGGCGAGGGCGTGTTGATGGCCGGCGTCGAGCTCGGCATCGACGGCGAGAATAACGTCCTGACCATGAAGCATCTCTCGAGCCAGCCGGTCCGGCTCGTGAACATGCGCAAGTTCTAGTCGGGACCAGCGGCTGCGCATCGGCTGTAGATTGTTGATTCTTCTAGCGTAAGGAGTGGGCCCTCCAGGATTCGAACCTGGGACCTACCGGTTATGAGCCGGCGGCTCTAACCAGACTGAGCTAAGGGCCCCGGAGAGCGAATCTAGCACGCAGCGCGTCGGCTTTCCGACGGGGGGCGACTTCCCGGAACCGGGAGCGCGGGCGTCGGCCGGGTAGAGCTAACTCCGACCCGTCGTTTGCTTGCGCAATCGAGGATGCAGGTATACAAACAAGCCCATGCACCGACGATTGCCCCGCACGGAGAGACGTGTCGCGCCCCCGCCGAGCCGACGGGCGGACGCCGCTGTCTGCCGCACGGGTGGGCTCTTGCCCACCCGTATTTTTTTGCCCAGATTCGTGCATTGAGCATCAAAGACGACATCGAACAACTGGTCGCGCTGCAGGCCCGCGAGCTCGAGCTGGTGCGCATCGACGACGAGCTCGAGCAGGTCGCTGTGCTGCGCCGCACGTTGCAGGGAGAGATCGACGCCGCCCAGCAGCTCATCAAGAAGGCTGAAGGTGACCTCGAAGAAGCCCGTTCCGAGGCCCGCCGGCTGGATCTCGACCTGCAGAGCGCCGAGGAGCAGGTCCGCACCTACAAGGACAAAGTCCTGGCGGTGAAAACGAACCAGGAGCTCTGGGCGCTGCAAGAGGAGATCAGTCACGCGGAAGGCGCAGCGAGCGACGTCGAGACCGGGATCCTCGAGCACATGGAGACGGCCGACGCGCTCGAGGTGGTGATCGGGGAAGGGCGCGCCGAGCTGTCGAAAACGCAAAAGCGGGTCGACGCCCGCAACGCCGAGTGCAACGCCAAGGCTGCCGAGCTCGAGGGCGAGCGCGTCCGGGTGAACGAGTCGATTGCCGAGCTGCGCGCCGGGGTCCCGGAAGGCCTGCTGAAGAAATACGAAGACGTGAAGACCGCGCGACAGGGTGTGGCAATGGCGGAAGCGCTGGACGAAACCTGCCTTGTCTGCAACTACCGCATGCGACCACAGCTGTACGTCGAAGCCTTCAACCTCAGCGAGGTGATTCAGTGCGAGCACTGCAAGCGGATCCTCTACGTGGCTGAGCGTATCGACGTTCCCGAGTCGCTGCGCCGGCCTGCCGAGGAGCCCGCCGCGGGGCTTGCTGAGGGTTCCGGCGCCGAAATGGGGGCGGCCGGCGCCGCCACCGACGCTGCCAACCACGCGGGCCGCTCGTAGGCTGCGATAGAGATCCCGTGCAGGCTATCGCGCACGTTGATGGCGGCTCTCGCGGCAACCCCGGCGACGCTGCCTTCGGCGTCGCGATATGTGATGCGGAAGGCAACCAGATCGCGGCGTTCGGGGACTTCATCGGTTCCACCACGAACAACCAGGCCGAGTACCGGGGTTTGCTCGCGGCGCTCGAATGGGGACGGGGGAACGGGGTCACCGAGCTGCACGTGCGCTCCGACTCGCAGCTGATGGTGCGCCAGATGAACGGTCAGTACCGGGTCAAGAGCGCCAAGCTACGTCCCTTGTTTCAGGAGGCGCGGCGGCTTGCCGGCAGCTTCGGCTGCTTTTCGATCGAGCACGTACGACGCGATGACAACGTCGATGCCGACCGGCTGGCCAATTTGGCGATGGACGTCCGGGGGCCGGTGAGCGAGATCGACGAGTAGGCCGCTAGCAGGCAGTGGTGAACGGAACGCGCAATGGGGGCTCACCACACTTTCACAACGACCCGGCGTCAGGCAGCCTCGTCAAGGCGATGCCGCACAGCATGCGACCAGCGGCGTCACCGTCGGCGCGGAACGACCAGAACCATTCGTTGTTGCACCGAGTGCACAGCCCGACGTCCGCGACGGCGCTCTCCGGCACACCGCTGCGCACGGCCTGGGCGCGGGCTACCACGGCCAGATCACAATGAGATTTGGCCGCTGCTGACGGTGTTGTGACGCGCGCCGCTGACGTTGTCGCGACGGGCGCCATGACGCGTGCCGCTTCCGCGTAACCGGCGGCCGCGAAAGCCTCGATGACCTCGCTGCCGACCTCGAAGCAGCATGGGCGAATCCCGGGTCCGATCCCGACTACCAGGTCGCGCGGATTGGCGTCAAACAGTCTCGTCATGGCCTGGATCGCGTTTTCCACGATGCCCCCGGCCAGACAGCGCCAGCCGCCGTGCACCGCACCGATGGCGCGGCGCTCCGGGTCGGCGATCAAGATCGGCAGGCAATCGGCCACGGAGACCGCCACGGTGACCTCCTCCTGGTCGGTGATCAAGGCATCGGCAGGCGGGCGTGCCTGCGGGTCGTCGGCACGAAACCGATCCCATGCACGGCGATCTGGCGGTAGGGCGAGCACCTCGGAACCGTGCACCTGGTATACGCGTGCCGCGCTGCTGCCGGTTACCGAGCCAAGCTCGCCCCAGCGGCTCTCGAAGCCGTGTGCCACGCCATCGAGAGAGGCGAGGTTGTCGAGCTGCAGCACGGCCTCGATATCGGTGTTCAAACCGCCATCCCGACCTTAGTAGCGCGGGCTTTGTTCCACTGGTTCTCGAGGGCGGCAGGAGAGGCCCCGGTGCGCAGATGCTCCCAGGGGAGGGGCTCTCCCGGCTCGTAGGCCCGGTACGCGAAGTGATCGAGGGATCCCCCCTCGGCTTCCCAGGCGCGCACCGCCGGTCGCCAGGAGCCTGTGTCGACCAGGTGCTCGAGCAAGTCAGCGACGCGCCGGTCGCCGCGCGACAACACGGCCTGCATCTCGGCGGCGCGCGGCGGCATCGACTCGAGGACGACGTTGGGGAGCTTGGAGATGCGCTGCCGCAGCCACTTGAGCCGGGCGCGGTAGTCGCCAGGCCGGATTTGCTCGACCCACTGAAAGGGCGTTCCCGGCTTGGGGATCAGGCAGTTCACCGACAGCGTGATGGTGCCGATGCGGCCTTTGGCGCGCCCTTCGTCGATCATGACCTCGCGCATACCAGCCGCCAGATCAACCAGATCTTGAAGATCTCGCTCTTCTTCGCCGGGCAGGCCGATGATGACGTAATTTTTCAGGTTCACCGCGCCGGCGCGGAAGATCATGCGCACCTTCTCGAGAATCTCCGCATTGGTGATCTTCTTCATGATCAGCTCGCGCATACGGTCGCTGCCGGTCTCGGGGGCCACCGTGATGCTGCGCTGTCCCGACTCAATCAGGCAGTCAAGCAAAGGCTGGCGCAGCGTCGAGATGATCAGGCTGGGGCTGAATACCTCGAAATCGCGTTCCCGCAGCCCCCGAGCGATGGCTTCGATGTCGGGGTGATCGAGCAACGCGGTGGCCACCAGACCGACCCGCTTGGTGGTGCCGTGCCATCGTTCGGCAACCGCGAGGATGTCATCGACGGCGTGGACGCGGAACGGCAGGATGTTGTAGCCGACCCAACAGTAGCGGCAGCCCTTGGTGCAGCCGCGCGCTACCTCGATCAGCGCGCGGTCGGCGAACTCCGTTTCCGGTGTCATGATCGACGTCGCAGCAACCGAATCGACGCCGCCGAAGCGCGCCTGCACCTTGCTGACCGTGTCGGGAACGCCTGCTGCGGCCTGCAGGCCGGCAAACCGCGGCACGCCGGTGTGCGGCTCACAGTCGGCGTACTCGGGTGCATACAGCGAGGGCACGTAGAAGCCCGGCAGCCGCGCGAGGCGCTCCAAGAGGTCCTTTCGGCTGCTCCCGGCGGCCGCCAGCACGGCGTCGATCAGAGGCCCGACGATGTCTTCGCCTTCACCGACGCAGCAGATGTCGAGAAACGGCGCCACGGGTTCCGGGTTGATCGACACGGTGGCGCCGCCCATCACCACCAGAGGGTGACTCGCGTCGCGGTTCGCGGCCCGCAACGGTAATCCGGCGAGACCCAGCAGGGTCAGCAAATTCGGGTAGTCGTTCTCGAACGAGGCGGAGAAGGCGACGACGCCGGCGTCGGCTACGGGACGCTGACTTTCGATCGTCAGCAATGGCGTGCCGCGCTGCCGGTGCAGCGCGAGGTCTTCAGGGTCGGGTAGAAAGGCCCGCTCACAGCAGACCTCGGGGTGGTCGTTGAACAGGCGATAGATCGTCTGCACGCCTAGGTTGCTCATCCCTACCGCGTAGGTATTGGGGTAGGTGAGAACGATGCGAAGGCGTCCGCCCTGGTTGGGGCCGACCAGACGGGTCTCGGCCTGCGCCCGCCGTCGCAGGCGCTGCGGGAGGCTCAGCTGCATTCGAGGAGCGTACTACTCCTTGCTGCCGATCGGCAGGTCCTGGGTGCGCAGGAAGGTCGGCACGTCGAGGTCTTCCTCGATCGCTCCAGAAAGGGCCTGTGACCCCGATTCGTCGGCGTCGCCGTTGCCGGGGCGAT
This sequence comes from Acidobacteriota bacterium, assembly GCA_965214245.1. Lineage (GTDB taxonomy): Bacteria > Acidobacteriota > UBA890 > UBA890 > UBA890 > CBDCBL01. Next base: position 1,337,588 of record CBDCBL010000010.1, read on the forward strand.
AGAAGTGTCCGGCGTCCGAAGCATCTTCCGTGTAGCCAGTGCTCGCCTGTCCCGTCGCCACCCGCGACTGGAACGGGTTTGCCGCTTCGAAGCCGGTAGCGATGACGGTTACCTTGACGGCGTCGCCGAGGTTTTCGTCGATGACCGCGCCGAAGAGGATGTTGGCGTCATCATCGGCCGCCTCGTAGATGATCGACGCCGCGTCTCTGACCTCGTGGAGCGTCATGTCGGGGCCGCCGGTAATGTTGATCAGTACGCCGCGCGCCCCGTCGATCGACGTATCCTCGAGCAACGGGCAGGAGATGGCTGCCGTTGCGGCTTGCAAGGCGCGTCCCTCGCCGCTCTGCGTGGCGGTACCCATGATTGCCATTCCCATGCCCGACATGACCGTGCGCACGTCGGCGAAATCGAGGTTCACGAGGCCGGGCACGAGGATCAGGTCGGCGATGCCTTGGACGCCCTGATGTAGCACCGCGTCGGCGACGGAGAACGCTTCGACGAGGGGTGTATCCGGGCCGACCGTGGCCAGCAAACGATCGTTGGGGATCGAGATCAGCGTGTCGACGGCATCCTGCAGCTCGTGATGGCCCTGTTCGGCCTGATGCATGCGTCGGCGACCTTCGAAGCGAAATGGCCGGGTGACTACGGCGACGGTGAGCGCTCCGAGCTCTGTGGCCAGCCTGGCGATGACCGGGCCCGCGCCGGTGGCCGTGCCGCCGCCCAGGCCGCCGGTGACGAACACCATATCGGCGCCCTCGAGCACGTCGACAATCTCTTCGGTGCTTTCCAGAGCCGCTTGGCGGCCGATTTCGGGGTTCGCGCCGGCGCCCAGCCCGCGCGTGAGATTGGTGCCGAGCTGCAGCTTGGTAGGCGCGTCGTTGGATCGTAGCGCCTGCAGGTCGGTATTCGCGGCGACGAAATCGATGCCCTTGAGGCCGGCGTTCATCATCCGACTGATGGCGTTGCCGCCACCCCCGCCGACGCCGACGACCATGATGTGGGCGCCGCGCAGGTCCGATCCGTTCCATTTCGGGATGTTGGGCACGGCGGCTTCGCGTGTACCTTCGACAACCTTCTCGGGGCTCAGCTCGGAAGCCCTGGCCTTGGGAGCGGCCGGTCTTTCCTTCTTCGCGGGCTTTTCGTCCGTAACCTTGGCCTGCGCTCGTTGCTGCAACTCTTCGTGAAGCCCCGGTTGCCAGCCCCTCGGTTCGTCTTTCGCCATGCTCAGATCTCCTTCGTCATCTTCTGCGCTGAGCCCAAATGTATCCCGGGAGCTTTCAGAGTCAACCCGAGTCGCATCAGAACAAGTCACCGAGCCGGCGGCCGAACCAGCGGTGGAACCAGCCTTTGAGCCGGGCGATCAAGCCGCTGCCGTCAGGGGAGAAATACGGCACCACGTCGCGATTGTAGTGGCCGTACAGCGCCAGCCCCACCGCGGTGGAGTAAATCGGGCTCGAAACGATGTCGACCAGGCCCTCGACGCCGCTCGGCTGCCCCATGCGCACCGGCAGGCCGAAGCGCCTTTCGGCCAGCTCCGGGAAGCCTTCCAGCAGCGAGCCGCCACCCGTCAGCACCAGGCCGGCGTTGAGCTCATCGAGGTAGCCGGCGCGGGTGATTTCGTCGGCCACCATGTCGAGGATCTCGACAGCCCGTGGCTGCAGGATCTCGCACAGCCGGCCGCGCGGCAGCAGGCGCGGCCCACGACCCCCGATTCCGGGAGCCTCGACGGCCTGTTCGGGGTCGATGAGGCCGGCTTCGACACAGCCGTGGCGGCTCTTCAGGGCCTCAGCTTCGTCGATCGGCGTGTTGAGCCCGACGGCAATGTCGTTGGTAAAGTGGTCGCCGCCGGTCGGCAGCACGGCTGAATGGCAGACGCTGCCCTCGACCAGACAGATGACGTCGGTCGTGCCGCCGCCGATGTCGACCAGCGCCACGCCCAACTCACGCTCGTCATCGGTCAAGACGGCCTCGTTCGAGGCCAGTTGCTCCAGAACCACGGCGTGGGCCTCGATGCCCGCCCGGTTGACGCAGGTCACCAGCGTCTGAATCGCCGACAGCGCGCCGACCACCAGATGCACATCGACCTCGAGGCGACTGCCCGATATGCCGAGAGGATCGACGATGTTGGATTGCTCATCGACGGTGAACTCGCGCGGCAAGAGGTGCAGCAACTCGCGGTCGGGCGGCAGCTCGAGAGCCCTCGAAGCGTCGATCACCCGGCGAATGTCCTCTTCGGTGATCTGCCGCGCCCGCCCGTTGACGGTGACGGCCCCACGGCTGTTGAAGCCGCGGATGTGGGCTCCGGCAACGCCGACGTACGCCCGATCGACGCTGGCTCCGGCCATCAGCTCGGCCTCCTCGATTGCTGCTTTGACGCTTTCGACCGTTGCGTTGACGTCGACCACCACGCCCTTGCGCTGGCCACTCGACGCCGACAGCCCGACGCCGATGATCTCGAATGCACCGTCGTCGGTGGGTTCGCCGATAACCGCGCAAACCTTGGTGGTGCCGACGTCGAGCCCGACGATGTAAGGATCGTGGCGCGCCACCCCTTCCTCCTACTCGGTTTCGACGTCCAGCGGCCGGACGACGAGCATGTCGACGTACCGGGCGTCGATCGTCGACGGGACTTCCGGAGGACTGGCGCGCAGCAGGGTGCGAACCGCGGAGAGCTTGGCGGCTATGCGGCTCTCGTCACCGACTACCACCTCGAGCCTCGCCGGGATCGACACCAGCACGACCCCGTTTGCGTCGACCCGTAAGTGCCCGAGGGGGCGCGACAGAACGCTGCCGTCGCCGAGCCAATCGAGAATCGCCAGCGCCGAACGAAGCCGGCCGCCATAGGTCGCATGGTCGGTGAGGCGTTGCCCGGGTACGGTTCCGAGATTGCCGTCGCCCGGAATCCTGACTTCCGGGAGGCGGATACGGGGATCGACGAGGTCGAGGACGACGCCTTCGGCATCGACGACGTACTCCCGCGTGTCGGTAATGATACGGACGCTGGGTTGCCGGGCCTCGACGCTGATCACCAGACCGTCGGGCAGCACGCGCCGGATGCTGGCGTTGCGCACGCGGGGCAGGCGGGCGATCTCGAGGCGCAGGGATTCGACGTCGAGGGCCAGAAGATTCTGGCCGTATGCCAGGTTGACCCTCGCCCGCACCGGATCGATGAGTATGCTGGGTACCTGGTGCAACGTGACGCTCTGAATCGCGAGGGCCGGCGACGTCAGAGCTTCTCTATGGGCGTACTGCCCACCGTAGACAACGGCTGCAAGACCGCCCACCACGACGATCGCGCGGATCATAGCATGCACCAGGGGCCAGGGACGCAGCGCCGGACGGTTCTTGACGCGGCGCATGAACTGCGGCGAAGCACTGCGGAATCCCGCCGCGGCGGAGGTCGCCCCGAGCCGATGATTGCGGCGCCGGGTGTAGTAGGCGCGACGCGTGCGACGGGGCGCCGAGCTGCCACGACGGAAGCTCTCGTTCACCATCTGCGGATCTCCTCTTCGAGCTCGACGCCGAGCGTTTCGCGCACCGTTCGCGTGACGCGGGAGATCAGGGAATCCACATCGGCCGCCGTGGCATTTCCACGGTTGATCAAGAAATTGCCGTGCAGCTCCGAAATCTGGGCGTCGCCGACGCGCAGGCCCTTGCAGCCGGCTTTGTCGATGAGCATCCCGGCAGCCTGGTCGGGGTTCTTGAAGATGCAGCCGGCGTTGCGCGCCCCGACCGGTTGGCTCTCCCGCTTGCGGGCCTGGAGATCGCTGGATCGTCGGGTCAGGGAATCGGCGTCAGCCGGCTCGAGGCGCACGGTTACGGACACGATCACCGCGCCCGGGCCGACTTCGCCGGCCAGGTCGAGCTTCCGATAGCTCCATGACAGTTGCGGCGCGGCGATGGATTGCCACACACCGTTGGGGTCGATAACGTCGAGCCGCGTCGTCACGTCGGCCATCTGGCCGCCCCAACAGCCGGCATTACCCGCGGCTGCCCCGCCCATGGTGCCGGGAAGCCCGGTCGTCCAGACCAGGCCGTTGCGGCCCGCCGCGATCGAGGCGCGCATGGCCTGGGCGGTCGGCACGCCGGCCGGGAATGTGGCACCGGCGGAGTCGAAGCGCACCCCGTCGCACAAACGTGTGAGGTTCAATACGGGTTCGTCGACACCGGCGTTGCTCACGAGAACATTGGTGCCGCCGCCAAGAACTTGCCAGCCAAGGCCACGTGCCGCGCACCATTCCAGTATCGTCGCCACGGCTTCCGGGTGCTGGGGCCAGAGCATCATCGGCGTCGGACCGCCGACGCCCATTGTCGTGTGACGGGCAAGCGACTCGTCGGGAGCCACCTCGGTGCCTTCGGCAGCGCATACTGCAGCGAGCTCGTCCCAGGCTGTGTCCGTCCACTCCCGGGTATGGCTGCGAACCGCGTTGTCGTGCGCGTTCATGACAGGTGTTTAGCAGGGTCTTGAAGAACTCCCGGGGGTGCCGCTAGGGGCACCGTGGGGACAGATACGAGGCAGCGCTCAGGCACCCTGGTTGCCCGCTGACTCGAGGGAAGGGTCGTTTGTCGCGGCGTCGGCACCCTGCGCCAGCCGTTCTGCCAAGGCAGGGGCGACCTCCCACACGTCGCCGGCGCCCAGGGTCAAGACCAGGTCACCGGGCTGCACCGCCCGGGCGAGCGCCTCCGTGGCTTCCTCGAGGCTGTGGACAGTCTTCACCTGTTTGTGGCCGTGCTCGACGATCGAATTGGCGAGCTGCTCGGAGGTGACGCCCGGGATCGGATCCTCCCCGGCCGCGTAAATCGGCAGCACGAAAACGGAATCGGCTTGGTAAAACGCCCTGCCAAACTCCTCCTTCAGCATGTGGGAGCGGCTGTAGCGATGCGGCTGAAAGCACACCAGCGTGCGCCGGTTCCAGGCATCCTTCGCGGTCGCCAACACGGCGCGCACTTCGGTCGGGTGATGGCCGTAGTCGTCGAAGATCAATACGTCGTTGACCTCGGCAATGTGCTGCATGCGCCGGTCAGTTCCCTGGAACTCGGCCAACGCCGCCGCCGTGGTCTCGAAGTCGATGTCGAGCTCGCGCGCCACGGCGATCGCCGCCAGCGTGTTCAATGCGTTGTGACGCCCGTGTAGCCCCACGTGAACCTTGCCGGCAAGCTCGTCGCCGATATAGCAGGCGAACGAGGTTCCCTCGGGCTGCACCACCACGTCGGCGGCACGGATGTCGGCCTGCGAGCTGAAGCCGTAGGTGATGAGCTGGCGGGTAACAAAGGGAATGGTCTCCTGGATCGTCGGATCGTCGAGGCAAACGATCCCGGCGCCGTAGAAGGGCACGCGATTGAGGAAGCTCAGGAACGCTTCGCGCAGTTCCTCGAAGTCGCGATAGTGGTCGAGGTGCTCGGCGTCGATGTTGGTAACCACCGCGAACGTCGGCGACAGGTGCAGAAACGAGCCGTCAGACTCGTCGGCCTCGGCCACGAGGAAGTCGCCGTGGCCGAGGCGGGCGTTGGTGCCCCACGCCTGCAAGCGCCCGCCGATAACCACGGTTGGATCGAGCTCCGCCGCCTCCAATACCGTTCCGATAATCGAAGTGGTCGTGGTCTTACCGTGCGACCCCCCCACCGCGATACCGTGCTTCATGCGCATCAGCTCGGCGAGCATCTCGGCGCGCGGGATCACCGGAATGCCGCTCTGAACGGCTTGGAGAATTTCGGGATTATCGTCGCCGACCGCCGACGAGATGACCACTACGTGTGCCCCACCGACGTTGTCGGCGCCGTGGCCGATGTGGATTGTGCCGCCGAGTTGCTCCAGGCGCCGGGTGATCGGCGAAGCCTGCAGGTCGGAGCCGGAAACCTCGTAGCCGAGGTTCAACAACAGCTCGGCGATACCGCTCATGCCGATGCCGCCGATGCCGACGAAATGGAGATGACGAATTCGCTTGAGCATTCAGGTCCTCAGGAGTGTTGGGAGATGTTCAACAGCACGCCGATCGCCGCGCACGAGGCCACCAGGGAGGATCCACCGTAGCTGATGAGCGGCAGCGGGATTCCCGTGATGGGCACCAGGTTCACGACGACGCTCATGTTCAGCAAGGCTTGCATGACTAGGGCTGCGGTCAAGCCGATTCCCAGGTAGAAGCCGAATTTGTCGGGAGCCATGACGGCGGCCCGTAGGCCGCGCCACATGATTACCATGAAGCCGAGCACGATGAGGCCGGCCCCGATGAGGCCGAGCTCCTCGCCGATGACCGCGAAGATGAAATCGGTGTGCGGCTGCGGAAGGAACAGCAGCTTTTGCTTACCGGCGGCCAGCCCGACGCCACTGATGCCGCCAGTGCCTACGGCGATCAGCGATTGCACGGTCTGGAAGCCGGTGTCGAGAGGGTCTCCCCAAGGGTTCATGAAGGCGACGATGCGTTTGGCTTGGTATCCGGTGTTCATGATCTGTACGGCGGCGCCGGCGGCCACCAACGTGCCGAAGCCGATGATGTAGCGCCATGCCAGGCCGGCCACCGTCAGCATGATCGCGGCAACCGTGACGAGAGCGGCCGCGGTACCGAGATCGGGCTCGCGCAGAATCAGCAGCGCGAATGTGCCGACTACGGTCAAGGCGGGGAAGAGTCCGTTCCACCAGTCGTTGATGTCTTCGTCCTTGCGCGTCAGGTAGCTGGCCAGGAACAAGACGATGGCCAGCTTGCCGATCTCCGACGGCTGCACCCGTAGAGATCCGATGATCAGCCAGCGATGCGTGCCGGCACCGGTGCCGATCAGCAGCGCGAGCACGAGCAGCAACGCGGCGCCGGCCGTGGCGAACACGACAAGAGATCGGTTCTGGTAGAGGCGGTAGTCGACGCGCAGCGCCACCACCATGGCGGTCAATCCGACGATGGCGGCGGTAGTCTGGCGCAGGAGCAGTTCGGTGCCGTTGCCGCCGGACTGCTGCAGGTCGTAAAAAGACGCCGAATACACCATCAGCAGCCCGAAGCTGATCATGGCGACACTGGTGGCGAACAACGGTTTGTCGACCGCCAGCCAACGACTAGCCATTTGTCGTGCTCCTGCTCCCAACGAGGGTTTTGAAGTGGGCACCGCGTTCCTCGAAGCTGGCGTACTGGTCGAACGACGTGCACGCCGGCGATAACAAGAGTGTGTCGCCGGCGCTGGCCTGATCCAGGGCTCGCGCGACGGCGTGCTGCATCGTTTCGCAGGTCTCCGGCGCGACCTCGGCCAGCGCCTCTCCGATAGTCGCCGCCGCTTCGCCGATGAGCAGGACGCGCTCCACACGCTCGCGGATCAGCGGCAGTAGCCGGGCGAAGTCGGCACCCTTGTCGCGCCCCCCGAGAATCAGCCATATGCCGGAGTCGAAACCGGAGAGAGCGGCGGCGGTGGCGTCGACATTGGTTGCCTTGGAATCGTTGATACACACCAGGCCGTGCACCTCGCCGCAGCGCTCCATGCGGTGCTCGAGAGGCTGGTACCGGCGCAGTCCCTCCGCGATGGAGGTCGTGTCGATACCAGCGAGTGCGGCAAGAGCGGCTGCGGCACAGGCGTTGGCTTCGTTGTGTGGGCCGATCACCACGAGCTCTTCGAGGGCCATGACGCGCTGCCGGTCGCGGTCCGCGGGCCACCACCAGATGGCGTCGCTGTCGACCCAGGCCATCGGGGCCTGAGGATTGTCGGGACCGTGGGTGAAGGCGACGGCCTGCGGGCCGTCGACGGGCAGGTAGCGCTGCAGCTCGGGGTCGTCCCGGTTGTAGACGAGCCAGTCCTCGCCGGTCATGTTGAGCGTCAGCCGCAGCTTGGCGCGTCCATACGCTTCCAGGGAGCCGTGCCGGTCGAGATGGTCCTCTTGGATGTTCAGCAGCGCTGCGTAGCGCGGGTGGAAGTGCTCAATGGACTCCGCTTGGAACGAAGAGATTTCCACGACGTAGGCGTCGAAAACGACATCGTCGACCACTTGCCGGCGGACCGCGGCGCTCAGCGCCGTGCCGATGTTGCCGCACACAGCGGCAGAGCGGCCTGCGGCTTCGAACATCGAGCCCACCATGGAGGTCACGGTGCTCTTGCCGTTCGAGCCGCTGATCGCGATGATCGGCACGTCGATGAACGCTGCCGCGAGCTCGATTTCGGCGAGGAGGTCCATGCCCGCGGCCCGCGCCTGCTCGACCGGTGCGGCGGTCGAGGGAATTCCTGGAGAGATGATCGCCGCGTCGGCGCCGGTCCACAGCTCCGCCGGGTGGAACCCGGCAACCACCTCGATGCCGCGGTCGGCCAGCGCCCCGGCTTCCGCCAGCTCGGCAGCCGGGCGCAGGTCGGTGATCGTGACGCGCGCCCCGCAATCCAGCAGCAGGTGGGCCGCCGCCACACCGCTGCGGCCGGCGCCGATGACGACGACGTTGCGGCCGCGCCAGGCGGCAACGGTGTGTTCGACTGTCGGCTGGGGGCGACTCATCGCAGTTTCAACGTGGCGAGGGAAAAGAGGGCGAACAGCACCGCCAGGATCCAGAAGCGCACGACGACCTTGGACTCGGGCCAACCGCTCATCTCGAAGTGATGGTGCAGCGGTGCCATCTTGAACGGTCGCTTGCCGGTCATGCGGAAAGAGCCAACCTGCAGGATCACCGAAAGAGCTTCGACGACGAACAGTCCACCGACGAAGAACAGGTTGAGCTCCTGCTTGATGAGCAGCGCCACCGTTCCCACAGCCGCGCCGAGGGCGAGAGAACCGGTATCGCCCATAAAGACCTCGGCGGGGTGGCAGTTGAACCAGAGGAAGCCGAGGCAGGCGCCGGCGATGGCGCCGGCGAACACGGTTACTTCGGCGGCTTCCGGCACGTAAATGATGTTCAGGTAGTCGGCATTGAGCTGGTGGCCGGCCAGATACGCGAAGCCGGTGAAGGCGCCGGCGGCGATCAACACCGATCCCGTCGCCAGGCCGTCGAGGCCGTCGGTCAGGTTTACGGCGTTCGATGCGGCAACCAGCACCAGCGCCGCGAAGGGCACATATGCCCAGCCCAGAAAGGGAGAAAGCTCTTTGAAGAACGGAAACGCGAGCTGCGTGGAGAAGGATCCCTGTGCCGCCAACCACCACAGGGTCGCGCCGACGATCGTGGCGATGGCGATCTCGCCGGCGAACTTGGATTCCACCGACAGGCCGCGGCGCCGGGGATGTACCACGTGCAGGTAGTCGTCGAGCATGCCGAGCCCGCCGAACATCACGGTCGAGGCCATCGCCACCCAGACCAGCCGGTTTTGCAGGTCCATCCACAGCAGGGTGCTGATGACGACGGCGCCGACGATGAGCACGCCGCCCATGGTGGGCGTTCCTTCCTTGGCGCCGTGCTCCGGGGGGCCTTCACTGCGGATGCGTTGGCCGACTTGCTTGGTGCGCAACCAGCGAATCAGCTGCGGCGCGAAGGCCAGCGTCAGCAGCAGTGCGGTGATGGCGCTGAGCGCCGTGCGGAAGGTGATGTAGCGAAAGACGTTGAACGGCGACAATACCTCGTGGAGCCCGTACAAGACTTCGTAAAGCATCTCAGCCCTCTACAGTTCGATCGGATACGGCCGGCTCGATTTCCGCGATTGCCCGTTCCATGTGCACCGACCGGGAGCCCTTTACCAGGACGGCGTCACCGGGGCGCAGTTGCTCCGCCAGCCAGCGCCCGGCGGCATCGGGGGAGTCGAAACAATGAACAGCTGCGCGGGCGACTCCGGCGTCGGTTGCGGCGGCGGCAATCACCTCGGCCTGCTCACCCACCGCGGCGAGCAGGTCGATGCCTAGCTCTCCCACCTTGTTGCCCACCTGGCGGTGCGACGCTTCGGCCCAGTCGCCGAGCTCCAGCATGTCGCCGAGAACCGCGATCTTGCGGCCGTCACCGGGCAAACCGGCAAGCGTCTCGAGCGCCGCGCTCACCGCCACCGGGCTGGCGTTGTAGCTCTCGTCGAGCAGGGTTATGTCGTCGGGTAGCTGGCGCAGCTCCCCGCGGTTGCCCAGCGATTCGAGACGCGGCGCAGCGGCCGCGATGTCAGCGGCCGGAACGTCAAGCACCCAGGCGACCGCTGCAGCGGCGAGGAAGTTGGCGATCGCCGGACGGCCCGGCATGTTCAACACGACGTCGCAGTCGCCATCGTCGCCCAGTTTCAAGAGCAGTTTCCACGATTGATGGTGTGCCCCGACGTGGGTTGCCTGCACCGTCGAGCCGCTGGCTTCGCCAAACGTCACGACGCGGGCCAACGAGCCGGCGAAGCGACGCGCCATGGAGACGGTGCGCGGGTCGTCGGCGTTGACGATCAGCGTCGCCGTGGGCCCCAGCGCCTCGGTGAGCTCTCCCTTGACGGCCGCCACTTCGTCGAGATCGGTGAAGTTCTCCATGTGCGCCGGGGCGACGTTGGTGATGACGCCGACGTCGGGCGCCGCAAGACGCGCCAGGGCGCGGATCTCGCCGGCTCGGCTCATGGCAAGCTCCGCCACCATCACGTCGTGTTCCTGTTCCAGGCCGAGCAGCGACAGCGGCAGGCCCCAGTGGTTGTTGAGGTTCCCGGGAGTGGCGTGAACGCGATATCGCCGGCGCAGGAGCGCGGTGCTCCATTCCTTCGTCGTCGTCTTGCCGAGGCTGCCGGTGATGGCCACCACGGTGGGGCCGAGACGGTGGCGCAACCAGGTACCGAGCGCCTGCAGGGCGGCCGTGGTATCAGCCACTTCGACGACCGCCGTATCCGCCGGAAGCCCGTCCTCGGGAGTGCGGTGCACGACAACCGCGGCGGCGCCGGCAGCGGCGGCCGCGGCCAGAAAATCGTGGCCATCGAGGCGTTCCCCGACGATGGCGAAGAAGCAATCCTGCGGCGCGATGCGGCGCGAATCGATGCTCACCCCATGTACCGCCGCCCGGGGGTTGCCGGTGACCAGCCGTCCCAGCACCGCCTCGCTGAGCTGGTCGAGCGGCAGGGTGATCATTTTTCGGGATCTTCCGCGGATGTGCCGTCGTTGCTGCCGAAGCGGGTCCGCAACCAGGCTGCCGCCACCGCGACGTCATCGAAGTCGACCGTCCGATCAGCGAACACCTGCTGGGTCTCGTGCCCCTTGCCGGCGATCAGCACGCAGTCGCCAGGACGCGCCCGGCCGAGACTGTGCTCGATCGCCCGTCGCCGGTCTACGTTGCGTTCTACCTGTGCCGCGGTGCGGTCGGGGATGCTGGCCTCTATGGCGTCGAGAATGGCCTCCGGATCCTCGCCGCGAGGATTGTCGGAGGTGATCATGACCTGGTCGGCGTTGTCGGCCGCGATCCTGCCCATCTGGGGGCGCTTGCCCTGATCCCTGTCGCCGCCACAGCCGAACACGACGATGACCCGATGCGCGCCGGCCAGGGCGCGGGATGCTTCCAGCGCCGCCTGCAATGCGGCGGGGGTGTGGGCGAAATCGACGACGACGGCGAACGGCTGACCATGGAACAAGCGCTGGAAGCGGCCTCGGGCGCCGGCGAACTCGGCAACGCGCGGCGTGATCTCCTCCACCGAGCAGCCCAGTTCGAGGGCCGTGGCGATCGCCGCGGCAAGGTTTTCGGCGTTGGCCTGGCCGAAGAGCGGCGTTTCGAAGTCCAGTTCACCCTGTGGGGTGTCTAGTCGCAGCCGGCTACCGTTGCCGCGGAAGCGCCAGTCGGCGATCCGATAGCTCGGCACGTCGATCGGTTCGTGCAGTTTTTCGATGTCGAGGTCGTCCGGCGGCCGTCCGTGAATATCGAGCTCGAGACGGGCGCGGACTTGGGCCGAGGTCAGCGGTCGGTTTTCCCAGCCGTAGCCGACGACTCGAGCCGCGGTGCGACGGGCGATCTCGTGGGCTGCGGGATCTTCGATGTTCAATACGGCGAGCCCGCCTTCGTCGAGGCGCTCGAAGAGGGAGGCCTTGGCGGCAAGGTATTCGTCGAAATTTTCGTGAAAGTCACGATGATCGTCGCTCAGATTGGTGAACACGGCGGCGGCGAAGCGCGTGCCGTCTACGCGGTGCAGAAACAGCGCATGGGAGGAGACCTCGATGGCCGCTGCCCAGCAATCGGCGTCGACCATGGCGCGCAGGGTGCGCTGCAGATCGGGACCCTCGGGTGTCGTGCGGTGGGCAGGGGAGGTCTCACCGGCGATGCTCACGGTAGTCGTGCTCCAGCGTCCCACCGGGCCTCGTGCGCCCAGGATCGCCTCGAGCAGGGCCGTTGTGGTCGTCTTGCCGTTGGTCCCGGTGATCCCCACCACGGTGAGCTCGTGGCTCGGATGGCCGTAGAACTCAGCGGCCATCGGGGCGAGGACGGCGCGGGCGTCGTCTACACGAGCCCACACGGCGGGCGGCGAGGGGAGGCTGACGGCGTCGGGGCCCACTTGGGCCACGATCGCCACGGCGCCGCCGTCGACGGCGTCGGGAACGAACTCGGCGCCGTCGTGGACGTATCCGGGCACGGCGACGAAGGCGTCACCCGGTTGCACGTGGCGCGAGTCGTAGGCGATGCCCGACACCTCGGTGTCGGGATCACCGTCATAATTGGCCTTTACGCTCGACAGTAGTCGCGCGAGGGCGGACCTCGTCGGCATGGCCTCCCCCTGCTTCTGTCCAACAACAAACCGCCCGTCTCCCCCGAGGACGGGCGGAGACACTCTACGTACCGGCGGTTGCCCGCTGTGCAGGAGCGGCCGCGGCATCGGGCGCCAGGCGAAGCACCCGGGTTGCCGTCTCGGCGATGGCCCGAAAGGCCGGCGCGGCGACCTCAGTTCCATAATAACCCTTGCGGGGGGTGTCGATCACTACCAACACCACCAGCTGCGGATCAGATGCCGGCAATACTCCAATAAACGAAGACATGTACTCGGTGTACCGTCCGTCCGCGCCGATCTTCTGGGCGGTTCCGGTCTTGCCGGCGATGCGATAGCCGGCGAGCCTCGCGGCTTTGCCGGCAACGGTGTCCGGAGCGACGACGCCTTCCAGGATACGCATCACGCGACGGGCGGTGGCGGCGTCGACGACGCGGCGACGCTCCTTCGGCTGACGCTCGAAGACCACGTTCCCGACAGCGTCGCGGGCGCTGGCCACCACGTAGGGCTGCATGAGCGCACCGCCGTTGGCGATGGCGCCCACGGCTGCGGCGAGCTGCAGCGGTGTGGTGCCGATTTCCTGACCAATGACCATCGAGCTCTGTGACAGGCCGGACCAACGTTCCGGCGGCCGCAAGATTCCCGGCGCCTCGCCGGGCAAGTCGATGCCGGTACGTTCACCGAAGCCGAACACCCTGAGCCATTCGTAGAAGCGCACGGGCTGCAGCCGCAGGCCGACCTTGATCATGCCGACATTGCTCGATTGCTTCATGACCTCGTGAAACGGCAGGATCTGCATGCCGTGACGCCAGTCGTTGTAGGTGTGGTTGGCGACCCGCAGGCGACCTCCCTGGCAATCGATCAACTCGTTCTCGGTCACCAGGCCGTCGCGAAACCCGGCGGCAGCGGTGAAGATCTTGAACGTCGATCCGGGTTCGTAGGCGTGGTTTACCGCCGAATTTTGCGATGAGAGGTCGACCAACGCCTGGTTCCGGACGTTGGGATTGAACGTCGGGTACGAGGCCAGGGCCAGCACGGCACCGGTTTTGGGATCCAGGACGACGGCGCTGGCACCGTCCGCTTGGCGCTCCTCAACAACGCGCTCGAGAGTGGCCTCGGCGGACGCCTGGATATTGGTGTTGATCGTCAGAAAAATATCGTGGCCAGGCGTGGGGTCCTCACGGAACAGCCCATCGGGATCGATGGGTGTGTTGCCGCCGTCTTTGAGGGTAAGCCAACGCCCATCCTGGCCACGAATCAGCTCGTCGTACTTGTATTCAAGCCCCGCCGCACCGGCGTTCTCGCTGCTCACGAAGCCCAGGACGTGGGCAGCGAGCTGTCGATTCGGGTAGTAGCGGCGGCTCGCCGGGTGCATTCCCACAGATGTGTAGAACTTGTGGGTCTGAATAATGCGGCGGACCGCGGCGGCGATGTCGGGTGGAGCCTGCTTGCGCAGATAGGTGAAACCATCCCCCTGCAGCCGCTCACGTACGTCGGCAACCGGCATCTGCAGAGCCGGAGCGAGAACCGTGGCGGCCTCGTTTCGATCGGGCAGCAGATGGGGCCACGCAAAGATCGACTCCTCGTCGATACTGCTTGCCAGCAGGCGACCGTCTGCGGAGAAGATATGGCCGCGCATCGCCGGGATCTCGACGAACCATTCCTGCTGGTCACGGGCCCGCTCCACGAACTCCTCGTGAGTCACCACCTGCAAGTGCACGAGACGACCGAGAATCAGACCCGTCCAGATTCCGGCACAGACCAATACCAGAAGAAGACGGTGGCGTTGGAGCCCGCCGGCGCGGATCTCGCTACGGTCGTTGACGACCATCGTCGTCTCCTGTCGCTGCCGCAATGTAATTCGGATCTCGGGCCGGTGGCTCAGGAGACCTGGGCAGGTAGACGACTTGTTCCTGCCCCGCGGGCATCAGGCCGCTGACGTCGTGGGCCAGCTCTCCGATACGGCGCGGGTCGCTCCACATGGCGAGCTCGACGTCGAGCCGTCGATGCTCGTCGTCGAGCTCTCGGATCTGCGTTTCGAACGCGACGACCTCGCGGCGATATTCGTGCAACTGGGCCTGGAGGCCGGCATAGAGGAAGGCGGGGAGCGCCAGTACGAGGCCGAGCACGGTCATCTTGGCCAGATCGCCCAGCCTCCCGGGCTCGCGTGGCTTGCTGAGGCGACCGTTGACCACCCGCGGACGGCGCCGGGGAGCCACTTCAGCCCCTCCGGCGGTCGGCGAGAGAGATAAAGCCGGAGCGTGGCCCCTGCAGCCAGGGGCGAATGCTAGCCAGGGTTGTAAAGAGAGGCAGTTTACAACTCATTTTGGTCTAGCTGGGCCTCGGGGCCACATGCTCCGGACACTCGTTGAATCCAATCCGACGCCACGCCCCTCATCTAGAGCCGCTCCAAGGCGCGCAGGTGCGCGCTCCGCGACCGAGGGTTGATCTCGATCTCGGCGGCTCGCGGCGTGAGGGGCCGCTTGGTCAGAATTCCCACCTCTGAAAACTTGTTGCAGGCGCAGCGCGGCAGGCGCGGCGGGCATACGCAATCGCTGGCCAGGTACCGGAATGCTTGCTTGACCAGCCGGTCCTCCAGGGAGTGGAAGGTGATCATCACCAGACGACCCCCGGGACCGAGGAGTCGCGCGGCGCCGACCACGAACTCGTACAAGCCGTTGAGCTCGTCGTTCACGGCGATCCGCAGGGCTTGGAAGGTACGCGTAGCCGGGTGAATGTGCTGCGGTACGCGGGGCATGGCGCCGGTGACGATCTGGGTTAGCTGCTCGGTGTTGCGCAGCGGCGTTTTCCTTCGTGCGACGACTACGGCGCGAGCGATTCGGGAGGCGTAACGCTCGTCGCCGTAGCGCCGCAGAATCGACGCTAGTTCATCAGCATCGAGCTCGTTGACCAGATCGGCAGCGGTGAGTTCCGATGTACGATCCATCCGCATGTCGAGCGGCCCGCAACGCTGGAACGAAAAGCCGCGCTCGGCCGAATCGAGTTGCAGAGAGGAAATTCCTAGATCCGCCACAATGCCGCGAATCGGCCACCAACGCCGTTCGAAGACCATTTGGGGCAGCAGACGGTAATCGGCGCCGAGCAGCTGAATGCGGTCCGCCCAGGGCTGCAGGCGCTGGCGCGCGACGGCGAGCGTCTCGGTGTCGCGATCCAGGCCGATTACCGTACAGGCCGGGCACGCCGCCATGACCGCAGCGGCGTGGCCGCCGGCGCCGACGGTCGCGTCGATGATGATGCCGCTGCCGGGGGCGAGGTGATCAAGAACCTCGTCGACCATTACGGGGCGATGTATCGGGCCTCGCTCCATCGTCGTCCGTGCGTCCAATTCCTGCGGCCAAGGCAGCCGCGACGGGCCGGTGGGCGCCTGGACCGGTGCGACGGTAATCATCAGATGCCCAACTCAGCGAGTTTCTCGAAATCTTCGGTGCTCAACGGCTCGCTGACGAGGCGCTGGCGGAAGATCTCGTGGTTCCAGACCACCAAATAGTCCATTTGGCCCATGACGACGACTTCGCCGCTGATGGAGGCTGCGTCCCGTAGCAGCTGCGGCACGAGGACGCGCCCCTGCTTGTCCATCGTCGTGAGGTGACCGTAGTAGTTGACGCGGTCAAGGAGTCTCTGGCGCGAGGGATTCATCGACGGCAGCCCCTTGATACGTTCTTCGAGGGCCGTCCAGACGGGCAGGGGATAGATACGCGCGTGCTCACCTTCGAAGCTGGTGAGAAAGACCTCGTTACCGAAATTCTCGCGAATTGCGGCGCGAAACGAGGTTGGGATCTTGATCCGGCCCTTGTCATCGACAATAGCCGGTTGGTTACCCCGTAGCATCGAACCCTGATCTCCGTTGATTCGGCCATCGTTTTAGGATGGTCAGCCAACTTTTTCCACTGCGAACCATCTCGATTCGGTTGTAACCCACTTTGGTCTATCTCTGACCACTCGCGACAATACGGCCGATCGCGATTCGAAGTCAAGACGTAAATGGAAAAGAGTGGCTAGTGAGCGCAGGTGGTTCCTGTGGAAAGGTGGGCAAGGAAGGCGCGGAACGCGACTTCCGGAGGGGGTGGGAGGCTGGGTATTCAAACAAATCGGAGCGTTCCCCACCAAGAACCGCCCCACCTACGAAGCGCCCGCCCCCAGCTGACTACGAAATAATCGGGCTAGGCCCAGGCCGCGACAACAGCCGCTCGATACGCTTTTCCATGGGCGGATGCGTAGAGAAGAAGTTGCCCACGCCTCCGATCGCCGGCTTGACGATGTACATGTGCGACGTCGCGGCCGACGCCTGCATCGGGACGCGGCGGCTGCCCGCGTCGAGTTTGCGCAGCGCGTTGGCGAGACCCTGAGGGTGCCCGACCATCTCGGCGCCCGTCGCGTCGGCCTTGTACTCACGCGTCCGCGAGATCGCCATCTGCACCATCATTGAGGCGAGTGGAGCCAGAATCGCCATTGCCAGCAGACCGAAGATGTTGCCGCCGTCGCGGTCACGGCCGCCGCTGAAGATGGCGCTCCAACGCGCCATGTAGGCGAGCATCATGATGGCGCCGGCGAACGTCGCGGCGATCGAAGAGATCAGAATGTCGCGGTTCTTGACGTGCGCCAGCTCGTGGGCGACCACGCCCTCGAGCTCGTCTTCACTCAGCAGCTCCAAGATCCCCTCGGTAACGGCGACGGCCGCATGGTTGGGGTTGCGGCCCGTGGCGAAGGCGTTCGGCGAGGGTGACGGGATCACGTACAAACCAGGTTTCGGCAAGCCCGAACGCACTACCAGGCGATCCGTGATCCGGTGCAATACGGGGTATTGCTCAGGGGACGCCTCCTTGGCTCCGGAGGTTTTCAATACGATGCTCGCCGAGAACCAGTAGCTGCCCATGTTCATGACGACGGCGAACGCAAAGGCGATCACCATGCCCTGCTGGCCACCGAAGTAGGCTCCAAATGCCACCAACATGCCCGTCAACAGGCCTAACAGAAGAGCGGTCTTTATCGTACTCATCGAGAATTCTCCGGGGTTTCGAGCGGGGAGCCGTCAGAATCGCCTTCAACTTCCAATTGTAGCAGGGTGGCGCTACCTGACACCTGTGTGCCTAGCGGGCCGGGAGCTGCCGTAGGCAGCGACAGGTCGGGGGCGGGAGGTGGGAAATCAAAAAAAATGAAACAGCTATCGCCCTGCAACCAACCCACCTAGAAAGCACCCGTGACGCCCACCAACCAGGCTCCGGTCTAGATCAGGGCAAAAAGGCCACGAGAATCGCCGCCGCGGCAGCGCCGACCAGGGCGCCCGTGATGCCCGGTCCGAGTCGCTGGACGCCGCGCGTCGCACCGCTGCGACCACGCAGCCAAGTGTCGACCCCCACCGCGGCGAGTGCCGCCACCGCGATGAGGGCTGCTTCCCCGGGACCGACGAGACGCCAGGCGCCGGCCCACACGGGGACCGCGAACGCGGCGCCGATGGCAGCGGCCAGGCCGGCCGCCGAGCGCCCACCGGGAGTGAAGGCCTCGACCGGCCGCAGCCACGGGATCGAATAGAACGTCGTGCCGAAGCCGGCGTCGATCTCCACGGTCGCCATGGCGATGGCCGAGGTCGCAAACGCCCCGATGGCCGCGGCCGACATGTATACCGGCCATGCAGAGTGTGGTGCCATCACCGCGAGGGGAGCGCCGACCAGCGTGGCGGCGACGATACCCGTCGCCGGCTGGCCATCTGCCATGGCGTCGGTGAAGGGCCGGGTCGAGGTGCCCCGTGATCGAACCAAACGGGCGAGGAGCCACACGCCGATGGCCCCAGAAAGGAGCAGAACGGCATCTCGGGCGCCCTCAAGCACCGGTCGAAGTCTCCGTGGCCGCCTGCTCTCGCCAAAAGTCCAGAACTGCGTCGAGTGTCTCGTCGAACGTGAATCGGGGCTGCCACCCGAGCTCCTCGTGGGCCCGCGACGAGTCCCCACATAATATCGACAAGTCGACCTTGCGTACGCGGTCCGGGTCCTGTCGGACGTCAATGTCGACTGACGCTGCCGCTAGCAGATGGTCGAGAACACGCTGCACCGGAACGGCACCGCCGCTCGACAGATTGTAGATACGACTGGGTTCGCCGTGTTCGGCGGCCAGTATGTAGCCGTTCACAATGTCCCGGACATCGCTGAAATCGCGCTGCGCGGCCAGGTTGCCGACGGTAATCTCCGCCGGGCCGAGGCCGGCTTCGGCCCAGGCAACCTGCCGCGCGAAATCGCTGCATACGAAAGTCGGTGTTTGCCAGGGTCCGGTGTAATTGAACGTCCTCAGGACCACGGTCCGCAGGGCCTCGCCGCGCCACGCCTGTTGTGCCAGCAACTCTGCACACAGCTTGCTGACGGCGTATGGACTTTGAGGGTCGGTTGGGTGGGCCTCGGTAAACGCCGCACCATCGTCGGATGCGGGGCCGTACACCTGACCTGAGGACGCCAGCACGACGGTCGGCTTGGGGTCGAGCTCCGCGGCTGCCTCGAGTACACCTGCCGTGCCGATGACGTTGATGTCGAGCGTCTCGCGGCGCTGAGCCCAGGCCTGCGCCACATGCGTCAAAGCAGCGAGGTGAAAGATGATCTCGGGTCGTGCTTCCGAGAACACGGCCGCGAGGGCGGCGCTGTCGCGGATGTCGGCTTGGTGGAAGGCGATGAGCTCGCCGTGTTTCTCGAGCTGGGGCCCCCGCATCCGGTCGAGCCCGGTGATGTCGTCGCCACGAGCCAGCAGTGCGGTTGCCAGATGTCCCCCCGCGAAGCCGCTAATGCCGGTGATCAGGCTGCGCATGACGGTCTTATCGATGCTCGGTCAAGCCGGAACCCGCTCTCTCCAGTAGTCGAGCAGGTCCTTGGCAGTTTGCTCGAATGGAATCTCCGGCTTCCATCCCGTGGCCTCACAGAACCGTGTGTTGTCTCCCAGCAAGAGCGGCACATCGGAGGGTCGCAAGCGGGCCGGGTCTTCGCGTACCTCGATCTCCCGGTCGCTGTGGCTCAGCAACAAGTCGAGGATCTCCTGGATGTCATACGCCTTGCCGCTGGCGATGTTGTAGACCTCGCCCGGCGTGCAGTGCTCGAGGCACAACCAGTAGGCGCGAACGATGTCGCGAACGTCCGTGAAGTCACGCCTTGGGGTGAGGTCGCCGACGTGCAGGATCGGATCGCGCAGCCCGGCCTCGATTTCGGCGAGCTGCTTGGCGAAATTGCTGGTCACGAAAACGTCGCCGCGCCGGGGTCCCGTGTGGTTGAAGGCGCGCGTCCGGATTGCCTTGATCCCATACGACTGGTGGTACTGATACGCCAACGTGTCTTGCGCAACCTTCGAGACGGCGTACGGCGACAGAGGGCGCAGCGGATTATCTTCGGTGATCGGGGTCTCGTCCGGATGCACGAGTCCGTATTCCTCGGAGGAGCCGGCGATCTGGATGAGGGCGTCGCAACCCGTCTCGCGCATGGCTTCGAAGATGTTGAGCTGGCCGATGATGTTGGTCGTGATGGTTTCGGCCGGCGAGTTCCACGAGGTCGGTACGTATGACTGCGCGGCGAGGTGAAAGATCCGATCCGGGCACACTTCGTCGATCAACTTCCTTACCGAAGAGGCGTCTCGCAAGTCGCACTCGAGGAACGCCACACGCCCTTCGATGTCTCCCGTGTTGTGGCGTGGTGAGCGCCAGCGACAGATGCCGACAACCTCGTGTGCGTCTTCCAGCGACAGAACGTACTCCGCCAGGTGCGAGCCGACAAACCCCGTGATTCCGGTGATCAGGACCTTCATTTCGGCTGCAATCGTCCAATCATAGGGTTCCTCGGAATCCCTTTGCCTACAGGGGGTTAGGTGCCACGCATACTCTATGCCAACGTGCCGCTCCTGGGTAGTTTTGGGCAATATTTGGTATCACTTCGGTATTCCGACGGTAGCGCCCGCCCCTCCAAGCTAGCTTCGGCCCGACTTCGATGATCGAGTGCCTCTGCGCCTGATAGGAAAATATCGCGCCGCCAGCGTGGACGATCGGGTCAGGAGCGGGGAGCCAACTGGAAACCCCGTTTCGCTGCGTTTGCTAGTGAGAACTACCCGTCGCCGCAATACAGTCGCCGCACCTCGATTGTCGGGTGGTGCAGCTCCATCTCAGGACCCGAGAACGTCGCGACAACGCGCGTTCCGCGCTCGAGCTCCTCGTACCAGGCGCGCTCATCGGCGAACCGCTCGGTCTCGTCTTCAAAATAGCGCTTCGCATTGAGCGAGCTGAGGATCAGGTACTCGGTGCCGGCGACGCAGTAGGCCTTGAGGCTGCGTTCGGTGAGCGTGAACGGCTGGATGATGCGAAAGCCGTCGCTTGTGTGAAACAACGGCGCGTAGTACTCGCGCGCTACCACCGAGCTGGGCGGCAGGTTCTCGAGCGACCAGTCGTGTGCCACGAGTCGTGTGTCGGGGATGCGCAGCAGGCGCGTCGTCGTGACCGCATCCCAGGCAGGCTGCGCGCCGGCGAGAACGACGAGCAATGCCAGCATTGCCCGAGCGGAACGCGCCGGCGTCGTTGTCAGCGCCGGATCCTGCGCCGGGTCCGCGGTTGAGCCCCCCGTTGCGCTGCGTACGAACAGCAGTATTCCTCCGGCAACGAACACCATGAGGACCGGGTACACGGGCAGGGCGTAGCGCTGGCCGCCTCTGGCGGAAGTTGCCATCAGCACCTGGTAGAGAAGGATCCACGCTGCCGCCAGCGCTCCGCCCAAGCCGTCCCACAGAGGTTGGCTCGCGCCTTGTGTGCCGTCGGCCAAGGCCACCTCCTCCGATCCCAGTTCGCCGGCGACGGGTTCGCTCTCCGGCGAACCACGGGAGCCGACTCCCCCCGAGACGGCGCGCAGCGCGCCGCGCGGGCCACGCAGCACCGCCACCAGGCAGAACAGCGCCAGCAGCACCGCCGGAATTCCGAGATCGCCAAGAATCACAACGAAGTTCGTTACCACGGCGCGCTCGCTCCAACTCGCGTCGACGAGCGGCGCCACGTGGTTGCCGGAGCGCCCCGTCTCCTGAAGCGATTGCTCGACGTTCATGTCCGTCCGGAACGCGTCGAAATCGAGCAGCGTGTACGGACTGGTGATGAGAAAAGCCGCCACGGCGATTGCACCCATCGCCACGAACCCGGCGGCGCGACGGCGCATCGACAGGCGGCCGCGAGCCGCCAGCGCCAGAAACCCGAAGCCGGGGATCAGCGCCACCGGCGCGGCGCTGTACTTCGTCGAAACCGCCAGGCCGGCGACCACCGCGGCGAACGCCATCTCTCGATATGAGAGGCGCTGCCCGGCACGCACCGTTAGCCAGACGGTCGCGATGGCCAACGCGGTCATCGGTGTGTCGGTAACAGCGTAGTGCGAATGTAGTGTCGCGACGCCGGTTACGGCGAACAGCGCCGCGGCGATGACGCCGGTGCTACGACCCGCCAGACGCACGCCGAGCAGATAGACGATCCAGATCGTCGCCCAGCCGTACAGCGCCGTGAACACGCGTGCCGCCAGAATGAGTTGGGCGTTGTCGCCGCCCCACGCCGCCACCAGCTTCACCATAACCATGAGCTGGTAGACGAAGAACCCCGGATAGTTGTAAAAGCCGGGCCGCAGGTCGGTGAAGCTCAAGCGCTGCGCGATGTCGAGGATCAACGATTCGTCGGGGTGCATGGAGTAAGGCAGGCCCCATCCCAGCCCGACGAAGCGCAACACGAAGCCGACGGCGCCGATCGCCAGCAGCGTGACCGCCCAGTGGTCGGGCGGAGTCCAGCAAATCGGCTCGCGGCCTGCACCGAGCGGTTCGAGGATCTCGTAGTTACCGAGGTAGCGTAAGGAAAAAGGGCGTTTCTTCACTGGTAAAGTCCGGTTTGCCCAACCAACTCAACCAGGAGAAACGCCCTCATGGAATCGTATGTTGGCATCGACGCACACTGCAACGCGGGACTGGAGCTCGCCGCCATAGAGGCACGCAGTGGAGAACTGCTATGGCGGGACCGTTGTCGGCTCGATGGGGATCTGTTGCGAGAAGCGATCGGTCGGGCTCCCCGTCCATGTACGGTGGTATTCGAGCAGGGAGAGTTAGCCACGTGGCTGCACCTGGCGCTTTCGGGTTGCTGCAAGAACCTGATCGCTGCCGACCCCCGGCGCAACCGCTTGATCTCAACCTCGCCCGACAAGGACGATCCGTTCGATGCGCTGGCCTTGGCGCAGCTGGCCAGGGGGCGATATGTGCGGGAAGTCTATCAGCCACCTGTGGCGTTCTTGAACCTGCGGCTGCAGGTGCGCCACCACGATCGACTCAACCGCCACATCAGCGCCTTGAAGAACCAGGTCAAGGCCCTGTTCCGCTACCACGGGATTCCGGTAGTAGGCGCCGACGTCTATTCACCGGAGCACCGGCCCGCATTCCTGAAGTGTTTGCCCGAAGCCGCCCGGCCGCCGGGCGAAGACCTGCTGGGCATCCTCGATGTGGCCGCGGAGAAAAAGGACGCAGCGCTGCAGTTGCTAGTCCAACACGGGCGGCGGTTTCCACCCGTCAGACGGCTTATGACGGTTCCGGAGATCGGCAACGTCAGGGCAGCGACCTTCGCCGCGTATCTGGTCACCCCCACCCGCTTCCCCTCCCGCTCTCACATCCGGAGCTACTGCGGCTTTTTTCGGCCTCACCCGACGACGAAGCGGCTCACACATCGAGCCGGTACGCCTGCGGCGAGGCTTCAACCGGCACCTGAAACGGGTCATCAAGAGCGCCGTCGAGCGAATGGTCTTGCGGCAGGCAGATCCTTTCGCCGCGGCGTATCACGTTCGACTCGAGCGCAGGACGTTACCGACCCGGGCCAAGCTGGCGATTGCGCGAAAGCTCATCGACGTGCTGTGTGCCCTTTGGAACAGCAAGGAGGACTACGATCCAGAACGTGTGAGAGTTGTCTAATTGCCCGGCGTCGACACGCGCGGTTTGCACCTTGTTACATGCGAGGGGTCCCACCGCCTGCGGCGGGACCTGCGCCGCGGGAAGCCTCAACAAAACCCTTAGACTTCGAGTCTCCGACCAAGGTTAGGCTCCGCGGCCCCGTAGTCCCAGACGCAACCATAGGCCTCGAGTCTCGGATAGGAGCATGGGCTGCTCGTTCAAGCTCCAACAATCCTGAAGTTGCTCGCGCCGCGACCCATGACGGTCGACCCCCCCCAAACGACGAAGCCAAACCGGACCAACGCCCCAGGCCAACTTGAACATCTCTACCCCATCTTTAGGGAGAGTGCGTCTGTTGACCTTTTTCCTTATAGGAGGGTCTTGCCGACCACTGTGAGTAGTCCGTTCCGGGAAGCGTGCGCGATCAGCCTAGCCGGAATCGTTCGATTCGATCAACGGGGACGCCGCCCCGTTGAATCCCTGGTTCATCCCCGCACAACATCTTCGATCTCCCACAGGCGATCCGTCACGCCAGCTTCCATCGCCGGGGTGACACGCAGCGAACGGTGGATGCTGACCTTCCCCCAATATAGTTGGGCCAGTTTGAGAGTTAGAATTTGAGGCTCACAGGAACACCCGCTGCACTGTGGTCGGCGTCTTCAGGCGATCATTACGATATAACCTTTCACGCTCATGCAAGCTCTCGTCACCACCCAATCGTGAGCGCGACCCCGCGCCGGCGGGCCACGGTCGTCATCCCCGTTTACTGCGAGAGGGCGACGCTCCCGCAGCTCGTATGCGAGATCTTCCGGCAGGATGTCGATGTGGAGCTCGAGGTATGGGTTGTCGACGACGACTCGCCTGACGGAACCGCCGCGGTCGTCGAGGAGTTGATGCAACGGTTCGACCGCTTGCATCTGATGTCGCGTCGACGGGCGGAGGGCCGGGGAGCGGCTGTCATCGACGCTTTCGGGTGGCTTCTGGAGTTGCCGGACCCCCCCGATCTCATCGTCGAAATGGACGGTGACGGCTCTCACGAGGCCGCCAGCCTGACGCCAATTCTTGCCGCGGCCACCGACGCCGAGGTCGTGATCGGCTCCCGCTATATCGCTGGGGGAGCGGCCGACCTCAGCGGCAAGCGCCGCCTGTTGTCGAGGTTGGCGAACGGTTTCGCCGCAACGGTCCTCGGTCTGCCGTACAGCGACTGCAGCACGGGGTATCGATGCTATCGGCGCGAGGCGCTCGGTGCGGTCGATCTCGATGCCGTCCGCAGCGGCGGCCACGCGACGCACATCGAGCTCCTCTTCCGGCTGCACCGGTCGGCTGTCAGCATCGTCGAGGTGCCGATTCACTATCGCGTGCGTGCCGGCGGCGAATCGAAGGTCACCTTGGGTGAGACGCTGCGCGTCGCCTGGGTGCTGCTGCGGATGAGATTGGCCACCGGCAAGAGCCCTCCATCCGGATGAGTCACTCCGCTATGCCAACCTCGGACCGATCTCCAATCATCAGCCTGTGGGCCTTCGGTCTCACGTCGGTGCCGTATATGCGCGCCGCCTTGCCGATCAGGCTGCCGTCCAGCCGCCGGGTCAGCCCCTCGATCAGCGCGTCCTGCAGCACGATGCAGTGCTCGAGCTCGGCGGACACGATGCGGACGCCGTCGGCGAGCGAGCTGTAGGGGCCGATGTACGCATGTTCAAGCCGGCAGTCGTGTCCGATGATCGCCGGCCCGCGCACGATGCTGCTGATCACTTCAGTGCCAGATCCGATGACGACGTTGCCTTCGATACGTGATGCCGCATCCGGATCGATGTCGAGCCGTCCTTCGAGCGTTTCGAGAACGACACGGTTGGCTTCGAGCAGGTCGTCGAGGTGGCCGGTGTCCTTCCACCAGCCGCTGACCGACTGCCAGTTCACCACGCGGCCGTCGTCGATCAGTCGCTGGATGGCCTCCGTGATCTCGAGCTCGCCGCGGCCTGACGGCTCGAGCTGGTCAATCGCGTCAAACACGTTGTGGTCGAACAGGTATACGCCCACGAGCGCCAGGTCGGACGGTGGATCCGGTGGCTTCTCGACAACTCGCACGACCCGATCGCCATCGAGCTCGATGACGCCGAATCGCTGCGGTTCGGGAACTCGAGCCGCCAGGATCTGGGCGTTGGCGCTCTCGGCATCGAAGGCTTCGACGAAGCTCCGGACGCCATCGCGCAGGATGTTGTCGCCGAGATACATGACGAACGGATGATCGCCGAGGAAGTCCCGTGAGATCTGCACCGCGTGAGCCAGCCCGCGCGGCGCGTCCTGCCGGATATAGGTGATCCGTGCGCCCCAGCGGCTGCCGTCTTCCACGGTGCTTTCGATCTCCGCTGCGGTATCGCCCACGACGATGCCGATGTCACGGATGCCGGCTTCGACCAGGTGCTCGATGCCGTAAAACAGCACCGGTTTGTTGGCGACGGGAATCAGTTGTTTGGCGGATGTGTAGGTGAGCGGCCGCAGTCGTGAGCCTTCACCGCCCGACAGGATCAGCCCTTTCATGACCAGCTCACCGTTCGCTGCCGAAGCCCAGCGTGCCGACGTTCAGCAGCTCCACGAGAATCGAGAACTGCCGCTCCGAGCGGAAGGAGAAGTTGATGCTGCGGAACTGACCACCGATCGAGCAGCATTGCGTGTTCCACGTCGCGCCGATGGCGGCCGCCTGCAGCACGCGGTTGGTTACGTCCCAGGTCAGATTGCCGGTCACGGTGACGAGGTCACGAAGCAGATTGACGCGGCCGGTGCCGGTCAGGCGATTCGAAGCCAGCACGTCGACGATCGACTCGTCCTCTTCGTTGGGTGACGTCCGGGCGTTCCGAAACCAGGTGATGTTGGTCGAGCTGGGTCCGGAGCGGAACGTGCCGGCGAGGGTAAAGTCGCCCGGTTTCCACTGCGGTGTGAAGCGCACGCGGCCGCTGAAGTTGATCAGCGGCGTCGGTGTCACGCGGGCTGTCAGCGACCAGGGCAAGGCGATGGACGGGAACAGGATGTCGGGATCCCGCTCGCGGAGGTCGAAGTCGCGCGCCAACTCGACGCTGAAGACCTCCCACACCGAACGCTGGTCGGCGTTGCGTGAGGGGAAGCGCTTGGCCAGGAACCGATTGATCAGCGAGGTGCGCGCGAAGTGGCGTTCTCCGCCGAAGCGATCGATCTCGTCGAACTGAATGATGTCGCGGCTCTTGAAGTTCTCGGCGTCGAGCACGCGCTGTCGTCCCCAGGTGAAGCGCGGCTCGATGATGTGCTTGAAGCGCGGCGAGTACTCGTTGGCGGGCGTGTCGAAGATGCGGAAGATGCTCGGGCCGACAACCTGAACGCCGGTTTCGTAGACGTTGCGAAAAAGCGGATCGGGCTCGAAGTCGCCACTCTTCGTGGTTCGCTGGCTGTACCACGTCGAGCGCCACTGCAGGAAGGGGTTCACGGTCAGCCACGGGATCTGGGTGAAGGCCACCGACACCTCCGGAAGGGCGTCGAGACGGGTGTACCTGCCGCCCGTCGGGTCAATGTCGACGCCCTGCTCGCGGCGCACCAGACCGGCATATGAGCCCTGGAACTCGAAATAGACGGGCCGTGCCAACGGCCGTTGACGGACGCGGAACTCGACCTCGGGCTGGCGCTGAAGGACGACCGACTGCTCGTTGCCGAAAAAGGTCTCGCTGTGGTCGACAGCCACGTTGAGCGTGTTGCTTCCCCAGTTGCGGGTCAGGAACATGCCGGCCGACGAGTTGCGCCGCAGAAATCGGTTGAAGTTGTCTTCGAAGCCTTGAATGAACTCCTTGCTGGAGAAGAAGCTGGCGTTGGCGTTGAGGCGCCAACCGCCGCTGAAGGTCTGCGTGTGGTCGCCGTCGACGGTCCAGCCTCCGGGAATTTGGACAGTCTCAGGGTCGCCGAGCTCTTCCTCGGTGAAGTCCGTCCCCCCTAGCCAAAAAAACCGCCCGCCGCCCTGAGAGTTGGCCGTCAGTCGGTGGCGGTATTCGCTGCTGAACCCGGTCCCCGCCGTCGAGTAGTAATCGAACGTCAGGGTGGCGTCCATGCTGCGGTTGATGGCCCAGAAGAAGGGCTGGCTGTACATGAACCCCTTGCGTGACGACGTGCCGATGCCCGGGATCAGCAGCCCGGTGGATCGGTGGCCACTGTCGATCGGCCAGTACAGCGCCGGCAGGACGATCAGCGGCACGCCTTTTACCTTGAACACGGGGAGCTTCATCGTGACGTGATCGTTGGCATATAGATCGAACGTTCGCGCCTGGAACTGCCATATCGGCAGCACCTGAGTACACGGCGTTATCACACCGTTCTGGATACGGAACACGCCCGGCTCGAGTTGCTCGATCTCATCGCCGCGGAAATACACGTCGCCCGGGCCGAGGCCGAAGGCATTCTTGATCCGTCCGGTAGCGGCACGCAACCTGCCGGTCATCTCGGTGCCGTTGAGCACTATCTCGCCGGCCACCAATGAGACGTTGCCGGTGGCCACGAAATCGTAATCAGCACCCGGGGCGTCGGGATCGGCTGGAAGCTCGATCACGACGTGGTCGGCCTGCAGGCGGAATCTCGGCCGGTCGTCGATGTCGACGTAGCCGGTAAACGTCATCGTCGAGCCGTCGTCGGAGAACTCGATCGAACCGAAGTTCACCGACGCCGATTCGAGTCCGGGGATGAACGGCGTTCCGGCCTCTGGCGCAACCGGTTCCTGCGCCCACGCCATGCCGGGAGCGGCCAGGCAGAGGACAGCGCCGGCAGCGCTTCGACGGACAGAAAACAAGGCGAGACGTACGGACGATCCCATGAGCACCGCGAGCCGAGGAGTTTTGTGGCTACTCTACATCAACGGGGTGCTGAAGAATTTCCGGGGGTGCCTGTAACCCCAGACCCGGGAGGCTCTCCGAATCCTGTTCAAGGATCGAGCAGGAGAGGACGCACGGCGCCCAGTAGATACGTCGAGCCGCTGACGCAGACGAGATCGTCCGGAGCTGCGATCTGGCGTGCTTTGGCCAGGGCCTCCACGGGGTCCGGTATCGCCTCGCGCCGCGACGGCGTCGTGCCGATATCGAGCAACTCGGCGGACGGTGTAGCGCGCGGCGTGGCTGCTTCGGTAGCAATGAGGACGTCGGCGAGCGGGTACAGTGCGGCGGCAATACCCTCCGTGTCCTTTTCGGCGAGCGTGGAGAACACCAAATGCAAGCGGTCGAACGCTTTGCGCCGGCGTAGCTCCCACAAGTAGGCGGCGAGCGTCTGAGCGGCGGCCGGGTTGTGTGCCGCGTCGAGCAGCACCGGCGGGCTTTCCTCGAGCCACTCGCAGCGTCCGGGCCACGCTGTGCTGCGCAGACCGGCCCAGATCGCATCGGAGCTGATGCGCAGCCGCCGCCGGTCGAGAGCCTCGGCGGCCAACATGGCACACAGGGCGTTCTCGACCTGGTGCTTGCCCGGCAGCGACAACTCGAGCCCGACGTAGTCACGCAGACGACCGACGCAGTCAAACGAATGACGGAGGCGTTCGTCGGTGCGTCGAACGACGCAAGGAAACGACTCCGCTTCCCATAGCGTCGCGCCGGCCGCTGTGGCGGCGCGCTTGATCACGTCGAGGACTGTGGGTGATTGCGGCGCTGTTACGGCCATTCCACCGGCCGGAATCACAGCGGCCTTCTCGGCGGCGATCGTCGACAGATCGTTGCCGAGGTAGTCCTCGTGGTCTTGCGCAATCGAAGTGATCACCGCGACGCGCGGTCGCGTGACGTTCGTCGCATCCCAACGGCCGCCGAGGCCGACCTCCAAGACCGCCAGCTCGACGCGTGCCTCGGCAAAGTAGCGAAACGCGGCCGCGGTGAGAATTTCGAAATACGACGGGTGGTCGGCGAGGTAGTCGTCGGCCAGCAGTTTGTCGATCGCAGCGAAGACGACGCCGAGCTGCGCATCGAGGCCCAAGCTGCTGATCTCCGCACCGTCGACCTGAAGTCGTTCCTCCACACGCGACAGGTGAGGCGATGTGTACAGGCCGACGCGGTGCCCGGCGGCACGCCCGATCGCGGTGAGCATTGCGGCCGCCGAGCCTTTGCCGTTGGTGCCGCTGACAATGGCCGTGGGGTACGACCGGTGGGGATTGCCGAGGGCCTCCAGCACGGCGCGGATGCGGTCAAGCCCCGGCTTGATGGCGCCGGGATCGACCGAGTCGAGGCGTTCCCTGACTCCGTTGGTCACGCTGCTAGTACCTATTGCGACTCGGCCTCGGCGTCGTCGCGCGCGGGCTGTTCGGCCACCGCCTCGGGCTGCATGCCGGACATCGACGACGCCCCGAGATCGACCGGCAGGAGGTGACGCAGGGCCCGCGCCAGCGTTTCTTTCAGCTCGCTGCGCGATACCACCAAATCAAGCATGCCGTGCTCGAGGAGAAACTCACTGCGCTGGAATCCTTCCGGCAACTTCTCGCGGATGGTTTGCTCGATGACTCGCGGCCCGGCAAAGCCGATGAGGGCGCGCGGCTCGGCGATATTGAGGTCGCCCAACATGGCGTACGACGCGGTGACACCGCCGGTCGTCGGGTCCGTCAAGACCGAGATGTAGGGTAGGCGGGCGGCGTCCAGACGGGCCAGCGCCGCCGAGATCTTGGCCATCTGCATGAGAGACAGCGCTCCTTCTTGCATGCGGGCGCCGCCGGAGCTCGAAACGATGACAAGCGGCCTTCGGGTTTCGAGGGCGCGCTCGATTGCCAGCGTGATTTTCTCGCCCACCACAGAGCCCATGCTGCCACCCATGAAGCCGTACTCCATGACGGCGACGATAGCCGGGGTGTTGCCGATCGTGGTTTCGACCGTGACCACGGCGTCTTTCCGGCCGGTGCGTTGCTGGTAGGCGGAGATGCGTTCCTCGTACGACTGCGTGTCATGGAAGCCCAGCGCGTCGACCGGGCGGAGGCGTGTGGCGAATTCCTCCCAGACACCGTCGTCGCACAGGAGCTCCAACCGCTCCTGAGCCGAGATCCGGAAGTGATAGTTGCACTTGGGGCAGACGTTCGAATTACGCGCCACCTCCTTGCGATAGATGAACTCCTGGCAGTGGTTGCACTTGGTCCACAGACCCTCCGGCATGTCGATCTTGCGGTCGCCGACCGGGCGCTTGCTGCCGCCTTTGTTACGGAACCATGCCATCGAAGATCACCTTGGACGAGGCTTCGGGCAGGAGAGTGTGCCCGTGTGGATGACGGAGTAGGTCCAGGGAGGTGCTGGCACCCTGCTAGAGGAGAAAGACATCCGCTGGGAAGCGAACATCGGTGAATGCTACCGACCCGCACGACGGCCAGTCAAGCGCGTTGCACGCTTCGTTGCGGGTGGCTACTGTGGCCGGGAAACCCGAGTCGACTGGAGGTGTGGTACCGAATGATCAAGACGATTGAATGGACCGAGTCAGGCGTCGTCATGCTGGACCAGCGCAAGCTGCCGCAGGAGGAGGTCTATTTGACCTTCACGAGGCCCGAAGAGGTCATCGAGGCGATTGCCGACCTGGTGATTCGCGGCGCCCCGGCGATCGGCGTGGCGGCCGCCATGGGGATGGCGCTGGGCGCCCAGGCGCTTGCCGATGATCCGAATGAGTTCCGCGCCGGGCTCGTCGACCTGGCGGAGCGAATGAACGGGGCTCGTCCGACCGCCGTCAACCTCCGTTGGGCCTTGCGGCGAACCCGTCGGGTGGCGGAAGCGGCGCTTGATGACGGCGTCGCCGCGGCCAAAGCACGTCTCATCGACGAGGCCAAGTTAATGCATCAGCAGGACATCGAAATCAACCGGGCGATGGGGCGCCATGGTGCCACGCTGGTGCCTCAGGATGCCTCGATCCTGACGCATTGCAATGCCGGCGCGCTTGCCACGGCCGGCTACGGCACGGCGCTCGGCGTGGTTCGCGCGGCGCAGGAGGCAGGTAAGAATCCCACGGTTCTGGCCGATGAGACGCGGCCGTTCTTGCAGGGCGCCCGGCTGACAACCTGGGAGCTGCAGAAGGACGACATTCCGGTAACGCTGATCACCGACAACATGGCCGGGTACATGATGCAGCAGGGCAAGGTTGACTGTGTGGTGGTCGGGTCCGACCGGATCGCCGCCAACGGCGATGTTGCCAACAAGATCGGCACGTACTCGGTTGCGGTGCTGGCGCACGAGCACGGCATTCCCTTCTATGTCGCGGCGCCCACGTCAACCGTCGATCTAGAAGCCGCGACGGGCGACGCCATTCCGATCGAGCAACGTACCAGTGACGAGGTAACCGTCGTCAATGACGTGCGCATCACACCCGAATCGGTGTCGGCCGCATACCCGGCTTTCGACGTGACGCCGAACCGTCTGGTCACGGCGATCATCACGGAGCAGGGCGTGGCGCGCCCGCCGTACACGGAGTCACTGGCGGGCCATTGCGCGGCCGCGGGCGAAGAGACTTGAGTCGGCTTCTAGGCCGATGCTGATCCTGGGGATCGAAACGTCGTGCGATGAAACGGCCGCCGCGATCGTTGCAGACGCCGTCATTGTGCGCAGCAATATCGTGTCGAGTCAGGTCGATCACGCCCGCTATGGCGGCGTGGTGCCGGAGCTGGCGGCGCGGCGCCACGTGGAGGCTTTGAGCTGGGTGGTCGACACCGCGTTGACCGAAGCCGAAGCGGGATGGGAGGACATCGAGGGCATCGGTGTGACCCGCGGTCCCGGGTTGGTTGGCGCCCTGCTCGCTGGCTGGTCCTATGGGCGCGGCCTAGCGCGTTCTCTCGGCGTGCCCTACGTCGGCGTCAACCATCTGGAAGCCCACGTGCATGGGGCCTTGATGCCGCACCTGGAAGCCGGCGACGAGATCGCATATCCGTTGCTGGCATTGATCGTGTCGGGTGGCCACACCGTGCTCTACCTGTTTGAGGGCGAGGGTCGGTTCCGTCGCCTCGGCGAGACCCGCGACGACGCGGCGGGTGAAGCGTTCGACAAGGTATCGGTTCTCCTCGGCCTGGGGTACCCGGGTGGGCCGGTGGTCGACCGTCTGGCGGCACAGGGCGATGCCGAGGCCGTCTCGCTGTCGCGCGCCAAGCTGGCGAACCCGTACGATTTTTCGTTCTCCGGCCTGAAAACGGCAGTCCGCCGCCATGCCCTGGGCGCCGGGCTCGAACCGGGGTGCCCGGACGACCAACGCGTGCTCGACCTGGTGGCCTCCTTCCAGCGTGCCGCCGTGGACATGCTGGTGTCGACGACGCGGGTCGCGCTGCGCGACCGGGCGGTGGGTGGCCTGGTGGTTGCCGGGGGGGTGGCATCCAACCGTGAGCTGCGTGCCGCGGTGCGCGACTTGGCTGCCGAATCAGCCGTGCCGTTGTATCTGTCCCGCCCCGACCTTTCCACCGACAACGCCGCGATGATCGCCGGCCAAGCGCACCGGCGACTGGCTGCTGGCGACAGTGACGGCAGCGAGCTCACCGTCCTGGCGAGCTGGCCGTTGACCGACTGAGAGAGCGCCATGGGGAACTCCGCGATCGGTGTGGACATCGGCGGGACACTTACCAAGCTGGTGTGGTTCGAGGAGTCGGGGAAGGTGATCGACGAAAAGCGAATCGCCTCACCCGCCGAAAGTGCTGCAGGCCTCGTCGACGCGATCGCCGCAGCGATCGAGCCGTGGATGAGCCCGGGCGACCGCCCGGCGCCGGACGGCGTCGGCGTGGCGGTTCCGGGGCTGGTGCTCGCCGCCGAAGGTCGCGTGCTGCGTGCCCCGAACCTCGGCATTCTAGACGACTTCCCGATTGGCGAGGAACTTGCCGCGGCTCTCGGCGGCAAAGTCGTGGTCGACAACGATGGCCACACCGCCGGCCTCGCCGAGGTTCGGCTGGGTGCCGCGGTGGGAGCCGAGATGGCGGTATGCCTCACCGTGGGTACCGGAGTCGGCGGCGCAATCATCGAGCGGGGCCGGGTTTGGCGCGGTTGCGGCGGCCTTGCCGGCGAGTTCGGCAGGATGGTGCTCGACGCCGAAGGCCGAACATTCTTCGAGGAAGAGGTCGGCGCCACGGCGGTCGTGCAAGCGTACCTCGATCGCGGCGGGGCGCCCGCCGCCGACATCGACGCGGCTGAGGTCAGCCGCCGCGCCGCCGCCGGTGAAGAGGCGGCCGTGGCGGCCTTCGAGCTGTGCGGCCGGCGCTTGGGCATCGGTCTTGCGCTGCTCGTGAACCTGCTGAACCCGCAGTTCATCGTAGTGGGCGGTGGCGTCGCGGGTGCCGGCGAGCTGTTTCTGGGGCCGGCGCGTGCCGAGGCGGAGCGCCGGGCCTGGCAGCAAGCGTGGGCCCAGTGCGACGTCGTCCCGGCGCTGTTGGGTGCCAATGCGGGGGCAATCGGGGCAGCTTTGCTGACGTGGGACTAGTGTGCCGTCTCCAGAATAGCTCGCTACAAGTGTCAAGCTATTCTGGGGACGCCACACTAGTTCCGGGCCGGCACCCTACTAGGCGCCAGGCGCTACAATGGCCTCGACTCCCCTTTTCACGACGTTCGCTCGTACGCTACATTAGTGCGTGAATCCGAGTGAAAAATGCCTTTGATCTAGATAACGTACCTGTGAGCATTAGAAGATAGACATGCACAAATCGACCCTGCGCGAATATACCGAATCGATCCTGATTGCGGCGATCTTGGCCCTGTTCATCCGGACGTTTGTGTTCCAGGCGTTCAAGATCCCGACCGGATCCATGGAGGACAACCTCCTGGTGGGCGATCACATCCTGGTCAACAAGTTCATATACGGGCCGACGGCTACCCCGCTCGAGGAGTGGCTGCTGCCGGTGCGTCCGGTGGACCGCGAAGACGTGATCGTGTTTCGCGCCCCACAAGAGCCCGACAAGGACTTCATCAAGCGCGTTATGGGACTGCCCGGAGAGAGAGTCGTGGTCGAGGGCGGAGACGTAGTGATCGACGGCGAAGCGATCGACGACCCGCACGCCAATCACAAGGCGGCCTATGGGAACTTCCACGACACCCGCGAGCCGATCGACGTGCCCGAAAACGAATACTTCGTCATGGGCGACAATCGCGAGAACAGCCGTGATTCACGCTACTGGGGCACCGTGCCGCGCCCGCTCGTCAAGGGCAAGGCGATGTTCGTGTACTGGTCGTACGAGTCGAACGAGCAGTCGCTCATCAGCAGCGGCGTGGCCGATAGGCTGATGCAGTTCGGCAACGTAATCCTGCACTTCTTCACCCGCACGCGGTGGGACCGGACGTTCAAACTGATCCACTGACAAGGGGTATGCGCATGAACGCACAGCCGGAGCGTCAGCTGGCGGGATGGAAGAGCGAAGCGGGCAAGGGAACGCTGCGCGGCTTGGTCGCCCTCGCTGTGGTCGTCGGGGCCGTGTACGTCGGCATGAAGTTCATCCCAGTGCGCGCCCAGGCCTACCAGTTCAACGATGCGGTTCGAGACGAGGTGATATTTGCCGGCGGTCGGCGGACGACCGATGACACGATTCGTCGCAACCTCGTGGAGCAGGCCCAGATGCTCGGGCTGCCGGTGTCGAGCCGTAACATCAGGATCACGCGGACCGGGGGCAACAAATACATCACCATCGAGGTGAACTACACGGTCACCGTCGAGCTGGTCGGTGACTATACGTATGACTGGTCGTTTTCGCCGAGGTATGAAGGCCCCCTGATCTTCTAGCGAAGCTGAGCCGCTAGCTCCATGAGAGAATTAACCAGGAACTCGCGTAGGAAAACCACGGCCATCAAGACCACGAGGGGCGAGATGTCGATGCCGGCCATGGGGAGTCGGCGGCGGATCGGCGCCAGGATCGGTTCCGTCGTCGTGTACAGGAACTGGACGATCGGGTTGTAGGGGCTCGGCTGTACCCAGGAGATCACGGCGCGCGCGAACACCAGGATCATGAGAAAGAACAACCCCATGTTCAACACTTGGGCGATCGCCGCAAGTAGATTCGCGAAGATGAACAAGCCGCTCTCCTGATTCGAAGTACACGATAGGTTAACAGGCCGTGGTGGAAGTGTGACGGGTAGCTTCCCGCCTCTAGGGGGCCCGCTCGCCGAATATCGCGGTGCCGACTCTCACGATTGTAGCGCCCTCTTCGACCGCCACCTCGAAATCTCCGCTCATGCCCATTGAGAGCCCGAGCTCCGGGAGCTCGCCGGCCTGCTCGGCGACGGTGTCGCGGATTTGGGCCAGCCCGCGGAAATAGGGCCGCGATGCTTCGGGGTCGGTGGCGTACGGCGCCATCATCATCAGGCCTGCCAGGCTGATGGAATCGGCCGCCTGGGCTTGCCGGCACAGCGCCACGATCTCGGCCAGCGCGGCGCCATCGAGAACCGCATCGATACGCTCGACCTGCACGAAGACGTCGACGTTGCGCCCGCATTGGCGGGCGCTGGCCGACAGCTTGTCCAGGAGCGCGGCGCGATCGACCGAGTGGACCACGTCGAACAGGCGGGCGGCGAGCGCCGCTTTGTTGCGCTGCAGCGGGCCGATGAAATGCCACGACGGATCGCTGCCGATCAACGGGATCTTCTCCTCGGCCTCCTGGACACGGCTCTCGCCGAGCAGGTCGACGCCGACGGCGAGTGCCGCCTCGATGCGCGCCTGATCAATCCGTTTTGACACCGCCAAGAGGCGGATTTCGGCCGGATCCCGTCCGGCCCTCTCGGCGGCGTCGGCGATGCGCCGCTGCACCGCCTCCAGATTGGCGCCGATATCAACCATGCGGAGGTGATGGTAGCATCTGGCGCTATCCAGCAGAAAAAGGGAGGGGCCGCCGTAGACGGCCGTCAGTCCAGCCTCGGCGGGGCATTGTGGGGTTTAGCAGTCGGTACTCGAGTCTGCTAAGAGAGGGCGTCGTGGCGAAACAAAACCGCCGTGGAAGCCGTACTAACTACCCATGATGGTTAGTTAGATGGACCAGGACGATCGGGCCGTTGTTGAGGCGGTGCTACGGGGGCAACAACACCGATTCGCCGATCTGGTCGGCCGCTACCAGTCGCAAATCGTCAACTACGCGTGCCGAATGCTGGGTAACTACGAAGATGCCGTGGATCTGTCGCAGGATGTATTCTTGAAGGCGTACTCGGCCCTCGGGAGGGATGTGTCCCGAAGTTTGTAGAAAATCGTCTGGCGTGGCTCCGAGCTTGGACGTTTGATGTTACCTGCTACGCGGCCAACTCCTCCTGTTGGTCGATGATCGCGGCGAGATGCCGGTACCCGTCGATGCGGCGCATGCGGATCTGCCCGAAGGCGATCAGCCCCCACAGCAGCGTCACCCCGGCCGCCTCGGTGCTGAACGATCCCTGGGTCTTGGTACGGCGACGGAACTCGCGGTTGAGGTTCTCCAGTGGGTTCGTCGTGCGCAGCGTCTTGCACATCGGTTTGGGGAACTCGTAGAAGGTCAGCAGCACCAGCCCCGCTTCCTCGAGGCTGCGCGCCACCGCCGGCACCAACCTCGACCACTTGCGCACGAAGTTGCTGTACGCGGCCCTCGCCTCGCTGCCGTTTGCCGCCTTCACGATGCGGTCCCAGTCTCGTTTCAGCTCGTCGTGGGCGTGTGACGGGCAATGCTTCAACAGATTCTTCCACTTGTGCTGAAGGCAGCGCTGCACCTTCGCTTCGGGCCACACCGTCGTCGCCTTGGCCAGCCCTTTGTGGCCGTCGGCGATGATCAGCCGGGGCGGCCGAAGACCTCTTTGCTCTAGGTCCTCGATCAGCCACTTCCAGTGACACCCGGCCTCCGAAGCGGCCCGACGCAACGCCACCAACACCTTGCGCCCATCTTCCGCCACTCCCAGCGCGGCGAAGATCGGCACCGACACGACCTGCCGCGCCAACCTCACCTTCAGGTGGAACCCGTCCAGGTATACGATCGGGTACGACTCACCGGTCAGATCGCGCTCGCACCACGTCCCGAACAGCTTCTTCAGCCGCCCCACCACCCTCGAGATCGCGCTCTTCGAGAGGTTCGCTTCACCCAGCAGCGGCGCGAGCGCCTTGCGGATCCGTCGGCTATTTGCACCCGCCAGGTACACCCCTAGAATCGCCTCGTCGACTTCCTCGGTGCGCCGTTGATACCGCGGCAGGATCGTGCTGCGGAACTCCCCGGTGCTGCCGTCCTCTCGCAGCAGCCGTCCCCGTGGTACCTCCAGATCCTGCGGCCCCTGCGCCATCGTGATCTGCCGCCGATACGTCCCGTGCCGATATCCTCGCCGCGAGCCGTTGCGCTCGTACGGCCCGCATCCCAACGCCTCGGCGAGCTCCTCCTCAAGCGTGATCGTAATCGCCTCCTGGATGCGGCTGTGCAGCAGCTCCTGGATGGCGCTACGGAACTCGATGACCGATACCTCTCCCGTGCTACCGTTGCTCATGGTGTGACCTCCTTGTTGTCGCCGTTTCCAGCGACTCGTTTTTCCTACTCGGAGGTTACGCCATTTCTTTTTCTACAGGACTCGGGACGGATCCCTCGGGAGCTACCGACCGCAGTATCCGTTTGCCGCCTGGTTGTTTCGCATTGCCCGCAACGCGGCGATCGACGAGATCAGGAAACGGCGTTTGCACACGGTCTCGCTCGATGCCCCGGTGGAGTTCGACGATGGGTCAGCGGGGCGCGAGGTCGAGTCCGAAGGTCGCGATCCGCAGGATTCGTACCTCGGCCTCGAGTTTGCCGATCGGATTTCCGGGGCGATCAACGAGTTGCCGGAGAAGTATCGCGAACCGATCGTCTTGCGACATGCTGCAGAGCTGTCGTACGAGGAGATCGCGGAAGCTTTGGAGTTACCCCTCGGTACGGTAAAGACACGAATTTTCAGGGCGCGCGACGCCTTGCGGGAGTCGCTTGGCGACATGTTTGATGAACAGTCAACGGATCCCCGATCCGGAACAGTGCAATGAGTAAGCAATGAGTAAGCAAGGTCAACATCCCGATCGTGGCAGTCTGAGCGCATACCTCGGAGAGGCGCTGTCGATCGACGCCACCCAGTGGGTCGAGCGGCATCTCGAGACCTGCGGCGACTGCCGTGGCAAGCTCGACGAGGAGCGTGCGTTTCTCGAGAGCCTCGACGGACTGGGACGCATCAGTCCGCCCGTCGACTTCGTCCAGGGTGTGATGGCACGGGTGGCGCAGTACCCCGCGTACCAGCCGGCCAAGGAAGTCCGGTGGCCGCGGCTCGCCCTGAGGATCGGCGGCGCCGCCGCCGTGCTCGTGGTCTTGCTGGGTGTGGTGGGTTGGGTGTTGGTGACGCGGCGGCCGCTGGACAGCCCGCAAGCGGCGGGCTTCGTGTCCGTGGCAATTACGACGTTGGCGCAGGCGGCGCGCGACGTGTACCTGTTCGCCCGCTCGAACATGGGTGGCGTGATGTACATCCTTGAGATCGCCGGCACTATCTTGGTCGGTTTATTCGAATTCGTGCGCAACAGCAGCTTGGTGTTTCAACTCGCCTTGCTGCTGATCACGGTCGGGCTCAACTACCTGTTGACCCGCATGGTCTTGAACTATCAACGGCGGCATTGAAACCGGCTCTGCGGAGCCGGACTGGCAGGCGGGCGAGGAGGCAGTGGGGAATGTTCACTTCGACGACAAGTAACGGGTGGCTGGCGGCCTTGAAACGGCCGCCAGGGCTGTTGCTGATGCTCGTCGCTACCAGCATCGTAGCCACGGGATGCATCCAGGTGCAGTCCGGCGACGGTGGATTCAGCATGATGAGCGGCACGATTCACGTCGAGGAGGACGAGGTCGCCCGCGAGGATGTTGTTGCGATCGGTGGTTCGGTAATCATCGACGGTCGCGCCCGCCGCGACGTCGTCGTTATCGGTGGCCGGTTGACGGTCAACGGCGAGGTCGAGGGCAGTGTTTCCGTTGTCGGTGGCGCGCTGGTTCTGGGTCCGGGGGCGCGGATCGAGGGCGACGCGGTGGTCGTTGGTGGCTCCTTGCGGCGTCATGACTCGGCGCGAATCGGCGGCGAGAACGTCAACGTCACGTTCTACGGCTTCGACAGTATGTTCGGGGGAGCAAACTGGAGCCCTAG
Organism: Acidobacteriota bacterium; assembly: GCA_965214245.1. Classification (GTDB taxonomy): domain Bacteria; phylum Acidobacteriota; class UBA890; order UBA890; family UBA890; genus CBDCBL01. The sequence continues at coordinate 1,377,127 of CBDCBL010000010.1, forward strand.
CTTCGGCGGCTTTTGGGGTTTCACGCCGTTCGCCTGGATTGCCCGCACGACGCAGCTCTTTTACTGGCTGCTGCTGGCGTTGCTGACCGTGGGCCCTGGTGGGCGACCGCGTGTCGTCGGCGAGCCACGCCATCTCGCGTGAGCCGCTGCGCCTCGGCGCCATCGGTTTGGTCGGCGTCATCGCGCTGTGCTTCGCCTTCCTAGTGCTGGTCATCCTGTCCTTCGTGATCATCGGGATCCCATTTTTGATCGCGCTGATCTTCGTGTGTTGGCTGGCGTACATCTTCGGCGTCGTCGCGGTGTTCCAGTCGATCGGCAATCGGGTGATGAACCTGGTCGGCAGGCCCGAAGCCTCGCAGATCGCTATCGTCCTCGCCGGTGGGCTGGCGCTCGGCATCCTGCGCTACCTGCCCTTCGGCTTCGGTGGTCTCTTGTGGTTCGTCGCGTCGTTGGTCGGTATCGGTTCGGTGTTCGCGACGTGTTTCGGTACCGGCCGCCGCTGGGTGCAGACGGATATGACGCCTGCGGGAGCCCCGGTGGCAGCGGCGGAGCCGCCGGCAGCGGACGCTCCGGTGGAACCGACTGCTCCGGCGGAACCGGAGGGTGCTGGTCCGGGAGAAATGGAGTTCGACGACGATTCGGGCGGCGCCGCCGACATGGAGTTCGACACGGCTGCGGAAGAGGGCGATGAAGAGGAGCCCGAGCGTCGCGAGGACGAAGAGTAGAGAACTACGCTTCGTAGGTAGCAGTGGTGGCGTTGGGGAACGCTCCGATTAGTTTGAATACCCGCCACCCACCCCCTCCGGAAGTCGCGTTTCGCGTCTTCCTTGCCCACTTTTCCCACAGGAACACAGGGCCGCCCCGCTTGCTCGCCGCCAACCCGCCACCTGTGCGCATAGCGGGCCGGGAGCTGGGGTGGGTAGGTTAAACCAAACAGCGACAGGTCGGGGGCGGATGGTGGGTATTCAAAAAAAATGAAGCCGCTACCCGCCCGCAACTATCCCACCCACAACGCGCCCGCCGCGTCCGACTCCTCATTCTTCGAAGAGGTCTTCAGGCGCCACGGGCTCCGCCAACACCGTCTGCGCCTTCTTGAGAATCACCTGGCCCTTGGGGCCACCCTTCGGCTTGCGTAGGTGGCGCACCTGCGTCCACCGGACGTTTACCTTGGTGGAGCCACGAGCGAAGCTGAAATGAGCCGCGAGGGCCGCCGCCTGGCGCAGGGATTCGTTGTTGGGAACGGGTGCCCGATTCGGATTGCGAATCACCACGTGTGATCCCGGGCCCTCTGCGTGCAGCCAGAAATCGTGCGGTGCCGCAAGCTTGTGGGTGAGGCGCTCGTTGGCGGCGGCGTTGCGACCCACGAGGATCTCGGATCCGTCGGCGGCGGTGAAGGCGAGAATTCCGGGGGCCGGGCGCTTTGCAGGTGGGAGGGTCGCCGGTAGGGGGTGCTTTGTAGATGGGAATCCTACCGTCGCGGGACGCTCCGTTTTTCTTGAATACCCGCCGCCCGCCCCCTCCGGAAGTCGCGTTCCGCGCCTTCCTTGCCCCTGTTTCTCTTCTACGACTTCGTCGCCGAGAACGTCGGGAGTGTCCTCGATATCCACCCTGGCCTCCGGGGTGTGCCAGCGTTCGGGCTTGAGGCGGGCGCCGAGTCGGCGGGCTCGGCCGGCGAGCTTGTCGGCGCCCGGCAACGAACCGAGCCCCTCGGCGCCGGTGCGCACCTTGCCAAGCTCGTCGATCTGGCGTTCGAGCTTGGCCCGCCTGGCGGCGGTGTGTTTGCGGCTGCGCTCCGCCCGTCGCGCCTTGCGATAGTAGCCCTGGGCGTTGTCGACGAGCGTCGTTTGCGGATCGACGAGGATCTCGATGGGTGAGCCGTCGCCGTAGTCGTCGGGAAGGGTGGCGGTATCGCCTCGCCGCGGCGCATGCGGATGGGCGAGCAGCAGGTCGCCACGCCGCCGATAGTCGTCCGGGTCCTCGAGGCTATCAGCGTCAGCCGACACGGCGTCGAGTGTGCGTTGCAGCCGCGCCATTTGTACCCCGGCAGCGGTTTCGAGTTTTTGCCGCGCTTCGCCCAGGGCGCGGAGTTCGGCACGCAGCGGGTAGTAGAGGGCCGCAGCCTCGGTGAGGCTGTCAAAGCGGGTCGCGTGAAGCCCCGCTTGCGGGCCCTCAGCGTGGTCCAGAGGGTAGGGTGCCAGCAGCAGCCGGCTTGCTCCCGGCAGTTCCTCCAGGTCTTCGAGCGGCACCGGGGAGTACACCACGGCGGCGGTCGGCTCTTGCTCGGCGCGCTGCAGTTCGATCGCCGTCGCTTCGTCGAGCCGAGTGCCCACGGAGTACCGGTGGGCGGCCTCGCGGGCGATGAGCAACGACATGCCGCTCACGGTGCGCAACAGGCCGCGCGCCAGGCCTTCCGTGTCCGGTGCGGCTGCCAACATGTTCCAGTCGTCGGTGCCGAGGGACTCCAGGGGGCGTCGCGAGCCGCGCTCGGGTAGTGCGTACGTCTCGCCGACCTCGGGGCGGCCACGTCGCGGATGCCAGACCGAATGAACGCGATTCTCCGGATCGATGAGCATTGCCGTGGCGCGTCGCGGAACTAGCTCGAATACCACACGGGCCGCGGTGTCGCCGCTGCACCGCAGCTCCACAACGCGATCGTTCTCCAGGCACTCGATGGCTGCTACGCGGCGCCCGGACAGGAGCTTGCGCGCCGCCATGGCAAATGCCGGCGGTCGCTTCGGAGCGGGGTGCGCGCCGCGCCTCACATATAGGTGCGGATGTTGCGGTTCACTGGAGAACCACAGTCGCGGCGCACGTTGTTGCCCCAACACGATCGCCACGTGATCGCGTGGCATAGCGTAGATCTGGTCGATGCGGATACCGCACAGCGCATCGGAGATCTCGGCGATCAGCCTGCGTAGCAGGAGGGAGTCCACTTGCGCCGGCGCGTATCAGTCGCGGTCGTCCTGGTAGAAGAACTCCTCGCGCAGGTCCTCGCTCACCTGCCGTACCCGGCGGGCGTATCGGGCAGGTGCGCGGCCGCGCACTGCGAGCAGCGCGTCGAACTTGGTCGGCCCGATGTTGTATGCCGCCAGGGCGTAATCAAGGCCGTGCTCGTCGTAGCGCTGGAGCAAAGAGTGCAGGTAGGAGGTGCCCAGCAGGATGTTGATCTGCGGGTCAGTCAGCAGCCGCTGGCCCTTCCAGTCCATCTCCAGTTCCTCGGCTACGGCGTGGGCAGTGGCCGGGCGCAGCTGCATGAGGCCGATGGCGCCTGCTTCGGACTCCGCGTAAATGTCGAAGCGGCTCTCGGTGAAGATCATCGCCAGGATGAGCTCGGGCGCCAGATCGTAGTGGCGGCTGACCTCGATGATGCTGCGGGCGATCTGCTGCTGCTTGTGGCGATGAACGTTGATGTTGTTGGCATCCAGCACATTGCGGACACTGGTTTCGACACGTAGCGACTGCAACTCGGCCTCCACCTTGGCGATCTCGCCGTGGTGGCTGCGGTGTCGCTGCCGAAGCTTGTCCATTTCGGTGGCCTGGTGTTGCAACGCTTGCACGAGGATGAGGCATAGCCCCATCGCCGCGAGCGTCAGCCACTTCATTGGACTGCGCATTGTCTTGGCTCCTTGTTACACACTGGGCGTACACCGCGGGTCGGTGTCGTGTCCTGGCGTGATCTGTATTCGTTCGAGTCTTTAAGAGTGAAACCGGACGATCGAGTCGTCCGGGCTCTCTAACCGCCAACCCAGAGTGGGCTGTCGAGAGTCGACTGGTTGGCGGCCGGCACCCTCGCCCCTGACGGGAGGGACCGCAGTTGTTCAACAAGGAAAATTATAGGCGCAGAAAACGGCCATGGCAAGCATCCCCTGGGTCGGAACTAGCCACGGTTGGCGACCGACCGGGCAACCTGTGATATATAGTGAAAAGATAACTAATAATGCTCTTAGATAAGCAAAAATGGGCGCTTTCTCGCATCCGTGAAACGCCGTTAAAGGTAGGCTTGTGCCCCCTAATCGGCCGAGTTGACAGGTTCAGCAACGGGCCCAATAATCCCTTGAGGAACACACTTTTTCCGCGGTTTTTCGCCCACCGAGATGCTCGTCGCTCATCGACGATCGATACGTTTTCAAGAAGGAGATAGCCATGTCCGCCCGTGTCGCCATCAACGGCTTCGGACGCATCGGGCGCAACACGTTGCGCGCCGCCGTTCGCGACGGTTCCGACCTCGATTTCGTCGCGATCAACGATCTCACCGACTCGGCCACGCTGGCCCATCTGCTGAAACACGATTCCGTGCACGGCGCGTTCCAGGGCACCGTGGAAGTCACCGATGACGGCCTGATTATCGATGGCGACGCTGTTCAGGTTCTTTCCGAGCGGGATCCGGGCCAGCTGCCCTGGGCCGATCTGGGTATCGACATCGTCATCGAGTCGACCGGTTTTTTCAGAGCCCGTGAGGATGCGCGAAAGCACCTCGACGCCGGTGCCAAGAAGGTGCTGATCTCGGCACCCGCGAAGGAGCCCGATGTTACGCTCTGTCTCGGCGTGAACGCCGACGACTACGACGCCGACAGCCACAGCATTATTTCCAACGCCTCGTGCACGACGAACTGCCTGGCGCCGGTGGCCAAAGTGCTCGACGCCGAGTTCGGTCTGCAGCGCGGTTGGATGACGACCATTCACGCCTATACCAGCGACCAGCGCCTGCAGGATATGCCCCACAAGGACCTGCGGCGGGCCCGCGCTGCCGCAGAGTCGATGATCCCGACGACCACTGGCGCCGCGAAGGCGGTTGGGTTGGTGCTGCCGGGTCTGGTCGGCAAGCTCGACGGCTGTGCGGTACGCGTTCCGACGCCGAACGTATCGATGGTCGACCTGATAGCGCACGTCGAGAAGGAGACTTCCGCGGAGGCCGTGAACGACGCCTTCCGGGCGGCCGCTTCGGCGGCGCCGTTGCAAGGTATCCTGGCAGTTTCGGACGAGCCGCTGGTGTCGATTGACTACAACGGAAACCCTCATTCGTCGACGGTGGACGCGGCCTTCACGAGCGTCGTCGACGGTCACCTCGTGCAGGTGATGTCCTGGTACGACAACGAGATGGGTTACTCGACGCGCCTCAAGGATCTCGCCGAGTACGTCGCCGAGCGGCTGTAGCCGGATCCGGCACATGAGCTCAGGAACGGCGGGCGCTCTCGCCCGCAAGCTTACGGTCGACAATCTCGAGGTCGGTAATCGGCGCGTGCTGGTGCGTGCCGACCTCAACCTGCCCGTGCAGGATGGCCGAGTTACCGACACGACGCGGCTCGCCGCAACGCTGCCGACTCTGCAGACTTTGCTGCGCCGAGATGCCGCCGTCGTGGTGATGTCACATCGCGGCTGGCCGCAGGGCGAGCGCCGTGAGGATCTCAGCATGGCGCCGGTGGCCGAGGTCATGCGCGAGGCGCTGGGACGCGACGTACGGCTGCTACCCGACTGCATCGGCGATGAGGTCGAACGAGCGGTCAGCGAGCTGGGCTCCGGCGAGGTCGTGTTGCTGGAGAACCTGCGGTTTCACCCCGGTGAGACTGCGAACGCGCCGGCGTTTGCCCGCCGCCTCGCGGCGCTCGCCGGCATCTACGTCAACGATGCGTTCGGTGCCGCCCACCGGGCGCATGCCTCGACGGTTGGCGTCGCGCAGCTGGTCGATCAGGCGGCTGCCGGTCGCCTGCTGCAGCTCGAGGTCGAGATGCTGAGCCGTTGCCTCGACGATCCCGACAAGCCTTTTGTACTGGTCGCCGGCGGGGCCAAGGTGAGCGACAAGCTGGATGCCGTGACCCATCTGCTGCCGCTTGTCGATCGTCTCATTATCGGCGGCGCGATGGCGAACTCGGTGCTGGCCTCGCAGGGCGTCCAGACGGGACGCTCGCGCATCGAAGAGGGCTCTCTCGAGCTCGCCGCTGCCCTCATCGAGGAGACCCGACACAACGGCGTAGAAGTGCTGCTTCCCGAAGATTTCGTGGTTGCCTTGGGCGTTGACGCGGCTTTCGACGCGGTTGTCGTGGACCTGATACCCCAAGACAGCATGGCGCTCGATATCGGACCGCGTTCCGCGGAGCGCTTTGCGAACGTGCTTACAAAAGCTCGGACCGTGTTGTGGAACGGCCCGATGGGCGTGTTCGAGGTCGACGAGCTGGCCGCCGGAACACGGCGGGTCGGGGAAGCCATCGCGGCGGTTACCGATGCCGGTGCGCTGACCATCGTTGGCGGTGGTGATACCGCTGCAGCGGTTGGCGAAGCCGGATTGGGGGACCGCATGAGCCACGTCTCAACAGGCGGCGGGGCGTTGCTGGACCTGCTCAGCGGTGCCGTGCTTCCCGGTGTGGAAGCGCTCAGCGAACCGGCTCCATGACGATGCTTCGCCGCGATCGAACGACATTGTAGGCTTAGCAGGGCCCTGAAGATTCAGCGCCGAAATGCGGTGTCAACGGAGGTCATATGAGCGAGCGAACGCCGTTCATCGTCGGCAATTGGAAGATGCACAAGACGCTCTCGGAAACCCGCGAGGCGTTGACCATCTTGCGTGTCGCCGTCCGCGACGTCGACCGCGTCGAGTGCGGCGTGGCGCCGACGTTTCCGGCGCTGCCGACCGCGGCAGACATTCTCGAAGGCAGCGGTATCATCGTGGTCGCTCAGAACATGTATCCGGGAGAGAACGGTGCGTTCACCGGCGAGGTTTCGGCGCCGCTGCTGAAAGCCGCGGGCGCCACCCACGTCATCCTCGGGCACTCCGAGCGACGTCAGATATTCGGCGAGAGTGACGAGCTGATAGCCCGCAAGCTCGGCACCGCTCTGGACCATGAGCTGACACCCATTCTGTGCATCGGAGAGACGCAGGAGCAGCGCCAGGCCGACGACACTGTGACGGTCGTGACGTCGCAGCTGCGCGGCGCCCTTTCGGGGTTCCGCGGCGCCGATCTGCATGGCCTGGTGATCGCCTACGAGCCGGTATGGGCCATCGGCACCGGGCTGACGGCGACGCCGGAGCAGGCGCAGGGCGTGCACGCCATCATTCGCGACTTCCTCGACGATTTGCTCGGTGCGACCGTGGCCGCGCAAACCCGAATCCAGTACGGCGGCAGCGTCAAGCCTGACAACACCGCGGAGCTTCTGGCGGAGCCCGACATCGACGGCGCGCTCGTCGGCGGTGCGGCGCTCGACCCGGATTCGTTCGCCGAGATTGTCACGGCCGCGGCCGCGTGACGGGTAGGAGTCCTGGAGTCCCCGTGGGCGCGTTGTTGGCTGCGGGTACCTCTGATAGATTGTAAGGCGTTGCGAGGGACGTTCGCGCTCGCGCATTCCCGGAGCCTCCTTTGCGGCGTAGGTGTGAGCGTCGTGAATGGAAGATGCTCCGAAAAGAGGTCTTGAATGGAATTCATATTGACAGGCCTGCACATCACGGTCTGCTTGTTTCTGATCTTCGTCGTGCTGCTGCAGTCCGGACAGGCCGCTGACCTGGCGGGTGCTTTCGGGGGCGGCGGCAGCCAGACCGCGCTGGGCATGCGCGGCGCCGCGACGCTGTTGACAAAGCTGACCACGGCGGCGGCGATCATTTTCATGTTGACGTCATTGAGCCTCGGAATCTCCGGGCGCCAGGAATCCACCGTGCTGGACGATTTCGAACCCGCCCCGGTGACCGCCCCGGCTCAGGACGCCGCCGATGCCCCGGCACCGGCATCCAGCGACCCGTCCGGCCAGGCGCAGGACGAGACCGGCCGCGGTCCCGGCCGGTAAGCTATTCTCAGCTCGATTTGCTCGCCTTGCCTGCCGAGGTGGCGGAATTTGGCAGACGCGCATGGTTGAGGGCCATGTGAGCTTCGGCTCGTGGGGGTTCAAGTCCCCCCCTCGGCACTTTGAAACGAGGTAAACAGATGTCTTCCCAACTAAACGGACGCTCACGCCGGGTAGTGCTCGCCAAACCGCGCGGCTTCTGCGCCGGCGTGGTGCGCGCCGTCGATGTCGTGGATCTGGCGCTCGAGATGTACGGGTCGCCGATCTACGTGCGTCACGAGATCGTCCACAACCAATACGTCGTGCGCGACTTCGAGGCGCGCGGCGTGGTGTTCGTCGATCGGATCGAGGAAGTGCCCGACGGCGGGCTGGTGATCTTCTCGGCGCACGGCATTCCGCCGGAGGTGCGCGAGGCTGCCGCCCAGCGCCGCCTCAGGAGCATCGACGCCACGTGCCCGCTGGTTACCAAGGTGCACGACGAGGCGCGCAAATACGTCGGTCAGGGCTACCACATCCTGCTCGTCGGCCACGCCGGCCACGTCGAGGTGGAGGGCACGATGGGCCACGTTCCCGATCACGTGACGCTGGTGCAGACCGAGGAAGAGGCCGAGACCGTAGAAGTGCCGACGCCCGATCGGGTGGCGTTCCTGACGCAGACGACGCTGTCTGTCGACGATGTGGCGGGCGTTTTGGCGGTGCTCCGGCGTCGCTTCCCCGGTATCGTCGGGCCGGCCACGGACGACATCTGCTACGCCACCCAGAACCGCCAGGTTGCCGTGAAGCAGATGTCGGCCGACGTTGACGTGATCCTCGTGGTCGGGGCGCCGAACTCGTCAAACTCCAATCGCCTCGTCGAGGTCGCCAAAGCTGCCGGAGTACCGGCCTACCTGGTACAAGCCACCGACGACATCCAGCCGGACTGGCTCAAAAGTGTCGACGTCGTAGGTGTGACCGCCGGCGCTTCCGCCCCCGAGACGCTGGTCATGGATATCGTCGACGCCATCCGCGGGTCGCACGGTAAGGTGGATGAGCTCGACGGTCCCGACGAGCGGGTGCACTTCCCGCTGCCGATGGAGATCGTCGACGACTTCCACAGCCGCGGCCTGGATCTGGAAGCTTCGATCGCCGGCTTCCGCGATAGGTGGTATATCCCCGGCTAGTCGGCCCGTTCTGTGCCACGCTTGCCCGCAGCAGCTACACGGCTAGAGACGACCTCTGCCGAGTCCAGACAATCGCCCTTGCCGCAGTAGCGGGCACCGCCGCGATCAGCGCCTAGGTTCGTACACGATCGTGACCACGAACCACACCGGCACCGGCTCGCCGTCCCGCATAGCCGGGCTGAAGCGCCAGGAGTCGATGGCGCTCTGCCGCGCCGACGCTTTGAATGACTGATCGGCGGAGTCGAGCGGGATACCGGGGTCCACCCGCAGCACCCGCGCGTCCATGACGGAGCCGTCATCCGTCACCAGACAATAGACACGTATGTTGCGCGCGGTCAGGCCGATCGTGTTCTGTACCTGGCGGTCGACGACGATGTTAACGGACTCAGGATCGAGCACCGGGGCGGTCAGGTCGAGGGTCAACAGCACGGGCTCGATGTCGCCCGCAGCTGCCGGGGGCACCGGGGTCGTCGGACTCTGCTCGAAGTCGCCGCTGTGCACGCGTATGTCAACGGCGAATCCGGCGCCGAGCTCCCATGCCCGATGGCGGCGCCGGTCCCGGCTCGGCGTCGCGACCGAACGACACCAGGCCAGTACTCGTCTCCGAGGTTCTTGTACCAGAAAGGCGTGCCCCAGCTGTCGATCTCGGGCACGGCTCGCAGCACCGAGCTGAGATCCGCGAGGGCCTCGGGATAGGCGTTATTTGGCCTGCCGGAACCGATCGATTCCGTTGATGAGGATGGCCATGAAGCCGAATCGTGTCGAGCTGGTGTGCGGTTTCGACCTGGGGGTCGTCGGGCCGGCGCCAGCTCCGACCGAGGCGGCATAGAGAAGCTCAGCGTTGCGGTGAGCGGATACTCGCGCGTTTTGCCGTCCACCAAAGCGGGCTCGTAACTTCCATTGCAGCACGGTGTTGATCGCCGCCTCGTCGAGAAACGGATCGAGGCTCGCCTGAACGCTGGCGGCGACGACATTGCCATCGACGTCGATTGTTGCCTGCACCGTAACGTCGCCTTCGACAGCTAACGCGAAGGGGGAACCTCTGGGTAAGCCGGCGGCGCTCCCGAGATGCGCTCTGGCGGCCTTGTCTCACCCACCGGGGCGGGCTCGGCTTCGTCCTCTGCGGCCGGTGGGTTCTCCTCCGCAGGCGGGGGGTCGTCGACGGTCTGCGGATCGGGCTCGGCGGCTGCTGGAGGTCTCTCGGCCACCGCATCGTTTGCCGGATTCTCCGCCGGCGGCGGAGCGTCGTCTCCGGCCGCGGCCTCGGCGGCCATCAGAGCGATGCGGTCGCCCTCGGAAATCCTCTGGCGGAATGTTTGGAGTTGCGGGTGCTCCGGGGAAATCTCTTGCAGCTCCGTGAGCTGCACGGCGGCGGCGTCCCAATCCTCGCTCACGATCGACGCGACGATGCCTTCCCGCAGGCTCTCGGTGCGCTCGATGCGCCGTCCGTCGTCGATGATCCGATGCTAACCGGTAGCCGCGGCGTTGGACGGTGCCAGCTTGGCTAGCGCTGCCAGCTCCTGATCGGCGGTATCCCAATCGCGTGCGTCAATGGCGTTCTGCACGGTTTCCTGTAGCGCGGCGATTTGCTGCGCCCACCCGGCGCGGCCGGCTATCAACGTGATCACCAGAAGAATCACGACCACCAGCGTCGCGCTGACTCCGACGTCGATCAACAAGCGCCGCTGCATCTCCGGATTCGCGGGGAGCGAAGCTCGCCACTCGGAAATGTCCACCCGGGGCAGTGAAACCGTCGGCAACCGCCATCGCAGCAGCTTCGACCTGATCATCTGCCCGCGTGCGGCACTGGGCGGCTGTGGAGCGAACTGACTGGTGTCGGGCATGACTACCGCCTGATCGGCGGCAGCGGGTTCCTCGATCTCCGGCTCCTCGACTTCGAGCTCTTCGGTCGCGGCTTCCGCGGCGATGAGTTCCTCGGCCGCGGGCTGATCTCCGGTAATGATCGTCTGTTCGTCGGCGGCGAGCACCGGTTGTTTGGCCACGACGTCCGTCTTCTGTTCACCCGTAGCGATCGTCGCCTCCGTTTCTGTCGGCTGTTCACCGGTAATGATGGTGACCTCGGCCTCCTCTACCGTCATCGAAGGTGGGACGACGGGGCGATCCTCCGCCACATCAAGCTGCGCCGACTCCACGACCGGCACCTCCTGCTCGATGAGCGCCGCCGCTGGATCGGTGTCCAGGCCGGACACGAAGCTCTGAGCGAACTCGCCGCAGGAGGGGAATCGATCATCGGCCATGCCGCTGAGAGCCTTCATGACGGCCTTACACACGCCGATCGGCAGGTGCGAAGCCACCTGTTCCAGAGGAATCGGGTTCCGCGTGATCTTCTGTACCAGCCCGGGGCGATGGCCGTCTCGCAAGGCTCGTGCGGCAGATCGCCGGACAGCGCCTGGTACACCACGACGGCGAGGGCGTACTGGTCGTAGGCCGGGCCGGGAGCGCCGCCCTGGGGCCAGCTCCAGGCGCCATGTACGCCACCGTTCCGGGCAACGTCCCGGTTCGCGTGAGGTTGGTGATCTCGTTGGCACCGATCACCTTGGCAATACCGAAGTCAGCGACGTAGACGTTGCCGTCGGCGTCGAACAGGATGTTGCCGGGTTTGATGTCGCGGTGCAGGAACTCGTGGCGATGAACGAAATCCACCGCTTGGGCGACACGTGGCATCCAGTCGCTGATCTGCTCCGGCGTTAGTGTTCCGCCGGCAGTCTCGACCTTGTTCTTGAGGCTGCCGCCCGCCAGGTATTGCAGGACCGCGTACGGCAACCCGTCCACCTCGCCACGATCGAGAATCTTGCCGATAAACGGGTTGTCGAGCTGGATGAGCGCCTGGATTTCCTGCGCGAAGCGCTCTCGAAACCCCTCAACGGTAAGGAAGATCTCGAGCGGCGCCTTGATGACGACCTTCCGTCCCAGCCGCTCGTCGTCGGCCAGGTACACCGTGGCCATTCCACCGGTGCCGAGTTGTGATTCGACGCGGTAGCGGTCATCGAGCAGCCGACCGCAAAGATCGCGGCCGCCCGTAGCTCCCTGGTTGGTCATGGTGATCGATCCAGAGCAATCGACGCCTATTCTTGCAGACGTAAAGGAAGAAGACTCAACTTCAAAAAACGGAAAGCGCTTCTTCCGCCGGTCCCTAGAAGAAGGGCTCGGACGAGGCGATACCGTCGACGGGCACACGCCCGGTGTCGAAACTGCCTGGATTCCCTTCTGAACCGCTACATCATGCGCTGGATGACGCGCTTCGCTTGCTCGCCGGCAAGACCGGTCTCGCGGTGCCCGATCGGGCCGCCCTCTTCGAGGACGGGCTCCGAGTCGCCTAGCGTCGGGCGGTCGATCTCGAAGAACTTGCCGATGTAGATCTCATCGCCCCAGAGCATTGCCCGCTCGCACGCCGACTTCCACTCCGAAGCGTCGTGTCCCTCGTCCTCGAGCTTACGGACCCGGGGGCGGAAGAAGGCGTAGTCGTTGTCGTGATTGAAGGTGACGCACGGGCTGAAGATGTCGATCAGCGAGAAGCCGCGGTGCTCGATGGCGGCCTTCATCAACATTTGCAAGTGTTTCTGGTCGCCGGCGTAGGCCCGGGCCACGAACGTGGCGCCGTTCATGATCGCCGAGTTGATCGGGTTGAGGGGCTTCTCGATGTTGCCGAACGGGGTCGACTTGGTCTTCATGCCGAGCGAGCTGGTCGGCGAGATCTGCCCCGTGGTGAGGCCGTAAATCTGGTTGTTCATCACCAGATAGGTCAGATCCACGTTGCGCCGCGCGATGTGCGTGAGATGGTTGCCGCCGATGCCGTAACCGTCGCCGTCGCCGCCGGTGCAGATGACGGTCATCTCGTGGTTGGCCAGCTTAAAGCCCGTCGCCACCGCCAACGAGCGACCGTGCAGCGTGTGCATGCCGTAGGTATTGAAGAAGCCGGGAAAGTTCGACGAACAGCCGATGCCGCTGATCGTCATGATCTCGTGTGGCTTCAAGCCCAGGTCGGCGACGACCGCTTGCAACGAGCGGAGGACGCCGAAGTCGCCGCAGCCGGGGCACCAATCGGGGTCGACCTTGCCCTTGAAGTCCTTTGAGGTAACTGCAATCGGTTCCGTTACGTTCGTTTCGCTCATCTCGTGCCTCGCGTCATCATTCGGAGCCCCGATTACACCATGATCTCGTGCGTCGGAACATACATATCGGTTTCGCCGGCCAGTTGCTCTTGGACGCCGGCCACGATGTGGTGTGGCATGAACGGCTCGCCGTCGTATTTGCGGATGTGGCCATCGGCGCTGAAGCCTGTTTCGCTGCGCAGGTAGCGGGCGAACTGACCGCTCTGGTTGTTCTCGACGATGATCACCTTCTTGGATTTCTCCAGCGCTGCGACGATCTCGTCGCCGTGTAGCGGGACGATCCACTTCACCGGCAGGTGGTTGGCCGTCACGCCGAGACCGGCGAGCTGCTCGCAGGCCTCGTGAATCACGCCCCAGGTCGAGCCCCAGCCGACCAAGGTAACGTCGGCTTCGGCCGGTCCTTCGAGCTCCGGTGGGGCAATGCGGGTTGTGATGCCGGTGAACTTGCGGGCCCGCTTCTCGACCATCGCCCGGCGCTTGTGCGGGTTGGTGAACTCGTCGGAAATGAGAACGCCGTCCTCGTCTTGCTCATCGGTGGCCACCACGTGCACGTAGCCCTCGAGGCCGGCAATGGCGCGGGGCGACACGCCGCTCTCGGTAACCTCGTAGCGCTTGTACCCGCCGCCCTCGCGGGTCGCCGGATCGGCGAGGCCGCCGCTGGCCGCCGGCTTGCCCTCGGTGATCAGCTCGCCGCGATGGATCTCCGGTTGCAGGTTGATGGCGGCCGGATCGACGCTGAACGTGCCTTCGGAGATCAACAGGTCGGAAAGCACGATGCCCGGGCATTGTGCAGCGTCAGCGAGGTTGAAGATCTCCGGAACGGTGTTGAATGCGTCCAGCGCGTTTTTCGGTGCCACGATGAAGCGTTCGAAGTCGCCCTGGCTGGCGCCGAGCATTTGCCACAGGTCGGCCTGCTCTGTCTTCGTCGGCACTCCGGTCGATGGCCCGGCGCGCTGGACGTTGATGTACACGACCGGAATCTCCATCATTGCAGCGGAACCGATCGCCTCGGTCATCAGTGCAAAACCACCGCCGGAAGTGGCGCACATCGCCCGCGCCCCGGTGTGGGCCGCGCCGATGACCATGTTGGCGACGCCGATCTCGTCCTCGACCTGGCGCACCATGATGCCCAGCTCGCGCGCGTTCTTGGCCATCCAGTGCAAGACACCGGTGGCCGGGCTCATCGGATAGGCGGCGTAGAACTTGACGCCGGCTGCGGCGCCGCCCATGGCCAGCGCCTCGTTGCCCGACCAGACGGCGTAGTTTTTGTCGCTGCTGGGCACGGGGTCGGGGAAGCTCTCGAAGTTCTCGAGCGTGTAGTCGTAGGCGGCCCTCGCGGTGCCTACGTTGAGGTCGATAACCTCCTGGCCCTTGCGCTCGAAAAGCTCCGTCAGAACCGTTTCCAGCGCCTCGAACTCGACACCCATCAGGGCTGCCGACGCGCCGATGAACGCTGTGTTCTGCATCAGCTTGTTGGGATTGTTGTCGGTCAGCTCGCCCACCGGCAAGGGTACCAGCGTCACGCCCTCGGGAACCTCGCCGGCTTCGACGTTGTCGCTGTTGAAGATCGCCCGCCCACCGGGCCCGAGAATCGGGAGGTGCCGAGTCAGGGTGTCCTGGTTCAGACACATCAGCAGGTCGATCTTGTCTCCATGGCACGGCGGTTCGAGGTCGCTGATGCGTATCGTGAGCAGGATGTGGCCGCCGCGGATGATCGACTGGTAGGCGTTGTAGGCGTGGATTTGCAGCCCGCGGCGCACGAACATGCGCGCCAGGATGTTGCCCGGCGTGGCGATGCCCTGCCCGGCAGCACCCCCGATGGCGAGAGCGAAATCGAACGTCGCGTCCTTCATGGAAACAGAGCCTCCCTAGAGACTGGAGAGTTCGTCGGAAATCTCGTGACAGGCCCGTGTCCCGGAGAACGACGCGGGCTGTATCAAGGCCCGAAGTGTACCGCGCGGGACCCACTTTCGGCCAGCGGCAGGGGAGGCCGTATGCCGGTAAAACTACAGCAACCGGCGGCTCAGCAGGGTCCCGAGGTGATCCAGGGCCGCCAGACCGTGGCGGGAAGCAATTGGATGACGGCGTGTGCCGTGGCCTTCTCGTAGGCGCGATCGAAAGCGCGCTGATCGTCACGGCCGAACTTGCGTTCGCACCAGGCGCCGATGCGACTGCAGCGCTCGACTTGATCGCGAACCTCGACGAGCACCTCGATGCATTCCTTCTCGTCGGAGAACCCGCCGCGCTCGGGCATGACCAGAAGATTGCCCTGCCGTTGCGCCTCCCGGACGATGGTGGTGGAGAAAAGCTCCACTTCCTCGAGCCGCCGGTAGATCTCGTCTTCAGCCCAAAGGTCGATCAACTCGGGCAGAGTAAGCTTCTCGAGTAGTCCGCCTTTGATCTTTTTTCCGTCGGCCTCCATTTCCTCGCGACTCCGCATCTGGCGTGGGTTGCCGCCGAATCGAGGGCCATACTAGTGACGGGCCCCAGCCAAATCAAGCATCTATGCCCTGCCTCCATGATCGACCAACGCAGCGGTAACGTGCAACCTTTGATTGGTAGCCGGCAAATAGGTTGATAGCTTGTCCCTCTTGGGCCCAACGCCCGTCAGGGCGGTTTCTGACCCCGTGATAGACTCCCGAACGCCATGAGTGATGTCGGTTTGTTGGCGGCCTTCGCCGCCGGTGTCGTTTCGTTCCTTTCGCCGTGCGTCCTGCCGCTGGTGCCCGGTTATCTGTCGTTCATCTCGGGCGTATCCCTCGAGGAACTGCGGGCCGAGGAGCGCAAGAGCGCCGTGTCGCGTGCCGTCATGATCAACACCGTGGCGTTCGTCACCGGCTTCTCGATTGTCTTCATCGCGTTGGGGGCGTCGGCGAGCCTGATCGGGCAGGTACTGCTGTCCAACAAGGTCATGCTCGGCCGCGTCGCCGGACTCGTCGTCATCGTTTTCGGCCTCCACCTGACCGGGATCTTCAAGATCAAGTGGTTCTACAAGGAGAAGCGATTTCAGGGTCCGGCCGTGGCGCGCGGTCCCGGCGGCGCGGTGTTGCTCGGCCTGGCCTTCGGCGCCGGTTGGGCACCGTGCATCGGCCCGATCCTCGCCGGAATTCTCGCCTACGCCGCAACCCAGGAAACGCTGTGGGCCGGGGTCGGATTGCTGGCCGTGTATTCCGCCGGTCTCGGCATCCCCTTCCTGCTCACCGGCATGATGACGCAGTACATGCTGCGGGCATTCGATAGCGTCAAGCGCTACATGTGGGCGGTCGAGGTTTCCGGCGGCGTGTTGCTGATCGCGATGGGGTTGCTGATGGTTACCGACAACTTCCTGGTCTTGAACCGGTACCTGGATTTCCTGAATCGCTTCGCGATCTAGTTACTGGGGCGCCTCCTCCGGCTCGACGCTTTCGTAGCCTTCACCTTCAAAGCCGAAGAACTCCTTGGCGCGCTGCTCGATGATGTCGTGGCTGCGGGGATCGCCAAGGTTGAGCGCCAGATCGTTGATGATCTTGATCTGTTCTTCGAGCCACTCGTTCCAGGCGTCCTGGCAGATGTTGGCGAGCACTTGTTCCTTCAGTTCGCCGCGGAATGGCACGTTGCCGGTGATGGCCGGACCGTTTTTCTCGTGATGGATGCAGTAGACCTCGTCAGACATGTTGTCTCCAGTTCGAGTGTTGCGACAATCGTTAGTGTGCCGTCCCCAGAATAGCTTGACACTTGCCCTCTGCCCGCAGGGTAGGGGCGGGACGGGGCGATTCCTTTGTCGTGGCTCCTCGACGATGTGCAGACATCGCCGTCGTCGCCTCTCCGCGGACTCGCCCCGTCCCGCTCGCTACAAGTGTCAAGCTATTCTGGGGACGGCACACTAGAGTCCTCGGGTGATCTTGACGCCGGCGCTGGCGCCGATTCGGGTGGCGCCCGCGGCGATCATCTGAGCCGCGGCCTGGCGGTCGCCGATGCCACCCGCCGCTTTGACGCCCATTTTCTTGCCGACTACGCAGCACATCAAGGCGACGTCGTCGGTGGTCGCGCCACCGGGACCTAAGCCAGTCGACGTCTTCACGTACTCGGCGCCGGCATCACGTGAGATCTCGCAGGCGATGATTTTTTCCTCGTCGGTCAACAGAGCGGTCTCGAAAATCACCTTGACGATAGCGCCGCCGCCGTGGCTGGCTTCGACCACCTGCTGTATGTCGTGGCGCACCCAGTCGAAACGCGCCGATTTCAACGCTCCGATGTTGATGACCATGTCGATTTCCTGGGCCCCGTCCTGCACGGCGCGCCGCGTCTCGAACGCCTTGGTCTCCGGCATGTTGGCGCCTAGCGGAAAGCCCACCACCGTACACGTCAGGACGCGGCTGCCCCGCACCATGTCGGCGACCAGCGGTACGTAGTAGGGGTTCACACAGACGCTGGCGAAGCCGTAGTCGACGGCCTCGCGGCAGGTCCGCACGATGTCGGCCTCCGTGGCCTGCGGTTTCAGCACGGTGTGGTCGATCAACCGCGCAATCACGTCGCTGGTGGGCGGGGTCGCTACGTCCAGGCCGATCCGGTCGGCACCGGCGTTGGCGATTACCGCGACTCGGTCGGCGCACTTGGTCAGGCAGTCGGTGCGGCACCAGCAGGCTATCTCCTCTTCAGTCTGGCCTCCGAGATCCGCGGCCAATTGCCTGGCGAGCCGTTCGATCAACGCTTCTTCTTCGGACCCGAGGGGCGCCTCGCCGGCGCCCGGCGGAGTGCTGGCGATCTCGATGCCGAGCTCCTTGGCCCGGTCGCGTGCCGCCGGCGTGATCAGAGCGTCCGCCGGCACCTGTAAGCGATGACCCGTCGCGGCATCGACGTCGTCGGCGATGATCGTCGGCCGGCCCTTGGTGGAAACCGTCGGCAACAGCCCGCCCGCCGACCCCTGCGATATCTCACCGCGGGCGCGCAGGCGGTGCACCGTTTGCCGCACGAGATTACGAAGATCGGCACCACGCAGCGGCTGGGTTGTGCGATCGGACATGGGCGCGAGCTCGGGTCGAAAGGATGGGGGGATGCTGGTACTGGCCCCGCTGCGTGTCAAGCACTGGGAACGGGCTGGGGCGCCCGCCCCGCCCAGCAACCACCCCACATAGAACTACCGCCGCGCCGAGACCACCTCTTGAGCCCGAGCCCCGATCTGCCGCGCCGCTGCCTCGATGCGGTCTCGATCGAGCGTCAGGAAGCGGCCGTCGCGATACAGAACGCGACCGTCCACGACGGTCGTCGAGACGTCGCTGCCGCGTGCCGCGTAGACCAGATGGGAGTACGGATCGTACTGCGGCACAAGGTTGATACTGCTGCCGTCGACAACGATGAGATCGGCGCGTTTGCCGGGCTCAAGGGAGCCGATGTTGTCGCCGAGCCCCAGTGCACGGGCACTTCCAATGGTGGCGATCGCCACCACCTCGGCTGCCGGCATCGCTGTTGGATCGCCGTTCATGTGCTTGTGCAGCAGCGCCGCGCTGAACATTGCTCCGAACATGTCGAGGTCATTGTTGCTGGCGGCCCCATCGGTGCCGAGACCTATCATGACGCCGGCGCCGCGCAGCGCTGCGATCGGCATCGTTCCGGAGGCCAGCTTCATGTTGCTCTCCGGGTTGTGCACCACTCCAACTCCGTGGATCGCCAGCGTCGCGATGTCGTCGGCGTCGACCCAGATCGAATGGGCGCCGATTACGTCGGGACCCAAGAAATTCAGGCTGGCGAGGTGGCCGACGGGGGTTCGACCGTAGTCGGCGCGTATTTCGTCAAGCTCGTCGCGGGTCTCGGCCAGGTGGATCAGGATCGGCGCGTCGTAGCGCCGGGCCAGTTCGGCGGCGCGGCGCAGGGTCTCGGGGCTGCACGTGTAGGCGGCGTGCGGCGCGACCGCCGGGGTGACGCGGGGGTGGTTGGCCCAACGCGCCAAGAACTCCTCGGTGTAGGCGAGCGCCTCATCGACGTTGGCCGAATCCGGGGTCGGAAAGTCGAGGATGGTCTCACCCAGCACGCCGCGCAGACCGGCGTCGCGCGTTACCCAGGCGACGTCATCCTCGAAGTAATACATGTCGGCGAACGTCGTCGTACCGCTGCGGATCATTTCGAGCGCCGCGAGCTCGGTTCCGGTGCGCACGAAGTCCGGATCGACCAGCGCCGACTCCACCGGAAAGATGTAATTCTCCAGCCAATCCATGAGGCGCATGTCGTCGGCGACGCCGCGCAGCAACGTCATGGCGGCGTGGCTGTGCCCGTTCACCAGCCCGGGCAGCACGATGTCGTGGGGTTGCGGCCGGATGGTCTCGTGTGCGTCGTACCGATTGCCGAGCACGGCGGCCGGGCCCACCGCGACGATTTCGTTGCCGCGCACCGCCACCGCACCGTTGATGTAGACATTGCGCTCGGCGTCCATGGTCAAAACGGTGCCGCCGAATACCAGCAGATCCACCGCCTCCCGCCCGCTACCTTGCGCCGGCGTTGCGGGCGCTGCCACTGTCGGGGCTTCGGGCGGCGTCGACGGGCTACAGCCGCAGGCGAGCAGGGCGGCGATGAGCAGCGCGGTTTTGTCGCGGCGAAACGGGCTTCTCATGCTCATGATCCTCCACCGTGTGCGCCGAGGTTGGCCAGCCCGAACGGCCCCGGCAGCAGCTCGGATGCCGTCCATATCTGCACCTTGCCGTCGAGAGTGGCCAGGTAGACGGTCGCTTCTCCCGCCAGGTCCCAGATCACCTGTCGGCAGGCGCCGCAGGGAGGCGTCGGCGCGCCACCGGATCCCGGTCCGACCACGGCCAGCGCCGTGCACCGCCGCACACCGGCGCCCCAGGCAGCGAACAGTGCGACGCGCTCGGCGCACAACGTCAGCCCGTACGAAGATATCTCGACGTTGCTCCCCGAATGTATCGCGCCGCCGCCGTCACGCAGCGCGGCCCCCACCGCGAAGTCGGAGTACGGCGTGTAGGCGTTATGCCGCGCTTCCATCGCCGCACGAATCAGCCGGCGCGCGTCCTCCTCGAGATCTGCAAGCTCGTACAGCGGTTTGTCGTTGGACATCGTTCCTCTCGCCGCCAGTACTCGGCTACGTGTCTTGCTTGTCGTGGATCGACCGCACCAGCTCGCGGATCAAACCCCCGAAGCTACCGCGAACCCGCTCCGCTGTTTCCATGACCTCGTTGTGGTCGAGGGGCTCGTCGAGAACCCCCGCGGCCATGTTGCTCATGCAGGATATGCCAACCACCCGCATGCCGGCGTGACGCGCGGCGGTTACTTCAGGGACCGTGGACATGCCCACGGCGTCGGCGCCGGCGCGCTCGAGCATGGTGATTTCGGCTGGCGTTTCGTACGAGGGCCCGAGCATGGCGGCATAAACGCCTTCGCGCAGGTCGATGCCTAGCCCTTCGGCGGCCTGCCAGGCGAGGCCCCGGTACTCGCGGTCGTAGGCGTAAGTCATGTCGTGGAAGCGCGGGCCGAGATCGTTGAGGTTGGCGCCGATGCACGCGTTGGTCCCTTGGAAGTTCAGATGGTCGCGGATCAGCATGAGATCGCCGGGGGAGAACTCGCGGTTGATGGCGCCGGCAGCGTTGCTGACGACGAGCGAGTGGCAACCCAGAAGCGACAACAAGCGGGTAGGGAAGACCACTTCCGATGGCTCGTAGCCTTCGTAAAGATGCACACGGCCCTGCATCACGGCCACCGCGGCGCCCTCGCACTCGCCGATGACGAG
The DNA here is from genome assembly GCA_965214245.1 of Acidobacteriota bacterium. Taxonomy (GTDB): domain Bacteria; phylum Acidobacteriota; class UBA890; order UBA890; family UBA890; genus CBDCBL01. The sequence goes on from CBDCBL010000010.1 coordinate 1,397,901, forward strand.
TCGGCCGGCATGGCCTTCGACGGTAGAGTCCGGCCAGCAAGGGATCTCGCTGTAGGGAACACGGGTGGCTTCGCCGAGCGTGTCGGCGAAGGCACCCAGCCCGGATCCGAGGATGAGGCCGATGCCGGGCCTTTCCGCAGCGTGCTCACGGATGATGCGAGCTGCGGCTTTCAGTCGCGCGGCGTAGTCGGTGGCCGGTAGGGAGCGCATGACGAGCTTCTGGCCTCAGGACACTAGAAACTGCTCAGCAGGCCGGCGAGCGTTGCCACCGTGAACGACGCAAACATGCCGCCCAGCACGGCGCGCAGGCCGAGGCGCGCCAGATCGCTGCGCCGACTCGGGGAGAGGGCGCCGATGCCGCCGATCTGGATGCCGATGGACGAAAAGTTGGCGAAGCCGCACAGAGCGTAGGAGACGATGAGCTCCGATTTCGGGTCGAGAGCCTCGTTCTCCAGGAGGCCGGAGAGCTCGGTGTAGGCGACGAACTCGTTGAGCATGAGCTTGATGCCGATGAGCTCGCCGACCATGCCGGTGTCTTGCCACGGAACACCCATGACATAGGCGAGCGGCGCGAAGACCGTCGCCAGGATGGGGCGCAGTCCCAAACTGATCGCCCCCGGACCGTGGAGCAGGAACACCGCTACGGCGACCAGGATCCCGGCGGCGCCGCCGGCCAGGGCAGCGCGCCGGCCCCGTTCACTGGGACTCCAACCGAACACGAACGCCGCAACAATGGCCGCGACGATCGCCAGCAGCACAAGCAGCTCTTGGAGGCTGGCGAACGCCCCGCCGATGTAACCCAAGATCCCGTCGATCAGATAAATCAGGGCGATGAAGGCGATCAGCATGGCGCCGATGTTGAGCGCCAGTGTGATGCCCTTGCCGGCGCCGCGCGCCGCTGCGTCGATGATGTTGACGTCCTCCGCCTCCACGTCGATCGTCACATCCCCGGCAGTTTTGGACTCCTCCGTTTCAGGAACGAGCAACTTCGCCATCACCAACGAAGCCGGTGCCGCCATGACGCTGGCGGTCAGCAGGTACTCGGCGCGCACGCCGAGCGCGACGTAGGAGGCCAGCACCGCGCCGGACACCGTCGCCATGCCGCTCGTCATGAGGGCCATGAGCTCGGACTTCGTCATCGCCGCAATGTAGGGCGCGACGATAATCGGGGCCTCTGTCTGCCCCATGAAGACGTTGGCCGCGGCGGCCAGCGACTCCGATCCTGATACGCCCATCAGCCGGTGCATCCCCTTGGCCATCAGCAGCACGAGGCGCTGCATCACCCCCATGTAGTAGAGGACGCTGAAAAACGACGAAATGAAAATAACGATCGGCAGCACGCGGAAGGCGAATACGTAGCCGAGGTTGCCGCCGGGGTCGGCCGCTTGCCCGAACACGAAGGTCGATCCCCGGTCGGCATAGGCGAGTAGCTGCTGCACCGCGTCGCCGATGCCGCGAAACGCGTCCTGTCCCCACGAGGTGCGCAGGATGATGAACGCGAAGATGATCTGCAGCCCGATGCCCCAGGCTATCAGGCGCCACGACACCGCCTTGCGGTTCTCCGAGAGCGCGTAGGCGGCGCCGTACAGGATCAAGAGGCCGAGAAGACCGATCATGGGCGGCGCTCTTTGACCAAGTGGATCTCCACGGGCTTGTCAGGGCTCAGCGAGAATGCCGCCTCGAGCTTCGCTACGGCGCGATCGAGATCGGCGCCCGGCCCATGGTACAGGGTCGCCCACGTCTCGTCGCGAGCAATCGCCTGGCCACGCTTTACATGCAGACGCAGGCCGGCGCCCGGATCGAGCGGTGTTTCGCGGGTAGTGCGGCCGGCGCCGAGTGCCCGTCCGGCTTCGCCGATGAGCCGGGCATCGAGGCGTGTCACGTAACCATCCGCGGCAGCCGTCAGGTCCACCGACTGCGCTGCCTGCGGCAAGAGCCCGGTAGCATCGACGATGCGTGGGTCTCCACCTTGATGCTCGACCATGGCAGCAAACCGCTGCAACGCCGAGCCGTCGTCGAGCGCCGCGACAACGGTGTCACGGGCAGCTTGGGCGTCGCGAGCCAGGCCCGCGAGCGTCAGTATTTCCGCCGTGAGCTCGATGCTCAGCGATTCGAGGTCCGCCGAGCCGGCGAACCCTGAGTCGCGCCGCGCCAGCACGTCGAGCGCCTCGGCGACCTCCAGGGCGTTGCCCACCGCCATGCCGAGGGGCTGGTCCATGTCGGTAATCAGCACGGAGCAGCGTAACCCGGACAGCGTGGCGACGCTATGCAGGCGGTCCGCAAGGTGATGCGCGTCTTCGAGTCGCTGCATGAACGCGCCGCTGCCGGTCTTCACGTCCAGCACGAGCACCTCGGTGCCTTCGGCGATTTTCTTGCTCAAGATGCTGGCGGTGATCAGCCCGGGTTCGTCGACGGTGGCGGTCAGCGAGCGCAGCTCGTACAAGCGTCGATCGGCGGGTACGAGATCCTCGGTTTGCGCTCCCATGGCGACGCCGATATCGGCCAGCTGGGCGCGAAATGCAGCGGCCGTCAGATCGGTGCGGAACCCGGGTATTGCTTCCAGCTTGTCGAGCGTTCCGCCGGTGTGCCCGAGCCCTCGCCCCGAGACCATCGGCACCACGCAGCCGCAGGCGGCGGCCAGTGGCGCCAGGATCAGGCTCACCTTGTCGCCGACGCCGCCGGTACTGTGCTTGTCGACCTTCGGGCCGGGGATGTCAGCGAAGTCGAAGGTGGCGCCGGAGGTCGTCATGGCGCGGGTCAAGGCCGCGGTTTCTTCGTGCGAGAGCCCCTGCCAGCGAACTGCCATCAGCCAGGCGGCCATCTGAAAGTCGGCGATTTCACCGGCGACATAGGCGTCGACCAGCCAGCTCATCTCCTCGACGCTCAGCGCCGCCCCGCCCTTCTTCTTCTCGATGAGCTCCAGAAAGACCATGTGCGGAAAAGGGGCGTCGGTGGGAAGGTAGGCGAGCGTAGTATATTCGCCCACACTGTGGATATCGCACCTTTTCAGGCCCTTCGCTATATCGATACCGAGGCGCTCGATCGCCGGGTATCATTGCCGTACGACCAATTCGGCGATGCCGGCCGCGACGAACGCTACGCTCGCCACGCGCACAACGTGGTGCGGCTGATCAAGCCGCGCCCGGAGGACGCCCCGGCCCACGAAATGGCGCGGCGGACGCTGCAGCAATGGCGTGACGAGGGCGTTTTGGCGACTGATCCGGCCGGCGTCTACCCCTACCGGCAACGCTCTTCCTCGACTGCGGGTGGAGAGCGCCACGAGCGCTGGGCGTTCATCTCCAAGCTTCGCCTGACGCCGTTCGCCACCGGCCCCCTGAAGCCGCACGAGCATACGTATCCGGGCACCGTGGGCGAGCGCAGCAACTTGCGCGAGCTCGTCGGTGCCGACCTCGGCCTGATTCTGGTCATCTACGACGATCCGGACGGCTCCATCGACGCCGCGGTTCGCGAGGCCTCCGTTGTGCCGCCGATGTTGTGTGCCGTCGACGAGGCTGCCAACCACAACGCTCTGTGGCACTGGCCGGGCGACGATCAGGTTGCCGCGTTGCAGGAATCGCTGGCCGGAGCCGGCGGCTTCATTGCCGACGGGCATCATCGTTACACGGCAGCGTTGCAGCACTGGCAGAGTCGGGGGTCCGATCCGGACGATGCCGCGGCATGGGTGATGGCGGCGATGGTTTCGGCAGCGTCGCCGGGCTTGCGCATCCTACCGACGCACCGGTTAACAGAGGCGGTTCCGGATGACGAGCACGACACGGCGTGGCGGCGCGCCGGGCTGGCGATCGAGCCCCTGGCCGTTGACGCCACACCGGTGGCGCTGGCCCGTGCCGTCGCGGAGGCGCTTGCCGGCGCCGGTTCCGACCACGCGATCGCCGTAGTGCGCCGTGCTGCCGGCGGCTTGCGCGGCGATTTGCTGCGGGCGCCGCGGGGCAGCCTGTCGGGGACAGCATGGCCCGCCGACGTGCCGGAGAGCTGGCGCACGCTCGACGTGCCCGTGCTGCACAGCCTGGTGCTCGAGCCGTTGTTGGGCACGGCGCTAGGCAGTCAAACCGACGATCACGGCGTCATCGACTACAACAACGACGTGGCCGAATCCATCGCCCTGGTCGCCGACGGATCGAAGGGCGCGGCGTTCCTGCTCAATCCGCTGCAGGTGACCGACGTGCAGCGCGTGGTGGCGGCGGGAGATGTGCTGCCGCACAAATCCACCAACTTCTCACCCAAGGTGATCGCCGGCCTGACGATCCATTCGTTCCGCGACGAGGAGGCTTGATGGCCTGCTGCCCGCGCAGCGGTCGCTGGCACGACGCCTGCCATCCGCAATGGGCGTTGCTGTGGTTTGTCGAGCTCGTAAGCAGCGTGATAATCTCAAATCTCGTTCCTCCGCTCCCAGCCATTCGAGTCAGCGCCTTACTGCGCCGTGCCGATCACGAGCGTCGGGGGCGCGGTTACCTCGAGGAGGCATGGTGATGTCGCGGCCCTCGCAACGCACGTCGGCTCTGCTGGCGCTCGCACTCTTGATCTCGGTCGACGCCGCTGCGCAGCAGCAAGCGGCCCGTCCTGCGGTGCGCATCGATTCCCCGGAAGAGGGTTCGTTCGTCGACGGCATGACGACGATCGTGGCGGTAATTTCCGCGGCCTCCGGCGCCTCGATCGTCGACGTCAAGTTCTTCGTTGATGACGTCGAGATCGGTTCCCGAACCGAGCCGCCTTGGGAAGTCACGTGGGACGCGGGTGCCACGTTCGCACGTCGCTTGATTCGGGTTCTCGCCACCGACACCAATGGCCAGCAAACCGAAGAGACGGTCCTGACCCGGGACCTCGAGAGCGCGGTGTTCCGCGCCGAAGTCGACGTGGTGCCGCTGTACGTCAGTGTTACCGACAATCGCGGTGTCTACGTCCCGGACATGAACCTCGAGGACTTCGAGGTCTACGAGAACGGTAGGCGGCAGCAGATCCTCTATTTCGACAGCGAGCCGCGGCCGGTGGTCATCGGCATGATGATCGACACTTCCGGGAGCATGGAAGGTGCCAAGATGGAGCGCGCCAAACAGGGCGCCAGCGCCTTCCTGGAACACGTCACAGAGCAAGACGCGGCGTTCGTGATGGGGTTCGACGCCTTCCCGCGTTTGTACCAGGACCTCACGCCGAACCACGCCAGGCTCCGCGAAGCGATTGAGCAATTGGAGCCGCGCGGCGCGACGTCGCTGAATCTCGCGATCGTCGAGGGCTCGGACCTGCTTGCCGGCCGGGCGGAGCGCCGGGCGCTCATCATCCTTTCGGACGGCTTCGACACGGTGCAATCGGTGACCGAGGGGCAGGCGATCGAGTACGCACAGACACAAGACGTACGGCTGTACACCATCGGCATTTTCGAGAGTTTCGGCGGGCCGCGCAGCCGCGGATTCGACACCATGAACCGGGGTGAGGTTTCGATGCGCGCGTATTCCGACGGAACGGGCGGACGCGCTTTCATCCTTGACTCCTTGGGGGAGCTAGACAGAGCATATGACGAGATCGCTGCCGAGCTACGCAGCCAGTATTCGTTGGGCTACAGGCCGGATTCGCCGGCTGGGCCCGGTGAGTGGCGGGAGATCGAGGTCCGTACGGATCGCGGCGACGCGCGCTCGAAACCTGGCTACTACGGTCAATAGCGACAAGATGAGTTCAATTCGCGGCAGCCGCAGTGGTCACTTCGCAATCGTAGCTTCGACGACGATGGCATTGGCGCTGACCTCTTCGGTGGCGCCGGCCGCCGGGTTACTGGCGCGGCTGTCGCTGGAGACGTTGCAGACCACGTCGGACGTCGTTGCCATCGGTACCGTGGTGTCCAGCCAATCGGCTTTTCTCGGCGGCACCATCCAGACGTCAACAACCCTCGCCGTGCAGCAATCGTTCAAGGGTGCGGGTGAGGCTACGCTCACGATCCTGACTCCGGGTGGCACCTACGGCAACGTCGAGCTCATCGTTCGCGGCACCCCGTCGTTCACGGTCGGGGAGGAAGTGCTCGTGTTCCTCTACGCCGACGCGGCGGGATTGCATCCCACGGGCATGTTCCAGGGCGTGTGGCGGTTTTCTCCCAGCTCTGAACCCCGGGTAAGCTGGGCCTGGGCCGCGAATCAGAGCGGCATCGATACGTCGCTACCCGCCGGCGTGCGGATAGCCTGGCCGAGCTCCTCGGGCGGCGCGACTCTGGTTGATCTCGAGCCCGGCCCCTACGCCGTTGCCGGCGAGCCGCGCGGTATTCCGGAGCTGCTCGGCAGCTTGATGGAGGGTGGACAATGAGCCGCCTCTCCCGCGGTGACCGGGCGCTGTTCGTGGCGGCGGCTGTCGTTGTGCTCGTCGCTCCGGTTTCGGCCTACGTGCCATTGACGCTGAGCTTCAGCGACGGCGAACCTCTGATCGCACGTTGGGCTGCGTCTTCCTTTCCGGTGGTCTTCATCGGCTCGGAACGCCTGAGTGATGATCTGCCGGTAGACGATCAGGTCGACGCAATCGAGGACGCCATGGGCGCCTGGAGCGACGTAGCCACGAGCACGGCGAGGATGCGGTACGGCGGCGAGGGCGCCGCTCAGGCCGGATTGCTGGACGGCATCAATGCCATCGAGTTTTCCGACGACCCTGTTCTCGACTTCGACAGCTTGGTAGCCCGGACGTTTCTGTTCACCGACGTCGACGGGACGATCCTCGAGGCCGATATCCTGGTCAATAATCGCCGCTTCCAGTTCAATACCGACGGCGGCGACATCGGCCTCGACCTGCAGACGGTTCTGACCAAGGAGCTCGGTCACGCACTCGGCCTCGACAACTCGCCGGTGGGCCTGACAAGCGGTGGTTTCGGCTCGGTCGAGGTCGACGAGACCAGCGCCGTGATGTTCGCGATCGCCCGCGGACCGGGGGAGACCGCTCGAGTCCTCATCGACGACGACATTGCCGGAGTTTCCACCATGTATCCGGACGATACCTCGCTGGGTGGGATCTCGGGACGCATCACCGGCGAAGCGGGTCTCGGAGTCTTCGGCGCCCACGTGGTGGTGTTCGATCCGATCGATCAGCTGCTGGTCGGGACGCTCACGCTTCCCGACGGCTCCTATTCGATCCAGGGGCTGCCGCCCGGACGTTACGTGATGCGTGTGCAGCCACTCGCCACAAACGGCCTCGACCTCGACGACTTCGGCGGCATCTACGCCATCGGCGATCCCGGGGCGGGCTTCACTTTCTTGCCAGGTTTTCTGGATCGCGCGATTGATGTGACGGCCGGCGTGACCGTGGACGGTGTGGACTTGGAGGTTTCATGAGGGGCGCGGCTCGTTTGATCACGGCATTTCTATTGACGGGAGGCCTCCTGTTGGTGGGCCCGGTGTGGGCTCAGCAGAGCGAAGAATCTCAGGTTGAGGCCGAAACGCAGGAGATGGTGCAGTCGGCGAACAGCACCGATGATCCGCTGCCCTACAAGTGGCAGATCGGCGGCGGCGTTGGGCAGATGTCCGGAGCCACACCGGTGGGTGGTGTCGACAACATTTTTTTCACCACCGGATTCGAGACCGGCAGCGCCACGATGTTCAACGTGCGCGGCTCCGCGAGGCTCTGGTGGCGGCTCGGTGCCGAGGTGGAGTTCGGTCAAGGCGAACCGGGGATCAACGCGCTGCTGACCGACCCGAACGGCCAGCAGCTTACCGAGTTCTTCTTCGCTGACTACTCGCAGTCGTATCTGTCGGTCAGCGCCCGCATCGATCTCGTGGACGCCCGCATCACGCCGTTCCTGCTGGGTGGCTTCGCGGGTGTGTTCAGTTCCGGAGAAGAAGACAGCCAGACGAACGCCGGCTTCCTGTTCGGTGGGGGTGTCGACGTGGCGGTGTCCGGACCGCTGTTTGTACGCGCCGACGTCAAGGGCCTGCGGTCGGATGTCGACGCCGCCGGTTTGACGCGCGGTCGTGCTATCACGGGTGTGCCGGCCATCGCGCCGCCTGTTTCGACGCAGGTGCTCTGGAGCATCGGGATAGGCATCCGGTTCTGAGCGCCGCAGGCAGATGTATCGGGGGAACGCGGCGGGTTTGTTTGAATACCCGCCACCCACCCCCTCCGAGCGCCGCGTTCCGCGTCACTCTTGCCCACTTTTCCCACAGGAACAGGGGTGGCGCTTGTGTGATCGGCGCCAAACCGACACCTGTGCGCCCAGTGGGCCGGGAGCTGCTGTAGGCAGCGACAGGTCGGGGGCGGGAGGTGGGAAATCAAAAAAAATGAACCAACTACCGCCCAGCTACTAGCCCACCTACGAAGAGCCCCCTGGCGAAACGCGACTTCTAGAAATGCTTACCGCGGTGCGCCGTCGGCGGGGGTGACACCGAGCTGCGAGCTGATGCGGTCGAAGATCTCCTGCTCCAGCACTCCGTTCGACCGCAGAGTCTGATACCCGTAGTCCTCACCCATGTAGCCCTCGATGCGGGCGACGACGCGAACCTTGCAGCGTGCGCCGCGGATCAGGCGCGTGGTCAGGGTGATCTGGTAGCGCCCGCCGATGAACGGCGCTCCCTGGGAATAGGAAACCTTCTTTAGGTGTTTGAAGTCGTCGTCTCCGGTGTCGGAGAAAACGGCGAACTCCGTAACCAGCAGGCCGGTGTCGTTCTCCGGCTCCCAGCTCTCCTTTTCGACGCCATTGGCAAAGTCGGCGACCACCTGGCGGGACGCGTCCCAGCAGGGCTCTACCGCGATGTCGTAGTTGCGGTCGTTGTCGAGGGGTTGGATCGGCTGACGTCGGAACGTGACCTGGCAGCCCGCGAGCAGCACGGCGAGCACGACAACGGCG